>NZ_CM178739.1:0-2605000 GCF_058681455.1 Caulobacter sp. AVps16
CGCCGTTTCCAGCGCGTTCCGGCGGTCGAAGAGGACGGGCTTACAGCCAGACACGCCCTTTTGCCTTCAACCACGCCGACGGCGGGCGGGTCTGGCCAGCAACCAGGTCCCCGGACGCGCTTCAGTATCCCCCTGAAGCCCAGTCCCGCTCGATCACCCCCCGCCGCCGCAATGGTCGCTGGCCCTGCGCCCTTTCCTCGCGACGAGGTGGGGACAGAATACGGGAGGTTTCAGCGCGTCGGATAAGTTTGCTGAACGCCCGGGTGGGTCCTCGTTCCTTCGACCCTCTCCCAGAGGGAGAGGGAGGGGCCAACGCTGGCGTGGGAGGGTGAGGCGTTACACCGTCAACCGTTGTCGCACCTCAGGCCGTGCCCTGTCCGGAAGGGCTTCGCAAACCCCTCACCCTCCCACCGCTACGCGGCGGACCCCGCCCTCTCCCTCTGGGAGAGGGTTGTTAGTCCCCGCGCCGATCCGGGGATGGCGCGATCGCTATCCCCGCACTTGGCTCCTACGGGTCGCCGTCCTTCATCTTCCCCCCGCAGGGGGGAGGACGACCTGCGCAGCAGGTCAGGAGGGGGCCTGCGGCGTTGGCCGGCGAAGCACCGCCCCGGCTTCGCGCCCACGCGGGAGCCAGCCTTAAATCTCACGGCGAGACGATCGCCGGTCTGTCCAGGTTGCTCAAGGACGGCGCTCTGCGCCGCCGCGAAGCGGCTGGCCGCAGGCCAGTCCTTGACCAACCTGGACAGACCGGCACGCTGCAGCCTCCAGGAGATTTAAGGATCAGCGGGACGCGGGGCGTCCGCTTTCGGGCGGGAAGGCAAAGCGTGCTTCCGACCCATTGCTGGTCTTGGAGCTCCGGCCTAGCTCTCCGACGGGGGTTTGCGCGCCCGCCGCCTTTCACGCCAAAACACCACGCTTCCTGTCACCATAAGTGCGAGCATCAGTAGCTTCCACACAATCCCCACCCGACCAACGAAATCCAGCATCTGGATAGGAAGCGCTAGCGCGAAGCAGGCCACAGTCAGAAGCAAGGGCCCTCTTCGCATAGATAGGGGTGCGACTTGGGGCGGCTGATCCCGATTTGTCATCGTGCGCTCGATTAGCTGGGCCAGTACAGTAGCGCGCCTGAGTCCACTTTCCACCCTTCTCTGACCTTCGCGATGTCCGCTTCGGGGCCGAACGTCGTATGTCAGGTTTCGGGGGTGGGCTGATTTCCGCTTCCGACCCTTAGCGGACGTTGGGTAGCGGGCGCCCGATGCCATTTGCTTCGAGATGAGAGCGCAAGTCGGTTGCCGTTTGGACGATCTGACTCCAGCCATCGTCACCCACCGAGGTGCCGACGATCTGAAGTTGCTGGCCCAGCCGATCCAGCAGCAGTTCTTCATTTGGGAATAGCCAGCACCCCACGCCTTGGTGCGGGTCATCGTAGATTTCCATTTCAACGAGCAGGACATGGCGGGCCACTGCAAGTCGGCCTGCGGTGAGCCGATGATGAGTGAGCACCAGCAGTGCGAGATAGAGCCAACGACGGTCGGGTTCGAGCCAAGCAAGCGGATTTACGGGTAGCTTTGACATGGGGCCAAACTGCCCTGCTGGCGGCCCACTCACCACCCTGAACCGCCCCTCAGCATGTCCCCTATCCGCTGACGCGCATCCCACCCCGCCAACTCTTCCCGCCGCCCGGCCGCCAGCCTATGGTCCGGCCATGACCGACACCGCTGCGCCCGCCGATTCTGCTCCTTCCCCGACCATGCCCGCAGACGGCCCGGCCGTGCGGCTGTTCCTGGTCGACGGCTCGGCCTATCTCTTCCGCGCCTATCACGCCCTGCCGCCCCTGACCCGCAAGAGTGACGGCCTGCCGGTCGGTGCGGTGCAGGGCTTCTGCAACATGCTGTGGAAGCTGCTGCGCGACATGCAGGGCGATGCGCCCACCCACCTGGCGGTGATCTGGGACCATTCGGAAAAGACCTTCCGCAACAAGCTCTACGACCAGTACAAGGCCCACCGCCCGCCGGCCCCGGAGGATCTGGTGCCGCAGTTTCCGCTGGTGCGCGAGGCCACCCTGGCCTTCGGTGTCCCGGCCATCGAACTGCCCGGCTATGAGGCCGACGACCTGATTGCCGCCTATGCCTGCCGGGTCCGCGAGCTGGGCGGCGAGACCGTCATCGTCTCGTCCGACAAGGACCTGATGCAGCTGGTCGGGGACGGGGTCTCGATGTTCGACCCGATGAAGGGCGTGCGTATCGATCGCGAGCAGGTGTTCGAGAAGTTCGGCGTCTATCCCGACAAGGTCGTCGATGTTCAGGCCCTGTGCGGCGACAGTGTCGACAATGTGCCCGGCGCCCCGGGGATCGGCATCAAGACGGCCTCGCAGCTGATCAATGAATATGGCGACCTCGACACCCTTTTGGCCCGGGCCGGCGAGATCAAGCAGCCCAAGCGGCGCGAGACCCTGATCGCCTTCGCCGACCAGATCCGCCTGTCGCGCCAGCTGGTGCAGCTGGACTGCGATACGCCCCTGCCGGAACCGATCGCCGACCTGACCCTGCGCGAGCCTGACAAGGACGTGCTGCAGGCCTTCCTCGAGGCCATGGAGTTCCGCACCCTGGCCCGCCGGGTCGGGGACGGCAGCGCCGCCGCCGCGCCGCGCACCCTGGACCGCCCGGCCGGAACGACGCCGACGGCCCCGGTGGCCACCGTGTCCTATGCGGGTGCCGCCGCCCGCGCCGCCGCGGCCCCGGTCGCCGAGCCGGTTGCCATCGACACCAGCGCCTATGCCTGCGTGCGTGACCTGGCCACCCTGCAGGCCTGGGTCGACCGGGCCACGGCCAGGGGGCTGGTGGCCTTCGACACCGAGACTGACGCCCTGGGTTCCGCCACCGCCGGCCTGGTCGGGGTGTCTCTGGCCCTGGCGCCGGGCGAGGCCTGCTACATCCCTCTGGCCCATGAGGAAAAGGCCGAGGGCCTGGCCTTCGAGACCGCCGCCAGCCTGGAACAGATCCCGCTGGTCGAGGCGATCGCCGTGCTCAAGCCGATGCTGGAAGACCCGGCCGTGCTGAAGGTGGCCCAGAACGGCAAGTACGATATCGCCGTCCTGTCGCGCTATGGCGTCCAGGTCTCGCCGATCGATGACACCATGCTGATCAGCTATGTGCTGGAGGCCGGACTGCACGGCCACGGCATGGACGAGCTGTCAGAGCTGTGGCTGGGCCACAAGCCGATCCCGTTCAAACAGGTGGCCGGCACCGGCAAGAGCCAGATCAGCTTCAAGCATGTCGGCCTGGTCGAGGCCACGGCCTATGCGGCCGAGGACGCTGACGTCACCCTGCGGCTCCATGCGATCCTGAAGCCCCAGCTGGCGGCGCGCGGCCTGCTGACCGTCTATGAGACCCTGGAGCGCCCCCTGCCGCCGGTGCTGGCGGCGATGGAGAACGAGGGCATCCGCGTCGATCCCGAGACCCTGAGGCGGCTGTCCAACGAGTTCTCGATGCGCATGGCCGAGTTCGAGGCCAAGGCCCAGGCCCTGGTCGGCCATCCGTTCAATCTGGGCAGTCCCAAGCAGGTTGGCGACGTGCTGTTCGGCGAGATGGGCCTGAAGGGCGGCAAGAAGACCGCCACCGGCCAGTGGTCGACTGACAGCGACGTGCTGGAGGGCCTGGCCCTGGAGCACGAGCTGCCGCGCGTCCTGCTGGACTGGCGCCAGCTGTCCAAGCTGAAGGGCACCTATACCGACAACCTGATCGCGGCCATCGCGCCGGGCAGCGAGAACCGCATCCACACCTCCTATGCCCTGGCCGCGACCACGACCGGGCGGCTGTCCTCGTCCGATCCCAATCTGCAGAACATCCCGATCCGCACCGAGGAAGGCCGCAAGATCCGCAAGGCCTTCGTGGCTGCGCCGGGCAAGCTGCTGATCAGCGCCGACTACAGCCAGATCGAGCTGCGCCTGCTGGCCCATATCGGCGACATCCCGCAACTGAAGAAGGCCTTCCAGGAGGGCCTCGACATCCACGCCATGACCGCCTCGGAAATGTTCGGCGTGCCGATCGAAGGCATGCCCAGCGAGGTGCGCCGCCGGGCCAAGGCGATCAATTTCGGCATCGTCTACGGCATTTCCGCCTTTGGTCTCGCCAACCAGCTGGGCATCGGCCAGGGCGAGGCCGGGGCCTATATCAAGACCTATTTCGAACGCTTCCCCGGCATCCAGGCCTATATGGACGCCACCAAGGCCTTCGTGCGCGAGCACGGCTATGTGACGACGATCTTCGGTCGGAAGATCAACATCCCCGACATCCACGCCAAGTCGGCGGCCCAGCGGCAGTTCTCCGAGCGGGCGGCGATCAATGCGCCGATCCAGGGGGCGGCAGCCGATGTGATGCGCCGGGCGATGATCCGCATGCCGGCGGCCCTGGTCGAGGCGGGCCTGTCGTCGAAGGTGCTGCTCCAGGTGCACGACGAACTGGTCTTCGAAGCCCCAGAGGCCGAGGCCGAGGCCACCTGCGCCGTGGCCCGCCGGGTGATGGAAGGCGCTGCTGCGCCGGCCGTGGCCATGTCGGTGCCCCTGACCGTCGAAGCCCGGGCGGCCCTCAACTGGGACGAGGCGCACTGATCAGGATAGTGGCGAAACGGGCCGGGGTGCGACATTACGCGGCGCCATCGTTAATGCCGTGTCAACCGATTTCAAAGCATGGCTAGGGCTGGTGCCTTGCCTCGGATTCAGACTTAAATCTCTGTTATATCTAGGGTTTGAAGGCACCGTCGCGCTATCCAGGAGTTGGCTGTGTCTTTCGGCGATCTGAGAATTCCGCAAAAGCTGATGACGGTGTTTGCCGTCATGCTCGCTACGATCATGCTGATGGGCGCGGCGCTCTACGCCAATACGCAGAGCCTGACCAAGTCCTTCGAGCGGACAGAGCGGGCCCATCAGTCGTTGCGCGCCGCCGACACTGCAGCCTTCCGCCTGACCCGGCAGGAAAACTCGCTGCGCGGCTTCCTGCTGTCGGGCGATGAATACTACGTCAAGCGGCTGGAGGAGGCCCACAAGCCCAAGTTCCTGGCGGCGCTGGACAAGCTGCGCGAGCTGAACAAGGGCGACGAGGCCGATCTGGCTCGCATCGCCGCCGTTGACGCCGCCTATGCCGACTATCGCGCGCAGGCCATCGAGCCCGCCCTGAGCCTGGGCCGCGATCCCCTGACCCGCCCTCAGGCCATCGACCTGGTCAAGCATGACGGCATCGCCGACAAGGCCGTCGAGCCGGTCGAAAACGCCATCCAGGCCATCGTCGACGACTCCGAGGCCGTGGTCGCCGCCGAAGCCGCCGCCCAGAGGAAGGCCTCGACCGCCTCGACCCTGACCCTGGCCATCGGCATCCTGGTCACCGCCGCCATCGCCCTGGCCAGCGGCCTGCTGCTGACCAGCGGCATCGCCGGTCCCGTCGCCGCCATGACCGCCGCCATGCGCCGACTGGCCTCGGGCGACCATTCGGTGGCCGTGCCGGCCGCCGGCCGCAAGGACGAGATCGGCCAGATGGCCGCCGCCGTCAGCCACTTCAAGGAGGCCGCGCTCGAGAAGATCCGCATCGAGTCCGACGCTGCCCATCAGCGCCGTGCCGTCGAGGCCGAGCGCGCCGCCAACGAGGACGAGAAGAGCGAGATGGCCCGCAGCGATGCCGCCAATTTCGCCGCCCTCAATGAGGCCCTCGATCACCTGGCCTCGGGCGACCTGACGCACCGCATCACGATACCGTTCTCGCCGAAGGCCGAAGGCCTGAAGGCCAATTTCAACGCCGCGGCCGAACGCGTGCTGGTCACGATGAAGGCGATCACCGCCACCACCGGCGGCGTCAGCGCCGGCGCGGAGGAGATTGCCCGGGCTTCTGATGACCTGTCGCGCCGCACCGAGCAGCAGGCCGCCAGCCTGGAAGAAACCGCCGCGGCCCTTGACGAGATCACCGCCACGGTCCGCCGGACGGCCTCGGGCGCCAAGGAGGCCTCGCAGGTGGTGGCCAATGCCCGCACCGACGCCCAGCGCTCGGGCGAGATCGTCAGCCAGGCCGTCGCGGCCATGACCGAGATCGAGGGGTCCTCGCAGAAGGTCGGCAACATCATCGGGGTGATCGACGAGATCGCGTTCCAGACCAATCTTCTGGCCCTGAACGCCGGCGTCGAAGCGGCGCGCGCGGGTGAGGCGGGTCGCGGCTTCGCGGTCGTGGCACAGGAAGTGCGGGCGCTCGCCCAGCGCTCGGCCGACGCGGCCAAGGAGATCAAGGTCCTGATCTCGACCTCGACCCAGCAGGTCGGCACGGGCGTCAATCTGGTGGGCCAGACGGGCGAGGCCCTGCAGCGCATCGTCACCCAGGTCGCCTCGATCGACGCCCTGGTCAACGAGATCGCCGCCTCGGCCACCGAGCAGTCCACGGGTCTGCACGAGGTCAATCAGGCCGTGAACCAGATGGATCAGGTGGTTCAGCAGAACGCGGCCATGGTCGAACAGGCCACCGCCGCCACCCACGCCCTGAAGGGCGAGGCCAGCGAGCTCGCCAATCTGGTCGGCCGCTTCAAGGTTTCCGCCGGGGGCGCGGCCCAGGCCGCCCAGGCGGCCAACCGCGCCGCGCCGCCGCCGCCGCGCGAACGTCCGCAGACCGCTGTCCGTCCGGGCCGTAGCTCGGCCGCTGTTGCGGTCAAGGAAGAGTGGGAAGAGTTCTAAGCCTCACGCTTTCAACAGGGTTTCCGCGAAACGGGCTCGCCGCCTTCACGGCGGGCCCGCCTTGCATTGGTACAGTTCCAAGCCAGGACACTCCGCCCTGAGCGGGCAAGCGCGCTCAGGCCCTGGGCGCCTAGCAACGAGGCCGAGGCGACCTGCGCCGTGGCGCGCCGGGTGATGGAAGGTGCTGCCACGCCGGCCGTGGCCATGTCTGTGCCCCTGACCGTCGAGGCCCGGGCGGCCCTCAGTTGGGACGAGGCGCACTGACGGACGGGGGCACCGGCCTCCAGAGGCTGGACGCCAGATCCGTGACGCCTGTGACGTGTGGTCGCGGGGGGCTCGACCCCGCTGCCTGTGTCAGAATGTCGCAGTTCTACATCCGGGGGGCAAGAACATGTCCCCATCCGCCATCAATGCGCATGGGGCTTGCGTCGGGCTCACGGTTTTGCTGCAGCACCTGTGACCGCGACCGCTACCAGAGACGCGATTTGCCGCCACGAGGCCGAGCTGAAGATCAGGATTTCCGGAAGTCCTTGGTGGAGCCGAGGGGAATCGAACCCCTGACCTCCTCATTGCGAACGAGGCGCTCTACCATCTGAGCTACGGCCCCAAGGAAGCGCGGGAATAAGGCGGGGCGGGGCTCGCGTCAAGCTGCCCCGGTCGGCTTTGCTTGCCAGCGCGGGCAAGGCGCGGCAAGAAGCGGAAGACTCGGACGGGAAACCCATGGCCGCCATTATCACCTTCGCCTTCTTCATCGCTTCGGCACTGCTCGGCCTGCTCTGGTGGGCCATCATCATCTCGGCCGTCATGAGCTGGCTCGTGGCGTTCGACGTCATCAACCTGCGCAACCCGGCCGTCTATCAGGTCAGCACCTTCCTCGACCGGGTGACAGGTCCGGTCCTGCGGCCGTTCCAGCGGATCATCCCGCCCCTGGGCGGCGTCGATCTCAGCGCGATCGTGGTGCTGCTGCTGATCACCGGCGTGAAGGACATTCTCCTGCCGTCACTGAAGTTCACCCTGATCGGCCTGCTGGGCTGATCCATGCAACTGGCCGTCCGCTTGACGCCGCGCGGCGGGCGCGACGGCGCGGACGGCTGGGCCCTCGACGCCGAGGGGCGGCCCTATCTGAAGGTCCGTGTGGCCAGCGCCCCGGTGGAGGGCGAGGCCAATGCCGCCCTGATCGGCTTCATCGCCAAGAGCCTTAGCCTGCCAAAATCCGCTGTCCGCCTGGCGGCGGGCGCGACCGCGCGCCTCAAGCGCCTGGAGATCGACGGGGTCGAGGCGGCCGATCTGGAGCGCGCCTTCGGCCCGCGACCCTAGCCGACAGGGGCGCATGCTGGGCGGAGTTTGGGGTAGAATTTGCCCTTAGAGATTCTCCCGGAGGCCGGGAACGCCACGAAATTTGCGGCCTCCCCACGGAAATGTCGGTGGCGAGCCCATTGACGGGACGCTGGTGCTTCACGTCAACTCAGGGATCGGTGCTGAAAAGGCCGGTGCAAGCGTAAAGCGTCAGGCCGGGGGACAAGGCGCCTATGGGGGTCAGTGAATCGCAGCGGAACCTGGCACGCGCTGCTGCTTCGCGTATGGCCAACATCTATCTGCGCCTGTTTGCCACCGCCACGATCACCGTGGCCCTCTACCTTGCCGCCGGCATGGACTGGATCTGGATCTGGGCCGGTGTCTATCTTCTGGCCCTGCTCGGCGAGCAGTGGGCAACCCGTTCGGTGGCGGCTCACCCCGAAGCGACTCCGTCACCCTGGCGCCGCTGGGCGCTGACGGTTTCGCCGTTCCTCACCTCGGCCACTTTCGGCTTTCTGGCCCTGCCGCTGTTTGCCTCAGATCTGAGGTTTGCGCCGACCCTGGGGGCCATGCTGATCGCGGGGTCCCTGCTCAATGTGATCGTCGTCAATGGCAGTTTGAGATCGGCGACCCTGTCGGCCGCCTTGCCCCACCTGGTCTATCTGCTGGCAGCGCCCCTGATCGCCCGCACGGCCAATCCGGACGCGCCCCTGGCCAATGTGCTTTGGGTCGGGGCCGCCCTGCTGATCATTTCGGTCGCCGTCGCCAGCCGGACCCTGTCGGCGGCTCTTCAGGCCGAGGCCGACGCCAAGCATGAGGCCGAGCTGCGCCGACAGGAGGCGGAGGAGGCCGTGGCCGCCAAGTCCGCCTTTGTCGCCATGATCAGTCATGAGCTGCGCACCCCGATCAGCGCCATCCTGGCCGGGGCGGCGCGCCTGCACAGCGAGGTCCCCGAGGCCAGTTCCAAGATCCATGCCCAGTTGATCAGCGACGCCGGTGGCCTGATGCGGGCCCTGCTCAATGATCTGCTGGACTTCTCGCGACTCGAGGTCGGCCGGATGGCCGTCGAAAAGGCCCCGTTCAATCTTCGCCAGACCCTGTCGGACACCCTGCGCCTCTGGCGGCCGGAAGCGGCCAAGAAGGGCCTTAGGCTGCGGGTCGTCGGAGTGGCCTCCCAGCCGAAATGGGTGTCGGGCGATGCCCTGCGCTTGCGGCAGGTGCTGAACAATCTGCTCTCCAATGCGATCAAGTTCACCGACCGCGGCGCGGTCGAGGTGCGCCTGGACAGCCGGGAAGAGGGCTCCGGGTACCATCTGAAGATCACGATCGTCGATACGGGGGCCGGTATTTCGCAGGCCGACATGGCCCGGCTGTTCACGCCGTTCGAGCAGCTCAGCACCAGCGTCGTGCGCCAGCATGGCGGTTCAGGCCTGGGCCTGGTGATCAGCCGGGAACTGGCCCGACTAATGGGCGGGGACCTGGTCGTCAGCAGCGTCGAGGGGCAGGGGGCTACCTTTACCCTGGGCCTGCAGGTCGAGGCCGCGGAGGCACCGCAGGTCGGCGAGGTCGGCCCATCGGTGGCAGGGACCCGGGTGCTGGTGGTCGACGACCATGTCGTCAACCGCCGGGCCATCGAACTGGTCCTGCAGCCCTTCGGGGTCGAGGCCAGCCTGGCGGAATCCGGCGAGCAAGCCCTTGAGATGCTGTCTTCCGAGATCTTCGATGCGGTGCTGATGGATGTCTACATGCCCGGCATGGACGGGCGCGAGGCCACCCGCGTCCTGCGCAGTGGCTCAGGGCCCAATCGCGACACGCCGGTGATCGCGGTCACCGCCTCGGCCACGCCCAAGGACTGGGACGCCTGCCGGGCCGCCGGCATGAATGCCCATGTGGCCAAGCCGATCGATCCGATCGAGCTCTACGCCGCCCTGGCTCAGGTACTGTCCCCGGACCAGCGGGACGCGGCGATCCGGACGCCCGCCGCTGCCACGCCCTAGGGGAGCACCTGTCGCCTTGACGAGGGTGGGCCCACTGCGGGGGCCCAATGTACGGACCACACCCGCCAAGCCGCAGGCCGCGATTGTGAAGCTTCACCCGCACAAACTCAGACGATAAGACTCGCTGATGCGCATCGCGGTTATCGGGGCCTATGGGCTCATCGGCTCCTATGTTTCGGCGCGGCTTGTGGTCGATGGCCATGAGGTCTTGGGCCTGGGGCGTGACCTCGACGCGGCCCGCCGACGCTTTCCTGCCCTCGACTGGAAGCGCGCCGACCTGGCGGAGGCCACGGTCGCCGACTGGGTCGCCCTGCTCGGAGGCGTCGAGGTGGTGGTCAATTGCGCCGGTGCCCTTCAGGACAGTCCCCGCGACGACCTGCGCGCAGTGCATGTCGACGGGGTCCGTCGTCTGGCCGAGGCCTGCGAAGCGGCCGGCGTTCACCGGCTGGTTCATGTCTCGGCCGCCGGGGTTGGACCCGAGCGGGCCACGGCCTTCAATGCCACCAAGCTGGAGGCGGAGGCCCTGCTGGCCCAGTCGCCCCTGAACTGGATCATCCTGCGTCCCGGCCTGGTTTTCGCGCCCTCGGCCTATGGCGGCACAGCCCTATTGCGCGGCCTGGCGGGTTTCCCGGGCATCAGCCCCCTGGTTCATGCCGATAGCCTCGTCCAGACGATAGGGGCCGAGGACCTGGCCCTCGCGGTCGCCCGCTGCGTCAGGCCAGACGCGCCGTCGCGGGTCAGTCTCGACCTTGTCCATTCAGAGGTCCTGACCCTCGTGGACCTGGTCGGCCGTCTGCGCCTCTGGCTGGGCCTGCGTCCCGCGCCGGTGGTGCGACTGCCGCTCGTCCTGGCCCGGGCGACGGCCGCCGTGAGTGATGGCCTGGCCTGGCTCGGCTGGCGCAGTCCGATGCGCACCGCAGCGCTCGAGCAGTTGCGGATGGGTGTGCGCGGTCGGGCAGAAGACGCCGCGACTCTGGGCTTGCAGCTCAGGTCCTTCGACGCCCTGCTGACCGCCGCGCCCTCGGGCGTGCAGGAGCGCTGGTTCGCCCGCGCCTATTTCGCCAAGCCGGCCATTCTGACCTGCCTGTTTGGCTTCTGGCTGCTGTCGGGCCTGATCGGCCTGACAGTCGGATTTGACGCCGCCGTCGCCGTGCTGACCACGTCCGGGATGGAGGCCGGGCTGGCGGCTCAGGCGGTGGTGACCGGAAGCCTGGCCGATATAGGTCTGGCGCTGCTCCTGGCCTGGCGGCCGACCACGGCCCGCAGCCTGCAGGGCATGCTGCTGATCACGGCGGCCTATCTGATCGGCGGCGCCCTGGTCCGCCCGGACCTGTGGCTCGATCCGATGGGGCCGCTGCTCAAGAGCATTCCCGCCGCCTTCCTGGCCCTGACGGCCCTGGCCCTGCTGGACGAGCGTTGATGGACCTCTACATCCTCCTGAAGGTGGCCCATGTGATCGGGGCGGCGGTCCTGCTGGGCACCGGAGCCGGCATCGCCTTCTTCATGCTGATGGCCCACCGCAGCCGCGATCCGGCCGTGATCGCCCACACCGCCGGGATCGTGGTGCTGGCCGACACCGTGTTCACGGCTTCGGCCGTGATCCTTCAGCCGATCACCGGCGCCGCCCTGGCCCATCTGGCCGGCTATCCGCTGCTGTCAGGCTGGATCGGCCTGAGCCTTGTGCTCTATGTCGTGACGGGTCTCTGCTGGCTGCCCGTGGTCTGGATCCAGATCCGGTTGCGCGACCTCGCCCTCCAGGCGGCCGAGAGCGGCGCTCCCTTGCCTGAACGCTATTTCCGTCTGTTCAGGCTGTGGTTCGTGCTGGGCTTTCCCGCCTTTGCGGCGGTGCTCGGCATTGTCTGGCTGATGGTGGCCAAGCCCGCCCTGTGACAGCGGCGAGACCCCGGAGGTCAGGGAACATGGGCGCGGCGTCGTCCCGCCGAACAGGACAACGCCACGCCCAGGATCATTGCCGTGTGATCAGAGCCCGTCGAACAGGGCCGTGGACAGGTAGCGTTCCGCGAAGCTGGGGATGATCGCCACGATCAGCTTGCCGGCATAGTCGTCGCGGAGGGCCAGATCGAAGGCGGCGGTCAGGGCGGCGCCGGAGCTGATGCCGACCGGCAGGCCCTCGACCGCGGCCGAGCGGCGGGCCATGGCGAAGGCGTCGTCATTGCTGACCTGGATGATCTCGTCGATCACACCGCGATCCAGAATACCGGGCACGAAGCCGGCCCCGATGCCCTGGATCTTGTGCGGGCCGGGCGCGCCGCCCGACAGCACCGGCGAGGCTTCGGGCTCGACGGCGACCATCTTCAGCGAGGCCTTGCGGGCTTTCAGCACCTGGCCGACGCCCGAGATGGTGCCGCCGGTGCCGACGCCAGAGACCACGGCGTCGACGGCACCGTCGGTGTCGTTCCAGATCTCCTCGGCGGTCGAGACCCGGTGGATCAGGGGGTTGGCAGCATTTTCGAACTGCTGGGGCATGATCGCGCCAGGCGTGGCCTCGATGATCTCCTGGGCGCGGGCGACGGCACCGCGCATGCCTTTCTCAGCGGGGGTCAGCTCCAGCTTGGCACCCAGCAGCAGCAGCATCTTGCGGCGCTCGATCGACATGCTTTCGGGCATGACCAGGATCAGCTTGTAGCCCTTGGCGGCGGCTACGAAGGCCAGGGCGATGCCGGTATTGCCGCTGGTCGGCTCAACGATGGTCGCGCCGTCCTTCAGGATGCCCTGGGCTTCCAGGCTCTCGATCAGGGAGACACCGATCCGGTCCTTCACCGAGGCGAGGGGATTGAAGAACTCCAGCTTGGCCACGACCTCGCCCTTGGGCTGGATCTGGGCCGACAGCCGCGGCAGCCGGATCAGCGGCGTGTCGCCGATGGTGTCGAGGATGGAGTCATAGATCTTGCCGCGCCCGGAACGCTTGTAGCGGGCCGCATCATAGGAGGAGGTGGCGTCGGCCATGGGAAGATCTCGCTGAAAGTTGTCCGGCCCAAAGGCCTGAACGCACCTTAGGGCGCGGGGTTTTGACTGTCAGCGGGTCATTCGGCGGCAAGGCTTGCAGATTTGCTATCGATCAGGGGCTCGAGCAGACTTGCAGCTAGCCAGCGGACGACAGGCGGGGCCACGCCGTCGCCGATCACGTGCAGGCCCGCTGTCTGGCTGCGGGGCAGGACATAGGTCTCGGGCAGACCCATCAGCCGCGCGCCTTCCCGCGGTGACAGCAGCCGCGAGCGCACCTCGCCCTGATCGATGACCAGCAGGGTCTGGCGTGACGAGCCGCCGCGCGGGGTGCGCAGACAGCCGGCCAGGCCGTCAAAGCGGGCCTCGGCCCTTTGCTGACCGTCCCGCATGCGCCGAAACACGGCCCCGACGGCGCGACCGCCGCCCTGCACATGGGCCTCGACCGCAGCGCGCTGGGCCGGGGCCATCAGGGCCAGCAGGGCCCGGGTCTTGTCGGGCGGGCTCCAGGCCATGGCCGCATCGGGCTCGAGCAGGGCGGCCAGATCGGTGTTGCGGGCCGGGGGCGCGGCCAGCCCCCACCAGATCCAGCCGGCCTGGAGGCTGGCCGGCAGGCGCGCGAACGCTGCCTTGACGGCGCGACTGTGGAACGGGCTGGGACCGGCCAGGGCGTCTGCCCTCCGGCGGGTGGCGACCACAAAGACCCGCGGCCGTGACTGCGGTGTGAACCGCGCCGCGTCGATCTCAAGGGCCCCGAAGCCATAGCCGGCGTCGGCCAGGGCCTGGCACAGGGCGGTGAAGTCGCGGCCCTCATGCGAGGTCAGCAAGCCGACCACGTTTTCGACCACGATCGTGTCGGGGCTGCGTCCCTCGGCAGCGAGGGCCTGGATCAGTCGCCAGAAGCCGAAGAAGGCCGAGGAGCGCCCGCCGGCCAGGCCTGCCCGGGCCCCGGCGAGGCTGAAGTCCTGGCAGGGGCTGGAGGCCCAGGCCAGGTCGGCGGTCGGCAGGCGGTCGGCCGCGATGGTCCAGACGTCGCCTTCGTGAAAATGCCCCTCCTCGTTGGAAGAGCCCGCATCGGCGAAATTGGCGCGATAGGTCGCCGCCTTGACCGGGTCAAAGTCATTGGCAAAGGCGCAGGTCCAGCCGTCTCCCAGACCCAGACGGGCCATTCCGCCACCGGCGAAAAATTCCAGGAAGCTGGGAGAGGCTTTTCGAGTCATGCTGCGCAAGACTAGCCTCAGTCGCCTCAAGGGGGATAGCCGCCGCCATGCCACGTACAGCCGCCCTGACCTTTCTGCTGCTGGTGCTCGCCGCCTGTGGCCCATCCCCGATGGGCGCGTCCGATGACGCCGCTCCTCCGGCAGATGCGCCGGCCTCGGCCCGGACGCCGAACTATGCCGGTGATCTCGATGTCCTCGGCACCGAGCCGTTCTGGTCGGTGAAGATCCGCGCCGCCGGCCTGACCCTGACCCGTCCCGACGCGCCGGACGTCGTCAATGCCAATCCCGGCGTGCGCCTCGACGGCACCCAGGGGGTCTGGGACTCCAACGGCGCAGAGGCAGACAAGGGCCGGCTGGTGGTTCGCCTGACGCCCGGCGTCTGTACCGACGGCATGTCGGACCGGATCTACCGGTTCTATGCCGAGGTCTGGATTGATGGCGAGACGCTCAAGGGCTGCGCCGAACACACGGCCATTCTGGCGGCCCAGCCCAAGCCCTAGGCCCGTTTCAGGTCGAAGGCGGGCCGTAACCCGGGAGGGCCCTAGCCGCGGCGCAGTTCGATCGTCTCGATCGAGGAATGCGAGGGGTGCGACTTGTCCGACCCCGGGGTCGGCAGCAGCAGGCCGATCGTGATGGCGAGGACGAGGGCGAGGACGAAAAAGGCCTTGAGGGCCATGGCGGGTCTCTGTTCTGGCGTTGCGCGAAGATCGCGGCCGCGTTTCAGCAACAAAGATGGTTGCCAAAACCCGTCGTTCAAGCACCTGACGTCAGAATACCCACGATGGGTTACCGGAATGCAAATCGGGCCGGGAACCACTGCAGGTTCCCGGCCCGACCGAGTTGAAAGCCCTATGGCTTCAGATCGAAATCAATAGATTTCGAACAGGCCGGCCGCGCCCATACCGCCGCCGATGCACATGGTGACCACGCCCAGCTTGGCGCCGCGACGCTTGCCTTCCATCAGCAGGTGGCCGGCGCAGCGGGCGCCGGTCATGCCGAAGGGGTGGCCGATGGCGATCGAGCCGCCATTGACGTTGTACTTCTCGGGATCGATGCCCAGACGGTCGCGGCTGTAGAGGCACTGGCTGGCGAAGGCCTCGTTCAGTTCCCACAGGTCGATGTCGTCGACCTTCAGGCCGTGGCGCTCCAGCAGGCGCGGCACGGCGAAGACCGGACCGATGCCCATCTCGTCGGGCTCGCAACCGGCCACGGCGAAGCCGCGGAAGGCACCCAGAGGGGTCAGGCCGCGACGGGCAGCTTCGGCGGCTTCCATCACCACCACGGCGGCGGCGCCGTCCGACAGCTGGCTGGCATTGCCGGCGGTGACGAACTTGCCTTCGCCCATGACCGGCTTCAGGCTGGAGAGGCCTTCCAGGGTGGTGTCAGCGCGGTTGCACTCGTCCTTGTCGACCACATAGTCGACGAAGCTCTCTTCCTTGGTTTCCTTGTTGACCACCTTCATCTTGGTGGCCATCGGCACGATCTCGTCCTTGAACAGGCCGGCGGCCTGGGCAGCGGCGATGCGCTGCTGGCTGCGCAGGGCGTATTCGTCCTGGTATTCGCGGCTGACGTTGTAGCGCTTGGCGACGATGTCGGCGGTGTCGATCATCGCCATCCAGAGGGCCGGATGGCTCTTCATCAGCTTTTCTTCGGTGATGTGGAAGCGGTTCATGTGGCCGCCCGCATTGACCAGCGAGATCGATTCCACGCCGCCGCCGACCGCGACATCAGCGCCGTCATTGCGGACATAGTTGGCTGCCGTGGCGATGGCCTGCAGACCCGACGAACAGAAGCGGTTGATGGTGTGGCCCGAGGTGGTGACCGGCAGGCCGGCCCACATGGCGGCATTGCGGGCCACGTTCATGCCGGTGGCACCTTCGGGACCGCCGCAGCCCAGGGCCACGTCTTCCACTTCAGCCCCTTCGAGGCCGGCACGCGCCACGGCGTGCTGGATGGCATGGCCGGCCATGGCGGCGCCGTGCGTATTGTTGAAACCGCCGCGGACTGACTTGGCCAGACCGGTGCGGGCGTAAGAGACGATGACCGCTTCGCGCATGAGCGCACTCCCCGTTAAACGTTAGTTTGAATTGGCGGCCACCCTAGACTCGGAATCCGGCCGGCGAAAGGTCACGCGCACGTAAAGCCGCTTCGGCCTTGACAGTCGGAGCTTTAGGAGGGGCGGGACACCGGTGTCTGCGCCATGTCGCGCAAACCCTGACCCCGATGAGGCCCTTCCGAGCCCGTTCCATGCCTTGATGTAGCGGATGTGCGCCAGTCGGGACACAAGCCCGGATAACCATCCGGGAACGTCCTTAATGGGCGTTGACTTTGGTTCACGTGAACATGAACCCTCAGGCTGCGGCCGGGCCTGGCCCAGAGACCGCGAAAAACATCTGGGAGGACTACATATGACCTTATCGACCCGGCGCCCGCGCGCGCGTCACGCGCTGCTGGCCGCCACCGCCCTGGCGGGCCTTGTCGCCCTGCCGGCCCTGGCCCAGGCCCAGGAGTCCACCGTCGAGGAAATCATCGTCACCGCCACCAAGCGGGACTCGACCATTCTGGACGTGCCGTTCTCGATCAATGCCCAGACCCAGCAGGACATCCAGCGGTCCGGCGCGGTCACCCTGGAAGACCTGTCGCGCAATGTCGCCAGCCTGACGATCCAGAACCTCGGTCCCGGCCAGAGCCAGGTCTCGGTGCGCGGCGTTTCGGCCGGCCAGGTCGTTCGCGACCAGCCGGGCGTCAAGGAGCAGGTCGGGGTCTATCTCGACGAATCGGTGATCTCGCTGTCGCTGTTCACGCCGGACATCGACCTCTTTGACCTGAACCGGGTGGAAACCCTGCGCGGCCCGCAGGGCACGCTGTTCGGCTCCGGCTCGGTCGGCGGCACGATCCGCTACATCACCAACCAGCCGAAGATCGGCGTCCAGGAGGGCGTGATCGAGGCCAATGCCAATATGGTCGATGGCGACGACACCGGCGGCTACGTCAAGGGCGCGATCAACCTGCCGGTCTCCGACAAGGTCGCCGTGCGCGCGGTCGGCTACTACACCAAGTATGCGGGCTTCATCGATGCGCGCCGCGAAGGCGGGGGTCGCAAGAAGAACGTCAATGACGGCAGCCGCGTCGGTGGCCGTCTCTCGGTCCTGCTTCAGCCGACCGAGAACATCAGCATCATCCCGCGCGTCGTCTATCAGGAGATCCGCGCCGACGGCTTCAATCGCCAGGAAGTCTTCAACCTGTATGCCAATCCCAACACCACGACCCGGGCCCCGGTCCGGATGGGTGAGCGCGAACAGCATCTGCTGCTGGATGAAAGCTTCGCCGACGACACCTTCCTGACCGACCTGACCGCCTCGGTCGGCCTGGGTGCCGTCGATCTGACCTCGGTGACCAGCTATGTGGACCGCAAGATCCATATTGACCGCGACGCCAGCGCCCTGACGGGCAGCGTCTCGGTGGATCTGGGCTTCCCCTCGGCCGCCGTCCTGCTGCCGTCCAAGCTGGTCGACACCACCGACCTGGAACAGTTCACCCAGGAACTGCGTCTGTCCTCGTCCGGCGACGGGCCCTTCCAGTGGGTGATCGGCGGCTTCTATTCCGAGGTCGACCGCATCTATAACCAGCGCCTGCCGACCCCGGGCTATGACCCCTATACCAATGCCCGCTTCGGGGCCGGGACCGCGGCGGCGGTGGCCAACGGCTTCCCGCTGAACTCGCCCTACAACGCCTCGCTGCCCTACAACATCAAGCAGAAGGCCCTGTTCGGTGAAGCCAGCTACAAGCGCGAGAAGCTGACGGTCACGGCCGGCGGCCGGTTCTACGACTTCAAGGAAACCCGCCAGTTCAAGTCGGGCGGCCTGTTCGCCAATGGCGACAACCAGACCGACAAGACGGACTCGAGCGGCTTCAATCCCCGCGTTCTGGTCAGTTATGAGGCCAGCGACACGGTGACCTTCAACGCCCAGGCCGCCCAGGGCTTCCGGCTCGGCGGGGTCAATGATCCGCTGAACCTGCCGCTGTGCTCGGCGCAGGACAAGGCGATCTTCGGCGGCTTCCAGTCCTATGATGACGAGACCCTGTGGAACTATGAGGCCGGCGTGAAGTCACGCTTCGGCGGCATCAGCTTCAACAGCGCGATCTTCTATACCGACATCAAGGACCTGCAGACCACGCTGGACGCCGGCTCGTGCTCCTCGCGCGTGGTGTTCAACGTGCCCAAGGCTCACACCAAGGGTATCGAGGCCGAGTTCTCGGCTCGCCTGGCACCGGGCTTCGACGTCGGCGTTTCGGGCAGCCTGCTGGAAGCCGAGTTCGACTCGACCGTGAAGGACGGTTCGGGCGCGGTCATCGGCGGCATCCGGGAAGGCAACCGCCTGCCTTCGGTGCCCAATTTCCAGATCTCGGCCGACGCCACCTATTCCTGGCGCTTCCGGGACAGCATCGACGCCTATGTCACGGCCTCAGTGCAGCACATCGGCAGCCGCTATACCCAGGCCAGCGATCAGGAGAACAACCCGCGCTCCTTCACCTCGGGCCTGGCCTTCGGCGGGGCGACGGGCACTGTGCCGACGATCGTCGATCTCAAGCTGCCCAGCTACGAGATCGTCAATTTCAGCATCGGCCTGGAGATGGACAACGGCGTCGACATCATCGCCTACGCCAACAATGTCTTTGACGAGAACCCGCTGCTGTCGTTCGACCGCGAACGCGGCGGTCGGGCCCGTCTGGGCTATTCGGTCGGCCAGCCGCGCACCATGGGCGTGACGGTCCGCCGGACCTTCTAAGGCCCGACCTCGGGTCTAAACGGACGGGGCGGTCGCGCAAGCGGCCGCCCCGTTCTGCCTTACGGGGCGGAACCCTTGACCGGGCCGGATGCCGGACGGACGCTCGCGACCAGGGACAGGATGCGGGAGGCCGGAATGCCGGGTCGGCTTTATGATCTCGTGCTGCGCGGGGGCCAGGTGGTCGACGGGACCGGCGCGCCGGCCTTCCTCGCCGATGTCGCGGTCAAGGATGGCCTGATCGCCGCCGTCGGTACGGACCTGGCGGCGGGTGCCGAGGAGATCGACGCGCGGGGCCGCATCGTCACCCCCGGCTTTGTCGACATCCATACACACTATGACGGCCAGGCGACCTGGGACGCGCGCATGACGCCCAGCTCGGGCCACGGCGTCACCACGGTGGTGATGGGCAATTGCGGCGTCGGTTTCGCGCCCTGCCGGCCGGAAGACCGTGACCGGCTGATCCGCCTGATGGAGGGGGTGGAGGACATTCCCTTCCCGGTCCTGACCGAGGGCCTGCCCTGGACCTGGGAAAGCTTTCCCGACTATCTCGACGCACTGGAGGCACGGACCTTCGACGTCGATATCGGGGCCCAGCTGCCGCACGCGGCCCTGCGGGTCCATGTGATGGGCGAGCGCGGGGCCAATCGCGAGCCGGCGACGCCCGCCGACATCGCCGCTATGGCCGCCATCGCCAAACAGGCGGTCGAGGCCGGGGCCCTGGGCTTTTCCACCTCGCGCACCCTCAATCACCGCACCAGCGACGGCCAGCCGACCCCGACCCTGACGGCCGGCGAGGACGAACTGACCGGCATTGCCCTGAGCCTGGCTGCGGCCGGCAAGGGCGTGCTGCAGCTGGTCTCCGACTTTTTCCCCGACGGTCTGGCCGAACTGGCCATGCTGCGCCGGATCGTCGAGCGCTCGGGTCGGCCGCTGTCCTTCTCCCTCGTCCAGAGTCCCAAGTCGCCGGACGGCTGGAAGCGGCTGCTCGCGGGCCTGCAGGACGCCGCCGATGCGGGGCTGCCGATCAAGGCCCAGGTCTGCGGCCGCCCGGTGGGGGTGCTGTTTGGCCTGGAACTGACCCTCAATCCGTTCAGCCAGAACCCGGTCTTTGCCGAACTGAGGGACCGTCCTCTGGCGGAAAAGGTTGTGGCGCTCTCCGATCCAGCCTTCCGCGCCCGCCTGTTCAGCCATGATGTCGACGCCAGGGGCCCCTTTGCCGGTAGCGCCCTGCGGGCCTGGGGCAATCTGTTCCCGATGGGGGCGGTTCCCGACTATGAGCCGACCGCCGAGATGACGATCGCCGCGCTCGCGGCGGCCTCAGGCCGGGGTCCGGCGGAGGTCGCCCTGGATATCCTGCTCGAGAACGGCGGGCGGGGCATGCTCTATCACCCCTTCCTGAACTATGCCGACGGCTCGCTGGACCCCAGTTTCGCCATGCTGAACCACCGGGACACCGTGCCGGGCCTGTCGGACGGCGGGGCGCATGTGGGCATGATCTGCGACGGCAGCTTCCCGACCAGCAACCTGATCCACTGGACCCGCGACCGCACGCGCGGTCCGCGCATCGGGCTGGAAGCCATGGTGGCGATGCAGACCCGCGACACCGCCCTGACGGTCGGCCTGGAGGACCGCGGCCTGATCGCGCCGGGCTATAGGGCCGATCTCAATGTCATCGACTATGAGGTCCTGAGTCTGGAGGCACCCCGCGTCGCCTACGACCTGCCGGCCGGGGGGCGACGCCTGACCCAGAAGGCCCACGGCTATGTGGCCACGATCGTCGGCGGCATGGTCACCTATCGCGACGGCGAGCCGACCGGCGCCCTGCCGGGTCGTCTGGTGCGCGGGGCCAGGTCCGCGCCGGTGGCTCTGGCGGCGGAGTAGCCTACTCCCCAAACCCCTCGCCCGGCGTCATCGGCGCCAGTCGGATCAGCCGCGAGTCCTCGACCGCCGCCTGCCGGTGCTTGACGTGTTCGCGGTAGTCCGGATCGGTGACCATGGCGAAGAAGGCCCCGGCATTGGGATACTCGGCGATGAAGGCCAGGTCCCAGCGCTCGTCGGTGGGGCCGGTCAGGACCAGATCCGGCTTGCCCGCCCAGATCTGCCGCCCGCCCAGTTTCGCGAACAGCGCCGCCGTGGTCCGGCCATAGGCGCGATAGGCCTCCAGCCCCGACAGGCCCTTGCCATGGTCAGGGTGATCGGCCGGATAGTCGGCCAGGGCCTTGAGTCGCACCAGGTTCAGCATCTGGATCGGCGTGTCGCGCGGCAGGCCCTTGAAGGCGTCGAACTGCTCGCGGGTCGGGTCGATGCTGGACATGGGGTGCTCCCTCTTCAGCCCTTGGGCAGGATGGTCAGGCCGTCGGGCAGTTCATTGGTGTCGGTCTCACGGACGGGCACGTGGCTGGAGAGGATCTCGCCGACCCGGGTGACGGCGGCGACGAAGCCGTCGGCGATCCTGCCGCGCTTCAGGCCTGCCAACAGGTCGGCGACCACCTCATCCCAGACCGCATTGGGCGCGGCCTTGTAGATGCCCTCGTCGGCGATGACTTCGACGCGGCGTTCGGCCAGGGCGGCGAAGATCAGCACCCCGGTGCGGTCACGGGTCAGGTGCAGGCCCTTGCTCATGAATTGTTCCAGCGCCGCGCGCTTGACCGCCGCCGCCTTCATCGCGCCGGGCGTCAGGGCGCGACGGATGGGCGGGATCGAGACCAGCAGGGCGGCGACGATGAAGATCGCCGCCTGCAGCCCGATATAGATCGACAGGGCCGACAGTATGGCACCGTCGGTGGCCGAGGCGTGGCCCACCGTCCAGCCGCCGAACAGGGTGGTCAGCATCTCCGGCCGCAATCCGGCCAGCAGGCCGCCGGCCGGCAGGATCAGGGCCGCCGCCGCGGCCCAGACCAGGGGTGTCTCGCGATAGTCGGACACCTCGGGGGCCAGGACGCAGAAGATCTCGCCGGCGGTGGTCTTCTCGGCCGCCGCTACGGCCTCGGCGATGCGGGTCTGGTCTTGCGGAGTCATCTTGCGCATCACCAGCTCCCCGAACTTCCGCCGCCGCCGAACGAGCCGCCGCCGCCGGAGAACCCTCCGCCGCTGCCGCCGCCAAATCCACCGCCGCCCCCGCGACCGTTGCCGCTGGTCAGGGCGTCGAGAATGATCCAGGGCAGGGCGGCGCCCAGGCCGCTCCGCCGTCCGCGCCGTCCCGGCAGCAGGCGGGTGATCAGGAAGAACACGAACAGACCGATCAGCAGGGCGGCGATCGGCGAGAAGCCCGAGCCTGGGCTTGAAGCCCGTGGCTCAGCCGCCTGGGCGACCTTCGCCTTGGCCTGGTCCTCGGGCAGGGACAGCTGGGTGACGAGCTCGTCCGCCCCGGCGACAATCCCGCCCGGCAGGTCGCCGGCCTTGAACTTCGGCAGGATGGCGCTCTGGATGATGACGCTGGACAGGGCGTCGGTCAGGACCGGCTCCAGGCCATAGCCGACCTCGATGCGCACCTTCTTCTCGGTGGGCGCGACCAGCAGGATCACGCCGTCATCCTTGGTCTTGTCGCCCAGGCCCCAGCTGCGACCGAGCTGATAGCCGTAGTCCTCGATCTCGTAGCCCTGCAGGCTGGGAACCGTGGCCACCACGAGCTGGCGACCCGTGGTGTCCTCGAGGGTTTTCAGCCGGACGGTCAGGTCCTGCTCGACCTGGGGCGAGAGGATATTGGCCTCATCGACCACCCGGCCGCTCAGCGGCGGGAACTTCGGCGCGGCGACGGCGGGAAGGGCTGTGGCCAGCCAGAGAGCCGCCAGAGCCATGATCAACAGCGCGACAAGCCCCCGCTTGTCATCCCGGCCGAAGCGCGATGCGCGAAGCGCCGGGACCCAGGGGCGACCGCTGTGGGCCGGCCCCTGGGTCCCGGACAGCCTCTGCGAGGCTTCCGGGATGACAAGGATTGTAGGCTTCAACTTACTGCGCCGGAGCGGAGGCCGGCGGTGCCGGGTCGAAGCTGACGGTCGGGGCCGCCTGGGCCGCCGCCGTGGCCTGGAACAGCTGGGCCGGCTTCTGGCTGGAATAGAGCGTCTTGGCCCAGAGGATGCTGGGGAAGGTCCGCAGGGTCGTGTTGTACTTCTGGGCAGTCTCGTTGTAGTCGCGCCGCGCGATGGTGATGCGGTTTTCCGTGCCTTCCAGCTGGCTTTGCAGGGCCATGAAGTTCTGGTTCGACTTCAGGTCGGGATAGTTTTCCTGGATCATCATCAGCCGGCCGAGCACGCCCGACAGCTTGTCCTGGGCGGCGGAATACTGCTGGAACTGGGCCGGGTCGGTGATGGTCGAGGCGTCGACCTTGACCTGGGTGGCGCTGGCGCGGGCCTGAGTGACCTCGACCAGCACGCCCTTTTCCTGGGCGGCATAGCCCTTCACGGTGGCGACGAGATTGGGCACCAGGTCGGCCCGGCGCTGATACTGGTTCTGGACCTCGGCCCAGGCGGCCTTGGTGGCCTCGTCCTGGGTCGGGATGGTATTGACCCCGCAGCCGGCCAGGCCGGCGGCGAGAGAGGCGACCAGCGCGATCCGCGCGGCGGTTTTGACGAAACGGTTCATGCAGCCCTCCACAGAGCCTGTCCGTTCCGGACAGGACGTCCGCAACAGATAAACAGGCCCGCCTTGTTTAGTCACTGAAACGCGCATGCGTGGCCGGGACGCGCCGTTCAGGTCGCATACCGGTGTTAGATAGCGCGTCCCTTGATCCACGTCAGGTCGGGACGGATTAAACCTTCTCCATCTCGGCGAAGAATTTGCGACGGGGGCCCAGGAAGCCGAACAGCCAGGCGGCCACCTTGCGGATCTGGATCTCCTCGCTGCCCTCGGTGATCCGGTAGCGGCGGTGGTGGCGATAGATGTGCTCGAAGGGCTTGTGACGCGAATAGCCGATGCCGCCGTGCACCTGCATGGCCCGGTCGG
This sequence comes from Caulobacter sp. AVps16, assembly GCF_058681455.1. NCBI lineage: Bacteria > Pseudomonadati > Pseudomonadota > Alphaproteobacteria > Caulobacterales > Caulobacteraceae > Caulobacter > Caulobacter sp. AVps16. The sequence continues at coordinate 23,915 of NZ_CM178739.1, forward strand.
CAGCTTCGCAGACCAGGCGATTGGCCTGGTAATTACACATCGAGACCTTGTCGGAGAGGCGCTTTTCCACCTCCGGCTTGGTCATCTGGTCCATCTCCCAGGCGGTCTTGCGGATCAGCAGGCGCAGCATCTCGGCGGTGCTGGCCAGTTCCACCAGCGGGAACTGGATGGCCTGGTTCTCGGCCAGGGGCTTGCCGAAGGGTTTGCGGACCCGCGCGTACTTGACGCTCTCTTCTATGCAGAACACCGCTGCCCCCAGGCTGGAGGCCGCCTGGCGGATACGGTTCTCGTGCACGAAGTGCTGGGCCAGGGCCAGGCCGCCGCCTTCGGGGCCGAACATCGCACTATCGGGCACGAAGACGTTGGTGAAGCTGACCCGGGGGTGGTCGGTCGGCATGTTGAAGGTCCAGAGATATTCCTCGATCTTCACGCCGGGGGCATGGGCCGGCACCAGGAAGGCCGTGATGCCCTTGGCCTCGCCGTCCTCGCCGCTGGTGCGGGCGAACAGGCAGCAGTGGGTGGCGGCATGCATGCCGGTGGTCCACATCTTCTCGCCATTGATCCGCCAGCCGCTCTCGCCCTTGTGGACCTCGCGCACCGCGCGGGTTTCCATGAAGGTGGCGTCCGACCCGTGATCCGGCTCGGTCAGGCCGAAGGTCGGGCGGAAGGCCCCGCGATCCAGCATGTCGCTGATCAGGTGCTGCTGGTCCGGCCGGCCGAAATCCCGGATCATCAGCACGAAGGGATTGTTGCCGACGATCGAGTGCTCGTTCTGCAGGTCGTTGAACAGGCCCAGGCCCTTGCTGGCCAGATGTTCGCGGATCACGGCCATCCACAGGTTGGAGCCGTCCTGGCCGCCGAACTCGCGGGGCAGGGCAAAGCGATAGTGGCCGGCGGCGTCGGCCAGCTTGCGGGCCTTGGCCAGCAGTTCTTCCCAGTCGTGACGCGGCAGGCCGCCGCCGTCCCAGTCGGTACGGGCCCATTCCCGACGGTGGTCGAAGAACCGCTCATTGTCGTCGCGTGCCTGCAAGGGCGCGATTTCGTCCTCGATGAACTTGTCGAGCACGGCCAGATAGGCCGTCAGTTCCGGCGGCGGGTTGAAGTCCATGGCCTTGCCTCCCGGCGTTGTCGTCTTGGTCTTGCGGCCGAGTATGCGCCACCCTGATCGACCGCCAAGCCTGACGTTCGGGAAGACCGCCGATCTTAACCGGCCCTTGACCAACCTCGGCTAGGTTGTGGTCATGTACACCCTGGCTGTGGCAGCGATTATCGGTGCGGTTCTCGGACTTTTCGTCCGACCCCGACTGCTGGGCATTCTCGTTACGGTGCTGCTGGCGGTCTGCATCGAGGGGGGTGTCCTGCTGCTGATCGGCATGCTTGAGGACCAGCCCAACCGGGAACTGCTGATCGGCCGCCTGCAAGCCGTGTTCGGCGAGGGGGTCGCCGGCGCGGCGGGCCCTGTCGCTGCAGCCTTCATCGGCGCGGTGCTGGCAGCCCTGATGGGCAAATTCTCCGAGCCAGAGGGTACGCCCGGCCTGGTGACCGCCGACCAGCTGCGGCGCAAGGCCGGCAAGAACGGCCGCTATTCGCGGGTCGAGGGCATGGTGGTGGAGCGCGAAGTCCACGCCCGTGCTGAAAGCCGGATCGACTCCATCCTCGGCCTTTAGCCAGACGAGCCTGGCCGATTCCGCAATCGGCTGGCCAGGATTACAAATTGCTCATGCGAACCAATTTCTGCTTGCGCAATTATTGATCACTGATATCTAAGCAGTGCTTAGTTCAGCCTGGTGGCGTCGGTGGGGATACCGATGCTTGCATCCCCCAGCCTGAACACCCAGTACGCTTTTCGCCGATCATCGATCTTACACAACTCCCCTGAACGTTGGAGGGCTCTTATGAAGCTCCGTACCCTGGCGGCCGTCGCCGCCCTGTCCGCTTCGCTGTTCGCCGGTGCCGCCCTGGCCGACGGCCGCGTCTCCGCCGCCCTGGAAGCCCCGGTCGCCGCCAAGACCAAGATCGTCGCCGGCGGCGCGGTCTTCGTTTGCGACGGCGCGGAATGCGTCGCCGCCTCGGCCCCGTCGCGGGCCATCACCGCCGCCTCGTGCAAGGCCCTGGTCAAGGAAGTCGGCCGCGTCTCGGCGTTCGGCGGCGAGTCCAAGTCGCTTGATGCCGAGGACCTGGGCCGTTGCAACGGCGCGGCCAAGTCCGACGCGAAATAGACTTCTATCCTGTATCCGGACGCGTTGGGGCTCCCCTAGCCCCGTCTGGCTGTTTCCTCGAGCATTCGCCTGATGGGGCGGCGGGCCTGTTCCGCCGCCCTTTTTCTTTCCGCCGTTCCTCGCTAGTTGAGGCCCCATGAGCACGTCCCTCGCCGCCGCCCTGGAGACCGCCCTGCGCGAAATCGCCGGGGCCGAAAGCCGTCCCTCGTCCCTGACCATCGACTATGGCCCCGAGGGTCCGGACGAGGATCTCGACGTGCGCGCCTGGGTCGAGCGCGGCACCCGCAGCCTAGTCTTCGCCCAGGCCGAAGCCCGGCGCCGTAACGGAAGCCTGGCGGCCGCAGCTTCGGCGGTGTTTCGTCGCGTCGAGGCCTGATCGTGCCGGTTTGGTTGCGACTGCGAAAAGCCCGTGTTATCAGGCGCGCGGCTTCGGACGGGGCGGCGCATCAGCACCGGCTCTCCGAGCGCTTTTTTTAAGCGCACTCAAGCCTTTACGCCGCGACAAGGGTTAAACGTCTTGTCCGCGGCCATTGCAACGCACCGGGCGGATACCAAGTGGCGGACGAAACCAAGGCGACGGATGCGGGTCAGCGCTATGCGCAGTCCCTGTTCGAATTGACGATCGAAGGCAATCAACTGACCAAGGTCGAGGCCGACCTGAAGTCATTGAAGGCGATGTATGCCGACAGCGCCGACCTGCGCCGCCTTGTCGCCTCGCCCGCCTTCTCGTCGGAAGACAAGGCCAAGGGCCTGGCCGCCATCGCCAAGAAGGCCGGCTTCCAGCCCCTGACCAGCAAGTTCCTCGGCCTGGTGGCCACCAATGGCCGCGCCGGCGACCTGATGGGCGCCATCACCGCCTTTGCCGAACTCTCGGCCAAGCATCGCGGCGTCGTTTCGGCCGAGGTGATCTCGGCCACCGCCCTGACCGCCGCCCAGCTGAAGGGCGTGCAAACCGCCCTGGCTTCGGCGCTCGGCAAGACCCCTGAACTTTCGACCCGCGTCGACGCTTCCCTTCTGGGTGGCCTCAAGGTGCGTGTCGGCTCCCGCCTGTTCGATGCTTCGCTCCGTTCGAAGCTCGATTCCCTGAAATTCGCCCTGAAGCGCGCCTAAACCTCTATAAGCGCGTCAAAAGATAAAAATCGCAGAGAGCCCAAGTACAGCCATGGACATCCGCGCCGCCGAGATTTCGGCCATCCTCAAGTCGCAGATCGCCAATTTCGGCGAAGAAGCTGCCGTCTCGGACGTCGGCCAGGTGCTGTCCGTCGGTGACGGCATCGCCCGCATCTACGGTCTGGACAATGTCCAGGCCGGCGAAATGGTCGAATTCCCGAAGGCCGGCGTGAAGGGCATGGCCCTGAACCTCGAGCGCGACAATGTCGGCGCCGTGATCTTCGGCCAGGACCAGGCCATTAAGGAAGGCGACGAAGTCCGCCGCCTCGGCGAGATCGTCGACGTTCCGGTCGGCAAGGGCCTGCTGGGCCGCGTCGTCAACCCGCTGGGCGAGCCGATCGACGGCAAGGGCCCGATCCAGTACACCGAGCGTCGCCGCGTCGACGTCAAGGCGCCGGGCATCATTCCGCGCAAGTCGGTGCACGAGCCCGTCCAGACCGGCCTGAAGTCGATCGACACCCTGATCCCGGTCGGCCGTGGCCAGCGCGAGCTGATCATCGGTGACCGTCAGACCGGCAAGACCGCCGTCGCCATCGACACCATCCTGAACCAGAAGGCCGCCAACGCCGGCAAGGACGAGAGCGCCAAGCTCTATTGCGTCTATGTCGCCATCGGCCAGAAGCGTTCGACCGTCGCCCAGATCGTCAAGACGCTCGAAGAGCACGGTGCTCTGGAATACACCATCGTCGTCGTCGCCTCGGCCTCCGAGCCGGCCCCGCTGCAGTACCTGGCCCCGTTCTCGGGCTGCGCCATGGGCGAGTGGTTCCGCGACAACGGCCTGCACGGCCTGATCATCTATGACGACCTGTCCAAGCAGGCCGTCGCCTATCGCCAGATGTCCTTGCTGCTGCGCCGCCCGCCGGGCCGCGAAGCCTATCCGGGCGACGTCTTCTACCTGCACTCCCGCCTGCTGGAGCGCGCCGCCAAGCTCAACGAAGACAATGGTTCGGGCTCGCTGACGGCTCTGCCGATCATCGAAACCCAGGCCAATGACGTCTCGGCCTATATCCCGACCAACGTGATCTCGATCACTGACGGCCAGATCTTCCTGGAAACCGACCTGTTCTATCAGGGCATCCGCCCCGCCGTGAACGTCGGTATCTCGGTGTCGCGCGTCGGCTCCTCGGCCCAGATCAAGGCCATGAAGCAGGTCGCCGGTGCGATTAAGGGCGAACTGGCCCAGTATCGTGAAATGGCCGCCTTCGCGAAGTTCGGTTCGGACCTCGACGCCTCGACCCAGAAGATGCTGGCCCGCGGCGAACGCCTGACCGAGCTGCTGAAGCAGCCCCAGTATGCGCCGCAAGCCGTCGAAGAGCAGGTCTGCGTGATCTATGCCGGCACCCGCGGCTATCTGGATGCCATCCCGACCAGCGCCGTGCGCCGGTTCGAGTCCGAGTTCCTGGCCCGTCTGCACAGCCAGCACAAGGACCTGCTGGACGGCATCCGCACCAAGAAGGCCCTCGACAAGGACCTGGAGAACACGCTGAAGAGCGCGCTCGACAGCTTCTCGTCGACCTTCGCCTAAGCCCCTCGGAACGCTCGGAGAGAGTAGCGCCGAATGGCCAGCTTGAAGGAAATGCGCAATCGGATCGCCAGCGTCAAAGCGACGCAGAAGATCACGAAAGCGATGCAGATGGTGGCGGCCGCGAAGCTGCGCCGGAGCCAGGACGCTGCCGAAGCGGCGCGTCCCTATGCCCGGCGTCTGGCCTCGGTGATCGCCAACCTGGCAGCCGGCGTGTCCGGCGACGGGGCTCCGGCCCTGCTGACCGGCACCGGTCGCGATGACCGTCATCTGGTCATCGTGGCGGCGGCGGATCGCGGCCTGGCCGGCGGGTTCACCTCGTCGATCGTGCGGGCCGCGCGTCAGCACATCGACAGCCTGATCGCCCAGGGCAAGGACGTGAAGATCGTCTGCGTCGGCAAGAAATCGACCGTGCAGCTGCGCCGGCTCTATGCCGACCGCATCGTCGAGAACTTCGACCTGTCGGCCTATCGCCAGTTCACCCTGTCGGTGGCCCAGCCGATCGCCGACGTCGTCACGCGCCTCTATGAGGCCGGCGACATCGACGTGGTCACGCTGTTCTACAGCCGCTTCAAGTCGGTGGTCACCCAGACCCCGACGGCGCTGCAGCTGATCCCGGCCGTCGTCGACGGTGGCGCTACCCCCTCGACCGGCGCGGTCTATGAGTATGAGCCCTCGGAAGAGGCCATTCTCGAGACCCTGCTGCCGCGCAACCTGACGGTCCAGATCCTGTCGGCCCTGCTCGACAACATGGCCGGCTTCTATGCCAGCCAGATGACGGCGATGGACAATGCCACGCGCAACGCCGGCGACATGATCAAGCGCTACACCCTTGAGTATAACCGTTCCCGCCAGGCCCAGATCACCAAGGAGCTGATCGAGATCATCTCCGGCGCCGAAGCCGTCTGATCAAAAGCCTAACGTAAAAAACGCACGCACGAGCACGCACGAAAGACCCGCACGCCATGGCCAAGACCCCCGCTAAGGCTCCCGCCGCCGCCGACAAGCCGGCAGCCGCCAAGAAGCCCGCCGCCCCGAAAGCGGCCGCCGCCGCTCCCGCCGCCGCCGCCGCCAAGGCTCCGGCTGCCAAGAAGCCCGCTGCCCCCAAGGCTGCGGCGCCCAAGGCGACCAAGGCCGCTCCGGCCACCATCGGTGCCGCCACCGGCAAGCTGGTGCAGGTCATCGGCGCCGTCGTCGACGTCGAGTTCACCGGTGAACTGCCGGCGATCCTGAACGCCCTCGAGACCGTCAACACCGCCACCGGCCAGCGCCTGGTGTTCGAAGTCGCCCAGCACCTGGGCCAGAACACCGTCCGCGCCATCGCCATGGACGCCACCGAAGGCCTCGTTCGCGGCCAGGCCGTGCGCGACACCGGCGAGTCGATCCGGGTTCCGGTCGGCCCCGGCACCCTGGGCCGCATCATGAACGTCATCGGCGAGCCGATCGACGAACAGGGCCCGATCCAGTCGGACATCTACCGCACCATCCACCGCGACGCCCCGTCCTTCGCCGAGCAGACCAACACGGCTGAAGTTCTGGTCACGGGCATCAAGGTCATCGACCTGATGTGCCCCTATACCAAGGGCGGCAAGATCGGCCTGTTCGGCGGTGCCGGCGTCGGCAAGACCGTGACGATGCAGGAACTGATCAACAACATCGCCAAGGCATACGGCGGTTACTCGGTTCTGGCCGGCGTGGGTGAGCGCACCCGCGAAGGCAACGACCTCTATCACGAGATGATCGAGTCCAACGTCAACGTCGACCCGAAGGCCAATAACGGCTCGACGGAAGGCTCGCGTTGCGCCCTGGTCTACGGCCAGATGAACGAACCCCCGGGCGCCCGCGCCCGCGTCGCCCTGACCGGCCTGTCGATCGCGGAATATTTCCGCGACGAAGAAGGCAAGGACGTGCTGCTGTTCGTCGACAACATCTTCCGCTTCACCCAGGCCGGCGCTGAAGTGTCGGCTCTGCTGGGCCGCATCCCCTCGGCCGTGGGCTATCAGCCCACCCTGGCCACCGAGATGGGCAACCTGCAGGAGCGCATCACCTCGACGAACAAGGGTTCGATCACCTCGGTCCAGGCCATCTACGTGCCCGCCGACGACCTGACCGACCCGGCGCCCGCCGCCTCGTTCGCCCACCTGGACGCCACCACCGTTCTGTCGCGCGACATCGCTGCCCAGGCCATCTTCCCCGCCGTCGATCCGCTGGACTCGACCTCGCGGATCATGGACCCGCTGGTCATCGGCGAAGAGCACTACAACGTGGCCCGTTCGGTCCAGGAAGTCCTGCAGCAGTACAAGTCGCTGAAGGACATCATCGCCATCCTGGGCATGGACGAGCTGTCGGAAGAGGACAAGCTGACGGTCGCCCGCGCCCGCAAGATCCAGCGCTTCCTGTCCCAGCCCTTCCACGTGGCCGAGCAGTTCACCAACACCCCCGGTGCCTTTGTGGCCCTGAAGGACACGATCCGCTCGTTCAAGGGCATCGTCGACGGTGAATACGACCACCTGCCGGAAGCCGCCTTCTACATGGTCGGCCCGATCGAAGAAGCCGTGGCCAAGGCTGAAAAGCTGGCGAGCGAAGCGTAATGACCGAAGAACATGATCTGGTCGGCTTCTGCTGCGAGGAGCTCGAGGACGCGGTCTCTTCGGACCCGACCGACGCGCTCATCGAGCATGACAGCGGCCTGATCCTGCTCAATCTTGGCGAACGGACGGAAGACGGGGAGACCGGCGTCGTGCTGGCCACCATCCGCTTCTGCCCGTTCTGCGGCACCGAGATCCAAACCGACGAAGACGTCGAGGCGGCGCTCGGCGACGTGGAGATCGTGGAATAATGGCAAAGCTGCACTTTTCTCTGGTCGCTCCGGAACGCGAACTGTTCTCGGGCGAGGTCGATATGGTCCAGGCTCCGGGCGCTGAAGGTGACTTCGGCGTTCTGGCCAACCATGCCCCGTTCATGACGACGCTGCGCGAAGGCCGCGTCACCGTGAAGGACGGCGCGACCACCAAGCTGTACGACATCCAGGGCGGTTTCGCCGACGTCGGGCCTGATGGCCTGACGATCCTGGCCGAGCACGCCGTCGAAGCGGCCTGATCCGCTTCTCCTGATTCGATCAGACGCCTCCGTCCTGCCCGGGACGGAGGCGTTTTCGCGTCTGAGGGGAAGCTGCGCGACGTATGGTCGCAAGAATTTACACTTGTGGCCCAATCTCCGTCGCAATCTGTCGCCATAAGGGTTGCGAGGGAACGTCTGTCGGTTTTAATGCCGACCTCTTGCCTGATGGGGATATCTCGATAATGCGCCTCGCGCTCGCCAGCCTGATCGCCCTCGGTGTGGTTTCGACCGCTGCCGTCGCCCAGGAGCAAACCGCTCCCGCCCCGGCACCTGCTGCCGCTCCGGTCCCGGCGCCCGCGCCGGCCGCGCCCGCTGATCCGGCCGCTGCGGCCCCCGCAGCCGCCGCACCGGCCGACACCTATGTCGAGCCGGTCCGTCCGCCGCCGACGACCGATCCGGTCTCGCTGCAGCTGCTGAGCGTGCTGGACAGGATCTGCAAGCCGGCCGTGGTCGGCGGCGACTTCCAGGCCCTGGTCAAGGCGGCCGGGCTGAAGAAGAAGAAGGAACAGTGGGTCCTGGACCTCGGCAAGCCCTTCCAGATCGTCCTGGACAATCCAGGCTCGAACAAGAACGTCTGCACCATCACCATCCAGTACGCCCAGGGCGACGCCCAGGCCCAGGCTCTGGCCAGCGCCCTGCACGACTGGGCCACCTGGGAAAACAGCCCGCAGCTGCGCCTGATCCGCAACGACCAGGTGGTCAGCAGCGACTTCCGTCGCTTCACCGTCTCCTGGGATGACAACTGGGCCAGCGGTCACGCCGGTCTGGTCTATATGCGCCTGAAGAAGACCGACGGCTCGCCCGTGGGCAAGAACTTCGAACAGGCCCAGGTCCTGTACAGCACCACCAGCCGCTAAGGCTTGCCCGGTTCCTGACCGGGTCCTATCTAGAAAAGGCGCGGGGACGACCCTGCGCCTTTTCGCGTTTCCGGGGACGACCCCGCCCGACATCGGAGCCGCTCATGGCCTGGATCATCCTTGGCATCGCGGGTCTGTTCGAGATCGGCTGGGCCGTGGGCCTGAAATTCACCGAGGGTTTCACACGACCTATCCCGACGGTCCTGACGGCGACCAGCATGGTGCTGTCCATGGGCCTGCTGGGATGGGCGGTGAAGACCCTGCCCCTGGGCACGGCCTATGCCGTCTGGACCGGTATCGGCGCGGTCGGCACGGCCATTGTCGGGATCGTGGTCTTCAAGGAACCGGCGACGGCGGCGCGACTGGTCTGTCTGAGCCTGATCGTGGCGGGCATTTTGGGGCTCAAGCTCTTCACCCCCTCAGGAGCCTAAGCGGCGGCGCGATCCTGATCGGCGATGAAGTCGAGGCAGCGCTCGGCCACGGTCTCCCAGCCGGGCTCGCCGGGCAGCCAGTGGCTCATCTCGGCAAAGACCTCGACAGCCCCGTTCAGGCGGGCGGCGGTCTGGCGCACGGTGGCGGGGGGATGGATCACGTCCCGGCCGCCGGCTATGGCCAGGGTCGGCACGCCGGACGGCGCGGCGCTGGTGGTCATGAACGGGTCCAGCCACCAGTTGAGGGTTTCCCACAGGGCCCGGCCACTTTCGGGCGACATGCGGGCATAGAGGGCCTTGCGATCGGCGCGCTCCAGCCGGTCGAGGCTGTAGCGCCGGACGACGCCATAGTCAGGATCGACGGCCTGCAGCCAGTAGGGGCCGAGGGCATAGAGACTGACGGCCGAGACCGCTTCCTCCAGACTCGCCCCCGAGACGCCCCAGGGCGGTGACGGGGCCAGCAGGATCAGACGCGAGACCTTGGTGCGCGTCGCGGCCATCTGGGCAACCAGGCCCCCCATCGAGTGACCGATCAGGATCGGGGGCTCCTCGCAGGTGGCACACAGGGCGGCGATCTGCTTGGCATAGTCGGTCATCGAACGCCCGGCAACCGAAGCCTTGCCGTCATGGCCCAGCAGGTCCGGCGTCAGCACCGCATGACCGGCCGCCTCGAACGGCTGGCGAAAACTGTCGAATGTCCAGCCGCCGCAGAAGGCGCCGTGGACCATGATGACCGGTGCGGGCATGGGCGCCTTTCGAACGCCGTCGGCGAAGCAGCCGACGGCGCGAGCTTACACGCTCTATTGGGTCTTCGGCGAAGATTTGGCGGGTTTCGTTGTCGCAGCCGGCTTGGCTGCGGCGGTCTTCGTGCCCGCCTTGGGCGCAGCCTTGGCCGGTGCCGTCTTGCTCGCAGCGGACTTGGCCGCCGCTTTCGGCGCTGCGGCCTTCGGTGCAGGGGCCTTGGGCGTGGCGGGCTTCGCCGTCGCCGCGGGTTTCGGGGCCGCAGCCTTGGGCTTGGCGGCGGCTTTGGCAACGGGCTTGGCTGCGGCGGTCTTGGGCGCAGCCTTGACGGGCTTGGCCTTGGCCTCGGGGACCGGCGTCTCAGCCGGAGCCGCTGGTGCCTTGGCCTTCGGAGCGGCTGCAGCCTTGGCGGGTGCCTTCTTGGCTACGGCCTTTGCGGCAGGCGCGGGAGTGGGTTCGGCCGCTGCGGCCTCGGCCGGCGCGACGGTCAGGGCCTTGGTCTTCAGCCAGGTGATGACGTCGTCGACGATCACGTTCGTGCCCGGCTCGTCGATCAGCCAGTGGGCATTGGCGGGATATTCGACATAGTCGCCGCCGACGGCGGAATACTTCTGGCCGACCCGGCGCAGGTCATCGACGGGTGTCGTGCGATCGAGGGCCCCGGCCACCACCAGAACCGGAACCTTGACCCTGTCGACATCGACATGGACGGTCCGGTTGGGGTCCTTGTCGGGCCAGGCCAGGTCGGCCAGCACGCGGCCGGAATCATGGACCATGCGGCTATAGAGGACGTCATGCCGGCTGGCGGGCACGGCGTTCATCACGCAGACCTTGAAGCCGGTCTTCCACTGCTTGACCGTCCGGGTTTCGGGCTTCGGCACCAGGGCGGCATTGAGGAAGGCAAACAGCGGCGACAGCTTGGGCGCGCCGCGCGCATCGGCGGGCGAGGCCGGCGAGAACAGCACGGCTCCGGCGACCAGACCGGCCTCGGCCAGCTTCTGGGCGATCATGCCGCCCATCGAATGGCCGAACACGACCGGCGCTTCACCGTCCTGGCGGGCGAGGGTAGCGGCGAAAGCGCTCATGTCGGCGACATAGTCGGCCAGGCTGAGGCCGGCCAGTCCCGCTCCAGGGGCGTCGGCCCGGCGCTGGTCGGCCCGGATGGTGGGGGTCTCGACCCTGTAGCCTTCCGCCGTCAGGCGCTCGGCAATGGGGCCCCAGCAGCTGCCTGCGCAGCCATAGCCATGAATCATCAGGATGGTTTTGGCCATGGTGGTCGCTCTCCCGGTGGGAGCGATCAGTCGCTGCCCACGAATCTTTCGAACGCGGAGACCACCTGTTCATAGACCCCGCGCTTGAAGGGTACGATCAGTTCGGGGGTCTCGTCGAGCGTTCCCCATCGCCAGGCGTCGAACTCGACCTCGCCATGGGCTTCCAGGTCGATCTCGCTGTCATCGCCGGTGAAGCGGAAGGCGAACCAGACCTGCTTCTGACCCATCCAGCCGCGCGCCATCTTGGAACCGGCGACCTCGGGCGGGAAGTCATAGGAGATCCAGCCCTCGGTGCGGCCCAGCAGCCGGGCGGAGGTGACGCCGGTCTCTTCGGCCAGTTCCCGCCGGGCGGCGTCCAGCAGGTCCTCGCCTGCGTCGACCCCGCCCTGGGGAAACTGCCAGTTATAGGGCGGGGGCTGCTGGTTCCGGCGTCCCAGCCAGACCCGGCCGTCGGCCTGGAACAGCACGACCCCGACATTGGGCCGGTGGCGCGGCAGATCCTGTTCTGCGGCCGGAACGGTCATCGACGGGTCAGGGCCGAGGCCGGGGCCAGCTGCAGGCCGCGTGCTGACAGACCGTTGGCCCAGGCCCGGACCTGATTGATCGTCACCGGATAGGCAAAGCCCGAGCCCAGGGCCTGGCCCCGGGCATTGGCCCCCATCTCCAGGCCGCGCAGCTGGGCGTCGATGGCGCTGGCCGACAGTTCGTCATCGATCACCTTGTCGGCCGAGGCGCGCGGGATCGCGCCCCCGCGCCGGGCCGCCAGGCCGTCATCGACAAAGGCCAGGCCGCGGGCTTTGAGGGCCGCGTTGAAGGTGTTCATCGCCGCATCGGACTCGACGAACCGCGCGCCCAGATAGTTGCTGAGGCCGAAATAGCCGGTGGCCCGCGACATCAGCCATTCCAGCTTGCGCACGGTGTCTTCCGGCCGGTTGGCGGCGATAAGGGTATAGGGGCCGGGGTCATTGGCCGGATAGTCGGCCGGCTCCATCGGCGTTTCCAGCAGCACCTCGTGGCCGTTGGCGCGGGCCAGATCGATCCAGCCCTGCAGACCCTCGGCATAGGGGGCGAAGGACAGGGTGACCTCGGGCGGCAGGGTCTCGATCGCGGCGCGGGTGGTCTGGGGGTTCAGGCCCAGGCCGCCGATGATCACCGAGACCTTGGGTCGCCCCGTGGCGGTGAACGGCCGGGCATAGGCCTCGGCCGGCGTGCGGCCATTGGCGGCGATGATCGGCAGCTGGGCCCCGCCGGGGCCCGGTGCGGTGAGGCCCGCGATCGGGGCCTGGGGCAGGGCTCCGCCGACGACGTGGGTCGCGCCGGGGCCTTCCTCGGCGCCGGGGAACGAAATCGAGGCCTCGACCGGACTGTCGACGATCGGCTTGGCCGAGAGGTCATAGGTGTCGGGCTTGAAGGCGGCTTCGTGTTCGCCCTCCTCGGCCAGGGCTTCTTTCCAGCCCTCGGGCGCATTGCGGGTGGCCCCGATCTTGGTCAGTTCGACGCGCACGACCGGGGCACCGGCCTTGGGATCGCCCGTGACCAGGACCAGGCCTGCGAGGCTGAGCATGAACAGCAGGGCCGCCCCGCTGGCGGCGATATAGGGATTGGACACGGCCGCCATCAGGCGGGCGCGCAGGTCTCCGCTGACCTCGGGCGAGGGCGCCGAGGCGGCATAGGCGGGCTTGCGGGAAAACATGGCGGCCATGACAACGACCCTAGCCGGCAAGCTTCAAATTTATGGTTAACGAGATCCTGCGACGATTTGGTCCCCGCAGCCGGACCAGGATCCGGTCTGCGGGGACAAGAATCGCGGCTGACCCTACTTTTTCTCGACGACCGGCTTGCCCATGGCGGCGGCCTTGGCCGTGATATCGGCGATCTTGGCCGGGGGCTTGGGCATTTTTGGCGTCGCGGCCACCGAACCGGCCTGCAGCACGGCGATGGCCCGCTGCAGCTGGAAGTCGCCCTTCTTGTCGTCGAAGGCCGCCGGCGGCGCTTCGGCGGGGGTGTGGGCTCCGACGCGGCTCTTGCCCTCGTCGGCATTGAGGGCGTTCTTGAAGCTGGCCTCGCTGAACCAGACGCGGTTGGCGATGTCCTGGGCCTGGTCGCGGGTCTGGGCGACCTCGAGGTCCGGCGCGATGCCGGTCTTCTGGATCGAGCGGCCCGAGGGCGTGAAATACTTGGCCGTGGTCAGTTTCAGCGCGCCGTCGGCTCCGCCCCGCAGGGGGATCACGGTCTGGACCGAGCCCTTGCCGAAGCTGGTCAGGCCGATCAGCTCGGCCCGCTTGCGATCCTGCAGGGCGCCGGCGACGATTTCAGCGGCCGAGGCCGAGCCCTGGTTGATCAGCACCACCACCGGCAGGCCGTTCAGCAGGTCGCCGGGGCGGGCGTTGTAGCGCTGGATGTTGCGCGGATCGCGGCCGCGCTGGCTGACCACTTCGCCGCCGTCCAGGAACACGTCGGCCACGCCGACAGCCTGGTCGAGCAGACCACCCGGATTGTTGCGCAGGTCGAAGACCAGGCCCTTCATCTTCGGGTTCTTGGCCTTCAGTTCATTGATCGCCGTGACGAGGGCGTCGGTAGCCTTTTCGTTGAAGCCCGGCAGGCGCACATAGCCATAGTCGCCCTCCATCCGGGCGATGGCGGCCTTGGGCTTGATCACTTCGCGGATCAGCTTGACGTCGAACGGGTCGGTTTTTTCGCGGGCGATGGTCAGGCTGACCGCTTCGCCGGGCGCGCCGCGCATCTGCTTGACGGCTTCGTTGACTGTCAGGCCCAGCACGCTCTGGCCGTTGACGGCGGTGATATAGTCACCGGCCTGGATGCCGGCCCGCGAGGCGGGGGTGCCGTCCATCGGCGAGATGACCTTGACCACGCCCTCTTCGCTGGTGACCTCGATGCCGAGGCCGCCATATTCGCCGCGCGTGGTGTCCTGCATGTCCTCGAAACTGTCGGGCGACAGATAGCCCGAATGCGGGTCGAGGCTGGTCAGCATACCGTCGAGGGCGGCCTCGATCAGCTTCTTGTCGTCCACCTCGGCCACATACTGGTCTTCGACCGTGCCGAGCACGTCGCCGAACAGTTCCAGCAGCTTGTAGGTCTTGGTCTTGGGCGGGATGTTCGCCTGGGCGATGGGGCTGAGGTAGGCCATGGTCCCCGCGCCGAGGACAAAGGCTGAAACTCCGATGAGCAGGTACTTGCGCATTAGGCCTGGAAGGCTCCCTGGCGACGCTGGAAACGCCGCGCTTGTGATCACTCGTTCCCGACCATCCCAGACGAGAACGTTCTATTTGAGGCCATCATTACTGAAAAAGTCGTCTACGGCGACCCTTGCTTCAACCAACGCTCCGGATCGACCGGAATGCCCTCTTCACGGACCTCCAGATAGAGGTCGGGCTCGGACGTCAGGCGATCGGCCATCCTGCCGACCGGGGCCCCTGGGGCGAGGGTTTGTCCGGGGGCCACCGATACCTGGTCCAGGCCGGCCAGGACCAGCAGATAGGCGTCCTGGGCGCGCAGGATCAGCACCACGCCCCAGCCGTTCAGGGCACCGGCATATTCGACCGTGGCCGCAGCCGGACTGGTGACCGTCCGTCCCTTTTCCGTGCGGATCGAGAGGCCCGACGCTCGGCCCCCGGCCGGCAGGGTGGCCCCGAAGCGGGTGATGATCCGGCCGGGGGCCGGGGAGGCCAGGGTCAGGGGCCCGGTCGGAGCCCGCGGTGTCAGGCCGTCGGTCAGGGCACCGAGGGTACGCAGTTCGCTGGCCTCGATCAGGGCTTCCTGGGCATAGGCCCGCTCCAGACGGGTCTTTTCGATGATCAGCCGTTCGATCTCGCCCTTGCGGTCGGCCACCACGCTTTCGGCGGTGAACAGTTCGGCGGCCGCCGCGGCGGCTTCGCGCCTCAGGGTGCGGACGGCCAGGGCCTGGCGGGAATAGGCATCGGCCCGGCGCTGCAGTTCCGGGGTCATGGCGCGGATCAGGATGGCGGCCCGCACGGCATCCCGGGCATCGTCCGGGCTGACCAGCAGGGCCGGCGGGGGATTGCGGCGAAACAGCTGCAGGGCCGACAGCAGCTGGGCCAGGCGGTGCCGGTCGCGGCCCAGATCAGCCAGAACCCTGGCCTCGCGGGCATTCAGCGCCTCCAGCCGGGCCCGCTTGAAGTCCACATTCTCGCCGGCGGACACCCGGGCATTGTCCAGGCGGGTGAGCTCGCGACGCAGATCCTCGATCTCCCGGCGAATGTCGATGGCCGTCTGGCGGTCGCGCATGCGCTGCTGGTCCTGACGTGCGAGGACCAGTCCGCCCGCCGACAGGGTGACGACAAGGACGGCGACGGACAGCAGAACGGACGCGGGACGGCGAAGCATCTCCGCCTGTCTAACCCCAGTCCTCATGGCGTCAAAGAAAGCGATGACGTCTTGGTCTCGGCTTGGGACTCAAAGGGCGCCGAAACCGGCCCTACCGATGGCCGCGAGCCCCTAGTCGCGGTGATAGGGCGAGCCCGCCAGGATGGTGACGGCGCGATAGACCTGCTCGGCCAGCATGGCCCGGGCCAGGGCGTGGGGCCAGGTCTGGGGTCCGAAGGCCAGGGTTTCGTTGGCGGTGGTCAGGATCGAGGGATCCAGACCGTCGGCCCCGCCGATCAGGAACACCACCTTGCGGGTGCCGTCGTCGCGCAGGCGGCCGATATGCTCGGCGAAGGCGCGGCTGGTCCGGACCTTGCCGTGCTCGTCACAGGCGATGACATGGGCCCCCTCCAGATGCGGACGCAGGACCTCGGCCTCGGCGGCCTTGCCGGGCTTGCGGGCCTCGACCTCGAGGATCTCGGCCGGGCCCAGGGCCAGGGCACGGCCGGACGCCGTGGCGCGGGACATATAGTCCAGCGCCAGCTGCGCCTCGACCATTCGGCCAAGCTTGCCAACGGTGAGGATGGTGAGCTTCATGGGTTAGATCGTCATCACCCGGATAAACCGGGTGATGACGGACTTAAAAGTCTCAGTTCGCCGGGCCGGCGATCCGGTGCGGGGCGTCGATCGCCCAGATCTTCTCGATATTGTAGAAGCTGCGCACCTCGGGACGGAACAGGTGAACCACCACATCGCCGGCGTCGATCAGCACCCAGTCGCAGTGCGGCAGGCCTTCGACCCGCGCCTTGCCGAAGCCATTTTCCTTCAGGGCCCGGATGATGTGATCAGCCAGGGCGCCGACGTGACGGTGCGAACGGCCAGAGGCCACGATGAGGCTGTCCGCCACCGAGCTCTTGTCCGTCAGGTCGATGTGAACGATGTCCTGCGCCTTGTCGTCGTCGAGGCGTGACAGGATCAGGGTCTCGAGAGCCTTGATGCTCTGGTCCAGACTCAGGTCTGGATTCTGGGTCGAGGACTCGGCGGTTGCCGTGTCTTCGTGCGCACTTTGCGCGGGGTCGCTACGCAGCGGAAGTACTCCTTATGGGGTCGCGCGGGTTCTCCTCATAGCATGGATGAGTCGAAAAGGTGAGGGGGTGCGTGCCGTCGCCGGATTCCGTCGCAATCCGCGACCAATTGGCCACGCCGGCCCCTGCCTGTGTCAGAGATGAAGCTGCGCCCGTCTGGCCTTGTCGGGATTCCCGCAGCAGCTTAGTTATGACGAATCGCAATTCATGAGGGTGGACGTGCGCGGGCGATTTCTGTTGGGCGCGAGCCTTCTAGCGAGTGCGATGGCCACCGTGCCCGTGCACGCTGTCGAGCCAGCCGCGACCGTCTATTCCGTCTCGATCAGGCTGCACGACGGCGATCGTCTGGTCGGGGAGCCGCGGCTGAAGGTGCATGCCGGCGCAACGGCCCAGGTCGAGATCCGTGACGCCGAAGGGCATGGCTTCAGCGTGAGCTTGGTGGCCCGCCCGGGACCGGATGCCGACGTGAGTGTGAGCTCGAGCATCGATGCCACCTCGATCACGGGTTTCCGTCAGGCGATTCATCCCAAACTTATCGTCAAGCCTGGGCAGGAGGCCGCGATCGCCTTTGGCCAGGACACGGGGACCCAAAAGCCTTTCCGTGTCGACATTACCGTCGAGCAGGCCGCGCTCTAGCCCCGCTTCTGCCGCTCGCGCATCGCGGTGGACGAAGCGTAGTTCAGCGGTCCGGTCAGATAGACCCAGGCCGGGGCGGTGGCGTCGGGCAGGGTCGCGGCGGCGCTGGCGGGCTTGCGGGCATGGGCAAAGCGGCGGGCGGCGGGTGAGGTCCGTGACTTCAGGGCCGCCCAGGGCCGCGAGATCACCGCCACCGGCACCTCGCGCATGATCTGGGTCCAGCCCCGCCAGCGATGGAAGGTGGCCAGGCTGTCGGCCCCCATCACCCAGACGAACTTCACGCCGGGATAGCGGGCCCGCAGCACCCTCAGGGTGTCGATCGTATATTGCGAGCCCAGGCGGGTCTCGGCGTCGGAGACGATCATCGAACTGCCCCGGGCCCGCAGCCGGGCCCCGGCCAGCCGCTCGGCCAGGGGGCGGGTCTCGGCCGACGACTTCAGCGGATTCTGCGGCGAGACCAGCCAGATCACCTTGTCGAGGTTCAGGCGATGCAGGGCCGTCTCGGCGACGTGGGCGTGACCCTCGTGCGCCGGGTTGAAGCTGCCGCCGAACAGCCCGACGCGCATGCCCGCTTCCAGGTGGAAGCCGAGACGCTGCGCGTTGGGCCGACCGGCCTCAGGGACGAGTCTGGCCGGTCCCGCGAACCACATATTTGAATGTCGTCAGTTGCTCGGCCCCGACCGGACCGCGGGCATGGAGTTTGTCAGTGGCAATGCCGATCTCGGCCCCGAAGCCGAACTCGCCGCCATCGGCAAACTGGGTGGAGGCATTGATCAGCACGATGGCGCTGTCGACTTCGGCCGCAAAGGCCTCGGCGGCGGCGGCATCTTCCGTGACGATGGCGTCGGTATGGCCCGAGCCATAGCGGGCGATGTGGGCCGCCGCACCGGCCACGCCGTCGACCACGGCGACCGACAGGATCGGCGCCAGATATTCGGTGCTCCAGTCGGCCTCCTGGGCCTTCTTCATCGTCGGCTCGATGACCAGGGCGGCAGCGTCGCCGCGCAGTTCACAGCCCGCCTTGATCAGGGCATCGGCCAGCAGAGGCAGCAGGCGGTCGGCGACGGCGCGATCGACCAGCAGGGTTTCCGCCGAGCCACAGACCGAAACCCGCCGCATCTTGGCATTGAGCGCGATCTCGACGGCCTTGCGGGGATCGGCGGCGGCGTGGACGAAGACGTGGTTGAGGCCTTCCAGATGGCCCAGGACCGGGGCCCGGGCTTCGGCCTGGACGCGGGCGACCAGGCTCTTGCCGCCGCGCGGGATGATCAGGTCGACCGCCCGGTTCAGGCCGGCCAGGATGTGACCGACGGCGGCGCGGTCGGCCGTTCCCACCGCCTGGACAGCGCTGGCGGGCAGGCCGGCGGCCTTCAGGCCGCGCACGATGGCGGCGTGGATGGCAAGGCTCGAGGCCAGGCATTCGGAGCCGCCGCGCAGGATCACCGCATTGCCCGAGCGCACGCACAGGGCGGCAGCATCGGCGGTGACGTTGGGCCGGCTCTCATAGATCATGGCGATCACGCCGATCGGCGTGCGCACCCGGGCGATGTCCAGGCCGTTGGGGCGGGTCCAGCGTGCGGTGGCCACGCCGAGCGGATCGGCCAGGGCGGCGACGACCTCGACCCCGGCGGCCATGGCTTCAAGCCGGGCCTCGTCGAGCAGCAGGCGGTCGAGCATGGGGCCCGACAGGCCATTGGCCTTCGCCTGTGCGATGTCCCGGCCATTGGCGGCGAGGATCGGCGCGGCGTCCTCGCGGATCGCCTTCGCCATGGCCTGGAGGGCGGCGGTGCGCTGCTCGGCCGAGGCGAGACGCAGGGCGCGCGCGCCCGCACGGGCCGCCTCGCCCATCGCGATCATCTTCGCCTGCAAGCTGACGCCCGCGTCGTCCATCTGCCTCACCATCCCAAGGATATGCTCAGGTTGAGCCTTACCTAGAGCCTGAAGGCGCAAAGTGTAAGCGGTTTTGGCGGCGGCCCTGTTCCGGACCGGGAGGATCGGCCGGTCGTTGCAGCCCCTCAGGCCGAGAGAGGCGTGCCGCGAGCGGTCGCCAGCCGGGCCCGGGCCTGGTGGATCATCGTGAACAGCAGGGCGATCAACAGGAAGCCGCCGGCCATGACCAGCATGGTGACGAAGACCGACAGGTAGCCGAGCTTGGCGACGTCGAAGAACGGATAGGGGTAGAAGCCCGACGTCGCGCCATGCCCTAGGGTCCAGACGCCGTACAGGGCCGGAAAGATCAGGGCCTTGGCCGCCGTGGCCCGCCCGGTCTCGCCCTGACCGCCGCGCAGCAGCCAGTCGATCACGAAGGCCGCGGGGGTGATGCTGTGCAGTATGATGTCGGAGACCAGACGCCAGCCCTTGGGATCCCACAGGCCGGCCAGCAGGGTGTGATAGATCCCCGCCGTCAGGCTGAGATAGACGGCCACGCTGATCCGGGTCGCCGATCGCTCGGCCCACACCGCCACCTTCGAGGTCGGTGCGACCAGGGGAGCGGTCAGGACCACGGCCGCCAGCAGGTTGCTGAGAATGGTGAAGTAGCTGAAGAACTCGACCGACTTGACCAGGCCCGTGGCCAGGGTCTCGTCATGCACCATCAGCCCATATTGCAGGGCCGGGCCGAAACAGGCCAGGGCGGCGATCAGGATGCGCCAGTGTCTCATTCGGTCTCCGCTGTCTGACGTTCCCTGGCCTTCAGAACCGTCCTGGATGCCGTGGCCCGCCATTGGCGTTCGATCAGGCGTTCAACGGTTCCGGGATGCACCTGTGACAGACGAACAAGAACATAGGGATAATTCCGGAAGTGATCGGTGACGTAAAAGGTCGCCGGCTCGGCCTCCATCAGCATGTCGCGTTCGTCGAACCCCACGCCGGGGCAGACCAGGCTGTCGCCGTCTTCCATCAGGCGGGTCAGGAACTTGCCGTGCGCCTTCAGGCACGGGCGGCCATAGGCGGTGCTGTCCTCGACGCCGGGCAGGGCAAAGGCGAAGGCGCGGACGGCATCATAGGTCATGGCCATGGGATCGGATCTCCGGCTCGACTATAGAAACAGCATGGACGTCTCGAAAACCCTGAAGACGCCGGTCCTGGTCCTGGGCGCGACCAGCCTGATCGGCCGCCACCTGCTGACCGACCTTCGGGCGGTCGGGGTCGACCCGATCGCGGTCAGCCGCCGACCGCCGGCCACGGACGCCGGCTGGCTGGATGCCGACCTCGCCGATCCGGACCTGGCGGACGGCCTGCCGCCGGTGGGCACGGTGTTTTCCCTGTCACCGATCTGGCTGCTGCCCGCTGCCCTGCCGGCTCTCAAAGCCCGGGGCATGAGCCGGCTGGTGGCCTTTTCCTCGACCAGCCGCTTCACCAAGCAGGCCTCGGATGTTCCCGAGGAGCGCGCCGTCGCCGAGAGTCTGGCCGGGGCCGAGGCGGCGGTGGAGCAGTTCTGTGCCGAACACGGGATCGCCTGGACGATCCTGCGGCCGACCCTGATCTATGACGAGGGCCGCGACGGCAATGTCAGCCGCCTGGCCGGCCTGATCCGCCGCTTTAGCGTCCTGCCGCTGTCGGGCCGGGGGGAGGGGCTGCGCCAGCCGGTTCATGCCCGGGACCTGGCCACCGGCGCCCTGGCCGCAGCCGGGGCCGCCGCTGCCGAGAACCGCGCCTATGACCTGGTCGGCGGGGAAACCCTGACCTATCGCCAGATGGCGACGCGGGTGTTCGAGGGCCTGGGCCGCGCGCCCATGGTGATCTCCCTGCCGCCGGCCCTGTTTGGCCTCATGCTCAAGCTGGCCTCGCCGGTCCTGCCCGGGGCCACCGCAGCCATGGGCTCGCGGATGGGGGTGGACCTGACCTTCGACAGCGGCGATGCGACGCGGGATTTCGGCTGGGCACCGCGGGACTTTCACCCGAAGTTCTAGGCTTCGGTGGCGTCGCTCAGCACCATGGCGAACGGCACCTGGACGCCGTCGCGCTCGACATAGCCGCTGACCACCTTGTGGTCGGGATTGAGCACGCCCAGGTCGACATCCTCGGACGGGAACATCACCACCCGCCGGTCGCCGATACAGATCATCAGCTCGTAGCCGTCATAGGCTCGCTGCGACATGGCTTTGAGCTTGGAATAGTAGGGTTCGCGCTTCCAGGCGGTCGGCTTGCCGGTGTCGACCACGACGTTCAGGCGCTTGCCGTCCTTGTCGGGATACATCAGGAAGCCGGCTCGATCGGGGCGCCAGGCGTCGTCGAGCCGCACCGAGTCCAGCCACAGGCAGGTGAAGCCCCGACAGGCCTGGGGGCGGGCCTCGTAATTGCCGCAGCCGCCGCCCTTCTTGAAGTGGCCGCACCAGACGCCGGCAGCCTTCTGCAGTTCGCTGATATGAAGCACCTTGCAGCACATCCCGCAGTCGCCGCAGCTTCGCTCGCTCATCTGATCTGGCCCCAATACTCCGGGGCCGGACATTAGCGACGGCGTGTGACGGTTTTTTAGCTGCTCCCCTTTGGGGGAGCTGGAGCCTATGAGCCGCGTCTCGAAATTGTCATCCCGGACAAGCTCGGCGAAGCCGGGCGCAGATCCGGGACCGACCAGGAACCCGGCGCTCAGGCGTCGGTCCCGGATCTTCGCGCTAGGCGCTCGTCCGGAATGACAGCGTCTTGGGCCACAGCCGACAGGCCCCCAGAGGGGGAGGAGCTAAAGCCTAGCCCTCGCTCCACACCGCCAGCTCATTGCCCGACGGGTCGGTGAAGTGGAACCGCCGCCCGCCCGGGAAGCTGAAGATCGGCGCGGTGATCACGCCGCCGGCGGCGGTGACCCTGGCGGCCATGGCCTCGATGTCGTGGGCGTACAGCACCACCAGCGGCTTGTCGGTCGAGCCTTCCTGCGGGGTGCAGAAGCCGCCGTCCGTGCCTTGGTCGGCGAAGGCGGCATAGTCGGGGCCATAGTCGGTAAAGGCCCAGCCGAAGGCGGCCTGATAGAAGCCCTTGGTGGCCGGCAGGTCGGTTGCGGGCCACTCGATATAGTCGATCTTGCCGTCTTCGCGCATGGTCGCGACCTCCTTGGTGTGACGCGCGATGGCCGCCGAAACCGGCGTCCACTTTCGGCTATCGCGCTTTCGTTGTTCTCTTATTGTTCTAAAATGCCGTCACGGCAGAGTCCAGACGCAGGTGCGCTTGACGGCGAAATCTTCCAGTTCTCGGGTGGTCTCGACCTGGTATTCGGCCAGCCTGATCAGGTCATCCTTGCGGAAATAGGTGCGGCCGGGATCGCCGATCAGCACGGTGGAGCCAGAGGCGCGGCCCTGGCGCAGCCAGGCCATCACCGCCTCGGCCATCGGCTTTTCGTAGCAGATGTCGCCGGCCAGCAGCACCTCGGCCTCCGGCGGCGGGCCGTCCAGCAGGTTGGCCTCGGTGAAGGCGATCTCGACGCCGTTGACCTCTGCGTTCACGCTGACCGCCGCCTGGCAGAAGCTGTCGATGTCATTGGCCAGCACGCTCCTGGCCCCCGCCTTCATCGCCGCGATGGCCACGATCCCCGAGCCGGTGGCGAAGTCGACCACGGTCTTGCCGGCCACGATCTCAGGGTGATCGAGGATGTAGCGCGCCAGGGCCTGACCGCCCGCCCAGGCAAAGGCCCAGAACGGCGGCGGCAGTCCGATCTCGACCAGGGCTTCCTCGGTCAGTTTCCAGATCGGGGTGATCTCGTCGGCCAGATGCAGGACCAGCTCCGGCGCATGCGGCGGCGCCTGGACGCGTGTGTTCTCAAGAATGAAGGCGCGGCGGCCTTCCAGGGTCTGGTCGATCATGGGGCGCTTAGAGCATCGGCGGGCTAGCGATGCGAGTGGAACCGCCCTCGTCCTTCGACAGGCTCAGGATGAGGGCTACTCTAGCGCCTGCAAAAAACCTCATCCTGAGCTTGTCGAAGGACGAGGTTTTTAGGCAGCGGCTACAGGCTTGCTCGACGCTTCCTTCAGCACGCTCAGATACCCCGGCGCCGTCAGCATCCCGCCCGTCAGACCCTTCTGCTCCAGCAGCCGGTGGGCCAGCGGCAGGTTCCAGCACGGGGTGTGCATGAACATGTGGTGCTCGGCATGGAAATTGACCTGGTAGGGCGCGATCAGCAGGCGCTCGATCCCGTTGGCCTTGGTGGTGCGGGCGTGGCGGAACGGGTCGGGCTCGTCGCGGGCCACCAGGGCGTGCTCGGCGATGTTGCGCAGGCGGGTGACCAGCGGGAACCAGGTGGCCATTGGCACGATCCACAGGGCGAGCCAGGCCCACCACAGGCCGACCGCCGAAAGGGCGACGAGCAGGGCGAGGTTCCACAGCAGGAACGGCTTCTGGCGGGCGATTTCGCCGGCGAAGATGGTGCCCTTGGGTTGACCGCCGGCCTTTGAGCCCTTGAGCTTGCCGAGCAGGGGCCCGAAGCGCTGCTTGAAGAAGGTCTGGCCGGTCAGGTCGCGGATGATCTTGCGGTTCAGAGAGGCGCGCGTGGTCGGGAACGGGGCCGACAGGATCAGGTCGGGATCCTCGGCCTGCTGGGCATATTTGTGGTGGGTCAGGTGATAGGGGCGATAGCTCTTCAGCGAGGCGCCGGTCGGGGCGGCGCACAGCCACTCGCCCAGCCAGTCATTGAGCCTGAGGTTGGGGTGCAGCCCGCCATGGGCCGCCTCGTGCATCAGGATCGCCAGGCCCAGCTGCCGCGCGCCGATGATCATCACGGCGAGGACATAGGTCAGGGGATTGGGGAAAGCCACGAACAGGGCCCCGGCCAGCAGGATCGTCCCCCAGGCATGGACCACCATCCAGATCCCGCGCCAGGACGAGCGCGCCGAGATCTTCGCCCATTCCTCGGGCGTAAACAGGTCCAGGGGTTTGACGCGAGGAGCCACGGCCATTTGGGCACCGTCTCACACCCGGGCCGGATCCTGAAGGATGACGCGGCGTCAGCGGCCGAACGGCCCTAAAACCGCGTCTCCGGAGCCCACAGCCCGGCCACCAGGGCCAGGAACAGCACCAGTCCCGCCAGGGTGTTGGACTTGAAGAGTTTCAGCGCCCCCACCGGATCGTCGATCCGCACCGCTGCCGCCTGCCGGGACAGATGCACGGCGAAAAGGGCGGCCAGCGGCAGGAACAGGGCTCCCAGACCGCCGAGCCAGGCGGCGGCCATGGCCATGACAAAGGCGGCGGCATAGAAGCCCGCAACCCCGTACTGGGCCCTGTCGCCGAGCCGCCGGGCCGAGGACTTCACCCCGGCCAGGGCGTCGTCCTCGATGTCCTGGATGGCGTAGATGGTGTCATAGCCCAGGGTCCAGAAGATGCCCGAGGCATAGAGCAGGCCGGCGGTCCAGCTCAGATGACCCGTGGCGGCGGCATAGCCCAGCAGCACGCCCCAGTTGAAGGTCAGGCCCAGCCAGGCCTGCGGCCACCAGGTGATGCGCTTCATGAACGGATAGGCGGCGACCAGGCCCAGGGACAGCACACCGAGGCCGATGGCCAGCCAGCCCAGGCAGATCAGGATCAGGAAACTGACCCCGCAGCAGCCGAACACGAAGCCCCAGGCCTGTTTCACCGAGATCTGTCCCGCCGGGATCGGCCGCATCGCCGTGCGGCTGACCTGGGCGTCGAAGTCGCGGTCGACGATGTCGTTGAAGGCGCAGCCGGCCGCCCGCATCAGGGCCGCGCCGACGAAGAAGGCGACCAGCAGGAAGGGGTTGGGCCATTGGCCCTTCTCGGCCCCGGCCAGGGCGATGCCCTGCCAGCCGGGCAGCATCAGCAGCCAGATCCCGGCCGGCCGGTCAAAGCGTCCCAGCTTCAACCACGGGCGCAGGGCCGGGGGCGCATGGCGGTCGACCCAGTTGGTCGCGGCGGCGTCGGGCAGGATGGCGGAGGCGGTCATGGCCAAGGCTTAGCGAGCTTATGGCCGAGCGGAAAGTCGATCCCGCGCGGGCCGTGCCATGCATAGCCTCAGTCGATACGGGAACGAAAAACGATCAATTGGATTTATGTCAGCGTGTTCCCCACGGTGGACCCACACAAGCCGGAGGCCCAAATGACCGACAAGTTCCTGACCACCACAGCCGGCGCGCCCATCGCCGACAATCAGAATTCGCTCAGCGCCGGTCCGCGCGGGCCCCTGCTGATGCAGGACTATCAGCTGCTGGAAAAGCTGGCCCACCAGAACCGCGAGCGCGTGCCCGAGCGCGTCGTCCACGCCAAGGGCTCGGGGGCCTATGGCACCCTGACCGTGACCCAGGACGTCACCCGCTGGACCAAGGCCAGGTTCCTGTCGGAGGTCGGCAAGCAGACCGAGATCCTGATGCGTTTCTCGACCGTGGCCGGCGAGCGTGGCGCGGCCGACGCCGAGCGCGACGTGCGCGGCTTCTCGATCAAGGCCTACACCGAGGAGGGCAACTGGGACATGGTGGGCAACAACACCCCCGTGTTCTTTGTCCGCGATCCGATGAAGTTCCCCGACTTCATCCGCACCCAGAAACGCCACCCGGTGACCAATCTGCGCTCGCCGACGGCCATGTGGGACTACTGGTCGCTGAGCCCTGAAAGCCTGCACCAGGTGACCACCCTGTTCAGTGATCGCGGCCTGCCCCAGGGCTTCCGGTTCATGCATGGCTTCGGCAGCCACACCTATTCGTTCTTCAACGAGGCCAATGAGCGGGTGTGGGTGAAGTTCCACTTCAAGTCGATGCAGGGCATCCGGACCTGGACCAATGCCGAGGGCAATGCCGTCATCGCCAACGACCGCGAGAGCGCCCAGCGCGACCTGTTCGAGGCCATCGAGGCCGGCGACTTCCCGCGCTGGAGGTTCTGCATCCAGGTGATGACCGAAGCTCAAGCGGAGACCTTCCGCTGGAACCCCTTCGACCTGACCAAGGTCTGGCCGCATGCGGACTATCCGCTGATCGAGGTCGGCATCGTCGAGCTGAACCGCAATGCCGACAACTATTTTGCCGAGATCGAGCAGTCGTCGTTCTCGCCCTCCAACATCGTGCCGGGCATCGGCTTCTCGCCGGACAAGGTGCTGCAGGCGCGGATCTTCGCCTATGCCGATGCCCACCGCTACCGGATCGGCACCCACTACGAGGCCCTGCCGGTCAACCGTCCGCGCTGCCCGGTCAACCACCAGCACGCCGACGGCGCGATGCGCTTCGATGCGCCCCCGCGCACCAATGCCTGGTACGAGCCCAACTCATTCGGCGGTCCGGTGGAAGACAGGCGCTTTGCCGAGCCGGCCCTGCCGCTGTCCGGTGACGCCGACCGCTTCGACCATCGCGGGATCAGCGACGACTATACCCAGCCGGGCGACCTGTTCCGCCTGATGAACGCCGACCAGCAGGGCCAGCTGTTCGACAATATCGCCGCCGCCATGCACGGCGTGCCGGTCGAGATCCAGACGCGCCAGCTGGTCCATTTCCACCGCGCCGATCCGGCCTATGCCGCCGGCGTCGCCCAAAGGCTCGGGATCACCTTCGATCCTGCGGCGATCGCCGCCGCATAGTCCGCACCGGACGGTTCGACGGCGTGGGGAGGGCGGCTTGTTCCCGCCCGCCGCTCTCCCCGACCCTTCGATCGGGCGTTTGCGCCGTCCGGCCGTGCCGGGCACCGCACAGGGGGCGGACAGAGGGGGCACCACAAGGGCGGGAATGACGGGGCTGAGTTTGAGCGATAGTGTTTTGGCGATGACGGCTCAACTCCCGACCGATCGCAAAGCCCGCCGCCGCCTGACCCGGGCCGAGCGCTGGGCTCTGGACGGTCTGGGCGGGGCCCTGGTCGCCACCGGCGCGGTGGGCATCGTGGTGCCCGGCATGCCGACCACGGTGTTCTGGATCGGGGCGGTGGTCTGTTTCCTCAAGACCCGGCCCCTGGTGGTGCGCCCCCTGCTCCGCACGCCGGTGGTGGGACCGGCGATTATAGGCTTCCTGCGCTGGCGGCCGTTTTCGAGAAACCCTCGCCCATAGGAGAGGGATGAAAAACCGCCTATCTAGCCCCGCATCATGAGCGACCTTTTCGACGACGAAGACGAGGCGGGTGGCCGCAAGCGGGTGCTGTCCAACGGCCAGGTGCTGGGTTTCGTCACCCGGTTCTGGAAGCGGCGGCCCGTGCTGTTCGGCCTGGGCGTCGGCCTGACCCTGCTGGCGGTGGCCTTCGACCTCGCCCTGCCCTATGCCTCGGGACACCTGATCGACACGGTGGTCGAAAAGCCGCGCGGCGACCCGTCGGCCTGGTCGGCCCTGTGGATGTTCGTCGGCGTCTATTTCGCCTTCGCGGTGGTGCGCAACATCTCGCACCGGTTCTGGATCCCGCTGGCCGCCCGCAACATGGAAGAGATGACCAATGAGGGCTTTGCCAGGGTGCAGGCCTTCTCGTCCGACTGGCATGCCGACAGCTTCGCCGGGGCCACGGTCCGCAAGCTGACCCGGGCCATGTGGGGCTATGACGCCGTCACCGACGCCGTGACCATCTGGCTGGGGCCGGGGATCATCGTGCTGATCGGCCTGTCGACCATGATGCTGTTTCGCCAGCCCCTGGCCGGCGTGGTCTCCCTGGTGGTGGTGGCGGCCTATCTGGGGGCCAACCTGATCATCACCGAGCGCTATGTCCGGCCCAGCAATCTGCGCTCCAATGCCCTAGATTCGAAGATCGGCGGGGCCCTGGCCGATGCCGTGACCTCCAACCCCACCGTCAAGAGCTTCGGGGCCGAAGCCCGCGAGACCGCCCGCATCGCCGCCGTCACCGCCCAGTGGCGCGATGCGGTCATGGTGACCTGGAACCGCTTCACCGATGTCTGGCTGGGCCAGAACCTGCTGCTGGTGGTGCTGCAGGCCGGGCTGACCGGCTCGATGGTCTGGGGCTGGAGCCAGGGCACAGCCACGCCCGGCGACGTGGCCTTCGCCATCACCGCCTTCATGCTGATGAGCGGTTATCTGCGCAATCTCGGTGAAAACATCCGCATGCTGCAGAAGGGCCTGGACGATGCCGAGGACGTCGCCGCCTGGGAGCGCCTGCCGCCCCAGATCGCCGACGCCCCGGATGCCCCGGCGTTCAAGGCCGGCCCGGGGGCCATTGCCTTCGAGGACGTCACCTTCCGCTACAAGGCGGCCGGTGCGCCGCTTTACGATGCCTTTTCACTGACCATCGCGCCGGGCGAGCGGGTGGCCCTGGTCGGGCCGACGGGCTCGGGCAAGTCGACCTTCGTCAAGCTGATCCAGCGCCTGCACGACCTGCAGGGCGGCCGGGTCGTCATCGACGGTCAGGATGTGGCGGCCGTGACGCAAGGCTCCCTGCGCCGGGCCATCGCCGTGGTGCCCCAGGACCCGGCCCTGTTCCACCGCACGCTGTCGGAGAACATCGCCTATGGCAAACCCGACGCCACGCGCGAGGAGATCGAGGCGGCGGCGGCCAAGGCCCATGCCCACGACTTCATCCTGAAACTGCCCAACGGGTATGACACCCTGGTCGGCGAGCGGGGCGTCAAGCTGTCGGGCGGCGAGCGCCAGCGCGTGGCCATAGCCCGCGCCTTCCTGGCCGACGCCCCGATCCTGGTGCTGGACGAGGCGACCTCGTCGCTGGATGTCGAGACCGAGGCCGAGGTCCAGGTCGCTGCCGAGGCCCTGATGGCCGGCCGCACCACCATCGTCATCGCCCACCGCCTGTCGACCGTGCGCGGGGCCGACCGCATCCTGGTGTTCCAGAAGGGCCGGGTGGTCGAGGAAGGCCGCCATGCCGAGCTCAAGGCCAAGGGCGGGGTCTATGCGCGGCTGAATGCGGTGAGCGAGGGGGTGGGTTAGGCCACTTGCCCCCTATGGATCGCTTCGCGATCGTCTTCCCCCGGAGGGGGAAGATGAAGTGCGCCGACCCCATCTTCCCCCTCCGGGGGAGGAGCGCCGCAGGCGCGGAGGGGGCAAGTTCTGGCCGCCCCTAGAACGCGCAACCCGGCCCGGCCGGTGTGAGGGTCAGGCGCAGGTCGCCCACCAGAAGGTCGCGGCGCTGCACCGGCTCCGACATCCGTATCGGGCCCTTCTTGAGCGCGGCATCAAGCGCCGCCGACTGACATCCTGCCTGGGTCTCCGCGACCTTTCGCCAGCGTCCATCCACCGATTTGAAGATGTCGAACGCGTTGCCCGCTGCCAGCAGAACCTCGTCGGTCTGATCGCCATCCGTATCGAGCAGAAGCGCCAGACATTCAGACCCTGAATAAAGGCATGAAGAGCCCGACTCAACGCCCCAGGCCTGCCCCGCGAACGACGCGGGCAGGTTCGCGCCCGTAGGAAAGACCTTGATCTTGGAGAGGTCAGGTTTTTCAGGCTTTGGCGGCGTCTTCTCCGTCTGCGCCGAAGCCTCCCGCGCCAGCCTGGCGATCGCCGCGTCCTGGCTGGTCTTCAGCCGCTCCAGCGCCGCCTTGCCATACCGCCCGCTGTCAAAGCGCAGGAACTGGAAGTCAAACGCCTCGGCCTTGACCGTCCCCCGCTCCAGCCGCCCCACCTGATCCTGCACCGACAGCCGGGCCGGATCGGCCAGCGGCGTGAACAGGGCCAGGATCAGGGCGATGGCCACAAAGGCCTGAGCCACGTTGGTCTTTTCCAGCGCCTTCATCCAGGCGCCCGGTCGCACGGCGGCGAGCGTATAGCCCAGGGCATAGCCGGCCGCGATCACCACGAAGGCGGCGGCGAACACCCGCTCGGGCGTCAGGCCGTACTGGCCGATCCGTAGGGCCAGGCCATAGGCGGCCAGCAGGCTGATCGGCACCAGCAGCAGGCCGGCGATCCGCGCGGCCCATTTCAGGACCACGGGCGGGGCGTCCTCGCCGTCCTGATAGGCGGCATTGATCAGCACGATCAGGTGGGCGGCGGCGGTCAGCAGCAGGGCAGTGGCGGCCTTGGTCTTCCACAGGGGCTCCAGCCCGGTGAACGGCAGGCTGGCCAGGAAGCCGGCCGCGATCAGGGTCATCAGGGGCAGCAGCCAGGCCAGCAGGGTCAGGGCCACGGTCCGCACCCCGCGCACCAGGCTCGAGCGTACATCGGTCAGCTGCACGGCGGCGGCGAACATCACCGTGGTGGCCGGATAGGCGAAGGCCTCTTCGCTGATCAGTTTCTGAAAGGCCTCGATGCCGATCAGCTTGAACAGGGACGAA
Organism: Caulobacter sp. AVps16; assembly: GCF_058681455.1. Taxonomy (NCBI): domain Bacteria; kingdom Pseudomonadati; phylum Pseudomonadota; class Alphaproteobacteria; order Caulobacterales; family Caulobacteraceae; genus Caulobacter; species Caulobacter sp. AVps16. Next base: position 54,440 of record NZ_CM178739.1, read on the forward strand.
CCCAGAAACAGCAGGATCCAGAAGGCCCCGGTGAAGGCGACCGACAGGGCCAGCTGCACCCCGTGCATCCAGGTGATGTCGAAATAGGCCGGATAGGCGGCCACCCAGCGGTGTTCGGCCTGGGCCGGCTGGATCAGGTGATGGGCGATGAACAGGCCGGCGGCAATGGCCAGGAAGACCGGCGCATCGGGCATCCTGTCGCCGTCAACGCCCTGCCAGGCCCCGTGCCAGGCCAGGCCAGCCGTCAGGATCGCCGCCCCCAGGGTCCAGACGATCAGGCTGCTGCGCTTCAGGGCCCCGACCCCGGCCAGGACCACGAATGGCGCGAAGGCAGCCACCAGCATGAGGGGCGCGAAGATCAGGGGCTCGGTCGAGGGCCAGAGCTTGGCGGTCTGGACATGGTGCAGCAGGAAGAGGGCGAGACCCTGCAGGAAGCCGACGCCCAGCCGGATGGCGGTGGTTGTCCGGGCTGATGGGGATGCCGTCAGGTCCATGGCCTTGTCCTCGCCGTTTGGGCGACAGGACCACGCCGCGCGGCCGTTGTGAAGCCGGCGCGGATACACTAGCAATTTGCGCTTCAGTCCGGGGGAAGCGATGCGAAACTCATTCAAGGCGGGGCTTGCGGCCCTGGTTCTGGCGGCGGCCGTCAGCGGTTCTGGCGGGGTTTTCGCCCAGGAGGCCAAGCCCTCCGGCGACAAGCCGGCCGCCAGTGACCTGACCCCGTTCCCGGCCGACAAGTCGGTCAAGCAGACCACGACCGTCGGCGGCAAGGCCATCGCCTATACCGCTACGGTCGGGGCCATGCCGGTGCGCGACGAGAAGGGCAAGAAGATCGCCGAGGTGGTCTTCACCGCCTACACCCTGGACGGCCCGCGCGATCCGAACCGTCCGATCACCTTCGCCTTCAACGGCGGTCCGGGCGCGGCCAGCGTCTATCTGAACTTCGCCCTGGGTCCCAAACGCGTGCAGTTCGGCGCCGAGGGCGACAGCCCGTCGGCCAATGTGAAGCTGGAAGACAATCCCGCCAGCTGGATGGACTTCACCGACATCGTCTTCATCGACCCGGTCGGCACCGGCTTCTCGCGCAGCCTGACCTCCGAGGAAGAGACCAAGAAGCGCTTCTACGGCGTCAAGCAGGACATCGACTATCTGTCGCGCATCGTCTTTGACTATCTGGTCAAGACCGAGCGGCTGGCCTCGCCGAAATACATCGTCGGCGAAAGCTATGGCGGCTTCCGGGGCCCGCGCCTGGCCTACACCCTGCAGACCGATCTGGGCGTGGCGGTGAAGGGCGTGGTGCTGGTCTCGCCCCTGCTGACCAGCGCCGGTCGCCAGGGCCAGGAGATCTCGCCCCTGCCGTCGATGTGGACCCTGCCCTCGATCGCCGCCGCCAAGCTGGAGCGTGACGGCAAGCTGACCCCCGAGAGCATCAAGGCCGTCGAGGACTATACGCGCGGCGAATATATGGTCGACCTGATGAAGGGCAGCGACCCCGCCGCCCTGGATCGCCTGACGTCCAAGGTCTCGGCCATGACCGGCCTTGATCCCAACTATGTGCGCCGGGCCGGCGGGCGGCTGGAGACCCAGTCCTTCCTGCGCGAGGTGTTCCGCGACAAGGGGCGTCTGGGCAGCCGTTACGACAGCAATGTCACCGCTCTGGACCCCTTCCCCTTCGCGCCGGAGCAGGAAACCCAGGACCCGATCCTTGACTCGATCATCGCCCCGACCACCAGCGCCATCGTCGACTTCACCACCCGCATCGTCGGCTGGAAGCCGGACGTGCGCTATGACGCCCTGTCCGACGTCGTGAACCGCAACTGGGATCGCGGTCGCGGTCCCGACACCGAGTCGGTGACCGACCTGCGCAAGATCGTCTCGGTCGACCCCAAGCTGAAGGTGCTGATCGTCCACGGCTATAACGACCTGTCGTGCCCGTTCTTCGCCTCGCGCCTGATCGTCGACGCCATGCCCGCCACGGTGGCCGGCCGCGTGACCCTGTCCAACTATCCGGGCGGCCACATGTTCTACAGTCGGCCCGACAGCGGGGCGGCCTTCCGTAAGGACGTCATGGCGCTGTACGGCGTGAAATAGGGCCCGCAGGGAGGGGCCGCCCGTGAAACCCGCCGCCGTCTCAACCGAGGCCTATCTGGCCGATCTGCCGGATGACCAGCGCGCCGCGCTCGAGGCCCTGCGCCGCCAGATCCGCGCGGTCGTGCCGGATGCGGAGGAAGCGATCAGCTACGGCCTGCCCACCTTCAAGCTGCACGGCAATCTGGTGCATTTCGGCGCGGCGGCCAGACACTGCTCCCTCTATGCGGGATCGGTGATCAGCCATTTCGCCGAGCAGTTGGCCGACTTCGATATCAGCAAGGGTACGATCCGATTTCAGCCGGACAAGCCCCTGCCCGAGGCCCTGGTGCGAGAGATCGTCCAGTACCGGGTGGTGCAGAACCTCGAGCTCGCCGCAGAGCGGGCCGGGCGGAAGCGGCGCTAAGGAATCCCTCTCTCTTTGAGAGAGGGATTCAAGGGTCGCTACCGCGCCAGGCGCCCGTCGCTGAGGGCTGAGACCTCGAACGGGAAGATCACCTCGGGGTCGGGCTTGGCGACGCCCTTCAGCAGCTTCTTTTCCCCGACCGCGTGCAGCAGCCAGCGGATGATATTGAGGCGCGCGGCCTTCTTGTGGTCGGCGCGGACGCAGATCCACGGGGCGGCCTCGGAGTGGGTGCGGGTCAGCATCTCGTCGCGGGCGGCGGTATAGTCGTCCCACTTGGCCTGGGCCACGGCGTCGAGCGGGCTGATCTTGAACGCCTTCAGCGGATCCTCGGACCGGGCCTTCAGCCGCTCGGCCTGGGTGTCGCGGCCGATATCCAGCCAGAACTTGGCGTAGCGCATACCGCTATCGACCAGCATCTTCTCGAACGCGGGCACATCGTTCAGGAACTGGGCGTGCTGCTCGGGCGTGCAGAAGCCCATGACCGGCTCGACGCCGCCGCGATTGTACCAGGAGCGGTTGAACAGCACCGCCTCGCCCGAGGCCGGCAGCCATTCGACATAGCGCTGGAAATACCATTCGCTGCGCTCGCGGTCGGAGGGCTTGGGCAGGGCGGCCACGATGGTGTTGCGGCGCGACAGGTGCTCGACGATGCGGGTGATCGCCCCGTCCTTGCCGGCGGCGTCGCGCCCCTCGAAGACGGTCAGGATCTTCCAGCCGTCCTTGATGGCCTTCTGCTGCAGCCGGATCAGCGCCAGTTGCAGGGTCGCCAGTTCTTCGTCGTAGTCTGCGGACTTGGTCATGGGGGGAGCCTACCGCCAGATCATCGAGTTGCGCTAGAAGGAGCCCATGATCCGTCTTTTTGTTCCCCAGGACCTGGCCCCCGGCTACGGCGTCATCCTGACCCTCGACCAGTCGCGCTATCTGAGCTCGGTGATGCGCCAGGCGATCGGGGCCCAGGTACTGCTGTTCAACGGCCGCGACGGCGAGTGGACCGCCACCCTGACCGAAACCGGCAAGCGCGGCTCGCTGCTGAAGGTCGACGCGCAGGTCCGCCCCATGGCCCTGGGCCCGGACCTTGACCTGGTCATTGCCCTGGTCAAGCGCGGCCGGGTCGAGACCATTGTCGAAAAGGCCGCCGAGCTGGGCGTGCGCCGGGTGCGGCTGGCGGTGACCCGACGAACCAATGTCGATTTCGTCAAGCTGGGCCGTCTCGATGCCATCGCCATGGAGGCCGCCGAGCAGACCGGCCGCCTGGACGTGCCGACCGTCGATGATCCGCAGAAACTGGCCGAGATCCTCGACGGCTGGGATCCCGCCCGCCGCCTCGTGTTCTGCGACGAGGGGGGCGATACCCGTCCGGCCTTCCAGGCCCTGGCCGGCAGCCAGGCTCCGGCCGCCATCCTGATCGGCCCGGAAGGCGGCTTTTCGCCCGAGGAGCGCGAGGCCCTGAGGGCTCTGCCCTTCGTCATACCGGTGTCACTGGGGCCCCGCATCCTGCGCGCCGATACCGCTGCGATCGCTGCCCTGACCCTCTGGCAGGCGGCGGTCGGCGACTGGCGGGAAGGCTAAAGCAACGGCGCCCTCTTGAGGTTCTCTAAAAAAACGCCCAATTGCGCTTTACGAATACGCGGCAGGTCGGGGGGAGGGGCCTCTCCCAACTCTATGCGCATGGGACCTTGGGGAGAGACGGCTCATGGCCGACACCGCTAGCCTGCAGGAGCGTCCTCTGACGCTCGACGATCTGACCGCCTATTTCGCTTCGGGATCCAAGCCGAAGGAGGCCTTCCGCGTGGGGGCCGAGCACGAGAAGTTCGGCTACTATCTCGGCAGCCACGCCCCCGTCCCCTATGAGGGCGACAAGGGTATCCACGCCCTGCTGACCGGTCTTCAGCGCTTCGGCTGGACGCCGGTCATGGAGGGCGAGGTCATCATCGGGCTGGAGCGCAACGGGGCCAATGTCAGCCTCGAACCCGGCGGCCAGTTCGAGCTCAGCGGCGCGCCCCTGCTGACCATGCACGATATCTGCCAGGAGACCGGCCAGCACCTCGACGAGGTCAAGACCGTCGCCGACGAGCTCGGTCTGGGCTTCATGGGCCTGGGCTTCTCGCCGGTCTGGAAGCGTGAAGACGTGCCGATCATGCCCAAGGGCCGGTACGTCATCATGCGCAACTACATGCCCAAGGTCGGGGGTCTCGGCCTCGACATGATGCTGCGCACCTGCACGGTGCAGGCCAATCTCGACTTCTCCAGCGAAGCCGACATGGTCGCCAAGTTCCGCATGAGCCTGGCCCTGCAGCCGATCGCCACGGCCCTGTTCGCCAATTCTCCGTTCACGGAAGGAAGGACGAACGGCTTTCTCTCGGCCCGCGCCAATGTCTGGACCGACACCGACGCCGACCGCACAGGCCTGCTGGATTTCGTCTTCGAGGACGGCTTCGATTTCGAGCGCTATGCCCGCTACGCCCTGGACGTGCCGATGTATTTCGCCAAGCGTGGCCACAAATATATCGACCTGGCCGGGCGCAGCTTCCGCGACTTCATCGACGGCAAGATCGAGGAACTGCCGGGCGAGCGCGCCTCGATCAAGGACTGGGCCGACCACACCACGACCCTGTTCCCGGAAGTCCGCCTGAAGACCTATCTGGAAATGCGCGGGGCCGATGCCGGCCCCTGGAGCAGCCTCTGCGCCCTTCCGGCCCTGTGGACCGGCGTCTTCTATGACGATGCTGCCCTGGCCGCCGCCTGGGACCTCTGCAAGGACTGGACGCCGGAAGACCGCGCCCAGCTGCGCCGCGACGTGCCGGTTCTGGGTCTCAAGGCCCCGATCGCCGGGCGCACCGCCCAGGACGTGGCGAAGGATTTCGTCGCCATCGCCAAGTCGGGCCTGAAGGGCCGGGCCCACATGAACGGCGGGTTCCTCGACGAGACCATCTATATGGGCGAGCTGGAAGAGATCGCCGACAGCGGCCTGACCCGCGCCGACCGCCTGCTGGCGCTCTATCACGGCGAGTGGCAGGGCGACATCAGCCGGGTCTTCACCGACTGCGCTTACTGACCCAACTCCGTTCTCCCCGGCGAAAGCCGGGGCCCAGATCGAACCCGGACAGACGGGCGCGCTTGGTCAAGGCCCAAGGCGCATCATCCCCAAACATTCGGGCTGAATCTGGGCCCCGGCTTTCGCCGGGGAGAGCGGGTTTTAATGTTGGGCACAAAGGCCGCGCCTTCCAACACCCCCCGACTCCAGCTAGGAACGGAGCATGAACTTTTCCGATCCGTTCCTGATCCTCGCCATTGTTTTCGCCCTGATCGCCGTCGCGGCCGCCCTCTGGGCCCTGTCCGCCACGCGGCGGGCCAGCGCGGCGGATGCCCGGGCCTGGGACCTCAATGCCCGGCTGGTCCAGGCCGACGAGCGGGCTCGCCTGCTGGAGGACCAGTCGGCCACCCAGGCCGAGCTGATCCGCGCCCAGGCCGCCCAGCAGGCGACCATGACCGCCAATACCGTGGCCGAGGCCCTGATCAAGCGGGCCGACGAGAACTTCAAGAGCCGCGAGGCCCTGGCCACGGCCCGGCTGGAAGCCCAGCTCAAGCCCGTGGCCGAGACGCTTGCCAAGTTCGAGGCCCAGGTCACCGCCGTTGAAAAATCCCGCGCCGAGGAGACCGGCGGGCTCAAGGCCCAGATCGCCGCCCTGATGGAGGCCTCGACCGCCACCCAGTTCGAAGCCCGCAAGCTGTCGGCCGCCCTGCGGCGCGGGGCCGGCGTTCAGGGCCGCTGGGGCGAACAGACCCTGCGCAATGTTCTGGAGGCCGCCGGCCTCAACAAGCGCTTCGACTTCGAGGAGCAGTTCAGCGTCGAGACCGAGGAGGGCCGCCGGCGGCCTGACGTCAAGGTCCGCATGCCCGGCGGGGCGGTGTTCGTCATCGACGCCAAGTGCTCGCTCAATGCCTTCCTCGAAGCCCAGGAGTTGACCGAGGAGCTGCCGCGCGAGGCTGCCCTATTGCGCCACGCCCAGAGCGTTCGGGCCCACATGACCAGCCTCTCGGCCAAGTCCTACTGGGACCAGTTCGCCTCCGAAGGCTCGCCCGACTTCGTGGCCATGTTCGTGCCCGGGGACAGCTTCCTGGCCGCCGCCCTCGAGCGCCTGCCCGACCTGATGACCGAGGCCATGGACAAGCGGGTACTGCTGGTGACGCCCACCACCCTGTTCGCCCTCTGCAAGGCCGTGGCCTATGGCTGGCGGGTCGAGGACCAGGCCAAGAACGCCGCCAATATCGTCGCCGTGGGCCGCGAGCTCTACAAGCGGGTGGCGGTGATGGGGGCCCATGCCGGGGCGGTCGGCAAGGCGCTGGAGTCGGCCGTGGGCAAGTACAACCAGTTCGTCGGCTCGCTGGAGAGCCAGGTCCTGACCCAGGCCCGCCGGTTCGAGGACCTGTCGGTCGACCATGAAGGCAAGGAAATCGCCGAGCTGACCCCGGTCGAGGGCGGGGTTCGGGCGCTCAACAAGCTGGCGGTGGGGCAATCCCCCACCTTGACGCTCGGGAATGAGCCCCTTACCTGACACCTATTATGGCTATCCGTCGCATCCTTACCGTCGATAACGCCGCCGATATGGCCGTGTTGAAGAAGATCTCCACCCCCGTCGAGGCGGTGACGGATGATCTGCGTCATCTGATGGATGACATGCTGCAGACCATGTACGACGCCCCGGGCATCGGCCTGGCCGCCGTGCAGATCGGCGAGCCCATCCGCGTCATCGTCATGGACCTGGCCCGCGACGGCGAAGAGCCGGCCCCGCGCTATTTCGTCAATCCCGAGATCCTGTCGGCCTCGGAAGAGACGCAAGGCTATGAAGAGGGCTGCCTGTCGGTCCCCGACTATTATGACGATGTCGAGCGCCCCTCGAAGGTTACCCTGCGCTATCAGGACTATAAGGGCGAGACCGTCGTCGAGGAGGCTGAGGGCATGTTCGCCGTCTGCATCCAGCACGAGATGGACCACCTGGAAGGCGTGCTGTTCATCGACCACCTGTCGCGCCTGCGCCGCGACCGGGCCATCACCAAGGTCAAGAAGGCCCGCCGCGCGGCCTGACCTGATCCTCCCCCTCCGGGGGAGGTGGCCCGGAGGGCCGGAGGGGGTCAGCTCAGCCTAACCCGCATTTGCCCCCTCAGTCGCTTCGCGACAGCTCCCCCGGAGGGGGAGCAGCCATCCCCGACCTAGCGCGTCGCCTTGTGAATCTCGTCCTTGGTTTCCTCGCCGGCCTTCTTGGCACCGGCCTTGATGTCCGAGCCGGCCTCCTTGGCCGCTTCGCCGACCTTCTGGCCGGCTTCCTTCAGATCCGCGCCGGCCTGCTTGGTGCTGTCCTTGATCGCTGTCCCGGCCTGCTTGACCTCGGGGTCGGTGGCGATGTCGTGCGCGGCGGACTTGACCTCGGAACCGACGGCCTTGGCCCCGTCCTTGATCTCGGTGGCCTGTCGATCCGAACAGGCGGCCAGGGACAGGGCGGCGGCGCAGACGGCGAAGATCAGGGGGGAACGCATGGTGGTGCTCCTGCAAAGGTGTCAGCCGTCTAACGGCCTTCTACGGCCAAGGTTCCGCCGCCAGCCTTCCCAACGGCTTTCAATGCGGGGCGCGGACCGCTAAACCGCGCCCATGCGCATCGCTTTCCTCGGCACCCCTGATTTCGCTGTGGCCTGTCTGGCCGAACTGGTCGCCTCGGGCCACGAGATCGTGGCCGTCTATTCCCAGCCGCCGGCCCCGCGCGGTCGCGGCCAGGACCTGAAGCCCTCGCCGGTCCACGCCTTCGCTGAAGGCCTGGGTCTGCCGGTGCGCACGCCGGTCTCGATGAAGACGCCCGAGGAGATCGAGGCCTTCCAGGCCCTGGATCTCGACGCTGCTGTCGTGGTCGCCTTCGGCCAGATCCTGGTCAAGGCCGTGCTCGATGCCCCCCGCGAGGGCTGTTTCAACCTGCACGCCTCGCTGCTGCCCCGCTGGCGCGGCGCGGCCCCGATCCAGCGGGCGATCATGGCCGGGGATACCGTCACCGGTGTCCAGGTGATGCGGATGAGCGAGGGCCTCGACGAAGGGCCGATCCTGATGTCCGAACAGGTGCGGATCGACGCGCTCGACACCGCCGGCTCTCTGCACGACAAGCTCGCCGCCGTGGGTTCGCGCATCCTGCCGGTGGCCCTGGGGGCCATAGAGCGCGGCGGGGCCCGCGAGACGCCGCAGAGCGATGACGGCGTCACCTATGCCAGGAAGATCAAGTCGGCCGAGGCCCGCATCGACTGGACCCGTCCGGCGGCCGAGATCGACTGCCACATCCGCGGCCTGTCGCCCTTCCCCGGCGCCTGGTTCGAGGCCCCGTCCGACAAGGGCCCCGTGCGCGTGAAGGCCCTGCTGTCGCGGGTGGAGGAGGCCGAAGGCGCGCCCGGCACCGTGCTGGACGACAGCCTGCTGATCGCTTGCGGTGGGGGCGCGATCCGCCTGCTGAGGGCCCAGCGCGAGGGCAAGGGCGCCCAGGAGGCCGGCGACTTCATCCGCGGCTTTCCGCTGAAGGCCGGGACCGTTCTGGCCTGATGCCCCGCTACCGCCTCCTCGTCGAGTATGACGGCCGGCCCTATTGCGGCTTCCAGGCCCAGGCGACCCTGCCCTCGGTGCAGGGGGCCATCGAGGCGGCGGTAAAGGCGTTCAGCGGTCAGGCGATCCGCATTGCCGCGGCCGGCCGCACCGACACCGGCGTCCATGCGACGGGACAGGTCGTGCATGTGGATCTCGAGCGCGACTGGCCCGCCCAGACGGTGATGAACGCCCTCAATGCCCACATGACCCAGGAGGCGGTCAGCATCCTCGCCTGCGAGATCGCCGAGGGGGACTGGCATGCGCGGTTCTCGGCCAATGAGCGGCGCTATCTCTATCGCATCCTTAATCGGCCTGCCCCCCCGGCGCTCGACAAGGGGCGGGTCTGGCACCTCAAGAAGCCGCTGGACGCAGAGGCCATGCAGGAGGCTGCGCAAGCCCTGGTGGGTCTGCACGACTTCACCACCTTTCGCGACATGCACTGCCAGGCCAAGTCGCCGCTCAAGACCCTCGATGTCGCGCGGGTCTGGCGCGAGGGCGAGGCGGTCTGTCTGGCCTTTGAGGCGCGCAGCTTCCTGCATCGTCAGGTGCGCTCGATGACCGGCACCCTGGCCGAGGTCGGGATCGGGCGGTGGACCGCCGATGACGTCCGTGAGGCGCTGGAGGCCAAGGACCGCACCCGGTGCGGACCGGTGGCTCCGGCGGATGGACTCTATCTGGTGGGCGTGGGGTACGGGGACTGACACTTGCCCCCTCCGGGCTGCTTCGCAGCCGTCCTCCCCCGTAGGGGGAGGATGACTTCATCTTCCCCCTCCGGGGGAGGAGGGCCAAGGGCCCGGAGGGGGCAAGTGCCCGCCTTAAAGCACCGAGCAATTCGTCAACTGGCTGAATGCCTCGAGCGCTGCTGTTCCGACCACGGAGGTTCCGAAGCGGTCCAGTTCCGGCGACCAGACGCAGATCACCGCCTTGCCGGGCACCACGGCCACGATGCCGCCGCCGACGCCGCTCTTGGCCGGCAGGCCGACGCGATAGGCGAAGCTGCCGACGCTGTCATAGATGCCGCAGGTCAGGAGCAGGGCATTGAGCCGGCGGGTCAGGCGCTCGGGGAAGATGGTCTCCTGAATCACCGGCGAGAAGCCGCCGGCTGCCAGGGGCAGCAGGGCCCGCGCCAGCTGGCGGCAGCTCATGGTCAGGGCGCACTGGCGGCAATAGGCGGCGACCACGGCCTCGGGATCATGGCTGATCGTGCCCCGGCCGCGCATCAGGTGGGCGATGGCGCGGTTCTGGTGGGCATGGGCCAGTTCAGAGGCCGCCACCGCCTCGTCGATCTGTACCGGCGCATCGGCCAGGAAGCCGGCAAAGCCACGCACCAGGGCCGCCGGATCGCGCACGGTCTCCAGCAGGTGGTCGGTGATCGCCAGGGCCCCGGCATTGATGAACGGGTTGCGCGGCACCCCGCCCTCGGCCTCCAGCTGCGAGAGATGGTTGAACGGCGTGCCCGACGGCTCCTTGCCGACCCGGGTCCAGACCTCGTCGCCGAACCGGTTCAGGGCCAGGCCCAGGGCGAAGACCTTGGTGATGCTCTGGACCGAGAAGGGCTCATCGGCATCGCCGATCACATGCTCGCCGCCGTCGAGCGTGCAGACGGCCATGCCGAACTTCGAGCCCGGCACGGTCGCCAGCTGGGGGATATAGTCCGCCGGCCGGCCCTTGCCGAAGTGCGGCTTCACCAGCACGGCCACCTCGGCCAGGACCTGATCGATCGAAAACTCGTCCATGGTCTAGACCCGCACCGCCACCAGCACTGCCCCCGCCGCGATCAGGGCTACGCCCAGCCAGTTCAGGCCCGAGGGCCGCTCGCCCAGGAAGGCGGCGGCGAAGACGGCCACCAGCACCACGCTGAGCTTGTCGATCGGGGCCACCCGGCTGGCGTCGCCCAGTTTCAGGGCCCGGAAGTAGCACAGCCATGAGGCACCGGTGGCCAGGCCCGACAGGATCAGGAAGATCCACGAGCGGCGCGAGATCTCGCCCGGGGCCCGCCACTCGCCAAACAGGGTCAGGATCAGACCGGCAAAGGCCAGGATCACCACGGTGCGGATGAAGGTGGCGAGGTTGGAGCCCACGCCCTCGATCCCGACCTTGGCAAGGATCGTCGTCATCGCCGCAAACACCGCCGAGGCCACGGCCCAGAAAGGCCAGCTTGCCAGAGCGGCGCGAACCATCAGGCGAAGGCCACGAAATAGCGGCGGATCAGGGCTTCATAGGCCTTGGCCAGGTCGCGGATTTCCTGGACCGGCACCCGCTCGTCGACCTGGTGCATGGTCGAGCCGACCAGGCCGAACTCGACCACGGGGCAGAGGCTGCGGATGAACCGGGCATCGCTCGTGCCGCCGGTGGTCGAGAGCTCCGGGCTGCGGCCGGTGGCCTCCTCGACGGCCGCCACGATCACCTCGGTGAAGGGGCCGGGCTGGGTCAGGAAGGCCTCGCCGCTGATCTTGCACATGACCTCGGCGCGGGCCTTGAAGCCCTCGCCCGCCGCGGCGCATTCGCCCTCGATCCAGGCCTGCAGATCCCTGCCCCGGTGGGCCGGGTTGAAGCGGATATTGACCCGCGCCCGGGCCGTGGCCGGGATGACATTGGTGGCCGTATTGCCGACATCGACGGTGGTGACTTCCAGGTTCGAGGGCTGGAAGCCCTCATAGCCCTCGTCCAGCACCCGGCTCTGCAGGCGCGACAGGATCGAGACCAGGACCGGGATCGGATTGGCGGCGCGATGCGGATAGGCCACGTGGCCCTGCTGGCCCTCGACCGTGATCCAGGCATTGATGCTGCCCCTCCGGCCGATCTTGACCATGTCGCCCAGCAGGCTGGCGCTGGTCGGCTCGCCGACGATGCAGTGGTCGATGATCTCGCCCTCGGCCGCCAGGGCCTCGACGACCTTGACGGTGCCGTCCTCGGCCACGCCCTCTTCGTCGCCGGTGATCAGGAAGCTGATCGAGCCGGGGTGCTCGGGACTGTTGCCGACGGCCGAGACGAAGGCGGCGATGGCGCTCTTCATGTCGACCGCGCCGCGGCCATAGAGCACGCCGTCCCTGATCTGGGCCTCGAACGGGCCGGCGGTCCAGGCGGCGTCATCGCCGACCGGCACCACATCGGTATGGCCGGCGAAGCACAGGTTGGGCCGGGCGGTCCCGCGCCGGGCATAGAGGTTCTCGATCTCGCCGAACCTCATGCGCCGGCAGGTGAAGCCGAGGGCCTCCAGCTGGCGTTGCAGGATGTCCATCGCGCCCTCGTCGGCCGGGGTCACCGAAGGGCGACGGATCAGGGCCTGGGCGAGGTCGACGGGGTCGATGCTGACAGGAGCGGGCGCGGGGCTGGTCATGATGCTGGCTTTAAGCTTCCCTTCTGCCCGACGCAAACCACGCAAGCCTGTTGCCGGATCTCTCATGCCCAAGATCGACATCGACGCCGCGCCGACCCGTTTCGGCACGGCCTATCCACCGCCTTACGACGCGCCGTGCCAGGGGCGTCAGCGCTGGAAGCTGGGCGATGCCGCAGGCCTGACCCAGTTCGGCGTCAACCTGATGCGCCTGCCGCCGGGTTCCTGGACCAGCCAGCGTCACTGGCACACGGCCGAGGACGAGTTCACCTGGGTGGTCGATGGCGAGGTGGTGCTGGTCGAGGACGAGGGCGAGACGGTGTTGCGGGCCGGCGACTGCGCGGGCTTCAAGGCCGGGGTCGCCAATGGCCACCACATCCAGAACCGCTCGGACAGGATGGCGGTGCTGCTGGAAATCGGCACCCGCGCGCCCGAGACCGACGGCTGCGACTATCCGGATATCGACCTGATCCTGCGCGAAGGCGAGGAGGCCTACCGCCACCGGGACGGGACGCCCTATGAACTCGACGGCGGACGCAAGCGTTAGCCGATCGGGCTTGATGCGGGTCAAGGCGCTGTGCGCCGGATGGGCCATCGTTAGGGGCCCGGAGGAGATGTCCCATGATCAGTCACCGCGAACGCCATCTGATTGAACGGGTCGGCTGGCTGAGGGCCGCCGTACTGGGGGCCAATGACGGGATCGTCTCGACCGCCAGCCTGATCGTCGGTGTCGCGGCCGCTGCCCAGGGCCGGGGCGAGATCCTGGTGGTCGGGGTGGCGGGGCTGGTGGCCGGGGCCATGTCGATGGCCGCCGGCGAATATGTCTCGGTCAGTTCCCAGTCCGACACCGAGCGCGCCGATCTGGCGCGGGAAAGGGCCGAGCTGGACACCCAGCCGGCCTTCGAACTCGATGAGCTGGCCGGCCTCTATGTGGCGCGCGGGGTCGAACCCGAGGTCGCCCGCCTGGTCGCCATCCAGCTGACCGCCAGGGACGCCCTGGGCGCCCATGCCCGCGAGGAACTGGGCATTTCCGAGATCACCACGGCCCGGCCGATCCAGGCGGCCCTGACCTCGGCCGCGACCTTCGCCACCGGGGCGGCCCTGCCGCTGGTCACGGCGATCGTGGTGCCGGCCAGCGCCATCGTCGTGGCGGTCTCGGTCGCCTCGCTGCTGTTCCTGGCCCTGCTGGGCGGTATCGGCGCGCGGGCGGGCGGCGCGCCCCTGGTCAAGGCCGTGGTGCGGGTGACCTTCTGGGGCGCGATCGCCATGGCCCTGACCGCCGGGGTCGGAGCCATGTTCGGCGTCTCGGCCTGACCGGGTCAGGCCGAGGGCAGGATCAGTCCCGCAGCAACTCGTTGATCGAGGTCTTCGACCGCGTCTGGGCGTCCACCGTCTTGACGATGACGGCGCAGTAGAGACCCGGGCCGCCATGGGGGTCGGGCAGGTTGCCGGGGACCACGACGCTGTAGGGCGGCACCTTGCCGATGTGGACCTGGCCGGTCTTGCGGTCGACGATCTTGGTCGAGGCGCTGATGAACACGCCCATCGACAGGACCGAGCCCTCGCCGACGATCACGCCCTCGACGACTTCGGAGCGGGCGCCGATGAAGCAGTTGTCCTCGATGATGGTCGGATTGGCCTGCAGGGGCTCCAGCACGCCGCCGATGCCGACGCCGCCCGACAGGTGGACGTTCTTGCCGATCTGGGCGCAGGAGCCGACCGTGACCCAGGTGTCGACCATGGTGCCGTCGTCGACATAGCCGCCGATATTGACGAACGAGGGCATCAGGATGACGTTCCGGCCGATGAAGGCCCCGCGGCGGACGATGGCCCCGGGCACGGCCCGGAAGCCGGCGGCCTCGAAATTGGGGGCGTCCCAGCCATCGAACTTGTTGGGCACCTTGTCCCACCACGGACCGACCCCGTCGCCCAGGGTACCGGCCCGCATGACGGTGTTGGGGTTGAGGCGGAAGGACAGCAGCACGGCCTTCTTCAGCCACTGATGGGTGGTCCATTCGCCGTCGATCTTTTCCGAGACCCGGGCCTTGCCGCTGTCGAGCAGCAGCAGGGATTCCTCGACCGCCGTCCGGACCGGGCCGGTCGTGGCGGTGGAGATGCCGTCACGGGCGTCCCAGGCGGCTTCGATCTCGGTCTGCAGATCAGCCAAGGAAATGGCGGGGGGGCTGACGGTGGTCATGGCATGAGATCCTTCAGGCGCGCCGAGGTCAGGAACCCGGCAAGGTCGTGCGTGCGGTGGTGGACGAAATCGGCGGTCGAGGCGGCCGCATGGGCCCCGACCAGGACGGTGGTCATGCCCAGCACCGCGGCGGGGGCCAGGTTCTTCTCGCTGTCCTCGAAAAAGGCGGTGGCCGGGGCGGACAGGTCATGGCGCGAGACGATCTTCTCGAAGGTGGCCATGGCCGGCTTGGGCAGGTAGTCGGCCGTCTCGATGGCGAAGACGTCTTCGAACAGATGGTCCAGGCCCAGATGACCCAGGACCCGCTCGGCATGGCCCAGCGAGCCGTTGGTGAAGATCAGTCGCCGGCCCGGCAGGGTGTCGATCGCCGCGCGCAGGACGGGGTCGGGGACCAGCCGGTCCATCGAGACGTCATGCACCTCGTCGAGGAAGGCCTTGGGCGCGATGCCGTGATGGGCCATCAGCCCGGCCAGGGTGGTGCCGTGCTCGTGATAGTACTTCTTCTGGATCGCCCGGGCCTCGTCGCGGGGCAGGCCGGTGGCCCGCTCCATGAAGTCGGTCATCTTGCCCTCGATCAGCGCCATGTACTCGCACTCGGCGGGATACAGGGTGTTGTCGAGGTCGAAGAGCCAGGTCTCGACGTGGGTCAGGTCCGCAGGCGGGGCGTCGCTCATCGCGAGATCAGCGTACCGGCGCCGTGTTCGCTGAACAGCTCGACCAGCATGGCGTGAGGGCGACGGCCGTCGAGAATGACCACGGCCTCGACGCCCGACTCCACGGCATGGATGGCATTTTCCAGCTTGGGGATCATGCCGCCGCTGGCGACGCCCGTGGCGATCAGCTCCCGGGCCTCGGCCACGGTCATCTGTCGGATCAGCTGGCCCTCGCCGTCCAGCACGCCGGCGATGTCGGTCAGCATCAGCATCCGCTTGGCCTTCAGGGCCCCGGCCAGGGCTCCGGCCACGGTGTCGGCATTGATGTTGAAGGTCTGGCCGGCCTCGGAGACGCCGATCGGGGCGATCACCGGGATGTAGTCGGTCTCCGACGACAGCAGGGCCTGGATGATGTGGGGATCGACCTTGGTCGGTTCGCCGACAAAGCCCAGATCGACGACCTGTTCGATATTGCTGTCAGGGTCGCGCTTGGTGCGGGTCACCTTCTCGGCGGTGATCATCCGGGCGTCCTTGCCCGACAGGCCCACGCCCCGGACATCGGCTTCGGCGCCGGCCAGGGTGATCCAGTTGGCGATTTCCTTGTTGATGGCCCCCGACAGCACCATCTCGGCCACTTCCATGGTGGCTTCATCGGTGACCCGCAGGCCGTCGACGAAGGTCGACTTGACGCCGGCCCGCTCCAGCATGCGGCTGATCTGCGGACCGCCGCCGTGCACGACCACCGGATGGACACCCAGCAGCTTGAGCAGCACGGCGTCGGCGGCGAACACCTTGGCCACCTCTTCCTGACCCATGGCGTGGCCGCCGTATTTGATCACCACCGTCTCGCGGTCATAGATCTGGATATAGGGCAGGGCCTCGGCCAGGGTCTTGGCTGTGGCCCAGCCCGCTTCCTCGGCGGCGTCGGTCAAGGGGCGGATCCTGTACGCAAATGGGCGGGTCTCGATAGCGGACCCTGTCCCCCCTGTCATCCAAAAGCGCGTCCGAAAAGGCCCGGCCTGCCCTAGTGTGCCGCGCCGTTCACCGGCAGGGTGATGACCACCCGCGTTCCCGGCGAGGCGTCGGTGGTTTCGGCCTTGGCCTTCAGCTGCTGGCACAGCAGTTGAACAATGGTCAGCCCAAAGCCCGAGGATTGCGTCGCGGCCCCAGCACCCACACCGTCATCGGCGATTTCGATCCGCAGGGTGTCGTCCATCCGCCGGATTCCAATCAAGATACGACCGGCCTGACCCACGGGAAAGGCGTGCCTCAGGGCGTTGGACAGCAGTTCGTTGGCCACCAGGGCCAGGGGGGCGGCCTTGGCGGCGGGGACCTCAACCCGTTCCAGATCCAGTTCGAAGGCGATGTCGTTGCGGCCCGCAGTGCCCATCAGGTCGGCCACCAGGTCGCGGATAAAGGCGGACACATCGAACCGCTCGATGTCATCGCTCTGGAACAGGCGGCGATGGACGGTGGCGATCGCGCCGACCCGCTCGAGCATCCCGCGCAGGGCATGCTTGACGGCCGGGTCGGTCACCCGGCGGTTTTGCAGCAGCAGCAGGGACGAGATGAGCTGCAGGTTGTTCTTGACCCTATGGTCCACCTCATGGAGCAGGGCCGTCTTCTGTTCCAGGGCGTGGGTCAGCGCCTGGGTGCGATCCGCTACCAGCAGTTCCAGATCATTTTGCCTATTGCTCCATTGGAACTCGATGCGCTTCTTGTCGCTGATATCCAGCTGGGAGCCGATAAAGTGAGTGATGGTGCCGCCGCTATCGCGCACCGGGCTGATATAAAGGGCGTTCCAGAAGGTTGATCCGTCCTTGCGACAGTTCTGCAACTCGCAGGCGATGTCCTGGCCCGCGCTGATCGCCGCGCGCAGCTTCGCCCGCTCCAGGGGATCGGTGTCAGGACCCTGCAGGAACCGGCAATTGCGACCGATCACCTCCTCGCGGCTGTAGCCCGTCAGGCGCAGGAAGGCGTCATTGGCGAAGACGATCGGATTGTCGTCCTGCAAGGCGTCGGTGACGATCGTCGCCAAGCGGGAGGCCAGGATCGCCGCAGCGAACGGATCTTCGGACCCACGGCCTGCTGCCAGGGCATCGGCGGCACGCAGCGCCTGCGAAAAGTCCGTCATGAATTTGCCCGACCCGACACTGCAGTCCTCGCTGGCCACAACGCGCCATGGCGGGCGCGATTCTGATCCCGGAGCATGCGCCCAAAACAGGTGCGGCGTGAACCCGTTTTGAGTTCACGCCGCGCGCGCCGGACGGAAAGAGGAGGGTGACCTTCGGCGAGCCGCCTATTTCGGCTGGTAGATCTTGTCGAAGACACCGCCGTCGGCGAAGTGCGTGGCCTGGGCCTTTTTCCAGCCGCCGAAGGTGTCGTCGATCGTGACCAGCGGGATGGCCTTGAACTTGCCGGCATATTTGGCTGCCGCCGCGGCATTGCGCGGCCGGTAGTGGTTCTTGCCGATAAGGTCCTGGGCCAGGGGGCTGTAGAGGAAGTTCAGATAGCCCTCGGCGGCCAGGCGGGACTTGCGGCGGTCGACATTCTTGTCGACGATCGCCACGGGCGGCTCGGCCAGGATCGACAGCGACGGATAGACGATGTCGAACTTCCCCGGCAGTTCTTCCTGGGCGAGATAGGCCTCGTTTTCCCAGGACAGCAGGACGTCACCGATGCCGCGCTGGGTGAAGGTGGTGGTCGCGCCGCGCGCTCCGGTGTCGAGGATCGGCACATTCTTGAACAGGGCCTCGACATAGGCCTGAGCCCTGGCCGGATTGCCGCCCGGTTGCTTCAGGGCCCAGGCCCAGGCCGCCAGATAGTTCCAGCGCGCCCCGCCCGAGGTCTTGGGGTTGGGCGTGATGACGTCGATGCCCGGCTTGATCAGGTCGCCCCAGTCCTTGATCTTCCAGGGGTTGCCCTTGCGGACCAGGAACACGATGGTCGAGGTATAGGGCGTCGAGTTGTTGGGCAGGCGCGACTGCCAGTTGGCCGGCAGCAACTTGGCCTTGGCGGCGATTTCGTCGATGTCATAGGCCAGGGCCAGAGTGACGACGTCGGCCTGCAGACCGTCGATCACCGAGCGGGCCTGCTTGCCCGAACCGCCATGGCTCTGGTTGATGGTCAGGGTCTGGCCGACCTTGTCCTTCCAGTACTTGGCATAGGCGGCGTTGATCCCCTTGTAGAGCTCACGCGTGGGGTCGTAGCTGACATTCAGCAGGGTCAGCGGCCTGATGCCCTGAGCCAGGGCCTGGCCCGACATCAGGGCCGGAGCAGCGGCAACCGCTGCCCCGGCCGAAGCGACTCCGAGGAGGCCCCGACGCGTGGGTTTGTTGAAACTACGGGTCATTCGGGACGTCCTCGGATCCAAGAAGCTAGGGTTTAGAATGCGTATTGGGTTCGCAGTGACCAGATATCGAGGTCCTGCCCGACCTGTGTGCCGACGGCCGGGGTCGAGCCTGCCACGAACGCGGTACCGCCCTGTGACAGACGACGGACCTCGACATTGCGGTACGTGCCAGAGACGGTAACGATGTTGTTGAGGTACCAGTTCAGCCCGACCGAGAAGATGTTCTGCTCACCGCCACGGATCGCGCCGGGCAGGGCAGGATTGCCGGGGCCGCCCGAACGATAGTTCAGGTCGAGATTCGAATAGCGGAGGCCCAGTTCCAGCGCGCCCCACTGACCCTTCTTGGGATCAAAGGGCTTGGCCGCGCGCGGCGCATCGAAGCCCGCGGTGGCGATGTTGTAGCGGCGTGGCTCGCCCGTGATGGTCCAGCCGCCCTGGACATACCAGCCATCGAACTCCGGATCGGGCAGGGCGCTGTTGCGGCGCTCGACGTCGATGTTGAAGTACTCGGCCTGGACATAGAGGTTCTTGTGCTGGGCACCGAACTCGAGACCCAGGACATTGATGCCGTCGGCGTCGATATTGCCGGTATCGATCAGGCGCGTGCCGTCAACGCGCAGTTCCGGGCGGTCGCGCAGTCGGACATTGGTCACGGCACCGCCGGCCGATGCCACGTCCGGACCGGATGCGGCCGGGTCGAGGATCAGGTTGGCATTGGCACCGACATGGACCAGCCAGTCCTTGCCCTTGAAGGGCACATAGGCCAGCCGGCCCACGAAGCCGACCTGCTCGTCAAAGGTCTGGGTCGTGACCGTATTGCCGGTCAGGGCGGCCGAAGCGTTCCAGCGCTCGCCATTGGCCAGCAGGCCGATCGCAGCGCGGCCGTCGCCGCCGGCCAGGCCGCGCACGGTCTCGGCGACCGAGGCGCGCTCGACGAACAGCGAGCCGGTGTTGTTGGCGGCGTCTTCCAGGCTGGTGACCGGCGCGTAGATGCCGGCCCGGATCTTCACCGGATAGCCGCTGTACTGCACCCAGGCCGACGAGATCTTGCCGGCTTCTTCCGTGCCCGAACCGCCGAAGTCATAGATCATGTTGTAATCGAAGGCACCGAACGCCTTGCCCTCGATGCCGAAGCGGGCGCGGCGGATATTGGCACCGTCGCCCAGGTCGCGAGCCCGGTCGTTCTCGCCGGCGTCGCCGAACGAGCCGCGGCGGAAGTCGGTGGCCAGGGGGCCGGCGTCGCGCTGATCATAGATCGCCGCATCGGCCTGGAAGATGCCGCGGAACGAGGCCGTGAAGGCTCCGTCACCGGTGGTGATGGTCGGGCGGGCATTGGCCAGGGTGACCGTGGTGGCCGACTGGGCTGCGCGGACGTCCTTGACGTTGGCAGCGGTGGCGGCCTTCAGGTCTGCGATCTGGCCGGACAGGGCGGCGAGCTGGGCTTCCAGCGCGGCGATGCGGGCTTCGGCGTCCTGAGGGGTCTGGGCATTGGCAGCGCCGGCCAGGGTCAGGGCCGAAACACCGGCGATCAAAGCCGTCCGCAAGGTGGTCTTCTGGGTTGTCATCGTCTTCCCCTTTCGGGCCGCCTCGGCGGTCCGTCCTGCATGGCCTAGGAAACGGTATTATTCCTAGCTCGTGAATAGAGATTAGAGGAACCGGCCATGAGAAAATCTGCAGGCGCGATTCAGCGTCCCGGCCTGGGCCAGGAAACTTCAGCCAACACAAAGAGGTAGAGGGTTAACGACTCATTATCCGTACCGAGACAATTCGTCACAGTGCAGTTTGTTCAGGCCCAAAAACGCAAAACCTCCCGCCACGGCATCCGTGACGGGAGGTCTGAATTTGACAATCGGGCGTCCCGGCCGGAGGCCGGGCCCAGGGTTAGAACATCGCCCGTCCGGACAGGCGCAGATTGTAGCGCTTCTGCTTCTTGGTCGCTTCGGCCCCGCCCTCGAGGGCGAGGTAGGACATCGGCGTGCCGGCCTTCAGCGCGAAGCCGAGGGTCAGGGCGCCCTGCTTGTCGTCGAGCGCCGCCAGGGTGAAGGGGTTGCCGTTCTTGAAGCGGGCAACCGTGTCGCCCGTTTCGCCGGCCAGGGTCTGACGATAGCCGACCCGCACTTCAGGCCGCCACCAGACGTCCTGGCCGAAGTCGGCACCGAAGGCGATGCCGAACTCGCCCGAGAGGTTGCTGGAGGTGCGCTCCTCGACGGTCAGGTCAAAGCCCGAGCCGCCGCCGCTTTCCTTGCGCTCGCCTTCACGCAGCCAGACATAGTCCACGCGGCCTTCGGGCCGGACGAAATAGCGGCCGATCTTGTGTTCATAGGCCCCGCCGGCGAAGGCATTGAGCGTCGCGCCCGTCCAGTCCGCCGTATTGGCCAGGATCAGGTCCGCAGTACCGTCGGCATTGGCGTCGGGGGCGATGAAGCGTCGATCGCCGGTGAACCAGCCAAAGCCGCCGCCGCCGCCGGCATTCAGACGCCAGCCGCCGACCGAACGACGCCAATAGGCCCCGCCCTGCACGAAGGAGGCCGTGGTCTGCTCGCCGATCTTGGCGGCGATGTCGTGTTCCTCGACGTTCACATAGGCCAGGGTCAGGCCCAGGGCACCGCCCGCGTCGCCCATGGCCTCGTAGCCGGCGACGAAGCCGAAGGCCTGGTTGTCCGAGCCCGGCGTGTCGCTGGCGTCGCGACGGACCAGCGAGTTGATCTCCTGGATCCAAAGGCTGTCGGGGCCATAGCGCTCGCCCGGATCGGGACGGACGGCCGTGGCGGCCGAGATCATCTGGTTGGCCGACTGCAGCGAGGCGAACAGGCCTTCGCCCTGGTCGGGCAGCATCTGGTCATAGACGCCCAGGAACCCGTCCTTGCCATTCTGGGCGAGGAAGACGGTCGAGAGTTCGGAGCTGCTGCCCAGGGCGCTGAACACCGCGTCATAGGCCCCGGCCTGTGAGCGGGTCATGCCGATCTCGGCGGCCGAGCGGCGGCGCACGTCGATATAGACGTTCTTGGCGTCGGAGCGGCTGGAGGCGACGTAGAGATAGGGCGAATCGGCCAGCAGGGCCTGGCCGATCGAGCCGACCGTCAGGCTGCCGGCCGAGATCACCGTATAGGAGGTCGGCTGCTTGACCAGGCCGGTCAAACGGATGCCGAGCTCGGCGCCGCTGGCGATGGTCGCCGCGCCGGATACCTGCAGACGGGTATTGGTCCCGGCCGTCGGATCGGCGGTGAACAGGATCTTGCTGGTCGAGCCGACCGTCAGGCTGGTGGCATTGATGGTGGCGGCGTTCGAAATGCCGAGGCTGCCCTTGCCGACCGTGATCGACAGCAGGCCGTCGCTGTCGGTCAGGGCCCCCAGGACCAGCGAGTTATTGTCGATCACGAAGGTGTCGGCACCTGCGCCGAAGGCGATGTCGCCGATCACCGAGCCGTTCAGCACCCTGAAGGTGTCCGCGCCCGAGCCGAACCGGACCGCGCCCAGGATGGCCGGCTCGTCGGCATCGTCGACGCCGTCGCCGTCCGCATCGGGGTCGGCAACACCGTCTGAGAGGTCGTCACCATCGCTCAGGCCGGCCTGGATCAGGGTGACGCCGGTGGTGTTGCGGCTGACATCGATGGCCACGGCCTTGCCGGTGACGACCTCGTTGCCCGGCAGAAGGTCGGAGTCATCCGTATCGGCAGAGTCATCAGTGGCGACCACCGAGGTCGAGATCTTGCCGTTGTTCTGGATACTGGTCAGCAGGCCCGAATAGTCGATGACGCCGTAGGCGCTGCCCTTTTCGCCGCCGACCGTCGCGGTGATCGCGCCGTCATTGCGGAAGGTGGTCACGGCGGCACCGGCGTCGATAGCCACGGCGCGGGCGTCAAAGACGCCTTCCGAGACGGTGAACACCGACATCGAGCCCTGGTTCCACAGGGTCGGCGCGCGGGCTCCCGACTTGAACAGCAGACCGGTGGCATTGGCCTCATAGGCGCTGGCGGCGACGGTCGAGGACAGCTTGACGCCGCCCGCCAGGGTCGTGGCCTGGCCGGCATTGCCGCCGACCTGGATCGCCGTGGCCGAGATGCCGTCAAAGACGCCGCTGGTGCTGATCGCGCCGCGTGCGACGAGGCCATAGGCATTGTCACCGGTTCCGACTGCGCCGAGCGTCACGGTGCGGGTGTCGGAGCCGATCAGCAGGGCCGGGGCCGCGCCGAAGGCGGTCAGCGCGGCGGAGCCTTCGCTGGTGTCGACCACGCCGTCACCGTCGTCGTCGGTCTTGTTGGGGTCGGTGTCTTTCGGCGGAATGTCGAGCAGGAGCCCGCCGGCCACATTGGCCGTGACGCGCAGGGCCGAGCCGCCCTGCAGCAGGTCGTCGGCGTCCAGCTTGGCGCGATCGGCGGCCAGGGATGGACGGGTGGTGAAGCGGTATCCGGTCGCCGTGACGCCGCCCTGGACGACGAAGGCGCCGCTGACATCGCCGTCGACGGCGACGCCGACCGTGTTCTTGCCGATGACCGAGACGCCGCCATTGACGGTCACCTTGCCGGTCACCGGCGCCGCGATCTTGATGCCGGCGCTGTTGTCGCCGAGCAGGGTCACCGTGCCATTATTGGTGAAATTGCCGATCAGGGCGCTTTCGAGCGAGACGCCGGCCGAGTTGTTGCCCTCGATCGTGATGGCCCCGGCGGTCTCATTGACGATGTTGCCGGTAAAGGCCCCGGCGCCGGTCAGGCGGATGCCGAAGCGGTTGGAGCCAGTGGCGAAGGCCCCGTCGGTATCGCCGTCGGAATCGGTGTCGGTCGGCGTGTAGTCTTCGTTGAGGGTGATCGCCGCGCCGTTGCTCACCGATCCGGTCCTGCCGCCCAGCACCAGGATGCCGGTCGAATCATTGACCCCGACCGTGGCCAGGGTCCCCAGGCTGGTGACCTTGTGGTTGCTGTCGAGGGTGATCAGCGCACCGGCGGTGGTCGGCTTGATCGACCCGTCGGCGGTGACCTTCACGTCGTCGGCTGCGCCATTATTGGCGGTCGACGTCGCGATCGGCGTCGTACGGGCCGTGGTGACCGAGGTTTCAGCGTAAGCGCCAAACGCCAAAGCCAGGAGAGGAGCGGCTGCGACTGTCGCGACCAGGACCTTGCGCTGCATTACGAACAACCACCTCGGATAAGAACCCAGACCCTAACTTGCGTCACGTTGCGGCGAAATTGCGGTGAGCAACGCCATTGTCACGCATTAGAGCGGCCAACCGTCTATCGCATGGCTTGGCGGGGCGCCATATCTGCTTCGTCGAATCCCCTCCACGGCGAAAAACGAGGCGCCTGTCCATGCCGCCGGAGAACCACTCCGATCCCATCCTCACGCGGCTGCTTGGCGGTGCCGCCCTGCCGCTGACCGTCGGTCCGGCGGCGATCCTGACCCTGGCGGCGACCGGTGCCGCCCAGGTCGGGCCGGCGCTCGTGGCCGCCCTCGCCGCGGCGGCCGGCGGGCTCTATCTGAACACCCGCTACAAGGCTGCCCAGGCCCGGCTTCGCCCGGCCCCGACCCTGGCTCCGGCCCCCGACCGCAGTGGACCGCCCTACGGTGTCATTCTGGAGCACCTCCCCGATCCGTTGATGGTCATTGCCGCCGAAGAGGCCGACGACCTGACCGGGCGCCGGTTCGTCTTCGCCAATGCGGCGGCCCGCGAGCTCTTCCGGATTCAACGCGAAGGCACCCTGCTGGTGACCGCCATGCGCAATCCCCAGGTACTCGAAGCCGTGGACGAGGCCCTGTTCGGCGGCATCGAGCGGGCGGTGGAATATGAGACCGGCGGGACCCAGGGGCGGTCCTGGATCGCCTATGCCCGGCCGCTCAGCGACACGTCCCAGGTGTCGCGCCTGGCCATGCTGGTGCTGCGCGACGAAACCGATGCCCGGCGCAGCGAGCGAACCCGCGCCGACTTCCTGGCCAATGCCAGCCATGAACTGCGGACGCCCCTGGCCTCACTGTCGGGCTTCATCGAGACCCTGCGCGGCCACGCCAAGGACGATCCCGGGGCCCGCGACAAGTTCCTGGGCATCATGCTGGCCCAGGCCGAGCGGATGTCGCGACTGATCGATGACCTGATGAGCCTGTCGCGCATCGAGCTGAACGAGCATATCGCCCCGCTGGGCCGGGTCGACCTGGCCATGGCCGCGATCGACGTCATCGACGCCCTCGCTCCCCAGGCCAAGGAGAAGGCCGTCGCCTTCGATCCGGTCCTGCCGCCGCGCGGCGCGGCCGTGGTCGAGGGCGATCGCGACCAGATCATCCAGGTGATCCAGAACCTGATCGACAACGCCATCAAATATACCCCCCGCGACGGGGTGGTTCGGGTCGAGATCTTTCCTGGCCTGTCGGCGGACGCGGCAGCCTCGCCTCGCGACCCGGCGGCGGCGCGCATGTCCCTGCTCACCCCCGATCATGCCGCCGGCGAGCGCTATGCGGCCCTGCGGGTCACCGATCGCGGGCCGGGCCTGGCTCGCGAGCACCTGCCGCGTCTGACCGAACGCTTCTACCGGGTCGAGGGCCAGAAGAGCGGCGATCGCTCCGGCACCGGCCTGGGTCTGGCGATCGTCAAGCACATCATGAACCGCCACCGGGGCGGGCTGACGGTCGAAAGCGTCCAGGGCGAGGGGGCGACCTTCGCCTTCTATATCCCGATGTCCAAGTCCGGAGCCCTTGCCGGGCCGGGGCCCGGTGTCGAGGCGGCGGTCGCCGAGGCCGAGGCCGAGGCCTGACGCCCGCTTCGCGGATTTGACCGGGAGGCGGGCACCGGCATCAGAACAGCTTGCGCATCGACACGCGGATCACCCGTCCCCGCGGATCCAGATAGTCTTCCTGATAGGTGATCGGCGTCGTCCCGTCCGGCGCGCGGACCTTCTGCCGGGCATCGAACAGGTTGTCGACGCCGCCGCTGATCCGCGCGCCCCGGAAGAACGGTTTGCCGCGCAGGGCCGGCTGGGCCCCCAGGTCGGCGAACAGGCGCAGATTCACGGTGGTCAGGCCGGAAAAGGACAGGTCCTGGGAGCCGAGTGCGCCGGAGCCGCGAACGACCGTCCCTTCCTGCCAGCGGGCATTGAGGTTGGCGCCGAGCCCGCTGCGCGACAGATTGGCCTGCAGGTCGAGCTGGTTCTTGGGTGTGCCGCCGCTGGACCCCAGGGCCGCCCCGTCCAGCAGGTCGAGCCGGGCCAGACCACGCCGGATGACGATCTCATCGGTGAACTTGACGGTGTGATAGAGGCCGATCTGGAAGGTCCCGGCCCCCGGAGGTCCGCCGCCGCCAAAGCCGCGACCGCCCCCAAAGCCGCCACCCGGCCCGCCGGGTCCGCCGCCGGGATTGCCGAAGCTGCGATCCGCGCTTTCGCGTCGCGCCTCGGTCGCCGACCCCTGGGACGGAGCCCCGTCCTGCCCGGCCAGGCGCAGCGCCTGTTCCGCGCCCATGCCGGCTGGAGCCCCCTGGCCGCCTTGCCGCGGGGTGGCCGCGCCGCCCTGGCTTGAGGGCTGTCCCTGACCTTGGCCCTGGCCTTGCCGGAACTGCCCCGGCTGCGGCTGGGGTCCGAAGGCCTTGCGGAAGGTAAAGCCGGTCCGCAGTTCGGTGGTCTGGCGGCGGTCGAAATTGATCGGCCGGGCATCGATCTGCAGCAGCCGACCCGCCGCGTCGCGCACGAAGCGTTCCGGAAAGGCCGCCTCGATCTGGCTGGTGCCGGTCGGGAAGCCGGCGATCAGGTCATCGGTCCGGGTATTGGTATAGTCGGTCGTCAGGGTCAGGTTGGTCTTGCTGAACGGCTTGAGGCTCAGGCCCAGCTTGATGACCCGGCCTTCTTCCTCGCGCAGGGCCCGGTTGCCACCGCTGAGCCGTGAGATCACCGCGCTCTCGCCCCGCCGGAAATCATAGACCTGCACGCCGGGGGTCAGCTGCTCGGGATCGCCGATCTGGCCGAGGCTGGGCGCGCCCTGGTCACGGGTCACCGAAGCGATCACCCGAAACGCCTCGACGGGCGACCAGTTGGCCCCGTAGCCGACGGTGGTCAGGGTGCCGAAGTCCGACAGGCGGTCGGCCGCAAGGTTGAGGTTCAGCGACAGATTGCCCAGACCCGCCAGCACATCATTGCGGACGCTGGTCAGGGGCAGGTCGAGATTGAGCTTGGCGCTGCCGGTATCACGCGACAGGTCCCCCGACCGCGCCACCCCGGCCCGCAGGGAGTCGCTTTCCAGATGCACGGTCTCGATTTCGCCGCTGACCGTCGAGGTCACCGCACCGGCCGGAAGCCGCAGCAGGGTGCCGCTGAAGTCGGCCTTCAGGTCGGCCGTGGTCGAGATCGAATTGGACTGATCGCGATAGGCAAGGCCGGCGATCAGCCGCTCGGTGCTGCTGTCACTCTTGGCCCGCTCGGCATTGCCGGTCACGCTCCAGCGCCAGCCGGCGATCGCCCCGATCAGCCCGCCGCCCAGATGTCCGGTCTGGGTTTCCGACTGCCGGCGGAGTGGGCCGGAGGTCAGAAGGTTGCGGCCCAGCCAGCTGGTGCTGTCACTGCCCTCGATACTGGCATTGAGCGTGCCCGACACCCCGTCCCGGACCGGTCGCGACAGCACGGTGTTCAGGGCCCAGCTGGCCTGGTCGGGGATCAGGCTGCGGAAGGCGGCATCCGAACGCGGCTGGGCGATGGGACGTTCGCTTTCATAAAGTGCGTTCTGGTCGGTGACCCGGGCATCGATCAGGAAGCGGTTGTCACGCTGGATGCTGAACTGGTTGAGGCGCAGCTCGACCCGGTCACCGCCGCCGGTCTGGGTCGGCAGCCGGGCCCCGGCCTCGACGGTCCGGGCCTGGAAGCGGCGGCGCAGCACCAGGTTGATGACCTTCTGGTCGGCGCGATAGCCATATTTCAGCGCGACCTCCTCGGGCAGGATGTCGACCCGGGCGATGGCCTCCGAAGGAATGTCGCGCACCTCGGCGAAGCTGGAAATGCGGCCGCCATTGACCAGGATCACCGGCCGCCCGCCGGCTTCGCCGCCGCGCGCCGAAGAGGTCTGGGGCTCCAGGGCCGCGATCAGCTCGGACACGGTGGAGACGCCATAGGCGCGGATGTCGCGCGGCGACAGCTGCAGTTCTGGCGGGATGTCGCCGATCACCGCGCCGGGCTGCTGGCGCGAGGCCGTGACCGTCAGGGCGTCGACCTCATAGCTGTCGTCCTCGACGGCGGCCCTGCTCTGGGCGAGCGCCGGCGCGGCCAGCAGGGTCAGACAGGTCCCCAGCATCAGGGCGTGCCGCAGCCGGCGTGCCGCTGTGTCATCGGTCGGGGTCGTCGCGGGCAGGGTCAAGTCAGGTCTCCAGTCGGTCCCGGGGCAGGCTTGCGGCGGCAGGTCGGGGCCTGCGGCGGAACGGACATGGCGTGGCTTCGTTGCGTTGCGATTTCAAGACAACGGCGAACTATTTCAGCCGTGCCATGACAATCAGGTGCCCGAAGCCCGGGCGTTGTCGTCAAACTGTCATCTAACCGTCGCATAAGCACAGCGCCTGGCGGGCATAGCTCCCACCGGGCGGGACGACGCGTTGGGCGACGTCATCGCAACCCCTCGCGCAAGACCCCGCCGCACGCATGCTGACCTGGCTCTCGCTCCTGTTTCTGGCGCTGTTCTCCGGCGCCGCCTACGTGCTCGGTCAACGCCGGGCCGTGAAGGCGTCCGGTGGCGCCAAGCGCGTCCTTCATTCGCTTCCGGGCTATTACGGGGCCTATGCCGCCCTGTGGGCCGGCGTGCCGGCAGCCCTGCTGCTGCTGCTGGGAGTGAGCTTCGGCGATCGCGTCGAGGACGCCATGCTGGAGGCGCAGCGCCCGGCGGTCGTTCAGGCCCTGGATATCGACCGCCAGAACGTCTTCTTCAGTGACGCCCAGGCCATTGCCCAGGGCATTGCGCCCAGCGAAATCACCTATGAGGGCGAGCTGAAAGCCGCGCTCGACGTCAAGGTGGCCGAGGCCCGCCGCATCGACGCCCTGATCCAGTACAGCGTTCTGGGCCTGGCCGGCGTGCTCGCCCTGGCCGGCTTCCTTCTGGCCTTCCCGCGTCTTTCGGCCGACTTCCGGGCCCGTAACCGGGTCGAGGGCTGGGTCGGCGGTCTGTTGATGGCCTGTTCGATCGCCGCCGTCCTGACGACGCTCGGCATTGTTCTGTCCCTGATCTGGGAAAGCTGGCGCTTCTTCCAGAGCGTCTCGCCCATGGCCTTCCTGTTCGGCACCGAATGGAGCCCGCAGATCGCCATGCGCGCCGACCAGGTGGCCGCTGAAGGCGCTTTCGGGGCCGTGCCGCTGTTCGCCGGCACCTTCCTGATCATGATGATCTCCATGGCCGTGGCGGCTCCGGTCGGTCTCTACTCGGCCATCTACCTGTCGGAATATGCCAGCCGCCCCGTGCGCGCGACGATCAAGCCGCTGCTTGAAGTCCTGGCCGGCGTGCCGACCGTGGTCTACGGCTTCTTCGCCGCCCTGACCGTGGGTCCGCTGTTCCGGGCCGGCTTCAATGCCATCGGGGCCATGCTGATCGGCGGTCCGCTGGACGGAACCGGCCAGTACCTGATGGAGGTCCAGAACCAGATGGCCCTGGTGGCCGGTGTGGTCATGGGCATCATGCTGATCCCCTTCGTCTCGTCCCTGTCGGACGACATCATCAATGCCGTGCCCCAGGCCCTGCGCGATGGCAGCTATGCCATGGGCGCGACCAAGTCCGAGACGGTCAAGAAGGTGGTCCTGCCCGCCGCCCTGCCGGGCATCATGGCCGCCATGCTGCTGGCCGTGTCCCGCGCCGTCGGCGAGACCATGATCGTGACCATGGCGGCCGGCCTGCAGGCCAAGCTCACCGCCAACCCGCTCGACACCGTCACCACCGTCACCGTGCAGATCGTGACCCTGCTGACCGGCGACCAGGAGTTCGACAGCCCCAAGACCCTTTCGGCCTTCGGCCTGGGCCTGACCCTGTTCGTCGTCACCCTGGGCCTCAACATCATCGCCCTGCGCATCGTCCAGAAGTATCGGGAACAGTATGACTGACGTCGCCACCCCCGTCGGTTCCACCGCTCGCCCTGCGCTGACCGCCATGGAAGCCCGCCTGAAGAAGCGCCACAAGGCCGAGGTCTGGTTCAAGGCCCAGGGTCTGATGGCCATCACCGTGGCCATGATCTTCCTGGTCGTGCTCGTGGGCCGGATCGTCCACCAGGGCTACACCACCTTCGAGACCCACACCCTGAGCATTCCGGTCTATCTGAATCCGGACCGCATCGACGTGTCCGATCTCGAGGGCGTCAACTATGACTATATCGTCGCCGAGGCGACGATGAAGAAGCTGGGCGTCCAGGACGACGACCTGGGTCTCGTCTCGGGCAAGGTCATGGACCTGATCTCGCGGGACTTCGGCTTCCAGCTGCTGAACCAGCTCAAGGCCGACAAGTCGCTGATCGGCAAGACCGTGACGGTCACCGGTCCGTTCAAGGCCGACGCCGACCTCTATTTCAAGGGCCAGATCAAGCGCTCGACCGCCGAGGAAGACCGCAAGCTCGACAACCAGCAGCTCGACTGGCTGGAGCAGCTGCGCAAGGACGGTTCGGTCAAGGCCGGCTTCAACTTCGCCTTCTTCACCAATTCCGACTCCACCGAGCCTGAACAGGCCGGCGTCCTGGGGGCCGTGGTCGGCTCGGCCATGATGCTGCTGATCACCGCCCTGATCGCGGTGCCGGCCGGGGTGATGGCCGCCGTCTATCTGGAAGAGTTCGCCCCGAAGAACCGCTGGACCGACATCATCGAGGTCAACATCAACAACCTCGCCGCCGTGCCGTCGATCGTCTACGGCCTGCTGGGTCTGGCCCTGTTCATCAACTGGCTGCAGGTACCGCGCTCGTCGCCCCTGGTCGGCGGTCTGGTCCTGGCCCTGATGGCCCTGCCGACCGTGATCATCGCCACCCGCTCGGCCCTCAAGGCCGTGCCGCCCTCGATCCGCGAAGCGGCCCTCGGCGTCGGCGCCTCCAAGACCCAGACGGTGTTCCACCACGTCCTGCCCCTGGCCATGCCGGGTGTGATGACCGGCGCCATCCTGTCGCTCGCCCACGCCCTGGGCGAAACGGCCCCGCTGCTGATGATCGGCATGGTCTCGTTCGTGCCCGGCGTGCCCGAGGGCTTCACCGGTGCCGCCACCGTCCTGCCCGTGCAGGTGTTCATCTGGGAGAACGCCTCCGAGCGCGCCTTCCACGAACGCACTGCCGGCGCCATCATCGTCCTCCTGGTCTTCATGATCGTCATGAATGCTGCGGCCGTCATCCTGCGCCGCCGCTTCGAGCGCCGCTGGTAGACCTGATGATCCTGAACCCTTCCGCCCTTCCCCTCGTCCAGGGACACGCCATGACCACCGCCAGCCCCGACGATTCCGTCTCCGCGCCCGTCATCAAGACGGCCTCGACGCAGACCTATGCCCCGGCCTCGACCAACGAGATCAAGATCCGCGCCAAGGACGTCAACGTCTTCTACGGCGACAAGCAGGCCCTGTTCGACGTCAATATCGACATCCCGGGCAAGTCGGTCACCGCCTTCATCGGCCCGTCGGGCTGCGGCAAGTCGACCTTCCTGCGCTGCATCAACCGCATGAACGACACGATCCCCACCGCCAAGGTGAGCGGCGCGATCGAGATCGACGGCAATGACGTCAATCTCAAGAGCGTCGATCCGGTGATCCTGCGCTCGCGGGTCGGCATGGTCTTCCAGAAGCCCAACCCCTTCCCGAAGACCATCTTCGAGAACGTCGCCTACGGCCCGCGCATCCATGGCCTGGCCACAGGCAAGGCCGAGCTGGAAGCCATCGTCGAGAGCAGCCTGAAGAAGGCCGGCCTGTGGAACGAGGTCGCCGACCGCCTGCACCAGCCCGGCACCGGCCTGTCCGGCGGCCAGCAGCAGCGCCTGGTCATCGCCCGCGCCATCGCGGTCGGTCCTGAAGTGATCCTGATGGACGAGCCCTGCTCGGCCCTCGACCCGATCGCCACGGCCCGCATCGAGGAACTGATCGACGAGCTGCGCAACCAGTTCTGCATCGTCATCGTCACCCACTCGATGGCCCAGGCCGCCCGCGTGTCGCAGAAGACCGCCTTCTTCCACCTGGGCAAGCTGGTCGAGAGCGGTTCGACCGAGGACATGTTCACCAATCCTCGTGACAGCCGCACCCAAGACTACATCACCGGCCGCTTCGGCTAGGACCCCGCAACAGATGACCGAACATACCGTCAAGTCGTATGGCGACGAACTGAGCCACCTGACCGCCGAAGTCGCCCGCATGGGTGGCCTTGCCGAGGCCCAGGTCGCCGACGCCGTGGAATGCATCGCCCGCCGCGACGCGCCCCTGGCCCAACAGGTGGTGTCGCGCGACGAGCGTCTCGACGCCCTGCAGGGCGAGATCGAGCGCAAGGCGTTCAGGCTGATCGCCCTGCGTCAGCCGATGGCCGTGGACCTGCGCCATGCCGTCGCCGCCCTGAAGATCTCGATGAGCCTCGAGCGCTGCGGCGACATGGCCAAGAACATCGGCAAGCGCGCCCTGATCCTCACCGACGCCGAGCCCATGACCGCCCTGACCCGCTCGATCGAGCGCATGGGCAAGCTGGTCCAGGGCCGCCTGAAGGATGTTCTGGACGCCTATTCGGCCTCGGATCTCGACCGCGCCATCACCGTGTGGGCCCGCGACGAGGATGTCGACGAGCACTACAATGCGATCTTCCGTGAACTGCTGACCTACATGATGGGCGACCCGCGCACGATCAATGCCTGCGCCCATCTGCTGTTCGTCGCCAAGAACCTCGAGCGCATTGGCGACCACGCCACCAACATCGCCGAGATCATCCATTTCGAGATTACGGGCGAGGAGATCGTCTCCAAGCGCCCCAAGCTCGATACGCCGCGCTAGAGGACAGACGCCCGTGACGCCTTACGTGCTTGTGGTCGAGGACGAGGACGCCCTGGCCACCCTCCTGCACTACAATCTCGACAAGGAAGGCTACCAGATCGGCCTCGCCGGCGACGGCGAGGAGGCCCTGACCATGGCCAGCGAACGCGCGCCCGACCTGGTGATCCTCGACTGGATGCTGCCCAAGGTCTCGGGCATCGAGGTCTGCCGCCGCCTGCGCGGCCGGGCCGAGACCCGCAATGTGCCGATCATCATGCTGACCGCCCGCGGCGAAGAGAGCGACCGCATCCGCGGCCTCGACACCGGCGCCGACGACTATGTGGTCAAGCCGTTCTCGATGGTCGAACTGACCGCCCGGGTCCGCGCCGTGCTGCGCCGGATCCGTCCGGGTCTGGCCGATGACCGCATCACGGTCGGCGACATCATCATCGACCGCGTCGCCCACCGGGTGAAGCGCCAGGGCAAGGAAATCCACCTCGGCCCCACCGAGTTCCGCCTGCTCGACTATCTGATGCAGCACCCCGGCCGGGTGTTCAGCCGCGAACAGCTGCTGGACGCGGTCTGGGGCTCGGACGTCTATGTCGAGGCCCGCACCGTCGACGTCCACATCGGCCGCCTGCGCAAGGCGCTCAATGGTTCGGCCGACGGCGATCCGATCCGGACCGTGCGTTCGGCGGGGTATTCGCTGGACGTCGAGGCGGCTTAGGGGAGAGTTTCTCTCCCCCCTAGAGAGAACGCGGCCACGGCAAAAGCCGTGGTCGGATGAGGGCTGACGCGCGGCACCACCTCGCGACGCCCGCGCCAAGTCTAGAACAGGTCCCGCAGTCGAATGAACGGAGATCCCGTTTCTACGGCGCGGCGTGCCTTCCGATCTATGACGTGATCAAACGGTATGGCGCGGTCGAGCATCTCATACAGGTCGAGCCCGTCTATGCAGATGGTGCGCTTTCCCCGACCGAAAGCCGCGAGGCCTTCGTCCGTAAAGCTGCTGTAGCTCACAAAGAGGCCGCGAGCCCATGCTGCCTTCTGCATGAGCTTGCCCTCAAAAATGTGGAGATCGGCCACTCCGATTGGGGCGTGCTGCCATTTGGCCTCCAGCAGATAGGTGTTGTCTCCCATCATGAAGCTGCCGTCGATCTGCTCGCCTCTATTCCGAAATGGCTCTCGAGGCTTGAGGCCGTAAGTCTCGAATAACTTCTGCAGGAATCGTTCAAAGGCGTACCCGCGCGGCTGGGGTGCGAGAGGCGAGAGGGCCATTAGCTCGCCCTTCAAGGCCCCGACGCGCGCCAAATCGAAGGCGATCCTCGGCGATTCCTGTGGCGTCGCCACTGCCGGGCTTCCGCCCACACGGTTCAAGACTGCCAGATACCGTGCTTCGGCGTTGGGTACCGGGTCCTCGCGGCCACTCCGCAACAGGAAGTCTTTCCGATGCTCCCAGAGTGCCTCGAGCGTCTTGAGCGCGACCGAATCTTCAACGAGTTGAAGAAAGCGCCGAAGTCGCTTGCCCTTCGAAGTGCCTGTGTCAGCGTAGCGGGGGTCATCGATATCAACGTCGAGTTCAGTTGCGAAAAACTCCGCAAATGTACTGTTGTTGAAAGTTAGGACGTACCCACCCCCTTGGATGAAATCCACGAGGTCACTGACAACGTTCAAATCCAAGGTGCGTAGGCTGCTCATTTCGAAAGGCTAGCCTTTTGCCGATAACGCGGTCTACCAATTCATTGTGTGGTAGCCACCGACGCCCCCGCGCCGCGCCAAGCCTTGCATCTCTTGGAGGCTGCAGCGTGCCGGTCTGTCCAGGTCAGTCAAGGACTGGCCTGCGGCCAGCCGCGCGGCGGCGGCGCGGAGCGCCGTCCTTGAGTGACCTGGTCAGACCGGCGATCGTCTCGCCGTGAGATGCAAGGATGGCTCCCTC
Source organism: Caulobacter sp. AVps16 (assembly GCF_058681455.1). NCBI lineage: Bacteria > Pseudomonadati > Pseudomonadota > Alphaproteobacteria > Caulobacterales > Caulobacteraceae > Caulobacter > Caulobacter sp. AVps16. The sequence goes on from NZ_CM178739.1 coordinate 88,930, forward strand.
CGGCGCGGAGGTGAGCTTGCGCCTCTCCACTACAGCATCGTCATTCCCGCCCTTGTGGCGGGAACCCCTCGGTCCGCCGCAGGTGCGGGAGGGGCGAAGGGCGCGCGCCCTTCGCTGGCGCTTCACGGGTCGGCTGAACCAGGGGTTCCCGCCACAAGGGCGGGAATGACGGTTGCGTTTTTGGGGGGCCTCTATCCCCGTTCCGTCACGGGGATAACCCCACTCCCAGCCCAGCAAATTCAACGCCTCAACCCCCGCACCCGGCGTCACGATCCAAAATCGACGCCGCCCCCACCAAAACACCCCCATACTTCTCCTCGCCCCGTCGCAGGGGAGGGCGCGAAGCTGGCGACCGACACGCGCGACGGGGGCGGTTGTACGGGTACAAGAGGACAGGGGACGTAAACCTGTCCATCGGAGGAAGGCCAAGCCTCCGCCCGTCCGAAGGTCCGCTCCGGGTGCCTCCGGAATCGGCGTGGCTGCAGCCCAAGGCTCAAGTCCGTCGCGAGGAGGGCAAGATCCGGGTGGGGCAAAAGGCTGAACAGGCCTGCGCGCCCCGGCCAGAGGGATAACGACCGCGCGGAGCGCTCCGGCCACGGCCGAAACGGTACTCCCCTCAATCCCCTCCGGGCCTGGCCCGGACGCTCCGCCGCCTCCCCACACTCGCCGGTCAGGCCGGCGAGACGGCGAACCCGTGCGCGGGGCGCCTTGACCCCGACCGCCTCTGGAGCCACACCCCGGCCTCATGGAAAAGCTGAACATCCTCCTCGTCGGGTCCGGCGGGCGCGAGCACGCCCTGGCCTGGAAGATCGCCCAGTCGCCGCTGTGCGGACGGCTTGTCGCCGCGCCGGGCAATCCGGGCATGGCCGCCGTCGCCGAGCTGCGCGCGGTCAAGGTCACCGATGTCGAGGGCCTGGTCGCCCTGGCCCAGGAGATCGCCGCCGATCTGGTGGTGGTCGGCCCGGAATCGGCGCTGGAGGTCGGCCTCGCCGACCGCTTGGCAGAAATCGGCATCCCCTGTTTCGGCGGCAGCCAGAGGGCCGCACGGCTGGAGACCTCAAAGGCCTTCACCAAGGACTTCTGCGCCCGCCACGACCTGCCGACCGCCGCCTATGGCGTGTTCACCGACGCGCCTGCGGCCGGGGCCTTCCTCGACACCCTGCAGGCCCCCTTCGTGATCAAGGCCGACGGCCTGGCCGCCGGCAAGGGCGTGGTCATCGCCCAGACCCGGGCCGAGGCGGACGCCGCCGTGCTCGACATGCTGGGCGGGCGGTTCGGCACCGCCGGGGCGCGGGTGGTGATCGAGGAGTTCATGCAGGGCGAAGAAGCCTCGCTGTTTGCCCTCTGCGACGGCAAGACGGCCCTGCTGTTCGGTGCCGCCCAGGATCACAAGCGCGCCTATGACGGCGATGAAGGCCCCAATACCGGCGGCATGGGCACCTATTCGCCGCCGCCGGTGCTGACCGACGCCCTGGTGCGCCAGGCCTGGAACGAACTGATCCTGCCCACGGTCAGGGGCATGGCCGCCGAGGGCAATCCCTATGTCGGCGTACTCTATGCCGGCCTGATGCTGACGCCTGAGGGGCCCAAGCTGGTCGAATACAATGCCCGCTTCGGCGATCCCGAATGCCAGACCCTGATGCTGCGCCTGGAGAGCGACCTGGTGCCGATCCTGCTGGCCGCCGCAAAGGGCGAACTGGCCGGCGCGGCCAAGCCGGTGTGGCGCGACGAGGCGGCGATCTGCGTGGTGCTGGCCGCCGAGGGCTATCCCGATGCCCCGAGGACCGGCGGTGTGATCACCGGGGCCGAGGCCGAATTCGGCGACCGGGCGGTAATCTTCCACGCCGGCACGGCCCGCGACGCCGACGGGCAGCTGGTGGCGTCCGGTGGCCGGGTGCTCAATGTCTGCGCCCTGGGGGCGACCCTGATTGAGGCGCGCGAGGCGGCCTATGCGGCGCTGGAGACCATCAACCTGCCGGGCGGCTTCTATCGCCGCGATATCGGCTGGCGAGCGCTGGGGCAGGGCTAGTCCGATCACTCGCCCCCACCTGACCGCTTCGCGGTCGTCCGCCCCCGTAGGGGGCGGATGAGATCATCTTCCCCCTCCGGGGGAAGACGGTCGCGAAGCGACCCGTAGGGGGCAAGTGGCTTGCGCCCCGCGTCCCACCCTCTAAACTCCCGTTCAAACAAGTGTTGGGGAGAAACCGCATGGCCGACGCCGCCGAACAGACCGCTCAGGACCTGAACTCCGGGACCAAGCCGGTCGATCCGCGCCATGCGATCGACGAAGGCAAGCTGGCCGCCTGGCTGACGGCCCATGTCGAGGGCTATCAGGGGCCGCTGGAGGTGCGCCAGTTCAAGGGCGGCCAGTCCAACCCGACCTATCAGCTGGTGACCCCGACGAAGAAATACGTCCTGCGCCGCAAGCCGCCGGGCAAGCTGCTGCCCAGCGCCCACGCCGTGGATCGCGAGTTCAAGGTCATTTCCGGGCTCAACAAGGCCCACTTCCCCGTCGCCAAGGCCTATGCCCTGTGCATGGACGAGGACGTGATCGGCACGATCTTCTACGTGATGGACAATGTCGAAGGCCGCATCCTGTGGGACGGCACCCTGCCGGACTACCAGCCGGCCGAGCGACGGGCCATCTATGAGGCCCAGATCGACACCCTGGCGGCCCTGCACACCGTCGACTATGCCGCCGTCGGCCTCGCCGACTACGGCAAGCCGGGCAACTATTTCTCGCGCCAGATCGACCGCTGGACCAAGCAGTACAAGGCCAGCGAGACGACCACCCTCGAGGACATGAACCGTCTGATGGAGTGGCTGCCGCAGAGCTGCCCGCCGGATGACATGACCTCGATCGTCCACGGCGACTATCGCCTCGACAACATGATCCTGCACGCCACCGAACCGAAGGTGGTGGCGGTGCTGGACTGGGAACTGTCGACCCTGGGCAATCCCCTGGCCGATTTCAGCTATTTCCTGATGAACTGGGTCATGCCCTCCGACCAGCGCGGTGGCCTGTCGGACATCGGCGACCTGACCGCCTATGGCGTGCCGACCATCCCCGAGGCGGTCGAGCGCTACTGCAAGGCCACGGGCCGCGACGGCCTGCCCAATCTGGACTGGTACTTCAGCTACAACCTGTTCAGACTGGCCGGCATCTGCCAGGGCATCGTCGGTCGCGTCCGTGACGGCACGGCCGCCAGTGCCCATGCGCAGCTGATGGAAGCACGCGTGCCGGTTCTGGCCCGAGGGGCCTGGAGCTTTGCGCAGAAGGCGGGGGCCTGAGACCTTGATCCGTAAACTGATGACGGGCGCCTGCGCCCTGGCCCTGACGGCCGGCCTGTCGGGCGTTGCCGCCGCTGAAACCCTGTTCGTCCAGGCCGGTCGGCTGCTGGCCGACCCCGCCACGGGCAAGGTCGAGACCGCCAGGACCCTGGTGATCGACAAGGGCAAGATCGTCCGCATCGTCGACGGTTATGTCTCCGAGCCCGGCGGCAAGGTGGTGGATCTGAAGGACAGCTTCGTCCTGCCGGGTCTGATCGACAGCCATGTCCACCTGACGGGCGAGCAGAATCCCAATTCACGGCTGGAAGAAGTCACCCAGTCCTCGGCCGACCAGGCGATGGTCGGGGCCGGCTTTGCCCGCAAGACCCTGATGGCCGGCTTTACCACGGTTGCCGACCTCGGGGCCGACAATGCGGCGGTCTTCGCGCTGCGGGCGGCGGTCAAGCGCGGTGACGTGATCGGTCCGCGCATCATTGCCTCGGGTTCGGCGGTCTCGATCCATGGCGGCCACGGTGACATCAACGGCTTCAGCGAAGAGGTCATGCACGCCCTGCGGCCGGCCTCGGTCTGCTCGGGCGCCGATGACTGCCGCCGGGCCGTGCGCGAGCAGGTCTGGCGCGGGGCCGACGTCATCAAGATCACCGCCACCGGCGGGGTGCTGTCCAATACGGCTGCGGGTCTCGCCCAGCAGTTCTCGGGTGCCGAGCTGGAAGCCATTGTCGACGCCGCCCACCGCATGGGCCGCAAGGTCACCGCCCACGCCCATGGCGTCGACGGCATCAATGCCTTCCTGAAGGCCGGTGGCGACTCGATCGAGCACGGCACCTATCTCGACAACGAAAGCATCGCCCTGTTCAAGAAGAACGGGGCCTATCTGGTCCCGACCCTGATGGCCGGCGACTTCGTCTATCGGATCGCCTCGGGGCCCAACAACTTCCTGACCCCGGCCCAGACCACAAAGGCCCTGGACGCCGGTCCCAAGATGCTGGCCATGGCCCGCCGCGCCCATGAGGGCGGGGTGAAGATCGCCTTCGGCACCGACAGCGGCGTCTCGGCCCATGGCGACAATGCCGGCGAGTTCGCCCTGCTGGTCAAGGCGGGGCTGAGCCCGCTGGAAGCGATCCAGACGGCCACGGTCAATGCCGCGGCCCACTTCGACCTCTCGGCCGAGATCGGCTCCCTGGCCCCCGGCAAGGCGGCAGACCTGATCGCCGTCAAGGGCGACCCGCTCACGGACGTGACCGTGCTGCAGAGCGTGACCTCAGTGATCAAGGGCGGGGCGGTGGTGAAGCCCTAGTCACTGGCCACCTCCGCGCCTCCGGCGCTCCTCCCCCGGAGGGGGAAGATGACTTCAGCGCGGTGCATCTTCCCCCTCCGGGGGAAGACGATCGCGAAGCGATCCGTAGGGGGCAAGTCTACAGCCCCACCTTCGCCAGCACGGCCGCCAGGGCTGCCTCGTCCTCGAAGCGGGCCCGGACCGGCCAGGGCGTGACCCTGTCGCGCCAGGCGGGCGACAGCCGCACCCAGTCCTTCTCGGTGGTGACCAGTCCGGCGTCGAAAAGGGCCGCTCGGTCGGCCAGCATCTTCAGGGTCCCGTCGTCATAGACGCCATGGTCGGGGAAGGGCGCGAAATCGACCAGCTGGCAGCCGGCGGCTAGCAGGGCGCGCTCGACCTTCCACGGCTTGCCGACCCCCGCAAACCCCATCTGTGGCCCCGGCGGAACGGGCGCAGCCGGCTCCAGTCTGGCGATCAGCACCGGCTTTTCACCGAACAGGGCCAGCAGGTCCGGATCAGCCGTCGGCAGGTCGGCGGGCAGTAGCAGGACGACGGCATCGGCCCGGGCCAGTCCGACCTTGAGCGGCTCGCGCATGGGGCCGGCCGGAAACACCCGGCCATCGCCGAAGGGCCACTCGTCCTGGCGGGTTTCGCCGTCGACCACGACCAGAGACAGGGTCTTGCGGATGTCCGGGTTCTGATGGCCGTCATCCATGACGATGGCCTTGGCCCCGGCCGCCGAGGCGGCATGGGCTCCGGCGACGCGGTCACGGGCGATCCACATCGGAAAGTCCTGGGCCAGCATCAGCGGTTCGTCGCCGACCTCCAGCGCCGTATGGCGAGACCCGTCGACCCGGGTCGGGCCCCTGTCGCTGCCGCCATGGCCGCGGGCGAGGCCGTGGGCCTCGATCCCCCGCTGGGTCAGGGTCAGAAGCAGTTCACGGACGATAGGGGTCTTGCCGGTCCCGCCGACTGTGACATTGCCGACGCAGATCACCGCCGCCCCGACCTCGCTGCCGGGGCCCCTGGCCAGTCGGCGGGCCGTGGCGGCTGCCCAGATCCAGGACAGGGGGGTGAGCAGGGCGCGGGTAATGGGCGATGGCGCGCCGGACCTTTGGTACCACCAGCGGGGCGTCGACAGCTTCATGGGACAAGCTCGATGATGCGGGTCAGGCCGGCCCGGGCCTCGGCGTCGCGGGCTTCGACAAAGGCCGCTGCACGTTCGGCCCGCGCCCTGCCGGCGGCGGGTTCGGCCAGGGCGGCGGCCAGGCGCTCGGCCAGGACGCCGGCATCGGCCAGGACGAGGCCTTCGACCGCCGACAGATCAGCATAGGCGGTCAGCCAGTTCTCGACATGCGGGCCCGACAGGATCGGGCAGGACAGCCGCGCCGGCTCCAGCGGATTATGGCCGCCGATGCCGGGCACCAGGCTGCCGCAGACCAGGGCGAGGTCGGCCAAGCGGAACCACAGGCCCAGCTCCCCCAGGGTATCGGCGACCAGAACCTGGGCCGGCGAGGCCTCCGGCGCGATGCTGCGCAGGCTGACGGTCAGGCCCCGTGCCAGGGCCTGGGCGACGATGGCGGGGCCGCGCTCGACATGCCGGGGCACCAGCACCAGCCGCGCCCGGTCCGCCAGGGGGGCGAAGGCGTCGAGCACGATCTCATCCTCGCCCGGATGGGTACTGGCTGCCAGCAGCAGGGGACGATCGGCCAGGAGGGACTGCAGACGCTCCAGTTCGGCGGCGTCGGCGGGCAGGGGCGCAGCCCCGAACTTCAGATCGGCCTCGCCGGCGACGCTGCCACCGAGACTGGCCAGGCGTTCGGCAGCCCGGCTGTCCTGGGCCAGGATCAGGTCGAAGCCCGAGAACAGCTGGTGGGCCGCGAACGGCCGTGCCCGCCAGCCGTCGAAACTCTTGTCCGACAGCTTGGCCGAGACCAGGGCCAGCCGGGTCCCGGCGGCCTTGGCCTTGAGCAGCATGTTGGGCCACAGCTCGCTCTCGACGAAGACGGCAAGGTCCGGCCGCCAGTGGCCGATGAACCGCCGGGCCCCGCCGGGTGTGTCGACCGGCACATACTGATGGATCACCCCCGGGGGCAGCCGCCGGGCCAGCAGCTCGGCCGAGGTCACGGTGCCGGAGCTGACCAGCACCGTGGCGTCCGGCCGCTCGGCGCGCAGGCGCTCGACCAGGGGCAGGATCGACAGGCTCTCGCCGACACTGGCTCCGTGCAGCCAGACCAGGGTCCCGGGCGGACGGGGCAAGCTGGACCGGGCCAGACGTTCCGGCAGGCGGGACGGGTCTTCCTTGCCCCTGGCCGCGCGGCGCTTCAGCAGCAGCGGCGCGAAGGGTTCCAGACCCGCCGTGGCGAGCCGGTAGAGCCAGAGCGACAGCGGCAGGCTCACACCACGTCCGCGGGGGCCAGGCGGCAGGCATGGGTGCCGGCGGTGTGCTCGATCTGCACGGTGGCATGGCCGATCCTGAACTGGCTGGCCAGGTCCGCGCAAACCGCGTGCAGGAACTGATCGTGATCTTCCGCCGCCGGCCGGACGATGTGCGCGCTCAGGGCGGTTTCGGTCGTGCTCATCGCCCAGATGTGCAGGTCATGGACCTCGACGACGCCAGGCCGGGTCGCCAGCCAAGCCCGCACCTTGGCGGGGTCGATACCGCGCGGTGCGGCGTCCAGGGCCATGTCCAGCGAATCGCGCAGCAGGCCCCAGGTCCCGAGGACGATCACCACGACGATCGCCAGGCTGGTGACCGAGTCGATCCAGAGCCACTGGGTCAGCATCATCAGCAGGGCGGCGACCACGACACCCGCCGAGACGGCGGCATCGGCAGCCATGTGCAGGAAGGCCCCGCGGGCATTGAGGTCGTCCTTGGAGCCCCGCATGAACATCAGGGCCGTGGCGGTGTTGATGGCGATGCCGATGGCCGCCACGATCATCACGGGGCCGCTCTCGATCGGGGTCGGGGCTGCGAAGCGGCGGACGGCTTCCCAGGCGATGGCACCCGTCGCCGCCAGTAGCAGGGCGGCATTGGCCAGGGAGGCCAGTATGGTGCCCTTGCGCAGGCCATAGGTGTGGCGGCCGCTGGGCGCGCGCTTGGCCAGGGTCGCCGCACCCCAGGCCAGGACCAGACCGAGCACATCGGACAGGTTGTGGCCGGCGTCGGCCAGCAGGGCCAGGGACTGGGTCAGCAGGCCGGCCGCAAACTCGACCAGGACGAAACCCAGGTTCAGGGCGACGCCCACCGCAAAGGCGCGGCCGAAATCCTTGGGGACGTGATGATGGTGACCATGCCCATGCCCATGCCCATGCCCATGCCCGTGATCGTGAGCATGGTCATGTCCATGATGGTGATCATGGTGATTGTGAGCGTGGCCCGAATGGTCGTGCGGCATGGCCCTACATCCCACCATGGGCGGGCCGGATCAATGGCGGACCGGTTCTCCGTCCGTCTCGCCGACCAATTGCTCCGCCCGGCGTGAGACGGCCGACAGTCGCTCGCCCCAGGCCTGGGCCAGACTGTCCGGATCGTCGTCACGACCGGCGGTGGTCGGGCCGTCCCAGACCATGGCCGCCCGGGCAAAGGGCAGGGGAATGATGGTGCGGTCCCAGGTGCCCAGTCGCAGGCAGGGCTTCATCGCCACGCCGACGAATAGCACCGGAGCGCCACTGACCCGGGCCAGGGCCACGGCACCCTTTTGCAGAACCTCGACCGGGCCGCGCGGACCGTCAGGGGTAATGGCCATGGCCCCACCGTCCTTGACCCACTTGACCATGTCGCGGAAGGCCTGCTCGCCGCCCTTGTTCTTGGCCGTGTCGGTTTTCTTCAGCGAGGAGCCCCGGATCGCAGGCAGGCCCAGCCTGGCGATGACCCGGGCGATGAACTCGCCGTCGCGGGACTGGCTGACGAGAACCCGGATTTCCGGCTTGTCAGGCCCCTGAGGCCAGGTGGCAGGCCCCACCGGAACGCGGGAGTGCCACAGGGCGAGAATGGCACCGGACCGTCTGGCGAGACTTTCCGCCCAGACCTGCTCGGCGATCGACTGGCCCTCACGGGTCCAGCGCAGGGTGCGATAGGTCAGGGCCAGATAGCCCGACATCAGCCTGACCAGCAGGCCCATGACCAGGGGGGAGCGCAGCGGCTTCATGCGGTAGTGTCCGGCAGGTGATCCAGGTCCTGCGCCTTGGCCAGGCGGGCATAGAGGCCCCCGGCCCGCACCAGGTCCGGGTGGGTTCCGGTTTCGACCACCTTGCCCCTGTCGATCACATAGATCCGGTCCGCGCCCTTCACGGTGGACAGACGGTGGGCGATCAGGATGGTGGCGCGTCCCGCCATCAGCCGCTCCAGGGCGGCCTGGACCTGGGCCTCGCTCTCGGTGTCGAGGGCGCTGGTGGCCTCGTCCAGCAGCAGGATGGGCGCATCCTTCAGGAAGGCGCGGGCGATGGCGATCCTCTGGCGCTGGCCGCCGGACAGGCGCGCACCGGCCTCGCCGACGCCGGTCTCATAGCCATCGGGCAATTCGCTGATGAAGTCATGGGCGGCGGCCTGACGGGCGGCAGCGATGATCGCCTCGTCCGTCGCATCGGGCCGGGCATAGGCGATATTGGCGCGGATGGTGTCGTCGAACAGGAAGGGCTCCTGGGTGACCAGGGCGATGCGGTCGCGCAGGGAGGCCAGGGTCACCGAACGCACGTCGTGACCGTCGATGGTCACCGCCCCCGCCGTGACGTCATAGAAGCGGGGGATCAGGTTCAGGATCGAGCTCTTGCCGCCCCCCGACGGTCCGACCAGGGCAATGGTCTCGCCGCGCTGGACCTGCAGGGACACCCCGCTCAGGGCCGCGACCTCTCCGCCATAGGAGAAGCTCACCGCGTCCAGGGCGATGGCATTGTCGCCCGGTGGCAGAGCGCGGGCATCGGCGGGGTCGACAATGGTCGGGGCCACGTCCAGGGCTTCGAACAGTCGGCGGGCGGCGGTCAGGCCCTCGCTGAACACCGTCTGCAGATTGGCCACCTGGCGCAGGGACTGGGCCGCCATCAGCAGGGCGCTGAGGAAAGCGAAAAAGGCCCCGGCCGTGATGTCGCCGGTCGTGGCGCGCCAGCCGGCATAGACAAAGACACCAGCGGTGATCAGGGTTGTGAAGGTCTCGGTGGCCGGCGCGGCCATGGCCCTGGCATTGGAGCCCTTGATCAGATGGTGCTGGCGACGGTCGACCACGGCGGCGACCCGCGCCTCCTCATAGGCCTCGCGGTTCTCCATCTTGACGATCTTGACCCCGTCCAGACTCTCCATGATCGCGGTCGACAGGTTGGAGGTCTCGCCCATGGCACCCTTGGCGGCCTTGGTCGTCTTCTTCGAGAAGCGGCGCATGATCAGGCTGGCGACCGGCGCGATCACCAGCACCCCGGCGGCCAGGATCGGGTCGAGGCTGAACATCACCGCCAGGGCCCCGATCACGGTCAGGAACTCGCGCGTATAGTTCACGACCCCGCTGGTGGCCGCCTCACGGATCAGGCTGGCGTCATAGAGCACCGACGAGACATAGGAGCCCGAATGGGCTCCGCGCAGCCGGGCCAGGTCGGAGCGGACCAACTTGCCGAACAGCTGCACCTGGACGTCGCCGACCACACCGTTGCCGATCCGGTTGATGAAGGTCGCCTGCAGTACCTGGAACAGGCCGCGCAGGACGGCGATGCCGGCGATGGCGGCCGGGATGGTCAGGATCGCCCCGGGGCGTGGATTCGTGATCAGCTGGTCGACGGCTGGCTGGATCATCCGGGTCAGCTGGGCGCTGAGGCCCGCCACGATCGCGGCGCTGACCAGTGAAACACTGAGCCCCTTCCAGCGCGGACGCAGGTAGTCGCGCCAGATCCGCATCGCGAGGGCGCGGTTGGAGGCAGGTGGCGCGGCGGCATCAGTCATGGGCGAGGGGTCGGACGTCGGGGCCAAGCTGTCAAGGACGCGGGCGCATCAGTCGGGATGGAAACGACAGGGCGTTTTGCAAAAGACGCCGGTCTATCCTACCTAGGCGCGGACATTGAGGGGACGCCACTTGGCCAAGTTCGACCTGACCACGCCGTGGGGCCGATTCCAGACCTATCTCCACTATCTGTGGAACGACCATGCCTATCTCAGGGTCGGGTTCTCCAACGCCCATTGGGTCAGTCCTGAACTGGTGCGCGCCAACCAGCCCTGGCCCTTCCAGCTGGCCTGGTGGAAGAAGCGCGGCATCAGGACCATCGTTAATCTGCGGGGCGGGTTCGACGGAAGCTTCTATGCCCTGGAGAAGGACGCTTGCGAGCGCCTGGGCCTCAACCTGGTCGACTTCACCATCACCTCGCGCGAGGTGCCGATCCGCGAACGGGTGCGCGGGGCCAAACTCTTGTTCGAAACGCTCGAATATCCGGCCCTGATCCACTGCAAGTCGGGCGCTGACCGGGCCGGGATCATGAGTGTGCTCTATGCCCACTACCGCCTCGGCCTGCCGATCCGCGAGGCGATGAAGGAGCTGTCGCCGCGCTATCTGCACATCAAGGCCGGCAATACCGGTGTGCTGGACTATGTGTTCGAACAGTATCTGGAGCGGGGCGAGCCCAAGGGCCTGACCTTTACCGACTGGGTCGAAAGCGACGACTACGATCCCGTGGCGATGAAAAAGACCTTCCGCGCCGGGATGCTGGGCAAGCTCCTGACCGACAAGCTTCTGCGCCGGGAATAGCTGCTCCCCTTTAGGGGGAGCTGTCGCGGAGCGACTGAGGGGGTCTTCGCAGCGGTTGCCGAGTTAGCCCCCTCCGGCCCTCCGGGCCACCTCCCCCAGAGGGGGAGGACCTATCAGCCGTTCAGCCCAGGCTCGGATCCAGAAGCTTGTGGGCGTGGATGATGAAATAGCGCGCATGGGCGTTGTCGACGGTGGCCTGGGCCTTGGCCTTCCACGCCTTGTGGGCGTCGGCATAGGTGGCATAGGCCCCGACGAACTCGACCTTGTCGAGATCGCGGAACTCGATGTCGGAGACATCCTTCAGTTCGCCGCCGACAACGAGATGGAGAAGCTGCTTATCGGGCATGGTGGGGCACGTTCCTGCGAGGAATTATCTTTATGGCAGGTCGATATGCCCGACACGGTTAAGGATCAATGGCGCGAGTGTCGCATTGGCGCAAACCAGGCTCGGAACCAGCGGAACAGGGCGATTATAGCGGTAGGGATTGCCCTTGTGGTCCGATAACCAGGCACCGGCCTCCGTGCGGATCAGATCGGCTGCGGCGACATCCCACTCGCTCTTGGGGGACAGGGCGACGGCTGCATCGAAAGCCCCGGCGGCGACCAGACAGACCCGATAAGCGATCGAGTTGCGGCTCTCGACCCGCATGGCGGGCCAGGGAGTCGTCCAGGCCGGGTGCACGAACATCTTGGCGTCACCCAGCATGGCGGCGTCCTCGAGATCGTCGGTGTCGCTCGGCGAAATGGCCATGCCATTGAGCGTCGCCCCGCCTCCGTGTCGGGCCGAATAGGTCTCGTTCAGGGCCGGGGCATGGACGACACCGGCGATCGGCCGGCCGTTCTCGACCACGGCAATAGAAACGGCGAACCACGGCTTGTTCTTCATGAAGGCGACCGTGCCGTCGATCGGGTCGACCACGAACTGGCGCGTCGTCGTCAGGCGGGCCGGATCATCGACGGTTTCTTCCGACAGCCAGCCATAGTCGGGCCGGGCAGCCCGCAGGCGCGTCTTCAGCAGGGTATCGACGGCCAGATCGGCGTCGGTCACCGGCGAGCCGCCGTCCTTGGACCAGATCTTCAGACCCCCGGCGCGCGCCTTGAGGGCCAGCTCGCCCGCCTCTCGCGCCGCGTCGAGGATCAGATCCAGATCGGTCATTTGCCGGCGATGGCCAGACCGTCGACGAGGATGGACGGCGCATTATTGGCACCGCGGAACTCCAGGTCCGTGCCCGGAATCAGGCGGGCATAGATGTCGATCAGGTTTCCGGCCACGGTGATCTCCGTGACAGGCCCGGTGATCTCGCCGTTCTCGAACCACAGGCCCGAACAGCCCACCGACCAGTCGCCGGTATTGCCGTTCAGCGCGGGGCCGAACATCGAGGTGACCAGGAGACCCGTCCCGGCGTCGGCCATCAGTCCGGCCTGATCGCGCGTCCCCGTCGACAGGGTCAGGTTGCTGGTCGAGACGCCCGAAGGACCCGCCAGACCGCGCGAGGCATGGCCGGTTGTCTCAAGGCCCAGCTGTTTGGCACTGCTGGTATTGAGCAGCCAGGTGGTCAGGACGCCGTCGTCGATCAGGGCCCGGCGGACGGTGGCAACGCCCTCGTCATCGAAGGGGGCCGAACCCAGGCCGCGCACCCGGTGTGGGTCCTCGATCAGGCTGACACCCCGGGCGAAGACCTGCTGGTTCAGCTTGTCTTTCAGGAAGGACGATCCGCGCGCGATCGAGGGACCGGAAATGGCCCCGAGCAGCGGACCGATCAGTGACATGGCCAGGCGGTTTTCGAAGATCACCGGCGCGGTGGTCGAGGCGATCTTGCGGGCATTGAGCCGCACGACCGCCGAACGGCCCGCCTCGCGGCCGATATCGCCGGCACCCGGCAGATCGGCGAAGTGACGGGCCGAACGGCCTTCGCCGCCCCGCTCCATGCCCGCCCCCTCGCCGGCAATGGCCGAGCAGGACAGGGAATGGCCGGTGGCGGCATGGGCTCCGGAAAAGCCGGCACTGGTGACCAGGCGCCAGGTCGCGGCGCTCCAGCTGGCCGTGCCGCCATCGGAATTGGTCACGCCCTCGACCGAGCGGGCCCCCTCTTCGGCGAGGCGCGCCTGGGTTTCCAGGGTCTCGGCGGTCGGCTCATAGGCGTCGATCAGATCGAGTTCGGGGAACGGACCCCTGGCCAGGCGATCACCGGGCGCGAGGCTCGCATAGGGATCCTCGGGTGCCAGCCGGGCCATGGCCACCGCGCGCTCGATCAGCTTGGCGCGGGCCTCGCTGGAAATGTCCGAGCCCGAGACCGTTGCGCTGCGCTGGCCGATGAACACGCGCAGGCCCAGATCGCGGGCCTCTTCGCGTTCGACCTCTTCCAGTTCGCCCAGGCGAACACTGACGGAAAGGGATTTGCGCTCGGCGAAGACGGCTTCGGCCGTATCGGCCCCAGCCTTGAGTGCGGCCGAGACCACGTCGTTCAGCAGATTATCGTCCATGGGGTCTTATGGACGAGGCCTATGGTGCCGGGCAAGGTGCCCTGGCGGCTTCAGGCGATGGCGTAGAACAGCAGGGCCACGCCGACGAAGATATAGGCCAGCCAGGTGGCCACCATGCCGAGGGCGCGCGGGATCGAGGCCCCGCCGCTGCTGGACAGGCCGACCGCATGGACCAGGCGGCCGGAGAACAGCACAAAGCCGGCCACATGGATCGCCAGGGGCGGGGCCCCGACCACGGCCAGAACCACCAGAGCGATCAGGCCGGTAGGCACATACTCGGTGGCATTGCCGAAGGCACGGATGGCGCGCGCCAGTTCGGGAATGCCTTCGTCGCCGAGCGAGACCTTATGCTTCTGGCGCAGGCGCACGACCAGCAGCGACAGGGTCAGCATCAGGAAGACGTGCAGTCCTGCCCAGAGGGCGGCGGCATGACCCGAAGTGATCGTATCCATCAGAGAACCCTGCAATTTCCAACTCGCCGTCCGGGCGAGGCGGCATAAAAGCCCGCTCCCGCGCCCGGATGCAAGCGACCTGCCCTATAGGGCGAGTTCACGCGCGATCGGGTAGAGCAGGTGGCGGTCGTCATAGAAGGGTGTCCGGCGGTAGAACCATGAGAGGCGCGCTTCCGGATCGGCCGCGAATTTCGGGTCGGCCGCCAGCTTCTCCTCGAACTCGGCTTTGAGCGCAGGATCCGCCGCCATCATCTTTTCGGCCAGGGGTGCGATGGCATAGCCCTCGATATATTCGACCCGGCTCAGCACCTCGGGCACCATGCCCCAGGCGAAGAAGCTCTCGCTGGATTGCGGCTCCAGCAGCAGCACGACGAGGTCGCCAAGAGGCTGGTCGGTCGGCACCCGCACCGATCCGGCCGGGAAAGTCCAGTCTCGGGTCTCGGCCTTGACCTGGGTGACGGTGATCTGGACGTGACCCTCATTGGCGCGGGTCGCCAGCTTGGGGTCGGTCAGGCGCAGCATCTCGACCGGCAGGGTCCTGGCGGCCGCCAGGGGCTCGACCGTCACGCCGTGCAGCCTGAGCCGCTCGATCAGATCGGCGCGATAGCTGGGGACATAATAGGCGGTGGGCCGCTTCAGGGTCAGGGACGGCTTGGAGCCATAGAACGGAACCTGCCACAGGGCCGGGTCCGGTTCGCCCAGCCAGCGGATTTCCTTCCGGCCCGAGGCCGGGCTGTCATAGGTCTCGTAGCGGATGCCCTTGAAGGCGCGCGTATAGGCAGGCTTGGGATCGGCGACGAAATTGGCCGGGATCTCGGCCGGGCGCAGGGCGCTGTCGGCGGCGATGGCCGATCTCAGGTCGCCGCCCTTCTCGGCCAGCAGCTTCAGGGCGGTTTCGATCAGCACATAGGTTCCGAGCACGCGCTGGGCATGGGGCTTGAGGCTGTGGTTCTCGATCAGGATGGTCGAGACATGGGCCGCCGCGCCCCAGCCATTGGAGAAGCGCTCGCCCAGGCCGCCGTCCGAGAAGCCGGCCTTGGGATTATGTTCATCGATCCCGAACACCAGCTCGCCGGGAATGTGACCCTGGGCTTCGAGGCCCTGGTTGAGGGCGGGCTTGAGCACCCCGTTCAGCCATTGGGCAATGGCCGGCGAGCGACTCCAGACGCCGTTTTCACCGTTGAAGCCGTAGGTGACGTCATACTGGTAGTCCATGCCGTCGGTGACATGGACATCGACATAGAGATCGGCCCGGTACCTGGCCTGCAGGCGCTTAAGCGCCTGCATTTCCGGCTGGTCGAGCTTCATGAAGTCGCGGTTGAGGTTCTGGTTGGTCGCCGTATTGCGCCAGCCCTGGATGCGGGGACCACGCTGGTTGGGGCGGCTATAGGCGGAGGCCCGCTCATGGCCGTCGACCGACAGGATCGGGATCAGCAGCAGATTTACCTTGTCGAGCAGCGCGTCCTTGCCGTGGAAGGCGATGTCGCGCAGCAGCATCATGCCCGCGTCCTTGCCGTCGATCTCGCCCGGATGGATGCCGGCCTGGACCAGCAGCAGCGGCTTCTTGGGGTCGAGCTTGGCCCCGTCCTTGGAGGCGATCACCGCATAGATCTCGCGGCCTTCAGGCGAGGTCCCGAACGCTTCGATGCGGATCAGGCTCGAGGCCTTGTCCAGCCGGTCGAACCATTTGCGGGTCTCGACATAGTTGGGGCTGAAGTCATGGGCTGGATCGGCCTCGAACGCCGTCACCCAGGGATCGGTCTTGTCGCGCAACAGGGCCTGGCTGGCGCCCTTCCACGGGGGCGCGGGCGGCAGAAAGGGCTGGTCCCAGGGCTTAGTCGGGGAGTTGGTCTGTGCCATAGCCGTGCTCGCCATCAGTACGGCGGCTAGGGCCGCCAGGGTTAGGTCCCGCATTCTCAACGCCTCATGCCGTCAGATCACGCCTTCCAGATCGGCTTGCCGTCACCCGGCAGGCCCAGCCGGCCCCACATGTCGCTGACCTTGTCGATCACGGCCTGATCCATGCGGATCTCCTGGCCCCATTCGCGATGGGTTTCGGGCGGCAGCTTGTCGGTGGCGTCCAGGCCGATCTTGGAGCCGAGGCCGCTCTCGGGCGACGCAAAGTCCAGATAGTCGATAGGTGTATGCTCGATCACCGTGATGTCCCGCGCCGGGTCCATCTTGGTGCTGATCGCCCACATCACGTCCTTCCAGTCGCGGGCATTGATGTCGTGGTCCACGACGATCACCCACTTGGTGTACATGAACTGGCGCAGATAGCTCCAGACGCCCAGCATCACGCGCTTGGCGTGGCCCGGATAGGCCTTCTTCATCGAGACGACGGCAATGCGATAGCTGCAGCCCTCGGGCGGCAGCCAGAAGTCGACGATCTCGGGGAACTGCTGGCGCAGCAGCGGGATGAACACCTCGTTGAGCGCCTCGCCCAGCACCGAGGGCTCGTCCGGCGGCCGGCCGGTGAAGGTGGTCAGGTAGATCGGGTCCTTGCGCATGGTGATCGCCGTCACTTGGAAGACCGGGAACTTCTCGACGCTGTTGTAATAGCCGGTGTGGTCGCCATAGGGGCCTTCGTCGGCATATTCGTCGAGCAGGACGTGGCCTTCCAGCACGATCTCGGCGTGGGCCGGCACCATCAGGGGCACGGTCTTGGCGGCGACCAGATCGACCTTGGCTCCGCGTAGCAGGCCGGCGAACTGGTATTCGGAGAGGGTGTCAGGCACCGGGGTCACGGCGGCCAGGATGGTGCCGGGATCGGCCCCCAGCACGGCGCAGGCGGGCAGGGGCTCACGCTTGCCGGCCTGCTTGTGGCGGGCATAGTGCTGGGCCCCGCCGCGATGGGCCAGCCAGCGCATGATGCACTTGTCCTTGCCCAGCACCTGCATGCGGTAGATGCCCAGGTTGAAGTCGTCCTCGCGGTCCTTGCCGGGGCCCTTGGTGACGATCAGCGGCCAGGTGATCAGTGGTGCCGGCTCGCCGGGCCAGCAGGTCTGGACCGGTAGCTTGGACAGGTCGATATCGTCGCCGGTCAGGACGATCTCCTGCACCGGCGCCTTCTTCACCGTGCCCGGTCGCATGGCCATGACGGTCTTGGCCAGGGGCAGCATGTCGAGGGCGTCCTTGAGACCCTTGGGCGGGGCGGGCTGGCGCAGGAAGGCCAGCAGTTCGCCGACCTCGCGCAGCTCGCCGGCCGTCTCGCGGGGCTCGCCGCCCAGGGTGACGCCCATGGCCACGCGCTTGACGGTGCCAAACAGGTTGGCCAGGGCTGGCATCGGCGAGCGCGACCCATCAGCCAGGATGACGTGCTCGAACAGCACCGCCGGGCCGCCGGTGGCCAGCAGGCGGGTCTGGATCTCGGTCATTTCCAGCACGGACGAGACCGGCTCGCTGACCCGGACCAGTTCGCCCTTGGCCTCGAGGACGTCGATGAATTCGCGCAGGGACCGATAGGCCATGAGGTGCTCCTTGGAGGCCGGAACCTAGTGGTTTTTTCGGCCTTGGCTACGCCTTGCCCAGGGCCTGAAGCAGGATTCCGCGGATGCGGTTCAGATGCTCGGGCGTCATCTCGCCCAGGGAGCCGCGCCGATCCGGCGGCAGGTGGGCGACCGGGTCACCATCGGTCTTGAAGACGAAGTGATCAAAGACGTCGCGCCAGATCGCCCGCTCGCTGGCGGACATCTCGCGGATCGAGGCCATGGCATGAAGCAGGGCCTCCAGAGGTCGGCCCAGGACCGCGCGCGGCTCGGCCCACCAGTAGTTGATCAGCACGGTGAAGGGGTCGAGCGACTCGACATTGTGGAACCAGAAATAGGGGATGTAGATCGCATCCCCAGGCTCCAGCTCGGCGACCTGGGCGGTGGACCAGGCCTCGGCGAAGCGCGGATAGCGGGCGAGATCGGGGGCGGCGATGTCCACCATGCTGACCGGCGGACCGGCCGGGGTGAACTCCAGGGGGCCCAGATAGAGGTTCTTCAGCTGGTCGGGCGGGAACAGGGTGAAACGCCGTCGGCCCGCCACCGCGCAGGCGATATTGTAGTTCATGTCGAAATGGGTCGCGGTGGTGATCGCATTGCCGATCCAGATCCGGGGCCCGACCGCGTCGTCGAGCAGGGGCTGGGGATTGGCGGCGGTGAAGCCGGGCAGGGCGCTGGCGGTCGGGGTCGACTGCACGGCCAGGGCCGGGGGCTCGGCGGCGTCGCGGAACGACAGCAGGGCCCCCAGGGCCTCGCGCAGGGGCACGGTGCGGCGGCGGAAGTTCAGGCCGTCCAGGCTGTCGGTATAGAAGAACCGCCCGCCGATCTCGGGTCCGCCATGCAGGATTGTGACCGGTCCGCCGGCGTCCAGGCCCAGCAGGTAGTCGGCCATGGCCTGGTCGGAGACCTGGCCGGCCGCTACGGCGGGCCAGTCGGCGACCAGACCTTTCAGGACAGCAGGCCGGCCAGACGGCACGATCTGGTCGCGGAAGACCTCGCGGCTGACATCACGCCATTCGGGCGTCCGGAACGGAGCGGGGCCGAGGGTCATCGACTAGTCCGCGACCGCCAGATCGTCGGCATGGATCATCGGGCCCTCGGTGAATCCCAGTTCGGCCTCGATGGCGTCCGAGCGCAGGCCGGCGATGCGGTGGGCGTCGGCGCTGTCATAGCGGATCAGGCCTCGGGCCACTTCGCGGCCGGTGTCGTCGCGCACCCGCACGGCATCGCCCTTGTCGAAGGGGCCTTCGACGGCCCGGACCCCGGCGGCGAGCAGGCTCTTGCCCTTGGCCAGGGCTGCGGCGGCACCGGCATCGACCGAGACCCAGCCCTGTGGGGCGAGGCTGCCGGCTATCCAGGCCTTGTAGGCGGCGGCGGGACTGGCACCGGCCTCGATCAGGGTCGCCTTGCCCCCGGCCTCGATGGCCTTCAGGGGATGCGGGCGCGAGCCCAGGGTGATCAGGGTGGCGCAGCCGGCGGCGCGGGCGATGCGGGCGGCGGCGATCTTGGTAGCCATGCCACCGGTACCTACGCCTGAAGCCGCATTGGCTCCGCCGGCCATGGCCTCGATCTGGGCGGTGATTTCCGAAATCACCGGCAGATGGGTCGCGGCCGGATCGCGCCGGGGGTCAGCCGTGTAGAGCCCGTCGATGTCGGACAGCAGGACCAGCAGGTCGGCACCCGCCAGCTGGGCGACCCGGGCGGCCAGGCGGTCATTGTCGCCGTAGCGGATTTCCTCGGTGACGACCGTGTCGTTCTCATTGACCACCGGCACGACGCCCAGGCCCAGCAGGGTCTCGACCGTAGCCCGGGCATTGAGCCAGCGCCGCCGGGTCTCGGTATCGTCACGGGTCATCAGGATCTGGGCGGCGCCGATGGCATGCGGTTCGAAGGCCTCTTCCCAGGCGCGCATCAGTAGGGACTGGCCGGCGGCGGCGGCGGCCTGTTTTTCCGGCAGGGTCAGGGACTTGCGGCCTGTCAGGCCCAGGCGACGACGGCCGAGGGCCACGGCCCCGGACGAGACCACGACCACCTGCTGACCCCGGGCGCGCAAGGCGGCGGCATCATCGCAGAAGGCCTGCAGCCAGGCGTGGTTGGCCGCGCCGGTCTCGGCGTCGACCAGCAGGGCCGAGCCCACCTTGAAGACGATGCGCCTCGCCGTGGCGAGTGGCCCGGGTTCCGCGCCCTGCTGGGCCGGACTCACGGGGTCCAGCCCCCGGGGGTCTCCGGAATATGGTCTTCTTCCTCGTCGATTTCCTCGATCTCGTCACCGCGACGAACCCGGACTTCGCGATAGGCGGCTCTCAGCAGCTCTTTCACGCCCTTGCCCGAGACGCCGGAGACCAGACGCGGCTTGACGCCGGTCAGGGCCTCGAGTTCGGCGGCCTTGGCGGCGATGGTCTCTTCGTCGAGGGCGTCGATCTTGTTCAGGGCCAGGATCTCGGACTTGTCGCCGAGCTCGTCACCATAGGCTTCGAGTTCGCCCCGGATCGTGGTCCAGGCCCCGCAGATATCCTCCTGGGTGGCATCAACCAGATGGATCAGCACCGCCGACCGCTCGACATGGCCCAGGAACCGGGTTCCGAGGCCTGCGCCTTCCGAGGCCCCTTCGATCAGTCCGGGAATATCGGCCAGGACGAAACGCTCGCTGGTCGACAGGTCGACCACGCCGAGGTTCGGGGTCAGGGTCGTGAACGGATAGTCGGCGATCTTCGGCTTGGCGGCCGTGGCGGCGGCCAGGAAGGTCGACTTGCCGGCATTGGGCAGGCCGACCAGGCCGACGTCTGCGATCAGCTTCAGCCGCAGCCAGATCCAGCGTTCTTCGCCTTCCTGACCCGGATTGGCATATTTCGGGGCCTGGTTGACCGGACCCTTGAAGTGCAGGTTGCCCCAGCCGCCGTTACCGCCCTTGCACAGGCGCACGCTCATGCCGGCCGTGTCGAGGTCGGCGATCAGGGTTTCCTTGTCCTCTTCCAGCACCTGGGTGCCGACCGGAACTTTCAGGGTGATGTCGGCACCGGCGGCCCCGTGGCGTCCCCGGCCCATGCCATGGATCCCGGTCTCGGCCTTGAAGTGCTGCTGATAGCGGTAGTCGATCAGGGTGTTGAGGCCGTCCACGGCCTCGATCCAGATATCCCCGCCCCGGCCGCCATCGCCGCCGTCGGGACCGCCATATTCGATGTACTTCTCGCGTCGGAACGAGACCGCGCCGCCGCCGCCGTTGCCGGAGCGGATAAAGATCTTGCACTGGTCCAGAAATTTCATCTGCGTCTTTTGTCGCAAGGCGTCCGCCGCGTCGAGCCGAAATGGCGTCGCTTGGTCGCAGACCTATGAGCAGAACACCGTTCGGTTCTGTGACGAAATGTTAAAACACACCGTGCGACGAAGTGTCATGCAGCGAAACCACCATTTTTATCCTGGTGGTGTGGGGGCCTGGCGTTGACCACGACACAAAGCTTTGGAGAGGCACTGGCGAAGGACCTTCGGGAACTCACGCCCCAGTTGCTCTGCAAAAAGTACGCTGACGAAGCTTCGATCCACCGCAACATCCTGATGAGCCGTGGTACCGGCGTGACGGGCACCTGGCGCGATTTCCGCGCCTTCCTCGGGGATATCGGCCAGCGGCCGACCCCTGGTCATGGCCTGGTGCTGATCAACCGTTATGAGCGAACCTATGGTCCCGGCCGTGCGGCCTGGATGACGGCCGAGGAGCAGGCGGCCCACGAGGCCGAGTTCGACCGCATTCGCGCCGAGAAGCAGCGGGAAGAACAGCTGCTGTTGCACCAGGCCGCCGCCGTTAAACGCTCCAAGGATCCCAAGGCCGCCGCCTTCGGGCAATGGACGCCGATGCAGGGCCAGCAGGTGGCCTATAGCGACGTCGCCAAGAAGCTGAACATCCCGATCACGGCCCTGTCCAAAACCATGGCTGACGGCCGCTCGGCCGACGATCTGATCAAGCGGGCCTCATCCGCCAGCGACCTGATCAATCCGGAGGCCACCTGGCTGCCGCCGGACCCCAAGCGCAAGGCCGGCTTCTTTGAAGCCTTCCGGATCTGGCACATGCAGGTGCAGCCCCAGTTCAGCCGCGCCGCGACCCCGACCTTCCTGTTCCTCTACATCGCCCTGCCGGTGATGAAGCAGTGCCGGGACGAACTGATCGACCTGAACCTCTGGAACCCGCTGGGTCAGAGGGCCATGACCGCCCGCGACAATCATGGCTCCTGGAAGAAGTACTGCGAATTCATGCCCCGGGCGCAGGTGGCCCTGATGGAAATCCCCATCTATGCCACCTACTCGCTGCTGTCGGACCTGGACGCCCTGTGCGACCGCATCCTCACCGCCGAGAAGCGCTTCCGTGAAGGGGCGCAGAAGGTTATCGCGACCCACCGCGCCGCCTGACGGGTCAGGCTAGCCAGACCATCATCCGCGTCTGTGCCACCGCACCACGCGCGACGGACGGCTTGGCCTCGACTACGCCGGTATAGAGAAACCCGGCCTTGATCAGCACCTGGCCCGAGGCCGGATTGTCGGCGAAATGGCCGGCGACGACGAGCCGCTTGCGCCAGTCCTGCTTGGCCCAGGCCAGGGCGCTCTGACAGGCCTCCGTCGCCAGGCCCCGGCCCCAGAAGGGCTTTCCGATCCAGTAGCCGATCTCCAGCTGTCCCCCCGGCGGGGTGAACAGGCCAAGGACGCCGACGACGCCCTCGGCTTCGAGATCCAGGACGAAGGTGTTGTCCCGCCGGCGGTCCTGCGCCTGGCAGCGCCCCACGAAGTCTTCGGCATCCGACCGGCCATAGGGCCAGGGCATGCGGGTGGTCATGCGTGAGACGTCACGATCACCGCCGAGGCTCGCCAGGCGCGGCACATCGTTCATGGTGGGCGCACGAAGGGTGACGCGCCGTGCTTCGATGATGGGGCTTTTGTCGATGACGCACATCTTAGGCCTCCTGTCTGACCGGCCCCTCTTTGCGCGAGGACCGTGACGACGCCATGGCGATTCGAGGCTTCTTGGCGCCGCAGGCAAAACAAAAGCGGGGAGTCCGGCGTGCCCGGACTCCCCGCTTAGGTTCGTCTGTCCGGGTCGTCTTCTCGGCGGAGAAGCACGACCCGAAAAAGTCGAGTGCGTACTACTCGGCAGCCTGCGCCTTGGGCGCGACCGTTACGTAGGTGCGATTATGCTTCTTGGTCACGAACTTCACCGCGCCTTCGACCAGGGCGAAGAGGGTGTGGTCCTTGCCAATGCCGACGCCGGCACCCGGCCAGAACTTCGTACCGCGCTGACGGATGATGATGTTGCCGGCGAGAACCTTCTCGCCGCCGAACTTCTTCACGCCAAGGCGGCGGCCGTCGGAGTCGCGACCGTTGCTGGACGAGCCGCCTGATTTCTTGTGAGCCATCTTGCTCTCCTAATCTCTAGAGGCGCAGCCGCTTAGGCTTCGCCGTCTTCCGGGGCGGCTGCGGCCTTCTTCGGCGCGGCCTTCTTCTTGGGGGCGGCTTCAGCGACCGGAGCGGCCGACTTGGCGACCGGGATCGTGAAGGGGACAGCCGCGTCGCCGAGGCCACGGGCCCGGGCGTTCAGGATGACCTTCGGGGTCAGGTCGATGACGCCGTCCCACTTGGCTTCCTTGCCGGCGCCGGCGACCGAGGTCACGCGCAGGACCGTTTCGGTCTGGCGGTGGCCGCGGGTGCGGCGATAGCCCTGACGGCGGATCTTCTTGAAGATCTTCACCTTTTCACCCTTGCGGGTTTCAATCAGGGTGGCGTTGACGACTGCGCCGTCCACCACAGGGGCGCCGACCGTCACGGCCTCGCCTTCGCCAAGCATCAGGACTTCGCCGAAAGCGACTTCCGAGCCCGGTTCACCGTCGAGCTTTTCGACAACCAGCAGATCGCCGGCTTGGACCCGGTACTGCTTGCCGCCGGTTTTGATCACCGCGTACATAGGTTAGCGCCTTAAGAAACGTGCGTTCGCAAAATAGGGAACGCCCGCAAGGAAACCCGGCGGGCGAGGGGGCGGACTTATACAGTCGGCCGTTCCTGAGTCAACGGGCTGTGACAGATTCCTGGCCATGAAACGGTGAAGATCCCCAGGAAGGATTCAGGCTGGAACGTTACAATGTAACAGTATATAGCCTCGGGGGTGAATTCGACCTTCTTCGCCTCGATCGCCGCCACCGGTTTCGCCGTGGCCTTCCTGCATGCGGCCCTGCCAACCCACTGGCTGCCGTTCGTGCTGGTCGGCCGCGCGCAGAAGTGGTCAACGGGCCGTACCCTCGGCGTGACCCTGCTGGCCGGCCTGGGTCATGTGGGCCTGACGATCGTGCTGGGACTGGCGCTCGTCATGGCCGGCCTGGCCCTGCAGCCCAGCCTGGGCGGCATCTTCCACTGGATCGTGGGCGGGCTGATGGTGGCGGTCGGTGTCTTCTATGTCTTTCGGAGCCGCCATAGCCACGCCCTGCCGGAGGCCAGCCGTCGGACCTATGCCTCGGACAGGGCGGCCGTGGCAGCCCTCGTCACCCTTCTTACCCTGTCACCCTGCGAGGCCTTCCTGCCCTATTACCTGGCGGGGATGGAGCATGGCTGGCAGGCCTTCCTGCTGCTCAGCGGCGTGCTGATGGCGGCGACCGCCGCCGGCATGCTGATCTTCACCAGCCTTAGCCTGGCCGGCTTCCAGCGGCTGGGCCTGGGGTGGGTCGAGCGCTATGAGCAAACCATCCTCGGCGTAGCCCTGATCCTGGTCGGTCTGGCCGTCGCCTTTCTCAAGACCTGACAGCGGGCTTCCGCCGGGACCTCCGAGGCCCTAAATAGCGGCCATGACCCAGACCGCTTCCTCGACCGGCAAGATCCCCGTCACCGTGCTGACCGGCTATCTCGGTGCCGGCAAGACCACCCTGCTCAACCGCATCCTCACCGAGGCCCACGGCAAGCGCTATGCCGTGATCGTCAACGAGTTCGGCGAGGTCGGCATCGACAACGACCTGGTGGTCGGGGCCGACGAGGAAGTGTTCGAGATGAACAATGGCTGCGTCTGCTGCACGGTGCGCGGCGACCTGATCCGGGTTCTGGCGGGCCTGATGAAGCGCAAGGGCGGCTTTGACGCCATCATCGTCGAGACGACCGGCCTGGCCGATCCCGGCCCCGTCGCCCAGACCTTCTTCGTCGACGAGGACGTCAAGGCCCGCACCTATCTCGACTCGGTCACCGCCCTGGTCGACGCCAAGCACATCCTGCTGCGCCTGTCCGACAGCCGCGAAGCGGTCGAGCAGATCGCCTTCGCCGACCAGATCGTGCTGAACAAGACCGATCTGGTCTCCGAGGATGACCTGCGCCATGTCGAGGCCCGCATCCGGCGGATCAATCCCCTGGCCCCGATCCACCGTGCCCAGCGCTCGAACGTCCCGCTGAGCGCCATCATCGGCAAGCACAGCTTCGATCTCGAGCGGATCACCGAGCTGGAGCCGGATTTCCTCAATCCCGCCCATGGCGAGCCCGGCCATGTGCATGACGAGCATTGCGGCCACGATCATCACCACCACGATCATGGCCATGACCATGTTCATGATGAGCACTGTGGTCATGACCACGGCCACGACCATGGGCACGATCACGCCAAGGCCAGCGCGGTCCATGATGATGGCGTCAAGGGGATCTCCCTGACGCTGGACCGGCCCGTGGACGGCCAGAAGATCACCGCCTGGCTCAATGACCTGCTGGCCCGTCGCGGGCCCGACATCCTGCGCGCCAAGGGCATCATCGACGTGCAGGGCGAGAACCGCCGCCTGGTCTTCCAGGCCGTCCACATGATCCTGGAAGGCGACTTCCAGCGCCCGTGGCTGGACAGCGACAAGCGCTACAGCCGCATGGTCTTTATCGGTCGCGACCTCGACGAGGCCGAACTGAAGGCCGGGTTCGAGGCGACGGCTGCCTGACTGGCCCAGGCCTTGCCACCCGCAGCCCAGAACCCCGGTGTTGCGAGCCAAATTGGAACGCCGGGCGAGGGGTGGGTGCGATGACGAAGTTTGCCGATGCGGCCGGTCGGACGGCCGCAGGACTGGGTCTGGTAGCCAGGGGGATGGTTTGGCTGCTCTTGCTGCCGCTTTGCGCGGTGGCCTATGGCCTGGCGATGGCCTTCGGTTCCCGGTCTAGCGACGCGGTTCGCACCCCTAGCTGAGCGCTTCGGCCGCGCGGTCCGGGGGGATACGCGCGGCGTTCTCGTCTCCGGCTCGCTTCGGCGTGACCCAGGGCTTCAGCTTCTGGGCCGGGGTGAAGACGAAACGGTAGCTGAGTTCGGCGAAAATCCAGGACAGGGCCACCACGAACGGCAGGGCCTGGAGCTGGGTCAGGCGGGGCGCGGTTTCGATCACCCCGCTGAACCCCACGATCATGCCGCCCAGGGTCAGGGCCAGCATGTGCCAGAGATAGGCGGCGTAGGAGCGTCGACCCATCCAGCGCAGCGGGGCGATTTCCAGCAGCTTGACCAGACCGCCCAGCTGCGGCGCCGCGACCAGTGGCAGGATGATTCCGACCAGGGCGAGGCCCTGAACGGAATAGCGCAGGGTCTCGCGGAAGATCGGGTCACGATAGGCCAGGGACGCCAGCATCAGACCGGCACCGGCACTGAACACGATCCAGGCCTGACGCCGGACAAAAGCCATGACCCTGGGCCAGCTGCGGTCGATGACCGCCGCCAGACAGCCCCAGGCGATCGAGTCGATCCGGCTTTCAGTGGCCTTGTAGGTGTAGACCTCTGACACGTGCAGGACGGTATAGGCATAGGTCCGCCAGGCGGCCGCGCCGATGATCGTGATCAGGAACAGCACGGCCAGCCGGCGCGGAACGAAGCCGCACAGCAGCAGGGCCAGGGGCATGACGAGGTAGAAGTGCTCCTCGACCGCCAGCGACCACAGGTGTCCCGTCACGGCGCAGTTGTTGCAGTCGCCCAGGCCGCTGATGATGTAGTAATTGGTCCAGTAGGTCAGGCCGGCCAGGGCCTGCAGGGGCTGCATCGGCTGGTTCAGCAAGGGTCCGACAATGAAGGTCAGGACCAGCAGCAGCACCAGCATTTCGGGCAGCAGGCGCAGCGTCCGGCGACCATAGAAGCGCAGCAGGTCGACCCCGCCATGGGCGTCGCGCTCGGCCCACAGCAGGCGGGTGATCAGAAAGCCGCTGATGAAGAAGAAGATGGTCACGCCCATCCCGCCGGGGATCAGGTCGCCGAGGCCGACATGGCCCAGGATCACCATGCTGACAGAGGCCGCTCTCAGCCCGTCCAGACCGGCGACATAGTCCTTGTGATGACCGCTCATCGGCGAGCCCCCCGCATAACCTGCGGACGAGGCTAGGGCTCTTGTCTTAAAAAACCGGGATCAGCGGCCCCGCAGGACGTCGACCAGGGTCCAGAAGGTTTCCTTGGGCTGGCCAAGGTCGTCGAACAGCAGAGGCTGATCGGTCTTGTCCTTGACCCAGGTGGCCGTGCGCAGCCAGGAGTCGGCGTCGCGCACGCCCCAGATGGTGAAGGCGAACTGCTGCCGCTCCGGCAGGGCGACGAAGGATTCCATCGCTTCACGATAGAGGCGCAGCTGACTGGCCTGCTTCTCGGCCTTCGACTTGAGGCTGACCCCTTCGGTCTGGAACGAGACATCGATCTCCGACAGGTGGATCGGCAGGCCGAGGCTGGCCAGGTCGCGCATGGCTTCGGTGATCTTGCCCGGCGGCAGGTCGACATCGATGTGGGTCTGGGTGCCGATGCCGTCGATCTTCACGCCGCGCTTCAGCATCGACTCGACCAGCTTCAGGAAGGTCCGCCGCTTATGCGGCTTGCTCTCCAGATGGTACTCGTTGACGAACAGCAGGGCGTCGGGATCGGCGGCGTGGGCTTCTTCATGGGCCCGGATGAAGTGGCCTTCCTGGCCGAGGGCCTCGGTCCAGAGCGACTCCCGCAGGGACACGCCATCGTCCGCCACGGGTTCATTGACCACATCCCAGCTGCGCGCCAGGCCCCGGTAGCGACCGGCGACGGACTGGATGTAGTTGCCATAGGCCCGGTCAAAGGCCCGCTTGTCGCCGACCAGTTTCTGGAAGGTGGCCGGGCGGTCGATGTACCAGATCAGGGTGTGGCCATGCAGGGCCTGGTTATGGGCCTTGCAGAATTCGGCGATGCGATCGCCGCCTTCGAAGCGGAGTGAGCCATCCTGCTGCAGGATGTACTCCATCTTCATCTCGAAGCCGGCCGTGATCTGCGAGAACTGGGTGCTGGCTGCGGCGTCAAAGCCGGGGCGGCCAAATTCGTCGGAGACGATTTCTGTCCCGATCCGGAACGGCGCGAGGTCTCGCAGACGCGGGATGGGTCCGCCACGCGCCGGACGGGCGATGTCGGCCGAAGCGCCCTGGCCACAGGCGGCCAGGGCCAGGGTCGAGGCCAGAAGCGACCGTCGTGACAGTCGTCCGGCCTGAGAGATCATCGCAGGACGCCGCGGGGTTCGGCGGCGGTAACCGGCGAGCCGCCTTGGGCGGTCGTCATGCCCAGGGCGAGGACGGCAAACAGCATGGCACATTCGGCATAGCGCACCGCCAGCCGGCGCGGGTCATTGGCCAGACGCCAGAACCATTCCAGCTTGCCGCGCTGCATCCAGCGGGGAGCCCGGTGCGCCTGGCCGGAGATGAAGTCGAGGGCGGCACCGACGCAGATGAAACCCACGCTCGGGCAACGGGCGGCTAGGGCGTCGGCCAGGATCTCCTGCTTGGGCGCGCCCAGCGAGACAAAGCAGAGGCGGGCGTCCGAGGCGTTGATGCGCTGGGCCATGGCGTCGAGATCCATGGCCGCCAGCATGGCCGGACCAGGCCCCGAAGGCAATTGCGGAGCTTCAGCACCGGCGATCTTCAGGCCCTGGAAGCGCGCGGTGAGTTTCTCCAGTGCACCGGCCTGGGCCTTGGGGCCCGGCCCGATGAAATAGACGCCCAGGTCGCGATCGGCCGCGGCACGGCAAAGGGGCTCGACCAGGTCGGCACCAGTGGCGCGTTCGAGACGGGCATTTTTGCGACCGGCCAGCCAGACCACGGGCCAGCCGTCGGCGGTGACGTAGGTGGCCCGGCGATAGACCGCCCGGAAGGCGTCGTTGGAGGCCAGCTTGACCAGATGGTCGAGATTGACGGTGAACAGGGTGAAGCCTTCACCCCGTTGGGCCCGGACGATGGCTTCGTCGGCAGCGGTGTCCAGGGTCGGGAGGTTGATGCGAACGCCTTCGATCGAAACGCCTGGAGCGGTGGCCGGGGCCGGGGCCGGGTTCCGTTCGATGAGCATGAAGCACTCCCTGGTCTGCGCCCGGGAGCCGTTCCTGTCCGGAAACGGGACGCCCAAGGCCTGTCGGGAGGGTGAGTTTCAAACGTCGTGCCGCCCTCAGGGCTGGACTCAGATGGTCCTGCCGAGGCGGAGACAAAGAAAAAGCCCCGGAAGCGGTGCTTCCGGGGCTCTTCAGAGCGGGTCTGCCAGAAGGTCTGGCGACGAAGATCCTTAGTGGATGTCTTCGTTGATCAGGCCGACCTTGTACCAGCCAGCGGTCTGCAGCTGGTTCAGGACGCCCATGAAGTCGGCATAGAGCACGTCGGCGTCGGCGCGGATCATGACGCGCTGATCGTCCTTCGGGCCGGCCTGGCCGGTCGCGGTGAACTTGGCGTCCAGATCAATCTCGAGATTGTCCAGGCTGGTCTGCTTGTCCGCGATGAACAGCGCACCCGACTTCTGGATCGAGATGAACACCGGCTCCTTCGGCTTCGGCGCGTCCGGCGGCGGGATCGTCGCCGGGGGCAGGTCGACCTTGATCGCCACGGTGGCCATCGGCACGGCGACCATGAAGATGATCAGCAGAACGAGCAGGATGTCCACGAAAGGCGTGACGTTGATTTCGGAATTCTGATTCAGGGAGTAGCGACCGCCACCACCACCAGAGAGTTTAGCCGCCATAGCCTGACTGTCTCCCAAGGGCCGCGTCACTCGCGGTCCCGCAATTGTTAGGTCGTCACGTCTGGCGCAGACGGACGCGGAAGTAAAGCCCGACGTGGCGTCGCACTGGCAAGCCCCTTTTTGAGTCTTTCTGGTCGAACGCTGTTCGCATCCGTCAGGGCAGCGGTGCGCGCCAGGCGCCATCCGGCTAGGCGCCAGGGCCCCGTCGGGGTATGGCGCGGGCATGATCTTCTCGTTTGATGCCTATGTCACCGCCGCGCTTTTCGACAAGTCCGGCCGCGCCGCCTTTGCCCTCGGCGACGGCACGGTGCGCCTGGAAACCGATGGCGGCTATGTGACGGTGGAGGCCCATGGCGGTCCCATGGGGGGCGCGATTCTGAGCGCCATCGTGCATCCCTCGGGTATGGGCCTGGTCACGGGCGGCGACGACGGCCGGGTGGTCTGGAGCCGAATCGAGGCCGGCGAGGTCGTCGCCACGGTCCTGGCCGAGGTGAAGGGCAAGTGGGTCGAGCATCTCGCCGCCAGCCCCGCCTCGGGCCTGATCGCTTTCACGGCCGGGCGCGAAGCCCATGTGCGTGACATCGCCGATCCGGCCTTTTCGCGGGTCTTTGTCCACGACAAGACCGTTTCGGGCTTGGCCTTCGACCCCAAGGGCCGGCGCCTGGCCACGGCGGCCTATGGCGGCACCCAGCTGTGGTGGGCGAAGATCGCCGAGCAGAAGCCGCAGATCTTGAAATGGGCCGGTAGCCACATCGCCGTCGCCTTCAGCCCGGACGGCAAGTTCCTGGTCTCGTCGATGCAGGAGAACCAGCTGCATGGCTGGCGTCTGTCGGACGGCAAGGACATGCGAATGGGGGGCTATCCGGCCAAGATCAAAAGCCTGGCCTTCTTCGACAAGGGCAATCTGCTGGTCACCGCCGGTGCCAATGGCGCAGTGGTCTGGCCCTTCGCTGGGGCCAGCGGTCCGATGGGCAAGGAAGCCGCCGAGATCGGCTTCGCCCGCGATTCGATGGTGGTTCGCGTGGCGGGCGTCGAGGCCCTGCCGGTCGCCCTGGCCGGTCAGGACAACGGCAAGATCTGGGCGGCGCACATGCGTACCGGCCGAATCGAGACGCTGAAGGCCGAGAAGGGCTCGCCGATCAGTGCCCTGTGCGTGTCTCCGGATGGCCAGCGTCTGGCCTGGGGCGACGAGGACGGCGAGGCCGGGGTGATCGCGATCCCCGACCTCAGCGGGCCTCGGATAATCTAGCCGAGCTGTCGATTTAGTGACTGCCAAGGCGCAATTTTAACACGCATTATGCAGGCGAGAACCAGGAATGCTCGCCATGTACGATGTGCAGTCGGCTTGGGTTTATATTCTCCGTTGCGCGGACGGTTCGTACTATGTCGGGTCCCATCGAGGTCCTGATCCGGCGGCACGGGCCAGCAGTCACAACCAAGGCCTTGATCCGGCCGCCTACACCTTTCGACGCAGGCCCGTCGAATTGGTCTGGGCCGGCGACTTTCAGTTCATTACGGACGCCATAGCCTTCGAACGTCAGCTCAAGGGGTGGAGCCGCGCAAAGAAAGAGGCGGTCATCCGGGGGGACTGGGATGCCTTGCCGGCCTTGGCGCGATGCCGAACGCCTCGTCCTTCGACAAGCTCAGGATGAGGCGTTTTTACCGCCGACACTAAGGTCATTGTGGGCGGCGGCCTGCACTGTTGTCCTCATCCTGAGCTTGTCGAAGGACGAGGACGCCCCCTCTAGAACCCCTTCAGTTCACCCCAGACCTCGAACTCATCCCGGCGCGAGCGCCAGTTGTTCACCGGGGCGGCTTCGTCGCGATAGCCCAGGGCCATGCCGGAAAACAGCATGTGGCCCTCGGGGAGGCCGACATGCTGGTCGACCACCTGATGATAGTGCGACCAGAACTCCTGGGCGCAGGTGTCGAGGCCCCGCTCGACGGCCAGCAGCATCAGGGTCTGCATGTACATGCCCAGATCGCTCCATTGCGGCGGGCCACAGCGGCGGTCGACCGAGAAGAACAGCAGTACCGGCGCGCCGAAGCCCTGGCCGTTGCTGGCGAACCATTGCAGGCGGGCCAGCTTGTCTTCGCGCGGGATCTGCAGCGCGCCATAAAGGTCTTCGCCGACCTGGAAGCGGCGGCTGCGCAGCGGCTCCCACAGATTGGCCGGATAGACGTCATATTCGGGGGTATCGGGCGAGGCCACACGCTGCAGCATGGTCTCCAGCAGGGCGGCGCGCGGCGCGCCGGTGATCGCCTGAACCCGCCAGGGCTGCAGGTTGCCGCCGGAGGGCGCACGGGCGGCGGCTTCCAGCAATTCACGCAGGACGGTGGCGTCCACCGGGTCGGACTTGAAGGCCCGCACGGACATACGGCGGTTGACGGCGTCGAGGACATCCATGCCAAAGCTCCCTGAGCAAGGTCGATCATGCCCCCGCGACAGGGACGTCCTCAATCGCTAGCATCCGGCCGCAGCGTCAAGACAAGTAGGTTTGGGAGCGATCGGTGAAGCTGTTGCGGAATATTTTTCTGGCGCTGTTCATCGTGATGGTCGCCGGGCCCGTTGTCGCGGTGATCGTCTTCCGTTTCGTACCGCCGCCGGTCACGCCGCTGATGGTCATCCGGGCCGTCGAAGGCAAGGGGCTCGACCATCGCTGGCGATCGATCAAGACCGTCTCGCCGGCCCTCCCGCGCGCCCTGATCGCCGCCGAGGACGCCAAGTTCTGCGACCATCGCGGCTTTGATTTCGAGGCCCTGCAGAAGGCTTATGAGAACAACGGCAAGGGCAAGAAGATCCGCGGCGGCTCGACCATCAGCCAGCAGACCGCCAAGAACGTCTTCCTGTGGCCGGGCCGGTCCTATGTGCGCAAGGGGCTGGAGGCCTGGTTCACCGTCCTGATCGAGACCTTCTGGGGCAAGAAGCGGATCATGGAGGTCTATCTGAACTCCATCGAGTACGGCCCCGGCATCTATGGGGCCGAAGCCGCCGCCCGCCGCTATTTCGGGGTCGGGGCCGACAAGCTGACCAATGCCCAGGCCGCCCGCCTGGCCGCCATCCTGCCCAGCCCGCTGAAGTGGAAGGTGGTGGGGGCAGGCAAGTATGTGAAGAAGCGGACCCGCAAGATCGGCGCGGCGTCCGGCACCGTCCGTCGCGACGGCCTCGCGGCCTGCGTCGTCTAGCCTGGAGATACTCGGATGCCTGTCGCCCCCGGCCCGACGCTCGAAACCGCGCGGCTGATCCTGCGCCCCACCGCGACCGAGGATATCGACGGCTGGGCCGCGATGATGGCCGACGCCGAGGCGGCGCGCTACATCGGCGGACAGCAGCCCAGGTCCTCGGCCTGGCGCGGCATGGCCTCGATGGCCGGATCCTGGACCCTGCTGGGCTTCGGCATGTTCTCGGTGCTCGACAAGGCGAGCGGCCAGTGGCTGGGCCGGATCGGGCCCTGGCAGCCCGAGGACTGGCCGGGCACAGAGGTCGGCTGGGGCCTGGCCCCGGCAGCCTGGGGCAAGGGCTATGCGGTCGAGGCCGCTATCGCCACCATCGACTGGGTGTTCGACCATCTCGGCTGGGACGAGGTCATCCACTGCATCGACCCGACCAATACGCCCTCGCAGAAGGTGGCCCAGAGTATCGGGTCGTACAATCGGGGCCGCGGGCAGCTGCCGGCTCCCTATCAGGATCACGTCATCGATATCTGGGGCCAGAGCCGGGACGAATGGCGCGCGCGGCGGGCCTAGAGCCCTTTCCGACCTGATGGCTTCATCAGGGTCGGGCGAAAAGGGCTCTAAATCAAAAGTTTAGAGCGTTTTTCGATCCGATAACCGTTTCACACTTATCGGAAAACGCTCTAGAACCAGCCGGCCTCTCGCAGCGCCCGGGCATAGGCGCGACTGACCGGGGCCTCGACGCCGCCGGGCAGGGTCAGGATCGCTCGGCCATCGGTGCGGCGGGCCTCCTGCACGGCGGCCTTGGCCACCCACCAGGAACGATGGGTCTGGGCCCCCTCGATACCCTCCAGTTCCGCCACAGCGTCGGACAGGCGCAGCAGGATCAGATCCTCCCCCAGTGAGGTGTAGAGCCTCAGATAGTGGTCTTCGGCCGCCACCGCGAACAGCTGGGCCCCCCGCAGGCGGGGCGGCAGGCGCTCCAGGAACCGGGGGGCGGGCGCGCCGGCCGGGCCGGCATGGGTCTCGGGCGGTTTGCGCTGGACCAGGAAGTTCAGGGCGGTCATGGCGGCGGTGATCGTGAACACCGGCCCCAGATAGATCGGCAGGGCGGGAAGGCGCGGCGTGCCCGCATGAAAGGCCAGTTCGGTTACCAGCCAGACCACGCCTGTAAAGGGCAGGGTGATGCCGATCGCGACCAGGCTGCCATAGAGGACCGGTCGTGACTCCGCCCGTCCGTCCCGGTCGACCAGGTGGCTGACGCCGGTGCCGACGACGGCCCCCGCGACGCACAGGCCGATCCAGTAGGGCAGCCGAACAAGCATCGGGGCCTGGTCGGAGCCGAACGGACCGATCAGGGCCAGGAACAGGCCGGCGCAGGCTGAGACCCCGAAACCACGCTTGGCCTCTGCGGTCGTCAGCGCCGTTCGCGAAGCGTGAATGGCGTTTGCCAGCCACTCACGAAGGCCGGGCGGTGACTGACGCAACGACGGTTGAGGCACGTGGGGCAGGGCTCCAGGGAAGGGACGCCGACGGACCACACAGCGCCGTCGCCCGAGGAGATGAAGATGGCCGATCAAGACAAGTCAATGCAGCGTCCCACCCTGAGCGGTCGTTTTGGCGTTCTGGCCCTCGGGGCCGCCACCCTGGCGATCCTGGCGGCCAGCCCGGGTGTGCTTGCGGCACCGCTTCGTGTCCTGCAGGGCCTGGGATTCCGGCCGCATGCGCCGGACCTCGGCCTGCTTGCCGCCGCACCCCTGGTGATCCAGCTGCACGTCGCCGGGGCCGTCACCGCCTTCGTGATCGGCGCGGTGCTGCTGGCGGGGGTCAAGGGCACGGGCCTGCAC
The DNA here is from genome assembly GCF_058681455.1 of Caulobacter sp. AVps16. NCBI lineage: Bacteria > Pseudomonadati > Pseudomonadota > Alphaproteobacteria > Caulobacterales > Caulobacteraceae > Caulobacter > Caulobacter sp. AVps16. The sequence continues at coordinate 123,623 of NZ_CM178739.1, forward strand.
AAGGCGCTGGGCTGGACCTGGGTCCTGGCCATGACCCTGACGGCGGTCAGTTCGCTGTTCATCCGAACGATCAATCCCGGCCATTTCAGCCTCATCCACCTGCTCAGCGGCTGGACCCTGATCGCCCTGCCCATGGCCATCTTCGCCATCAAGCGCCGCAAGGTTCGCCAGCATGCCCGGGCCATGACCGGGATGTTCGTCGGTGGCCTGCTGATCGCCGGCCTGTTCACCTTCTTGCCCGGCCGGCTGATGTGGCACGTCTTCCTCGGCTGAACGGCGCGGCTTTCCGGCTTCACGCGGCTTGCCGCTGAAGGGATGGGAAGGGCTGCGGAGCGTCCGGACGACGTCCGGATGAGAGATAGAGATTACCGTTTCGACGAAGCCGTCCGCTCCGCGTCACCGTTATCCGCCAGCCTCCCGCCAGGTGGCCCTGTTGAGGCCTTACCGGGACCCGGATCGCGCCGTTTCCAGCGCGCTCCAGCGGTCGAAGAGGACGGGCTTTCAGCCAGACACGCCCTTTTGCCTTCAACCACGCCGACGGCGGGCGGGTCTGGCCAGCAACCAGGTCCCCGGACGCGCTTCAGTATCCCCCTGAAGCCCAGCCCCGCTCGATCACCCCTCGCCGCCGCAACGGTCGCTGGCCCTGCGCCCTTTCCTCGCGACGAGGTGGGTCAAGAATACGGGAGGTTTCAGCGCGTCGGACGGGCGCGCTCAAACTGTTTTCAGAGTGTTGATTTCACTGCAGTCTCGCAGAGATCGTTCGGGGATTAGGCGCAGCTTATCCCCATCCTTGCCCCCTACGGGTCGCTGCGCGACCGTCTTCCCCCGGAGGGGGAAGATGAAGGACGGCGATCTCATCTTCCCCCTGAAAGGGGGAGGACGACCGCGAAGCGGTCAGGAGGGGGCCTGCGGCGTGGGCCGGGAAGCACGCCCCTTCCGGGCCTTCCGCCTTGCCACGCTTGTCCAGATGCGCCATCCGGGTACTGCGCAATCACGGCAGGCCCAGAGAGTCGAATGACCGCAGCCAAGCCCCGCGCCCGTCCAGGCGGGCGTGGCAGACCGTCCAAGGCCAAGGGCCTGGACCTGAAGGAAACCATTCTCGACGCGGCCGAGGGCCTGTTTGCGCGCCACGGCTTCTACGGTGTGACCACCCGCCAGGTGGCGGCCGAGGCCGGGGTCGATACGGCCCTGATCCACTATTATTTCGGGGCCAAGCGCGAGCTGTTCGACGCCGTGTTCCTGCGCCGGGCCGAGATCCTCAACCAGGCGCGGCTGGCCTCGATGGATCTCTATGTGAAGTCCCATGCCGGGGCGATGACCGTCGAGGGGGTGATCGAGGCCTTCATCGACCCCCTGCTGCGCATCTCCCAGGAGGGCGGCAAGGGCTGGAAGAACTATTTCGTCCTTGTCGCCCAGGTGAACAATACCCCGGTCTGGGGCGGGGAGACCATGACCCGGTTCTTTGATCCGGTGGTCCATCGCCTGGTCGAGACCCTGAAGGCCGCCCGCCCGGACGCTGAGTATCGCGACCTCTACTGGTGCTACCAGTTCCTGACCGGCTCGATGATGCTGGCCCTGTCCGAGACCGGACGGATCGACTCGCTGTCGGAGGGCGAGTGCCACTCGCATGACCTGGAGTCGGTACGCCGTCGGCTGTTCGCCTATTGCGCGGCCGGCTTCGAGACCGTCATCGGCCGCGCCGCCAAGGCTTGAGCCCAAGGTCGAGCCCCGGTCTCCGGGGCTGTAAAGCCACACCCTGACACCATTTCATCACCTGATGAAAAAAGACTGGCGTCCCAGCGTTCTCTGGGTGAGAGTGCGATTATTCGCGGTTCGATGAACATGCGAGCTCCGAGCACGTGTCCGCCACAAGGATCCGGTTCGGGTGGGCGGAACGTACAAGGGAGGGGAAACCCAATGACTTCGATGTGGAAGGCTGCGCTGCTGGCTGGCGCGGCATGGGGCGCGGCCGCTGTTGCCGTTTCGGCCCAGGAGGCTCCGGCCCCCAGCGCGACCCTGTCGGTGGATGAGGTGGTCGTCACCGCCCGTCGCCGCGAGGAAAACCTCAAGGACGTTCCGGTCGCCGTCTCGGCCTTTAGCGGCGAGACCCTGGCCCGCCAGGGCGGCGCTGACATCACCATCCTGCAGCAGACCACCCCGAACATCACCGTTCAGACCGCCCGCGGTTCGAACTCGACCCTGATCTCCTACATCCGCGGCATCGGCCAGCAGGACCCGCTGTGGGGCTATGAGCCCGGCGTGGGCCTCTATGTCGACGACGTCTATGTCTACCGCCCGCAGGGTGCGGTGCTCGACGTGTTCGACGTGGAGCGCATCGAAGTGCTGCGCGGTCCGCAAGGCACCCTGTACGGCCGCAACACGATCGGCGGCGCGATCAAGTACGTGACCAAGCGCCTCGGCGATGAAGCCCATGGCAAGATCAAGGGCACCTATGGCAGCTACAACCAGACCGACCTGCTGCTTTCGGGCCAGACCCCGGTCGGCGGCGGCCTGTCGGTCGGCGGCGCCTATGCGGTCTACAAGCGCGACGGCTACGGCAAGAACCTGACCACCGGTGCCGAGCACTATAACAAGGACGTCCAGGCCATCCGCCTCAGCGCCGAATATGCGCCGAACGAAGACCTGTTCTTCCGCCTGGCCTATGACAAGGTGCAGGACGACTCCAACCCGCGTCACGGTCACCGCGAGCTGCCGGCCCTGGTCGGCGGCTACAAGGTGCTCGACATCTATGACACCCAGGCCGGCCTCGGCGACGACAACTCGGTCGAGACCGAAGGCGTGTCGCTGACCGGCCAGTGGGACGCGTCGGAAAACCTGACGCTGAAGTCGATCACCGCCAGCCGCAAGGGTCACACCACCACCGTCATCGACTTTGACGGTACCCCGCTGCCGACCCTCGACATTCCGGCCACCTATGACGACCGTTCGTTCTCGCAGGAACTGCAGGCCGTCTATTCGGACGAGAACGTCCAGGGCGTGTTTGGCCTCTACTACATGAACAGCCAGGCCTCGGGCGAGTTCGACACCATCGCCGGCAATCTGGGCCTGGCCATCGCCAATGGCGGCAAGGTCAGCACCCAGAGCTTCGCGGCCTTCTTCGACTTCAGCGCCAATCTGTCGGAGCGCCTGAAGGTTTCGATGGGTGCCCGCGCCACCCGCGATCACAAGCGCAGCAACAGCTATCGCTTCTTCTATCTCGGCGCGACCCGCACCCCCTATCAGGGCGGCACCCCGCGTCCGATCCTGCAGACCCGCACCAACTACAGCACCGACGGTTCGTTCAACCAGTTCACGCCGCGCCTCAGCGCTTCGTATGAGCTGAGCGACGACCTGAGCACCTATGTGTCCTATTCCAAGGGCTTCAAGTCGGGCGGCTGGGACATGCGCGGCGACGCCCTGATCACCCCGCAGACCGTCAATGGCTACAAGCCCGAAGTGGTCGACGCCTATGAAGCCGGCCTCAAGGGCTATGCCCTGGACCGCCGTGTCTCGTTCGCCTCGGCGATCTTCCTGTCCAAGTACAAGGACCAGCAGGTCTCGACCCAGGTGGTGGTGCCCAGCGGCATCGCCAGCTCGATCGACAATGCCGGTGCGGCCACGATGTATGGTGCCGAGTTCGAGGCCAAGGCCAAGCTCAGCGCCAACCTCTCGGCCAATGTCGCCGTCGGCTACATCCATGCCAAGTACGACACCTTCAGCCGGTTCGTTCCGGGTGGTGCGCCCAACCCGCTGAATCCGTCGACGACGGTGCCGGCCGGCGGTCAGGTGATCAATGTGGCCGACCTCTATGGTCTGCAGAACACGCCGGAATGGACGGGCAATGTCAGCCTGACCTGGACCGCCAATGTGGCGGGCGGCCTCCTGGCCGTCACCCCGATGGTCAGCTATCGCGACAGCTACCAGCAGTTCGAACTGCCGCTGCCCCTGCTCGACCAGAAGGCCTTCACCCTGGTCGACCTGACGGCGATCTGGACGGCCCCGGGCGGTCACTACAAGCTGGCCCTGACCGGCAAGAACCTGACCGACGAGCGCTACCGCACCGGTGGCTACAACTTCGGTGTGCCGACCTACAACAACTCGGTCATCGGCTTCTACGGCCCGCCGCGCACGGTTTCGGCCAGCCTCGAAGTCGCTTTCTGATCTAGGTCATGACTGGCGGCGGCCCGCTGCAAAGGGCCGCCGCCATTTCTTTGTCTGCAGTGTAGAATTCCAGCGGAGCGACCATGAGCCAGAGCCCGATCGAGCCTTCGGCGACCGGTTCGCGTTACCGTTATGTCGTGCTGGCGATGCTGATCCTCGCCTACACCTTCAATTTCCTGGATCGGCAGATCCTCGGCATCCTGGCCGGGTCGATCAAGGCCGAACTGCATCTCACCGACACCCAGCTCGGCCTGATGGGCGGGGTCGCCTTTGCGGCGCTCTACACCACTCTGGGCGTGCCTCTGGCCTGGCTGGCCGACCGGGTCAGCCGCACATGGATCATGACCATCGCCCTGACCGTCTGGAGCGGTTTCACGGTGGCGTGCGGCTTTGCGGGCGGTTTCTGGAGCCTGTTCCTGTCGCGCATGGGCGTGGGGGTCGGTGAGGCCGGTGGCGTGGCGCCGGCCTATTCCCTGATCGCCGACTATTTCCCCAAGGAGCAGAGAGCTCGGGCCCTGGCGGTCTATTCGTTCGGCATCCCGCTGGGTACGGCCCTGGGCGTGCTGTTCGGCGGGCTGATCGCCGCCTATGTCGACTGGCGCTTTGCCTTCATCGCCGTGGGCCTGGCCGGCGTGCTGCTGGCCCCGATCTTCAAGTGGGTGGTCAAGGATCCGCCTCGGGGCGGCATGGATCGCGAGCCGGGCGAGGTGGCTCCGCTCGAGGCGCCCAAGGCTCCGGCCTTCAGCAAGGTCCTGGCCACGATCCTGCCCAAGCCCAGCTTCTGGCTGCTGTCGTTCGGGGCGGCCTGCTCGTCGATCTGCGGCTATGGCGTGGCCTTCTGGCTGCCGACCTTCTTCCAGCGCAGCTTCGGCCTCAGCCTGCCCGAGCGGGCGATGTTCTACAGCGCCCTGTCCCTGATCGGCGGGGTGGCGGGCATCTGGCTGGGCGGCGTGCTGGCCGACCGCTTCGGGGCCAAGAACAAGGCCGCCTATGCCCTGGCCCCGGCCATCTGCTTCCTGGTGGCCCTGCCGTGCTTCCTGCTGGCCATGAACGTCAATTCGATGGTCTGGGCCTTCCTGCTGTTCCTGATCCCCACGGGTCTGAACCTGGCCTGGCTGGGTCCGGTGGTCGCGGCCGTGCAGCACCTGGCCCCGGCCGCCATGCGGACTACGACCTCGGCCCTGTTCCTGCTGATCAACAACCTGCTGGGCCTGGCCGTCGGCCTGTGGTTCTTCGGCTACGTCTCTGACCTGCTGGCCCCGCGCTATGGGGCGGAATCGATGCGCTATGCCCTCTATTTCGGGCTGGGCTTCTATGTGGTCAGTGCCGGCCTGCTGATCCTGGCCTCACGCCGCCTCAAGCAGGACTGGGTAGAGTAGTCTCCATCCAGTTGCAGGCCCTTGCCCTCTGTACGGCTTCGGTACAGGAACGCGCCGCGTTTCAAGAGGGCGACCATGTCTAAGATTTCCGCGCTGTTCAGCGCCGTTCTGTTTGCCGGCCTGCTGGCCGGCTCGCTCCCGGCCCAGGCCGCAGACCCGATCGCTGCCCGCACCGAGAAGGTCAAGCTGGAGCCGACCAAGGGCAAGGGCCTGTTTCAGCCAGGCTTTGTCTTTGGCGAATATACCGGCCTCAGCAAGGTCCGCGGCAGCTCCACCAGTGCCCTGGGCGTCTATTCCAGCGCCAAGTCCACGGCCGAGATCAATGTGAAGGCCGCCAGTTTCGGCGACCTGACCATCCGCTGCAAAGGCGGCGCAAGCCGGATCGGGGAGGGCTGGGTCACCTTCGATCGCGACAAGCTGGCCTATGTCTGCACCTTCGAAGGGCCCGGTGCCGGCACCGGCGCCACCTTCAGCCTGGTTCAGTCCAAGGGTGGGCTGCTGGCCCGCCTGCAACCGCGCCAGCGCGCCGCCGAACTTCAGTTCGGGGCCATGACCCTGCGGGCCGAGACCAAGGCCGTCGCGCCCCTGCCGTCCGGCCTGACGGGCGGTGCCACGAGCTATGTGATCCGGCGGGGCGAAGAGCAGATCGCTGCTGTTGACCTGGTTGGGCTCAGCAAGACCGCCTACCTCCCGGCCAAGGGCTCACCGGATCGTGACGCTGCGGCCGTCATGGCCCTGATCCTGATCTTCTTTATGGATACGCCCGTCTAGGACGGCACGGTTCGCCCCCGGGGACCTTGGCTGGTCTCCGGGGCGCGACCTTCGAGACTTGCCCGGGCTTGAGCCCTGAGTCGGCCGGGGAGATGGAAGCCGTCGGTTAACGTGCATGGCGTGACCGGTAACAGCCCTGGGCTGCTTCAGACGGTGCCCGAACCGGCCTCGGTGAGGGCAATGCGGTTGTCCGATTGGACAAAGATCGGCCCAAGCCTTCACCTTATCGGGCACGCGCTGTTGCGCCTGCGAAATCACGCTCCTATAACCCGGCCACATTTCAGAAAAGCCGTCGCCGAGACCGGGCCCTCATGAACATTCACGAACACCAAGCCAAAGCCGTACTCGCCGAGTTCGGCGCTCCTGTTCCGCGCGGCTTTGCCGCCTTCACCCCCGAAGAAGCCTTCGCCGCCGCTGAAAAGCTGGGCACGCCGGTCTTCGTGGTGAAAAGCCAGATCCACGCCGGTGGCCGTGGCAAGGGCAAGTTCGAAGGACTGGGCCCCGATGCCAAGGGCGGCGTCCGCGTCGTCAAGTCGGCTGAAGAGGTCAGGACCAACGCTGCCGAAATGCTCGGCCGCGTGCTGGTGACCCACCAGACCGGTCCCAAGGGCAAGCAGGTCAACCGCCTCTACATCGAGGAAGGTGCTGCGATCGCCAAGGAATTCTACCTGTCGCTGCTGGTTGACCGCGCCTCGAGCAAGGTCTCGGTGGTCGCCTCGACCGAAGGCGGCATGGACATCGAGGACGTCGCCCACTCGACCCCCGAGAAGATCCACACCTTCACGATCGACCCGGCGACGGGCGTGTGGCCGACCCACCACCGGGCCCTGGCCAAGGCTCTCGGCCTGACCGGCGGTCTCGCCAAGGAAGCCGCCTCGCTGCTCAACCAGCTCTACACGGCGTTCCTGGCCAAGGACATGGCCATGCTGGAGATCAACCCGCTGATCGTCACGGCGGATGATCACCTGAAGGTCCTCGACGCCAAGCTGTCGTTCGACGGCAACAGCCTGTTCCGTCACCCGGACATCAAGGCTCTGCGCGACGAGAGCGAAGAAGACCCCAAGGAAATCGAAGCCTCCAAGTATGACTTGGCCTATATCGCCCTCGACGGCGAAATCGGCTGCATGGTCAACGGCGCGGGCCTGGCCATGGCCACCATGGACATCATCAAGCTGTACGGCGCCGAGCCGGCCAACTTCCTCGATGTCGGCGGCGGCGCTTCGAAGGAAAAGGTCACTGCGGCCTTCAAGATCATCACCGCCGATCCGGCCGTGAAGGGCATTCTGGTCAACATCTTCGGCGGCATCATGCGCTGCGACATCATCGCGGAAGGCGTCATCGCCGCCGTGAAGGAAGTCGGCCTGCAGGTTCCGCTGGTGGTGCGCCTGGAAGGCACCAACGTCGAACTCGGTAAGAAAATCATCTCGGAAAGCGGCCTGAACGTCATCGCCGCCAACGACCTGTCTGACGGCGCCGAAAAGATCGTCGCAGCCGTGAAGGGTGCTCGCTAAATGTCGATCCTCATCGGTTCTGAAACCAAGGTCATCTGCCAGGGCATCACCGGCGCCCAGGGCACCTTCCACTCCGAGCAGGCCATCGCCTACGGCACCAAGATGGTCGGCGGCGTCACCCCCGGCAAGGGCGGCCAGACCCACATCGGCCTGCCCGTGTTCGACACGGTCGGCGAAGCCCGCGAAGCCACCGGTGCCGACGCCTCGGTGATCTACGTGCCGCCCCCCTTCGCGGCCGACTCGATCCTGGAAGCCATCGACGCGGAAGTTCCGCTGATCATCTGCATCACCGAAGGCATTCCGGTGCTGGACATGGTCAAGGTGAAGAAGGCCCTGCAGGGTTCGCGCTCGCGCCTGATCGGCCCCAACTGCCCGGGCGTCCTGACGCCCAACCAGTGCAAGATCGGTATCATGCCGGGCGGTATCTTCTCGGCCGGCTCGGTCGGCGTCGTGTCGCGTTCGGGCACCCTGACCTATGAAGCCGTGTTCCAGACCACCAATGCCGGCCTCGGCCAGACGACGGCGGTCGGCATCGGCGGCGACCCGGTCAAGGGCACCGAGTTCATCGACGTGCTGGAACTCTTCCTCGCTGACGAAGCCACCAAGTCGATCGTCATGATCGGCGAAATCGGCGGCGCGGCTGAAGAAGAAGCTGCCCAGTTCCTGAAGGACGAAGCCCGCCGCGGCCGCAAGAAGCCCATGGTCGGCTTCATCGCCGGCCGTACGGCCCCTCCCGGCCGTCACATGGGCCACGCCGGCGCCATCGTGTCCGGTGGCAAGGGTGGTGCCGAGGACAAGATCGCGGCGATGGAAGAGGCGGGCATCCGCGTCTCGCCCTCGCCGGCCAAGCTGGGTGAAACCCTGCTTGAGGTCCTCAAGGGCTAATCTGCTACCGAAACCCCGCCCTAGCGGGGCCCAGGTTTTTTGCGACCGCCAGTCGACGATCCGAAAAAATCACCTGGGCCCCCTAATCAAGGGGCGCCCGGGCGATTGAGACACTATATTTACGGGCCTGGGCTACCGGTCCCGTAGACCGACGGATCTAAGGCGAAGAACCATGGCGGACGACGCAGGCATCATCAATCAGGTCTTGACCGAGACCTCCTTCCTCTACGGCGCCAATGCGGCGTTCGTTGAAGACCTGTATGCCCAGTGGGCGACCGATGCCAATTCGGTCGAACCCTCCTGGAACGCCTTCTTCTCCACCCTGAAAGAGCAGGCCGACCAGGTTCAGCGGGCCGCCAAGGACCCGGCCTGGACGCCGCGCGCCGTTCCGACCGCTCGTCCGGACTGGCTGTCGGCCCTCGACGGCCAGTGGCCCACGGTTGCGCCGGCCGTCCAGGCCAAGATGACCAAGGCCATCGAGGACAAGGCCCCGGGCACCTCGGCCGAAGCCGTCCGGGCCGCGACCCTCGACAGCCTGCGCGCCATCATGATGATCCGGGCCTACCGCATGCGCGGTCACCTGGCCGCCAATCTCGACCCTCTGGGTCTTGAGCCCAAGCCGCCGGCCCCGGAACTGGATCCGGCCACCTACGGCTTCTCGGAAGCCGACTATGACCGTCCGATCTTCCTGGACTTCGTGCTGGGCATGGAGACCTCGACGGTCCGCGAGATCCTGTCGATCCTGCGTCGCACCTATGGCGGCAATGTCGGCGTGCAGTACATGCACATCTCCGACCCGCACGAAAAGGCCTGGCTGCAGGAGCGCATCGAGGGTCGCGACAAGGAGATCGTGTTCTCGAAGGAGGGCAAGGTCGCCATCTTCAAGAAGCTGATCGAGACCGAAGGCTTCGAGCGCTTCCTGCACAAGCGCTTCCCCGGCACCAAGCGGTTCGGCATCGATGGCGGCGAAGCCATGGTCCCGGCCCTGGAACAGATCATCAAGCGTGGCGGTTCGCTGGGCGTGAAGGACATCGTCCTGGGCATGCCGCACCGCGGCCGCCTGAACGTCCTGGCCGCCGTGATGGGCAAGCCCTATCACGTCATTTTCCACGAGTTCCAGGGCGGCACCAGCCTGCCCTCGGACGTCGAGGGTTCGGGCGACGTCAAGTATCACATGGGTGCCTCGTCGGACCGTGAGTTCGACGACAACAAGGTCCACCTGTCGCTGACGGCCAACCCGTCGCACCTGGAAATCGTCAACCCGGTCGTGATCGGCAAGGCCCGCGCCAAGCAGGCCTTCACCCTGCGCGAACAGCCGGACGCCGGTCGCGGTCACGTCCTGCCCCTGCTGCTGCACGGCGACGCCGCCTTTGCCGGCCAGGGCGTGGTGGCCGAGTGCTTCACCCTGTCGGGCCTGAAGGGCTACCGCACGGGCGGCACCATCCACTTCATCGTCAACAACCAGATCGGCTTCACGACCAGCCCGCGCTATTCGCGCAGCTCGCCCTATCCCTCGGATGTGGCGCTGATGGTCGAAGCCCCGATCTTCCACGTCAACGGCGACGATCCCGAAGCCGTGGTCTATGCGGCCAAGGTCGCCACTGAATATCGCCAGATGTTCGGCAAGGACGTCGTGGTCGACATGTTCTGCTATCGCCGGTTCGGTCACAACGAGGGCGACGACCCGACGATGACCTCGCCGCTGATGTACGCCAAGATCAAGGGTCATCCCTCGACCCGCGAGCTCTACGGCAACCGTCTGATCGCCGAAGGTGTCATCAACCAGGGCGAGGTTGACGCTTGGGTCACCGAGTTCGAGACCTTCCTCGACAAGGAATTTGACTCCGGCAAGACCTACAAGGCCAACAAGGCCGACTGGCTGGACGGCAAGTGGGCAGGCCTCGCCACCCCGGCCGACGAAGAGCGTCGCGGCTCGACCGCCTTCCCGAAGACCCGCCTGATCGAGCTGGGCCGTCAGATCACGACCATCCCGGACCGGATCGACGCCCACAAGACCGTCAAGCGCGTCATCGAGAACCGTCGCGAAGCCATTGAAAAGGGCGAGGGCCTCGACTGGGGCACTGCCGAGCACCTGGCCTTTGCCACCCTGCTCGACGAGGGCTTCCCAGTGCGCCTGTCGGGCCAGGACTCGGTGCGCGGCACCTTCACCCAGCGCCATTCGGACGTCATCGACCAGTCGACCGAAGAGCACTACACGCCGCTGAACAATATCCGCCCCGGCCAGGCCCACTACGAAGTGATCGACTCGGCCCTGTCGGAAGAGGCGGTCCTGGGCTTCGAATACGGCTTCTCCCTGGCCGATCCGAACACCCTGACCCTGTGGGAAGGCCAGTTCGGCGACTTCGTGAACGGCGCCCAGGTGGTCATCGACCAGTTCATCAGCTCGGGCGAGCGCAAGTGGCTGCGGATGAGCGGTCTCGTGATGCTGCTGCCGCACGGCTATGAGGGCCAGGGCCCCGAGCACAGCTCGGCCCGCCTCGAGCGCTTCCTGCAGTCCTGCGCCGAGGACAATATGCAGGTCCTCAACTGCACCACCCCGGCCAACTATTTCCACGCCCTGCGTCGCCAGATGCACCGCGAGTTCCGCAAGCCGCTGGTGATCATGACCCCCAAGAGCCTGCTGCGTCACAAGCGGGCCGTCTCCAACATCGCCGACCTGGCCGAAGGCTCGTCCTTCCACCGCGTGATGGTCGACGGGGCCGAGGCCGGCTGCGACGTCGGCGGGATCACCCTGAAGCCCGACGCCGAGATCAAGCGCGTGGTGCTATGCTCGGGCAAGGTCTATTTCGACCTGGTCGACGCCCGCGCCAAGGCCGGTCGCGACGACATCTATCTGCTGCGCCTGGAACAGTTCTATCCGTGGCCGCTGAAGTCGCTGATGGGCATCCTGGCCCGCTTCAAGAACGCCGAACTGGTCTGGGTTCAGGAAGAGCCCAAGAACATGGGCGGCTGGACCTTCGTCGATCCCTGGATCGAGCTGACCCTGGCCAAGCTGGACATCAAGTCCAAGCGCGCGCGCTATATCGGCCGTCCGGCCAGCGCCTCGACGGCGGCGGGTCTGATGAGCCGCCACATGAGAGAGCTGCAAGCCTTCCTCGACGAAACCTTCGCCTAAAGACTATTGAACGGCTCCGCCTGCAGGGCGGGGCCGCCTCCACACCGACCGGCAAAAACGAGAGACATCGGAACCCCCATGGCCGACATCATGACCCCCGCCCTCGGCGAATCTGTCACCGAAGCGACGGTCGCGCGCTGGACCAAGAAGGTCGGCGAGGCGGTGAAAAAGGACGAGATCCTGATCGAGCTCGAAACCGACAAGGTCAGCCTTGAGGTCGCCTCGCCCGCCGACGGCGTGCTGACCGCCATCGGGGCCGCCGAAGGCGCGACCGTGGTTCCGGGTACGGTTCTGGGTGTCGTCAGCGAAGGCGCGACCGCCGCTGCTGCACCGGCTGCGCCTGCCGCCGCGCCGAAGGCGGCTGCCCCGGCCCCCGCACCGGTTGCCGCCGCCGCCCCGGCCCCCGTTGCCGCCGCTCCGGTCAGCCCGGCCCCGGCCCGCATCGCCGCCGAGAACAATCTGGACCTGTCCAAGGTCGCCGGCACCGGCAAGGATGGCCGGGTGACCAAGGGCGACGCCCTGGCCGCCCTGGAAGCCCGCGCCTCGGCCCCGGCTCCGGCCGCCGCCGCGCCGTCGGCCCCGCGTCCGGTCCATGAGCGCGAAGAGCGCGTGAAGATGACGCGCCTGCGTCAGACCATCGCCCGCCGCCTGAAGGAAGCCCAGAACAACGCCGCCATGCTGACGACCTTCAACGAGGTCGACATGAGCGCGGTCATGGCCCTGCGCAATTCCTACAAGGACGTCTTCGAGAAGAAGCACGGCGTGAAGCTGGGCTTCATGTCCTTCTTCACCAAGGCCGTCGTCGCCGCCCTGAAGGCCGTGCCGGACGTCAATGCCGAGATCGACGGCACCGACATCGTCTACAAGAACCACTACGACATCGGCGTCGCCGTCGGCACCGACAAGGGTCTGGTCGTGCCGGTCGTGCGTGATGCCGACGCCATGAGCCTGGCCGAGATCGAAAAGGCCATCGGTGCCCTCGGAAAGAAGGCCCGCGACGGCCAGCTGGCCATCGACGACATGCAGGGCGGCACCTTCACGATCACCAACGGCGGCATCTATGGCTCGCTGATGTCGACCCCGATCCTCAACGCGCCGCAGTCGGGCATCCTCGGCATGCACGCGATCAAGGAACGCGCCATGGTCGTGAACGGCAAGGTCGAGGTGCGCCCGATGATGTACCTGGCCCTCAGCTATGACCACCGCGTGGTCGACGGCCAGGGCGCCGTGACCTTCCTGGTCAAGGTCAAGGAAGCCCTGGAAGATCCGCAGCGCCTGCTGCTGGACCTCTAGTCCCGACGCACTGTCGAACGTCGAAGGGGCCGCGAAAGCGGCCCCTTTTTCGTTGTGGCGACGGGTGTATGCTCGACCTACAGCCACGGATCATCACCATGACCGACCCGGTTCCCGAGCCCGTCCGCGCCAAGCTGTTCGTTCACGGCAGGAGCCAGGCCCTGTGCCTTCCGGAAGGCTGCCGTTTCGAGGGGTGGAGGTCACCATTCGCCGCGAGGGTGACAAGGTCATCCTTGAGCCGATAATCGTGGCGTCGCCTGCGATTGGTGAGTGAGATATGGCCGCTTCCGACCGAAGTCGGACCTTAGGGTTTGGCTCCTACTGCTTTCACGAAAGCCGTTGGGTCACGCACCTTCAAATCCAGTATCGCATGGTCCGCCTCGGGGCCCAGTTCGACCCTAACGTTTGCACCAAGCCAAGTCGTCTGCGTGGAAGCAACTATCCGATCACGCCGAAGGGTGTGCTCCAGTCCAAACATGCCGCGTGGCGCGACCAGATTGAACGGGAACGCCGGTGCAACAAGGAAGGTGTCTTCGGTAACTGAGATCAGCAAACAGTTACTCGCACCGGCGAGCTTGCCTCGTTGCCGACCGGACGCGCGACGTTCTGAATAGACACTGGCCGATAGTATTCGCGGAATGATGGGATAGCCGTGCGCTTGACGGCTGCGAATGGACCACCAAATCCACGGCGGCCATGTCACCATCATAGCAACGCCCCAGATGACCAAAAACAATTGCTCGTCAGACATGTCTTGAGGCTATCGCGGTGGAGGTACGCTTTCCACCCCTAGCGGACCTTCAATCAGTCCGCTTTCTGGTGTAGCGCCCAAGGTCGGGTTTAAGGTGCGGACGTCATTTCCGCTTTCGACCCATAGGCGACATTCGCAGCGTCGGTTAGCGTGAGGTCATGCTACGGCACTCGTGCCGGCAACGCTCTAGGCTCCAGACTCATTGGGCCCACCATATGATGATGGCGGCGATGAAGACGGTGCTGGCGAAGGTAGCGGCGAGCTTGTCGTATCGGGTTGCGACACGCCGCCAGTCCTTTAGCCTGCAGAACATCCGCTCGACGAGATTGCGCTGCTTGTAGGCCTCCGGGTCGAAGGGCTGCATGCGCTTTCGGGTCGGGTTGTTGGGGATGACAGGGGTGGTTCCCCGCTCGATCAGGAAATTGCGCAACCTGTCGGCATCATAGGCGGTGTCGGCCAGGCAGAGGCGCGCACTGGGAAGCGGCTCAAGCAATGACCGGGCGAAGGGGGCGTCGCCGCGCTGCCCGGCGGTTATTTCAAAGGCGATGAGGCGGCCTTTGCCGTCGACGACGGCGTGGATTTTGGTCGTGCGGCCCCCGCGCGAACGGCCGATCGCCTGGATTTCGGCCCCCCTTTTCCGCCACCCGCCGAGCGGTGGGCCTTTGCGCTAGTGGAGTCGATCATGTGCACGTCGTCGGGGCTGAACGCGACCAGAGCCGCGAACAGCCGCCGCCAGACACCCTTAATCGTCCAGCGCCGGAACCGGTTGTAGATGGTCGTCGGCGGGCCATAGATCGCTGGACAGTCCTGCCACCGGCAACCCACCTTCAGCACATGGATGATGCCGCTGATGACGCGCCGATCATCGACCCGATGCGCGCCCGACTGGTTTTTCGGCAGCAACGGATCGATCACCGCCCACTGCCGATCCGACAACCAGAACTCTCCAGCCATGACTCAACCCCCATTTCGGAGATTGAATCACAACAAGAATATATCATTCAAGTGTTTGATCGGGTTTTGACCCTAGGACTACAATGCGCGAGCTCGCCGACTTTTCGACTAAATGGTCGCATCCCGACTATCCGCCAGAGCCCGTAGACGTTGCCGATTTGGCACGAGCGGAGGAACAACTCGGCGGCCGTCTACCTGCTGAATATCGAGAAGCGGTCATCGGCATTGGCTTGCCGCAACCGACAATCGCGCTTCTTCATAGCGTCTGCGAAGAAGAGGTCCATTTCGCTGATGTGGCCGACTTTCTGTCAGCAGATGAGATGATCTCATCCACTGAGGCTTGGCGAGAAATGGGATTGCCTCAGGGCAAGATCGCTTTCGCTTCGGATTGCATGGGCAACTTGTTTGCCTTCGACGGCGTCGCGCTGGACCAAAATTCCGAGGTTTGGTTCTTCGATCACGAGACGGGTAAGACCGCACTGGTAGCTCCGTCCTTCAAGGACTGGATCCAGCAATATTTGGACCTGCGATTTGTCTCGCCGGACGAATGACCCAAGGGCCTCAATGGTCCACTTCCCACCCCTAGCGGACCTTCAATCAGTCCGCTTTCCGGTGTAGCGCTCAAGGTCGGGTTTAAGGCGCGGACGTCATTTCCGCTTTCGACCCGTTGCGGACCTTGGATCTGAGGCTAAGCTTGACCTTCCACCGAGTACCCCGGGTGAAACCATGAAGGCAGCTACGATCGGCCTCTGGGCATTGGCGAGCGGTTTCGCACTGGTGTCTGCGCTGCATTCAGTTGGGTCCGGCGACTACCTCGCATACCTAGTTCGACACCAAGTGCGGCCCGATGGGTGGGCGGTCCTATCTGCTCTGGATATAGGCTTTGCCGCGCTCGGCATCATCGGATCATGGATCGCTTTGCGACGTCGCGCCTACCGTTGGGTAGTCCTCTTCCTTGCTATCCAATTGCCAATGCCGACAATCATCGGCGGATCGCGCTGTGACACGCAGGCCTCATGCGCCGCGCTCGGGTGGGCGGCGCTCCCGCCGAGCTTCCTGGACTAACGAGCCAGGTTCCGCTTTCCACCCGTTGCAGACGCTGCGGAGGTCCGCTTTTGGCTCTTCTTTATCCGCTCTCCCCGGCGAAGGCCGGGGCCCAGATTCAGCCTGAGCCTCTGGGATGATGCGCCTTCTGCCCTAGCAAACACACCAGGCGTTCTGGGCTCGATCTGGGCCCCGGCCTTCGCCGGGGAGAGCGGAGGAAAGAGCTTGGCCCTGAATCCACCCACCGCCGACCCTCGAAGGGGCGGGGCCCAGCTATTCATCTGATGGGAGACGCTATCAGTCCGGCCTCGGCCCCGGCCACACCGTCTTGAAGGCTTCCAGCGCCGCCGGATGGTAGATCGTGCTGTGCTGCTCCTGGGGCATCGGATCATAGCGCCAGGTCAGGCCCCTGGGCGGTGCGGCCTTCAGCGCCGCCACCACCCTGTCGACCCCCGCCTGCATGGTCGAGCCCTCGTCGCCGATGGTCAGGTAGAGCCGCCGCTCGCCCGCCGGCCAGAGCGCCAGGTCAGCCGCCGCGCCGCGCGCCAGGCTCTGGTCGTTCCACCACAGGCTGGGGCTGGCGGCGATATAGGCGTCGAACAGAGCCGGCTGCTTGAGCAAGGTCTCGACCACGAACAGACCGGCCAGGGATTCGCCGATCAGGGCGGTTTCGCCGCTGGTGCGATAGCGGGCCGCGATCCATGGCTTCAGCTCCTCGCCCAGGAACTGGCGATAGGCGGCCGAGCCGCCGCTGGTCGGGAAGTCGCTGCGTTCCTTGGCGACCGTGGTGGGGTGGGTCAGGTCGCGACGCCGATCGACGCCCTCGATCCCGACGACGATCATCTCGCGCCAGGTCCAGGACAGCTCGCCGAGCTGGGCGAGGCCGGCGATATGGGGGAAGTCCTCCTGTTCGCCCCCATCCAGCAAGTAGAGCACCGGATAGGCCTTGGCGGGGCTGCTGCCATAGCTGGCCGGCAGGTGGACATTGATCCGCCGGGTATCCTTGAGGATCTTCGAGTCCAGGGTCAGGGACTGGCCGATGACAATCGGCCGCCCCTCGGCGGGCGCAGTCTGGGCCAGGGCGGGGGCGGTCGCCAGCAGGGTCAGGGCGAGGGTCAGGGCGCGAAGCATGGGCGGGAAGCTAGGGCGCGTCGAAAGATGAGGGAAGGGGGCAGGGCCATGAGGCCCAAAGGCCGGATTTCGCACCCTTTTCAGGGCATCCAGCGTCGAAAGCGGGTTTCGTTTTAACCGTTCGCGCTCTAAGGAACTCCCGCCTCCAAAGGTCTGACAATGCGGCCGGCGAGGCCCCATATTCTGTCCGGCGCCGCTTCCGGCGCGTCCTGAAGGCTCAAGACCCATGGCTCAGTACGACGTCGTCATCATCGGGGGCGGTCCCGGCGGCTATAACGGCGCGATCCGCGCGGGTCAGCTCGGCCTGAAGGTCGCCATCATCGAGGGACGCGGCAAGCTGGGCGGCACCTGCCTGAACGTCGGCTGCATGCCGTCCAAGGCCCTGCTGCACGCTTCGGAACTCTATGACGCCGCGACCAATGGCGAGTTCGCCAAGCTCGGCATCGAGGTGAAGCCCAAGCTGAACCTGCCGCAGATGATGGCCCAGAAGGCCGACAGCGTCGAAGCCCTGACCAAGGGCGTCGAGTTCCTGATGAAGAAGAACAAGGTCGACTACATCAAGGGCTGGGGCCGGATCGCCGGTGCCGGCCAGGTGGTGGTCAAGGCCGAGGACGGTTCGGAAACCACCCTCGAGACCAAGAACATCGTCATCGCCACGGGTTCGGAGCCCACGCCGCTGCCGGGCGTCACCGTCGACAACACGCGCATCGTCGATTCGACCGGCGCCCTGTCCCTGCCGGAAGTGCCCAAGAGCCTGGTCGTGATCGGGGCCGGCGTGATCGGCCTGGAGCTGGGCTCGGTCTGGCGCCGCCTGGGCGCCGAGGTCACCGTGGTCGAATATCTGGACCGCATCTGCCCGGGCCTGGATGACGACACCGCCAAGGTGTTCCAGCGCAGCCTGACCAAGCAGGGCTTCAAGTTCCAGCTCGGGGCCAAGGTCACGGGCGCCAAGGCCTCGGCCAAGGGCGTCGAGCTGTCGGTCGAGCCTGTCGCCGGCGGCGCAGCCCAGACGATCGCGGCCGACTATGTGCTGGTCGCCATCGGCCGCCGTCCGTTCACGGAAGGTCTGGGCCTGGAGACGGTCGGCATCGTGCCCGACAAGCGCGGCGTGATCGCCAATGACCACTTCAAGACCACCGCTCCGGGCGTCTGGGTGATCGGCGACGTGACCTCAGGGCCGATGCTGGCCCACAAGGCCGAGGACGAGGGCGTGGCCTGCATGGAGCTGATCGCGGGCAAGGCCGGCCATGTGAACTATGACCTGATCCCCGGCGTCATCTACACCAAGCCGGAAGTGGCCACGGTCGGAAAGACCGAGGAAGAGCTGAAGGCCGCAGGCATCGCCTACAAGGTCGGCAAGTTCCCCTTCACCGCCAACAGCCGCGCCAAGATCAACCATGAGGGCGAAGGCCAGGTGAAGGTTCTGGCCGATGCCGCGACCGATCGCATTCTCGGCGTCCACATGGTGGGCCCCAATGTCGGCGACATGATCGGCGAGTTCTGCGTGGCCATGGAGTTCGGCGGCGCCTCGGAAGACGTGGCCCGCACCTGCCACCCGCACCCGACCCGTTCCGAAGCCCTGCGCCAGGCGGCCATGGGCGTCGAGGGCTGGACCATGCAGGCCTGATCGGCCTGGCCGAAATTTGAAGCCACGTTCGATCCATCGGACATGCTGTGGCGGGGTTTCGGCAACGGAGCCCCGCCATTTTTCTGTCCGCTCTCCTGCCGGACGCGGCTGTCCAGCCACCGCCCGATCAAAGAAAAGGCCCTGCCGGTTGTCCGGCAGGGCCTAAGGGGCGGGGATCGCGTCCTCCGCGCGCTCAGCTCGTCTTGCGGGCCTCCCGGGCCAGATCTTCGGCCTGGCGATCCATCTGGTCGGCCTGAGCGGGCATGCGCGCCGCCACGGCGCGCAGCTCGGCGTCGGTGACCACATTCCCCCGGGCGCGGTTCTCGGCGATCTGCCGGGCGCGGTAGGCGGGATCGCTCAGGCGCACGGCTTCGGTGCGTAGCTGCCGGGCGCCCTGGCGGATCTGTTCGGCGCCCAGGGCCATCTGGGCGCGGGCCTCGATCATGTGGCTGGCCACCTCCTGGCGGGCGCGCTCGCCGACCATGCGGACCTGCTCGCCCATGATCCTGGCCTGATCGGCGCGGACACGGGCCTCCTCGCCGGCGACGCGGGCGCTATCGGCCTCGTGGCGGGCTTCCGCGGCCCGGCCCCGGGCCTCGGCCGCAACGGCGCGGGCGTCTGCGGCCACGCGACGCCAATCGGCGGCGATCTGCCTCTTTGTCGGCGGCGGAGGCGGAGGCGGTGGAGGCGGAGGCGGCGGTGGAAACTCCGGGGGGGGAGGCGGCGGCGGTGGCGGGGGCAGTTCCGGCGGCGGCGGCGGGGGCTCCGGCGGCTCGGGTGGCTCGGGCGGCTCGGGCGGCACGGGCCGTGCAGGCGGGGGGCGGGCGATTGTCGCAGTCGGCGCTTCAGCCGGCGCGGGCGAGTCCTGGCGGCTCAGGCCCAGGGCGGCCAGCGGCGTGGCGACCATGCCCAGGGCGGCGATGGTCAGGGCAACGGTGAGGCGGCGGCAGCGGGCAGGCTTGTCGGTCATGATGCAGGCGATCCTTGTCTTCAGCGTGCGGGAGTCGGCAGCCATGGCGGTCGCGGCTCGGGGGGCGCTCATGTGAGGGGTCGGGTGGGCGGCTAGCCGGACCAGGGCCCTGGCATAGAGGGTGCGGTCGACGGTCTGGAGCGCGGCGGCGTCAGCGGCCTCTTCCGACCGGTCGGCGAGCACCGCGTGCAGGTGCCAGACCAGCGGATTGAACCAGAACAGGGCCAGGGCCAGGCGGGAGAGCACCAGGAAGATCCAGTCATGACGCCGCAGATGGGCCATCTCATGGGCCAGGATGGCGGGGGCGGCGTGGCGCTCGGTGAGGCTGCCCGGATCGATGAGGATAATGCCGGGCGATACACCCCAGCTCAGCGGACTGGTCAGGCGATCGCTGGACACCAGGCGGGGGCGGTCGACCGGCGGCAGGTGTTCCAGCGGCGCAGACCATGTCGGACAGGTCACAGGCCGGCCCTGGCGCGTCCAGCGGTTGAGGGTCAGCAGTCCCAGTTGTAGCCGGCCGGCCACAGCGACGACGCCGAGCAGCCACAGGCCACCGATCATCGGGATGGACGGTGGCCAGAACGGCGCGGGCGCGGCCACCTCGCCGGTCAGGACCGGCAGGATCGTGGCGGGCACATCGGGCGATGACGGCGGCAACAGGGCCAGGTTCATCGCCGGCAGGATGTTCATAATGATCGGCAGGGCCAGCAGCAGGCAGACCGTGGCGCGCAGGATGTCCACGCGGTCGACGGGGCGCTGGGCCAGGAAGCGGGCGCAGGCCAGACCGGCACCGGCGATGAGGCTGGACTTGACCAGCAGCGACAGGAGAAGGCCCGCAGTCATGAGCGCGGCTCCACGGCGCGGTCAATCACCTGCTCCAGGGCGGCCGCTTCCTCGGGCGTCAGTCGCTGGCCCAGGCCCAGCAGGGCGGTGGCAGCACTGGCGGCCGAGCCGGCGAAGAAGGTGTCGATCATGCGCCGCAGGGCGCTCGCGGCGACGGCCTCGGTCTGCTGGACAGGGCGGAACACGAAACCGCCGGGGCCGCTGGACCGCTCGACCAGGCCTTTGGCCTCCAGGCGCGAGAGCATGGTGCGGACGGCTGAATCGCTCAGCGGGTCGGACAGCGCGCCGCGTACCCCGGCGGCCGTGCTGGCCTCCAGGCGGCAGAGGGTCTCAAAGACCTCGCGTTCGCGGCGGGGCAGGGATTCGATCATGGCGGCCTCCACGACACCTAGTCTCTCTACATGTGTAGCGCTACACATGTAGAGAGACTAGGTGTCGCGACGGCGATCCGGATGAATTCGCGGTAATCCGTATGCCAGCCCGGCGGCTGCCGCGCCCCCCGCGCGGCCTGACCACAGAAAAAAGCCCCGCCAGTGTCCTGGCGGGGCTCAGTCATTTTCAGGGGAGGAACGCCCCAAGAGGGGGATCTGGGGCGCTTACGCTTACTAGGACTAGAACTCTTCCCACTCGTCGGCGGCCGGCTTGGCCGAGCCTGCGAAGGCGGCCAGCTTGGCCTGGGCGGCGCGGACCGGATTGGCACCCGGACGGCTGCTGGACGAGGCGGGTTGCAGGGTGGGGCGCGTGGGCGGGGCGGCCGAACGGCGGGCGGGGGCGCGAGCCGAGGAGGCCCCACCGCCGCTGACCTGGAAGCGCGAGATCATCTGCATCAGATTGCCGGCCTCGCCCTTGAGGGAGTGGCTGGCCGCAGTCGACTGCTCGACCATGGCGGCGTTCTGCTGGACGGTCTGGTCCATCTGGTTGACGGCGGCATTGACCTCGTTGAGGCCGGTGGCCTGTTCGGCACCGCCGGCAGCGATCTCGCTGACCAGGGCGTCGATCTCGCTGACCTTGGCGACGATGGCCTGCAGGGCCTCGCCGGTCTGGCCGACCATGGCCACGCCCTGACCCACCTGCTGGGTCGAGGTCGAGATCAGGGTCTTGATTTCCTTGGCGGCGTCGGCCGAGCGTTGGGCCAGGGCCCGCACTTCCTGGGCGACGACCGCGAAGCCGCGACCGGCTTCACCGGCCCGCGCCGCCTCGACGCCCGCGTTCAGGGCCAGCAGGTTGGTCTGGAAGGCGATCTCGTCGATGACGCCGATGATCTGGCTGATCGACTGCGAGGACTTCTCGATCTGGTTCATGGCCTCGACGGCGCTGCGCACGACGACGCTGGAGCGTTCGGCGTCCGAACGGGTCGAGCCGACGACACGCGAGGCTTCGACGGCACCGGCTGACGAGCGCTTCACCGTCGCGGTGATCTCGTCGAGGGCGGCGGCGGTCTCTTCCAGGCTGGCGGCCTGCTGCTCGCTGCGGCGCGACAGGTCGTCGGCGGCCGAGGCGATTTCATCCGAACCGGCACCGATGCTGCTGGCGGCGTGGACGATGGTCCGCATCGCCTCTTCCATCTGGGTGATGGCGCCGTTGAAGTCGCTCTGCAGGCGCTGATAGGCGGGCGGGAAGTCGGCATCGACGCGATAGGTCAGGTCGCCGTCGGCCAGCTTGTTCAGGCCTGCGGCAAGGGCTTCCATCACGAAGGCCTGCTCGCGGGCCGAGGCCTCGGCGGTCTCCTGGCTGCGGCGACGCTCGGCCTCGGTCTCGGCCGACAGGCGCTGCTGGTTGGCCTCTGCGGAGCGCAGGGCCAGGGCATTGTCCTTGAACACCTGGACCGAGCGGGCCATGGCACCGACCTCGTCCTTGCGCTGGGCACCGACCACGTCGACGTCGACCGAACCCTGGGCCAGGGTTTCCATGGTCCGCGACAGGTTGGTCAGGGGCTTGGAGATCTTGTTGTTGCCGATCCACAGGGCGAACAGCATGGCGGCACCGGCCGAGATGAAGCCGAACAGCACGCTGAAGATGGTGCCGGCCGTCGCCTCTTTCTTGGCCTCAGCGACCATCACATCAGTGGCGGCGGAATGGTCGTTGGTCCACTTGCTGACGTCTTTGTTGAGGCTGGCAATGTCCGGATCGATCACGGCCATGACCATGATCGCGGCCTCGTCGGCATCCATCAGGGCCAGGTCAGCCCCCTGACGGGCGCTCGAATAGATCTTTTCCAGGCGCTGGCTGAAGTCGGCCAGGGTCTTGCTGGCTGCAGGGTCAGCCTTCTTGATGGCGGCGATACGTTCCTTGGCCTCCTTGTAGGCCGTATCCATTTCCTGACTCGCCGCCTGGGCCTCGGGCGAGGATCCGGTATTGGACACCGTGCGATAGGCCGCATAGCCGATGGTCATGATCCGGCGGTTGAAGCGCGAGGCCTCCAGTTCGGCTGGGGCGCGCTCTTCGACGAGAATCCTCGTGGACTCTTCGGCCTTGTTGGCCTGCCAGGCTCCCATGCCGACGATGGACAGGGCCACCACGGTCAGGATCACGGCGGGCAGGGCCACCTTGGTCGAAATCTTCAGATCGTCGATATTCATCGCTCGCCTCATGTCCGCAACGCCCGCCAGTCGAAAGACAGGCGCCGGTTCTTGCGACCACAAGCCGTGCGCGCAGTAAAAACGCGGTTAATGCGCGAAAACTGTGAGGAAAATCGCGACAGTCTGCCACAGCGCGGTTTTGACTCACGGTCGCCCGTCAGGCGTGGGGATGGGCCCGGGCATAGGCGGCCATCAGGCCGGCGGCGTCGACCTCCGTGTAGCGCTGGGTCGTCGACAGCGAGGCATGGCCCAGCAGGTCCTGGATCGACCTCAGATCGGCGCCGGCCCCCAGCAGGTG
This sequence comes from Caulobacter sp. AVps16, assembly GCF_058681455.1. Lineage (NCBI taxonomy): Bacteria > Pseudomonadati > Pseudomonadota > Alphaproteobacteria > Caulobacterales > Caulobacteraceae > Caulobacter > Caulobacter sp. AVps16. Next base: position 146,956 of record NZ_CM178739.1, read on the forward strand.
GGTGGCGAAGGCATGGCGCAGGGCATGGGGGGTCACCCGGTCGGACAGGCCCAGCCGGCCGCGCAGGATCTGGACACTGGCCTGGACGTGGCGCGGCGACAGTGGCCCGCCCCTCCGCGCCCGAAACAGCGGCTCGTCGGGCGACAGGGCGAACGGCAGGACGGCGACATAGACCGCAATGGTCTCGCGGACGGCGTCGAGCACCGGCACGATCCGGGTCTTGCCACCCTTGCCGGTAATCCTCAGGGTTTCACCGAGGGGGGCGTCGCGACGGCGCAGGGACAGACCCTCGGAAATCCGCAGGCCGCAGCCCCAGAGCAGGGTCAGGACGGCCTCGTCGCGGGCCACTTCCCAGTCCTCGCGATCGGGGTCGGCCCCGATCTCGTGGATCAGGCCATGGGCCTGGTCTTCGGTGACCGGACGCGGCAGGCCGACCTTCAGGCGCGGGCCTCGCACCAGCTCGACATGGGGGTTGGGGGTGTCCAGGCGCTGGTCGAGGAAGCGGTGAAAGGCCCGGATCGACGAGAGGCTCTGCGATAGCGAGCGCGGAGCCAGGGCGTCCTCGCCGGTGCGGCGGAAGGCCAGATAGGCGCGCAGCTCGGCCGCCGTGATCGCACCGAGGTCGGCCAGGGTCACCGTCTCGCCGCGATGGCGCTCCAGGAAGTTCAGATAGGCCAGGACGTTGTCGCCATAGGCCCGCACGGTGCGGGGCGAGGCCCGGCGTTCGTGCTCAAGATAGTCATGCCAGGCGACGAGGGCCTGGCGGCCGCTCGTCACAGGGGTCACAGGATTGGCCAGCGCTCGGCGGTGCGCTCGACCACGCGGGCCAGGAAGGCCACCAGGTCAGAGCCCATGTCGGGGGTGAAGGCCTCGGGATCGGTCGAGCCAAAGGCCAGAATGCCCTGGCGCGAGGGCTCCCACAGGGCCATGCGGACCAGGGCCATGCTGCGGATATGGTCCAGCTTGTCGCCGAACAGGCCCAGGGCCGGGGCATAGAAGCCCATCCGCGCCACGGCGTGTTCGCCCATCAGCATGTCGATCTGGCCTTCGATCAGGGCGTGCCAGCCGGCCGGAACCCGGCCGGGACCTTCCAGGGCCATGACGCCGCTGGTCAGGGAAAAGCGCAGATTGGCCATTTCGTCGACCCGGCGGGCCAGGTCGGAATGGTTGCGCGCGTCCAGCAGGTCGATGACCGCGGCATGGGTCTGGGCCTGGGCCGAGAAATTGGCGCGGGCCGTGGCCTCGATCTCGCGGCGGACGACGGCTTCGCGACGGTGGGCCGCGGCGGCCCGGGCCAGGGCGGCGGGGCCAAAATCAATGACATTGCCGCCGTCGACCCGCAGGCCCAGCTCGCCCAGCAGGCTGCTGTCGTCGCGGAGGAAATCGGGCTCATCGCGCAGGAAGGCGCGGACCAGCTCGGGATCGACGGGCTTTTTCAAGGCTTGGGTCGCGTCGCTCATCGTCGGTCTTCTCCGCCCCACGGTAATTCCACTCAGAGAGGCGGCATCAAACCCCATATCGGTTAACGCCGGCTTGCGGTCCCTGACGACAGACCATCTCGACCCGGAAGGGCTTTCGCGGCAGAAGCTCTTTCCCATGCCGCGCATCGCTTCTGTCCTTCTGCCCATGCCGCTGCCGGAGGCGTTCGACTATGCCGAGCCCGAGGGTCTGGGCCTGGCGGTCGGCGATCATGTGACCGTGCCCCTGGGGCCGCGGGTGATTCGCGGGGTGGTCACCGCTCTGCGCGACGGCACCGGCGGCAACCGGCCGCTGAAACCGGTTCTGGAGCGGCTGGACGATCCACCCCTGCCGCCCGGTGTCCTGACCTTTGTCGACTGGGCGGCGCGCTATGCGGTCGATGTGGCCGGCTGGCCGCTGGCCATGGCCCTGCGCGGCCTGCGCCATCCGCCGCCCAGGCCGGACAAGGTGCTGGTCCTGACCGGGACCGAGCCGGCACGCATGACCCCGGCGCGGCTGAAGGTGCTGGCGGCGGCCCGGGAGGGTCCGAAGTCCGGGGCTGCTCTGGCCAATCTGGCGGGGGTTTCGGCCGGCGTCGTCAAGGGCCTGGTCGATGAAGGGGCCCTGGCCATAACGCTCATCGAGCCTGACAGCCGTTTCCCTGCCCCCGACCTGACCCTGCCGCCACAATCCCTGAACGCCAGCCAGCAGGCCTGCGCCGAGGTGCTGGGCGACATGCTGGGGGAGGGCGGCTTCCAGGCGGCCCTCCTCGACGGGGTGACCGGCTCGGGCAAGACCGAAGTCTATCTGGAGGCCGTCGCCGCCGCCCTGGCCGAGGATCCGGACAGTCAGGTCCTGATCCTGCTGCCCGAGATCGCCCTGACCCAGGCGGTGATGGCGCGGTTCGAGGCCCGGTTCGGGGCGGTGCCGGCCGAATGGCATTCCGGTGTCGCTCCGCCCAAACGCCGGCGCGTCTGGGAAGGCGTGGCCAGCGGCCAGGCCCGGATCGTGGTCGGGGCCCGCTCGGCCCTGTTCCTGCCCTTCCGCAAGCTGCGGCTGATCGTGGTCGACGAAGAGCATGACAGCTCGTTCAAGCAGGAAGAGGGCTTCATCTACCAGGCCCGCGACCTGGCCGTGGCCCGCGCCAAGATCGAGGGGGCCCTGGTGGTTCTGGCCTCGGCCACGCCGTCTCTGGAGAGCCTGTTCAATGCCCAGAGCGGCCGCTATCGCTGGCTGCGGCTCAGCGCCCGGCACGGGGCGGCCCAGCTGCCCGACATCGGACTGATCGACCTGCGCGAAACCCCGCCCGAACCGGGGCGCTGGCTGTCGCCGCCGCTGATCAAGGCCATGACCGTGACCCTGGCCCGCGGCGAGCAGTCGATGCTGTTCCTCAACCGCCGGGGCTATGCGCCCCTGGTCCTGTGCAAGGCCTGCGGCGAAAAGATGAAGTCGCCCGACAGCGACAGCTGGCTGGTCGAGCATCGCTATACCGGGCGGCTGGTCTGTCACCTGACCGGCTTTTCGATGAAGAAGCCCGAGGCCTGTCCGCACTGCGGGGCCCGGGACAGCCTCGTCTCCATCGGACCCGGGGTGGAGCGTGTCGAGGAAGAGGCCCGCTACCTGTTCCCGACCGCCCGCATCGCGGTGTTCTCGTCGGACACCGTAATGGATGCTGCCGCGGCGCGGGCCCTGGTGGCCTCGATGGCGGCGGGCGAGATCGATATTCTGGTCGCCACCCAGGCGGCCGCCAAGGGTCACAACTTCCCGAACCTGACCCTGGTGGGGGTGGTCGATGCCGACCTGTCCCTGCGCGGCGGCGACCTGCGGGCCGGGGAGCGGACCTTCCAGCTGCTGGCCCAGGCGGCCGGGCGCGCCGGGCGGCATGAAAAGCCAGGCCGGGCCCTGTTGCAGACCTATTCGCCGGATCACGCCGTGCTGCAGGCCCTGAAGGCCCAGGACCGCGATGCCTTTGTCGAGGCCGAGTTGCGCATGCGCGAGGAGGCCGGTCTGCCGCCGTTCGGACGCCTGGCGGCGGTGATCGCCTCGGGTCCGGACGGCGCGGCCCTGGACGCCTATGTCGAGGCCCTGGCGGCCGTGATCCCCAATGCCGAGGGGGTGGAGGTGTTCGGCCCTGCCGATGCGCCTCTGGGGCTGGTGCGCGGCCGACGTCGCAAGCGGTTCCTGGTGCGGGCTGATCGCCGGGTGGACCTGCAGGGCTTCATGGCCGCCTGGCGCGCCCGGGCCCGGATCCCGAACTCCGTGCGGGTCGTGATCGACATCGACCCCTACAGCTTTCTGTAGTTTCGCGGGGTCCTGGTCGCCCCGGGCCATAAAAAACGCCCCGGACCTTGCGGGCCGGGGCGCTGATCGTCTGGGGAACGGGTGGAGCCTAGTGCTCCCCGGCCGCCGCCTTCTTTTTCGCCGCGGCTCGACGCGACATCATGTTGAGTCCCTCGACCGCGGCCGAGAACGCCATGGCCGTATAGATGTAGCCCTTCGGCACGTGCATGCCGAAGGCCTCGGCGATCAGAACCGTACCGATCATCAGCAGGAAGCCCAGGGCCAGCATCACGACCGTCGGGTTGTTGTTGATGAAGTTGGCCAGGGGATCGGCGGCCAGCAGCATGACCGTGACGGCCACGAGCACGGCAATGACCATGATCGGCAGGTGATCGGTCATGCCGACAGCGGTCAGGATCGAGTCGATCGAGAACACCAGGTCCAGCAAGATGATCTGGAAGATCGCCGAACCGACATTGGAGATCGCCGCCCCGGTCTTGTCGAGGACGTCATGGCTCTCCTGGTTGGGATCGACCGTGTGGTGGATTTCCTTGGTGGCCTTCCAGATCAGGAACAAGCCGCCGGCCAGCAGGATCAGGTCGCGCCAGGAGAAGGCGGTCTCGAACGACGGCTCGCCGTGCGGACCGGTCGGGCCGGCAATGCCCAGGTCGAACACCGGATGCACCAGGCCGACGATGAAGGCGATGGTCGACAGCAGGACCAGGCGCATGATCAGGGCCAGCGAGATACCGATGCGGCGCACGCGCTGGCGATGCTCTTCCGGCAGCTTGTTGGAGAGAATGGAAATGAAGATCAGGTTGTCGATGCCCAGCACGACTTCCATGACGATCAGGGTGATCAGGGCGGCCCAGGCTGCAGGGTCCACGGCGAGATTAAGGAGTTCGTTCATCGTCCTGTTCTAAGTCTGTTGTCTGGAAAAGCGTCTCGACCCACCCCTCAGTGGGCCCCGTCCATGCAAGGGAACGTGACGGAAGCCCCCCGGGCTTCGCCAAACTGGACCTGAAGTATGCCCGACGCCGCCAATATCAAGTCCCTGACCGCACTTCGGTTCTTCGCCGCCTTCTGGGTGGTGATGTTCCACTATTGGCCCAATCTGGCAATTGGCTTCACGCCGGCTGCGGCGAGCAAGGGCTATCTCGGGGTCGAAGCCTTCTTCACCCTCTCGGGCTTCATCCTCTGCCACGTCTATCTGCAGGACTTTGGCCAGGGCAAGTTCCGCTATGGTGCCTTCCTCTGGAACCGCCTGGCGCGGGTCTATCCCCTGCATCTGGCCACCCTGGCGGGTGTCGGACTGATGGCCGCCGTCGCCGGCCTCGCCGGCATCACGGTCGGCAACAACATCGTCTCCTGGGAAGCGCTGCCGGCCAACCTGCTGCTCGTCCACGCCTGGGGTTTTGCCCCGGTCGCGGGCTGGAACCATGCCTCATGGTCGATCTCGGCCGAGTGGTTCGCCTATCTCAGCTTTCCCGTCTTCGCCCTTCTAGCCTGGCGGCTGCGCAAGCGGCCGTTCCTGGCGGTCGGCCTGGCCCTTGGCCTGATTGCCATCCTCTATCCGGCCTTCGAGCGGCTGGCCGGCTTTCCGCTGACCGCCGCCACGATCCATTGGGGCGCGCTGCGGATCGTGCCGTGTTTCGCCTATGGCTGTGCCTTGCATGCCCTGTGGCGGTCAGGATCGATCCCGGGCCGACTCGCCGGGCCCGGCGCCGCGATCCTGGGTGCCGTGGTTCTGGGCACTGTGCAGTTCGGGGCCCCCGATATGGTTATTGTTGCGGCTTTGGGCGGCCTGATCCTGATGCTGGCCAGCCTGACCGCGAGCGGTTCAAGTTTCGGCAGCCAGAGCATTCTCGTCTATCTGGGTGAGATCAGCTACTCGACCTATATGATCTGCATCCCCTGGAAGATCGTAGCGGTCAATGCGGCCACAAAGCTGCTTCAGATCGAAGGCGATAAACTGCCCCTGCTGATCTGGATCATCATTGTCGCCGCCCTGGTTCCGCTGTCCTCGGCATCTTATCACCTGATAGAAAAGCCGGCCCGGAATCTGCTGAAAGCGTGGGCGCAGCGTCGCGGGCAGCCAGGCCCAATTACGGTCGGCGCCTAAGAAACACTCTTTTCACATGTCGCTGTCAGGGTTACTGCTTCGCCGAGTGACACGCGGGAGCGCCCACAGCATGACGAAACGGACGAGGACCCTCTGGGGTTCCATCGCCGCTGCCGCCATGATCAGCCTGCTGCCCGTTTCCGGGGCCGTGGCTGATGGCTATTGGCAGTGCGTGCCGTTTGCGCGTCTGATGTCCGGCATCCAGATCTTCGGTGACGCCCGCACCTGGTGGGGCCAGGCGGCCGGCAAGTATGACACCGGCTCGGTGCCCAAGATCGGCTCCGTTCTCTCCTTCAAGCCGACCGGTCGCATGAATCTCGGCCACGTGGCCTTTGTCAGCCAGGTCCTTACTGATCGCGTTATCCAGGTCACCCACGCCAACTGGTCGGTGATGAACGGGGCCCGCGGTCAGGTCGAGCAGGACGTCACGGTCGTCGACGTGTCGCCGGCCGGCGACTGGACCCAGGTCAAGGTCTGGTACGACCCGATCCGCGACCTTGGCACCACCGTCTATCCGACCCACGGCTTCATCTATCAGAACGCCCAGGCCACCAAGATCGCCGTGGCCACCAGCAAGCTGGCCCTGGCCCAGGACGCTGCCGTGTCCCTGGCCAAGTCCGCCGCCAACCAGGTCGCCGCCTCGGTGCGCGCCTCGCCGCTGGACCTGATCAACCAGGCCGCCGACTCCACCGACCGGATCGCGGCCCTGATCGCCGCCGCCTCGGGTGGCCAGGCCGAAGACGACAAGCCGGCCGCTCCCCGCTAGAGCCCGCTGATTGACGGCAGCGTCGCACTGGGCCATTCCCGGCGGGTGACGAGGCTCGCAGACCCATGCTGAGAATTCTGCGCCTTGGCGCGCCAGGCTTCGAAAACGCCGATGCCGGCCGCGACTGGCGCATGCCCGACGATGCGGTGTGGATCGAGCTGGTCGATCCGTCCCGCGCCGAGGAAGTGTCGGTCGAACAGTCGATCGGCCTGCTGCTGCCCACCCGAGAAGAAATGGCCGAGATCGAGGCCTCGTCCCGGCTCTATCAGGAGGACGGCGGTACCTTCATGACCGCCACCATCCTGGTCAATGCCGACGGCGACCTGCCGACCGCCGCGCCGGTGACCTTCGTTCTGACCGGGCAACGCCTGGTCACGATCCGCTATGTCGAGCCGCGCGCCTTTGCGGTGTTCGCCGCCCAGGCCGAGCGCCAGCCCAGCCTGTGTCCGGGCGGCGCCCAGACCTTTCTGGGTCTGCTGGACGCGATCATCGACCGGACCGCCGACATCATCGAACGGACGGCCAGCGAGGTCGAGGCCCAGTCCCGGGCGATTTTCAGCCGGCCGCGCGGCGGGGCCTTCGAGCAGATCCTCAACCGGCTGGGTCGCGCCCAGAACATCAATTCCAAGGCCCGCGACAGCCTGGTCAGCCTGGCCCGCCTGCTCAGCTTCGCCTCCCTGGCCGAACAGTTCGAGGGCGACCGCGACCTGCGTGATCACCTCAAGTCCCTGCAGCGGGACGTGCAGTCGATCACCGACCATGCCAGCTATGTGTCGAGCAACATCACGTTCCTGCTCGATGCGGCCCTGGGCCTGATCAACATCGAACAGAACGCCATCTTCAAGATCTTCTCGGTGTTTTCGGCCGTCTTCCTGCCGCCGACCCTGATCGCCGGCGTCTACGGCATGAATTTCGAACACATGCCGGAGCTGCGCTGGATGGAAGGTTATCCCATGGCCCTGGCCATGATGGCCGCCGCCGCGATCGGTCCCCTGCTGTGGTTCAAGCGCAAGGGCTGGCTCTAGGCCTTTGATCTGGAGCCCTACGCGTTTTGGGTTCGGCCCCGGTGGACTGCACCTTTCCTTAAAGCCGGCACGGCATGATCGGCTTTCCGTAGAGACATCCACCGACTCATGTCCGCCGCCGCCAGGCCCAGTCTGATCCGATCCCTGCATGCCTCCGCCGTGAAGGAGGTTGTGGATTCGCATGCCCGGTTCCTGAAGGGGCTGCCGGCCGGCCGCCGCGCCAATCTCGCCTATGTGAATCTCAACAATTACAATTTCGAGGGCCGGGACCTTTCCGAGGCCAATCTGACCGGGGCCCTGCTGGGTGGGGCCATGCTGGCCCGCGCCAAGCTGACCCATGCCACCCTGTATGGGGCCGATCTGCGCGACGCCGACCTGCGCGAGTGCGACCTGACCCGGGCCGACATGCGCGGGGCATGTTTGCGCGGGGCCAATCTGTCGGGCGCCAATCTGTCGGCCTGTGACCTGCGCGAGGGCGTCACCGCCGTTCAGGATGACACCAAGGGTCTGCGGATTCTCAAGCATGACACGCGGCCGGGCGAACTGGACTATGCGCTGCTGAACGGTGCCAACCTGTCCGGGGCCCAGATGTCGGGGACCTTTGCCCGGGCGGCAGACTTCAGTGACGCGGACCTGACCGGCGTCAGCCTGCAGGGCGCGAAACTGGCCAATGCCCGCATGGACGGCGCCGATCTTTCCGGGGCCAACCTGCACAAGGCCGACTTGTCCAAGGTCTCGCTGCGACGGGCAATCCTGGTCGGGACGGACCTCACCGGGGCCAATCTCGAAGACGTCGACATGAGCCTGGTGCTGCGCGCGCCGCCGCCGATCATCTATATCGACGACCTGCCGCTGCATGATGTGCTCGAGTCTCATGAGACCTTTGTCCGGACCGAGGGCCGGGAGGGCCAGATCGCCAGGGCCGAGTCCGTGGATTTCCGGCCCCTGCGCCGCCTGAAGAACCGTCACCTCACCGGCCTGTTCGCGCCTGGAGCGGTGTTCTTCGGCATGGATCTGGACGGGGTCGAGCTGCAGGGGGCCAATCTGATGGGCGCGGACCTGCGCGGCGTGAAGCTGCGCAATGCCGATCTGCGCGGTGCCCGCCTGGTCGGTGCCCAACTGGCCAAGGCCGACCTGACCGGGGCCAAGCTGGGTCCGCTCCAGATCGCCGAGGACCGCTTTGCGCGGACCGACCTCAGCCGGGCCGTGCTGCGCAACGTCAACCTGAGCGGGGCCAGCGCACCGCGCGCCCGGTTCATCGAGGCGGACCTGACCGGAGCCCGCCTCGAGGGTTGCGACCTGACAGGCGCGGAACTGCCGCTCGGGGTCGGCTGACAGGCCTCCCCGAGAGGGGGGAGGCCCTGATTGCTACATCCGCTTTTTCAGCGGCAGCAGGTCGGGGAAGTCGGCCGGACGCTTTTCCATCTTGGCCCGGAAGGCCTCGGCCATGTGCGAGCCGGCGAACATGCCGGTCTGCCAGGTGGCGATATAGTCCAGGCCATCGGCGATGGTGTGGTCGCGGGCATAGTTGATCATCACCTTGCTGCCGGCCACGGCCAGGGGCGACTTCTCGGCGATCTCGCGGGCGGTGGCGAAGGCATGGGCGACCAGGGCCTCATGGCTGTCGAACAGCTCGTTGACCAGGCCGATGGCCATGGCCTTGCCGGCCGGCAGACGGCGACCCGTATAGGCCAGTTCGCGCACCCAGCCCTCGGGGATCAGCTTGCACAGGCGCGGGAAGGTGCCGACATCGGCGGTCATGCCGATATTGATCTCCTGGATGCAGAAAAAGGCGTCGTTGGTGGCATAGCGGATGTCGCAGGCGCTGATGAAGTCCACCGCCCCGCCGATGCAGCCGCCTTGGATGGCGACGATGACCGGCATCCGGGCCCGGTCCAGGCAGCTGAAGGTGTTCTGCAGGTGGTGGACATGGTGGCGGAAGCTTTCGCCGGCCACATGGCGGTCGCCGCCGCGCTCTTCGGTGACGCCCTCGCCGTCGGTGAACACCGACAGCTCCATGCCGGCCGAGAAGTGCTTGCCGGTCGAGGTGATGACGATGCAGCGCGCCAGGGCGTTGTCATCGATATGTTTTACAATTGCGGGAAGCTCATTCCAGAAGGCCCGTGTCATAGTGTTCATGGCGTCGGGGCGCTTGAGCTGGATGTGCGCAACGCCGGCCTCGATCTCGACCTTGAAACACGTATAGTCTGCCTGGTCGTGGGCGCTCATCACGTCCTCCCTTATCGTTGATAAGGGACTATCTCGCGGACCGGACGCGGCGCCAACAGTGACTTTGCGGAATGCGGCCGCATCAGCGTCGGCCAAGACAGAGGGAAGACCCATGAAGACCACCTCCGCCCTGATCGCCATCGCCGCCCTGGCCGCGACCAGCCTCGCCGTTCCGGCCCCGGTCCTGGCCCAGTCCAAGGGCCTGGGCAGCCTGTTCTCGTGCGAAGGCTCGGGCAAGAAGCAGGAAGGCGGGGCCCTGATCGGCGCGGCCGCCGGCGCCTTCATCGGCAGCAAGGTCGCCAAGAACGAAAAGACCCTCGGCGCCCTGGTCGGCGCGGCCGCCGGTGCGGCGGCGGGCTCCTATATCGGCTGCCGGATGCAGTCGACCGACACCGCCCTGGCCCAGCAGGCCACCAAGAAGGCGCTCGAAACCGGCCAGCCCCAGACCTGGAGCAATGCGCGCACCGGGGCCTCGGGCCGGATCGACGTGGTCTCGTCCAGCTACGGCCCGCCGGTCGACAGCCGCAACCTGCGCTTCGCCCAGGGTGTGCAGTCCCTGCCCAGCTATGACGCCCTGGGCGGCCGCTATGCCTCCAGCGGTGCCTCCAACCTGCGCGCCGGCCCTTCGGCCAAGGCCGCCCTGGTCGGCAAGCTGACCCCGGGCCAGACCTTCGACGCCCTCGGCGCTACCCCGGGCGGCGGCTGGGTCCTGGTCGGCCAGAACGGCTATGCGGTCGGCTATGCCGCCGCCTCCCTGGTCCGGCCGGTGCAGGTCGTCGCGGCCTCGTGCCGGGTGATCGACGCCTCGATCTCGACCTCCGGCCAGCGTCCGGCCACCGAGCGCTACAGCGCCTGCCAGGACAATCGCGGTGAGTGGCAGCTGACCCAGGCCTAGAACGCGGATTGGCCCCCTCTCCCATGGGGAGGGGGCTGAGTCCTATTCAGGGGCGCGGCGTCAGGCTCCATGGACGCGGCCCGGTGGCGGCCCTATCGTGCCTGAGAGCCGCAAGAAGGACCTCGCCGATGGATGCGGCCGTGTTTCGCCAGCCCCGCAGACGCCTGATCGCCATCGACAGCCCGGCCGGGCCCGGCGAGATCGCGGCCCTGGAGTTCGGCCCACAGGACCGGGCCATCGACGTGATCTTCGTTCACGCCAACGGTTTCAACGCCCAGACCTATAACAGCCTGCTGGCCCCTCTGGCGGCGGGCCTGCGGATCCTGGCCATCGACCAGCGAGGCCACGGGTCAACGCCGCTGGCCGCCGAGGCCGAGGGCCGACGCTCCTGGCATGATCTGCGCGATGATCTGGTTGCCCTGCTCAAGGCCCTCGATGGTCCGCCGGTGGTGCTGGCCGGCCATTCGATGGGCGGAACGGTCAGTCTTCTGGCCGCCGCCACCCGGCCCGAGGCGGTCAAGGGCCTTGTCCTGCTGGACCCGGTGATCATGCCGCGCCTTGTGGCACTCTATGCCCAGGCCCCCTGGACCTCCGGGGTCCTGTGGAAACAGATGCCCATAGCCCAGGCCGCCTCGCGCCGCCGCGCGGTCTTTGACGACCGCGAGGCGGTGGTCACCGCCTATACCGGTCGCGGGGCCTTCAAGACCTGGCCCGAGACCATGCTGGCCGACTATGTCGACGGCGGCTTCGTCGATCGCGAGGACGGCAAGGTCGAACTGGCCTGCGCTCCGGCCTGGGAGGCCTCGAACTATTCAGCCCAGGCCCACGATCCGTGGCGGGCGATCCGCAAGGTCACGGGGCCGGTGCGGATCCTGAAGGCCGAGCGCGGCTCGACCTGCCGGGCCGGCGACGGCTTCGCCCGCCGTGGCCGCGACGTAACGGTCGAGACCGTGGCCGGCACCAGCCACTTCCTGCCGATGGAACGGCCGGATCTGGCGCGGGATGCGATCTTCCGGATGGCGACGCGTTAAAAACCCGCTCTTCCCGGCGAAAGCCGGGACCCAGATTCATCCGGAGAATTTTGGGGATGACTCGCCTGCGGGCTTAGCCAAGTCTTGAATCGATCAGGTTTCGATCTGGGCCCCGGCTTTCGCCGGGGAGAGCGGAACTAAAGGGACAGCCCCTCTACCGAAAACGCCTCCAACCCCGCCTGCGCCGCCGGGCTGATCGGCACCGCCTTGCGGGCGTCGAGGTCGAAGGTGATGGCCACGGCTTCGGATGTGCCCCAGGCGAGGCCCGTGGCGGGATCGATCATCCAGTGGGCCATGCGCATGGTGCGCGGATCGGCGCTGATCAGGCCGGAGCGCAGCTCGACCCGGTCGCCGGCCTGGGGCCAGGCCAGATAGGCCAGGCGATATTCCAGCACGGCCCCGCCGAACCGCGTCGGTTTGTGGTCAGCATGCTCGACGATCGCGTCGCGGAACGGGCCGATGAAGCTGCCGATGCCGTCGGAGACCCGGCCGATGAACTGCTCGGTGCGCATGCGGCCAAAGACGTCGCATTCGGTCGGCGACAGGGCCCCCAGTCCGATCCGCTTCATCCCCAGGGTCTCGGCACGGGCCAGGCCGGCAGTGGGGGTGAAGGGCGACAGGTCGATGCTGCGGGCCCGGGCCTTTTCCGGGACCTCGACCATAAGGGCCGCGGCCCGCTCGCGGGTGATCCGGGGCCAGGGAAAGACCTCGCCCTCGCGCGGGGTGGCGTGGACGACCGTGGTCTGGAAGGTGGCGGCCAGTTCGCCGCTCGCCGAATGGACCAGCAGCTGCAGAAGCCTGGCCTCGGTGTCGGTGATCTCGATCACCCCGCCCAGCATGTGCAGGGTCGCGCCGGCATGGGCCTCGCGCAGGAAGCGGACGTGATGCTCCTTCACCAGCAGGGTGGCATTGGCATAGGGGGTAAAGGCATGGGGCAGGCCCAGTTCCGCCGCCAGCCCGACCAGACCCTCCATGGCGCGGACGATATAGTGGCGCACATTCATGTGCCCCATCTCGTCGCAGTCCCAGGTATTGACCCCGCCGCGCCAGATCTCGACGCCGGGCAGGGTCTCAGCGGTCGTCATGGGCGGGGTCTCGGCAGGTTGAACGGTTGTTTGAGCCTAGCGGGGTTCATGCGGCCTAGGCAATCACGCGGATCATCTTCCCCCTGAGGGGGAGGAGCGCGCAGCGCGGAGGGGGCGAGTCATCGCAAACTGATCACCTGCCCCCACCGGACCGCTGCGCGGTCGTCCGCCCCCGGAGGGGGCAGATGAGCTAGGATCGGCAATCCCCGCACAGGCCGTGTGCCTCGATGGTCACGCCGGTCAGGGCATAGCCGGCGGCGGCCCCGGCGGCGATGATCTCGGCGCTGGCCTTGGGCTCGATCTCGCGGGTCGCGCCGCAGCAGTCGCAGATCAGGAAGGCGGCGGCGTGGCCGTCGGCTTCCTTGCGGCAGGCGACATAGGCGTTGAGGCTCTCGATCCGGTGGGCAAAGCCCTGTTTTTCCAGGAAATCGAGGGCGCGATAGACGGTCGGCGGCTTGGCCGGCGGGCCATCCACGGCAAAGGTCGAGATCAGGTCATAGGCCTTCACCGGCTGGCCGGCCTGCAGCAGCAGTTCCAGCACCCGGCGCCGGGGCGGGGTCAGCCTCTGGTCGGCCGCCGCGCAGCGCGACTCGGCGGCGGCGAGCTCGGCCGCGAGGGCCGCGCCGGCGACGCCGTGGTGGTCATGATCGTGATCGCAAGCGGCATGATGGGCCATGGCCAAGAGGTAGAGGCGCGCAGCCGCTCCCGCAAGCTCAGAGCAGGGGTTGAGCGATCAGGGCGGCCTCGGCGGCGCAGGCCGTCCTGTCCGGGGCGGGGCCGGCCTTGCGGGCGGCGGCGATCTCGGCGCGCAGGGCCTCGAGGTCGGAGCGGAACAGGGGCGAGCCGTTGACGGCCGCCATCAGGGCCGCGCCATTGACCTGACCCGCCGTCACCGAACTGGCATTGTGGACGCCGCAGACCATCCGGCTTTCGCCGAAGGCCCGGGCTCGGGCCATGATTTCGGCCGCCTGGTTCGGCGAGGCCTGGGCCAGGACCGTGCCGATCGCCCAGCCCCAGGTGCTGTGGCCGGACGGATAGTCGGGGCTCTTGTCGAGGCCGTCGCTGCGGTCGATGCAGATCGCGCCCTCATCGACCAGATAGGGACGGGGCCGCTTGTAGTGGTCCTTGGGGCCATCGACTGCCGGCCGGATGTCGAAGCGCAGGCGCAGCATGATCCCGACCATCTTCGGGGTGGTCGACATCGAGGGGGTGAAGCCCAGGGCGCAGCTGAAGTCCTGCAGGATGCCGGTGGTGCTGTCATCGCTCCGGGCCAGGGACCAGCGCGGCGTATCCTTCAGCGCCCGGGTGGCGAGAAAGACCTGGCGGTCGGCCTCGGCCACCGGCGAACCCGGCCGGGGGGCGGGGGCCAGGACCTTGATGGCGTCATAGGTGCCCGGCGGCAGATAGCCGGCCTGGGCGGGCGGGGGCGTGGTCGGGGCCGCGAAGCTGGCACCGGACAGCAACAGGGCCGAGCCGATGATCAGTGTGCTGACACGCATGAAAAAGTCCCCCGAACAGTTGTTCGGGGGACCCTGCAATCTCATCGGAGGCTTAGCAAGCCTACTTGCCGAACAGCTTGTTCCAGCGGGGGCGCTCACGGCCCTGCCACGCCTGACGGTGATAGGCGTCCGAAGCGATCAGCGGCACCACGGTGGTGGCTTCGGCGAAGACCATCTGCTCATAGGTGGTCGAAACTTTGCCCCAGGAGGCGGCTTCTTTCAGGGTCGATGACGAGCAGGCCCCGTCGCGCACGTCGGCCACGGTGATCTGGACGGCATATTTGTGCATGTCGGCCTCGACGCCGAGGATCTCGGCACAGACCACGGTGTCCTGGGCGAAGTTCTTGGGCACGCCGCCGCCGACCATGAACAGGCCCGTGGTGCCGGCCGCGATCTTGATGTCGGTCAGTTCGCGGAAGTCGGCGACCGCGTCGATCATCAGATAGGGCTGTTTGGCGGCGATGCGTTCCTTCTGGTGCTTGACCAGGCCAAAGCCGGCCGAGCTGTCGACGAAGGCCGGGCAGAAGATCGGCACGCCCTGCTCATAGGCGGTCTGGATCAGCGAGCCGGGCTTCTTGGCATTGCCCTCGGACAGCCACTTGCCCATTTCCCAGATGAACTCGCGCGAGGAATAGGCGCGCGGCTCGAGGGCGTTGCAGATCTCCAGGATCGTGTGATCGCAGTTCTGGAGCTCTTCCTCGTCGATATAGGTGTCGTAGATGCGGTCGATATAGTTGTCGCGCAGCACATTGTCGTCGACCGGGCCGGCGGCCTGATAGTGCTTGAAGCCCAGGGCCTCGAAGAAATCCATGTCGACGATCGAGGCGCCGGTGGCGACCACGGCGTCGATCATGCCGTTCTGCACCATGTCGCGATAGACGTGCATGCAGCCGCCGGCCGAGGTCGAGCCGGCCAGGATCAGCCAGGGCGAGCAGCCCTTGTCGGCCAGGGCCATGTTGAAGATGTCGGCGGCGCGGGCGGTGTCGCGGCTCGAGAACGACATCTTGCGCATGGCATCGATGATCGGACGGGCGTCAAAGCTGGTGATGTCGATATGTTCGACGACATTCTGCAGCAGCTCGGCCTTGGTATTCGGAACGGGTGCGTTCATCTCGCGGGTTTCCCTTTGGTTTGAGCGCCCGTCGCAGCAGCCCCGCAGCCGGGACGGAGCAACCGGCGGGCGGGAGCGGGACAGTCGCCCTGTCCCGCATGGGGTTTATCAGACACTGCCCTGGCGTTCGACGACCAGGATGCGGGCCTCTCCGATCGGATGGGCGACATGTTCATCGCCTATCTCCGCGTAGCAGGCGTCGCCAGCGTTCAGTCTTTCGACGCTTTCCACGCCGTCCTTGCGCCAGTGCATATCCACCGTTCCCGACAGAACGATGAACACCTCGGGACCGTCATTGACGTGCCAGACATAGGGCTGGTCGGTCCAGTGCAGGCGAACGGTGGTGCCGTCAACCGAACCGACATCGAGCGCGCCCCATGGCCTTTCGGCCCGGAACGCGTCCAGTCCCCGCAGGAAGCGCACGGCTAGCGCCGACGACGCTTCTTGCCGGCCGCGCCCTTGGGCCGCGAGAAGCGGACGACCTTGCGCTCTTCCGACTCCGGCTTGTGGGTCGGGATCGAGCGCTTTGCCAGGCCGTACATCGAGGCCATGGGCGCGTCCTGCACCTCGACGGTTTCGTTGTCCCCGAAGCCGTTGAAGCGGGTCGACATGGCCACGCCATAGGCGCCCAGCATGCCGATCTCGATATAGTCGCCCTCGTCGACACTTTCCGGCAGATAGAAGGGGCCGGGCATGTGGTCGACGCTGTCGCAGGTCGGGCCGTAGAAGCGGTAGGGCTTGAGGCCCTCTTCGACGACTTCGCCGTTCTTGCGGAACAGCTTGACCGGGAAGGGCCACTTCATGTGCGCGGCGTCGAACAGCGAGCCATAGGACCCGTCGTTCAGATAGAGCGCATCGCCCTTCTTCAGCTCGACCTTGACCAGCAGGGACGAGGCTTCGGCCACCAGGGCCCGGCCGGGTTCGCACCACAGCTCGGTCGTCTCGTGCACCATCATCTCGGCAAAGCCGCGGTCGATCGCCGCCAGGTACTCGGACATGTCCGGGGGCACCATGCCGGGATAGATCGACGGGAAACCGCCGCCGACATCGACGACATCGGCCAGGACGCCGGCCCGCACCAGGGCGCGCGAGGCCTGGGCCATGGCCGCCTGATAGGCGGTCGGGCGCATGCACTGGCTGCCGACATGGAACGACACGCCCATCAGGTCCTGGGTGGCGCGACGGGCGGCCAGCAGCAGGTCCGGGGCCGCGTGCGGTTCGACGCCGAACTTGCCCGACAGCGAATAGGCCGCGCCCTCGGCCTGCACGCCCATGCGGACGATCAGGTTGAGGTCCTTGGCCTGGCCGGTGGCGTCGAGGATCTTGGCCAGTTCCTCATGGGTGTCGAACGAGAAGGTCCGCACGCCGTGATCGAAATAGGCGGTCGAGATCGCCACCCGGCTCTTGACCGGGTGCATGAAGGCCATGCGCGAGCCGGGCGCATGTTGCGAGATCAGTTCGATCTCGTTCAGCGACGCCACATCGAACGACCGCACGCCGGCCTTGACCAGCTCGTGGATCACCCACGGCGAAGGGTTGGCCTTCACCGCGTAAAAGACGTCGCCTTTAAATTCTGCCTGGAACCAGCGCGCCGCTACCGACACCGCGTCCGGTCGCACGAGTGCGACAGGACGTTCCGGTGACCGCTCACGGACCAGGTCCAGGGGTTCATGGTACGTGTGCAATTCACGTAACCCCCTGCAAGAAGTGAAACCTAGGCCGGCGTTAGCAGCGCTTATGAGGACTTCGGGTCCGCCGGAGACGTGCGAAATAGGGGTATCGTTCTCCGATGTAAAGTCCCTTTTGGACCCTCGTGTTGGGGAGAATTCATCCACCGATTGTCACAAATTCATTGCGATCCACCGCCAAAGCGGTGAACGCATTCCCCTTGGCCTGAAACCCCGTTAAGGATTCGCCCCGACCATGACGTCGGAACCTGTTCTCTCGATCCGTGCCGCCTCCAAGACCTTCGGGTCGCGGCGAGCCCTGGATGCCGTTTCGCTCGATGTGCATCGGGGCGAGATGATCGCGCTCATCGGTCCTTCGGGCTCGGGCAAATCCACCCTTCTGCGCTCCATCGACGGCCTGCAGACCATCGACGCCCCGGGCGACGACAAGGGCGAGGCGATCGGTGTGATCACCGCCTTCGGCGGTCCCGTCCAGGCACGCGGCAAGGTCAGCGACCAGGTCCGCAAGGCGCGGGTCCGGATCGGCTTCATCGCCCAGCAGTTCAATCTGGTCGGCCGCCTGTCGCTGTTCAGCAATGTGGCGCTCGGTTCACTGGGCCGCATTCCGGCCTGGCGGGGCCTGCTGGGGGCCTGGCCGGCCGAGACCAAGCTGGCGACCATGGCCGCCCTGCACCGGGTCGGGGTCTCCGACTATGCCGCCCAGCGCGCCAATACCCTGTCCGGCGGACAGCAGCAGCGCGGCGCCATCGCCCGCGCCCTGGTCCAGAAGGCCAAGATCATCCTGGCCGACGAGCCGGTCGCCTCGCTGGACCCGGTCTCGGCCCGCAAGGTCATGGAAATCCTGCGCGACCTGAACAAGGCCGATGGCCTGACGGTGGTCGTCACCCTGCATCAGGTCGACTACGCCCTGCGCTATTGCGACCGGGTCGTGGCCCTGAAGGCCGGCAAGAAGGTCTATGACGGCCCGGCCGACGGCCTGAAACGCGAACAACTCATCGACATCTACGGCCCGGAATTCGAGGACGTATTCTGGGAAGGAGCTCCGCAATGATCCGCCGCAGCCTGTTCACCGCCGCCATCGCCACCCTGGCGCTTTCCGCCTGCGCGCCCAAGCCGGCCGACAAGGGGCCCAAGGACACCGTCGTGTTCTCGATCCTGTCGACCGAGTCGGCCCAGAACATGGAAGGCTACTGGACCCCGATCCTGGCCGACATGGAGAAGCAGACCGGCCTGAAGGTGAAGCCGTTCTTCTCGTCCAACTATTCCTCGCTGATCGTCGCCATGGGCGCCGGCCAGACGGACCTCGGCTGGTTCTCCAACCAGTCGGGCCTGGAAGCCGTTCGCCGCTCGGGCGGTGAGGTCTTCGCCCGCACCTTCGATCCGTCGGGTACGGACGGCTACAAGTCGGTGATCATCGTCCCGGCGGGCAGCCGTCTGACGGTGGAAGACCTGCTCAAGTGCGACAAGACCCTGAACTTCGGCATCGGCGACAAGAAGTCGACCTCCGGCACCCTGGCCCCGATGACCTATGTCTTCATCCCGGCCGGCAAGAAGCCCGAGACCTGCTTCAAGACCGTGCTGTCGGCCAATCACCAGGCCAATCTGTTCGCCGTGGCCAATGGCAAGCTCGACGCGGCCACCAACAATACCACGGCCATCAATCTCAGCGCGGCCCGCGGCGAGGCCGTGGCCGGCAAGATCAAGGTGATCTGGGAATCCCCGAACCTGCCCGAGGATCCGCTGGTCTGGCGCAAGGACCTGGACCCGGTGGTCAAGGAAAAGATCCGCCAGTTCTTCCTGACCTACGCCCAGGGCGATTCCCCGGCGGCCGTGCAGCAGCGGGCCAATCTGAAGAAGCTGAGCATCGGCGGCTTCAAGCCGGCGGATGACACCCACCTGCTGGTGGTCCGGGAAATGGAAGCCCTCGAGCAGTTCGGCCTGGCCCGCGAGTCCGGCGACGCCGCCAAGATTGCCGAGACCCAGAAGATCCTTGATGGCGTCAAGGCCGAGCGCCTCGCCGCCGACGGCAAGGCCGGCGTCGCCGCGCCGGCCAACTGAGCCTAACCATGACCGACGCGACGATTCCGGCCCCGCCCCGACGGTCGGCCTCGGCCCTGGCCTTTGACATCCTGCTGTGGGGCGGGCTTCTGGCCATCCTCGTCATCAGCTTCCGGCCGGCCGAGATCGACAAGTTCCCGCAGCTGTTCGGCGATACCGAGCGGACCAGCGGCTTTGCCCGCCAGTTCTTCGCGCCGTTCGGCGATCCCAAGCTGTTCCTGTCGATGGACTGGCCTCTGTTCATCGGCAAGATGTGGCAGACCATCCAGATGGCGCTGTGGGGCACGGCCCTGGCCGTGATCGTCGCCATTCCACTGGGCCTGCTGGGCGCGCGCAACATCACCCCCTGGTGGATCCAGCAGCCCGTTCGCCGGCTGCTCGACATGGTCCGCTCGATCCCCGACCTGGTCGTGGCCCTGATCTTCATTACCGCCGTGGGGCTGGGCCCCTTCGCCGGCGTCATGTCGATCATGTTCAACACCGGCGGTGTTCTGGCCAAGCTGTTCGCCGAAGCCGTCGAGTCGATCGACAAGGGCCCGGTCGAAGGCGTGCGCGCCACCGGGGCCGGTCGCCTGCAGGAAGTGGTCTGGGGGGTGATCCCGCAGGTCGCGCCCCTGTGGACCAGCTATGCCCTCTATCGCTTCGAATCGAGCAGCCGCGCCGCGACCGTGCTGGGCATCATCGGGGCGGGGGGCATCGGCCAGATCCTGTTCGACTCGATCAATGCCTTCCAGTTCGACCAGACCGGCTGCATCGTGCTCGTTATCGTGGTGGCGGTGTCGATGATCGACCTTCTGTCGCAGATCATCCGCAGCCGGTTGCTCTGACAACGGAGCAATCTGTTGCGGCCCTGCCACAGCTTAACCTCTTGAAAACCCTTGTCGCCAGCCTGTCATAAATCGGTGGCTGAACCGTCATGGGAGCCCGGTAAGCCGCTTTCATCCTGATCCCGCCCCTCGAAGGGGGCGAGAGGGCAGGGGCAGCTAAGGGGAATTCTCACATGCGTAACAAGACCTCGCTGGTCGGCGGGTCGGCGCTGGGCGTGATGCTCGCGCTCGGCCTGGGCGTTTCGGCTCAAGCTCAAGACACGACCACCACCTGGAAGGGCGCGCCGCAGTTCGCCAACGACAGCCTGACCTTCAAGGTCCGCGGTCGCGTTTACGAAGACGTCGTCTATCAGGACGTTGACCGCACCGGCACCGGCGTGGACTTCAAGGCCTGGAACACCCGCCTGCGCACCGCCCGTCTGGGCGTTGAGGGCACCTGGAACAGCCAGTGGGCGTACAAGGCCGAGTTCAGCGTTTCGAGCGGTGGCGGCACCACCCAGTGGGAAGACCTGACCCTCGAGTACAAGCCCACCGAGTTCAGCTCGATCGTCGTCGGTAACTTCAAGACCGTGTCGCTCGAGGACATCACCTCGTCGCGTTACAACACGATGATGGAACGCGGCCCGTTCAACGACTTCATCAACGCCGGCCGCGTGATGAACCTGCAGTACAAGATGAACGGCCTGAACTGGACCGCCGCCGTCGCCGTCTCGGGTGACAGCCTGAACAACGCCGACGTCGCCACCAACGTCGCGACGGGCTCGAAGGAAACCTTCGGCTACAACGGTCGCTTCACCTATGCGCCGATCGTCACCGACGACACCACCGTGCACCTGGGCGTTTGGGGCCGTTACCGCGATCGCGGCGACCAGGCCAACTTCACCTATCAGGTCCGCAACAACACCAACTACGGCGCGCGCTATGTGTCGTCGGGTGCCGTTGGCGTTCATGACAAGACGATCGGCCTGGAAGCCGTCGTCCTGCACAAGCAGTTCTCGGTCCAGTCGGAATATGCCCGCATCACCGCTGACCGCACCGGCACGGCTTCGGACGTTGATCTGGACGCCTTCTACGTCACCGGCAGCTTCTTCCTGACCGGCGAAACCCGCCGTTATGAAGCCGCCAAGGGCGAGTTCAACCGCACCCGCATCCTGTCGCCGCTCACCGCGGGTGGCATCGGTGCCTGGGAAGCCGCCCTGCGTTACGACTCGGTCGACCTGACCGACCTCAAGGGCGTGGCCACGGCCGGCAAGTACACCGCCTGGACCGCTGGTCTGAACTGGTACCCGCACCCCTATGTTCGCTTCCAGGCCAACTACACCAAGTCGACGAACGACAACCCCACCCTGGCGACGGGCGTGAACCGCGAACTGAACGATGTCGACGTCGACACGTTCCAGATGCGCGCCCAGTTCGACTTCTAAGACCTGACCCCAAAGCAGGCCGCGCCAGGCGCGGCCTGCTTCCTCCCCACGCCTTAGAGATTTTCAGGAGTTCTCCATGAAGAAGCTTCTTTCCTGCGCGGCTGCCGCCGTCGCCCTGTCGGGCCTCGCCGCCGTCCCCGCCCACGCCGCCCGCGACTATGTCTGGGCCGGCGGTTCCTCGACCGTTTTCCCGTTCGCGACCCGCGTCGCTGAAAACTACGCCAAGAAGACCGGCAAGAAGGCCCCGAAGGTCGAATCGCTGGGCACCGGCGGCGGCATCAAGCTGTTCTGCGGTGGTAACGGCGAAGGCTTCCCGGACATCGCCACGGCCTCGCGTCCGATGAAGAAGTCCGAGTTTGATGCCTGCGCCGGCAAGGGCGTGAAGGACATCATCCAGATCAAGATCGGCTTTGACGGCATCGTGGTCGCCACCGACAAGGACGGCGCTGACTACAACTTCAAGACCGAGCACCTGTATCTGGGCCTCTCCGCCCAGGTCCTGAAGGGCGGCCAGTTCGTGAAGAACACCAGCAACAGCTGGGATGACGTCGGTCCGGGCCTGCCGGGCAACCGCATCCAGGTCTATGGTCCGCCCCCGACCTCGGGCACGCGCGACGCTTTCGTCGAGCTGGCCATCGAAGCCGGTGCCCGCAAGTTCCCGACCGTCGACGAACTGCGCTCGAACAACGAAAAGCTGTTCAAGGCCAAGGTTGACCCGCTGCGCGCTGACGGCTGGATCGATGCCGGCGAAAACGACAACGCCATCGTCGGCACCCTGACCAAGACCCCGGGCGCCCTCGGCGTGTTCGGCTGGTCGTTCCTTGAAGAGAACATGGACAAGGTCAAGGGCGCCTCGATCAACGGCGTCAAGCCGTCGCCCCAGACGATCTCGGACGGCTCCTATCCGCTGGCCCGTTCGCTCTACATCTACGTCAAGAAGGCCAATCTCGGCGTGACGCCGGGCCTGAACGAGTTCGTGACGGAGTTCACCTCGGACGCCGCTACGGGTCGCGGTGGCTATCTGCAGGGTCGCGGTCTGATCCCGCTGCCCCCCGGCCAGCACGAAAACAACAAGAACGTCGTCAAGAACAAGACCACGATGGCGCGTCCGGCTTCGTAAGCCGAATTTATTCCCCGACCAACTGCATGTCGCCGCGGCCCCTATGGGCCGCGGCGATTTCTTTTGTATAGTGTGCCAACGGTTCGCCCTCGCCGCGTCAAGGAAGCAGGGGCCGTGGTCGCCGTCCGGCGCTGCGTCATCGACCCAGTAGGGCCATGATCCTCCTCGCGCTCGCCGTCGTCTTCCTCCTCGTTCTTTTGAACGGGGTTTTCTCCATGTCTGAACTGGCGGTGGTTTCCGCCCGCCGGGCCCGGCTCCAGACCTTTGCCGATCGCGGCGACAAGGGGGCCAGGCTGGCCCTGGCCATGGCCGAGCATCCGACCCGGTTCCTGTCGGCCGTGCAGGTCGGCATTACCCTGATTGGCATCCTGGCCGGCGCCTATGGCCAGGCCACCATCGCCGGTGCCCTCGACCTGTGGCTCGAGCCCATGCCGGTGATCGGCCCCCATTCCGAGGCCATCGCCACCATCGTGGTCGTCATCGGCCTGACCTATGTCTCTGTGATTCTCGGCGAACTGGTGCCCAAGCGCCTGGCCCTGCAGTTCCCTGACGCCATCGCCCGGCGCATGGCCCCGTTCCTGGCCGTGGTTGCCCTGGTGCTGCGCCCCTTCGTGACCATCCTGACCGTCTCGACGGCCGCCATCCTCAAGCTGATGGGGGTGCGCGACGAGCGGACCAATGACATGACCGCCGAGGAGGTCGAGACTGTGCTGGCTGAGGGGGCCGATGCCGGCCTGATCGAGCCGGAAGAGCGCTCGATGATCCAGGAAGTCCTGCGGCTCGGCGACCGCCCGGTGCGCGTGGCCATGACGCCGCGCCGCGACCTGTTCTGGATCTCCCTGGCCGATACCTCCGAGCAGATCCTGACCGAGATCCGCGGCTGCCCCTATTCACGCATCGTGGTGGCCACCGACGATGATCTTGACGGCGAGATCGGCGTGCTGCTGAAGAAGGACCTGCTGGATGCCTGTCTGTCGGGTGCCCCGATCGACGTCGCCGCCCATGTGCAGCACCCGATCGCCATCCCCGAGACCATGTCCCTGCTGCGGGCCATGGCCCTGTTCAAGCAGACCCCGCTGCACATGGCCCTGGTGGTCGATGAGTTCGGGTCGGTCCAGGGCGTCATCACCCCCATTGACCTGCTGGAAATGATCGCCGGGGACTTCCCCGAGACCCATGACGAGACCGAGACCCGCATGCTGCGCCGCGAAGACGGCTCATGGCTGGTCGATGCCCGCCTCGATATCCAGGATCTCAACGATGCCCTGGGCGAGGCCTTCGAGGCCGAGGGCGGCTACCACACCGTGGCCGGCCTGATCCTCGACCGCCTCGGCCGCATCCCCCGTGAAGGTGAGATCGTCGAGCTGGGCGGCTTCGACGTCGAGATCGTCGACATGGACGGCTCGCGGATCGACAAGGTGATCCTGAAGCCGTGCCTGCACCGGGGCGACGCGGACTAGGGGGCAGCCCGGCCTGGAGGTCGCTCCTCCCGCAGAACAGCGGTTTCCAGGATCTCCCATCCGGGTGCATGCTCCCGCCATTCAATCTGGGGGACCACCATGTTTGTCGGACACTATGCCGCCGCCCTGGCCGCCAAGGCCGTCGCGCCCAAGGCACCGCTGTGGACCTGTGTGCTGGCCAGCCAGCTGATCGATGTCGGCTGGAGCGCGCTGATCATGACCGGGGTCGAGCGGGTCAGCATCGATCCGACCCTGCCGGGCAGCGCCCTGGTCCTGGAGCACATGCCCTATACCCACAGCCTGCCTGGAGCGGCCCTGTGGGCGGTGGCGGCGGCTGTTCTGGCGGGCTGGGTGCTGAAGCTGCCGCGCTGGACCGCTGTGGTGGTGGGGCTGACGGTGCTGTCGCACTGGGGCCTGGATTTTCTGGTCCACCGACCGGACCTGGCCCTGTGGGTCGGCGGTCCCAAGGTGGGCCTGGGCTGGTGGAACTATCCCGTGCCCGAGCAGGCCCTGGAAATGGGCCTGCTGGCCATGGCCGGGGCGGCTTGGGCGTGGCGACGCGGACTTGAGGGTCGGGCCTGGTGGCCGGCACCGCTGTTTCTGGGCCTGCTGCTGGCCGTGCAGCTGATTGCCCTGGCCTCGCCGCCCGGCGGCGGTGCCCTGCAACTGGGCCTTACCGCCCTGGCCGTCTATCTGGTGGTGACCCTGATCGCCCGCTTCGTCGAACCGCCGCTTAAACCCGCAGTCTGAGGATAATGGTGGCGGGGCGATTGCGCTGGGCCCCGTTCGGGCCATATCGGTAGGGCCATGAACGCCCCCTTCAAGACCGACGCCCTTCCCGAATGGAACCTCGCTGATCTCTATGCCGGTCGGGACGATCCGCGCATCGAGGTCGATCTGGCCGCCGCCAAGGCCGCCAATGACGAACTGGCCTCGCTTGAGGGCCTCTTCCTGCAGGCGCGGGCCGAGCCCGAGCGGCTGGGCCAGCTGATCGATCGCGGGATCAGGCTCTACGAGCAGGCCACCAATGGCCTGTGGAGCGTCGGGGCCTATGCCGGTCTGGCGGCGTCTGTGGCCCGGGACGATGCCGCCTGGGCCAAGTTCGAGGGTGATCTGCGGGCCCGCTCGGCCGGCATCGCGGCGGACAGCCTGTTCTTCAGCCTGGAACTGAACCAGCTGGAGGACCCGGAAATCGAGGCCGCCCTGGCCGGCTTTCCCGCTGCCCGGCGCTGGACGCCGTGGCTGCGCCGCGTGCGCCTGTCGCGACCGCACGAGCTGCCGGCCGAGCTGGAACGCTTCATCGTCGACCGCAGCCCGGCGGCCGCCAACTGGGTGCGCCTCTATGACGAGACGCTGTCGAAGCTGAGGGCCGAGGTCGGCGAAGAGTCCCTGACCCTGCCCGAGGTGCTCAACCGCCTGTCGGACCCCGATGCCGGACGCCGCAAGGCGGCCGCCGACGGCCTGGCGACCGCCCTCGAGGCGGCGGGCTCCACCCAGGCCCTGGCGCTCAACACCCTGGCCTTCGAGAAGCAGGTCGAAGACCGCTGGCGGCGCTATGCCGATCCGGCCCAGTCGCGCCATCTGGCCAATGAGGTCGATGCCGACGCCGTCGACGCCCTGGAGGCGGCGGTGGTCGAGGCCTATCCACGCCTGTCGCATCGCTACTATGCACTGAAGGCCCGCCTGATGGGCCTCGAGGCCCTGGACTACTGGGACCGCAACGCCCCGCTCGACGCGGCCGCCCCCCGCGCCTACGCCTGGGCCGAGGCCCAGGATCTGGTGCTGGACAGCTTCCAGACCCTGGCCCCGAAATTCGCCGACGCCGCCCGGACCTTCTTCACCCAGCCGTGGATCGACGCCCGGCCCCGCCCCGGCAAGCAGTCGGGGGCCTATGCCCATCCGGTTACCGCCGACCGCCATCCCTTTGTGTTCATGAACTATATGGGCGAGCGGCGGGATGTCCTGACCCTGGCCCATGAGCTGGGCCATGCCGTGCACCAGACCCTGTGCGCGCCGCTGGGGACCCTGCTGGCCGACACGCCCCTGACCCTGGCCGAGACCGCCTCGATCTTTGGCGAAGGCCTGGTGTTCGACCGGCTGCTGGCCGAGGCGACGCCTGATGATCGCCGCAAGCTGCTGGCCGGCCGGATCGAAGACGGTCTCAATACCGTGGTCCGCCAGATCGCCTTCCACCGCTTCGAGCGCCGCTTCCATGAGGCCCGCCAGGAGGGTGAGCTGTCACCCGACCAGATCGGTGGTCTGTGGCTGGAAGTGATGGGCGAGAGCCTCGGCCCGGCTGTGCGGCTGAATCCGGGCTACGAGCACTACTGGGCCTATGTCAGCCACTTCTGCCATGCGCCCTTCTATGTCTATGCCTATGCCTTCGGCGACCTGCTGGTGCGCGGCCTGATGGAGAAGCGCCGCGAGGATCCGCAAGGCTTCGCGCCGCTGTACGAAGACCTGCTCGCTGCCGGCGGGACACGGACCTATGTCGAGGCGCTGAAACCCTTCGGTCTGAACCCGCGCGACAAGGCCTTCTGGGCGGCGGGCTGTGCGCAGCTGGAACGGCTGGTCGATGAGTTCGAGGCGCTGGTGTGAGCGGCACCGTCAAAATCCTCCCCCTGAAGGGGGAGGCGGCCGAAGGCCGCAGGGGGAAGACCGCAATGACTCCGCCGACTTCCCCCTCCCTCGCCCCGGATCAAGTCCGGGGCGACACCTCTCCCGCTAGGGGGAGGACTTAAGCATGGCTGACGACACCCGCGACCCCGAACGCGACCGGCTTTCCGGTCGACTGACCCGCTTTGCCAAGGTCGGTGCGGGCCTGTCGGGTGCGGCGGTCAGCTATGGAGCCAACAGTCTGTTCGGTGGCGACAGCGCCGACGCCCGCAATGCCAAGGCTCTGAAGGCGGCGCTCGGCGGGCTGAAGGGGCCGCTGATGAAGGCGGCGCAGATGTTCGCAACCGTTCCGGACCTGCTGCCGCCCGAATTTGCCGCCGAACTGGCGGAATTGCAGACCAATGCTCCGGCCATGGGCTGGCCTTTCGTCCGTCGGCGGATGGCTGCCGAGCTGGGCCCCGACTGGCAGGGGAAGTTCCAGAGCTTTGAGCACGAGGCCTGCGCCGCCGCCTCGCTGGGCCAGGTGCACCGCGCCGTCGCCCCCGACGGCCGGGCCATCGCCGTGAAGCTGCAATATCCGGACATGCAGAGCGCCGTCGAAAGCGATCTCGGCCAGCTGCGCTCGCTGTTTGCCCTGTTCAAGCGCCTGGATGGCTCGATCGACCCCACTCAGATGATCGTCGAGATCGGCGACCGCCTGCGCGAGGAGCTCGACTATGGCCGTGAAGCCAGGCTGATGGCGCTCTATGGCGGGTTCTTTGCCGGGCGCGCGGACATCCGGGTTCCCGAACCCCTGCCGTCGCTGTCGACCGGCCGCCTGCTCAGCATGACCTGGATGGAGGGGCAGGGGCTGCTGGCCTTCAAGGACGCGCCCCAGGAGACCCGCGACCGCATCGCCGCCCTGCTGTTCGAAGCCTGGTGGAGCCCGATGACCAAGCTCGGGATCATTCATGGTGACCCGCACCTGGGCAACTACACCTTTGGCGGTGAAGACGCCCAGCATCTGAACCTGCTGGACTTCGGCTGTATCCGCATCTTCCCGCCGCGCTTCGTGGCCGGGGTGGTCCGGCTCTATCGGGCTCTATCCAATGATGATCGCGCCGAACAGTTTGAGGCCTATCGCAGCTGGGGCTTTGCCAATCTCAATGATGACCTGGTCGAGACCCTCAACGTCTGGGCCCGCTTCATCTACGGGCCGCTGCTGGACGATCGGGTACGGAGTGTCGCCGACGATGTGCCGCCCGGCGAATATGGCCGCCGCGAAGCCTTCAGGGTGCGTCAGGCCCTGAAGGAAAAGGGGCCGATTACCATTCCCCGCGAGTTCGTGTTCATGGACCGGGCCGCCATCGGCCTGGGCGCGGCCTTCCTGCATCTGGGGGCCCGCCATAACTGGAAGGCGCTGTTCGAGGCGTCTCTGGAGGGCTTCTCCGAAGAGGGGCTGGCCCGCCGCCAGGCCGCGGTCTTGGCGGCAGCGGGCGTCACCTAGGGACCTAGTCTTGGTAGTCGGCGAGCAGCGCTTCCAGTCGCCGCTGCTCGGGCTTGAGCATCAGGATGTAGCGCAGCAGGTTCCAGCCTGCGCTGGCCGCCAGGGCCAGGCCGCAAACGGCCATCGCCTGCCAGCCGGCCGTCGTGTTCATCCGGCCATCCTCCTGCAGGCGCTGGATCGCCATGAACAGCGGCACCATGAACACCGGCAGCATGGCCCAGAAGACGTGGCAGTTGGATCGCGCCCGGCGATTGGCGGCCAGCAGGCCGGCCACCGTATCGCGCAGCGGCGGGCCGGTGTCGTGTGACCGATGCCGGAAACCGTTCCAGAGCACCGCACCCAGCACCATCCAGCACACGGCCAGCATGGCGATTCCGGGCCATCCGGCCCCGTCGCTTTTCAGGCCTGCGGACAGGGCCATGCCCGTGAACAGGGTCAGGACCGTGGCCGGGATGCCGGCCAGCAGAACTTCGAGGCGCCGGCGGGTCTTCAACGTAAGCATGAGTTGCTCCTTCAAGAGGGCATGGGCTTCATCGGTCGGGGTGTTGGCGTCCGAGCGCCAGGCCTGTTCGAGACGGTCAAACTCCATCGCCGTCGTCCTTCAAGAGGGTTGAAAGGCGGGCGCGAATGCGGGTCAGGCGTGCGCCGACATTGGTTTCCGACAGGCCGTGCAGCCGGGCGATCTCGCCATAGGCCACGCCGTCCAGCGACAGCAGGATGAGCGAGCGGTCGAGTGGCGGCAAAGTCCGGATCCCCCGGTAGAGCTGCTCCAGCAGGGCCGCCTCGATCGGATCGCCGGTGTCGGCCCGGAGACTGAGCTCGGCCTCGATCGCGTCTCGCCGCCGCCGCCGCCGCATCTCGCCCCGTTTCCAGGTCAGGGCGGTGTTGTGCGCGACCCGATAGACAAAGGTCGCGGCGGCGCTGCGGTCCTCAAAGCGCGGCCAGGCGCGCCAGACCGCTACCATCAGCTCCTGCAGCAGATCGTGCTGATCGGCCGGTTGGGCGAAGGCGCGGCTGATCCGGCGCAGGGCCGCCAGATGCGGCTCCAGCCAGTCGACGAACGCCTCGTCCCTTGAATGTTCAGCGCCCATGATCCGCCCCGGTTTCGAGAAGGTTAGACGCCGCAGGCCGGGTCGTCCTTACACGCCGTCAGGGAAGGGTTCCGCTTTGTTCAAA
Source organism: Caulobacter sp. AVps16 (assembly GCF_058681455.1). Classification (NCBI taxonomy): domain Bacteria; kingdom Pseudomonadati; phylum Pseudomonadota; class Alphaproteobacteria; order Caulobacterales; family Caulobacteraceae; genus Caulobacter; species Caulobacter sp. AVps16. Next base: position 176,312 of record NZ_CM178739.1, read on the forward strand.
CGGTCGTTAGGTTTGTCCCATGTCCGATGATCTAACAGACGCCCAGACCGCCGCCATCCCCGACGGCTACAGCCAGCTCAACTGGTCGCGCGGCTTTGGCCGCCAGATCGGTCCCCTGTTCGAGCAGCGCTCGGGACCCGGTGAGGCCTGCCTGGGCTTCAGGGTCGAGGAGCATCACACCAATGGCCTGGGCAACTGCCACGGCGGCATGTTGATGAGCTTTGCCGACATGGCCTGGGGTCGGATCATCTCGCTTCAGAAGTCCTACAGCTGGGTCACGGTCCGGCTGATGTGCGATTTCCTGTCGGGAGCCAAGCTGGGCGACTGGGTGGAAGGGCAGGGCGAACTGATCGGCGAGGAAGACATGGTCTTCACCGTGCGCGGCCGGATCTGGTCGGGCGATCGCACCCTGATCACCGGCACCGGCGTCTTCAAGGGCCTCAGCCCCCGCAAGCCGCGCCCCGGCGAACTGGCCTTCAAGGACGAGGGTTGAACATGGCTGATGATCAGCAGCAGCTGGCCCGCGTGCCGCCGCCGATGCCGGCCCCGCTCGAGGCCTTCGCCGGCGCTGTGCCCCCGGCCCCGGCCTGGTTCGAGCAGGCCCTGGCCGTGGAACCCGAGCGCACGACCCTTATGGTCGACGGGGCCGGGATTGAAATGCTGACCTGGGGCGAGGTCGGCAAGCCGGGCCTGCTGTTCCTGCACGGCAATGGGGCCCATGCCGACTGGTGGAGCTTCATCGCGCCGTTCTTCGCCAAGGACTGGCGCGTCGCCGCGATTTCCTGGGCGGGCATGGGCAGTTCCGACTGGCGGGACTCCTATTCGGCCGAATCCTTCGCCGCCGAAGCCTTTGCCGCCGTCGAGGCCGCGCAGCTGGAGGCGGGCGGGGTCAAGCCGATCTTCGTCGGCCATTCGTTTGGCGGCTTTCCCACCCTGTATTGCAGTGTGGCCCACGCGGACCGACTGCGGGGCATCATCATGGTCGACAGCAGCATCCAGCCGCCGGAAAAGCGCTGGAAAGGCCCGCCCAATCGTCCCGGCTTCGGCAACAAGGTCTATGCGACCCTGGTCGAGGCGCTCGGCCGGTTCCGACTCGCCCCGCCCCAGGCCTGCGAAAACCTGTACATCGCCGACTACATCGCCCGCCGCTCGCTGAAGGAAGTCGAGGGAGGCTGGACCTGGAAGTTCGATCCCGCCATCTGGCAGCGGTTCCGGATGCCGGATCTGGGGCTCCTGTTGCCGCAGATTGCCTGTCCGGCCGCCTTGATGTGGGGCGAGCGGTCCAATCTTATGCACGCCGAGACTCTGGACTATATGATCGACCAGATGCCCAAGGATGTCCTGCTCGTGCCGATTCCCGATGCTGACCATCATGTGATGATCGATCAGCCCCTGGCCTTCGTGGCCGGGCTGCGCGGCCTGCTCGCCAACTGGCAATGACCGAAAGCCTGGTGCCGCCCGCCGGGATGGTCATGGTCTACATGCCCGATCGCGGCGTGGGGGACCTGATGTGGCACCTGCCGACCCTTCGGGCCATCGCCAGCCGGGCTATCGAGGGCCGGGTGCTGCTGGCCGCACGCCCCTCGAGCCGGGCCAAGGAACTACTGGCGGCAGAGCCCTGTGTCGAACTGATCGACTATGTGGAATACCGCGCCGGCACCTTTCGCCACCTGGTCGAGATCGTCGATTTCTTTCGGCTGTGCCGCCTGCGTCGCCCCCGGGCGGTATGGATCCTGGAAAAGATCGACCGCCCGGCCATCGGCGCGGCCCTGGCCGGGGTCCGTGAGCGACGCGGCTTCGGCCTGGGACACAGTCAGGAAGGCTGGCTGACCCATGGACCGTTCCTGCCGCGGACCCTGCGTCCGGCGCATCGGATCGCCAAGCTGGCCGCCTTTGAAGATCTCCACGGTCTGAAGGTTGCCAGCCGTGAGCCGGCCCTGGCACCGGTACCGGCCGCTCTGGACATCATTCAGGATCGCTTCGGTGACCGGCCCAAGCCCTGGATCGTCTATGGCGTCGGGGCGAGCGAACCCCGTCGCTGCTGGCCGCTCGACCGGTTTACCGCCTTGAGCGGGGCCTTGTCCGATCTCGGCGGCACCCATTTCTGGCTGGGGGGTCCGGGCGACAGTCCTGCCGTCGACGCCGAGCTGGCCCGTGCCGAACGCAGCTGTATCAACGTCAATGCCTGCGATCTGAAGCTGGATGCCGGGGCAGCCCTGCTGTCCAGGGCCGACCTCTTCATCGGCAACGACTCGGGTCCCCTGAATCTCGCGGCCTCGGTCGGCTTGACCGCCATTGGGCTGTTTGGCGACAGTCCGCCGCTCGACTATTCACGCTTTCTGCGGCCCCTGATCGGGCCTCCCGGGGGCATGTCGGCCCTCTCGGTCGAGAGCGTCGCCGGAATCGCCCGCTTGAGCCTTTAGGCCGGCCGTTGTAATCGGCGGAACGACTTTTCTTCCCAAAGAGGACGATGACATGGCCGGCGACTATCACCGCGGTGAAATGGACATTCAGGAACAGGCCGCCACCTATGCGGCCTTTGGCGACATGACCAAGTGGGGTTCGCTGGCGATCGCCGTGCTGCTGCTGACGATCACTGTGTGGTTCTGCACCCCGGCCGGCTTCCTGGCGGGCGCGATCTCCGGGTTCGTCCTTACCGTGCTGGGCATCGTGTTTCTGCGCGAGAAGCCTAAGTCGGGTCACTGACACCGGTAGACATCGGCATATTTTCTCCCTTACTCGCGCTTGAAGCCTCGACAAGAGGCAAGACTATCCCCTAAACAGCAGCGCAAGCTGACTGGGATAGCAGCGCTCTGGGAGGGGTATGCCGATGGCCGTCATCGCCGTGACGAAAGAAACCCGCGGGGGTGAAACCCGGGTTGCCGCCACGCCGGAAACGGTGAAGAAACTGACCGCCGCCGGTTTCTCGGTGGTGGTCGAGGCTGGGGCGGGAATCGCCGCAGCCTATCCCGATGCGGACTATGAAGCCGCCGGAGCCAAGCTGGCCAAGACGGCCAAGGCCGCCATCACCGGCGCGGACGTGCTGTTCAAGGTGCGCGCCCCGGAGGCCGGCGAGATCGCGGCCCTCAAGAGCGGTGCCATCGTCGCCGCCGCTCTCAATCCGCATCAGGACAAGGAAACGCTCGCCGCCCTGGCCAAGGCCGGTGTCAGCGCGATCGCCATGGAGTTCATCCCGCGCATCACGCGGGCCCAGGTGATGGACATGCTGTCTTCCCAGGCCAACCTCGCCGGCTATCGCGCCGTGATTGAAGGGGCCGAGGCCTATGGCAAGGCCCTGCCGATGATGATGACCGCCGCCGGCACCGTTGCCGCCGCCAAGGTGTTCATCATGGGCGTCGGGGTTGCAGGTCTGCAGGCCATCGCTACGGCCCGTCGCCTGGGCGCGGTGGTCACCGCCACCGATGTGCGGCCCGCCACCAAGGAACAGGTCGAGTCGCTCGGGGCCAAGTTCCTCGCCGTCGAGGACGAGGAATTCAAAAACGCCCAGACCGCCGGCGGCTATGCCAAGGAAATGTCGGCTGAATACCAGGCCAAGCAGGCTGCCCTGGTCTCCAGCCACATCGCCAAGCAGGACATCGTGATCACCACGGCCCTTATCCCCGGCCGGCCCGCGCCCAAGCTGGTCAGTGCCGAGCAGGTGGCCTCGATGCGCGCCGGGTCGGTACTCGTAGACCTGGCCATCGAGCAGGGCGGCAATGTCGTCGGTGCCAAGCTGAATGAGACGGTCGTGACCGCCAATGGCGCCAAGATCCTCGGTGCCGCCAATCTGCCCGGCCGCATCGCTACCGATGCCAGCGCACTCTATGCCCGCAACCTCTTTGCCCTGTCGGGTCTGTTCCTCAACAAGGAAGGGGCTTTCGCGCCCAATTTCGAGGACGAGATCCTGAAGGCCGCCCTGGTGACCCAGGGGGGCGAGATCGTCCATCCGTCGCTGAAGACTGCCTAACTCACATTGAAAGGGAGGCCTCCATGGAAGCCGTCGACCCCACCGTGTTCCGTCTGGCGATCTTCGTGCTCGCCATCTTCGTGGGCTATTATGTCGTGTGGAGCGTGACGCCCGCCCTGCACACGCCGCTGATGGCGGTGACCAACGCCATTTCTTCGGTGATCATCGTCGGAGCCCTGCTCGCTGCCGCCGCCCATGGCGGTGCGGGCGAGGCCGCGACCGGCTCGGTCTGGATCTCCAAGGGCGCCGGTGCCCTGGCCGCGGCCTTTGCCGCAGTCAACATCTTCGGCGGCTTCCTGGTCACCAACCGGATGCTGGCCATGTACAAGAAGAAGGACAAGGCCAAGTGAGCGGCTTCGCCACTCTGACCCTGGCGGCCCTGATCATCCTGATCATCGCCGCCGGCGTCTCGATGGTGCTGCCCCGCAGGAAGGCGGCCGGCAACGGCGCGGCCTTCGCGCCGGCTTTCGTCCTGATCGCCATCGGCCTCAGCGCCAACGCCATCGGCCTGCAGGCTGGAACCAGCGGCGGCGCCGACATCCTTCGCTGGCTCTCGCCCTTTGCCGTCGGCATGGGCGTAGCTCTGCTGCTCGCCAATCTGCGCGCCGAACCGGCGCCGCCGTCCGGGGGGACCTCCGAATGAACGCCAATATCGCCGCCATCCTCTATATCGTCTCGGGGGTGCTGTTCATCCTGGCCCTGCGTGGGCTGTCGAGCCCGGTCACCAGCCAGGCGGGAAACCGCAACGGCATGATCGGCATGGCCATCGCCGTCGCCACCACCCTGGCCACCCTGTGGAGCCAGGGCGCGCTGGATCTCGTGACCCTGGGCCTGATCCTCGGCGGCGTCGCCGTCGGCGGCGCGGTCGGAGCGGTCATTGCCCGCAAGGTCGCCATGACCTCGATGCCGCAGCTGGTCGCCGCCTTCCACAGCCTGGTCGGCATGGCTGCCTGTCTGGTCGCCGTGGCCGCCATCTACACACCGGCCGCCTACGGCATCCTCGGCGAAGACGGCGCGATCCACGGGGCCAGCCTGATCGAACTGTCTCTGGGCCTGGCCATCGGTGCCATCACCTTCACCGGCTCGGTCATCGCCTTTGCCAAGCTGAACGGCAATATGGGCGGCGCGCCGATCCTGCTGCCGGCCCGTCACCTGCTGAACATCCTGATCGCCCTGGCGATCGTCGCCCTGGTGGTGGTGCTGGTCGTCAGCGGCGGTTCGGCCATCTGGGCCTTCTGGGGCATCTTCGCCCTCAGCCTGCTGATCGGCGTCACCCTGATCATCCCGATCGGCGGGGCCGACATGCCGGTCGTGGTGTCGATGCTGAACAGCTATTCCGGCTGGGCGGCGGCGGCCCTGGGCTTCACCCTGGAAAACACCACCCTGATCATCACCGGCGCCCTGGTCGGTTCGTCGGGTGCCATCCTGTCCTACATCATGTGCAAGGGCATGAACCGCTCGTTCGTCTCGGTGATCCTGGGCGGCTTCGGTGCCGATGCTGCTGCGGCCGGTCCTGGCGGCAAGGTCGAGAGCCGTCCGGTCAAGCAGGGCAGCGCCGACGACGCGGCCTTCATCATGAAGAACGCCAGCAAGGTGATCATCGTCCCCGGCTACGGCATGGCCGTCTCCCAGGCCCAGCACATCCTGCGTGAGATGGGCGACAAGCTGAAGGAAGAGGGCGTCGAGGTGAAATACGCCATCCACCCCGTCGCCGGCCGCATGCCCGGCCACATGAACGTGCTGCTGGCCGAGGCCAATGTGCCCTATGACGAGGTCTTCGAGCTGGAAGACATCAACAGCGAGTTCTCGACGGCCGATGTGGCCTTCGTGATCGGGGCCAATGACGTCACCAACCCGGCCGCCAAGACCGACCCGACCAGCGCCATCTACGGCATGCCGATCCTGGATGTCGAAAAGGCCCGCACGGTCCTGTTCATCAAGCGCGGCATGGCCTCGGGCTATGCCGGGGTCGAGAACGAACTCTTCTTCCGCGACAACACCATGATGCTGTTCGGGGATGCCAAGAAGATGGTCGAGGGGATCGTGAAGGGGCTCTGACCTTTCACTGGCCGGACCGCAGATATAGCAAAGGCCTCAGGTTTCCCTGAGGCCTTTGTCGTTTTCGGACGTCGGGGAGCCTGGCCTCACCGGGCGGCCATCTCGACCGACTTGGCGCGGGAAGCGACCTGCAGGGCCTTGCGCTGCGGGGCCGAGAGCTGGCGTTCGACGTCGCGGCGGACTTCGGTGGCGCAGGCACCATAGAAGGTGTGGGCGGCGTTGTTGCGGGCCTGGGCGCTGCACAGCGACTGGGCAGCGGCATCAACGCGGGCCTTGAACTCGGCAGCCTGGGCGGGGTTGGACAGGTTCAGGTCGCTGACCGAGATACGGGCCTGAAGCTCGGTAGCATTGGCAGCCTGGGCCAGGCCCAGAACCGGAATGGCGGCCAGGCTCAGGCTGGCGACGGTGGTCAGGCTCATGATGAACTTGCGCATTTGAAGTAATCCCTCGGTGTTGGTTTGTGTTTGGCGCTTCGCTGCGCCTCATGTCGAGAGGTTTACTTGCGAGATTTCATTAAGTCCCGTTACGTCTCAGTCATGACGTATAATTTAGAGAATTACAGAATGTTTATGGTGTGAACATTTAGTAACACACGATGTGTCGGGCCCCGTGTTCCCGCGAGGAATTGTGAGCAGCCTCCGGAGGGGGCGTCGCGACAGGGTGTCGCAGAGCGGGTCGAGGCACCTGCGCCGGGCCGCTCATTCACCAACACGAAAGATCGATGTGGGAAGACGCTGCCCAAGGCCCGGTCCCGCGACCTGACGGCACGACTCCAGGGAAGCGGATTTTTGACGTCAGAGACCCTCGCCGCCAAGCCGCCCTACGGCCGTGTCGCCTTTCTGACCCTGGTCGGCGTCCTGGCCACGGTGTGCGCCCTCAATGCGAGCACGGCTCTGAGCGCCTTCGCAGAAGAGCCGGACAGACCGCCGGCTGAGACGGTCGAGGTCCCGCCTGTCGACCTGCCTCCGCCACCGGCCTTCATCTTTGATGCCCCCCTGCCGGGCCAGGTGGTCAATTCGCCCTTCGGCCTGCGTCAGTTGCCCTGGGAAGAAAACGGCCGGCTGCATGAGGGCGTCGACATCGCCGCGCCGATCGGAACGCCGATCCGGGCTGCGACCGACGGTGTGGTCCTCCGCACCGGCAAGGATGGCGGCTATGGCCGGTTCGTGGAGATCGGCCACAAGGACGGCTTCCGGACCCTGTACGCCCATCTGGGGGCCACGGCGCGGGGCGTGAAGCCCGGCATGGTGGCCCGCCGAGGCCAGACCATTGCCTATGTCGGCAGCAGTGGCCGCTCGACGGGTGCGCATCTGCATTTTGAGATCCGTCGCAAGGGCAAGCCCCTGAACCCGTCCTATTTCCTGGGTCAGGTTTTTGCCGAAGCCGATGACCTGCCCCTGCGCGCCGCGGCCCGGGTGCCGCGCAAGGTGCGGATGGCCCAGGTCTCTGCCTGGCCCGAGGGCGTCAAGCCGCCCAAGACCAAGCCTGACCGGGTCAGAACGCGGGCTTCTGTCGCCGACAGCTGAGCGAACGACGCTCGACGCGTCACGAACCGGCGATAAGGTAGGGGCCATGTTCAAGGTCCTTGGTCGCGGTCTCGCCGGTGTCACTGTCTTCTTCATTGCCTATGTCGCCCTGGGCGGCACCATGAGCGCGTTCGGGTCTCCTCGTCCGCGCGGCGAACTGGTCCAGATCGAGCCGGGTCGAAGCCTGAGACTGGTCTGTGACGGGCCGCGTAGCGACCGCCCGGTGGTCTGGCTGGAAGCCGGAGCCTTCGGCTTCGCCGCCGACTGGGGGGCCACCCAGGACGCCCTGACAGCGGCCGGTTGGCGGTCCTGTGCCTATGACCGGGCCGGCATGGGCTATTCGCCGCCGGGGCCCGCGCCCCGCGACGGCCTGGCCATCGTCACCGACTTCGAAAAGCTGGTCACCGCCTCCGGCGAGCCCGGGCCCTATGTCCTGGTCGGTCACTCGATGGCCGGCCTGAGGCTGCGCCACTATGCCGGTCGCAACCCCGACAGGATCGCCGGTCTGGTCCTGGTCGATGCGGCCACGCCCGAGGCAGCGCAGAACCCGCGCATGAGCGGCTTCGTCAAGGCCTTTGCCTCGGCCTCCCGCTGGGCCGCACGCGGGGCGTCGATCGGTCTCTACAAGCCCCTGACCCAGACCCGCCTGGGCGACAAGATCGGCCTGCCGCCCCAGGCCGCAGCCGAAAAGCGCTGGGCCTTTGCCTATGGCCGCCATAACCGCACCTCGGCCGACGAGGTGGGTCTGTGGGTCAAGGCCTCGGACCAGGCCGCTGAGCAGCCGCCCTTCGACCCCGCCTGGCCGGTGGCGGTGGTCACGGCGGGCTCGATCAAGGGCCGCGAAGCCTGGAAGGCCATCCAGTCGGCGCCGGCCCTGGCCTCGCGCCACGGCATGGTCGACCATGTCGAAGGGGCCACCCACACGCGCCTGCTGGGCCGGTCCTTCGCAGACCGCATCGTCAAGGCCGTGGCCTTCGTGGGTGAACCCCCGTCGGCGCACTGAAACAGCGGCCATAAACGACGAAAGCCGCGCGGATCGCCGCGCGGCTTTCGAAAGTCTTCAGTCCGTTAGGCGTGAAGCCTACCGGGCACCGACCGGCTTCTTCGGCATCGGCAGCAGGCCTTCGCGCTGGGCGCGCTTGCGGGCCAGCTTGCGGGCGCGGCGGACCGCTTCGGCCTTTTGACGGGCGCGCTTTTCCGACGGCTTCTCATAGTGCACGTGCCGCTTCATTTCGCGGAACGAGCCTTCGCGTTGCATCTTCTTCTTCAGGGCCTTGAGGGCCTGATCGACGTTGTTGTCGCGGACGAAAATCTGGACCAGGGGTCTCTCTCCATTCGACGGCCCGACCAATGTCCCGAGTCCCTCTCAGGGGCCGGGCGGGCGAACAAAACCTGATAAACCCGGAAGGGGGGCTTCCGGGAAACGAGGGGCGGCTGATAGCAGAGTGAATGGGCTCTGTCCATGCGCGACGCGGCCTAAACCACGGTGTAGACTCGGATTCATGAGCAAGGCTGCCGAGACAGGAAGCAACTGGGCCGATGAGGCCGAACAGCGGGTGCTGGACGAGGCCGTGCGGCTTGCGCCGGCGGCGGGCTGGAACGCCCGCCTGACCGAACGGGCGGCCCAGGCGGCCGGCCTGTCGCCCGGAGAGACCCAGCTTCTGCTGCCCGAAGGGGCCCGCGATCTGGCGGCCCTGCTGTCGCGGCGCCATGACGCGGTAGCGCTGGATAGCCTGGCCATCCACGACCCCAACGGGTTGAAGATTCGCGACAGGATCCGCGTGGGGGTCGTCGCCCGGCTGGACGCCGTGGCGGCCGATGCCGAGGTCATGCGGGCCCTGGCCGCCTTCCTGTCCTTCCCGACCAACCTGGCCCTCGCCCTGCGCCTGACCTGGGAAAGCGCCGACATGCTCTGGCGCTGGGCGGGCGACACGGCCACGGACGAGAACCACTATTCCAAGCGGGCGATCCTGTCGGGCATTCTGGTCTCGACCCTGGCCGTCGACATGGCCTCGGGCCGCGACTCGGCCCTGGCCCATCTGGATGCCCGCATCGAGAACGTCATGGCCTTCGAGAAGTGGAAGGCCGGGCTCAAGCCGATGGACCTGGCCAGCGAGCTGGTCACGGCCCTGGCGAAGATGCGGTACCGCTGATCACTCGCCCCCTCCGCGCCTTCGGCGCTCCTCCCCCGCAGGGGGAAGATGAAGGGCGGCGATCTCATCTTCCCCCTGCGGGGGGGAGGACGACTTGCGTAGCAGGTCAGGAGGGGGCCTGCGGCGTCGACCGGTAGACACACAGCCCCGCGCCCACTTCGGTTCACGCGCCAGTATCCGCTTCCCACCTACAGCAGACACCTTTCACCTCAGCTCACCCACGCTGCTCCCCGCACCGCCCGCCTTCAACACTCAGGCCGCGATCTGCGTCCAGCGAACCACAGTTTCCAGCAAGCGGGCTGCGTGGAAAGGCTTGCCGATGTGATCGTTCATACCGGCAGCCAGACATTTCGCGATTTGCTCGGGCAGGACATTGGCGGTCAAGGCCACGATCGGGGCGGTGTTGTTGTTGGCCCGAATGAGGCGGGTGGCGGTCAGGCCGTCCATGACCGGCATCTGTATGTCCATCAGGATCAGGTCGTAGATCCCGCGTTCGGTGGCCTTCAAGCCTTCGGCCCCGTCGTGAGCTGTATCGATGGTTATGTCGAAGGGGGCCAGCAGTGTGCAGACCAGTTCGCGGTTTACGGCATTGTCTTCGACCACGAGCACGCGCAGCGGCGCGGTGAAGCCGGAGGCGCCTTCGTTGTGCGCCGCCTGGACCGTGTCCAGGCTCACAACGGGCGCGGAAACCTCGAACCAGAAGGTCGAGCCTTGGCCCTCTGTGCTGACGACTCCGATCTGGCCGTCCATGCGCTCGATAATCCGTTTCGAGATCGCCAGGCCCAGGCCCGTGCCGCCAAATTGCCGTGAGATTCCTCCGTCGGCCTGAGCGAAGCGTTCGAAAACTTTGCCGATCTGATCTTCGGAAATGCCGATACCGGTGTCGATCACTTCGATCCGCAGGCGAGCGGTCTCCGCCTCGACAAACTGGCGCAGCGATACCGTGACATGGCCTTCGCTGGTGAATTTCACAGAGTTGGACAGCAGGTTCAGCAGCACCTGCGACAGGCGCGGCCCATCGCCGACCATGCCGGAAAGGCCCGGCGCTAGGTCCAGGCTCAGGGTCAGGCCCTTGTCCCGGGCCAGGTCCTCGATCAGGGCGCAGGCCGAGCGAACCAACTGAGCCGGGTCGAAGGGCTGGGGGTCCAGGTCCAGATAGCCGGCCTCGAGCCGAGAAAACTCCAGCACATCATTGATCACGCCCAGCAAGGTGGCGCTGGCGCCGCTGATCAGTTCGACATGATGCCTGTCTTCGGACGACAGACGGTTGGACCCCCGCAACACGCCTGAAAAGCCAATGATGGCATTCAGCGGCGTGCGCAGTTCGTGGGTCATGTTGGCCAGGAAGTCGGACTTGGCGGCGGCCGCGCTCTGGGCCTCGACCAGGGCCGTCTCCAGATCCCGCTGCAGGGTCCAGCGTTCCGTGATGTTGCGTGACGTCGACATCAAGCCGCCGTCCGTCAGCCGGGTATAGGTGCTCTCGACCCATATTTCGCTGCCGTCCTTGCGGCGGCAGCGATACTCCCAGGTGCGGCTTTCTCCGCCCGGCGTCAAAGTTTCTAAGATCTTAAACAGCTGGCCACGGTCTTCGGGTCGAATGACGTCGCCTACTGGGATGCTTACATATTCTTCAGGGGTATAACCCATCAGCCGTTCAATCGAAGGCGAGCTGTAGAGGCGCTTGCCTTCGGGCGACCATAGCGAAATCGAGTCTGTCAGGTTGTCTGCCAGCAGGCGGTAGAGTGACTCGCTGGACCTCAGGCGGGCCTGGGCGTCTTCATACTCGGAGACCGCGCGTTCACGGGCCGCCAGGAGGGCCAGCTGTTCTTTGTGGGCGGTTGCCAGATTGACCTGCTGGCTCGTCAGGATCCAGGCCAGTGGCAGCGCGATGACCGATGCGATCGCCAGGGTGGAAAAAGGGGTAAAAACCTCGGTGTGACCAGCGACCAGGATCGAAAGAAGAAAATCAGCCGCGATCGCCATCAACACTACGGTTGCGGCAAGGGTGAAGGCGCGAATGAGCTTGGTGCGTATCATGGGGCGAACGTACCGAGTGGCCAAAAGCAGCTAGGCACAACACTGCCTGCAGAAAACGACGTGCGACAACTTTTTTAGTGATGGGGGCGGTCCGCGCCCAAGGTCCTGAACCTGAATTGCATGCCAAGCTCTGCGCGTGGGAGCGATGGGGTCCTTCAGGCCGGAGCGCCTGGACATCCGCTCACTTCGCCATGTCCGCCCCCTGCAAAGTCAGCCGAGGCCAGAGTCCCCCAGGGCCCGTTCCACGGCCGCCAGCGCGTGCAGCTCTGTGGTGTCGAACACCGGAACGCTGCTGTCGGCCTGGCCGATCAGCAGCATGATCTCGGTACAGCCCAGGATCACCGCCTGGGCCCCGCGCGCGACGAGCCGGGCGATGACGGCGCGATAGACCTCGCGTGAGGCGTCCAGAACCTGTCCCGCGACCAGCTCGCGATAGATGATGTCATGCACGGCTGCCCGGTCGTCGGCCTCGGGGACCAGCACCTCCAGGTCGTGGCGCTTCTCCAGGCGGCCGCGATAGAAGTCGTGCTCCATCGTGAAGGCGGTGCCCAGCAGGCCGACCTTCGAGAGACCGGCGGCCTTGACCGCCTCGGCGGTCGGATCGGCGATGTGCAGCAGGGGGATGTGGACCGCCGCCTCGATCGTGTCGGCCTCGCGGTGCATGGTGTTGGTGCACAGGACCAGAAAGTCTGCCCCGCCCGCCTCCAGAGCCCGGGCGGCATCGGCCAGCCGGCGAGCGAGCTCCGGCCAGCGGTTCTGGTGCTGCAGGGCCTCGATCTCGGCGAAATTGAACGACCACATCAGGGTACGGGCCGAGGCCACGCCGCCCAGCCGCGCGCGCACGGCCTCATTGATCAGCCGGTAGTACTGGGCCGAGCTTTCCCAGCTCATGCCGCCGATCAGGCCGATGATCGCTTGGTCGGTCATGAAGGGCCTAGTCCTTCAGGCCCCGCAGCCGGTTCACATGGCCCATCTTGCGGCCCGTGCGGGCCTCGCCCTTGCCATAGAGGTGGACGCGGGTCTCGGGCTCGGCGGCCAGCTTCTTCCAGGCGTCGACATCGGGGCCCAGCAGGTTGGTCATCTCGACATGGGCCAGGGGCTGGGTCGGGCCCAAGGGCCAGCCGGCCACGGCGCGGATGTGCTGCTCGAACTGGTCGACCTCGCAGCCGTCCTGGGTCCAGTGGCCGGTATTGTGGACGCGGGGCGCGAACTCGTTGACCAGCAGCTTGCCGCCGGCCAGCTCGAACAGCTCGACCCCGATGACGCCGACATAGTCGAGGGCGGTCAGGATTTTGGCTGCGATGGCTTCGGCCTGGTCACGGGTGGCCGGGGTGACCCTGGCCGGGGCCACCGTGCGCCGGAGCACACCGCCCTCATGGTGGTTTTCCGACAGGGGATAGCAGGCGATCTCGCCGTCACGGCCACGGGCGGCGATGACCGACAGCTCGCGGCCGAAATCGGCCGGGGCCTCGAGGATAGCCGCCTGGCGGCCGATTTTCTCGAACGCGGCTTCGGCGTCGGCAGCCCGCTGGATCCAGGCCTGGCCCTTGCCGTCATAGCCCTCGCGACGGGTCTTCAGCAGGGAGGGTGCGCCGATCTTGGCGACCGCGGCGGCCAGGGAGTCGCTGTCCTGGACGGCGGCGAAGGCCACGGTGGGCACGCCGATCTCGGCCATGAAGCTCTTTTCCACAACCCGGTCCTGGGCGGCGGCCAGGGCCTTGGCCCCCGGCGCGACGACACAGCCCAGGGCCGTCAGCTCGGCGACGGTGTCGGCCGGAACGTTCTCGAACTCATAGGTAACGACGTCGCAGGCCTCGGCCAGGCGCTTCAGGGCCCAGCGGTCGTCATAGGCGGCGACGATCTGGCGGGCCGCGACCCGACCGGCCGGGCTGCCGTCCTCGGGGTCGAGGATCACCACGTCAAAGCCCAGGCGTGCGGCGGCGAGGGCGAGCATCCGGCCCAGCTGGCCGCCGCCCAGGATGCCGATCGTGGAGCCGGGGACGAGGGGGAAGGGCGCGTCAGTCATCTGTAGTTCAGTCCTCGACGCTTTCGGCGACGCTGTCGGTCTGGGCCTGACGGAAGGCGGCCAGGCGACCGGCCAGGGCCGGGTCGGACAGGGCCAGGATCTGGGCAGCCAGCAGGCCGGCATTCTTGGCCCCGGCCTCGCCGATGGCCAAGGTGGCGACCGGAATGCCGCCCGGCATCTGGACGATGGACAGCAGGGAATCCAGCCCGCTGAGGGCCTTGGACTGCACCGGCACGCCCAGGACCGGAAGATTGGTCATCGAGGCGGCCATGCCCGGCAGGTGGGCCGCGCCGCCGGCTCCGGCGATGATCACCTTGAAGCCCTGGGTCTCGGCACTGCGGGCGAAGTCGAACAGGCGCTCAGGAGTGCGGTGGGCCGAGACTACCCGGGCATCCCAGGCGACGCCCAGGCTGGTCAGGGCGTCAGCGGCTCCCTTCATGGTCGGCCAGTCGGAGCGGCTGCCCATGATGATGGCGACGGGCGGCGCGCCCGGGCTGTCCGGGATCGGGTTTGGCATCGGCGTCGAGGTCCCCTGAAGTCGGCGCGCGGGCTCCGCCCTGCGGGGGCGAGGCCTGAAGCCGCCCCGTATGCGCGTCCATGACGCGAGTGCAAGTCCAAAACGTTCAGGGCGCTGCGGTTTTAGGCGCGGAGGCCAGGGCGGGCAGCCCCGGGGCCTTGTCGCTGCGACCAAAGCGCGCCCGGATTGCGCCTGCCGCCGTTCGCGTTAACACTTGTCCGATCTGTGCAAGAAACGATTCCCTAGCCCATGAAGATCTCCGGTGCCCGGACCGAACCCTTTGCCGCCATCCGCAAGCGGGCCCTGGCCCGTGCGGGGGCCCAGGTTTCCGTGCGCGAGGCCCAGTCGCCCGACAGCGCCGCCTTTCTCGGCCTGAGCGAGGCGGACCTGACCCCCCAGGTGCAGGAAGCCCTGACCACCCTGATGACCGAGATCGATGACCTGCGCAGCGAGGTCTCGCGGCTGAAGCTGCGGCTCAATGAAGCCCAGCAGCAGGCCGACCAGGATGTTCTGACCCCGGTGCTGAACCGTCGGGCCTTCCTGCGCGAGATGAAGCGCGTGGCCGCCTTCGCCCAGCGCTATGGCTCGCCGGCCAGTGTGGTGTTCTTCGATCTGGATGGCTTCAAGAACGTCAATGACCGCTTTGGCCATGCGGCCGGAGACGCCGCCCTGCAGGCCGTTGCGGGCCGACTGCTGGCCAATGTGCGCGAAAGCGATGTGGTCGGGCGCATGGGCGGCGACGAGTTCGCCGTGCTTCTGGCCCAGGCCGACAAGGAAACCGCCCTGTCAAAGGCCGCCAGCCTGGCGGCAGCCGTTCAGGATACGCCGGTCGAGTTCGGCGAATGGTCGGCCCCGCTTCATATCTCCTGGGGTGTTCGCGAGATCGAGCCGGGCACCGATCCCGAAATCGCCCTGGCCGAGGCCGATGCCGCCATGTTCGTGCGCAAGCGCAAGCAAGCCTGAAAATGATGCACCGACTCGCCTAACAGGAATGCGACCTTTTGCCCGGGGACTCTTCCTGTTACCCCGCGCTACCAATTTAACGGTTGGTTAAGCTAAGACCCCCTGACTGTCGTTGGGGCGTGTGGGGCGCGAGAATGCAACGAATTCTGATCGCCGAGGACGATCCGATCCTGGCGATGATCTATGAGATCACGCTGGGCGAGGCCGGCTTCGATGTGCTGGTCTGTCGCGACGGCGAAGAAGCCCTGGCGGCCCTCGATGCCTTTGCCCCCGATCTGGTGATCACCGACTTCTACATGCCGCGCATGACCGGCGGCCAACTGATCCGCGCGGTCCGCCAGAGACGCGGCAATCTGACCTGCACCATGCTGGCCTCGGCCATCGACCCGGTCGGCCTGCGCGAGGATGAATGCGCCGACGCCCGCATTGAAAAGCCGATCACCCCGGCCCGGCTGCTCAGCGGCGTCCGGGCGCTGGAGGCCTGTCAGGCCCACTGATCGATTGGCCCGCTGACAAGTTCGGCGAACAGGGCGATCAACAGCCCTCGCCAGGGGGCTCGCATGACTCACGAATGCGCCAAGTCGATCGTCCGCCGCATGCACGATCCGAAGTTCGCCAGCCACTATTTCGTGGGCCATGGCGTGGATGTGGGCGGCGCGCCCGATCCGCTGGAGCGTTTCCGGCCCTTTTTCCCGCTGATGCGCGACTGCGACACCTGGGACCTGCCCCAGGGCGACGGCCAGTATCTGGCAAGCGTCCCCGACGAAACCTATGACTTCCTGCATTCCAGCCACTGTCTGGAGCACCTGGTCGACCCGGCTGTCAGCCTGCAGAACTGGCTGCGGGTGCTGAAGCCGGGCGGCCACATGGTGGTCATGGTCCCTGACGAGGACATGTACGAGCAGGGGGTGTTTCCCAGCACCTTCAATGACGACCACAAGTGGACGTTCACGATCTACAAGCCGGAGTCGTGGAGCGGGCGGTCGTTGAATGTGCTGGACCTGCTCCGCGACCTGGGACCCCAGGCCGAGGTGCAGAAGGTCGAGAGCCTCAACAGCACCTTCTATCACACCAACCAGAGGCTGGATCAGACCCGCCTGCCGACCACCGAATGCGCCATCGAGTTCGTGGTGCGCAAACGCCAGCCGTCCGAAGTGGTCGCCCGGGGCCGG
This sequence comes from Caulobacter sp. AVps16, assembly GCF_058681455.1. NCBI lineage: Bacteria > Pseudomonadati > Pseudomonadota > Alphaproteobacteria > Caulobacterales > Caulobacteraceae > Caulobacter > Caulobacter sp. AVps16. Next base: position 192,731 of record NZ_CM178739.1, read on the forward strand.
CTGCCCGGCTAGAGCGTCAGGCGATGATGTCGGGCATCAGCAGGTCTTCAAGCCGGCCGATCTTGTCCTTCAGGGCCAGCTTCTTCTTCTTCAGCCGGGCGATCTGCAGCATGTCGGGCTGGGGGCGTTCCTCCAGCGCGTGGACAGCCGCATCCAGGTCCTGGTGCTCTTCCCGCAGGATCGAAAGTCGGCGCTCGATCGCGATGTCGGACTCGTCCGACGGATCGTCGTCGTTCGTCGACGGTTCATCGGTCATGGATGGTTCCCCCTGGCCGGCCGCCAAGTCTGATAGATAGCAAAGGCGGGGCCTGCGTAAAGGGTTTCACGACAGGGCCGTCGCAAGCCGTTCGAGCGCCGCCTGGCGGGGCGGGTCGCCGGAGGCCGCTGCGGCCGCGATCAGGCCGTCCAGAACGTCCCGCGACGGGCCCGGCGGACCACACAGGGCCTCGAGGCTTTCCATCAGCACCCTCTCGCCCTGCAGCTCCACGCCCTTGAGGGCTTCGCGAAAAGGCTCGCGCGCCGAGTCGGCCACATCCTGGAACGGGGCCTTGAGTGCCCGGCGAATACCACGCAGCGGTGCCCCGACCTCGGTGTCCCACTGTTTCATCAGGCGGGCGGCGGCCTTGGGGTCGGCAGAGCGGCCTTCCCCGGCCGCCCAGGCAGCCCAAAGCAGGTAGGGCACGTTCTGTCCGTGGGCGTCCTGCAGGTGCAGGCAGGCGGCCGCGACATCCTGTCGCGCATAGGCGGCGAGGGCCCAGTCCCAGAGGATCATGATCTTAACCTTCTCCCTTGCCGGTGATCGGGGCGATGTCCTCACCCCAGCGCTTGACGGGCTTCCAGTCGAGGTCGAACAGGTCGAGCACCCGGCCCACGGACTGGTCGACCATCTCGGCGATCGAGGCCGGCTTGGCATAGAAGGCCGGCAGGGGCGGGGCGATCACGGCCCCCATCTCCGCGAGCTTGGTCAGGGTGCGCAGATGGCCCAGATGCAGGGGGGTTTCGCGCACCATCAGGGCTAGGGTCCTGCGCTCTTTCAGGACCACGTCGGCAGCCCTCGTCAGCAGCGAAGACGTTACGCCACTGGCGATTTCGCTCATCGTGCGCACCGAACAGGGGGCGATGACCATGCCCAGGGTGCGGAACGAGCCTGAGGCGATGGCGGCCCCGACATCGGCCGGGCGGTGGACCACATCGGCCTTGGCCTGGACGTCGCTGACCGTCAGTCCGGTCTCCTGGGCCAGGGTCAGGGCAGCCGATTTGGACATCACCAGATGGCTTTCCACCCCCAGGTCGCGACAGGCGTCCAGGGCCCTGAGGCCATAGACGACACCGGACGCGCCGGAGATTCCGATGATCAGTCTCCGGGGGTCCCGGGGGCGCTCAGAGCGGCTTGCAGGGTCTGGCATGGTTAATGTTCGTCCGGCACGGGATGAAGATCGGTCACGTCAAGCGGGGCCACGTGCAACCATATGTGATCTGACAGCCGGACGCAGCGGGTGTTCACTCATCGGCGTCAACAGCAAGGAGCCGTCAGCCATGGCGATCGAATCCCGTATCCGCGAACTTGGGTCCCGTCACGAGAACCTTGATCGCTCGATTCAGGAAGAGACCAAGCGTCCCGCCAGCGATGCCACCCGACTTAGGGAGCTCAAGCGACAAAAGCTCAAGCTGAAGGAGCAGATAGAGGGACTTAGATCCCAGCTCCATTGAGGCTCACCGATTAGAAAAGGCCCATTCCGGATGACCGGAATGGGCCTTTTTTCATGCGGTCGTGAGACCGTCTCAGTCTTCGTCTTCGTCGTCTTCGTCGTCGGCCACATAGGTCGAGGTCCCGAACACGTCCTCGGCCTTGGGCTCGGCGCGCGACTTGCGGTAATCGGCCTCTTCGTCCTCTTCGTGCGTCTCGACGACGCCGGTCTCGGAGGCGGGGCGCAGGGTCGGATCTTCCGGCAGGATGCCCTTCTTCAGGTCATCCTTGGCCTTCTTCTCGGCGGCCTTCTTGACCAGGGCGTCCAGTTCCAGCTGGCCGACGAGGCCCAGGGTCACGGGATCGACCGGCTTGATGTTGGCGGCGTTCCAGTGCGTGCGGGCGCGGACCTGCTCGATGGTCGACTTGGTGGTGCCCAGCAGCTTGGAGATCTGGGCGTCGGTCACTTCCGGGTGATGGCGCAGGAACCAGGCGATGGCGTCGGGGCGATCCTGACGGCGCGACACGGGGGTGTAGCGCGGGGCCTTCTTCTGCGGCTTCAGCAGCTCGGCATGGCGGCTGACCTGGGCCTTCATGCGATAGGCGTCATTGGCCTGGGCGCGGTCCAGCTCTTCGCGGGTCAGCTGGCCATTGCCGATCGGATCGGCGCCGCGGATGTCGCGGGCCACTTCGCCATCGGCGATACCGCGCACTTCCAGCGGGTGCAGATTACAGAAGTCGGCAATCTGTTCAAAGCTCAGCGACGTGTTGTCCACGAGCCAGACGGCCGTCGCCTTGGGCATCAGGATGTCGGACATGCGGTCCTCCAGAAATGACGGCGCCCGGCCTTTCGGCCGGGCGGGATGTTGCTGAACGCTATAATCCGGTTCTGGCGGAAAGGGAACGGGGGATACCCGAAGAGTCCAGCGAACTTGCAGCCGCCTTGCGAGAAGGGCGGAGGGGATCCGTCAAGTTCGCTGGCTGTCCCGGGCCGGTATCAGACCAGATAGGTCTTGCGGAGCTGGGAGATTCGGGCGTCCGTCAGGCCAAGGCGCGCCTTGGCCAGGGCTACGGGCCCGCCATGCTCCCGGTCGACGGTGGCCAGGGCCTCGCGCATGACGGCGGGATCCGAACCCAGGATCACGTCCAGGACTTCCGGCGGCATGCGGGCGAAGGCCTGGGCCTGCTCGGACGTTAGAGCACTTGATCCGCTGCCCTTCGCGCCCTGGGCCATCTGCTTCTTGTAATAGGCGGGTGGCGTATAGGTCTGGGTCAGGGCGTAATCGGCAATGACGGTCTCGCGAGGGACCCCCAGAACCGAGAGCACCAGGGCCGCGCCCATGCCGGTGCGATCCTTTCCGGCGCTGCAGTTCATGGCCAGAGGGGCCTCGCCTGCCGCCAGCCGTGCAAAGAGATCGCTATAGTGCGGCGTCAGCAGGTCGATGAACTGGACATAGGCGTCCGCGAAGACCTTGACCGCCTCGGCCTTGGTCGTGGCGCGAACCAGCGCGCCCATCGAAGAGGTCATGTCATAGTCAAAGGCAATGACCTTCGGCCCGGCTGCCGCCTGGAAGGGCGTCGGCTCGCCGGTGCGTTCCTGCGGACTGCGAAGGTCGCAGATGACCGAAACCCCCAGTTTCGAGAGGTAGTCCATGTCGGCATGGGTCAGGCTGCTCATCACGCCCGAGCGATAGATCCTGCCCCATCGGACCTGACGGCCGTCTGTCGTGCGATAGCCGCCGAGATCACGGAAGTTGCGCCCCCCTGCCAGCGGCAGGAGGCGCTCGGCTACCCGGGTCTGGCCGCCGCTGCGCGTGGTCAGAAGAAAATAGGGTCGGGGAGTCATGGGTGTGGGCAGGTCAAGGGTGCCGCCGGTGACGTTGGCCTTGACCAGGCGCATGGCAGATCGCGAGGCGTCAGGATCCGTGGAGAGATAGATCGAGGTCCGGTCGGACTTTGCGCTCCAGTCCAGTTGCAGGGATCCGGCCTGTTTACGGGTCACCGCGCCCTCGAGCGGTGTTGCTGCAAAGGCTGCCGGGGCGGCAGCCAGGGTGCCGTTGGCGAGAGCCGCCAGCAGGAAGTCTCGACGGTTCATCTTGAGTGCTCCGGGAACGACCGGGCGAGCCTGGCTCGCCCGGTGTCGGCTTTGCTGCAGGTCTAGAACTTGATGTTGGCTTCGATGCCGAAGGTGCGCGGCTCGTTGTAGATGCCGTACACGCCCAGAACCGCGCTGGTGTTGCGGTAGAAGACGTGGGCCTCATCGAGCAGGTTTCGCGACCACAGGGACAGCTGCAGGGCAGGACCGCCCTCGCTGACCTGGATGTCGGTCAGGGCCACGCGGCCATTGACGATCAGGGACTCGTCGCTGAGCGTCGGATCAACCGTATTGGTGTACTGGCCCTCGGCATAGTTGGCGTCGAGGTGGACCCGCAAGGTTGCGCCAAAGGCGGGGCGCACATAGTCGGCGGCCAGGCTTGCGGCGTTCTCAGGCGTGTAGAGCGGATAGATCGTCGCCTGGGTATTGGTGAAGGGGTTGAAGGCCTTCGACAGCGTGACCTTGGTATAGGCATAGCTGCCCGTCAGGGTCAGGCCCTCAAACGGTACCAGGGCGAAATCGGCCTCGAAGCCCTTGGTTTTGCCCGTGGCCGCATTGGTGGTTTCCAGCGTACCGCGGTTGTTGTTGAGGATCAGGACGTTGAAGTCGACCTGGGCGTCCTTGATGTCGCCGGAATAGGCCGCGACATTGAAACGCGCGCGGCGGTCCCAGAACTCGCTCTTGGCCCCGATCTCGAACATCGAAACCTTTTCAGGGTCGAAGGCGCGATAGGTCAGGGAGCGGGAATTGGCCCCGCCCGCCTTGTAGCCGGTGCTCCAGCGGCCATAGACATTGATGTCCGGGGTCACATCATAGGCCACGGTGACCAGCGGGTCGATGTGGCTCCAGGATTCGTTGAGCGGAATGATGCCGACGATGGTCGCCTTGCTGGCGTTGACATAACGGGGCAGGGCACCGTTGACGATGTCGAGGGAGCCGGTCTTTTCGTCCTTGGTCAGGCGCGCGCCCAGCGTCAGGTGGAGCTTGTCGTCGAGGACCGGCGGCGTCCAAACGCCCTGGCCGAAGACGCCCTGGCTGGTCGTGGTGACCTGGCTGACCCGGTCAAACGGCACGGCCCGAAGGTCCAGGGACAGGGTCGAGTAGGCCGTGCCCGTGGCATTCCACTGCAGGGTGTTGGGGGTCTGGGCGTTGTCGTCGACGTTCTCGCGGTAATAGAAGGCTCCGACGACATATTCGAGGCGTTCGGTCTTGCCGATCAGTTGCAGTTCCTGGCTGAACTGATCCTGGTGAACCTGGGCCAGGCTGTAGCGGGCGAACGGCGCATTGGGCGCGAAGGCCGAGAGTGCGGCCGCGCCGTTGTCATACTGGCCCTGCTTGAGTTGCCGATAGGAGCTGATCGACTTCAGTTCCATGTCGTCCGAAAGCTTCCAGCTGAGGTTCAGGCGATGGCCCCGCGTAAAGCCTTCGCTGATCCGCAGGGGGACGCCGACATTGGCGCGGTCGGCGCGATCGGGCTGGGCCGGTGCCAGCGGTGCCAGGGTCAGGATGCCCTTCTTCAGCAGCTGAACATTGTAGGGCGTCGAGCCGTCATAGGAGACGTCGAAGGCATAGTCGGCGCTGACGTTTTCGGTCGCTCGCCACAGGGCCTGGATCTGCAGGCCGCGCTTGTCGTAGGCGTTGAAGTCCGGCTGGCCGGAGGTGGTGGGGTTGGTGATCGTGCCGTCGCGCTTGCTGAGCAGGGCGTCGATCTTGACACTGACGCCCTTGAAGCTCGGCAGGTCGAGATGGGTTTCCATCTTGTGCGAGGCATAGTTGCCATAGCCGACCGTGGTATTGAGGCCGAACTCGCCGGTCGGGGCCTTGGTGATGATGCTGATGGCACCGCCTTCGGTATTGCGGCCGAACAGCGTGCCCTGCGGCCCCTTCAGAACCTCGATGCGCTCGACGTCGTAAAGGCCTGAGCCCAGGCCCTGGGCGCGGCCCAGATAGACGCCGTTGACATAGACGCCGACCGCCTGGTCGCGAGCCGGCTGGTTCGCGTCGCCCAGAGCCCCGATGCCGCGCATGCCGATGGTCAGGGCGGACTTGCGGGCGAAGAAGGGGGCGACCCGCAGCGAAGGAATCGAGCCGTCGCCGAGGTCGTCGATCGACTGGACGTGGCGGGCTTTCAGGGCCTCGCCGTCCAGGGCCGAAATGGCGATCGGCGTGTCCTGCAGGTTGGTTTTGCGCTTCTGGGCGGTCACCAGGATTTCGGTGAGGCTGGTCTCGCCCTCGGCAGGCGCCGGTGCGTCGGCTGCAAGGGCCTGACCGTTCAGCGTCAGGGCCGCAGCGCCTGCCAGCAGGCTCGCGCGCAGCGCCACCCCATGAAATTGCCGTCCCATTCTGCACCCCACCTGAATCTGAAGTGGCCTGTTGGCCGAGGTGCGAGGTAGGCGTCCTTCATGACCTTGGAACGAATGTTATGTCACGGTTTGGCGAATATGGCCGCCGACACCCCCTTGGGGTTGCGCCTTCTTTCCGGCCTGACAGAATGTGCCATGGTTATAGGTTCAAACCCGGAATCTCCGGTGCCCACTGCGACGTCCGGGCAAGATGGAGATGGGCGCAGCGAGCGTCTTCGACTGGCGGCCGCCGAGGTCATTGCCCACCATGGAGTCGCGGCAGTCTCGGCGCGGTCCATCGCCGCTGCTGCAGGGATGGCCCCGAGCGCGATCAACTATAACCATGGCAGTCTGGAACGCTTGTTATCGGCAACGTTCACGCGGGGCATGGCCGATACCGCGTGCTGGTTGAAGGGCCGTCTCGGCGAGCTCGCCTTCCTGCCCGCCACGCCGGATGCTGCTGCCCTGGCGCTTGAGGATGTCATTGTTCAGTGGACGGCAGGCGAGCGGTCGCTCGCGGTCCTGTACCAGGAATGTCTCGCCACCAGCCTGGGCTCGGGCGTTGCCGCGGACTGGACGCGCCTCTGGCGAGACTTCTGGCTGGATGTGGCGGAGCAGTTCGGCCTCGATCCGCTGGAGGGGCGGCTCCTGCATGTCTTTTTTGAATCCGAAGCCCTTCACAACCTTTCCCGATGGTCCCCCGCGCTCGAGCGCGGGGCCCTGCGGGAAATGTGCGAGTTTTTTGCGGAGGCCTGGCTGGGAGCGATCCCGCGACCCGGGCGCGGTGCCCTGGAGCAGGCAGAGCGGATCGCGGGCGCCAAGGCCCATGGAACACTGCCGCCCGCGGCCCTGCGCATTGCGGAAGCGGCGGCGGAGGTCGTCGAGGACAAGGGGCTGGGCGGACTGACCCATCGCGCGGTCGCGGCACGGGCAGGCCTGACCACCGGTTCCGTCACCCACCATTTCCGCTCGATCGAGGATCTGCTCGCCGGGGCGATCCGGGGGCAGGTTCAGCTACTGATGCAGGAGGCGGATGGCGGCAGCCACGACCAGTCGCCGCCGGCGATCGATGATGTCACCTCGGTCGAGCACTTGATCGATGCCATTCAGCTCCAGGCCGGCCAGGATCGCCCGCCCAGTCCACTGACGCGTCGGCGTAGTCTCTTCCTGGCGACGATCCACCGACCAGATCTGGCGACTGCCGGGGCGGTGATCCGATTTTCCTATGGTGGCACGGTCCGCGAGGCGCTGGGGCGCCTGCGGCCGGGGACACACGCCTCGCTTGCCCTCCCGGCAGGCGTCCTGTCGCGGCTGCTTTCGGCCCTCTGGTATGCCTGTTCGGCAGAAGATGAGCCGAGGACGGCGCGCGAGCGGCTCAGCCGCCGGATCAATGAACGCTTCGTCGTGGGTCTGCGGGCAGGCTGAACGCGTCCTTGCCCGGCGATGGCGGTTCACACCACCAGCACGACCTTGCCGACATGTTCGCCCGCCTCGAGATGGGCATGGGCCTTGCCCGCTTGTTCCAGCGGGAAGGTCGCGTCGACGATTGGCTTCAGCTTGCCCGCCGCGATCCAGGGCCAGACCACGCGTTCGATCTCGGCCGCCAGACGGGCCTTCTCGTCGGCAGAGCGGGGGCGCAGGGTCGAGCCGGTGATCGTGGCGCGCTTCTGCATGATCTGCATGACCGGCACCTCCAGCACCGGACCGGCCAGGGCAGCGATATAGACGATGCGGCCGCCGATATTCAGGGCGCTCAGGTTCTTTTCGAAATAGCTGGCCCCAACCATGTCGAGCACCACATCGACGCCGCCGGCCGCCCGGGCGATCTCGGCGAAGTCCTCGGTCCTGGTGTCGACGGCGATGTCGGCCCCCAGCTCAAGGGCCTTGGCCTTCTTGTCGGCCCCGCGTCCGGTGGCGATCACCCGGGCCCCGGCGGCCTTGGCCATGGCAATGGCGGTTGTGCCGATCCCGGACGTTCCGCCGTGCACCAGCAGGGTCTCGCCGGCCTTCAGGGTGCCATGCTCGAACACATTCGCGTAGACGGTGAAAACGGTCTCGGGCAGGGCGGCGGCGTGGACCATGTCGAACCCGTCGGGCACGGGCAGGGCATGGCGGGCGTCGACCACGGCATATTGCGCATAGCCGCCACCGCCCAGCAGGGCGCAGACCCTGTCGCCTACCGACCAGCGTCCGGTGGCCACCAGGACCTCACCGGCGACCTCCAGGCCCAGGGTGGCCGGGGCTCCGGGCGGGGGCGGATAATAGCCCAAGCGCTGCAGCAGATCGGGCCGGTTGATCCCCGCCGCCGCGACCTTGATCAGGATCTCGCCGGGTCCGGGCACAGGGCGCGGCAGGGACGCGGCAGCCAGCGCCTCGGCGGGCCCCTTGCCGCCTTCAACGGTAATCGCGGTCATGGCGTCGGACATGGTGTTTCCGTTTCTCTAGCTTGCCTTGCGTCCTAGGTAGGCGTCAGATGGACCAACGAAAAGGACGTTCATAGTCTTGGGGAGCCAGTCGATGTTCGAGGAACCCGTCGAGCCACGCGCTTTCAATCGTGGCGCACTCAGCGAGACCATCCACGAGGACCTCGAGATCTATGGCGTGGCCGAGCTCGAGGAGCGGATCGAGGCGCTGCAGGCGGAGATCACCCGCACCAAGGCCCAACTGGACAAGAAGCGGGCCGGGCGCGACGCGGCCAATGCGCTGTTTGGTCGCCTCGACTAGCAATTCATTTACCCTAACCAATGTCTAAAGGCGGGATGCCGCCTTGGATCTCGCCCGCGCGTTTTGCGGGCCAAGTCAGGGTCGAAGGGGGCGGGTCGCGAAACGGGACGCTGGAGTTTGGCATGGGGGTTGCAGTCCCTTCGCCGGGCGAGACGTTCTCGCGGCCTTTCGAAGGGGCATTGAGTACCTATGACCGATCTGAACGCATCTGCGTCGACACCGTGGCGCGCGGGGGTCATCCAGGACTTCGCGAAGTCGGAACTGTTCGATCGCACCTTCGAGGAAGGCATGATGCTGGTCGAGGAAACCGCCGCCTATCTTGATGGGGCCGGCCGCCACGACAGCAAGATCCTCTCGCGCAACGCCGCCCTGGCCTATGCCACCGAGAGCATGCGCCTGACGACACGCCTGATGCAGGTGGCCTCCTGGCTGCTGGTGCAGCGGGCGGTCAAGGAGGGCGAGATGGCCGCCGAAGCCGCCTGCGCCGAAAGCTATCGTCTGGCCGAAGAGGTCGCGGCGATCGGGGCTGCGGTCGAGGAACTGCCCTACGGCCTGGTCAATCTGCTGCAGCGGTCCGAGCGCCTCTACGAGCGCGTCCGGCATCTGGACCGCCGGATGTATATCGAAGTCGCTTCTGAAGAGGCCCCCCGGCCCGTTCAGGCCCAGTTCGATCGACTGGCGGCGGCGTTCGGCGGTTAATCCAGATCGTCATCCCCCGCTTCATGCGGGGGCCCAAGCTGGGATGGCCGGGTGCTCAGCAATTCCAGGTCTCATAGAGATCAGTCCAGGTCGGGTTGAAGCCCTCGATCAGGTTGATCTTCCACTGGCGGTGATACTTCTTCAGCCGTTTCTCGCGATGGATCGCGAAGCTGATGTCCTCGTGCTCCTCATAGTAGACAAGCCTGTGGACACCGTACTTTCGGCAGAACTGACTGCCTACGCCTTCCCGATGTTCCCAGATCCGGCGCGACAGATCGTTGGTCACGCCCATGTAGAGCGTACCGTAGGGGCGACTGGCGAGGATGTAGGTGTTGGCGGCCAATAGTCGCATAGATTGAAATCTGCCGCCGGTATTTCAATCTAAAATTTAGTCATCACCCGACTTGTTCGGGTTACCCAAGCGGACCTGGCCGCCTCGGCTTGGGTACCCCGCACGACGCGGGGGATGACGGCGTCTTGTAGATTTGACGGCAGCACCAATCCCAAACAGAAAAAGCCGGCCCGCGAACGCGGTGCCGGCTTTCCGTCGCCTTGCGGCGAGAAACGCTTACTTCTTGGTGAAGCCCGCGAACTTGGCGTTGAAGCGCGACACGCGGCCACCACGGTCCAGCAGGTGGGCGTTGCCGCCGGTCCAGGCAGGGTGCACGCGCGGATCGATATCCAGGGCGAGCACAGCGCCTTCCTTCCCGTAGGTCGAACGGGTCGGATAGCTGGTGCCATCCGTCATGGTGACGGTGATGAAGTGATAGTCGGGGTGAATGTCTTGTTTCATCGGGCGGTCCAACCGACTGGCGGTGTGAAAGTTGGTGAGCGGACGCCCTTGCGGGTGGCCCTCGAAGAGGCGCGGCTATAAAGAACACCCGCGAATTTGGCAAGGGACAGTTGATGACCGACGTGCACGGCGGGGATATTTCGGTCGAGGGACGCCCCGGCGCAGGTGCTGAACTGGCCCAGGGAATGTCGGAAGCCGCCGCCCGGCGGCCGCGCCGCAAGGACATCCGCCCCCTGGCCCATCTGCTGCCTTTCGTGCGCGCCCATATCGGTGACGCCCTGGCGGCCGGCTTCTTCCTGCTGTTCTCGACCAGCGCCACCCTGGGCCTGACCGCCGCCTTCAAGACCGTGATCGACAAGGGTTTTGCCACCGGTGCCGCCTCGGCGGTCAATGGGGCCTTTGTGGGCCTTGGCGCGGTGGCCCTGGTTCTGGCCGTGGCCACCTCCCTGCGGTTCTTCTTCATCACCCGGCTGGGCGAGCGGGTCGTGGCCGACCTGCGGCGGGCCCTCTACGGCCATACCCTGACCCTGGATCCGGCCTATTTCCTGAAAACCCGCACCGGCGAGGTGCTGTCGCGCCTGACCACTGATGTCACGATCATCGAGCAGTTGGTCGGAACCTCGGCCTCGGTGGCCGTGCGCAACATCCTCAGCCTGGTGGGCGGTCTCGGCTATATGGCCGTGGTCAGCCCCAAGCTGGCCGGCTTCATCGTTCTGATGGTGCCGGTGATCCTAGCGCCGATGTTCCTGATGGGCCGCCGGGTGCGCAAGCTGTCGGTGACCGCCCAGGACCGTTTCGCCGACGCGGTCGGCTATGCCGGAGAGAGCCTCGACGCCCTGGACACGGTGCAGGCCTTCGGACGCGAGAAGGCCTCGGACAGCCGCTTCGGCGAGGCGGTCGAGATGGCCTATCAGGCCTCGGTGCGGCGCATCACCGCCCGGGCCGTCATGACCGCCGTGGTCATCGTCCTGGCCTTCGGCGGGATCACCCTGCTACTGTGGTCCGGTGCCCATCTGGTGCTGTCCGGCGAGATGACTGCGGGCACCCTGGCCCAGTTCGCCCTGCTGGCCATGATGACCGCCGGGTCGATCGGGGCGCTCGGCGAGGTCTGGGGCGATGTCCAGAAGGCCTCCGGTGCCATGGAACGCATAGCCGAACTGCTGAGCTCCCGGCCCGGCATCGCCGCGCCGGAAAAGCCCAGGACCCTGCCGCAGCCGGCGACGGGGGCCGTCGCCTTCGAAAACGTCACCTTCGCCTATCCGGGCCGCCCCGACCTGCCGGCCCTGAACGGCTTTGATTTGACCGTCAGGGCCGGTGAGACCGTCGCCCTGGTCGGACCCTCAGGCGCGGGCAAGAGCACCGTCCTGCGCCTTCTGCTGCGCTTCTACGACCCGCAGGCGGGCGTCGTGACCCTCGATGGTGTCGATCTGCGCGACGCCGACCCGGCCGAGGTTCGCCAGTGCATGGCCCTGGTGGCCCAGGATTCGCCGCTGTTCTCGGGCTCGGCCCTGGACAATATCCGCTTCGGTCGCGCCGACGCCACCGAGCAGGAGGCCCGCGACGCCGCCGAGGCGGCCCAGGCCACCGGCTTCCTCGAGGCCCTGCCCCAGGGCTTCGACACCCCGGTCGGCGAGCGCGCCAAGACCCTGTCGGGCGGCCAGCGCCAGCGCCTGGCCATCGCCCGGGCCCTGGTGCGCCAGGCCCCGATCCTGCTGCTCGACGAGGCCACCAGCGCGCTTGACGCCGAGAACGAGCGCCTGGTCCAGCAGGCTCTGCACGCGGCCATGGCCGGCCGCACCACCCTGGTCATCGCCCACCGCCTGGCCACCGTGCTCAAGGCCGACCGCATCGTGGTCATGGAGGACGGCCGCGTGGTCGAACAGGGCACCCACGCCGAGCTTTCGGCCCGCGGCGGGCTCTATTCGCGGCTGGCCAAGTTGCAGTTCGGGGTGGAGGCGGCTTGATATGCTCTCTCCCCTTGCGGGAGAAGGCCTTGGCTGACTACCTCGCCAGATCCGCCGGTGTCGTCGGCTCGCTGATTACCGCTTCCATCGCCTTCCAGCGCGCATCCTGGCTGGCTCCGGCCCGCTCCACATGGGCCCGGACCATGTCCTGGCCGAGATTGTAGTTGATGACATAGGAGCGGTAGGTCTCGATGAAGCTCAGGCGCTTCTCGGCACGGGCCACCGAGCTCAGGCCATATCTGGCCAGGGCGGCGACGGCAGTGGGCTTGTCCATCTTTCCGGACAGATAGGCGTCGGCGATGGTGTTTTCGCTGCTGGCCAGATCGGCCTTGGCGGCCATCAGGGCGTCATAGGCGTCGGCCGTGGCCGGGTCGAGGCCCGCCAGCGGATAGAGCTTTTCGCGCTCGAATTTGACCTTTTCGGCACCCGGAAAGGCCAGCCGGATGCCGTAATTGGCCGAGCCCTCGGCGATCAGGGACTGCGGCGAGAACAGCGGATAGACCGAGAACTCCACCCAGCCCCTGGCCTTGGTCAGCCGGTCTTCCAGCTGCACGTTCAGCACATGGTGGCCGGGATAGCCCTCGTGGCAGCCCAGATCGACGGCGCGGCTGATGGCGACGGGCAGGTCGGTATTGATCTCGATGAGGCTGTGGGCCCCGCCCTTGTACCAGTTGTAGCCGCTCCACGGCTTGCCGGTGACGAAGGCCAGGTCGAAGCGCTCGGCCTTGGGCAGGGGAATGTGGACCGCCGTCCGCGCCTTGCAGGCGGCGATGGCGGCCTGCATCACCGGCTCCAGCCGGTCGGCGGGGATCGTGTAGCGGGCCTGGAAGGCATCGATGCGGCCGGCCAGATCGCCCCCGCCCGGGACCAGCTTGTCGATCCGGGCCAGGATCGGGTCATAGGCTTCCAGCGGCTTCAGCGGTGGCCGGACGCCGAACAGGCCCTCGGCCTCGTCCTGGAAGCTGAACTTCGTGCCGTCCAGCATGGCCAGGCGGGTCTCGGCGGCTTTCAGCTGGCCCAGCAGGAAGGCCTTGCGGCGGCGCTCGTCGGGCGAGAGGGCCGTATCGGGGACAGCGCGGGTGGCGGCGGTCAGGCGAACGGCCTCGGCCTTCAGGGCGGGCACGGCGCGCGGATTGGCCTTGGCGGTCTCGGCCCAGGCCTTGGGGCCGTAATAGGCGTCGACATAGCCCGGCTCGCGCTCACCGGCCTCCAGGGTCAGGTGTACGAAGTCGGTTGCGATCCGGTCCAGGTCCTTGGGGCCCGGGGCCGCCAGGGCGGACACGCCGGCCATCAGGGTTACGGCCAGGGTGGCCAGGGCGGCGGCGCGGCGGATCGGCATGTCGGGGGTCCCCAGAAGATGGCAAGGCCGGCAGGCTGCACCAAGCCGCCCCGTCGGGGCAAGGCCGCGAGCGCCACGGCCGGCCTCAGCTCTGGGCCAGACCGATCCGGGCGAGGTCTCCGGTCCAGCCGCGCCGGGCCAGGGCCTCATGCTCGGCGGCAGCCTCGTTCAGGCCCAGACGTCGCTCGGCCTGGGCCAGGACGCTGAGCGTGATCGGATCCTTCGGACGGCGGGCCAGGGTCGCGCGGGCCTCGTCGGCCGCGCCGCGCGCGTCGCCGGAGGAGAGCATGGCCGCGGCAAGGCTGCGCCGAACCGGATACCACCACAGGGGCGGGTCGGTGATGTCGCGGAAGCGGGTCTCCTCCAGGGCGGCGGCTTTGCGGAAGGCACGGGCCGCGTCACCGGGGCGGTTTTCGAGCATGGCGATACGGCCCTCCAGGACCAGCCGGGCCACCCGCGTCGCATCCGCCGCCTGGCCGCTGGTCCCGCCGAAGGCTCGAAGGTCGCGCCGCGAGCGCTCGACCTGGGGCGCCTCGAGGCGCGCGCCGTCCAGATCGCCCTTGCGGATCAGGGCCTCGCCCCGGGCATAGCGCCACATCGCCTTCAGATAGGGCAGGGCCGGCTCGGGCAGGGCCAGCACCTCGTCCACCGGGGCATAGCGCCCCTCGACAGCATAGGCGGTGCCGGCGACCATCTGGTCCCAGCCCTGGTCGGCGGTCAGGGTCCTGGCATGGACCAGGAACGGGCGGGCGATGGCCAGGCCGCCCTCGGCGTCGCCGGACATCAGGGCTCCCGCCGCGCCGAACTGCACATTGTGGGCGTGGTAGAACAGCTTGAAGACCCCGTCCTCGCCCTCAAAGCCCTCGGCCTTGGCATTGGCCGCGTCGATCCGCGCGGCGCTGGCGTTCGAGGTCAGGGCGTCCTGGTAGCGTCCGACCCAGTAATAGGTGTGCGAGGGCATGTGGACGAGGTGGCTGGCGGCGGGCGCGACGCCCTCGAGCCTGTCGGCGTACGGCTCGGCCCGGCCGGCGAAGCCGCTCATCTCGGTGGCATGGATGTAGAAATGGATGCCGGCGGCGCTGTCGGGCGAACGCTTAAGCGCCCTTTCCAGCAAGGCGACCGCCCGGGGCATCGTGCTCATGTCGCCGGTCATCGAGGCCCGGACCATGACCGCATCGGCGGCCAGGACCGCCAGTTCGTCATCCTCGGGGTGGTCCGCAGCAAGGGCCTCCATGGCCTGGGCATAGGCCACGTCGCCGGGGCCCTTGCCGCCGCCGTTCTTGTAGCGGGCGGTCATGGCCGCGATCAGGGCGCGCTCGACCGGCGGACCGTCGGCGGCCAGCACCGTGGCGCGGACCATCAGCGCGGCCATCTTCGCCTGGGTCGCGGCGTCGACCGTATAGTTAATGGTGGCCCCGCCGGCCCAGGCCTGGCCCCACAGGCACATGGCGCAGTTCGGATCGCGACGGGCGGCCTCTTCAAAGGCGGCGATGGCGGCCTTGTGGGCGAAGGCGTGACCCAGTTGCAGGCCGTTGTCGAAATAGGCCTGGGCCTCCGGTGAGGCGGTCCGGATCGTCCAGCGGGCGCTGCCATAGCCCGGCAAGAGGCTCACCGCCCTGGCCGGCGCATCCCCTGTCGGAGCTCCGGCCGAGCACAGCGTCGTCGCCGACGGCGGCAGGGGCGGAGCATCGGCCTGGGTGAAGGCCGGCACCAGGGCCATCAGCCCTGCGGTAAAGACGATCGCGCGCAAAACCCGTTCCCCCGGAAGCCCTCACCGACCATCAGTCGGCGAAGCGCCTTCGGTCAAGCGCGTGCCGCCACCGCGAGGGCCGGGAAGTCGCTGAACACGCCGTCGACGCCGACAGCGTAGAGGGCCTTGAGTACCGCATCGGCGTCGCCGTGGCGGGCCAGATAGTCGGCGGTCTGGGCATCGCCGCGGCGCAGGGTCTCGGGCAGGAAGTAGTTCTCGGCCCGCACCGTCCACGGATGGACCTGCAGGCCGGCGGCATGGGCGTCGCTGACGAGGCGGGTCGGCGCACCCAGGGTCTTGCCGTCGGTGGGCACCACAAGCCGCCAGTTGGGTCCCAGGCCGTCGGCATAGGCGGCGACGCCCTTCAGGCCCTCGGCGGTCAGCAGGTCGGCATATTTGACGCCCGGCAGGTCGGGCGGACCGCCCTCGGCATCGGCCAGCAGCACCAGCCGGGCGCGGGTCCTGGCGCGCAGGGTCTTCAGGGGGGTGACCTCGAAGCACTGGACGAACACCGGGGCGGTGGCCGAGTTGAGGTCATTGCGCTTCAGGGCGTCCAGCATCCGGCCTTCGACCGGCAGGCCGATCGAGGCGAAATAGCTCGGGTGCTTCATTTCGGGATAGACGCCGATGACGCGGCCCGTGCGCTTTGTGCCGGCCCGGGCGATGGCGACCACCTCGTCGAAGGTCAGGATCTGGGCCTGGCCGTCAAAGGCGGCGCTGGTCGGGCGCAGCTGCGGCAGGCGCTCGCGGGCCCGCAGGGTCTTCAGTTCGGCCAGGGTGAAGTCTTCGGTGAACCAGCCCGTGACGCTCTCGCCGTCGATGGTCTTGGTCGCCTTGCGGGCCGCGAACTCGGGGCGGGAGGCGATGTCGGTCGTGCCGCCGATCTCGTTCTCGTGGCGGGCGACCAGATGGCCGTCCCTGGTCGGCACCAGATCCGGCTCGATGAAGTCGCAGCCCTGCTCGATCCCCAGCTCATAGGCCAGGGCCGTGTGTTCGGGGCGCAGGCCCGAGGCTCCGCGGTGGGCGATGACGAGGGGCCTTTTGCCCTGGGCCCGCGCCAGGCCGGGCAGGAAGGTGCCCGCGAGGGCGGCGGTGGTCAGGGCGCGACGGGTCAGCAGGGTCATGGCGGCGATTTAGCGCTGCATCATGACACTTTGGCTAGGGGTGAACACTGGCCCCCTCCGGGCCTGCGGCCCTCCTCCCCCGGAGGGGGAAGACGAGATCATCCGCCCCCTCCGGGGGCGGACGGCTGCGCAGCAGCCCGGTGGGGGCGAGTCTGGCGGTTCCTAGGCCAGGCGCAGTTTCTCCAGCACAAGTGGGTGCAGGTCCTGGTTGGCGGCCAGGATCGAGGCCCCTTCGGCCGGGTTGCCGTCCTCCTCGATGGTCGAGACCTTGCCGCCCGCTTCAGTGACCATCAGCACGCCGGCCGAGACGTCCCAGGCTCCGAGATTGCGCTCCCAGTAGCCGTCGAAGCGGCCGGCGGCGACCCAGGCCAGGTCCAGCGAGGCGGCACCGAAGCGGCGGACGCCGGCGACCTTCTGGCTGATCTGGTGCAGTTCCTTCAGGAACTGGGCGTGGCCGGGCTTGCCGAGGAACGGCACGCCGGTGGCCAGAACGGCTTCGTCCAGGCTGCGACGGGCGGCGACGCGCAAGCGCTTCTCGGCCCCGAGGAAGGCACCCTTGCCCTTTTCGGCCCAGAACAGGTCGTGGGTGATGGGGTTATAGGTGACGCCGGCCACCACTTCGCCCTCGCGCTGCAGGGCGATATTGACCGCGAAGTGCGGGATGGCGTGCATGAAGTTGGTGGTGCCGTCCAGCGGGTCGACGATCCAGGTGTGGGTCTTGTCAGTGCCCTCGATCAGGCCGCGCTCTTCACCCAGGAAGCCATAGCCGGGGCGGGCCTTTTCCAGGATTTCGAAGATGGTCTGCTCGGCCTTGAGGTCGGCATTGGTGACGAAGTCAGCCGCGCCCTTCTTGGACACCTGCAGCTCGGTGACTTCGCCGAAATCACGGGCCAGGCCACGTGCGGCCTTGCGGGCGGCGTCGATCATCACGTTCAGAAGGGCGGAGGGAGTGGCCAAGGCGGGTTTTCCTCATAGGTCCCCCTGCGCAGCGTCTGGAGCAGACGGCGGGGGATATGCGAGCGGCAGTCAGAAAGATCGGGAAATTGGGCGCGGAACCTAGTCGCGGACGCGCGCGAAAGCAAGGCAGGGCGAATTTCGGCCTGCGATGTCACAACCGGTCGGGCTGTCTCGTCCTGTCCTCGAAGACGATGGCGGAGGGCGATCATGGTTCGCTGGGTTTGCGGGTTTCTGGGGGTGCTGTTCGGATTGAACGGCGTGGCGATGCTGCTGCAGCCCTATGGCTGGTTCGGGGCCGTGCCGGGCGTGATCGAGACGGGGCCGTTCAACGACCATTTCGTGCGCGATGTCGGGGCGACCTATCTGGCCTGCGCGGTCGGACTGGCCCTCGGGGCGTGGAACCCGGCGCGGCACGCCGGGGCGGTGACGGTGGCCGCGACCTTCCAGGGCGTCCATGCCCTGATCCACCTCATCACCCCGTTCTGCGGCAAGGCCGTGCCCTGGCCCCTGCTGGCGCGGGATTTTCCGGGCGTGATCCTGCCGGCCCTGCTGACGATCTGGATCGCGGTGGTCGCCCTGCGCCTCACCGCCAGGGAGGGCTGAGCCATGCTGACCTGGCTGATGCGGGCGGCCGTGCGGCGCATGGAAAAGCGCTATGACTATGACGCGGCCTATCTGCACGACCTGCTCTCCGCCGGACCCCGGGCGCTGACGGCCTTTTTGGGTGTCCAGAAACTGGCCGGCTATCGCGAGGGTGCGCCGTCCGAGGCCCTGGCGGCGGCGGGTCTGGTGGCTACCCTGGCCGAGGACTGCGGATCCTGCGTGCAGATCGGGGTGAGGATCGCCCAGGAGCAGGGCGTCTCGCCCGCCGTGCTGCGCGGGGTTCTGACCGGCGATGCCGGCCTGATGGGTGCTGATGCCGGCCTGGCCTATGGTTTCGCACAGGCCTCGCTGGTCCGGGATCTGGAGCGCGCCGATCCCCTGCGGGACGAGGTGTTGCGGCGCTGGGGCCCCAGGGGCCTGGCCGCCCTGGCGCTCGCCATGGCTTCCGCTCGCGTCTATCCCACGGTCAAATATGCCATGGGCCACGGCAAGACCTGTTCGCAGGTCAGGGTGGACGGCGAGGCTGTGAGGGTGGTCAAGGCGGAATGACGAGGTCCGACGCGCTATTCGAAGCCCGACGCCCGGCCATGACGGGCCTCGCCTATCGCATGCTCGGCTCGCGCGCTGATGCCGAGGACGTGGTGCAGGACGCCTGGCTGCGCTGGCGCAAGGTCGAGACGGGGTCCGTCGCGGACGGCGCGGCCTTCCTCAACCGCGTGGTGGCCCGTCTGTGTCTCGACCGGCTGAAGTCGGCCCGCGCCCGCCGTGAGGTCTATGTCGGCGAGTGGCTGCCCGAACCGCTGGTCGACGAGGATTTCGACGCTGCGCCGGGCGCGCTGGATGCCGACCTGTCGGTGGCCTTCCTGCTGGCCCTGGAGCGCCTGACGCCGCTCGAGCGCGCGGCCTTTCTGCTGCACGACGTGTTCGACACGCCCTTTGCCGAGGTCGCCAGGACCCTGGGGCGCGGCGAGGCCGCCTGCCGGCAACTGGCGGCCCGGGCCCGCCAGCATGTCCGGTCAGAGCGCCCACGCTACAGGCCGACGGTTGATGAGGAGCGGTCTCTGACCGCGGCCTTCCTGATGGCGGCCATGACGGGCGATGAGATGTCCCTGCGCAGTCTGCTGGCCCCGGACGTGGTCTGGCATGCCGACGGCGGCGGCAAGGTCGCGGCCGTTCTCAGGCCGGTCCACGGCCTCGACAAGGCCGTGCGCCTGATCCTGGGCATCCGCAAGAAGTGGCCGCCACCCGAGGGCACGACCGCGCGCCTGGCCCGCATCAACGGTCACCCCGGCATCGTGGTGTCGCACGCCGGCATCGTATTCCAGACCATGGGCCTGGAACTGGTCGAGGGCCGGATCTCGGCCATCTATACGATGCGCAATCCCGACAAGCTGGCGCGGCTCAACGCTTGAGCCACAGCGGTATCGGCACCCCAAAGGTCAGGGCAGATCGACCTTGGGCAGGCTGTCGCGGGCTTCGCAGGCCAGCTTGCCAGCGCTGCCGGCGGCCGCCCTGGCGTCGTCGATCTTTTCGCCGCTGCGCCAGCCCTTGCTCAGACCCATGTCTCCGGCGAAATCCATGCCCAGGTCGATCCACTTGTCGGCCGCGCAGTCCAGGGCGAACATGATGATCGGCCCCTTGCTGGCCGGCCAGTTCCTGTAGGGGCCGTTGGGCTTGCCCTCGGCGATGCGGACCAGGACCATGCCGGACTTGGCGTCCACCCGCATATAGTCCTCGTCATAGAAGGTCTTGGCCTCGCCGGGCGAGGGCTTCCAGTTTTCGGCCAGGGCGTAGGTCGCCACAGACAGGGCCGCCACGCCCACCACGCACAATACGAGTCGCTTGTTCATCGCGTTCCCCCCCGGAACCTATGGTTAACAGGGAGGCTATGCCTGTCTGAACGACCTCGCAATAAGGTCGTTAGGCGGGACTACGGGCTGCCAGACCGGCGGCTATGGCGGCGTTCAGGGCGGCCACAGCGGCGGTCGGCCCCTGGGGATGGGCCCAGACCCCGGCCGAGACGGCGAGGAAGTCGGCCCCGGCCGTGGCCAGGCCGGCGGCATTGTCGGCCGTGATCCCGCCGATGGCGACAGAGGGGGTCTCCATCACCTCCTGCCAGATCGACAGGATTTCCGGATCGGCGGTGGTGGGGGCATCCTTGGTGGTGGTCGGGAAGAAGGCTCCGAAGGCCACATAGTCGGCCCCGGCCTCGGCGGCCTCCATCGCGAGGTGGCGGCTGTCATGGCAGGTCACCCCGACCATGCGGTCCTTGCCCACCAGCTTGCGGGCGGCGGCATAGGGGGTGTCGCCCTGGCCCACATGCACGCCGTCGCAGTCGAGGCTGGCGGCGAGGTCCGGGCGGTCATTGAGGATCACCGCCACGTCGCGGGCCCGGGCGATCGGGGCCAGGGCCGCGACCGCCTCGGCGATGGCCGCATCCGAGACGTCCTTCAGCCGGATCTGCAGGGCAGCGACATCGCCGCCGTCGAGGGCCTTGCTCAGCTCAAGGCCAAAGGCGGCCAGATCGGTCAGGGCCGGCGGGGTGATCAGATAGAGGCGGCAATCGAGAGTCATGACGCGGGAATTACGCCAATTCGCGCCGGGGGACGAGAGAACAGATGTTCCCCATTTCAGGGCCGGGCTTTTGCCTTTGACCAAAACCGGTTGTCATCCCGGATCTGTGCCCGGCTTTCGCCGGGCTTGTCCGGAATGACAGCTTTCTCTCTCACGAATCTACAGACGATCGCCCTCTCCACAGGGGGAGGAGGGCCGCGACCCCTTGCCGCTGCTAACCATAATGAGAGTCAGTTGCAAAAGGTCGCGATCTGCTCTAGATGAGAATGACACTCATTCAGCAAGGGCGTGTTTCCGTGTACGTCTGTAACTGCAACGGCATCCGCGAGCGCGAAGTGCGCGCCGCCATCGCTGACGGCGCCAGCCGGCCGGCCGACATCTTCCGCCACAAGGGCTGTCAGGCCCAATGCGCCAAGTGCGTGTGCGAGATGCGCCAGATGATCGACGAAAGCCGTCAGGCCCTGGCCTACGCCGCCGAATAGGGCCGTCCAGGCCGGCAGGGAGCGTGTACCTGTCCGCTACGCCTTTCCATGATAGCGCGAAACACTTGCAGACATTGCGGTTGAAGCGCGCCGCCGCTTGCCGCACGGTTGCCCGGACTTGAACCTCGGAGGTGCGCCATGAAGGGCGATCCTGGCATTATTCGCCTGCTCAATGCGGTGCTCACCAATGAGCTGACCGCCGTGAACCAGTATTTCCTGCATGCGCGGATGTACGACAACTGGGGCTTCAAGCGCCTGGGCAAGATCACCTATGACGAATCGATCGGCGAGATGAAGCACGCCGACAAGCTGATCAACCGGATCCTGTTCCTGGAAGGCCTGCCCAACCTGCAGGACCTGCACAAGCTGAAGATCGGCGAGACGGTGCCCGAATGCCTGGGCAGCGATCTGGCCGTCGAGATCGGCGGCCGCGAGGCCCTGATCCCGGGCATCCTGCTCTGCGAACAGGCCCGCGACTTCGTCAGCCGCGAACTGCTGCGCGAAATCCTCAGCGACACCGAGCACCATATCGATTTCCTCGAAATGCAGCTGGGTCTGGTCAAGTCGCTCGGCGAGCAGAACTATCTGCAGAGCGCCATGGGCGAGCTGCCGGCCGGCTGAGGCTTCAGGCCGCCGAGCGGGCCCGGCTCGCCGGGGTCAGGTTGAACTGTCCCACGAGCTGGGCAAGCCGGCCTGACTCGCTGCGCAGCGAATGGGCCGCAGCCGTGGTCTGCTCGACCATGGCGGCGTTCTGCTGGGTCATTTCGTCCATGCGGTTGACGGCCGTGTTGACCTCATGGAGCCCGGTCGACTGCTCCTGGGCCGAGGTCGAGATTTCGCCCACCAGGGCCGCGATCTGGCCGACGCGCTCGAGGATGTCGGCTAGGGCCGTGCCGGTCTGACCGACGAGGCCGACGCCTTCCTGGACCTTGCTGGAGGCGGTGCCGATCAGGCCCTTGATTTCCTTGGCAGCCTCGGCCGAACGCTGGGCCAGGGCCCGCACCTCCTGGGCGACGACGGCGAAACCGCGACCGGCCTCGCCGGCCCGGGCGGCTTCGACCCCGGCATTGAGGGCCAGCAGATTGGTCTGGAAGGCGATCTCGTCGATGACGCCGATGATCTGGCTGATCTGGGCCGAGGAGGTCTCGATCTCGCCGACCGCGCGCACGGCGGCCCCGACGGCCTGCTCGGTCGACTGGGCCTGGCGGCGGGTGTCGGCGACGATCTCGTTGGCCTTGCGGGCCCCCTCGGCGGTCTGGCGCACGGTGGCGGTGATCTCGTCGAGGGCGGCAGCGGTCTGTTCCAGGCTGGCGGCCTGCTGCTCGGTGCGGCGCGACAGGTCATCGGCGGCCTGGGCGATTTCGGCCGCGCCCGAACCCACCCCACTGGAAGACTCACGGATCTGGCTCAGGGTCTGGGTCAGCTGTTCGGCGGCGGCGTTGAAGTCGCCCCGCAGGCGCTCATATTCCGGTGCGAAGGCGGTCTCGAGCCGATAGGCGACATCGCCGGCCGACAGATGGTCCAGCGCCTGGGCCAGGCTCTGCATGGCGCTTTCGCGACGCTGCTCGGCCGTGAGGCGCTGTTCTTCGCTGGACCGGCGCTCGGACTCGATCGAGCGGCGCTCGGCATCCTGCTCCAGCCGCAGGGCCCGGCGCTCCAGAACGCCTTCGCGGAACACGGCCACCGACTTGGCCATGTCGCCCAGTTCGTCCTGACGGCCGGCATAGGGAACGGCGCGTTCATAGTCGCCTGCCGCAAGATCACCCATATAGCGGGTGATGGCCTGGACCGGGGCCACGACCCTGCGCCGCATCGCCCAGACGCCCCCGCCGATGATCGCCGCCATCAGCACGCAGAGGCCACCCATCAGCGCCAGTTGCTTCACCTGTTCGGCATGGGAGTCGGCCTCGATCCGGAGGTTGTCGGCGGCGATCAGGGGCACGATCTGTTCGATGACAGCTCGGTGCGCTTCGAACGCCTTGGTCAGGCGGGCCTCATGGGCGGTCGCCGCGGCGGCGTCACCGCTCGACAGGGCCTTGACCATGGCGTCAGCCGAGCTCCAGACAATCTGGGCCTGATCGTTCGACTCGCCCAGCAGCACCGACTTCACTTCGGGGTCAAAATCGATTGCACGCCAATAGGCCAAACGGGCGTCATATTCGGCGCGATGCTTGGCCAGTTCCTTGGCCGCGGCCGCGAGATCCGCCGTTCCGCCGGCGGCATAGGTCAGCTTGGCGTCCAGATAGCCGTCAATAATGTAGAGGGGCGGCGGCAGGATATCGGCGGTCAGGTCCTTGCCGGCCACGATCCGGGTGTAGATCGGCCCACCGACACTAACGGTCGCGATCGCGAACCAGGATACCGCCGCCAGAACCAGCAGACCGCCCGCCAGGCTGGCCCCGAACAGGTTCATCGCCCCAGAAAGCCGCAATTGCATAACTTGACGCCCCCACTCTGTTAACCCAATGGACATTGCTGACGTAAGCAAACGGTTAAGGCGTAACTGATTATTGCTCAAATTGAGTAATTCCGGGTTCCAGAAATCTTAACCTTTGAAGTCGCCTGGCGGGTCATGAAACGAAGCTCGACGCCGTTCCTCAATCGCCATCAGCTCAGCCTCGGCGCGGACTATGCGCTGCGTCTGATCCGGATCTTCAGCGATGTGTTCGACGGTGATCTGGGCCTGGCCCTGGTGTTCATCACGGCGGCCCAGGCCGGCACCGAACACCTGCGCGAACGCGACGACTATGTCGATCTGATCACCGACGAGTTCTTTCCCGATGACCTGCGCCGGCCGATCAGCGTCTCGGCCCTGTCCCGGGCCGTAGGCCTGCCGGTGGAGACGACCCGCCGCCATGTGGTCAAGCTGGCCGCGTCCGGCTTTGTGGAGCGCACAGGCTCGGGCGGGGTGCTGGTGACCTCCGCCTGTCTGGCGCGGGACGAGATCCGGGAGGCGGGGCTGCTCAACCAGACCGCCATGGCGGTCCTGGTCAAAAGCCTGAAGCGCACGCCACGCAACCGCTGAAGGGTCTGCGGTCTGGGCTAACCAGGACGGCGCATGAAGGTTCGGGCGGACTCGTCCAGCCCGCGTGCCACATGAGCCAGACGGATGGCCAACAGGCCCGGCGTCAAGTCGGCCTCGGTGATATCGACAAACCCCAGGCGTCGATACCAGGGCGCATTCCACGGAATGTCGCGGAAGGTTGACAGGGTCAGGACCCTCAGCCCGCGTACCCGGGCCTTGTCTGAAGCAGCGTCCAGCAGTCGCGCGCCAAGTCTCTGGCCCGCGAAGGCCGGCAGGACGTCGATCTGCTCGATATAGAGCCCGTCCTCGACCGGCCGGAACATCACGAAAGCGATCGGCACATCGGAGTCCGTGGCGACCAGAAGGCCCTCGGCGTCGATGCGTGCTGCCAGCGTCTCGGCCGATGACGGTTCATCGCCGGCCAGGTCCTCCATCAGGCCGATGAAGCGCTGGGATGAGGCCCGCTCGATGGCGCGCAAGGTTTCGATCTCTTCAGGACGGGCGTCGCGCAGACTGAGTCTCATGGTTCTTGTTCGTCCGGGTGCTCTCGGCGCTGGCAAACGACCCGAAACGCAACCATCTTGCAAATGTCTAGGTCAGGGCGGGAACCAAGCCAGTCCCAGTCGGTTACACCGCCAGCTTAGCGAGGAGTCCGGGCATGACCATCCTGAACGGCAGACACCGCAAACCCTCTACGCGCCCGGGCCGCGAGGCCTTCGAGGTTGAAGCCGAGACCGAGGCCCATCCTGCCGCCCAGATCGCCCTTGGGGCCTTGCTGGCGGGCGGAGCGATCCTGGCGGCCCTCGCCATGGGCCGGCGACATGAGGCGGTCCTGGACGACGCCATGTACGCGGTCGAGTTCGCCGAGATGCACGAACCGGTCGCCCATCAGCCCAAGCCCCTGACCAGCCTGCTCCTGCCGCCCCTGTTCATTGCCATGACCCTGTCCGGCCTGCGCACCTGGAATGCCCCGGCCAGTCCGGCCCGGACGCGGGCCCTGACCCTCTGGAGCCTGACCCAGGGCTTCAATGCCCTGTGGCTGGGCCTGGGGGCCAGGCGGCTGGGAGGCCAGGCCGCTGCGGCGACCGCATCCCTGGCCGCCTCAACGGCCTATGCGGTCGAGGCCAGCAAGGTGGGGGGCGGGACAGGTCCGGACCTGGGCTGGCTGGGCGTGGCCAATGCCCTGTCCGCCCAGATCTGGGGACGCGGCGCCGGACAGGGCCAGACCCTTCACTAGCCCCGCCCTTCGGCATTTCCGCGGTTCCTGCGCGTTCTCTCCGCGCCCGCGAACATGTTCATCGACCATTCAGGCGGCCAAGGCTTAGCTTCAGGCCAGGTTCTGGAGAGTGTCTGTCATGCGTTCGTTTCTGTTGATTTCCCTTGCGGCCAGCAGCCTGGCCCTGGCGGGCTGCGCCACCATCAGCCAGGAGGCCTGCCTGCAGGGCGACTGGGCCGGCCTTGGCTTCAAGGATGGTCAGGCCGGCCATCCGCAAAGCCGTCTCGACGACCATGCCAAGGCCTGCGCCAAGAGCGGCGTGGCTCCTGACCCTGCACCCTATTTCGCCGCCCGGGCCCAGGGCCTGAGGCTCTACTGCACCCCGGAACGCGGCTTTACGGAAGGGCGGCTGGGTCACAGCTATGCCGGGGTCTGCCCCGAGCCGGCGGCCGGCGACTTCGTCGTGGCCTATTCTGACGGCCGCCTGATCCATGAGGCCGAGTCACGGCTGCGGCGAGCGGAATCGGATCGGGCCAGTGCCGACCGCCGCGCGGAAAAGCGCGATCGTGAGGCGCGGGGCGTCGAGGATGAACTGCGTAACCCGGCCCTGAACGACGAGCAGAAGCGCGAACTGCGCGATCGGCTGAACCGCCTGCGCAGCGAGCGCCGTGACGCCATCGAGGACGGTCGCCGGGCCGACTGGGCCATTCGCGATGCGGAGCGTGAGGTCAGCGCCCTCGAACACCGGTTCAGGCCCATCTATCGCGGCTGGTGAGGCCAGGCTCGGCCCGGTTCAGACGGTCGCCGCTCCGGGGCCTCTGGCCTCGCGGGCGGCGATCCTGTCCAGGCCCCGGAGCAGTTCGGTGGCCTGGGCCGAATCGGGATGACTGCGGACCAGGCGCAGGGCCGCGATATGCAGGTCGATCAGGGCCGGCGCTGAGGTTCCGCGTAGCTGGAACAGGCGAACGATATCACAGAGCCGCTTGGCGGCCTGGCCCAGGGCGTCCATCTGGAACATGCCGGCCAGGCCGCCGATACTGTCGGAAAGGCGCGCCAGGGTCTCAAGAGAGGCCTGGTTTCCCCCTTCGACCAGTTCGGCGAGCGCCTGATCGATCACCTTCAGGGCCGAGCTCCGATGGGATTCGAGACTGTCATTGGCCCGGCAGAGGGCTTCTTGCGGGTCCAGCCCGTCCGGCAGGTCAATATAGCGGGTCAGACGGCTCAAGGCGGTCATTGCAGCAGGGCCTGGGCGGCTTGCTGCAGGGGATCGACGGTCTCCGCCGCGTGGCCGGCCTGGCCCGGATTTTCCCCGCCCAGGCTGCGTTCAGTGGCCGGCGACGCGCTCCACAGAATGCGGTCCAGCAGGGTGGCCGGTGAGAAGGGCTTGGCCACCACATAGTCGGCCCCCACCGCCCGGGCCTTCTGGATCAGGTCGCGCGGCGTGTGGCCGGTGACGATGATCACCACCAGCGGCGGATCCGTCGGCTGCTGGCGTCCGCGCAGATCGCGGATCAGGGCCAGGCCCTCCTCGGTCCGCGGAAAGGGATCGACCAGGATCAGGTCGGCTTCGAGGTCCTGGCAGAAGGCATGGCTCTCGCCCAGGCTTGGACAACGGTGCAGTTTCCGGAACCCGAAACTGGACAGCATCAGGCTGGTGACGTCCATGAAACCGGCATTCTCGTCCACGATCAGGACGTTGGCCTCTCCGAAATTGAAGGTCAGTTCCGCGTTCGTCGTCGCAAAGCCCATACTGTCGCTCCCGTTCGCCCAACCGTGTTACTGGACGATGGCGACAGGCAGATAAAACAAGCTTAACGAGAGTTCTCAATCAGAAGGACAACCTGAGGCCTATTGTCGCAGAGCGGGCGTTGCCCTCAGGCAACGCGCAAAAGGCGATCCAGGCTGAACCGACCGCCGCCCTTGGCGAGGATCAGCAGCAAGAGGCCCGCCCATGACAGATGGGTGCTCCAGGCATCGGGATAGACGAAGATCTCGATGATCAGGGTCATGCCCAGAAAGGCCAGGGCCGACAGTCTGGTGAACAGGCCCAGCACCAGCAGGATCGAGAACAGGTGCTCCGAATAGGTCGCCAGATGGGCAGCGATGTCCGACGGGATCAGGGGCAGGGCATATTCGTCGGCGAACAGGGAATAGGTGCCGTCGGTGATGTGCAGCAGGCCGTCGACCTTGGTGCGACCCGAGAGCCAGAACACGCCGGCCACGCCCAGGCGGGCGACCAGGGTCAGGACGTCGTCAGGCAGGACCCTGCCGGCGATCTGGGCCAGCTGGTCGAAAGGCTTCAGAAGGGCGTGGGTCATGGTCAGGTTCCGGTCTTTAGGTCCCTGAAGACGCCGTCGGCGATCAGGGCGGAAAAGAGGGTTTGCAGGTCAGCCTGGGGATCAGCCTCTGCCGCCAGGCCGATGGCCTCGGCCAGGGTCTGGTCCCGCCGGCATGCGGCGAGAAAGGCGCAATCGGCAGGGCCGACGACGCGCCAGATCACGGACCCGTCGCGCCGGTAGACCAGCAGGCCTTCGGGTGTGTCGGAAAGGTCCAGATCCTCGGAGCCCTCGCGAACGGCCTGCCACAGGCTGGGCAGGCCCGCCTCGAAGGCGGCGAAGCGAACGCCGGGATGCAGGGCCACGCGGGCCCCGGCCAGAGCCTCGGGCGAGAGGGTCGCAAAGGCCTGAGCCGAAAGGTGCGGGGCCTCGGCGGCGAACAGGGCCTCGGTCCACAGCCGGTCCAGATGGGCGACGCCGCTCAGATAGGGCAGGTCCTGGGCCGGCGGAAAGCGGTCCAGCCAGGCCGGGAAGGCCTCGCCATAGTCGAGCAGGGCGGCGCGGGCGGGCGGGGCCTCGCGGGCGAACCGGGCGGCGGCGGCGCGAAACCAGTCCTCGCCGACCAGGGCCAGCACCGAGGGGAAATTGGCGGCCAGGGCGTCGACACAGCCCCGGGCGATCGTGTTGCGATAGACCGAAAGGCCCGGCTCGCCGGCGGCCTGGCCCTGCAGCCAAGAGTCCAGATCCGAGGTGGAACCGTTGAGCGCTGCCACGAAGGCGTCCTGAAAGGCCTGCAGCTCAGACATGGGCCGAGGCTCCGGCTTCGAGCAGGCTCTGGGCCCGGTCCCGCTCGGCCATCAGCACGGCGAAGGCAGGCAGGTCGTCATCGCGTTCGATCAGGGTGGGGCGCGGCCCGATCCGGTCGATCAGGCGCTCAAACAGCGTCCACACGGGCTCGGCGACCGGCGCGCCGTGGGTGTCGATCAGCAGGCCCGAACCGCCCTCGTCAGGACCGTGGCCGGCGAGGTGGACCTCACCGATCGCCGCGGCGGGCAGGGCGTCGAGATAGGCTTCGGCCCCGTAGCCGAGGTTGCTGGCACTGACGAAGATGTTGTTGACGTCGACCAGCAGGCCGCAGCCGGTTCGGCTGACCAGGGTTGCGAGGAAATCGGTCTCGTCCAGGTCGTGACCCGTCAGGGGCAGATAGAGCGAGGGGTTTTCGATCAGCACCCTGCGGCCGAGGGCATCCTGCATGCGGCTGATATTGCCGGCGATGCGGGCCAGGGCGACGTGGGTGCGGGGAAAGGGCAGGAGGTCCGGCTGGTGGATGCCGCGGTGGCTCGACCAGGCCAGGTGCTCGGAGACCAAAAAGGGCTCAAAGCGGTCGACCAGTTTCCGCAGGGCGGACAGATGTTCAGGGTCCGGATCGGCATCAGCGGCCAGGGACAGGCCGACGCCATGCAGCGACAGGGGATGGTTCTGGCGGATCTCCGCCAGGGCCGAGAGCCTGGGTCCGCCCGCCGACATGTAGTTTTCCGGATGGACCTCGAACCACAGGCCCTGGTCCGTCGCCGCCAGGGCCTCGGCATAGTGCTGGGGTTTCAGGCCAAGGCCGGCGGCGGGGGTCATGGTGTGTCTCTTGAGGTAGGACGATCGCCTGCCCCCTCCTGACCGCTTCGCTTGTATCTTCCCGGAAAGGGGAGGCGGGTGCCGGCGGGGAGGGGGCAGGTAGCCGGTTTGCCGAATTACATCGTCTTCGGCGTCAGCGAGCCCATGCCCTTGGGAGTCTTGATGGTGGTGCAGGTGCCCTTGGCCACGTGCTTCCAGGCGTCGCCCTGGTAGTCGACCTTGGAGGTGCCGGCGCACGAGGTGCCCGCGCCGGCCTTGCAGTCATTTTCGGCGGCCTTGGACACGCCGTAGCACTTTTCCATGGCGGGCTTCTTGGCGGCCATATCGTCGGCGGCCATGGCAGCGCCGGCCGAGAGGGCGAGAACGGCGGCGAAGGCGGCGGTTGCGGTGGTGCGGTTCATGGGACTGGCTCCTTGAGAGGGTGTCTGTGACCGTCCCTGCTGGTCGGTCATGGGGGAATACGGCCGGCAGCCGGCGAAGGTTACATCGCTCGTCGAACAAAATTTTTCCGACCGTGACGGATGGGTTCCGATGCGTGGGCGGGCCGTGTAACCCTTTGGCCATGGCGCGCGAATAGGGGACTGCGTGACGGACACCGAGACCCGACTGAAGGCTCTGATGCTGCGCGGGCTTGAGGGCGATGCCCCGGCCTATCGCGAGTGTCTGGCCCTGCTGGGCGTTCGTTTGCGCGCCTATTTTGCGCGCCGGATGTCCGGTGCGCCCGGTGATGTGGAGGATCTGGTGCAGGAGACGCTCTTGGCGGTGCACATCAAGCGGGCGACCTGGGACAGCTCCCAGTCGTTCACCGCCTGGGCGCATGCCGTGGCGCGCTACAAGCTGATCGACCACTGGCGGCGTCGCAAGATCCGCCACACCCTGCCGCTGGAAGACCACACCGAATTTCTGGCCGCTGAAGAGCATGACCCGGGTGTCGGGCTGGAGCTCGATCGCGCCCTGGCCAGCCTCCCCGACCGCCAGCGTATTCTGGTCAGCGACGTCAAGCTGGCCGGCCTGAGCCTGGCCGAGGCCGGTGCGCGGGCGGGTATTTCCGAGGGCGCGGCCAAGGTCGCCCTGCATCGGGCCCTGAAGGCTCTCGCCGAAAGGATGCGCCATGCGGACCGATGACCTGATCGACGCCCTGGCCGCCGATGCCGGACCGCCGCCCGGCGCTCCGCCGGCGGGACGTTTCGGCCTGCTGGCAGGCCTTGGCGCGCTTCTGGCCCTCTTTGGCGTCCTGGCCTGGCTGAAGGTCCGTCCGGACCTGATGCAGGTCATGCATGGCAGCTTCTTCTGGCTGAAGGCGGGTTACACCGGCGCTCTGGGCCTGGCCGGGTTCCTGGCGGTCGAGCGCCTGGCGCGGCCGACCGGATCGCCCCGCCGGGGCTTGCTGCTGGGCCTGATCGTCCTGATCGCCTTCGGACTGGCGGCGCTGGTCCAGGCCGGGCTGGCGGAGGATCCGATGGCCCTGATGCGCGGCAGGTCCTGGACCCGCTGTTCCCTGAACATCCTGGTGCTGGGCGCGCCGACCACCCTGCTGGGCCTCTGGGTCCTGCGCGGCCTGGCCCCGACCCGGGCCCTTGAGGCCGGTTTCGCGACCGGAGCCCTGGCCGGCGGCGTCGCGGCAACGGTCTATGGCCTGCATTGCGCCGAAAGCACCTTTGTCTTTGTCGGGCTCTGGTACAGCCTGGGTGTGCTGGGCTGCGCGGTCCTTGGTGCGGTAATCGGGCGCTGGATGCTGCGCTGGTAAGCAGGGGTGCGACCTCGTCCGGTTCCCTGATCCCGTCCGGTTGCGGTTCCCAGAACAGCGGTTGACAACCGCGGGAGCAGCTCATCAAGTGATGAGGCCTCTCCGCGCGAAAGACGCAGGCGTGGCTTTCAGAGCCGGTCTTGACGCCTTGTGGGGAGGGTCGCCCGTAATGCTAGACGACCTCCTCATCCCCGGGGTCGAGACGCTGCAGGTCACCCCTGCATGGTCGACGGGGACGCTTCATCTTCGGCTTCTGGAAGTCGGTGCGGCCGGGGCCCTGGCGGCCCTTCTGCTGGTGATGTTCTGGCTGAAGCTGCGGCCGGATTTCTTGGTTGCGATCGCTCAGCCGTTCTTCTGGATCAAGGCGCTCTACACGGTGGTGCTCTCGGCCATCGCCCTTGTGGCCGCGACCGCTGCGGCCCGACCGGGTGCGTCGCTGTGGCCAGCCTGGCTGACGGGCGGCGTCGTGCTCGGGGCCATGGCCCTGTCGGCCGCTCTGGAAGCTCCCGGCCTGGGCAGGGTGATGATGGTCCACATCTTAGATCCGACCGGAGCGCGAAATTGCCTGACCTATGTCGTCGTCCTTGCGGCTCCCATGCTGCTGGTGGCCGGGGTAGGGCTAAGGCGGGTCGAGCTGGATCGGCCCGGCCTGACGGGGCTGTTCGTCGGCCTGTTCTGCGGGGCGGTATCGGCCAGCATCTATGGCGTTCACTGCCAGGACTCGACCTTCCTGTTTGTCGCCCTCTGGTTCAGCCTCGGCGTGGCCCTGTGCGGCGCGATCGGGGCGGTCGGGCTCAAGCTGATCCACACAAGCCGGCAGACGGATCCCCTGCTCGCCGATCCCGCCTGAACAAAAAAGGCCCCCCGGGATCGCTCCGGGAGGCCTCGTTTCTGCGACTGACCGGTCGCCCTATTCGGCGGCGACCTTGCCGCTCGAGGCGCCGAACTTGGCGTGCAGTTCGCCCGAGGCATAGCGCCTGGCCATGGTCGCGGTCGACAGCGCCTTGATCTTGTCGGCGTGGCCGGCCGAGCCAAACTCGACGAAGCGGGCCTGACAGACCTTGCGCATGGCTTCCTTGGCCGGCTTCAGATAGGCGCGCGGATCGAACTCGCCGGGCTTCTCGGCGAGGATCTTGCGGATCGCGCCGGTCATGGCCATCCGGTTGTCGGTATCGACATTGATCTTTCGGACGCCGTGCTTGATGCCGCGCTGGATCTCTTCGACCGGCACGCCCCAGGTCTGGGGCATCTCGCCGCCGTACTGGTTGATGATGTCCTGCAGGTCCTGCGGCACCGAGCTGGATCCGTGCATCACCAGGTGGGTGTTGGGCAGGCGGCGGTGGATTTCCTCGATCACGTTCATGGCCAGGACGTCGCCGTCCGGCTTGCGCGTGAACTTGTAGGCACCGTGGCTGGTGCCCATGGCGATGGCCAGGGCGTCGACGCCGGTCTGGCCGACGAAGTCGACCGCCTGGTCGGGATCGGTCAGCAGCTCATCGTGGCTCAGCACGCCCTCGAAGCCGTGGCCGTCTTCGGCCTCTCCCATGCCGCTCTCGAGCGACCCGAGCACGCCCAGTTCGCCCTCGACCGACACGCCGCAGCTGTGGGCCATCTGGACCACCTTGCGGGTGACCTCGACATTGTACTCGTAGGAGGCCGGGGTCTTGGCGTCTTCCATCAGCGAGCCGTCCATCATCACCGAGGTGAAGCCGTACTGGATCGCCGTGGCGCAGGTCGCCGGGCCGTTGCCGTGGTCCTGGTGCATGCACACCGGAATATGGGGATAGATCTCGGCCAGGGCGTCGATCATGCGGGCCAGCATGATGTCGTTGGCATAGGACCGCGCGCCGCGCGAAGCCTGGATGATGACCGGCGAGTTGACGGCGTCGGCCGCCTCCATGATCGCCAGACCCTGTTCCATATTGTTGATATTGAAGGCCGGCAGCCCGTACTCATGCTCCGCCGCATGGTCCAGCAACTGCCTAAGCGTGATCCTCGCCACGTGATATCTCTCCTGCAAGCTTGAAAGGTTTTTGGTCGTTTCTTGTTTTTGGGGCCGTGACGCTTTTGCGTTCTCTGCCCGGGTCGTCCGGTCGTAAGCGCAGGCCCCTCGCGGTAGCCTGCGCCGATAGAAATCTGGAACCCTAGGTGTTCAAAGCCGAGACACCGGGCAGGTCCTTGCCCTCCATCCACTCAAGAAATGCGCCGCCGGCAGTCGAGACGAAGGTCATATCGCCCACGACACCGGCGTGATTCAGCGCCGACACCGTATCACCGCCGCCGGCCACGGCCACGATCTTACCCGATTTTGCCAGCTGAGCGGCATGTTTCGCCGCCGCAACGGTCGCTTCGTCGAACGGCGGCACCTCGAACACGCCCAGCGGGCCGTTCCAGATCAGGGTCTTGCTGGCATCCATGGCCGCCAGCAGGCGCTTGGCGGTCTCAGGGCCGGCGTCGAGGATCAGGTCATCGGGCTGCACATCGGAAAGGCTGCGGGTCTCGGCGTCGACGCCCGGGGCGACCTTCTTGGCCACCACCACGTCGACCGGCAACAGCAGTTCGCAGCCGGCGGCCTTGGCCTTTTCGATGATCTGGCGGGCGGTGTCAGCCAGGTCCTTCTCGCAGAGCGAGCCGCCGACATCGTGGCCCTGGGCAAAGAGGAAGGTGTTGGCCATGCCGCCGCCGATGGCCAGGCGGTCCAGCTTGGCGACCAGGTTGTTGAGCAGGTCGAGCTTGGTCGAGACCTTGGAGCCGCCGACAATGCCGATCACCGGCTTCTGCGGATTGCCGAGGGCCGAGTCCAGCGCCTCCAGTTCGCGCTGCATGGCCAGGCCCGGATAGGCCGGCAGGGCGCGGGCCAGGGCTTCGGTCGAGGCATGGGCGCGATGGGCGGCGCTGAAGGCGTCATTAACATAGACGTCGCCCAGCTTGGCGAGTTCGGCGGCAAAGGCCGGATCGTTCTTTTCCTCGCCCGCGTGGAAGCGGACATTTTCCAGCAGGGTGACGCCGCCGGCCGGCAGGGCGGCGATGGCGTCAGCGGCCGCGTCGCCGATGCAGTCAGCCGCGAAGGTCACCGGGGCGCCCAGCAGGGCGGCCAGGGGCTCGGCCACGAAGCCCAGGCTCATCTCGGGAACCACCTTGCCCTTGGGCCGGTCGAAGTGGGCCAGCAGCGCCACCTTGGCACCCTTGCCGGTCAGGTACTGGATGGTCGGCAGGGCCGAGCGCAGGCGGGTGTCATCGGTGATCTTGCCGCCCTCGACGGGCACGTTGAAGTCCACGCGGACCAGGGCGGTCTTGCCGGCGAGATCGGCGGTGTCGAGGGTGCGGAAGGGCATTGGAGTCCTGACGTCGGTGCTGGGATCCTCGTCCTTCGACAGGCTCAGGATGAGGATCCTGGAGCAGGCGGTACACTAGCCCTCATCCTGAGCCTGTCGAAGGACGAGGGCGGACCCGCCGGAGCGAGCCAAGCAAAACCCCCGCCCCTCGGAGAGGGACGGGGGTCTGGCAGGTCTTAGAGGAACTTCGCCATCACGAGCGCAGTGTCGCTCATGCGGGTCGCGAAACCCCATTCGTTGTCGTACCAGCTGAGCACGCGGCCCAGCTTGCCTTCGATCACCTGGGTCTGGGCCAGGGCTGCCGTCGAGCTTTCGGCGATGTGGTTGAAGTCGGTCGAGACCAGGGCCTCGTCGGTGACGCCCAGCACGCCCTTCAGCGGACCGGCGGCGGCGGCCTTCAGGGCGCTGTTCAGCTCTTCGACGGTGGTGTCGCGCGAGGGCACGAACTTCAGGTCGACAACCGAGACATTGGGGGTCGGGACGCGGATCGACGAGCCGTCCAGCTTGCCCTTCAGGGCCGGCAGGACCAGCCCCAGGGCCTTGGCGGCGCCGGTCGAGGTCGGGATCATCGACAGGGCGGCGGCCCGGCCGCGATACAGATCCTTGTGCATCGTATCCAGGGTCGGCTGGTCGCCGGTGTAGGAGTGGATGGTGGTCATGTAGCCGCGCTCGATGCCGACCAGGTCGTGGATGACCTTGGCGATCGGAGCCAGGCAGTTGGTGGTGCACGAGCCGTTGGAGACCACCAGGTCGGCGGCGCTCAGCACGTTGTCATTGACCTTGTAGACGATGGTCTGGTCGGCGCCGTCGCAGGGGGCGCTGACCAGCACGCGCTTGGCGCCGGCGGTCAGGTGGGCGCTGGCCTTTTCCTTGGTGGTGAAGAGGCCGGTGCACTCGAAGGCGATGTCGACCTTCAGCTCGGCGTGGGGCAGTTCGGCCGGGTTGCGGATCGCGGTGACCTTGATCTTGCCGGTGCCGACATCGATCCAGTCCTCGCCCGAGGTGACGACGCCCGGGAACCGGCCGTGCACGCTGTCGTAGCGCAGCAGGTGGGCGTTGGTCTCGACCGGGCCCAGATCGTTGATCGCCACGACTTCGATGTCGGTGCGGCCGTGCTCGACGATGGAGCGCAGGACAAGGCGGCCGATACGGCCGAAGCCGTTGATGGCGACGCGAAGAGCCATGGGGATCTTTCTCCTAACGATCGGACGCGAGCCAGAGGCGACCAGCGTTCCTTGAATTTGCAGCGCGTTTTGCGGGCGCACGCCGGGAAGTCAAGTCCGGTGCCGGTAACAACGCATGACGGATTACGGCCAAGGGCGATTTCATCACCCTAATGTCGCCGCAGCGGGTGGCGAAGATGGTGCTGATCTATATGTTGCACCGCATGATTGGAACCCGCCGATGACCCTGGGCGAAACGAGCGCCCTCGACCTGGCCGTGCGCCGACTGGAGCGGGCCGTGGTCCAGCTCGAGCAGCGGCTGGCCGCGCGTACCTCCCGGACGGCAGCCGACATGGCCGTTGCGCCGATCGACTCCGAGGCCGCGCGCCTGAAGGCCGAGCTGGATGCCGCGCGCGAACGCGAGCGGGCCCTCGAGGACGCCGGGGCCCAGGCCTCGATCGCCCTGGGCCGCGCCATTGCGGAAATCCGGGCGGCGCTCGGCGATGAGGGGCGCGTTGCGGGACCGGTCAATGACGACCATCTCGATGCCGACATCGAGCCGGGCTTTGTGACCCGCCGCGAGGCCGACGAGCTGTTCGACGAGCCCGAGGAGGCCAACTCATGGCCCAACTGACCATCCAGGTGAACGGTCGTCCCTATACGGTCGGTTGCGAGGACGGCCAGGAGCCGCACCTGCTGGAGATCGCCCGCCTGTTCGATCGACAGGTGCGGCAGGTCAGCCAGGATGTCGGCCAACTGGGCGAGACCCGGCTGTTCCTGATGGGGGCCCTGCTGCTGGCCGATGAGCTCAGCGACCTGAAGTTGCGCCTGGCCCATGCCCAGAGCGAACTGTCGCGCCTGCAGACCGAGCAGAACCGCGAAGCCAGCCGCATCGAAATCGCCGCCATCCGCGCCATTGACGCCGCAGCCGAGCGCATCGAGAAGCTGGCGGCGGAGTAACTCGCCCCCTCCTGACCGCTTCGCGGTCGTCCTCCCCCGTAGGGGAAAGATGAAGCACGCTGATCTCATCTTCCCCCTACGGGGGAGGAGCGCCGAAGGCGCGGAGGGGGCAAGTTCGCACTATTCGCCCTCCGCGACACCGCAACGCTGGCGCCTGGCTCACTGAACGCCTATCTTCATTGACGGCGGGTCTGCTGTGGCCCTCGTCGAAGATTTCTATTCCCAGGGACCTTAATCTCTCTATCGGGACCTGTTCCCTCCCGTGGCCGTGGCTGCGGGAACACGGGGCCCACCTGTAACTAACAGGTTCGAGTGGATTGAAACGTCTTCACGGTTCTTCATGGCGCCGCCACCCCGTTCCCTGCTCGCCGAGGCGATCATGAAATCCGGCTGGTTTGGACCCAAGCCCTTCGGGGGCGGCCCGCGCCCGACCGGATGGCAGGGCTGGTTGGTCACCGTCCTGTTTTTCATCGCGATGATCGGCACGGCCCGGATCGCCGATGATCTGCGGCTTTGGGTGCAGTGCGCCCTGATCCTGCTTCTGCTCGGGGTGGTCTGGCTGACCTATCGGGCGTCTGATCCGTCTGATCCGTCTGATCCGTCTTGAGCCTCGCTGATCCCGCCTCTGCCAAGGCCGCCCTGCGGATGTTTGTCCGGACCCGGCGCAAGATCCTGGCCCGGGAGCTCCCCCAGGCCGCCTGGATGGCTGCCGAGGTCGGGCGCGCGCCCCTGGCCGCCCGCTTTCCACAGGCCGGCGGCCAGGTCGCTGCGCTCTATCAGGGCCTGGGCTCGGAGCTCTCGACCCATGCCCTGGCCGACAGTCTGGCCGAAGCCGGCTGGACCCTGGCCCTGCCCTCGGTCGAGGGCGAGGCCGGTCGCATGGTCTTCCGGATCTGGGACCGGGCCCGGCCTCTGGTTCGCGACACGATCGGGCTGCAGGCCCCGGGCCGCGATCAGGCGGTGGTCGAGCCGGACCTCGTTGTCGTGCCGTTGCTGGCCTTTGACCGCCAGGGACGGCGGCTGGGACAGGGCGGCGGCTATTATGATCGGGCGCTGGAGGGCCTGAAGGCGCGGCGCGATGTGTTCGCCCTGGGCCTGGCCTATAGCGGCCAGGAGACGGCGAATTTGCCGCATGAACCCCATGATCAAGCGCTGGACGCCATTCTCACGGAAAAGGAGTATATCGCCGTGAAAGTCTGAGGCTCACGCAGAGCCGCACCAAGGAATCTCTATGCGTTTTGCTTTCTTCGGCGATGTCGTCGGCAAGTCGGGCCGCGACGGTCTGGCCGATCATCTGCCCGCCCTGCGACGTGACCTCGACCTCGAGTTCGTGATCATCAATGCCGAGAACGCCGCCGCCGGCTTCGGCATCACCGAGAACACCGCCCGCGAGCTGTTCGAGGCCGGGGCCGACTGCCTGACCCTGGGCAATCACAGCTGGGACCAGCGCGAGGCCCTGACCTACATCGTCCGCGAACCCCGGCTGATCCGGCCTGCCAACTATCCGATCCTGTCAGACGCGCCCGGACGGGGCAGTCACCTGTTCCAGACCGAGCGTGGCCGCACCATCATGGTCATCAACCTCCTGGGCCGCGTCCACATGGACGCCATGGACGATCCCTTCGCCGCCGCCGACCGCGAGCTGGACAAGGCCCCGCTGGGCCAGGTGGCCGATGCGGTGGTGGTCGACATGCACTGCGAGGCCACCTCCGAGAAGATGGCCATGGGCCACTATTGCGACGGCCGCGCCTCGCTGGTGGTCGGCACCCATACCCATGTGCCGACCGCCGACGCCCAGATCCTGCCGGGCGGCACCGCCTACCAGACCGATGCCGGGGCCTGCGCCGACTACGACAGCGTGATCGGCAATCAGAAGGAAGAGCCCCTGCGGCGCTTCACCACCAAGATCAGCGGCGGCCGCTATACGCCCGCCTCGGGTCCGGCCACGGTCTGCGGCGTCTTCGTCGAGACCGATGACCGCACCGGCCTGGCCCTCCGCGTCGAACCGATCCGGGTGGGCGGTCGGCTGAAGGCGACGGTGCCCACCGTATAAAATCCTCTCCCAGAGGGAGAGGAGGGACCCGCCGCGAAGCGGTGGGAGGTGAGGGGTTACGGCGCCAACAGCGAAACGCGCGTTTCTGGCATTGATGCGCGTGGAAGTTGATTTCATGACCGCGCTCATGGATCCCGTCAGTAACGCCCGTCGCCTCCGCCGCAGCCAGACTCTCGCGGAGTCCAAGCTCTGGGCTATCGTTCGAGGCCGCCGCCTGAACGGCTTCAAGTTCCGTCGCCAGGTTCCGGTTGATCGCTACTTCGCGGACTTCCTGTGTCGCGAGGCGAGCCTGATCGTGGAGTTGGATGGCGCATCGCACGAGGAGCGGGTCGTGCACGATGCTCTGCGGACCGTGGTGCTCGAA
Source organism: Caulobacter sp. AVps16 (assembly GCF_058681455.1). Classification (NCBI taxonomy): domain Bacteria; kingdom Pseudomonadati; phylum Pseudomonadota; class Alphaproteobacteria; order Caulobacterales; family Caulobacteraceae; genus Caulobacter; species Caulobacter sp. AVps16. The sequence continues at coordinate 231,632 of NZ_CM178739.1, forward strand.
CGCTGCGGCTTCCGCGTTCTGCGCTTCGACAACGAGCTTGTCCTGACCGACCCCGGCGGGGTTGCCGACGCCATCTGCGCGACACTCCGGCTGAAAGCGTAACCCCTCACCTCCCATGGCTTCGCCATGGGCCCCTCCTCTCCCTCTGGGAGAGGTCCTAGATTTGAGTGACAAAACCCCGCTGCAGGGGCTAGAAGCGCGCCCAAACTCCATCATCAGACCAGAGATAGAGCCCCCGAATGGCCGGCCACTCGAAATTCAAGAATATCATGCACCGCAAGGGCCGCGCCGATGCTGCGCGCTCCAAGCTGTTCTCCAAGCTGTCGCGGGAAATTACCGTGGCCGCCAAGGCGGGCCTGCCTGACCCGAACATGAACCCGCGCCTGCGCCTGGCCGTGAACAACGCCAAGGCCGAAAGCCTGCCCAAGGACGTCATCGACCGCGCGATCAAGAAGTCGCAGATGGGCGATGCCGCCGACTATACCGAGATCCGCTACGAAGGCGTCGCCGCCGGCGGCGTGGGCATCATCGTCGAGGTGCTGACCGACAACCGCAACCGCGCCGCCGCCAATGTCCGTTCCTACTTCACCAAGCTGGGCGGCAATATGGGGGCCACCGGCTCGGTGACCTTCAACTTCGACCATGTCGGCCAGATCGGCTATCCGGCCAAGGCCGCCAGCGAAGACGCCATGATGGAAGCCGCCATCGAGGCCGGCGCCGATGACGTCGAGTCGGACATGGACGAGGAGGGCGAAGGCCATACCGTCTATACCGCCTTCGAAAGCCTCAATGAGGTGGCCGCCGCCCTGGAAGCCCGGTTCGGCGCGGCCTCCAACACCAAGATCGCCTGGCGTCCCAAGATGCAGGTTCCGGTGGCCGGCGACAGTGTCGCCACCCTGATGAAGCTGCTGGACATGCTCAACGACGATGATGACGTCCAGAACGTCTATTCGAACGAAGAGATCAGCGACGAAGACCTGGCCAAGCTGGGCTAGAAACCCTCACGCCTAGATGGCCCCCTCCAACCGGGGCAATCGGGCTCGACGGGGTCCATTGAGAGCGCGTCAGGTGAATTTGAAAGCCTGACGCGCACTCGGTGTGACGTCGTGTCCAAGGCGTCTTCTCCCTGTCGCATCCGCTCGGCTACAGTGGGCGCATGACCCTGCGCGTTCATATCGACACTGACTGCGGCGTGGACGATGCCCTGGCCCTGGCCATGCTGGCGCGGGCCCGCGACGCGATCGAGGTGGGCTCGGTCTCGGCGGTGTTCGGCAATACCTATGTCGACCAGGCGGCCGCCAATGCCCGGGGCGTGCTGCGCCTCGCCGGTTGCGGAGCCGAGGTCTATATCGGGGCCGGGTCGGGCCTGGCCAAGCGCCGCGTCGAGCGCATGCGGCCGGCGCATGGGGCCGACGGCCTGAACGGGGCCGGGTTCTCGCAGCGCTGGAAACTGCCGGAACTCGATCGCGGCCATGGGGTCAGCCTGCTGGCCTTCGTGGCCCGCCGCCGGATCACCGGCCTGTTCTTGGGGCCCCTGACCAATCTGGCCCAGGGCCTGCTGGACGATCCCATCGCCTTTCGCGACTGGCGACCCACGGTCATGGCCGGGGCCTTTGCCGTCGAGGGCAAGGCCGCCGGTGGGGCTGATTTCAACAGCTGGAGCGATCCCGAGGCCCTGCAGCGTGTGCTGGAGGCCGGGGTCCGCCCGCGGCTGATGCCGATGGATGTTTCAAGTCGGATCACCCTGACCCGGGCGGCGCTGGAGGCGGGCTCCGCCGCCTGCGGATCGCCGCTGTCGGCGCGTCTGCTGCGGGCGGCCGGGGCCTATCTCGACTTCCACGCCCAGGCCTGGGGGACGGAAGGGGCCTGCCATCCGCATGATGCCGTGGCCGCCGCCAGCCTGGTTGCGCCCGAGGCCTTCACCTTCGAGCCGGCCCGACTGCGGGTTTCGGTCGACGGCATGCGTCAGGGCCGGATCGACCGCATCGATGGCGAACCCAATGCCGAGATCTGCGTGGCTGTCGATGCCGAGGCGGTCGAGGCGCTGATTGTGGCGACGCTGTTCGGGGCGAAGGCGGCGGTCTGATCCTTCTCCCCTGGCGGGTGAAGGTGGCGCGAAGCGCCGGATGAGGGGTTGAAAGACCCGGCCGAACGGGCGGTGCGACCCCTCACCCGACCCGCTGCCGCGGGCCAGCCTCTCCCGCAAGGGGAGAGGGCTTTGTTCCGGAGCGGCTACTTCCCGCCCGCATAGTCCTTGATCAGGCCGAACAGGAAGTCGCGGCCGTCATATAGCGACTTGACCCGCATCCGCTCATTTAGGCCGTGAATGCCGTCGCCGTCCGAGCCGCCGAACAGGCCGGTAACGCCATAGGTCGGAATGCCGGCGGCATTGGTGTGCACCCCGTCGGTGGCCCCGGTCAGCAGGATCGGCACGATCGGCACGCCGGGCCACTGTTTGGCGGCCTGTTTGGTGATCGGACCCATGATGGCCGGGGTCAGGGCCGGCGGCGGTGAGGCGGCCTTGGACGGGTGGGCCAGGGTGACTGCGACGGCCGGATCAGCTGACAGTTCCGCCAGCTTGGCCTTGACCTCCTCGACCGGCGTGCCGGGCAGGATGCGGCAATTGACGTTGGCGGTGGCGCGCTGCGGCAGGGCATTGGGCGCATGGCCGGCGCTGACCAGGGTCGCCACGCAGGTCGTGCGCAGCATCGAGTTCCACATCGGATCGGCGGTGATGACCTTCAGGGCGGCCGGATCCTCGACATTGGCCACCAGGGCCTTCATGGCCGCCGCCTGATCGGCGGGAACCCGCGGCTGCATCTGGGTGAAATAGCCCCGGGTCGCATCGATGAAGCGGGGCGGGAACTGATAGGCACCGATCCGGTCCAGGGCCGCCGACAGCTGATAGATGGCATTGGCGCCATGGGGCCGGCTGGAATGGCCGCCCGGATTGGTCACGGTCAGGGTGAAGTCCTGGTAGACCTTTTCGCCGGCCTGGACCTCGAGCACCACTTCCCGGCCCTGCTCGTCCAGCAGGCCGTCGGCGCCTTCGTTGAGGGCGAACTCGGCGTCGACCAGCGGGCGGTGGGTCTTCAGCAGGTCCTCGATGCCGTTATAGCCCTCGCTCTCCTCGCCGCAGGTCAGGGCCATCTTGATGTCGCGCTTGGGCTTGAAGCCCGACTGCTTGAGGCGAACCAGGCTGTCGGCCCAGATGGCGGCCTGGGCCTTGTCGTCGGAGGTGCCGCGCCCGTAGAAATAGCCGTTCTCCTCGACCAGCACGAACGGGTCGCGGGTCCAGTCGGCGCGATTGGCCTCGACCACGTCGATATGGGCCAGCAGCAGGATGGCCTTGGCCTTGGGATCGGACCCCTTCAGCACTGCGACCAGCGATCCCTCGCGAGGATATTTCGGATGGACCACCACCTGGACGTCGCTGTCGGGATAGCCGGCGGCCTTCAGGCGCGTGCCCATGGCTTCGGCGGCGGCGGTGCAACTGCCGACCGACAGGGTGGTATTGATCTCGACCAGTTCCTTGTAGAGCGCCCGGAAGGCCAGCTGGTCGGGGCGGGGTGTCGCCGGAGCAGGGGGCGTTTGCGCGCTCGCCACGGCCGGCCCCATTACCGGCAAGACCAGCATGGCCGCCGTCGTCATCCATCCCGCCAAACGCATCAACTTATCTCCCTAGGCGCTTTTGCCAAACAGAGCCCGTGCCGGGCCTGGGCGCAAGGGCCGCCGTTAAGGGCGCGTTAGCAATAGAGGGGCTTTTCCTCGGAGGCGGAACAGGCGATGTTGCGAGAACACATGATGAACATGAATCGCATCCCGATCCGGATCCTGGGGCTCGACCCCGGCCTGCGCCGCACCGGCTGGGGCGTGGTCACCGTCGAGGGCTCGCGCATGAGCCATGTCGCCCACGGGGTGATCGTGCCCGACGAGAAGGCCGACTTCGCCCAGCGTCTGTTGCATCTGTTCGAGGGCATCAGCGCGGTGATCGAGGCCCATCGCCCCGACGAGGCGGCGGTTGAGGAGGTGTTTCTCAACACCAATGCCCAGTCGACGCTGAAACTGGGCCATGCCCGCGCCGCGGCTCTGATCGCCCCGGCCCGGGCCGGCCTGCCGGTCGCTGAATACTCCACCCGCCTGGTCAAGAAGGCGGTGGTCGGCACCGGGGCGGCCGACAAGCCCCAGATCGGCTTCATGATCGCCCGCCTGCTGCCGACGGCCGGCAAGACCACGGCCGACTGCGCCGACGCCCTGGCCGTCGCCATCACCCACGCCAATCTGCGCGTCGCCAACCGGAGGGTCGCATGATCGCCAAAAAGCTATGATTGGAAGACTGCGCGGGGCTGTCGCCGAGGTCGGCGAGGAAGAGGCCCTGATCGACGTCATGGGCGTCGGCTATGTCGTCCGCTGCGGCTCGCGCACCCTGTCGCGCCTGCCGGCCCTTGGCGAGGAGACCCTGCTGCATATCGAGAGCCAGTGGAGCGAGAGCGCCGGCCTGCGGCTCTATGGCTTCGGCACCCGCGAGGATCGCCGGGCCTTTGTGCTGCTGCAGGCCATCCAGGGCGTCGGACCCAAGGCCGCCATGGCGGTGCTCGACGTCCTGTCGCCGGCCGAACTGGCCAGCGCCGTGGCGCGCGACGACAAGGCCGCTGTCGGTCGCGCCTCGGGCGTCGGCCCCAAGCTGGCCCTGCGGATCGTCACCGAGCTGAAGGACAAGCCGATTACCGACGGTCCGGTCCTGATGACCGCGCCGGCCTCAACCTCCGCGCCCGTCAAGGCCAAACCCGCCCCCACCGGCGACGCGGTCGCGGCCCTTATGGGTCTGGGCGTGGCCGAGGTGAATGCCCGCCGCGTGGTCGAGGCCGCAGCGGCCAGGCTGGGCGAAGAGGCCACGGTGCAGCAGCTGATCAAGGCCGGGCTGCAGGAGCTGGGCCGATGAACGCGAAGCGCGAAGGTGGGGTGAAGGCGTGACCCGCATCATCTCCGGCGAAGCCGAGCCGCACGAAGCGACGCCGTTTGCGGCCGACAAGGCGCTGCGGCCCCAGACCCTGGCCGAGTTCGTCGGTCAGGAGCAGGCCAAGGGCAATCTGCGGATCTTCATCGAGGCCGCCAAGGGCCGGGGCGAGGCCCTGGACCATGTGCTGCTGTTCGGCCCGCCGGGCCTGGGCAAGACCACCCTGGCCCAGATCGTCGCCCGCGAACTGGGCGTCAATTTTCGCGCCACATCGGGCCCGGTCCTCAACAAGCCCGGCGACCTGGCGGCGATCCTGACCAATCTGGAAGCCAACGACGTCCTGTTCATCGACGAGATCCACCGCCTGTCGTCGAACGTCGAGGAGATCCTCTATCCGGCCATGGAGGACCATGTGCTGGACCTGGTGATCGGGGAAGGACCTTCAGCCCGGTCGATCCGCATCGACCTGGCGCCCTTCACCCTGGTGGCGGCCACGACCCGGGCGGGCATGCTGGCGACGCCGCTTCGCGACCGTTTCGGCATCCCGATCCGGCTGGAATTCTATACCCACGCCGAGCTGAAACACGTTCTGCTGGGCGCGGCCCGCAAGATGGGCGCGCCGCTGTCGGAAGACGGTGCCGCCGAGATTGCCGCCCGGGCCCGCGGCACGCCGCGGGTGGCCGGCCGCCTGCTGCGCCGGGTCCGTGACTTTGCCGAGGCCGACGGCGCGACCGTCATCGACCGCAAGGCGGCGGGCATGGCCCTGGCGCGGCTGGAGGTCGACGAGGTCGGCCTCGACAGTCTCGACCGCCGCTATCTGCGCGCCCTGATCGAGCACTATGGCGGTGGCCCGGCCGGGGTCGAGACCATCGCCTATGCCATTGCCGAAGCCCGTGACGCGGTGGAAGACGTCATCGAGCCCTATCTGATGCAGCAGGGCTTCATCCAGCGCACCCCGCGCGGCCGGGTGGCCTGCGGCAAGGCCTATCTCCATCTGGGGCTGAAGGCTCCCCCGCCGGCTCCGGGCCAGGCGGGGCTGTTTGGCGAGGAGTAGGGCGTGAAGGCCATACGGTTTCTGGCGGCGATCCAGGCGGCAGCCTGTCTTGGCGTATCCCTGATGGCGATCGCGGCGGCAGGTGCCGGCCGCAATGCGCTGCTCCTGCAGACCCTGGCCGCTGTCGTCGCCATGGGACTGGCCGTGGTCGTCACACGCTTCTGGCGCAAGGCGGGCTGGCGCTACTGGCTTCTGGTGGCAGCCTGTGCCCTGGCCCTGGTCTGGACCCTGATGTCCGGCGTCACCCTGGAGGGCGCGCGGCGCTGGCTGGCCCTGGGGCCGGTGCAGCTGCACACCGCCTCCCTGGCCCTGCCGGTCGCCGCGTGGGCCTTCGCGCGCGGTTTTGAGGACCGCCGTGTTGCGCCCCTGGCCGCCGCCCTGAGCTTTGCGCTGCTCTACCAGCACGACGCGGCCTCGTCCCTGGCCTGGGCCCTGGCCCTCGGCGCGGCGACCCTGGTCCGGCGTCCGCGCCAGATGGTCCCCTGGGCCGTGGTCGTGGTCGCCGCCGTGTTCGCCTATGCCGCCTGGACCGAGCCAGACACCCTGCCGGCCGTGCCCTATGTCGAGGGCCTGATCCGCGCCGGCTTCGAGGCCAGTCCGGTGACCGGTGCCCTGGCCGCCATCCTGATGTTCAGCCTGCCCGCGCCGTTCCTGCTGGTCGCCTTCAGCCGATCCGAACGCCGCGCCGAAGCCCTGGCCCTGGCGGCCCTCTGGACGGGCTGGATCGCCGGCAATCTGTTTGGCAACTATCCTGCGCCTGTGCTGGGCTATGGGGCCGGGCCGGTTCTGGCCTGGGGTCTGTCCCTGGGTCTGGTGCTGGCCGAACCCGCCAAAGAGGATGAGCCTGCCCGATGATCGACCCTACCGCCGGCGTCTTCGAAGGCCGCGAGCATCAGCTGCCCGTGCGGATCTATTACGAGGACACCGACTTTTCCGGCATCGTCTATCACGCCAACTATCTGCGCTATTTCGAGCGCGGGCGGAGCGACTTCTTCCGGCTGATCGGGATCTCGCATACCGAACTGGCTGAGGCCGATACGGCGTTTGCGATCATCCGCATGGAGCTGGACTTCAAGCGTTCGGCCCGGATCGATGATGCCCTGCTGGTCCGCACCACCTTTGACAGCGTCAAGGGCCCGCGCCTGTTCGTGAGCCAGAAGGTCACACGCGGCGACGAACTGATCTGCCAGTCAGCAGGGGTGGCGGTCTGCATCTCGCTGGATGGCCGTCCCCGCAAGCCGACGCCCCAGATGCTGGCCCAGATGGCCCCTTGGCTCGCGCCCGGAGCCAGGAGCCCGGACTGAGGCGTCTGATCTTTCAGGCTCTCGCGGTGATTGTCATAGTTTCACCAAAGCGCCGCTTCATGTCAGTAAGACGCTAGTTTCCCGCCAGACGCCCGACCGGATCAGGATTTCCCGCATGGACGCCGCAGCCGCCGCCCCCGCCAATTTCTCGTTTGTCGCCCTGTTCCTGCAGGCCGACTGGGTCGTGAAGGGGGTGATGATCGGTCTGATCCTGGCCTCGCTGGGGTCCTGGGCGGTGATTCTGGACAAGCTGTTCCGCTTTGCGGCGCTCAACAGGGCTGCCGACCGCTTCGAAAGCCAGGTCGGTGCGGGACGTTCCCTGGAAGACGTGGCCGGTGAGGCCGGGGCCAATCCGCGCCACGCCCTGCCGCGCATGCTGCAGGCAGCGCTCAAGGAATGGCGTGACGCCAAGGCGCGCGGCGCGATCAGCGAGAGCCAGAGTGCCTTTCTGATCCAGCGCATCGACCGGATCATGGACACCATGATCGCCCGCGAGAGCGCCAAGGTCGAAGAGGGCCTGGGCAGCCTGGCCATCGTCGCCACCGCCAGCCCCTTCATCGGCCTGTTCGGCACGGTCTGGGGCATCATGCACGCCTTCCAGAGCATCGCCCTGTCGAAGAACACGTCCCTGGCCGTTGTGGCCCCCTCGATCGCCGAGGCCCTGTTCGCCACCGCCATTGGCCTGGTGGCCGCCATCCCGGCCTATATCGCCTACAACAAGTTCTCGACCGACGCGGGCAAGTATTCCGGCCGCCTGGAAGGCTTCGCCGACGACCTGTCCACCGCGATCCAGCGCCGCCTGGCCGAGCGGGTCTAGCCCCATGTCGATGTCCGCCAATGACGCTTTCGCCACCGGCGGTCGCCGCGGTCGCCGACGCGGCCGCCGCTCGCGCGGGGCCCTGTCCGAGATCAATGTCACCCCGCTGGTCGACGTGATGCTGGTCCTGCTGATCATCTTCATGATCAGCGCCCCGCTGCTGACGGCCGGCGTGCCGCTGGAACTGCCCAAGACCGAAGCCGCCGCCCTGCAGAACCAGCAGGAGCCGATCACGGTCTCGATCCGCGCCGATGGGGCGATCTTTGTCGGTGAGACCGAAATTGCCTTCGAGAACCTCGCCCCCCGCATTACCGCCATCGCCGGCCACGGCTATGACAAGCCGCTGTTTGTGCGGGCCGACGGCAAGGCGACCTATGCCGTGGTCGCCCAGACCATGGCGGCCCTGTCCAATGCCGGCTTCGCCAAGATCAACCTGATCACCGAGACCGGCGGGCCCTCGTCGGGCAGTGCAAGCTCCGGCGATGTGACGCCGAGCGCCGTTCCGCGCGACGCCCTGCCCGAAGGGTCGGGCGACCTGCGGCCGGCCCAATAGGTTGCTGATGGCCCGGCGCGCGGAAACCGGATTTTCCCCGGCCCTGATCGGGTCGGTGGCCCTGCACGGCCTGGTCGCGGCGGCCATTCTGATCGGCCTGCCGTGGAAGAAGCCCGTGCCGATCACCCTGGGCGAAAGCGTGCCGGTCACGATCGTCACCACCGGTCCGACCAATGTCCGGCCGGCCGAGGAGGCCCTCGAAGACCAGACGGCCCTGACCGAAACCCCGGCCCCCGAGGCGACCCCGGAACCTCCGGCCCCGGCCCCCGCGCCGACGCCTGCGCCCAAGCCAAGCCCGACAGCCAGCAAGACCCCGAAACCGGCCAAGCCCAAGGACGACTTCTTCGCCTCTATGGAGGCCTCGCTGTCCAAGACCAAGGCCTCGACCGCCAAGTCCGCCGCGCCGGCACCCAAGGGTCCCAGCCGCGCGGAGACCTCGGTGTCGGCCCGCCCCGCGCTCGGTGCCGCCACCGGCCTGTCCGCCGCGGCCCTGGGCCGACTGCAGGGCGAGGTGCAGGATCGCTGGAATCCCAACTGCGAGGTCGAAGGCGGAGCCAATGTCAGCGTGCGGGTGGTCTTTGTGATCGGCCCCGGCGGCCGGGTCGTGGGTCAGCCGGAAACGCCGGGCACCAGCTCGTCCGATCCGGTGGTCAAGGCCGCTTCAGACCGCGCGGTGCGGGCCCTGCTGCAGGCTTCGCCGTTCGCCTATCTGCCGTCTGATCTCTACGGTCAGAAAATCGCCCTGAACTTCAACGCAAAACAGGCTTGCTCGCGATGATGACGCCCAGAGGGAATGTGATGCGCCTGAAAGCCCTGATTCTGATGGTCGCCGCCCTGGTCGGGGGCGGCATGGCCCTGCCGGCCGCCGCCCAGATCGAGGTCGACATCAATGCCGGGGCGGTCAAGCCCCTGCCGATCGCGGTGCCGGCCTTTTCCGGAACCCCGCGCGGGGCCGAGATCGCCCAGGTCATCACCGGCAACCTTGAGCGGTCCGGCCTGTTCCAGCCGCTGAACGTCACGGCGGTGCCGGACAAGCTGGCCGATGTGAATGTCCAGCCGCGCTTTCCGGACTGGCAGGCGACCGGGGCCCAGGCCCTGATCAACGGCCAGGTGACGGTCGGGGCCGACGGCGGCCTGCGGGTCGATTTCCGCCTGTGGGACGTGTTCAGCCAGCAGCAGCTCCTGGGCCTGCAGTTCTCCTCGACGCCCGACAACTGGCGCCGCGTGGCCCACAAGATCAGCGACGCCGTCTATGAGCGCCTGACGGGCGAGAAGGGCTATTTCGACACCCGCGTCGCCTTCGTGGCCGAGAGCGGTCCGAAGATGGCCCGGGTCAAGCGCCTGGCCATCATGGACCAGGACGGCGCCAATCCGCAGTTCCTGACCGACGGCTCCTATATTGTCATGACCCCGCGCTTCTCGGCCACCAGCCAGGAGCTGACCTATATGGCCCTGCGGCCGACGGGCTCGTCGATCTATCTGCTCAATCTCGAGACCAGCCGCCAGGAAACGGTCGGCAAGTTCCCGGGCATGGTGTTTGCGCCGCGCTTCTCACCGGACGGCACAAAGGTGGCCTTCTCGGTCGAAAAGGCCGGCAACAGCGATGTCTATGTGCTGGACCTGCGCAGCCGCCAGTCGACGCGCATCACTACCGATCCGTCCATCGACACCTCGCCGTCGTTCTCGCCCGACGGGAGCAAGATCGTGTTCAACTCCGACCGCGGCGGCCAGGCCCAGCTCTATGTGATGAACGCCGACGGCTCCGGCGTGCGCCGCATCTCCTATGGCGGCGGCCGCTACACCACCCCGGTCTGGAGCCCGCGCGGCGATTTCATCGCCTTCACCAAGCAGACCGGCGGACAGTTCCATATCGGCGTGATGCGCACGGACGGCAGCGACGAGCGCCTGCTGACCACAAGCTATCTGGACGAGGGCCCGACCTGGGCTCCGAACGGCCGGGTGCTGATGTATTTCCGCGAGAGCCAGAACGGCACGCCGCGCCTGTGGACCGTCGACATCACCGGCCGCATCCTGCGACCGGCCGCCTATCAGGGCCAGGCCTCCGATCCGGCCTGGTCGCCCTTGCTGGACTAAGCCGGCCCGGGGGAAACCCCGGCCGTTTGGCGGCGTTGTTGTGATGGTTCGCCTTGCAAGTGAATCCAGGTCGCGACAGGGTCATCTGACGTCATTGTGAGGCTTGGTCAGGCGTTTTCATGATCCCGCCGAGGTGCTTGGCGGGTATTCAACGGGTCCAAACCGAGGTTTTGAGGAGAAACAGGATGAACTTCGACACCAAGCGCGCCGCTAGACTGGCGCTGATCGGTTTGGCGGCCGCATCTCTCGCCGCCTGCGCCTCGCGCCCGACGCCCGTGGGCCCGGCCCCGGTCGCGCCGACCGAGCCTGCCGCCCCCACCAAGCCCTACACCCCGCCGACCTCGCCGGTGCCCCAGGGCCCGCTGCCGGGCTCGGTGCAGGACTTCGTGATCAATATCGGTGAGCGCATCTATTTCGACACCGACGAATATGTCGTCCGCAGCGACGCCCAGCCGGTCCTGGCCGCCCAGGCCCAGTGGCTGAACCGCTATCCCGCTGTTCGTATCCGCATCGAGGGCAATGCCGACGAGCGCGGCACCCGCGAGTACAACCTGGCCCTCGGCGCCCGCCGCGCCAACGCCGTCCGTGACTTCCTGGTCAACCAGGGCGTGGCCGGCGCGCGTATCGAAACCCTGTCCTACGGCAAGGAGCGCCCGATCGACGCAGGCACCTCCGAAGAGGCCTGGGCCAAGAACCGTAACGCCCGCACCGCCATCACCGACGGCGCGCGCTAAGCCCATCAGGCCGTCATCGCCCGGCTTGTCCGGGCGACCCAAGCCGCAAGGGCCGCCTAGCCCGCTTGGGTCCCCCGGATCGCATCGCGACCGGGGGATGACTGTTTGAAGGCCGCCCCACTTTTGTCCGTAATCAGGGCATAATCGCCGACATGAAGCTGAAATCCGTTCTGCTGGCCGCCCTGCTGGCCACGACAGCCGTCCCGGCCCTGGCCCAGACCCCGCTGCCCGACGATCCGCTGGACGACCGCTCGGTCAAGCGTGTCGAGCGGATGGAGAAGGTGGTGCGGGAACTGCGCTCGATCGTCTTCCAGGGCCGCGACACCGGCAAGCCGGTGGTCGTGCAGCCGGCCGAGACCGACGCCCAGATCCTGAGCCTGGGCGAGCGGCTCGGTGACCTCGAACAGACCCTGCAGCGCGCCAACGGCCAGAACGAGGCCCTGACCCACGATCTTGACCAGACCCGCCGGGCCCTGGCCGAGCAGAAGGCCCGCAGTGATGCCTTCGAGGCCCGACTGGCGACGCTGGAAGCCCAGCTGACCGCGATGGAGGCCGCTGCCGCCCAGGCGGCACAGGTGGCCCAGACCGCCGAGGTTCCGCCCCCGCCGGCCCCGCCCGCCGATCCGGCCTTGGCCTTCAAGCAGGCCCGCCAGTTCCTGCTGGATGGCGACTATCCGAGCGCGGAAGCCGCCTTCGCGGCCTTTGTGACCAACTATCCCGACACCCCCCGGACGCCCGAGGCCCGCTACTGGCTGGGCGAGACCCTGTTCGTGCGTGAAGCCTATGGCGACGCCGCCGGATCCTATCTCGGCGCGGTCCGCGGCTGGCCCCAGACCGCCTGGGCCCCCGACGCCACCCTGAAGCTGTCCCGCGCCCTGGTGGCGCTGAAGAAGCCCGCTGACGCCTGCAAGACGCTGGACGAGCTGGCCAAGCGCTATCCCAAGGCCCCGCCGGCGGTCGTCTCGCGGGCGGCCTCGACCCGTGTCGCGGCCAAGTGCGCCTAGCAGAGGTCTCGGCCGCCCTCGACCGGCGGCTGGACCCTGACAGTGCCGCGCCCCTCGCCGTCGGCTTTTCGGGCGGCGGCGATTCCCTGGCACTGCTGATCCTGACCCTCGAGTGGGCGCGCCGGCACGGGCGACCGGTGCTGAGCCTGACCGTCGACCATCAGCTGCAGCCCGACAGCGCCCTCTGGACCCAGGAGGCGGTCCAGAAGGCGGCCGCTCTGGGTGCCCGATCCCTCGCCCTGGCCTGGACAGGCCCCAAGCCGGCGACGGGCCTTTCCGCCGCCGCGCGCCGGGCGCGTCATGCGTTGCTGGCTGAGGCGGCGCGGGCGGCCGGGGCGCGGGTGCTGCTGCTGGGCCACACCGCCGATGACCGGCTGGAAGCCGCCGCCATGCGGGCCGAGGGCTCCACCGTTAGCGATCCCCGGATCTGGGCCCCATCACCGGTCTGGCCACAGGGCCGGGACGTCTTTCTGCTGCGGCCCCTGCTGGGCCAGAGGCGGGCCGGGCTTCGCGCCTGGCTGACGGAGCGGGGGCAGACCTGGCTGGACGATCCCGCCAATGAGGATCCGGGCTCGACCCGGGCGCGGGCCCGGCGCGCCTTGGCCCCTACGGCCACACCTGCCACCGCACCGCCCGAACCCGCGAAGCCACACTTCGAGGGAGACCCCCTTGGCGGCCTTACCTTGCCCCGGGCCGCCGCGGCCGCCCATGTCGCCGCCGCCTGCCTGTGCGCCGCCGGAACCGAGCGTCCGCCGCGCGGCGAGCGCTTGCAGCGCCTGGTCACGCGGCTGCGGTCCCGCGAGGCCTTCACCGCCACCCTGGCTGGGGCCAGGATCGAGGCCGAGGCGGACTCGGTGCGGTTTTTACGCGACGCGGGCGAATCAAAACGGGGTGGTCTGGGCGATCTCGCCCTGGCGGCGGGCCAGACCGGTGTCTGGGACGGACGCTTTGAAATTGTCGCCGGCACGAGCCCCGTGACGGTTCGGGCGCTGAAAGGCCTGGCCGCCGACCTGCCTGAGCCCCAGCGCAAGGCCCTGCGCAGCGTGAGCCCCGCATCCCGCCCGGCCTTGCCGGTACTGGCTTTGCCGTCTGGAGAGGTCACCTGTCCCGTCCTCGGCGGCCCGGCTTTTGCAGGCGATCCCGATGTGCGAATTCGGGCGCTCGTCCTGGATCGATTCAGGGCCGCGACGGGCCTGATCGACCAAGAATGCGTGACCTGACAAAGCGCGCGTGGCGGAAGCGCCTTCGACCCCCTATCTTGGGAGGTCGAAGGCTATCCTTGGGAAGACGACGCGTATGAATTTCAGGAATGCAGCCATCTGGCTGGTGATCGGGGCGGTGCTGGTCGGCATGTTTGTCGTGAACCAGACCTCGCATAGCCAGGCCGGCGGTGAGATCAGCTATTCGCAGCTTCTGCGCAAGGTGGACGCTGGCGAGATCAAGTCGGCCGATATCGCCGGTCAGATCGTCCAGGCCAAGGACAGCTCGGGCAAGGTGCTGACCGTCAATGCGCCGAACAATTCCGACGAGCTGGTCAATCGACTGGTGGCGAGGGGCGCGGACGTCAAGTTCAAGGGCGGCGGCATCAGCCTGTTCGCCATCCTGGTGAACCTGCTGCCGATCATCCTGATCATCGGCGTCTGGGTGTTTTTCATGCGCCAGATGCAGGGCGGGGCCAAGGGTGCCATGGGCTTCGGCAAGTCCAAGGCCCGCCTGCTGACCGAAAACAAGAACCGCGTTGTGTTTGACGATGTGGCGGGCGTTGACGAGGCCAAGGAAGAGCTGACCGAGATCGTCGACTTCCTGAAGGACCCGGCCAAGTTCCAGCGCCTGGGCGGCAAGATTCCCAAGGGCGCCCTGCTGATCGGCCCTCCGGGCACCGGCAAGACCCTGATCGCCCGTGCCGTCGCCGGTGAGGCGGGCGTGCCGTTCTTCACCATCTCGGGTTCCGACTTCGTGGAAATGTTCGTCGGCGTCGGTGCCAGCCGCGTCCGCGACATGTTCGAACAGGCCAAGAAGAACGCGCCGTGCATCATCTTCATCGATGAAATCGACGCCGTCGGTCGCCATCGCGGTGCCGGCCTTGGCGGTGGCAATGACGAGCGCGAACAGACCCTCAACCAGCTGCTGGTCGAGATGGACGGTTTCGAGGCCAATGAAGGCATCATCCTGATCGCGGCGACCAACCGTCCTGACGTCTTGGATCCGGCCCTGCTGCGTCCAGGCCGTTTCGACCGTCAGGTCGTGGTGCCCAACCCCGATGTGGCCGGTCGCGAGAAGATCATCCGCGTCCACATGAAGAACATCCCCCTGGCTGCCGATGTCGATGTCCGCACCCTGGCGCGCGGCACCCCCGGCTTCTCGGGCGCGGATCTGGCCAATCTGGTCAATGAGGCGGCCCTGACGGCGGCGCGCAAGAACCGTCGCATGGTCACCATGCACGACTTCGAATACGCCAAGGACAAGGTCATGATGGGCGCCGAGCGCCGCTCGATGGCCATGAGCGAGGACGAAAAGAAGCTGACGGCCTATCACGAGGGCGGCCACGCCCTGGTGGCCCTGCGCGTTCCCGTCGCCGATCCGGTCCACAAGGCCACCATCGTGCCGCGCGGCCGGGCCCTGGGCATGGTCATGCAGCTCCCCGAGGGCGACCGCTATTCGATGAGCTTCGACATGATGACCTCGCGTCTGGCCATCATGATGGCCGGCCGGGTCGCCGAGGAGCTGATCTTCGGCAAGGAGAAGATCACCTCGGGTGCCTCCAGCGACATCAGCGCCGCCACCGGCCTGGCCCGCAACATGGTCACCCGCTGGGGCTTCTCCGACGAGCTGGGCACCGTGGCCTATGGCGACAACCAGGACGAGGTGTTCCTGGGCCATTCGGTCGCCCGCACCCAGAACGTCTCGCCCGAGACCATGATCAAGATCGACTCCGAGGTCCGTCGCCTGGTCAAGGGCGGCGAGGACGAGGCCCGCCGGATCCTGTCCGAGGAGCTCGACAACCTGCACGCGGTGGCCAAGGCCCTGCTGGAGTTCGAGACCCTCAGTGGCGACGAGATTATCGGCGTGATGAAGGGCGTCCAGCCCACCCGCCAGGACGAAGACGACAAGAAGCCGGCAGCCCCGGTCTCCTCCGTGCCGATCTCGCCGGCCGGCGTCACGGTCTAGGTACTGAAGCCTCTGAACTCGGAAAAGCCGGTCCTTTGCGGGGCCGGCTTTTTCTTTGCCACCTCCAGGGCCTAGAACACCGCTCATGACCTTCAGACCTGCCAGGCCCCGCCTCATGGGCATCGTCAATGTCACGCCCGACAGCTTTTCGGACGGCGGGCGGTTCCTGGATCATACCCAGGCCCTGGCCCATGCCTGCCGGCTGATCGCCGACGGGGCCGACATCCTCGACATCGGCGGCGAGTCGACCCGGCCCGGCGCTGCGCCGGTGTCGGAAGCCGAAGAGCTGGCCCGGGTGATCCCGCTGATCGAGGCGATCCGTGCCGACAGCGATGTGGCGATCTCGATCGACACCATGAAGCCCGCCGTCGCCCGCGCCGCCGTCGCGGCCGGGGCCACGATCTGGAACGATGTCGCCGCCCTGCGCTTCGCCGCCGACGCCCCCGGGGTTGCGGCCGAACTGGGCTGCGAGGTGGTGCTGATGCACATGCTGGGCGAGCCCGGCACCATGCAGGACGCGCCCGCCTATGACGATGTCGTCGGCGAGGTCGAAGCCTTCCTGCTGGCCCGTGCCTCGGCCGCGATGGCGGCGGGCGTGGCGCGCGAGAAGATCTGGCTGGATCCGGGTATCGGCTTCGGCAAGACCCTGGCCCACAACCTGGCCCTGCTGGCCGCCCTGCCGCACTTGGTCGCCCTGGGCTTTCCGGTCCTGCTCGGGGCGAGCCGCAAGCGCTTCATCGCCGCCATCGACCCCCTAGCCGAGGCCGCCGGGGCGCGTCTGGGCGGCTCGCTCGCGGCGCATCTCGCCGGCGCGGCGGCGGGCGTGGCGGCCGTGCGGGCCCACGACGTGCGCGAGACGGCGCAGGCGCTGGCGGTGTGGGAGGCGGTGAGGGCGGCAGCGTCGTGAGGGGCGCTGCGGCTGTTTTGAAGGTCTGTTGAGGGTGGTGAGCGGACCCTTCATGGGTGCAGCGGAGGTAAGGCTCAGCAGCGCCCCCTCCGTCACGTCGCCTATCGGCGCCGCGCCACCTCCCCCGCACGCTTCGCTACGGGGCAGGAGAAGAACAGATTCACGCTCCTGCCCCGTGTCCCGAAGGGTGGCGAAGCCAAACGGGGGAGGTGGCGCGATGCGAATACGCATCGTGACGGAGGGGGCGTCTGGTGTCGGCCGTCTTTCCGGACAAACTGAACGTCTCGTCGTGAGATTTAAGGATGGCTCCCGCGTGGGCGACGCCGAGGCGGAGTTTCCCCGTCAGACGCCGCAGGCCCCCTCCTGACCTGCTTTGCAGGTCGTCCTCCCCCCTGCGGGGGGAAGATGAAGGACGGCGATCCGTAGGGGGCCAGTGCGGGGAGTGCGATCGCGCCATCCCCGGATCGGCACGGGGATTGAACCCAGATCCTCCCCCTGAAGGGGGAGGCGGCCGGAGGCCGGTGGGGGAAGACCGCCTTGATTCAGCAAGACTTCCCCCTCCGTCGGCTTCGCCGACACCTCCCCCTCCAGGGGGAGGATCAATCCGGGCGTTCAGCAAACTTATCCGACGCGCCCAAACCTCCCGTATTCTTGACCCACCTCGTCGCGAGGAAAGGGCGCAGGGCCAGCGACCATGGCGGCGGCGGGGGGTGATCGAGCGGGACTGGGCTTCAGGGGGATACTGAAGCGCGTCCGGGGACCTGGTTGCTGGCCAGACCCGCCCGCCGTCGGCGTGGTTGAAGACAAAAGGGCGTGTCTGGCTGTAAGCCCGTCCTCTTCGATCGCCGGAACGCGCTGGAAACGGCGCGGTCCGGGTCCCGGTAAGGCCTCAACAGGGCCACCTGGCGGGAGGCGGACGGAAAACGGTGACGCGGAGCGGACGGCTTCGTCGAAACGGTATTTTCTATCTCTCATCCGGACGTCGTCCGGACGCTCCGCGACCCTTTCCATCACCCTCGCAGCGAAAGCGCGGGGTAGAGAAGCCGTGTCCGCCAGACTTGCCCCCTATGGGTCGCTTCGCGACCGTCTTCCCCCCCAACCCCCTCAGCCGGCTTCGCCGGCAGCTCCCCCGAAGGGGAGCATGGGGGAAGATGAAACCCGGGAACCCATCTTCCCCCTCCGGGGGAGGACGACCGCGCAGCGGTCACGAGGGGGCCAGTGCCGCACGCCCTCTTCGCACTCCGCCGATTCCCCCCTAGGACTGCCGTCATGACCCACGCTCATCAAGGCCGCGTCCTCGTCATCGCCGGATCGGATTCCGGCGGCGGCGCGGGCATTCAGGCCGACATCAAGACCATCTCCGCCCTCGGCGGCTATGCGGCCACCGCCATTACCGCCGTGACGGTCCAGAACACCCTGGGCGTGACCGGCGTGCATCCGATCCCGCTGGAGATCATCGCCGCCCAGGCCCGGGCCGTGCTCGACGACATCGGGGCCGACGTCATCAAGACCGGCATGCTGGGCGATGTGGGCGTGGTCGAAACGGTGGCCGTCATTCTGGAATACGCCCAATCTCAAGAGGGGGGGAATGTCCCGGTGGTCATCGACCCGGTCATGGTCGCCAAGGGCGGGGCCAGCCTGCTGGCCGACGCCGCGATCGGGGCGGTCAAGAGCCTGATGATCCCCCGCGCCGCCCTGCTGACCCCCAACGCGCCCGAGGCCGCGGCCCTGACGGGCCTAAGCGTCGAGACCACCGACGACCTGCGCCGGGCCGGCGAGGCCTTGCTCGCCATGGGCGCTCGGGCCGTGCTTATGAAGGGCGGGCACATTGACGGTGATCGGATGATCGACGTGCTGATGACCCCGGCGGGCGAAACGACCTTCGAGGGCGAACGGATCGACACGCGGCACACCCACGGCACAGGCTGTACCCTGGCCTCGGCCTGCGCCGCCGGCCTGGCCCAGGGCCAGTCTCTGGAACAGGCGGTGGCCCGGGCCTGGACCTATGTGCATCAGGCCATGTTGCACGCCCCCGGCTTCGGCCAGGGCCACGGCCCGCTCGACCATGGATGGATGCTGCGGAAATGACGACATCCCTCGAAACGCGCCTGATCGACATCGTCCACGGCGTGCCGACCACGATGCAGGTGCTGCGCGTGGTCCGCGATCTGGATCTGCCCGACGCGATGATCTTTTCCGGGGCCATCTATCAGCCGGTCTGGAACCACCTGACCGGCCGCGCGCCCGACTATGGCATCAAGGACTATGACGTCGCCTATCACGACGTCTCCGACATCTCCTACGAGGCCGAGGATGTCGTGATCCAGCGGGTGGCGGCCGCCTTCGAACCGCCGCTGCGCGATCTGGTCGAGGTCCGCAACCAAGCGCGGGTGCATGTGTGGTTCGAGAAGAAGTTCGGGGCCGACGAGCCCTATCCGCCACTCGAAAGCAGTGCCGCCGCCTTGAAGCGCTTCGTCGCCACCGCCTTCTGCGTCGGCGTGCGGATGGAGGCCGACGACAGCCTGAGTGTCTTTGCGCCGTTCGGGCTGGACGATCTGTTCGCCCTGCATCTGCGACCCAATCCCCTGCGCCTGAAGGGCGCGGGCGGCTGGGAACGGACGACGGGCTCGGCCCAGGCGCGCTGGCCGGAGATCACGGTGGAATAGGATGTCATCCCGGACAAGCGCGTCGCGCGCAGATCCGGGACCGACGCCTGAGCGCCGCGCTTCCGGCGGTCCCGGATCTTCACCCGGCCTTCGCCGGGCTCGTCCGGGATGACAGATCCTAGATTGTCACCATGACAATGTTATCTTTGATCTGTGGATCAATCCGAATTAGCCCTGTCGGCGCCTTCCTCTGAAAGATCCGCCCCATGCGCCAGTGGACCATCGACGCCTTCGCCCCGGCCCCCTTCAGGGGCAATCCCGCTTGTGTGGTCGAGCCCTTTGACGCCTGGCCCTCTCCGGACTGGATGCAGGCCCTGGCCGCCGAGAACAATCAGGCCGAAACCGCCTTCCTGCTGAAGACGGCCGATCCGTCGCGCTATGGCCTCCGCTGGTTCACCCCGGCCGTGGAGGCCCCGATCTGCGGCCATGCGACCCTGGCGGCCGCCCATGCCCTGTTCTTCGAGATGGGGGTGGACTTGCCCCTGCTGACCTTTGACACCCAGGCCGGGGCCCTGACCGTACGACGCGATGGCGAGCGGCTGGAACTGGATTTCCCCGCCGATCCGCCCCAGCAGATTTCAGTTCCCGAAGGGCTCGAGCAGGCCCTCGGCGCAGCCCCGGTCGAGGTCTGGGCCGGCATGTACCTGGTCGCCGTCATGGCCGACGAAGCGACGGTCCGAAGGCTGAAGCCGGATCAGTCAGCGGTCGCGAAACTGGGCAGCGAGGCCTCGGGCGGTCCCGGCCAGATCGTGACCGTGGCCCTCGCCGATCCAGGGCGGCCCTATCAGGTGGTCAGCCGGTTCTTCGCGCCGGGCTGCGGCATTGCCGAAGATCCCACCACGGGCTCGGCCCACTGCATCCTGATGCCCCTCTATGGCGACAAGCTTGGCCGCGAGGTGCTGAGTTTCCATCAGGCCTATCCCGGCCGCGGCGGCGATCTGGACTGCGAAAGCCGCGGCGCGCGCGTCTTGCTGCGCGGCCGCGGCTTTACAGTGATGGACAGCCGGCTGCGGGTGGAGCCGGACTGACGCTCAGGGTGACTACCAGCGCGGCCGATAGTCGTCGCGATAGTCGCGATCGTGGCCATGGCCATAGCCTGAACCATAGTCGCGGTCGTAGCGTTCGAACCGGATCTGGGCGCTGATACGGTCGAAGCGGCGATCGAGGTCGGCGCGCTCCCATCCGGTCAGGCCGCCGCGACGATAGCGGTGCTCGAGATGGGCGGTCTCGCGCAGTTGCGCGTGCAGGCGGTAGGCTTCGCCACGGCTCAGCGAGCCGCTGCGCAGGCCCCGGTCGATGCGGCGCTCCAGTCGGTCCAGGCGATGGTCAAAGGACTGGGCGGAGGCGGCGGCAGGGATAGCGGTGGCGGCCGCGAGGGCCGAGACCGCCGTGATCGAAAGCAGGATCTTTTTCATCGGTCGGTTCCTCTTGAAACTCTCCGTCGCCCCGGGGGTGGGTGACGTTGATCTCAAGAAACCATGCCGAGCCTGACACGGTTCTGAGCCGCTCGTTGTCTGGCGTTCATGTTTGCAGGCTGCGAAAGCCGGCTTCAGGCCGCGTCGGCAAGGCGCGCAGCGGTCATGGCGGCCTCGATGGCCGCATAGAGCTTGGTGACCTCGATCGGCTTGGACACATGCCCATCCATGCCGGCCGCCAGATAGCCCTCGACCTGATGGGCCAGGGCATTGGCTGTGACCGCCACGATCGGCGTGCGGGCCCTGCCCTCGGCCCGTTCCAGTTCGCGAATGGTCGTGGCGGCCTCGACGCCGTCCATGACCGGCATGTGGATGTCCATCAGGATGATGTCGTGTCCGCCCCGTTTCCAGGCCTCGACACAGGCTGCGCCGTCCGCAACCAGTTCGACCTCGGCCCCGAGGGGCGCCAGGACGGCGGCAATGACCTTCTGATTGGTTGGATTGTCATCGGCAGCCAGAACCCGCGGGCGGGTCTGGGTCGTCGGAATTTCCGGCTGGACCGGTTCGGAGGCCACGGCCCTGGCCTCGCCACGCGGAATGGCCAGAACCACCGTGAAGGTCGAGCCCTGCCCTTCGCGGCTCTGCACCGCGATGCTGCCACCCATCAGGCCGGTGAGTTCGCGGCAGATCGCCAGACCCAGGCCCGAACCCCCGAACTTGCGGGTCATGGAACTGTCGGCCTGAACGAACTTGTCGAACAGGCGCGGCTGGATCTCCGACGGAATGCCGATGCCCGTATCGGCCACGTCGATGCGCAGGCCCGAACCGTCCTCGGCCGAGGCGAAGCGCACGGCGACCGCACCGCTGGGCGTGAACTTCAGGGCATTGGAGATGAGATTGCCCAGGATCTGACGCAGCCGGTCGACATCGCCCCGCCAGATCCCCTGGGCCTCGGCGGCGACCGCAACCTCGAAGGCAAGACCCTTGTCCCGCGCCTCGCCGGCGAAGCTGTCGCGCAGGGCCACCGCCAGGGCGGCGAGGTCGAAGTCCTCGGCGGCGAGATCGAGGCGGCCGGCCTCGATCTTCGACAGGTCGAGCACGTCATTGAGCACGGTGAGCAGCAGGCCGCCCGAAACCCGGATCACCGCCAGCCGCTCGCGCTGGGCCGGCTTGAGCTCATCCATCGCCATGACCTCGGCCATGGTCAGCACGCCGTTCAGGGGGGTGCGGATCTCGTGGCTCATATTGGCCAGGAAGTGGGACTTCAGCACATTGGCGGCATTGGCCTGGTCGCGCGCCTTGACCAGTTCGGCCATGGCACCCCGCAGGTCCTGGTCGTTGATCTCGAGCCGTCCGACCAGATGGTTGAAGCTTTCGGTCAGGCTGTGAAAGACGTCGTCTTCGCTGGTCTGCTGGACGGGCCGGAAGCGGCCGTCCGCCGCCACGGCCTGCATGGCCTCAGTCAGACGCTGCATCGGGCGGGTCATGCGGCGCGCCAGGCTGTTGGCCAGCAGAATCGCCAGACCGGCCGATCCGAAGAACAGGGTGCCGGTCAGGGCCAGGTCACGGGCCAGGATCTGCTCCAGCCGCGGTTCGCGCGCCATCAGGGCCAGGGTCCCGATCGTCCGGCCATCCAGAACGATGGTCTTCTCGACCGTCTGGGTCGCCTTTCCGGCCTCGCGTGCAACCCCCTCCTGAGCCACGACCCGGCCCTGGAGATCGGAGATCTGTACGCCTGCGACATGTGGAGCCCGGGCGACGGCGGCCAGGGCATTGCGGACGCCGGTCACGTCTCCGGCCGCCAGGGGAGCGGCGGCCCCCGCCGCGACCATCTGGGTCAGGATCTGGTGATTGGCCCGGGCCTCCTGGCGCGCCACGCTCCATTGCTGGACCATGAAGCAGGCGCAGGCGGCGATCAGCGCGACCACTGTGGTGATCAGGGCCACGCCCGCAATGCGCGCCTGCAGGGGGGCGTGGGTCGGCGTGTCAGGGCGGCGCAGCGTGTCGGGCATGAGACGTCCGGGTGAAGGGCAAGACCCATTTTGGGGCCATCTTCCTAACGCTTCACTTCCAACCCCGGAGCCCTCCGCGACAATTCAACGCCAAGACGAGTTTCCCGTTGCGCACGCGTTAAGACTTCGTTTACCTTGATTGACAGGTTCTTAACGGGAGATGGGCGTGGAAAAGGTTTTTGTTGCACAACGCATCGCGACCAAGCTGTTCGCGACGGAGAACGCGGTGGATGCGGCGATGGTCGAAGCCGCCGAGCTGATGGCCGACATGCTGAAGGCTCGCAAGGACATCGGCCTTTCGGCCGTGGTCGGCGACCGCGCCAGCGCCAAGCTGGTCGAAGCCCTCTCCGCCCTCGGCGAAGCCCGTTCGGCCATGGTCGAGATGCACAACGAACTCAATGACGTAAAGCTGCGCATTGGCGTTCGCACGAAGCTGATCGGGATCGAGGATAAGTCTAAAGACGCCGTTCGTGGCTCGGCAGCGGACTTGCGAGACGCGGGTTAATCAACTCGATCGTTGCAACACTTTAACTTCGCGAAGCCCCTAATGTGAGTTAGGGGCTTTTGCTATGTTACAGTTTATCGCACCGCTGCTCTGGACGCTTACGGCCATTACGGTGTTGCTGGCTTGGTTGCGGGGCGGCTCTGCAGAACGCCTGGGTTCAGCGCTGGTGTTGACCGGCAGCCTGCTGGTCGTGATCATCCACGTCTCTTTGCCTACGGAGCTTCAGGCAACGGCGCTTCTGATTGGAGAGGCAGCCCTCGCACTTGGCTTTCTGCTGGTCGCCATGCGCTATCTCAGCCCTTGGCTGGGATTGGCGATGATACTCCAAGCCATACAGTTTAGCCTTCATGCCTACTATCTGATCGGCGAGAAGCCACACGACTACCTTTATCGGGCAGTGAACAACGTAAATACCTTTGCAATCCTGCTGATTATCTTGGCTGCGACGATTGTTTCATGGCGTCGTCGCGCAGGCTCCGAAGAAAAATAATTGCCGACGGGTCGCCAGAATCCCGTCGCCGCGACAAATCTCTCCTTGCCTTTGGGTTTGAAACAGCGTTTCTCGCCGGCGGGCCACGCCCCCCCAACGGGGCGCTGTCCATCTGTAAGGATGGGAGACATCGCTATGACGACCCTCGCCAAGCCGGCGCAACGCCCGGCTCGTCCCGAGTTCTCTTCCGGCCCCTGCGCCAAAAGGCCCGGCTGGACCCCCGAAAATCTCAGAAACGCCGTGCTCGGTCGCTCGCACCGCAGCAAGCTGGGCAAGGGCCGCCTGAAGGCCGCCATCGACCAGACGCGCGAAGTGCTGGAAGTCCCGGCCGACTTCCTGATCGGCATCGTCGCCGGGTCCGACACCGGGGCCGTCGAAATGGCGATGTGGTCGATGCTGGGCGCCCGCCCGGTGCAGCTGATGGCCTTCGAGTCCTTCGGCAAGGACTGGGTCACCGACGTGACCAAGCAACTGAAGCTGCCCAATGTCGAGGTGCTCGACGCCCCGTACGGCCAGCTGCCCGACACCTCCAGGGTCGATCCGGCCAAGGATCTGGTCTTCACCTGGAACGGCACCACCTCGGGCGTCCGCGTCCCGAACGCCGACTTCATCTCGGCCGACCGTGAAGGCATCACCATCTGCGACGCCACCAGCGCCGCCTTCGCCCAGGACCTCGACTGGACCAAGCTCGATGTCGTGACCTTCTCCTGGCAGAAGGCCCTCGGCGGCGAGGGCGCACACGGCGTGCTGATCCTGTCGCCGCGCGCCGTGGCGCGCCTGGAGAGCTACACACCCCCCTGGCCGATGCCGAAACTGTTCCGCATGACCAAGGGCGGCAAGGTCAGCCTCGACATCTTCGAGGGCGCGACCATCAACACCCCCTCGATGCTCTGCGTGGAAGACGCCCTGGACGCCCTGAAGTGGGCCTCGTCCATCGGCGGTCTGGAAGGCATGCAATCGCGCGCCGACCAGAACCTGGCCGTGATCGCCGACTGGGTGGCCAAGACCCCGTGGGTCGATTTCCTGGCCGCGACGCCGGATATCCGCTCCAACACCTCGGTGTGCCTGAAGGTCGTCGATCCTGCGATCGCCGCCCTGTCGGACGATGCCCAGGCCGACTTCGCCAAGAAGCTGGCCAGCCTGCTCGAGAAGGAGGGTGCCGCCCTCGACATCGGCGGCTATCGCGACGCCCCGGCCGGCCTGCGCATCTGGTGCGGAGCCACCGTCGAGGCTTCCGACCTGGAAGCCCTGACCCCCTGGCTGGACTGGGCTTTCGCCACCGTCTCGGCCGAACTGGCCGCCGCTTAAGCTTTCAAGACTTGCCCCCACCGGGCTGCTTCGCAGCCGTCCGCCCCCACAGGGGCAGATGAAAAGGCTCCCCTCCCCCGCTGGGGGGAGGGGAACCGCCGAACGGCGGCGGAGGGGGCTTTCCCACACACAATTCTCCGCAAGGAACACCCACCATGGCTCCCCGCGTCCTCATTGCTGACAAGCTTTCCCCCGCCGCCGTCGACATCTTCAAGAACCGCGGCGTCGATTTCGACATCAAGGTCGGCCTGTCGAAAGACGAACTCATCGCCGTGATCGGCGACTATGACGGCATCGCCATCCGCTCGGGTGCCAAGCTCGACAAGGATGTGATTGCCGCCGCCCACAAGCTGCAGGTCATCGCCCGGGCCGGCATCGGCGTCGACAATGTCGACATCCCCGCCGCCACCGCCAAGGGCATCGTCGTGATGAACACCCCCTTCGGCAACTCGATCACCACGGCCGAGCATGCCATCGCCATGATGTTCGCCCTGGCCCGCCAACTGCCCCAGGCCGATGCCAGCACCCAGGCCGGCAAGTGGGAAAAGAACCGCTTCATGGGCGTGGAGCTCTACGCCAAGACCCTGGGCCTGATCGGGGCCGGCAATATCGGCGGCATCGTCGCCGACCGCGCCCTGGGCCTGAAGATGAAGGTCGTGGCCTATGACCCGTTCCTGTCGCCCGAGCGCGCCATCGAGATGGGCGTCGAGAAGGTCGAGCTGGAGGACCTGCTGGCCCGCGCCGACGTCATCACCCTGCATACGCCCCTGACCGACAAGACCCGCAACATCCTGTCGGCCGAGAACCTGGCCAAGACCCGGAAGGGCGTCCTGATCGTCAACTGCGCCCGTGGCGGCCTGGTCGACGAGGTTGCCCTGCGCGCCCTGCTCGACAGCGGCCATGTCGGCGGTGCCGGCTTTGACGTCTTCGTCACCGAGCCGGCCAAGGAAAACCCGCTGTTCGGGTCCGACCGCGTCGTCGCCACCCCCCACCTGGGCGCCAGCACCAGCGAAGCCCAGGAGAACGTCGCCCTGCAGGTCGCCGAACAGGTCAGCGACTATCTGCTGACCGGCGCCGTCACCAACGCCCTGAACAGCCCCTCGATCACGGCGGAAGAAGCCCCCAAGCTGAAGCCGTTCGTGGCCCTGGCCGAGAAGATCGGTGCCCTGGCCGGTCAGATGGTCGACTTCGGCATCAAGACCATCGACATCGCCTATGAGGGCGAAGTGGCCAATCTGAACGTCAAGCCGATGACCTCGGCGGCCCTGTCGGGAATCCTCAAGCCCATGCTGGCCGAGATCAACATGGTTTCGGCCCCGGCCGTGGCCAAGGAGCGCGGTATCACCGTCTCCGAAAGCCGCCAGGAGGTCAGCCCCACCTATGACAGCCTGATGCGCATCACCATCACCACCGAGAAGGGCCAGCGCGCCTTCGCCGGCACGGTGATCGCCGGAGCGCCGCGCGTCGTCGAGGTCAAGGGCATGGAACTGGACGCGGCCTTCTCGCCGGCCATGCTCTACATCAACAACCTCGACAAGCCGGGCTTCATCGGGGCCCTGGGCATGCTGCTGGGCGAGGCAGGTGTCAACATCGCCACCTTCAACCTGGGTCGTGTCTCGGCCGACGAGGACGCCATCGCCCTGGTCGGCGTCGACCAGGCTCCCGATGCCGCCCTGCTGGCCAAGATCCAGGCCCTGCCGCACGTCAAGGAAGCCCGCGCCCTGACCTTCTAGGTCCAGCCGGCCTTTGCGATTTCGTCATTCCGGAGCGGCATAGTGGCCGTCTCCGGAATGACGACGAGGTTCAAGACCAGGCATGCCGCTGTTCCAGCACCGCAGGATCAATCGCCTGGCCTTCACCGCCTTTGTGGCGGCGTCGCTGTTCACCCTGTGGCGCGCCGTCTTGCCGGACGATGGCGGGATCGGCTTCATCCCGTGGGACAAGGCCAAACATTTCATCGCCTTCTACGTCCTGACCGCCCTGGCCGTCGCTGCCCTGCCTAATAGCCGGTTCTGGCGCATCGGGGCCGTTCTGCTGGCCTTCGGCGTGGCGATCGAGGCGGTCCAGGCCCTGGTCGGCCGGGATGCAGCTCTTGGCGATGTCGTCGCCGACGCCTGCGGCATTGCCGCCCTGTTCGGACCGATTCTGCTCCGCGCCTGGACCCGACCGGCGCCGAACCCGGTCTAGTCGAAGGCCAGATGCTCCGGCAGGAAATAGAACAGCCATTCCAGTTTCAGGATGTTCTGCAATTCGCGAAAGCTGGGCGGCTCATAGCGCGAAACCACGTGCAGGGGCTTGCCGGTGATCTTCAGCACCTCGACCAGCAGCACCAGTGACGTGTCCACCGAGGCGATCCGCGCCGCCCGTTCGATCACGGTCGACCAGTCGATCAGGGTATAGCCCTCGACCACCTGCAACCGGACTTCCTTCTCGGGGGCCCGGTTCGGAAAGGGGATATAGCGCTTGCTGCAGTGCTCGTTGATCAGGGCATAGGGCACCCCGTCATCCAGGCCCAGCTGCCGGAACAGCCGCTCTTCCTTCTCCAGGTCGCGGCGCAGGGTGACATGGTCGGCCCAGTCATCCATCTCGACGCCCGAGACCTGATACTTCAGGTCCATGGTCTGCTCGGGGGCATAGCGCCAACTGAAGAACAGCGACAGGAACGTATAGGCATTGGCCTCGATCGGGCTGAGCGCGATCTTGTCGGCCAGGAACAGGATCTCGTCGCGAAACTCGAAATCGTACTCGAGGGTCGGGGTCTCGACATTGTCCGGCATGACCAGGGCGTCATAGACCCAGCGATGGGTCTCGCGCACCGGCAGGATCACCCGGCGACCATTGGCGGCATAGGTCTTGACGATCTTCTGAATGAACAGCAGGTCGCCGGCCATGCCGGGCTGAAAGATGATCACGGGCTTCATGTCGGGCTCGCAGAATCGGGCTGAACACCAGTCTCTCACAACTTGGTCGCCGGAGATCCTGTGACCGAGGCGCGCGGCGTCGCGACGCCGCCTGGTTCCATTCCCGCCGCTGCTTTGGACCGGTACCAAGCGTTCCCTCCGTCCCCAAGCGGGAGCACTCCCTAAACCTCACGGCGAGACGATCGCTGGTCTGTCCAGGTTGCTCAGGGACGACGCTGCGCGTCGCCGCGAGGCGGTCCTTGATTGACCTTTCCGGACTAGCGCGCAGCAGCCTCCCGGCGATTTAAGGATAAGAGGGACACGGGGCGTTCGCGTTCTGGGAGTGACGCCAAATCTGCTCCCGACCCATGGCGAACCTTCATGGTCCCTCCCTCTCTTTCAGAGAGAGGGATCGGTCAGAGCGACCGACTTCCACCCATGGCGGGCTCTCGATCGTTCCGCTTTGGGGGCTTCCGCCTCACCCCAATAATCCTGCCATCCCGGCCGGACGCCCGCGAGGGCGGGAGCGCCGGGACCCAAGGGCAACCGCAGTGAGGCGAACCGCACGACGGTGCCAGTGCACTTTAATCCCCATCCACAATCCCCGTCTTCACCCTCAAAGGCCCGGGCCTTCAGTCCGGCGCGGCTTGACCGCCGCGACCCGCCCCGCCGGTGAAGCGCGCTGCGCCTGAACGGGCCTCGCGGCGCAGGGGTTCGACCCCGCCGCGCCCTTCGGCCTTCAGGGCTTCGGCCAGATCGCTGTCCCATTGCCCAAAGGCCGAGGCGCGATCGGCCCGCAGGCAGATCTGGGGGAAGGCGGCGATGCTCCGCGCGAGGGCTTGCGCCTCGACCAGGGCCGAACCCTCGGCGACGACCCGGTCGGCCAGACCCCATGACAAGGCTTCTGCGGCACCGACCGCACGGCCGGTCAGGATCATGTCCAGCGCCCGGCCCTGGCCGACGATTCGCGGCAGGCGCACCGTTCCGCCGTCGATCAGCGGCACCCCCCAGCGTCGGCAGAAGACTCCGAAGGTGGAGTTTTCGGCCGCCACGCGCATGTCGCACCACAGGGCCAGTTCCAGCCCGCCGGCCACGGCATGGCCCTCGATAGCGGCGATCACCGGCTTGGCCAGCAGGCGGCGCGTTGGTCCCATCGGGCCCTCGCCGACCGGATCGTAGCGCTCGCCCGCGCCGCTCGCGGCGACAGTCAGGTCAAAGCCCGAACAGAAGGTCCCATGGGCACCCGTCAGTATGGCCACGGCCGCCGTTTCATCGGCCTCAAAGGCGTCAAAAGCTGCGTTCAGCTGCAGGGCCGTGGCGGGATCGACGGCGTTGCGGCGCTCCGGACGGTTGATCGTCACGGTCCAGACCGGACCGTCGGTGGTCAGTTCGACTTCGCTCATGGTCCGTGGCCTTTCTAGAAACTGTCTACCCGCACCGCCCACGGCCGCGTCACCCCCGCCGCAGCGTCAAGCCCGCCCAGGATCCAGCGCCGGGTATCGGCCGGGTCGATGACCGCGTCGATTTCCAGGGCTGCGGCCATGCTGGTCGCCTTGCCGGCCGCATAGAGCCGGGCCACCAGCTGGTCATAGAGGGCCTTCTGCTCGGCCGGATCGGTCAGGGCCTCCAGCTCCTTGCGGTAGCCCAGCTTGACGGCGCCCTCCAGGCCCATGCCGCCGAACTCGCCCGTGGGCCAGGCGGCGATGAAGGCTGGGCTGTGGAAGCTGCCGCCGGCCATGGCCTGGGCCCCGAGGCCATAGCCCTTGCGGGTGACCACGGTGAACAGGGGCGAGCGCAGCTTGGCGCCGGCGATGAATTGGCGGCTGACCCGGCGTACGGCAGCGGCGTCCTCGCTGTCGGGACCGACCATGAAGCCGGGCGTGTCGCAGAGGCTCAGGACCGGCAGGGCGAAGGCGTCGCACAGCTGCAGGAAGCGCGCGGCCTTGTCGGCCCCGTCGCAGTCAATCGCCCCGCCCAGATGGCGCGGATCATTGGCGATCAGGCCCATGGGCCGGCCCTCGATGCGGATCAGGCCAGTGACCATGCCGGCCGCAAAGCCGCCGCGCAGTTCGATGAACGAGGCCTCGTCGACGAGGCCGGCGATCAGGGCGCGCACGTCATAGACCCGCAGGCGGTTCTCCGGGATGGCGTTGCGGAGCCGGCGCTGGTCGGGGGCGGTCCAGGTGCTCAGCGTGCCCTGGAAATAGGACAGGGCCTGTTTGGCCAGGCGGGTGGCCTGGGCCTCGTCATCGGCCAGGATGTCGATGACGCCATTCTTCCACTGATGGGCCGAGGGGCCGATCTGTTCGGGCTTGAACACGCCCAGACCCCCGCCTTCGATCATGGCCGGACCGCCCATGCCGAGATTGGAGTCGCGGGTGGCGATGATGATCTCCGATAGCCCCGCGATGGCGGCATTGCCGGCAAAGCAGCGGCCGGCGACGATGGCGATCTTGGGCACCAGGCCCGACAACTGGGCGAAACTCCTGAAGGTCGGCACATCGAGCCCGGCCACCGCCGTGGTGTCGGTGTCGCCGGGACGTCCGCCGCCGCCCTCGGCGAACCAGACCACCGGCAGTTTCTGGTCGGCGATCACCGCCATCAGCCGGTCGGTCTTGCGGTGGTTCATCGCGCCTTGCGTGCCCGCCAGCACGGTGAAGTCATAGGCCAGGGCGGCGCAGCGGGCCTTGTCGGGGGCGAAGAGGCCGCCGTTGACCGTGCCGATGCCGGTGATCAGGCCGTCGGCGGGGGTATTGGCGATCAGGTCCTCGGTGGTGCGCCGACGCTTCTGGGCGGCGATGGCCAGGGCCCCGTATTCGAGGAAGCTGCCGGGATCGACGAGGTCGTCGATGTTCTCCCGCGCCGTGCGATGGCCGGTCTTGCGACGGCGGGCAACGGCGTCGGGACGGGCCTCGTCGAGGGTGAAGCGGTGGCGGGCTATGACCTCGGCCAGGTCCGGACGGATCGCATCGAGGTCCTCGACGGCGGCGTCCTGCGCCTCTGCGGCCGCCATCTCGACCGGCTCCAGGAAGACCAGCGGCTGACCCTCGGCCACGGTCTGGCCCGGGGCGGCGGCGATCTTCAGCACCCGGCCGCCGGACGTGGCGATGACCAGATGCTCCATCTTCATGGCCTCCAGCACGGCCAGGGCCTGACCGGGACGGACCAGATCGCCTTCCGCCACCGCGATCGCGCCGACCGTGGCCGCCAGGGGTGCAGCGACGGTGATCGCGCCGTCCAGGGTCTCGAAATGGGCTTCGGCGCTCTCTGACGGGAGGGGAAGTCCGGCGACCAGTTCGGCGGCGTGGTCGTCGATGAACCGGGTGGTTGCCGCTCCGTCCTTCCAGTCCGGGGTTTGCAGGATCGCCCGGATCAGGGGCGCGGTGGTGGCGAGGCCGGTGATCGTGAACTCGCTGAGGGCCCGATCGAGACGCGCAGCGGTTTCGGCCAGGGTCCGGCCCCGGGCGATGACCTTGGCCAGCAGGCTGTCATAGGTCGCCCCGACCACCAGGCCGACCGCGCCGGCACCGTCCACCCGCACCCCCGGACCGCCCGGAGGGGCATAGGCGGTGAGGGTTCCGGACGAGGGCTTGACCTGTCCGTCGGCACCCAGGGTCTCGGCATTGATCCGCGCCTGGATCGCGATGCCCACGGCGAGGGGCGGCGTGGTCAGGTCGAGTTCGACCAGGGTCCGCCCCGCCGCCAGGTCGAACTGCAGGCGAACGAGGTCCAGGCCCGTGACCTCCTCGGTGACGGTGTGCTCGACCTGCAGGCGGGGATTGGTCTCGATGAAGGCGAAGTCGCCGGTGGCGGTGTCGAGCAGAAACTCGACGGTCGCCAGGCCGCGATAGCCGGCGCACAGGGTCTCGGCCGCCCTGGCCATGGCCGTCCGGGTGGCGGCGGGCAGGTTCGGGGCCGGGGCGATCTCGACCAGCTTCTGGTTGCGGCGTTGCAGGGAGCAGTCGCGGTCGCCCACCGCCAGCACGCGGGTTCCGTCACCGACGATCTGCACCTCGATATGGCGGGCGCGCTCGATCAGCTTCTCGGCATAGAGGCCGTCATCGCCGAACGCGGCCATGGCCTCGCGGGCGCAGGCGGCGAAGGCGGCGTCCAGCTCGCCGGGATCCAGCACCAGCCGCATGCCGCGTCCGCCGCCGCCGGCCCGCGCCTTCAGCATGATCGCCCCGTGCTGGGTCAGGAAGGCCTCGGCGGCGGGCAGGTCCAGGGTGCCGGTTCCGGGGATCAGGGGCACGCCCAGCTTCTGGGCCAGGGCGCGGGCGGCGGCCTTGTCGCCGAAGGTCTCGAGCTGGTCGGGGGCCGGGCCGATGAAGGTGATCCCCGCCGCCGCGCAGGCGCGGGCCAGTCCGGCGTTCTCGGACAGGAAGCCATAGCCGGGATGCAGGGCGTCGCAGCCCGCGCCCCTGGCCGCGGCGACGATGGCTTCGATGTCGAGATAGGCCCGGGCCCCGGTGCTGGGCAGGGCGACGGCCTGGTCGGCGGCGGCGACGTGCGGGCTGGCCGCGTCGTCGCCGGCATGGACCGCGACACTTTCGATCCCCAGCTCGGCAGCGGCGCGGGCGATGCGGAGGGCGATCTCGCCGCGATTGGCGATCAGCACGCGCTGGAAGGACATGGAGACGTTTCCTGGAGGGGCTTCATACGGCCGTTTGACGCAGCATGGCCGGGCCCGCTTGACTCTCCAAGCCCATAAGATCAGAACATAAAGGGAACAAAGGAATGGAGTGATGGCCGTACCGCGCGAGGCGCGCCTGGCGGCATTGAAGGGCCGGATCGCTGCTCTGGAAGCAGGGACTCGGACTCCGAGTCCGGTCCTGGCCCTGGGCGATCCCCGTATCGACAGCTGCTTTCCGGCGGGCGGACTGCCGTCGGGCTGCTGGCACGAGGTGATGGGCGCGGGGCTGGAGGACGAGACCTCGGCGGCCCCTGCCGCCTTCGCCGCCCTGTTGACCCGGCCGTTGCTTAAGAGCGGGGCGGTGGTCTGGGTGATGCGGCGCACGGATCTTTTCACCCCGGGCCTGGCGGGGCTTGGCCTTCCCACCGACCGGCTGATCCAGGTCCGGGCCCGCGACGATGCCGAGGTACTGTCGGTGCTGGAGGATGCCCTCTCGACCCTCGGGGTGGCCGCCGCGGTCGGCGAGGCGGCGGCACCGGAGCTGAAGATCGGTCGCCGCCTGCAACTGGCCAGCGAGAAGCGCGGCAGTTTCGGCGTCCTGCTGCACCGGCGGCCCTATGGCGGTCCCGCAGGGCGGGCGCGGACGGTGTCGGGGTCGTCCTCCTTCAGTCGCTGGCGCATCGGCAGCGCGCCCAGCCAGCCGCCGCCGGATACGCCGGGCCTGGGCCCGCCGCGCTGGCGGGTCGAGCTGGAACGCTGCCGGGGCGGGCGCCCCGGTGCCTGGATCCTGGAGTCTTCGGAGGCCGAGCATGGCCCGCATCCTTTCCGTCTGGTGTCCCAACTGGCCGATCACGACCTGGCGACGGCGGAATCCTGGCGCAGGGCCGGGTGAGGGTATCGCCACAGCGCGCCCCTTTGCCCTGCTGATCTCGGACTCCGGCACCCGCCGCCTCGCCGCCATCGACGAAACGGCCGAGGCCCTGGGCCTGCGCCCTGGCCAGAAGGCTGCCGACGCCATGGCCCTGGCCCCCGACCTTGTCACCGCCGACCACGATCCCGAGGCCGACCGCGCGGCCCTGGAGGCCCTGAGCGACTGGTGCGTGCGGTTCTCGCCAGCCGTGGCCCTCGACGGTACGGACGGCCTGTTCCTCGACATCACCGGGACCGACCACCTGTGGGGCGGCGAGGCGGCGATGATGGCCGACCTGCTGGCGCGACTGGCCCGCTGGGGCGTGCCGGCCCGGGCGGCGATCGCCGACACGCCCGGCGCGGCCTGGGCCCTGGCGCGATTTGGGGCCCGCTTCGGCGAGGCCGGCGAGATCGCGCCGCCGGCCGGTCAGCGCGACCGGCTGGCCGATCTGCCGGTGGCGGCCCTGCGCCTCGACGCCACCGCCACCGACCAGCTGCCGCGTCTGGGCCTGTTCCGGATCGAGCAGATCCTGGGCCTGCCTCGCGCCCAACTGGCCAAGCGGTTCGGCCTGAACCTGACCCTGCGCCTGGACCAGGCTATGGGGGCGGCGGGCGAGGCCCTGGTCTATCGCCGGCCGGCCAGTCCCTGGTTCGACCGCCTGGCCTTTGCCGAGCCGATCAGCGCGCCCGACGATCTGGCCCGGGTGGTCGGCGACGTCACGGCCCTGATCTGCCAGCGGCTGGAGGCCGAGGGCCAGGGGGCGCGGCGGTTCGAGGTGGTCTTTCACCGGCTGGACGGCAAGGCCATGGCGGTGCGGGCGGGGCTGGCGCGGCCGGGTCGCGACGCCGCGCGCCTGACCCGGCTGATGATCCCCAAGCTGGACGTGATTGATCCCGGCTTCGGCATCGAGGTGGTCACGGTCTTTGCCGCCGACGTCGAGCCCCTGAGCGCCGTTCAGGCCCGGCTCGATGCCGAGGCCGGAGCCGGGCTGGACGAGACCCTGGCCCCCCTGGTCGACCGGCTGATCAACCGGCTGGGCGAGGATCGCGTCTGGCGGGCCGATCCGTATGAGAGCCATGTGCCCGAACGCTCGGTGATCCGTCGCGCGCCGCTGGCCGCGCCTTCCGGCCAGACCTGGGACCCCGAACGCCCCCGGCCGGTGCGGCTGTTCAAGCGGCCCGAGCCGATCACGGCAATGGCCAAGCTGCCCGACGATCCCCCGGTCCAGTTCCAGTGGCGCGGCCGCTCGCACCGCGTGCGCCGTGCCGAGGGTCCCGAACGCATCGGCCAGGAATGGTGGCGCGGCGATTTCGACGACACCGGACCGGGCAGGATCCGCGACTATTACCGGGTCGAGGACGAAGCCGGCGGCCGGTTCTGGATCTTTCGCCAGGGCCTGTTCGGGACGGGCGACGAGCCGAAGTGGTGGTTGCATGGCCTGTTTGGGTAGCCAGAGCACTTGCCCCCACCGGACCGGTTGCGCGGTCGTCCGCCCCCGGAGGGGGCGGATGATTTCATCTTCCCCCTCCGGCGGAGGAGGGCCGTCAGGTCCGGAGGGGGCTAGGGCGACCCCATGACCCCCGCCTATGCCGAGCTGCAGGTCACCAGCAATTTCTCGTTCCTGCGCGGGGCCTCGCACGCCCGCGAACTGATCCCGACGGCCCAGGGCCTGGGTCTGGCGGCCGTCGGGATCGTCGACCGCAACACCCTGTCGGGCGTGGTCCGGGCCTGGACAGCCGCCAAGGCGCTGCAGGTCCGGGCCCTGACCGGCTGCCGGCTCGACTTCGCCGACGGCACGCCCAGCCTGCTGTGCTACCCGTCCGATCGCGAGGCCTTCGCCCGCCTGACCCGCCTGCTCACCGTCGGCCAGCGCCGGGCCGGCAAGGGCGAGTGCGAGCTGCACTGGGAGGATTTCCTGCAGCATGCCGAGGGGCAGCTGGCCCTGATCGTGCCCCCGGCCAGGCTGGATGAGTCCTTCACGACCGACCTGAACCGCATGGCCGGTGAGCTGCGCGGCCGGGTCTGGCTGGCCGCCAGCCGGGCCTATGCCGCCCGCGACCTGCAGCGCCTTGCGCGGCTGGAGGCGCTGGCCCGCGAGTCCGGAGCACCGATGGTCGCCACCAATGACGTGCTCTATCACGGCCCCGAACGGCGGCCCCTGCAGGACGTCATGACCTGTGTGCGCGAGCACTGCACGATCCAGGAGGCGGGCTTCCGGCTGCAGGCCAATGCCGAACGTCACCTGAAGGCACCGCAGGAAATGGTCCGCCTGTTCGAACGCTGGCCGCGCGCCGTCGAACGCACCCTGGAGATCGTCGAGCGCATCGGCTTCGACCTGGGCCAGCTGAAGGAGGAATATCCCGACGAGCCGGTGCCGCCGGGCAAGACCGCCCTGCAGCACCTGACCGACCTGACCTGGGCCGGCGCGGCCTGGCGCTATCCCAAGGGTGTCCCCCCCAAGGTCGCCGACCAGCTGGCCGAAGAGCTGCGTCTGATCGGCAAGATGAACTATCCCAACTATTTCCTGACCGTGCACGACATCGTGCAGGAGGCCCGCAAGATGGGCATCCTGTGTCAGGGGCGGGGATCGGCGGCCAATTCCTCGGTCTGTTTCTGCCTGGGCGTGACCGCGATCGACCCGACCGAACACCGCCTGCTGTTCACCCGCTTCATCTCCGAAAACCGGGGCGAGCCGCCCGATATCGATGTCGACTTCGAGCACGAGCGGCGCGAGGAGGTGATGCAATATGTCTATCGCCGCTATGGCCGCGACTATGCCGCCATCTGCGGCACGGTGATCCATTACCGGCCGCGCAGCGCCATCCGCGATGTCGGCAAGGCCCTGGGCCTGACCGAGGACGTCACCAGCCTCCTGGCCGGCACGGTCTGGGGCAGTTGGGGCTCCGGCCTGCCGGAGGCGCATATCCGCAAGGCGGGTCTGGACCCCGAGGCGCCGGAGATCGCCCGCGCGGTCAGCCTGGCCTCCGAACTGCTCGGCTTTCCCCGCCACCTGTCGCAGCATGTCGGCGGCTTTGTCCTGACCAAGCGACGCCTCGACGAGACCGTGCCGATCGGCAATGCCGCCATGAAGGACCGAACCTTCATCGAGTGGGACAAGGATGACATCGACAGTCTCGGCCTGATGAAGGTCGATATCCTGGCCCTGGGCATGCTGACCGCCATCCAGCGCGGCCTGGGCATGCTGCGGGCCGAGCATGGCCTCGACATCCACGATCTGGCCGACATCCCGGTCGAGGTGAAGGGTGTCTACGACATGCTGACCAAGGCCGACTCGGTCGGGGTGTTCCAGGTCGAGAGCCGCGCCCAGATGTCGATGCTGCCTCGGCTGAAGCCTGCAGAGTTCTATGATCTGGTGATCGAGGTGGCGATCGTCCGGCCCGGCCCGATCCAGGGCGACATGGTCCATCCCTATCTGCGGCGGCGAAGTGGCAAGGACCCGGTGGAATGGCCGGCCCCGTCGCCCGAGCACGGCCCGGCCGACGAGCTGAGGGGAATCCTCGGCAAGACCTTCGGCGTGCCGCTGTTCCAGGAACAGGCGATGAGTCTGGCCATCGAGGCGGCGAAGTTCACGCCCGACGAGGCCGACGGCCTGCGCAAGGCCATGGCCACCTTCAAGAACCTCGGCACGCCGGCCGAATATCGCGCCAAGTTTGTCGAGGGCATGGTGGGGCGCGGCTATCAGCGCGACTTCGCCGAGCGCTGCTTCAAGCAGATCGAGGGCTTCGGCCACTATGGCTTCCCCGAGAGCCATGCGGCCAGTTTCGCCAAGCTGGTCTATGTCTCGGCCTGGCTGAAATGGGCCTGGCCCGACGTGTTCTGCGCGGTGCTGATCAATTCCCAGCCCATGGGCTTCTACCAGCCGGCCCAGCTGGTGCGCGACGCCCGCGAGCACGGGGTCGAGGTGCGACCGCCCGACGTGCTGAGCAGTGACTGGGACTGCACCCTGGAGGCGGCGCCGGCCGTCGCGTCGTCGGGTCGTCGCGACGACAAGCTGTTCAATCCCGACACCCGCCCGCTGTGGAAGGCCGTCCGTCTGGGCCTGCGCCAGATCAAGGGCCTGCGGGAGGCCGAGGTCCAGCGCCTGATCATGGCCCGGGATGAGGGCGCGCAGGCGCCGGCGGACTTCGCCCAGGCCGGTGTCCCGCAACGGGCGCTGGAACTTCTGGCCGAGGCCGATGCCTTTGCCGGGGCAGGCCTCAGCCGGCGCGAGGCCCTCTGGGCGGTCAAGGGACTGGCAGGTGAAAACAGGGCTCCGGTCCAGACGCCGCTGCTGGCGGGCCTGCCGCTATTCGAGGCGGCGGTGAACCTGCCGGTCATGGCCCTGCCCCAGGCGGTGGCCGAGGACTATCGCACCACCAGCCTGTCGCTGAAGGCCCACCCCTGCGCCTTCTACCGGTCGAGGCTGGACGCGATGGGCGTGATTCCCGCCGACCGTCTGCCTCAGGTCCGGGATGGCCGGCGGGTTTCGGTCGCGGGGATCGTGCTGATCCGGCAAAGGCCCGGCACCGCAAAGGGCGTGGTGTTCATCACCCTGGAGGACGAGACCGGCGTCGCCAATGCCGTGGTCTGGAAGGACCGCTTCGAGGCCGACCGCGCGACGGTGATGACCGCCTCCCTGCTGGTCGTTCACGGCAAGGTACAGTCCGCCGAAGGCGTGATCCACGTGGTCGCCGAGCGCTTCACCGACCTGTCGGCCGAGCTCGGCCGTCTGAAGGAAGACACCGCCACCCCGGCACCACGTGTGCGGTCCAGGACGTCAGGACGACTGCAGCGTAGCCGGGACTTTCACTAGGCAGGTCCTTCTCAAGGCGGGTCTTCAAACGACCGACTCTGCCTCGCCTCAAAGCGGAGACGGCGTTTATGTGTTCACGCCCTCATGCGAGCGCTCCATGGCGCGCTTGTAGGCGTCGCGGCCGGTGGTCCGGGCGAGGTAGGCCTGTTCGGCGTCGCCGAGGCTGAGGCCGCAGGTCCGCTGGCCCAGGTTCAGGGCGTAGGTCACCGAGATGTCGGCGGCGGTGAAAGCCTCACCGGCAAGATAGGGCGAGCGGGCAAGCCTTTGGCTGACCAGCTTCAGCCGCTTCTGGAACGATTCCAGGCACCAGGACGCGCCCCAGTTCGCCCGCTCGGACTCGGGCGCGATGAAGCGGCTGACGATGACGGGCATCATGAGGGTTGCGAGGCCGGCTTCACCCAGGTGCAGAAACTGCTGGTAGGCGGGGAAGGTCGGATCGTGGGGCGAGGGTGCCAGCGGCGTCGGCCCGTAGCGGGCCATCAGGTATTCCATGATCGCGATCGACTCGACCATGACAACATCGCCGTCCTGGATCGCCGGGATGTAGTCGGCGGGATTCACAGCCAGGAACTCGCTATCCCGCTCGGCGGCCAGCATGTCCACCTGCCGTACGCAGTAAGGAAGGCCCATTTCCTCCAGCACCCAGACCACCCGGACCGATCGCGAGGTCTGTCCGCCCCAAACGGTGATCATGCGCCGGCCCCTAACTGATGTGACAGGGAAGCAACTTTAGAGGACCCTGACGCTCCAAGCCCAGGTAAAGCCCACGCCTCAGCGCGGTCAGCTTCCCGAGCCAGGCCGAGCATGGGTATGTCCGACAGCGGAGCGCTGGCCGTCACGGGTCGCACGGCTCAAGCCCGGGTGCGTGCCTTGGGTTGGGTGACCGGCTCGTTGCAGCGAATGCTTTCCACCAGGGCGAACAACTGGGTGCGAACGCTAAACTCGTCGCCGGCCATGGCGGAGGCTTCCAGCGTCGCCAGCACTTCGGCATCGATCATCGGGGGCGGCGTCATGGGCGCGGCCTCGATGACGCCCGGTGCCTTGGGCTTGGCGGCCTCGTTGACGTCGACCAGTACCTCGGTCAGCTTTTCACCGGGGCGAAGGCCGGTAATGCGGATCTCGATGTCGCGGTCGGGCACCAGACCCTGCAGTTCGATCATGCGGCGCGCCAGATCGATGATCTTGACCGGCTCACCCATCTCCAGGGTCAGGACACCGGCAGGCGGTTCAAGCGAGATGGTCGAGAGGGCGACGGCCCGGAGGACCAGTTGCACCGCCTCGGGGATGGTCATGAAGAAGCGCTCGACCTGGGCATCGGTCAGGGTAATGGGCCCGCCGCGCGCAATCTGATGCTGGAACAGCGGCACCACAGAGCCTGCCGAGCCCAGCACATTGCCGAACCGGACG
This sequence comes from Caulobacter sp. AVps16, assembly GCF_058681455.1. Lineage (NCBI taxonomy): Bacteria > Pseudomonadati > Pseudomonadota > Alphaproteobacteria > Caulobacterales > Caulobacteraceae > Caulobacter > Caulobacter sp. AVps16. Next base: position 271,283 of record NZ_CM178739.1, read on the forward strand.
ATGCTGACCCGCGTCTCATGGCTGGAGCCATACTGACGGGCCAGGGTCTCGGCGATGCGCTTGGTCGCGCCCATCACGCTGGTCGGGGCCACGGCCTTGTCGGTCGAGATCAGGGCCATGTGCGCGGCACCAAAGGCCTTGGCCGCCATGGCGACGTTGCGGGTGCCCAGGACATTGGTCCGCGCGCCTTCGCAGGGATGGTTCTCGACCATGGTGACGTGCTTGAGCGCCGCAGCATGGAACACGATCTCGGGCCGTTCAGCGGCGAAAACGCGGTCCAGCCTGGCGGAGTCCCGGACGTCGCAGAGAATTTCGCGGCGTGCCAGGGTCGGCCAAGCCTCGCCCAGTTCGCGATCGATGTGGAAGAGATTGGCCTCGGAAACATCCAGCATGATCAGCTGGGCGCAGCCGCTGGCGGCGATCTGGCGACACAGTTCCGAACCGATGCTGCCGCCAGCCCCGGTGACGAGGACGCGGCGTCCCGAAACCAGCGCCCGGACCGGCTCCGGATCCAGACAAACGGGCGGGCGACTGAGCAATTCCTCAAGGCTGATTTCGCGCAGGGCTGTGGCGGTATGGCCCATCTCGACCACGCCATGCCGGCGCAGCAGGCGCATGCCCTCGCTCTTGAGACGGCCCAGACGCTCGGCCCCGAAGGCGTTCATCGGGCTGTCGGCCAGGAAAAGGATTGCCGCCGGGGCCAGGCCGCCCTCGCGGAGCTGGGCCAGCACATCGTCAAAGGCCGCGATCGACCCCAGAACGCAGACGCCGCGCAGTTCGTCGCCGGTTTCCTTGTCCATGGGCGAAACCACGCCCACCGGCGTATAGCGCTCGCCAAGGCCCGTGGGCGCGCGCAGGAATTCTTCGGCCTCGGCCGCAGCCCCGACGATCAGCAGACGGGGCTGGGCGGGGTGGGCCGCAGCCGGCCGCAGGCCCAGAACGGCCTCGAACAAGACGCGTTCGTGCAGGCCGCGCCGCACCACCCGCAGACTGGCCAGCAGAAACACCTGGATCACAAAGGCCCCGATCAGGGCGCGAAGACCCTCGAACCGGTGCGTGGTCAGCCATAGCAGGGCGGCGAAGACCAGGCAGCTGATAAAGGCGGAGCGCGCGAGACGCAGGATGTCGCTGGCCGCCACGAAGCGCCACGGAACGCGCTCGACCCGAAGCACCAGTTCGACCAGCAGGGCCGAAACCGCAAACAGGCCGGCCTGTGGCAGCACGTGCATGTCGATGTTGGTGACGCCGGCCAGAACGCGGCCAGCCAGAAAGGCCAGGAAGGCTAGCAGCGTATGCGCTGCGATCTTTCCGGCACGGCCCATAGACGAAACCTCTACATCAAACGCCCGGCCGAGACCCGGAGTCGTCCGGGCTTAGCACGCCTGCTCGCCGCCGTCCTCCCCATCGCCTCAGGCAAATGTCAGGCCCGCGTAAGGGGAAGGACGTCGACGAGATCTCCCGCCGATGCGGCGGCGGCATGCACAGGTCGTCGGATGAGAGCATCAGCCCTGGCGAACACGCTGACCAGCGAGGAATCCTGATCGGGGAATACGGTCACGATTGCTCGCCCGCGAGGGTCGATAGCGAGGTTCGCCCGCATCCAGTGCTCACGCGGGCCATTGGCCGGCAGGGCATGATCGAGATGGGCACCGATCAGGGTGGTGGCCGGATCACGTCCGGTCAGGGCTGAGATCAATGGCCGCAGGAAAAGCTCCGCACAAACCAGCGCCGAGGCCGGATTGCCGGGAAGCCCCAAGACCCGACGTCCGTCGGCAAGGGTTCCAAACCAGGTCGGCTTGCCGGGGCGGACAGCGACAGATTCCACCGCCAGAGACAGCCCCAACTGCGACAGGGCAGGCTTGACCAGATCGTGGTCGCCGACCGAGGCCCCGCCGATGGTGACGATGAGGTCGGCCTCAATATCCGTCACCGCGGCGGCGATGGCCTGGGCACTGTCAGCGGTGGGCATCAGCCTCTGCGCCGATCCACCCCAGGTTTCGACCAATGCGGCCAGGGCGATGGAGCCGGACTCGAAGATCTGGTCGGGGCCCGGATCGCCGCCAGGCTGAACCAGTTCGTCACCTGTGGCCAGAATGGCGATATGGGGTCGCCGGACGACTTCCAGCTTGGCGCGCCCGGCCGCCGCCGCCAGGGACAGCCGCCAGGGATCGAGCCGGCTGCCCGAGTCCAACAGGCCGTCGCCGGCGCGGAAATCACCGCCGGCGGGGCGAATATGAGCCTTGGCGTCGTCTTCGCTGTCGAAGCGCACGGTGTCGCCGTCGCGGTGGGCCTCTTCCTGGATGATGACCAGATCGGCACCTGCCGGAACCGGCGCTCCGGTAAAGATCCGGACCGCGTCGCCCGCAGCGACGATGCCGCCATAGGCCTTGCCGGCGGCGCTTTCGCCGGCCACCCGAAAACGAGCATCCGGCGTCAGGTCGGCGCGGCGGATGGCCCAACCGTCCATGGCCGAGGCGGCAAAGGGCGGCTGATCGCGACCGGCCGTGACCGGGGCGGCCAGGACCCGTCCGAGGGCCCCCTCCAGGGCGACCGTTTCTGCGCCCAGCCGGGATATCCCTGCCAGGATGCGGGATCGGGCCTCCTCGACCGCCAGGTTTTTGAGTGGCACCTGCGCCATGCCCTAGCCGACGAAGGCCCGCTCGATCACGAAATCACCCGGTTCGGCATTGGAGCCTTCCTTTAGGCCATGGGCTTCGAGGAGGGCGGCGGTATCCTTGATCATGGCCATTGAGCCACACAGCATGGCGCGATCATGCTCGGGATCGAAGCGGTCGGTATCGAGACCCAGGTCACGGAACAACCGGCCACTCTCGATCAGATCGGTAAAGCGGCCCTGACGCTCGAACGGCTCGCGGGTCACGGTGGGGTAATAGACCAGCTGCGCGCGGGCCTCATCGCCCACCAGCGGGTCGTCGAAGATCTCCGAGGTGAAGAGGTCTCGATAGGCCAGTTCCTTCACCTCGCGCACGCCGTGGGCGACAATGACCTTCTCGAAGCGGCTATAGGCGTCGGGGTCGCGTGCCACCGACAGCCAGGGTGCCAGGCCTGTGCCAGTGCCAAACAGGAACAAGCGTTTGCCCGGGCGCACGGCGTCCAGAACCAGAGTGCCCGTGGGCTTCTTGCCCAGCAGGATCTGGTCGCCGGGCTGGATCTGCTGCAGGCGCGAGGTCAGGGGACCATCGGGAACCTTGATCGAAAAGAACTCCAGTTCTTCGGCGAAGCTGGGCGAGGCGATTGAATAGGCGCGCAGGATGGGCTTCTTCTCGCCCAGCTCTTCGCGGGGAGGCAGGCCGATCATCACAAACTCGCCGGACCGGAACCGGAAGCTGGCCGGGCGGGTGATCGCGAAGCTGAACAGGCGATCTGTCCAGTGCTTGACCCACAAGACCGTCTCGACGAACTGGGCGGGTTCCTTGGTCGGCGTAGCGGGGGCTGGGGCGGCCGTCATCATCAATGTTTCGGTCCTGGGCGCTTGCGCGCGAAGAGGTCAAACGAGAGCGCCGCCACGGCCCTGAGGCGACGCAGGTTTCATTTGAGGACCGGGGCGGAGAAGTCAACTCGGCAGCGGGCTCGGTCCTACGGGAAAATCTTTCGCAAAATCGTCAAAATGCGCGGCGACGCTTTTTCTAAATGCGTCAAAAATGTGATTGCCGACCCAACAAACGGGGCGCAGACTTCCATCTGCTTCGTTCGCGGAGCCAACGATACGGAGGAACGTATGCGGGTAAGGTTCGTGAGGGCCGCCGCGGCGGCCAGTCTGTTAGCGTTTGGTTTGGCCGGTTGTGGTGATGGCGGCGCGAAGACGAAAGTCGCGCTGGCTCAACAAGTTGTATTGGAAGCAAAATCGGTGACGGCGACGGGCTGCGTGCGCCCGGTCGAAACCACCTCGTGCCTTGTGGTTCGCGGTCGTGCAGGCGGATACTATGACATCAGTTCCGCCAGCCCGGCACCGGATCCGAGCAAGGGGGTCGCGGTGTCATTGCAAGGTAAGGACCTGGGCAAAAACACCGAATGCGGTCGTCAACTGACCGACGTGAAGTGGTCCTATCTGGGCATTCAGTGCGCAGCGCCTTCCACCTCGGCGTCGATCGAACGGCACGAGAAAAAGGCGGAATAGACCTGTGCGGGCGGCGCGCAAGCGACCGCCCGACGGTTTGGTTCTGGTCTGAAGTCCTGGATCCAGGCCCCGCTTTGGGGGTTCTGACCCAGAGAACCCCTCTGCGCAGTCCTGTTGCGGGGGGGGGGCGACTGACGGCACCCTAGCCGGTGCGTCTATGGGCGTCGCATTCGCCGGTGCTTGGCGGTTCTGGCATCGAGCGCGCGGGAGGCACAGGGTCTTGCTGCCGATCCACCGACGCTGCTGGCGACGCTCTGTCCTGCGGACTTCCTGGCCCAGAACGCCGCAGAGACCGTCCAGGCCGCTTGCCCGGCGGAGATGACCCTGCTAAATGGCGCGGCTCTGGCGATTGGACCAGCGTGACGAAGGCCCTTGAAGGTCTCCGCCTCGCCGCCATTTGTTCAGAGACCGCGATCCGAAAGGGTCAGGGTCTGCAGGAGTGTAGCTCAGCTGGTAGAGCGTCGGTCTCCAAAACCGAAAGTCGTGGGTTCGAGTCCCCCCACTCCTGCCATTTTATGTCTTCGATAGGTCCGGGTCCCCGGTCTGTCGCTTTGGAAAGTCGTGAGCCTCAAGAGCATGGCCAGGAAACCGGGTTCCAGCCCGTCCGCGATCAAGAGCCGCGCCGCCCGTACGGCGGCAGCGCTCGCGCCCGCCGGTGGGGCTCCCGCCGCAGCGGCAACGCCCAAGAAGAAGGGCACGAATCCCGTGCAATTCTTCCGCGAAGTGCGTGCTGAGGCCCGCAAGATCACCTGGACCACCCGCAAGGAGACCTGGATCACCTCGGTGATGGTTTTCATGATGGTGGTGCTGGCGGCTCTGTTTTTCTCGGCGGTCGATGGACTGCTGGGCCTGGGAGCCAAGGCGCTCCTGTCGTTCGCCGCGGGATAAGAAAAGTCGATGAGCACCGAAACCGCGTCCAACCCGAACCACAAGTGGTACATCGTCCACGCCTACTCGAACTTCGAGAAGAAGGTGGCCGAGAGCATCCGCGAGCAGGCCCGCAGCCAAGGGCTCGAGGACAGCTTCTCCGAAATCCTGGTTCCGACCGAGGACGTCGTCGAGATCCGTCGCGGCCGCAAGGTCAATGCCGAGCGCAAGTTCTTCCCCGGCTATGTGCTGGTGAAGATGAACCTCTCGGACGAAGCCTATCACCTGATCAAGAACACCCCGAAGGTCACCGGCTTCCTGGGCAGCGCGTCCAAGCCGCAGCCTGTCTCGGAAAAGGAAGTTCAGCGCATCGTCGGCGCGATCGAAGAGGGCGTCGAGCGTCCGAAGACGGTCGTACTGTTCGAGATCGGCGAGAACGTGCGCGTCACCGACGGTCCGTTCGCCAGCTTCAACGGTTCGGTCGAGCAGGTCGACGAAGAGCGCTCGCGCCTTCGCGTCACCGTCTCGATCTTCGGCCGCGCCACCCCGGTCGAGCTGGAATACAATCAGGTTGAAAAGATCAGCTGATTTCGATCCCAGTGTCGATCTGACCAATCGAAAGCCCTGCGCATTTGTTGGCGCGGGGCTTTTGTTTGAATGGATCCGCGGTGTGCTGAGCACCGGTTCTGGGCGTTAGCCGATTTACGTTTTCATCGTCCTAGTCTAAGCGCGGTCATCGAAGGTTTGTGATCGAACCTGAAGCTGCGGATGTTCTGGAGAGAGCCCTTGCGAAACGTGATTCCTGCAGTCGCCCTGATCCTGCTGGCCTCCACAGCGCTTTCAGCTTGCGACAAGTCGGATAAGCAGGCGGCCGCCAGTCATGCGGCCAAGGTTGAACGCGCCGGCCCGATTACCTGGAATGCCAGCGCCGCTGCCTTTGAGATGAACGGCGCGCCCCTTCGGACCGTCAAGCTGTGGACCTTCCGCGATTCCACCGACGGTTTCGCCGCTGTCACCAGCAAGATCGCGCCTTCGGCAGATGGCCTTTCCATCACCATTGCCGATCCGACCCTTCGGTCTCCCAAGGGCCTCGGGATCGATGGTGCCAAGTATCAGCTCGTCCTGGTGCGGTTGACCCGCACAGCCCCAGGACAGGCCTGGAACGGCGCGCTCTATTACTCGACAACGGACCATGCCGAGAGCGGCCAGTATTTCGGCAAGCCGGTGATCGGCGGCAATCCCGCAGTCAATGAGACCACCACCATGGTCTACAACATGGGCCAGCTGGTTCTGGGCGGTGATGACTGGCGCACCTCGACCATCAACCAGATCCGCCTGGACATTGAAGACAAGACCGGCGGTGCCTTCGTTCTCCACCAGGTTGCTATCGTGCAGAGCCCGGACGCCACGGCCTTCAGGCGGCCCGAGGCCGCGCCCAAGCCTGCGGTCGCCCCGGCACCCTAGCCTGCGCCCCGGGCAGGAGACTCCCGGGTCTCTACGTCCCTGGCCTTCACAACATCGCCGCAGGCCGAACAGACCTGTACCGGGTGGAAGTCGCAGCCGCAGACCTTGTGCCGACGCAGCAGGGGCGGACCCTCTGCGCCGGCATAGTAGGCATCGCCAAAATGGGCGACGGCCATGATCACCGGATGCAGGTCCATCCCCTTGGCGGTCAGCCGGTATTCGTGGCGGGGCGGATTGGTCTGATAGGCCTCGCGGCGCAGCACGCCTTCGTCGACCAGCATCCGCAGGCGATCGGTGACGATGCTGCGCGAAATACCCAGGCGCGCCTGGAAAACCTCGAACCGCCGCACGCCCAGGAAACAGTCGCGCAGGATCATCAGGGTCCACCGATCGCCGATCACGGCCAGGGATCGCGAGACCGAGCAGGGCTGGGCGGCGAGATCATCCCACTTCATGGCATTGCAGTCCTGTTGCGTGCGTCGGCATTCTGCATTTGACTCAGTACAGATTCAATACGAACCTGATCCGAGATGAATTCAGGGAGATGGCGATGGCGACGACCCAGAAGGGCGCGTGCCTTGTGGTGGGTGTCGGTGACGGTGTCGGCAGTGCCATCGCTCGGGCCTTCGCCGCCGAGGGCTACGAGGTCTGCATGACCCGCCGCCCGCGCCATCTCGATCAGCTGGAGGCCCTCGCCGAGCAGATTCGCGCCGATGGTTGCCGGGCTCGTGCCTATGGCGTCGACGCCCGTCAGGAGGCCGAGATGGTCGCCCTGTTCGACAAGATCGAAGCCGAGGTCGGCCCGCTCGAGGTGGTGGTCTTCAACATCGGGGCCAATGTCCGTTTCGGCATCGTCGAGACCACGGCCCAGGTATTCTCCAAGGTCTGGGAGATGGCCTGTTTCGCCGGCTTCCTGACCGGGCGCGAGGCAGCCCGGGTCATGGTCCCGCGCGGTCGCGGCACGATCCTGTTCACCGGCGCCAGCGCCAGCCTGCGCGGCAAGGACGGCTTTTCTGCCTTCGCCTCGGCCAAGGCCGGCCTGCGGGCCCTGGCCCAGAGCCTGGCGCGCGAGATGGGCCCGCAGGGCGTGCATGTGGCCCATGTGGTGGTCGACGGGGCCATCGACGGGGTGTTCACGCGCCAGATGCGCGACGATGTGCAGGGCCTGCTGGACCGCGACGAGATCCTCAAGCCGGATGAGATCGCGGCCAACTATGTCTGGCTGCACAACCAGCCGCGCTCGGCCTGGACCCACGAGATCGACCTGCGCCCCCATTCTGAAACCTGGTGAGGAGCTGCTGACATGAGCAAGACCATCGACTTCATTTTCGACTTCGGCAGCCCCAACGCCTATCTGGCCTGGAAGGTCCTGCCCGACATCGCGGCGCGGCGCGGGGCCGAGATCCGGCTGATCCCCTGCCTGCTGGGCGGCATCTTCAAGCTGACCGGCAACCAGGCTCCGATGGTCGCCTTCGGCGGGGTCAAGGGCAAGATGGCCTATGAGATGCTGGAGACCCGCCGCTTCATCGCGACCCATGGCCTGACCGCCTTCCAGTTCAATCCGCACTTCCCGGTCAATACCCTGCTGCTGATGCGTGGCATGGTCGCTGCCCAGCGGCTGGGCGTCGGCGAGGCCTATTTCGAGGCCATGCTGCAGGGCATGTGGGAGCAGGGTCTGAAGCTCGACGATCCAGAAGTCTTCACCGCCGCGCTTGATCGTGCGGGGCTTGATGGCGCAGCCCTGCTGGCGGCGACCGGAGAGCCCGAGGTCAAGGCCGAACTGGCCGCCAATACCGATGGCGCTGTGGCCCGGGGCGTGTTCGGGATCCCGAGCTTCTTCGTCGGCGACGAGATGTTCTTCGGCAAGGAACGACTGGGCCAGGTCGAGGCCGAACTGGGCTGAGCGCCGGGCCAGCCTGCTCAGGCTGTTCCGGTTGAGACAGAAACCCCGGGTGGGCCCTCGACCATCCTGCCGATGATGCGCGCGGCAGCAAAACCCGCAGTCTGGACCATGTCCAGGACGCTTTGAGCATCACCGGGTGCGACGGCGATCAGCAGGCCGCCGCTGGTCTGGGGATCAGCCAGGAGGTCTCTACGCCATTCCGGAGTCCCGTCTGGCAGGGTGACGTCGCCACCATAGCTGGCCCAGTTTCGAACGGCCGCGCCGGTCCTGACCCCGTCTCGAGCGAGCACCTCGACCCCTGGGAGCAGGACCGGGGCATCGGCATCAAGTTCGGCGGCCAGGCCGGCCCCGCGACACAGCTCCAGCAGGTGGCCCAGCAGGCCGAACCCGGTCACATCCGTCAGCGCATGGACGCCCGCCACGTCCCCCAGGTCGGCACCTACCTTGTTCAGTTGGGTGGTCGTGGCGATCAGGGCGGCATAGCCCTCCTCCGGCAGGCGTTGCTGCTTGAAGGCCGCGCTCAGGACGCCCACTCCGAGCGCCTTGGTCAGAATCAGCAGGTCGCCCGGCTGAGCGCCCCGGTTCGACAGGACGCGATCGGGGTGGACGATGCCGAGCGCAACCAGGCCATAGATCGGCTCGACGCTGTCGATGGAATGGCCGCCGGCGATCGGCACGCCCGCCGCGGCGCAAACGGCAGCGCCGCCGGCCAGGATCGCCCCGATGGTCTCCGTCGACAGCGTCGCCACCGGCATGCCGACAATGGCCAATGCGAAGATGGGTCTGGCTCCCATGGCATAGATATCGGACAGGGCGTTGGTCGCGGCGATGCGGCCGAAATCATGCGGATCATCGACCACGGGCATGAAGAAGTCCGTGGTCGCGACCAGGGCCTGCTGGTCGTTGAGGCGCCAGACGGCGGCGTCATCCGAGGTTTCGGTCCCGACCAGCAGATTCGGAAAGACGCCGGCGGCCGGTGACTGCTGCAGGATCTCGCGCAGGACGGCCGGCGAAAGCTTGCAGCCGCACCCGCCCCCATGGGCCAGTGAGGTCAGGCGAACGGGCTGCCCGGCGGGATGTGTCATCGGTGGCTCCTGAACTTTCGCCACACGGGTTGGGCGCGTCCTGTCGCCTGGATCTTACGATTCTCCGGCGGGTCGCGCATAGTCGCCCGCTGAAAAGCCTTGGTGGCGAGACGTTGTAGCTTGTCGCAAGACCCCGAACGGACAATAGGCCTGCCATGAAGCCCGTTCAGGTTGCCACCTCGGCCGATCCGCTCTCGCTCGCGGCCTTTGACCAGATTATCGATGTCCGCAGTCCCGGCGAATTTGCGCTCGATCACCTGCCAGGGGCCGTCAATCTGCCGGTGCTGGATGATCAACAGCGCGCCGAGGTGGGGACGATCTATGTCCAGGACTCGCGTCTTCGCGCCAACCGGATCGGCGCGGCCCATGTGGCGCGGAACATTGCCGGTCATCTGGAGTCCAGTCTCGCCGACCGGCCGGAGGGCTTCAGGCCCCTGATCTACTGCTGGCGCGGCGGGCAGAGATCCCAGTCCATGGCGACGATCCTGTCCCGCATCGGCTGGACCACGACGGTGCTCGACGGCGGCTACAGGACCTATCGTCGCTGGGTGCAGGCCAGGCTCTATGAAGGACGCTGCGATCTGGACCTTGTCCTGCTCGACGGGGACACCGGCACGGGCAAGACGGCCATCCTGCAGGGCCTGGCAAGCCGCGGCGTTCAGACCCTCGATCTGGAAGCCCTTGCCCACCATCGGGGTTCATTGTTCGGTGCCCTGGCCGGTCAGGACCAGCCGGACCAGAAGCTGTTTGAAAGCCGGCTGGTCGCGGCCCTGGACGCGTTTGACCCGACCCTGCCGATTGTCGTCGAAGCGGAGTCGAGTAAGATCGGCAACCGGGTTCTGCCGCCCGTGCTCTGGACCGCCATGACCGGGGCACCGCGCCTCGAGGTCACGGTGCCCCGACCGGAGCGAGCTCGCTATCTTGTCGAGACCTATGGCGACATCACCTCGCAGCGCGAGGCCTTATTGGCCATCCTGGAACGCTTGCCGATCCACCAGAGCCTGAGGCGACTGAGCGCCTGGCAGGACATGGTCGAGCAGGGCCAGTTTGTGGACCTGGCCGACGCCCTGATGGCCGCCCACTATGACCGAGCCTATGCGCGCGAGCGGCGAAAATCCGGACAGGCGACCCTGGCGACCATCGCGCTCGATCGCCTGGACTGCGGTTCCATCGATCACGCCGTCGCACAGATCTCGGCGATCCTGTCCGATCGTACGAGGCCATAGCCGCAGTCTTGCCGAGGGCGCAGTCGCCCCCTGCGCTGGACTCCTCCGGCTCCGCCTGCTAAACGCCGCGCCTCGCTCCTGGACGCCGTCCTGGGGCGTGCTTGCCGTTAGCGGCAGGTTCAAATCCGTGGAAGGGACGCCAAGCCCGCACCACGGCCAACCACTGAAGGTCGTTAGCTCGACTTTCTTGAGAGGATACAATGGCTAAAAAGATCCTGGGCTATATCAAGCTCCAGGTGAAGGCCGGCTCTGCCACGCCTTCGCCCCCCATCGGCCCCGCACTGGGCCAGCGCGGCGTCAACATCATGGGCTTCTGTAAGGAGTTCAACGCGCGCACCGAGAACGTCGAAAAGGGCACCCCCCTGCCGACCGTGATCACCGTGTACCAAGACAAGTCGTTCACCTTCGTCACCAAGACGCCCCCGGCGACCCACTATCTGAAGCAGATCACCGGCCTGAAGTCCGGCGCCAAGCTGACCGGTCGCGAGACCGTCGGTGAAGTGACCCGCACCCAGCTGCGCGAGATCGCCGAAAAGAAGATGAAGGACCTGAACGCCAACGACATCGAGGCTGCGGCCAAGATCATCGAAGGCTCCGCCAAGGCCATGGGCCTGAAGATCGTGGAGGCCTAAGATCATGGCTAAGCAAGCAAAGCGCATCCAGGCGTGGACCGGCGATCGTGACGCCACCCACACCGCCGCCGCCGCCATCGCCCTGGTGAAGGCCAATGCCAAGGCCAAGTTCGACGAATCCGTCGAAATCTCGGTCAATCTCGGCGTTGACCCGCGCCACGCCGACCAGCAGGTCCGTGGCGTCGTCAACCTGCCGTCGGGCACTGGCCGCGACGTTCGCGTCGCCGTCTTCGCCAAGGACGCCAAGGCCGCTGAAGCGACCGCGGCGGGCGCCGAGCACGTCGGTGCTGAAGACCTCTACGAAAAGATCGCCGGCGGCTTCATGGACTTCGATCGCGTCATCGCGACCCCGGACATGATGGCTCTCGTCGGTCGCCTCGGTAAGGTGCTGGGCCCGCGCGGCCTGATGCCGAACCCGAAGGTCGGCACCGTGACCCCGAACGTCGGTCAGGCCGTGAAGGACGCCAAGGGCGGCGCCATCGAGTTCCGCGTTGAAAAGGCCGGTATCATTCACGCCGGTATCGGCAAGGTGTCGTTCTCGGACGAAGCCCTGCTGATCAACGTCAAGGCGCTGATCGAAGCTCTGAACCGTTCCAAGCCGACGGGCGCGAAGGGCATCTATATCCGCCGCATCGCGATGTCCTCGACGATGGGCCCGGGCTTCAAGGTCGACACCTCGTCGGTCGCCTAAGCCTCTTGGGCTTTTGACTATCGGAACGGGCGCTGGAGCGATCCAGCGCCCGTTTTGCGTTTGGGGGCTGCGTTGTCTGGCCGTCTAGCCGGTGCTATGTTTCGGCTAGACGGAGATGTCCGATGGCTTTCCACGTTCGCGATCCCGAGACTGACGCCCTGGTACGAGAGCTGGCGGACAAGACCAGGCTCGGCATTACCGAGGCTGTGAAACTGGCCGCCGCCGAGGCCCTGGCATCGCGCGAGCAGGCGCGTGCCGAAAAATTGGCCAAGATGCGGGCGATCTCGGCGGAGGTCTCCAGCTGGCCGCGCACCGGGCTTAGGGCCGACAAGGCGTTCTTCGACGAAATGTACGACGACTAATGTTTGTCGACGCTTCGGCCTGGACGGCGATTCTGCTGGAAGAGCCAGAGGCGGAGGCCTTCCGAGAGAAACTGGCCGACACCACCGAAGTGACGACCTCCGCAATCGCTAATTGGGAGGTTGTACGCGCCGTCGCTCGCCAGACGTCCTCCGACATTGCGATGGCCTCGCTCAAGCTTGGCCTGCTCCAGAGGCTGGCGGGTGCGCGCGTCCTTCCCATTGGACAGGCAGAGCAGACGATTGCACTCGAAGCCCACGCCCGGTTTGGCAAGGGCGTCCACCCCGCCCGGCTCAATATGGGTGACTGCTTCGCCTATGCCTGCGCCAAAGCCAACGGCGTGCCGCTGCTGTTCAAAGGCGACGACTTCGCCCTGACCGACATCGAGGCCGCGTGAGCGACGCTGATTCCTTGTTAGATGTCGCCGTGATCGGCGGCGGGCCGGCCGGGCTGATTGCGGCGGAGACGCTGAGTGCCGCTGGACGGTCGGTGACCGTGTTCGAGAAGATGCCGACCTTCGGCCGCAAGTTCCTGATGGCCGGGCGTGGCGGGCTCAATCTCACCCATTCCGAAGACTTCGCGCGGTTCGCCCAGCGCTATGGCGCGGCCAGTGCGACGCTGCGGCCGATGCTGGAGGCCTTCACCCCGGCCGATCTGGTCGCCTGGGCGCAGGGGCTGGGGCAGGAGACCTTCATCGGCTCCAGCGGCCGGGTCTTTCCCACGGCGCTGAAGGCCTCGCCCCTGTTGCGGGCCTGGCTGGCCCGTCTGGAAGGGCAGGGCGTTGCACTGCGCCTCCGGGCTGAGTGGCAGGGCTGGGCCGAAGATGGTGCCCTGGCGATCCAGACACCCGAGGGGCTCCAGGCCGTGCGGCCGCGCGCAACGATCCTGGCCCTGGGCGGTGCCAGCTGGGCCCGACTGGGCTCGGACGGAGCGTGGGCCCCGCTTCTCGCAGCGCGTGGCGCGGCAGTGACCCCGTTCGCCGCCGCCAACAGCGGCTTCGACGTGACCTGGAGCGCTGTGTTCCGCGAGCGCTTCGCCGGCGAGCCGCTGAAAAACATCGCCGTGCGGCTGGGCGAGGTCACAGCGCGCGGCGACGCCATGGTCGCCGCCTATGGGCTGGAGGGCGGAGCGATCTATGCCCTCGGCGCAGCCCCGCGCGAGGCCATCGAACACGAGGGAGTGGCGATCTTCGAGATCGACCTGCGACCGGACATGCCGGTCGAGACCCTGACCGCGCGCCTCAACCGGCCCCGCGACGGCCAGTCTGTGGCCAATTTCCTGCGCAAGGCCGCCAACCTGTCGCCGGTGGAGGTCAATCTGCTGCGTGAGGCCCATGGCCTGGACCTGCCGGTCAAACCGGCGGCCCTGGCGGCGGCGATCAAGGCCGCGCCGATCCGCCTGACCGGGGTGCAGCCGCTGGACCGGGCGATCTCCTCGGCCGGCGGCCTGACGCTGGACTCGCTCGACGGGCTGGCGTTGAAGGCCGCTCCGGATATCTTCGTCGCCGGCGAGATGCTGGACTGGGAAGCGCCGACCGGCGGCTATCTGCTACAGGCCTGTTTCGCCACCGGCGTGGCGGCGGCCCGCCAGGTCCTGGCGAAACTGCAGCAGGAGGAACGACATGGCGGATGAGAAGGTGAAGGGCCCGGCGTCCTATTTCCCGTCGATCGAAAAGACCTATGGCCGGCCGATCGCCGACTGGCAGGCCCTGGTCCGCGCGGCCTATCCGGCCAAACACATGGAGCTGGTGGCCCTGCTCAAGACCGAACACGGCATGGGCCATGGCCACGCCAATGCGGTGGTGGCCTTTACACTGGCGCAGGACGGTCTGAAGTAGGGCGCTCGCCCCGGTATCGGCCGGAACTCCGTTCCTGTTGTCATGCAACGAACCGAGGACCGTCAAAGTTTAGGGTGTCGGCGGGCTTCCCGCCACAACGAGGAAATGGTCCATGACACGAGTTCTCGAGGGCAAGGTCGCCGTCATCACGGGCGCGGCCGGGGCGATCGGCATGGCGACCTCCAGGCTGATGGCCGAGCGCGGTGCGACCATCGTCGCTGTCGATATCCCCGGAACCGACTGGTCCAAACTGAAGGCCGCCCTGCCCAAGGATACCAGGCTGGTCACGGCCGAGGCCGACGTCACCGACGAGCCTTCGGTCAAGGCCTATGTCGAAAAGGCCAAAGCCGAGTGCGGGCGGATCGACATCTTCTTCAACAATGCCGGCATCGAAGGTCCAGTTCAGCCGATCGAATCCTATCCGCTGGAGGCGTTCATGCAGGTGCTGGGCGTCAATGTGGCCGGGGTTTTCCTGGGCCTGAAACATGTCCTGCCGGTGATGTACGCCCAGGGCGCGGGCAGCATTATCAACACCTCCAGCGTCGCCGGACTGACCGGCGCGACGGGCATGGCCGGCTACTGCACTTCGAAACATGCCGTCGTAGGGATCACGCGCGTTGCGGCGATCGAGGCTGCGGCCAAGGGCGTGCGGGTCAACTGCGTCAATCCCGGGCCGATCGAAAGCCGGATGATGCAGTCGATCAACACCGGCCAGTCGGGCGACCCCAAGTTTTCCCATGACCTGATCAGCAATGCCGTGCCGGCCAAGCGCTATGGCACGCCCGAGGAGGTCGCGGGCCTGGTGGCCTTCCTGGCCTCCGACGACGCGACCTACTGCAACGGCGGCTTCTACACCGTCGATGGCGCGCTGACCGCCGCCTGACCGACACCGCCCGACGCGGCCTTTGGCCTGCGTTGGGCGGTTCCTGTCGCCCCCGGTTGATCTTGCCGTCCAAACCGTCTATACGCCGCGCCTTCTCCATCGGGTTCACCCGGAGGAGACCTGTTTGTGAACAGCGGGGCGTGGGGTCACCAACGCCGTAAATGAGGAAGAGCCCTTCCTCGCCGTCGGGAGACAGGGATGGACAAGACCACGCTATTTCCTCCTGAAAACGGATGGGACGCGCGGCTGACTTTCCTTGGAACAGGCTGATGCAACTCGCGTGCGGGAGCGATCCCTCATGTTTGTGGCATTTGGCTGCCGGAATGGTCCGGCCGCTGTAATTGAGTAGGAGACCGCAATGGACCGCGCTCAAAAGCAGGAGTCGATCGAGGCGCTGAAAAGCGTGTTCGCCGACGCCGGCGCTGTCGTCGTGACCCACTACATGGGCATGACCGTTGCGGAAATGACTGAACTGCGTAGCCGCCTCCGCAAGGAAGAGGCCACGTTCCAGGTGGTGAAGAACACCCTGGTCCAGAAGGCCCTCGGTGGCTCGATCGGTGAAGCGGGCGACGCCCTGTTCACCGGCCCGGTCGCCATCGCCTATGGCAAGGATCCTGTTTCCGCCGCCAAGATCGTCGCCCAGTACGCCAAGGAAAACGACAAGCTCAAGCTCGTCGGTGGCATCCTGGGTCAGACGACGGTTCTGGACGAAGCTGCGGTGCGGGCGCTCGCCACGCTGCCGTCGCTGGATCAGATCCGTGGCAAGCTTATCGGCCTCATCCAGGCTCCGGCGACCAAGATCGCTGGCGTCCTGCAGGCCCCGGCTGGCCAACTTGCTCGCGTCTTCAACGCCTATGCGACCAAAGACGCCGCCTAACGGTCATCTCCGCGTACATCCCTCATTCGTTTTAGGAAATTGAACATGTCCAAGCTCGAAAAGCTGGTTGAAGAACTGTCCACCCTGTCGGTCCTCGAAGCCGCTGACCTGTCGAAGATGCTGGAAGAAAAGTGGGGCGTTTCGGCCGCTGCTCCGGTCGCCGTCGCCGCTGCCGGCCCGGCCGCTCCGGTTGAAGCTGCTGAAGAGCAAACCGAATTCACCGTCGTCCTGACGGACGGTGGCGACAAGAAGATCAACGTGATCAAGGAAGTCCGCGGCGTCCGTCCGGACCTCGGCCTGAAGGAAGCCAAGGACCTGGTCGAAGGCGCTCCGCAGAACGTCGTCGAAAACGTCTCCAAGGCCCAGGCCGACGAAGTCGCCAAGAAGCTGACCGAAGCCGGCGCCAAGGTCACCGTGAAGTAAGAATTCCGCTCGCTTCGGCGAATGGAGTTTCCCAACTTCGGTTGGGGATCACGACTTGAAGAGCGGCCCCGGAGGGAAACCTCCGGGGCCGTTTTTCGTCTCCGGGCGGGCCGCAGCGGCGAAACCTTGACCGGATGAAAAAGCCTGCCAGTTTGTTCTGCGCGCGTTCCGACCGTCAGTATCGCCCAGGAGAATGGCTTTGACCCTTGCGGAGCAGCATGCGGTTCAGATTTCAGGCCAGGGCGTGCGGCCGATGTTGTTTTCGCACGGTTTCGGCTGTGACCAGAACATGTGGCGTCTTGTTGCGCCGGCCTTCGCGGCCGATTTCAGGACCGTCGTGTTTGACCATATCGGAGCCGGGCGTTCGGACCTGTCGGCCTATGATCGCGACAAGTACGCCTCGCTCGACGGCTATGCGGACGATGTCGTGGCCCTGTGCGACGCGCTGGACCTGAAGGATGTGGTGTTCGTCGGCCATTCGGTCAGCGCCATGATCGGCGTGCTCGCCGCCGCGCGCCGGCCCGGCCTGTTCAGCCACATGATCATGATCTGTCCATCGCCCCGCTATGTCGACGACGCGGACTATGTCGGCGGCTTCGCCCGCGCCGACATCGACGAGCTCCTGGAATTCCTCGACACCAACCATCTGGGCTGGTCCACGACCATGGCCCCGGTGATCATGGGCAATCCCGACCGGCCGGAACTGGCCGAGGAGCTG
The DNA here is from genome assembly GCF_058681455.1 of Caulobacter sp. AVps16. Taxonomy (NCBI): domain Bacteria; kingdom Pseudomonadati; phylum Pseudomonadota; class Alphaproteobacteria; order Caulobacterales; family Caulobacteraceae; genus Caulobacter; species Caulobacter sp. AVps16. Next base: position 288,387 of record NZ_CM178739.1, read on the forward strand.
TCGAACAGCTTCTGCACCACCGATCCCGACATCGCCCGGCAGTTCGCTCGCGTCACCTTCCTGTCCGATTCTCGGCAGGACCTCGCCGCAGTAGCGACGCCGACCATGATCATTGATTGTCTAGAAGACAGCATCGCCCCGCCCGTGGTGGGGCGCTATGTCCAGGCGGCCATTGCCGGCAGCGTGCTGACCACGCTGGACGCCACCGGCCATTGTCCGCACCTGAGCGCTCCGGAGGCGACGATCGCGGCCATGCGAACCTATCTGGACGTTCACGAACTGCGCGCCGGCTAGGGAAGGGCGTGCCGCACCTTCCGCCCTCGGCCACTGGCTCTGATCTCGATGCGCTCTTCGACATGGCACCGTGCGGCCTGGCCGTGCTGGGGCCGGGGCATGTCCTGACGGCCTGTAATCGCTATTTCTGCGGGCTGCTGGAACGATCGCCCGAAGCGATGATCGGCGTGACGGGCTTTCCCAGCCTGCTGAGCGTGGCCGGGCGGATCTATTTCGAGACCCATGTCGCACCGCTTGTGAAGATGCAGGGACGGGTGGATGAGGTGGCCTTCGACCTGGTCTCGGCCAGCGGCGCCAGGGTGCCGGTCCTTCTGAATGCCGAGCTGATCGGTGATCTGAAAGGCGATCAGTCTGGCATTCGGCTAGCGGTGTTCCCGGCATCGGATCGCCGGAAGTACGAGGCCGAGATCCTCAAGGCCCGACGCGAGGCCGAAGCGGCGCGCGAGTCGGCGGTGGCGGCCAGCAAGGCCAAGGACGACTTTCTGGCCAACATGTCGCACGAGATCCGCACGCCGCTCAACGCGGTGGTTGGCGTCGCCGGCGTTCTGGCTGCAACGCCACTGTCTAGCCAGCAGCGCGACATGCTGGGCATGATTGAGAGCTCCGGCCTGCTTCTGGAGCGGCTGGTTTCTGACGTGCTGGATCTGTCCAAGATCGAATCCGGCCTGATGGCCATAGAGGCTCGGCCCTTCGACCTAGCAGCCTGCATTCAGGGCATCGCCAACCTGATGGGCGCGCGTGCCGCCGAGAAGGGTGTGGCCTTCACCTTGCGACTGAGCGAGGCCGCGCGGGGACAGTTCCTGGGCGATGATCTTCGCCTCCAGCAGGTTCTGGCCAACCTCTTGTCCAACGCCGTAAAGTTCACGTCCGTGGGCGAGGTGAGCCTGACGGTGGACGTCGAGCCGGACGCGGTGTCGCCGACATTGACCCACCTGCGGGTGGCGGTGCGGGATTCCGGCATCGGCTTCGATGAGAGCCTGGTCGTCAGCCTGTTCGACCGCTTTCGTCAGGCCGACAACAGCATCACCCGGCGGTTCGGCGGTACCGGCATTGGCCTGTCGATCTGCAAGCAACTGGTGGATCTGATGGGCGGTGACATCCGGGTACAGTCGCAGCCTGGCGCCGGCAGCACCTTCAGCTTTGATATTCCGCTGGCGCGGCCAGAGGCCGCTTCTGAGTCCGCCGAGCCGGTAATTGCCCCCGAGGAGATCGGTCTGGCCGCAGGGCCGGCTTTGCGGGTCCTGCTGGTTGAGGACAATGACATCAACCAGAAGATCGTGTCCCTGGTGCTTGAGCCCTATGACGTGGACCTGGAGATCGCGGGCAATGGCCAGCTGGGCCTCGACTGCTTTCAGCGGCAGACCTTCGACCTGGTCCTGATGGACATGCAGATGCCCGTGATGGATGGCCTGACCGCCACCCGCGCCTTCCGCGCTCTGGAAGCTGCCGACCCGGGCCGCGTCCGCACGCCGATCGCGCTGCTCAGCGCCAACGCCATGGAGCAGCATCGGCTGCAGGGCGCGGAGGCGGGTGCAGATTGGCACATCTCCAAGCCGATCACGCCGGAAAGCCTGATCACCGGCGTCCAGCAGGCCCTGCGGGCCGGCGGCACCGCCCGATCCGCTCACCCCAGCGGCTGATCTCCCGCGCCGGGGTCGTCAGGCTCAACCCGATCTCGGCCGCCAGTGGCACAAGGGTTGGAGCCGCTCCGCCTGGGCCGGGAGGCGGACGCGCAACGTCTCGCGCCCTCGGGGGTTATGGTAGCCAGGTTCGTGCCCCTTTCGAGCCCCCTCCCTTCACGACATATCGGGCTCCCATGCACATTCTGATGGTTCTGACCTCACACGATCGTCTTGGTGACACGGGTCACAAGACTGGGTTCTGGCTGGAGGAATTCGCCGCGCCCTACTATGCGCTGAAAGACGCCGGGGCGACCCTCGTCCTGGCCTCGCCCGCCGGCGGTCAGCCGCCGCTGGATCCCAAGAGCGATGACGCCGACGCCCAAACCGACGACACGCGCCGCTTCAAGGCCGATCCGGAGGCCCAGAAGGCCCTGGCTCACACCGTGACCCTGGCCGGGGTGAAGGCGGACGACTTCGACGCGGTGTTCTATCCGGGTGGCCATGGCCCGCTGTGGGACCTGGCTTCCGATCCGCACTCGATCGCCCTGCTCGAGGCCTTCACGGCCGCAGGCAAGCCGGTGGCCGCAGTCTGCCATGCCCCCGGCGTCCTGCGCGATGTCCGGCGGCCGGACGGCGAGCCTCTCGTCTCGGGCAAGGCGGTGACCGGCTTCACCAATTCCGAGGAAGAGGCCGTCGGCCTGACCAAGGTCGTGCCCTTCCTGGTCGAGGACATGCTGCAGGCCAGGGGCGGGATCTATGCCAAGGGGCCGGACTGGGCCCCGTTCGTCCAGACCGACGGCCTTCTTATCACCGGTCAGAACCCGGCCTCGTCGCGGCCGGCGGCCGAAGCGCTCCTGGCGCTGCTAAAGGCCTAGGCTGCAGCGCGGCAGGTCCGATTGGGTCTAGGATCCTGGGCCAAGGGAGCCGAGCCATGATTCTGTCTGACCTGACCCGCCGTGCCGCCCTGATGGGATCGGCAGCGGCCCTGGTGGCTCCGGCCCTGACCAGCCCGGCGAAGGCCGCAGTGCGAACCGCCGGCCATATCGAGATGCTCGAACCCGGCGCGGTCAGTCATTTGCGTGGCCTGTCGATCGTCCGGCACGGCTACTGGGCCAGCGGGTCGAACGGGGTGCTCTATCACGGTGGTCGGGGCCGCAGCCTGACGGTCGTGCGTCCCGGCGGGGCCGAGGGGCTGGATTTCCGGGGACTGCACGCCTTTGACCGCGATCACGTGCTGGCGATGAGTGCCGGTCCTGGAACGGCTTCGCAGCTCTGGCGGACCCGCGACGGTGGGCGGATCTGGGCGGCGGAAATGACCAATTCCGATCCCGCCGGTTTCTGGGATGCCCTGGTCTTCACCCCGGACGGCCGCACCGGCTACATCCTTGGCGATCCGACCGACGAAGGCTTTACCCTGCTGATCACCCGCGACGGCGGGGTCAACTGGGCTCGCGCGCCACGGGGGCTGATCCCGGCCCCTGCCGCCGGCGAGGCGGCTTTTGCGGCCAGCAACGGCTGTCTGGCTATCGGGCCCAAGGGGCAGCTGGCCTTCTGTACGGGCGGGGCCGGTTGGGGGCGGGTCTTTTTGTCGCGCGACGGCCATCTGCGGCGGTTCCAGGTCTTTGAGACGCCGATCCCCGCCAAGGGGCCGACCCAGGGGGCCTTCGCCCTGACCTTCGGACCGCGTGGCGAACTCTGGGTCTGCGGTGGTGACTACAAGGTCCCGTCGGCCAGGGGCATCAATCTGGCGTGGCTGCCCCCCGGCGGAGACCAGTTCCAGGCCGTCGATGCGCCGCCCGGCTTTCTGTCCTCGATCGCGACGACCGGGGCAACGGTGCTAGCCACGGGCCTTTCGGGAACCCTGGCCAGCCGGAACGGAGGCCAATTCGAGCGCCTCACGGCCCAACCTTATAATGTCGTGCGCCTCGTGGACCGGAAGACGGGTGTGCTGGGTGGTCCGGGCGGAACGGTCGGGCTTTGGCACGGATGAGTCGGCCGGCCCTGGCCGGGCTCGACCGGGCGTAGACAGAATCTCAACAATCCCTCTTCCCATCGCTCCGGGCTTGGCCTATATCCGCGCGTTCACGAAGACATTCGGTGGAACGCGCACGCGCGTGTCCGCAATTTACGCCCCGAGGCGCGGTCAGCCGCCCTCCGACCCGCGCGAAGGGGCGCCCGACAGGTCTACCGGTCCCGGTCGCCTGTCAGGGGAATTCCAGCGTCCGGCGCTCCCGTTTCAGGCGGGTGCGGCGAGGGTGGACGCAGGACAAACGAACGCTCGCGCGGAGTCTTTTCGCACGGGCCCTTCGAAACATTTGGCGCGGCGATCCGCGCCCAAGGGAAAAACATGGCGCAATCGTTCACCGGCAAGAAGCGGATCCGGAAGTCTTTCGGCCGCATCCCCGAAGCTGTGCAGATGCCGAACCTGATCGAGGTTCAGCGCTCCTCCTACGAACAGTTCCTTCAGCGCGAGGTCCGTCCGGGCCAGCGCCGCGACGAGGGCATTGAAGCGGTCTTCAAGTCCGTCTTCCCGATCAAGGATTTCAACGAGCGCGCGGTGCTCGAATACGTCTCGTACGAATTCGAAGAGCCCAAGTACGACGTTGAAGAGTGCATCCAGCGCGACATGACCTTCGCGGCGCCGCTGAAGGTCAAGCTGCGCCTGATCGTGTTCGAAACCGAAGAAGAAACCGGCGCCCGGTCCGTCAAGGACATCAAGGAGCAGGACGTCTACATGGGCGATATCCCGCTCATGACCGACAAGGGTACCTTCATCGTCAACGGCACCGAGCGGGTCATCGTCTCGCAGATGCACCGTTCGCCCGGCGTGTTCTTCGACCACGACAAGGGCAAGACCCACGCCTCGGGCAAGCTGCTGTTCGCCGCCCGCGTGATCCCGTATCGCGGCTCGTGGCTGGACTTCGAGTTCGACGCCAAGGACGTGGTCTATGTCCGCATCGACCGTCGCCGCAAGCTGCCCGCCACCACCTTCCTCTATGCCCTGGGCATGGACGGCGAAGAGATCCTGACGACGTTCTACGACGTCGTCCCGTTCGAGAAGCGCGAAGGCGGCTGGGCCACCCCCTACAAGCCCGAGCGCTGGCGCGGCGTGAAGCCGGAGTTCGCCCTGGTTGACGGCGACACCGGTGAGGAAGTCGCTCCGGCCGGCACCAAGATCACCGCCCGTCAGGCCAAGAAACTGGCCGACAACGGTCTGAAGATCCTGCTGCTGGCTCCTGAAGCCCTGACCGGCCGTTATCTGGCCCGCGACGCCGTCAACTTCGAAAACGGCGAAATCTACGCTGAAGCCGGCGACGAGCTGGACGTCACCTCGATCCAGGCCCTGGCCGACCAAGGCTTCAGCACCATCGACGTGCTGGACATCGACCACGTCACGGTCGGCGCCTACATGCGCAACACCCTGCGCGTGGACAAGAACGCCGTCCGTGAGGACGCCCTGTTCGACATCTATCGCGTCATGCGTCCGGGCGAGCCGCCGACCGTCGAAGCCGCTGAAGCGATGTTCAAGTCGCTGTTCTTCGACGCCGAGCGCTACGACCTGTCGGCCGTCGGCCGTGTGAAGATGAACATGCGCCTGGAGCTGGACGCTTCGGACGAGATGCGCGTGCTCCGCAAGGAAGACGTGCTGGCCGTCCTGAAGCTGCTGGTCGGCCTGCGCGACGGTCGCGGCGAAATCGACGACATCGACAACCTCGGCAACCGCCGGGTCCGTTCGGTCGGCGAACTGCTGGAAAACCAGTACCGCGTCGGCCTGCTGCGCATGGAACGCGCCATCAAGGAACGCATGTCGTCCGTCGACATCGACACCGTGATGCCGCACGACCTGATCAACGCCAAGCCGGCCGCCGCCTCGGTCCGCGAATTCTTCGGCTCCTCGCAGCTGTCGCAGTTCATGGACCAGACCAACCCGCTGTCGGAAATCACCCACAAGCGCCGTCTCTCGGCGCTCGGCCCGGGCGGTCTGACCCGTGAGCGCGCCGGCTTCGAAGTCCGCGACGTTCACCCGACCCACTACGGCCGCATCTGCCCGATTGAAACGCCGGAAGGCCCAAACATCGGTCTGATCAACTCGCTGGCCACCCATGCCCGCGTCAACAAGTACGGCTTCATCGAGAGCCCTTACCGTCGCGTCGCCGACGGCAAGCCGCTCGACGAGGTCGTCTACATGTCGGCCATGGAAGAGTCGAAGCACGTCATCGCCCAGTCCAACATCAAGGTGTTGAACGGCGAGATCGTCGACGACCTGGTGCCCGGCAGGATCAACGGCGAACCCACCCTGCTCCAGAAGGAACAGGTGGACCTGATGGACGTGTCGCCGCGTCAGGTGGTTTCGGTGGCCGCGGCCCTGATCCCCTTCCTCGAAAACGATGACGCCAACCGCGCCCTCATGGGCTCGAACATGCAACGTCAGGCCGTGCCGCTGGTGCAGTCCGACGCGCCGCTGGTCGGTACGGGCATGGAAGCCGTGGTCGCCCGCGACTCCGGCGCCGTGGTCGTGGCCAAGCGCACCGGCGTGGTCGAGCAGATCGACGGTACCCGTATCGTCGTCCGCGCCACGGAAGAGACCGACGCCGCCCGTTCGGGCGTCGACATCTATCGTCTGAGCAAGTTCCAGCGTTCGAACCAGTCGACCTGTATCAACCAGCGCCCGCTGGTGAAGGTGGGCGACAAGATCAGCGCCGGCGACATCATCGCTGACGGTCCCTCGACCGAGCTGGGCGAACTGGCCCTGGGCCGCAACGCGCTCGTCGCGTTCATGCCCTGGAACGGCTACAACTTCGAAGACTCGATCCTGATCTCCGAACGCATCGTCCGCGACGACGTCTTCACCTCGATCCACATCGAGGAATTCGAAGTCATGGCCCGCGACACGAAGCTCGGTCCGGAAGAAATCACCCGCGACATCCCGAACGTCGGCGAGGAAGCCCTGCGCAACCTCGACGAAGCCGGCATCGTGGCGATCGGCGCCGAAGTCCAGCCGGGCGACATCCTGGTCGGCAAGGTCACGCCGAAGGGCGAAAGCCCGATGACGCCGGAAGAAAAGCTCCTGCGCGCCATCTTCGGCGAAAAGGCCTCTGACGTCCGCGACACCAGCCTGCGCCTGCCCCCGGGCGTCGCCGGCACGATCGTCGATGTCCGCGTGTTCAACCGTCACGGCGTCGACAAGGACGAACGCGCCCTGGCCATCGAGCGCTCGGAAATCGACCGCCTGGGCAAGGACCGCGACGACGAATTCGCGATCCTGAACCGCAACATCTCGGGCCGTCTGCGCGAGCTGCTGATCGGCAATGTGGCCCTGTCGGGTCCCAAGGGCCTGTCGCGCGGCGAGATCACCGCCGACAAGCTGGCTGAAATCCAGCCGGGCCTGTGGTGGCAGATTGCTCTCGAAGACGAGAAGGCGATGGGCGAACTGGAAAGCCTGCGCCGTCTGTTCGACGAGAACCGCAAGCGTCTGGACCGCCGCTTCGAGGACAAGGTCGACAAGCTGCAGCGCGGCGACGAACTGCCCCCGGGCGTGATGAAGATGGTCAAGGTCTTCGTGGCCGTGAAGCGCAAGCTTCAGCCCGGCGACAAGATGGCCGGCCGTCACGGCAACAAGGGCGTCATCTCGCGCATCCTGCCGATCGAGGACATGCCGTTCCTCGCCGACGGGACGCACGTCGACGTGGTTCTGAACCCGCTGGGCGTGCCCTCGCGCATGAACGTCGGCCAGATCTTCGAAACCCACCTGGGCTGGGCCTGCGCCGGTCTCGGCAAGCAGATCACCGCCCTGCTGGAAGACTGGCAGGCCGGCGGTCAGAAGCAGGCGCTCGTTGAGCGTCTGACCGAGATCTATGGCCCGGACGAAGAACTGCCCGACACCGAAGAGGGTCTGGTGGAACTGGCCCGCAACCTCGGCAAGGGCGTTCCGATCGCGACCCCCGTGTTCGACGGTGCGCGGATCGGCGACATCGAGGATCATCTGCGCATGGCGGGCCTCGATCCGTCGGGCCAATCGATCCTGTACGACGGCCAGACCGGCGAGCAGTTCAAGCGTCCGGTCACGGTCGGCTACATCTACATGCTGAAGCTGCACCACCTGGTCGACGACAAGATCCACGCCCGTTCGATCGGTCCGTACTCGCTCGTCACGCAACAGCCGCTGGGTGGTAAGGCCCAGTTCGGCGGTCAGCGCTTCGGGGAAATGGAAGTCTGGGCACTGGAAGCCTACGGCGCGGCCTACACCCTGCAGGAAATGCTGACGGTGAAGTCCGACGACGTGGCCGGCCGCACCAAGGTCTACGAGTCGATCGTCCGTGGCGATGACACGTTCGAAGCCGGTATCCCCGAAAGCTTCAACGTGCTGGTCAAGGAAATGCGCTCGCTCGGCCTGAACGTCGAGCTGGAGAACAGCTGATCCATCGCACCCTCTCCGGTCTCCGGACCGGGGAGGGGCCTTTGATCGCCGCTCTCTGTCTCAAGAATTTTCGCGGGTAGTCCCGCAGAAGGAACCAAGATGAACCAGGAAGTCCTGAACATCTTCAATCCGGTCCAGGCCGCTCCGACCTTCGACCAGATCCGTATTTCGCTGGCTTCGCCTGAAAAGATCCGCTCGTGGTCGTTCGGCGAGATCAAGAAGCCGGAAACCATCAACTACCGCACGTTCAAGCCCGAGCGTGACGGCCTGTTCTGCGCCCGTATCTTTGGCCCGACCAAGGACTACGAATGCCTGTGCGGCAAGTACAAGCGCATGAAGTACAAGGGCATCATCTGCGAAAAGTGCGGTGTCGAAGTCACCCTGGCCCGCGTCCGTCGCGAGCGCATGGGCCACATCGAACTGGCCTCGCCGGTCGCCCACATCTGGTTCCTGAAGTCGCTGCCCTCGCGCATCGCCATGATGCTCGACATGCCGCTGAAGGACATCGAGCGCGTCCTGTACTTCGAATATTACATCATCACCGAGCCGGGCCTGACCCCGCTGAAGCAGCACCAGCTGCTCAGCGAGGACGACTATATGCGCGCCCAGGAAGAATACGGCGATGACAGCTTCACCGCCGAGATCGGCGCCGAGGCCGTGCAGAACCTGCTGAAGGCGATCGACCTCGACAAGGAAGCCGACCGCCTGCGCGAAGAGCTGGCCGGCACCGTGTCGGACATGAAGCAGAAGAAGTTCAGCAAGCGCCTCAAGATCCTTGAAGCCTTCTCGGAGTCGGGCAACCGCCCCGAGTGGATGGTGCTGACGGTCGTGCCGGTCATCCCGCCGGAACTGCGGCCGCTGGTGCCGCTGGACGGTGGCCGCTTCGCCACCTCCGACCTGAACGACCTTTATCGCCGGGTCATCAACCGTAACAACCGCCTGAAGCGCCTGATCGAGCTGCGCGCCCCTGACATCATCATCCGCAACGAAAAGCGGATGCTGCAGGAGTCGGTCGACGCCCTGTTCGACAACGGCCGTCGCGGTCGCGTCATCACCGGTGCCAACAAGCGTCCGCTGAAGTCGCTGGCCGACATGCTGAAGGGCAAGCAGGGTCGCTTCCGTCAGAACCTGCTCGGCAAGCGCGTCGACTATTCGGGCCGTTCGGTCATCGTGGTCGGTCCCGACCTGAAGCTGCACGAGTGCGGCCTGCCCAAGAAGATGGCGCTCGAACTGTTCAAGCCGTTCATCTATGCGCGCCTTGACGCCAAGGGCCTGTCGGGCACCGTCAAGCAGTCCAAGCGCATGGTCGAGCGCGAACAGCCCCAGGTGTGGGACATCCTCGAAGAGGTTATCCGCGAACACCCGGTCCTGCTGAACCGCGCGCCGACGCTTCACCGTCTGGGCATCCAGGCGTTCGAGCCCAAGCTGATCGAGGGCAAGGCCATCCAGCTGCATCCGCTGGTCTGCGCCGCCTTCAACGCCGACTTCGACGGCGACCAGATGGCCGTGCACGTGCCGCTGTCGCTGGAAGCGCAACTCGAAGCGCGCGTCCTGATGATGTCGACCAACAACATCCTGTCGCCCGCCAACGGTCGCCCGATCATCGTGCCGTCGCAGGACATCGTCCTGGGTCTGTACTATCTGTCGGTTGCCCGCGACGGCGAGCCGGGTGAAGGCAAGATCTTCAGCGACATCGCCGAAATCGAAGCCGCCATGGATGCCGGCGTCGTCAGCCTGCACGCCAAGATCAAGTCGCGCTTCACGGAAGTGGACGCCGATGGCGTGGCCCGTCGCCGCGTGATCGACACCACCCCGGGCCGGATGAAGATCGCCGCCCTGCTGCCGCGTCACCCGCAGGTGGGTCACCGCCTGATCGAAAAGGCGCTGACCAAGAAGGAAATCGGCAATCTGATCGACATCGTCTACCGCCACTGCGGTCAGAAGGCGACGGTCATCTTTGCCGACCAGATCATGGGTCTGGGCTTCAAGGAAGCGGCCAAGGCCGGCATTTCCTTCGGCAAGGACGACATCATCATCCCGCAGCGGAAAGAGGCCATCGTCGCCGAAACCCGCTCGCTGGCTGAAGAATATGAGCAGCAGTACGCCGACGGCCTGATCACCAAGGGTGAGAAGTACAACAAGGTCGTTGACGCCTGGGCCAAGGCCACCGATCGCGTCGCTGACGAAATGATGGCCGAGCTTCAGATGAAGCATAAGGACGAGAACGGCCGCGAGAAGGAAATCAACGCCATCTACATGATGGCCCACTCCGGGGCTCGTGGTTCGCAGGCCCAGATGAAGCAGCTGGGCGGCATGCGCGGTCTGATGGCCAAGCCCTCGGGCGAGATCATCGAGACCCCGATCGTCTCGAACTTCAAGGAAGGCCTGACCGTTCAGGAGTACTTCAACTCCACCCACGGTGCCCGTAAGGGTCTGGCCGACACCGCGCTGAAGACCGCCAACTCGGGTTACCTGACCCGTCGTCTGGTCGACGTCGCGCAGGACTGCATCATCGTCGAGGAAGACTGCGGCACCACGCGGGGCATCACCCTGCGCGCCGTCGTCGAGGGCGGCGACGTTCTGGTCTCGCTGGGCGCCCGCGTCCTGGGCCGTTTCTCGGCCGAGGACATCAAGGACCCGGCGACCGGCGAGCTGGTCGTTCCGGCCGATACCTATCTCGACGAAAACATGGCCGACGCCATCGAGGCGGCTGCCGTGCAGTCGGTGAAGGTGCGTTCGGTCCTGACCTGCGAAGCCAAGATCGGCGTCTGCGGTGCCTGCTACGGCCGCGACCTGGCCCGTGGTACCCCGGTCAACATCGGTGAAGCGGTCGGCGTCATCGCCGCCCAGTCCATCGGTGAGCCCGGCACCCAGCTGACGATGCGAACCTTCCACATCGGCGGCACCGCCCAGGTGGCCGAGCAGTCGTTCTTCGAAAGCAGCAACGACGGTACGGTCCGCGTGACCGGTGCCACCGTGACCGGCGCCGACGGCTTCCTGGTCGTGATGAGCCGCAACACGGCCGTCAGCGTCCTGGTCGACGGCAAGGAACGCGAAAACTACAAGCCGCCTTACGGCGCGCGCCTGAAGATCAAGGACGGCGAGAAGGTCAAGCGCGGACAGCGCCTGGCCGATTGGGACCCCTACACCACCCCAATCATCACCGAAGTCGCCGGCCGCATTCGCGCCGAAGACCTGGTGGACGGCTTCTCCGTCCGCGAGGAAACCGACGAAGCCACCGGTATCGCGCAACGCGTGATCGCCGACTGGCGCACCTCGGCCCGCGCTTCGGACCTGCGTCCGGCCATGGGCGTGCTGGGCGAAGACGGCTCTTATGTCCGTCTGGCTAACGGCGGCGAGGCTCGCTACCTGATGTCGGTCGGGGCCATTCTGTCGGTGGCCGATGGCGACATGGTCAAGCCGGGCGAGGTCATCGCACGGATCCCAACCGAAGGTGCCAAGACCCGCGACATCACCGGCGGTCTGCCACGCGTCGCCGAACTCTTCGAAGCCCGCCGTCCGAAGGACTGCGCGGTCATCGCGGAAATGGACGGTCGCGTCGAATTCGGCAAGGATTACAAGAACAAGCGCCGTATCAAGATCACCCCGGAAGTCGATGCAGACGGCAACCAGGGCGAGCCGGTCGAGTTCCTGATCCCCAAGGGCAAGCACATCGCGGTGCACGATGGCGACTTCATCGCGCGCGGCGAGTACATCATCGACGGCAACCCGGATCCGCACGACATCCTGCGCATCCTCGGCGTCGAGGCCCTGGCCAACTTCCTCGTGGACGAAATCCAGGAGGTCTATCGACTGCAGGGCGTGCCGATCAACGACAAGCACATCGAGACGATCGTTCGTCAGATGCTGCAGAAGGTCGAGATCCTGGAGCCGGGCGATACGGGTCTGATCAAGGGCGATCAGCTCGACAAGCCCGAGTTCTACATCGAGCAGGACCGCGCTGTCGCGCGGGGCGGCCGTCCGGCCACCACCCAGCCGGTGCTGCTCGGCATCACCAAGGCCTCGCTGCAAACCAAGAGCTTCATCTCGGCCGCGTCGTTCCAGGAAACGACCCGCGTCCTGACCGAAGCCTCGGTGCACGGCAAGACCGACACCCTGGAAGGCCTGAAGGAAAACGTCATCGTGGGTCGCCTGATCCCCGCCGGTACGGGTTCCTATCTGCGCAGCCTGCAGCGCGTCGCAGCCAAGCGCGACGAGCAACTGGCCCAGCAGCGTGAAGATGCGATGGAGCCTCTTCCCGAGGCCATCGCCCTCGCCGACGCCGAATAGGCGGTTTGCGATGTCCAGTCTGGCGGGTGCAAGCCATGCGCCCGCCAATCGGATGACTCAAGAAAGCCCGGGAGCGATCCCGGGCTTTCCGCATTTCGCCCATGGGTTTAGATCTGGAGATCATCGCCTCGGGGACCGGCCACAATGGGTTTGACATCAGACAGTGCGGCGCGGCTCAGGGACCTCGTCGCCAAATCTGACCAGTTGTCGGACGAGGAATTGCTGGCCAAATCCCTGATGACGGCCGTCAAATGGCGCACGCAACTCTGGGTCAACACGCTCGCCGCTGATGGGCTGCAGGTCCGGTCTGGTCCCTTTTCCGGCCTGGATTATGTCGTCAATGCTGCCGAAGGCGCTCTTCTGCCCAGGTTGCTGGGTGTCTATGAGCGCGAGCTTCACCCCGACCTGCTGGCCTTCGCGGCGGCCGGACTGGATCACGTCATCGATATCGGCTGCGCGGAAGGCTATTATGCCGTCGGCCTGGCCCGCTTGATGCCGGACGCCATCGTCAACGCCTATGACATCGACGAAACCGCCCGTCGGCGTTGCGGCTTCCTGGCCCAGGCCAATGGCGTGGCGGATCGGGTCGTCATCCGTGGGGCCTTTGACGGTACCGATTTCGCGACCTTCCAGGACAAGGGTCGTATCCTGGTGTTTATCGACGCCGAGGGGGCCGAGGACGATCTCCTGCGCCCGGATCTCTATCCCGCCCTGGCGGGCTATAACCTGATTGTCGAGACCCATCCCGGCCTTCGCCCGGGGGTCACGGACCGGATCATGGAGCGGTTCGCTGCCAGCCACGACATCCGCCGGCTGGACCCGGAGGTCGGCAAGGCAGACTTGCCACCGGTTCTGACACACCGGAGCCATCTGGACATGGTGCTGGCCCTCTGGGAATGGCGGGCCGGTCCGACGCCCTGGCTGGTCATGCGACCCAAGGCCTGACCTCAGCGTCGAATGCCCAGGCTCTCGTCCGACTTCTTGCGCCCGATGCCGTCGGTGTTGCCCATCACGAACGGGATCTCCTTGACCTGACCGGGGCCATCGCGGCTGCGATGATCCACGCCAGGACCCATCGGGGCCTGACGGTAGCGCCGGGCGGCGGCCTGGCCGGCGGCGATCTGGTCGAAGGCGGCCCGCTTGGCTGGATCCATGGGGGCCTCGGAGTAGAGCGGAGCCCGGCGGGCCGCTTCACCCCAGCGCTCGTCGCACCGTTCCTGTTCGCGTCGGTTCAGCCCGACAGCAGTGCCATTGGCGCAACCGACGCCGCTCGACCTCAGGGCCGTCCGGAGGTCTCCGCGCGGACCTTCCGGCGGCGGGGCTGAAGCGTTGCCCGTCCCGATGGCGGGAAGCGTCGGCAGGGTGGGCACGCCCGGCGGTACCGGCAGGGCCGGCAAACGGGGACTGGGCCGCACGGCCAGGGGGCGGCCATCCACGCTTCTGGCGTTCACCGGCTGTGACCTCGCCGTGGTCAGAGGCCTCTGCGGCCGCACGAGGGTCACCGTCAGGGCGTCCTCGTCGTCCGAGCGGTCGAGGAATGCGGTGGCCTGGGGCAGGGCCAGCAACGCCAGCACGAGCGCATGGGCTGCTACCGATCCGGCGAGCAGGAGGCCGCGTCCGACCCGATTTGAATGCGACCTTGACCGGACCAAACGCCACTCGACACAAAAGGGAAACCCGAGGCGACAATGGCGACGCCAGGTGGCGAAAGCGTGGCCGTTAAGGTGCTATTAACCGGTGCAATCACTGGCGTTGACGCGGATCGACTTCGCGAGTAAATACCGCGCTCTTTCGAGGCGGGCCCTGTGCCTGTCCTGGTAAGCGCCCGTCCCCAACCGACGGATAGCCCGCCGGAACGCTTTCCGCGTCCCGGCGAGTTTCGTGTTTATCGGGTCTCCGTTCGGAGTCTCGCAAGCCGGACTACATGACTAGGACCTGAAGCGCCCCGGCCGAAAGGCACACGCTTCCATCAGAGCAGAGACTTAATGCCTACCGTCAACCAGCTCATCCGCAAACCGCGCCAGCCTAAGCCGGTCCGGAACAAGGTGCCGGCCCTCAAGGGCTGCCCACAACGTCGCGGTGTTTGCACCCGCGTCTATACGACGACCCCGAAGAAGCCGAACTCGGCTCTGCGTAAGGTCGCCAAGGTCCGTCTGACCACCGGCATTGAAGCCGTTTGCTACATCCCGGGCGAAGGCCACAACCTGCAGGAGCACTCGGTGGTGCTCATCCGCGGCGGCCGCGTCAAGGACTTGCCCGGCGTCCGCTATCACATCCTGCGCGGCGTCCTCGACACCCAAGGTGTCAAGGATCGTAAGCAGCGTCGTTCGCTCTACGGCGCCAAGCGTCCGAAGTAAGGAAAAGAAGAATGTCCCGCCGCCGTCGCGCCGAGAAACGCCAAGTCCTGCCGGATCCCAAGTTTGGAGATCTGATCGTCACGAAGTTCATGAACTATGTGATGTATGAGGGCAAAAAAGCCGTCGCCGAAAACATCATCTATGGTGCTTTCGACATCCTGGAAAACAAGCGCAAGGACCAAGGTCCGCTTGAGACCTTCCACTCCGCCCTGGACAACGTCGCCCCGGCGATTGAAGTCCGGTCGCGTCGCGTTGGCGGCGCCACCTATCAGGTGCCCGTGGAAGTCCGTCCGGACCGTCGTCGTGCCCTGGCCATCCGCTGGCTGGTGACCGCTGCGCGCAAGCGCGGCGAGAACACCATGACCGAAAAGCTGGCTGGTGAACTGCTCGATGCTTCCAACAACCGCGGCACCGCGGTGAAGAAGCGCGAAGACACCCACAAGATGGCTGAAGCCAACCGGGCGTTCTCGCACTACCGCTGGTAAGCTTTCTTACCAGCACTCTTTCAGGCGCGGGCGGTTTGCGATAAACCGCCCGCGCCGCACGTTTAAATGTCCCTGCCTCACAGCAGCGCTACGCAGAGCTCCATCATGGCCCGCCAGCATAAAATCGAAGACTACCGTAACTTCGGCATCATGGCGCACATCGACGCCGGAAAGACGACGACGACCGAGCGGATCCTGTACTACACAGGTAAGTCGCACAAGATCGGCGAAGTCCACGATGGCGCCGCCACCATGGACTGGATGGAGCAGGAGCAGGAGCGCGGCATCACGATCACGTCGGCCGCGACGACTGCGTTCTGGAACGGCAAGCGCCTGAACATCATCGACACCCCCGGGCACGTCGACTTCACCATTGAAGTCGAACGCTCGCTCCGCGTGCTCGATGGCGCTGTCACCGTTCTGGACGGCAATGCCGGCGTTGAGCCCCAGACCGAAACCGTCTGGCGCCAGGCCGACAAGTACAATGTTCCGCGCATCGTGTTCGTCAACAAGATGGACAAGATCGGTGCCGACTTCGACAAGTCGGTCGAGTCGATCCGCGATCGCCTGGGCGCCAAGGCTGTTCCGATCCAGTTCCCGATCGGCTCGGAAACCTCGCTGAGCGGCCTGGTGGATCTGGTCCGCATGAAGGCCGTGGTCTGGGACAACGACGCCCTGGGCGCCAACTTCCGCGATGAAGAAATCCCTGCCGACCTGATGGACAAGGCTGTCGAGGCCCGTGCCTATCTGGTCGAGAACGCCGTCGAAATGGACGACGAGGCGATGGAAGCCTATCTGGGCGGCGAAGAGCCCTCGGAAGAAGTCATCAAGAAATGCCTGCGCAAGGCCGTTCTGACCGGTGCCTTCTATCCGATCCTCTGCGGCTCGGCCTTCAAGAACAAGGGCGTGCAGACGCTCCTGGACGCCGTCGTCGACTACCTGCCGTCGCCGCTGGACATCCCGCCGACCAAGGGCATCGACTTCAAGACCGAAGAAGAAGTCGTGCGTCGCGCCTCGGACGAAGAGCCCCTGTCGGTTCTGGCGTTCAAGATCATGGACGACCCCTTCGTCGGTTCGCTGACCTTCTGCCGCATCTATTCGGGCAAGCTGGAAACCGGCATGGGCCTGCTCAACGCCACGCGCGACAAGCGCGAGCGCGTTGGCCGCATGCTGCTCATGCACTCCAACAACCGCGAAGACATCAAGGAAGCCTATGCCGGCGACATCGTCGCCCTGGCCGGCCTCAAGGAAACCCGCACCGGTGACACCCTGTGCGATCCGCTGAAGTCGCCGGTGATCCTGGAGCGCATGGAATTCCCCGCGCCCGTGATCGAAATCGCCGTCGAACCCAAGTCGAAGGCTGACCAGGAAAAGCTGGGCGTCGCCCTGCAAAAGCTGGCCGCTGAAGATCCGTCCTTCACCGTCTCGACCGACTTCGAAAGCGGCCAGACGATCCTTAAGGGCATGGGCGAACTGCACCTGGACATCAAGATCGACATCCTGAAGCGGACCTACAAGGTCGAAGCCAATATCGGCGCGCCGCAGGTTGCCTATCGCGAAAGCCTGGGCCGCAAGGTCGACATCGACTACACCCACAAGAAGCAGACCGGTGGTACGGGCCAGTTCGCCCGCGTCATGATCACCTTCGAGCCGGGCGAGCCGGGTTCGGGCTTCGTGTTCGAAAACTCGATCGTCGGTGGCGCGGTGCCCAAGGAATACATCCCGGGCGTCGAAAAGGGTCTGAACTCCGTCAAGGACAACGGCCTGCTGGCCGGCTTCCCGCTGATTGACTTCAAGGCCACCCTGACGGACGGCAAGTACCACGACGTCGACTCCAGCGTTCTGGCGTTCGAAATCGCTTCGCGCGCCGCCTTCAAGGAGCTGCGCGAAAAGGGCGCTCCCAAGCTGCTCGAGCCGATCATGAAGGTCGAGGTCGTGACCCCGGAAGAGTACCTGGGTTCGGTCATCGGCGACCTGAACAGCCGTCGTGGCATGATCCAGGGTCAAGACATGCGCGGCAACGCCACGGTGGTGAACGCCTTCGTGCCGCTGGCCAACATGTTCGGCTACGTGAACACCCTGCGGGGCATGTCGCAAGGCCGCGCCCAGTTCAGCATGGTTTACGATCACTACGAGCCGGTGCCGCAACACGTCGCCGACGAAGTGATCAAGAAGTACGCCTAAGTTAACCCCAGATATTCCCCATTCATTGCAGGCCCCCCCACTTTTTGAGGGGTTTGGGGTCCGAAGGTAGAGAAAAATGGCCAAGGAAAAGTTCGAACGCACTAAGCCGCACTGCAACATCGGCACCATCGGTCACGTTGACCATGGCAAGACGACGCTGACGGCTGCGATCACCATCACGCTGGCCAAGGTCGGCGGCGGCAAGGCGATGAACTACGCCGACATCGACGCTGCGCCGGAAGAAAAGGCCCGCGGCATCACGATCAACACCGCGCACGTGGAATATGAGACGGCCAACCGTCACTATGCCCACGTCGACTGCCCCGGCCACGCCGACTATGTGAAGAACATGATCACCGGCGCGGCGCAGATGGACGGCGCGATCCTGGTGGTTTCGGCCGCTGACGGCCCGATGCCCCAGACCCGCGAGCACATCCTGCTGGCCCGTCAGGTCGGCGTTCCGGCCCTGGTCGTCTACATGAACAAGGTCGACCTGGTCGACGACGAAGAGCTGCTCGAGCTGGTCGAGATGGAAGTGCGCGAGCTGCTTTCGTCGTATGACTTCCCGGGCGACGACATTCCGATCACCAAGGGCTCGGCCAAGGTCGCCATCGACGGTGGCAACCCCAAGATCGGCGAAGAGTCGATCCTGGCGCTGATGCAGACGGTTGACGACTACATCCCGCAGCCGGCCCGTCCGCTGGACCTGCCGTTCCTGATGCCGGTCGAAGACGTGTTCTCGATTTCGGGCCGCGGCACCGTGGTCACCGGCCGTATCGAAAAGGGTATCGTCAAGGTCGGCGAAGAAGTCGAAATCGTCGGCATCCGTCCGGTTCAGAAGACGACCTGCACGGGCGTCGAAATGTTCCGCAAGCTGCTGGACCAGGGCCAGGCTGGCGACAACGTCGGCGTTCTGCTGCGCGGCACCAAGCGCGAAGACGTCGAGCGCGGCCAGGTTCTCTGCAAGCCGGGTTCGATCACCCCGCACACGAAGTTCGTGGCTGAAGCCTACATCCTGAACAAGGAAGAAGGCGGCCGTCACACCCCGTTCTTCACCAACTATCGCCCGCAGTTCTACTTCCGCACGACGGACGTCACCGGGATCATCAAGCTGCGCGAAGGCGTGGAAATGATCATGCCGGGCGACAACGCCGAGCTGGACGTTGAGCTGATCACCCCGATCGCCATGGACCAGGGCCTGCGCTTCGCCATCCGCGAAGGCGGCCGTACGGTCGGCGCCGGCGTGGTTGCCAAGATCGTCGAGTAATCGACCGGTCTTCAGCGACACGCTGATCGAATGCGAAGGCCCCGGCGGAAACGCCGGGGCCTTTTGCTTTGGGCGGCGCGGGCTACTTCTTCGTCCCGGCCTACAACGGCTTCCACATCAACGTCGCCACCGGGATGGCGCTGTTCTTCTATGTCTTCGTGGTGGCGGTCGACATCTTCTTCATCGACGGCATGCGTGGCGCGATGCGGCAGCTGGCGGCCGAGCGCGAACGCTATGAGCGGCTGGCCGAGAACCGTGACCTGCTCTATCGCGAGTTGCATCATCGGGTGAGCAACAACATCCAGGTCGTCGGCGCCCTGCTGCGGCTCCAGGCGGCCGGGGTCAAGGATGGCGACGCGCGTCACGCCCTGAGCGAGGCCGGTGGCCGGATTGAAACCATCGCCCGGATCCAGCGCGAACTGCACAATCAGGTCGGCGATCCGTCTCCGTTCCGCGACTTCGCCCGGAGCCTTCTGGCCGACGCCAACGCGGCGGCCGGCAGCCCCGCCCAGGTGTCGCTGGACGGCGGCGAGGCGCCTCTGCACCCCGATCAGGCCACGCCTGTGACCCTGGTGCTGCTCGAAAGCTTCAACAACGCCATCGAACACGGCTTCAAGGGCGGCGCGGGCCAGGTGCAGGTCAGCCTCGATCAGAGCGGGGACGAGCATGTGCTGATCGTGCGCGACAACGGCACCGGGCCGCCGCCGGGCTTTGATCCCCGCAACTCCGCCAGTCTTGGCCTGCGGATCGTCCGGTCTATGGCCGGTCAGCTTGGCGGCGTCTTCGATCTGACCCGCCAGGACGGCTGGACCGTCTGTCGCCTGACCTATCGGCCCAAGGCGCTAGAGTTCTAGGCGCCGGGCCTTGCCGCTCGCGGCGCGCCCGGTTCTAATCCCCCCGACGTCTGATCTGGGGGAACGGCATGACCAACACATCGAAGCGCTCTGGCCTTGTGCAGGATCGCCGCACGCTGCTGACCGGGGCTGCCGCCCTGACCCTGTTCACGCCGGGGCTGACCTTCGCTGCCAGCGGAGACCAGGCCGCTGTTCGCAAGGCCGCCGAGGCCGGCTTCGACGCTTCGGTCAAGCGCATCCAGGACTGGATCGCCCTGCCGTCGATCGCCGCCGAGAATCGCGACATGGACAAAGGGGCCGACTACATGATGGCCCTGGCCCGCGATGCCGGTTTCCAACAGGTCGAGAAGGTCCCGACCGATGGCCACCCCGGAGTCTTTGCCACCCTGGACGTCGGTGCCAAGCGGTGGATGGGCATCTACTTCATGTACGACGTGAAGCAGTTCGATCCCGCCGAGTGGAGTTCGCCGCCGCTGGAGGCGCGCATCGTCGACAAGCCGGGCTTCGGCAAGGTCATCGTGGGTCGCGGGGCCGTCAACCAGAAGGGCCCGGAAGCGGCGTTCCTCGCCGCGCTCCACGCCCTCCGCGCGGCCGGCCGTAAGTCACCGGTCAATCTGGTGCTGGTCTGCGAGGGCGAGGAAGAGATCGGCAGTCCGCACTTCCACCAGATCGTCACCCGGCCACACATTCTGGCGGCGCTGAAGCGCTGCGAGGGCGTGGTCATTCCCGCGGGCTGGCAGAGCCCCAGCAATGGTGGCGTCAGTGTCAATCTGGGGGCCAAGGGCATAGTCGAGCTCGAACTGGTGGCCAGCGGAGCCAAATGGGGACGGGGTCCCCGGACCGATATCCATTCCAGCGAGAAGGCCAGGGTCGACAGTCCCGCCTGGCGACTGGTCCAGGCCCTGACCACCCTGGTCACCCCGGACGGCAATACGCCCGCGATAGACGGCTATTTCGAGAAGGTGCGACCGCTGACCGCGCGCGAACGCGAGCTGATCGGCCTGGCGGCCCAGCGCATGAGCGAGGCTGATGCCAAGCGGTCATTGGGGGTGGATCGCTGGATCGACGACCTGCCGTGGGAAAAGGCCCTGGAGCGCCTGGCCTCCCAGCCCACGATCAATATCGAGGGTCTGGTCTCGGGCTATACCGGCCCCGGCGGCAAGACTGTGCTGCCCGGCCGCGCCGTCGCCAAGATTGACCTGCGCCTGGTGCCCAACATGACCATGGCCGACTGCGTGGCCAAGCTGCGGGCCCATCTCGACAAGCGCGGCTTCCAGGATATCGAGGTCAATGTCAGCGGCGGCTATGATCCCACCGAGACCGACGAGAACAGCCGGCTGATCCGCGCCGAACTCAATAGCTACAAGCGCCTGGGCGTCGAGACCTCGCTCTATCCGCGACTGGCCGGCTCATGGCCGGGCGCTGTCTTTACCTCGGCCCCCGTCGGCCTGCCGGCCGGGCAGTTCGGTCTGGGTCACGGCAGCGGCGCTCACGCTCCCAACGAGTACTACGTGATCGAGTCCTCCAATCCCAAGGTCGAAGGCCTGGTCGGCGCGACCATGGGCTATGTCGATTTCCTGTACGAGATCGCCTCGATCCGCTGAGACCCCGGTTTGAAAAAGGGCCCCGGTTCGCACCGGGGCCCTTCGTTCTAGATCCGCTCTGCCGGGGTCGCCGCCTCCGGCCCAGCGGTTACCGGCGCTTCCCGTGGGGTCGTCCAGCGGGCCAGCTTGGGTTTCAGCCAGTTTTCGAAATCGTCGACGATCTCATAGACCACCGGCACCAGAACCAGGGACAGGACGGTCGAGGTGATCAGGCCGCCGATCACCGCTACGGCCATAGGCTGGCGGAATTCGGCGCCCTTGCCGATACCGAGGGCCGTCGGCAGCATGCCGGCCATCATGGCCAGGGTGGTCATGATGATCGGCCGGGCCCGTTCGCGGCAGGCCTCAAGGATGGCCTCGCGCTGGGGCTTGCCGGCCCGCTCCTCCTCGATCGCATAGTCCACGAGCAGGATGGAGTTCTTGGCCGCCAGACCCATCAGCATCAGCAGACCGATCAGCGAGGGGATCGACATGCTCATGCCGCAGAGCAGCAGGCCGGCAAAGGCTCCGCCGATGGCCAGGGGCAGGGCCGACATGATGGTGATCGGCTTGAAGAAGCTGCCAAACAGCAGGGCCATCACGCCGAACACCAGGAAGATCGCCGACAGCAGGGCGATGGCGAAGCCGCCGAACAGTTCGCCCATGGCTTCCTCCGTGCCGCCTGTGGCCTTTTCCACGCCGGCGGGCAGGTTCTTCATGATCGGAAGACTGTCGACCTCGACCGTCGCCGAGCCAAGGACGACGCCGGGCTGAAGGTCCGCCTCGGTGGTCAGCTGGCGCTTGCGGCCAAAGCGTTCGATCTTGGCCGGACCGGCCTGGAACTCGACATCGGCCACAGCGTCGAGCCGCGTATAGCCGCCCGATGCGGTCGGCAGCTGCAGGGCCTTGATCCGGGCCAGGTCGCCACGCGTGCTGTCATCCAGGCGCACCCGGATCGGCAGGCGGCGCTCGCCGTCCGTCAGCTTGGCGACATTGGCATCGATGTCTCCCACCGAAGCCACGCGGGCGATGGCGGCGATATCGGCCGGTGAGACGCCGAGACGGGCGGCCTCGTCCGGGCGGGGACGGATAACGATTTCCGGTCCGCTGGGGGGAGAGGCCGGGCGAGGATCCGCAATGGTCTTCAGGCCGCGCATCTGACGCTCGAGGGTCAGGGCGGCGCGTTCAAGGGCCTCGCCGTTCTCGCTGGTCAGAATGGTGGAGACCTCGGCCGATCCGTCGTCGCTCAGCAGACTGACGCGAACATCCGGCAGATCCAGCAGCTTGTCCCGCATCAGGGCCTTGATCTCCGGGACGCGGAGCTCGCGCTCATCGTGCAGGACAATGGTCACCGTGCCGTCGCGCAGGTCGCTGCCGCCGGATCCGCCGCCTGGGCCACTGGCCGCAATGACCGAGCCGACCTGAGCAAAGACGTGGGCCGTCTCCGGTCGCGCCTTGAACAGTTTGGTGATCGACTGGACCGCGCGATCCATGTCGGCGGCCGTAGCCCCGGGAGGGCCCTGGACCTTCAGGTAGTAATAGTTGTTGTTGGCCGGCGGCTGGAAGCCGGCCGGCAGGCCGGCGGCCATGAAGATCGAGAAAGCGAAGATCACCCCGCCGATGATGCAGGCCACGATCCGGTGATCGAGGGCCCATTCCAGAACGTTGCGATACAGGCCCTTGAAGGGCTTGCGCGGGCGCGGATGGGCGGCCGGCTTGAGGAAATAGGCCGCCAGCAGCGGCGTCAGCAGTCGGGCCACCACCAAGGAGAACAGCACGGCGACGGCAACCGTCAGGCCAAATTCCCGGAAGAACTGACCCGGGATGCCTGGCATGAAGGCCACGGGCGCGAAGACCGCAACGATGGTGAAGGTGGTGGCGACGACGGCCAGACCGATGGCATCGGCCCCGACCATGGCGGCGGCATAGGGTCGCTCGCCGGCCGCCACGCGTTTTTCGATATTCTCGATCTCGACGATGGCGTCGTCGACCAGGATGCCGATCACCAGGGTCAGGCCCAGCAAGGTCACGACATTGAGCGAAAAGCCCATCACCGCCATGAAGATGAAAGTCGGGATCAGCGACATCGGCATGGCGATGGCAGTGATCGCGGTGGCCCGCCATTCGCGCAGGAACAGGAACACCACCACGGCGGCCAGCAACATGCCTTCGAGCAGGGTCGTACGGGTCGCCTCGAAGCTGGCGCGGGTGTCGTCGACGATCGAATAGATCTTGGTGAAGGTGACGTCGGGATGGGCCTGCACCATCTTCTCGATGGCGATCTTGATGCCGTCCTCGACGCGGACGTCGCTGGCGTCCTTGGTCTTGCTGACCTGGAAGGCCACCACGGGCCGGCCGTCGAGACGGGCGAAGGAGCGCGCCTCACCCGCGCCGTCGCCGACCTCGGCCACGTCGGTCAGGCGGACGAACCGACCGCCGGCCGTGGGAATGGTCAGGGCGCGCAGTTGCTCGACTGTGCGGGCCGCGGCCAGAACCCGGACGGTCTGTTCGCGTGCGCCGATCGCCAGCCGGCCGCCGGGGGCGTCGAGGCTGAAACTGGCCAGGGCCGCATTGAGCCGGGGTGCCGTCAGGCCCGCCGCCGCCATCCGGTCGGGATCGATGACGATGTTGATCTCGCGGCTGACCCCGCCAACTCGCGCCACCTGGGCGACGCCCTTTTCACCCTGCAGGCTGCGGCTGATGGTGTCGTCGACGAACCAGGACAGTTCGCTGATCGTCATCGTGTGCGACGAGACCGCGTAGGTGATGATCGGCAGCGAATCCAGATCGATGCGCTGGACGATCGGCTCGTCGATCTCGCGGGGCAGCAGGGCGCGGGCCTGATCAACCTTCGAGCGGACTTCGTCGGTGGCCTTCTGCAGGTCTTCGCCGATCTCGAATTCGATCGACGTCGTCGAGACGCCCTGGACGACCGAAGAGCGGATGCTCTTGACGTTCGAGATCCCGGCGACGGCGTCTTCCACCTGACGGGTGATCTGGGTTTCCATCTCGCCTGCGGCTGCGCCGCTCTGGGTGATGGTCACCGCCACCAGCGGGAACGAGACATTGGGATACTGCTTGATCGGCAGCATCATGTAGCTGGCAATGCCGGCCAGGATCAGGGCGATGAACAGAACCGCGACCGGGATCGGATTCTGGATCGACCAGGCGGAGATGCGAACATTGGCCATCAGCGCGCGGCCTTGCCATTGGCGTCAGCCGGCTTGACCAGATCACCGTCGAGGGTGAAGGCTGAGCCGCCGAGCAGCACTCGCGCACCGACGGGCGGGCCATCGAGCAGTTCCACCCAGCCACCGCCGCGTTGGCCGGTGCGGACCGGGGTCTGGCGAGCGCGGTTGGACCCGTCGACGGTGACCAGGGACGAGCCCTCGGCGTCATAGCGGATCGCGGTTTCCGGCACGGCCTTCACCTGGCGGCCGGACGGCGCGAAGGTGGCCCGGCCAAAGCCGCCAGGGCGAAGGCCCGAGTCCCGGGGCAAGCGAACCCGCACCTTTCCCAGACGTGTTGCGGCGTCGATGCGGGGGCTGATCAGGCGGACGACGCCTGAGGTCGTGCGACCATCGGGCAGGAGCACCTGAGCAGACTGACCGACCGCAATGGCGGACAGTTGGGCGTCGCCGACCTCGGCATCCAGTTCGACCAGGCCGTCACGGGCGATGCGGAACCAGGGCGCGGTTGCGCCGCCCGAAATCTCGCCGGGGCGCACGGTCCGCTCCAGAATTCGCCCGCTCACCGGGGCCGTGATGGTCATGCGGCTGGAGCGCGTCTTCAGTTCTGCCAAGGCGGCCTCCTGTGCCTTGGCGGCATAGCGGCGGCTTTCGATCTGTTCCTGGCTGAGCACGCCCTGGCCATCGAGCCCGGCGACGCGGGCGGCTTCGCCCTGGGCCTGGGCCGTCAGGGCCGACTGCTGGGCGATCTGGGCGCGCAGCAGGGTATCGTCCAGCTGGACCAGCGGCTGACCGGCCCGGACATAGGCCCCTTCCTCGACATAGACGCGGGCGACGCGATAGCCAGCCAGTTCGGAACCGACGGCGGCTTCCTCTCGCGGGACTAGTTGGCCCGAGGCTTCGAACCCGGCCCCCAGCGAACGGCTTTCCACGCGGCCGACCGTGACGGCGCGCGCCGGGCTGGCGGCGGTCTCTTTGGCGGATTTGTCCGGCTTGTCGCCACAGGCGGTCAGGCCCAGGGCCGTCGTCAGAAAAAGGGCGGCGATCAGGGGGCGTGTCATTGGAGCGGATCTCATCGCGAAGAGGTTTGTTCGGTAGCCGCCGAGGGGTTCGGCGATGGCGACCATCCGCCGCCCAAGGCCTTGTAGGTCTGGACGGCGCGTTGCAGCGCCTGACCTCGCGCGCCGTTGAGCCCCGTCCGGGCGGCGCGCCAGGATTGCTCGGCCTGCAGGGTCGAGGTCAGGTCGCTCAGTCCGGCCGCATAGCCCCGGCGGGCGGCCTCATAGGCCGTGGAGGCGCGACGTTCACCAGCGCTGAGCAGGGCAACACGGCGCTGGTCGGCGGACAGTTGCAGAAGTGCGCCTTCGGTTTCGCCGAAAGCCATCTGCACCGTCTTCTCATAGGCCAGGGCGGCCTGTTCTGTGCGGGCGTCCTGGGCGTCAATGTCCGCCAGAAGCTTGGGAATGTTCAGGACCGGGATCGACAGGTTGAGGCCGATGGACCAGGCGGAACTGGTGGTGGAGGATGTGGCTCCGGATGTCAGGAAGCTGGGCGACAACGCCTTGGTCAATCCGATCCCCGGGCTGAGGGTGAAGGTTGGAAAGAGCGCGAGTTCATTGACCTTCAGGTTGGCAGAAGCCGAGGCTAACCGGGCCTGGGCCTCTCGCACGTCCGGGCGGCGGGCCAGTAGCGCGCCGGGCAGGGCCGTCGGGGTCGGGGGCGCATCGGTCAGGATCGCCGCCACAGGCAGACTGGCCAGAGGATCGATGCCGCGTCCGACCAGGATCAGCAGACTGCGGCGGGCAACCTGCAGCTCAGCTTCCAGACTGGCGGCCTGGGCCTCGGCCTGGGCCAGGTCAGCGGCCATTCGATCCGCATCGGATCCCGGCGAAAGGCCCCTGGCAACGCGGCCGGCAGCCAGATCGGCCAGGGCCCTGGCGATGCGGACACTCTCTCTCGCGTCGTCCAGCTGCACGGCCAGGACCCGCGCCTGGAAATAGGACTGGGCGACATTGGCGGCGAGGGCGGCGCGAGCGCCTTCATAGGCGAAACGGCTGGCGGCCAGATCATTGCGCACGACGCCCATGGCAGCGCGGCGACGACCGATCAGGTCCAGCTCCCAGCTGACGTCGAAACTGCCGCTGTAGTTCTCGCTGTCCCCGCCCTGGGTAAAGCCGCCCGGCCCACTCTGGTCGATGATGTCGGTGTTGCTGCGGTTGGCTGAGCCGGTCAGGGGCGTAGAGGGGATGTAGAGCTGCCGCACCTGTCCGCGTCGAACGGCGCGGGCCTCGTCAAGGCGCGCTGCCGCCAGGCGGGCGTCCTGGCTCTGGGTCAGGGCCGTGTCCACAAGCGCGCTCAAGGCGGGGTCGTTGAAGACCAGCCACCAGCGATCCAGATCCTGATCGGGCAGGGTGGCTCCAGCCGCGACCTCATAGGCCGCGGGTAGTCGGGTCTCGGCTGTGTGGCGCGGGGCGGTCGAGCAGCCGGCCAGGGCCAGCCCCGTCAGGGCCAGGGCCAGGGCCGACAGGCTCGCGCCTGATCCAGGTCGCCTGACAGTCTTGCTAGGGTTCATCTGCCGGTACTCGGGCGCGCTAGGGGACAGGGGAGGAGGCGTCATCAGGTTCGGTCGGTTCGGGACACAGGGGCGGTGGCCCCGACGCCTGGAGGTAGATGTCGACGACCTGGTCCAGAAAGGTCTCGATGACGCTGCGTTCGGCGGGGGTAAGGTCAGAGATCACGCCGCTCAAGGCATCGAGCATCGGTGCCAGCAGCGCGAAGGCCCTGACCTCTGAAGCTTCCACGGGAGCCACGAAGATCTTTCGGCGGTCGATGGTCTTTCGCTCGCGCGTGACATGACCGGCCCGCTCCAGACGATCGACGATCTGGGTGGCTGCAGCCGTTGTCACCTTCAGCTGACTGGCCAGCTGGCTCGGCGTCAGCGTGCGCGCGTCGATCAACAGCTCCATCGCCGCCATGTCGGTGACGTTGACCCCCAGGGTCTCGCCGATCTTCTTGCCGATCTCGAGGTTCAGAAACGAGATGGCCTTCAGGCGCTGCATGATGGGGTCGTTCAGCCTGTCGGCATAGGCGGCCCGGGGCGCGCAGTCGGACGGTGCTGAATCGCGAATCATGTTGGGAACATATCTCTAAGCAACTTAACAATCAAGATGCTTAGAGATATGCCGCCATCGGAGCATTGCAGGCACGGCAGGGTGAAGGCGGTTCGCGCCTTCGCGCGGCAGAGAGACAGTTGCGTCCCTCAGAAACATACCGCATCATCGAAACGGGTGTTCGAATTCAGGTTCGTGACCCGCCTTGCTCTGTCTTGTGAGGCAGTATGCTTGCGTTTTCCGGTATCCGGCTCAGGGAGATCCCAGGCGTGTCGGTTATGTGCGGTGCATCATCAGGTTTCGAAAATGCTGCGGTGCCAGATTTCTTCCTCGACGGGATGATCTGGTCAGCGACCTGTCCTGCAAGGCGTCCCGACGACTGAGATCGACCAAGGCCCCCAAAAATAAGCATCAAAAAAGCAAACGAGGGAGGGAAGCATAATGAATAGAACCGTGTTCCTGCGCGGCGGCTCGTCACTGGCCTTGGCCATCGCCCTGACAGCCGGGGCGGCGCACGCCCAGACCCGGCCCGATGCGGCATCCACACAGGTCGAAGAGGTCGTCGTCACCGGCTCCTTCATCCGGGGTACGCCTGAGGACGCTGCCCTTCCGGTCGATGTGATCGGTGCCGAAGAACTGCAGAAGCGTGGCTCTCCCTCCACGGTCGAACTCCTCAAGGCCCTGTCGGTTTCCAGTGGGGTTCTGGGTGACACCAACCAGTTCGACAGCCGGGCCCAGGGCTCGGAAGGCTCGGGCTCGGTCAATCTTCGCGGCCTTGGCTCGCAACGCACTCTGGTGCTGCTGAATGGCCGGCGCCTGGCGATCAATCCGTTCGGTGCGGCCGGGGCAGGGATCGTCGACACCAACATCATCCCCGCGGCGGCCATTGGACGGCTGGAAGTCCTGAAGGACGGCGCGGCAGCGACCTATGGCTCGGACGCCATCGCCGGCGTCGTCAACTTCATCACCAAGCGGAATGTCGATGGGCTCGAGGTGGGCGCCGATTACCGGGTCATCAATGGCTCGGACGGCGACTACGGCCTGAACGCGACCTTCGGCAAGATCTGGGACAACGGCAATCTTCTGGTCAGCGCGGGCTGGCAGCATCGCTCCAAACTGAGCGTGGCAGAGCGCAACTGGGCCAACACCCCCTATCTGAACAATCCGGAAGCCGGCTGGTCGGCGGCGGGCAGCCCTTCGACCTTTATTCCCCTGGCCAGCACGACCAGTGGCATGCGTGATCCGGGCTGCGGCGGCCTGGGCGGCTTCCCGGGCTTCAGCGGCCTGACCCCGGTCTGCTACTGGCACTACACCCCGTTCGACAATCTCGTCGAGAAGTCGGACGCGGTGCAGATCTATGGCGAGATCAACGCCAACCTGTCCGACAAGACCAAGTTCCATGTCGAAGTGCTGTATGCCCATACGGACGTCCCTGACTGGAACACCTCACCGTCCTATGCCGCACTGGCCGTGCCGACCGCGGAAGCTTCGCCCATCGCAGGGCGTTACATTGTTCCGGCGACCAATCCGGGCCTGCAGGCCTTTATCGCGGCCAATCCGACCGTTCAGCTGACCAATCTGGTCAACGGCACCCAGTTTTCGGCGCCGGGGTCCATCTTTGCCTTCGGGGCCATCAACGCGGCAAACCGGCCCTTCGGGATCGGAGGCAACCCGGCCTTCGGCTATGGCCCCTCGATCGGCTCGCGCGCCTTCGACGCGTTCCGGGTCTCGGGTGATCTGCAGGGCGAATTCGACAACGGCATCGGCTGGGAAATGGCTCTGACCTACTCCCAGGAGATCGGTATCCGCACGGGTTATGACACCCTGGTGAACCGCTACGCCCTGGCCCTGCAGGGCCTCGGCGGCCCGACCTGCGACAGCAATCCCACCTTGCCCGGTATCCAGGGTACTGCGGGCGTCGGCGGCTGCATGTACTTCAACCCGTTTGCCAGCGCGATCCCGAGCAATGCGGTCACCGGCGTCGCCAATCCGGCCTACAACTCGGCCCTGGCGGTCAACAAGGACCTGGCCAAGTGGTTCTTCCAGAAGCTGTCGACCAAGCAGTCCTCGCGACTGTTCGTCGGTGAAGCGGTTCTGAACGGCAAGACCGCCATCAGCCTCAGCGGCGGCGATGTCGCCTGGGCGGCGGGCGTTCAGTATCGCCGGACCTACTTCAAGGCCGACTATAACGACATCAGCAATGCGGCGATCAATCCTTGCGTCAACACGCCGGACTTTGGTGTCACGACCTGCACCGGTTCGCAGCGCAACGGGCCCTTCATGTTCCTGGGCGTGGGCAACGAGGCCGACAACCAGTCTGATGTGATGGCCGCCTTCGGCGAACTGTCGGTGCCTTTCACCGACGATTTCCAGGTCCAGCTGGCGGCCCGCTTTGAAGACTATGGCGGCGCGGTGGGTGACACCTTCAATCCCAAGATCTCTGCGCGCTGGCAGGCCCTGCCATGGCTGGCCGTGCGGGGCTCCGCCGGTTCCACCTTCCGCGGGCCGCCGGATCCGATCACCACCACGACCTCGGTGACATCACTGCAGAGCATTCTGGGCACGTTCCGGGCGGTCGATATCTTCGGCAATCCGAACCTCAATCCGGAAAAGGCCAATACCTACAACGCCGGCCTGCTGTTCAGCCACGGCAAGCTGAAGGCCAGCATCGACTACTTCCAGTTCGACTTCAAAAATCCGATCGTCACCGAGCCTGTGGCCGGTATCGTCAATGCCCTCTATCCGAACGGTGCCGCGGGGGCCAATAACTGCGCGCTCTATCCGGCCCTGGCGGCGCGGTTCACCTTCAACGGTGTCTGCGGTCCCCCGACGACGATCGCGCGCCTGAAGACCAACTACATCAATGGCGCGGCGGTGAAGAACTCCGGCTTCGACTTTGCGGTCGACTACGAGTTCAGCAATGTCCTTGGCGGCGATCTCGCGGTCGGCGGCAATGCCACCTACATCTCCGAGTACAAGGTTGGAGCCACCAGCGTCGAGGGTGTGGTGGTCGAGAAGGCCTTCGACGCCGTTGGCCTGCTCAACTACCAGACCACGGTCGTGCCAATCCCGCAGTGGAAGGGTGACGTTCACACCGAGTGGAGCATGGGGCCGCACAATGTGCGCCTGACGGTCCACTATATCGACTCGTACACCGATCAGCGTACGGCCCCCTTTGCGGCCAATGCCTACAAGGACACGACCGGAGCAGGCGTCCAGATCACCCGGGGCAAGAAGATCGACGCCCAGGTCCTGACCGATCTGGCCTATCGCGTCTTCCTGCCCTGGGACACGACGGTCACGGCCGCGATCACCAATCTGTTCGACAAGGACCCGTCCTACGCCCGTCTGGATCTCGCCTATGACCCCTTCACCGGGGATCCGCTGGGCCGGACCTACAAGGTTGGACTGCGCAAGAAGTTCTAACTCGCGCTGGAGCGATCAAGACGGAAGCGCGTCCCATCTGGGGCGCGCTTCTGTTTTTGGCGATAGCGCCAGAGCGTCCCGTCACGGCCACTAGGCTGTGAACAGCCCCATCATGAGCGGGCGGGCGAACAGCCCTGCCGCCTCATCACGCTCGACACCGGGAACCCAGGCTCCCAGGGCAGCGGCGGCATTGAGCATGGAATTGATCATGTGGGCGGCGATCATCGGATCGACGGGCCGGATCGAGCCGTCAGCGATCCCGTCCGAGATCATCGCTGCGAAGCGCTCCGAGCCCCGGCCATAGCCTTCGGCCATCTCATGGCGGATGTCCGTCGGCAGGGCCCCCATCGACGAGGCGCGCAGCAGCGGACCATGGTCTGACAGCTGATAGGCCACCAGTGCCGCCGTGGCTGCGGAAACCTGGTCCCAGGATGTCCCCTGGCCGGCGCGGGCATCGACCTGCGACTTGCGGATCACTGCGAAGGTGCGCTGGAAGCACTCGACCACCAGGGCGTCCTTGTCATCGTGGTGATGGTAGAAAGAGCCCTTGGTGACGTTCAGGGCCGCGGAGATGTCCTCGACGGACGCGCCGCGATAGCCGCGCTGATTGATGAGCCGGGTGGCGGCGACCAGGAAGGTCTCACGCCATTCCAGGCCGTCGGGCGAGACCGGCGTTGGATCGGGCAGGGCGGCGGGCGACCAGAGTCGCCCCGGTGCGGCCAGGCCGCCGACCAGGATGTCGTACATCTTGTCCCGAACGCGGTCGTAATCATCCAGATCGTAGCGCCGCAACCAGGTGCCCGACCAGAAGACCTGCTCCATCAGCAGATGGGTGCGGGCATTGCGTTCGCGCTTCTCCAGGTGCTCGAAGCCCTCGCCCTCGAAGAAGCCGCGCACCCGCCGGAAAAGGTCGTTGAAGGCCTGGGAGACCGATGAGCGCAGCGGTTCCTTGAGGGCCTTGATCTCGGTGAAACTGGTCAGGGGCGTGGCCTCGCCCAGCCTGACCCGCCGGTTCAGATCAAGATACAGGTCGATGAAGGTTTTCAGACGTGATGGTGGATCAGGCTGGACCGCTGCCTGGGTGATCATGGCATCGAACCGTTCCAGGCCACGCAGGAAACAGGCCGCGGCGAGATCATCCTTCTTGCGGTAGTAATAGGTGACGCTGGTGGTGATCAGGCCCACCCGGGCTGCAACGTCGGCCAGGGTCATGCCGCGCACCCCCTGGCGATTGAGGATGGCGGTTGCGGCGGCGAGGATCGCCTCTTTCTTCCGCGCATAGCGCGCGGTGGCCGCACCTGCGATCCGTCCGTCATCCATAAGGCGGGGTCCCCGAAATGCCGATTTTGCCGGTCGCTGGGCGGCTGCCTCCAATTTAGGCGTCCCCAGCGGCAGCGCAAAGGCTGCCCTCCGATTATCTCCTCCTTAGCAGAGCTTTGGTGCGCCTGTTTTTCAGGCCTGTTGCAGAATGCCGAGTTTTTGCGGGCCGGCGGACCCTGTAGTGCGCAAGTCCTTGCCCACGGACCCTGCTTCGTTTTGAATAGCCACGCACGATGCTACCTGGTGCCGATCACGGCCGGATGCCTCGCTGCCAACAAGAACAACGCCTTCGATCCGGGGGCGATCCCAGGGGAGACAGTATCCATGAGCACGCCGGAAGCCGTAGGCCTGTCGTCGGAGCGCCTGAGCCGCATCGAGACCTTCATCCAGGAGCGGTACATCAACAGCGGCAAGCTGCCCTGCGCCCTCACCCAGGTCTGGCGACGTGGCCAGCTGGCCTATAGCTCGGTTCTGGGCTCGGCCGATGTCGAGCGCGGCAAGCCCTTGCAGGCCGACAGCCTGTTTCGCATCTATTCGATGACCAAGCCCGTCACCAGCGTCGCCTTCATGATGCTGGTCGAGGAGGGCAAGGTCTCCCTCGATGATCCGGTCCATCGCTACATCCCGGCCTGGCGCGACCTCGGCGTCTTCCAGGCGGGCGTCCTGGGCGCTTTCCAGACCAAGCGCGCCAGCGAGCCGATGCGCATGCTGGACCTTCTGCGCCATACGGCGGGTCTGACCTATGGCTTCCAGCAGCGTACCAATGTCGATGCGGCCTATCGCAAGCTGAAGCTGGACGGGATCGACAGCGA
The DNA here is from genome assembly GCF_058681455.1 of Caulobacter sp. AVps16. Taxonomy (NCBI): domain Bacteria; kingdom Pseudomonadati; phylum Pseudomonadota; class Alphaproteobacteria; order Caulobacterales; family Caulobacteraceae; genus Caulobacter; species Caulobacter sp. AVps16. The sequence goes on from NZ_CM178739.1 coordinate 321,597, forward strand.
CGGCGGCCTGCAGGACTTTGTCGACAAGCTCTCCACGGTGCCCCTGGAATTCACGCCCGGCGAATCCTGGAACTATTCCGTGGCCACGGACGTGCTCGGCTACCTGGTCGAGACCATTTCCGGCCAGCCTTTTGACGCCTTTCTGAAGAGCCGCATCTTCGATCCCCTGAAGATGGTCGATACGGGCTTTCATGTTCCGGAGAGCCAGCGCGCCCGGTTTACCGCCTGCTACGCCCTGACGCCGTCAGGCAAGGTGGTCCTGCAGGACGATCCGGAAAAGAGCCGCTTCCTGACCGATCCGTCGGTCAAGTCGGGTGGCGGCGGCCTCGTCTCGACGGCTGACGACTATATGCGTTTCTGCCGCATGCTGCTGAACGGTGGCGAACTGGACGGCGCGCGACTGCTCAGCCCCAAGACCATCAAGCTGATGACCATGAACCACCTGCCGGGTGGCAAGGAACTGACGGACCTCTCCAAGTCGCTGTTCAGCGAGGCGGTATTCGAAGGCCTGGGCTTTGGCCTTGGCTTCGCCATGACTGTCGATCAGGCGCGGACCAAGAACATCGGCTCGCATGGCGAGTATTTCTGGGGTGGCATGGCCTCGACGGCCTTCTGGATCGATCCGGTCGAAGACCTGGCGGTGGTGTTCATGACCCAGCTGATGCCGTCCTCGGCCTATCCCATCCGGCGCGAGCTGCGCACCCTGGTCTATTCAGCCTTTACGGAAAGCGCCGCCTAGTCAGGCTCCTTGGGGGGCGCGCAAAGAAAGCGGCGCGGGAGCAGGGCTCCCGCGCCGAAGTGCGCTTTACCTAGTTCGACACGTTGGCCACAACGCGCCGCGTCCGCGTAAAAATCCATGACTTCGAATTGGCGGGACGCTTGCAAGTCGCGCCCCAAGCCCCGGCCTCCACGCTTACGCCCTCCCCCAGCACGGACGGTTCTTGGTCGCGGGAGGGCTTTGATAGCGTTCAACGCCTCGGCCGCCCCCGCTGACCATCTCGGCTGAATCTCTGATTTCGAATTTGTAGTATGTCCCCTGTGCCGTCAACGCCGGGTGCCCATAATTCGGGCGCCGTCACGGAGGTCTGGACATCGGCGCGCGAGCGTGCAGGTTTTGTCTTCAAACAACCGTTCAAACATAAGAGCAGGGGTGGAAACCGCCATGACCGCGATCAACGCCGTCACCGATCTCACTGTCGAAGGCGACATCGGCGTCGTCACGCTGAACTCGCCGCCAGTCAACGCACTGTCGGCTGCCGTACGCGAAGGCCTTTCGGGTGCCTTTGACGCGGCCATTGCCGATCCCGCCGTCAAGGCGATCGTGCTGATCTGCGAGGGCAAGACCTTCATCGCCGGGGCCGACATCACCGAATTCGGCAAGGCCATGACCGGTCCGTCCCTGCAGGACGTTCAGAACACCATCGAAAACTCGCCCAAGCCGGTCATTGCCGCGATCCATGGCACGGTGCTGGGCGGCGGACTGGAAGTGGCGCTGGTCGCGCACTATCGCGTCGCCGTGCCGTCGGCCAAGGGTGGCCTGCCGGAAGTGAACATCGGCCTGTTGCCGGGTGCCGGCGGCACTCAGCGTCTGCCGCGCATCGTCGGTGTCGAAAAGGCACTGGAGATGGTCACCAGCGGCCAGCACGTGCCGGCCAAGGCCGCGCTTGCGATGGGCCTGTTCGACGAGCTGGTCGAGGAGGGCAACCTCCGTGCCGGTGCGATCGCCTACGCCCAGAAGGTGCTGGCCGAGAAGCGGCCTCTGGCTAAGGTTCGCGAACTGAACGCCAAGGTCGAGGCCGCCCGTGGCAAGCCTGAGATCTTCGAGGCCTTCCGCGCCGCCAACGCCAAGAAGTTCCGCGGCTTCATGGCCCCGGAAAACAACATCAAGTGCATCGAGGCGGCAGTGAACCTGCCCTTCGACGAAGGCCTGAAAGCCGAGCGCAAGCTGTTCATGGAGCTGATGACCGGCAGCCAGTCGGCCGCCCAGCGCCATGTATTCTTCGCCGAACGCCAGGCCGCCAAGATCCCCGATGTTCCGGACGATACGCCGCTCATTCCGATCAAGAAGGTCGGCGTCATTGGTGCGGGCACCATGGGCGGCGGCATCTCGATGAACTTCCTGAATGCCGGCATCCCGGTGACGATCATCGAGATGAAGCAGGAAAACCTGGATCGCGGTGTCGCCACGATCCGCAAGAACTATGAGAACACCGCCAAGAAGGGCCGCCTGACCCAGGACGACGTCGAGAAGCGCATGGGGCTGCTGACGCCGTCCATGCACCTGGAAGACCTGGCCGACTGCGACCTGATCATCGAAGCCGTCTTCGAGCTGATGGAGATCAAGAAGGAAGTTTTCGGAAAGCTCGACAAGATCGCCAAGCCGGGCGCGATCCTGGCCTCCAATACCTCCTATCTCGATATCGACGTGATCGCCGCCTCGACCTCGCGCCCCGAAAGCGTGATCGGCCTGCACTATTTCTCGCCGGCCAATGTCATGCGCCTGCTGGAGATCGTCCGCGGGGCCAAGACCGACAAGTCGGTGATCGCCACCTCGATGGCGATCGGCAAGAAGATCGGCAAGGTCGCCGTTCTGGTCGGCAACTGCCACGGCTTTGTCGGCAACCGCATGCTGGCCCAGCGCCAGCGCGAGGCCCAGAAGTTGATCCTCGAAGGGGCCATGCCCTGGGACGTTGACCGGGTGCTCTACGACTTCGGCCTGCCCATGGGCCCGTTTGCGATGAGCGACCTGGCCGGCCTCGACATCGGCTGGGATCCGGCCAAGACCTCGTCTTCGACCGTTCGCGAAGTACTGTGCGAGATGGATCGTCGCGGTCAGAAGAACGGCAAGGGCTTCTACGACTATGACGAAAACCGCGTCGCCAAGCCCTCGGCCATCGTCGAGGAGGTGATCCGCGACTTCGCCGAGAAGCGCCAGATCCAGCGCCGCGACATCACCGATCAGGAGATCCTGGAGCGGTGCCTGTACCCGATGGTCAATGAAGGCGCGAAGATCCTCGAAGAGGGCAAGGCCATCCGCGCTTCGGACATCGATACGGTGTGGCTCAATGGCTATGGCTGGCCGGTCTATACCGGTGGGCCGATGTTCTGGGGCGAGCTGGTCGGCCTCGACAAGATCCTGGCCAAGATGCGCGAATTCCACGCGGCCCTTGGCGATGACTTCAAGCCGTCGGCCTTGCTGGAGCGGCTGGTGGCCGAGGGCAAGGGCTTCAGGGACGCGTAGCGGCATCCTCCTGAACGTTGTCATCCCGGGCGTAGCGAAGCGCAGACCCGGGACCGACATGGAACTCAGCGCTTCGGGTCGGTCCCGGATCGGCGCGCTTCGCGCTTGTCCGGGATGACAATTTCTGTGGATGCTCGCCCATGACCACCATCGCCAGCATGATGAGCGCCGACTACGGCGTGATGGGTGACATCCTGCGGCTGCGGACGGCGGAAAATCCCGACCATCCGGCCATCATCATGGAATCCGGCGAGGCCGTGACCTACGGCCAGTTCGACGCCCTGGTCGATCGCGTGGCGGCTGCGTTGCAGCGCGACGGGATCGAGCCGGGCGAGGCGGTGGCGGTCTGCGCCCTCTCATCCATTCCCTACACGGCGGTATTTCTGGGCGGGCTGAGGGCCGGTGTTGCGGTCGCGCCGATCGCCCCGTCCTCCACGCCCGAGGCCATAGCCGGCATGGTCGCGGACTGCGGGGCCAAGCTGTTCTTTCTCGACGCCGGGGTGGCCGAGGCCCAGACGCCCGCACCGGTTGCGGTGCGCCTGATCGCCCTGGACGGCTCGGGTGCCGGCGAGGCCTTCGACGCCTGGCTGGCCCCTGAAGGTGCCCAGCCGACGCCCGTCGAGATCGCCCCCGAAGCGGCGTTCAATATCATCTATTCCAGCGGCACCACCGGCACGCCCAAGGGCATCGTCCAGTCGCACGGCATGCGCTGGAAGCACGTCTTCCGCGGCGACGCGGTCGGCTATGGCCCGACCGCCGTGACCCTGCTGTCGACCCCGCTCTATTCCAACACCACCCTGGTCGTCTTCTTCCCGACCCTGGCGGGCGGCGGGACCGTCATCCTGATGAAGAAGTTCGACGCCGGCCGCTATCTGGACCTGGCCCAGACCCACCGCATGACCCACACCATGCTGGTGCCCGTACAGTACCGCCGGCTGATGGAGCGACCTGATTTCGACAGCTATGACCTGTCGACCACCCATCTGAAGTTCTGCACCAGCGCCCCGTTCGCCGCCCATCTGAAGGCCGACGTCCTCAAGCGCTGGCCTGGTGGACTGGTCGAGTATTTCGGCATGACCGAGGGCGGCGGCACCTGCATCCTGATGGCCCATGAGCATCCGGACAAGCTGCACACGGTGGGGCGGCCGGCCCCGGGCCACGATATCCGTCTGATCGACGAGGACGGCGTCCAGGTCGGGCCTGGCGTGGTCGGCGAGATCGTCGGGCGGTCGGCCGGCATGATGAACGGCTATCACGGCCAGCCGGGCAAGACCGCCGAGGCGACCTGGATCTCGCCCGAGGGTGAGCGCTTCATTCGCACCGGCGACGTGGGCCGGTTCGACGAGGACGGCTTCCTGACGCTGATGGACCGCAAGAAGGACATGATCATCAGCGGCGGCTTCAACATCTATCCCAGTGATCTGGAGGCCGAGATCGTCAGGCACGAGGCCGTCGCCGAGGCGGCGGTGGTCGGGGTGCCGTCCGATGCCTGGGGCGAGACTCCGGTCGCCTTCGTGGCCCTCAAGGCCGGGACGAGCGCAACGGCGGAGGAGATCAGGACCTTCGTCAATGGCCGGGTGGGCAAGACCCAGAGGATCGCCGAGGTGCATCTGGTCGATGCCTTGCCCCGCAGCCACATCGGCAAGGTTCTCAAGCGGGAACTGCGCGACTCATGGCAGGCTGAGTCCAAGCTCTGAGCTTTTCCCCGCGACGGCGCGCCGCAGCGGGGCGAATGGAATCGGTTGTTACGGTTGCTTAACCATAAGGTGACGCCATAGGGCGGAACCGGTCTCTCGTGGAAGCGCCTGCCCCATGCGTCCTTCGCCCGCCACCGCGCCCGTTCCGAAAGCCATCACCGCCAAGACCCGTGCGCCGGCCTCGCCCGTGGACTTCGATGCCGTGACCGAGGCCCTGCGTGCGGCCGGTCATGGACCCGGCGAGGAAGCCGGCCTGATGTCGCGCTTCTGTCAACCGGTCGCGGTAAGGGTTCTGTCAGATCACGCCCAGGCCGTCTCCGTCGCCCTCACCGCCCTCGGCGTGCGCCCCGGCGGCTACTGTGTTGTTTCGGCCCTGGCCTGCGCCGCGACCCTGAAGGGCGTCGCGGATGCCGGACTCAAGCCCTGGCTGGTCGATGTCGATCCGTTCAGCTGGATGTTCGATCCTGCCCATCTGCGCGAGCGCCTGCCCGAGGCCCCCGGCCCGCTGGAGGCCATCCTGCCGGCCGGTGCCCATGGCCGCGCACCTGACCTGCGGGCCTGGGCCGCCTTTCGGGACGAGACCGGCCTGCCGATCCTGGTCGAGGCCGTCGAGGCCTTTGACGTCATCCAGAGTGCCCCGGTGCCGGTCATTGTCGGCCTGCCCAGCGGTCAGGGCGTGTTCGTCGCCTGCGAGGATGCCACCCCGATCAATGCCATGGATACCCCGCTGTTCGAGGGCGAGGCGGGCCTGGATCTGTGGCCGCAGAAGCGGCCGCGCCTGGCCACCGCCGCCCAGCGCCTGCGGGTGCTGCTTCTGGACGCGCCGATCGGCTTTCAGCCGGGCTGGGGCATGAGCTGGGTGTCCGAGACCTGCGCCTTCAGCCTGCCCGAAGACACCGCCGCCGACGTGCTGACAAAGCTCGGCGATGCCGGCGTTGAAGCCGTCGGCACATCGTTCCGGACCCGCGACATGGACGCCGATGAGACCCCGATCGCCGACCGGCTGGCGGGTTCGGTGATTGTGATCCGCATCGATCCGGACCTGGGCCTTGAGGCGCTCGACGATATCGCGGCGGTGCTGCGGAGCGCTGTCGCGGGCTAGTTCGCCGCCGCATAGGCGTCGACGCCCGCGATCCTTTCAGCCTTCTCTGCCTCGCTGAGGAACGATCCGGCGAAGCTGTTCTTGGCCAGGGTCACCAGATCCTCGCGCGTCAGGCCCACCGCCGTGGCCGTGGCCATGTAGTTCTCAAGCAGATAGCCGCCGAAATAGGCCGGGTCGTCGGAATTGACCGTAGCCTTCAGGCCCAGGTCCAGCATGCGCTTGAGGGGGTGCTCCTCCAGCGTTTTCACGCCGCACAGCTTCAGGTTCGACAGCGGGCAGACCGTCAGGGTCGTGCCGTCGCGCACCAGCCGCGCCGTCAGGGCGTCGTCTTCGAGCGCCCGGTTGCCGTGGTCGATACGGTCGACCTTCACCAGGTCTATGGCTTCCCAGACATAGGCCGGCGGGCCTTCCTCGCCGGCGTGGGCGACGATCTTGAGGCCCAGGTCGCGGGCCGCCTGGAAGGCGCGGGCGAACTTGGCGGGCGGATGGCCGACTTCGGAGCTGTCCAGACCCACGCCGACGATCTCGGCAAGCCAGGGTTTGGCCTGTTCCAGGGTGGCGAAGGCGGCGTCCTCGTCCAGGTGGCGCAGGAAGCAGAGGATCAGCTTTGACGTGACGCCCAGCGTCTTTTCAGCCTCGTCCATGCCGGCCAGCAGGCCCTTGATCACCACATCGAAAGCGATGCCGCGATCGGTGTGGGTCTGGGGGTCGAAGAAGATCTCTGCATGGGTGCCACCATCGGCCGCCAGCCGTCGGAAATAGGCCAGGGCCAGATCCTTGAAGTCGGCTTCGGTGATCAGCACCCCGGCCCCCTGATAATAGATGTCCAGGAAGTCCTGCAGGTTCGAAAAGGCGTAGGCCGCTCGGATCTCTTCGACCGACTTGAAGGGCAGGGCGAGGCCATTGCGCTCGGCCAGCTCGAACATCAGCTCCGGCTCGAGGCTGCCCTCGATGTGCATGTGGAGTTCGGCCTTGGGCAGGCCGCGGACGAAGGCGGTAAGATCGGTGTCGGTCATGTGGCTGTTATGGGCCGCCGCGCTGGCCGGTTTCAACCGGATCTTCGCCAGTGGACGCGACGCCGGCGCGCTTGACCCTCGACCACCACCCCCTATGACACGCCGGGTGGCATGCCTGCGATCCAGGCGGCGAAGGGGCGAGACATGGCGGCGGACCAGTTTGTCTATCTGCACGGCCAACCAGGCTCGCCTGTTGAACTGACCCTGGCGCGTCCCGACGGCTGGACAGCTGCCGCCAATCTGTTTGCGCCCGACCGGGCCCTGGACCGTCCCGACCTGGCGCTCGAGCCCTATCTGGACCATCTGGCCGCCAGCATCCTGCGGCGATATCCTGAGGGTCCTATCCGGTTGGTGGGCTTCTCGCTGGGCGGCTATGTCGCCACCGAGATCGCGCTGCGGCTGGCTGAGCGCGGTCGTGGCGACGATCTGAGCCTGGATCTGATCTCAACGGCGGCTCCGCTGGGCTATGGGGACTTCCTGCCGCATATGGCGGGCGGCCGGGTCTTCGCCCTGGCGCGCGCCCAACCCTGGTTGTTCAACCTGATGACCCAGGTGCAAGGCGGTCTCGCGGCCTTGGCGCCCAAGACGCTGTTCGGCCAGATCTTCGCCGGCGCGGCCGGGGCGGACGCTGAACTGGCCCTCGACCCGGCATTCCAGGCGAGTCTCCAACGCATCATCGTCCACAGCCTGGCCAAGGGCGCACGGGGCTATAAGCGCGACATCGGCGGCTATGTAGTCCAGACGCCCGAACGGCTGGTGACCCTGCGGGCACCGATTACCCTGTGGTGCGGCGAGGCCGATACCTGGGCACCATCGGGCATGTCGCACGCCATCGCCGAGGCCCGGCCGGAGTCCCGCCGCGTCCGGTCCTTTCCGGGGCACTCGCACTATTCGACCCTGACCGCCGCCCTGCCCGAGATCTTCCGCGACCTCGCCTAGGCCGCGCGTGTCGGCGGAAATCGCAGACCTTTGTTCTCAAGGGCATTTACAAGGCGGGGGCGGGTCAGCTTGACTTGATCTGCGGCAATTAGCGCCGGACGCTGGAGCACGACATGTCCCCCAAGCCCATCCTGCTCGCCCTCGCGGGGCTGTGGCTCTGCGTCACGCCTGCCGCCGCCGCCGATCCGATCATCGATATGCACCTGCACGCTCTGGCGGCGGATGACCAGGGGCCGCCGCCGCTGGCCATGTGCACGCCGATCTCGCCGATGCCGACCTGGGACCAGCGCCAGCCCTGGACCGACGGTCTGATCGGCATGTTCAAGACGCCCGGCTGCGCCGACCCGATCTGGTCACCGACGACCGATGACGAGATCCGCGACAGGACCCTGGCGATCATGGCCAGGCGCAACATTATCGGCGTGGTCAGCGGGCCTTATAAGCGGGTGATGGCCTGGCGCGCCTTGGCCCCCGACCGGGTGCTGCCGGCACTGATGCCGACCATGTCCGATCTCTCAAAGCCCAAGGTGCTGCAGGACGACTTCGGCAAGGCCAAGGCAGCCGGCCAGCTGGCCGTGCTTGGCGAACTGGGCTTTCAGTATGAGGGGATCGCGCCCAACGATCCGCGCCTGGAGAACCTGTGGGCCGCCGCCGAACAGCTCGACATCCCGGTGGCCATCCATGTCGGACCGGGCCCTCCCGGCGTGGCCTATATGCCCGGGTCAGGGTACCGCGCCCGGCTGAGCAGCCCGCTATTGCTGGAGGACGTGCTGGTCAAACATCCCAAGCTGCGCATCAATGTGATGCACGCCGGCTATCCGATGCTGGATGACACCCTGGCGCTTCTCTACGCCCACCCGCAAGTCTATCTGGACACCGGCGTCATCGTCTATACGCAGCCCCGGCCGGCCTTCTATCGCTATCTGCAGGCCCTTGTGGACGCAGGGTTTGGCGAGCGGGTCATGTTCGGCTCCGACCAGATGGTCTGGCCTGAAGCCATCGAACGGTCGATTGCCGTGATCGATGAGGCACCCTTTCTGACGCCGCAGCAAAAGCGTGACATCCTCTACAACAATGCCGCGCGGTTCCTGCGCCTCGACGCGGCGACGATCGCCAAACACAAGGCGATGTAGGGGGAAGCGACGTGGTCGGAATGCGGCTGATCCGAGGACTAACGCTTGTCAGTGTCCTGCTGAGCCTGGCGACGGTCGCCCAGGCCCAAACCCTGTCGGCCAAGGTCTCAGCCTGGCGGCAAAAGAACGAGACCGCCATCGTCGGCCAGCTGGCCGACGCGATTTCCATTCGCAGCATTGCCGTCGATCCTGCCGGGCTGGACGCCTAGGCAGACCGGCTCAAGGCCCATCTGGACCAGCGCGGGTTCAAGACCGATTTGCTGGCCGCCAACGGTTCGCCCAAGGTCGTGTTCGGCCGTTACGACACCCCGGGTGCCAGGCGCACGGTCGTCTTCTATGCCCACTATGACGGCCAGCCGGTCGCGCCGCGCGACTGGCGCTCGGATCCGTTCGTCCCGACCCTGCGGACTGGCCTAGGGGTTGACGCCGCCGAGATCTCGGACTGGCGGACCGGTGCCCGGCCGCTGGATCCCGAATGGCGACTGTTCGGACGCGGCGCGGCTGACGACAAGGCTGCCATCGTCGCCTTCCTGGCCGCGTTCGACGCGCTGAAGGCAGTGGGCAAGAGGCCTTCGATCAACATCATCGTCTTCTGGGAGGGCGAGGAGGAGGCCGGCTCACCGCATCTGCCCGCCATCCTGGCCGCCCACCGCGACCGCCTGAAGGCCGATCTCTGGCTGATCGGTGATGCGCCCGTGCACCAGTCGCGGACCCCGACCCTCTATTTCGGCGTGCGTGGGGTCATGGCCCTGGACATGACCCTCTATGGCCCGCGACGACCGCTGCACAGCGGCCACTACGGCAACTGGGCACCCAATCCCGCCGCTCGCCTGGCGCAGGTGATTGCAGAGATGCGCGCCCCCGATGGCCGGGTTCTGATTCCGGGTTTCAGTGATGGGGCGCAGCCGCCGAGCGCAGCCGAGAAGGCGGCGATCGACGCTCTGCCGCCGGTCGACGCCGACATCCGCCGCGAGATCGGCGTCGCCGCCGCCGAGAGCGAGGAGGGGCTGACCCTGTCGACCCAGCGCCCGGCCTTGAACGTGCGGGGGCTGTTAGCCGGTCAGGTCGGCGACCAGGCCCAGGGCGCGATCCCCAGCCAGGCCCAGGCTGCCTTCGACATCCGCCTGGTTCCAGGCCAGTCGCCGGACGCCGTGCGCGCCAGCGTCGAAACCTTCCTGACAAAGCGCGGCTGGACCCTACTGGACGGCCCGCCGAGCGAGGCTGATCGCGCGGCCCATCCGCAGCTGATGCGGCTGAAATGGTCAGGCGGCTATCGCGCCCTGCGCTCGGACATGACGACGCCGACCTCGCGGGCGGTGATCGCCGCGGCCAATCGCGTCGCCGGCCGCCCGGTCGCTCTGCTGCCGATGATGGGGGGCAGCGTACCGCTCAACATGTTCGAGGACGCCCTGGACGCGCCGTTGATCGGCTTGCCGATCGGCAACCACGACAACAACCAGCACGCTGCCGACGAGAACCTGCGCCTGGCCAATCTCTGGGACGGGATCGGGCTATATGCGGCGATGATGGCCGACCTGTCCTGGTAGGGTCCCCGCCACTTCCGGCAGGGTGATGAATGCGTCTCAGGCTAGCTCGGGCCGCATCATGCGACACGTCATCTATCGCCATCTGAGTCTGGATGGGGCGAGGCCTGCAAGGCACAGGGCGATGTACTCGGATCAGCTCCGGGTAAGGGCCCAGTCTGCCGACCGTCAAAAAATGGCCACGCCTTGACGCTTGTGTCCGCCCAATTGCGTCGAACGGACCTATAAGGCCTCATGACTGTTTCCCAAGACCTTCTCCCCGGCGTGCCGCTGGTCGAGTCCTGGCTGCTCAAGGCCTCTCTGGATCAGATGGGTCTGACCGCGATCGAGCGGGACATTGCCCTGCAATTGCATGAGAAGGGTTTTGCCGTCCTGGATTTCCCGGACGACGATCTGGATGCGCGCATCGCGCGGATCATCGAGACCCTGACCCCCCAGTATGATTTCGAGCACTGGCGGTCCGAGGGCTGGGCCGCCGACAATGGCCTAAGGGTGCAGGATGCCTGGAAGACCAGCGAAGACGTGCGCGCCATCGCGGTCAATGAGGCGGTGCTGGCCCTGCTGGGCAAGCTCTATGGCCGGCGGGCCTTTCCGTTCCAGACCCTGAACTTCCCTGTCGGGACCCAGCAGCACGTCCATTCTGACTCGATCCACTTTTCCAGCATTCCGGAGCGATTCATGTGCGGGGTCTGGCTGGCCCTGGAGGACATCCATCCCGACGCCGGGCCGCTGGTCTATTATCCGGGCTCCCACAAGTGGCCGATCCTTTACAACGACATGATCGGCAAGGTGATCGGGGCCGGCGCGGATTTCCTGGCCCAGACACCCTACGAAAACGTCTGGGCAGCCCTGGTCGAGGCGACCGGTGTGCAACCGGAATACTTCTATCCCAAGAAGGGCCAGGCCCTGATCTGGGCGGCCAATCTGCTGCATGGCGGCAGCCGGCAGAAGGACCCTGCCCGCACCCGCTGGTCGCAGGTGACCCACTACTATTTCGACGACTGCACCTATTACACGCCGGCCTTTTCGGACCCGCTGGTCGGCAATCTGGACCTGCGCCAGATCATCGATCTGTCGACCGGTCAGGTGGCACCCAACATCTATATTGACCGGCCAGTCTCCGAGGTCGTTCGCCGGGAGCCTACCCCGCCTGCCGCCCAGCACCAGGCCGCCCTCGTGCCGGGCAAGATCCCGGCTGACTTCGATCCCAAGCGCTATCTGGCGCTCAATGCCGATGTGGCCGCAGCGGGGGTGGATGCCCGCAAGCATTTCCTGAGGTTCGGTATCCGCGAGAACCGGCGCTACAGGTAGTTCCGCCCAGACCTAGGTCTGTTCCGCCGTCTGTCCTGTCGCCGACGGCGCTCAGGGCAGGGGGATGAACTCGTCATGATCGAGGTCGGGCAGCTTCATGCGTCCGGCCTTCCAGTCGGCCTTGGCCTGTTCCAGCCGGTCCTTTGAGGACGAGACGAAGTTCCATTCCATGAAGCGCGGGCCGACGGGCTCGCCGCCCAGCAACATGACGGTCGAGGGCTCCAGGGCCTTGAAAACGATCGTCTCGCCGGGGGCGAATACGGCCATCTGCAGGGCTGAAAGCTCGCGACCATCCACCTCGACCCGGCCGCTGGCGACATAGGCTGCGCGCTCGGAATACTCGGCGGGCAGGCCGGCGGTGGTCCCGGCCGCCAGTTCCCAGTGCACATAGAACAGCGGCGAATAGACCGGTACATCGGTCTTGGCCCCGAACGCCTCGCCGGCGATCAGCCGGGCCTTCAGGCCGCCACTCTCATAATAGGGAAGGGCGGTGTCGCCCGCATGGTGGCTGAAGCTGGGGGCGACCTCTTCGAATTCCTGGGGGAGGGCGATCCAGGCCTGCATGCCGTCCATGCGGCCGCCCTGGCGGCGAAGGGTCTCGAAGCGTTCGGAATGGGTGATGCCTGACCCGGCGGTCATCCAGTTGACCTCGCCTGGCCGGATTTCGGCCAGCGACCCGACGCTGTCGCGGTGGGTAATCTCGCCCTGAAACAGATAGGTCAGGGTCGACAGGCCGATATGGGGGTGAGGCCGCACGTCGGCGCTCTTGGGAAAGCCCGGCGCGAATTCGGCGGGTCCCATGTGGTCGAGGAAGGTGAACGGGCCGACCATGCGATGGGCATGGAAGGGCAGGATGCGCCCGACCTCGAAATTGCCGATGTCGTGGCGGCGGGCTTCGATGACGAGGTCGATCATGGAGGGCTCCGGCGAGGGGGTGGCCGGAGATTCTCACAGGTTGCGGTGGGCGTCTTGTCGAAATGCGCCCTGTCTGAGCGACTGGCCCCCTCCTGGCGGCTTCGCCGCCGTCCTCCCCCGCAGGGGAAAGACGCTTTCATCCTCCCCCTACGGGGGAGGAGCGCGTCAGCGCGGAGGGGGCGAGTGCTGACTAACCCAGAGGGCTCACATACGGGCTGACCAGACCCAGCGGCACGGCCGTCGAGTTCTTGACGCCGCGGATGACGATCCGGCTCTCGATATTGCTGACCAGGCCCAGGGACAGCAGCTTGTCGCGCAGGAACTCGTCGAAGGCGCGCATGTCGCGGGTGACGATGCGCATCTCATAGTCGGCGGCCCCGGTCACCGTGGCGCACTGCACGACCTCGGCCCACTTGCTGACGGCCTGCTCGAAGGTGTCGAGGTTTTCCTTGGTCGGCAGGGACAGCTTGACGGTGCAATAGACCTCAAAGCCCAGGCCCAGTTTCTCGCGGTCGAGGATCGTCACGCGGCGCTGGATGACGCCGGCGTCTTCCAGGCGCTTGATCCGACGCCAGCAGGGGCTGGACGACAGCCCGACCCGTTCAGCGATCTCGGCGACGGACAGACCGGCGTCGTGTTGGATGAGATCGAGGATCTTGGCATCCACGGCGTCGAGTTGTTCGGACAAGAATTCCTCCCCCAGAGGTCATTTAGCGCGGTGATCGTGCCGAAAGCAGCCACGACTAGGGCACGCCTTGGGCAAACAATTTCCCCGTTTCTATAAGATATTGCTACGCGGGCGAGAAGACCCGGGAGGAATTTTTTTGCCATGAGGCACTCAGAAGTCACTCTGGACGACAAATATCTTCTCGAAGATGGTCGCGCCTTCATCACCGGTGTCCAGGCGCTGATCCGGGTTTTGCTCGATCGCAAGCGGCTGGATCGCCGGGCCGGATTGAATACGGCCGGCTTCCTGTCGGGGTATCGGGGCTCGCCGCTCGGCGGACTCGACCAGCAGGCTGCGCGCCTGAACAAGCTGCTGACCGCGCATGACGTGGTCTTCAAGGAAGGCCTCAACGAGGACCTGGCCGCCACCGCCGTGTGGGGCAGCCAGCAGGCCAACCTGTTCCCCGGCGCGACCCATGATGGCGTGTTCGGCATGTGGTACGGCAAGGCCCCGGGCGTCGACCGCACCGGCGACGTCTTCAAGCACGCCAATTTCGCCGGCAGCTTCCCGACCGGCGGTGTTCTGGCCGTGGCCGGCGACGACCATGCCTGCAAGTCCTCGACCCTGCCGTCGCAGTCGGAGTTCGCCTTCCAGGACTTCGAGATGCCGGTGCTGTCGCCGGCCGATGTGCAGGAGGTCCTCGACTACGGTCTGATGGGGATCGCCATGTCGCGGTTCACGGGCCTGTGGACCGGCATGATCGCCCTTGCCGACACCATGGACTCCGGCGTGACGATCGATGTGTCGCTGGATCGCCACAACGTCATCATCCCCGACTTCGCGATGCCGCCGGGCGGCCTCGGCATCCGGCTGAAGGATCAGCCGATGGAAAAGGAGCGCCGGCTCCGTCTGCACAAGATCCCGGCCGCCCTGGCCTTTGCCCGTGCCAACCACATCGACCGCGTGGTGCTGGGCGCCTCGCATGTCCGCGTCGGCAAGGCCCGCCTGGGCATCGTCTGCCAGGGCCAGGCCTATAAGGACGTGCTGGAGGCCTTCACGGCCATGGGCATGACCCTGCAGGAAGCCGCTGACCTCGGCGTCTCGATCTACAAGGTCGGCATGCCGTGGCCGCTGGAGCCCTTGGGCATCCGCGCCTTCGCTGCGGGCCTTGAGACCCTGATGGTCATCGAGCACAAGCGCGGCCTGATCGAGCCCCAGGCCCGGGCCGCCCTCTATGACCTGCCGGCCCAGGCCCGCCCGCGCATCATCGGCAAGACCGACGAGCACCATCACCCGCTGCTGTCGGAGCTCGGCTCGCTGTCGGTCGCCGAAATCGCCCTCGCCATCTATGACCGCCTGCCCGACGGGCCGCACATGGAACGGGCCCGCGCCTATCTGGACCGCGTCTCGGCCGCCGGCGTCGCCGCCGTCAGCCTGGCCGCCGACCAGGCCCGCAAGCCGTTCTTCTGCTCGGGCTGCCCGCACAACACCTCGACCAAGCTGCCGGAGGGCTCGCGGGCCCTCGCCGGCATCGGCTGCCACTACATGGCCGGGTTCAACGACCCCTCGACGGACCTCAACACCCATATGGGCGGCGAGGGCCTGACCTGGGTGGGCGCGGCGCCGTTCACCACCGAGAAGCACGTCTTCCAGAACCTGGGCGACGGCACCTACAACCACTCCGGCTCGCTGGCGATCCGGGCTGCGATCGCGGCCAGGGCCAACATCACCTACAAGCTGCTGTTCAATGACGCCGTGGCCATGACCGGCGGCCAGAAGGCCGAAAGCGGCTTCACGCCTGCCCAGATCACCCGTCAACTGGCCTCGGAAGGTGTGACCCGCACCGTCATCGTGGTCGATGAGCTGGAACGCTATCAGGGCGTCTCCGATCTGGCGCCCAATGTCGACGTCTTCCCGCGGTCCGAACTGATGACCGTACAGAAGATGCTGCGCGAAACGCCCGGCACCACGGTGCTGCTCTATGACCAGACCTGCGCCACTGAAAAGCGCCGTCGCCGCAAGCGCGGCACCATGGCCAAGGCCCCTCGCAGGGTCTTCATCAACCCGCTGGTCTGCGAGGGCTGCGGCGACTGTTCGGTGAAGTCCAACTGCGTCTCCGTCGAGCCGCTGGACACCGAGTTTGGCCGCAAGCGCAAGATCAACCAGTCCAGCTGCAATCAGGACTACAGCTGCGTCGAGGGCTTCTGCCCGTCGTTCATCACCCTGGAGGGGGCTGAAAGCGCTCAGTCGAAGGCCCGTCCTGCCGCCCTGACCGCCGACTCCACGCCGCTGCCAGAGTTCGAGCCGCTGGTCGGCGTTCGCAAGATCCTGTTCACCGGCGTCGGCGGTACCGGCGTCACCACCGTGGCCTCGATCCTGGCCATGGCGGCGCACATTGATGGTCGCTCGGGCAGCGTAGTCGACATGACCGGTCTGGCCCAGAAGGGCGGCTCGGTGTTCAGCCACGTCAAGATCGGCGAGACCGAGGACACCGTGGTCGGCGGCCGCGTGCCGGCCGCCAGCACCGACGTCCTGATCGCCTGCGACCTGCTGGTGGCTGCCAGCCCCGAGGGCCTGTCGCTCTATGCCAAGGACCGCACCGCTGCTTTCGGCAACAGCGATTTTGCCCCCACCGCCGACTTCGTCACCAGCCGCGACGTCAAGTTCGACAGCGGAGCCATGGCCCGCCGGGTCAAGGGCGCGACCAAGAGTTTCGATGCTTGCCCAGCCCAGCACCTGGCTGAAAGCCAGTTTGGCGACGCCATCTTCGCCAACATGATCATGGTCGGCTTCGCCTGGCAGCGCGGGGTGATCCCCCTGTCCAGTCGCGCCATGTATCGGGCCATCAAGCTGAACGGGGTGGAAGCCGAGGCCAATCTCCAGGCCTTCGAACTGGGTCGCCGCATCGCCCATGATCCGTCCGCCGCCGGCCCCAAGGTCGAAGTCGGAGCCACGCCCGAGACGATGCCTCTGGACGACCTGATCGCCAAGCGCTCCGCCGAACTGACGGCCTATCAGAACGCCGCCTATGCCGAACGCTATGCCGCCAAGATCGCCAGGGTCCGGGCCGCCGAGCTCGCTGTCAGTGCCGAGGCCGCTGCCCTGCCCCTGACCCGCGCCGCCGCCATCAATCTCTACAAGCTGATGGCCTACAAGGACGAGTACGAGGTCGCCCGGCTCTATACCGACGGTCGTTTTGCCGCCGAGCTGGCCGGCACCTTCAAGGGCGGCAAGGCCAAGGTCTGGCTGGCCCCGCCGCTGATCGCCCGCAAGGGTCCGGACGGCAAACCGAAGAAGATCGCCTTCGGCGGCTGGATGCTCGAGTTTGCTTTCCCGATTATGGCGAAGATGAAGGGCCTGCGCGGCGGAGCCTTCGACATCTTCGGCAAGACCGAGGAGCGCCGCATGGAGCGCGGCCTGATCGACGCCTATGAGGTCGCCCTGGATCGCCTCTCAGCGGGCCTCAAGCCCGAGAGCCTGCCCCTGGCGCAGAAGATCGCCGAGATCCCGCAGTCCATCCGCGGCTATGGCCACGTGAAGGAAGCGGCGGTGGTCACGGCCAAGGCGGCCGAGGCGAAGTTGTGGGAGCAGTGGGGGGCTTAAGCCCCCTGCCGACGAACGGAGAGGGCGTGATGTCGCAGACCCGTCCGAACCGCATCCGCCGGGGCCTGATGTCGGCAGCCTTGCTGGTCTGACCGACCTCGGCCCTGGCGGCCAGCGCGCTCCCGTCCGACGCGCACCCCGTCCACTGAGCCTGAGCCCGACCGTCGTGCATTGACACCGGTGTCTATCAAGAGTCTCACTGGCGGTGCGTTTCGAGCGTTCCGCCAATAGAGACCCCTCAGGTCCGGGCGGTTTAGGGGGGTGTTGCATGTTCAATCGCCGCAATTGGCTGCTGGCAGGTGTGGCCTTGGCCCTTTGCCCAAAGGGCAGGGCCTCGGCCGCCGAAGCGCCGCGCCAGGCCGTGCTGACCGCCATGGCGCGCGCCACCCGCTTCATGACCGAGAAGGTGGCCGTTCGCGGCGGCTATGTTTGGTCCTACCTCCCCGACCTGTCGCGCCGCTGGGGCGAGATGGAGGCCTATCCGACCATGATCTGGACCCAGGCCCCGGGGACGCCGGAGGTGGGGCAGATCTTTCTGGATGCCTGGCACGCCACGGGAGAGGCCTTTTACTACGCGGCCGCCGAGCAGGTCGCTGCGGCCCTGATCGCCGGCCAGCATCCTTCGGGCGGCTGGAACTACATCATCGACTTTGCCGGCGAGGCCTCAATGCGGCGCTGGTACGAGACGATCGGCAAGAACGGCTGGCGACTGGAGGAGTTTCAGCACTACTACGGCAACGCCACCTTCGATGATCATGCGACCATCGAATGCGGCCGCTTCCTGCTGAGGATGCATCTGGAAAAGGGCGATGCCCGCTATCGCCAGGCCGTCGACAAGACCGTCGATTTCGTTCTGGAGAGCCAGTATCCCAACGGCGGCTGGCCGCAACGCTGGCCCAGGATGGGCGAGTTCTCAAAACAGGGGAGGCCGGACTATACCGGTCTGATCACCCTCAATGACGAGGTTGCGGAAGAGAACATCAGCTTCCTGCTGCTGGTCCTGCAACAGCTGAAGGAGGAGCGGGTCCGCGCGCCGCTTGTTCGGGCCATGGAGCTGATGATCGACCTGCAGCAGCCGGCCCCGACGCCGGGCTGGGCCATGCAGTACACGCCCGACCTCAAACCCGCACCGGCCCGCACCTATGAGCCCGCATCGATCACCCCGCACGGCACGGCGGCGGCGATCACCCAGCTCCTCGACTATTACCAGCTGACCGGGGAGCGGAGATATCTGGCCCGCGTGGGCGAGGCGATCGATTGGCTGACCAGCGTGGAGATTCCGCCGGAGAAGCGGCCGGCGAACGGCCTGAACTTCTATCGCAACTATGATCCAAGTACCGGTCGGCTCATCGGCGGGGGGCGCAAGGGCTCGAACGCCCAGAACGGCGCGTACTGGAACGGGGCCGACACCTCCACCACGCTGCCGGCCAAGCGGGTCAATGTCGAAAAGCTCCGCGCCCGCTACACGCAGCTGGCCGCCATGAGCGCCGAGGAGGCCACGCGCGACTCGGCGCTGATGGGGCGCGGACCGTCGCTGATGCCCCGGTTTGTCGTGACCCACGCCCTGGGCGGGTCAGACCTCAATGTCACCGCTGCCGCAGCCAAGGCCGAGGACAGCGCAATGGCCCTGGTGGCGGGGCTCAATGCCGAGGGTTACTGGCCCGTGGAGCTGCGGACCACCAGCCACGTCTATCGCGGAGACGGCCCGCCGGTCCCCCCGCCGGGCTTTGTCGATCGCGGGCAGGTCGGTGACGCGTGGGACACCTCACCCTTCACTGAGGCCTCGGGTCCCATGGGCATTTCGACAGGCACTTACATCAACAATATGAGCCGCCTGATCGCCTATCTGGAGGCCGGCCGATGAGGGCCTTTGGCTTCGCTGCCCTGCTTCTGCTGACGGCCGGCCCAGCCCTGGCGCAGGACCCATGGTACGTCCAGGGCGAGTTCAAACCCGTGCAGCGCATCGCCATCCAGGTGCAGAACCCGCTGGACGTGGCGCGGACCAACAGCCCGGTCGCGATCCAGCGCGCCGATCTGGTGCCGTTGCACGACGTGCATGAGCTGCAGATGACGCTGGTCGATCCGCGTGGAACGCCCAATCCCGAGCCCTCCGCCCAAAAACGGGCGCTTGAGGGGGCGCATGGCCAGGTTGCCGAGGCAAATGGCCACGCCTTCCCTTACCAGTTCGATGACCTGGATGGCGACGGCCTTTGGGATGAGCTGTTTTTCATGGCCGACTTCGCTCCGCGCGAAACCCGGACCTTCTATGTCTATCTGGGCATGCAGCAGCGCGGCTGGAACCCGCACCGCACCCATGCCGCCATCGGCAGCTACATGCGCCACACGGTTCCGTTCTGGGAGAGCGCCAATATCGGCTGGAAACTCTGGTATCCCACCGACATCGACGTCTACGGCAAGCGCAAGCCGCAGCTGATGAGCAACCGGCTTTATATGGAGAACCTGGACGGTTATGCGGTGTCGCTGATCGATCCGGGTCTTGGCTCGGACATCATGAGTGTCGCCAACTCGTTCGGCGGCGGTGGCATTGGCCTGATCGAGGACCCGGCCCACCCCGAAAAGGTCTCACGGCCGCGGTTTGGCCCGGGAACCACCGAGAACTTCAATGGCGGACCGCTGTCTTCAACGCGCTATGCGTTCAGCGTCGTGGCCAATGGGCCGGTCCGCAGCATGGTGCGCATCCGGACGATGAATTGGACGACCGGCCTGGGGACCTATGATCTGGAGCAGGTCTATACGGCCTATGCCGGTGAGGACTACACGACCGCCGAACTGGCCTTCACGCGCCGGCCGAAAAGCGCCAGCCCGCCTCGGCTGGTGGTCGGCATCCGCAAGCGGGCGACCGAGGACAGCTTCGTTCAGCAGGGCGGGATGGTGGTCAGCGCCGGGGCCGAGCTGATCCGAAACCCCGATGATCTGGCGCGGGTCCAGGCGGACATGGCGGTGGCCTATGCGGGCTCTGCCGTGGTCGTGCCTGATCGGCTCGCACCGGCCTATGCCTTTCTTCCAGCCTATGAGGGCAATCACCTGATGACCGCGTCCCTGCCGGCCGATGGCCGGTTCCGGTATCTGCTGGCCTCGGGCTGGAGCGAAGGTGAAACACGCAAGACCGCGTCCGCCTTTACGGACTATGTGCGGGTCGTGGCCCGCGAATACAACGCGCCGGTCACCTTCACAGGCCTAAGGCGCGAAGCCCGCCCCTGAAGGGGGGCGGCCGGCCGGCCGACTGTCCGAGCGGGTCTAAGCCTATGATTCAGAGCCCTTTCTGCCCGGGCCGGTGGCAGCGGCTTGGTCAAAACGGGCTCTAAATCAAAAGTTTAGAGCCTTTCCAGATCCGATGGCCGTTTCCCACTTCCCGGGAAATACTCTAGGCTGCCGCCAATGGAAAAGTTCCCCAGTCCACGTCTGGTCACAGTCCGGCTGTCGGCCGAAGATGCCGCCGATCTGCAGGCCCGTGTCGATCGCGGTGAGTTCGCCTCGCTGGATGAGGGCGTGGCGGCCGAGCTGGCCGAGCTGAACTATCGCCGCGCGGCCGAGATCGTCGGAGGCTCCGAGGCGCTGGAAGCCCTGCTCGATGATCTGGATTTCGAGATGGTCGAGCCTGAAGCGCCGGTGGCCGGCAACATCTCCCTGACCGAGATGCTGGCCAACCTGAAGGCGCAGGCCAAGGCCGCCGACGAGTGAGCGTGGCCTTCGATTTCGACGCCGTGGTGGTCGGCGCGGGTGCCGTCGGCCTGGCCTGTGGCTATGCCCTGTCCAAGCGGGGTCTGGTTGTCGCCGTGCTGGAAGAGCAGGGCCATATCGGCCAGGGCGTGTCGTCGCGCAATTCCGAGGTCATCCACGGCGGGCTCTATTATCCGACCGGGTCGCTGAAGGCGCGGCTGTGCGTGCAGGGCCGGCGAGCTCTTTACCCCTTCCTTGAGCGGCACAATGTCGGCTTCAAGAAGTGCGGCAAGCTGGTGGTGGCCACTGACGAAGCCGAGATCGCGCGGCTGGACGACATCCTGGCCCAAGCGCTGGAGAATGATGTCGAGGGCATGGAATGCCTGACCGGCGAACAGGCCCGTGCCCTTGAGCCCGGCCTCAATGCCCACGCCGCCTTGCTGTCGCCCGAGAGCGGCGTGTTCGACAGCCATGGTTACATGTCGGCCCTGCAGGGCGAGATCGAGGCGGCCGGCGGGGCGGTGGTGATCGCGACGCCGTTCGAGGGCGCGGAAGCCCTTCCGGGCGGCGGCTTTTCCGTTCGCGCCGGCGGGGCCGAGCCCACGAGCCTGACCTGCCGGTGGCTGGTCACCGCACCGGGGCTGTCGGCCCAGGCTGTTGCAGCGCGGATCGAGGGCTATCCCGTCGATCACATCCCCAAGGGGCATTTCGGCAAGGGGGTCTATTTCCGTCTGACCGGCAAGGCTCCGTTCCAGCGCCTGATCTATCCGCCGCCGATCCATGGGGCCCTGGGTACCCATTATCGCAATGACCTGGGCGGGCAGGCGGTGTTCGGACCCGATCTGGAATACGTCCCGGCCCCTGACTATTCGGTCGACCCGGCCAGGGCCGAGATCTTTGCCGCCTATATCCGCAAGTTCTGGCCGGGCCTGCCCGAAGGGGCCCTGTCGGTGGACTATGCCGGGGTACGCCCCAAGCTGCATGGCCCCGGCGAACCGCAACCGGATTTCCAGTTGCGCACTGAGGATGACCACGGGCTTGAAGGGCTCATGGCCCTGTTCGGGATCGAAAGTCCGGGCCTGACCAGCTCCCTCGCGATCGGGGAAGAGGTCGCCGCGCGGCTTTTGGGCTAAGCAGGTCCCGTTGACACCATTGACCCGCCCGCAGATGTTCCGCCTTCCTGGACGCACTGGAGCCTGCCCTTGACCGCCATCCTGCACGCCATGCTGGGCAAGGGGCTGGGCGGACTGGAGCGCGTATTCCTCGACTATCAGCCGATCCTGGAGGCCTATGCCGCCAGGCAGGGCGGCCACTGTACGGGCGTGGTGCGCCGGGGCGGCGCGATCGCCGCAGCAGAGGCGCTGCGCGCACCCCCCCTGGCCAGCATGCCCGCCTATACGGACTGGGATCCCTGGACCGTCGGTTCTGCCCGCCGCCTGGTGGCCCAGACCCGTCCGGACCTGATCCTCAGCCACGGCCAGAGGCCTGCTCGACTGTTTGCGCGCCTGGCTCCGGTCGGGGCGGTCAAAGCGGTCTGTGTGCACAAGCCGACCTTCGATGTCGTCGACGATACCCACTATATCTGCGTTGGCCGCCATCTGGCCGACCTGGCCCTGGCGCGCGGCGTGCCGTCGTCGCGGGTGCATGTCGTTCCCAATGCCGTTGCCGAGCCCACCGTTCAGGCGACGCCCTTTGCGGAGCCAGGCGCGGCGGTCCGTATCGTGGCGGCGGGCCGTCTGCATCCCAAGAAGGGCTTTGATGTCCTGATCCGGGCCATCGGCCTGCTGCGGGCCCGCGGTCTGGACGTGGTCTGCGACATCGCGGGCGAAGGTGAGGAGCGCGCCCATCTGCAGCAACTGATCACGACGCAGGACCTCGGCTCGGTCGTTCGCCTGATCGGCTGGACCCCCGAGGTGTCGAGCCATCTCGCCAGCGGGGACCTCTTTGCCTTCCCGTCGTACCAGGAAGGTTTCCCGCTCGCCTTGCTCGAGGCTATGGCCGTTGCCCTGCCGGTCGTTTCATCCGCGATCGACGGCCCTGTGGAGATGGTCGAGGAGGGCGTGACCGGACGGCTCGTGCCACCGGGTGAGCCGCAAGCCCTTGCCGAGGCACTGGCAGACCTGATCGCCCAGCCCGCCCTGGCCCGCAGCCTTGGTGAGCGTGCCCGGGAGGCCGTCCTGCGCGACTACGGCCCTGCCAGCCTGGCGAGGCGACTTGATGCCGTGGTAGATCGGATGCTTGCCCGGGCTTGATGCCTCAGCGACTTGGGCGTATGACCCCGCTCCGTCCTGGGACGGTTGGGTAGCTCAGATGGTTAGAGCGGTGGATTCATAACCCACAGGTCGGCGGTTCGATCCCGCCTCCAACCACCAGGTCACTTTTCCGCTTCGTGCCCTATCCCGCCAGCGGAAACACCCGGGTTTGCTTGACGACACCATAGGCGAAGCTGGTGTCGATCGAGGCGATACCCGCAATGGCGTGCAGCTTCCGCCGGATGAAGTCCTCATAGGCTTCCAGGCTCTCAACGATCACCCGCAGCAGATAGTCGTCGCCGCCGGCCAGCAGGAAGCAGTCGAGGATCTGGTCGATCCGCGCCACCTGGTCCTCGAAGCCCTTGACCACGTCCTGGCCGTGACGATCCAGCCGCACGCGGATGAAGACGGTGATCGGCAGGCCATAGGCCTTCTGATCGACCAGGGCCGTGTAGCCGGTGATCACCCCTTCAGCTTCCAGATTGCGCAGACGGCGGAGGCAGGGGGAGGGCGACAGGTTCACCCGATCAGCCAGGTCCTGGTTGGTCAGGCGACCGTCCTTCTGCAGTTCGCGGATGATCTGACGGTCCTTGGCGTCCATATCGGCTCCTCAGGGTGGAATCTGCCAAAACAGATGCCTTCACTAGCAGACTTGGCAATCTTCCGCCGATGAATCCACGTCAATCTCGTGCCGTAGCAACGGAGCACAGCCATGGCGCGCGACCTTATCGAGACCGGCTTTTCGACACGGGCGATCCACGCGGGCTATGATCCGGCTGACGAGCACGGTGCCCTGACCCCGCCCGTCCACCTGACCTCGACCTTCGCCTTCGACAGCGCCGAGGCCGGCGGTGAGATGTTTGCCGGCACGCGGCCGGGGCACTTCTATTCGCGCATCTCCAACCCGACGACCGACCTGCTGGAACGCCGCGTCGCTTCGCTGGAGGGAGCCGAGGCGGGCGTGGCCACAGCTTCGGGCATGGGGGCGATCACGGCGGTGATGTGGAGCTTTCTGCGGGCGGGCGACGAGGTGGTCACTGACCAGACGCTCTATGGCTGCACCTTCGCCTTCATGCGTGACGGCCTCTCGCGGTTCGGGATCACGGTCACCCAGGTCGACATGACCGACATGGACGCCCTGGCGGCGGTGGTGTCAGACAAGACCCGGATTATCTATTTCGAGACCCCGGCCAATCCCAATATGCGGCTGGTCGACATCGCCGGTGCGGCAAAGGTGGCCCGTGCCTGCGGAGCAAAGCTGGTGGTGGACAATACCTACGCGACACCGCTGCTGACCCGGCCGATCGAACTGGGTGCCGACATCGTGGTGCATTCGGCCACCAAGTATCTGGGCGGTCACGGCGATCTGGTCGGCGGCATCGCCGTCGGCGGGGTGGAAGACATGGCCCGTGTACGGTTGACCGGGGTCAAGGACATGACCGGGGCGGTGATGTCGCCGTTCACGGCCTTTCTGGTCATGCGGGGGCTGAAGACCCTGGCCCTGCGCATGCGTCAGCACTGCACCAGCGCCGCCAGCGTCGCGACCTGGCTGGAGTCTCATCCGGCCGTGACGCGGGTCTTCTATCCGGGGCTCAAGAGCTTTGACCAGCACGCGCTGGCCCAGCGCCAGATGGCCCTGCCCGGCGGCATGATGGCCTTCGAACTGGCCGGCGGGCACGAGGCCGGGGTGGCGATGATGGACCGGCTGACCCTGATCCGCCGGGCTGTCTCCCTGGGTGACGCCGAGACCCTGATCCAGCATCCGGCCAGCATGACCCACTCGACTTACAGCGCCGAGGAGCGGGCGGCGGCGGGCATCGGCGAGGGGCTGGTGCGGCTGTCGATTGGTCTTGAGGATCTGGCTGATATCCTGGCCGATCTGACCACGGCCCTGTCTCCGAACGCAAAGCTGAGCCCGGTGCCGGAAGAGCGAAAGGTTAATGTGGCGGCACCATGATCGCCGGGGCAAATTCCCTCGCTGGCGCAGGTAAAAGACCCTAGGTTTCAGCGGCTTGCCGGCGGGTAATGGTCGCAGGGACGACAAAAAAAGCCCGCCTGCACGGCCGATTAACCGCGGCATGCGTTTATGGCCCCATGTCCAAGTACGCGTCAGGCGGAGAAGGCGATCGGCGGGGCGCGCCCCGATTGGCGACCCAAAGGGCCGGCAAGCTGCTGTCCGGCACCTTCGCCTGGGACTGCGTGATCCGCGACGTTTCAGAAAGCGGGATCAGGGTGCAGATGCTCGCCGGGGTTGCGCCACCGGCCCAGGTTCAACTGGTCGATCTCGCTGCAGGCTTGGCCCATGACGTGCAACTGGCCTGGCAGAGGGAGCGCGAGGTCGGCTTCAAAATCCTCAAGAGCCATGATCTGCGCGGTCTGACCCACGCCTCAGCCCGCACGGCCAAGAACCTTTGGATGGCCTCGCAGGCGCGCCTTTCGGTCAGTTAGGCAACCGAGATCCTGACAGCTGACTGTCGGGATCTCGCTCATCGTTTCCCTAGCCTTGGGTCAGGCGGCGTCGCCCCGCACGGAGTCATCCGCCATGGCTCGAACCAGATCGAGTACCTGGCGGCGCACCTTGCCCCGGCCAATGCGGGGGAAGACTTCTGCCAGTTCAATGCCTTCAGGGGTCGTCAGGAACTCCTGCACCACCCGTTCGGCATGCAGCCCGACCTCGTCGGCCTCAGAGCCCCCCATGGGGTCAGCCAATCCGTCAAAGAAGAAGGAAACCGGCACCTGCAGGGTCTTGGCGATCTCATACAGTTTGGATGCACTGACGCGGTTGGCACCACGCTCGTACTTCTGCACTTGCTGGAAGGTCAGGCCGAGGGACTCCGCCAATTGTTCCTGGCTGACCCCTAACAGTTTGCGACGCATTCGAACGCGCCCGCCGACATGCAGATCGACCGGGTTGGGTCGTCGGCCTTCGGTTTCTTCGTTCATTCTTTCGCCTCCAACGGTTGTTCGCCAAACATGACACGACCGTGACGGCGGCGAAAGTCAGGCGTGGCCTCAGGTTGGGCGAGTGAGGTCCTGCGCCCCCCAATATGGGTTCAGACCAGCCGCCGCTGATCCTTCGAAGGGGCATCTGTGCGGTCCGAAGCCGTGGGCCTTGATCGGAGTGTTGCTCAAATCGGTGAGGATCAGGCCGCCACGTCCTCGTCCGCTGCGTCGTTCAGGAGCGCGCTGAGCACGGTGGCCAATCGGTCGGGCTTGATCGGCTTTTCCACGACATCTTGCATACCGGCTGCCAGATAGGTCTGGACATCGGAAGGATCGGCGTTGGCGGTCAAGGCGACGATCGGCGTCGTGGCGGGATGCCCCTGCATCTCGCGAATGGCGCGCGTGGCCGTCACGCCGTCCATGCGGGGCATCTTGATGTCCATCAAGATCAGGTCGAAGCGGCCGCTCCTGGCCATTTCAACAGCCTCGAGACCATCGACCGCCTGTTCCGAAGTACAGTCAAACATGTCGCACAAGGCCTCGGCGACCATGCGGTTAGTGGCATTGTCATCGACGATCAGGATATGAGCGGCCCGGGTGTCGTGGCTCGGCTCTGCCCGATGCGCGGCGCTGGTTTCTGCCAGGGGAGCGTCAAGGCCGAAGCGCACGGTCAGGCCTGCGCCGCGATTGGCTTCAGCCCTCACTTCGCCGCCCATGCCACGCATGATCTGGTGGGCCAGGGCCATGCCGACGCCGAGGGCCATCTCGGTACGATCCTCGATGCGAGCGGCACCCAGGGGGTCGAAAATGCGTGCCAGCCGATCTTCTGCCTGGCCAACGGCATTATCGCGGACGCTCCCTTCAAGATGGACACCATCCTGGCCGATACGGGCCTGGAGACAGGCTTCGATGACGCCCCGGCCGCTGGCGAGGGCACTTTCGATCAGGGCGTCAAAGACCTGCAAAAGGCGCTCGGCGTCGACCTCGACCCCGCAGTCCGGTTCGCCATCATAGGAAAACAGGAGGGTTGAGCCGCCCTCGGCGGCGCGCACTGACCAACGGGCCTCAACAGCGTCGGCCAGGTCGCAGAGGCGCACTGGCTGCGATGCCAAAGGCAATTGACCCAGGGTCGAACGGTGAAGGTCGATCGCCCGGCCCAGCATGGCCCCCATGTCGCGGCTGGTATCGCCGATGGCGCGCACAAAGGCGCTGGCGTCCGGCGTCAGGCGCTGTTGCTCCAGTCGCTCAGTGATGGCCAGGACGCCGTCCAGGTGATGATTGATGTCGGTCGCCATCCGCTCGACCAGCGCCATGGCCTCCCGGGCCTCGCGCTGCCGGCGCCGATAGGACGCCAGCAAGGGTCCAAGTCCTCCCACGCCGACATAGTCGCCGGCCTCGTCCACCGCCACGAAGGCCGTGCGGAACACCGGTGAAGGATTGTCAGCCAGTCGGTCGACAAAAGCGCCAAGCTCAGTATCCGCCGGAACCTGGCGGGGTGAGGTGTCCATGATCTCGGCAATTGGCTGTTGGGCCAGAGCCGCGCGGGCGACGGCCATCATGCCCATGAACACATCGCGGTAGATCACGCCTACCGGCTTGCCACCGTCCACCACCGCAAGGGAGAAGGCCGTTTGATCAGCCTCGAGCAGCGCCCACACCGCCTCGCAGGAGGCAGTCGGGGCGACCGGTGGACGGCGATCGATAAGACGAGATAGCGTTTCCATGCGGCCGCTTCGCTGGCGTCTGTGAAAGATCACCTTGCCGTCAGCGCCCTTGCGGAGTCGTTAAGTCGCGGCAGATTCTTGCAAATTCAGCCTGGTGCCGGCGTTTGTGCTGGTCGCGGCCCTGGCTGTCCCGACCATGAAAGAAGGGCGGCGGAATTGTCCGCCGCCCTTTGAAGTCTGAAGTGTTCCGTCAGGAACCCTTGGTTACCACTTCTTGGTGACGCTCACGCCGTAGAGGCGCGGCTCCTGGGTGATGATGTTGGTGAACAGGCCCGAGGAGTCATCGCTGGTATAGGCATCGATGATCGGGATGTCGTTCATCAGGTTCTTCACATAGGCGTCGACTTCCAAGCCCCATTCCGACTTCTCGATCTTGAGGGTCAGGTTGGCGTTGTCCCAGGGTTTGATGCGATCATAGGCGGTGTTGTACACTCGGGCATATTGACCCGTCTGGCGGTAGTAGTCGCCGCGCAGGGTGGCCGACCAGCCGTCTGCCATATCCCAGCGATACTGGGCACCGACCGAGGTCGTCCAGTGCGGCGAGCTGGGCAGCTCGTTACCGGACAGATCCGCCGTGGTGCCTTCGATCGAGTAACCGGCACCGTAGTTATAGAGGCCGGTGCCGTTGGCCAGGAAGTTGGCCGTCGGTGCCGGAACGCCGCGGCTCTGCAGGAAGCCGGCGAACACGGCAGGACCGCCGCAAGCGAAGGGCAGGGTGGCACCCTGGCCAATGGCCAGCAGGGTGGCGACGCCGGCCGAGCTGAGCACGCAGTTGGCGCCGACGCTGGCGTTCGGCAGGCTGGGCCCGACCTTGACCACCGTATAGGCCGGGTTGCTCTGCGTCCGGTTCATGGTGTCGATCGACTTCACGCCTTTGCCGATCTCGGTGTGCAGATAACCGACATTGGCGTTGAGGCGCAGGTTGTAGATCGGCGACCAGATCGACTCGAACTCAAGGCCATAGACCTTGGCGTTGACGTTCTCGTTGACCGAGGTGCGGTTCACGATCTTCGAGATCTGGTAGCCCTGGTAGTCATAGTAGAAGCCCGTTGCGTTCACGAGCAGGCTGCCACCCATCAGGGTGTTCTTGGTGCCCAGCTCGATGGCGTTGACGAACTCCGGCTCGAAGGTCTGCGGGATACCAACGGCATTGGCCGGAACGCCCGGGTTGATGCCACCGCCCTTGTAGCCCTTGGAATAGAAGGCATAGACGAGGGTGTCGTCCGTCAGTTCCAGATCCGGCTTGTAGTCAAAGCCGAAGCGGCCGGTGAGTTCGCTGAAGCTGACCTTGGCGGTCGGGGTCGCAGGATCGAGGACCAGGCCGGTACCCGGCGCGAGCAGCACGGTCTTGTAGTTGTCGACTTCCTTCCGGTCACGGGTCTGGCGCAGGCCCAGGGTGAACTTCAGGTCGTCATTGGCCTGCCAGTACAGTTCGCCAAACAGGGCGTCTGATTTCAGGCGATAGGGGGTGCGGTTGTCATAGTAGTTGTGGCCCGAACCGTCCGGCGTGGCCTTGGTATCGATGCCGATACAGCTGTTCGGCAGGGTGACCGGGTTACAGTTCGGATTGCCGCCGTTCAGCGGGTTGGTCGCGTTCAGGGCCAGGGCCGACAGGGTCAGCGAGTTGCCGATCACATAGTAGTCGGTGACCGTCTCATAGTCGAAGTGGATGCCGCCGATGTTGAAGTTCAGCGGCCCATCGAAGTTCGACGACAGGCGGATTTCCTGGCTGAACTGATTGGCGTCATTGGCCGAGATATCGAGCGTGGTGAACTTGTTGCTGCGACCGGTCTGCGGGTCATTGGCAAAGCCACCGGGCGTGAACGGGGTATTGTTGAACGGTACGGTCGAGACGTTGCGGTTATAGTCCTGCTTTGAATAGACCGAGTTCTCGCTGTAAGACGTCATAGCCGTGACCGTCAGGTTGTCGGTCAGGTCATAGTTCAGGGTGAACTGATAGACGTCTGACTTGGAGCGATAGATCGGGTCGAACGACGACTCGAACTTGTTCAGATCCTTGTCAGTGGTGTCGCCGGCGTTCACGTCGCCGCTGGTGAAACCGAAGATGTTGCCGAGTTCGCCCGTCAGGGTGCCGGACGAGTTGACCGTGCCATAGGCGTTGTTGCTGTACAGCGTTCCGGGCAGGCAGCCCTGGGTCAGGAAGATGCGGGCTGCGCCAGTGGCCACGCCACCGACGGTGGCCGGACCATTGTCCTTGGTGCAGAGCTGCTTGCCGGTCCGCGAACGGGCGTCATCCTCGTGGAAGCGTTCCCAGAGGAAGTTTGTGCGCAGCTTCTCGGACGGATTGAACATCACCGAGATGCGGGTCGAGTAAAGGTCCCGGTCGTCCACCTTGTTGCCGGTGAACGTGTTGGTCATGTAGCCGTCGCGCTTCAGATAGGCGCCTGCGGCCCGGACGGCGAGCACGTCGCCGAAGATCGGCAGATTGACCATGCCGCGGACCTTCTGGGTCCCGTAGTTGCCGACTTCCGCGCGGACCATGCCCTCAAAGCTGTCGGTCGGCTTGGCGGTGATCAGGTTGACCACGCCGCCGGTGGCGTTACGGCCATAAAGGGTGCCTTGCGGTCCGCGCAGCACTTCGACGCGTTCCATGTCGTAGAATTCGGCTTCGAACAGGTTGCCCGACTGCTGGGGGGCGTTGTTCAGGTGGACGCCGACGCCGGCATCCGCTGACGAGCCGACGGCCCGAGCCCCGATGCCGCGAATCTGGAAGTTGAAGCTGTTGGTGAAATTGCTCTTGGCGAAGCTGACGTTCGGAATAGCCAGCTGAAGGTTCGGACCGCCGTCGATCTTCTGGGCTTCAAGCGTGTCCTGGCTGAAGGCGGAAACCGCGATCGGCACGTCCTGAAGGGCTTCTTCCTTCTTCTGGGCGGTGACGACCAGTTCCTCGATCACCGTGCTCTGCTGGGTGCTGGTCTGGGCCAGAACGGGTGTGGCGACGGCTGCAAGCACGGCCGCCGAAGCACCCATGGCCAACAGGCTCCGCAAACGCGAAGATTGCGACATTCGAATTCCCTCCCTGAACGCCGCGGTTCCTTATGGCGGACCCTGCGTGCGTCGCTTGTTTCCTCGGTGCCGTACAATTCGCGCTACGCGGGCGTACGGCTGACCCCTCGCAGCATACAAGGATTGCATACTTGCGTTCTTTGGCTGTCAACTGGTGTCCATATAAGTGATCGGCGATAGGTTACGCCTTTTCACTTTCCCCTTCGTTGCGTTCTCCTGTTTGGGGCAAGTTTCCACCGGAATTAGAAAGGACGGTTTGTTGCTTACCTAACGGAAGTTCTGCCTGAGGCCCCCAAGGCCGGGATCCTGCACCGGACCACCTTATCGCCCGTTGCGCGATTACGGGCTTGGGTATTGGCGGCATAGACTTGCAGCAGCCGTGACGCTGGGCACCAGGTGGTGGATCAAGGTCCGCAGCCACGGCTCAGCCGTTTCGAGTGGTCTCGGCGTCGTGTAGAGGGAGCCATGGTTCTGTTCCTCACCCCCTGTTCAACCGGCGGCCAGCCGGCCTGGAGCTCACGTCATGACTGATGCCGCCCTGGTGCTGTTCTCTGGCGGCCAGGACAGCAGCGTCTGCCTGGCTTGGGCACTGGAACGTTATGCCCGTGTCGAGACGGTCGGTTTCGACTATGGCCAGCGTCACGTGATCGAGATGGAGGCGCGGCAAGCTGTCCGTCACCAGATCGCGGCGCGCTTCCCGCACTGGGGCGAACGGCTCGGCGAGGACCATGTGCTGGACCTCCGCGGCTTCGGTGCGGTGGCGCAGAGCGCCTTGACCGCAGATCGGGCCATCGAAATGACTGATCGGGGCCTGCCGTCGACCTTCGTTCCTGGGCGTAACCTGGTGTTCCTGACCTATGCTGCGGCCCTGGCCGACCGCCGGGGTATCGCCGCCCTGGTCGGTGGAATGTGCGAGACGGACTTCTCTGGCTATCCCGATTGCCGGCGCGACACCCTCGATGCCATGCAGAATGCGCTCAATCTCGGCATGGACCGCGAGTTCCGGATCGAAACGCCGTTGATGGCCCTGACCAAGGCCGAGACCTGGGCCCTGGCCAAGGCCCTGGGAGGCGAGGATCTGGTCGACCTGATCGTGGTCGAGAGCCACACCTGTTACCAGGGCGAGCGCGGCGAATTGCAGGCCTGGGGCCATGGCTGCAGTGACTGTCCGGCCTGCGACCTGCGCCAGAAGGGCTACGAGGCCTGGGACGCCGCCGGACGTGCGGAGCTCGAACTGTGACCTATTCCGTCAAGGAGATCTTCCTGACCCTGCAGGGCGAAGGCGGCCAGGCCGGCAAGGCGGCTGTGTTCTGCCGCTTCGCCGGCTGCAATCTGTGGACGGGTCGCGAGCAGGACCGCGCCAAGGCGGTCTGCACCTTCTGTGACACCGACTTCGTCGGCACAGACGGCGAGGGGGGCGGCAAGTTCGCGACGCCTGAACTTCTGGCGGACGCAGTCGAGGCCGCCTGGACGGGCGGGGCCAAGGATCGCCTGGTGGTCTGTACCGGTGGCGAACCCCTGTTGCAGCTGGATCCGCCCGCGATCGCCGCCTTCCACGCCCGGGGTTTCATGATCGCCGTTGAGAGCAATGGCACCGTCTCGGCCCCCGAGGGCATAGACTGGGTCTGTATCAGCCCGAAGGCTGACGCCCCGGTCATCCAGACCCGGGGCCAGGAGCTGAAGCTGGTCTATCCGCAGGACAAGGCCATGCCGGAGCGGTTCGAAAGTCTCGATTTCGAGCGCTTTTACCTGCAGCCGATGGACGGCCCCGACCGCGACCGAAACACGCAATTGGCCGTCGCCTATTGCCTTTCCCACCCTCAATGGCGTTTAAGCGTCCAAACACATAAATATCTCGGCCTGCCCTGACGGATAAGGCGCTCGACTTGGTGACAGGGTCGACGCGCTAGAGCCTCCCAGGCCTTGTCAAAAGAAGCATAGATGATGCCCGTCTTCGAGATCACGAAGGCCGCGACCTTCGACGCGGCCCATTACATCGAGCAAGGTCCTGCCGACCATCGCTACCGCAAGCTGCACGGCCACTCGTTCAAGGTGGAGGCCAGCGTGAAGGGCCAGATGCAGGGCGCCGGCTGGGTCGCCGACCTGGAGGGGCTGGACACGGCGCTGAAGGCCGTGGCCGCAGAGCTCGACCATGGCCTGCTGAATGATCGCCCCGGTCTGGAAAGCCCGACCCTGGAGCGCCTTTGTCTCTATTTCGCCGAGCGGCTGACCCCGGCCTTTCCGGGTCTGTCCCGGGTGGAGATCTCGCGCCCGACCATCGGCGAGCGCTGCGCGCTCAGCCTCTGAGTCCTATTGCGAGCGCTTCCAGGCGTCGTATTCCCGCTTCTCGCGATCCTTGGCGCTTTCGCCCGGAATGACGGCCTTGCCGGTGGCGACCACGGCCTTGCCCCCGACCTTGGCGGCGCCGCCGACCATGGCCCCGGTCACGCCAATGGCGGTGCCGGCCACCATGCCGACGGTGCTGGCGGCCAGGCAGCCCTGCAGGCTCAGGCCCAGGGCGACGAGGGTGACGACGGAAGTCAGACGTTTCAGGCTCATGGCGCGCTCATCAGGACGGACAGCGCCCTGATGATGGCTAACAGGTCTTAAAACCTGATGAGCAACGTCCCGGAGCGTTGCCCAACCGGCGGGAAACGGCTTTCGGCCGTTTAGGTGCCCTAGCCGAAATCGATGGCGATGGAATCTTCGTCGCGCCGCCAGGGGCCCTTGTGGTCGGCGCTGGTGCGTCGCCGGCGGTCAGGCCCGAAATAGGTCCCGCAGCGGATATAGGGGCGCGGCTGCTCGATCAGCAGGGTCAGGCGATGGACCAGGCTGCGCCCGGTGACCGGCTTGGTCAGGAACTCGTTGACCCCGGCATCGCGGGCATCCTGGACGCGCCGCAGGGTGGAGTGGCCGGTGACCATCAGGACCGGCGCAAAGGGATTGGGGCTGTCAGGCGAGCGTCGCAGCAGGTTGACGAAGTCGATGCCGCCCAGCTGGCCCATCTTCAGGTCGGTGATGACGATGTCGATCGGCACGCCGCGCATCAGGTTGAGGGCCTCGACGCCGTCCATGGCCTCGAAGATCTGCCGGACGCCGATCGCGCGCAGCATCTCGGTCAACAGCAGCCGCATGTGCCGATTGTCATCGACCAGTAGAATTTTCAGGGTGTCGAAGCGCACGCGTTTCCTGGACCTTGACGCGCTACGGCGCAACTTTTGCGAGATTTTTTGGATTTTATTCGCAGTAATGGCAGACCTACTGCCTGGCAACTGGGCAGGTCAAGCCGAAAAACCTAATGTTTTCAGCAAGCGTACTCAAAATACCAAAGGTCGCTGACCGGAGGTTTCAGAGGCGCTCGTTTTGCCCGGGCCGGTAGGCACCGCCGCCGGTCTGGGCCCGGTGGCGCAGGAAGGCATCGGCCAGGACGCAGGCGGTCATGGCCTCGACCACCGGCACGCCGCGAATGCCGACACAGGGGTCGTGGCGTCCCTTGGTGCGCAGGTCGACATTCTCGCCGGCCTCATTGACCGTCTCCCGCGGGATCAGGATCGAGGAGGTCGGCTTGAAGGCCACCCGGGCCACCACCGGCTGACCGGTCGAGAGGCCACCCAGTACCCCGCCGGCGTGATTGCTCAGGAAGACTGGCCCGTCATTGCCCATGCGCATCTGGTCGGCATTGTCCTCGCCGGTCAGGGCGGCGCTGGCGAAGCCCTCGCCGATCTCGACGCCCTTGGCGGCATTGATCGACATCAGGGCTGCGGCCAGTTCGGCGTCCAGCTTGCCATAGAGCGGCGCGCCCCAGCCGGCCGGAACACCCGTCGCCTCGACCTCGACAACGGCCCCGGTCGAGGAGCCGGCCTTGCGGATCTTTTCCAGATGCTCTTCCCAGACCGGGATGATCGCCGCATCGGGCGACCAGTAGGGGTTCTGCTCGACCTGGTCCCAGTCCCAGTTGGCCCGGTCGATCGCGTAGGGGCCGATCTGGACGAGCGCCGCGCGCACCGTCACGCCGGGGATGACCAGCCGGGCAATGGCCCCGGCCGCCACGCGCGCCGCCGTCTCGCGGGCCGAGCTGCGGCCGCCGCCGCGATAGTCACGCACGCCGTACTTGGCGAAATAGGGATAGTCGGCATGACCGGGCCGGAAGGCCTGGGCGATCTCGCCATAGTCCTTGGAGCGCTGGTCGGTGTTTTCGATCATCAGGGAGATCGGCGTGCCGGTCGTGCGCTGGCCGTCCGAGCGGCCGTCTTCGAACACGCCCGACAGGATGCGCACCGCATCCGGCTCCTGGCGCTGGGTGACGAACTTGCCCTGGCCGGGGCGACGCTTGTCGAGGAAGCCCTGGATCATCTCCGCCGTCAGGGCGATCCCGGGAGGGCAGCCGTCGACGACGCAGCCGAGCGCCGGCCCGTGGCTTTCGCCCCAGGTGGTGACGCGGAACAGGTGACCAAAGGTATTGTGCGACATGCCGGGGCTTCTAGCGGAAACAGCCGGCTGCAGCAAAGGCGGGCAGGGGTTTGCGCACTTGCCCCCTCCGCGCTTCGCGCTCCTCCCCCGGAGGGGGAAGATGAGGTCGGTTCATCCGCCCCCGCCGGGGGCGGACGGTCGCGAAGCGACCCGGTGGGGGCCTGCGGCGCTGGCCGCTCACCCCCGAACCTTGGCCGCATCGGCCAGGTAGAGCTCCAGGTTCGTCCAGCCCGACCCGTCCCTGGCCAGAGCCGCTCCATCGGCCAGCTTCGGGTTGAAGCCGTACGCGGTCTCCCAGGCATCGGGCATGCCGTCGCCGTCGGTATCGATTGCCGCCTGGCCGGGCGCGAGGGCCGGCCAGCCGCCGACTTCCTGTTCGTTGTTGATGACCTTTCCGGTCCGGGCCCTCACGCCCTCGACCACCCGAGCATCCACGGCGTCCCGCGACACCGAGGCCCCGGCTTCGGCCAGGACGCGCTGATAGGCACTGGGGGCCGGGTCGGCCGTCACCGGCGCGACCGCGATCGGAGCCGTCTGGCGATAGTTCTCGACCTGCAGACCGGTGACCAGGCTCCAAGGGTCGGCGGGAATCTCGCCGTTCATGCTGTTGCCGGCGAAATAGGCCCTGGCCAGGCTGTTGCCCTCCTGGAAGGCGACCAGCTTCTCGGAATTGGGCCCGGCGACATAGGCATTGTCGATGAAGTTGTAGGCGACCAGGGCCGCCTTGTCGGCGTCATAGCCGGCATAGCCCTTGCCCCAGTTGTAGAAGACGTTGGAGCGGAACTCGATGAAGGCACCGATCGGGTCCTTGTCGGGGCCGTCATAGTTTCCGGGGCGCGGCATGCGGGCCATGTGATTGGCCCAGAGATTGTGGTGGAAGCTGATCTTCGAGCCCTGGCCCCCGCGGATCAGGCTGCCATAGCCGTGGTCGCCCTTGGCATGCAGCGAGTGGGCCAGGCTCTCGGCGATGATCGACCACTGCACGGTCAGGTCATGGAAGCCCTGGTCTGGATTGTCGAACCGGGCCGAGGCCGACAGGGTCTCGTCCACCGACCAGCTGGCCGAGACATGGTCCAGGATGATCCGCCGCCCCTTGGCGATCCAGATGGCGTCGCCCTCGGTCTTGCTCTCGGCCCCGAGGCGCGAGCGGATGAAGCGGATCACCACATCATCGGCGGCCACCACCAGGGTCTGGTCGCGCAGGGTGATACCGCCGCCCGGTGCGGTCTGGCCGGCGATGGTGATCTGGCCGTTGGAGATCTTCAGCGGCGTCTTCAGCAGGATCGTGCCGGCCACATCGAACACCACGGTCCGCGGGCCCTTGGCCTCGACCGCCGCGCGCAGCGAGCCGGGACCGGCGTCCTCGAGGTTGGTGACCCGCAGCACCGCCCCGCCGCGTCCACCGACCGACAGCCGCCCCGCACCCTCGGCCCCGGGGAAGGCGACGACCTCTTTCGGCGCGGCGACCGAGGGGCCGGTGGCGCAGGCTGAGACGGCAAGAGCCAGGGCGGCGAGGCTGGCGGCGTTCTGAAGCGGGCGGCGCATGGCGTGTTTCATCCCCGGAGCATTGGTGTCTTGAGGGCAGGTGTCGAGGCGGGAAAATGCCGGTGAGAGAGACCTTTGTCCACCGGTGTCATTTCTCTCTCGGAGCTATTGGCCCCCTCCTGACCGCTAGGCGGTCGTCCTCCCCCGGAGGGGGAAGATGAGGTCAGCGCCTTTCATCTTCCCCCTCCGGGGGAAGACGGCTGCGCAGCAGCCCGTAGGGGGCAAGTCTGGCGGACACAGCTTCTCGACCTCACGCGATCACTCGCTGAAGGGATGGAAAGGGTCGCGGAGCGTCCGGACGACGTCCGGATGAGAGATAGAAAATACCGTTTCGACGAAGCCGTCCGCTCCGCGTCACCGTTTTCCGTCAGCCTCCCGCCAGGTGGCCCTGTTGAGGCCTTACCGGGACCCGGATCCCGCCGTTTCCAGCGCGCTCCGGCGGTCGAAGAGGACGGGCTTTCAGCCAGACACGCCCCTTTGCCTTCAACCACGCCGACGGCGGGCGGGTCTGGCCAGCAACCAGGTCCCCGGACCGGTCGAGTATCCCCCTCGACCCCAGCCCCGCTCGATCACCCCCCGCCGCCGCCATGGTCGCTGGCCAAGCGCCCTTTCCTCGCGACGAGGTGGGTACAGAATACGGGAGGATTGGGCGCGTCGGTTGGGCGCGGTGGTTGTTTTTGCAGGGTGTTGATCGGGTTGAGCTTTTCCCTGCAAGCCCCGGGGATTGATTGTTCTCTATCCCCGTACTTGCCCCCTACGGATCGCTTCGCGATCGTCTTCCCCCGGAGGGGGAAGATGGGTTCGCGCGTTTCATCTTCCCCCCGCAGGGGGGAGGACGACCTGCAAAGCAGGTCAGGAGGGGGCCAGCGGCGTCGGCCGGGGTTACACCGCCCCCACCGCCCCCTAGCGCCGCGAGCGGTCCAGCGAGCGGATATAGGCCGTGACCTCGGTGATCTCGGTTGAGGTCAGCTGCTTGCGGGGCATGCGGTAGTGGCCGACCTGGGTAATGGCCTCCAGCTCCCAGTCGAGCCGGGTATTGCGATAGGTTTCGGCCACCTTGGCGAAGGCGGGCGCGCCAGAGCGCGCGTTGCCGCCGCTGGGGCCCACCGCATGGCACTGGGCACATTCGGACAGGGCGAGGCTGCGGCCGCGGGCGACGAGGTCTGAGGCGGACGGCTCGCCCGGCGTGCTGGCGCAGGCGGCGAGGCCGGCGCAGGCTGCGATGACCAGGCCAAGATGGCGGACAGCGACGGGGAGGGGCGGTGTCATGGTGATGGCGCTCTGGCCCACAGGGGTGAGCCCAGTCTGCGCTCTCCGCCTGCGCCGGAATTGATCCCGATCAATAGGGCCGGGCGATGGCTCCTAGTCGACCCGGGCCAGCACCCCGCGCAGGGTCTCGACGACCTGGTCGACATGGCTCTTCTCGATGATCAGCGGCGGCGACAGGGCGATGATGTCGGCGGTGACCCGGATCAGCAGGCCGGCGTCGAAGGCGGCCTCGAACACCTCCAGGGCCCGGGCCGTCGGGGCCCCGGGGCGGGCCTCGAGCTCGATGCCGCCGATCAGGCCGAGATTGCGGATGTCGATGACATGGCGGGCATCGCGCAGACTGTGGATGGCCTCCTGCCAGTAGGACTCCATGCCGGCGGCGCGGGCAAAGAGGTCGTCTTCCTTGTAGGTCTCCAGCGTGGCGATCCCGGCCGCGCAGGCCAGGGGATGGGCCGAATAGGTGTAGCCGTGGAAGAGCTCGATCGGGGCGTCTGCCCCCTCCATCATGGCGTCATAGATCTTGCCCGAGGCGGCGACCGCGCCGCAGGGCACGGCGGCATTGGTCAGGCCCTTGGCCATGCAGATCAGGTCGGGGGTGACGCCGAAGCGGTCGGCGGCGAACGGCGTGCCCAAGCGGCCGAACCCGGTGATCACCTCGTCGAAGATCAGCAGGATGTCGTGTTTGTCGCAGATCGCCCTCAGGCGCTGCAGATAGCCCTTGGGCGGGATCAGCACGCCGGTCGACCCGGCCACCGGCTCGACGATGACGGCGGCGATGTTGGAGGCGTCGTGCAGGGCGACGATGCGCTCCAGCTCGTCGGCCAGGTGGGCACCGTGCTCGGGCTCGCCCTTCGAGAACAGGTTGCCGGCTACGCCGTGGGTATGGGGCAGGTGGTCGACGCCGGTCAGCAGCGAGCCGAAATACATCCGGTTCTTGGGGATGCCGCCCACTGAAATGCCGCCGAAGCCGACGCCGTGATAGCCGCGCTCGCGGCCGATCAGCCGGGTCTTGGTCCCCTTGCCGCGGGCCCGGTGATAGGCC
Source organism: Caulobacter sp. AVps16 (assembly GCF_058681455.1). Lineage (NCBI taxonomy): Bacteria > Pseudomonadati > Pseudomonadota > Alphaproteobacteria > Caulobacterales > Caulobacteraceae > Caulobacter > Caulobacter sp. AVps16. The sequence goes on from NZ_CM178739.1 coordinate 360,718, forward strand.
AGGGCGATCTTCAGGGCCGTGTCGACCGACTCCGAGCCACTGTTGGTGAAGAAGATCCGGTCCAGGCCCTCCGGTGTCACCTGGGCCAGCTGGCTGGCAAAAGCGAAGGCCAGGGGATGGCCCATGTTGAAGCAGGGGGCATAGTCCATCTCGGCTGCCTGCTTCTGGATCGCTTCGCGGATCCGGGGCTGGTCGTGGCCGGCATTGACGCACCAGAGGCCCGAGGTGGCGTCGAGGATCTCGCGGCCTTCCGGCGTGCGGTAGTGCATGTCCTTGGCCGAGGCGAGCATGCGCGGATGGGCCTTGAACCGCCGGTTGGGCGTGAAGGGCATCCAGAAGGCATCGAGGTTGTTGGCACCGAAATCGGCCATGGCGGTGATCCTTGATGAGGCCTTGCAATGTGATCGCAATCTGGTGTGTCCTTGCAAGCCCTCAATAGCCGCTTGGCCCCGCTTTTGGGGGGTGAGCTGGGGAGAAGCCTTTGGCCGAAGCGAAGTCCCGCCGTCCCCTGGCCGATTCCACGGCCGTGCATGACCAGGTCTATGACGCCATCCGGCAGGCCCTGATCACCGGCCGTATCGCCCCCGGGGTGGGTGTCAGTCTGCGCAGCCTCGCCGCCGAACTGGGGGTCAGCCCCATGCCGGTCCGCGATGCCGTGCGGCGGCTGGCGGCCGAGCGGGCCCTGGCGATCAATCCGGCCAACAAGCGCCTGTCGGTGCCGTCCCTGACCGCCGACCGGCTTGAACAGCTGTCCCAGGCCCGGCTGTGGATCGAGCCCGAACTGGCCGCCCGCGCCGCGCCCCTGGCCGATGCGGCCCTGATCAAGACCCTGCAGGCCATTGACGCGCGCCTGGATGCGGCGCTCGCCGCCGGGGATGTCGACGGCTACATGACCGCCAACCATGCCTTTCACTTTGCCATCTACCAGCGGTCCGGGGCCGAGGTGCTGCTGTCGATGGCCGGCGGCCTGTGGCTGCAGGTCGGGCCCTTCATGCGGGTGGTGTTCGGCCGGGTGGGCACGGGCAGTCTGCCCACGGACCGCCATGCCGAGGCCATCACCGCCCTGAAGGCCCGCGACGCCGAAGGTGCCCGCCGCGCCATCGCCGCTGATCTGTCCGAAGGCATGGACAAGATGCGGGCCGCCGTGGAGGCCGGGTCGTGACGGTCCGGCTTGACAGTCCCGCCCGGGCCAAGAACTGTGATCACAGTTTTAGGAAGCCCCGCCCGTGACCCTGCCTGCTGCCATGACCGAAGCGGTTGCCCGCCTGACCCTGCCTGGCCTGGCGGTGATCGAAGGCGAGCGCGTCGAGGCGGAGTCGGGGGCCACCTTCCACAATGTCTCGCCGCGCGATGGCCGGGTGCTGAACCTGGTGACCGCCTGTCAGGCCGTCGATGTCGAGCGGGCCGTCGCCTCGGCCCGGGCGGCCTTCGAGGACGGCCGCTGGCGGGACCTGGGACCGCGCGCCAAGAAGGCGATCCTGTTCCGCCTCGCCGACCTGATGGAACGCGATGCCGAGGAACTGGCCCTGCTCGAGAGCCTCGACGTCGGCAAGCCGATCCGCGACGCCCGGGCCGTCGACATCCCTTTGGCGATCAATACCTGCCGCTGGTACGCCGAGGCCCTGGACAAGGTCTATGGCGAGGTCGGGACCTCGCCGGTGGATCGGCTGAGCTATGCCGTGCATGAGCCGCTGGGCGTGATCGGAGCGATCGTGCCGTGGAACTTCCCGCTGCACATGGCGATGTGGAAGGTCGCCCCGGCCCTGGCCATGGGCAATTCGGTGGTGCTGAAGCCGGCCGAGCAGTCGCCCCTGACCGCCCTGAAGCTCGGTGAACTGGCCCTGGAAGCTGGGCTCCCGGCAGGGGTTCTCAATGTGGTCCCCGGTCTGGGCTCCGTCGCCGGCGAGGCCCTTGCCCTGTCGATGGATGTCGACATGATCGCCTTTACCGGCTCGGGTCCGGTGGGGCGGCGGCTGATGGAGTATTCGGCTCGCTCCAACCTCAAGCGGGTGTCGCTGGAACTGGGCGGCAAGTCGCCCCAGATCGTCTTCGCCGACTGCCCGGACCTCGAGGCCGCCGCCCAGGCCGCCGCCTGGGGCGTGTTCTATAACCAGGGCGAGGTCTGTACGGCGGCGTCGCGCCTGCTGGTCGAGGCCAGCATCAAGGACGCCTTTCTGGACAGGGTCGTGGCCGTGGCCAGGGACATGGTGCCCGGCGACCCGCTGGATCCGGCGACGGTGTTCGGAGCCATGGTCAGCGAGCGGCAGATGAACACCGCCCTCGACTATATCGCCACCGCCGACAGCCAAGGCGCGCGGCGGGTCCTGGGCGGACGGCAGGTGCGCCAGGACAGCGGCGGCTTCTATGTCGAGCCGACCATTTTCGACCGCGTCGCACCGGAAAGCACCCTGGCCCGCGAGGAGGTCTTCGGGCCGGTCCTCGGGGTGATGAGCTTCAGCAGCGAGGCCGAAGCCTTCCGCCTGGCCAATGACACGGTCTATGGCCTGGCCGCCGGCCTGTGGACCTCGGACATCAGCCGGGCCCTGGGCGGGGCACGCCAGCTCAGGGCCGGGCTGGTCTGGGTCAATGGCTGGGATGCCTGCGACATCACCATGCCGTTCGGCGGCTTCAAGCAGTCGGGTTTTGGCCGCGACCGCAGCCTCCATGCGTTGCACAAGTATGCCGACTTGAAGTCGGTGTCCGTGACGCTGAGGTGACCTGATGAGGCTTGTTGAAACCGCTGCCCTGATTGACGGGCACTGGATCGCGGGGGCGAGCACCTTTGCGGTGACCAATCCGGCCGACGGCATGCTGATCGCCGAGGTGGCCGATCTGGGGGCGGCCGAGACCGACCTGGCCATTGCGGCCGCCCACCGCGCCTTTCCGGCCTGGGCCGCGCGCACGGCCAAGGATCGCGGCGCGATCCTGCGGCGGTGGAGCGACCTGATCCTGGCCCAGGCCGACGACCTGGCCCGGCTGATGACCTCCGAACAGGGCAAGCCCCTGGCCGAGGCGCGGGGCGAGGTCGTCTACGGTGCCAGCTTCATCGACTGGTTCGCCGAGGAGGCCAAGCGGTCCTACGGCCACACCATTCCCAGCCCGATGCCGGGCAAGCGCCTGGCCTCGATCAAGCAGCCGGTCGGGGTCTGCGCCGCCATCGCGCCGTGGAACTTCCCGATCGCCATGATCACCCGCAAGGTCGGGCCGGCCCTGGCGGCGGGCTGCACCGTCGTGGTCAAGCCGGCGGCCGAGACTCCGCTCAGCGCCCTGGCCATTGCCCGCCTGGCCGAGGCGGCAGGCCTTCCGGCCGGGGTGCTCAACATCGTCACGGGCCTGGACGCCAGCGGCATCGGCAAGGTGCTGTGCGCGGATTCCCGGGTGCGGAAACTGTCCTTCACCGGCTCCACTCCGGTGGGCAAGACCCTCTATGGCCAGTGCGCCGGGACGGTGAAGAAGCTGTCGCTGGAACTGGGCGGCAATGCCCCCTTCATCGTCTTCGACGATGCCGATCTCGAGGCCGCCGTCGAGGGGGCCATCGCCAGCAAGTACCGCAATACCGGCCAGACCTGCGTCTGCGCCAACCGGCTGATCGTGCAGTCAGGCATCCACGACGCCTTCGTGGCACGGCTGACGGCCAGGGTCGGGGCCATGACGGTCGGGCCCGGCACGGGCGAGGGCGTCACCATCGGGCCGCTGATCAACGACAAGGCCCTGGTCAAGGTCGAGTCCCTGGTCCGCGAGGCGGTAGCCCAGGGCGCAAGGGTTGAGACCGGCGGTGCCCGCCATGACCTGGCCGGCCTGTTCTACCAGCCCACGGTCCTGAGCGGCGCGACCGCAGACATGCGGCTGTTCCAGGAGGAGATCTTCGGTCCGGTCGCCCCTATCGTGAAGTTCGAGACCGAGGCCGAGGCCATCGCCCTGGCCAATGCCACGCCGTTTGGCCTGGCCGCCTATTTCTACAGCCGCGACGTCGGGCGCTGCTGGCGGGTGGCCGCGGCGATCGAGGCCGGCATGGTCGGGATCAATGAAGGCCTGATTTCCACCGAGGTCGCGCCCTTCGGCGGGGTCAAGGAATCGGGCCTTGGCCGTGAAGGCGCGTCCGAGGGGCTCGAGGAGTATCTGGAGACCAAGTACCTCTGTTTTGGCGGGGTGGGATGATGGGGTTCCGCCTGCTTTTGACACCGTTGGTGCGGGGCGCGCATGATCGCTGAACGCACCACTCGCCCCGAACTGAAAGACCTCCTCGCCGCCGAAGCCGCGCGCTTCACGGCCGAGCACCCGCGCAGCGTGGCGATGGCCGGGCAGGCGGCCCAGGTCTGGCGCGGCGGCGCGCCGATGCACTGGATGAACGACTGGGCCAGCCCGAGCCCGATCTTCGCGGCCCAAGGCGTCGGGGCCCAGATCACCGACGTCGACGGCAAGCTGTACGACGACTTCTGCCTGGGCGACACGCCGTCGATGTTCGGCCATGGCGATGCGGCGGTGGCGGCAGCGGTATCGGACCAGATCAAGCGCGGGGCCGGCTTCATGCTGCCCACGGCGACCTCGGTGATCGTCGGCCGTCTGCTGGCCGAGCGCTTCGGCCTGCCCCTTTGGCAGACGGCCACCACGGCCAGCGATGCCAACCGCGCGGCGATCCGCTGGGCACGTGCGGTCACGGGCCGGCCGGTCATCCTGATCTTCGACGGCTGCTATCACGGCATGGTCGAGGATGCCTTCGTCGTCCTCGGCGACGGTGGTGCCATCATGAAGCCGGGCCTGCTGGGCCAGGTGCATGACCTGACGGCGACGACCCGGGTCATACCGTTCAACGACCTTGCCGCCCTGCAGGCGGCCCTGGCACCGGGGGATGTCGCCGCGGTCCTGGCCGAGCCGGTGATGACCAATTGCGGGATGATCCTGCCCGAGCCGGGCTTCCATGACGCCTTGAGGTCCCTGACCCGCGACGCCGGGACCCTGCTGATCCTTGACGAGACCCACACCCTGTCCAGCGGGCCGGGCGGCTATGTCGGGCTGCACGGCCTGGAGCCGGACATGTTCGTGGTCGGCAAGGCCATTGCCGGCGGCGTGCCGGCCGCCGTCTGGGGCGTGACCGCCGAACTGTCGGGTCGCATGGACGAGGCCCAGGCGCGGACCGGACCGGGCCAGTCGGGCATCGGCACCACCCTGTCGGGCAATGCCCTGGCCCTGGCCGCCATGCGGGCCATGCTGACCGAGGTGATGACGCCGGAGGCCTTTGGCCGGATGCTGGTCGGGGCGCAGCGCCTGGTGGCGGGGCTTCAGGCCGTGATCGCGGCGCGCGGCCTGCCCTGGTCGGTGGCCCATGTCGGGGCACGGGTCGAGCTGGTCTTCGCCGATCCCCTTCCGAAAAATGCTGCCGAGATGCGCAAGGCTCTGGACCACGACCTCCTGGCCGCGCTTCATCTGTGGCTGATCAACCGGGGCGTTCTGATAGCGCCCTTTCACAACATGATGCTGGTGTCACCGGTGACTGAAGACCCTGCCATCGACCGTCTGGTCGCGGCGGTCGACAGCTTCGCCGGGGAGATCGAGGGCCTTTCCGCATGAGTCATCCCATGGTCGCCGATCCCCAGGAATGCCGCGACTTCCTCGCCGCCCATCCGCAGGTCAAATATGTCGAGGTGTTCTTCACCAGCATGACCGGCGTGCCGCGCGGCAAGAGGCTGCGGGTGCATGAGCTGCAGGCCATCTATGACTATGGCCGCTTCCTGCCGGGCTCGATCCTGGTGGTCGACACCACCGGGGCCGACTGCGAGGACACCGGTCTGGTCTGGGAAGACGGCGACGCCGACCGCCGGGCACGGCCGGTGCCCGGCACCCTGACCCTCGCCCCCTGGCTGGGCGATGACATGGCCCAGGTGATGCTGTCGCTCTACGAGCTGGACGGGACGCCCAATGACCTGGATCCGCGCCACGTGCTGCAGCGGGTTCTGGACCGCTATGCGGCCGATGGCCTGACGCCGGTCGCCGCCTGTGAACTGGAATACTACCTCGTCGATCGGGAGCGCACCGCCGACGGCGATCTGCAACCGCCGAAATCGGCCCTGACCGGCCGCCGGCCGCACGGCATCGAGGTCTATGGCCTGCCGGAACTGGAAGCGATCGCACCGTTCCTGCGCGAGCTCTGGGATACCGCCGACGTGATCGGCGTGCCGCTCGAGGGGGCCATTTCGGAGTTCGCGCCCAGCCAGGTGGAACTGACCCTGAAGCACAAGCCCGACGCGCTGCGGGCCTGCGACGACGCCCTGCTCTACAAGCGCATGGCCAAGGGCGTCGCCCTGCGCCACGGCTGCGAGGCCACCTTCATGGCCAAGCCCTGGGCCGACAAGGCGGGCAATGGCTTCCACGTCCATGTCAGTTTCAATGACAACGACGGCAACAACCTGTGCGCCGACGAGGATCCGGAAGGCTCGCCCATGCTGCGCCAGGCCATCGGCGGCATGAAGCAGCTGCTCGGCGAGGGCATGGCCATCCTGGCCCCCAATGCCAACAGCTATCGCCGTTTCAAGGCCAATTCCTATGCGCCGGTCGCCGCCACCTGGGGTGTCAACAACCGCACGGTCAGCCTGCGCATCCCGGCCGGTCCGGCCCCCACCCGCCATGTCGAGCACCGGGTCGCGGGGGCTGACGGCAACCCCTATCTGGTCATGGCCGTGCTGCTGGCCAGTGCCCACCACGGCCTGACGAACAAGATCGATCCGGGCCCGGCGGTGGTCGGAGACGGCTATGCGGCCGCCGCCAAGGAGAAGTCGCGTCTGCCTTCCAACTGGTTCTCGGCGGTCGATCTGTTCGACCAGTCGACCGTGCTGCGCGACTATCTGGGTGACCGCTTCGTGGACATGTTCGTGTCCGTGAAGCGGACGGAACAGGCGAGGTTCTTCGAGGTGGTCACCAGCCTCGATTTCGATTGGTACCTTCGCAACGCCTGATGGCGGAGTGAAGCTGAGCTTGGGTTGAACGTTCGGCGCAGGCCGACATCAGACGAAACAGCAAGGGGAGTTTCGAGACCATGGGCACCATCACACAACGGGGCATGAACCGCCGGTCATTGCTGACGGCGACCGGCGCGGCCGCCATCGGCCTGACCTTCACGGCCTGCGGCGAAAAGCCGGCGGCGTCGACGGGCGGCGAAGAAGCCAAGCTGAACTTCTACAACTGGGACACCTATATCGGCGACACCACCCTGGCCGACTTCAAGAAGGCCTCGGGTGTCGAGGTGAACATGAGCCTGTTCGCCACCAATGATGAGCTGTTCGCCAAGCTGAAGGCCGGCAACCCCGGCTTCGACGTGGTGGTGCCGTCCAATGAATTTGTCACCCGGATGGGCCAGGGGGGGCTGCTGGAGGTCCTCGACCACAGCCAGATTCCCAATATCAAGAACGTCGATCCCAACTTCATGAACCCCGCCTTCGACCCGGGCCGGAAGTTCTCAATGCCCTACACCTGGCTGGTGCTGGGGATCGGCTATCGCAAGAGCAAGGTGCAGGGTGTTCCCGACAGCTGGAAGTACCTGTTCGACAGCAACCAATATGCCGGCAAGATCGCCCTGCTGTCGGAAAGCGCCGACCTGATCCGCCTCTCGGCCAAGTACAAGGGCCACAGCGTCAACGACATCCCGCCCGAACTGGTCGCCGAGATCGAGAAGATGCTGATCAGGCAGAAGCCGTTCGTCAAAGCCTTCCACGACGACAACGGCCAGGACATGCTGGCCTCGGGCGAGGTGGATCTGGTCCTCGAATACAATGGCGATATCGCCCAGTTGATGAAGGAAGATCCCGATATCGGCTTCGTGGTCCCCAAGGAGGGGTCGCTGATCAATTCCGACACCCTGTGCATTCCCAAGGGCGCGCCGCGGCCGCTGAACGCCCACAAGTTCATCAACTACCTGCTCGACGCCGAGGCCGGGGCGGCGATCTCGAAGACCATCCTCTACCCAACCCCCAATGCCGCCGCCAAGGCGCTGATGCCGGACGACTACAAGAACAATCCGGTGATCTTCCCGCCCCTCGATGTGATGGCCAAGTGCGAGTACGGCGCCTTCGAAGGCGCGGAAAAGGCCAGCCAGTACGAGGAAGTCATCACCCGCGTGCGGGCGGCTTAAGCCAGATCCTCCCCCTCCGGGGGAGGTGGCCCAGAGGGCCGGAGGGGGCAGCGCGGCCTAGGCCGCATTAGCCCCCTCAGTCGCTCCGCGACAGCTCCCCCAGAGGGGGAGCATCTACCGAGGACAGGGGGTTTGAATGGAACAGAGCTGGAAACAGGCCAAGGCGGTGTTCGCCGGCGCCCTCGGCCCGCCGCTGTTCTGGCTTGTGCTGTTCTTCCTCGTGCCCCTGGCCATCGTCTGGGCCTACAGTTTTGGCCACAATGACGGCCTGACCGAGATCGCCATCACCGGCACCTTCAAGAACTACGCCCGGGCCATCGAGCCCCTGTATCTGAAGATCTTCCTGAAATCGGCCTGGGTGGCGGCCATCACCACCGGCCTGTGCCTGGTGATCGGCTTCCCGGTCGCCTTGGCCATCACCTTTGCGTCCGAGAGGACCAAGACCTGGCTGCTGCTGCTGATCATGCTGCCGTTCTGGACCAACCTGCTGATCCGCACCTACGCCCTGATCGCGGTGCTGCGCACCGAGGGCTACGTCAATATGGGCCTGGAGTGGCTGTGGAAGGGTGGAGGCACGGTCGCCGCCCTGCTGGGCCTGCAGCCCTTTGGCGACTTCCAGCCGCTGGAACTGCTGCACAACAATTTCGCCGTCATTCTCGGCCTGATCTACGTCCACCTGCCGTTCATGGTCCTGCCGCTCTATTCGGCCCTGGACCGGCTGGACAAGTCGCTGCTGGAGGCCAGTCTCGACCTCGGGGCCGGCCACCTGCAGACCCTGTTCAAGGTTGTCGTGCCCCTGGCCCTGCCGGGCATAGCCTCTGGCGTGCTGATCACCTTCATCCCGGCGCTGGGGGCCTATCTGACGCCCGACCTGCTGGGCGGCCCCGACAGCCAGATGATCGCCAATGTCATCGAGCGCCAGTTCAAGCGGGCCAATGACTGGCCGTTCGGGGCGGCGATGTCGTTCCTGCTGATGTACATGACCTTCATCGCCATCGCGATCCAGGCCGTGCTGTCGCGCAAGACGCCGGAGGCCAAGTGATGGGGCCCTTCAATCCGCTCTTCCCGGCGAAGGCCGGGACCCAGATTCATCCGGAGCGTCTGGGGATGACGCGCCTTCTGCCTCGACCCAATCCGCCGAGGTTGGCGGGTTCGATCTGGACCCCGGCTTTCGCCGGGGAGAACGGGGAAAGGGTGCGCTGATGGCCAAGAAATCCGCACCCGGTCCCCTGGAATATCTCCGCCGCTGGCAGATGCAGGCCTGGCTGGCGGCCGTGGCGATCTTTCTCTACGCGCCGCTGATCGCCCTTATGGCCTTCAGCTTCAATGACAGCCGGCGCAACATCGTCTGGAAGGGCTTCACGCTCAAATATTACGAGAAGGCCTTCAACAATGCGGGTCTGATCGAGGCGTTCGGCAACAGCCTGACCATTGCGGCGATCTCCACCGTGGTCAGCGTGGCCCTGGGAGCCATGGTCGCCCTGGCCCTCTGGCGCTTCCGATTCCCGGGCAAGACGGCCCTGAACGGAGCCCTGGCCCTGCCCATCGTGGTGCCCGAGATCTGCATGGGCGTGGCCATGCTGGTGTTCTTCGCCAAGGTCATGCCCTGGCCGCAGGGGATGATCTGGCCGCTGAACCTCGGGGCCATCATCATCGCCCACGTCTCGTTCTCGTTCCCCTTCGTGGCGGTGGTGGTGCGGGCCCGCATGACCAGTTTCAACCGCGAAATGGAGGAGGCGGCGCGCGACCTGGGGGCCGGCGAATGGCGGACGATCAAGGACGTGATCCTGCCGCACATGGCCCCGTCCCTGGTGGCCGGAGCGCTGCTGGCCTTCACCCTCAGCCTGGATGACTTCGTCATCACCTTCTTCACGGCCGGGCCCGACACGGTGACCTTCCCCGTGAAGGTCTATTCGATGGTCCGGTTCTCCGTGACGCCCGAGGTCAATGCGGCCTCGACCATTCTGATCGTACTGACCGTGATCCTCACGGCCGTCGCCCTGAAGCTGCAGGGCAATTCGGCCGCGACAGCGGGTCATGGGGGGGAAAAGTCATGAGCATCATCACCTTCGAGAACGTCACCAAGCGCTTCGGCAAGATGGTGGCCGTCGACAATGTCTCGCTGTCGGTCGAGGAGGGCGAGTTCTTCTCGCTGCTGGGTCCGTCGGGCTGTGGCAAGACCACCCTGTTGCGGATGCTGGCGGGCTTCGAGACCCCGACCGAGGGCCGGATCCTGATCGACGGACAGGATGTCTCGACCGTGCCGCCCAACAAGCGGCCGGTGAACATGGTGTTCCAGTCCTATGCCGTGTTCCCGCACATGAGCGTGGCCGACAATGTCGCCTATGGCCTCAAGGTCGACGGCGTACCCCGGGCCGAGCGCGATCGCCGGGTCGAGGAGGCGCTGGAGCTCGTTCAGCTGGGCGGTCTGGGCGGCCGCAAGCCGGACCAGCTGTCCGGCGGCCAGCGCCAGCGGGTGGCCCTGGCCCGGGCCCTGGTCAAGCGTCCGCGCGTGCTGCTGCTGGACGAGCCGCTCTCGGCCCTTGATGCCAAGCTGCGCGAGCAGATGCGGACCGAGCTGTGCACCCTGCAGGAAAAGGTCGGCATCACCTTCATCATGGTCACCCATGACCAGGACGAGGCCCTGGCCCTGGCGAGCCGCTGTGCGGTGATGAACCGTGGCGTGTTGCAGCAGGTGGCGACGCCGAACGACCTCTATGAATTCCCCAACAGCCGCTTCGTCGCCGACTTCATCGGCAGCGTGAACCTGTTCGAGGGCGTGCTGGCGGTGGACGAGCCCAGCCATGCGATCATCCGCTCGCCGGACCTGCCGGTGGACATCTTCCTCGACCACGGCGTCACCGGTCCGCGCGGCGGCACCGCCTGGGCGGCAATCCGGCCCGAGAAGATCGAGCTGCACAAGAAGGTCGGCGACGAAGCGCCCAATCTCGGCGATGCGCCCAAAGGTGCCAATGCTGTGGCGGGCGTCATCAAGCACGAGGCCTATCTGGGCGGCTCCTCGGTCTACGAAGTCGAGATCGACGGAGGGCGGCGCGTCAAGGTGCATCGCTCGAACCTGACCCGCTGGGACCAGGAGGACTTCAAGCTCGGCGAGACCGTCTGGCTCTGCTGGCACGCCTGTTCGCCGGCGGTGCTGCTGTCATGACCCGTCCCGTCGCCGGCATCATCTGCTGCACCCGGACGGTCGGGATCGAGCCGGCCCAGGCGGTGATGAACCGCTATGTCGCCGGCGCGATGCGGTTTGCCGACTCCGCGGCCCTGCTGGTGCCGTCGATGCCGGAGCTGATGAAGGCCTCCGAGATCGCCGCGCGTCTCGATGGCCTGATGCTGACCGGCAGCCCGTCCAATCTGGATCCGGCCCTCTATGGCGAGGAGATCGGCGACGCGCCCGGCCCGTTCGACCTGGCCCGCGACACCATGACCGCCGACCTGATCCGGGCCATGCTCGACCTTGGCCGGCCGGTGTTCGGCGTCTGTCGCGGCTTTCAGGAGATCAATGTCGCGTTCGGCGGCACCCTGCGTCGCGACATGGCCGCCAGCCCGGACCTGATCCCGCACCATGCGCCCGACGATGTCGGATTCAATGCCATGTTCGACCATGCCCATCCGGTCGATCTGACGGCCGGCGGCATCCTGGCCACGGCCTTCGGCACCGGCCGGGCGGTGGTCAATTCGGTGCACTACCAGGGCGTCGACCGGCTGGGCGAGGGCCTGACCGTCGAGGCCCGGGCCGAGGACGGCGTCGTCGAGGCCGTCTCGGCTGCGGTCAATGGCGCGCCGGTCCTGGCCGTTCAGTGGCATCCGGAATGGCAGACGGCCGCCCATCGGCAGTCGCAGATCTTCTTTGAACTGTTCGGCCGGGCCCTGCGGGGCGAGCCGATGGTCCCGATAGACCCCTGACGGTAGATCTCCGCCGAGGGCGGGGACCCAGGCCGTGCGGGCGACAGGCGCCCAGACAAGATCCCACAATCGCCGCCCGGATCCCCGTTCAGCCAGGGGAGGCGCGGCACAGGAAAAGTACCGGAGTAACGCCCATGACCGTCCCGATCCGCAACCATGACATCGCCGAACTGAAGCGCCTGGACCTGGCCCATCACCTGCCGGCCCAGACCGACTACAAGCTGCAGCAGACCCTCGGCGGCAGCCGGATCATCACCCGCGCCGACGGGGTCTATATCCATGACGGCGAGGGTCACCAGATCCTCGACGGCATGGCCGGCCTGTGGTGCGTCAATGTCGGCTATGGCCGGCAGGAGCTGGCCCAGGCGGCCTATGACCAGATGCTGGAGCTGCCCTACTACAACACCTTCTTCAAGACGGCCTCGCCGCCGCCGATCCGGCTGGCCGCCAAGATCGCCGAGAAGATGGGCGGCCACCTGACCCACGTGTTCTTCAACTCGTCGGGGTCAGAGGCCAATGACACGGTCTTCCGCCTGGCTCGCCATTACTGGAAGCTGAAGGGCCAGCCGCAGAGGACGGTCTTCATCAGCCGCTGGAACGCCTATCACGGCTCGACCGTGGCCGGGGTCAGCCTGGGCGGCATGAAGTACATGCACGAGCAGGGCGACCTGCCGATCCCGGGCGTCGAGCACGTCATGCAGCCCTACAGCTTCAATGAGGGCTTCGGCGAGGATCCGGCCGCCTTCTGCGCGCGCGCGGTCAAGGCGATCGAGGACCGCATCCTGGCGGTCGGCCCCGAGAATGTCGCCGCCTTCATCGGAGAGCCGGTCCAGGGTGCGGGCGGGGTCATCATCCCTCCCGATGGCTACTGGCCGGCAGTCGAGGCCCTGTGTCGCAAATACGGCATCCTGCTGGTCTGTGACGAGGTGATCTGCGGTTACGGGCGCCTAGGCCAGTGGTTCGGTCACCAGCACTACGGCATCAAGCCCGACATGATCGCCATGGCCAAGGGTCTGTCCTCCGGCTACCTGCCGATCAGCGCGGTGGGCGTCGCCGACTTCATCGTCGACGAGCTGAAGGACAAGGGCGGCGATTTCGTCCACGGCTTCACCTATTCCGGCCACCCCACCTGCTGCGCCGTGGCCCTGAAGAACATCGAGATCATGGAGCGCGAGGGTCTGGTCGAGCGCACCCGCCAGGATACCGGTCCCTATCTGGCCAAGGCCCTCGCGACGCTGAATGACCTGCCCCTGGTGGGCGAGGCCCGCTCGCTGGGCCTGATCGGCGCGGTCGAGATCGTGCGGGAAAAGGGCACCAATCTCCGCTTCCTCGACAAGGAGGGCGAGGCCGGACCGGTCGTGCGCGACATCTGCATCCGCAATGGCCTGATGGTCCGGGCCATCCGCGACAGCCTGGTCTGCTGCCCGCCGCTGATCATCACCCATGCGGAGATCGACGAGCTGGTCGGCATCCTGCGCAAGTCGCTGATCGAGGCCGAACCCGTGCTTCGGGCCCTGAAGCCGGAGGCCAAGTCGTGAAACAGCCCAAGCACAAGAAGGCCAAGCCCGACCAGCGGGTCAATCGCGGCGTTCAGTCCATCGAGGACGCCAAGGCCTGGTTCGAGCGGCAGAACATCGAGGAGATCGAGTGCGTCGTGCCCGACCTGGCCGGCGTGGCGCGCGGCAAGATCATGCCGGTGCGCAAGTTCCTCGGAACGCCCTCGATGAACCTGCCCCTGGCCGTGTTCTACCAGACCATCACCGGCGACTTTCCCGAGTTCGAAGGGGAGGTCAATTCGGTCCAGGCCGACACCGACATCGTCCTGACCCCGGACTTCGCCACCCTGGCCGCCGTGCCCTGGGCCCAGGATCCGACCGCCCAGGTGATCCACGACGCCTACCATCCGGACGGTCGACCGGTTGAGGAAAGCCCGCGCCAGGTGCTGCGCCGCGTCCTGGCCCTTTACGAAAAGAAGGGCTGGGTGCCGATCGTGGCCCCGGAGATCGAGTTCTATCTGGTCGATCGCAACACCGATCCGGACTACCCGCTGAAGCCGCCGATCGGGCGTTCGGGCCGGCCCGAGACCGGTCGCCAGGGCTATTCGATCAGCGCGGTCAACGAGTTCGACGCCCTGTTCGAGGACATGTACGAATATTCCGAGCGCCAGGGCTTGGAGATCGACACCCTGATCCACGAGAGCGGCGTGGCCCAGATGGAGATCAACCTGCGCCACGGCCCGCCGCTGGAACTGGCCGACCAGGTGTTCATGTTCAAGCGCACCATCCGCGAGGTGGCGCTGGAACATGAGATCTATGCCACCTTCATGGCCAAGCCGATGGCCACCGAGCCCGGCAGCGCCATGCACATCCACCAGTCGATCATCGACCGGCATGGCCAGAACCTGTTTTCCGATCCGAAGACCGGTGAGGAAACGCCGCTGTTCCACAACTTCATTGCGGGACAGCAGACCTACCTGCCGGCGGTCATGGCGATCCTGGCCCCCTATGTGAACTCCTACCGCCGGATCGCCAAGGACAGTGGCGCGCCGGTCAATACCCAGTGGGGCTATGACAACCGCACCTGCGGCCTGCGCGTGCCGCCCTCCAATGCCGCCAACCGGCGCCTGGAAAACCGCATTCCCTCGTCGGACTCCAACCCCTATCTGGCCATCGCCGCCACCCTGGCGGCGGGCTATCTGGGCATGGTCAAGGATCTCAAGCCAACGGCACCGGTCCTCACCGACGCCGGGGCGCGGGGCATTGAACTGCCGCGCAGCCTGACCGAATCCCTGCGCCTGTTCGAGGCCTGCGAGGACCTGGTCGACATTCTGGGGCCGGTCTTCTGCCAGGCCTATGACCATGTGAAACAGGCCGAGTACGAGACCTTCATGCGCACCATCAGTCCCTGGGAGCGGGAATTCCTGCTGCTGAATGTGTGAGCCTGATCCTGTGGCGTTTTGGGGTGGCCTTTCCGTCTGCCTCTCTGCTCGCGAGATGATCGCGTCCCAGAGGTCGCAGCCTTGAACTGCTGGTACGTCGATACCGCCACGCCCTTTCCAGACCTGTCGCCGCTGAAGGGCGACGTGCGGGTTGATGTCTGTGTGATCGGGGCGGGCTTCACCGGCCTGGGGGCCGCCCTGGACCTGGCCCGGCGCGGTGTTTCCGTGATGGTTCTGGAGGCCGGGGAGGTCGGTTCGGCGGCGTCGGGCCGCAACGGCGGACAGATCCATACCGGTCACCGTCGCGACCAGGCCTGGCTGGAAAAGGCGGTGGGACCGGATGACGCCATGGCGCTGTGGCGACTGGCCCAGGACGCCCGAACCCATCTTCATGCCACCATCGCTGAACAGGCCATTGCCTGCGATCTCAAGCCCGGCATGATCCACGCCCGCCACCGGCCCGGCGGCGAGGCCGAGGATGCGGCCCATATCGAGCACATGGCCCGCCGGTATGGCTATGACGCCCTGTCCCTGATCGGCACCGCCGATCTCGCTGCGGATCTGGGCACGGAGGTCTATCATGGCGGCCTGGTCGACCGGGACGGCGGCCATCTGCATCCGCTCAATCTTGCCCTGGGCCTGGCCCGGGCCGCCCTGAGCGCCGGGGCGGTGATCCATACCCGCAGTCGCGCGCTCGGCTGGCGGCGCGAAGGCGGCAAGCTGGCCGTTTTCACGGTCGATGGCCGCGTGAGCTGCGACCAGCTGATCATCAGCGGCGACGGCAGTCTCAACCACATGGCCGGCCGTGATCGCGCCCGGGTCATGCCGATCAACAATTTCGTCCTGACCACCGAGCCTCTCGGCGAGCTGGCGGGCGAGATCATCGCCTCGGACGCCGCCGTCGCCGACAGCCGCTTTGTCGTGAACTATTTCCGCAAGACGCCCGACGGACGCCTGCTGTTCGGCGGCGGCGAGAACTATCGGCCCGGCTTCCCGCGCGACATTGCCGGCTTCGTCCGCCGCCACATGCTGAAGATCTATCCGCGGCTGAAGGATGTGAAGATCAGCCACGCCTGGGGCGCGACCCTCGGCATCACGATGCAGAGGGTGCCCTTCGTCGGGGAAGTGGCCCCCGGGGTTCGGGTGGCTTCGGGCTATTCGGGGCAGGGGGTCATGCTGGCCCCCTATGTCGGCAAGCTGCTCGCCGACGCGGCCCTGGGCGAGCCCGGCGGCGTCGAGCTTCTGTCGCGCCTGCCGACCCCGCCCTTCCCGGGCGGCCCTTGGCTGCGCTGGCCCCTGACCGTGGCCGGGCTCAGCTGGTATGCCATGCGGGACCGGCTCTAGGGTTCTTTTCGACCCGATGGCTGCATCAGGGCAGGGCGAAAAAGCCCGCCGGCCATGGCAAGACTGATCAAATATCTCGCCGCGACAGACCCTAGGACAGTCCAGACGAGAGACGGGGAACATCTTGAGCCTGGCCGCAAAAATCATCTGGTACGTCGAGGCCCACCTCGACCAGGACCTGACCCTGAACCGCATTGCGCGCGGAGTCGGGGCCGGTCCCTTCCACATCACGCGCCTCTTCGCCCTGACCTTTGCCATGCCGGTCATGGCCTATGTCCGGGCGCGGCGCTTGAGTGTGGCCGCCGGGATGCTGGGTCCGCAGTCGGACATTCTGTCCGTGGCGGTCGGTGCGGGTTATGGCTCGCACGCGGCCTTTTCGCGGGCTTTCCGCGCCCAGTTCGGGATTTCACCCAAGACCTTTCGTCAAACCCAAGACCTGAAAAGCCTGATCCTGACGGAGCCCTTGACGATGACCACCACCCAAGCCCTTCCTGACCAGACCCCCCGCGTGGTCAAGGTCCCAGCCATGACCCTTGGCGGACTGAGCGCCACCTATTCCCTGGCCAATCTGGCGGGGATCCCGGGCCAGTGGCAAAAGTTCCGCACCTGGCAGGGCCAGATCGACGCCCAGAAGGGAACGGCCAGCTATGGGGTGTCCTACAATTTCACCGGCGCAGACGGGCTGGACTATCTGACCGCCGTCGAGGTCGGCGAGGGCGACCTGCCGGAGGGCTTCACACGGCTCAGGATCCCGCCCCACAGCTATGCCGTCTTTACCCATCAGGGCCATGTCAGCGGCATCGGCAATACCTGGCGTCACATCTATGATTCTTGGCTCCCGGCCGCCCGGCTGAAGCCCGGAAATGCCCCCAGTTTCGAGCGCATGGACGAGCGGTTCGACAGTCGCACGGGGACGGGCGTGATCGAGATCTGGGTGCCGGTCGCCTGAGGCCGTCGGCGGCGGAGTTCGAATTGACAAGCCTTCGCTGTCCCCGTCTCCTCGCGCCATGACCACCGCGACTCCACAAGCCCAGGGCGGCCTCGCCACGGCCCTCGACCACGCCCGACGTCTTCTGGAGCGCGACCCCGTCCTGGCCCGACAGCAGGCCGAGGCCATCCTTGAAGCCGTGCCGCGCCATGCGGAGACGACCGTGGTTCTGGCCTCGGCCCTGCGTCTGTCCGGCGAGCCCGACCAGGCCCTGGTCGTGATTGCGCCCCTGGCGCGGGGTCTGCCTGGCCTCGCCGAAGGGCAGCTGGAACTGGGCCTGACCCTGGCGGATCTGGGACGCACGGTCGAAGCGGTGGCGGCCTTTCGCCGGACCTTGGCCCTGGACGTGCGGGCGGGTGAAGCCTGGCGCGGCCTGGCCGAGAGCCTCGACCTGCTGGGCGACAGGGCCGGTGCCGAGCAGGCCCTGGCCCAGCAACTTCGGGCCTCGACGGGTGATCCGGCCCTTATCGAGGCCGCTGCGGCCCTGATCGACAACCGGCTGGGCGAGGCCGAGCAGCGGCTGCGCGATCATCTGGCCGACCATCCTGCCGACGTCGCCGCCCTGCGCATGCTGGCCGAGACCGGGGCCCGACTGGGCCGCTACGAAGACGCCGAGCGCCTGCTGGTCGGCTGTCTGGAGATCGCACCGGGCTTTGCGGCCGCCCGGCACAATCTGGCGACCATGCTCTATCGCCAGAACAAGTCCGCCGAGGCCCTGGCCCAGATCGAGCGCCTGACCGACCGCGATCCGCGCCATCCCGGCTATGCCAATCTGCGGGCCGCCATCCTGTCGCGGCTTGGGGAATACGATAAGGCCATCGGCCTCTATGAGCGGATGCTGGCCGAGTTTCCCAATCAGCCCAAGGGCTGGATGAGCTATGGCCATGCGCTCAAGACCGTGGGCCGCCAGGCCGACTGCATCGCGGCCTATCGCCGGTGTCTTGAGCTATCGCCTGGCCTGGGCGAGGCCTGGTGGAGCCTGGCCAACCTCAAGACCGTCCGTTTCGATGCCGGGGATCGCGCCGCCATGGCCGCCGGGCTGGAGCGGCCGGATCTGTCCGACGATGACCGTCTGCATCTGCACTATGCCCTCGGCAAGGCGCTCGAGGATGCCGAACTCTATGCCGACTCGTTCCGGCACTATGCCGCTGGAGCGGCCCTTCGCCGGACCCAGGTCGACTATGACCCGGACGAGAACCATGCCGATCTGGTGCGGTCGCGGGCGGTCTTCACCCCGGCCCTGCTGGCCGCGACGGCGGGGCAGGGCTGCCCGGCCCCGGATCCGATCTTCGTGGTCGGTCTGCCGCGCTCCGGCTCGACCCTGATCGAACAGATCCTGGCCAGCCACAGTCAGGTCGAGGGCACGATGGAGCTGCCCGACCTGATCGTCATGGCCCGCCGCCTGGGCGGCAAGGCCGTGCGCCGCGCCGACTCGACCTATCCGGAAATGCTGGCTGACCTGTCGCCCGAGGCCCTGCGTGAGCTGGGCGAGGAGTATCTCGAGCGGACCCGGGTGCAGCGGAAGACCGATCGGCCGTTCTTCATCGACAAGATGCCGAACAATTTCGCCCATACCGGCCTGATCCACCTGATCCTGCCGAACGCGAAGATCATCGATGCGCGCCGTCATCCGCTGGGCTGCTGCTTTTCCGGCTTCAAGCAGCACTTCGCCCGCGGCCAGGCCTTCAGCTACGACCTGACCGACATCGGTCGCTACTATGCCGACTATGTGGCCCTGATGGACCATTTCGACACCGTGTTGCCGGGGCGGGTGCACCGGGTCATCTATGAGGCGATGATCGAGGATCCCGAGGGCCAGATCCGCGCCCTGCTGGACCATTGCGGTCTGCCGTTCGAGCCGGGCTGTCTGAACTTCCACGAGAATGACCGGGCCGTCCGCACCGCCAGTTCCGAGCAGGTCCGCCAGCCGATCTTCAAGACGGCCGTCGAGCATTGGCAGAACTTCGAATCAGACCTTGGCCCGCTGAAACAGGCTTTGGGCGAATGCCTGCAGACTTATCCGGACCCGCCCAGAATTTGAACAGCCGTCACAGGGTCTGCCATTTCTGCAACAGTCGGAAGATTCGGGTTTTTCCGACGCTTTACGTCTTGCCGAGCGGTGGGACGCGGCCGAACATCCCTGGCTTAAAATGGTACGGGGAGCGACCATGAAGACGACTAAGACAATCAAGAGAGCGGGGGTCTACTCGGCCGCGCTATTGGCTTCGACCATGCTGACCAGCGTGGCCGCCTCGGCCCAGGAGAGCCAGTCTGTATCGCTGGACGAGGTGGTGGTGACCGCCCAGAAGCGATCCGAGAACCTGCAGGACGTGCCGGTCAGCATCCAGGCCATGGGCGAGGCCAAGCTTGAGCAGCTGCAGGTCGGCAATTTCGTCGACTATGTGAAGTACCTGCCCAGCGTCTCGTTCACGACGGCCGGACCGGGCTTCGGCCAGGTCTATATGCGCGGCGTGGCCAGCGGCGGCGACGGTAACCACTCCGGGTCCCTGCCCAGCGTCGGCGTCTATCTCGACGAACAACCGATCAGCACCATCCAGGGCGCTCTGGATGTTCACGTCTATGACGTCGCCCGGGTCGAGGCCCTGGCCGGTCCGCAGGGCACGCTGTACGGCGCCAGCTCGCAGGCCGGCACGCTGCGCGTCATCACCAACAAGCCGAGCACCGCCGGCTTCGAAGCCGGTATCGACATCGAGGGCAATATCGTCGACGGCGACGATACCGGCCATGTCGAGGAGGCCTTCGTCAACCTGCCGCTGTCGGACACCGTCGCGGTGCGCCTGGTCGGCTGGAACGAGGAAGCCGCCGGCTATATCGACAACGTCAAGGGCACGCGCACCTATGGCCGCGGCACCGCCACCAAGGCGGACGACCTGACGATCAGCAATGCCGGCATTGCCAGCGACAACTACAACGGCTCCAGCACCCGCGGCGGTCGCGCCGCCATGCGGGTCGAACTCGGCGAAAACTGGGTGGTCACCCCGTCGATCATGGGCCAGCGGACCAAGACCAGCGGCATCTATGCCTATGATCCCAAGGTCGGCGACCTGAAGCTGACCCACTTCTATCCGGAATCTTCGGACGACAAGTGGACCCAGACGGCCATGACCATCGAGGGGCAGATCGCCAATCTCGACGTCACCTATGCCGGCTCCTATCTGAAGCGCACCGTCGACACCCGTCAGGACTATTCCGACTATTCGTACTTCTATGATCAGGTCGGCTACGGCTTCTACTGGACCAATGACACGGGTGGCCTGGCCAACCCGTCGCAGTACATCCAGGGCAAGGACCGCTACACCAAGGAAAGCCACGAAATCCGGATCGCCACGCCGGACGACAAGCGATTCCGGCTGATCGGCGGCCTGTTCTACCAGAAGCAGGAACACGGGATCTTCCAGCGCTACAAGATCGACGGCATCGGCTACGACATCGAAGTTCCCAAATACAGCGACACCATCTGGCTGACCGCCCAGCAGCGGATCGACCGCGATACGGCGGCCTTTGGTGAAGCCACCTTCGACATCACGCCGAAGCTGACCATCATGGGCGGCATCCGCTTCTTCAAGTCCGACAACTCGCTGGAAGGCTTCTACGGCTACGGCAAGGGCTATGGCTCGACCGGCGAGAAGGCCTGTTTCCGTACGGGCGGCGTCAATGGCGCGCCCTGTACGAACCTGGACAAGCGCGTCAAGGAAACCGGCAACGTTCCCAAGGTCACGCTCACCTACAAGCATGACGACGACAAGCTGGCCTATGTCACCTATTCGGAAGGCTTCCGTCCGGGCGGTATCAATCGCCGCTCGACCCTGCCGCCCTATCAGGCCGACTATCTGAAGAACTACGAGTTCGGCTGGAAGACCAGCTGGATGGAGAACCGCTTCCGCTGGAACGGTGCGGTCTTCATGGAAGACTGGAACAACTTCCAGTTCTCGATCCTGGGGGCCAACGGCCTCACCGAGATCAAGAACGCCAACGAGGCCCGCATCAAGGGCATCGAAAGCGACGTGACCCTGGCCGTTAGCCAGGGCTTCACGATCAGCGGCGCGGCGGCCTATACCGACGCCAAGCTGACGGCCAACTATTGCGGCTTCACTGACGCCAAGGGCAATCCGGTCACGGTCTGCCCGACGCCGCAGGCTCCGGACGGCACCGCCCTGCCGGTCACTCCGAAGTTCAAGGCCAACATCACGGCGCGCTACGACTTCAATGTCGGCGACTATGAGGCCTATCTGCAGGCCTCGGCCGTCAATCAGTCGGGCAACTGGACGGACCTGCGCCTCAAGGAACGCGCCATCATCGGTCGTCAGGCGGGCTATACCCTGCTGGACGTGTCCGGCGGTGTCGTGCGGGCCGACTGGTCGATGTCCCTGTACATCAAGAACCTCACTGACAAGCGCGCCAGCCTGGGCCGTTATGCCGAATGCGCCGAGAGCGTCTGCGGTGCCCAGACCTACATCACGCCCAACCAGCCCAGAACGGTCGGCGTGAAGATCGGCCGCAAGTTCTAGGGGAAAGGGGCGGCCGCAGGGCCGCCCCTTTTTCGTTTGCGACAGGGCTTCGTCTGCGCCGGACTGCCGTATCGCCGGGACAAGCCAAAAGGGTGTGTTTTCGTGAAGGTCGTTGAACCCAAGGCCCTCGGCTTCTGGATGTGTGTTGCCCTGGTCGTGGGCAACATGATCGGGTCGGGCGTCTTCATGCTGCCCGCCTCCCTGGCGCCCTATGGCTGGAATGCCGTCGCGGGCTGGATCCTCACCATCGGCGGCGCGCTCTGCCTGGCCTTCGTGTTCGCCCGCCTGGCCAAGGCCTTTCCGCAGGGCGGCGGACCCTACATCTACACCCAGGAAGCTTTTGGCCCCGCCGCCGGCTTCATGGTGGCCTGGAGCTACTGGATCTCGATCTGGGTCGGCAATGCGGCCATCGCCGCCGGCACGGTCAGCTATCTGAGCGTCTTCTATCCGCAGATCGCCACCCAGACCGGCCTTCACTGCGCCATCACCCTGGCGATGGTCTGGGGCCTGACGCTCATGAACTGTTTCGGCGCGCGCCTGGCGGGCGGCCTGCAGGTGGTCACCACCGTCCTCAAACTTTTGCCCCTGCTGGGCGTGCTGCTGCTGGCGGCCGTGGTGCTGGGCAAGACCGGCGGCTCCACCGTCCTGCCGTTCCACGCCCAGGACCTGACCCCGGTCGGGATTACCGCCGCCGCCACCCTGACCCTGTGGGCCCTGCTCGGCATGGAGTCGGCCACCGTCCCGGCCGGCAAGGTCGTCGATCCCGAGCGGACCATTCCCCGCGCCACCCTGGTGGGCACGGCCTTCGCCGGGGTCATCTATCTGGTCGTCTGTTCGGCCGTGGTTCTGCTGACCCCGGCCGATATGCTCAAGACCTCCAATGCCCCATTCGCCGATTTCGTCGGCCTGCATGGTGGTGGCGACGCCCGGCTGGTCCTGGCGGGCTTTGCGGCGATCAGCGGCTTCGGGGCCCTGAACGGCTGGATGCTGCTGCAGGGCGAAGTGCCCTATGCCATGGCCAAGGGCGGGGTGTTTCCGGCCTTTCTGGCCAAGACCTCAAGGCGAGGTGCCCCGGTTCGGGCCCATCTGCTGTCCAGCGTCTTCCTGACCGTGCTGGTGGCGATGAACTACAGCAAGTCCATGGTCGAACTCTTCACCTTCATGGCCCTGCTGGCCACGGCCATCTCGCTGTTCGCCTATCTGTTCTGCGCTGCGGCGGCCTTGCGGCTGCAGGGGCGGGGTCAAATGGAGCCGTCGCGCGTGCTCACCGTGGTGGCGATCATCGCGACCGTCTATTCGTTCTGGACCCTCTATGGCGCCGGCGAGGCCAGTCTCTGGAGTCTGGTCCTGCTGGTGGTGGGACTGCCGGTCCATTGGCTGATCAAGCGGGTCGCCGTCGCGCCCCCTGCGGAGTGACCGACATGCTGCGGCGACTGACCTGCCTTGCGGGCGCGGCCCTGACCGCAAGCCTCGCCCTTCTGGTGCCCACCCTGGCCTTGGCCCAGACCAAGCCGACCTATGTCCATGCCGGCAAGCTGATCGATACCGAGGCCGGCAAGGTTCTGACCAACCAGCTGATCCGCATCGAGGGCGAGCGGGTCGCAGCCGTCGCCCCCTGGACCGGGGCCCCCTCCGACGGCCCGGTGCTGGACTGGAGCGCCTATACCGTCCTGCCGGGCCTGATGGACATGCATACTCATCTGGTCGACCAGGAGCAGACCGACAATATCGCCGAACCCCTGCTGACCACAGCCGCCGAGCAGGCCTATATCGGTGCCGCCCATGCCCGGGCGACCCTGATGGCCGGCTTCACCAGCGTGCGTGACGTGGGGTCGTGGCGGGCCTTCAGCGATGTCGCCCTGCGCGACGCCATCGACAGGGGACTGGTTCCCGGGCCGCGCATGTCGGTGGCCGGAGCCTATATCACCACGCCCGGCGGCGGTGGCGAGATCACCGGCATCGCTGCTGATGTCGGCATTCCGCCCGAGATGCGGCGCGGGGTGGTTGAGGACGTGGCCGACACCCACAAGAAGGCCCGTGCCCTGCTGGTCGGCGGCGCGGACTTCCTCAAGCTGATCGCCACCGGCGCTGTCCTGACGGTCGGTACCGAGCCTGGCCAGTTGGAACTGTCGGCCGAGGAAATCGCCGCCGCCGTCGAGGAAGCCGCCAAGCGCGGCACCTATGCCACGGCCCATGCCCATGGGGCCGAGGGCATCAAGGTTGCGGTGCGGGCCGGGGTGCGCTCGATCGAGCACGGCTCGCTGATCGATGACGAGGGTATCGCCCTGATGAAGGCCAAGGGCGCCTGGCTGGTGGCCGATATCTATAATGGCGACTTCATCGACGCCTATGGCACGGCCCATGGCTGGCCGGCCGAAACCCTGCGCAAGAACCTGGAGACCACCGAAGCCCAGCGCATCGGCTTCACCAAGGCCGTCAAGGCCGGGGTGAAGATCGCCTATGGCACCGATGCGGGCGTCTTTCCGCACGGCCAGAACGCCAGGCAGATGCCCTATATGGTCAAGTACGGCATGACACCGATGCAGGCGATCCAGTCGGCGACGACGGTCTCGGCCGCCCTGATGGGCAAGTCCGCCGAGGTCGGCGTGATCAGCAAGGGCCGCTATGCCGACATGATCGCCGTCGCCGGTGATCCGCTGGCGGACATCACCCTTCTGTCCTCGGTCGCCAAGGTCATGAAGGGCGGGGTGGTGGTGAAGGAGTAGGCCCGGCCGCTTCACACCCCCTTTTTTCCGCTCTCCCCGGCGAAGGCCGGGGTCCAGATCGAACCCCGAACGGTCGTTGTTCTGTCCAAGGCAGATGGCGTGTCACGCCAGGGCGCTCGGGCTGAATCTGGGCCCCGGCCTTCGCCGGGGAGAGCGGGTTTCTGGAAGTCGGGTGGATATCCAGAGGCGCGTTCGCCTCAAACCTGCTCCCGGATTCACCAGCCTTCGCCTTGGCGCGGCCTGTGCTATGTGCAATGCAACATTCATGTTGCTGCGCAGCATTGAAACACTGTCATACGGACGCTGTATGTCCGACGCTTAAGCCAGTCCAAGGAGTCACCCATGGCCAACGAACACAGCTACTTCGTGCGCCCCGTCTCCGGTGTCTGGCATGTGACCTGGAACGATGCACCGGATCTGATCGGCTCCTATTCCTGCCAGGCCGAGGCCCAGGCCATCGCCGAGATGATGGCGCGCCACATGCGGGTTCAGGGCAAGACCGCCAAGGTCGAGGTGTTTGAACCCGAACAGCGCCGCGCCACCTGGGGCCGCAGCATCGTCAATCACGTCGCCGCTTAATCCAGAAACACCGGCGTCGGCGAATAGCCGGCCAGCAGCCGTTCCGCTATGGCCCCGGCTTCGGCCGGGGTGAAGACCGTCGGGTCCAGGCACAGCTCCAGCCACAGTCCATCGACCACGGCGGTCAGGCCGATGGCCGCCAGGCGCGCATCCGCCGAGGGATCGCAGGCCGCCAGCAGGTCCTCCAGCCGCGCGCGATAGCCGGCATAGGTCCGCCTGTGGATGTCGGCGAAGACGGCATTGACCTTGACCAGACTCCAGAAGGCCAGCCAGGCGGCCAGCAGTTGCTCGTCCAGCACCGGCGGCTTGAAACTGGCGGTCAGAAAGGCCGACAGGCGCGCTCGCGGCGCGGGTCCGGCCTGGGCGACCGCCGTCTCCAGCGCCGCATCAATCCTCTGGCCGACCGCCTCATAGGCCGCCGCGAACAGGGCCTCGACGCCGTCGAAATAGTGCCGGAGCAGGCCGGGTGAGACCCCGGCCTCGGCGCAGATCGCCCGCACCGAAGCCCCGGCGACACCGTCGCGGGCCAGAACCGTCTCGGCGGCGGCGACTAGGGCCTGGCGTCGGGTGTCGGCGGTTTCGCGGGTGAAGGGGGCGCGGGTCATGGCGCGGACGCCCCCTCCGTCACGTCGCCTTTCGGCGCCGCGCCACCTCCCCCGCAAGCGGGGCAGGAGAAGAGCGGCTGAACCCTCCTGCCCCGTGAAACGGGGGAGGTGGCGCGATGCGAATACTCATCGTGACGGAGGGGGCGTTCCGGGCTCACCACCCCGTCGGCGGCCGGTCCAGCCGCGCCTCGGGGATCAGCGCCCGCATCTTCCGTCCGAAGCTGCGCAGCGAGACTTCGGAGCTGGCCAGCGGCCCCGCCGTAAAGCTGCGCGACGCCATGCCCTCCTGAACCCGGGCCACCAGTTCGGTGTCCTCGGTATTGACCTGACGGTTGATGCGCCAGTTCAGATAGCGGGCCGCCTTCATCTCGCGCCGCTCGTCGGGCAGCGCATAGGCGATCTCGCGGATCAGGGTCTGGGTGGCCGAGACCGGGATGAACTGCATGAAGTCCACCTGGTCGGGATAGATGTCGAAGGCGAAGTTCGGCCACAGCTTGAAATAGGTCCACAGCCGTTTGCGCTCGGGCGGCAGGTGGTCAACGTCCGGCAGGATGTCCTGATACAGCCGCTCGGACGGGTTGGCCGAGGGCTCGTCGATCAGCTGGCCCCACATCTTGTCGACCCAGGCTTCGGCTTCGACGCCATAGCCCTTGCCGAACAGCCGGGTCAGGCCCGGATGGGCGACGGGAATGTGCAGGCCGTCCGAATAGTTGTCGCTGATGTTCTTCCAGTTCACCGGGCGAGGTCGCAGGGTGACCCGGCCGAACGGCTGCAGATCCTCGAACCGGTAGTGCGCCACCTCGTGGTCATAGGGGGCCATCATCTCGGCAACGGAGGGGCCGTCTCCTTCCAGTCGGGTGAAGACAAAGCCGCGCCAGACCTCGACATCGACCCTGACCAGGCCCTGCTGGTCGAGCTCCAGGGCGGGATAGGTGTCGCGCATCGGCACGCCGATCAGCCGGCCCTCAAGGTCATAGGTCCAGGCGTGATAGGGGCAGACGATGCGGCCGCCGCCCTTGCCGCAGCTGCCGCTGGGGCCGTCGAGCAGTCGCGCCCCCCGATGGCGGCAGACATTGGTGTAGGCGCGGACGCCCCCGTCCCGGGCGCGCACCACCACGACGCTTTCGCCGATATAGTCGAGGGTATGGAAGTCGCCGGCTTTGGGGATGTCGTTCAGATGGCAGACGATCTGCCATGAGGGACGCAGGATGCGGTCCTGTTCTTCCTTGAAAAACCGGTCGTTGCCATAGATCCAGCCGGGCAGGCCCCAGTCGGCTTGCGGGTCTTGGTTGGCCATCACCGCCCCACCACCGACAGCTGCAGCGCTGTGACAAAGTCCTTGTCGCGCAGGATCTCGCGCGCGGCATTGCGGCCGGGATTGCCGGACACGCCGCCGCCCGGATGGCAGCCGGCTCCGCACATGTAGAGGCCCTTCAGCGGCCCGCGATGGCTGGCATGACCCAGGATCGGGCGCGCGGCCCACAGCTGGTCCAGCGACATGTGGCCATGCATGATGTCGCCATTGACCAGGCCGAACTTCCGTTCGAGGTCCACCGGCGACAGGATCATCCGTCCCAGGACGGAGGCCTTGAAGTTCGGGGCCCAGTCATTGACCGTGTCGATGATCAGGTCGGCCGCCGCCTCGCGCTCATCGTCCCAAGAGCGGCCGTCCGGCAGGTCCCAGGCAAACTGCTGGCAGAACAGGCTGGCCACGTGCTGGCCGGGCGGGGCCAGGGTCGGGTCCAGGGTCGAGGGGATCAGCATCTCGACGATCGGCTTCTTGCTGATGCCGTGCGCCTTGGCGTCGCGATAGGCCTCGTCCATGTAGTCGAGGCTGGGCGAGATCACGATGCCGCACTGGTGGTGCTCGGCCGAGACCTTGCCGGGCAGGCAGGTGAAGTCCGGCAGCTCCGACAGGGCCACATTCATCCGGAAGGTGCCCGAGCCGTTCTTGTAGCCCTTGATCGCCTTGGCGAACGGGGCGGGCAGGGCCGAGGGGGCGATCAGCTTGCCGTACAGCAGGGCCGGATTGAGGTTGGAGGAGACGATCGGGGCCATGATCTGGCGGCCGTCGACCAGTTGCACGCCGGTGGCCCGGGGGCCGTCCTTGCCGTGCTCGACATGCACGGCCTCGACCGGGGCATCGAGCAGTATCTCGACGCCCAGGGCCTCGCAGGCCTTGGCCATGGCCTGGGTGATCGCGCCCATGCCGCCGATGGCGTGGCCCCAGGCCCCCTTCTTGCCGTTCACCTCGCCAAAGGTGTGGTGCAGCAGGACATAGGCCGAACCCGGGCTGTCGGGGCTGGCGAAGTTGCCGACCACGGCGTCGAAGCCGAAGCTGGCCTTGACCGCGTCGCTTTCGAACCAGCCGTCCAGGAAGTCGCGAGCGCTCTTGGTGAACAGGTCCAGCAGGTCGCGTTTGCGTTCCCTGCTCAGCAGGGCCAGCCGGGTGCCCTGGCGGGCCCCGCGCAGCAGGCCATGGATGCCGTCGCCGAGATTGGGCGGGGTCTCGGCGGCCAGGTCGCGCAGCACGTCGCCAATCTCGTCGAGCATGGCGTAGTAGGCCGGCAGCACCTCGGCGTCGCGGCGGCTGTACTGGCGGAAGGCCTCCTGGGTGCGTTCCAGCCCGCCCCCGAGCTTCAGGTACTGGCTGTCGCTGATCGGCAGGAAGTTGGAAATCGGCCGCTCGACGATCTTCAGCCCGTGACAGTGAAGGCCCATGTCGGAGAGGACCTTGGGGCTCAGCAGGCTGACCGTGTAACTGGCCACCGAGTTGCGGAAGCCCGGATGGAATTCCTCGGTCACCGCCGCCCCGCCGACCACGCCGCGCGCCTCGCAGATCGTGACCTTCAGCCCGGCCTTGGCCAGGTAGAAGGCGCAGACGAGGCCGTTATGGCCCCCGCCGATGATGACCGCGTCGCGGGTTTGGGTGGTGGCCATGTGGTGTGTTCCCCGATGTGTGGGGAGAAGTTGCTATACGAGTGTATAATAGGCAAGGGCGTTCGGCGGACTCGCCCCCTCCGGACCGCTTCGCGGTCGTCTTCCCCCTCCGGGGGAGGAGCGCCGAAGGCGCGGAGGGGGCAGGTGTTCGCCGACCTAAGCCCGCTGATCCCCCCGCGCCGTCAGCCAGTACATCACCGGTGTCGCCACCCGTGACAGGACGGTCGAGGTAATCAGGCCACCGATGATCGCGATGGCCAGGGGCGAGTAGAGGCCTGACCGCTCCAGCGCCAGGGGCAGCAGGCCGCCGATGGCCGTCACCGAAGTCAGCAGCACCGGCAGGAAACGCACCTCGCCGGCCTTTTCGATGGCGTCGTGCAGGTCCATGCCCTCGCGGCGCAGCTGTTCGGTGAAATCGACCAGCAGGATCGAGTTCTTGATCTCGATACCGATCAGGGCGATCAGGCCGATGGTGGCCGTGAAGCTCAGGGAGTTGCCGGTAATGGCCAGGGCCGCCACGGCCCCGAAGATGCCGAACGGGATGATTCCGGCAACGACCAGGGCGGTCTTGAACTTTTGGAACTCCAGGACGAGCACCGCCAGGATGCCGAAGACCGCGATCAGCACCGCCGCGCCCAGGCCGGCAAAGCTTTCAGACTGGGCCTCGGCCTGGCCGCCCAGGCCCAGGCGATAGCCGGGGGGCATGGGCAGGTCCTTCTCCATCCGGGCGACGACGTCCTCGGTGACCTTGGCGGCCAGGAAGCCGGTGGCGACATAGGAAGTGACCGTCACGGTCCGCTCGCGGTCGAAGCGGTCGATGCGGGCCGGGCTGGACTTCAGGGTCGGGGTGGCCACGGCATCCAGGCGCGCGGCCAGGCCGTCAGCGGTCGGGACATAGACCGCCTTCAGGGCCGAGAGGGCATTGCGGGCCGCGCCGTCGGCCTGGTCCATCGGCAGGCGCACCTTCACGGCATAGTCGTCGCCGTCGGGATCGCGGAAGCGGGCGGTTTCTTCGCCGGACAGGGCCAGACGCGCCGCGCGGCGGGCTGCTCCGGCGGGGACGCCGAGGGCGGCGGCCTTGGCCTCGTCGACGCCGAGGTCCAGATCCGTGCGGTCCAGACGGATCGGATTGGTGACGTCGCGCGTGCCCGGCGTGGCCTTGAGGATGGCCTCGGCGCGGGCCGCCAGGGCCTTCAGGGCGTCGAGGTTCTGACCGGTCAGGCGGATGGCGATCGGGGCATCGATCGGCGGGCCGTTCTCGAAGGTGACGACGCTGATCCGCGCGCCGGGCACATCGGCGAAGTCGCGGCGAAGGCTGTCCAGCACCTTCTCACTCTTGCCCGGCTCCCAGGCCTTCAGGCTGACAAAGAGCTCGGCATAGGTCGTGGCGCTCTCGCGCTGCTGCTGGTTGTAGAAGATCTGCGGATTGCCCCGACCCAGATTGGCGGCGCTCCAGGTGACCTCGGGCGTGGCCTTCAGGCGCTGCTCGACATATTTCAGGGCGCGATCGGTGCGGGCCAGGGAGGTGCCGTCGGGGGTTTCGATCCGGACCAGGAACTGGGGCGTCTCGGCCGGCGGAAACAGGCTGGAGCCGATCAGCTTCAGCATCGGGAAGGTGCTGAGGCAAAGGGTCAGCATGATGGCCAGAGCCGCCCAGGGGCGGGCCAGGGACCAGTGCAGCACCGGACGATAGAACCGGTGAATGCCGCCGTTCACGGCCTGCAGGATGGCATTGCCCTCGGGATCCGAATGCTTGTCGAGGATCCGGCTGGCCAGGAACGGGATGATGGTCATCGAGACCAGCAGGGAGGCGGCGATGGTGCACAGCACGGTCACCGGCAGGGACTTGATATAGGCCCCGGAGCCGGCGGGCAGGGCCATCAGCGGCAGGAAGGCCAGCATCAGGGTGGCCGTGCAGCCGATCACCGCCAGGCCGATCTGGCGGGTGCCGTTGACCGCCGCCTCGGTGCGGCTCTCGCCCTCGCGGATGCGGCGGGCGATGTTTTCGGTAATGACGATACTGTCGTCGACCAGCAGGCCCAGGGACAGCACGAAGCCGGCGATCGACAGCTGGTTCAGGGTAAAACCGAAGGCCTGCAGCATCGACAGGCCGATCAGCAGGCTGAGCGGGATCGACACCATCACCACCAGACCGGCCCGCGGACCCAGGGGCAGCAGGGTGATCAGCACCAGCACCAGGGCGATGCCGAAGTCGCGGAACAGGGCCTTCAGCCGGTGTTTGACATTGTCGGCCTGGACGAAGCCGCGCTCCAGCTTGACCCCGGCCGGCAGGATCTTCTCGTACTCATCCAGGACCTGCTCAACGCTCCTGGTGATCTTGGTCACATCCTGGCCGTCCTTCTGGGTCACGGTCAGGAACACGGCGCGCTGACCGTTGAAGCGGGCCAGATGGGTGGGTTCCGCCTGGGCCCAGGCCACCTTGGCGACATCGCGAACCCGGGTCACCTGGCCGCCGATCGCGCGCACAGGCGTATCGCCGACGGCCTCCAGAGAACGGAAGGCTCCCCCGGACTTGACGTTGAACCGCCGCTCGCCGGCCTGGACCGCGCCGATCGGGGCCTCTGCGCCGGCTGATTTCAGGGCGTCGGCGACGGCGGTGGCGGGCAGTCTCAGGGCCGCCAGACGGGCCAGATCGAGCGTGACCTGCACCTCCGAGGCGGGCGCGCCCCAGTACCTGGCCTCACGCACACCGGGCACCCGGTCGAGGCGTTCCCGCAGGCGGTCAGCGGTCTTCTCAAGCCGCCGCATGGGCAGGACGTCGCTGGTCAGGGCCACCTGGACGATCGAGACCTCGGTGGTGCGGGCCCGCTGGATGTCGAGACGGGCCAGGCCGGGCGGCAGGGCCCCGCGAATGGCGTTCACCTCGCGGACCACCTGATCGTATTTGCGCTCGGGATCGACGTCCCAGGTGAAGTGGACGCGGACCGATGCCGCGCCATCGGCGCTGGTCGACTCGACCTTTTCGATATTGTCCAGACCGTCGACGGCATCCTCGATCGGGTCGACGACCAGCTGCTCCATCTCCGAGGGCTCGGCCCCCGGCAGCACGGCGCGAACGATGACGATCGGGATCGGGAAATGCGGATCTTCGGAGCGCGGAATGCTGGTCAGGGCATTGAAGCCCAGCATGGTCAGCAGTCCGAACGCCACCAGGGTGAACTGCCAGCGGTGAACCGCCACGCCCGCGAGGTCGAACTTCACGGCTAGTTCTCCCCGACCAGCTTGGCCGGATCGACAACCCGCACCTTTTCGCCGTCGCTGACGAAGCCGGCTCCGGCGGTGATCACCTGGGTGCCGTCGGCGAGGCCGGAGACCAGGGCGTCATCGCCGTCAAAACCGCCAAAGCCTACGGCGGTGCGTCGGGCGACGCCGCCGTCGAGACGCAGCACAAAGGCGCGGGAGCCCTTGGCCTCCAGCAGGGCCTCAGCGGGGATGCGGGACTGGGCGGCGGCCGGGCCCGATGGTGTAGTGGCGGCGCGAACCGACAGCTCGGCACTGGCAATCTGGCCGCTGCGCAGGTCGGAGCGACCGGCCAGTTCGAGTTCCACGGTCACAGCCCCCGTGCGGGTATCGGCAGCTTCGCCGACCCGGGTGACGGTGCCGGTCAGGAGCGCGCCGCCCAGATCCTCGACCTTGATCCGGGCCCCGTCGCCGACCCTGACGCGAGCGGCGTCGCGGGCGGCCAGGGGCAGGCGCAGGACCAGGGGGCTGTTCAGGTCGGCGACCCGTGCCACCACCTGGCCGGGCTGCACCACCTCACCGGTCTGGGCGGTGCGCGCCAGCACCACGCCGGAGGCGGGCGAGACCAACTGGCCCCAGCGCCGATCGAAGCTGGCGGCATTATAGGCTGCCTGGGCCGCCTTCAGGGCGCTCTGGCGATCATCCAGGCGCTGGCGGCTGACATAGCCCTTTTCGAACAGGGTCTTGTCGCGCTCGACGTCGCGACGGGCGCGTTCCAGATCGGCCGAGCTCTGCTGCTGACGTGCATCCAGGCTGGCCGGATCGATGGTCGCAATCACCTGGCCGGCCTGCACCCGGTCTCCGGCCTCGACGCTCATCCGGGTCAGGACCCCGGCGATGCGGAAGGAGAGGGCCATTTCGCGGCGGCGTTCCAGCGTACCGGTGGCCGAGACCGTGTCGGCATTGCGGGGGGCGGCGACTCGAACGGCCTCGACGGGGGTCGGCAGGGCCGGGGCCTCGGCCTTCTGGCCCTGACTGCCGCAGGACGCCAGCCAGGGCAGAAGCGCGACCACGACCCATGGGCGCATGGCAGGTTGGAGAAGGGGCTGGGGAGAGCGCCGCATCGTCCGGGTTCCATGTCAATCAATGATAAGTTATCAGTGATAGATTGTTGCCACTTGTCAAGCTCGCCACCGGGTGATGAAGGTCGGAAAATGAAGACTCCAACCACGCGATCGCCGCGTAAAGCCAAAGGGCACGGTGCCGAGCGCCGCGAGGAGATCCTTGAGGCCGCCCTGACCCTGTTCAGCGAGCGCGGCGTCCATGCGGTCTCGACCCGCCAGATCGCTGAACTGGCCGGCATCTCGCAACCGGCCCTCTATGCCTATTTCGCCACCAAGGACGACATGGCCGATGAGCTGTGCGTGCGGGCCTTCGCAGTCCTGGTCGAGCGGATGAAGGCCGCCAGGGTGGTGGGCGAGCCGACCGTGGCCAATTTCGAGCGGTCCCTGCGGGTCTATGTCGATTTCGGTATCGAGAGCCCCAATGCCTATCGGGTCGCCTTCATGATCGAGAAGGGGCCGCACGGCCACGGCTTCGACAAGCGTGACAGCCTGCCCATGCTGGCGGGCCTGGACGCCTTCGCGATGTTCCGTGACATCGTCGAAGAGTATCAGGCAGCGGGTCTGACCGTGCTGGATGACCCGCAACTGGCCACCCAGACCCTGTGGGCGGGGCTGCATGGCCTGGTGTCCCTGCTGATCGCACGGTCGGAGTTTCCCTGGGTCGAGCGTGAGGCGCTCATCGACGCCCATATCGCCATGCTGCGCCGGGGTGCCCTTAAGTAGGCGCGCCCGCGCCCGGCCGTGGCAAAGTCGGTCCCGGCAGCCTATATCCGCGCCTTGTGTTTTCCGGAGACCCCGATGGCCAAGCTGCAGCCCCTCCAGTCCTTCAGCCTGCAGGAGACCGAGGACGGCTATCGCCTGCTGGTCTCGGCCATTGGCGGCGACACCCTCTACGTCTCGATCACCGCCGACCAGATGGACGACATCATCGACTCCCTGGAGCTGGCGACCGGCGGCGACAGCGACGACGAGGCGGAGCACGAGGATGACGACGCCTGAGCGATCGATCCCGCCGGTTCTCTCCGGCCTGCGCTGCCGGTGCCCGCGCTGTGGCGAGGGCAAGCTGTTCAGGGGCTTCCTGAAACTGGCCCCGGCCTGTGACCGGTGTGGCCTGAGCTTCGCCTTCGCCGACCCGGCCGACGGTCCGGCCTTTTTCGTGATGAGCGGCGTCGGGATCGTGGTGATCGGCGTCTTCGCCTGGATCGAGGTGGCCTATCACCCGCCGGTCTGGGTCCACTTCGTCACCGTGTTCCCGGCCCTGCTGGCGGGGTGTCTGGGCACGCTGCGGCCCGTGAAGGCCTGGCTGGTGGCCTCGCAATACATCCACAAGGCCGAGGAAGGCCGGTTCGCCAGTCTCGGCCGGCACGATTTCGACGAACGCCGCCTTTAGGGACTACTTGTTCTCCAGCAGCAGCTGACCCCGCTTTTGCAGCTGGTCTCTTATCTTGCCGGCGATCATGCCCAGCATGCCGGGCAGGACGATGTCCAGCTTCACCATATCGCCCAGCACATCCAGGGTGCCGCTGATCGTCTGGCCCATGGCGACCGCCGAGAAGGTCAGGGTGTCGCCGTTCCAGGTTTGCTTCACCTGATCGGCGCTGCCGCCGGGAATCTGGCTGGCCAGCTGGGCAAAGCCGGTCTCGATCCGCCGACGGGCCTCGGCAGCGCCGAGCTTGTGGGGGATGGTGATCGTGATCGGCTTGGACATCGGGAACTCACTGCAGAAACGGAACGACGCCGCCTGAACATAGGTGCGCTTTGCTGCAGCGAAAGCTGCGACCGTTTTCGACGTGGCCAGGCTCGAGAGTGAGGCATCCCAGGAGGACGCCATGACCGACTTTGCCATGCCCCACGCTTTCCAGCCGACCCGCCGTCCCGCCCGTCCGGGGCGTCCCACCGGCCTGATCGGTGCCGTAAGCTATGGAGGCGTTCTGCTGGTCTGGCTGGCCCTGTTCGTGCTCGACCGGCCCCTGGCGCTGAAGGTGTTCCGCGAGCGCCGCGCCGACTCGCCGATCCGCCGCGACTGGCGCTGGTAGGGGTCTCGCCAAGCCTGGCGAACAATGACAAGCCTTGGGCCATGTCGCTGTCTGCCACCGCCCGCGCCGTCCACCATCCGCTGAAAGCCCCGTTCCGCATCTCGCGCGGGGTCAAGACCGCGGCCGAGGTCGTGGTGGTCGAGGTCGAGGCCGAAGGCCAGGTCGGACGCGGCGAGAGCGTGCCCTATGGCCGGTATGACGAGACGGTCGGGGGCGTGCTGGAGCAGCTGAAGCCGGCCTTGGCGGTGCTGGAGCGCGAAGGTGACGAAGGTGCCGCCCTGGCCCTGCTGGCCCCCGGGGCCGCCCGCAACGCCCTGGACTGCGCGCTCTGGGACCTGCGGGCCCGGCGCGCCGGCGTCAGCGTCGCCGAGGCGACCGGCCTGCTGGTTCCGACCGCCCTGGTCACCGCCGTCACCGTCAGTCTGGATACGCCCGAGGCCATGGGCGCCGCGGCCCTGGCCGTGGCCGACGCGCCGCTGATCAAGATCAAGCTGTCCGCTGAGGATCCCGCCGCCCGCCTGCGGGCCGTAGCCACCGCCGCGCCCAATAGCCGCTTCATCGTCGATCCCAATGAGGGCTGGACTTTCGAGGTTCTGCATGGCCTGCGCGCGCTGCTGGCCGACCTGCCGATTGCCCTGGTCGAACAGCCCCTGCCGGCCGGTGCCGATGATCCCCTGGACGGCTATGACCCGCCCTATGTCATCTGCGCCGATGAGTCGGTGCATGTCGGCGGCGATCTCGCCGCCCTGCGGGGGCGGTATCAGGCCGTCAATCTCAAGCTCGACAAGACCGGCGGCCTGACCGAGGCCGTAAGGATGCTGGAACAGGCCCGTGCCCTGGGCTTCCAGCTGATGACCGGCTGCATGGTGGCCTCGTCCCTGGGGATCGCCCCGGCCCTGCACCTGGCGGGGGGATGCCAGTATGCCGATCTCGACGGACCCTGGTGGCTGGCGGTGGATCACCCCGGGGGGCTGCGGGTCGAGGGTGGAGTCATCACGCCACCCAAGCCGGGGTTTTGGGGTGACGGGATGGAACGGTCGGGGCTTTGGCTCGACTGATCGGCAAGCGCCGGGACCCCCTTGATCCGATGCGGCAGCGGGGCCCAGACTAGGCCATGGCCGAGAATCCCCTGGAACGCCTGGACACCTTCGAACTGGTCAAGCTGGGCAAGGCCTCAGTGACGGTCGGCGGCCTTGCGGCCGCCCTGCTGATCATCGCCGCCGCCCTGATCGCTTCGCGTCTTACGGCAGCGGGCCTGCAGCGCCTGCGGGCCCGGGCGGCCGGAAGCGCCGCCTCGCTCTACATCGTCGAGAAGGTCCTGACCTACGGCCTGGTGATCATCGGCTTCGTGGCGGGCCTCTCGACCATGGGTCTGGACCTGACCTCTCTGGCCGTGTTCGCCGGTGCCCTGGGCGTCGGTGTCGGTCTGGGCCTGCAGGGCATGGTCAAGGACTTCGCCTCGGGCATTTCGCTTGTGTTCGAGCGGCTGGTGGCAGTGGGCGATTTCGTCGAACTGCCCAATGGCCAGCGCGGTGTGGTGCATGAGGTCGGTCCGCGCGCCACCCGCATCCGCACCAATGACAGCACCGACCTGATCGTGCCCAACTCGGTCCTGGTCAATGACCTCGTCATCAACTGGACCCTGCGCAACACCAATCGCCGCATCCGGGTGCCGTTCGTCACCGCCTTCGGGGTCGACAAGCAGAAGGTGCGCGAGGCGGTTTTGAAGGCCGCACGGAGCGTACCCTTCACCTCGCCGGACGATGCCGTGCGGCGCACCCAGGTCTGGCTGGTCGGCTATGGCGAACACGCCCTGAAGTTCGAGCTGATCGTCTGGCCCACGGTCGAGGCGGTGCGCCGCCCGGCCGCGATCTTTGCGGCCTATACCTGGGCCATTGACGACGCCCTGCGCGAGGCGGGCATCGAGATCCCCTATCCCCAGCGCGACCTCCGGGTGCGAGGCCTGTTCGGCGAGGAGGGCGAGGACGCCCTGACCAGCCTGAAGCTGGAGCCCGCCGCCCGCCGCCGCAAGGCCAAGGCCGCCAAGCCCGGCTCCAGCAATGACGCCGCCCTGGATCTGGAACGCGAGGATCCTGACGATCCCCCCCTGTCGCCGTCGCCCCCGGCTGCACCGTCCAAGGGCTGAGGTTTCTGAACGCCGATAAGCTGAGGCTTGACGCCCTTGACGCGTCGCCGCAGTCTTCTCGCAACTGCGAAAAGAACAGCAGGCGCGACAGTGAAGAATGGCCACCGGTCTGGGTGTCCGACACGCGCCTATCCATGACGGGGAGCGACCGATGAAGACCGCGCGAGGCTTTTTCAGACCCTTGGCCATCGGTGCGCCGACGCCCTATCGCGATCTGCCGGCCCGCGTCGAACGCATGATCCACTTCGTGCCGCCGCACCTGGACAAGGTGCGCGCCAAACTTCCCGAGATCGCTCCGACCGTCGATGTGATCCTGGCCAACCTCGAAGACGCCATCCCCGCCGACGCCAAGGGCGCGGCCCTGGCCGGCCTGATCGACATGGCCCGCACCATCGACTTCAAGGCCCTGGGCGTCGGTTTCTGGACGCGGATCAACTGCCTCAACTCGCCCTGGCACCTGGACGAGGTCTCGACCATCGTCGAAAAGGCCGGCGACAAGATCGACGTGATCATGGTGCCCAAGGTCGAGGGGCCGTGGGACATCTTCTACATGGACCAGCTCCTGGCCTCGCTGGAGGCCAAGCACGGCGTCACCCGGCCGATCCTGCTGCATGCCATCCTCGAGACGGCCGAGGGCGTGATGAACGTCGAGCAGATCGCGGCGGCCAGTCCGCGCATGCAGGGCATCTCACTGGGCCCGGCCGATCTCGCCGCCAGCCGGGCCATGAAGACCACCCGCGTCGGCGGTGGCCATCCCGGCTATCGCGTCATCGAGGACCCGCATGCCGACGGCGCGCCCCGCGCTTCGGTGCAGCAGGACCTGTGGCACTACACCTTCGCCAAGATGGTCGACGCCTGCGCCGCTCATGGCATCAAGCCGTTCTATGGTCCGTTCGGTGCGATCGATGATCCGGTCGCCTGCGAGCAGCAGTTCCGCAACGCCTTCCTGATGGGTTGCGCCGGGGCCTGGAGCCTGCACCCCAGCCAGATCGCCATCGCCAAGTCGGTGTTCAGCCCGGCCCCCGACGAGGTGATCTTCGCCAAGCGCATCCTCGAAGCCATGCCCGACGGCACGGGCGTCGCCATGCTCGACGGCAAGATGCAGGACGACGCCACCTGGAAACAGGCCAAGGTCATGGTCGACTGCGCGCGCCAGATCGCGGGCAAGGATGCGGAGTATGCCAGGCTCTATGGCTTTTAGCGGCAGATGCTCCCCCGCTGGGGGAGCTGTCGCGGAGCGACTGAGGGGGCCGTCGCGGCGAATGCCGAGCTAGCCCCCTCCGGCCCTTTGGGCCACCTCCCCCGGAAGGGGAGGATCTGCTGAGGTCACCCCACCGTCGTCACCACCCGCGCGCCCTGGGTCAGCAGCTTGTGGATCGGGCACAGTTCGGCGATGGCCAGCAGGCGTTCGCGCTGCTCGGCGTCCAGATCGCCGCCCAGGGTTATCACGCGATCAAACCGCTCCGGCGGGGTCATGTCGGCCTCTCGGCTGCTCCGCACCTCGACATGCACCGCGCCCAGGGGCCAGTTCTTGCGCTTGGCGTAGAGGCGCAGGGTCATGGTCGTGCAGGCCGCCAGGCCCGCCGCGACCAGGTCATGCGGGTCAGGTCCCAGATCCAGACCGCCGGCCGAGACCTTCACATCGGCCACCAGACTGGTCGGGCCGGCGGTTACGAAGGTCTGCAGGCCGCCGTGGCCGCTGTCAGCGGCGATGGCACTGGGGCGAGGGGTGGCGGTCATGGGCAGGGTCCTTGCGACGTTCAACCAAGCTTGGGTGTCGTTGGGTGCCCCGCAAGACCCAGGCTTGCGCCTATGTCCGCCGGAACGGTGTCAGTCGGAAGTCCGGTTCGCGATCGGGTCCCAGAGAAATCCGGGCCACGGGTATGACCGGCCGGTCGTCGGCCAGGGTGATCTGGAATTGCGACAGCAGGCTGCCGAGCAGGATCTGGCTCTCGGCCATGGCAAAGCTGGCCCCGATACAGACCCGAGGTCCGGCCCCGAACGGGATGAAGGCGTCCATCCCCCAGGGAGAGGGGTGGCCCAGAAAGCGTTCGGGCAGGAAGGCCGTCGGCTGATCCCAAAGCTTGCGATGACGATGGATCAGCCACGGACTGATGGTGATCACGTGGCCGGGCGAGACCTTGAAGCCCTGGACCTCATCCTCGGCGATCACTTCGCGGCTCATCATCGGGGCGGGCGGGTAGAGCCGCAGGGCCTCCAGCAGGACCGACCGGGTCAGGGGCCAGCCCGATAGATCCTCCAGGGACCGGATCCTGTCCGGCGGATAGGCCAGGATCTCGGCGCGCACCCGTCCCTGGGTCACGGGATCCAGAGCCAGCAGATAGGTCGCCCAGAACAGCAGGCGCGAGGTGGTCTCGAAACCCGCAGCCAGCATGGTCCCGCACTGATCGCGGATTTCCTGGTCGGGCAGGGGGCGGCCGTCCTCGTCACGCGCGGCCAGGAGACTGTCCAGCAGATCGCGCCCGTGCGACTGCGGCGGGTCGTCTCGGCGAGCGTCGATCAGCGCCGTGACGGCGGCCATCCAGCGGGCCCCCACGGCTCGCCTCGGCCGTTCGGCAAAGCCGAAATCGCCCGGCGCACGGGCCAGAAGATCGAAAAGGTTCACATTGGCCTGGCCCTGCAGGTAGTCGCGGGCGATCTTGCCGAGCTGCGCCCCCTCGCCGCTGGCCGCGCGAGAGAAGAGGGCACGCAGGACGGCATCGAGTGTGGCCCGATGGAAGGTCTCGCTCAGATTGACGCGATCCTGGCCCGCCAGACCTTCGGCCAGGGTCTGGCCGGCGGCCATGAAGTGCGGCAGCAGGGTCTCGACCGCCTTGGGCGTGAAGGCTGGCGCCAGGGCCTTGCGCTGCCGTCGCCAGATCTCGCCCTCGGTCAGCAGCAGGCCGTCGCCGACAATGGGCCGAAGGATCCGGCTGATCTGGAAAGGGCGCCGATAGCGCGCCGCGTGGGAGCCCAGCACCTGCCTGACCCCGGCCGGGTCGCTGACCACAAGGCCAGGCTGGCCCAGGAAGTTATAGGGGATCATCAGGGTGTCGAAGCCGGACTCTGACCAGGCCCCGACCATGTTGCGCATCATCGCCCAGGCGGCACCCAGATCCGTCAGGTCCCTGGTGTGAACCTTTGGCGCGGGCGGGATCAGCGGCTTGGAAACCTGGACGTCCATGGCGAACTCCGGATCGGGAGCTGCCGGGGAGGGCGCTCCGTCCGGAACCATCGGATAGCACCGCCGGGTGGGCGGGGCAATAATTCATCGTCCGATGAAATCTAAGCCGCCGCCACGCGCCGGGCCGGGACATCGAAGATGCGTTTACTGCCACGCCAGACCTCGATCATGTCGCAGCGGTGGTGCATGTCGATCAGTTCGAAGGCGCGCTGACGGGCGGCCTGGTCATCGGCATAGGGGGCGACGTCGAAGCGGGGAACGGAGCCGTCCGGCTCGACGCAGAAGAATGTAAACACCTGCATGGGAACACGGTTCTCAACAGGCGGGACCGGGCCACATTCGATGGCGGGGGCCGCAGGCGCTGGCTCTCTTTCGCGACCAGCTAGGAACAGACCATAGGACCAAATGTCGCGATTCACCATAAAAATGAGTCTTCAAAAGAGACTCTCTCGCGATCCATCTGGGGACGGTCCTGGGGATGAATCCTCGCCCTTGCGGAACGTTCCAAAGCCGGTTCCCTTTTTCCGGCAGAGCCACTAGGTTCGCACCCTTTCGTAAACGGCGACGTTGAGACTCCATGGCCGCCCACTATCTCGATTTCGAACGTCCCATCGCGGATCTGGAAAGCAAGATCGAAGAGCTGAGCAAGCTCTCCGAGACCGCCGGACCAGGCGCATTCGAGCTCGAGATCCAGGCGCTGCGCGATCGCGCCCAGGAACTCCGCGTCGAGGCCTATGCCAATCTCGACGCCTGGCAGAAGACCATGGTCGCCCGTCATCCGCAGCGCCCCCATCTGCGCGACTATGTTGCCGGCCTGATCGAGGAGTTCGTGGAGCTGCGCGGCGACCGCAAGTTCGCCGATGACCAGGCCATTGTCGGTGGGCTGGGACGGTTCCGGGGTCAGCCGGTCGTGGTCATGGGCCACGAAAAGGGTCACGACACCACCACGCGCCTGAAGCACAATTTCGGCATGGCCCGCCCCGAGGGCTACCGCAAGGCCGTGCGCCTGATGGACATGGCCGAGCGCTTCAACCTGCCGGTCATCACCTTTGTCGACACCGCCGGGGCCTATCCGGGCCTGGGGGCCGAAGAGCGCGGCCAGGCCGAGGCCATCGCCCGCTCGACCGAGCGCTGCCTGACCCTGGAAGTGCCGATGATCGCCACCATCGTCGGCGAGGGCGGCTCGGGCGGGGCCATCGCCCTGGCCGGTGCCAACAAGGTGCTGATCCTCGAGCACTCGATTTATTCGGTGATCAGCCCCGAGGGCGCGGCCTCGATCCTGTGGCGCGACGGGGCCCGGGCCAAGGATGCCGCGACCCAGATGCGGATCACCGCCCAGGACCTGATCAAGATCGGCATTGTCGACCGCATCATCGAGGAACCGGCCGGCGGGGCCCATTCCGACCACGAGGCGGCCCTCAAGGCGGTGGGTGATGCCCTCGAAGAAGAGCTCAAGGCGCTGTCTGGCCTGGATTCCGCCGCACTCAAGAAGCAACGTTCCGATCGCTTCTACGCCATCGGCCACGTCGGCCTGCAATAGACGGGCAAGGACCAGTCCATGATGTTCCGGACGACGCTGATCGCCGCCGCCTTTCTGATCGTGGCCCCCGTCGCGGCCCATGCCCAGGCCCAGTCCAAGGAGGGCGTCACCTTTAGCCCCGCTTATGAGCGTTGCTGGGACACGCCAGAAAACTCCACCACCTACGGGATTCTGAAGTGCGGCGAAGCGGAGATGAAGTTTCAGGACGCCCGGCTGAACAAGGCCTACAAGGCGGACATGGCCGACCTGGCGAAGGCACCTGAGGCCAAGGCCGCCCTGCTCAAGGCCCAGCGGGCCTGGATCGCCTTTCGCGACGCCGACTGCGCGTCAGTCCGGGCGTTGAGCGGCGGAACCATCGCCCCGATCGTTATGCAGATCTGCTATCTGGAGCACACGGCCCGCCGGGCCCAGGCCCTGGAAGACCTGCTCAAGCCCTGAGGGCGGATCCAGGTCTTCGGCAGACCTGCCGCATAGCCTGCGGATGCCTCTTGCCTGACGTTACGGTCAAGCGCCCATAGTCCCTGAAAATCATCAGGGAGATCCGCGCATGGCCATCAAGACCCGTTTCACCGAGATGTTCGGCGTCGAGCACCCGATCGCCCAAGGCGGCATGCAGTGGGTCGGCAAGGCCGAGCTGGTCGGTGCCGTCGCCAATGCCGGGGCCCTGGGCTTCATCACCGCCCTGACCCAGCCCACCCCCGAGGACCTGGCCAAGGAGATCGCCCGCACCCGCGATCTCACCGACAAGCCGTTCGGGGTCAATCTGACCATCCTGCCGGCCATCAAGCCGCCGCCCTATGCCGAGTACCGGGCCGCGATCATCGAGAGCGGCATCCGCATTGTCGAGACCGCCGGCTACAAGCCGCAGGAGCACGTTGATCATCTGAAGGCCCATGGCGTGAAGATCATCCACAAGTGCACCGCCGTCCGCCACGCCCTCAGCGCGGAGCGGATGGGTGTCGACGCCATCTCGATCGACGGCTTCGAATGCGCCGGCCATCCGGGCGAGGATGACATTCCCGGCCTGATCCTGATCGCCGCCGCCGCCGACAAGGTGAAGATCCCGATGCTGGCCTCGGGTGGCATTGCCGATGCGCGCGGCCTGGTCGCGGCCCTGGCCCTCGGTGCCGACGGCGTCAATATGGGCACCCGCTTCTGCGTCACCCAGGAGGCCCCGATCCCCATGGCCTTCAAGGAACAGATGGTGGCCAATGACGAGCGTCAGACCGACCTGATCTTCCGGACCCTGCACAATACCGCCCGCGTGATGCGCAATGCGGTCAGCCAGGAGGTCGTGCAGATCGAGCGGGCCGGCGGAGCCAAGTTCGAGGACGTCCAGCACCTGGTCGCCGGAACCCGGGGCCGCGACGCCCTGGCCCAGGGCGACACCG
The DNA here is from genome assembly GCF_058681455.1 of Caulobacter sp. AVps16. Lineage (NCBI taxonomy): Bacteria > Pseudomonadati > Pseudomonadota > Alphaproteobacteria > Caulobacterales > Caulobacteraceae > Caulobacter > Caulobacter sp. AVps16. The sequence continues at coordinate 404,032 of NZ_CM178739.1, forward strand.
ACGGCGGCATCTGGTCGGCCGGCATGGTCCAGGGCCTGATCCACGATATCCCCACCGTGAAAGATCTCGTTGACCGCATGGTCGCCGAGGCCGAGGCGATCATCCGTGGCCGTCTGGCCGGGATGGTCGGCTGACGTCGCGCAACCATCACTGGTCCTGCCTCGCCCAATGGCCGATGAAGGGGTCTGACAGGCGAGGGGACCCCGATGGCCGATTCGATCGAGGCGATGATCGACCGCCTGCGGGCGCTTGAGGAACAGCTGGAGGCCGCCTTTGCGGTCCGGGCCGGAAGCCATGGCCTGGACCTCAAGAGCGGCAAGCCGCGCTTCGGCCCCGAGGTCCGGGCCAGCCAGCGCGGCCACAAGCGGCGCATCCACTTCTTCAAGACGCCGTGGCCCACCCTGCTGACCCTGCCCCTGATCTACGGCATGGTCATTCCGATGGCCCTGATGGACCTGGCCGTCAGCGTCTACCAGCTGGGCTGCTTCACTGCCTGGGGCATAGAGCGGGTCCGCCGCCGAGACTATGTGGTCATCGACCGCCACCGGCTGAGCTATCTGAACCCGGTTCAGAAGCTCAACTGCGTCTATTGCGGCTATGGCAACGGCGTCATCGCCTATGCCCGCGAGATCACGGCCCGCACCGAGCAGTACTGGTGCCCGATCAAACACGCGCTCAAGGTCAAGGGCAGCCACGAGCGCTATGCCGGCTTCCTTGATTATGGCGACGCCGAGGGCTTCGTGAAGAGCTCGGCCGCCTATCGCGAACGCCTTAAGAAGGCCCGGGGCGCCGCCTCTGTCGGGACGACGAAGGCCGACTGAGCCCGCGCATCGTCTCCCCTGGCCGGGCTCCGGCCGCGCCCCCCTTCAGGTGGCGGTGCCGGGATCCGGTCGCGGCACGAGCGCCTCGAGCCCCCCCAGCACCGCGGCCCGTGTGGCCGGGTCCGCGTCCCGGGCGGCGATCGCCTTCAGGGTGTTGATGAACAGGGCCGCGACGTCCTTTGACCAGGTCCCGTGCCGGCAGCGATCGACATATTCGCAGAGCAGGCGGGAGGCTCGCAGCAGGTGAGCGTCCGCCTTGCCGTCGCAAAGGCCGATAATCCCGGCACTGGCCTCATGAAGGGCCTCCCAGTCGGAGGCGGAGGGTTCGAGCAGCTCGCGCCACTCGCCCATCCAGCCCAGGGCCTCATCGATCAGGATCAGATGGGCGTCTCGATGGGCCGCCTGGACCGCCGCAGCCTGGTCCAGGGCGGTTCGGGCATAGACGCCGCCCTCGGCCTTCATCAGCCGGCTCAGACTGGGAAGCTGACGGATCGTGCGGACCGGGCTCATGATGCCGCCTTCTGGGGTTTGACCAGGTCGTCGAGTTCGTTCTCGCTCAGGTTCTCGTCCTGGGCCGCGCCGATATCGAGGGACAGGTCGCTCTTGCGTCGGCCCTCTTCCTGGCTCGGCGGGCCCTGATGCTTCCAGCGCCGGTCCGGCCCGGCATAGCTGTCGCCGACAATGAAGCTGCGGGGCTCGTTCGAGATGTAGAAGATGCGCTCCAGCAGGACCTGAGGGCTGATCGGCTTGGCGATGATGTAGTTGGCCCCGCAGTCGCGGCCGGCGGCCACCTGGGATTCGCGGGTGTGAGCCGAGATGATGATGGCCGGCGTGATACGGTCTTCGTCTTTTGGGCGGTTTCGCAGCCAGCGCACCAGTTCATAGCCATCGCATTCGGGCATGGCGCCGTCGGTGATCACCAGGTCGAAATGCTGCTTGGCCAGGAGGCTTTTGGCCTCGGTGCCATCCTTGACGGCGATGATGTCATTCGCCCCAAAGGATCGCAGCATGTCTTGAAGGATGGTGCGGGCATTCTCGTTATCATCAGCGACCAGAACCTTCGCGGAATTAAGATTAATTCGGCTGCTATCCAGCATGTCTGGCCCCCGCCCTACTTGGTGTAACGTTATCGTTTCCTGAAGGGTAAAAACGGACAAAGTCCGTTGAACTGTGCCTTGTATTTGTTAACGTCGAATAACTTTCAATTACTTATGAATTGGCAATTCTGATAGGGTAAACGCTGAGTTTACGCTGTTATCGCGCCGGGATATAGTTACCATTCAAATTGTTTGAGTGGTTCAAATGTTTTGACACGTTCCGTGCCCATTTAATAGTGAGCGGCCCGGTCCAAAACCCGTTTCGGGCATGGGTCATGGCGGCGATCCCGGAGGGCACCGTTCGAAGCAGGGGGAGAAGCCTCAAGCCGGGCGCGGCCCGCCTTCAGCGCGCGGCCGTCATCTCCTGCACGGCGGCCAGGATGCCGAAGAGTTCCGAGACGATGATCGGCTTGGCCAGGACGCCATCGACCCCGGCCTCCTGGTAGCGCAGCAGGTCGTCCTCAAACACATTGGCCGTCACCATGACGATCGGCGTCAGGCAGGCCTTGGTCTCGAGGGCGCGGATCGCCTTCACGGCCTCGACCCCGTTCATGCGGGGCATGTTGGCGTCCATCAGGATCAGGTCGAAGGGGGCCTGCTGCACCGCCTCCACCGCCGCCAGACCGTCGTCGACGATCAGGGCCTCAAGTCCGATCTGGGCCAGCAGCAGCTGCAGGACGCGCTGGTTGGCCGGATTGTCCTCGGCGGCGAGAATGCGCGCCGTCAGGGCGGGCATGGGCTCGGGCTCGGGCTCAGGTTCGGGATCGGACCCGGCTCTGGCCGGCTCGGCGGGAAAGTCGAACCAGAAGCGGCTGCCGCCGCCCGTCCGCGCCTCGGCCTCCGTGTCGCAGCCGATCTCGCCGCCCAGCGCCTGGATATTGGCGGCGCAGATCGCCAGGCCCATGCCTGCGCCGCCGGTCTCGCGACCCAGGCGGGCGGGCTGGAAGGGTGTGAACAGCTGGTCCCGGTCCTCGTCAGCGACGCCCTGGCCGGTGTCACGCACCTCGACCAGAATCCGGCCGGCCTTGCCCGCAGAGGGGCTGAGCCGCACGTGGATTGCGCCGCCGTCGGGGGTGAACTTGACGGCATTGGAGATCAGGTTGGTGAGGGTCTGCTCGATCTTGCCGGGGTCGCTGATGATCCTGTGCGAGGCGGGCAGGGCGGTGACGTCCAGGGTCATGGACAGGCCCCGGGCCGCGGCCGGAGTCCGCCACAGCTCGAACAGGTCCCGGGTCATTTGCACGAGGTCGAACTCGGTCCGGGCGACCGCGCTGGCCCCGGATTCGACCCGTACGAAGTCCATGACGGCGCTCAGAAGGCGCAGCAGCATGCCGCCGGAGCGGCGGATGCCGTCGAGGTGATCGCGCTGCTCATCATCCAGCGGGGTCGCCGCCAGGGCCTCGGCGAGACCGAGGACAGCGTTCAGCGGCGTGCGAACCTCGTGGCTGGCGACCGCCAGCAGCTGGGTCTTGGCGCGGCTGGCCGCCTCGGCCCGGTGCAGCATCTGTTCCAGGTCCCGCTGGGCGGTCGCGGCGGCGGCAGTGGCCCGGTCGCGCTCGATGACCCGCCCGAGGATCGCGCCGATCTGGCCCAGGAAGTCGAGGGTGTCCTGCCCCGGTTCCCGGGCGATCACCTGGCCGAACTCCAGCACGGCGGCGACCTCGGACCCGACCAGGACCGGCAGGGCGACGCCGGCGGCGATGCCGTTGTCCGGGGCGATCCGGCTGCGCGGCAGGGTGCTGCTGGCGGTGGCGGAGATCCAGTAGGCCCGGGCCTGGGACAGCACCACCCCGGGCAGGCCGACCCCGTCGACAAACTCAATAGCCTCGGTCGCGGCGATCAGCGCCCTGCCGTCAAAGGATTCGCTGGCCCACCAGATTCCGGACGGCCGCATCCGGCGCCGGCCATCATCCAGACGTTCGACCAGTTGCACATGACCGATCGCCCAGCCGGTGAAGGTGCAGATGCTCTCCAGCGCCAGCCGCAGGACCTCGACGAGGTCGCCGCCCCGGTTGGCCATGATGGCCAGCTCCGACAGCAGCCGCATCTGCTCCTTCTGGCGGAACAGGTTGAGGGTCTCGCGCTCGGCGATGGTCTCGGCCTCGTGCCGGGCCTTCTCCGCGCGGGCCAGGCGGCGCTCCAGCCGGGTGATCTGGTCGGTGAGGCTGACGGCGACGTCGTCCACCCAGGTCACCGGGCGGGGGTGGGAGCGGGCGGTGGACCTAGACATGGGCGGCCTCGAGCGTCGGCCAGCCGATCCGGAAGGTGCAGCCGGCATCGCCCTGCTCGACGCAGGTCAGGTGCCGGAAATCGACCGTCTCGCCGAAGTGGCGCGCCGCCCCCTCGACGAAGCCGTGGGCCAGGGCGCACAGCCGCCGGGGCGAGTGATAGTCCATGTCCATCCGGCCTGGCCGGGCGGTCTGGATGTTGAAGTGCGGACAGACGGCCCCGACATAGAGCTTGCGCACCTCGACATGGATCACGTCATTGATCCCGGCCAGGAAGGTCGTGGCGCTGGCATGGCCCTCGAAGAACACCGGATAGGCGCGGGCCAGATGCGGCATGGCCTGGCGACCGAACCAGCGCAGCACCTCGGCGCGCGTCAGGCCCAGGGCCTGGCCGGCCGCCGCCACCAGCTGTTCGAGGTCCGCCTCGTCATAGGTGCCGAGCGAGGTATAGGCCCCGTCCACACCGGCGTCGTCGATCAGGTCGTCCCAGAGGTCGGCGCCGTGCGTCTCGGTGACGGCCGCCTGCAGCAGATTGAAGATCACGCCCTTCATCCGAACGCCTCCCCGTCCCATCTGGCCCCGGTCCCGGTCGGGCACGGGGGACCGCTCCCGTGGCGGAGCGGCCGCGCCGGTCGGGGCTTGCGGACGTTCCCCCGTTAAGCGCGCGTTAAGCCTAGTCCCGCCCGGCAATCGTTTTCACAAACCCAAGATTGACTGGACGATTTGTCGCACAGGCTAGGCCGGGCCTCCTGAAGACTGTGAGAACAAGCGTGATGACTGCGGGGTTCATCACGAAGGCCGCTTAACCGCGTTGCGGGGATGGAGCGGCCGGGATCCCCGCAGATCCTCCCCCTGAAGGGGGAGGCGGCTGTGGGGGGCGGCCCTTCGCGCCTAGGGGGAGCCAGGCCAATATTTCACGGCAAGTCGATCGCCGGTCTGGACAGGTTGCTCCAGGCCGGCCCTCCGGGACGCCGCCGCGCGGCCGGTCGTAGACCGGGCCTTTACCAACCTGTCCAGGCCGGCACGCTTGGTCTCTAGGAGATGAAGGGCGGGGTGGGGCGCGAGGGGCGCCAACTAGTGCACTGCTAACATGATGCCCTGGGTCTTCATTGTGGAGCGACTTGGAAGGGTGCCGCCCATTTATTGGTAGGCCTTGTTGACAAAGGTTGTTTGCTAGCACAACTTTGCATTGCTTTACGCGAATGGGCGCAAGCTCCGTCGGGCGATTAGCCAGACATGTTCTGATTGGTAGGGATTGTCGGCTCGGTTAGGCCTTGGGTTTCTTCCCTCGGCCTGCAAGCAGACGCTCGCTATCGCTCCCTTCCGAGGGAAGAAACCCAAGGCCTAACCGAGCCTTGCTAAGGTAAAGCGTGTCTTTTTTAGAAACCGCACAGAATTTTATTAAGAACTGGGACTTGGAGCGCACAAAGATATTGCGCCCTGCTCGGCTTGTATTTCTTTGCGGCGGATTGCTTGGCGATAGAGATGCTCCCCCCGTCTCGGCGAGAGACGCACTTATGCGCCAGTTGAATAACGGAGCCCTTGGTGGTGCAAAGGTTATCTTAGCCGAAAAGGCCAATGCGGCTCTTCCTGACAGTAGCTTTAAAAACTTGCTTGATTTAGAAGAGTGTATCGGAGCTGTCGTAGATGCTGTTGTTTTGTTTGTTGAGAGCCCTGGTTCTATATGTGAACTTGGAGCTTTTTGCAAAATACCAGATATTGCAAACAGGCTAACTACATTTGTGATGAACGAGCATGCTATTAGGAGCTCGTTTGTCAGAAATGGTCCACTTAAATACTTGGCGAAGGCTGACGGCGTCGATAACTTCTCGACATTTGATTGGGATGTCGGCGTTGGCGGCGTTAGGGTTGAGCCATTCGTTCTGAACGAAATTAAAGCTGAGGCGGAAGCGGCTGCTTCTGCCCGTCCAATTAAGGAAGGATTTTTGCCCAATAGCTTGGGTCATAAAGTGTACGTTGTTTTGGCGATTTCTTTTATACTGAGGGGCGGTAAAATTGGAGAGATAAAAGAATGTGCTAGAATTATATGGCCATACATATCTGAAACAGAGATAAGAAATTTTCTTGACGTTCTACAAGTGGTTGACCTTTTGAAGCCGGTCACTAATGGAAAAAATACGTATTATGTTCCAAGGATTGAAAGGGTAAACCTAGATATCAGTTTATCTGAGGGGGGGAGTATTAGGGATCCTGTCCGTTATCTTACAGACGTTGTTTCTCAGATAAAAGAAGAAGATAAAAATCGCTTGGCAGTGTTTGGAGCGCACAATGCTGACTCCTAGTGCTGATGGCGGTCTAATCAGAAGGTGCGCACTGGATCTTGGGATAACGATGTCCGAAGTTGCGTACATCGTTCGCAATGCACCGAAGAAATACAAAGTATATACTATTGATAAGCGCGATGGTGGAAAGCGCCTAATTTGTCAACCTTCACGTGAATTGAAGGCAATCCAGTATCATTTACTGAACACAATACTCTCCGAATGTGAGGTGCATCCTAGCGCGATGGCCTATGAGGTCGGTACGTCAATCCGACTTAACGCGAATGCACATTCTGGTGCGAGAGTTATTATAAAGACAGACTTTGAAGCTTTTTTTCCGTCCATAAAGGTAGCGGATTGGGTTTCGTATGCGAAGAGAAAATTTCCAAACTGGTCAAATATAGACATAGATTTTACTGTTCAATCTATGTTTTGGGGAGCGGGTGGGGAAATTCCGATTTGCCTCTCAATAGGAGCTCCTACTTCTCCTAAATTATCGAACATACTTATGTTTGATTTTGACGCGGAAATGACGGCCTTCTCGAAAGATAATGGTCTAATTTATACTAGATATGCCGACGATATTACAGTTTCATCTCATGACTATATTGATTTCGTAGGGGTGATGAAATTCATGCGTGGGCTCCTGGGAAGAGTAGATGGTCCAAAATTATCGATAAATGAGAAGAAGACAGGATTGTTCTCGAGAAGGGGATCGTTGAGAGTTACGGGGCTTGTGTTGCCCAATTCTGGCGGCGTTTCCCTTGGTCGAGATCGCAAGAGATCTATATCCGCAATGGTCCACAAGTGGTTGATTGGTGATTTTGATCCGGAACAAGAGCGTAAACTTGTTGGTTTACTTGCCTTTGCACAGGATGCTGAGCCTGTATTTGTAGATCGCTTGCGCCGAAAGTACGGGGATCAAACGATCGAGCGACTAATGGGGCGTGAATAGACTGTGCGCTGTGCGCGAGTTCGTCCAGGCTTTCCTGCATGAGGGTTAGGTAGTGTACCTCGCGGGCGGCGTCGGCTTTGCGGGCTGCGTCGGGTGTGATCTGGCGCTCGCTCATAGTCCAGACGGTAGTTAAAACGGGGTTCTCAAAGCGAGCGCCTTTCAACCCCTCACCCGACCCCGGCCTTCGCCGGGGCCACCCTCTCCCGCAAGGGGAGAGGGGGCTACAGCCTGCTCTTCCTAAACGCCTCCGCCTGCTCCGCCCGCAGCTCGGCCCGCACCCGCTTGGGGGCGGCCTTGTCCACGGCGGTGCCCGGGGCGGTGAGGACCTCGTTGGCGAACTCCAGGTCCATCAGCTTCATGCGCTTGATCTCGTCGCGCAGGCGGGCGGCGGTTTCGAATTCGAGATTGGCGGCGGCCTCGCGCATGCGGGCTTCCAGGTCCTTGAGGGCGGACTTGAAGTTGTCGCCGTTGAACGGGCGGTCGTCGGTTTCGGAGACGCCCATCGGCACCAGCACCCGGTCGCCGCGCTCATAGGGACTGTTGAGGATGTCCTTGATGTCGCGCTTGACGCTCTCGGGGGTGATGCCGTGTTCGAGATTGTAGGCGTGCTGCTTCTCGCGGCGGCGCTGGGTCTCGGCCATGGCCCGTTCCATGCTGCCGGTGATCCGGTCGGCATAGAGCACGACCTTGCCGTCGATGTTGCGGGCCGCGCGGCCGATGGTCTGGATCAGGCTGGTCTCCGAGCGCAGGAAGCCTTCCTTGTCGGCGTCGAGAATGGCCACGAAGCCGCACTCGGGGATGTCGAGGCCCTCGCGCAGAAGGTTGATGCCGACCAGCACGTCGATCGTGCCCATTCGCAGCTCGCGGATGATCTGGATGCGCTCCAGGGTGTCGACGTCGGAGTGCATGTAGCGGACGCGGATGCCCTGTTCGGTCAGGTATTCGGTCAGGTCCTCGGCCATCTTCTTGGTCAGGACGGTGACCAGGGTGCGGTAGCCCTTGGCGATGGTCTGGCGGATCTCGTCGACCACGTCGTCGACCTGGGAGGCACCGTCCTTGCTGACCGGGCGCACCTCGACCGGCGGGTCGATCAGGCCGGTGGGGCGGATGACCTGTTCGGCAAAGACGCCGCCGGCCCGCTCCATCTCCCAGCTGGCCGGGGTGGCCGAGACGTGCACCGACTGCGGCCGCATGGCGTCCCATTCCTCGAACTTCAGCGGGCGGTTGTCGAGCGCGCTGGGCAGGCGGAAGCCGTACTCGGCCAGGGTCCATTTGCGGCTGCGGTCGCCTTTGTACATGGCCCCGATCTGCGGAACCGTCTGGTGGCTCTCGTCGGTGAAGAGCAGGGCGTTGTCGGGGATATATTCGAAGAAGGTCGGGGGCGGCTCGCCGGTCTTCCGGCCCGAGAGATAGCGGCTGTAGTTCTCGATGCCGGCGCACGAGCCGGTGGTCTCGATCATCTCCAGGTCGAAGGTGGTGCGCTGTTCCAGCCGCTGTGCCTCCAGCAGCTTGCCGTTCTCGTACATCCAGGCGAGGCGCTCCTTCAGCTCCTTGCGGATCTCGATGATCGCCTGGCGCAGGGTGGGGCGCGGGGTGACGTGGTGGCTGTTGGCATAGACCTTGATGCTCTCGAGGTCGGCGGTCTTCTTGCCGGTCAGGGGGTCGAACTCGGCAATGGCCTCGACCTCGTCGCCGAACAGGCTGACCCGCCAGGCGCGGTCCTCATAGTGGGCGGGGAAGATTTCCAGCGTATCGCCGCGTCGGCGGAAGGTGCCGCGCTCGAAGGCCGCGTCATTGCGCTTGTACTGCTGGGCCACCAGGTCGGCCATCAGCTGCTTCTCGTTGACCGTCTGGCCCACCTCGAGGGTGAAGGTCATGGCCGTATAGGTCTCGACCGAGCCGATGCCGTAGATGCAGGAGACCGAGGCGACGATGATCACGTCGTCGCGCTCCAGGATCGCCCGGGTGGCCGAGTGGCGCATCCGGTCGATCTGCTCGTTGATGGAACTGTCCTTCTCGATATAGGTGTCGGTGCGCGGGACGTAGGCTTCGGGCTGGTAATAGTCGTAATAGCTGACGAAATATTCGACCGCGTTCTCCGGGAAGAAGCTCTTCATCTCGCTGTAGAGCTGGGCCGCCAGGGTCTTGTTGGGGGCAAGGATCAGGGCCGGGCGCTGGGTGGCCTCGATGACCTTGGCCATGGTGAAGGTCTTGCCCGAGCCGGTGACGCCCAGCAGCACCTGGTCCTGGTCGCCGTTCTCCAGCCCTTCGACCAGTTCGGCGATGGCGGTCGGCTGATCGCCGGCGGGGGAATATTCCGAGACCAGCTTGAAGGCCCGGCCGCCTTCCGACTTGGCGGGACGCGCCGGCCGGTGCGGCGTCCACAGGGCGGGCATGGCACCGCCGGGCACGATATCCATGACGAAGGGGGTCGAGACGTCGGAAACGCCGTTGTCCGGGGTGCTGGGCATGGTCCGAAAGTAGGGCTGCGCGCGGTCGAAGGCTAGGGGCCCTGCTGACGGCCGGTGTCAGCAGACTGGCGGGACGTGGCGGCAGGGCCCGGGTTCAGCATTATCTGACACTGAACCCGTTGCGGTTTCGGTTCGTTACCCTCACATGCAGGTCTCAACTGGCCCCGTCGAGGGCGAAACGAGGGTTTCCCGTGCTGCTTGAAAAGCTGAACTGGCGCTATGCCACCAAGAAGATGGATCCGGCCAAGACCGTGTCGGACGACAAGGTCGAGCGCATTGTCGAGGCCGCGCGACTGGCCCCGACCTCCAGCGGCCTGCAGCCGTTCGAGGTCTATGTGGTGACCAATCCCGAGGTGCGGGAAAAGATCAAGGCCATCGCCTGGAACCAGAGCCCGATCACCGACGGCTCGCACCTGCTGGTCTTCGCCGCCTGGGACAACTACACCGCCGACCGGATCAACCACATGTTCGACCTGGTCAACGAGGTCCGGGGCTTCCGCAACGAAGGTTGGGAAAACTACCGCCAGATGCTGCTGGCCTCCTATCCGCAGCGCGATGCCCAGCTGAACTATGAGCACGCCGCCCGTCAGGCCTATATCGCCGTCGGTCTTTCCCTGGCCCAGGCGGCCTTTGAAGAGGTCGATGCGACGCCCATGGAGGGCTTTGATCCGGCCTCGCTGGACGCGATCCTCGGCCTGGGCGAGCGCGGCCTGCGCTCGGTGGTCATCATCCCGCTGGGCTACCGCCAGCCCGAGGGCGACTGGCTGGTCAATCTGAAGAAGGTCCGCCGTCCGCGTGACCAGTTCGTCACCGACGTGAAGTAAGACCCTCCGGCTTTCCGGAGGGGTCCGGCTCAGCCGCCGACGCGGGTCAGCGTCGAGCGGTTGCGCTGGATCCAGGCCTCGGCGGCATCGTCGAGGAAGTCGACCTCCTTCAGGGTGGTCATGCGGTCGCCGTCGCGGACAGTGGTCACCCGCAGGCGGGCCGGGCGGTCGTCATCGCGGCTGTCGGCCTCAGAGATCATCGTCCAGTGGGTGGCATCGACCGGTGGCGCGGCCAGGCGCAGGGCGCTGGTCTCGAGGCTGGTCTCGCGGCCCTTGCGGAAGCTGGCCGAGGTTTCCTTATCCGTGGCCGGATCCAGCAGGTCCACCGTGGTGATCCTCACATTGCCCACCCTCGGGCCGTCGTCGAAGTCGGCCTTGCGGATCAGGGTGACGCCGTCGCCCCCGTCCTCGATCCGGACCTTCATCGGGATGCCAAACCAGCGGTCGGCCTGATAGTCGCGATATTCCAGCTTGCCCTCCCAGGCCCCGACCGTGGTCAGCCGCAGGGCCGCGATGTCGAGCGGCCTGGGCTGGGCGGACGCCGGTTGGCTGATCGCCATCAGGGTGGCGGCCATCACGGCGAGGCGGGCGGTACGGGGCATGGCGGGGATCTCCTGGCCCATCGGGCGAGCCTGCTGACAGCTACGCAGCACATCCAGCTCAGGATGCCCGGTGTTTGACTCTGAAATCACTGTGTGCCACACAGTGTGCGCCACACACCATGTGGCGCACACGATATGATGCATAGCATGCCGTCTGAAACCGAGATCTTTGAACAGCTCCGCCAGGAGCTCCGGCGCGGGACCCTGATCCTCGCCGTCCTCGCCCAGCTGCGGGTCGAGCGCTACGGCTACAGCCTGCGCCAGGCGCTCTCTTCGGTGGGTGTCGAGATCGACGAAGGCGCGCTCTATCCCATGCTCCGCCGGCTGGAAGGGCAGGGCCTGCTCTCCAGCGAGTGGCGCGAAGAAGACAAGCGCAAGAAGCGTTTCTACCGCCTCTCGGCCGAGGGCGAGGCTGTGCTGGCCCGCCTGGCCGACGAATGGCGCTCCATCAACGACACCCTGCAACCCCTGCTCTGAGGAGAGGCATCATGGACCTGCTCGACCGCTATCTGGGCGCCGTCGCCGCCCTGCTGCCCGCCGCCCAGCGCGACGACATCATCGCCGAACTGCGCGACGTTCTGATGAGCCGTATCGAGGAGCGGGAAGCCCAGCAGGGCCGCCCTCTCGACAAAAAGGCCCTCGAAGTCCTGTTTCGGGAGTTTGGCCATCCCCTGGCCGTGGCCGGCCGCTATGGCCCGCAGCGCGCCCTGATCGGGGTGGAGCTCTACCCCTTCTACATGTTCGCGGTGAAGGTGGCCCTGGCCATCGCCCTCTTCGTCGGCATCATTCCTGCGGTGGTCCAGGGCATGACGGGAGCACATGGCGGCATGGCGGGCATCCCCAGCCGCGTGATCCACGACTTCATTCCCACAGCCCTGCAACTGATCGGTGTGATCACCATCATCGGGGCGATGGTCGAGCGCGGCTGGATCAAGACCGGCGACTTTGGCCAGTGGAAGGTCAGCGACCTGCCGCACGTCTCGACAAGGAAGCAGTGGTTCCGCACCACGCGCTTCGAGGCCCTGTTCGAGGTCATCTTCATGACCTTCTTCGCCCTGTGGTGGGCGGGCGTCGTGGACTTTCCCGGCAGCCGGGGACCGTTTGGCCACGAGGGTGAACTGCAGGTCACGCTGGCGCCGATCCTGACCCAGTTGCACACGCCCATCCTGCTGCTGGCCATCGGCCAGATCATCTCGGGACTGATCCTGGTGATCCGCCCGGCCTGGATCCGGCCGCGGGCGGCGGTCGAGATCGTGCTCTCGATCGCCGGCATCGTCCTGGCCTACGCCCTGTGGCGCGAGATGCCGCTCGTGACGTTCACCGGGCCGGGTGCCTCGGCCGAGGACTTCGTGACCCTTCGCCATGTCACTGACCAGACCTTCAGGGTCATCGCCGTGGTCGCCGCCGCCATCTTCGCCGGCAAGATCCTGATCGAAGGCTGGCGGCTGCTGCCGCCGGCCCGGGACGGATCCCGGGCCGGCTGAAGCCCTAGTTCTTCGGCTTGGTGGCGGTGTCGACGACGGCCCCGACACCGGCACCCACCACCGCGCCGACCGGCCCGGCGACGACGGCACCAGTCATGGCTCCCGTGGCCGCGCGCTGCTCCATATTGTGCCCGCAGGCGGACAATCCGAGCGCTGCGAGAGTCGCCACGGCGGCCAGGGAAAGGCCTCGAAAGACACGGGGTTTGGGGGTCATGGCGCGCTCCTCTTAGACGGTGTTTGTCTGGCTTGAGTAACGTCGCTCAATGGCTTCGCGTTCCCTGAATCAAGGGGTCCAGAACAGTCGGACCAATGCTTCGCGCTGCGGCAAAGCAGTGATTTTTTTCACTGTCGGGTTTTTCTAGCGAATCAAGGCGTTAACGTTCTTGACTGCGACCAATCGGCCCGGATTCAATGCTGCACTGCGGCGTGCGCTTGCGACTCGCGCCGTTATCAGTCATAAGCCGGTCATAAGCAGGTTTTCGGCCACATCGTGAAACGGTCGAACCTCCGCCTCCAGGACTGCCCGACAGTGAGTTTTCCGGGTTTCTAGAAGCGTTTTTGTCGGGGGGCGGATTGCCCTCGCCGCGCAGGACACGAGTTTTGTACAACAACATGCAGACGCGCGCAGACGCGCGCGCGCTGGTCGGCGCTGTCTTGATTGGGTCCGCTACGGGCCTGGCTCTGGGCGGTGTTTATCTGGCGGGTGGGCTTGCCCAGACCGCTGGCCAGCACGCCCGCGTTACACGCCTTGCAGACGGCGCTTCGGAGGGCTTCTCCGACGTCGCCCTGATGAATGCCGCTTCGCGTATGGACCAGGGCGCGCTCGCCGTGGCCCGTCGCCATGATCCCTATACCGTGGCGGGTGCCGCCCAGCGCGACCGCCAGGTGTCGCTGCTGGTGGCCCGGCTTGAGAACCGCCATGCCGGCGAACCGGTCGCCCGCAGCGGGCCCCTGATGCTGCGCGCCAGCTTCGGCGGACCGTTCAATCCGGCGGCCTCGCCCTTCCGCCTCGGCAATGTGCTTGAGAGCTCGCGCGAGCTCGATTGCCTGGCTGAGGCCGTCTATTATGAAGCCCGCGGCGAGACCCCCAGCGGCCAGGCGGCCGTGGCCCAGGTCGTTCTGAACCGCGTGCGCCACCCGGCCTTCCCGAAGTCGATCTGCGGCGTCGTGTTCCAGGGGGCCTATCGCAAGATCGGCTGCCAGTTCAGCTTTGCCTGCGACGGCTCGATGAACCGGAGCCGTGAACGCGGCGCCTGGCGGCGGGCCCAGAAGATCGCCGAGCGCGCCCTGACCGGGACCGTGATGAACGAGGTCGGCTCCGCCACCCACTTCCACACCACGGGTGTGGCACCGGGCTGGGGTCCGCGCCTTCTGAAGGTCGCCCAGGTCGGCATGCACGTGTTCTACCGCTTCGGCGGCCGCGCCGGCGCGCCGGGAGCCTTCTCGGCCACCCCGCGTCCCTCGACGCTCGACGACCTGCCCAACGCGCCCGAGATCGCCAGCATCTCGGCCGATGGCAAGCCGATCGGCGGCATGATCTATGCTGCCAGCGCCCTGTCGCCGGTGCAGACGGCCGCACCGACCGGCAACGGCATGGGCGGCCCGCTCGGCCAGGTCTCGGAGCCGGCCTCGGCGCCCGCCAAGACGGGCACCGACAAGTCCGCTGCCGAAGCCGTCAGGACGACGACAGGGGCCGTGACCGGAGCTGCTTCCTGACGGAGCCGGGCATGTGGCTGGTGGCAAAGCGCATCTGCCGGGCGCGCTTGCCCACCAGATAGTGCAGGTCCTTGCCGCTGGCGGACTTGAACACCACCTCGGCGGCGTCTTCGACCGGATAGACTTCCAGCCCGCCCTTCTTGAGGGCGTCGGCCATGTTCTCGTTGCTGCCCGATGAGCCGGCATTGAGGATCGGGGTCTCGATGAACCACGGCATGACGCAGGCCACGGACACCCCGTGCTGGCCGTATTCGATGTCGAGGGCTTCCGACAGGCCCCGCACCGCGAACTTGGTGGCCGAATAGACCGCCAGCTTGGGCGAGCCATAGAGGCCCGCGCAGGAGGCGACATTGATCAGGCGGCCGCCGGCGGCCTTGAGCAGGGGCAGACCGGCCCGCGCGCCGTGGATCACGCCCTTGATGTTGATGTCGATCTGCAGATCGCAGTCGGCCTCGCTGAGCTCTTCCAGATTGCCGAACCGCGCGATGCCGGCATTGTTCAGCAGGGCGTCCAGCTTGCCGTCGGTCAGGCGTCCGAACTCGCCCAGCGCATTGTCCCAGGCCTCGCGGTCGCGGACATCCAGCTTGAAGGTGGCACCGTTGTCGGGCCCGATGGCGGCGAGGGCGGCTTTCAGCCCGGCCACATCGATGTCGGACAGCCCGACGAACCAGCCTTCAGCGGCGAACCGCTTGGCGCTGGCCAGGCCGATTCCGCTGGCGGCACCGGTGATGAAAATGGTCTTGCGGCCGTTGGCGGGCATCGGCAGTCCTCCCCCGTTTTTGTTTGTTATCGGCGATCAGACGCCGAGCGGGGGAAGGGGTCAAGTCCCGCGCCCGCCCGGCCTGTGTTCAGGGGGCGCGGGTTGAGTCAGGGCGGATCAGTCGGTCTGGTCGTCGATTTCGGCGCCGGGGCCGTTCTTCAGGATCGACTCGATGGCGTTCTTGGCCGAGGCCTTGGACGAATAGCCTTCGGTCGAGAAGATGACTTCGCTGTTGTAGACGAAGTTGACGCGGAACTCGCCCGCCTTGTCCTTCTTGATAATGAACTTGTGGGCCATGGGATCTCTCCTCGGAGCAGGGTGGGCATGTCGCCTTTGCGGCGCGCGGAGCCTCGCTTGTGCCGTGTTACCGTGTCAATCGTGCGGGGCTGCGGAGTCTGCCCATGTCGCCCAATGACCGTCTCGACGAACTGTCCCATCAATTGCTCAACGAGGCCTATGCTGACCTCAATGACGTCCAGCGCAGCGTCATCGACCTCATTGCCGCCGAGGCACCGACCGGGCTGAACAAGGTCCTGGTCGCCGATGACCGCACCTACTGGGATCGGCTGGCCGACCGGGTGGCGGCGGTGGGCGGGTCCTGGGCCTTTATCGGCAGCTTCAGCGCGGTCCTGCTGGCCTGGGTGGCCCTGAACCTGGCCCTGGGGCCCCTGCACCTGTCCTTCGACCCCTATCCGTTCATCTTCCTCAACCTGCTGCTGTCGACGGTCGCAGCCCTGCAGGCCCCGGTGATCATGATGAGCCAGAACCGCCAGGCCCAGAAGGATCGCCAGAACGCCGAGCACGACTATGTGGTCAATCTGCGGGCCGAGCTGGAGATCATGCACCTGCACGCCAAGCTCGACGCCCTCCGGGACCGCGACCTCGCCGAGCTGAGCCGCCACAATGCCGAGGCCCTCGCACGGCTGGAGGCCCAGGTGGCGGCGCTGGCGGGCAAGCTGGAGGCGAAGGGGTAGGGCGACGGGCCCTGCGGGGCTCGCACCGCGCCCCTTCATTTTGCAGGGGCTTTTGCTGACCGGGACGGACAATATCTCGCGGCTGCGATCGGAATGTCCGGATCCGGTGCCTGTGCTGATGGCCGGGCACGACCCAAGTCGGACCTCCTGAAACCCTCTCTCATAGAGAGAGGGAGGGGCCCGCCGCGAAGCGGTGGGAGGGTGAGAGGTTACAAACTATCCGACTGAAACGCGGCCAAGATGGTGTCCGCTATTTCGCAGTCTTGGCCGTGGCTAAAAGGTGGGCTGGGGTGTCAGGGCGCTCAACGACAGGAATCGAGGTTTTTCCGGCTAGCGGTGAAACCTCTCACCCTCCCACCGCCTGCGGCGCCGGGCCCCTCCCTCTCTCTATGAGAGAGGGGTTCCGAAGGCCGCTCACCACCCTTCACAGACCTTGGCGACGTCCGCTTGCGGGCCAGGGGACGGATGTCCTGTTTCGGGCGATGGGCTGATTTCCGCTCCCGACCCATTGCGGAAGCTTGCCAATCTTGGCCGTATGGATGCTCGTAGCGCGATGAGGGTCAATGCCACCTAGATTCAGAGTAGGGGATTTTTTTAGCGTCCCCCTCACGGACGGCTCAACGGCACTTGGACAAATCCTATCGTTAGAGCCAGATGCAATGGGCGCAGTTGCATGTGCATTCTTCGCGCGCCGCAATCAAAGCGAGTGGGATGCAGACCTGCTGCGGCTGGTGGACCCATCCTCTTTAGTTTCTCTGCTGTTGGTGCTGCCAAAGGAAATCAACAAACGCACTTGGAAAGTGGTTGGCAACTCAACGCCCGTCATCGGATGGGAGGAATTGATGGAAATCCGCCAGCGAAGACATGACCGGTTTGTCGGCACCAAAGTCTTGGATGGTGGCGCTGTGTCAATGTTCCTGAACGCATTTCATGGTTTGACGCCTTGGGACGGAGCTTACAAGCCCGACCTGTTCGATGAGTATTTGGTGAACCAAACTGCGAAGCCTGCACGCGAACTCTTGCGTTGGAAATGACCGCTTCCCACCCTTCTCTGACCTTCGCGATGTCCGCTTGCGGGCAAAACGTCCAACGTCTGGTTTCGGGCGGTGATCTGATTTCCGCTCCCGACCCATAGCTGACATTGATCCAAAGCCGTGCGAGCCTGCCGCTTATGAAGCTCGTGCGCGAATTCTTATGGACCTGGCTAAAGCTATTCGCGCTTCTGGCAGTCCTCTTTGGACTGCCGCTCTTAGACCGTAACGCGTTTGCTTGGAGCCAAGGCCGGGACTTCATACTGCTGTGGCTAGGAGGCGGCGCGCTGCTGGCGAGCTTCGTGATCGCTGGAATGGTCCGCCTCTTCGGTTGGCGTAAAGACGCGGATCACGTCTAGCCGCCACGCCAGCCATCCACCCCTCACAGACCTTGGCGACGTCCGCTTGCGGGTCAGGGGACGGATGTCCTGTTTCGGGCGATGGCCTGATTTCCGCTTTCGACCCGTTGCGGACGTTCAGCTCAGCATTGTCGCCTCGAATAAGTCGAGGCCCCAACCAATTCCGCACGCCGCTAGGACGGCCATTTGGTTAGCGTCGAGCCAAACGCCCTGCTGTTCGTCAGAGACATAGAAGCCTCCGTAGATTTCGATGCTCGCGGGTTTGATCGTCCTGGCAAGCTCCACAAAGCGGGGCTCCCGGCCTTTGAGCTGGCCGATCAGCGTATCGATAGCGTTTGCGTGCTCTCGGCCATCGAGGAGTGGCGCGTCATGCAGTTCCAGATGCCACATGTTGAAGTCATGCAGCCGCCCGCTTGGCCGAGGCTCACCACGCCTTACAACTGCTGTTGGCGCCAGACCCAAGATGTCAGTGACCGCGTCCGGGTCAGCATCGAAGCGAGCAATTGTCAGGGCGAGCATGGTGCGAGCTTGTCACTTCGCGCGGCGCCCCGAAAGTCCTCTAACCACCCTTCTCTGACGTTCCAAACGTCTCCTTTCGGGCGTGAGGTCCAAGGGAAGCGCACAGCGCCGCCTTCCCGCGCAGGCCCGTCTGCATAGTTCCTGCGCAGCCTTCCCCACGCGGCGCCCCAAATAACCAAGAGCGCGTCGCTCGGCCCCCCGGCGAGCGACATCACCCGCGCCAAGCCGTCCGAGTTCTCGTTAGCTCGATCCCGACAGCCGTCGACCGGACGGCGCGAGGGGATTTGGTCGCATGGACCTGGGCGCACGCACACCGACGAGACGTCAGCTGCTTTCGGCCATCGCTGCAGTCGGGGGCACGGCGGCGCTCTACCAGGCCATGACCTCCCTGGGCCATGCAGCCGAGACCCAGTTCGCCGGCCCGCCCAACCTGGCGGGGGCGCGCAAGGGGGCCTCGGTGATCGTGCTGGGGGCGGGTCTGGCCGGCATGCTGGCCGCCCACGAGCTGACCAAGGCCGGCTACAAGGTCCAGATCCTCGAATACCAGGACCGGGCCGGCGGCCGGAACTGGTCGCTGCGCGGCGGCGATACCTATACCGAGCTGGGCGGGGCCACCCAGAAGGTCGGCTATGCGCCCGGCAACTATTTCAATCCCGGGCCCTGGCGGATCCCGCACCATCACAGGACCCTGCTGCACTATTGCAAGGCCTTCGGCGTGGCCCTGGAACCCTTCATCCAGTTCAACCACAATACCTGGATCCACTCGTCGGAATCGTTCGGCGGCAAGCCGGTGCGCTTCAAGGCCGCGGCGGCCGACTTCGAGGGCCATGTCGCCGAGCTGCTGGCCAAGTCGGTCAATACCAAGGCCCTGGACGAGGCCGTCACGCCCGAGGATCGCGAACGCCTGCTGGAGGCCCTGAAGGGCTGGGGCATGCTGGACAAGGACTATCGCTACGCCTCGAACCTGCGCTCGGCCTCGCACCGGGGCTATGACCGTCCGCCCGGCGGCGGCATCAATGGCGCGCCGATCCCGTCGGCCCTCTATGACCTGCATGATGTGCTGGACCCGCAGGTCTGGACCTCGATGGCCTTCTTCATGGGGCACGAGATGCAGACCACCATGTTCCAGCCGGTCGGCGGCATGGACATGATCGGCAAGGCTTTCGCCAAACAGGTCGAGGGCCAGATCACCTATGGGGCCAAGGTCACGAAGATCGCCCAGGACGACAGGGGCGTGGCCGTGACCTATGCCGATACCCGGTCAGGCAAGGTCTCCACGGCCCAGGCCGACTGGTGTGTCTGCACCATCCCCCTGTCGGTGCTGGGCCAGATCGACACCCAGGTCACCGACGCGATGATGGCCGCCATCAAGGCCGTGCCCTATTCGGGCCAGGTCAAGATCGGCCTCGAGATGAACCGCCGCTTCTGGGAGGAGGAGGACTCCATCTATGGCGGTCACAGCTTCACCGACCAGGAAATCGCCCTGATCTCCTATCCGAACAACAATCTGTTCGGCGACGGCCCGGCCGTGCTGCTGGGGGCCTTTGCCCGCGAGATGGGGGCCTATCGTCTGGCCGGCATGACCCCGCAGCAGCGGCTCGAGGTCGCCCTGCAGCAGGGCTCGGTCCTGCATCCGGCCAGCTATCGCAAGGAGTTCCGCACCGGGGCCTCGGTGGCCTGGAGCCGGGTCCCCTGGGCGCTTGGCTGCTGCGCCCGCTGGACCGAGGAGTCGCGCAAGGAGCACTACCAGACCCTGGTGGCCATGGACCGCCGCATCGTCCTGGCCGGCGAGCACGCCTCCTATGTCGGCTGCTGGATGGAGGGCGCTCTGCTCTCCTCGATCGATGCCATTACCCGCCTGCACAAGCGCGCCCTGGAGGCCTGAGCATGACCGTCCGTCTTTCTCCCGCGATCCTGGCCGGCCTGCTGGCCGTCGCGACGCCCGCCCTGGCCCAGACCCCGGCCGGCGGCGACACCGGCGGCGGCGTCGTCCGCGTCGCCAAGCCTGTCACCGGCCAGCAGGTCTATGAGGCCGTCTGCCAGGCCTGCCACATGGCCGATGCCAAGGGGGGTGTCGGTGCCGGGACCATACCGGCCCTGGCCGCCAATCCGCGTCTGGCCGGAGCGGCCTATCCGATCTCGGCGGTGGTGCTGGGCAAGGGCGGCATGCCCAGCCTGGCGGGGCCCCTGGACGACGACCAGATCGCCCAGGTGGTGACCTATATCCGCACCAGTTTCGGCAACAGCTATGCCAAGCCGGTGACGGCGGCGGATGTCGCCAAGATCCCCCATCCGACGAGGGGTGGGGGGCACTAGGGAAGGTTCAATCCCACCTCTCCCCATTCCTTCACTCCGCTCTCCCCGGCGAAGGCCGGGGCCCAGATTCAGCCTGAGCGTTTGGGGATGACTCGCCGTCTGGCCGGGCCAAATTGACGTCCTTTTCGGGTTCGATCTGGGCCCCGGCCTTCGCCGGGGAGAGCGGAGAAAAATAGGCTGAGAACCTTACCCCGCTGCCGCTGCCTATCCCGTCTTGGCCTTGCGTCTCAGGGCCTGTGGGGGCTGGCCAAAGGCCCGGATGAAGGCCCGCCGCATGCGCTCCGGGTCGCCGAACCCGGTTTCCACGGCCACGTCCTCGACCTGCAGCGGCTGGGAATCCAGCAGGGCGCGGGCCGCCTCGACCCGCAGGCGCTCGACCGCCTTGGCCGGGGTGACCCCGGTCTCGGCCGTGAATAGGCGGGCGAAGTTGCGCGGGCTCATGGCGGCACGGTCGGCCAGCTGCTCGACGCTCAGCGGCTCCGCCAGATGCTCGCGGGCCCAGGCCAGCAGGGTATCGAACCGCCGGGACTTGATGTCGATCAGGGCCGAGAACTGCGACTGACCGCCCGGACGGCGGTGATAGACCACCAGCTGCTGGGCGACCCGGCGGGCCAGGGTCTCGCCCTCGTCGGCCCCGACCAGGGCCAGGGACAGGTCGATCCCGGCACTGATTCCGGCCGAGCTCCAGATCTGGCCGTCCTGGACAAAGATCCGGTCCGGCTCGAGCCGGATGGCCGGATAACGTTTCTGGAAGTCCTTGGTGCGGCTCCAGTGGGTGGTGGCGCGCTTGCCGTCGAGCAGGCCGGCCTCGGCCAGGACATAGGCCCCGGAACAGACACTGGCGATGCGCCGGGCTGTCTTGGCCGTGTCACGCACATAGGCCAGGGTGACCGCGCAGTTGGCGGGTTCCTTTACGCCGTCGCCGCCCGCCACGATCAGGGTGTCGAGGGGCGGGGCGTCGGTCAGGGCCATGGTGGCGACGGCCATGCCGGACGAACTGGTGACCAGGCCGCCGTCGCGCGACAGGAACAGCAGGCGATAGGCCCCCGGGGCGTAGCGCGCGGCGATCTCGAAGGTAGCGATCGGGCCGGTGGCGTCCAGCAGCTGGAAGTCCGGATAGACCAGAAAGCCGATGGTGCGAGGCATGGCGGAATCCGAGGGAATTATGTCATTTCAGCCAGACGCTAGGCGCGGGATGATGCGGCGTCAAACGGAGATGTCGCCATGGCCCAGGTCGAGCCCCTGAACATTGTCTTTGCCCTGTTTCCGGGCGTCACCCATCTGGACTTCACCGGTCCCCACCAGATCCTGTGCCGCCTTCCTGGGGCGAAAGTCACGGTCGCCTGCCTCGACGGCGGCGAGATCGAGGCCGATGGCCTGATCTTCGCGCACCTGCCGCGTCTGGCTGATGTCGGGGCGTGCGATGTCCTGATCGTGCCCGGCGGTTTCGGCACCACCCAGGCCATGGCCGAGCCGGCCTTCCTTGCCGAGATCCGGCGACTGGCCGCCGGCGCGCGCTATGTCTGCTCGGTCTGTACCGGTTCGCTGGTGCTGGGCGCGGCTGGCCTGCTGAAGGGCCGGCGCGCTGCCTGCCACTGGGCCTGGCGCGACCAGCTTTCGCTGTTCGGGGCCATTCCCGATCCCGAGCGGGTGGTCCGGGATGGCCATGTCTTCACCGGCGGCGGGGTCACGGCCGGCATCGACTTCGCCCTGACCATCGCCGCCGAGATCGCTGGCGAGGTCGTCGCCCAGTCGATCCAGCTGGCCGTGGAATATGCCCCGGCCCCACCGTTCAATGCCGGCCGCCCCGAAACGGCACCGGCCGAGGTCCTGGAGCGGATGCAGCGGATGTACGGCAAGGGCATGGACGAGCGTCTGGCGGCAGCGGAGAAGGCCGGGGCGCTGGTGTAGGGGCTGGCTCCGTCTCGAAAAGCCTGTCATCCCGGACAAGCCCGGCGAAAGCCGGGCGTAGATCCGGGATCGCCGGAAGCGCAGAGCTCAGGCGTCGGTCCCGGATCTTCGCGCTGCGCGCTTGTCCGGGATGACAGCCGTTTTGGGTCGTGGGTGATAGCCCCGGCCTCCAAAGGGGCGCAGGGATTCGACATTCCCCGCACCTCCTCTAGGCTCCCTCGCAAAGCCGGCGAATGACCGGCGCGGGGAGGGGATGAGATGCGCAAGCCATGGCTGCTGCTGTTGCTGGGTATGGTGCTTGTTCTGGGCGGCAGTGCCCTGGCCTGGAAGGTCCAGACGGCGGGCGGGATCAGGGTTACCGAGGTGACCTTCGCCGGCACCGGCGGCACGCCGATGAGCGGCCTGCTCTACACTCCGCCCAACGCCACCGCAGCGACGCCGGCCCCCGGCGTGCTGGCCGTGCACGGCTATATCAATTCCCGCGAGACCCAGAGCGGCTTCGCCATCGAGTTCGCCCGGCGCGGCTATGTGGTTCTGGCCCTGGACCAGACCGGCCACGGCTATAGCGGCGGACCGGCCTTCTCGAACGGCTTTGGCGGTCCCGACGGCCTGAAGTACCTGCGCAGCCTGCCGACCGTCGATCCGGCCAATATCGGCCTGGAAGGGCACAGCATGGGCGGGTGGACGGTCCTGGCCGCCGCGGCCGCCATGCCCGACGCCTATCGGTCCGTGGTGCTGGAAGGCTCCTCGACCGGCAAGCCGTTCGCGGCCGAGGGTTCCCCGGTCTGGCCGCGCAACCTCGCCCTGGTGTTCAGCCAGTATGACGAGTTCTCCAAGCTGATGTGGGGCGTCGATCGCGCCAAGGACGTGACCGGCAGCGCCAAGCTGCAGGCGGTGTTCGGCGCGACGGGGCCGGTCCAGCCGGGCAAGGTCTATGGCACGGTGGCCGACGGAACCGCGCGGATGCTGCAGACCCCGGCCACCACCCATCCCGGCGATCACATCTCGCCCGCCGCCATCGGCCATGCTCTCGACTGGTTTGCCCTGACCCTGAAGGGCGGCACGCCGCGCCCGGCCAGCGACAAGATCTGGATGTGGAAGGAGGCCGGAACCGGCATTGCCCTGATCGGCGCCGTGGTGCTGCTGCTGGGGACGTTCCAGGCCCTGCTGACCCTGAAGCTGTTTGCCCCCCTGCGTCAGGCGATCCAGCCGACCGCTTCGGCTCGGGACGGACGCTGGTGGCGCGGCATCGCCCTGTCGGCCCTGTTGCCGGCCGTGACCTTCTTTCCGTTGTTCATCCTCGGCATGGTGGCCCTGCCGGCCAATGGTCTCCTGAAGCAGGCGATCACCAACCAGGTCCTGACCTGGGCGGTCGTAACGGCCTTGCTGACCCTGGGGCTGGCGGCGCTCGGCAAGGGCGCGCGGCCGGGCTTCAGCAATCGCTGGCCGCTCTCGCTGCTGATCGGCCTGATCAGTGTCGGCGTGGTCTATGGCGCCCTGGAACTGGTCCATCGCCTGTTCCTGGTCGATTTCCGCTTCTGGGTGGTGGCGCTCAAGCGTCTCAGCCCGGACCAGGCCGGTCTGGTGCTGGTCTATGTCCTGCCCCTGACCCTGGCCTTCGGCGTCACCCTGCGCACCCTGCTGGCCCGCATCCCGGTGGCCGGTGAAGGCAATCTGGCCCGCTATGGCTCTGCCGTCCTGGCCCTGAGCGGGGGATTTGCCCTGCTGCTGGCCATCGACTACGGCGTGCTGTTCCTGACGGGCCGCCTGCCGACGGCGTTTGATCCGCTGTCGACCGTTGTGGCCATCCAGTTCCTGCCGCTGACGGCCCTGATGGCGGCAATCGGGGTCTTCACCTGGAAACGCACCGGCGGCTATGCGGTCGCGACGGTGATCTGCGGCCTGCTGCTGACCTGGTACATGGTGGCAGGCACGGCGACCCAGGCGCTGTGAAGGGGGCTCAGGCCTCGGCGGCGATCTGGCGGAGGGCTCTTTCGAAGTACTCCGCCGGCTGTCCGCCCGAGATCAGGTAACGGTCATTGATGATCACGGCGGGGACCGAGCTGATGCCCGCCGTGTGCCAGGCGCGCTCTGCCTCGCGCACCTCCTGGGTATACTGGCCCGAGCTCAGCACCTGCCGGGCCGCCGCGCCGTCCAGACCGGCCTTCTCGGCGGTCGCGACCAGGACGTCATGGTCGGCGGGGCTGAGGCCGTCGGTGAAATAGGCGTCGAACAGGGCGCGCTTCAGGGCCTTCTGGCCGCCGACCAGGCCGGCCCAGTGCAGCAGGCGGTGAGCGTCGAAGGTATTGTAGATCCGGCTGGTTTCGCTGGTCTTCATCGTGAAGCCCACCGAGGCGGCCCGCTCGTGAATCGCCTTGCGATTGGCGGCCGACTGCTCCGGCGTCGCGCCATACTTCTCGGCGATATGCTCGACGATGTTCTGACCTTCGGGCGGCATGTGGGGGTTGAGCTCGAAGGGCTGGAAATGGATCTCCGCCTCGACCAGATCCCCCACGCGCTCCAGCGCCGTTTCCAGACCGCCGAGGCCGACGATGCACCAGGGGCAGGAGACGTCGGAGACGAAATCGATCTTCAGGGGCTTGGTCATGGGCGCGGTCCTGGCGGGTGAGCCTCAGATATAGGCGCAGGCGCGGACCCGCCTAGGGCTCTTTCCAATCTGAAGGTGACATCAGGGCACTGACGATCTGCCGGGTCAGGACCTCCGGCGCGCACCAGGGGTAGCCGGAAATGGTGACATGGCTGTGGGCTATGCCCAGCAGGCCGCAGAGCAGGGCCTCGGTCCGGGGCTTCAGGTCAGCCTCGCCCGGATGCCCCAGCACGTCACGCACCAGACCAAAGAACAGCTGGTAGTGGCCGACGGCGGTGGAGGACTCCAGAAAGCTGCTGACTTCAGCCTGGCTGACGCCTTCGGTCATGAACACCAGCCTGTATCGCTCCGGGTTCCCGACCCAGTAGCGGACATAGTGGGCGGCGACGGCGGTGAGGCGATCGGCGGGGCTGTCGATCGACCGTGACAGGGCGCCCAGTTCGGCGAACACCTCGTCATAGATCCCTTCCCAGAGATGGCTGAGGATGTCGGCCTTGCTGTCGAAATAGGCATAGAGGGTCATCGGCGTGCAGCCGACCTCCTTGGCCAGTCGGCGCATGGACACAGAGGCGTAGCCCTCATCGCGAAACAGCTGCGCGGCGGCATTGGCCACCTTTTTCCGCATCGCCACGATGTCTCCACCGCTCCGCGCCGGTCGGCCCCTGCGCGCGCTCACGGTTTCCTTGTCCAAACTCACAGGCTTGACTTCCTTCGCTTATTATTATTTATCACGCGTTATAAATAATAGACAAGGCCATATGAAACCGATCGTCGTCCTGGCCTGGCTGTGCCTTGCCGCCACCCTAACAGCTGCGTCTCCCGTTTTGGACGAGGAGGCGAGGGCCGCTGCCTCGGTTCAACGGGGCAGGATGCAATTCATGTTTCGGTGCGGTGGTTGCCACGCCCTCGACGTCAACAGGACGGGACCGTCCTTGCGCGGCGTGGTCGGGCGCCCGGCGGGCAGCCTCGGCACCTTCGGCTATTCTTCGAGCCTGGCCCATTCGGGTGTCGTCTGGTCCGAGCAAATGCTCGATCAGTGGCTGACGGCACCATCGCGCCTGGTGCCCGGCACGCGGATGACGGTCACGGTGAAGTCCGCCGAGGATCGCCACACTCTCATCGCCTATCTCCGCAGCGTCTCGCGCTAGCGTCAGCCCGCCCCAGGATCTCCCATGCAATACCGAACGAGCCTCAGCGAACGCGCTTTCCGGACCGTGATCTTCTTCCTTGGCCTGGTGGCCCTGTTGACGGGTGCCAATGTCGCCCTGGGCGGCATCGCCACCCTGGGGCTGCAGGGTCCGACCGACTTCGTCGCCGCCATCCGCCCCGACGCCTATGCGGCCCACGACAGTCATGTCCGGTTTCTGGGCGGGCTGTGGCTGGGGGTGGGTCTGCTCTTTCTGGCCGGTGCCTGGAACCTGCGGCCGCTCAAGCCGGCCCTTCAGACCGCGCTGGTCCTGACGATCATCGGAGGGCTGGCGCGGTTCAGCGCCCTTCGCTTCGATATCCAGTTCGGACCCGACATTCTGGGCTCCTTTCTAGCCGAGGTGATCCTGATGCCGCTTCTGCTCTGGTGGAGCACGCGGATCGCCCGGTCCTGACGGTGAGACCTAAGCGGCGGGCTGTTCCGGCGAGCTGCGCCGCATTTGGTCTTGAAAAGACCCCGGTCAGGCCGTTGCAAAGCCGGGTTCGGCTCCCAATCTAAGACTCGACGCGGACAACCCGGCTCCTCCCCCCCCCCAGCCGGCCCCAGCGTCCTTAAAAGCGCAACGCTCGTGCTCCCCGGCACGGGCGTTGTTCGCATCTAGCCGACCCTGACGCCCGTCATCGAGATGGCGGCGAAGACGTCATCGGTGAAGAAGCTGACCGGATCGTCCGGGCCCTGTGCCCCCAGCAAATAGAGCAGGGGCGGGCGAACCCTTCCCGTTGCCGTTGATGTTTGCTTATTATGCCATTTGAGCGAGAATTTGGGCTGTCGGGAGGGTACGTTGAAGCACTCATTAGCTCTGATTGGAGCGGCGTTGGCGCTTCAGACTGGATCGTCGTTTGCATCAGAATGGTGGTACGTTACTGAAAGTGACAAGACCGTCTATTTTGCGGACCGGGAGTCCATTCGGTCAGTAAAAGTCCTGGGTCGGGACGCTTTCAGGGTTTGGGCATTCTATAGAAATAGCTCGGCGGATAAGTCTGGAGAATTGACGTCGAGAGAAATGAGGTATTATGATTGCAAAGATAATAGTAGTTCTTTAAAATCATATATTAGCTACGATTCAAGTGGCGAAGTGTTGAATTCAAGGACCATATCTGAATATTCAATTGAATGGCGACCCGTTGCGCCCGGAACTGTTGCAAATGTATATCTGAATTTCGTATGTAATTCGGAAAAGGGAGAAGGTGATGTTACGAGTTTCGACGTCGACGAAGATCACTTTTTCTTTGTGAACGATGTGGAGAGTTCCGCGAAAATGTTGGTTCCAAAGCCTAAAGTTAAGATTTCAGCACCAAGCTCAAAGCCTAAAGCCAAAGCTGTCGCCAAAAAATTGAAGTGATGAGCCGCAATCCCCGCTTGTTGGTGGGCTTCGGTGAATGACGTTTAGCCGACCTTCACCCCCGTCATCGAGATCGCCGCGAAGACGTCATCGGTGAAGAAGCTGACCGGATCGTCCGGGCACTGTGCCCCCAGCACATAGAGCAGGGGCAGATAGTGTTCGGCGCTGTTGATGGCGATCTCGGCGTCTGGGCCCAGGCCCTGCCAGTCGATCAGCGCGTCATGGTCGCCGGCCAGGATCAGGGCCTTGGCCGTCTCGTTGAAACGTTCAGCCCAGGGCGGCGCTTCGGGCCGGCGGAAATCGGCGGCCCGCAGGTTGTGGACGATGTCGCCGCTGCCGATCAGCAGCACGCCCTCGTCGCGCAGGGCTAAAAGACGCCGGCCGGCCTCATAGTGCCAGGGATTGGACCGGCCGCGATCGAGGCTGATCTGCACTACCGGAATGTCGGCCTCGGGATACATCGGCAAGAGCACGCCCCAGGCCCCGTGGTCGAGACCGCGCGTCGGATGCTGGACCACCGGGTCGGGCGAGAGGATCTGGCCGATCTGCGCCGCCAGGGCCGGATCGCCCGGGGCGCGGTACTGAACATCGAACAGGACCTGCGGAAAACCGCCGAAATCGTGGATCGTCTCGGGCGTCGCCGAGGCACTGACGCCCGTGGCACCCCTGGTCTCCCAGTGGGCACTGACCATGGCGATGGCGCGCGGACGCGGCAGGTCGCGGCCCATCGCGGCCCAGGCGCGGCTCCAGGCGTTGTCCTCAATGGCATTCATCGGCGATCCGTGGCCGACGAACAGGGCGGGCATGCGGGTCATGGTGATCTCTATTCGGAAACAACTCTAGTTACAGATAGGCGGGGGCACAGCCTGCCGCAAGATGGCGCGACGGCATGGCTTTTCCCGCGCGGCCGGCTTTGTTAAGGCCATGGCTGTGACCCGCTCTGATTTGCCCCCTGACGCGTCCTCGTCGGCGCCTGAAGCCCCTCCGGTCGCGACCCCGGTCATGGCGCGCGCGCGCCGGGCCGTGCGGGGCGGGGCCCTGGACTTCCTGCGGTTTCTCGCCTCGCTGCTGATCGTGCTCTATCACTACGGGGCCGAGAGTCCGCTGCGGATCGAGCGGTTTCACCAGGTCTTCTCGCGCGGCTTTCTGGCCACCGACTTCTTCCTGATCCTCTCGGGCTATGTGCTGGGCCGGGCTTATGGCGCCTCGACCCTGTCGGGCCAGATCTCGCCGGGCCGGTTCTGGGTGCGGCGCGCCGCCCGGGTCTGGCCGGGACATCTGATGGTGCTGGCGGCCATGGCGGCCCTGGTGCTGGTGCTCAACGCCATCGGCACGGACGCCCACAAGCCCTCGCGTTTCGCCTGGGACCAGCTGCCGGTCCAGGCCCTGCTGGTCCATGCCTGGGGTGTGCCCAGCGATGGCTGGAACCTGCCCAGCTGGTCCCTGTCGGCCCTGATCGTCTGCTATGCGATCTTCCCGTTCCTGTGGCGGGCAGCGGACCGGGTGCGACATGCGGTCGTGCTGCCCCTGGCGGGCCTGGCCGTGATCATTGTCTTTGAAATCATCGCCCGCTTCGGCTTCGACCACGCCCTGGCCGACCTGCAGTTTCAGTTCGGGGTCGTCCGGGCCCTGCCCCTGTTCATCCTGGGGGTCTGCCTGGCCCGGGCTGTGGAGATGGACTGGCCCTCGGAGGCGGCGGCGCGCGTTCTGCTCTATGGCGGCGCGGCGGTTCTGATCGCCTGGCAGCTGTTCGACCGCTATGCCCTGCCCGACGTGCTGTGGTTCGACCTGCCCAGCCTGCTGGCCATAGGCTGCATCATCCTCGGTGCCGGCCGCCTGCCGGTAAAGCGCCCCCGGGCCTGGATCGAAGAGGGGGCCAAGCTGTCCTTTGCCCTGTTCATCACCCACATCTTCGTCGGGGTGATCTACTGGAGCGCCGTACACAAGCTGATCGACACCGTGCCGATCGGTATCGGCTGGCAGTGGCTGATGTGGCTGGCCGGCTTCCCCCTGGCCTATGGCGGGGCCTGGCTGTTCCACACCTATGTCGACCAGCCGGTGCAGGACCGGCTGGCACCGTGGCTGAGGCGGTAGCCCGTTTCAGGCCGCCAGAAAGCGCGCGATCTGCGCCGCCAGGTCCGGCTCCATCACCGCGCTGAGATGATCCCCGGCCACGCGCACCGCCCGCGCGTTGCCCATCATCGCCGCAAGACCCTCGGCCGAGCCATTGTCGTCGTCTGAGACGCCGGCGATCACCAGGGTCGGCAGGTCAAGGGCGCGCAGCTGCGCCTCGGAGGTCGCTACAAACGAGGCCAGCACGCCCAGCATCGCCTCGGGGATCAGGCCGCTGGCCGCCATCATCGCCTTAACCCGCCGGCCTGCGCGCGGGTCTTTGGCGGCCTCGCCGTGGCGGATCGAGTCCTCGAACATCGCCGCGCGTGCGCCGGCCGCCATCAGGCCGCTGTCGCCCATGCCGCCGAGCACCAGTTTCGCCGGCCGGGCACCGCGGTTCAGCATCCGCACCGCCGTCCGCGCGCCCAGCGAATAGCCGACGAGATCGTAATCGGTCAGACCCAGATGGGCGATCAGCGCCTCCTGGTCGGCGGCCAGGACGTCGGCAGGCCATGCCGCCGGCGCGACGGGCGCGGCGGAGTGGCCATGCCCGCGCAGGTCCGGCGCAATGACCTGACGGCCCGTGGCGGCCACGGCGGCGGCGATGCCGGGCGCAAACCAGTTGAACTCGGCATTGGCCAGGAAGCCATGCAGCATCAGGGTGGGCCGACCCTCGCCCAGGGTGCGCCAGGCGATCTCGACGCCGTCGAAGCTCTTGAAGCGGTAAGGATTGGTCATGGGACCATCTACTCAGGCGTGGCGCGGGGCGTCCAGAGTCTCGCCAACGTCACCCTGGCGCGCTAACACCCCTGACATGACCCGTCTGATCCCGCTGCAAGGCATTGAAAACCTCCGCGACTATGGTGACTACGCCGCCGGCGCGGGCCGTCTGAAGCGGGGGGTTCTGTTCCGCGCCGCCCATCAGGCCGAGGCCACGGACGAGGATCTTGCGGCCCTGGCAGGGCTCGGGATCGCGACCCTGGTCGATCTGCGCCGGCCCAATGAACGGGAACGCGCGCCCTCGCGGCGCTGGGCCGGGTTTGCGGCCGAGGTCATCGAGAACGACCAGGGCTCACCCGATGATCCCTGGCACACCTTCCTGCACAGCTCCGACCTGAGTGTGCAGTCGATCCACGACTATATGGTCGAGTACTATCGCCGGCTGCCGTTCAAGGAGCGGCACATCGACCTGTTCACCCGCTACTTCCAGGCCCTGGCCCAGGGACGCGGACCGGTGCTGATCCACTGCGCGGCGGGCAAGGACCGCACCGGCGTTCTGGCGGCCCTGACCCATCACATTGCCGGGGTGTCGGACGACGACGTCATCGACGACTATCTGCTGACCAATGACGACAGCCGCTTCGAGCGGCGCGGGCCCAAGTTCATGGCCGCCATCCATGAGGTGACAGGCCGCATGCCGTCCGAAGCGGCGATGCGCGCGGCCATGGGCGTTCACGCCGACTACCTGGCCGCCGCCTTCGCGGTGATCAAGGACCAGAACGGCTCGCTGGACGGCTATCTGGACCAGGTGATCGGCCTGGATGCGGCGAGCCGTGAGGCCGTGCGGGCCCACATCCTGCTCTAAACGGGTTCGTGACAAACGCCTGTTTAACCGCCACGCTGTCCTGAAGCGACCGCGTCAGACGGCGCTCAGACGGGGTAGGGCATGAGTGACGTCACCAACGCGCCGGCGCGCGACAAGCCGGCGGGCCTGTCGAAGGGTGCGCTCAGCTGGATCCTCCATCAGGGCTCTCGCGACGCCTATGTCGTCCTGATCACCATCTACATCTTCGCCCCCTATTTCTCGCGGGTCCTGGTCGGGGATCCGGTCAAGGGTCAGGCGACCATGGCCGACATCGCCACCGCCTTTGGTTTGCTGACGGCGCTCACAGCCCCCCTGCTGGGCGCCTCGATCGAGCGCTATGGCCCGCGCAAGCCGCTCCTGATCGGCATTCTGGCCATCATGCTACCGCTGCTGATGCTGCTGTGGCTGGCCCAGCCGAACGATGGGCCGTCGGTGGCCGTGGTCGGCCTCGTCCTGATCGTCCTGGGCGTGTCCTATAACTGGGGCGACGTGCTCAACAATTCGCTGCTGTCACGGGCCGCCGAGCCGGGTCAGGAGCCGCTGGTCTCGGGGCTGGGCTATGCCATGGCCAACGGCCTGTCGGTGAGCCTGCTGATCTTCATGATGTGGGCCTTCGTCCTGCCCGGCGCTGTGGACTGGCCGGGCGTGCCGGCTGCGCCGCTGTTTGGCCTGCCGACCTCCAACCACGAGCCGGCCCGCCTGTCGGGACCGATGGCGGCCGGGGTGATGCTGCTGGGCGCGATCCCGTTCCTGCTGTGGACGCGCGATGCGCCGCGCACCGGCCTGTCGATGGCGGCCAGCCTGCGCCACGGCGCGCGGCTGCTGATCGACACGCTCAGCAACCTCAAGGGCCATCGCGACGTCGCGACGTTCCTGGGAACGCGGATGCTGTACTGCGACGGCATGACGGCCCTGCTGGTGTTCAGTGGCCTGTTCGCCGCCGGTCTGATGGGCTGGGGCGAGCTGGAGATGCTGGCCTATGGCATTTCGCTGTCGATCTTCGGCGTGCTGGGCGGCTTCCTGGCCCCCTGGCTGGACAGGACCCTGGGGCCGCGCCGCGCGGTGCAGCTGGAGATCTTCGGCTGCCTGATCGTGCTGATCGGTGCCTTGGGCATGGGCCGCGACAGGATCCTGTACTTCTGGAGCTATGACCCCGCCGCCCATGCGCCGCTGTGGAACGGGCCGCTGTTCCGCACCCTGCCCGAGGTTCTGTATCTGGGTCTGGGCCTGCTGATCGCGGTGTTCGTCACCGCCCAGTACGCTTCGAGCCGCACCCTGCTGGTCCGTCTGGCGCCGCCCGACCGTATCGCCGCCTTCTTTGGGCTGTTCGCCCTTTCGGGCACGGCGACGGTGTGGCTGGGCTCGCTGCTGGTGGCCCTCGCAACCCGGATTTTCCAGAGCCAGGTGGCGGGCTTCGTGCCGATCGTCGGCCTGCTGGCGCTCGGGGCGCTGGGGCTGTTCTTCGTCAAGGGCGGTAACCGCGAGGCTTAGGTCTAGATCCTCTCCCTCCGGGGGAGGTGGCCCGGAGGGTCGGAGGGGGCAGCGCGGTCGATGCCGAGATGGCCCCCTCAGTCGCTCTGCGACAGCTCCCCCAAAGGGGGAGCATCTGCTAGATCCCCCGTCATGCGCTGCGTCGCTTTCCATTCCGCCCCCTGGTGCGAGCCGGCCGAGGCCCTGCAGCCCTTCCGGGACGAGCCCTTCGCCTGCGCCCTGCTGTCGGGCGGCACGGCTCGGTGGTCCTATCTGCTGCGCGCTCCGGACGCTGTCCTGAGTCTTGAACCCGCTGATCCGCGCGATCCCTTCGAGGCCCTCACGGCCCTGATCGGGCCACGCCGGCCGACGGACCCAAAGGGGCCGCCGTTTCAGGGCGGAGTGGTGGGTCTGGGAACCTATGAGTTGGGGGACCGGGTCGAGGCCCTGGGTCT
This sequence comes from Caulobacter sp. AVps16, assembly GCF_058681455.1. Taxonomy (NCBI): domain Bacteria; kingdom Pseudomonadati; phylum Pseudomonadota; class Alphaproteobacteria; order Caulobacterales; family Caulobacteraceae; genus Caulobacter; species Caulobacter sp. AVps16. The sequence goes on from NZ_CM178739.1 coordinate 437,161, forward strand.
GGCCCGCACCGCCTGGCCGGACCTGACCGCCGCCCGCTATGGCGCGCTCCTCGCCTTCGACCATCATCAGCGACAGGTCGTGGCCGTCGGGCGGGGCGAGACAGACGCCCTGGCGACGGACGCTGCCTGGCAGGCCCTGGCCTGGCTTGACCAGCCTGCCGAGGCGCGGCCACCCATGGCAGGGCCGCTCTGCCCGGCCCTGACCGCCACGGACGGGAACGCCTATGAGCGCGCCGTCGCCGATGTGGTGGCGCGCATCCATGGCGGCGAGATCTTCCAGGCCAACATCGCCCGCGCCTGGACCGGCCGTCTGGCGGATGGCGTTGACCCCTTCGACCTGTTCGTCCGTCTGCGCGGCCAGAGCCCGGCCCCCTTTTCGGCCTATTGGCGGCTGCAGGACCGGGCCGTGGTGTCCAACTCGCCCGAACGGTTCCTGAAAGTCTCGGGGGCCGATGACACGATCGAGACCAAGCCGATCAAGGGCACCCGGCGGCGCGGCGCGACGCCGGCCGAGGATGCGGTGATGGTCGCCGAGCTGTCGGCCAGCGAGAAGGACCGGGCCGAGAACCTGATGATCGTCGACCTGATGCGAAACGACCTGGCCCGGGTCAGCCCGGCGGGCAGCGTGCGGGTTCCAGACCTGTTCGGGGTCGAGACCTTCGTCAATGTGCACCACCTGGTCTCGACCGTGACCGCGCGGCTCAGGCCGGGCCTGACCCTGGCCGACCTGCTGCGGGCCAGTTTTCCGCCCGGCTCGATCACCGGCGCGCCCAAGGTCCAGGCCATGAAGGTCATCGCTGGCCATGAACCGCCGCGCGGACCCTATTGTGGCTCTCTGTTCTGGGCGGGGTTCGACGGCAGCTTTGACTCCAGCGTGCTGATCAGGACCGTGGGGCTGGAGCAGGACGGGTCGGGCTGGACGCTCGAGGCGCGGGCGGGGGCGGGGATCGTCGCCGACAGTGATCCGCAGGCTGAGCGCCAGGAAACCGAGACCAAGATCGCCGCCCTCAAGCGCGCCCTGACCGAGCCCCTGACGGAGATGACTCGATGATCCCGCTGGACGATCGCGGCCTGCTGCTGGGCGATGGCCTGTTCGAGACCATGCTGGCTTTGGACGGCGCGATCCCGATGATCGAGGCGCATCTGGACCGTCTGGCGGCCGGCTGCGCGGCTCTGGGTCTGCCGGATCTGGATCGCGAGACGGCGCGGGCCCTGTGCCTTGCCGCGTCGCCGCCTGCGGGCCGGGCCGGCGTGCGTCTGACCGTGACGGCCGGTTCCGGGGGGCGAGGCCTGGATCGTCCGGCCCAGGTCGTCCCGCGCCTGAGGGCGACCGCCGCCCTGTCCGCGCCCATCGAAACCCCGGCGACCCTGATCATTGCCGAGACCCGCCGCAACGAGGGCTCACCGGCGTCGCGGCTCAAGACCCTGGCCTATCTCGACAATGTGCTGGCGCGCGCTCAGGCCCGGTCGGCGGGGGCCGATGAGGCGGTGATGCTGAACAATGCCGGCCATCTGGCCTGTGCTGCGGCGGCCAACCTGTTCTGGATCGAAGGTGATCGACTGGTGACTCCGACTCTCGATTGCGGGGTCCTGGCCGGGATCACCCGCGCCCGTGTCCTGGCGGCTGCGCGCGCGGCGGGCGTCGAGGTTCTGGAGGTCGCCGCCGGGGCGGAGCGGCTGCTGTCGGCGGAGGCGGTATTTCTGACCAACAGCCTGATCGGCGTGCGTCCTGTCTCGGTCCTGAACGGCCGGACCCTTTCGCCGCACGGCCTGAGCGATCGGTTGCGCCTGACGATCGGCTGAGGCCCGGCTTAAGGGCCGAGCCCGTCAGGTGACCCGGAGGATCTTGTCCGACTTTCGCGGCCGCAGATAGAAGGTGCGATAGAAGTTCAGGGTCGAGGGCAGGATGAACTTGATCGGCGAGCTGTAGCCATAACTGGCCTTGGCCATGATCACGTTCTGGCTGGCGGGCAGGACCCCCGTCGGGATCACACCGGTCGCCAGCACTGTGCCGGCCGCCGGGCAGTTGGCATGGCTGTTCCTGTTCTCAGACCAGTCGACCGTGTCCTTGCCGGTCGAATCCGACGAGACGCTGACCAGGCACATCCGCAGGGTTGCGGTCGGGAAGGGGGCCATGATCGTGTTGCCGATCGTGAAGATGTCGTCGCGGCGAGCATTGCTCAGCTGGGTGCTCTGGGCCACCAGGTCGCCGATCGATGAGGCGATGTTGCTGAGACGGCGCTGGGCCATCATCGCCTGGGTCAGTTCGGCCAGGCCGCAATACAGGATCACCAGCACCGGCGCGATCAGGGCGAACTCTACGGCCGAAACGCCGCCTCGGTCGCGCCAGAAGCCCTTGAGGCTCCGTCTGGGTTTGGACGTCAGTTGGTGGGGCATGTGACGGTCGGTGCCGTGGTGTCGGCATAGGGCTCGTTCGCAAAGGCCGTGGCTGCCGTCAGCATGCGCCTGCCGTTCGAGGTCTGAAGGCCGGTCTGCAGCAACGGTGTGATCAGGGGCCAGTTGTAATAGGCGCGGATCATGACGATCGAGCTCGGTCCACCTGGATCCCAGCAGGTCGTATTGGGCTTGGTGGCGCTGAGGGCCGTGGCCGAGGCGGAAAAGCCGCTGAAGGTGCGGACGTCCAGGCTCAGGGCACCGCTGCAGGCCGTACCCAGCCAGCTCATCTTCGCGCAGACAGCGGTCTTGAACCCGGCGGCGTTGCCGTTGGCGGTCTGCAGCTCGCCGGTGCGGATGGTCCGGCCGACGTCGAGCAGGGCGTTTTCCAGGGTCAGGGAAACCAGGAACACCAGGCCCAGTTCAATGATCGCGAAGATCAGCAACAGGAAAGGAATGGAGACGAAGGCGAACTCGACTGTCACCGCGCCGCGCCGCGCGCGGGCGAAGCGGGCCAGAAGGCCGGCGCGGCGTCTGATGCGTTTGAGGCGGGCAAGGTGCGCCATGACGCTGGGGGTCCATTGCGATTCCGCCGGATCGGGCGGTCGAGACACTATAGGTCCCGCGCTCCTAATCAGGTGTTGAGAGGCACGCACGGGCGCGTCCGGCGGACTCTTAAGGAACGCCGCCGGTCGTCGGCGTAACGCGGTTGCATTGGGCGCTACAGGCATAGGTGCCGACGTTGGCGGCGCCGCGATAGACGGTGACGCCCCCGCTCTCTGACACCGTCACCTGCCGATCGGCCAGGGGCCGGCCGGCCGTGTCGAAGGCCAGGACCGTGGTGGCACCGGCGCGCTTTCCCATGATCAGGAGGGTACGTTCATTGATGACACTGACGTCCGCGACCAGCGGATCGCCGACCACCACGTCGCGCACAGGACCGGACAGGGTGATGCGGGCAATGTCACCTGCTGCGACGGACAGACTTTCAGCCTGGGCTGTCGCCCCTGACAGGGCGAAAATGGCGGCAAGGGCGAGCGACAGGCGACGCATGGCGGTTCCAGTTCGATAACGGAGCGCCGCCGAGACTGACTTTGAATGGTCAACAAAAGACTAAATTAGTCCTGGACGCGACAACGTGACCCTGCCTGAAATCCTTGATTCAAAAGGCTTTGTTCGGCCCGAGATCGGGTACGGTTAAGAACAAGTAATAGTAAATACAAATAAACCAAGAGGAAATTTCCGAAAACTATTCTGCTGTTTACTGGCCATTAAGCGAGGTGGGCGAAATTGATCGTGTTTTCGGGGGTGAGCAAGTCAACACGGCTTGAAGACCTCAACATCAACCAACGATGATTTAGGAGATCAAGTCATGTCGAAGTTCTTCACCCGCTTCCTGAACGACGAATCCGGCGCCACGGCCATCGAATATGGTCTGATCGTCGCCCTGATCGCCGTTGTGATCGTGACCGCCGTCACCACCCTCGGCACCAATCTGAAGGCGACCTTCACCAAGGTCGGCACCACGGTCAGCACGGCCAACTCGGCCAGCTAAATCCTGGCCTCAGGCCTCGAAAAAAGAAGGGTCGGGACAGCATGTCCCGGCCCTTTTTCTTGTCTTATCGGCCATTTTAAAACAATCTATGCATTTCGCAGAATGTCGTTCGACGAATACGATTGATTTACACTCTTGGTGCAAAGTCTAAATCACGAAATTCAACTCTGGAGACTTTAAATGACCAGCTTCATCAAGACGTTTCTGAATGACGAGTCCGGCGCTACGGCCATCGAATACGGTCTGATCGTCGCCCTGATCGCCGTTGTGATCGTGACCGCCGTCACCACCCTGGGCACCAACCTGAAGGCGACCTTCACCAAGGTCGGCACCACGGTCAGCACGGCCAACTCGGCCAGCTAAGGTGCGAGGGCCCTCAAGGGCCCGAAACAGCCTCGAAAACGGGAAGGCCGTGGCGGTTTCGCTGCGGCCTTTTCCGCGTCTGGCCCCAGCGGGAAACCATTGCTTCACTTGATCGTCCCAAAATGAGGCGCACAACAGGGCTTAAGTGATGCAAGCAATCCAGATCCCGCTTCTGCTGGTCTTTCCCGCCCTGGCCATCGTGGCCGCACTGAAGGACGTGACCAGCTACACGATCCCCAACTGGATCTCGCTGGCCCTGATCGCAGCCTTTGTTCCGGCGGCGGCCGTCAGTGGCGCGCCCCTTGCGGTGATCGGACTATGTCTGGCGACGGGGCTCGGCGCTCTGGTCCTGGGCATGGGGATGTTTGCCGCCGGCTGGATCGGTGGTGGAGACGCCAAGCTGTTTGCGGCCAGTGCCCTCTGGATCGGCTGGCCTGCCGCCATTCCCTTCATGCTGTCGACCGGCCTGGCCGGTGGAGCCCTGACCATGGGCATCCTGGCCCTGCGCTCGGGCTGGCTTGAGCCGGTCCTGGCCGGAGCCCCGTCCTGGCTGCGCAAACTCGGGGCCCAGGGGGGCGACATTCCCTATGGCGTGGCCATCGCGGCCGGGGCCCTGATAACCTTCCCTCAAGGGGCCCTGGCCTCGGCGATCATGAGCTGAGCCGGGCGGTTCCGCGTCAGCCTGTCACAGAGGGCATATCGACTCGGAAGGGCAAAACTTTAGCCGGTGTTAACCATGCGCGGGCGACCATGAGGGTGGCCAGAAAGGCTGACTGACGAATCGCGTGCGCCGCCCTGAAGGGCAACCGCTTGCGAAACCTCGCTTATCGTCGCGAAAGCCTGTGACCGCGCAATGAATCCTGTTCGCCTCTTGATCGTCCTGGTCGCCGCCGTTTCGGCCATTGGCCTGGCTGTGGTGATGCAGCGCGCCCTGGGTGGAAAGCCTGCCGTCGCCTCACCGTCGGCGGTGTCCGCTCCGGTTGCGGGCAAGCCCATGACCCAGGTACTGGTCGCCAAGCGTGACCTGGCGATCGGTGCACGCCTGACGGGCGACGACGTCACCTGGCAGGCCTGGCCGACCGAGGCCGTCAACGCAGCTTTCATCACCAACGGTGCCGCCCAGCCTGCGCCCGTCGGGGCGGCCAAGGCCACGGCTGCCGTCACCAATGTTGCCAATGAAATGATCGGGGGTGTCGACCCGGCCAAGGCGGTCGAGGGTGCAATCGTGCGCGACCCGATCCTGACCGGCGAACCCATCACCCCGCGCAAGATCGTCCGGGGCGGCGATGGCGGCTATCTGTCGGTCGTGCTGGCCCCCGGCAAGCGGGCCATGTCGGTGCCGGTCACTTCGGAGACCGCTGTCGGCGGTTTCATTCTGCCCGGCGACCGGGTGGATGTGCTGCAGACGCGAGACACCGTGGCCCCCGGTGCCGAAGGCGGCGCCAGCAAGATTGTGATCGCCGAGACCATTCTCCAGAACGTCCGCGTCCTGGCCCTCGACCAGAGCACCGCCGCCGAGAAGGACGCCAAGTCCATTGTGGCGGCGACTGCGACGATCGAGGTCAGCCCCTCCGACGCCGAAGCCCTGACCCGGGCCAAGGCGACCGGGCCGGTGACCCTGGCCCTGCGCGCCTATACCGATCTTGGCGGCCCCTCGGGTGCCGTCGGACGGGTCGAGCAAAAGGCCCAGGAAGAAGCGGTCATCCGTGTCAACCGTGGCGGCCAGACCACCAACATTTCGGTGCGCCAATGAGCCGCTCCCCCGTGATCCGTCGCGTTCTCACTGCCCAAGTTGCCGCGCTTCTGGCGCTCAGCTCGACCACGCCCGTGTTCGCCGACGGGCCCGTCGCCGGGTCGCACACCTATCGACCTGCGCCTCGCACGGTCCGTCCGGCACCGGTCGCCGCCGCGCCCCTGCCGTCGCTCTCGCCGCCACCCGCTGAACAGGTTCTGAGCATCGACCTGACCGCCGGCACCGGGGCCCGTGTGCTCGACCTGCCGCTGGGCAAGTCAGCGATCATCGAGCTGCCGGTCGACGTGCGCGACATGCTGGTCACCAATCCCCTGGTCGCCGATGCCGTGCTGCGCAGTCCCCGGCGGATCTATGTCCTCGGCCTGACCGCGGGCTCGACCGATGCGGTGTTCTTTGACGCCGCCGGTCGCAAGATCCTGCAGCTCAACATTCGCGTCGCCCAGGACATCAGCCTCCTGTCCTCGACGCTGAAGACTGTCCTGCCGATGGGAACGGTCCAGGTCATTCCGCTGAAGGACAGTGTCATTCTCAGCGGCATGGTCATGAACGCCGCCGACTCGGAAAAGGCCTCGCGGATCGCGGCCCAGTTCGTCGCCTCGCCCGACAAGGTGCTGAACATGCTCAGCATCGCCGGCAAGGACCAGGTGATGCTGCAGGTGCGCATCGTCGAGGTGCAGCGCAATGTGATCAAGCAGCTGGGCGTCGACCTGAATGCCGTGCTGGGCCAGCTGGGCACCGACCAGTTCTCGTTCGGCCTGTCGCCGACCTATGGCGTGAACGGCAGCCTGCTGGGCGGGGTCAAGGGTGGCTACAATATCAACACCACCAACCAGCCGACCAATCTGGTCTCCAGCCTGTTCGGGACGGTCCCCGGCGCGCAGCCAGGGGTGTCGCTGCTGAACTATCTGCAGCGCTTCCTGTCCAATGACAGCAGCCTGAGCTCGGCCCAGAGCTCGTGGCTGGGCTCCTATGCCAATTCGATCGCCGGAAAGACCACGGCTGTGGTCGGCACCGGCTCTGCGGCCGTGACCTATACGATGAAGGATGTCGGCATCTCGGCGGCGTCCCTGTCATCCGATGTTCGGACCTTCCTGGCCGGCGGTGCCGGCACGGCCGGCAATGACGCCAAGAACCTGTGGATCCAGAACTTCCTGACCAACGTCAATACGGTCACGCCGGGCTCGGGCATCTATCAGGACAAGGGCAATCCCCTGGCCAGTGTCACCAGCGGCCTGGCCGGCAGTGATGACGTCAATTCTGCCAAGGCGATGATCCAGGCCTTTGAGCGGGTGGGCCTGGTGCGGACCCTGGCCGAGCCGAACCTGACCGTTGTCTCGGGTGAGGGTGGCAAGTTCCTGGCCGGCGGCGAGTTCCCGGTGCCGGTCTCGGCCGACAACACCGGCAAGATCTCGGTCGAGTTCAAGCCCTACGGTGTCGGCCTGGGCTATACGCCGGTGGTGATGTCGGGCGGCCGAATTTCCCTGAAGCTGTCGACTGAAGTCTCGGAGCTGAGCAGTCTGGGGGCCTATTCGGTGACGACCGGCAGCAGTGTCCTGACGGTGCCCGGCCTGACGGTGCGTCGCGCCGAGACCACGGTTGAGTTGCCCTCGGGCGGCTCCCTGATGATCGCCGGCCTGCTGCAACAGACGACCAAGCAAACCATCGACGCGATCCCGGGCATGACCAGCATGCCGATCCTGGGCTCGCTGTTCCGGTCGCGCGACTATCTGAACGGCGAGACCGAACTGGTGATCATCATCACCCCCTATATCGTCGATCCCACCCGGCCCCAGAACCTGCAGACGCCGGCGGATGGCCTGAGGGTCGCCGGCGACCTGAGTACGACCCTGCTGGGTCGCCTGAACGAAGTGGTCAAGGCTCCGGCCGGGGCCAATGCGGGCCGCGCCTATCAGGGCCCGGTCGGCTATGTGATCGAGTGAGGACGCGGACATGAGCAAGCCAACCGTGAACCGCATTCTTCAGAGCCTGTTTGCCGGCGCCGTCCTGCTGACCCTGTCGGCCTGCGCCACGGGCGGCGAGGGCGCCGGCAAGGCCGTGCCCGAACCGACGCCGCGCCTGGCCACGGAAAAATGGACCAACCGGATCAAGGTCGACGGGCACCCCGACGAGATCCAGCTGGCCGCTCACACCACGGGGATCTCGGCCAATCAGGATCAGGCGCTGCGGGCCCTGGTCAGCCGTTGGCTGTCGGCGGAGGCCCGCGAGATCGTGGTCAGCGCGCCCCTGGGCGGTGGCGACCCCGCCGTCGCCAGCCGCATGGCCATGGATGTTCGCGAGCGCCTGGTGATGCTGGGGGCTCCGGCACCCCAGGTGCGGCTGGTCGGCTATGACGCCGCCGGAAGTGCCAACGCCGCGGTTCGCGTCGGATTTGAGTATTTCGTCGCCGAGGGACCCCGCTGCGGCCAGCACTGGGAAAACCTGACGGCAACGCGCAAGAACGAGGCCTATGACAACTTCGGTTGTGCCCTGGCCGCCAATCTCGCCGCCCAGATCGCCAATCCGGAAGACCTGATCCGGCCGCGTGACTCCACCGCGATCGACGCCGGCCGTCGCGACACGGTTCTGGGCAAGTACCGCAAGGGCGAAATCACGTCCTCGGCCAAGGACGATCAGGCCAATGGCGCAATCTCCAAGGCGATCAACTGATGTCGCGTCCGCCTTCAGATCTGGAACCGTTTGATCTGGGTTTCGACGCCGCCGACGAGTTCACCTCGGCCGGCTCCGATCCCTGGCGTGCGTCGCCTCAGGCCTTTGCAGCCGGCGACCGAGACGATCCCTTTGCCGAGTTTCCGCCGGCTCGACCGCGCGATGAGCAGCCTGCGGCCGCACAGGATCCCTTCGCGGCGGCTGCCGCGGCCCGCCAGGCCCAAGCCCAAGCCCAGGCTGCTGCGACACCGCCCCAGGCCCAGCCGCAGGTTCAGCGCCCTCGTGCCGCCGACATGGCACCGCCGCCGATTCCGGAGCCGTCTGCCCCGATCCCGCAGGACAGCCTGGGCGGCAGCGACGCCGCCCTCGGCGAGGTGGCGGTGCCCCGCATCACCATTCATGCCTTCTGTGTACGGTCCGAGACCTCGGCCCTGATCGAACAGGCCGCAGCCGACCGTCGCATGTCGCGCGCCTCGACCATCGTCCGGGTGGGGGGGCTCGACGCCGCCGTCGACCTTTACCAGAACCAGTCCACGCCTTCGCTGGTGATGGTGGAAAGCCATGACGGGGCCCAGCGGTTGCTGCACCTGCTGGATGCCCTGGCCCAGGTTTGCGATCCCGGCACCAAGGTCGTGGTCATCGGCCAGACCAATGACATCGCCCTCTATCGCGAACTGATGCGCCGCGGGGTCAGCGAATACCTGACCCAGCCCCTTGGGCCGCTGCAGATCATCCGCGCCGTTTCCGGGCTCTATGCCGATCCGTCGGCACCCTTTGTCGGCCGCCAGGTCTCCTTTGTCGGTGCCAAGGGCGGGGTGGGGGCCTCGACCCTGGCGCATAACTTTGCCTGGTCCATGGCCGAGCGAATGCAGACCGCAACGGTGCTCGTCGACCTGGACCTGCCGTTCGGCACGGCCGGGCTCGATTTCAACCAGGACCCCCTGCAGGGCGTGATCGACGCCCTGACCCAGCCCGAGCGGCTGGATCCGGTGCTGATGGACCGGATGATGGTCCGCTGCGGCGACCGGCTGTCGCTGTTTGCCGCTCCGGCTACCCTCGACCAGGACTACGAGATCAGCGCCGAGGCCTATGAGGAAGTCACCCAGAAGATCCGCGGTGCCGCGCCCTTCGTCGTGCTGGACCTGCCGCACAGCTGGGCGGCCTGGACCCGCAAGGTTCTGATCGGGTCCGACGACCTGGTCGTGGTCGCCACACCGGACCTGGCCTCGCTGCGCAATGCCAAGAACATTGTCGACATGGTCCGTCAGGCCCGTCCCAATGACGCACCGCCGCGGCTGGTGCTGAACCAGGTCGGCGTTCCCGGCCGTCCTGAAATTCCGGTCAAGGACTTCGGCGAGGCCCTCGGCCTTACCCCATCGATCGTCCTGCCCTTTGATCCGAAGTCGTTCGGCCAGGCCGCCAATAACGGCCAGATGGTCGGTGAGGTCGCGCCCAAGTCCAAGGCGGCGGAGGGCATAGACCATCTGGCCCAGCTGATCAGCCGTCGCGAACCGCCGCAGGTTCAAAAGGCTTCGATGCTGTCCGGTCTGTTCAGGAAGAAATAGCGACGGATGTTCGGCAAACGCGATCAGAATTCCGCAACGGATCGACATGCGCCGCCGCCGGCTCCGGTCGACGGGGCTGCGATCGCGACGCGGCCGCAGCGCGTCGAACCTGCCCCGGATCGCACCGCGCCCGCACCCAAGGTGGCCACAGCCACGCCCAAGCCGACGCCCGGCCTGGAGCAGTTGCGTGCCGCCCAAGGGGCTACTGCCACGACCACGATCGTGCGGGAGCAGAGCGACTACTATCACGCCACCAAGACCGTCATCTTCAATGCCCTGCTGAACACCATCGACCTGAGCCAGCTGGCCCAGCTGGATCTGAAGGCGGCAGCCGAGGAAATTCGCGACATCGTCGCCGAGCTGGTCGCGATCAAGAATGTCTCGATGTCGGTCTCCGAGCAGGAGCACCTGGTCCAGGACATCATCAATGACGTCCTCGGCTATGGCCCGCTGGAGCCCCTGCTGTCTCGCGATGACATCGCCGACATCATGGTCAATGGCGCGCACAGGGTGTTCATCGAAGTCGGCGGCAAGGTCCAGCTGACCAATGTGCGCTTCCGCGACAACATGCAGCTGATGAACATCTGCCAGCGGATCGTCAGCCAGGTCGGCCGCCGGGTCGATGAAAGCTCGCCGATCTGCGACGCCCGCCTGCCCGACGGCAGCCGCGTCAATGTCATCGCGCCCCCCTTGGCTCTGGATGGTCCCACCCTGACCATCCGGAAGTTCAAGAAGGACAAGCTGACCATGAAGAACCTGGTGGACTTCAAGTCCATCAGCCCCGAGGGCGCGCGGGTTCTGGGTGTGATCGGTGCCTGTCGCTGCAACATCGTCATCTCGGGCGGTACCGGTTCCGGCAAGACTACCCTGCTCAACACCCTGACTGCCTTCATCGACCCGACCGAACGGGTGGTGACCTGCGAGGACGCCGCTGAACTTCAGCTGCAGCAGCCCCACGTCGTGCGTCTGGAAACCCGGCCGCCCAACCTGGAAGGCTCGGGCGCTGTGACCATGCGCGACCTGGTCAAGAACTGTCTGCGGATGCGGCCCGAACGCATCATCGTCGGTGAAGTCCGTGGCCCGGAGGCGTTCGACCTCCTGCAGGCCATGAACACCGGTCACGACGGCTCGATGGGCACGCTGCACGCCAATACCCCGCGTGAAGCCATCAGCCGGATCGAGAGCATGATCACCATGGGCGGCTATGGCCTGCCCTCCAAGACGATCAAGGAAATGATCGTCGGCTCGGTCGATGTCATCGTCCAGGCGGCCCGCCTGAGGGACGGCTCACGACGGATCACCCACATCACCGAGGTCGTCGGGCTTGAGGGCGATGTGATCGTCACCCAGGACCTGTTCGTCTACGAGATCACCGGCGAGGACGCGGAAGGCAAGGTGGTCGGCAAGCACCGCTCCACCGGCATCGCCCGGCCGCGCTTCTGGGACCGCGCCCGCTATTACGGCCTGGAGCGCGAGCTGGCCGAAGCCCTCGACGCGGCGGAGTAGCCGATGCTGTTCGTGATCGCCGGTATTCTGGGCTTTATCACTATCACAGCCCTGGGCTTTGCCTTTGCCGGCGGCGACCAGACGGCGGCCCGAACCACCAAGCGCACCCAGGCCATTGTCGGCGGCGGGGCCCGGGACGACGGTGCCCGCGCCAAGGCTGCGGCCAATACGCCAGATGCCCGCCGCAAGCAGATCCTCAAGACCCTGAAGGAACAGGACCGCAAGCAGAAGAAGGCGTCCCTGTCCATTGCCGCGCGCCTGCGCGCCGCCGGCCTCGGCGAGAATGCCCAGATGTTCTGGATGATCAGCGGCGGCCTGGGCCTGTGCGTGGGCCTGATCGTGATCATCCTCGGCCAGCATCCGCTCCTGGCCCTGGGTGCGGCCTTCGGAGCCGGACTGGGTCTGCCCCGCTGGGTGGTAGGCATGCTGGCGACGGCCCGTACCAAGAAGTTCACCGAGGCCTTTTCCGACGCCATCGACATCATCGTCCGCGGCATCAAGTCGGGCCTGCCGGTTCACGACTGCCTGAAGATCATCGGCAAGGAAAGTCCCGAGCCTCTGGCCGGCGAGTTCCGGATGATGACCGAGAATGTCGGCATGGGCATGCCGATGGATGTGGCGCTCGAGCGCATGTACGAGCGCATGCCGACCAATGAACTGCGCTTCTTCGCCATCGTTCTGTCGATCCAGGCCAAGACGGGCGGCAATCTGGCCGAAGCCCTGGGCAACCTGTCGATCGTGCTGCGGGCCCGCAAGCTGATGGGCGAGAAGATCAAGGCCCTGTCGGCCGAAGCCGTGGCCTCGGCCTTCATCATCGGCTGCCTGCCGCCCGGGGTGGTGGTGCTGATCACCGTGACCTCACCGGCCTATATGCAGCCCCTGTTCACCGATCCGCGCGGCCACCTGATGCTGCTGGCGGGCGGCATCTGGATGAGCATCGGCATCTTCGTGATGCGCAAGATGATCAACTTCAAGTTCTAGGGGGAGGGTGCTGACATGAGTATCGCCGCCGTCCTGACCGACCCCAGCAACCTGCTGACCGGCTTCATCGCGCTCGTGGTGTTCGCCACCATTATCACCCTGGCGGCGCCGGCCATGAGCGAGCGCGGCCTCGAGGGTCGGCTGAAGTCGGTGGCCAACCGCCGCGAGGAACTGCGCCGCCGTTCGCGCGAGGCGATCGCCTCCAAGAGCAGTTCCGGCAGCAGCCTGAGGCACACGGACGCAGGCCTCTACAAGAACATCGTCGACCGGCTGCAACTGTCGAAGCTGCTGGAAGATCCCAAGGTCGTCGACAAGCTGGCCCAGGCCGGTTTCCGCGGGCCGCAGCCCGTCTCGACCTTCTATTTCTTCCGCTTCGTGATGCCGTTCGTCTTCGCCGTGGTCACGGCGTTCTACATCTATGTGATCAATGACTTCGGCCTGCTGGGCATGCAGAAGATGTGCGCCTGCGTCGGGGCCCTGGCGATCGGCTACTACGCCCCCAATGTCTATATCAGCAACATCGCCCAGAAACGCCGCGAGTCGATCGTGGCGGCCTTTCCCGACTCCCTGGACCTCCTGCTGATCTGCGTCGAGAGCGGCATGTCGATTGAGGCGGCCATCCAGAAGGTGGGGGCGGAGGTGGGCTCCAGCTCGATGGAACTGGCCGAGGAACTGAGCCTGCTGACGGCCGAGCTCTCCTATCTGCCTGATCGCCGGCTGGCCTATGAGGGCCTGGCCCGTCGCACCAACCATCCGGGCATCCGCTCGGTGGCCACGGCGATGATCCAGGCCGAGCGCTATGGCACGCCCCTGGGCGCGGCCTTGCGGGTCATGGCCAAGGAGAACCGTGAGCTGCGCCTCTCAGCCGCCGAGAAGAAGGCCGCCGCCCTGCCGGCCCAACTGACCGTGCCGATGATCCTGTTCTTCCTGCCGGTGTTGTTCGTCGTGATCCTCGGACCGGCGATCATCAAGATCCAGGACGTGATGGCCAAATAGCCGGGGTTCGCCCCGGCTGGCCGCGCCTGGTCCCAGAGGCCTGGCGCGGCGTGCCGCCCTCGGGTCTGGAGCGGGTCATGACCTCGCTCTTCCAGCCCATCCTCGCTCTGCACATCACCGCCGGCTTGATCACGGTGGCAGCCGGCGTCCTGCCGATCGTCAGCCGCAAGGGCTCGCGCCTGCACAAGGCCTCCGGCTGGGTCTTCGTCAGCCTTATGGGCGTGATGCTGGCATGCGCCTGGGTGATGACGGCGCTGCATTTCAACGCCTATTTCGCGGCCCTGACCGCCACGGCGACCATCACCGTCTTTTCAGGCGTGCGGGTCCTGAGGCGCAAGCGCCCCGACCTGCGACCGGCCGACCGGGCAAGGGCCATCGACTGGATCCTGACCCTGGGCGTCCTGGGTGTGGGGTTGTGGGTCCTTGCGCTGATCCTGCTGGGCCGGGCCGGGCCGAACCCGGTCGTCTCGGGGGCCTTGGTCTATGCCGCCCTGACCTATGGCGGCTGGGACCTTTGGCGCTTTCTTCGCCCCACAGCCTGGCCTTTCTTTCCAGACCTCTGGACCTACGAGCATCTAGTGAAGATGCTGAGCGCCTACGGGGCGGTGATGAGTGCCTTCTCGGGCAACTTCCTGACCTTCCTTCCGACCCCCTGGAGCCAGCTCTGGCCGACCCTCGTCTTCCAGCCCCTGGCCGTGATCTGGGTCCTGGCGAGGGTCCTGCGCCGGCGCAGGGATCGTTCGCCCGCTTGAGACGCGCCTCAACGGCCACCTGGGTGTGGGCCTTTGGTGCCTATAGCTATGTCGCCACCACCATCAGTGCCGCCTGGTTCGCGCGTCAGTCCGCGCGGGCGGCCGGCGCGCCGATCGGCCTCGTCGAGTCGGTGGCCTGGCAGGGTGCCAGCTATGCCCTGTGGCTGCCCGTCGCGGGCCTGATCTGGGCGATCCTGCGGCGCTTCGGATCCGGCGGGCGGGCCCTGGTTGTCCTGACCCTGGGGACGGTCCCCGTGGTCGCGCTGGAGTCGATCGGGGCGGCCTGGCTGGACATGGCGTTCCGGGCGTCAGGTGGCGGCGTGACCGAAGCCCTGGCCCGCAGCCTGGCCCGCTCGCCCGTCTCGATCCTGCTCTACACCGCCCTGGCCGCCGCCGGCCTCGCCGCCGCCCATCGACAAAGAGCTGTCGAGGTTCAGGCCCGCGCCGATCAACTGGAGGCGGCCCTGACCGAGGCGCGGCGGGTTGTGGCGCGCCAGGCCGCCCCGACCGAGCGGCTGATGGTCTCTACAGGCTCGCGACGGACCCCGGTCGACCTGTCCCAGGTGGAATGGTTCTCGGCGGCCGGCAACTATGTCGTCGTTCACTGGGGTCAGCGCGAGGGCCTGATCCGGGAAACGCTGCAGAACCTGGAACGCCGGCTGGATCCGGCGATCTTCGCCCGGAGCCATCGGTCCACCCTGGTGAACCTGGCCCGCGTCAGCGAAACCCAGTCCCTGTCAGACGGCTCCTGGCGCCTGATGATGGAAAGCGGTGCAGAGCTTGTCGCCAGTCGCACCTATCGCGACGACCTCCTGGCTCGCCTGGGCCGCCAGGGCCCCTAGGCCTGGCCTTCGAGGGCCGCCGAAGTCGCTGGCACCTGCGGCGGAAGACTTCACACCGGCACCCTTCTTGCGGCGGGGTCCCCAGTGGTTTTCCAATCTGGGACAGTCTGCATGGCGCGCGACAGCGAACAGCCCAAACGCAATCGGCGCTTCGTGACCGACGAGGTCGCCGGATCGGCGGTCGAAACGGCTCTGGTCTTCTCGCTGATGGCGACCCTGGTGGTGGTGCTGCGGGAAGAGGTTTCCATGCCCCTGCTTCGGCAGTTCTTGCAGGCCGCCACGATCATAGAGCGCGCCCTCAGCTCAACCCTCTAGCCCTTTCGCCGGGTTTTCGGCCAGGGTTCGACCGGTCTTGGCCTCGATGAGCCGACGCAGGGCAGCCAGCATGCGCGGCAGGGCGGCGCGATTGTGCTGGGTGGTCTGATTATCGAACCGTGGCGAGAAGTTCATGGTCGCATTGGCCTCGAACACGACCACCTGTCCGTCTTCCTGGATGCAGCAGTCCAGGCCGCAATAGTCAAAGCCAATGGCCTGCCGAATGGCATCCACGGCCGTACGGGTGGCGAGGGGGAGGGCTTCGAAGCCGTCGATCAGCATGGCGCGGGCCTCGTCGCGCAGGGCCGCATGCTCGGCCAGGACGCCGGCGCCCCCGTGGACATACCATTTGTCGGCAATGACATGCTGGCGGGTGATGATCGTGTCGCCGACAAAGAAGAAGCGGGACTTGCGATAGAAGCGGTCGGCGCGACGCACGTCGACGAATTCGGTCAGGTAGTAGGCGTTTTTCCGGTCGCCGAAGATCTGGGCCATATCCTCAGGCGCGTTGAACACGCCGAGCATTTCGCCATTGTGGCTGCCCGTCTGGCGCAGGATGGCGGGAAACCGGAAACCGGCCTCTGCGGTGGCCTTGCTGACGCGCTCAAGCGTGGGGTTGCGCAGCAAGAGCACCTTCGGGACGATGACGCCATCCAGTCCCTGCAGCAGGCCTGCGAGGGTATGGCGGCGTGTGCGGCCCATCAGACTTGGCGGATTGACGATCGGCCGGCTCGCTGTCGACACCAGTTTGCGGGCGATATCGAGCGTGTCCGGGTTCTGGTCCACGTCGGAAATGATGTTCCACAGCAGGTCGGCCGCATTGGGATTCCAGCGCTTGCTTTGCCGGAAATAGCTCGGGGCGACGTGGATGCGGCCAAGCTCGATCGACGGACACAGCATGGACAGCATCGTGTGGCCGTCATTATTGCCGGTCACACCCACCCCTATGTCACGCTCCACCCCTTGATGGCGGTTGGCGTCGCTGCCGGCCAGGACAGCGACAAACGGGACTTTTTCAGCAACCGGCGCGGCCGGCGAAGCTATCGAAGACGGGTCGGAAGGCATGCCCCGAAATAACGGGAATAGGCGGACAGCGCATCAAGTTCCTGACGTTCGCCTTGCCGATTTGCCCTAGCCTCCCGCCTTCATGGCGTCCCAGGAGCGGGGCGTGGCCGCGGGATTGGGTCGGGTGGTCGCGGCACGGAGCCAGGCCAGGTTATTGGCGACCGATTCCGGCGGCAGGTCCTGGCGGGCCAGTTTTTCCGCCTCGGCGATCCGGCCCTGCAGGCCGATGACCAGGGCCAGGTTCTGGCGGATCTGGATGGTGGAAGCGGGCATGGCCGCCGCCCGGCGCAGCTGGACCTCGGCGCCGGGCAGGTCGCCCTGGCTGGCCAGATGCAGGCCATAGTTGGCGTTCGGCGCGGCTTCGTTCGGTCCCAGGGCTATGGCCTGGCGGTGGGCGGCGCTGGCCTCTTCGGGGCGCTGGGCCTGCTCATAGGCCACGCCGAGCAAGGTCTGGGGCCGCCAGTCGCGGGGAGCCAGGGCGGCGGCGTGACGAGCCGGTTCAATGGCGTAGAAGCCCTGGCCGCGCGCGATGTGGACGCGGGCCAGTTCCAGCAGGGCGTCGAAATTGTCGGGCTGGACCAGCAGCACCTTGCCGGCGGCGTCGGCGGCATCGTCATAGCGTCCCAGCGAGCGCAGGGACTGGGCCAGGGCGACGCCCGCCTCGGCGTCGCGGCTGTCCGCGGCGAACTCCCCGCCCCAGAAGGCCGCCCGGGCCAGGGGATCAGCGCGACGCATCTCTGCGCGCTGGGCCGGCGAGGCCTTGCGCGGGCCGGTCGGTTCAACGGCGGCAGGCGGGGTCTTGGCCTCACCGGCCTGGGCCGGGGCACCGAGCGCCAGGCCGCTGACCACGGCCAGGACAGGGGCGAGAACGGTTGCGAGGAACGCGCGCTTGCGACACATGGAAGACGAGTCTCCGAAAGGTTCGCGCATCCTCGCCGCGCGGCTCTCAAGGAATCGTTAAGCATAATTTCCGAGGGCCGCGACATGTTGGACAGCTTCCCCATTCTGGCCTCGGCGCCGGACGGTGCGATCCCGATCCACCCCCTGTTCGAGGCTGAACTGGAGGCCTTCCTGGCGATGCGTCGCCCTGCCGTTCGCACCCTGGCGGGACAGGCGCAGTTCAAGGCCAAGGCCGGTCAGGTCCTGGTCGTGGCTGCGCCAGGCGGTCATATCGAACGCGTGCTGATGGGGCTGGGGTCCCGCGCCGCCGTCGATCCGGGCCTGTTCCGGGGGCTCGCGGCCCGGCTTCCCGCCGGTGACTACCGGCTGGCCCGCATGCCACGGGGGCTGGACGCTTCGGAAGCGACCCTGGCCTTCGCTTTGGGGCTCTACAGGTTCGACTGCTATCGCAAGCGGTCCGGCGAGGCCGGGCCCAGGCTGGTCGCGCCCAGGGCAGTGGATGTCGCTGCCATCGCCGCAGTCAGCCACGCCTGCGCCCTGGTCAAGGACATGGTCAATACGCCGGCCAATGACATGGGGCCTGCCGAGATCGAGGCGATCGCCCGCGAGATTGCCCAACAGCATGGGGCCTCCCTGTCGGTCACGACTGGAGACGACCTGCTGGCCGCCAACTATCCGGCCGTCCACGCCGTCGGCCGCGCCGCAGTCCCGCATCGCGCGCCCCGGATCCTGGAACTGAGCTGGGGCGAGCCTTCACATCCCCTGGTCGCCCTGGTCGGCAAGGGGGTAGTGTTCGACACCGGTGGCCTGGACATCAAGCCAGCCTCGGGCATGCGGCTGATGAAGAAGGACATGGGCGGCGCCGCCCATGCCCTGGCCCTGGCCAAGATGGTGATGGCGGCAAAGCTGCCGGTTCGGCTGGTGGTCCTGACCCCGGTGGTCGAAAACGCCATCAGCGGTGACGCCATGCGGCCGGGTGATATCCTGCAGACCCGTGCCGGTCTGACCGTCGAGGTGGGCAATACCGACGCCGAGGGCCGCCTGATCCTGGCCGATGCCCTGGCCCGCGCCGCCGAGCTCAAGCCCGCCCTGACCCTGGACCTCGCTACCCTGACCGGCGCGGCCCGCGTGGCCCTGGGGCCGTTTGTGATCCCGTTCTGGACGGCGGATGACGCCCTGGCCGATCAGATCGCCCGCGCGTCGCAGGCGACCTTTGATCCGCTGTGGCGCATGCCCCTGACCGAGGCCTATGGGGAGGCCATCGACAGCGACATCGCCGATCTCCAGAACGATTCCGCCCCCTGGGCCCAGGCCGGGGCCACGACCGCCGCCCTGTTCCTGCAGCGCTTCGCGCCCGCCGGCGACGGCATTGGACCCTGGGCCCATTTCGACCTCTATGCCTGGAACCCCAAGGGGCGGCCCGGCTATCCGGTCGGCGGTGAGGCCCAGGCGATCCGGGCCCTGTTCGCCATGCTCAAGACGAGGTTTGCCGCATGAGCGCGCCGGATCGCCGCCTGACCTTGATCCGCGACGGCCTGGCCGACATCCGGCTGGAGGGCCGGGTCGCGGCCGAGCGCTTTGCAGCGACCCAGTCCATGCAGGCCAGTGCGCCCATTGCCTCGATCCGCAAGGCCCCGGCACCCGACGCCGAGCAGGAAGACCAACTGGCCTTCGGTGAGCGCTTCGACGTGCTGTTCGAGGTCGACGGCTTCGCCTTCGGCCAGGCGGGGCGCGACGGCTATGTCGGCTATGTGCCCAGCGACGCCCTTTCGGCCCCGGTCCTGCCCGCTAGCCACGCCGTCTCGGCGCTGCGCACCTATGCTTTCAGTGGTCCGGACATCAAGTCGGCCATTGTCGGGCTCTACAGCCTGGGGGCCCTGGTGACGGTCGAAGCCCGCGAGGGACGGTTTGCCCGGGCGGCGCGCTCGGGCTGGTTCATCGCCGACCATCTGACGCCTGTCGGCCGGGGTGAATGCGACTATGTCGCCGTGGCCCAGAGGTTCCTCGGCGCGCCCTATCAATGGGGCGGGCGCGAATCGCTCGGGCTGGACTGCTCTGCTCTGGTCCAGCAGGCCCTGGCGGCCTGTAATCGGGCCTGTCCGCGCGATACCGATCTGCAGAGGGACTTTTTCCGCCCGGTCGAGGCCTCAGAGCGTCGGCGCGGGGATCTGGTGTTCTGGAAGGGGCACGTCGCCATCCTGCTGGATCCGGACACCATCCTGCATGCCAATGCCCACCACATGGCCGTGGCGATCGAGCCCCTGGCCGAGGCGGTGGCCCGTATCGAGGCCGCAGGGGTCGGAGCGCCGCTCGGCTACCGGCGACCCTGAGACGTTTGATGCTCCCCCTCTGGGGGCTTTCACGCAGTGACTGCGGGGGTCTTTACGGCTGACGTCGCCTTGCCCACTCCGGCTCATAGAGCCGCCTTCAGCGGAAGGGCAGGATCTGCGGCGAAAAACAAGAAGGGCCGCGAAGCGAACTTCGCGGCCCTTGATGTCAGGATCGGAGCCCGATTACTGGGCTGCGGGGGCCGCAGCCGGGGCCGCAGGCGCACCAGCGGCGGCAGCACCGGCTTCCGGCGCGGCGGCCGGAGCGCCTTCGGCCGCAGCCGGAGCAGCAGCTTCAGCCGGCTTGGGAGCCGGAACCGGCAGGGTCGAACCCAGGCTGTGCAGATAGGCGATGATCGCAACGCGATCTTCCGGCTTCTTCAGGCCGACGAAGGTCATGTTGGTGCCGGAGATGTACTTACCGGGTGCCTTCAGGAACTCGTACATGTGGTCATAATCCCACACCGGGTTCTTGGCGCCGAATTCCTTCATCGCGCTGGAATAGGCGAAGCCGGCGTGCGAACCGGGCTTGTGGCCCAGAATGGCGTACAGGCCCGGACCGATGCTGTTGGGGTTCGACGGGTCCATCTTGTGGCAGGCAGCGCACTTGGCCGCGACGGCCTGGCCAGCGGCGATATTGGCCGGCAGCAGCAGGGCGGTACCCCAGTCAGGCGCGACCTCGACCGCAGCGGCACCGCCGCCTCCGGTGGTCTCCTCGACCGCGATTTCGTAACCGGCCTTTTCGACCTCGTGCTTCTGGAACACGATGGTCGATGCTTCCCGCAGACCGAAAATAACGAGGCCGGTCAGCAGCACGCCGCCAGCGATTTTGTTGAACGTCAGGTCGCTCATCTCAGCCTTGTCAGCCTCTTACCGGCCCGCCGGGGGCGGGGCCCAAACCCGCGGCGGGGAATCCCCCGCGCGCGCCTCTTATTGCGCTCGCGTCTCTTACACGCTACCGCCCCTCGCGCAACCGGGCAGCAGCGATATTGAACTCATGAACCCTATCGTCCTGATCCCCGCACGGATGGCCGCCACCCGCCTTCCGGACAAGCCCCTGGCCGATATCGGCGGCTTGCCCATGATTGTCCGCGTTCTGAACCAGGCGCTCAAGGCCAATATCGGCCCTGTGGCGGTGGCTGCGGGGGATCGCGAGATCGTCGAGGCCGTGCATGCGGCAGGTGGTCGCGCCGTGCTGACCGACCCGCAACTGCCCTCCGGCTCGGACCGCATCCTGGCGGCCCTGGCCGAGCTTGATCCCCATTTCGAGCACGATGTGGTCATCAACCTGCAAGGCGACATGCCCTTTGTCGATCCGTCGGTGCTGAGCGCCTGCGCCGGCCTGTTGCAGGACTTCGGGGATTGCGACATCGCTACCGTCGTTGCGGCCGAAGCCTCGCCCGCAGACCGGACCAATCCGGACGTGGTCAAGGCTGTCCTGGCCATGGAGGATGACGGCACGAGCGGCCGGGCCCTCTATTTCACCCGGTCGACCCTTTATGGCGACGGCCCGATCTGGCGCCATATCGGCATCTACGGCTATCGGCGCGAGGCACTCGAAGCCTTCAACGCTGCAGCCCCGTCGGCGCTCGAGCAGCGCGAGAAGCTGGAGCAGCTGCGCGCCATGGAGCTGGGCATGACGATCCGCGCCGCCGTGGCCCCGGAAGCGCCGATCTCCGTCGATAATCCCTCTGACCTTGAAGCGGCCCGTGAGCAGGCCCGGAAGACAGCATGAGCATCCTCAAGAAGATCGCCTTTCAGGGCGAACCCGGCGCCAACAGCCACGAGGCCTGCCGCACCTATTTTCCGGACTATGAGGCCTTTCCCTGCGCCACCTTCCAGGAGGCCTTCGAGGCCATCAAGTCCGGGGTCTGCGCCCTGGGCATGATTCCGATCGAGAACTCGATCGCCGGTCGGGTCGCCGATGTGCACCATCTGTTGCCGGCTTCGGGCCTGAAGATCATCGGTGAACGCTTCAAGCCGATCCGCTTCCAGCTGATGGCCAATGCGGGGGTCAAGCTGGAGGACATCAAGGTGGTGGCCTCGATGCCGATCGCCCTGGCCCAGTGCCGCAACAGCCTGCGCAAGCTCGGCGTCACCACCGAGTCGGCCGGCGACACGGCCGGTGCGGCCAAGGCCCTTGCCCTGAGGCCCGACCCGACCCGTGGGGCCGTGGCCCCGGCCCTGGCGGCCGAGATCTATGGTCTCGACATCCTGGCCAGCGACATCGAGGACGAGCGCCACAACACCACCCGCTTCCTGGTGATGACGGCCGAGACCTCTCCCGAGCCACCGGCCTTCACCCATCGCTGCGTGACCAGCTTCGTGTTCAA
This sequence comes from Caulobacter sp. AVps16, assembly GCF_058681455.1. Classification (NCBI taxonomy): domain Bacteria; kingdom Pseudomonadati; phylum Pseudomonadota; class Alphaproteobacteria; order Caulobacterales; family Caulobacteraceae; genus Caulobacter; species Caulobacter sp. AVps16. Next base: position 459,475 of record NZ_CM178739.1, read on the forward strand.
GGTCCGCAACCTGCCGGCCGCGCTCTACAAGGCCATGGGCGGCTTTGCGACCAACGGCGTCAACATGACCAAGCTGGAGAGCTACATGGAGGGCGGTGCCTTCACGGCGACCATCTTCTATGCCGAGGTCGATGGTCGCCCCGAGGACCGCAGCCTGGCCCTGGCCTTCGACGAGCTGCGCTTCTTCTCCGAGACCTTCGAGATCCTCGGGGTCTATCCGGCCGATCCCTTCCGCGACCGGGCCTAGGGCATAGATCTTCCCTTCTTGGGGAGAGCCTCTGCCTTTCCCGCACGTCAGGCTTCGCAAGATCACCGTTCTGCGTCTAACCTCTCCGGACAAGTAAAACGTCCGGGGAGGGACGCTCCAAATGAACACGATGATCGCGCCGGTGATGGCGCTGGTGGCCTGGTCGCTGCTGATCTGGCTGTGGATGTATGTGCGCCGCATCCCGGCCATGCTGAAGGCCGGGATCAAGCCGCAGGATGCGGCCTTTCCGGGCTCGCTGGACGTCCTGCCCGCCGGCCCGCGCCAGGCGGCTGACAACTACAATCACCTGATGGAACAGCCGACCATCTTCTACGCTGCCGCCCTGGCCATCGCCGTGGCCGGTCACGCCGACGGCTGGGCCGTGCACTTTGCCTGGGTCTATGTCGGCCTGCGCGTGGCGCACAGCCTGGTGCAGGTGACGGTGAACATCGTGAACCTGCGGTTCCTGCTGTTCGCCCTGTCGACGATCACTCTGGCGGTGATGGTGGTGCGGGAACTGATGAAGATCTGGGGCTAGACCGTCGATCCTCCCCCTCTGGGGGAGGTGGCCCAGAGGGCCGGAGGGGGCGAGCTCGGCTGTCGCCGCGATGGCCCCCTCAGTCGGCTTTGCCGACAGCTCCCCCAGAGGGGGAGCATCTACGGGCTCAGACCGCGTCCAGACCGATATCCAGCACCGGCGCCGAGTGGGTCAGGGCCCCGACGCTGATGACGTCCACGCCGGTTTCCGCGATGGCCCGCACAGTGGTCAGGTTGACGCCCCCGGAAGCCTCCAGCACCGCCCGGCCCTTGGCCAGGGCCACGGCCGTCCGCAGGTCGTCGAGGCTGAAATTGTCCAGCATCACCACGTCCGGGCTGTGCTTCAGGGCGTCTTCCAGTTGGTCCAGGCCGTCGACCTCGACTTCCACCTTGACCAGATGGCCGGCGAAGGCCCGCGCCCGGCGGACGGCTTCACCGACCCCACCGCAGGCGGCGACGTGGTTGTCCTTGATCAGGATGGCGTCATCCAGGCCGAAGCGGTGGTTGATCCCGCCGCCACATCGCACCGCATACTTTTCAAGGGCCCGCAGGCCCGGGGTGGTCTTGCGGGTGTCGACGATGGTCGCGCCCGTGCCCTCGACCAGGCGGACATAGGCGCGGGTCAGGGTGGCAATGCCCGACAGCCGGCCCAGCAGGTTCAGTCCCGTGCGCTCGGCGATCAGCACGGCGCGGGCCTTGCCTTCCGCCCGGGCCAACACCGTGCCCGGCACGCAGTCGGCCCCGTCCGGTGTGACGATCTCGAACGTCGCGGTCGGATCCATCGCCGCCAGGGCCAGGCGGGCGCAGGACAGGCCCGCGACGCGGCCGTCCTGCCGGGCGGCGAACACCACCGACAGCCGGGCGTCAGCGTCGATACAGGCCTCTCCCGTAATGTCGCCGGCCCGGCCGAGGTCTTCGGCCAGGGCGAGATCGATGATCGGACGTATCAGGAGATCGGGAAGCGGTGAGAGGGTCATTCGGCGGCATAGCGCACGGCGGCGCTCTCGGTTTGCAGCGTGACGAAGGTGCGCACCGCCTCGCCCGTTTCCGGGAAGTCGGCGCGGAAGTGCCCGCCGCGGCTTTCTTCGCGGGCCAGGGCGGCGTCGACGATCAGGCGAGCGGCGACCAGGGTCGGGCAGAGTCCATGGGCGGCTTCCAGCCCGTCGATCTCTGTCAGCAGCCGGCTCAGGCCCATGCCGTCGCGGATCACGCCGGCGTCGCGGCTCATGGCCTTGCGCAGGAACTGCAGGGCGGCGTCCGGCAGGTCGGGGAGGGGCTCCAGCAAGACCGGCGGGCCGCCTTTGGCCTTGGCCGCCGCTGCCGCGCGGCCGGCCCGGGCCCCGAACACGGCGGCCTCCAGCAGGCTGTTGGAGGCCAGGCGATTGGCGCCGTGCACGCCGGTCGCGGCGCATTCGCCGGCGGCGTAAAGGCCGGGCAGGGAGGTCTGGCCGTCCAGATCGGTAGCCACGCCGCCCATGTGGTAGTGGACCGCCGGAACCACCGGGATCATGGCCCGGCGCGGATCGACGCCGCCGCTCATGCAGGCTTCGAAGACGGCCGGGAATTCCTTGGGGAAGTGGCCGCCGACCACCACGGTCGCATCGAGGAAGGCCCCCCGGCCGGCCTCGCGCTCGGCATGGATGGCGCGGGCCACCACGTCGCGCGGGGCCAGTTCCCGGGCCGGGTGGTAGTCTTCCATGAAGGCGCGGGCGTCGCTGTTGCGCAGGATCGCGCCCTCACCCCGCAGGGCTTCTGTGGCCAGGGGCGCGGGGTCGCGGCCGACGTCGATCGCGGTGGGATGGAACTGCACGAACTCGGGGTCGGCGATCACCGCCCCGGCCAGGGCCGCCAGGCCCAGTCCCTCACCGCGGACCTCAGCGGGGGTGGTGGTCACGGCATAGAGGCCGCCGATTCCGCCGGTGGCCAGGATGACGGCAGGGGCGAGGATCTCGACCAGCCGGCCGTCGATGTCGGCCAGCACGCCGATGACGCGGCCGGTGGCGTCCTGCAGTAGCCGGCGGGCGCGGGCCCGCTCGCGGATCTCGATGGCCGGAGCCGCGCGGACGGCGGCGATGACGGCGGCCATGATCGCCGCCCCGGCCCCGTCGCCGCCGACGCGGGCAACACGGGCCTTTGAGTGGGCCGCTTCCAGGCTGAGCGTGAAGTCTCCGTCCTTGGTGTCAAAAGGCGCGCCGAGTGCAGCGAGCGCACGGACGGCCCCTGGGCCTTCCGTGGTCAGCAAGGCCACGGCTTCTGGATCGCACAGGCCTGCGCCGGCCGCTTCCGTATCGGCCGCGTGCAGGGCGGGGGTGTCGTCCACCGACAGGGCCGCCGCCATGCCGCCCTGGGCCCAGGCGCTGGAGCAGCCGGTCGCCAGCGGGGTCGGAGACAGCACCAGGGCGCGCCCGGCCGCGAGGGCAGCGGTCAGGCCGGCGAGACCGGCCCCCAGGATCACGGGGCCGTCGAAGATCAGGCGATCGGTCATGTCACACTCCCCGGGGAGGGCGGGAGGAAAGGGGACTAGATCAGCTCCACGTCCACGTGATGGCGGGCCTTCACGAGGTCGTAGCGGGCGGGAACAAGCGGCGGTGGCAGGTCGATCATCCGCTGCACGGCCAGGGCTGCACGGTCGATGATGTCGGCGTCCACCGTCACTTCGAATTGCTCGTGAACCAGGGCGTCGTGGATGTTCTGCAGGGTGATGCGCTTCATGTGCGGGCACAGGTTGCAGGGACCGATGAACTGGGTCAGCGGGCTCTCGGCCTGGACGTTGGAGGCCATGGAGCATTCGGTGATCAGCACCACCTGGGCCGGCTTGCGGGCCGCCACATAGTCGTTCATCGCCGCCGTCGACCCGGCGAAGTCGGCGGCTTCGAGGATCTCGGTCGGGCATTCCGGGTGGGCCAGTACCTCGGCACCGGGCCAGGCCGCGCGCATGTCGGCGATGTCGCTGGCGGTGAAGCGCTTGTGGACCTCACAGTGTCCGGCCCAGGCGATGATCTTCACCTCGGTCTGGCGCGCGACGTTTCGGGCCAGATATTCGTCGGGGATCAGGATGACCTTGTCGGTCCCCCATTCGCGCGCGGCCCATTCCACCACCTGCACGGCATTGGCGCTGGTGCAGCAGATATCGGTCTCGGCCTTCACCTCGGCGGTGGTGTTGACATAGGTGACGACCGGCACCCCCGGATAGCGCTGCTTGATCAGCCGCACGTCGGCCCCGGTGATCGAGGAGGCCAGGCTGCAGCCGGCCTTGAGGTCCGGGATCAGGATCTTCTTCTGGGGCGACAGGACCTTGCTGGTCTCGGCCATGAAGTGCACGCCGGCCTGGACAATGATCTGGGCGTTGCTCTTGGCGGCTTCCCTGGCCAGGGCCAGGCTGTCGCCGACGAAGTCGCCCACCCCGTGGAAGATGTCGGGGGTCATGTAGTTGTGGGCCAGGATCGCGGCGTTCTTCTCGCGCTTGAGCCGGTTGATCTCGGCGATCAGCGGGGCCTGGCTGCGCCATTCCAGCGGCGTGACATGGTGCTTGACCTTGTCCCATACGCCGGCGGTCTCCGCTTCGATCTGCGGGGTGAACTCCAGGGCGGCAAACCCGTCGGCCATGTGATCCTCGCTTATGCTCAAACTGAGCATTTGTGGGGCCTCAAAAAACGCCGGAGCAGGGCAAACCGTTCCAGCGTCCGGCTTATGCTGAAATTGAGCATAAGTGACGAAACACATATAGCCCTTTGTGATGAGCTTGCAAAGAGGTGTCCGGGTTCGGACGCTTCAGGTCGTCCGAGCCGCGCTCAGGGCCCGGGCCAGGCTGTCGAGCGAGAAGGGCTTGCTCAGGAACGGCCAGGCCCCCGCCTGGGCCCGACCCTGGTCGCCGCCCGTGTAGCCGGAGCAGAGCACCACCGGCAGGCCCGGGTGGGTCCGGGCCAGGGACTCGGCCAGGTCGACGCCGCTGCGGCCACCCGGCATGATCACGTCGCTGAGGACCAGTCCGATGGCCGGATCCCGCGCCAGGCAGTCGAGGGCTTCATCGACGCCGCCCGCCCGGCTCACCGTGTGGCCCAGATCACAGAGCATGGCGTCGACCATTTCGGCAACCTGGGGATCGTCCTCCACCAGCAGCACGCGGGTCGGAACCTGGCTGACGATCGGATCGAGGGCGGCCGAGGCCGTCGACAGGTCTGCGTCCTTGGCGATGGGCAGCAGCATGGCGACACAGGCCCCCTGACCGGGGCGCGTCTCGATGTCCACCGAACCACCGCTTTGGCGGGCGAAGCCATAGACCTGGGACAGGCCGAGGCCCGTGCCCTCACCGGGCGGCTTGGTCGTGAAGAACGGTTCAACCGCCCGGGCCGCTGTCTCGAGATCCATACCGGACCCCGTGTCGCGGACGGCGATCCGCAGGTACTGGCCCGGGCCCAGATCGCCGAACCCGGCAGGCAAGGTCACGGGGCGGGTCTCGATCGTGATCTCGCCGCCGGCCGGGGTTGCGTCCCGGGCATTGACCACGAGGTTGAGCAGGGCGGCCTGGAACTGGCCGGAATCCACCAGGGCGCTGCCCACGCCGCCCTCCAGCCGCAACTGGAAATCGTAGGCGTCGCCCACGGCGCGACGCAAAAGGCCTTCGCTCTCCGTGATGAGACGATCGATGCGACAGAGCTCGGGCCGCAGCGGCTGGCGGCGGGCGAAGGCCAGCAGATGCTGGGTCAGCTTTTCACCGCGTCTGGCGGCGTCCAGGGCGGCCCCGACCATCCGCTGGCGACGGGCCTGATCGTCCGGATGCCGCTCGACCACATCCAAGGCGCCGATGATCACGGTCAGAAGATTGTTGAAGTCGTGAGCCACGCCGCCGGTCAACTGGCCGATGGCCTCCAGCTTCTGGGACTGGAAGAGGGCGGCCTGGGCCGCATCACGCTCGGCGACGGCGGCCTGAACACGCTCGGCCAGCAGTTCATTGACGCTGGCCAGGTCCGCCTCGGCCTGCTTGGCGTCGGTATTGTCGAAGGCGATACCGATGAAACCGTCAAAGGCCCCGTCGGGGGCATGGCGAGGCTGGGAAAAGGATTTCAGCCAGCGCCATTCGCCGTCAGCGCGGCGATAGCGGCCTTCCAGGCTGAAGGGCTTGCGGCTGCCTTCGCCGGCGATCTGGCCCTTGAGAATGACGGGCAGGTCGCGCGGATCCAGCCGGGTGCGCCAGTCCAGCACCAGGGCTTCCTCATAGTCGCAGCCGGCAAAGTCAGAATAGGCCTTGTTGACGAAGTCGCGCTGGCCGCCGACCCGTGACATCCACATCAGGGCCGGGGCGCTGTCGGCCAGGCTGCGGAAGCGGGCTTCGCTCTCGCGCACGCGCTCCTCGTCGCGGCGCCGCCGGGTGACGTCGAAGTTCAGGCCCAGGATCCGAACCGCCCGGCCGGTGTCATCGCGGCGGACCTCGCCGCGCCCATGGATCCAGCGTTCCCCCCGGCTCAGGTCAGCGAGGCGATACTCGACCTCATAGGCCTCGCCGGCCCGGACCGAGTTGCGGATGCGTTCGGCGACCATGGCGCGATCGTCGGGATGGACGTGATCGACCAGATTGGCCCAGGTAATGGGCTCGTCGGGGGAGAGGCCGAGATTCTGCCGGGCCCCTTGAGACAGATAGAGGGTATCGGTGGGAATGTCCCAGTCCCAGGGGCCGACGCCTGCTGCCGACTGGGTCAGTTCCAGCCGGGTTTCCGCATCCATCTGCTGGCGACGAGCCTCTGAAAGGCCCCGCAGGGCCCCCCTAAGCCCCTCGGCGACGATCAGGGTGATCGTGGAGGAGAGCAGGAAGATCACCAGGGTGGCGATCTCGTCTTCTGACAGGGCTTCGCCATCGCGGCCGCCCCAGAGCCACCAGCCGAAGGCCGCGCCGGCGACAATGGGACCCAGTCCCCATTTCCAGCCGGCATAGAGGGTGACCAGGACAATGGCCGGGAAAAAGGGCTGGGTCGCCCCGACGCCGCCGCTCAGGCCCAGCAGGGTGACGCGCATCAGAATGGCGGCTGCGGTCGCGATCAGGGTTGCCAGCGCGCAATGCCAGGCCGGCGGTGGAACGGGAGGGATCAGCCACGCGCTTATCAGTCCGTGGAGGCGTGCACGGTCGGCAACGGATGGGGCTGAAATGTCCTCACTCACCTTTGTCGCTCTCCGCCGAAACAAGGCTTGCCAAGACCATGGACGAGCTTACCTAGAACACGCAACACGGGAGATGAGAATGGCCGCCGCCCCCAATACCGGTCTTTCGGCGAAACAGCGCGGCGAGATCGCCGCCGGCCTGAACAAGGTCCTGGCCGACAGCTATGCGCTCTATCTGAAGACGCATGGCTATCACTGGAACGTCAGAGGCCCCAACTTCCAGTCGCTGCACGTTTTGCTTGAAGGTCAGTACTCGGAAGAGTGGGCGGCGCTGGACACCATCGCTGAACGTATTCGCGCCCTGGGCGAGCTGGCCCCGCAGGGCTATGCCGCCTTCGGCAATCTCTCCAGCATCAAGGATGGCGATCCCGAACAGGACTGGGAGGCCATGCTGACCGAGCTGAAGCAGGACAACGAGACGGTGATCGCCACTCTGCGCGCCGCCTTTCCGGCCGCTGACGACGCGGGCGATGAAGCGACCGCCGACCTCCTGACCCAGCGCCTGCAGGCCCACGAGAAACACGCCTGGATGATCCGCGCGACCCTGGGCGGCAAATAGCCGCTTCGTGTTGACCGCCGTTTCCAAGCCTTGGATCAAGGCCGCCCTGGGGCTTTTGCTGCTGGGCGGCCTTTCCGCATGCGCCACCTATTATGTGCCGCGCGGCTATGGCCGCGAGGCCGGGGTGGCGCGGGTGACGCGGGGCTTCTCCGACGCCGCCCTGACCCGCTATGTGGCCAATATGGATCCGGCCATGCTCAGCCTGGCCCGTCGGCATGATCCCCGGCCCCATACCCGCTACTGGGGTCGCGTGCCCGGCTGGGAGCGGATCGACCTGGCCTCGATCCCGCGCTTTTCCGATGCCGCGCCCGATTTCGACACGGCTCGCCTGATCAACAGCCTGCGCCGGCCCGCGCCCCTGGCCATCGAGCCGGCGAAGCCTTTCGTGCTGAAGGCCTCAGTCGAGGACCGCACCAAGGCCCTGCGCTGCCTGGCCCAGGCGGTCTATTTCGAATCCGCCTTCGAGCCCCTGGCCGGCCAGGAGGCCGTGGCCCAGACCGTGCTCAACCGCATGCGGCATCCGGGCTATCCCAAGACCGTCTGCGGCGTGATCTATGAAGGCGCCGCCCGCGCCACCGGTTGCCAGTTCAGCTTCACCTGCGACGGCTCCCTGGCGCGCGAACCCAATCCGCAGCTCTGGGCCTCGGCCGAGTCGGTGGCCCGCCGCGCCCTCAATGGCTTCGTGATGAAGGATGTGGGTGTCGCCACCCACTATCACGCCAGCTATGTCGCGCCCTATTGGGCCCCGACCCTGGTCAAGCTGCGCCAGGTGGGCCAGCACATCTTCTATCGCTGGACCGGACCGTCGGGCACCCTGGCGGCGTTCAAGGGCAAGTATCGTGGCGGCGAGGACGTGACCGCCGACATCCTGCTGGCCGGCGACGCCCGCACCCTCGAAGCCGCCCCTGCCGAGGCCCTGGCCGCCGGGGCGGTGGTCAATACCCAGATCCTGGCCCAGGCCCAGGCGGCAGGCCTGATCCCCTCGACCCTGGCCCCGGGGGCCCATCTGGTTGCGGTGCCCGACGCCACGGCCCCCGGCGGTGAGCGCCTGAAGTTCGAAGGGACGGTCGCCGGTCGCCGGATCCCGACGCCCGAAGAGATCGCCGAGATCAACCGCGCCCTGGACAAGCTTCCGGAGGTTGCCGCTGAAAAGCCGCCCGTTGCCGAGACCCCCAAGGCCCCGCCGCCCAAGCCGAAACAGCGGCCGCCGAACCTGTTGTCGCCCTTGAACTAGGGTCAGGGCCGGCAGGGCGACCGGCCTATCTCATGGGCCGCGCCGTCTTCGGAGTGGGTGCAGAACTGGGCTAAGGCCTCTACCGGATCGGCGCAGTTGCCCGCCCATCGGCAAGCGAGGCGTTCCCTAGCAAGATCCCTGTCCGGGGGCGCAGGGCCAATCCATGCATAAATGCATATGAGCTAGGCGTTTTGGGGCCATGGGTCTTTGCGATCTGCCTGACTAGAAGGTCCGGACAGGCCTCAATTCAGGAACCCATGAGCATGACCGCCGCCGACAAGATCAAGCTCGCCCCCTTGCGCCGGTCTGTTGTGTTCGGAGTGACCATGCTTGCCCTGGCCGTGTCAGCACAGGCCGGTGCCAAGCCGAGGGCGAGAAAGATCGGTTTTTCCGTTCAGGTGATGACCACAGGTCTGACCAAGACCACCGTCGCCAAGATCGTGGTCCAGCAGGTCCAGGCGGACTCTCAGGCCATGGAGGCGGGAGTCGCGGTCGGGGACGAGCTGGTCAGGATTGACGGTACCGATGTGCCCGGCAACAGCGTCTTCGTGCTCAAGAAGCATATGGCCTTTGAGCCTGGGGAGCCCAAAACCGTGACCTTCAGGCGAAAGACTGGTGCTCAGTTCGAGGCCGTCTTCATTCGCGCCGCCGGGCTCTGATGGGCTTTTTGAGCTGGCGGCCTTATGGCCGCCAGCGCCCACCCGCGCCGCAGCCCTACCAGACGCCGATCTTCTCGGCCTCGGCATGGCTGATCGGGTGGCGGTCGCGGATGTGATCCTGCTCGGCCAGGAAGCGCACGGCTTCCAGGGCGGCCATGCAGCCCATGCCGGCGGCCGTGACGGCCTGGCGGTAGATATGGTCGGTGACGTCGCCGGCCGCATAGACGCCCTCGATCGCCGTCGAGGCGGTGCCGGGCGCGACGAGCAGATAGCCGCCGGCATGGGTTTCCAGCTGGTCCTTGAACAGCTCGGACGACGGGGCATGGCCGATGGCGATGAAGACGCCGTCGCACTTCAGCTCGCTCAGGTCGTCGGTGATCACGTTCTTGAGGCGGACGCCGGTTACACCCATCGGGTCGCTGTCGCCCAGCACCTCGTCGATGGCACTGTTCCAGGCAATCTCGATCTTGGGATGGGCCAGCAGGCGTTCCTGCAGGATCTTCTCGGCCCGCAGCTCGTCCTTGCGGTGCACTAGGGTGACCTTGCGGGCGAAACTGGTCAGGAACAGGGCTTCTTCGACGGCCGTATTGCCGCCGCCGACCACGACCACGTCCTTGTTGCGATAGAAGAAGCCGTCGCAGGTGGCGCAGGCGCTGACGCCAAAGCCCTGGAACTTGCTCTCGCTTTCAAGCCCCAGCCACTTGGCCTGGGCCCCGGTGGCGATAATCAGGGTCTCGGCCAGCCATTCCTCGCCGCTGTCGCACTTGATGTGGAACGGGCGCTTGGAGAGGTCGGCCGACAGCACGATGTCGCTAACGAACTCGGTGCCGACATGCTCGGCCTGGGCCTTCATCTGGTCCATCAGCCACGGACCCTGGATGACGTCGGCAAAGCCCGGATAGTTCTCGACATCGGTTGTGATGGTCAGCTGGCCACCCGGCTGGATGCCGGCGATCAGCACGGGCTTCAGCAGGGCGCGCGCGGCATAGATGGCGGCGGTGTAGCCGGCGGGGCCTGAACCAATGATCAGGCAGCGGGTCTGGCGGGGGGCGGAGGAGGTCGACATGGGCGCAGATATAGTGTCGATTCCAGCTTAGCGCGATGGCTGCAACACGGGGGACATCATGAAAGCGGGTTTGCCGATCGGCATTGGCGTCGGGATCGCCATCGGGGTGGCTCTGGGCCTGGCGCTCGACAATCTGGCCCTGGGTCTCGCCTTGGGCGTCGCCATCGGTGCCGGCTCGGGCGTGGCCATGATGGGGGCGGGCGCAGCCGCCGAGAAGAACAAGAAACGGGATAGCGCCACAGACGGCGGCGATGGCGGCATTGTCCACATCGGTTCCTCCTCAAAGGGGTCAAAGTCAGAGGGCTCTGACGACTCCGACGGCTCCAGCGATGGCGATGGGGGCGGTGGAGACGGCGGCGGCGGCGGCGATTGACGCCTCGTCCACCTTTCCCGGGTTAAACTGCCGGAAACCATGTTGCTCCGGACCGCGCCATGACCGACTCCCCCTTCATCGAGATCGCCGGCCGCAAGATCGGCACCGACCAGTCGCCCTATGTGATCTGTGAACTGTCGGGCAATCACAATGGCAGCCTCGAGCGCTGCCTGACCATGGTCGACGCCGCCGCCGCGACCGGTTGCGACGCGATCAAGATCCAGACCTATACCGCCGACACCATCACCCTCGATGTCGACCGCCCCGAGTTCAAGATCCATGGCGGACTGTGGGACGGGCGCACCCTGTATGAGCTTTACGAAGAGGCCCATACGCCGTTCGAATGGCATGCGGCGATCTTCGAGCGGGCCCGCCAGCGCGGGGTGACGATCTTCTCCAGCCCGTTCGACGAGACGGCGGTGGACCTGCTCGACAGCCTGGGCGCGCCGGCCTTCAAGATCGCCTCGTTCGAGGCCGTCGACATCCCGCTGATCCAGTATGCCGCCAGCAAGGGCAAGCCGCTGATCATCTCGACCGGCATGGCCAATCTGCAGGAGATCGAGACCGCCCGCGAAACGGCCCTGTCGGCCGGCGCGGCGGGCGTTCTGCTGCTGCACTGTGTCTCCAGCTATCCGGCCACCTTTGCCGACGCCAATGTGCGGACAGTCGCCGACATGGCCCAGCGTTTCGGTTGCCCTGTGGGCCTGTCCGATCACACGCCGGGCACGGCCGCCTCGGTGGCGGCGGTCTCGGTCGGGGCCTGCGCGGTGGAAAAGCACTTCACCCTGGCCCGCGCCGACGGCGGTCCTGACGCGGCCTTCAGCCTGGAGCCCGCCGAGTTCAAGGCCCTGGTGGAGGACTGCAAGAACGCCTGGGCCTCGCTGGGTCGCGCCCACTACGACACCCTGGGCTCGGAAGCGACGTCGCTGCTGTTCCGCCGCTCGCTCTATGTCACCGCCGATGTGAAGGCCGGCGAGCCCCTGACCAGGGCCAATGTCCGCTCGGTCCGCCCCGGCAACGGCCTGCCGCCCGCCGATCTCGCCAAGGTGCTGGCCGGCAAGGCTGCGCGCGACCTGACCCGCGGCGAGCCGCTGGACTGGTCGATGGTGGGTTAGGGCGTCCTCCGTTTCCCGGATCGCTTCAGATCAAAACAGACTGTCATCCCGGACTTGTCCGGGATGACAGCTTTCGTTTGCGACTCACCATTGCCGATGGAGGACTTGCCTAGGCCCCCACGAGCAGTCGCGGTGCGGGGGCGCTTGGTGCTTCATCCACGTTCGCCACATCCTGGGTGCGCAGATGGGCCTCCAGGAGGTCGAGGATCTCGGAATCCTCGGTTGCATCGAACTTGCGGGCAAAGAGGTCCTGGCTGGTGGTCAGCTGCACGGCGTCCGAAGCCACGAATGTGCGGGGCCTCAGCTTGATGTCGCCGTCGGGGATCCAGTCGATCATCCGTTTGTCGTCATTGATCACCTCGCCATGGGTGGAGGTGTTCATCATCACGGTCTGGAAGAAGCCCTCATCGGCGATGAAGGTGTTGCGGTAGAAGGCCTTGTAGCGCTCCACCGACGGGTCGTGGCAGACGAAGTCGCAGAAGGTCCGGCTGACGATCTTCCACTGGGTGCCGATATAGGGGGTGGCCCCGTCGAGAAAGAGTCGCGTGGCCAGGGTGTCGACGATGCGGCCCTTCAACTCGACCACATGTTTCAGCACCCGGCCCATGGTGTCGGGACGCATCCGGGCCTGGTCCAGGACCCGGATGAACTCGCGGCCCCGGTTTTGCGCGAGGAAGGCGCGAATGCGCTTCTGGGTCATCAGCGGGAAATCCTGTCCCGACAGGTTGATGAAGAAGCTCCAGTCCTTGCCCATCTCCAGCAGCTTTTCCATGCCGCGCAGTTCGGCATCGACCAGGCTGTAGCCGCCCCACAGGGCCTTCTTGCTCTCCAGCACGGCCGCGTTGGGATAGGCGGACAGGAATTCGCGGATATCGGCTTCCAGAGCCGGGCCCGAGTTCTTGTCGACATGGATCAGATAGTGGTTGTCGGGGTCATGGATCGCCCGGAACAGACGCTTGAACTGTTCAGGATAGCGGTGAACCAGCACCAGATAGGCGATCACGCTGCCCTCCCCGGAAACGGTTGTCTGGCGTGCGGGAACCGGCGTCAGGCGGCTCACGTCTTGGTGCCCCGGAGGGCATCGGGATCGATCGGGCGCGGGCGGGTTGGCTGACCGCCGGTCGAGCGGGAATCGTTCAGGCCCTTGGGGCCGGAGGGGCGGGTGCCCGGATAGGTTTTCATCGGCGGGTCACTTCTTCTGGTGCGGGGCGACAGGCGCGCGACGGCGCTCGGACCGCGAGGGGTCCGACGCGGCGCTACGCGGCCAGCCAGGGGGCGTCTTGTCGATTGTCGGCTATCAGGGGCTCGCTCCCTTCTGTGGGGAGCCGTTGGCGGCGATCCGCGATCAGGGGGGAACGCGCCAGGGGGCGTTTGGTTACGCCTCTGACTTACCCTACCATGCTTGCCGGCCTGAACGTGCGAAATCGCCCAAGCTTCCGAGACCTCAAGCCTTGGGCAGCAGGCCCAGTCGCTTGCCGATGATCCGGTCGAGCATGCGCTTGGGCAGGATCTGGCCCAGCAGGACCTGCACGGGATCGGGCGAGATCACATAGCGCGTCTTGGGACTGGCCGTCGTCAGGGCCAGATGCACGGCCTCGCCGATCCGTTCTGGCGGTAGGCCAGACTTGCCGATCGTCAGCATGAAGGCCTTCATGCCGGCCAGGGCCGGGGCATAGACGGTATTGGCATAGCGGGCGACATCGACGCTGTCGGCCTTGTCCCAGATCGGCGTGGCCACAGCGCCCGGGGCCACGATCACCACGTCGACGCCGAAGGGCAGCAGCTCCCGGCGCAGCGACTCCGACAGGCCCTCCAGCCCGAACTTGGACGTGCAGTAGGGCCCCATGAACGGATTGGCGGTCTTGCCCCCGACCGAGGAGATGTTGACGATCCGGCCGGGATCGGTGCGTGCCGGACTTTGTGCCCCCAGGAGCGGTGCGAAGGCCTGGGTCGCGATGACCACCCCGGTCAGGTTGACCTCCAACTGCTGGCGAAACTCGTCCACAGGCAGGTGCAGCAGAGGGCCGGCCACGGCGATGCCGGCATTGTTGACCAGGCCAGCCAGGGTCGCGCCGTTCAGGGCCGCCTCGACCTTGCGCGCCGCGGCGTTGACGGCGGCCTCGTCGGTGACATCAAAGACCAGCGGGGTGAAGCTGGACCCGAAGGTGGTCTGCAGGCGCTCGGCGTCGGCCTGTTTGCGGACACTGCCAAAGACATGGAAGCCGCCCGCCACCAGAACCTGGGTGATCGCCCAGCCGATACCGGTGGAAACCCCTGTGACGACGACGGATCTGGACATGCTCGGCCTCCCAACTGCCAAGGAAGGATGCGGCAAGTGATCGGCGTTCGCTAGGGCTTTGGCGATACCAGGGCCGCCATCCCCGCCCAGCCCACATTCATCAGGGCGTCGACAAAGCCCATGAACGGCACAAACTCGCCCGGTCCTTGGGGGTAGCTCACCGGCCGGAACGCCTGGAACCGTGCCGGAAAGCCCGCCGCCGCAAACACGCCGTCCTCTTCCATGTAGTCCGCAGAGCCGGTGGGCGAGACATAGTGGGTCGCGCCCACGGCCCGGCAGACGGCCAGAAGGTGCTCCGAACGGGCACCTTCGGCCCCCAGCTCGGAGGCCCGGACCAGACGGGGCGTCAGGCCGATCTTCGCCGCCGCTGCCCTGGCCATGTCGCAGGTCAGGTCGGCCAGCCGCCCGTCCCGATGCTGCGCCAGCTGTTCGAAGACAAAGGCCCAGCCTTCGGCAAAGGCCGGCCGCTTGCCATAGGCATGGCGCAGGGCGGCCAGATGCTTCTCGCGCCAGCCCTGGCTGTCGTCGATCTCGATCGCACTGATCGGCGTGTCGCGGTCATGTTTCCGGACCGGAATGGTCAGCATCAGCTCGCCCTGGGCCGTCAGGATGCGGTTGCGCGACTGCCACGAGCGCCGGGCGAACTGCACGTCGTCGAGAAAGACGAAGACGTCGCTGACCGCCATCAGCTGGAAATAGCCCAGATAGGGCAGATAGGTCGGCTGCATGATCGCCGCCGTGGTCATCGCAGTCATCCGGCCAGCGCGGCCGTCGGAGCCAGTGCGGGGGCGTCCTCGCGCGCGGCCAGCAGGGCGGCATTGACCTCGGACAGCTTGGCCGCCTTGGCATAGGGCTCCCAGGCCCCCGGGATGAAGGCGGTGCCGAAGCGGCCGGCAAGCTCGCGGCGAAGGGCCTTGAGGCCCGCAATGGCGTCCAGCGTATGGTAGATCCAGCGCGGCTTGACGTCCGTGTGCAGCAGGGCACCGACCTTGAGGGCGCCGAAGCCAGACATCAGGGTCCGCATCTCGCCGGGCAGCTTGGCCAGGTCGGCCTCGCGTACGCATTCGGCCACGGCCAGGGTCTGGCCGCCGCTCTCATAGAGATAGACGCGGAAGGCCGCGCCCTGGGCCGTGAAGTTCTGGACATAGACCGGGCAGGGGCCGTCGAACTCGACGGCGAAGACATAGGTGGCAAAGCTCTTCTTGAGCAGATCGGGCGTGGCCAGGCCGAGGGGCTTGAACAGCGGCGTCGGGTTGGCGGCCCAGACCACGGTCTCGTCGGCCTGGGGAGCGGCCAGCAGGGCGCGGGGCGAGACCAGGGCATTGAGCTCGACCTTGACCCCCAACTGCACCAGGGCCCTGTGGCAGGTGTCGAACAGGGCAGAGAAGCCACCGACCGGCAGGGTGGCGCTCAGGTTTGCCGTGCGGCCCGACAGGCCCCGCGGAATGGCATAGAGCTCGTCAGCCCAGGGATCGGTTGTCTTCAGCGCTGCCAGGGCGGTCAGGTCGGCTGCGGCCGGGAAGACCCGGTTGATCGCCAGCGGTATGGCCGCCTCGCCCTGGACAAGGTCGAGATCGGTGTCCAGGTGCCAGCGACAATAGGCGTCCAGCCGGGCGGCTATGGCCGGCGGATAGGCGGCGATGCGGTCGGCCAGGCTGTCGCCGGCCGGGCGAGCGATCCTGGTCGCGGCACAGTCGACGGCCGGCCCGCCGAAGTCCCAGGTAAAGACCCGGCGCTCGTCGGCCCCCAGGCTGACAGAGCCAAACCGGTTGTCGAAGGCTTCAAAGGTTGCGCCGTGGGCCGACAGGGTCTCGACGATGGGGTCGCCAGCGCCGCCGAAATAGATGCAGCCGTCCCGCATCTCCTGGCCATGCACGACCCTGGGTCGGGCCACGCCGCCGAGCGCCTCGAAGCGCTCCTGGATCGTGATGTCGCGCCAGCCCAGGCGATGGGCTTCGAAGGCCGCCAGAATGCCGGTCAGCCCGCCGCCGACAATGCGAATGCGCTCGCTCATGCCACCGCTCCCCACACCACCAGATCGCTGTTGGGGGCGATGCGCATGCCGTTCTGCAGATTGTCGAAGGACACCTTCAGGGCGGTCGGCTCGATCAGGCCCAGTTCGTCAACCAGCCGGCGGACCAGACCCTCTTCGGTGTAGAACAGGTTGAACAGTCCGGCCTCGCCGGTCTCGGGCGTCGCCAGCCGCCAGCCCTGAGGTTCCTCCTCCACGCCCCGGCCGCAACGATAGTCATCGACCAGCCGGGTGCGCACGAAGACCTCGGCACCGGGGGCGAGGGACCGGCGCGCCGCCGTGAGGACCCCCTTGGCCTGGGCGTCGGTCAGATAGCAGAGCAGGTTGGGGATCAGCAGCACGTCAATGGGCGTTTCGCCCAGGTCGGGCAGGCCTTGCGACAGGTCGGCGCGGATCGTTTCAACCCGGCCGTCGAGGTTGAAGACCGCGTCGTCCAGAGCCGACTGCGAATAGTCGACATCGGTCAGGGACCAGCCATAGGCCGCATAGAGCGAGAGGTTGTTGCCCGTTCCCCCGCCCAGTTCCACGACCCGCCCGCGGCGCTGATGCAGGCCGCGCTTGAAGAAATGCCGGGCGACGAACTCGTCCGGGTACTTCAGGCCGCGAATATCGGGCAGGGCGGGCATGGCGGGAGAATCCGGCGGCGGCGATGTCGCTGCAGAATCCAGCCCAAGCGCCGAACGTTTGGTTAACGGGCGTTAGGTGATCCAGCGCGGTTTGTCGCAGTCGACCGGGTTTTTTCCCTTAAGGGGAGCGGGCTTGGGCCTGTCCCTAGCCGGTGGGCCACTGCGACATGATCGTGGCCGCGTCGAAATAGTCGCGCCAGTAGGTGATCTTGCCGTCACGGACCTCGAACACGCCCGTCACCGGCAGCTCGACCCATTTGTCGGCGAGGCGATGGCGGTCAAGCCTCTCCAGAAACACCAGCGACCCGCTGGCGGACTCGCGTAGAACCCGGAACTCGTTTTCCAGGGTCGGTGCGAAGAACGGCTCGAGCAAACTGCGAACGCCGGCCGGACCATGGACGACCGGCAGGGGCGGCGGATTCACATATTCGCAGTTGTCGGCGACGAGCTTCAGGGCCGTGTCATAGTCCAGCGGCTCCATGGCCTTCATGAACTGGCGGACGATCTCGAGGGGGCTTTCGGCAGGGCTGACCATGATGACGCTCCAGGGTTTGGGTAGCGCGATGGTCACAGGGGACCTGAACCGCAGCAATAACCTGGCAGGTAATTGAGCCAGAGCAGCCCCGGGCTCAGCCTGCCCGGGCAAGGGATCAGGAGGAGGCGCAGATGTCCCAAAAGTTCCACAAGGCCTGGCTGAAGGTCACGGCCCTGATCGTCGGGTCCTTCGGGCCCGTGTTCTTTCTCGGCACCCTGGCGAACACGCGGGAGCCGGCCCGGCTGACACTCGATCTCCTGAGCTGGCCGATCGATGGCGCAACAACCTATGCCTCGCCGGACACCGTGTTTCTGTCGGCCCTGACCGGGGGCTTTCTGACCGGCTGGGGCGTCCTGATCTGGTGCCTGTCGGAATGGGTCCATGATGCCGCACCGGAAGGCGTGCGCCGGGCGGTTCTGGCCAGTCTTCTGGCCTGGTTCGTCGTGGACAGCGCCGGGTCGCTGGCCTCCGGCAATGCCTCCAATGCCGGGTTCAACATCCTGGTCCTGTTGCTGGCCGTCGGACCGCTGTGGCGGGCGGCCAAAGACTAGGGCCTAGGTGCCGGCAATCCGCGCCAGAAAGGCCGCGGCCACGCGATCGGCGCCACCGCCGTCGCAGACCCTGGCGCTGGCCGTCGACAGGGCGGCGCGCAGGCCTTGGTCCGCCATCAACCTGTCGATCTCGCCTCCGAAAGCGGTGTCGAAATCCGGTGTGTCCACATCCAGGCAGGGGCTGGCCCCGGCCGCCTGCAGGGCCGTGGCGGCGGCGACCTGATTGTCGGCCAGGACCAGGGTGAGGGTGGGCAGGGCCAGGATGCAGCGCTCCCAGCTGGTCGAGCCGCCGGCCCCGACCGCGAGGTCCGCCTCCAGGGTCAGGCGGGGCATGTCCTGGGTATCAATGTGCAGGTTGAGGCGCGGATCGGTCATCGCCTGCAGGCGCGGCAGGCTGGGGGCACCGCTCCCCAGCACCACATCCAGGGCAACCTCGCCGGGGCGGGACAACAGCAGATCGACGACCCGTCCGGTGATGCCGCCCACATCGGTCAGGCCCAGGGACACCAGGATCCGCTTCACGGGGCCTGCAGCCGCGCGGCGGGCCAGGGCCGCTTCGCGCAGGGCCGGAAAGGCCGGGCGCACGGGCGCATGGTTCGGTCCAAGGAGCAGTATCGCTCCGGGGGGCGTCAGGCCGGCATAGTCCCGGGCCAGACGGGCAGGTCCGGCGTCCAGCACCAGATCGGCCTCCAGCGGACGGTTGGCCAGGTCATCGATCACCAGGGTCGGACGCCCCCGGGCCAAGGCGCGGTGGTCGGGGGCCGACAGGTCGTAGTGATCGAAGACGACGGCATCGAACGGCTCGGCAGCCATGCTGCGGGGTGTGCCGGGCGCGAAGACCTCGAGCACGGCCTCGACCGCCGGCCGGGCCAGAAAGGCGCAGTCCGCCCCCGCCGACGTCAGGGCCTCGGCCAGGGTCAGGGACCGCATCACATGGCCGCCACCGACATCGGGACCGGCGTTGCAGACGAACAGGATGGCGGGACGGCTCATCCGCGCCGGTCGCCGCCGTACATCGTCAGGTCCGGTCGACTGGCGACAAAGGCCTTGATGTCATCGGAGGTGAAGTGGCGATTGGCCGGATAGAGCTGGTCATAGACCGTAGCGACAAAGGCGTAGTCGTCGGGCCGGTCGACCGTCCAGCGGATGGCGTCCTGACCCGGCTCGGCGGGGAGCCAGGCGATCTTCCACTGGTCGGGATGGTTCCAGACATCCCAGGTTACGTGCTCGCGGGCTTCCTGGCTGTCGGCCTGCCGGGCCGCGCGGCGCAGGCCCTGCGCGGTGATCACCTCGACATCCAGGCCCTTGGGAAAGGCCGCGCCTTCGGGGCTGTTGCTGGCATAGTCGGCACCGGTCGCCAGATGCAGGTCGATGGTCGCGTCGATCAGGTCGGGGTCGGCCAGCGGGCAGTCGGCGGTCAGGCGGACCACATGGTCGGCGGGATAGGCGTCCAGCGCGCCGATGAAGCGTTCCAGCACATTGTCCAGCGGCCCGCGATGTACGGCTATGCCTTCCTTGTGCACGGCCTCGACCAGCACATCATCGTCGGGCTGGTCACTCGTCGCCACCACCAGCCGGTCGATGCGCCTGGACCGGGCCACCCGCTCGATCTGCCGCACGATCATGGGCTGGCGCAGGATCGGCATCAGCACCTTGCCCGGCAGGCGGGTGGAGCTCATGCGGGCCTGGAGGACAGCGAGGATCATGGGACCTGTTTAGGGCCGAATCCCTCCTCGCCCAAATCGCTTGCCTGGGAAGAGGGCGCGGTCAGGCGGGCTATTCCGGCTTGGGTCGCGGTTTTCTGGCCGCCTTCACTGTCGTTGCGGTCTTGGTCCCGGCCTTCTTTGCCGTGGTTGCCACTTTCGGTTTCGGGGGTGCCTTGTCAGCAGCAGCCTGCGGCCTCGCGCGAGGCTTCCGCGGCGGCTTGGGGGTGGGGACGGGTTCGGGAGCGGCCGCAGTCGCAACCGCAACCTCAGCCTCAGCCTCAGCCTCAACCACCGGCTCCACTTCGACGACGGCCACACCCCGCATCCGCGCCAGTACTTCGCGTGCGGCGCGGCCGGTCTCGTCGACGGGCTCATAGGCCCAGCCGTGGAAAGCCCCGCCATAGGGACGTGCGGCACCCTGACGTTCCAGTTCTTCGTGGAAGAGGCGGAACTTCAGGCTGGAGCCGTCCATCTTCAGGATGAACACCGGCTTGCCGGTCGAGGCGGCCTCGGTGGCCATGTTGGTCGAGTCCTCGGTGACGAGGATGTAGTCGGCGGCCGCCAGGAAGGCGAAATAGGGATTGGAGCCCTCGCCATCCCAGATCAGGCCGGGCAGATGCCGCAGCCGGGCGGTCAGCAGGGCGCGGGCCGGCTCGGGCGTGCGGCGCGAGAAGGTCATCAGCAGCGAGCCGCCGTCCTGCTCCAGCGGAATCTGGATCTGGTGGGCGATCTGGGCGGCGCGTTCGCTGGACAGGTCGAAGGCCTTGGATTTGCCGCCCAGCAGCACCGCGACGCGTGGGCGGGGCAGGTCGTCGATCTGGTCGGAGAACTTCTCGTACTCGCTGGCCAGGCGCGCAGTGGTCACCCGGTGCGGCGAGCCGGTGATCGACAGGATGTTGTCGCCGCTGAGGCGATCATGCTTGGGCGGAATGACCAGGTCGAACATGTGTGGCGGGACCCGGGGGTCCTGGATCTGCACCACATAGGTCTTGCCGCCCGACCAGCGCTTGGCGCGGATCGACAGGGGCAGGGTGGCGCGGCCGGCGGCGATCCACAGATCCGGGAAAGGGCCTCCGATGTCGCTGTCCGGCGTCAGCCATCGGCGCGGGAACCAGTTCAGCCACCAGGGCAGGCGACCGACGCGGCCGGTCCAGCCGACGCGCTTGACCTCGATCAGGGCTTCGATGCCCTGGAGGCGCGCCTCGCGCACCACGGCCTCGGCCAGGCCGACGGCCTGGGCCTCGATGCCGGCGCGGCCGTCGGAGATCGCCCAGATGATCAGAGGTGGCTTCGAAGGTGTCTTCAACACGGCATCCGGAAGAGTACGGTCATGCAAACAAGGCCGCCCCGGGAGGAGCAGCCTTGTTCATGGTCTCGCTTTATGGCGCGGGTTGGGCGCTAGAGCCAGAGGCCTCTAGAGCCACTCCACTTTCAGGATCTCATAGGCCTTGACGCCGCCGGGCGTATTGACCTCGACGACCTCGCCCACTTCCTTGCCGATCATGGCGCGCGAGAGCGGCGATGACAGCGAGATACGGCCCGACTTCACATCGGCTTCGTGATCGCCGACGATCTGGTACCGGGCCTCTTCCTCGGTGTCCTCGTCGACGACGCTGACCGTCGCCCCGAACTTCACCTGCTTGCCCGAGAGCTTGGACACGTCGATCACCTGCGCACGGGCGATCTTGTCCTCGATCTCGGCGATGCGGCCTTCGATCCAGCCCTGGCGCTCCTTGGCGGCGTGATACTCAGCATTCTCCGAGAGGTCGCCATGCTGGCGCGCCTCGGAGATTGCGGCGATCACTGCCGGACGCTCGATCGTCTTCAAACGCTTCAGTTCGTCGTCGAGGGTTTGATAACCCCCGGCGGTCATCGGCACTTTTTCCATTGCGGATTTTAGCTCGGTTCGCCTTGGGAGGAGTATTCGTCCCGTCGCGGGCGCGCACGACTGGGGGCTGAGAGGATAAGAGGCGCGTTCACGATAAGCAAGGGGCGAGGCGATCCCCTTTGCTCTCATGGTGGCCGTGCAGGCCAGGGGCCCCGGTTTGGACCGGGGCCCCTGGGCCTAGAACTCCTGCCACTCTTCCTTGACGGCCGCCGCCGCCGAGCTGCGGCCTGGACGCGCCATGACGGCAGGACGCTGGCGGGGCTGTGGCGAAGCCTCAGTATGGGCGGCCATCGTCCCGTCAGACACCTTGAAGCGAGAGACCTGGGCGGCCAACTGGCCGGCCTCGCCCTTCAGGGCATGGGTGGCGGCGGTGGCCTCCTCGACCATGGCGGCGTTCTGCTGCACCACCTGGTCCATCTTGTTCATGGCGGTATTGACCTCCTGCAGGCCTGCCGACTGAGCATTGGCCGAGGCGGCGATCTGGTTGACCAGGGTGTCGATCGAGGCGACCTGACCGACGATGCGCTGCAGGGCTTCGCCGGTCTGGCCCACCAGGGCCACGCCGGCACCGACCTGCTGGGTCGAGGTCGAGATCAGGGTCTTGATTTCCCGGGCGGCATCGGCCGAGCGCTGGGCGAGAGCCCGCACTTCCTGGGCGACCACGGCAAAGCCGCGGCCCGCCTCGCCGGCGCGGGCGGCCTCGACCCCGGCATTGAGGGCCAGAAGATTGGTCTGGAAGGCGATCTCGTCGATCACCCCGATGATCTGACCCACCTGGTTGGAAGAGCCTTCGATCTGGGTCATGGCGGCAACCGCCTGGTCGACGATTTCGCCCGAGCGCTGGGCGTCGGTGCGGGCCTTGGCCACCACGTCAGAGGCCTCCTTGGCTCCGGCGGCGGTCTTGCGCACAGTGGCCGTGATGTCCTCGAGCGCCGAGGTGGTCTGCTGCAGGCTGGCGGCCTGCTGCTCGGTCCGCATGGACAGGTCGTCGGAAGCGTGGGCGATCTCGTCAGCCCCGGCACTGACCGCGCGGGTCGTTACCGAGATATCCATCAGGGCGGCCTGCACCCGTTCGGCAGCCGCATTGAAGTCGGCCCGCAGCGCTTCGTAAGCCTCCGAGAAGCGCGTCGATAGTCGGACCGTCAGATCGCCCTTGGCCAGGTGTTCCAGACCCTTGGCGATCGCCTCGACCGCTTCAGTGTGCTGCATCTCATTGAACGCCTCGGTCTGGGCCGTCTCGGCCCGGACGGATTCTTCGGAGCGTCGGGCGTTTTCAGCGGCGCTATGGGCGGCATGGGCGTCCTCAACAGCTTTCTCGGCCTCGGCGCGGGCCTTGTTGGCGCTGTCGAACATGGCGTTGATGCTGAAGGTCGTGGCGATCAGGGCTCCCGCCTCGACGATCAGGATCGCGGCGTGGACGATGACCCGGCCAAGGCTCGCCGAACCGGGAAAGACGGCCTGGGGCAGCATGAAGCTCAGGACCAGGTGGTGCACGGCGACGGCGGCGGCGGCGGCGGCGATGACGCGCCAGTCGCAGAAGACCACCAGCAGGGCCAGGGCCGCGAAATAGGCCATATGCATGTCGATCTGCCAGCCATGGCCATTCAGGGCCGCGACCAGCAGGGAGACCTGGGCCATCAGGGCGACGCCCATCAGAGACCGGCCGGTCGAGTTGGTTCCGGCGGTCCGGTGCGCCAGGGTGGTGGCTGCGGCCGCGACCAGGGCGGCGAGAGCCAGGCCCAGAACCGGGCCCTGCATCATCAACCGGGCGGCCACAACAATGACCACCATCAGCCAACTGGCCCCTTCGACGACCTTGCCGCCAAACTGGCGCTGGCTGTCGAGGCTGGTAACAGCGATGCTCATGACAAGGCTCCCTTGGGGGCGCAGACGCCCGCGAGATCAGGATCGAGGATCAGCAGGGCTCCGGATGCCCGGGCGCGGCGCGCCAGGTCGACCGGGTCGCCCCGCAGAATGACAATGAAGGGTGCGCCGCCGACGGCGGCGATCTGGCCGGCAGAGCCGCCGGCACCCAGGCTTCGGCCCGCGTCCCACCAGGGCGGGAAGACCGCCGCGACCCGCGAGGGATCGCGCGGCGCGGCATTGACCGACACCGCTGCAATCAGCCCCACGGCGATTGCTCCGGCAATCGCGGCAAGGCTTCCGAGGCTGGAGGAAGGCCTGCCTGGAGGCCCCTGAGAATTCGGCATGGCTAAAGCTCGAGGTCTCCCACCAGCGAAGGCCGATGGGAGACTCAAGTTCATGCACCTACAGGGTTACCTGCAGCTTAACCAAAGGCGGTCGCGACGATCTGAACCAGGCCGGCTGGCCGGCCTATTGGGCGTAGTCGTAGGGGCCGCCGCGCTTCAGGGCTTCGCGATAGGCGGGGCGGGCGTGGATGCGCTCAAGGAACGCCTTGACATGCGGGCGCGAGGCTGCCCCGGCCCGGGCGGCTCCGGCCTCGAGCGGGAAGCTCATCATGATGTCAGCGGCGGTGAAGTCCTTGCCCGCGAACCAGGCGGACTTGGCTAACTCGTCGTCCCAGTAGTCGACATGGGCCTTCAGCTGCGGGTCGATGAAACCGGTCTGGGCACCGTTGGCGACGGCCTTGACCAGACCGCGCAACAGGCCCGGCGCGCGGGTCGGCAGGGCGGTGAAGACCAGCTTCAGTAGCAGCGGCGTCATGGCCGAGCCTTCGGCATAGTGCAGCCAGTAGGTGTAGCGCAGCCGATCGGCCGTGCCGGCGGCCGGGATCAGCCGGCCCTGGCCATAGGTCTCGATGATGTACTCGATGATCGCCCCGGTCTCGGCGATGACCTTGCCGCTGTCGGTGATTACCGGCGACTTGCCCAGGGGGTGGATGGCGCGCAGCTCGACCGGGGCCAGCATGGTCTGGGCGTCGCGCTCATAGCGCTTGACCTCATAGGGCACGCCCAGCTCCTCAAGCAGCCAGAGGATCCGCTGGCTGCGGGAATTGTTCAGGTGATGGACGATGACCATGGCAGGCGTCTCCGCAAAAGGCCCGGGACGCTGCCACGGCGCCGCGTGGGTCAGTCAAGCCAGATCAGGTCAGGTCAGATCAGGGGCCTAAGATCCGGCTCCTGCCAGCCCCGACGTGCCGCGACACTGAACAGCCGCTCGCGCGACCAGAAGGTCAGGGGCCAGGCCCTGTCGCCCAGGGGCGAGGCCAGCAGGCGGGCGCAGGCCTCGCCGTCACCGATCCCGTCCGGCAGGCCGGCGACAAAGACGCGGATCGCGGTCAGGTAGCCCTGGGTGATGGTCTCGTGATAGCCGCTGACATCATCGTTCACCCCGCCCACGGCGACATTGTAGGTCTGGATAATCCCCGGCAGGTCGCGCTCCAGCCCGGCGTCGCGGGTGCGCACCAACCGCAGGGTGGCGGCCAGATGCGCCGCATGGGTCCACTCGGCCTTGGGCAGGCTGTGATCCAGAAGCCGCTTGGCCAGGCCGCCGATCTCGGCGTCGGTATAGGGGGGGCGAGAGGGTGTGACAGGCATGGGCCAGCCATACCCCCTGAAGGCCCGGGCCTCAATCTGCCCAGAATGTTCAAGGTCAGAAAGGGTTAACTCTGAACTTTTTCAGTTCCTTAGTTTGCCGCTGTCATAAGGGTCATCAACGGCCAATCGCCACAGGGAACCCCTTATGAAGTATCCGATCGCCATCGTCGCCGGCATGGCTTGCAGCCTGTTTGTCGCACAAACCGCTTCCGCTGCGGGTGGCTTCGAAGACCAGATGAGCCGCTGCCTGCAGCAGCATGCCAACACACGCGACGCCGCCCAGGTCATGCTGGAATGCACGGCCGACGCCGGCAAGCTGTCCGAGTGCAAGGTCGTCGACAACAGCGCCGCCGGCAAGGGCTTCGACAAGGCTGCCATGTGCATCGCTGAAAAGCTGCCCATGGGTGCCAAGACCGGTACCGTGAAAGTCCCGTTCCGCTTCCCGGGCGGCGCGTAAGCTTCGCTTCGGCGGCAGAGCTGGGAGCGCGGTCGAACCGAGTTTGACCGTGACGCTCCAGGGCCTGCCCCGCGGCAACCGGGCGCGAGGCAGGTCGCAGGGCGGTCGATCCTTCGGGGTCGGTCGCCCTTGTGCGTTCTGGACCAGGGCTACGTGGGGCTATGACAAACGCCGCGCCGGTTTTCACCGACGCGGCGTTTGTCTGCCGGCTCGTCCCTGCAGGCGTCAGCTGTAGCTTTGCAGCGGCCGCACTTCCAGCGCTTCGGCGGGGGCCGAGGAGATGGCCTGGGCAGCGGCAAGAGCGCCGGCCGAGGTGGTGTAATAGGGCACCTTCATCATCAGGGCGGTGCGGCGGATCTCGAAGCTGTCTTCCAGGGCCTGCTTGCCTTCAGTGGTGTTGAACACCAGCTGCACGCCGCCGTTCTTCATCACGTCGACGATGTGAGGGCGGCCTTCGAGCACCTTCTTGACGTGCTCGACGGCGATGCCCTGGGTGGCCAGATAGGCGCGGGTGCCCTCGGTGCACAGGACGGTAAAGCCGGCGGCCTGCAGCAGGCGGACGGGCTCGACGATCCAGGGCTTGTCGCTTTCCTTGACCGAGACGAAGGCCGTGCCCGAGCGGGGCAGGGTGACGCCGCCGCCCAGCTGGCTCTTGGCAAAGGCGCGGGCGAAGGCGGGGGCCATGTCGGCCTCGCCGTCGCGCTTCCAGTCGAGGCCCATGACCTCGCCGGTCGAGCGCATTTCCGGACCCAGCACCGTGTCGACGCCGGCGAAGCGGGCGAACGGGAAGACGGCTTCCTTGACCGCGATATGGTCATAGGGCTTGTCGACCAGACCGAAGCTTTTCAGGGTCTCGCCGGCCATGATCTTGGCGGCGATGGCGGCCACGGGCTGACCGATGGTCTTGGCCACGAACGGCACCGTACGGCTGGCGCGCGGGTTCACTTCCAGCACATAGATCCGCGGATTTTCGCTGTGCGGCTCCTCGATGGCGAACTGCACGTTCATCAGGCCGCGCACATTGAGGGCCAGGGCCATCTTCACGGTCTGGCGCTTCAGTTCTTCCACCGTCTCGGCGCTGAGCGAGAAGGGCGGCATCGAACAGGCGCTGTCGCCCGAGTGGACGCCGGCTTCCTCGATATGCTCCAGAACGCCGGCCACGAAGACGTCGGTGCCGTCGCACAGGGCGTCGACATCGACCTCGGTGGCGCGGCTCAGATAGTGGTCGAGCAGGATCGGATGCTCGAACGAGATCTCGCCGGTGTTGGTGATGTAGCGTTCCAGGTGCTCGTGATCGCGGATGATTTCCATGCCGCGGCCGCCCAGCACGTAGGACGGCCGCATCACGAACGGGAAGCCGATCTCCTCGCCGGCCGCGCGGGCCTCGTCCCAGGTGCGGGCGATGGCGTTTTCGGGCTGGGCGATGTCGAGCCCGTTCAGCAGCTGCTGGAAGCGCTCGCGGTCTTCGGCCAGATCGATGGCGTCAGGGCTGGTGCCCAGGATCGGCACGCCGGCCTCTTCCAGGGCGTGGGCCAGCTTCAGCGGGGTCTGGCCGCCGAACTGCACGATGACGCCGGCCAGGGTCCCGTTGCTCATCTCGACATGCAGCAGCTCCAGCACGTCCTCGGCCGTCAGGGGCTCGAAGTACAGGCGGTCTGAGGTGTCGTAGTCGGTCGAGACGGTCTCGGGGTTGCAGTTGACCATGATCGACTCGATGCCGATGGCGTCGAGCGCAAAGGCTGCATGGCAGCAGCAATAGTCGAACTCGATGCCCTGGCCGATCCGGTTGGGACCGCCGCCGAGGATCACCGCCTTCTTGCGGTTGCTGGGCGCGCTTTCGCACTCCGGGACCTGGCCCAGGGCACCGGTCTCGTAGGTCGAGTACATGTAGGGGGTGGTTGCGGCGAACTCGCCGGCGCAGCTGTCGATGCGCTTGAACACCGGCCGCACGTCCAGGGCCTGACGGGCCTTTCGGACGGCGGTTTCGGTAGAGCCGGTCAGCTTGGCCAGGCGGGCGTCGGAGAAGCCCTGGGCCTTGAGGGCGCGGAAGCCCTGGGCGTCGGTCGGCAGGCCGCCGGCCCGGACCCAGCCTTCCTGGCGGATCAGCTCGGCGATCTGGCGCAGGAACCAGGGCTCGTAGGAACAGGCGGCATTGACCTCTTCCACGGTCAGGCCGTGGCGGAAGGCCTGGGCGATGACGCGCAAGCGATCGGGGGTGGGCATGCCCAGGGCGCGGATCACGGCGGCTTTGCCGTTGTCCGGATCATCAGCGCCGTGGATGTCAACCTCGTCGAAGCCCGACAGGCCGGTTTCCAGGCCGCGCAGGGCCTTCTGGACGCTTTCCTTGAAGGTGCGGCCGATGGCCATCACTTCGCCGACCGACTTCATGGCGGTGGTCAGATGCGGCTCGCTGCCCGGATACTTCTCGAAGGCAAAGCGCGGGATCTTGGTGACGACATAGTCGATCGAGGGCTCGAACGAGGCCGGGGTCGCGCCGCCGGTGATGTCGTTCTTCAGCTCATCGAGCGTGTAGCCGACGGCCAGGCGGGCGGCGACCTTGGCAATCGGGAAGCCGGTCGCCTTGGACGCCAGGGCCGACGAGCGTGAGACGCGCGGGTTCATCTCGATCACGACCATGCGGCCGTCGGCCGGATTGACCGCGAACTGGACGTTGGAGCCGCCGGTCTCGACGCCGATCTCGCGCAGCACGGCGATTGAGGCCGCGCGCATCCACTGATATTCCTTGTCCGTCAGGGTCAGGGCCGGGGCGACGGTGATCGAGTCCCCGGTGTGGACGCCCATCGGGTCGATGTTCTCGATCGAGCAGACGATGATGCAGTTGTCGGCCGTGTCGCGCACGACCTCCATTTCGTACTCTTTCCAGCCCAGGACACTTTCTTCGATCAGCACCTCGGTGGTCGGCGACAGGTCCAGACCCCGCAGCACGATCTCCTCGAATTCCTCGAGGTTGTAGGCGATGCCGCCGCCGGTGCCGGCCAGGGTGAAGCTGGGGCGGATGATGGCAGGCAGGCCGACGAAGGCCAGGCCCTCGCGGGCCTCGTCCATATTGTGGGCGGCCTTGGACTTGGGGCTCTCGAGGCCCAGCTTGTCCATGGCGTCGCGGAACTTCTGGCGGTCCTCGGCCTTGTCGATGACCTCGGCCTTGGCCCCGATCATCTCGACGCCGAACTTGGCCAGGGTGCCGTTGGCTTCAAGAGCCAGGGCGGTGTTCAGGGCCGTCTGGCCGCCCATGGTCGGCAGGAGGGCGTCGGGGCGCTCCTTCTCGATGATCTTGGCGACCATGTCCGGGGTGATCGGCTCGATATAGGTCGCGTCGGCCACGTCCGGATCGGTCATGATCGTGGCAGGGTTGGAATTGACCAGGATGATCCGGTAGCCCTCGGCGCGCAGGGCCTTGCAGGCCTGGACGCCCGAATAGTCGAACTCGCAAGCCTGGCCGATCACGATGGGGCCGGCACCAATGATCAGGATCGAGGACAGGTCTGTTCTTTTGGGCATCGGAAAACTCGCGCGCAGAGACACGGTCGCGCACATCCGCGCGCCCGCTGCCGACCATCTTGCAGGTTAAGTCGCCCGTTTAGAGACGGACTCGGACGCGCGCAACCCTTGATCCAGAGAGCAGGGTTACCTCAGGAACCCGACTAGCGGCGTGATTCTGGCGTGCGGCCCGTCTTCCCGCTAAACCCTCGCCATGTTGCGCATTTCCGAACTGAAGCTGCCGCTCGGCCATCCGCCGGAGGCCATGGCACCCGCGATCCTCCAGCGTTTGGGTTTGCAGGCCGATGACCTGCTGTCCTGGACCGTCGCGCGCCGGGCCCATGACGCCCGCCGCAAGGCTGCGATCCTGATGGTCTATTCCGTCGATGTGACCGTGCGTGACGAGGCCGACGTGCTGACCCGCTTCGCCGGCGACACCCATGTCCGCCCGGCCCCCGACACCGAATATCGCCTCAAGGCCCGCGCGCCGGAGCCCCTGAATGCGCTGCGTCCCGTGGTCATCGGTGCAGGCCCCTGCGGCCTGTTTGCCGGGCTGATCCTGGCCCAGATGGGCTTCAAGCCGATCATTCTGGACCGCGGCAAGGTGGTGCGCGAGCGGACCAAGGACACCTGGGGCCTTTGGCGGCGGTCCGAACTGAATCCGGAATCCAATGTCCAGTTCGGCGAGGGCGGGGCTGGCACCTTTTCGGACGGAAAGCTCTACAGCCAGATCAAGGATCCCCGCCATCTGGGCCGCAAGGTGCTGGAGGAGTTCGTCAAGGCCGGCGCCCCACCCGAGATCCTGACCGAGGCCCACCCCCACATCGGCACCTTCCGGCTGGTGACCATGGTGGAATCGATGCGCGAGACCATCGAGGCCCTGGGCGGCGAATATCGCTGGCAGCATCGGGTCGACGCGCTCGACATCGCGGTCGGTCCCGACGGCCAACGCAAGGTGAAGGGCCTAAGGCTCTCGACCGGCGACTATCTGGCGGCCGACCGTGTGGTGCTGGCCGTCGGCCACAGTGCCCGTGACACCTTCCAGAGGCTGTACGACCAGGGCGTCCATATCGAGGCCAAGCCGTTCTCGGTCGGGGTGCGGATCGAGCATCCGCAGTCGTGGATGGACCGGGCGCGGTTTGGCACCCATGCCGGCCATCCCGACCTCGGTGCCGCCGACTACAGCCTGTCGCATCACTGCAGCAACGGCCGCACGGTCTACAGCTTCTGCATGTGCCCCGGTGGCACGGTGGTGGCGGCGACCTCGGAGCCCGGCCGGGTCGTGACAAACGGCATGAGCCAGTATTCGCGCAACGAGCGGAACGCCAATTCCGGCTTCGTGGTCGGCATCGACCCCGAGCGCGACTATCCGGGCCACCCGCTGGCCGGCATCGAATTCCAGCGCAAGTGGGAGAGCCTGGCCTATGTGGCCGGCGGCTCGACCTATGCCGCCCCCGCCCAGAAGGTCGGCGACTTCCTGGCCGGCCGCCCCTCGACCGATCTGGGCGAGGTGGCCCCGTCCTACAAGCCGGGCATCACCATGACCGACCTGTCGGCCTGCCTGCCGGCCTTTGCGGTCGAGGCCATGCGTGAAGCCCTGCCGGTCTTTGGTCGCCAGATCGCCGGCTATGACCACCCCGATGTGCTGCTGACCGGGGTCGAGACCCGCACCTCCTCACCGATCCGGATCACGCGCGGCAAGGACTTCCAGAGCCTCAACACGGCGGGACTGTTCCCGGCCGGTGAAGGGGCGGGCTATGCGGGCGGCATCCTCTCGGCGGCCGTCGACGGCATCAAGGTGGCCGAGGCGGTTGCGGCGGACTATCTCGCCTAGGCGACAGCGGGTGGCGGTCGAGGCCATCCGCGCGGTCGCATCCGACCACCTTGCAGGCCATGTCATCCCTTCAGAGCCGGTGTCGGCTCGGGGCAATCCCCATCTCTATCCCTAGGGCGGTGAGCCGCGATACTCGGCACGGATGCCGAAAGGACCAGGCATAGAGTTCGTCAAACTTGACTCAATGTAAGTTATATCTAACATTGAGTCTGGATTTATGGACATGAAGGGGTTCAACCGTGCCGCACAGAGAGAAGCTTGCCTGGATGACGCTGCTGCTGATCGCAGTGACCTACGGGCCCTATTTCGCCCATGTGGTGATATCGCCGCCGGCACCCGGCGTTCTGCCGAACCTGCCGCAGTTGTGGTTGCTGGCGCTGGCGGCGGGCGGCAACGGCGTGCTGCACATTCTTGGCCGGATCGCCTTGCGGGTCGGCGCACCGGACGACGCTCGCGCGCCAGCCGACGAGCGCGACCGCGACATCCAGCGCCGCTCCAGCATGGTGGCCTACTATGTGATGATGGTCGGCATGATGCTGGTCGGGATGGTCATGCCGTTCACGACGAGCGGCTGGGAGCTCGTCAATGCCGGCCTGCTGGCGATCGTGCTCGCCGAGATCACCCAGAACGGCCTGGCGGCCTGGGCCTATCGCCGGAGCGCGGCATGAGCAGCGGGATGATCGTCAACCAGATCCGCACCCTGCGTTTTCTGGCCGGTGAGATGTCTCAGGCCGAACTCGGAAAGCGGATCGGACTGACCCGTCAGACCGTTGCGGCCATTGAAGCCGGCAAGTACTCGCCGACGCTCGAGGCGGCCTTCAGGATCGCCGAGGTTTTCGGCAAGCCGCTTGAAGAGGTGTTTCAGTGGTCCAGTCAGGGCTAAGGCGTCGCGCGGAACCGTGGACGCCAGGTTGGCCCAAAGGCGACTGAAAAACAGAATGCCAGGATGGGGTGCCCGCCCTACCTGGGGTCGCCTCACAGTCCCTTGGTCGGTTCCGTCGGCGCAGGCCGCGCTGTTGCCGAATACAATGGGCCCCTAAACGCAAATAGGCCGGCGCAAGCGCCGGCCTATAGGAAGCTTTCGAGAGGTGCCGGCGTACCGGCACCTTTCTGACTGGATTAAGCTTGCAGCTGGCCAGCGGACATCTTGCCGCTGCGCTTGTCTTGTTCCAGTTCGTAGGTGATCTTCTGGCCCTCATTGAGGGTGCGAAGGCCGGCGCGTTCAACGGCCGAGATGTGCACAAAAACGTCCGAGCCGCCGTCATCCGGTTGGATGAAGCCGAAGCCCTTGGTGCCGTTGAACCACTTAACGGTGCCGGTAGCCATGGTGTGTTAGTCCTTTGGATAGTAGTCGCCGCCGGAAGCGTTCCGTTCGGCGATCAAATTTCGTTGGGGATCGGTAGGCGCGTCCGGCGCTTCCTCGAAGGAAGCATGGAATAGCAGGCCGAACGCAGCGAATTCGATAATCCTATGATGGGGGCATAAGTGCGCGCCAGCAAGGAGAATCTGGGATTGTGCTTTTCGCCGCCCGGATGAGTGCTCGGCAAGCCCGTGACGAAACCGGTGAAACTGTCCTGCTCTGATGAGCCTTACCCGCCTTGCCAATATCGCAAATGATAGTCATTCTCAACTTAGATCCAAAGCCCTGGAGTCGAGAATGGTCCTTCAATCCGCAGGCCCCAATGTCCTGGTCTTGATGATGTGCGTCGACAGAGCGCTGCGCTGCGAGGCGATCGGCAATTGCGATTGGCTGCTCTACGGGCCGACAGATCCCGACATCATCGCCGATGTCAGGGATAGGTCTGATCTTCTCGCAGCGGAATAGTGTTCTAGGTCAGCGCCTTGCGGGCCGCTTCCCAGTATTGGGCACCGGTGATCAGGGTGATGACCGCCGCCAGCCAAAGCAGGCCATGGATGGCCACAGTGGCAGGACCGACGACGTCCGGGGTGTCAGGCAGGCCGAACGCCGCCCACGAGGCCAGGACCATTTCCGCGCCGATGGCCACCAGTTGCAGTGTGGTCTTCCATTTGGCCAGCACGGTGACGGGCAGCTTGATACCCTTGCCGGCCCCGACCTCGCGCAGGGCGCTGACAGCGAACTCGCGGAACAGGATCAGGCCGGCCGGCAGGACGATCATCGGGTTGGGGCCCAGGGCCATCAGCCCCAGCAGAGCGCCGCAGACCAGAATCTTGTCGCCGATGGGATCGAGGATCGCGCCCCAGACCGTCACGGCGTCGAACTTGCGGGCCAGCCAGCCATCGAAGAAGTCGGTGACGGCGGCAACAACGAAGGCCCAGAAGGCCCAGCGTTCCAGGCGGAACTGGTCCTCGCCGGTCAGGCGCTCGCTCAGCCAGGGCACGGCACCGGCGGCGGTGGCCAGGGCCACGAACATGAACAGCGCCAGGACGAGGCGCGAAGCGGTCAGGATGTTCGGCAGATTCTTCATGATGCGTTTCTAACGCGGGAAACCGTCAGAGGGCTACGGCTTCGCTCGAAGGACCTGACCGGTGGGGACGATTTTCGCGCCACCGATCGGCCGAGATTGGCTATAGTGGTACCAGGATCGCAATCGGTTCCTGACAGTAGCGGCGCCGCAATCGCATGAGACGGCTGGGCCGGTATGGCGAGAGGGTTAAGGCGGGCGTGGACTCGGTTCGCGGACGCCTTGTCTTGCTTACCGTCAGTCTGTTGATCCCGGCCCTGCTCAGCATGGGTTTCCTGCTCTCCAGCGTCGATCGTCAGGGCCGCGCCCAACTGAACGCGCAGATGCTCACCACGGCGCGGGCCCTGTCCGGGGCCATAGACCGTCAGGCCGCCGTCGGCGTGGCGGTCGTCGAGACCCTGGCCACGGATCAGGCGCTGCTGGCTGGTGACTGGGCGCGATTCCACGCCCGGGCGCTCCGCGTCACGGACCGGCGAGCGGGCTGGGTCGTTGTGGCAGACCTGACTGGACAGCAGATCCTCAACACCCGGATAGCCTATGGTGTGGCCCTGCCGCGCTCGCCCCGGATTCCGGAGCTGGACCGGGCCCTTCAGGCTGGTCGCAGCCAGGTCTCCGACCTGCGGATGGGCGTGGTCTCCCGGCGATATGCGATCACGGCGGGGACGCCGGTCACGGTCAAGGGCAAGGCCTATGTTGTGGCCTATGTTGTCGAGGCCGCGTCTTTCCTCTCGGTCTTCCGGGAGCAGCGGGTGCCCGACGGCTGGGTGGCTGCGGTTCTCGACAACAACAACAAGATCATTGCCCGCTCCAGGCTGCATGAGAAGTGGGTCGGCCACAGCGCGACACCGGATATGGCCGACCGGATCACTCGCGCCCCTGAAGGGGTAAGCCACAGTACGTCCCTGGACGGCATCCCGACCGTGGTCGCCTACAGTCGCTCACCCCAGACGGGCTGGACGCTTCTCGTCGCCATTCCGCGTGCCGATCTGGCGAGGACTGTGACCCGTTCGGTCGCCCTGACCACCGGCGTCTTTATCCTGCTGCTGGTCCTGGGGGTGGGGCTGGCCCTGTTCTTCTCGCGCCGCATCAATCGTGAGGTCGGGGGCCTCGTGGAGGCGGCGCACGCGATCGGTCAGGGGCAGCCGATCAGGGCCCCCTCGGCGTTCAGCCTGGAAGAGATCGGAGCCATCCATGCGGCCCTGAGCGAAGCCTCGCGCGAATTGCAGATCCGCGAAGAGCGCCAGAAGGTCATGATCAACGAACTGAACCACCGGGTGAAGAACACCCTGGCCACGGTTCAGGCCCTGGCCCGGCAGACCTTCGGCAAGATGGAGGGCGCGCCGGTCGAGCTCTTCACCGAGCGGCTGATCGCCCTGTCGGCGGCCCACGATCTTCTGACCCGGGGTGGGTGGAGCAAGGCCGAACTGGACGAACTCCTGCGCGCCTGCACCCGCGCCCATGGCGACCGGGTCGTGCTGACGGGGCCGCCTGTGTCTCTGGATCCGCATTCCGCCGTGTCGCTGTCGATGGTGTTCCACGAACTGGCCACCAACAGCGCGAAATATGGTGCCCTGTCCGTTCCGACGGCTCAGGTGGGGATCGACTGGAAGATTGATCCGACGACGCGGGCCCTGACCCTTCGCTGGACGGAAACGGGCGGCCCGCCGGTAACGCCGCCGAGCAAGCCGGGCTTCGGCACGCGTCTGATCGACATCTCGATCCGGAGAGAGCTGAAAGGCTCGGCGGCGTTCGACTTTCAGCCCGAGGGCCTCGTGTTCGAGGCGACCCTACCGCCGCCGCCCGAGGACGCCCCGAGATGGTCCAACCGGTTCTGAGCGCGATGAGCGATCCCAGTGAGGTCGCCGCCTTCATGGCGCAGGCAGGATTGCCGCCGCGCTTTGCCGGTCTGGCCGCCCGGCTCCACGTCCCGCTTGCGGCGCGGATCGCCCAGGCCGCTGCCGGGCGTGATGCACCGCTGCTGGTCGGCCTCTGTGCCCCGCAGGGGGCGGGCAAGTCGACCCTGACGTCACTGGTCACCCGGCTGTTGCGGCACCGGGGCCTGCAGACCGCCAATCTGTCGCTGGACGACCTCTATCTGACCCATGTCGAGCGTCTGGGTCTGGGCCGGACAGTCCATCCCCTGCTGCGGACGCGCGGGGTACCCGGGACCCACGACATCGCGCTGGGCCTGGAGGTGTTGGAGGCACTTGCCCGTCCCGGCCGTGTGCTGCTGCCCCGTTTCGACAAGGCTGCCGATGACCGGGCACCGGTCGCGGACTTCGAGCCCTTCGAGGGTCCGGCCCAGGTGATCCTGCTGGAAGGCTGGTGCGTGGGGGGACAGGCCCAGCCCGAGGCGGCCCTCGACGAACCGGTCAATGCGCTCGAGCATGACGAGGACGCTGCGGGCGTCTGGCGAGGCTTTGCCAATGCCGCCCTGGCGGGGCCCTATCGCGTCCTGTTTGACCGCATCGATCTTCTGGTGGTGATGACCGCCCCCGATTTTGCCACCGTGCGCGCCTGGCGGGGCCAGCAGGAGCAGCGCCTGCGCCAGGACCTGGCCGCCCGGGGGCGCGACCTTGCCCTTGCGATGGATGAAAAGGCGCTGGATCGCTTCGTCGCCCACTACCAGCGTCTGACCGAGTGGATCGCCCGCGATCTGCCGCCCCGCGCCGACATCGCCATTCGCCTGGACGCGGATCGAGAACCGGTCGAAATGCGCGGGCTCTAGTTTTTCGAGGCCGGCGGCGGGCTTCAGCTCTTGCGGAAGAAGGCGTGGATGCGCTCGGCCAGGGCCTGGCTGACGCCCTCGACCTTCAGGAGATCCTCAACCCCGGCGCGGCCGACGCCCTTGGCCGAGCCGAAGGCGTGCAGCAGGGCCTTCTTGCGACCGGGACCCACGCCTTCGATCTCGTCGAGCGGGTTCTTCTTCAGGTCCATGCTGCGCCGCGTGCGGTGGGCCCCGATGGCGAAGCGGTGGGCCTCGTCGCGCAGGCGCTGCAGGTAGTAGAGCACCGGCGACTTGGGCTCGAGCATGAACGGCGTCTTGTCGGGCATGAAGAACCGTTCCAGGCCGGCATCCCGGTCGGGACCCTTGGCGACGCCGACCACGGCGATGTCGTCGACGCCCAACTCGGCCATGATCTCCAGAGCCGCATCCAGCTGGCCCTTGCCACCGTCGACCAGGACGAGGTCGGGGCGATTGTCGCTTTGACCCTCTTCCTCCTCCTTGACCAGGCGGGCGAAGCGGCGCTTCAGCACCTCCTTCATCATGCCGTAGTCGTCGCCGGGGGTGAGCTCGGTGCTCTTGATGTTGAACTTGCGGTACTGGCCCTTCATGAAGCCGTCCGGCCCGGCCACGATCATGCCGCCGACGGCGTTGGTGCCCTGGATGTGGCTGTTGTCATAGACCTCGATCCGCTCGGGCGGGGCGTCCAGACCAAAGGCCTCGCCGACCCCCGCCAGCAGCTTGGTCTGGGCCGAGCCCTCGGCCATTTTCCGGCCCAGGGCTTCGCGGGCATTGGTCAGGGCGTGCTGAACCAGATCGGCCTTTTCGCCCCGCCTGGGGATGCTGATCTCGACCTTGCGGCCGCTCTTCAGGGCAAAGGCCTCGGCCAGCAGGGCACTGTCCGCCGGCTCGATATTGGCCAGGATCAGGCGCGGGATCGGCTTGTCGTCATAGAACTGGCCCAGGAACGCGGTCATGGCCTGGGCCTCCTCGCTGACCCCTTCTTCTTCCGCCGCGCCGGTGATGCGGGGGAAATAGGCCCGGTTGCCCCAGTTCTGGCCGGCCCGGAAGAAGAACACCTGCACACAGGCCTGACCGCCCTCGACGTGCAGGGCTACGACGTCGGCCTCCTCCACGGTCTCGGGGTTGATCTGGCTGGCCTGGGCCACGGCCGACAGGGCGCGGATGCGGTCCCGCAGGCGGGCGGCGCGCTCGAACTCCAGGTCCTCGGCGGCAGCTTCCATCTCGGCGGCCATGGTGGCCATCACCGCGCGGGACTTGCCGCGCAGGAAGGCCTCGGCCTGGTCGACCAGGGCCTGATAGTCGGGGAGGCTGACCAGCCCGGTGCACGGCGCGGCGCAGCGTTTGATCTGGTACAGCATGCAGGGCCGGTCGCGGCTCTCATAGACGCTGTCACTGCACGAGCGCAGCAGGAAGGCCTTCTGCAGGGTGTTGAGCGTGCTGTTCACGGCCCCCGCGCTGGCGAACGGGCCGAAATAGTCGCCCTTGATCGCGTGGGCCCCGCGGTGCTTGCGAAGTTGCGGCGCGTCATGATCGCGGCGGATCATGATCTCGGGAAAGCTCTTGTCGTCGCGCAGCAGCACATTGAAGCGGGGCTTCAGCGACTTGATCAGATTGATCTCGAGCAGCAGGGCATCGGCTTCGGTGCGGGTGGTGACGAACACCATGGCCCGCGTCGCTTCGACCATGTGGGCGATGCGGTTGGTATGAAAACGACCCTGGGCGTACTGGATCACCCGCTTCTTGAGGCTCTTGGCCTTGCCGACATAGAGGACCTCGTCGCCTTCGCCGATCATCCGGTAGACGCCCGGTGCATCAGGCAGGCGCGCGGCCTCGTCCTTGATCAGGGCGGCACCGCTCAGGGCGTTGGTGTCTTCGGCGCTGGGAGAGGGGGTGTCGTCGTTCACGACGGACATATAGGCGAGTCTGGCACGATCAGCGATCCTCGCGACTGTGGAACGCGCGCGCGATCACGACCGTAAGATCCCTGACACGATACTGGATGACATGCTGGTTCGAATGAAACGCGATGTAGAGCTCGCGATAGCGACCGCTCCGACTCAAGGGTGCGCGTTCGGGATAGTCGATGAGCGTGGCTGCGGCGTCGGCGAGTTTCGCACCGAGATCGAGACCGTAAGGTGCGCCGTGTTCGAAAAGCCAGTCTTCCAGGCGGTCGACATCGGCCATGGCGGCCGGTGAGACGATCACGCGATACATGGATCAGCGGCGCTGCCCAAGGTTGCGGAGGCGTTCCTGAAAGACCTCGAACGGAACTCCGCCAGTCCGCTCGGCCTCATCACAGATGCGGTCGATCTGGTCATCATAGGCTTCTGAGCCTTCGTTGAAGGCACCAATGCGCTCGATGAGACCCGGCGCTCCGCTCCAGAGAGTCTCGTTATCCTCGAGGCCTGGCTCTTCGACGGCGTGGCTGAGGATTGCGAGCACATGGTCCTCAACGGTCTGTCCTGCCGCCTCGGCACGGGCACGGATCCGCTCGGCGAGCGCCGCGTCGATCTTCAGGGTCAGTCCGTCGTCGGCCATGTTCCCATGATGTTCCATTGATGGTTTGTCGTCAACGCGCCGCGCCTGTATGACCCGCCCCATGACCACACGCCCGCTCTTCGTCACCCCGCTCTATCAAGCCAGCCTCGCCGGGGAGAAGGACTTCGAGACCTTCATCGACGACCTGCATGATGCCTGCATCGCGGTGGCGGAGGAGGACGAGGCGGGTCAGGCCTGGGCCGAGAAGAAGGCCTATCTGGGCTATACCTCCTACGCCTCCCTGGACGACCTGCCGCAGCGTGACAGCCTGTTTGCCGATCTGAAGAAGAAGCTCGACAAGCATGTCGCAGTCTTCGCCAAGGAGCTTTGCTTCGACCTTGCCGGCGGCAAGCTGGTGATGGACAGTTTCTGGATCAACATCCTGGATCCTGGCGGCCAGCATACCGGCCACATCCACCCGCACAGCGTCATCTCGGGTACGGTCTATGTCACCATCCCGCAGGGGGCCTCGGCCCTCAAGTTCGAGGATCCGCGTCTACCGATGATGATGGCCGCCCCGACGCGTCAGTCCGATGCCCCGGAAACCCTGCAGCCCTTCGTCTATGTTCAGCCAGAGCCGGGCACGATCCTGCTGTGGGAGAGCTGGCTGCGCCATGAGGTCACGCCCAACCAGGCCGACGAGCAGCGCATCAGCATCAG
Source organism: Caulobacter sp. AVps16 (assembly GCF_058681455.1). NCBI lineage: Bacteria > Pseudomonadati > Pseudomonadota > Alphaproteobacteria > Caulobacterales > Caulobacteraceae > Caulobacter > Caulobacter sp. AVps16. The sequence continues at coordinate 498,753 of NZ_CM178739.1, forward strand.
CTTCAACTACGCCTGGCGGTAGGCTTCCCGACCGGATCCCTGAGCCTTCAGCTGGCCGCGGGGTCTTTGCGGATCTTCCGGAAGTTGGCGATTTCGCCCTTGCCCATGCTGTCCCAGAGGGCCGGCAGGAAGCGATGGATGAAGGCCAGAACGCCGACATAGCCGGGGAAGGCGATGACCATCTTGCGCTTGGCGACGCCGGTCAGGATGATAGTCGCCGCACGGTCCACCGGCACCATGGCGACTGGAATATTGGCGAGGACATCGGCCGGAGCCGCGTTGACGCAGTGGATGTTGTCGACCAGCGGGGTCTTGATGAAGCCCGGGCAGGCGACGGTGACATGGATGCCAAAGGCCCGGGCCTCGGTAGCCAGCGCGTGGGATAGACCGAAAACCGCGAACTTCGAGGCCACATAGGGGCTGTTCACCGGCCCGGGGGCCATGCCGAAGCCCGAGGCCACATTCACGATATGCCCGAAGCCCTGCTTGATCATCAGGGGATAGGCGTAGTGAATCCCGTAGATCTCGCCCATCAGATTGATGTCGATGACCCGCCGCCAGTGATCCAGGCTCAGGTCGCGGATCTCGCCGAACACGGCAATTCCGGCATTGTTGAACAGGTAGTCGATGCGGCCGAACTCTTCCGCCGTGCCTTCGATCAGCTGGCGGACAGATTCACTTTGGGTCACGTCGGTGCGGACCGGCCTGGCCGTGACGCCCAGCTGGCTCATGCGGTGAGCCAGTTCCTCGGCGGCCGGGAAATTGATGTCCGCAATGATCAGGGTGGCCCCGGCTTCGGCCAGTTGCGCGCTCAGCGCCCGGCCCAGGCCCGAAGCGGCGCCCGTGACGATGCAGACCTTGTCTTTGAAGGGGTTTTTGGCCATGGCCCTGTCGTTCCGCTGGAGGCTTGTACGACCATGCGGTGGTCGCAGGTTCACGATCTGGAACAACCTAGAGACGTTTTGCCCTAGGGTAAAGTACCGTTCCTGCCGATCCGGGACGGGCTTACGCCTAGGCCGAAGCCGCCTCGATCTGGCTGGCCAGTCGTCCGCGCCAGCCGCGCTCCAGGGTCCAGGCCGCGATGCCCAGCCATAGCAGGCCCAGGAAGGCATGGCCGCGCTGCCAGTAGCCGACGTCATAGCCTGTCCGCACATTCCACACGCCGGTCAGCAGGGCGAAGACCAGCAACAGACCGAAGAACCAGCCCAGCGAGAATTGGGCCAGGCGTTTGTGCTCGGGGACGCCCCAAAGGGCCCAGGCGGTGAACAGCGGCGCGAACTGGATGGCGAGGCCCACACCGCAGGCGCGGTGCATTTCATCGGGCCAGTGGAACAGACCGGCGAAGATCGCGCCCAGGCCGGTCAGGGCGACCCAAAGGCCGGTAAAGGCCGAGACCACCCGTCGGCCGCCGGCGTGCTCGAGGGCATGGGTGAAGCCGGCCCCGGCCAGCAGACCGGCGCTTCCGGCCAGCACCATGCCGAGATTGAACACCAGGGGGGCCGGGGCTGCGGGGCCGCCCAGCTCGCTGATGAACTGGGCACCGGGATCGAAGCCCGGAAACAGCTTCTGGGCCAGCCAGACGTCGGCGACCATCATTATCGGCGTGAACACACCGATCTTCAGGAAAACGCCAGTACGGGCAGACACAGGACGGCGAACCTCGAAAAGGATGGGGCGGCAGAATCTCTTCCGCCGCCCCTGGGGTCAATGGCGCTTTTCGCCGTTGGCTATTTCGCCGCCGAAGGGTGGCCGGCCGGCGCGAACTGCGAGCCGAAGAAGTCACCCTTCTTCCACACCGGACGGTCCTTGGCGTCGGCCAGCTCGCGGGCGATCTCGTAATTGACCAGGGCGAACTTGGCGGCGGCCTGATAGTCGATCGGCAGGTTCAGATCGTCGCTGGGCTTGTGATAGTGGGTGGCCAAAAAGTCCCTGAAGCCCTTCTCGCCGCCGTTCTGGAACCCGGTCATCAGGAACACCGACGGGATGCCCTGCTCGACGAAGCGATAGTGGTCGCTGCGGGTGAACAGGCCTTCTTCCGGCATTGGGTCGCCGGACAGCGCGATACCGACGCGGCCGGCGGCCTTGGCCACGGCCGGGCCCAGGGTCGAACGGTCGGCACCGAAGGCGATCACGTCAGTGAACGGATAGAGCAGGACCGGCATGTCCAGGTTCACATTGGCCACGATCTCGGCCTTGGGCACGGTCGGATTGTTGGCGAAGTATTCGGAGCCGATCAGACCCTTTTCTTCGGCCGTCACCGCGACCAGCAGGATGGTGCGCTTGGGCTTGGTCTTGGCATTCTTGAAGCCGCGGGCGACTTCCAGAAGGGTGGCGATGCCCGAGGCATTGTCCAGGGCGCCGTTATTGATCTTGTCTGGTCCCTTGCCGTGGTCGTTTACCCCGGTGTGGTCCAGGTGGGCGCTGAGGACGATGGTCTGGGCCTTGAGCGTGGGGTCGGACCCCTCGATCACCCCGACTACATTGCTGCTCTCGCGCTTTTCGATTTCGCTCTTCAGCGACACCGAAGCCTTGAAGGGCAGGTCAAAGCCCTTGATCACGCCGTCCGGCGTTTCGGCGGCGGCGAGCACAGCGTCCAGGGCGGTCGGCGCACCGGCGAACAGCTTGGCGGCACCTTTCAGCCCGATCGATGCCAGGGACGGCGCAGAGACGCCGCGCACGTAACCCACGTCCTGGGCGTTGCGCCAGGTCATCCGCCATTCACGATAGCCCGCCACGCCGCGTTCGAACGGGCGGCGCTTTTCCGAGCTGGTGGTGGCCATGGTGATCACGCCCACGGCCCCATGCTTGGCGGCCTCGAGGCGCTTGACGGTTCCATTGCCGTAGTGGGCCCGTTCCTCGGTCTGGAAGCTTGTCGGCGCGCCGGTCAGCAGGACGACGATCTTGCCCTTCACATCCAGGCCGGCATAGTCATCGCGGCCCTTCTCCGGGGCCACCACGCCATAGCCGACAAAGACCAGCGGCGCGCTGACCGAGACCTCGGTCGCCTGGGCCTGGGGGCTGGGCAGATAGTCCTCACCGAACTTCAGGGCGCTATCCTGGCCGTCGGCCCCCTTCAGGCTGAAGCTGCCTTCCGAGGCGTTCTTGAAGGCCAGCAGCGGCACGCGCTGCAGATAGGAGCCATTGGCGGCACCGGGCTTGACGCCGAGCAGGGCATATTGCGCCGCGACATAGTTGGCCGCGATATCATAGCCACGGGTACCGGCCTCGCGGCCTTCCATCGCATCATCGGCGAGGAAGGTCATATGGGCGCGGATCGCCTCGGGCGACGGCGTAAAGCTGGACGCGGGCGTCTTGGCCTTGGGCGCGGCCAGGACGGGTTGGGCGACCATAAGCAGGGCGGCGCTGACGAGGGCGGCGCGGCGCGAAAAGGACATCAGTCAGGCTCCTGGGCGGGCCAGGCCCGCGAAAGGCGGGAACCTTGGCCAGACTGTGGCGGCTTGTCGAGATTGAGCGACCTGAAGGTTTTGTAATCTTTGCCCGTGCCGGGTCCTCTGCCGGCGGGCATGGCTGATGCGGCGTTCACCCTTCTTTTGCGCGAGGGCTTAACCCCGGCGTGGGAAAACCAGTGGGACGCAGAGGAAGCCCCGCCATGCAGGCCACCGCCATCGCCGCCGCCGGCATGACCGCCGCCGCCAACCGCCTGACCGCCAGCGCCGAACGCACGGCGACCTGGAGCGCGCGTGACAGCGACACGGATCTGGTCAAGGAGGCCGTTGAGCAGATCTCCGCAAAGGCTGATTTCAAGGCCAATGTCGCGGTGTTCAAGACCGCCGACGCCATGACAGGTGCCCTGCTGGACCTTAAGATCTAGCGCGCCGTCTACTGGGCGCTGCCGCTTCGCCCCCAAGCGGCCGCGCCCGGATTACCGCTCCCCGGGTTTCCCCCAAACTTACCCGGGGAGCGGGTTGATCCCAGATCATCGCCTTGCGAAGCCACTGAAACTCAAGTCGGCAACTGCCTTTGCAGCCCAAAGAAAAACGCCCCGGTCTTTCGACCGGGGCGTTTCGCTTTTGTGCGGGTTGTCGCGGCGTTTAGCTGTCCAGGAAGCTGCGCAGCTTGCGGCTCCGCGAGGGGTGCTTGAGCTTGCGCAGGGCCTTGGCCTCGATCTGGCGGATGCGTTCGCGGGTGACCGAGAACTGCTGGCCGACTTCTTCCAGGGTGTGGTCGGTGTTCATGCCGATGCCAAAGCGCATGCGCAGCACGCGCTCTTCACGCGGGGTCAGCGAGGCCAGAACACGGGTGGTGGTTTCCCGCAGGTTGGACTGGATGGCCGCGTCGATCGGCAGGATGGCGTTCTTGTCTTCGATGAAGTCGCCCAGGTGGCTGTCTTCCTCGTCACCGATCGGGGTTTCGAGCGAGATCGGTTCCTTGGCGATCTTCAGGACCTTGCGGACCTTTTCCAGCGGCATGGCCAGCTTTTCGGCCAGTTCTTCCGGGGTCGGTTCGCGGCCGATCTCGTGCAGCATCTGACGGCTGGTGCGGACGATCTTGTTGATCGTCTCGATCATGTGGACCGGGATGCGGATGGTCCGCGCCTGGTCGGCGATCGAGCGGGTGATGGCCTGACGGATCCACCAGGTGGCATAGGTCGAGAACTTGTAGCCGCGGCGATATTCGAACTTATCCACAGCCTTCATCAGGCCGATATTGCCCTCCTGGATCAGGTCCAGGAACTGCAGGCCGCGATTGGTGTATTTCTTGGCGATGGAGATCACGAGGCGGAGATTGGCCTCGACCATTTCCTTCTTGGCCTGACGGGCCTCGCGCTCGCCCTTCTGCACGGTCTGGACGATGCGGCGATAGTCGTCGATTGGCACGCCGGTCTCGGTGGCCAGGGCCGCGATCTCGCTGCGGATGTCGGTGACCGAGGTGGCATCGTTCTCGACGAACTTGGTCCAGCGCACGCCCATGGCCTTGACCTGGTCGCTCCAGGTCGGGTTCAGCTCCGAGCCGAAATAGGCCTTCAGAAACTCGCTGCGGCTGATGCCATAGCTGTCGGCCAGGCGCAGGAGGCGGCCTTCCAGACCGATCAGGCGCTTGTTGATCGCATAGAGCTGCTCGACCAGGGCCTCGATGCGGTTGTTGTTCAGCTTCAGAGTCTTGAGGTGCAGGATGATGGTCTGGGACAGGGCCTCATAGGCCTTGCGGTCATTGTCGCTGAGGTCCTCGCCGCGCAGGCGGCTGCCGACCAGCTTGTCCTGCAGCTTGCGGAAGGTTTCGAACTCGCTGGCGATCGCGTCCAGGATGGTCATCACGCCTTCGCGCAGTTCGCCTTCCATGGCGCTGACCGTGGGACCGGCACCGTCGTCGAAATCGTCCTCGTCGTCGCCGTCGCCTTCCGGCTTGGGCGCGCCGCCTTCGTCGTCGACCGGCTCGGCGGGTTCGGCATCGCCATCATCGGTCGCCGGCTGGGCGGCGACACCATTGATGGCGGCATAGGTGCCTTCCAGGTCGATCACTTCGCGCAGCAGGATGCGGCCCGTGCCCAGTTCCTCGCGCCAGACCATGATGGCTTCGAAGGTCAGGGCGCTCTCGCACAGACCGCGGATCATGGTGTCGCGACCGGCCTCGATGCGCTTGGCGATGGCGATTTCGCCTTCGCGCGACAGCAGTTCGACCGAACCCATTTCGCGCAGATACATCCGCACGGGGTCGTCGGTGCGGTCATAGGCCGACGGCTTGTCGGAGGTGATGACCTGCTGGTTGTCCTCGCGGGCGACGACTTCGCCGCCCTCATTGGTCTCGGCGTCTTCTTCGGCCTCGACGACATTGACGCCCATCTCGCTGAGCATGGCCAGGGTGTCTTCGATGGCGTCCGGGCTGACCTCTTCAGAGGGCAGAACCTTGTTCAGCTCTTCCATCGTCACGAAGCCGCGGGCTTTCGCCTGCTTGATGAACTTCTTTACGCCGGCATCGGTCAGGTCGAGGAGGGGGCCGTCACCACCGGTGGATTCAGGCGCTTCCGTCTCGGCCGAGGAATTGTTGCTCATCAAGCTCTCCGCAGTCAGCGCGACCTCCCCCGCGAGAGGCGCGCCGAAAAAATTCTAGATCCGAAAGGGTCCTGCCCGCCTGGGCCGCGCCGTCCGTTTCGTCTTTTCCCAAAAAAATCTCGGCCACAAAGTGTCGCATGCCGCCAGCACTGAACGTCCGCCACGAACTATCGCTCCGCGAGAAAGCTCTCGGCAGAGACGGCGGTATCTTCAGCGCGGCCTTGTGCGTTACGACCTTGTGAGTCCGCGACCACTGGGATCCAACGTCGGCGGCGAGGGTGACATCCTGTTTCGGTAAGGGCGCGCGCGATGTGACGGCGGCCCGCTCGATGTCAATCAGCTGCTTGGCAAATCCTTGAGTCGGCAAATGGCGGGGCGAGGGGGCGGTGTCAAGGGGTAGTGGTTATCTCTGGTTCGCTACTTCCGCCGTCCCCGGCGAAGGCCGGGGCCCAGATCGAACCCGAGGAGGTTGTCGATTTCGCTAGGGCGGAAGGCGGATCATCCCCAGACGCTCAGGTTGAATCTGGGCCCCGGCCTTCGCCGGGGAAAACGGATTTATAATGCTCCATAGGTTGAATTCTAAGAAAGACTCTCGTTAAACTTTGCCCATGGCCTTCCATGTCTACATCATGGCCAGCCGGCGCAACGGCACGCTCTATATCGGCCATACCGACGACCTCGCGCGGCGGGTGTTCGAGCATCAGTCGAGAGAGCGTGGCTTCACCGCAAAGTACGGCTGCACGATGCTGGTCTGGTGCGAACTCCATGAGACGCGGGAGAGCGCCCAGATCCGCGAACGGCAAATGAAGGAATGGCGGCGGGTGTGGAAGCTGCGGCTGATCGAGGAGAGTAATCCCGACTGGCGGGATCTGGCGCAAGACTTTCTGGGCTAACCCAACCTCCGATTTTCTCGGCGAAGGCCGGGACCCAGATTCAGCCTGAGCGGCTGGGGATGATGCGCCTACTGCCTTAGCCTGATCGACAACCACCCTGGGTTCGATCTGGGCCCCGGCCTTCGCCGGGGAGAGCGGATTTAACTCTCCCCGCGCCAGAACTCCAGATTGCTGATCCGGCGCTGGAGCACCGTGATGCGGGTGCGCAGGTCGCGGGTGGCGGTCAGGGTGCCGGCGGTGACCGGTTCGTGCCGCAGGGCTTCGAGGGCCTGTTCGGCATTGGCGACCTCGATCACCGCTTCATAACAGGCCGACCAAAGGGCCCTGGCCTGGTGTGGCTCCATGCCGGACTTGAGGAAGGGGGCGTCGGCCTGGGCCACGCGTTCGACCTCGGCGATCTGCGGACCCAGGCCCTTGCGCGCCAGGATGTCGCGGAACGGGGCGTCGTCGTGCATGTCGTCGACCAGGGCCTCGAACAGTTCGCGGGCCAGGGGGCGCAGGCGCGGATCGCCAAAGCCTACCCGCTCGATGGCCTCGTCATAGGGCCGGGCCCAGCCCGGATGGTCGATGGCCGCCAGGGCGATTGCGGCGTGGAAGGGATTGATCCGCTCGCCGATCTGGGCCCGGGCCACGCCGCGGATGCCGGGATCGGGCGGCAGGCGCTTGCCGTCCTTCCACTGGCCGCGGGGCACAAAGGGACGCCCCCCGCCATAGCCGCCATCATTGGGCGTGAAGGCCGCGCGCGGGAACAGGGCATCCAGCCGGCCCAGCAGATCGTCCCTATAGGCCTGGGCCAGATCCTTGTCGGCGATGGTTGCAGCCGCGGTCCGCAGGCGCTGCTTCAGGCCCGCCTTGCGCTCGGGCGTGTCGAGCGGCTCCAGATCGCGTTCGCGGCTGAACAGCTGCTCGACAAAGGGCGTAGTTGCGGCCAGCTGAGACCTGAGCGCCGCAGGGCCCTGCTCGCGCAGGACATCGTCGGGATCCTTGCCGCCGGTCACCAGCGAGAAGCGGAACGAGCGGCCGGGCTTCAGCAGGGGCAGGGCGCGGTCCATGGCCCGGCTGGCGGCCCGCTGGCCGGCCTTGTCGCCGTCAAAACACAGGGTGGGCTCGGGATGCAGGCGCCACAGCACCTCCATCTGCTCCTCGGTCATGGCCGTGCCCATGGCCGCCACCGCCGCCACGCCGGCCCTCTGGCAGGCGATGACGTCCATATAGCCCTCGACCACCACCAGCGGATTGTTGTCGGTGGGGGCGGCGGCCTGGGCGGCGTGCAGGATCTTGCGGGCTTCATAGAGCCCGTACAGCAGCCGGCCCTTGTGGAAGAGGCTGGTCTCGGGACCGTTCAGATACTTGGCCCGGGCTGCGGGATCCATGGCCCGGCCGCCGAACGACACGACCTTGCCGCGCGTGTCGGTGATCGGAAAGATGATCCGGTCGCGGAAGCGGTCATAGGACGCGCCGCCGTCTTCCGGCGCGATCAGCACCCCGGCCTCGACCAGATCGCCCGGCTGGGCCCCCTTGGCGATCAGATAGTCCTTCAGGCCAGTGCGATTGTTGGGCGCAAAGCCGATGTGGAAGCGGCTCCACTCGCCTTCAGGCAGGCCCCGGCGTTCCAGATAGGCGCGGGCGGCCTGGCCGACGGGGCGGCGCAGCTCGGCCTCGAACCAGGTAGCGGCCAGCGCCATCCAGTCGCCCAGGCCCTGGCGCTTGCGGTCGTCCTGGGCAGCGCGGGCATCGGGCTCGGGCAGGGCCATGCCGGCTTCCGAGGCCAGACGCTCGATGGCCTCGCTGAAGGTCAGGCGTTCGGTTTCCTGCAGGAAACTGATGATGTCGCCGTGCTTGCCGCTGGAGAAGCAGTGATAAAAACCCTTGTCGTCATTGACGAAGAACGAGGGGCTCTTCTCCTTGGTGAAGGGCGACAGACCCGCATATTCGCGCCCCTGCCGCCGCAGCTTCACCGACTTTCCGATCACGTCGGAGGGGCGAAGGCGGGACTTCAGTTCTTCAAGGAAGCGGTCGTCGAAGCGCATGGCGAGTGGGCTGTACCATAGGCCATGGCCGCACGTGGCGCATCATGCGATCGCGCTCAGCTGGGGTCGATGCTGAGCACCACGCTGCCGCGCTTGTGGCCCTGCTCCACACAGGCATGGGCTTCAGCGGCGTGCTCCAGCGGATAGACCCTGTCGATGACGGGTTTCAACTCGCCCGCCTGGGCCAGGTGGGCCAGCAGCTCCAGGTCCTGCAGCGTGACCTTGGGAACCCCGCCGATCTGGCTCAAACCGCTGGACCGCGACGGGCCGTCCAGGCCCAGGGCCTGACCGAGGCTGCCCTGAACGACCAGAAGCCGGCCGCCAGGCCGCAGCAGGTGGCCGCAGCGGGCGAAGGGGGCGGTGCCCGTCGTGTCCAGGATGATGTCATAGGTGCGGCCCGAGGCGGCGAAATCCCGCGTCTGGTAGTCGATTGCCGTCTCGGCTCCGAGGTTGCGGACCAGGCCCTCATTGGCGGCGCTGCAGACCGCCGTGACCCCGGCTCCGAAGTGGCGGGCAAGCTGGACGGCCGCTGAGCCGACACAGCCTGAAGCCCCGACGACCAGCACCTGCTCGCCTCGCTTCAGCTTTCCCATGTCGCGCAGGAAGCCCAGGGCGGTAGTCCCGCCGAAACAGAGGGCGGCGGCGGTCTCAAAGTCGAGATTGGCGGGCTTGTGACTGATCAGGTCATGTTCCCGCAGCACCCGGAACTCCGCATGACAGCCGAAGCGGGCCCCGGTGAAGGCAAAGACCAGATCCCCAGCCCGGAACCGCGTCACCGCCTTGCCGGTGGCGACGACCTGGCCGGCCAATTCGGTGCCCAGGATCGGGTTGCGCGGGGCGATCAGACCAAACACCGGACGGGCCAGGGCCTGGAACCCCGGCGGCATGGCCAGGCTGCGGGCCCGCCAGTCGGCCGAGCTGACGGTTGTTGCCCGGATGCGGACCAGGACCTCGTGGTCACGCGGTGTCGGCATCGGCACCTCGCCGAGGCGGACCACGGCGGGCGGTCCATAGGTGCGGCAAAGGGCGGCTTTCATGGGGTGAGGTCCTGTCGGTCGGGGTACCGGCAGGTTTTAGGCCCTAAGTTTTTGCATGGGTATTGCGGTTATCGATGGAGTTGCTATGCGTTTTTGCATGGATTGGCGGGCTGTAAAATTCGACTGGAACCGGGCGCGGGCCTTTCTGATCACCGCCGAGGAAGGCTCGCTGTCCGCGGCGGCCCGGGCCCTGGGCATGGCCCAGCCGACCCTGGGGCGACAGGTTGAGGCCCTGCAGGAAGAACTCGGCGTCGTCCTGTTCGAGCGGGTCGGGCGCGGCCTGACCCTGACGCCGAGCGGCCTGGAACTGCTGGATCATGTCCGGGCCATGGGCGAGGCGGCCGGCCGGGTGTCGCTGACGGCGGCGGGGCAGTCGCAGTCCGTGCAGGGCAAGGTCGTGCTGGCGGCCAGCGAGATCCATGCAGCCTTCATCCTGCCGGGCTTTCTAGCCAAACTCCGGCAGAGCCATCCAGGGATCGAGGTCGAGATCGTCGTTTCCAGCCGGGCCAGCGACCTGCGGCGGCGCGAAGCCGACATCGCCATCCGCAATTTCCGCCCCGTCGAGCCAGACCTGGTGGCCACCAAGATCCGCGACGTACCGGCCCGTCTCTACGCCACCCCGGCCTATCTCGAACGCCTGGGCTCGCCACGTCTGCCCTATGACCTGCGCAACGCCGACTTCATCAGCATCGACGGCTCGGGAATGTTCCTGAAGGGGCTGGTCGCGATGGGCCTGCCCCTGACCGAGCGCAACTTCCCTGTCCTGACCGAGAGCTATCTGGTCATGTGGGAACTGGTGAAACAGGGCGTGGGCATCGGCATCCTCGATGGATCCATCGGCGACGCCGAGCCCAGGGTGGTCCGGGCCCTGCCGGACCTGGAACCTCTGATGTTTCCCATCTGGCTGGTGGCGCACCGCGAGCTCAATACGAGCCGCCGGTTCCGGATCGTTTTCGACCTGCTGGCTGCAGAACTCAGGGCGCGCGGGGGACCGGACGCGGGCTGAGCGCGAGCCGTAAGGACAGGCCGAACTGGACGGTCAGGATCGGCAGCCACAGCATCCGCTCGGCCGCTGAGGGGGTGACGATATGGACGGCGATCCCCAGCGCCATGTAGGCGCAGACCGGCCAGATGAGCCATCGGGGACCCCATTGGGGCCGCAGGCCGCTGGCCCCGAGCGCGATGCGGGTCATGGCCAGGAGCAGGATAATCGAGACGACGGGGATCAAGCGGATCTTCGGCGGCAGAGCGCCCGACCACTGGCCACCAAGCGTCAGGTGGCCCCAGGGGGCACCCAGGATGAGCGCGATCTGGAACAGGATCACAAGGGCCATAATGGCGGCGAAGGCCAGTCCGGTGGTCTTCATGTCGGCGAACTCGCTTTGCAACCCTGTTGAATGATCACAGACGTGGAGTGGAGACCTTGCCTTGCCGGTTCAGAGCACTTTTCTGATCCGATAGCCACCTTGAGCCTCTCGTGCTGGGAACCCTTGACGGGTCCGGAGGCTAGATCTCCTGCCGGAACGTCACCACCAGAACGTCGCGCAGGGCGGGGCGTGCCGGGTCTTCGGGGCGGATCGGGGTCACGCCGTGCAGCACCCGCAAATCGTCCAGCAGCACCATGTCGGCCGGGGCGGTCAGGGTGAAGCTGCCCAGGGACTTGCCGCCGGGGGCGTAGATGTCGGTGACGCCGCTCAGCACATTGATCCGGTCGACCAGCATGACGATCACCCAGTCCACCCCGTCGCGATGCGCGCCCTCGGGCGTGGGCTGGCCCAGTTCGCCGGCGCGGGCCTCGATGCGAAACTGGTGCAGTTCCACATGCCAGGCGGCCGGCGGCTGCGGCGTGATCGGATGAAAGATGGCCAGGCCCTGTTCGATGACAGCGCGGGTGACCGGATGCTCGGCGATGGCGTCGGTCACTGGCTCGAACCAGCGCTGTACCCCGCCGTTCAGGGCATTGTAGTCGCGGCTCTGATAGTGCGGCTGGTGCGGCTTGCGCCGAACGCCTTCAGGGGTTGCGGCGAAGGCGGCAAACCGGCGCTTCCGGTAACGGCCGCCATCGGCCATGAAGCCGTCCAGACCCAGATCGTTCCAGCTGTCGGCGAATCCGGCCCAATCGGCCAGGGCGGCCGGTCCCAAGAGGTCGCGGGACTCGTCGGCCGGGACGCGCGCAAAACCCCGATCCGTCAGGGCCTCGCGAAGGGCATCGGCGCTCACGCCGCCGCTCCCGGCCGGAACGACAGGCCGCGCTTGAGGGTCTGGGCGATGCGTTCGGCCTTGGCACCGACGAGGGCCGCGCGCGGGGCGTCGAACAGCTCGGCGCAGGTCAGGTGGAACAGGCCCAGCCACGGGGTGAAGAGGCCTTCGGTGAGACCCTCGACCCGCTGATGCACGGCCATGGGCGAACCCTTGTAGCCGCCCGTACCCTGCAGCACCCCGGCCCAGAACCGCTTCAGGGTCGCCAGATGCTCGGGCCAGCCGTCGTCGCCCACGGCCTTCTGAAAGACCGGCCCCAGGCGGTGGTGCTGCTGGACCTTGGCGTAAAAGGTCTCAACCAGGGCGTCGATCTCGGCGTCGGTGAAGGGCGCGGGTTGCAGGGTCATGAGCGTTAGATGGTGCGGCCCGGCTGCAAGCCAAACCATGCGATGAATCAAATTGGGTATGCTCGCCAACTTGACCGTTTCGACGCTCCGGCGCACCTCTCGCCCATGATCAAGCTGCCGCCCCTGAAGCCCGATTCCGACCAGATGCTGCATCTGGATGCCCTGCGTATTGTCGGGGCCCTGATGATCGTGGTCTTCCACTTCAACCGCTTCATCAATCTGGACGGCCGCTGGCAGCTGGCCGATGACACGATCAAGACCTTCAGTCTGATCGTCGACCTGTTCTTCGTGATCAGCGGCTATGTGATGGCGGCGATCTATACCGGCCGTCTGACCACGCTCGCGAAATATGGCGACTTCCTCAAGAAGCGGGTGGCGCGTCTGGGGCCGCTGCACTGGGCGACCATGCTGGTCTTCATCGCCGTGGCCGCCGCCGGGGCGGCCGGCTGGATCCAGGACAGGGATGCCAAGCGCTATGACGTCGCCTGCATCGTCCCCAACATCCTGTTCATCCATGCCTGGGGCGTGTGCAAGTCCCAGACCTGGAACTTCGTCAGCTGGGCGATCAGTGCCGAGATGGGGGTCTATATCGCCCTGCCGCTGCTGTTCTGGATCACCGCTAGGGGGCGCTGGGTCACCGGTGGACTGGCGATCCTGAGCCTGGTGATCCTGCTACAGACCCCGCATGGCGACCGGCCGTTCCACCAGTGGACCTGGGATTACGGCGTGCTGCGGGCCGTGCCGGGCTTCCTGATCGGCATGCTCGGCTTCCAGATCCGGCCGCTGCTGGCCAAACTGCCCTTTCCGAACCTGGTGATGTGGGGCCTGCTGGCCGCCTTCCTGATCGCCTCGCCGCTAAAAGTTCCGCGCGATGTGCTGCTGCTGGTGATCTATGCCGTCGGCCTGGCGGGCATCGCCGCTGACGCCGCCGGACCGGTCGGACCCGTAACCCGACGCCTGGCCCCCTGGGCCCAGCTCAGCTTTACCCTCTACATGCTGCACCCCATCGCCCTGAAGATGGGCCTGGCGTGGGTGGGGCTGGGGATGTGGAACCTGAACGGCGACCTGATGCGGCTGTGGGTGCTGTTCTGGGTCGTGGCCCTCGTGCCGCTGGCCTATCTGTCGCTGATCCTGTTCGAGCGCCCGGCGCGCGACTGGATCACGCGGCTCAGCTGGCGGAAATCTGATCGATCCAGTCCGGAAGCGCACTGATCGCGTCCAGCTCGACATAGCGCGGGTGATCGGCCGGTGCCTGGGCGGCCTCATGGGCCCAGACCAGGGGATAGGGGATCAGCGCGCCCCAGGACCCGGCCTCCAGGGCCGGCAGGATGTCTGACCGCATCGAATTGCCGGCCATCACTGCCTGGTCGGCACCTGTGCCATGGCGCTCAAACACCCGGCGATAGGTACCGGCATCCTTCTCCGAGACGATCTCGACCGCGGCGAACAGGTCACCCAGCCCTGACGAGGCTAGCTTCTGCTCCTGGTGCAGCAGGTCGCCCTTGGTGATCAGGATCAGGCGATAGCGCTCCGACAGCCGGGCCAGGGCGTGTTCCACGCCGGGCAGGGGCTCGACCGGCTCGGTCAGCATCTCGCGGCCGGCGGCCAGGATCTCGCGGATCACCCGGGTCGAGACCTCGCCATGGGTCAGCTCCATGGCCGTCTCGATCATCGACAGGGTGAAGCCCTTGGCCCCATAGCCATAGAGCCGCAGGTTGCGCTTCTCGGTGGCCGCCAGCTGGGACTCGATGTGGGCGGCGTCGCCATGCTCGGCGAGCAGGTCGACGAACCTCTGGTGGGTCAGGCGAAACAGGCTCTCGCAGTGCCACAGGGTGTCATCAGCATCGACGCCGACGGTCGTAACGGTATGGGCGGGCACTTGCATGTCCTTCCCGTCGCCGCATCGCCGGCGGGCGTCAAGACGCCTTGCGTGGCGACCCAACCCTTCACCGCCCTTGCAAGCCGTCTGATCACTGTTCAGGTTGGTCGCAAAGATCATAAGCCGGGGAGGCGACCATGGCGTTCGGCGACTATCAGAACGAGATCTATTTCGGCGGGCTGATGCGCGGCGTGAAGCCGACCCTGCCGGTCGACTTCAAGACCCTGGAAGCGCGCGCCCAGGCCGCCCTGCCGCCGGCAACCCTGTCCTATGTGCAGGGCGGGTGCGGCGATGAGTTTACCCAGGACTACAATGCCGAGGCCTTCAAGTCGTGGGGTCTGATCCCGCGGATGATGGTCGACTGCACCACCCGCGATCTGTCCATCGACCTGTTCGGGATCAAGCTGCCCAGCCCGGTCTTCATGGCCCCCATCGGGGTGATCGGCCTCTGCGCCCAGGACGGTCATGGCGATATCGCCACCGCCAGGGCCGCCGCCGCCACCGGTGTGCCGATGGTGGCCTCGACCCTGATGAATGATCCGATGGAGCAGGTCGCCGCCGCGATGGGCGACACTCCCGGCTTCTTCCAGCTCTACACGCCCAAGAACAAGGACGTCGCCGAAAGCCTGGTGGCCCGGGCCGAGGCCTCGGGCTTCAAGGCCATTGTCGTGACCCTCGATACCTGGGTGACCGGCTGGCGACCGCGCGACCTGAATGAGGCCAATTTCCCGCAGCTGCGCGGCCACGCCCTCGCCAACTACATGTCCGACCCCGCCTTCCGCGCCCTGTTGGCCAAGCCGCCGGAGGAAGACCCGCAGGCGGCCGTTGCCCAGTGGGGGGCGACCTTCGGCAAGACCCTGACCTGGGCCGATCTGCCCTGGCTGCGGTCGATGACCAAGTTGCCGCTGATCCTCAAGGGCATCTGCCATCCCGACGACGCCCGCCGGGCCATCGATGGCGGGGTGGACGGGATCTACTGCTCCAACCATGGCGGCCGGCAGGCCAATGGCGGGGTAGCGGCCATAGACATGCTCCCAGGCGTGGTCGAGGCCTCGGGCAAGACACCGGTGATGTTCGATTCCGGGGTGCGGTCAGGCACTGACGTGGTCAAGGCCCTGGCCCTCGGCGCAGCCGCCGTGGGCATTGGTCGACCCTATGCCTATGGTCTGGCACTGGGGGGCGTGGCCGGGGTCATACACGTGCTGCGCAGTATCCTGGCAGAGGCCGATCTGCTGATGGCCGTCGACGGCTATCCCACCCTGACCGACCTGCGGGCGGCGGGGCTGGTCAGGCGTCCCTGAGGCCTAAAAGGTCTGGACGAAAAAGATCGTCGCGCTGATCGGCAGGGCCGCCACAAGCATCAGACGCAGCGCCGTTTCACCGAGACCGACAAGGCTGGTCGTCGAGCCTTCGGTGGTGATGAGACGGGTCACGCTGAGGGTGGTCATCGGTCTGCTCCTTCGAGGCTCTCAGCATGAGCTCTAAGGTGTTAACGCGGCATAATTTTGAAGGTCCGCGCCCCGCGACAAGTTGTCCTCGGAAAGGGGCGAGCGACCCTGGATCAGGGTGTCGCCCAGCCCGATCCCGGTTCGGGCGGGCGCAGGCTCGCACAGGCCGAGTGAGCCTTGACCACCCGGCGCAGGGAGGCCGGGAAACGGTGCAGCTTGTCCTCCGGACGGATGGGGCGAGCGACCAGATCGCCGCCGCAATTAGGGCAGGTTCCGGAGAATCGCGTGTCACCGCAGTCGGCGCAGAAGGTGCATTCGAAGGTGCAGATCCGGGCCTGGTCGCTGGCCGGCGGCAGATCGCAGTCGCAGCACTCGCAATTGGGGCGCAGTTCGAGCACAGTCGCTCTCCGAGATTTTGATGTGCCAAGCCTTGCACCATAAGGGCTTGGGCGCGGCGCGGGCGAGGAGGCTTGTTCGCATATCACAGGAATGTGGCGGTCTCGCCAGACACCCGTGATTGAAGGGGTTGACCCCCCCTCCCACACCCCCTAGACACGCCGCCGTTTGCGCGGCGGGTAGGGGTTAACCCCGGCCCGCCTTTTTGCGACAATGAGAGCCCTTTCGGGGCACGCGTTTTTAGGAGGCGCTTTACGAGATGTCCAAAGACCTTCTCCCCCCTCCTGTCCTGCTTAAGGGCGTCACTGGTATTCTGGCCCTGGCCGACGGCACGATCCTGCAGGGCGTGGGCTGTGGCGCGGTCGGCGATGCGGTCGGCGAGGTGTGCTTCAACACCGCCATGACCGGCTATCAGGAGATCCTGACCGACCCGTCCTACATGGCCCAGATCGTGGCCTTCACCTTTCCCCATGTCGGCAATGTCGGCACCAATATCGACGACCTCGAACAGATGTCCGGGGCCTCGGAAACCGCTGCCCGGGGCGCAATCTTCCGTGAAGTGCCGACCGATTCTGCCAACTGGCGCGCCGACAGCGATTTCGACGGCTGGATGAAGCGTCGCGGCATGGTCGGACTGGCCGGGGTCGATACCCGCGCCCTGACCCGCAAGATCCGCGAGACCGGCATGCCGCACGGCGTCATCGCCCACTCGCCCGACGGCGTGTTCGACCTTGAGGGCCTGGTCGCCAAGGCCCGGGCCTGGTCGGGTCTGGAAGGCCTGGACCTGGCCAAGGACGCCTCGACCACCCAGACCTTCACCTGGGACGAGGGCCTGTGGTCCTGGCCGGAAGGCTACGCCAAGCTCGACAAGCCCCGGTACGAAGTCGTGGTCCTCGACTACGGCGTCAAGCGCAACATCCTGCGGTCGCTCGCCCATGTCGGGGCCCGCGCCACGGTGGTGCCGGCCAATACCTCGGCCGAGGACATCCTGGCCCGCAATCCCGATGGCGTGCTGCTGTCGAACGGGCCGGGCGACCCGGCTGCGACCGGCCAATATGCGGTGCCGGAGATCCAGAAACTGGTGGCCAGCGGCAAGCCGGTGTTCGGCATCTGCCTGGGTCACCAGATGCTGGCCCTGGCCCTGGGTGCCAGGACGGTGAAGATGGAGCAGGGCCATCACGGGGCCAACCACCCGGTCAAGGACCTGACCACCAACAAGGTCGAGATCGTCTCGATGAACCACGGCTTCACAGTCGACAGCGACAGCCTGCCGGCCGGTGTGGCCGAAACCCACGTGTCACTGTTCGACGGCACCAATGCCGGCATCGCCCTGGAGGGCAAGCCGGTGTTCTCGGTGCAGCATCACCCGGAAGCCTCGCCGGGCCCGACCGACAGCCTCTATCTGTTTGAGCGCTTTGCCGGCCTGATGGACGCCGCGAAATAGTCCCGATGCACCCCCGCCCGATGCGGCGGGGGTAGCGTCACAAAACCAGTTTCACACTGTCATGGCTCCATCACGCTCCCCGCCGGGGTGCGTGTTAGCGTCCTCGAATTCCGTTCCGAGTTCACTCAAAGCTTCGGCGAGGATTCCCATGACCTTCCCCCTGCCTCCCTATGAGCGCATCGGCGGCGAGACCGTCGCCCGGACGGCGCTCGACGACTTTTTCCAGCGGGCCCAGGCCGATGATCGCCTGGCCGACGTTTTTGGGCCGGTGATCACGGCGGGCGGCCGCGCCTTTCTGGCGGTGTCGATGGATGCCGGTCGGGCTGACGGCCATGATGAGGTCGGTGCCGCCCTGGCCTGGCTGACGGAAATCGGCCTGGGTGACGATGAGCTCGATCTGATCATTGGCCATCTGGCTGCCGCCCTCGAACTTGTCGGGGTCAGCGACGAGATCATCGCCGAGATCGCCGACCAGGCCGAGTCCCTGCGCGATGCGGCCCTGGCGATCGATCCTGACGAGGATTTTGACGACGAGGACGAAGACGAGGACGTCGCCGCCTAAGCCTCGAGGGGCTTGAGTATGGGCGACTGAACCTTCCGAATGTGGCTCAGGATCAAAAGCCGGGGTCTGTCAGAATTCGAGGTTAGTCCTTAATTTCAGTCAGACCCTAGGTGCCGAACTGGGTGAACGGGACCTTGTTGAACAGCTCCCGTTCCGCGCCGCGCGGGTCGTCGGCCAGGGCCGAGGGCGTGTTGAACACCATCGTCTGGCGGCGGGGCAGGGTGTAGGGCTCCCAGGTCGGGACTGTCGGTCCGTTAGGATTGCCTGTGCGCGCGAAGGCGATGAAGGCATCGCTCATCTGGTTGGACATGGCGACGGACTCCGGACTGGCGTCCGCCAGAGAGCCTTTCGCCGTCAGGGTCCCAAACACCAGGGCGATGTCGATGGTGTGGGGCGCGCCCCAGACCCCGCCGTCGCGCGGCGAGCGCCAGTCCACCTGATAGACATAGGCCGGGGCCCCGGCCCGGGCGCGTTCCTCGGCCTGGATAATGGCGGCCTTCCAGGAGCGGCCGGCGGTCGAGGCGGCGAAATAGACGTCTGAGGGTGAATAGTGCGGATAGAGCCTGCGATAGGCCGCCACCACGGTGGCCGGATCGATGTCGATCCGGGCATTGAACTGGCCGGGCAGGCGGCTGATCACCTCGTCCCAGGTCAGGTCCAGCATCTTGCGGTCAAAGCCGACGAAGCCGCGGGTTTCGTCATGGGTGTTGCCGCACATCATCGGCACGTTGAGGCTTTGCGGCGCAGCGTCAGGGAAGAACGGGTGACGGCTCAGGGACCGCTCGTCCAGCACCGGGCCCATATAGACCCCGCCTGATCCGGCGACGGGATCGATAGCCTTCAGCCCGGCCAGAAAGGCTTCAGCGGGCAGGGCGCGCAGGGCTGCCAGGTCCTTGATCCCCAGCTTGTCGAGGAAGGCCTGGGCCCGGTGGGTGGCATTGAACGGCCCGGCGGCGGTCACCTGCTGGCCGCTCATGGTGGCGGCGCGATGGAACAGGCCGCCGGCGGCAGGCATGGCCATCAGGGTGGCGATCTTGGCCCCGCCTCCGGACTGGCCAAACAGCATGACCCGGCTCGGATCGCCGCCGAAGGCCGCGATATTGTCACGCACCCACTGCAGGGCCAGGACGAGGTCCAGCTGACCCACATTGCCGCTGTCGGCGACGCCGGGATCGTCGAACAGACGCGCCAGATAGAGATAGCCGAAGGCATTCAGGCGGTGGTTGACGGTGACCACCACCACGTCGCCACGCCTGGCCAGGGCGCTGCCGTCATAGAGCGGGCTGCCGCCGGAGCCGGTATTGTAGGCCCCGCCGTGGATATAGACCATGACGGGTCGCTGGCCGCCATCGGCCAGGCCGTGCTTCCGGTCTGCGGTTGCCGGCGTCCAGACATTGAGAAACAGGCAGTCTTCCGACAGCGTCTCACCGTCTTCGCCACGGCCGGACTGGGGGCTCGCCGCGCCATAGGCCAGGGCCTCCTGCACGTCCGTCCAGGGTTGCGGCTTGACCGGCGGCATGAACCGTCGCGCCCCGCCGGTGTCTGCGCCATAGCGCAGGCCCTTGAAGACGTGAACGCCGTCAGCCCGCGCGCCGCGTACCCGGCCGTTGGTGGTCGTCACCACGGGTGAGCGCTGAGCGCCTGCGGCCAGGCCCGCGCCGGGCGTCAGGGCCAGCGCGCCGCCCGCGAGCAGCAGGCCACGACGGTCAAGACGGGTTTGGCGGTCCATGGTCCCCTCCGGCGCTTCTGGCTACGCCTGATCCAAGGGGTAGCACGGGCCATGACACCGGTGGACAGTAAATCAGCCGCGCTCACCCTGGTAGAACGGTGTCGGCAGGTGCGCGGGCGGCGGACCCGCTCTGGCGGGCGACAGGGCGTTCACAGCCTCGGCATGCCGGCGGATCACCGCCAGGGTCGAGACATCGGCGTCAAACACCCCGTACAGGCCCTGCTCTTCCTGCGGCGGATCGCCCACGAAACTCTTGTCGCCGTGCTTGAACCAGGCATCGGCCTGCTGGGCGCGACCTTCACCGTTCCAGGCCCAGAAGTTGGTCCCGCAGACCGGCCCGCCGGCCTTCATGTCGGCCAGGGCCAAATCATAGATCGTTGTATAGAAGCGGTCCTTATACCTGGCCGGCGCGTCGGGCGCGAAGGCCCGCTGGTCGCGGATCAGACCGAACTCCTCGATGACCAGGGGCTTGTTGAGTGACCGCGCCAGGGCGATGTGGCGCTTTACATAGTCGCGACAACGAGCCTCGCCCGCCTCATAGGTGGCAGGCTGGTTCTTCGGATCGATCCAGCCCCAGTTGTTGGGCCAGATATGCAGGGTCACATAGTCGATCTCGGCCGGCTTGTGGGCTTCGACCACACAGGATTCACGCTCCAGGCAGCCCATGCTCCCCTCGCTGCCGGTCGAGACCAGATGGTGCGGATCCAGACCCTTGATGAAGGCGGCCGTCTCGCGAATCCAGCAGTAGTAGATCGGCAGATTGGCGACCCCGAAGCCTTCGCTGCCGCCGGGGCGCGGCTCGTTGGCCAGTTGCCAGGCCATGATTGTCGGATCGTTGCGATAGGGCTGGCCGGTGACACTGTTGACCCGTCCAACCAGGCTCTTCACGAAGTGGCGGAACAGGGCATTGGCCTGGGTGTCGCCATAGAAGCGGGCCGCGTAGTCGGCATATTCGGGCCAGGGATGGGCCGGATCACCTTGCTGGAACCAGGTGCCGTTCTCGGTCCATCTCAGATAGGCCGGCATGCCCCCCGACCAGTCCCAGAAATTGTTCAGATAGATCACGGCCTTCATGTCGCGCAGGGCCATTTCGGCCAGCAGGAAATCCAGCCCCTTCAGCAGGTTGGCGTCATAGTCTTCGCCAGGGCCGCGGAAGGTCGGGTCAAGGGCCACCTTGGCCGGCGAGCGTTCGCCCGAACCCAGCACCCGCAGATTGGTCACGCCGAGGGCCTTGAGCTTGTCGAGCTCGCGCCGCAGCCGCGCGCGATCGCCATAGGCGGCCGGCGCACCCAGCCAGGCACCGTACCAGAGATTGCCGCCCACGAAGCGATAGGGTTGGCCGTCGAGGGTCAGGCGGCCGTCGGTGACGGCGACGAAGCCGTTCGGCTTGGCGGTTGCCGCGCCCAAGGCCGGGGCAACCGCAAGCGCGGTCAGCAAGGTCCGGCGGGAAAGGGTCATGGCAAGTCCTCCGTCACACGCTGTCCAGCGCGCCGGAGGACCATGCCGTGTCTTAACGACGCGAACAACCGTCCGGGGACGGGCCGGCGCGCCTAAAGGTTCAGCAGCGCCGGGTCGCCGCCCTGGGCTGTGATGTTGATGCTGACCGCCCGCTCGACTGCGAAGCGCAGCAGGGCGTGGGGTCCGCCGGCCTTGGGACCGGTGCCCGACAGGCCTTCGCCGCCGAACGGCTGGACCCCGACCACTGCGCCGGTCATCGAGCGGTTCACATAGGTGTTGCCGGCCGGGACGAGGCGCTGGACATCCGCCGCGAAGCTCTCGATCCGCGAATGGATGCCCAGGGTCAGGCCGTAGCGACGGGCCGCCAGGGCACCGGCCACCTGTTCCAGGTCTTCTGGTGCGTAGCGCACGACGTGCAGGACCGGGCCGAACACTTCGCGCTCGAGGAAGTCGGCGGCTGGGATCTCGGCCATGACCGGCGCGAAGAAGGTGCCGGACGCCGGAGCGTTCAGGGCGTGCAGGACCTTGGCCTCCCGCTTCAGGCGCACCAGGTGCTTGTCGAGCGCGTCCCTGGCCTCGGCATCGATGACCGGACCCACATCGGTGGTCGCCAGGGCGGGATCGCCCAGAGTCAGGGCGTCCATGGCCCCCTTGAGGCCGTCGATGATGTGGTCGGCAGTGTCGTGCGGCAGGAACAGCAGACGCAGGGCCGAGCAGCGCTGGCCGGCGCTGCCGAAGGCCGAGACGATGACGTCGTCGATGACCTGTTCGCGCTGGGCGGTGGTGTCGACGAACATGCCGTTGAGGCCGCCGGTCTCGGCGATGAACGGTACCATCGGGCCCTGGCGCTGGGCGAGGGTCTGGTTGATCCGCCAGGCGGTGTCGGTGCCGCCGGTGAAGGCCACGCCGTCCAGTTCGTCATGGGCGGTCAGCACCGCGCCGACGGTTTCGCCGCGACCGGGCAACAGGGCCAGAAGGCGCGGGTCGAGGCCCGCAGCGTGATAGAGTTTCACCGCTTCCATGGCGATCAGCGGGGTCTGCTCGGCAGGCTTGGCCAGCACGGCATTGCCCGCGGCCAGGGCAGCCGCGATCTGACCGGTGAAGATGGCCAGGGGGAAGTTCCAGGGGCTGATACAGACAAAGACGCCACGGCCGGCCAGGCGCAGGACGTTGGTCTCGCCCACCGGGCCCTTCAGGACCTCGCCGTCGCCGAACTGATCCTCGGCCAGCACCGCATAGTAGCGGCAGAAGTCCACGGCCTCGCGGACCTCGGCAATGCCGTCACTCAGGGTCTTGCCGGCTTCGCGCGACAGGATGGCGATCAGGGGGTCGATATTGGCTTCCAGGGCGTCGGCCATGGCCCGCAGCACCTTGGCACGAGCGGCCCCGCCCGCCTTGTCCCAGGCCGGTTGCGCGGCGCGGGCCAGCTTGAAGGCCTGGTCGATCTGGGGAATCTGGGCTTCCGAGACCACGCCGACGACACGACCGGCGTCCGAGGGGCTGATCACGGGCTGCGGTGCTGCGCCGGCCGACATCTTGCCGCCGACCAGAGGGCCGGCCGAGAGCGGCGCGGCGTCCAGGGTCGTCACTGCGGCGCTCAGGCGCTCGCGCTCGGCCAGGACGGACAGGTCGATCCCGGCGGAGTTCTGACGGCGGTCGCCATAGACCTTGGGCGGGGTCGGAATCTTGGCGTGGCGGTCGGGATGGGCCTCAACGGCGTCGATCGGGTCGACCACGACCTTTTCGACCGGAACCCGCTCGTCGAGCAGGGCATGCACGAAGCTGGTATTGGCCCCGTTCTCCAGCAAGCGGCGGACCAGATAGGGCAAGAGGTCTTCGTGACCGCCCACCGGGGCATAGGCCCGCAGGGTGATGCCGTCATAGAGGTCATCGGCGGCCTTGTAGAGCGCCTCGCCCATGCCATGCAGGCGCTGATGCTCGATCTTGACGCCGGCGGTCTTGGCCATGCGCACCACGGCCGCCAGGGTATGGGCGTTATGGGTTGCGAACTGGGCATAGAGGTGCGGCGCGGCGGCGATCAGGGCCTTGGCGCAGACCAGATAGGACAGGTCGGTTGCCGGCTTGGTCGAATAGACCGGATAGTCTGGGCGGCCAGCGACCTGGGCGCGCTTGATCTCGCTGTCCCAGTAGGCACCCTTCACGAGGCGGACCATCAGGCGGCGGCCGGTGTCCTGCGAGAGGGCCGACAGACGGGCGATCACCTCGGGGCACCGCTTCTGATAGGCCTGAACGGCGAGGCCCAGACCGGTCCATGGGCCCAGGTCCGGCTCGCGGCACAGGCGGTCCAGGAGCTTCAGCGACAGGGCCAGCCTGTCGGCTTCTTCGGCGTCGATGGTGAAGTTGATGTTGTAGCGGGCGGCGATCAGGGCCAGGCGCAGAACGCGCGGATAGAGCTCGTCCCAGACCCGGGCTTCCTGCGTGGCCTCATAGCGCGGGCAGAGCGCCGACAGCTTGACCGACACGCCGTGACCGGCCTCGGGACCGGCATTGTTGGACAGCCTGCCGACCGTCTCGATGGCGTCGGCATAGGACTGCTCATAGCGGGCGGCGTCGGCGGCGGTGCGGGCACCTTCGCCCAGCATGTCGAAGCTGCAGATGTCGCCATCGCCGGCGGCGCGCTTGATGGCCGCCTCGATGGTGCGTCCGAGCACGAACTGCTCGCCCATGATGCGGATGGCCTGGCCGACGGCGGCACGGATGACGGGCTCGCCCAGGCGGCCGGCGATCTTCTTGATGAAACCGGGCAGGTCCTTCTGGGCCTGGTCGTCGGGCTCGACGATCTTGCCGGTCAGCATCAGGCCCCAGGTCGAGGCATTGACGAACAGGCTGTCGCTGCCACCGAGATGCGAGGCCCAGTCGGCCGAGCCGATCTTTTCAGCGATCAGCTTGTCGCGGGTATCGTCGTCAGGCGTGCGCAGCAGGGCTTCGGCCAGACACATCAGGGCCAGGCCTTCGCGGGTGCCGAGGCTGAACTCCTGCAGGAAGCTTTCGACCACACCCTGCTTGCGAACGCTGCGGCGCGCGCCCCTGACCAGAGCCTCGGCCTCGGCCCGGACGACGGCGCGATCCTCGCTGGTCATTGGCGCGGCGGCCAGAAGATCGCTGATCACGGCGGCTTCGTCGCGGTACTTGCCGTTGTCGAGGCTGTCCCAGTCGGTCATGCGCTTACCCTTCGGGTGGAATGATGATCAACGGTATATGTAGGCCTGAAGCGAATGTGCTTCGTTTGTGGGGAATTGAAGCCGTAGAAACTTCACTTCAACAGCACCTAATGACAGTTTTACTCCAGACTTGATGCCTGGCGGCGTGGCGGCGTGACGGCGCAGGGCCTGTCGGCAGACTGACCCTGGCAAGGGGCGTTGGGAAGGGGAGAGGTGGGAAGGGACGCGACTGGGGGGGAGACGCGCGTCCCTTCCGCTCTCGGCGGCACCCTGGGGGAAAGGTGCCACTGGTGTCCCCAATCAGGCGGAGACAGGGTCTTCGGGGGCTCCGGGCGCCGTCTGGAGAAACGGCGGTGCGGAACCGGCTAGGACGGTGTGTGGTATAGCCGCATGTTTTCTGAATGTGCTTTGCTTTATGTGACAATTCTACGAACAATCTTCGAGAAAAGGTGCAAATGGCCAGTTCCGCTCTTGATGACACCGATCGCCGCCTGTTGAAGGTTCTGCAGGCCGATGGCCGCATCACCAATGCCGAGCTGGCCAAGCAGTGCCATCTTTCGCCAGCGGCCACCTTCGACCGCGTGCGCCGCCTGCGCGAGCGCGGTTTCATCACCGGCTATGCTGCCCTTCTCGATCCGGCCAAGGTCGACCGTGCCCTGCTGATCTTCGTCGAGGTCATGCTGGAGCGTACGACCGGCGAGGTCTTTGACGATTTCGCCGCCGCCGTCCGCCGCGCGCCCGAGATCCTGGAATGCCACATGGTCGCCGGCGGCTTTGACTATCTGATCAAGGCCCGGGTGCGCGACATGGAGGCCTATCGCGGCTTCCTGGGCGACATCCTGGTCAAGATGCCCGGCGTGCGCGAGACGCGGACCTATGCTGTGCTGGAAGAGGTCAAGAGCACGGTGCAGTTGCCGCTCTAAGCGGCCAGCTCGACCCGCACTGTGCTGGCGATGAACCCGCCGCCCAGCACCCGCTCCGGATCGGAGGGGTCATAGAGCACGCAGGCCTGACCCGGGGCGACGCCCTCTTCGTGGGTGTCGAACACCACACGCAGGTCGCCGTCCACCATGGCCAGACGGCCCGGTACCGGTTCACGGGTCGAGCGGACCCGGGCCAGCACGGGCTGGCCGGCTTCGGCGGCGGCTTCCAGACTGTCCTGGCCGCCCAGCCAGTTGCCGTCCTTGAGCACCAGCGAGGCTGTCAGCAGGGCCTCGCGCGGGCCGACGATCACCTGGCGCTTGTCGGCGTCGATGCGGACCACGAACAGGGGATCACCGACGGCGATGTTCAGGCCGCGGCGCTGGCCGATGGTGTAGCGGGTGACGCCCTCGTGCCGGCCGAGAACGCGGCCGTCCATGTGCACGATGTCGCCCGGGATCGCGCCGTGCGGGCGGATGCGGTCGATCACCGTGGTGTATTTGCCTTCGGGCACAAAGCAGATGTCCTGGCTGTCCGGCTTGTCGGCAATGGCCAGGCCCAGTTCGGCGGCGACGCGACGCACCTCACTCTTGGGCATGTCGCCCAGCGGAAAGCGCAGGAAATCCAGCTGCTCGCGGGTGGTGGCGAACAGGAAGTAGCTCTGGTCCTTGGCCGGATCGCCGGCCCGGCGCAGTTGCGGTCGGTTCGAGCCTTCCCGGTAGCCACGCTGGACGTAATGGCCGGTCGCCATGGCTTCGGCGCCCAGGTCGCGGGCCACGTCCAGCAGATCGCGGAACTTGACCGTCTGGTTGCAGCGCACGCAGGGGATCGGCGTCTCGCCACGCAGATAGGCGTCGGCGAACTCCTCGATGACCTGTTCCTTGAACCGGCTCTCATAGTCGAGGACGTAGTGCGGGATACCGATGCGCTCGGCGGCCATGCGGGCGTCCATGATGTCCTGGCCCGCGCAGCAGGCGCCCTTCTTGGCGATGGCTGCGCCATGGTCATAGAGCTGCAATGTAACGCCGACCACGTCATAGCCGGCGCGGGCGAGCAGGGCGGCGGTTACCGTGGAGTCGACTCCGCCCGACATGGCCACAACCACGCGCGCGCCGGCGGGAAGGCCTACCGCGTCGCGGGCCGTCGCGACGGCGCGATCGGAGAGGTCATGAGCTGAAAGGTCGGCGTCCATCGCGGCCATATAGCGCCTCGACGGCCGTTTTGCGAGGTTGGCCCTATTTCAGCACATTGAGCAGGGAAGAAGCCTGCAGGCTGGAGAACACCTGGGCGGCGGCCTGGACAGCCATCTGGGCGGCCTCGAGGCGGGTGACGGCCTCGGCCATGTCGACATCGACGATGCCACCGACCATGCCGGTCAGGGTGTCGGCCTGATCCTTCAGCTCGACACCGGCGTTCTCGAAGCGTTTCTGCACCAGCCCGTTCTTGCCCTGGATGCCCAGCGCGTCGGAATGGGCGTCCTTGAAGGTGGCCACCATGCCTTGCAGGAAGGTGTGCTGCGCACTGGTGAGCGGGCTGCTGAATGCCCCATTGGCTTCCACATAGGCCTGAACCTGTTTGAAGGCGTCGAAGGCCTTGGTCCCCAGGTCGTCGCCCAGCACACCCGTCTTGACGGTGGTTTGCTGGTCGATGCGGTTGGTGGCGATATAGTCGTCGTTCTTGAAGAGATCGGCCGTCGACGCTGCGGCGGTCAGATCAGACAGCGATCCGGCCGTGGTCGGAGGCGTATCGGTCAGGGCACCGGCGAAAACATAGCGGCCATTGGACTTGGTGTTCACGCCCTGGGTGACACTGCTGAACGCCGCTTCCAGTTGCTGCATCAAGGTCGCGCCGCCAGCGGCCATGGCATTCTCGATCGCTGCACGCCCCTTCTGAATCCCGTCGGCCACCTGGCCGATGCCGGTGTCCTGCATGTCCAGGCGGTTGGCGACCAGCTTGGTCTGATCGATCAGGCCGTCGATCTTGGCCTGGGCACTGCGCATGGCGGTCAGGACCTCGGCGTTCTTGGCATAGCCCTTCAGGTCATTGGCGACCTTCTGGCTGGCGACCTGTTCGCCCAGCACGTTCTGGCGCAACTGGGCGCGCATCAGGTTGCTGGTCATGACGCTGTAGTTGGAGCCGGTTGAGACGCGGGTCATCGGTCAGCCTCAGATCATATTGGTCAGGACATCGTACATGTCCTTGGTTGCCTGGATCAGGCGGGCGGAGGCGTTGAACGCCTGCTGATAGGTGGTGAGGTTGATCAGCTCCTCGTCGAGATTGACCCCCTCTTCCGACTTGCGCTGGGTGCCGACCTCGATGGCCACCGCTTCGGCGGCGTCCTTGCGGCTTTCGGCGGCGGCAGCTTTGCGGGCAATCGAACCACTGAAGTCTGCGGCATAGCGCAAAAGGCTGGTCTTGATCGCCGAGGCCCCGCCCACAGCGGCGAAGTCGGCGGTCGTGTCGCCGGCCTTGGCCAGGGCCATGGCACCGCGTCCATCGCCGACGGCCAGGGCAATCACGCCAGCGGCAGCCGAAAGGTTGAGCTTGGCGAAGGGAATGCGAGCAGGATCCTGGTCCATGGTGGGATTGACAATGAAGCGCTCGCCCCGGGTGCCGCGTTCGGTGGGGCCGACGCCAAACAGCTGGGTGATCGAGGGGCCGCCCATGCCCCGCTCAGTGTCATCCGACGCGACGGACAGGGTAACGGTCGAGCCCGGATAGGATGTGAAATTCATCGCGCCCTTGGCATCGAGGGCGAAGGTTCCATAAAGGCCGACGCCGCCATTGCGGACGTTCAGGGTGTCCATCAGGTCCTGCATCGTGGTGCCAGCCGGCACCGTGATGTTGACGTCGCGAATGCGACCGCCCTCGGTGTCCGTCAGGCGCAGGGTAATGACATCGCCGGCCGTGTAGCCGTGCGGATCGCTGGCGGTCAGACCGGTCTCATAGGGCGAGAAGCCCTTGGTCTGGACGATGTCATTGAGGCCGAAATAGTGGCTGAAGCCCTTGCCGATCTTGCTGGAGGGCGTGGTCGGGTCATCGGCGACCACCACGCCATTACTGCCCGTCGCACTGAGGCTGAGGGCCCCGTTGCCGAACGAGGCCGTGCCCTGGCCGCCCAGGGCGGTATTCAGCTGGGTGATGAAGTTCGTATTGGTGAAGCTGGGGCCCGCTGCGCCATTGACGGTCATCGTGCCCAGATCGAAGTCGATCTCGATCTCGCGCTGGATCACGCCGCTGGAACTGGTCAGGGCGATGGTGGTCTTGCCGGTGAAGTGATCAAGGGCCGTAGCCTCGTCCAGGCCGGTATTGCGACCTGTCAGGGATGACGGTGCCGGCACCGACGAGGAGGCGTTTGAGGCGCGGTTCAGTTCCTCGGAGGCGCGGGTGACGAACTCTCCGAGCTGGTCGGACAGGCCGGGCAGTTCGGTGTTGCGCAGGTCCAGCAAGCCCTTCAACTCGCCGCTGGAAATGTTGAGCGCCACCGGAATGTCGCCGCCATTGGCCTGGATGCACTGCAGGAAGCCCGTCGCCGTGCTGGACTTCTGATAGGAGATCACCGCCACGCCGTCGCCGGCCAGGCTGAGGCCTTCGGTCGAGCGCACCATGACGCCGCCATTGGGGCGCTGGCTGACCTGGATGTTGATCATGCGGGCCAGCTCGTCGATCAGGCCGCTCTGCACGTTCTCGGAGCCCGTCCCGTCAGCCCCGGCCACCTTGGCGCGCGTGATGTCGGTATTGAGGGTATTGATCTGCTTGAGCAGGTCGTTGACGCGCTCGATGTCGGAGACGATCCGGTTATCAGCGTCCTTGCCCAGGTTGGACAGGGCGGCCGTGATCCGGCTCGACTCGCCGAGGAAATCATCGACCCGCGTCAGGGCCTGGGTCCGCAGCAGGCTCGAGGACGGGTCGTCCGAAGCCTTTGAGAAGGACGCGAAAACTGCGTCCAGCGTGCCGAAGTAACTATTGTCGCCGCTGGGATCGCCAAACAGGTTCTGGGCTGTGTTCAGGGAGCTGGCCAGGGCCGAGGCGCGGCCGGAGTCCGAAACAGCGTTCAGGCTTGCCGATTGCAGGAAGCGGTCTGAAGCGCGCTTGATGGCATCGATGCTGACGCCGACGCCCATGCCGTTCGAAATCTGGTTCGACTGGCTGATCGTCTTGCGGACATAGCCTGCGGTGTTGACGTTGGCGATATTGTCCGAGACGACGCGCAGACCCGTCTGGGCTGCCATCATCCCGGAACTCGCCGTGTTCATGACCGAGTTCAAAGACATGCGAAGACTCCGGACAGCCCGGCAATCCGCGAACCTCGCGACGCGCCCTTGCCCGGCGAAAACTGCCGGGCGGGGGAGGGGTCATAGCCCTCGATATATGCCAAGCCACTGAAATTCATGGCGTTTTGTTCCAAGCGCCGGATGTTCGGCAGGAGGTGTTGCGCAAGGAGGATGCCAAGTGGGGGCGCGACCGGGCGACGCGGCAAGCCACGCCCCTCACAACCGCATTCGACTCGGCAAAAAGCGCCGCAGGCCGACAAATTGAAGTCGTAAACAAGGCATTAAAGACAATAAATTCAATAAGATAGTGGTGATATGACCACTTGGCCCGACGGTTGCTGAAGGGGTTTCGGATACAGGCGTGTTCGTCATGAACCGCCGATCGCATCGGACCGAGGCCACGAATGACCGTGATCGCCGCCAACGCCGCTCTACCAACACCCAGTCCCGGGCCGGGCGCTGGTGCTCTGGTTATGGACCAGGGCTTCGACGCGCTGCTGGCCGTGGTGACGGCAACAAACGATCCGATCTCGGCCAAGCCGGCCCCGCATCGTGCTGCGAGCAAGCCGGAAGACCGATCCGCGGACCGGGCTGAACGCAAGGATACGGTTGACCGGCCCGAAGGTGTGGCGGCCAGTGTTGAAGAGGTCAGGACCGCCGCCCCAGACGAGGACGGAGACGAGGCCGGGAGCAAGAGCTCGGATGAAGCCGCCCTGGCTGATGCCGCAGCCCAGGCTGCGGCCATGCTGGTCGCGGCAATGGTCCCGCCCGCCGAGCAAACCTTTGCTGCTGAAACCCCGCCCGACCTCGGAGTGGTCGCGCCGCTTCAGGTGTCCCTGGTGTCGGCCCTTGCCGAAGGCGCTGAACCTCAAGTCGGTATTGAGACTGTCGCAGCCCTCACCCAGACTCCAGTCCTGGCCTCCGATACCGCCCCGGATGCCGCAGCCCAGGTCGGGCCGGTTTCGGTTGGCGCGCCGACCCTGAATCTGGCCGCTACGGCCTTGCCTGTCGCAGAGGTCGAAGCTCCCGCGCCAGACTCCACTGCGACGGCCGCGATCGAGATTCCCGAAGAGGCTTTGCTGGACGCGCCGATAGCGGCGAGTGATGCCGGGGTCGATGTCGCAGCACTTGCGGCACCGACGACGCCTAAGCCGAGCCCCGCTACACCGTCCGCCCAGGGCGCTGTGGCGGTTTCGGCGGCTCAGATTGATGTGACGCTTGAGGCCGAGCCCGTCGTCATCGCCGCCGTGGCCGACATCGACTCCGCGCCCCTCGAGGCCACATCAGCCGTCGAGCTCGCCACCGCAACAGCTGCAGACTCCGCGCCTGTCGTCGCCCAATCCGCAGCCGAACCCGCGATCAAGGTCGCGACGGCAGCGTTGGGCCCGAATGACGCCATGCCAGGGGGGCATGAACAGCTAGAACCCGTCATGATCGCCGGCGTAGAGGCCGGTGCCCCTACGGATCAAGACGGTTCCGATCAGGGCGGGACAGGTCAGAATAGCAGCCAGGGCGATCTTGCTGCCGAGGTCGTCGGCACAGCTGCCAATGACGCCGCTGCGACGCCTGAGGCGCCGATCCTGGCCCCGACCTCGACGACGTCGACGGGCAGTGCTGCTGCCGCGGCACCGGCCCAGCGTGCCGAGACCCGTGGTTCGCCCGAGACAGTGGCTCAGCTGTCCGCTGAAATTCTCAAGAAGCTCGACGCCCGGACCACCCGGTTCGACGTGGCCCTTACCCCCGAGGGCTTGGGCAAGGTCGATGTCCGCATCGAGATCGGCCGCCACGGTGCCCTGACCGCCTCCATGGCCTTCGACACCGTTCAGGCCGCCGCCGAACTTCGCGGCAAGGCCAATGAGCTGCGTCAGGCGCTCTCGCAGGCAGGCTTCACCATCGCCGACAACGCCTTGCGCTTCGATGTCTCGAGCCAGGGCGGTCAGTCGGGCCAGAACGCTTTCTTCAGCTTCAACGGCGGTGAAGACGGCCGCCGGGCCTGGTCCGGCAAGGCCTTCCAGGCCGCCCAGAACGACGACGCTCCCCTTGCATCCGTTTCAGATCTGCTCCCCGGGCTCCGTGTGACGCCTGACAGCGGTCTGGACATCAGAATTTAGAGAGAGACCCCGCCATGGCGACTGCCGCAGTTACGGGCTCCAACGCGACGCTCGATAAGATCAACAATTCGCGCAACACCCTGGCCAGCAGCAAGGAGACCTTCCTCAAGCTGCTGACCACCCAGATGAAGAACCAGGATCCGTTGTCGCCGATGGATTCCAATGCCTTCACCGGCCAGATCGTCCAGATGACCGGCGTCGAGCAGCAGCTCGTCACCAATGACCTGCTGGCCGCTCTGGTGGGCATGAACGAAGGCGGCATGTCCCAGGCCGTCACGATGATGGACAAGCAGGTGACGGTTGAGACCGACAAGGCCGTCCTGAAGGATGGTGCGGCGACCTGGTCCTACAATCAGAGCCGCAGCGCCACCGGCGTAAAGATCGAGATCGTCGACAAGTTCGGCAAGACCGTCCGCACCCTGCTGCCCGAGGATATGTCCAAGGGCAGTCACACGCTTGAATGGGACGGCCGAAGCACAGACGGCACGGCCCAGCCCGCCGGCGGAACCTATAGCCTGAAGATCACCGCCCTCGATGGCGACGGCAGCAAGATTCCCACCACGTCCAAGGGGCGCATCGACGGCATCGTTACCGCCATCACCAATGAGAGCGGCGTCAACATGGTGACCATCGGCGGGTCGAAATATCCGGTCGATTCCGTGATTGGCGTCACCAACCCCCCGGCCAAGGCGGCCTAACCCCCATCCCATGCACCGGGCGTCAGAATGACGCCGACGCGGCTCACCCCGGAAATGCCTTCCGCTGGGCCCAAACGCAAACCGCGCTGAACCCTTCAGTCATTTGACAGTCAACGCAGGAACTTCGTCATGAGCATCAACAGCGCCATGCTTTCGGGCGTCTCGGGCCTCATCGCCAACTCGTCCGCTCTGGCCGCGATCTCGGACAACATCGCCAACGTCAACACGGTGGGCTACAAGCGCAGCACTGCCAATTTCTCGACCCTGGTCACGGCCCAGAGCAAGAACTCGACCTATAGCGCCGGCGGCGTGAAGGCCCTGACCCACCAGTTCATCAGCCAGCAGGGCCTGACCCAGTCTTCGACTTCAAACCTCGATCTGTCGATCTCAGGTTCCGGCTTTTTCGTCGCGACCGAAAAGCCGGAAGACCTGACCGCAACGGATACCCGTTCCTTTACCCGCGCAGGATCGTTCCAGCTCGATAACCTAGGTTATCTCAAGAACGATGCGGGTCTCTATCTGCAGGGCTGGCTGGCCGACCCGGTGACGGGCGACATCACTCCCGATCCGTCGGACCTCACCCAGCTGTCGTCGATCAATGTGGGCTCGGTCGGCGGTACGGCGGAGAAGACCACGCGCGCGGCCATCAACGCCAATCTGCGCTCGGAACAGCCCCTGTCGGCTCAGTCCAAGTTCAGCATTACCAAGCCCACCGTCACGGACTCCGCCGCCGCCACCAACAGCTATGCCGTCGCCTATTCACCGACAGCCACGGCCGGTGTCTATGATGTAGAGATCAAGAAGGCGGGCGTCTTGGTCGGCACCGGCACGGCGACCTATGCCGCCGGCGCGATGACGGCGGGCACCGGCATCCTCGCCACGCTGCCGATCGACGTCAGCGGCACCGGTGCAGGCACTCCGACTGTGACGGCAGCCTCCCTGGGCCTGGCCACGGATGCGGACCTGGTGTCGGGTAATCTTTACGATGCTACGACCAACTCAATGTCTGCCTACGCCCTGGACGCCACGACGGGCGTGAAGCCGGACTTCGAAATTCAGGTCCCGGTTTCCGATTCCAAGGGCGGTCAGCGGACCCTCATTCTCTCCCTGCTCAAGAGCAATACCCCCAACGAATGGTATGCCGAGCTGCGCACCAAGCCGGGTGACCTGGACAATGTCCCCAATGGTCAGATCAGCTCGGGTCGCATCACTTTCACGACGGACGGCAAGCTGGCCACGGTCGGCACGCTGTTCAACGGCACCAACCCGACCTCGATCACCATCGGTGCATCTGACACCGCAGTCGTCACCGCTGCGCCGCGCTGGTCGGACGCCCTGGGCATCGACAGCCAGACCCTGCAGATCGATCTGGCCAACGCCGCCGGCGGCCTGACCCAGTTCAACAGCCAGTCGGTGGTGCAGTCGGTCAACACCAACGGTACGGCCTTCGGCAACCTGACCAATATAGAGGTCGACGAGGACGGTTATGTTTCGGCGATCTTCGACAACGGCGTCACGCGCCGGATCGCCCAGGTCGCCATCGCCACCTTCTCCAATCCCAACGGTCTGAAGGGCGTCAACGGCAATGCTTATCGGGTGACCAACGAAAGCGGCACCTACAGCCTCAAGACCCCGAACCAGGGCGGTGCTGGTCAAATCGCCCCTTCGACACTGGAAGCCTCGACCGTCGATCTGTCCACTGAGTTCACCGGACTGATTACGACCCAGCGAGCCTACTCCGCTTCGTCGAAGATCATCACTACAGCTGACCAGATGCTCGAGGAGCTCTTGAGCATTAAGCGATAATTATAGGTATTAACTTGCTTTAATGGCCGTGTTCCACATCGGCACACTAAAGACTTTACGGAGAAGCCTGGTGTTTAGGCATTTCTTTACTATTGGAATTAAGCCGCTGTTATTGGCTGGCGCCTATAGTGACCTTCAACAGTGATGGTTGTGGGAAAGGCGTAAAGCCATGTTGCAGCAGCAGCGCACGAACAGCCGGGGTGAGAAGTACGTGATCGGTCCGACCGGCGCGCCTCTGACTCTCTCCGACTTGCCGCCTCCGGAAACCCAGCGTTGGGTAATCCGGCGGAAAGCCGAGGTAGTCGCCGCCGTTCGCGGTGGCCTGCTCTCGCTTGATGAAGCGTGCGATCGGTACAAGTTGACCAATGAGGAATTTCTCAATTGGCAGCAATCGATCGACAAACACGGCCTGGCGGGTCTGCGGACCACCCGGCTTCAGCAGTACCGCTAGCCGGCGGGCCTGAATGATATGGCTTTTCCGACCATTAACGGTTGGAGGGCCAGCTTGATACGTTCAGCGGCCGCGCCCCTCCCGGGGCGCGGCCGCGACGTTTTGGCGCCCGGGCATCCCGGAAGAGCGCTCAGATGTAAACGCCTCGTTTACCTTGGACTGGGTAAATCCTGCCTAGCGACGGCGGCTTCAGGGCCACCGACGCCATTGTCCCCCGTCGGGGTGGCTTTCTGGGGGATTGGCCTGAGTGGATAGCTTTCTGAGCGCGATACAGAGGTTCGGCGTCGGCCGTCTCGCCGCTCTGATCGGCGTGGGCGCCGGTGTCGTGGCCATTCTCGTCGCCCTGGTCATGTTCATGGGCAAGGAGCCGACCGAGCTCCTCTATTCCAACCTCGACCTCAAGGAAGCGTCGGAAGTCACCCAGGCCCTGGACCAGGCCGGCGTGAAGTATGAAACCAAGGGCGACGGATCGACCATTATGGTGGCCCGCGACAAGGTGGCCTCGGCCCGCCTGCTGGTCGCCGGCAAGGGCCTCGTGACCTCCGGCTCGATTGGCTATGAAATCTTCGACAGCAACAATGCCCTGGGCCAGACCGATTTCGTCCAGCAGCTGAACCGTCAGCGCGCTCTTCAGGGCGAGCTGGAGCGCACCATCAAGGAATGGCAGGGCGTCAATTCGGTGCGCGTGCACCTGGTCCTGCCCAAGCGCCAGCTCTTCGAGGAGGATGCCGAGCAGCCCTCAGCCGCCGTGACCATTGGGACGGGTGGCCGTGAGCCTTCGGCCGACATGGTGCGGGCTGTGCAGAATCTGGTCGCCGGCTCTGTCGCGGGCATGAAGCCTGAGAAGGTCAATGTCATCGACCAGCACGGCAAGACCCTGACAGCGGCCAGCGATGAGAGCCTGGCGGGTCAGATGGCGCAGGATCGCAAGTCCGAGGTCGAGGCCCGCATCGCCAAGACCGTCAAGGACATGATCGAAGGCGTTCTCGGTCCGGGCAAGGCCCGCGTCAATGTCACCGCCGAACTCGACCTGAACAGGGTGACCGTCCAGGAAGAAAAGTTCGATCCCGAGGGCCAGGTGATCCGTTCGGAGAGCACCAACGAGGCCAACAGCCAGGAAACGAAGGGCGACGAGAACGGTGGCACCACTGCGGCCCAGAACATTCCGGGCGGCGGCGGAGCCAATGGTTTCCAGCAGCTTGGGTCGCGTTCGGGCAATAACGAGAGCGTCACCAACTACGAGATCTCCAAGTCGGTCCGCACTGAGGTTACCGAGCCTGGCACCATCAAGAAGCTGGCCGTGGCTGTGGCGATTGACGGCGTCACCGCGCCCGCAGGCAAGGACGGCAAGCCCGGTGCCTATACGCCGCGGACCGAGGAGGAGCGCGCCCAGCTGGAGGATCTGGTCAAGACGGCGATCGGCTTCGACGCCGCCCGCGGCGACCAGGTCAAGGTCACCAATATCCGCTTCCCGCAACCCGAGGATCAGGCCCTGGACAAGGCCGGCCTGCTGGCGAGCTTCGGCAAGAACGACATCATGCGCATCGCCGAGCTGGCGGTCCTGGGCATCGTCGCCATCATGATCCTGCTGTTTGCGGTCCGACCCTTCCTGAACAGCATGGCCTCCCCGGGTGCCAACACTCAGGTCGTCATGAGCGCGCCCCAGGTCACCCGAATGGTCACCCTTTCCGACGGCTCGACCCAGGAAGTGATCATCGACCAGGCCGGCGAGCCGATCGCCATCGCCGGTCCCATGGGTGCCGACATCGATCAGCGCATCGACATCGCCAAGATCGAGGGCCAGGTGAAGGCGTCCTCGATCAAGCGGGTCTCCGAATTCGTCGACAAACATCCTGACGAGTCGGTGGCCATCCTGCGCACCTGGCTGCACGAGTCGAACTGATGGCGATGAAGGCGTCCATCAATGACGTGAGCAAGCTCGCCGGCCCGGAAAAGGCCGCGATCGTGCTGCTGTCGCTGGGTGAAGATCACACCCGCATCTGGGAGGCCCTGGACGACGAGGAGATCAAGGAAGTCTCCCAGGCCATGGCCGGCCTCGGCACGGTTTCGGCCACGGTGGTGGAAGAACTGCTGGTCGAGTTCGTGTCGGGCATGAGCTCGACCGGCGCGATCATGGGCTCCTACGAACAGACCCAGCGCCTGCTGCAATCCTTCATGCCGCCTGAAAAGGTGGATGCCCTGATGGAGGAGATCCGCGGTCCGGCGGGTCGCACCATGTGGGACAAGCTGGGCAATGTGAACGAGGCGGTGCTCGCCAACTATCTGAAGAACGAATACCCCCAGACCGTGGCCGTGGTGCTGTCCAAGGTGAAGTCCGACCACGCGGCCCGCGTGCTGGCCTCGCTGCCGGAAGATTTCGCTCTCGAATGCGTCACCCGCATGCTGCGCATGGAGCCTGTGCAGCGCGAGATCCTCGACAAGATCGAACAGACCCTGCGCAACGAATTCATGTCGAACCTGGCGCGCACGTCCAAGCGCGACAGCCACGAGATGATGGCGGAGATCTTCAACAACTTCGACCGTCAGACCGAGGCGCGTTTCATCGCCGCCCTGGAAGAGCGCAACCGCGAAGCGGCCGAGCGCATCCGGGCCCTGATGTTCGTGTTCGAGGACCTGTCCAAGCTCGATCCGGGTGGCGTCCAGACCCTGCTGCGCGCCACCAGCAAGGAGCAGCTGGCCCTGGCCCTGAAGGGGGCCTCGGACAAGCTGCGCGAAATGTTCTTCTCCAACATGTCGGAACGCGCCGCCAAGATCATGCGCGAGGACATGGAAAGCATGGGTCCGGTGCGTCTGAAGGACGTCGACCAGGCCCAGGTCGCCATGGTCCAGGTCGCCAAGGACCTGGCCGCCAAGGGCGAAATCATGCTGGCCGGTTCGGGCAGCGACGACGAGCTGATTTACTGAGGCGGATGGCGACATGACCGACATCCCCCACAAGCGCTTCGCCTTCGACACCGTCTTCGACGACGGCGGCGGTGTGGCCTATCAGGCTCCGAAGGTGAAGCGCAGCTTCACGCCGGAGGAGGTCGAGACCGCCAAGGCCCTGGCCTATGCCGAGGGCGAGCGCTCGGCGGTGGCCCGGGCCGAGCAGCACGCCGCCAATGCCCTGGCAGACATCTCCCGTGCCGTTCAGGAGGCGTTCTCGACCCTCGCCGCCGTGGCCCACGAACATCGCTCGGGATCGGCCATGCTGGCTCTTGCTGCAGGCCGCAAGATCGCTGACGCCGCCCTCGAACGTTTCCCCGAGGCACCGGCCAGCGCCGCCCTGGTGGCTCTGGCCCGTGAAGTCGAGGCCCAGCCCAGGATCACCGTCCGGGTGTCCCAGGACCTGGTCGAACGGACCCAGGCTGCGCTCGAAGAAACGGCCCATGCCATTGGTTTCCCGGGCCAGATCGTGGCGCGGGCCGACAGCGGCATGCCGCCCGCTGCCTTCACCTTCGACTGGGGCGACGGCCGCGCCGCCTTTGATCCAGACGAGGCGACCCGTCGGGTCGCCGAAGCCCTTGAGGCCGCTATCGCCGCTGAGGGACTCCACGCCGAACCCCTGCTTCCCGCTAGCGAAAGCTGACTGCCATGTCCGAAGACAATCTCACGCTCGACGAGTTCGGAGGCCAGATGCTGGCCTCGGAAATGCCCGTCGAGATCGCCGACAAGATCGCTTCCGACCTGGCACCGGTGTTCGATGTTCCGGTCAATATCTCGGCGGTGCTCGGCCGCGCCCACATGTCCGTCGCCCAGCTGCTGCAGCTGGGCCAGGGCAGCATCCTCGAACTGGACCGCAAGGTCGGCGAGGCCATCGATATCTATGTGAACAACCGGCTGGTGGCCCGGGGCGAGGTGGTCGTCGTCGACGAACGCCTGGGCGTGACCATGACGGAAATCATCAAGGACGGCGACGCGGCGGGCTGAGCCTGACGCGTCAAGGAGGACAGGATCATGCGGCTTCTCGTCGTTGGTAAACTGAACGGACAGCTCTCGGTCGCCGTGAAAATGGCGATGAACACGGGGGCCAAGGTCTCGCACGTCGAGACGATCGAGCAGGCGACCCATGCCCTGCGGGCGGGCCAGGGGGCCGACCTGCTGATGGTCGACTACTCGCTGGATATCGCGGGCCTCATCGCGGCCAACGAGTCCGAGCGCATCCGCGTTCCGGTCGTGGCCTGCGGGGTCGACGCCGATCCGATGCGCGCCGCTGCCGCCATCAAGGCCGGGGCCAAGGAATTCATTCCCCTGCCGCCGGATGCGGAGCTGATCGCGGCGGTCCTGTCTGCAGTCACCGATGACGAACGCCCGATGATCGTCCGCGATCCGTCGATGGAGAGCGTCATCCGCCTGGCCGACCAGGTGGCCCCGTCCGACGCCTCGATCCTGATCACCGGCGAAAGCGGCTCGGGCAAGGAGGTGATGGCCCGCTATCTCCACGGAAAGTCGCGGCGTGCCAAGGCCCCCTTCATCTCGGTCAACTGCGCTGCCATCCCCGAGAACCTGCTGGAAAGCGAACTGTTCGGCCACGAGAAGGGTGCCTTTACCGGGGCCATGGCTCGTCGCATCGGCAAGTTCGAGGAAGCCAATGGCGGCACGCTGCTGCTGGACGAAATCAGCGAAATGGACACCCGCCTGCAGGCCAAGCTGCTGCGCGCCATCCAGGAGCGCGAGATCGACCGCGTTGGCGGTCAGAAGCCGGTCAAGGTCGACATCCGCATCCTCGCCACCTCCAACCGCGACCTGACCCAGGCCGTGAAGGACGGCACATTCCGCGAAGACCTGCTCTATCGCCTCAATGTCGTGAACCTGCGCCTGCCGCCGCTGCGCGAACGTCCGGCCGATGTGCTGAGCCTCTGCGAGTTCTTCATCAAGAAGTACTCGGCGGCCAATGGCGTGGCGGAAAAGCCGATCTCGGCCGAGGCCAAGCGTCGCCTGATCGGCCATCGCTGGCCGGGCAATGTCCGCGAACTGGAGAACGCCATGCACCGTGCGGTGCTGCTGTCGTCCGGCGCGGAGATCGAGGAGTTCGCCATCCGCCTGCCGGACGGTCAGCCCATGGCTCCCAGCCCGGACGCCGCCGTGGCCCGTGGCGCCCAGATGGCCGCCGACGCCGTGTCGCGCGCCTTTGTCGGTTCGACCGTGGCCGAGGTTGAGCAGCACCTGATCATCGACACCCTCGAGCACTGCCTGGGCAACCGCACCCATGCGGCCAACATCCTGGGCATCTCGATCCGGACCCTGCGAAACAAGCTCAAGGAGTACGGCGACGCCGGGATTTCGGTGCCGCCGCCGCAGGGCGGTATGGGCTCCGCCGCCGCCTGATGCCCTTGCCGGTGACGTCCCTCAGTTGGACGTCACCGCAGGCAGAGTTGAATTGAGGACCTGGCGACCCCGCCCAAATCGCTTCATGCGCGGGGACGTCGGAACAGGAACCAGGCACTGAATGGCAGACGCGGCCCTCCCCAAGACCAGCAGTGCAATGCCCAGCGCCAGTTCGCTGTGGGCGGGGATTCTGCGCGGCGAAATGGGCCTGGCGGTCGGCGTCGTCGGCATCATTGTCCTGCTGATCCTGCCGGTCCCGCCAATGCTGCTGGACCTGCTGCTGGCGATTTCGCTGACCGGATCGGTCCTGATCCTGATGACTGCGGTGCTGATCAAGAAGCCGCTGGAATTCACGTCGTTCCCGACCGTCCTGCTCGTGGCCACCCTCTATCGGCTTGGCCTGAACATCGCCTCGACACGGCTGATCCTGGGCCATGGCCACGAAGGGGCGCACGGGGCCGGCGCGGTGATCGAAGCTTTCGGCAACCTGATGATGCAGGGCAACTTCATCATCGGGGTGATCATTTTCATCATCCTGGTGGTGGTGAACTTCATGGTCGTCACCAAGGGCTCGGGCCGGATCGCCGAAGTCGCCGCCCGCTTCACCCTGGACGCCATGCCCGGCAAGCAGATGGCCATCGATGCCGATCTGTCGACCGGCCTGATCGACCAGGAAACCGCCAAGCAGCGCCGCAAGGATCTGGAGCAGGAAAGCACCTTCTTCGGGGCCATGGACGGCGCCAGCAAGTTCGTGAAGGGCGACGCCGTTGCCGGCCTGATCATCACCGCGATCAACATTATCGGCGGCATCCTGATCGGCGTGATCCAGCACAAGATTCCGATCGGCCAGGCGTCAGCCACCTATACGCTGATGACCATCGGCGATGGCCTGGTCAGCCAGATTCCGGCCCTGATCATCTCGATCGCGGCGGGCCTGGTGGTGTCAAAGGCCGGGGTCGAGGGCTCGGCCAATGCCGCCCTGACCACGCAGCTGTCGATGAACCCGGTGGCCCTGGGCATGGTTTCGGCCTCTTCGGGCGTCATGGCACTGATCCCCGGCATGCCGATCATCCCGTTTGCCGTCCTGTCATTGGGCGCGGGCTTCCTGGCCTATCGCCGGGCGATGTCGGCCAAGGAGCCGCCGCCCCTGAACCCCGCTCTCGCCGACGCCGTCGCCAGCGAACCCGAGGAAGAGCCGATCAGCGCCTCCCTGGCCATCGACGACGTCAAGATCGAGCTGGGCTATGGCCTTCTGACCCTGATCAATGATCTCGATGGTCGTCGACTGACCGACCAGATCCGCGCCCTGCGCAAGACCCTGGCCACCGAGTTCGGCTTCGTCATGCCGCCGGTGCGCATTCTCGACAACATGCGCCTGGCCAATCAGGGCTACGCCATCCGCATCAAGGAAATGGAAGCCGGGGCCGGCGAGGTCCGGCTGGGCATGCTGATGGCCATGGATCCGCGCGGCGGCCAGGTCGAACTGCCGGGTGAGCACGTGCGCGAGCCGGCCTTTGGCCTTCCCGCGACCTGGGTGGCTGACGACCTTCGCGAGGAAGCCACCTTCCGCGGCTACACCATCGTCGATCCAGCCACGGTCCTGACCACCCACCTGACCGAGATACTCAAGGAGAACATGGCTGACCTGCTGTCCTATTCGGAAGTCCAGAAGCTGCTGAAGGACCTGCCGGAAGGCCAGAAGAAGCTGGTCGACGACCTGATCCCCTCCGTCGCGACGGCCACGACCGTTCAGCGCGTGCTCCAGGCCCTGCTCAAGGAGCGCGTCTCGATCCGCGACCTGCCGCAGATCCTGGAAGGGATCGGCGAGGCCGCGCCCCATACCAGCTCGGTCACCCAGTTGGTCGAACAGGTCCGCGCGCGTCTGGCCCGCCAGCTGTGCTGGGCCAATCGCGGCGACGACGGGGCCCTGCCGATCATCACCCTTTCGGCCGAGTGGGAGCAGGCCTTCGCCGAATCCCTGGTCGGGCCGGGCGACGACAAGCAACTGGCCCTGGCTCCGTCGCGGTTGCAGGAGTTCATTCGCGGCGTCCGCGAGGCCTTTGAACGTGCCGCCCTGCAAGGCGAAGCCGCCGTCCTGCTGACCAGCCCAGGGGTCCGGCCCTATGTGCGGTCGATCATCGAGCGCTTCCGGGGCCAGACCGTGGTGATGAGCCAGAACGAGATCCATCCTCGGGCCCGCCTCAAGACCGTGGGCATGGTCTGATC
Organism: Caulobacter sp. AVps16; assembly: GCF_058681455.1. NCBI lineage: Bacteria > Pseudomonadati > Pseudomonadota > Alphaproteobacteria > Caulobacterales > Caulobacteraceae > Caulobacter > Caulobacter sp. AVps16. Next base: position 541,243 of record NZ_CM178739.1, read on the forward strand.
CTAACCGGGAGGGCCTCGATCAGGACGAGCCTCGTGGCCGCTGGTCGCAAGTGAGGCTTTCTCCGCCAAGGGCTGTGGCCGGCTCGGCATTGCGAAGCAGGCTTTGCGCTGCTAGCGATGCGTCAAGGCGGCGGTTTTCCCGCCGGTTTCGGGTCTGTTCGTATGCCTCCGGTCAAGAAGACAAAATCCACCAGCGCCCTGTTGTGGGACCTGCTGACCTTCGACCGCCTTGTCACGGGCCCGGTGATTCACCTGATCTACTGGGCAGGCCTTGGCGTCGTCGCCCTGTTTGCCTTTTCGGTGGTCGGTGCGGCTGTCGGCCTGGCCCTGAAGGAGCCCGGCATCGGTTCGCTGCTGCTGGCCTTTCCCGTCCTGATCGCCGGCTTGCTGGTCGCCGGGGCGATGGTCCTGCTGTGGCGGGCGTTCTGCGAGTTCTATGTCGCGATCTTCCGGATCAGTGAAGACCTGCGAGCCTTGCGCCAGACCAGCGACGCCGATCACGCCTCGATCCTGTCCCGTCCGCCTCCTGAGGCCTGAACGGGCGAAGAAGGATCTAGCCGCCCGCGACAGCGCGACGGCGCAGGCCCAGTTCATCGAGCTGGGCGTTTTCGATGACACCCAGCTTCTTGCGCTGCAGGACCTTGGCCGCCTCGGCGACGTGCTCGTATTTCTTCAGCGCCTCGAAGGCCAGGGACAGGGCGTCACGAGCCCCCTGTTCCTCGATCTGGCATTGCTCGATCTGCAGCATCATGTCGGCGCGCTTGCGCTTGGAGCCTTCGCGGTAGCCGATCATGTACCAACCGGCTTCAGCCGAGCCCTCAGCCTCCTTGGCCTCGACTTCAGCTTCCGCGTCCAGCATCACGACACGCAGCTCGGCGGCCATGCGGCGCTCGACGATGTCGGCCAGTCGCTTCTGCAGGGTCTCAACCTCGTGGGTCGAGATCCGGATCAGGGATGCTGCCCATTTGGTCATGCGTGGTCACTCTCAAGGATACTGCCCAGGTGGCCGAAGGAATCATCGAGGCTGGTGGCCTCGTCCTTGTCCTGGCTGAGGAATTCTTCGATGGCCGGATTGAGCCGGATGGCGCGGTCGACAACGGGATCGGCCCCGGCGCGATAGGCCCCGATCCGGATCAGTTCTTCCATATTGGCATAGGCGGCCATCACCTGACGGGCGCCTTTGACGATCATGCGTTCATGGTCGTACTGGCAGCCCGGCATGGTACGGCTGATCGATTTCAGGACATTGATCGCCGGGAAGCGGCCCCGCTCGGCGATGGCGCGTTCCATCACGATATGGCCGTCGAGGATACCGCGGGTGGCGTCGGCGATCGGCTCATTGTGGTCGTCGCCGTCGACCAGCACGGTGAACAGGGCGGTGATCGGGGCCGCCGTGCTGCCGTCGGGCCGGATCGGGCCGGGGCCGGCACGTTCCAGCAGTTTGGGCAGTTCAGTGAAGACGGTTGGCGTATAGCCCTTGGTGGTCGGTGGCTCACCGGCGGCCAGGCCGATCTCGCGCTGGGCCATGGCGAAGCGGGTCACCGAGTCCATCAGGCACAGGACTTCCAGATCCTGATCGCGCAGATACTCGCTGATCGCCAAGGTCATATAGGCGGCCTGTCGACGGGTCAGGGCCGGCTCGTCCGAGGTTGCGACCACGACGATGGCTCGTTTGAGGCCCTCCTCGCCCAGGGTCTCCTCGATGAACTCGCGCACCTCGCGGCCCCGTTCGCCGATCAGCCCGACCACGACGGCGTCGCAGGTTGCTTCCTTCGCCAGCATCGACAGCAGCACTGACTTGCCGACGCCCGAGCCGGCGAAGATGCCCAGACGCTGGCCCCGGCAGGTGGTGGTGAAGACGTTCATCGAGCGCACGCCGAGGTCGAGACGTTCTCCGACCCGACCCCGCGCGTGGGCCGGCGGCGGCGATGTTTTCAACGGGTAGGGCACCTCGCCCTGGGGCAGAGGGCCAAGGCCGTCGATCGGCTCGCCGAAGGCATTGATGATGCGGCCCAGCCACGCCTTGGTCGGGCGCACCGTTGCGCCTTCCGGCATGATGCGGATCTCGGCACCGGGGGCGACGCCCTCGACGGGACCAAAGGGCATCAGCAGGGCGCGGGTTTCCCGGAAGCCGACGACCTCGGCCGGCAGGACCGGCAGGCCCAGCCGGTCGATCTCGACGCGCGCGCCGACCGCCAGCCGCGTCAGCCCGCCGCGCGCCTCGATCAGGAGGCCATTCACGGCAGCGACGCGACCGGAAATGGTCAGCGGATCGATACGTTCGATGGCGGCAATCAGGCTACGCAAATCAGCTCTCGGCTATGAGGGTCCATCCTCCGCCGACAGCGTTAACCACCTGTGAAATTAGGGCTGCTTCGGAGGCAGGTTGGCGGTGAAAAACGCCGCAACCGCTAGGTTGAAGCTGAGGTGGAATGCCGCACGGTCGAAACCCGGGGCGCTGGTGCAGAGTTGGGGTAATTCCCTGGCCATGCCGGGCGGGCAGGGCGTCAGGAAATCGTAGTGCCCGGCACCCTGCACGACGCGATAGTCGGGCTTTCCTGGCAGGGCATGGAGGATGGCCGTGGCATGGAAGGGATCGACCAGGATCTCGTCATTCTCGGCTCGCCAAAGCTGAACCGGGAGGGTGATCGACGCCAGACTCTTCGCCGTGAAGGCATAACCGAGGGCGGGGGCCGCCGAGACCACGGCCCTGATCCGCGCATCATGGATCCAGGGTGCGGCGAGCGCGTCGGCAGGCGGCGGCTGCAGGGTCATGAGGCGGCAGTCGAAATGGGTCGGATGGTAGCTGCAGTGGGCCGGCACGCGGGTCAGATCAAGTTCGCCGCCGGCCGCAGCCAGCACGGTAAGCCCACCTGCCGAGAAGCCAAAGGCCCCGACGCGTCCGGGATCCAGCTGCCCGTGCTGGGGCCAGTCGGCCAGCATGTAGTCTATGAGCACATGCAGCTGCCTTGGCCGGCTGGCCAGGTCAGTGGACCGGCTCTGGTCGCGGAAATTGTCATGGGTGTGGGTCAGGGCGGCGACGACGAAGCCAGCCCGGGCCAGGGTCTCGGCGGTATCATGATGGCCGCCGAACCAGCCGCCATTGCCATGCGACATGACCACCAGCGGCAGGTCCTTGCCCAGAAGCTGGCTGTTGGGCGCGAGCAGCGCGTCGCCCAGACCCGGAACCGGGCGTGTGGCGGGCGTGGCTGTCTGGTACCAGATGCCGACCTCTATAGGCGTGCCCTGCGGATCCGGAACCTGGATCAACTGGAAGCCGATCTGACTCTCGGCATGCACCGGTCGGGCCGTCAGCAGGAGGAGCAGGGCCAGAAGCAGCAGGCCGGTCTTGAGCCAGCAGACGAGAGATGACGAAACGGGTCGCACGGAAGGCCTCCTCATGTGGAATGTGAAGAGGGCTTTTGCGCGTCAGCCGCAGGCCTGCCAGTGCGCCTGCGCGAATGGGCGAACGGGTTCGCGAACCGGCGAACTGTGCTTATAGGGAGGTATGGGCAGGCCGAAGAAATCCTGGATCGGAACGCCGCACGAGTGGGCGATCGACCTCGCCATTGCGACGGTCGCGGGCACCTTCCTGGGCCTGATTGGCCCCTTCGGCAGTTTCCTCAACGGCGGCGTCGCGCCCTTGGTCATCTATTGGGTGCTGGCACTGTGGTGCGCCGCCCTCGTGCTGGGCGTCATCTGCAGGCTGGGCCTTGCTCTGGCCCGATGGTGGACAATCCCTGCCGCCCTGGCCCTGACGGGCAGTGTTGTTGTCGCCAGCGTCCCGCTCTCCCTGCTGGTCGCCCAGCTCGCCCGGCTGTTCTGGCCCCGGATCGCGCTCTCGCCGCTCGACTGGTACTGGCAGAGCCTGGTGATCTCGGCGCCGCTCGTGGCGATCTATGTCATCGGTCGCAGTCTTCTTGCCGCAGGCCGCGGCGAGGGTTTTCCCCGGGTCGCGCCGGCAATCCTCGATGCGCCGCCGCCCGTGTCGCCCCTGGCCGGTGACGTCCTCTGCCTGCGGATGGAGGACCACTATGTCCGCATCCACACCACCGCCGGTTCGCGTCTTGTCGAGGGCCCCTTTGAGCGGGTGATCGCGACCCTGGGTGACCATGAGGGCCTGCGGGTCCATCGCTCCTGGTGGGTGGCGCGGGCGGCTGTCCTTCAGATCGAGGCAGACGGCCGCAACCTCAAGCTCAAATTGAAGGGCGACCTGTCTGCGCCGGTCTCGCGCGCTTCGGTGGCCCGATTGCGGGAAGCCGGCTGGCTGTCCACCGATATCTGAGCCCGGGCCCCGCGACCGGCTGTCGCGGATGATTTGAGCCCGGCGCAGCGGGAGCCTGAAAGCGGACGAAAACTTTGCGGCAGAACGCCGCAACGGTGTTGCGAAGTCCAAAGTCAGGCGGGCGAAGTCGGTGTCGGCTCAGTGCCCCTGGAACTCCCACAGGGCCCGGCTTTGGGCCATTTTCCCTGACGAAAAAGGGCGGTTTGGCCGGCCTCGCAAGGGGACTCGACAAATTTGCCGTGCGACTCAGCGACCGCTTGCACCCGATTCGCAAATCAGATTAACCATTCGTCCAACGAGATCATTCACCATTAACCAGTCTTAAATTAACTCGCCGCAAAGTGCAGGCAGGGTTAATCAGGCGGCTTCCGCCAAGACGTCGAATAACGCCACCGAGTGGCGTGGAGGGGCTCATGCGCGTACTGTTGATCGAGGATGACAGCGCGACAGCGCAGACCATCGAGTTGATGCTGAAGTCTGAAGGCTTCAACGTCTATACGACGGATCTTGGTGAAGAAGGCGTCGATCTCGGCAAGATCTACGACTATGATCTGATCCTGCTGGACCTGAACCTGCCTGACATGAGCGGCCTCGATGTTCTGCGCACCCTTCGGGTGGCGAAGGTGAACACGCCGATCATGATCCTGTCGGGCTCTTCGGAGATCGACACGAAGGTGAAGACCTTCTCGGGCGGTGCCGACGACTACATGACCAAGCCCTTCCACAAGGACGAAATGATCGCCCGCATCCATGCGGTGGTCCGTCGTTCCAAGGGCCATGCCCAGTCGGTCATCAAGACGGGCGACATCATCGTCAATCTCGACGCCAAGACGGTCGAAGTGAACGGCAACCGTGTTCACCTGACCGGCAAGGAATACCAGATGCTGGAGCTGCTCTCCCTGCGCAAGGGCACGACCCTGACCAAGGAGATGTTCCTCAATCACCTGTACGGCGGCATGGACGAGCCGGAGCTGAAGATCATCGACGTCTTCATCTGCAAGCTGCGCAAGAAGCTCGCCGCCTCGGCCCAGGGCAAGCACCATATCGAGACGGTCTGGGGTCGTGGCTACGTGCTGCGGGATCCGAACGAGCAGGTCAACGCCGCCTGATCGGCACCAGCCTTATCTGAATACGGAAAACGCTCGCCCGGTAAGGCGGGCGTTTTCCTTTTGCGATCATCGGCTTGCCTCTCGGCCGGCCAGACCTTTGACCTGATCCGTGACAAATCGGTCGAAGCACGGAATAGTGCTTGCTGCTGAAAAGGCTCACGGCCATGTTCCGGCGCAGCGTTTGCTGGGGTAAGCCCGGCCGTGTCATTTTGACCTCGCGCGGCATCGAAACCGATGGGGGACCGATGCAAGAATTTGATCCGCGACGCCCGACCCTGCGTCTGGCGCCCCGGCTGTTCACTGCCATTGCCGGCATGGCCGCCCTTGGCCTTGGCTGGAAGCTGACGGCCGCCGATGTGCCGAATCCGGTCAAGGCGGCCCTGGATCCTGCCGCCCTGGTCGCCCTGCAGCATGTCGCCTTTGCCAGTGCCGAGGCCCAGCCCGGCTTTGACCGGCCGCAGAGCATACCGGTCAAGGTTCGGCCGGGCGAAACCCTCGAAGGCGCTGTCGAGCGCGCCGGGGTGGCCCCCGAAGAGGCCCGTCAGGTCGTCGCTGCCCTGCACGGGGCCATCGATACCGTCAATATCAAGGCCGGCATGGCCTTCGAGGCGGCCATCGCCCAGAGGCGCAGCCAGCGCGGTCCGGCCCGTCTGATCGGCCTGTCGATGCGCACGAGCCCGTCATCGACCCTGACAGTGTCACGCACCTTTGACGGTGCCCTGAAGCTGCGCGAGCTCGAAGAAGAGGTCCGCGACGAGACCAAGGTCGCCTGTGGCGAGATGAATGGCTCGTTCTATGAAAGCGTCGCCAATGTCGGCGGCACGCCGGCCGTGATCAGCGAGGCGGCCAAGCTGTTCTCGCACAAGATCGATTTCTCGCGGGATATCCACGAGGGCGACAGGTTCTGCCTGGTGTTCGACCGCAAGGTCACCGAGAGCGGCCGCACCATCGAGGCCGGCAATCTGGACTATGCCGAGGTCAAGGGCCAGCGCTTCTACGGCTTCGAGCGCGACGGCAAGACCCAGTTCTTCGATGAGACCGGCAAGAACATCAAGGGCTTCCTGCTGCGCACCCCGGTCGACGGGGCTCGCATCACCTCGACCTTCGGGGCCCGGCGTCACCCGATCCTCGGCTTCAACCGCGCCCACAAGGGCGTGGACTTCGGGGCGGGCCAGGGCACACCGATCCTGGCGGCCGGCGACGGTGTCGTGCTGGAGGCCCGTCGCTGGAGCGGCTATGGCAACTGGCTGCGCATCCGCCACGCCGGCAAGTGGGACACCGGCTATGCCCATATCTCGCGCTATGCGGCGGGCATCCGGGCCGGCACCAAGGTGCGTCAGGGCCAGGTCGTGGCCTATGTCGGCTCGACCGGCATGTCGACCGGTCCGCACCTGCATTACGAAGTCTGGCTGAACGGTCAGAGGGTCAATCCGATCGGGGCCAAGGTGCCGCAGGGCACGGTGCTCAGCGGCGGCGAACTGGCTTCGTTCAAGGTCAAGAAGTCGCGGATCGACCGCATGCTGGCCGAGGGCGAAACGGCTGTGGCCGGCGAGGCGACCCCGAAACTGGCCCTGGCTGACCTCCGCAGCGAAGGCGCGCCGAAGCTGCGTTAAGGCCCGCCGCGCTCCGAGAATTGATCCAGCCCATGGCGGGCGGAGCGATCCCCCGGCAGGGTCATGAGACGCAGCCTGTTCGCGACCTGCCGCCGTTCCCCTTCCTGCAAGGCCAATCCCATGACCGCAACGCCCAAGCCCCGCGCCAATCCCGCCCTGCGCCTGATGCTGCTGCGCCGCATCCACAGCTGGCTGGGCCTGTTCATCGCGCCCAGCGTGCTGTTCTTCGCGGTAACCGGGGCCTATCAGCTCTATGGCCTGCACGAGTCCGGGCCCGGCTATAAGCCCGCGCCCCTGGCGGAGAAGCTGGGCCGGGTGCACATGAAGCAGGTCTTCGAGGCCAAGCCCGTCCGCGCTGCCGCCCCGGCCAAACCCGAGGCCGGCCCGGCCAAGGCTGCGCCTGCCCCGGCCAAGGCCAAGCCGACCAAGCTGACGGTCCTCATGCTGCGAGCCGTCTTCCTGGTCGTGGCCATCGGCCTGGTGATCTCGACCCTGATCGGGGTCTGGATGGCCCTGACCCATGGTCGCGACAAGACGCTGGGCTGGGGCCTGCTGGCGGCCGGAGTGGTCCTGCCCGTCCTGATCCTGGCGCTTTAGAACCCTTGGGCACCGGCCGCCCTGCCGCGAAAACCTCGTCCTTCGACGGGCTCAGGATGAGGTTTTCGAAGGCTCAGTCGGCAAACCAGCCCTCATCCTGAGCCTGTCGAAGGACGAGGGCGGGCGCTCCCTGTGGCGCCAGCGCCCTAGTCGACCCCGGCCACGGCCAGCAGGGCGGCCAGGCCGACCTGCATGCCCTTCAGGCTCTCGCCCTTTTCGATGTCGATCCATTCGTCCAGGGCATGGGCCCGGCCGGCCTTGCCGCCCGAGCCGATGGTCACGGCCGGGATGCCCAGGCTCATCGGGATGTTGGAGTCGGTCGAGGAGATGCCGTGCTCCGGCGTAAAGCCAAAGGCGCTGATGGCGGCAGAGGTCAGCTGCACGATCGGCTGGTCTGCGGCCGTCTTGCCCGCCGGCCGCTCCCCGATCACCTTGGGCTCATAGCTGATCTTGCCGAACCGGGTGGAGCGCGCCGCGTTCTCGGCGGCCGTGGCCTTGTCGAGCAGGCCGATCAGGGTCTGGTCCAGCCTGGCCAGTTCGGCGGCGCTCTCCGAGCGCATGTCGAACTCCATGAACACCTCGTGCGGGATCGAATTGACCGAGGTGCCGCCGCCGGTGACGCTGGCCGAATAGGTGGTCTTGGGATCCTTCGGCACCTCGACGGCATAGAGGTCGACCACGGCCTGGCTCATGGCGGTCATCGGATTGACCGTGCCGAAGGCCCCGTAGCTGTGGCCGCCGGGCCCCTTGAAGGTGACGTGATAGCGCTTGGAGCCGGTGCCGCCGTCGACGATCCGCGACGGATCCGAGCCGTCCATCGAGAAAAAGGCGGTGATCCGGCCCTTGAAGGCGCTCTTGTTGAACAGATAGCGCACGCCGCGCAGGTCGCCGGGACCTTCCTCGCCGACATTGCCGACGAACAGGATGTCGCTCTTCGTCTTGATGCCGGCGGCGTCCAGGGCCCGCACATAGGCCAGCAGGGTGGCGAGCGAGCGGGTGTCGTCGCCGATGCCCGGGGCCATCAGTCTGGTGCCCTCGCGCCGGACCTTCACATCGGTGCCTTCCGGAAACACCGTGTCGAGGTGGGCGGCCATGACCACGAACGGGCCCTTGCCCTTGGTCGCCGTGCCGGGCCGGATGCCCATCACATTGCCCTCGGCATCCATGGACACGTCGCTGAGGCCATGGGCCTTGAGCATCTCCAGATAGGCCTTGGCGCGGGCCTCTTCCTTGAACGGCGGGGCCGGGATCTCGGTCAGGGTGATGACGTCGGCAATGGTGCGGTCAAAGTCGGCATCGAGCTTCTCGGCCGCCTTCTTGAAGCCAGGCGACCCGACGATCTTGCGGACGGTGCCGGCGGGATCGCTCTTGGGGGCGGCGAGGGCCGGCCCGGCGAGCAGCGCGGCTCCGAAGGCGATCAGTGAGGCGGAGCGGAGAAGGGTCTTGGTCATGCGCGGGAATCCCTGACTGGCGGTCACTAGCCTAGGGGGAGGTCCGGCCGGTGTCATCCCGGAGATGCCCTGCGGACACGGGTTCACGCCCTCGCCGGTGCAAGCGGCGAGTGTGGGGAGGCGGCGGAGCGTCCGGGCCAAGCCCGGATGTGGAGGGTTGGAGTACCGTTTCGGCCGTGGCCGGAGCGCTCCGCGCGGCTGTTATCCCTCTGGCCGGGGCGCGCAGGCCTGTTCAGCCTTTTGCCCCACCCGGACCTTGTCCTCCTCGCGACGGACTTGAGCCCTTGGGCTGCGGCCACGCCGATTCCGGAGGGACCCGGAGCGAACCTTCGGACGGGCGGAGGCTTGGCCTTCCTCCGATGGGCGGGCTTACGTCCCCCGCCCTCATTTTAAGCTGGCCGGCCCGGACAGTCGTCCGACCGGTGGCCCCGTACAACCGCCCCCGCCACCCGTCAGGTCGCCAGCTGGACGGCCTCCCCTGAGGCGGGGCGAGGAGAAGTATGGGGGCATTCCGAAGGGGGCTGCGTCGATTTTCGATCGTGACGCCGGCTGGGGAGGGCAGGGCGTGGAATGGGTTGGGGTTGGGGCGGGTCTATCCCCGTGTGGGCACGGGGATAGAGGCCGGCGCAGGACCTGCCCCCTTCGCCCTCTTTTGATGTGGCAAGGGTCGTGCACTGGTATTGCAGGCCGTGCAGCCGCCGCCTCCACCAAACCCCGTCATCCCGGGGCACGTCCCCGGGACCCATGTGTCGGCTTCACGGTCGGCGGTTCATTGGTCGCTCACGGTACAGCGGAACGATGGGTCCCGCGAACACGTCGCGGGATGACGGAGACTGAGTGGAGAGGGCGCGGGGGCCTCGCTGACCCCGGGCGCACGAACGGAGGCGGCCCCTTGCGCCTATGGAGAGCACAGTCACCCGAATGGTGTCACTGCCAAGCCGAGGCTAAGGCCTTGCTGATCGCCCCAGGCCCTAGAACTGGTCGCGTTCTCCGCCGCTCTCCATTTCCTTCCGGTCGGCATAGCTACCAAGGTTCAGCATCAATTTCTGTAGAGTTGCAGCATCTACATTATCGATTATCTTGACCTGGAAGTAACGGTATCCTCCTGAAAAGTCCCAGCCGCCCATAAGAATGTCGCTGTTGTTTTTCAGCAAATCCTGCGCCATGGGATCGAGGGGGATGCGGGCATTGCCCTGGCCCTCCGGGACCTGCGCCACGGGAGACAGCATGAGGCGAACATCCTGCCCCATGATCTGTTGAGTGCTTCCTGAGATCACGATGGTTTGTGATCGACCACTTTTCAGTTTCAACTTCGCATAGATGTAATTGTCATCACTTACGGTGTAGTTGATGTTTCGGTCATTCAGTTTCTGAACAATCGAGTCCGCTTTGGCACTGGCGCTGCCAGCACAGAGGGCCGACAGTGCGATCCCGACTGTAAGCATTCGGCGCACGGATTTGGTCAGCGAGGTCATGTCGAGCGATCTCCGCCATCAGGTCATCGAAGTCATTGAAACAGACTCCGCAATTCGCTGACAGGTGCAATATTCGCCTTCTGGCCGGGGAAAGGGTGGAACTGGCACCGTCCCCCAGAACCCCACTCTCAAAGAGACAGAGGGTTCAGGATGTCCGCCACTGTCCATCGCGCCGGGTCGGCCAGGGCTTGCAGGCCGAGGATGAGGTCAGGACCGTGCTCGCACCGGTCCTCGCCCAGCCGGACGGCCAACGGAAAAGGGCCCCGCCTTGCGGCGGGGCCCCTCGCTCTCCAGCGCTAGTCGGTGCCTACCAGGTCTTGGTCACACCGAAGATCACCCGGCGCTCTGCCCGCAGGCCGCTGATGCCCTTGGTCTGGGCCTGGCTCTCGTTCATCAGGTTCTGGCCGTTCAGGGCCAGGGTGATGCCCGACTTCAGGTCATAGGCAACCCGCCCGGCCACGGTGGTGTAGCCCTTGACCGGTTCAAGGGTCTGGGTCGAGGTGTAGGAGTTGAACTTGGACACCCGCTTGACGTAGCCGTCCACGGTCCAGTTGTCCTTGGCCCAGCCCAGACCCAGATTGCTCCGCCACCTGGGAGAGGTGTCGCCAAAGGCGATCAGGCGACGGACCGCGCTATAGCCGGGCAGGGTCGTGTCGGTGATGTTGACATAGGTGGTGTCGGCGCTCCAGCGGAAGCCGTCGCCGAACTTGCCTGATCCCGAGACCTCGAAGCCCTTCATTTCGGACTTGCCGATGTTGAAATAGGTCAGGGCGGCATAGGTGGTGGCCGTGGCCGGAACGTCGATCTGCAGCCTGGAAACGCCGCTTTTCACGTCTTCGGTGTTCTGAACCATCAGCTTCACGGCCACGCGGGCGTCCAGCTTGGTCAGGGCATGCTCGTAGGCGGCCTCATAGCTGGTGATGATGGCCGGTTGCAGTTCGGGGTTGCCGAGGGTGGCGATGCCGACCGGCGGGGCGGTGGTCGGCAGGACCTGACGCGACCCCAGTTCGACCAGGGTCGGGGCCTGGACACCGCGTGCGGCCAGCAGGCGGAGGGTGCCTTCCTCCGACAGCTGGACCACGGCGCCGAGATTGACGCTGACCTCCTTGATCGACTGGTCCCAGTCGCTGTTGCTGGTCCGCCGGACGCCGGCCGGGAATACACCCGTGCGGCTGAGCTTGAGGCTGTCGAGGCGGGCGGCGGCGGTCAGGGTGATCTTGTCTGTCGCGGTCCAGTTCCACATCGCCGAGGGTGCCAGGACCGTGTAGCGGACCATGCCGCCACGGACCGGCGTCGTATTGACCTCGTTGTCACGATATTCGAGGGCGACGCGCAGGGTGTGGTCCGAGCCGATCTTGACCAGGTTCTGAACCTTGGCGACCCAGATATTGTTCTCGTAGCGCAGGGGCAGGGCGGTCGAGTCGAGCTGGTTCAGATAGATCTGGGCCTCCATCGCGCCATAGGGCGTGTCGGAGATCAGGGTGGCCTTGATGGAGTCGGTCTTCACCTTGTGGCCGACATAGGTGTAGCCGGACAGCATTTCCGACTGGCCCGAATTGGACCAGTTGCCTTCAAGGCGCAGGTCGGTCTTCGGCGACAGTTCGGTCACCGCATCGAAGGCGGCATAGATCTTCCAGGGATCCGACAGCAGCGACAGGGGCACCGAGGAGCCCGCATTGCTCCACTCGTCCTGCTGGTTGGCACCGATCGAGACCCGGGCCTTGACCGGTCCCAGAGCCATGGTCTTGACCAGGTTGGCCGAGGCATAGCCGAGCGTGCCGGCCTGTACGGTGGCGCTGTTGGTGTCGTCGTATTTGGGATTGTAGGTGATGATGTTGATCACCCCCGAGACGGCGTTGAAGCCGAACAGGGCGCTGTTGGGGCCGCGAACCAGCTCGATCTGGCGGATCTCTTCCAGGGCGATCGGCAGGGTGGCCCAGTCGGTATAGCCGAAGTGGTCGAGATAGACCTGGCGGCCGTTGATCAGGACCAGCATCCGCGGCGAGCGGGCCTGGTTATAGCCGCGCACGCTCAGCTCGGCCGCGCCGGCGGCGAAGGGCAGGATGTCGACACCGGCGGCGCGCGACAGAATGGTGGGAATGTCCGTCGCGCCGGAGCGCTTGATGTCGGCGGCCGAGATGATGGTCATGTCGACCGGGGCCTGGGTCGAGCGCAGCGGCGAGCCGGTGGCCGAGGTGGTGACAGGCTCGTTGAACAGCTGCTCCATCGCGCCATAGTCGATTGACTGGGCGGAGGCCGTGGTGGCCGAGGCCAGAAGGATGAGGCCGACCGAAGCGCCGGCGAAGAGAGTCGTTTTCATGGCTGTGTCTCTTTCGGGGGCTGGGGTCAGACTTCGCGGATCATCATGCGGAAGGCGGCCTTGAAGACCGCCCCGACCGCCGCGGCGGCCGAGCGGTTGACCACGATTTCCACCTTGGGATCGGCCGAGACGCTCATCACACAGGCGCCGCTGGTGACGCAGGCCATGTCCGAACCGATGGTGATGATCTTCTTGCCCTTGGCGGCAGCGCCGACCGGGCCGGCATTGACGCCGGTGGTGATGAAGAGGGCCGCGACGCCCGAGACGCTCGCCACATCACCGGCTTCGACAGGCTTGCCGGTCAGGGTCAGGGTGCCGGCGTTCAGTCCGCCGCCGATCGCGGCCATGACCGCATTCTTCTCGGCCACGGAAGCGGGTTTGGACGGATCGAAGACCACGCCCAGGGTGGCTTTGCCGGTCGGTCCGTTTTCGAGGAAGGTCAGGGCCCGGCCCGCAACCTGCATATCCTTGGCGGAGTCAGCGTGAGCGCTGAGCGGTGCCGCGGCGAGGGTGAGAACGCAGGCGATGAGGGCGCCCGACTTGGTGTTCTTCGACATGTCAAATACTCCCCTGCCCAGGTTCAGCCGGGCTCTTGTGGGGGGGATCAGTGAGCACGACTGGTAAACAGAAAATTATGGGCCTGTAGCGGCCTCGTCTGAAGGAGTCGGAATTTTAAGTCTATCTATCGTTAAAATAAGTCTTTGAAAGGCAATACGGCCGTCATAATAGTCTCTATTGCCTTAATTGGCGGGAGGAGTGTTTGAATGAGTGCGTTTTTGTGACGACAAGAATTTGAACTGTTATATAGGTTGATAGATTATAAAATATTCGGAAAAATCTATACAAAAGAATTGAAGCTGTTTTGGCGAAGCGGGCTGCCCTCCTGTCTGGGGATAGTTAACAGGGGCATTTTGCCGCACCGGCGCTCAAGGACCTTCGCGACGCCCCACACGGGGGCGTGTGCTGGCGATGAGGAAGGCCTGACCTGGGGCTTGCGATGCCTGCCCCTCCTCGTCTCCCGCGCCATGTTCGCCGGACCCGGGACGCGGCTGCCCCTGGGAGCGGGATGGGTCCTTGTTCTCACAGAACGCCGCTATGTCGGGGGCTTGTCTCGTCAGGGCCTCGATGCCAACCTCAAGGTCCATGGGGGCAAGCATGACCAAGCGGCGGTTCTGGACAGGGGTTGTTGCGGCGCTGGCGACGGGCGCTGTGGTCTTGCCGAGCGCGGCCTCGGCGCAAGCCCAATTGGGTGGTGGGTCCTCGCAACCCAGTCCGACGAATGCGGAACTTCGGCAACAGTGTGATGCCGGGCAAGCGGTTGCGTGCAATGAATTAGCTTTTAGAAATCGGGATAACAGGCTTTGGGCGAGAGAGCTCGTGTCAAAGAGTTGTGAATTGGGAAATATAGAGGGCTGTCACCTAGCTGGCGACAGCTACGCGCACTCCAGAGAAATGGCCCTTGCAGTGAAGTATTTTTCAAAGAGCTGTGACGCTGGATTTTCGAGATCATGCACCCGGCTCGGCGAAATGTATTACAAGGGAGAAGGGGGCCTTATTGAAGACAAAAAAATTGCTGGAAGGCTTTTGTCGCGTTACTGCGACAAAACATATCGAAGCGAATGTTTAAGGCTTGGAGATATGTACTACATAGGAGAAGGGGGGCTGTTGCAGGATAGAGCAAAGGCTGCGAGTCTGTTTGACCTGAGTTGCCGTCAAGGTATTTATGTTTACTGCCATAAAATTGGCGAGATATACTACATAGGCGAAGGGGGGGTGTCGCAAAACAAGGCTATAGCAAGTGAACTTTTCTCAAAAGCCTGCAGAAAAAGAATTCCAATGAGCTGCGTCAAGTTAGGCATGATGTATTCCAAGGGTGATGGAGTTGCCCGCAACGATGATACTGCAGTTAAGTTACTCAGAGAGGCTTTGAGTATTAATCCAAATTTACAAGAAGCGCGCAATGAGTTGGCGCGACTGGGAGTGGAGTGACCTCGCGCCCGCCGGCGCAGACACGTTAACATCGGCAAGGCGCGAGGCTCCCTGCCATGAGCGGACGGGGCCCGTCCCGGCGGAGGCCGGGATGGAAGGGTGAGAGTTCTCCGCCAGCCGGACGGCCCGCTGCCGGCGGTCAGGGTGAGAAACAGCCCCATATAACGCCGCTATGTCGGGGGCTTGTCTCGCCATGGCCTCGATGCCAACCTCAAGGTCCATGAGGGCAAGCATGACCAAGCGGCGGTTCTGGACAGGTGTTGTTGCGGCGCTGGCGACGGGCACCGTGGTCTTGCCCGGCGCAGCCTCGGCGCAGGCGCAATTGTCGGCAGATGCGACGCGGATCCTGCAGCGAGAAGGCCCGACCGAAAGCTGGTTTGGAGTGCGAAGCGGAATTGGGTCTGCCTTGGTTGAAATCGGTTCCGGCTCCCGGTCGGACCGCGCCGCCATGTTGGCGGGCTGTGAAAACATTCACATGACTTGGCAGTTCCAGCCGTTGGCGTCCCGAGGTGGCTCCAACTACGACCTGGCAGTGCTGACTTCTGCCCAGATCCTCGCGTCCGCTGTCGATGCATTGGCGCAGGCCAGGGCCGGCCCAGAGGGAAAGAAGCGGCTCGATGACAACTTTGACTTCGATCGCAACCAAGGAGCGGGAACGTACGGAAATTACTATCTCAGAAAAAACGTAGGCCCGGACGAGACCTTTGCCTGCTTCCTCCGGGTCGCCAGGGGACTGGTCTCAGCCGGGTCGCGCGCCTCCGTAGTCCGGCCGACTGCTCCGGCTTCGCAAGGCACCGCCCGAGCTTCTGCGAACCCGGGACAGACCCGGAGCCTGCCGTCTGCGCCACCCCAGACGATACCGAGTATGTCCGACCTGCTGAAGATGCCCACTGATGATATCCTGAAGCTCGCTGATGATGTCCTGAAGCTCGCCGACAACCTAGGCAATTGGGCCCCCGCTCCGCCGCCCCCGCCGACCTATACCGGCTATAACAGCGCCGAGACCCAGGCCCTGATCGACCAGCTGCTGAAGCCGCAAGGCCCTTCGGCCGCCGCCGGCATGAGCAGCCGTCCCCTGGTGGATCTCGCCGCCCTGGCCGCCGGAGGGCCGGCGTCCGAGACCAGCAAGCGCAATGATGCCGCGGCGCGTCAGGCCTATGAGGCGGGCAAGTCCCGGAAGATGCACAACAGCCTCAATGACGCCACCGCCTGCCTGAGGGTGCAGCCGACCGGCGTTCGCACCGAATGGGGCATCGAGGGTCGCTACCGGCTGATCAATACCTGCGACTATCCGGTCTCGGCCTCCTGGTGCGCCAATACGCATGAGTGCGAGACGGGGCGCGGCAATCTGTGGACCATCCGGCCGCTTGGCGGCTATCCGATCTATTTCGCCGATCTCGCCAATCCCCAGATCCAGGTCGGCGGCTGCCGCGAGGGCGAGGGCAAGCGGCCCTGGCCGTCGGATGCCGCCCTCAACCGCCAGGGCGGGTTCAGTGAGGCCCGCGCCCAGCCGATCCCGGCGGTGGGTGTCTCCCTGCTGCCCTCGCACCGTTGCGACTAGGAGACCGCCGATGATCCCGACCGCGCGCAAAGTCCTGGCCGCCCTCAGCGCCCTGGCCCTGGTCGCCCTCGCGACACCCTCGACCGCCCAGACGGCTCCCCCCCTGACGGCGCAGGAACGCGCGGCGCGGGGCCTCGATATCGTGCGCTATTGCGCGCCCCAGATCGCAGCCCTGGGGCGCTCCATGCCACAACATGCTGCGGACTCGGTGGAGGTCCAGCTCAGTATTGACGATCCTGCCTCGATCGCTCATTTGTTTTTCAATGGCCTCGCCGAGTTAAACAGTATCGAGCCGCCAGAAGGCGGTTGGGCCCCGGGAACAGGCCCGGATGCCCCCTATTGGCATGCCACGCTCTGCATGGAGGGCCGGGCCATGGCGCTGGATGCCGACCGCGTCAATGCTTTGGGCCAGGTCATCATCCTGAACACCGGCGCTGTTTACGCCAGGTTTTCGTCAGTCTCGGGCCCTCCGAGCTGCCAGGCCGAGAAGAACGGTGGCCAATGCGCCTTGATGTTCACGGCGGGAAAGCACCGGCTGAAGCTGTCATTTCTAGATGGTCGTGAGCTTGATCTCGGCGAGATCCAGGTCGAGGCGGGCCAGGCAACCCGCCTGACGATCAATCCCTAGGGATTACGGCGGCAGTGCACCTGTCTCGGCCGCCGCCTTGCCCCCGCTTCAGGGGCTTGGTCCGGCCAGGCTGTAACCTCTCACCCTCCCATCCCGGCCTTCGCCGGGACGGGCCCCTCCCTCTCTCAAAGAGAGAGGGTTTTGGGTGTTACCCCCTCAGTCAAACACGATCACCGACCGCGCCAGCTCGCCGCGCTTGAGGTTGTCGAGCCACCCCTCCTCACCCTGCTACTCGCGCATCGCGGGCTTTGCCGCTACAATCCCCGCATGAACCGAGACGCCGTCATCGCCGTTCTGCGCGCCGCCGAGGCGGCCTTGCGCGCCATGGGCGTCTCACGCGCGGCGTTGTTCGGCTCGACCGCGCGAGGCGAGGCGCGGCCGGATAGCGATCTGGACATCTTCGTCGAGCTGGATCCAGCCGCGAAGCTCGATCTCTACGACTATGTCGGCATCACCCAGTTTATCGCCCGACTGTTCACTGCGCCGGTCGATGTGGTCGAGCGCCGGGGCTTGAAGGCCCATGTGCGGCCGTCGGCTGAACGCGACGCGGTCTATGCCTTCGGGCTACAGTGAAAGTGCCCCATCCGGCCAGGCTGTAACCTCTCACCCTCCCATCCCGGCCATCGCCGGGACGAGCCCCGCCCTCTCCCAAAGAGAGAGGGTTCTGGGTGTCACCCCCTCAGTCAAACACGATCACCGACCGCGCCAGCTCCCCGCGCTTGAGTTCGTCGAAGGCCGAATTGACCTCTTCCAGCTTGATCCGGCGCGAGATCAGGGCGTCGAGGTTGAGCTTGCCCGACATGTAGAAGTCGACCAGGCGGGGCATGTCGACCGGGAAGCGGTTGGAGCCCATGAAGCTGCCCTGGATGCGCTTTTCGCCGAGGAAGTCGGAGCCGTTCAGCTCGATCTTCACGCCGACCGGGATCATGCCGATGACATTGGCGGTGCCGCCCCGGCGCAGCATGCGGAAGGCCTGTTCGGCGGTGGCCTTGAGGCCGATGGCCTCGAAGCTGTGATGGACGCCGCCGCCGGTCAGCTCCTGCACCTGTTTGACCGGGTCGCCGTCATCGGCATTGATCAGGTCGGTGGCCCCGAACTGCCTGGCCAGTTCCAGCTTGGCCGGCACGCGGTCGATGGCGATGATCCGGCCGGCCCCGGCAATGGCCGCGCCATTGACGGCGGCCAGGCCTACCCCGCCGCAGCCGATCACGGCCACGGTCTCGCCCGGGCGGACATTGGAGGTGTGGGTCACCGCGCCGACCCCGGTCAGCACCGAGCAGCCGATCAGGGCGGCGCGGTCGAACGGCATGTCCTTGCGGATGGCGACGCAGGCATGCTCGTGGACCAGCATCATCTCGGCAAAGGACGACAGGTTCAGGAACTGGGCCATCCGCGTGTCACCGGCCCCGGACAGGTCCTCGCGGAACAGGCGCGGCTCGTCGGTCTTGGAGCGGCGGGTCTCCGAGCTGATGCACAGGTTGAGGTGGCCGGTCAGGCAGACCTCGCAGTGGCCGCAATAGGGGTTGAGGCAGGTGATGACGTGGTCGCCGACCTTGACGGTGCGGACCTCGGAGCCGACCGCCTCGACGATGCCGGCGCTCTCGTGGCCGAGCACGGCGGGCATGGCGTGGGGGTAGGAGCCTTCGACGAAGTGCAGGTCGGAGTGGCAGACCCCGGCGGCCTTGGTGCGGATCAGCACCTCGCGCGGACCCGGCTTGCTGATGGACACGGTCTCGATCTGGAGGGGTTTGCCCACCTCGCGCAACACAGCCGCCTTCATTCGCTCTCTCCCTGCAATGGCGGGAGTCTATCGTCCCCTCAGGGGCGAGCGGAAGGGTCTAGGCGAACAATTGTTCGAATAGTTGTCGACGGCGGCCGGATCAGGCGGCGATGGCGGCGGCGGAGGCAGCTGCTGCCGCCGCGCTGGCGCGCTCGGGAATGATGTGGCTGACCGAGAGCAGCACCGTCATGCCGGTGTCGGAGGTGATCACGGCCGAGACCAGGGGCGAGTTCTCCTCGCCCATCTGCGGCGGCGGATTGATCTGGTCGCCATTGACGATGAAGCTGTCGCAGACCGCGTCGACCAGCAGGCCGGCGACATCGGGTCCGCTCTCGATGACGATGATGACCTGGCGCGGGCCGTCCAGGGCCACGCCCTTGCCCAGCCGGGCCGAGAGGTCGATGACCGGCATGACCTGGCCGCGCAGGTTGATCACGCCGCGCACATAGGGCGGGGCGTCGGGCAGCTGGGTCGGCGGGGTGACGCCGCGGATCTCGCGTACCGAATTGACCGGCACGCAGTAGGTCTGGGTCCCGACTTCGAACGACAGGACCTGAAGGGCTTCGCCCGTCTTGTACGCCACGTTGCTGGTCATGGAGGCCTCCGCTGGTCGAACCGCGCGTCGAACCGCAATTCGACGAACGACGTCAGCTTGCCGGGAAATAGTGAACAAACCGGTGCCATCGGCCCGGGCGAAAAGCGTTCAGCTTCGGTTCAGCCTCGGGCCGCGAGAGTGGCCTCACGCAATCCGTTAACCGCCGCCAGGCCGTTCACGATCAAAGGGAGGGGCCAATGGCTCGCAAGTTCAGCACCGTTTTGGGACAGGTGGCCGCCGGCCTGGCCGCCCTGTCCATGGTCGCCGCCGCGACCACGGCCTCGGCCGATTCCCGTCGCTATGACCGCTATGACCGCCATCATGGCCACAAGAGCAGCAAAAAGACCGAGGCGGCCCTGGTGGCCGGGGTGATCGGCCTCGCCATCGGCGCGGCCATCGCCAGCAGCCAGGACGACCAGGTCCGCTACGGCCGGCGCAGCTATGGCCACGGCTACGGCTATGCCCCGCCGCCGCCCCCGCCGCCGCCGCGCTATTACGGCGATTATGATGACGGCTATCGCAGCGACTGCTGGACCAGCCGCGAATATGACCGCCGCAGCGGCGTGGTCTATGAGCGGACCGTCTGCCGCTAGACAGACCTGTCTGGTCTTCAAGTCATTGTCTTTAAGCGTAAAATCGCCTGCAGAGCCCGTGATCGCGGCCGGGGCAGGGTGACCGTATCGCCCGAACCTCGCCGCGATCCCGCAAGGCCCCGAAGCCCCCCGCTTCGGGGCCTTTTCGTTTGCGCAAAGGGGCTTGCCATCCAGAACAAAAAGAGAACAATGGGTGCGGCCACTTCAGGGAGTTTGCCGATGTCGACCGCCTCAATCCTGTCCGTTGCCCCCGGCTCGGCCCTGGCGCCGGCGTTTGGAGGGGGGCAGGGCGCGGCCCTGTCGGGCGAGGATCGTCTCGAGATCGCCCAGGCGGTGATGGCGGGGGCCTGGCGCACCCTGCGGGCCGCCGGCTTTCATGAGGCCGAGGTCCAGGCCCTGTTCGACCAGGTCGCCGACCGGCCGGAAGACCTGGCCCGACGCCTGCGCAAGATGGCCAATGCCGTCGGCTGACCGGCCACGGATACGCCGCGGCATTTCGGCGCATCCGGCCGGCGGGATGGCTCGTATTTGCATTTGCACGCAATGACTGGGGGTGGCGCAAGCCGTGCCGGTCAGGGCGCTTCCGCCGTCCCGTCCCCCCACCACCGGCGGGAGAGCCGCGGGGTTCTTTCGCCGCTGCCCCAAACACCCGGTGGAAGGACCCCGATGGCGGGGTCCTTGCCGGTGCCGGTCCGGGGGCTAGCCCCCGAAAAGTTTAGGCTTAGCTGGCGTAGGCTGGCGCGCCTTGCGGCATCGGCGGCACGTGGCTCGGGGCGACGGCGGCGACGGGGGCCGGACGCTGGAACTTCAGGCTGCGGCCCTGGAACTCGGCGCCGGTTTCCATGGCCAGCTGCTCATGGGTGATGTCGCCTTCGACATGGGACGTTCCATAAAGACGCACGGCCTGGGCGGTGACGCTGCCCTGGACGGTGCCGTGAACCTCGATGACCTGGGCGGTGACGCTGCCCTCGACCCGGCTGTTGGGGCCCAGGATCAGCTTGCCGACCCGGATGTCGCCCTGGACGACGCAGTCCAGGTGCAGTTCGCCGTCGCCGATCACGTCGCCCTTGATGGTGACGCCTTGGGCGATCATCGAGGCCGGCTTCGGCCGGGCCACGGGAGCAGCCGCCTGGGTCGTCGCCACCGGCGCGCGCGGCGGTTCCATGGTCGCCAGGGCGACGGGAGCGGGGGTTTCTTTCTTCTTGGCGAACATCGGCGTGGACCCTGTCTCGAAATGGCTCGTCGGACAGTTCGGGAGCAAGACGGGGGCCAGTCGCCGAACGCCTTTAGGGTCTGTCGACGACGTGGGTGGTGGGCCGGTCGTCGCCCGCCGCGACCTCTTCGTGCCACTGGCCCTGGGTGTCTTCATAGGTGATGCCGGTGGTCTCGCCGGAGACCTCCTGCTCGGCGGCGGCGCGTTGCGCGGCGGACAGGGCGGCGGCGTGGCTGGGATAGGTCTCCGAAAACACCTCGCCCAGCTTGTAGGCCCAGCCGCCGTCGTGCTCCACGATGGTGTAGGTGATGTCGGTCAAGGTCGGGCTCCTGAGGCTGCAGGAGGATCAACGAGCCGCCAGTCGCCAAGGTTCCGGCCGCCACGACTTGTCGCGGGGGACTGGAGCGCGGACAACAGCGGGATGTTGTACCTCATCCTCAAGGCCGCCCTGTCGGGCGTGATCATCGCCGCCATTTCGGAGATTGCCCGCAAGTCGCCGGGCTTCGGGGCCCTGGTGGCGTCCCTGCCGCTGATCTCGATCCTCGGCATGATCTGGCTGTGGCGCGACACCCGCGACGTCGTCCGCATGGCCAGCCACGTCGAGGCCACCTTCTGGTACGTCCTGCCGTCCCTGCCGATGTTCCTGGTCATCCCGGCCCTGCTACGCCGCGGCCTCGGCTTCTGGCCGGCCCTGGCGGCGGGATGTCTGCTGACGATCGGCCTCTACGCGGCGATGATGGCGGTGGGACCGAGGTTTGGCGTGAAGCTGTAGGCAGCGCCCAACGCACACCCCTCTCGGGCGTTCGCTATGTCAGGTTTCGGGGCGCGGGCCTTGGTCTTCTTCCGATCCGTTGCGGACAGTCGACCCCCTCGCCCCCTCGTTTACGCCCCCATCCCATCGGCGGAGAATTGACCTTGGCAGCGTCAAAGCTCCACCATACCGTCCCTGAAACGCAGGCGGGGCCGAGAGCCGATGGGTCAACTTCAGTGGAAAGGCTTTCCGATCCTTGGGGCGATTTTCCTCGCTCTGGGCGTCTTGAAGCTCGTTCAAGGTGATCGCTGGGTGGTATGGATCGTTCTCGGCATCCTGTTCGGTGGTCTGGGCCTGTTCAGCCGACGCAAGGACAAGCAGCCCTAGCCAGCCGCCCGGCAGCAGGTCCGGCTACGGGCCGGCCCTGGTGGCAGGGCTGCGCATCTTCGTTGAAAGTGTCTTTTCTGCAGGGTCCGAGGGAGGGTCAGCCGTGTCTGAGATGTTCGATTCGGATCTCAAAATGCGCCACCGCCAGATGTGGGCTTCGGGCGACTATCCTCAAATGGTCGAGACGTTCCTGCTGCCGCTCGGCCCCCGCCTGGTTCGAGCCTGCGAGATTCGAGCCGGCATGAAAATCCTCGACGTCGCTGCGGGCACGGGCAACGCTTCGATCCCTGCTGCCGCCACTGGCGCGCACGTGACCGCGAGCGACCTCACTCCCGAGCTGTTCGACGCCGGCCGCGAACGCGCGAAGCGCGAGGGCGTGCAGCTGGAATGGGCAGAGGCTGACGCCGAGAACCTGCCCTTCGAAGACGGGTCCTTCGATGTCGTCATGTCATCAATTGGTGCGATGTTCGCTCCGCACCATGAGAAAGTGGCCGATGAACTGGTCCGGGTGTGCCGCCCGGGCGGGACCATTGGGATGCTGAACTGGACACCTGAAGGCATGGTCGGCGATCTGTTCGCGACGATGAGGCCGTTTGCACCGCCGCCCCCGCCGGGAGCCCAGCCGCCCCCGCTGTGGGGCAGTGAGAACCACATTCGTGCGCTATTCGGCGAGCGGGTGAATTGGCGAACGCTGGATCGTGAGACTCTCGAAATCACGGCTTTCGAAAAGCCCGCCGACTACGCAGCCCATATGTCGGCCTCCTATGGGCCGACGATCGTTGCCCGCGCCAACGCGAAAAAGCTTGGTCGCGAAGGTGAGCTGGACGAGGCAATTGTGGCCTTGAACGAGCGCTGGAACCGCGGAAGCGCTGACAAGGCGCGCTTCGAGGTAGAATTCCTTTTGGCCGTCGGCACCCGCGTCTAAGGCGGTCGCCGCGTCCCTGGGCCTCCCGTGCAAAGCCGGCCTCCGTTGAGCCGGACTGGCAAGCACATATTGTCGCTTTGCGGAAAGGCCGCTCCCCACCCTTGTCAGATATTCGCTTGATCCGTTTCCGGGGTGATCGGCGAAGGTCCAGTTTCGGGCGGCGGGCCAAATTCCGTTCCTGACCCAAGTCAGACCTTCAACCGGTCTTTACCTCGCTGAGCGCGCGTAGGCGCTGATGGTCCGTGAGGCCGGGGGACTGGCTGCGTCTTCGACAGATCTCAACGTCAACCCAACTTCACGCTTGCAGCGCAGGGGCCGTCCACAGACGTCAGCACCCCCTGGAGACATCTTGCCGTTTGCCTGACAGCACCGAAACTGTCACCCTCCAGGTGCGGGGCGGCCTATCGCTTTGACAGCTTTCGGGTGGGCATGAAGAAGGCCGAGAACCTCAGCGCATCGGCGATCTGCCACGCACGCGGACCTGTCGCAGTTCATCCTCTGGGGCCGGCCGATGTGCGGCGTCTGTGATGCGCGGCTGTCCCGACGCGGTCTTCTGGCCGGCCTGACGGCGGTCAGCCTGGCGGGGTGCAGCGAGAACGCCGCCACGGGCCGGCGACAGCTGGTGGTGGTGTCCGACAGCCAGCTTGCGGAGATGGCCGATGCGTCCTGGGCCCAGAGCGTCGCGCAGACGCCGGCCGTCCGCGACCCCGACGTTCAGGCGCGGTTGGCCCGGATCGGTCGGCCGCTGGCGCGGGCTGCAAACCGGCCCGACCTGAAATGGTCCTTCACGGTGCTGGAGTCGCCGGAGCTCAATGCCTTCGTGCTGCCCAATGGACGGGTGGGATTTTTCAAGGGGCTGCTGGACCTGGCGCGCAGCGATGATGAGATTGGCTCCGTTCTGGGCCATGAGATCGGGCATGTCCTGGCGCGCCACCCTGCGGAGCGGGTCAGCCATCAGTTGGCGGCTCAGGCCGGGGTCACCCTGGCCCAGCTGGTTGTATCGAGCGGCGACAACGCCGAGTTCGCCGACGAGGTGGGCATGGCGCTGGGCCTGGGTACCCAGTTCGGCGTGATCCTGCCCTACGCCCGACATCACGAACTGGAGGCCGACCGCGTCGGTGTCGACCTGATGCGCAAGGCCGGCATGGACCCCGCTGCAGCGGTGACCTTCTGGGAGCGTATGGCGCGGTCTGCGCGCAGCCAGGATCGGCCCCCTGAAGTTCTGTCGACCCATCCGGCCGATGGACGGCGTATCGAAGAGCTCAAGGCCGCGGTCGCGAACGGCTAGTCGCTAAAGTCTCACCCCGGTCGGCGTCCAGGGCGGCCCTGATCTTCTGCGGGATCGGGATGGCTTGGCTCAGCTCGCTGTCGTTGACCGCCGCCATCAATGGCACCATCAGCGGCGTCAGGACCAATATTGCAGTGTAGCGCCATAAGCGGACTTCGACGCGCCAACCCCAAGCAGACGTTCTGACGGCCCGTTGAGGGGTGGAAAGCGGAAGCACGGAACCCCTCTCTCATAGAGAGAGGGAGGGGCCCGGCGCCGCAGGCGGTGGGAGGGTGAGAGGTTTCACCGCCGGCCGGAGAAATCTCGCTTCCTGTCGTTGAGCGACCTGACACCCCAGCCCACGCTTTCGCTACGGCCAAGACTGCGGAACGGCGGACACCATCTTGGCCGCGTTTCAGTCGGATAGTTTGTAACCTCTCACCCTCCCACCGCTACGCGGCGGGCCCCTCCCTCTCTCTATGAGAGAGGGGTTTCGAGGGCCGCTCCTCACCCTAGTCAGACCTTCGCTGGGTCCGCTTGCAGGGTAAGCCTTGAAGGATGGGATGAGGCCGGTGGGCTCAGTTCCGCTTCAGGCCCTGGTCGGACGCTCTGACCCGCACCTCCCAAGCAAAACGCCCGCCTCTTGCGAGACGGGCGTCTGGAAGTCGCGGTGAGAGGCGGCCCCTAGGCCACCTTCACCCGCGCCGCGCTTTCCGGAAGATCCACCCCGAACGCGCGCTGGAAGAACTCGGCCACGGTCGGGCGTTCCAGTTCATCGCACTTGTTCAGGAAGGTCAGGCGGAACGACAGGGCGATGTCGCGATCGAAGATCTCGGCATTCTGGGCCCAGGTGATCACGGTCCGCGGGCTCATGACGGTGGAGATGTCGCCGTTCATGAAGGCGTTGCGGGTCATGTCGGCGACGCGGACCATGGCCGAGATCGTGCGCTTGCCCTCGACGCTGTCAAAGGACGGGTTCTTGGCCAGAACGATGGCGGCCTCGACGTCGTGTTCCAGATAGTTGAGCGTCGTGACGATGCTCCAGCGGTCCATCTGGCCCTGATTGATCTGCTGGGTGCCGTGATAGAGGCCCGTGGTGTCGCCCAGACCGATGGTGTTGGTCGTCGAGAACAGCCGGAAATAGGGATTGGCGCGAATGACGCGGTTCTGGTCCAGCAGGGTCAGCTTGCCGCCGGCCTCGAGCACGCGCTGGATCACGAACATCACGTCCGGGCGACCGGCGTCATACTCGTCGAACACCAGGGCGATCGGGCGCTGCAGCGACCAGGGCAGGATGCCCTCGCGGAATTCGGTGATCTGCTTGCCGTCCTTCAGGACGATGGCGTCCTTGCCGACCAGGTCGATGCGGCTGATGTGGCTGTCGAGGTTCACGCGGACCAGCGGCCAGTTCAGGCGCGCGGCGATCTGCTCGATATGGGTCGACTTGCCGGTGCCGTGATAGCCCTGGACCATGACCCGGCGGTCATGGGCAAAACCGGCACAGAGGGCCTTGGTCGTTTGCGGGTCGAATCGATAGGCCGGATCGATGTCCGGCACATGGCTGTCGCGATGGCTGAAGGCAGGAACCTTCATGTCGCTGTCGACGCCGAACGCGTCGCGGAGCGTCACCCACTTGTCGGGGACCAGGGTGATCAGGGGATCGACGGCGGAGCTGGTTTCGGCGAACTCGGGCATGTCTACCCGCTTAACGCCTTGACGTGGGGGAGGGGAAGAGCAGAGGCCCCATGATCTTCAAAAAAGACGCGGCAGGGTCAACGCCCCGGACGGCGGAGCCATCCGGGGCGACGCGCAAGACTGCCAGACCTAGTTGTTGGCAATGATCACTGCGGCGATCAGACCGGTGGCGATGGCGGCCATCACATACTGGTCGTCCACACGCTGCCAGCGATAGCCGCGCGGCGGGGTGCGCAGGCCGTGGCGGTGATAGTCGGCGACATAGTAGCGGCTGTCGCGATAGCGGGCGTCCAGGCGCTGGCCATAGGCCCAGCGGCGATACTCACGATAGTCGCGGCGGTCGTGCCGGTAGTCGGCGCGGTAGTCGCGGCGGCTATCACGATAGTCGCGGCGGTCATCCCGGCGATCGCGGCGATCGTCGCGACGGTCATCCCGGCGGTCATGGGCATAGCGGTCGTCGCGACGGTCATCGTACCGGCTTTGCTCGTAACGACCGTTGTCGCGGTCATCATAACGTTGCGGCGCTGCGGTTGCGGCGGTCCCGGCCAAGAGCGACAGGGCGAGAGCGGTGAGGGCAAGGCGCTTCATGGCGGTCTCCTTTTCGATGTCCTCACCCTAGGGAGGGGCATGTGGCCCCGACATGAACGGCCATGGTCAGTTCCTGTTCATGTTCGATCATGTTCCCGCAGAGCGCTCCGGCGGGAGCTTCGCGCGCCGGGGCGCGTTCTGGCGTGATGATCCTGTCCTTGAATGCTTCGGCCCGGCGCGGCTTTGCCGTGCTGGTCAGGACGGCCCGGCGCGACCTGGGGGCGAGCCTCGCCGTGCTGGTCGCCACCCTGGGCTTGCTGGCCTTTCTGGCGATCGCCGACGCCGTGTCCGAGGGTGAGACCGAAGCCCTGGACCGGGCCATCCTCATGGCCCTGCGTCAGCCCGGCAGGTCACATGACCTGATCGGGCCTCACTGGCTGGCTGGCGCGGCGATGGACATCACCGCCCTGGGCTCGTTGACGGTTCTGGCCCTGCTGATCCTGCTGGCCTGCGCGATTCTGGCGGTGCTCCGGCGCTGGGGACAGGCCCTGCTGCTCCTGATCTGCGCGGGCGGGGGTCTGGCGCTCAGTCAGGGCCTGAAGGCCGCCTTCGGTCGGGAGCGGCCCGGCCTGGACTATCGGGCCCTCGAGACGATCAATGCCAGCTTTCCGTCCGGCCACGCCCTCTTGTCAGCGGTGGTCTTCCTGACGTTCGGGGCCATGACCGCCCGCTTCGCTCAAGACCGGAGACTGAAGGCCCTGGCCCTGGGCACGGCGATCGCCCTGTCGCTTCTGGTCGGGATCAGCCGAATCTATCTGGGCGTACACTGGGCCAGTGATGTTCTGGCCGGCTGGAGCGTGGGCGCAGCCTGGGCCATGGTCTGCTGGCTGGCGGCTTTCGTCCTGACCCGCTGGCGGAGTCTCAGGCGACCGGCTTGACCTTCGGACGCCAGGCCAGTTCGGCCGAGGTCCAGGCCGCGCCGGCCAGATCGACGATCCCCAGGATGATCCAGTGCCGCGGCAGGTTTCCGGTCAGGACCAGGGCCCCGATGACAATGGGCGAGGCGCAACGCAGGGCCACGGAGGCGCGCATATAGGTCCTCTGACCTGTCCAGCCGGCCACATGATAGGCGAGGGAATAGGCGATCAGCATCAGGCCGAGCATCCGCGCCCAGGGCTCGGCGGCGGCCTCGAGCGGCGCGTGGAAGAGCTGGGCCGTATGATAGGGGGCCACGGCCAGGGCCACACCGGCGGCCGACATCAGGTTGCCCCAGAACCAGATGCTCCAGGGCTTGCCAAAGGGCGTCGGCGTCACCGGGGTCGGCGCGGTCGCGAGGCTGGGCCCCGAATCGGGGTCGGTCATGATCTGGCTGTCCCTCGCGCCCGTCCCGCCGAGCGCGCGAGGAGAATGGCGGCAGGCGGCGGTCGCCGCAAGGGCCCCTGTCCCTAGGTGGTCAGTCCGGCCTTCTGCAGCGTCTTGTAGGCCTTGATCACCCGCTGCAGCTTGTGCTCGGCACTGCGGTCCCCGCCGTTGACGTCCGGGTGGCAGCGCTTGAGCAGTTCCTTGTACTTGGCGCGAATCGTTGCCGCGTCGGCTCCGCCGTCGAGGTCGAGATCGGCCAGGGCGGTGCGTTCCAGCTTGCCCAGATGACGGTCGGCCGCGGCACGCTCGGCCTCGGCCTTGCGCTGCTGGGCCCGGAACAGGCCGAACGGGTCGGCGATGTGGCGGGCGTCGCGTGCGGCCATGGCGGCGGCTTCGCGAGAACGGCTGTCGGCCTTGAAGCTCCAGGTGGGCCGGCCGCCGGTGACCTTCTCGGTCTCCTGCTCGGCGCGGATCTGGGCCTCGTTCATGCCGGCGAAGAAGTTCCAGTTCTTGTTATATTCGGCCGCGTGCTTCTGGCAGAACCAGTAGTGCTCGTTGGGCATGTTGCGCGCCTTCGGAGCCCTGGCGGATCCGGCCAGGCGGCAGTCGGGATGGTCGCAGCGCTTCTCCCCCGGCTTTAGGCCCAGGACGTCAGGCTGCGCGCTCTCACCCTCCTTGGGGGGGCGGACACGGATGTCAAAAAACTTGGGTCGGTATTCGAACTCACGGCTCATGACGCCTAGAGTAAGCCGCAGCTATTTGTGTTCAAGGATTGACATGCAAGAGAGCGACATGAGCAGCGTATCAGACACCATTCGAGGCAAGCTCGAGGCGGCTTTTTCGCCCTCCAGGCTCGACCTGAAGGACGAGAGCGACCGCCACCAGGGCCATGCCGGCCACACCGGTCGCGGCGAGAGCCATTTCAACCTCGTGATCGAGGCCAAGGCCTTTGCGGGCAAGGGCCGCGTGGCCCGTCAGCGCATGATCTACCATGTGCTGGCCGAAGAGCTGGCGGGCCCTGTTCACGCCCTGTCGATCGTTGCGACGGCACCGGACGAAGGCTGAGGCCGGCCGTCCGGTTTTGGCTTGCGCGCCGGTCCCGCGACTGATTGCCTCTGCCCCCGGCGCGAGCAGGCCGGGCGGGGTTTTGCGACCCTGATTCTGGACCTGGAGCGCGACGGAGCCGTCATTTGGCCCGCTCGATCCTGTCCGAAGCCGACATGAGGGCCGCCATGACCGTGGAAGAAACCGTCGAGACTCTTGAAGCCAGGGCCGCCGCCGCCCTGCCGGCTCTGCTGGCGAGGGCCTATGCCCGCTATTCGAACTTCACTGTCGCCGCGGCCGTCATCGACGAGGCCGGCGAGGTGCATCTGGGCGTCAATGTCGAGAATGCGGCCTATCCCTCAGGCACCTGCGCCGAGCAGACCGCGATCGGGGCCATGGTCACGGCCGGTGCCCGGCGAATCAGCAAGGTCCTGATCGCCGCCGGGTCCAATGCCGTGGTGCAGCCCTGTGGTGCCTGTCGTCAGCGGATCGCCGAGTTTGCGACGGAGGGCTGCGAGATCGTCTCGGTCCAGGATGGAGCCCCGACGAAGCGGGTGGCCTTCTGGGACCTGTTGCCCGAGAGCTTCGGGCCGCGGGATCTGGATGGCTAACAGCGCGGGCCTTCTGCCTCGGGTCGGTCATACGCCGGGTCACCGGGATGCCCGCTGACCGGTGCTCCAGGCCCAATGTCTGGGCGGGATTCATGGCGCGCCTGTTTTGTGGCCAGAAAGATACATTCTTGGCGGATTTGTGTCGTGATTGTGTCGCGAGCCATTGGCTTTCTGATCAGTGAAGCTAGGTTCGCCAATCCATGTTTTGGGAATTGTCCGGCACGCATTTCGCCGCGCGTCAGTTTCTGCGTCACAAAGGGGGGGCCTTGAGCACCATGAATAAGACTTTCTTGCTGACTGGTTCGATCTTGGCCGGCTTTGTGATGGCCACGCCTTTTGCCGCCATGGCGCAGACCAAGCCCCTGGAGCCTGCAGCTGTCGCCGAGCCGGCTACGGTCGCCGAGGTGATTGTCACGGGTTCGCGCATCAAGCGGCCGCAGTTCGACGGCACCATCCCGGGCGTTCAGGTCACCAAGGAAGAAATCATCCAGCGTGGCTTCAACAACGCCTTCGACATCGTGCTGAGCCAGCCGCAGGTCGGTTCGGGCGCCAGCCCGTACGGCAGCAACGGCGGTCAGACCTCGAGCCTGGGCAGCGCCTTCGCTGACCTGCTCGGTTTTGGACCCCAGCGCACCCTGACCCTGGTCAACGGCCGCCGGATGGTGTCGGGCAACGCCGCCACCCTGTTCGTGTCGGGTAACTCCGCAGGTTCGCAGGTCGATATCGGCGCCATCCCCGCCCAGATGATCGAACGGGTCGACACCCTGACCGTCGGCGGCGCGGCCGCCTACGGTTCGGACGCCATCGCCGGCGTCATCAACTACATCATCAAGGACAAGTACGAAGGTGCCGAAGTGCGCACCGCGATCCGTACGACGGACAAGGGCGATGCCAATCGCTACAGCTTCAACGCGATCTTCGGTACGAACCTGCTGAACGACCGAGCCAACCTCGCGGCCTCGTTCGAATATACCAAGACCGACGCGCTCTATGCCGACAAGCGTCCGTGGATCATTGACACCGCCACGGCGGTGACGAACGCCTTCAACGGCTCGGTCCGCAATACCAGCTTCTCGCCGACCACCATCATTGACGTCGCCGGCCTGAACAACGGTGCCTTCCGGCGCACGTCGGATGACGGCATGCCGTCGACCGCCTACACCTACGGTGCCCGCAACGCCCTGCAGTGGCCGTCGGGCGTGGCCTTCTTCCCGTCGTCGGCTACCGGTACCTGCCCGCAGGGGATCGTGGGCGTGGTGGGCTGCATCAACGGCGGCGGTTCGGTGGCCTTCGTGTCCAGCACCAGCCAACTGGCTCCGGGCATCCCGACCGGCAACGGTCTTTACAGCACCACGGCCGCTTCGGGCACCTTCCCGAACTTTGCCCCGACCTCACTGCCGACCGGCGTCACCGCCGCCGCCGTGTTCGCGCGCTATGGCGTGACCGCGCCTGCGGGCCTGAGCGCTACCCAGCTGACCACGCTGGCCGTCAACGTGCTGCAAAGCAAGCTGCCGACCCTGCGCGAGTATCTGGCCCAGAACCCGAACACCGACATCAATCTGATCGTCGGCTCGCTCTATTCGAACATCCCGCGCGTGGCCAATACCGACCCGGCGACGCGTAACCTGTTCCCGTTCATCGCCCGTCCGGTGCGGTTCAATGACAATGGCGAGGCGGTCAACTATTCGTTCGCCAATATCGGTGCGACGCAACAGGGCACGGTCAGCGCCGCGCCCGGCACCAAGGGCATCGACGCCAGCCGCTACAACCTGATCCAGAATGCCCAGAAGCGTAAGGTCGCCACCCTGTTCGGCACCTTCGACCTCACTGACAATGTGACGCTCTATTCGCAGAACATTTTCTCGAAGATCACGACGTCCCTGCCGCGCCAGTCGGCGTCGTCCAACGCGGTCACCTCGACCGCAATCGAGACGTCGGGTCTGGTGCTGAGCGCCGACAACCCGTTCCTCAGCGCCTCCTCGCGCCAACTGCTGATCTCTTCGGGCGCGGTCAACAGCGTCAACAACTTCATCATGGCCCGTTCGAACCAGGACATCCTGGGCGATAACCCCATGAGGGGTCAGACCGACACCACCAACCTGGTGCAGGGGGCCAAGGGCGACTTCGACCTTCTGGGCCGTAACTGGTCGTGGGATTCTTCCTACACTTGGGGTCGCTCGACCGGTCGCGTTGACTTCCAGGGCATCAAGGACGTCGAGTATGGGCTCGCGATCGACGCCGTTCGCGACGGCAGCGGCAACATTGTCTGCCGCGCCAAGACCAATCCGGCGCTCTATCTCGGCAAGACCCCGGCTGGCGTCTCGGTCAACCTGGTCGACCAGCTCCAGCCCAGCGGCATCATCGCCAAGCAGCCGTTCACGCCGGTCGTCACCCAGTCGATGATCGACAGCTGCCAGCCGCTGAACCCGTTCGGCTTCGGTCAGATGTCGGCGGCGGCCAAGTCCTATGTCACCGCGCAGCAGTATTTTGCCTTCGAGAACACCCAGACCTTCCTGCAAGGCTCGGTGAGCGGCGATGTGTTCGAACTGCCGGGTGGTCCGGTGGGCGTGGCCCTGTCGGCCGAACGTCGTACGACCGAAAACGACTACGGCGTCGACGAAATCTCGCAGTACGGCCGCACGCGCTCGGCGGCGATCGCGCGCACCCAGTATGAGACCAATGCCGAGGAGTACGGCGTCGAGCTCAATATCCCGCTGCTGGGGGGTGACTTCAGCCTGCCGTTCGCGCAGCGCCTGGAACTGAACCCGGCGATCCGCTGGTCCAAGCAGTCGGGTAAGGCCCCGAGCTTCATCAACGCGCTCGGGAAGACGATCAATCCGAAGTACGACGGTGATATGTCGAAGATCTGGTCGCTGGCCGCGACCTTCCAGCCGATCAAGGACATCGCCTTCCGCGGTAACGTGACCCGTTCGCTGCGCCAGCCGGACGGTGTTGAACTGTTCCTCGGTGGCCAGCCGGCGTTCACGACTCCGGCCGATCCCTGCACCGTGGGCAACATCGGTTCGGGCGTGAACCCCGCTGCGCGTAAGGCCAACTGTATCGCAGCCGTCAAGGCCGCCGGTTACGCGACCAATGACACCGATGCCCTGAACTTCCTGAACAGCTTCACCCCTCCGGCTCAATCGCTGCTGGGCGCGCGCTTCGGCAATATGGGTCTGAAGCCCGAGCGGGGCGAAAGCTGGACGGCTGGCGTCGTTCTGGAGCCGCGGTTCATCAAGAACCTGAAGATGTCGGTCGACTATGTCGACATCCAGCTGAAGGATCAGCTGAGCCGCGTGTCCTTGGATCAGCTGACGGCCTACTGCTATGACTCGGCGGCCTATCCGAACAACATCAGCCAGTTCGGTACCAACACCTGCGACTCGTTTGCCCGCTACACGACCGGTACCGAACCTTCGACGACCACGCGCTTCGCGCTGAAGGACGGCTGGAGCTCGACCTACCTCAACCTCGCCCAGACCAACCTGCGCGCGGCCAATGTGGTGGTGAGCTATCGCAAGGATGTGGCTGAACTGCTGGGCAGCGACAGCGACTGGGGCCGTATCTCGGTCAACAGCAACCTGTACCGGATCCTGGAGTCCAGCTTCAGCGGTACCGGCCTGCCGGCCGACACCGAGCAATACCTCGGTTCGATCGGCACGCCGCGCTGGCAGACCAGCACGACGATTGCCTACAGCCTGGACAAGTTCTCGACGAGCCTGAACGTCGGTACCGTGAGCGACACCATCCGCTTCAACGGTGCCACCCCGGCCACGATCGAGCAGAACGCCTACCTCACCCGCAAGGGCTACGAGGTCTACAACCTGTACTTCAGCTATGACGTGACTAAGGACGTTGAAGCGCGCTTGAACGTCAACAACGTCGCGAACAAGCGCTTCGAAGACCAGCGCGATGGCGCGATCTACAGCTCCGCTGGCCGGACCTGGCAGATGTCGGTCAACGTCCGCTTCTAAACCTGGCGCGGCCGGGCGGGGACCGAAAGGCCCCTTGCCCCGCCTCACCGACTGAAGAGGCCCCTCGCCATCCAGGCGAGGGGTCTTTTTCATGGCGGATGGTCATCGCAAGGGGTGCGGTAGAGCCCGCCGTCAGTCACGGCAGGGTTTGTGGGATGAAGACGGCTGGACCGCGATGCGCTGTTCTGGGGCGATAACAGTCGCCCGGGCTTTGGGTCAGGCCTTCAGGCCCTCTTCGGGCCCGGTGATCGTTTCACACTCGGCGCGGGCTGCTCAGTCGATCTGGTCGGCCAGAGTTTCCAGCACGCGTCGAAGATCGGTCTCGCGGAAGGGCTTCTGCAGCACCAGTGATCCCCGGTGGCTTTCCGACAGGCCGGCTGCGCCGTAGCCACTGGCGAAGGCGAACGGCACGCCGCGGGCCTTCAGGGCGTCGGCGACCGGAAAGATCGGCCGGCCACCCAGATTGACGTCCAGGAGGGCGGCGTCCATCTCGGCCGAGCCGGCCAGGCGCAGGGCTTCCTCGAGTTCCGCTGCAGGTCCGATCACCGTGCAGCCCAGGTCGCTGAGCATGTCCTCGACCAGCATGGAGACCAGGGCTTCGTCTTCGACCACCAGCACCCTCAGTGTGGACAAGGACTTCATGCCGCCAACTCCGTAGCGTTCTGCGAGGACCCGCAGAGAGGCTCAAGGCAAGGCTAGCACAGGTCAGCCGGCTGTCGCGGGACAGTTGCGGCGGTCATCCATTTTTCACCGGCAAGGGTTTGGCAGTCCGCGCACGGATCACGGCGGTTTCGGTGTACCGCAACGGGCCTGGGCGGCCCTTGCCCCAAAGCGTTGCCGCGCTCCGCCGTCAGACCTGGACCCCTTCGTCCAGCTTGGCGCTGATGCGCAGGGCGGTGATCTGGTTCCTCTGCCGACGGAGGACCTGAAACCGGTGCTGGTAGAAGATGAAGGTCTGGCCAGGCTCCGGAATGGTCTGGGCTTCGTGGATCACCAGGCCGGCGATGGTCACGGCCTCGTCTTCGGGAAGGCCCCACTCCATGGCGCGGTTCAGGTCGCGAACCGTCACGTCACCGTCGACATTGACCGACCCGTCCAGCTGTCGGCGCACCCCTTCGACGCTGGTGTCGTGCTCATCGTCGATCTCGCCGACGATCTCCTCGAGAATGTCCTCCAGGGTCACCAGGCCCTGCAGGGCACCATACTCGTCGACCACCAGGGCGAAGTGGCTCTTGCGCTTGAGGAAGGCGTTCAGCTGGTCCTTCAGATTGGTGGTGTCGGGGATGAACCACGGCTCGCGCAGGATGGCGGCGATATCGAGGGCGTCGATGCCACCCTCCGATTCCGCCAGGGCCCGCAGCAGGTCGCGGGCGTGCAGCACCCCGATGATGTTGTCGGGATCGTCGCGATAGAGCGGGATGCGGGTGTGCTGAGCCTCCAGGGCCTCGGCCACCAGCTCGCGCGGTGACAGGTCGGCGTCGCACATGACCATCGACTTGCGGTGGACCATGATGTCCGAGACGTCCATGTCGGACAGGTCCAGCACCCCGCCCAGCATCCGGCGGTCGCCGCTTTCGACCAGGCCTTCGGAGTGGTGGTATTCGACCGCGCCGCGGATCTCCTCGTGTGCGGCCAGCACGTCGACGGCCATGTCCAGCTTGACGCCGAACAGCCGCAGGGTGCGGCGCACGATCCACTGGATCGCATAGATGATCGGTCCGAACAGTCGCACTACCAGCAGGGTCGGGCCCGACAGGAAGCGCGCCACGTCGTCGGACTTCAGGATCGCCAGGGTCTTGGGCAGCACCTCGGCGAAGACCAGCACCATCACGGTCATGACGGCGGTGGCGACGGCCACGCCCCAGGGGCCCGGTATGGCGGCGGTCAGCACCTGGGTGGTCAGGGCGGAGGCCAGGATATTGATCAGGTTGTTGCCCAGCAGGACCGCCCCGATCATCGTCTCCTGATCCGAGAGCAGCTTGTTGACCCGCTTGGCGGGGCGGTCGCCCTCGCGCTCCAGCTGGTGCATCCGGGCGCGACTGGCGGCCGTCAGCGAGGTCTCGGCGGCCGAGAACAGGGCCGAAATCGCCAGCAGGGCGAGAACGATGGGGGCAAGGCCCAGGAGAGCAGCGATCATGGCGGTGTTCTACGCCAGGGTGGTCCATTGGAAAACTTAGTCGACTGGCGAAGTTTTCACTTTTGCGGATCGCGGAAGATGCAATAGTTAGCAGAATGGCTAAGCATGACCCCGATCTTTCACGGCGATTCCACGCGCTGGCCGATCCGACCCGCCGGTTGATCCTGACCCGGCTGGCCGAGGGGCCGGCCAAGGTGACGGATCTGGCCGGTCCCACCGGGCTGCGACTGCCGACCGTGATGCGGCACCTTTCCGTGCTGGAGGCGGCCGGGCTGATCGCCACGTCCAAGGACGGACGGGTCCGCACCTGTGCTTTCGTGCCCGAGGCCCTGGACCCCCTTCGGACATGGCTCGACGAGCAGCGAGCCGGTTGGGAGGCCCGCCTCGACCGCCTGGACGCCTTTGTGATGGCTGTGATGAAGGAGAACGACACGTGACACAGACACTTGCCGCCGACGGGGTGATCGGCGGGGCGGGGGATGACCGCCAGGGGCGCTTTGCCACCCTGACCTTCGAGCGGGAGGTGGCCGCGCCGGTCTCGGTGCTCTGGAAGGCCTGGACCGACCCGGCGGCGCGGGCCGTATGGGCGCCGCCCGCGCCCTCGGTGACGGTGCAGTTCCTGGAGGCCGACACCCGGGTCGGCGGCCGCGAAATCTCACTGTGCAAGGTTGAGGGTCAGCCCGACATCCGCTGCGAGAACGGCTGGCTGGTGCTGCAGTCCGAGACGCGCAGCGTCAACTCCGAGGTCATCTCGTCGGAAGGCGTGACCTTGTCTGCGGCTCTGGTCACCGCCGAGGTGTCGGCCGCCGGTCCGCACAGCCGGCTGAGGGTGACAGTGCAGCTCGCTTCGCTGGCCGAGGACATGGAGGCCGGCTACCGCCAGGGGTTCAGCGCGGGTCTCGACAATCTGGCCGGCGTCGCCGAACGGACCATGCTGTTGCAGCGGGTGATCAGGGCACCGCGATCCGTCGTATGGGGCAGTTGGATGAACCCCGACACCCTACCGCAATGGTGGGGGCCGGACGGTTTTTCCTGCCGCACGACAAGGATCGATCTGCGGGCCGGCGGCGAGTGGCTGTTCGACATGATCGGGCCGGATGGGACAGTCTTCCCGAACCACCATCGCTATGTCGCGGTCGAGCCCGAGACGCGGATCGGTTATGAGCTGCTGTGGGGTGAAAACGGTCCCAAGCACGCCGACGCCTGGGCCACGTTCGAGGATCAGGATGGGGCGACGAAGGTCACCCTGGGCATGGTGTTCAGCTCGACCGCAGAGTTCCAGGAGGCCAAGGGTTTCGGTGCCGTCGAGCTGGGGCTGCAGACCCTGGGCAAGCTGGAACAGTTCATCCTTACGCGCTGAAGGCCTAACCCGCCGCCCCGTCCTCAATCAGGAACGCCCTGAGCGCCGCGCGATCCACGTCCTTGGCCACGAAGGCGTCGCCGATGCCGCGCACCAGCACAAAGGTCAGCATGCCGCCCTCGGCCTTCTTGTCCTGGCCACAGTGGGCGATCAGGGCGTCGGCGGCGAACGGCTCGGGCCGAACGTCGCTCATGCGGGTGGGCAGGCCGGCGGCCTTGATGGCGGCTTCGGCGCGGACGGCGTCCTGGCTGGAGCACAGGCCCTGGCGCGCCGAGAAGCGGAAGGCCTGGGCCATGCCGACCCCGACGGCCTCGCCGTGCTTGAGCGCGTCGCCGAAGCCCATCTCGGCCTCGATGGCGTGGCCGAAGGTGTGGCCGAGGTTCAGGAGGGCGCGGCGACCGGCTTCCTTCTCGTCCTCGGCGACGATCTCGGCCTTCATCTCGACACTGCGGCCGACGGCGCGGTCCAGGGCCTCGACCTCCCGCTGCAGCACCGAGGCGACATTGGCCTCCAGCCATTCGAAAAAGGCGAAGTCGCCGAGCAGGCCGTACTTGATGATCTCGGCATAGCCGCAGGCCAGTTCGCGGGCGGGCAGGGTGGTCAACACGTCGAGGTCGGCCAGCACCAGGCGCGGCTGGTGGAAGGCCCCGATCAGGTTCTTGCCGCGCGGGGTATCGATGGCGGTCTTGCCGCCCACCGAGCTGTCCACCTGGGCCAGCAGGGTGGTGGGGATCTGGATGAAGTCGATGCCGCGCTTGTAGATCGCGGCCGCAAAGCCGGTCAGGTCGCCGACAACCCCGCCGCCGAAGGCGATGATCATGTCGCCGCGCTCCAGCCCAAGGGCCAGCAGCTGATCGGACAGGTCGGCCAGACCTTCGAAGCTCTTGGTCTCCTCGCCGGGCGGCACCACGATCATGTCGACTGCGACGCCTGCCTTGAGCAGGGCCGCCGACAGTCGCGCGCCATGGTGCTCGCCGACGATGGAGTCGGTGACCACGGCGGTGCGCCGGCGCTTGAGCAGGGGGGCGATCAGGTCGCCGGCCCGGTCGATCAGACCTGTCCCGATCATCACGTCATAGGTGCGGTCGCCCAGGCCGACGGCAACGGTGCGGGTCATGGCTGAAACGACTCCTGGTCCAGACGGTTACGCAGGGCCGCGATCACGGCGTCCACCGCCACGGCGTGCGGCGTGTCGCCGGTCTGGACATGAACATGGGCCTGGGCATAGGCGGGATAGCGGACCTCGGCCAGTTCGGTCAGCACCTCGACCGGGTCGCGGTTCTTGAGCAGGGGGCGCGTATCCTTGCGACCCACCCGGCGGGCCAGAAGCTCGATATCGGCCTTCAGCCAGACCGAAATGGCGTTCTGATTGATTAGGGAGCGGGTCTCGTCATTGATGAAGGCCCCGCCGCCGGTGGCCAGCACGTGCGGCGGCTCCTCGAGCAGCCGCGCGATCACTCGGCGCTCGCCATCCCGAAAGGCAGCCTCGCCCAGTTCGGCAAAGATCTCGGCAATCGAACGGCCGGCGGCGCTTTCGACCTCGTTGTCGGCGTCGCGGAACGGCATGTCCAGCGCCTGGGCCAGGCGGCGTCCCACGCTGGACTTGCCCACGCCCATCAGGCCCACCAGCACGATGGTGCGGTGGCGCAGGGGTTCATTCGGGTTGGCGGTGTCGTCGGTCATGATGCGGTCGCGGGTTTACACGAGGCTTGGCCCAAGCGCCAAGTTAAGCTGAACCCGGTTTTGCTGACGGTGGTGTTGGGTCATAACTGGAGCATGAAGTCTCGCATGCGTTTGCACTCTCACCGGGCCGTTGTGCCGTTCCTCGTTCTGCTGCTGGCGGGCGGCGCTGCGCCGGCCTTCGCCCAGGTCCAGGTGCAGTCCCTGGCCGCGCCGGACCTGTTCTCGACCCCGGCCGCCCAGACCGATCTTGGACCCGATCTCTGGAAGGACACCGCGCCGGATATTGCTCGCGACGTGCTGCCCCGCCTGGCGGCCCGGCCCCTGTCGCCGGCCTTCGCCGATCTCGCCCTTCGGGTGCTGGCGACCGGCGCGACCGGACCCGCCGGGCTCGGCAATGATCCGGACCTTGCCGCCGCGCGGGCCATGGCCCTGATCGCCCTTGGCGAGGCCCGCGGCGCTGACGCCGTTCTTGACCGTGCGCCCGGCCTCGCCGGCAGCGCGGCCCTGTCCCTTGCTGCAGCCGAGGCGGCCCTGATCAAGGGCGACGACGACAAGGCCTGCCGCATCGGCGACACCCTGACGGTAGATCGCGGGGCCGGCTACTGGTTGCGGCTGCGGGCCTTCTGTCAGGCGCGGGCCGGTCAGGCCGACGCCGCCCAACTGACCTTTTCCCTGGCCCAGCAACAGACCCGCGATGCAGACTATGCGCGCCTGATGGGGGCGCTGCTCGCGGGCTCCGGCGAGGCGGGGCCGGCCAATCTGCGCAATGGCGTCAACTATGCCCTGTCGCGCAGGCTCGGTCTGGACATCCAGGCGGCGGCCGGCACGGCGTCCTCGGCGCTGAAGCCCGTGCTCCGCGCGCCGAGCGATCTTTCGGCGGGCCTGGCCGGGGCGGATCTGACCGCGATCGAGACCTCGGACCTGGCCTTCCTGCGCCAGGCCAAGGGCCTGGCGGCCTTCATCGAGGCAGCGCGAACGGCCTCGACCTCGATCAGGGTCCTGGCCCAGGCGGATGCGCCCCTGCGCGATCCGGTCCTGTTTGCCCGCGCCGCCCTGGCCGCCGGCGACCTGACCACGGCCCAGGCCATTCGCGCGCGCCTGACCCAGGATCAGATCCCCGGGGCGACGATCACCGACCTCGCCCTGCTGGATGCCCTGATCGCCGCCGCCGGCGGCAAGGCCGACAACCAGGTCCTGGACCGTCTGGTCGAATTGGGGGCCCAGAACGGGGTCAAGTCTCCGGCCCAGCCGGCGGCCCTCCTGTTTGCGGCCCTCGGGGGATCCATGAGCGCCCAGGCGCGAGGCCAGTTCGCCAGTTTCGATGTCGGCAAGCCGGCCGGCTCGACGGCCAGGCTGATGTTGCTGGATGAGGCGGCGACCGCCGGGATCAAGGGCGAGGCCGCCTTGCTGGCCCTGGCGGTGGCGGCGGATGCCGGCGCGGCCGGACCCGGTCCGGCCGACCGGGCCCGGATCGCCAAGGCTTTTGGCCGGGTGGGTCTGGCCGGTGATGCCTGGGCTGTGGTGGTCGAAGGCCTGCTGGCCCTGCAACTCGCCCGATGAGCGCCGCCGGCTGGGTCGACGCCTTTCTCGAGATGATGGCTGTCGAGCGCGCCGCCGCCCGCAATACCCTCACGGCCTATGGCAAGGATCTGGACGA
Source organism: Caulobacter sp. AVps16 (assembly GCF_058681455.1). Taxonomy (NCBI): domain Bacteria; kingdom Pseudomonadati; phylum Pseudomonadota; class Alphaproteobacteria; order Caulobacterales; family Caulobacteraceae; genus Caulobacter; species Caulobacter sp. AVps16. The sequence continues at coordinate 581,833 of NZ_CM178739.1, forward strand.
CGCGCGGGCCTGGCTGGCGAGAGTGGGCGGTGATCTGGATGTCGCCCCGGCCGAGACGATCGAGGCCTATTTCCAGAGCCTGGGTGCGCGGGGACTGTCTCCGGCCACCGCGGCGCGGCGACGCTCGGCTGTGCGCCAGTTCTACCGCTTTGTTCTGGAGGAGGGCTGGCGGGCCGATGATCCCTCGCGGCGGGTAGCGGCCCCCAAGGCCGGGCGGCCCCTGCCTAAGGTGCTGTCGCGCAGCGAGGTCGAAGCTCTGATCGCGGCGGCGACGGATCGGGACGGCGGCCAGGGTCTGCGCCTGGCCTGCATGATCGAACTGCTCTACGCCTCGGGCCTGCGGATTTCCGAGCTCCTGGCCCTGCCGCTCAATGCTCTGGCCCGGGATCCGGCCTTCCTGACGGTGAAGGGCAAGGGCGGCAAGGAGCGGCTGGCACCCCTGAATCCGCCGGCCCGGACGGCGGTGAAGGCCTATCTGACCGCCCGGCCGCAGTTCCTGCCCAAGGGGGCCAAGGACAGTCCCTGGCTGTTTCCGTCCCGTTCGGCGGCCGGTCGGTTGACGGCGCGCCGGGTGTCGCAACTGCTGGAAGAGGCAGCTATCGCCGCCGGCATCGACCGCGAAAAGGTCAGCCCCCACGTCCTGCGCCACGCCTTCGCCACCCACCTGCTGGAGGGAGGTGCCGATCTGCGGGTGATCCAGACCCTGCTGGGCCATGCCGACATCGGCACCACCCAGATCTACACCCATGTGGCCGGCGACCATCTGGCCCAGGTGGTTAGGACCAAGCATCCGCTGGGGCGGAAGGATTGAGCGTCGCCTTGCGCAGGATCTCCGGGCCCTCTAGGAAGCCCCTGCATTTTGTGTGGGTTTCAACCTGACGCCCCGCTCCTACCCAAGGCTCCCCCATGTCGGACGAAACCCGCGACAGCAACGGCACCCTTCTCGCCGACGGCGACAATGTGACCCTGATCAAGGACCTCAAGGTCAAGGGCTCGGGCGGCGTCACGCTGAAGCGCGGCACCCTGGTCAAGAATATCCGCCTGACCGGCGATACTGACGAGATCGAGGCCAATGTCGAAAAGGTTCGCGGCCTGGTCCTGCGCGTCGAGTTCGTCAAGAAGGCCTAACTTAACCTTGGCTTGCTAGGTCTGGCCTCCAGACAGGCGGAGAACCGCCGGAGGAGGCTGGAAGGCCGATGGTGACGGTGACGACGCAGGCGGGCGCCCTGGCGCTGGCTGCCTATGGCAAGAATGCGAAGGACAAGGCGTTGATCGCGCCGCCCAAGGCGGGCGCAACGGCGGTCGCGACGCCGGCCCCGAACTCGCCAGAGGCCCGGAAGGCGGCTGAATCCGCCGAAGCACTCGTCAAGCTCAAGAAGGAGCTGCGGCTCGGCAAGAAGAACGCCATCGGTGACGCCAAGGGTCGGGCCAGGGCCAGGCTCCAGCAGGTGGTCGACCGGCTGAAGCTGCTGAAGAAGATCTACGCCAATGACCCCAAGGCCATGGCCAAGGCTCTGGCCGCTGCGGCCAAGGAGCTGAAGATGGCGGTCAAGGACTACGGCAAGGCCGCCAAGGAGTCCGGCGAACTCTACAGCCAGGACTTCGCCAACCTTCCGGATGCCGCCACCGATCCTGAAGGGGCCGCCAACGCCCGCAAGACCCTTGAGGACGAGGCCAAGATGGATGCCCAGGGCGACCAGGAGTTCATCCAGATGACCCGTGAGGTCAGCCGGGGCCTGAGGGACGAACTGAATACCGCCAAGACCAAGGGCATCCTGACCCAGCCGGGCAGGTTCGAGCGCTCCGACGAGGTCAAGGAGGCCGAGGAAGAACTGAAGGGTCTCGACAAGATGACCGAGGACCTGGATCAGCAGGTTCGCCAGGACATGCCGCCGGGCAGCCTTCTCAAGCTCGCGGCCTGACCCCTCAGGCCGCCAGTTGCGGCCGCCGGGCCAGCCAGCGGTCAGCGCCGCCGACGGCACCGGCCGCCAGAATGAGCAGGCCGAAGGCCAGGGCGTAAAGCCAGGCCATCTGCGGGTGCACCAGATAAGGGCCTTTCACGGCCGTCATGGCCAGGGCGTTGGCGGTGTTGATCAGCAGCCCCGTTCCGGCTGCGAGGGCCAGGAGCCTTAACCGGCCATGGGCCAGGAACCAGGCCGACAGGGCGAAGGCCAAGGTCATGGCGACCAGGGCGACGACATGCCAGACGGGCAGCAGACCTATGCCCTGCAGCGCCTCCTCGGCGCTATGGCCGCGAAAGATCGGGAAACGGCCCGCCCAGCCGTTCATGCCGTGGGTCTTCAGGTCCTCGATGATGGCCACCCAGTACAGCAGGAAGGCGATGTGGACCCCGGCGGTCAGCACGGTGACGACAGTGACGCCAAAGCGGCCGAGGGCGAGGGCGATGCGCATGGGCGAGATCCTTTGGTGATAGGCGGTCAGGACGCAACCGGCCGCGAAGGCCAGGGCTGCACGGGGATCGTTGATTTCAGACACCTCGGCCTGCATCGCCGCCGTCCAGTCGTGGCGCGGTTCAGGCATGACGGTCGCAGCATGCTGCATCAGCAGGTGGGCGAGGGTCATCGCGTGCCTTCCCATGCCGGGCCCGCCTCATCCACAGGGGCGGGGCTGTCGGCCGCGCGCTGGCGGGCAAGGGCCGCGCCGGCGTCTGTCAGTCGGTAGGCATGTCTGGGCGGCCGACCCGGTTGCAGGGGCTGGCGCCATTCGGAGTCCAGCAGGCCCTGGTCGCTGAGCCGCATCAGCAGCGGATAGAGGGTTCCCGACTTGAGGCCGGTCTGTTTGCTCAGGTCATAGCCGTAGCGCCAGGCCTGGGGCTGCTCCAGGAGCACGGTCAGAAGCGCGCGTGTCTGGCGGGAGATGTTGGGTGGCCGGGTCATGTGGCCATATTCAATATATGTAGAGTTTGAGTCAAGGGGTCGGACGACACCCCCTGACATCGGTCACCGCAGGGCCCATATTGGCATCAACCGGAAAGTTGGAGATGCCCCATGAAGACGCGGAAACTCGGCAACGGCCTTGAGGTCTCAGCCATCGGCCTGGGCTGCATGGGCATGAGCTGGGCCTATGGTCCGGCACCTGACAAGGCGGAGACCTTCAGGGTCCTGGCCCGGGCCGTCGATCTGGGCGTCACCTTCTTCGACACGGCTGAGGTCTATGGCCCCTTCGTCAATGAGGAACTGGTCGGCGAGGGCCTGAAGCCGTTCCGCGACAAGGTCGTCATCGCCACCAAGTTCGGCTTCAAGATCAATCCGCCGGACGAAGCGGGCGTGCGGCGCATGGTTGGGGCCGACAGTCGGCCGGAGCATATTCGCGCCGTGGCCGAGGCGTCGCTGAAGCGCCTCGGCGTTGAGGTGATCGATCTCCTGTACCAGCACCGCGTCGATCCCAATGTGCCGATCGAGGATGTGGCCGGGGCGGTCAAGGATCTGATCGCCGAGGGCAAGGTCAAGCATTTCGGGCTCTCCGAGGCAGGGGCGGCGACCCTGCGCAAGGCCCATGCGGTGCAGCCGGTTGCGGCCCTGCAAAGCGAGTACTCGCTGTGGACGCGCGGCGTTGAGGCCGAGATCCTGCCGACCCTGCGCGAGCTGGGGATTGGTCTGGTGCCCTATAGCCCGCTTGGCCGGGGTTTTCTGACGGGGACCCTGACCAGCGATGCAGGCCTGGCCAAGGATGACTTCCGGCGTGGCCTGCCGCGCTTCCAGGGCGAGGCCCTGAGCAAGAACCTGAGCCTGGTCGAGGCCCTGACCCTGATCGCGGGCGAAAAGGGGATCACGCCGGCCCAGTTGGCCCTGGCCTGGCTGCTGCATCAGGGTCCGGACATCGTGCCCATCCCCGGCACCACCAAGGCCGCCCGGGTGGAAGAGAATGCCGGTGCCGTTGACGTGGTGCTGTCGGCCGAGGACCTGTCGCGGATTGCCGCCGCCGTGCCGGAATCCGCCGTCGAAGGCGAGCGCTACAACGAGATCGGTCTGGCTATGGTCGGGCGATAGTCAATCAGAGGGCCATCGACAGGCGGGGCGACTTTTCCTAACTAGGCAGGGACGTTCCCGGCCTGCAAGCGCCTGCTTGAGACGTCTTGAATCCAGTTGGTCGCAAGCGGTGCCGTTCGATGAGCATGATGAATTTCGCGATCTATTTCGCGGGCGACGGCTATTCGACCGACAAGAAGATCATGGGGCGGCAAAGTGCCGGCAAGGCCCTGATCAAGGGTGTGGCTCGCCGGTGGAAGACTGACGCAGTCTATGGCTACGGGCAACGGGCCGCCGCTCATGTGATGATCGAGCAGTTGAAAGGGGATGGCTATACCGGCTCCCTTCACTGGCAGGATTCAACTGGCCGGCGCATCCTTGCAGAACGGGGCGCGCTCTATATGCCGGGCCCGTTGCCGCAGGATTCCGCTCATGGCCGAAACCTGGTCGGAAGTACGGCCTATAGCCTGGTGGGCGTAACTCATACGCTGTCTTCCGCGAACGCCATGAGGCAGGTCGCTGAGGTGGCCCTGCCGCCTTTCAAGCCCTGGGACGCCCTGATCTGCACCTCCAGTGCCGCCCTGTCCGTCGTCACCAAGTTGCAGGATGAGCTCAAGGCCTGGCATGCCGACAATACCGGAGCCACGCGATTCAACTCGCCCGCCCTGCCGGTCATCCCGCTCGGGATCAATGTGCCGGATTTTGAGCGCAATGACGCTCAGCGGGGCGCCGCGCGCCAGACCCTTGGACTGGGCGCGGACGAGGTCATGTTCCTGTTTGCGGGCCGTATCAGCTTCCACGGCAAGGCCAGCCCGGTCGCCTGCTACCAGGCCCTGGAGGCGGCCTGCCAACGCACCGGCAAGACCCTGGTCTGCGTCGAAGCGGGCATCTATCCCAATGCCGGCGTGCAGAACGCTGTCGAGGAGGCGCAACGGTTCTTCGCGCCCAGCGTCCGGTTTCAGCATGTCGATGGCAATGACAGCGGCCTCTATGACAAGGCCTGGAAAGCCGCTGACGTCTTCGTCTCGCTCTCCGACAACATCCAGGAGACGTTCGGCCTGACGCCGGTCGAGGCCATGGCGGCCGGCATTCCCGTGCTGGTCAGCGACTGGGACGGCTACAAGGACACGGTTCGTGACGGCGTCGATGGCTATCGCGTTCCGGTGACCCTGCCGGCCGCCGGCAGCGGTACGGACCTGGCCATGAATTACGCCCTGGGTCGCGACAACTACGACTACTATATCGGCCGGGTGAGCATGGCGACGGTCGTTGATCTGCCGGCCCTGACCGATCGGGTTGTGGCTCTTGCGGAGAGCTCGGATCTCCGGGAGACCCTCGGGGCCGCCGGCCAGAAGCGGGCCAGGGAAATCTATGATTGGCCGATCATCCTGGGGCGCTATGTCGAGATGATCGATGGGCTTGGGGAACTGCGCAAGGCGGCTGCGTCTACAGCGCCACTGCCCTGGCCAACCCGGCCCGATCCGTTTGAGCTGTTCTCTCACTATCCGAGCCAAGTGCTGGATGAGAGCCGTATTGTCGCGGTTCACCTACAGCGGGCCGAGGCGATCGAGACCTTCCTGGAACTGGGTGTGGCTCGGTATGTGATCGATCCGGTCACCCTGCCGCGGGATACCATTGTCGAGGTCCTCCGGCAGGCCGCGGCGACGCCGAGCACCATCGCCGCGCTGGTTCGGGGAACCCAGGGTGCCTCCCCGACCCGGATGAGAGCGTTCATGTGGCTCTACAAGCTGGGTCTGGTGTCGCTGGTACCATGATGCTGAACGGCCGCTTCGTCAGGCGGTTGGGGCGGACAGGGTCGTGGTTCTGACGCTGACGGCACCGTCGCAGGCGTTGCAGCGCACCGTCGGAACCAGCCTGGCCCCGCAGGCATGGGTCAGGATTTCCGGCGGGCCGGCCTCGCCCGAGAGCCAGCGATCGCCCCAGGCCATCAGGGCGGCAATCAGGGGGAAGAAGTCCCGGCCCTCACGGGTCAGCCGGTATTCCCAGCGGTCGGGCCGGGTCTGGTAGAGCCGCTTTTCGAGCATGCCGCGCTCGACCAGGCGCGACAGCCGGTCGGTGAGAATATTGCTGGCCACCTTCAGTTCGGCCTGGATGTCCTTGAAGCGGGTCAGGCCATAGAAGCTGGCCGCCACCAGGTGGGCGGTCCAGCGGTCGCCCAGAACCTCGATCGACCGCTCGAGCATCGGATGCAGGGTGACGCCGCCGACACCGTCCGAGCCCGGGACATCGCTGGCCCGGCGCGAATGGCGGGCGCGCGGGGCCGGCTCGACCCCGGCACCGGGACCGGGCTGCAGGCTGATGTCCCGCACCTTCACCGGCTCGGAGCAGGCCTTGCAGACCAGGACGGGTCGAAGCGCCTGTCCACAGGGGCTGTGGACAATCTGGTGGGAGGGACAGTCCGGGTCCATCCGCCAGCGCATCTCCCAGCCGAGCAGCATCAGGGCCGAGTCATAGAGGTCCAGGCCCATGGCGGTCAGATGGTATTCATGCCGAGCCGGGCGGGTCTGGTAGGGGCGTCGTTCCAGAATGCCCGCCGCCTCAAGCCGGCCCAGGCGGTCGACCAGAAGAGAGCGGGCCATGCCGCTCATGGCGATGAAGCCGTCAAAGCGGTTGACGCCGTTGAAGGCCGCATAGAGCACCAGCAGGGTCCAGCGGTCGCCGATCAGGTTCAGGGCCCGGGCGGCCGAACTGTTTCGCACGAGGGTCGGCGTCGCGGAGGCGACTGTCGCAGTCTGGACCATGCGGCTTGGTGCGCTGCCCCGCATCGAACTGTCAACGCCGGCCATGGACTCAGGGAAGGTCGCTTGTATAGTCAGACTGACTGGTGACGGCTCGGGAGGCGGCCTTGGTCTATCTATTGGGCGGATGGCAGAGCGATTTCTCAGCCAATTGGAGCCGCCAGGGCCGTGAATTGGTCGATGCCTTTGCCGAGGCGGTCGGCGAGGGTCTGGACGCCGCGCAACTGGATCCTGAAGAGATCGAAACAGGCCATGTCGGCAATTTCGCCGGAGAGCTGTTCGCGGGGCAGGGTCTTCTGGGCGGCATGTTCGGTCAGGTGCATCCGGCCTTTGACGGTCTGCCGACCGCCCGCCATGAAGCGGCCTGTGCCTCGGGCAGTGTGGCCATCCTGGCGGCGACCGCCGAGATCGAGGCGGGTCGCTACGACCTGGCCTGCGTCGTCGGCATCGAGCAGATGCGCAATGTGCCTGGTCAGAAGGCCGCCGAGAATCTGGGCAGCGCCGCCTGGGCCGGTCATGAGTTCCAGGATGCCCGCTTCCTGTGGCCCGCAGCCTTCTCCGACCTCGCCGAGGAATATGACCGCCGCTACGGCCTGAAGTACGAGCATCTGATGGCCATTTCAGAGATCAATTTCGCCAATGGCCGGCGCAATCCCAATGCCCAGACGCGCGACTGGCGGTTCGGGGCCGACGCCTTCACCGAGAATGACGACACCAATCCGGTGGTCGAAGGTCGCACGCGCAAGCAGGACTGCGGTCAGGTCACCGATGGCACGGCGGTGGTATTCCTGGCCTCGCCGGCCCGGGCCAGGGCCTATGCCGACAAGCGCGGTATCGCGCTGGAGAGCCTTCCGCGGATCAAGGGCTGGGGCCACCGGTCAGCGCCGATCAGCTATGCGCGCAAGATCGAGAACAGCCGCCATGAGCCCTATGTCTTCCCGCAGGTTCGGCGCGCCATCCTCGACGCCCGCACCCGGGCCGGGATCGCCGACGACGTATCAGGCATCGACGCGGTCGAGACCCATGACTGCTTCACCGCCACTGAATACATGGCCATCGACCATCTGGGCCTGACCGCGCCGGGCGAAAGCTGGAAGGCCATCGAGGCCGGCGACATAGCCAACGGCGGCCGGCTGCCGATCAATCCGTCCGGCGGCCTGATCGGGGCGGGCCACCCCGTCGGGGCCACGGGTGTGCGCATGGCCCTCGACGCCTTCAAGCAGGTCACCGGCACGGCCGGCGACTATCAGGTGGACGGGGCCAGGACGGTGCAGACCCTGAACATCGGTGGATCCACCACAACGACGGTGAGTTTGGTCGTGGGGCTATAGGTCTCAGGTCCTCCCCCTTCGGGGGGAGGATCTTTTTCGCTGAACCAACCGTATCTGGACGACAATTCTCGGACCCTTCATGACCCCCATCCTCCAACTCCTGGCCGTCAACGCCGCCGTCTCGGCCGCTGCCTTCTTCGTGCTGTGGCTGATCGGCCTGAAGCTGAAGGATGTGAGCTTCATCGACAGCTGGTGGGGTGTGGGCATGGGCCTGATCGCCCTGACCTCGTGGCTGCAGATGGGGCCGACGCCGCACGGCACCCTGCTGCTGATCCTGTGCGCCGTTTGGGCGCTGCGACTGGGCGGCTATCTGCTCTGGCGCTGGCGCAAGAATGGTCCGGATCGCCGCTATGTGACGATGATGGCCCTTGCGGAGAGCGAGCGGAAATGGAGCTTCGCCAAGGCGTCCCTGCTGCTGGTCTTCGCCCTGCAATATGCCCTGCAGTTCATCATCGCCCTGCCGGTCCAGCTGGGCCACGGCTCGGCCGCGCCGCTGGGCACCCTGGCCTTTGTCGGGACCGCCATCGCGGTGGTCGGCATTCTGTTCGAGACCATCGGTGACGCCCAGCTGACCGCCTTCAAGGCCAAGCCGGAAAACGCCGGCAAGGTGATGGACAAGGGGCTGTGGCGCTATACCCGCCACCCCAACTATTTCGGCGATGCCTGCGTCTGGTGGGGTCTGTATCTGATCGCCGCCGGGACGGGCCTGGGTGCCTGGACCCTGCCGGCTCCGATTCTGATGACCTTCCTGCTGACCAAGTGGAGCGGCGTGCCCACGGTTGAGGGCCGCATGCGCCGCAAGCGCCCCGACTATGAGGCCTATGTGCAGCGGACCTCGGGGTTCGTGCCGTGGTTTCCGAAGAAGGTTTAGGTTCGCGAGCGCTGGCCCCCACCGGGTCGCTTCGCGACCGTCCGCCCCCGTAGGGGGCGGATGAATTCATCTTCCCCCTACGGGGGAGGAGCGCGTAGCGCGGAGGGGGCGAGTGGTTACGCGCGCAACAGCGCCCGCCCCGCCCAGACGCTATGCGTCCCGCTGCTCAGCTTGTGGGGCAGGGCGATCCGGCAGACCACCTCGAAGCGCTTGGCGTCGACCAGCACGCACTCGGATGTGCCCTGGTTCTCGTCGATGATGAAGCTGACCAGATAGCCGTCGTCCTCGTCCACCGCCCCGACGCGCGGGGCGAAGGGGGCCTCGCTGGCAAAGCGGCCCTCGGGCAGCTGAATGGACCAGCTCTCGCCGGTCTCCAGGTCGTGCTTGACGAAGCCGTTGAACAGGAACCAGCCGGGCTTGGCGGTGGTCGAATAGGCATAGCGATAGGGCTTGCCGGCATATTGCTGGTTGAACATCCCGAACTCGAGGATGCGCTCGTCCAGATGCCCTTCGGTGGTCTCGCCGGTCTTCAGGTTGAAGCGCCAGCGGTGCAGCTTGGGCCGGAAGCTGTGCTCGTCGAGATAGGCCATCAGGTGGCCGTGGCCGTCGGGGGCGTCCTCCAGCGGGCGCGGCGTCGGGTTTTCCTGAAAATAGCCGTCGAGGACGATCTCGTCGCCGTCCTCATAGGCATTGAGCCAGTGCAGCACATAGGTCGGCGCGGCCTCGAACCACTGCACCGGCCCGCCGTGACGCGGCACGATCCCGAACCGGGAGGGCACGCCCTTGTGCAGGCGCACGGCGTGGATGTCGCGCTCCAAGAGGTTCTGATCCCAGAACACGGGCAAGTCGTTGAGGATCGAATAGTTCTTGGTGAAGGCCATGTCGTGCGGCAGGCGCGGACCCGGCAGATCGATGGCCTGATAGGTGGTGCGCTTGCCCGAGGCGTCGACCACGCCGTAGTGCATGTAGGGGGCGTGCTTGGAATAGTTGAAGAACAATAGCTCGCCGGTGGCCTCGTCGACCTTGGGATGGGCCGAGACGCCGTCCAGCGGGGCCCAGGCGGCGACGCCGAGATTTTCCAGGGTCAGGGGATCCAGCCGATAGGCTTCGCCGCACTGGTAAAAGGTGGCGATGGCCTCGCCGCCATGCACGACGATGTCCGTGCTGCCGGTGTCCTTGAGGCTGCCATGGGCCCCAAAGCCCGGACGCTTGGAGGTGCCCGGCCCGTCGGCCAGACCGCCCCAAAGGCTCTCGCCGGCTTCCTGCTCCGCCTCAAAGCCGCGGGTGCGGATGAAGCGGTTGCGATAGGTCGCCTGGCCGTTGCGGAACTCGATCTGGTGGACCATGCCGTCCCCGTCGAAGGGGTGGTAGCGGCCCAGGGGCGCGTGCACGGGATTTTCCGTGTTGCGAAGATAGACGCCGTCGATGTCGGTCGGGATCGCGCCCTCCAGAACCTCCAGGTCCCAGGCATTGACCTCCTCATGCTGCGGCGTCCAGGCCCCGGTCATATAGGGGTGGTTGGTGTGGCCGAGCGAGGTGCGGACGGGCGGCAGGCGTTCGATCTTCATGGCGGACCTCATGGGAGACCCGCCATCCTACCGCCCGTCAGTCTCGTTGTGCAAGTAAGTCTGGATCAGCGCGCCGCGCTGACCCGCCAGATGACATTACCCACATCGTCGGCTACCAGCAGGGCCCCGACCCGGTCGACGACGACGCCCACGGGGCGGCCCTGGGCTTCGCCCTTGGCATTGAGGAATCCGGTCAGGAAATCCTCGGTTTCACCGGCAGGCTTGCCGCCGGCGAACGGGATGAACACCACCTTGTAGCCGGACTGCGGAATGCGGTTCCACGAGCCGTGCTGGCCTATGAAGACGCCGTTGCGGTAACGCTCCGGGAAGGCTGCGCCCTCATAGAAGGTCAGACCGAGCGAGGCCGTGTGGGACCCCAGGGCGTAGTCGGGCTTGATGGCCCTGGCGACCAGATCCGGCCGTGGCGGCTTGACCCGGCTGTCCACCGTCTGGCCGTAATAGCTGTAGGGCCAGCCATAGAATCCGCCGTCCTTGACCGAGGTCATGTAGTCGGGAACCAGGTCGTTGCCGATCTCGTCGCGCTCATTGACGGCGGTCCACAGTGCGCCGGTAATCGGGTTCCAGCCCATGCCAACAGGGTTGCGGATGCCCGAGGCGTAGACCCGGCTGGTGCCGGTGGCGATATCGACCTCAAGAATACCCGCGCGGCGCTCCTCGGCCGCCATGCCGTTCTCGCCGACATTGCTGTTGGAGCCGACGCCCGCATAGAGCTTGGTTCCGTCCGGGCTGGCGATCAGGCTCTTGGTCCAGTGGTGATTGATCGGGCCGGCCGGAAGATCGGCGATCTTGCGCGCCGGAGCGGCGATGCTCGTCGCGCCCGCCACATAGGGGAAGGCGACCACGGCGTCGGTATTGGCCACATAGAGCGTGTCCCCGACCAGGGCCATGCCGAAGGGCGAATTCAGGCCGGTGAGGAACGGGGTCTTTTGCTCGGCCACGCCGTCGCCGTCGGCATCGCGCAGCAGGCTGATGCGGTTGGCGCTGGGCACAGTGGCCCCGGCCTTGCCCATGATGAGCTTCTCGGCCCAGACCCGGATGTCAAAGCCCTTGGTCTGCTTCGGCGGCCGGTTGGCTTCGGCGACCAGCACATCCCCATTGGGCAGCACCAGAAGCCAGCGCGGATGGTCCAGACCCGCCGCGAAGGCCTGAACCTTGAAGCCGGGCAGGGCCACGGGCTTTGCGCCCTCCGCCCAGCGGTTGACCGGCGACACCTTGACGGTCGGAAGCAGGGTCTTGGTCGGTGCGGGCAGGACCGGGTTGGGGCCATAGCCGCCGGTCGCCGACGGAGACTCGCCTTGGCTGCAGCCGGCCAGGGCCGTCAAAGCGAGGATCGTGAGGGCGGCGGGGCGGCGAAGGCTCGGCATGACGTTCTCCCTGGGACCGGGCAGTAACGCGCCAAGGCGTTCCGCGTTCTCTGGCGGACCGGTCCAATCGCAACGCTAGCCTATTGCCGAGCGACGTCGAGCTTCCCCAGCGTCAGTCCGCCCGTAGCACCGGTGCCGGTCGCCGAGACAGGGCCTGGGCCGCCGCCAGCAGCCCGCCGACCGCCGACAGACCCGCGGCTCCGCCCAGCAGGATCATCACGCCCGCCCAGTCGATGCTCCACTGGGCCTTGAACACCAGCACGACCACCGGCCAGGCTGCGGCCAGGCCCAGCAGAACCCCGGCCGCTCCCGCGATCAGGCCGACGGCACCATACTCGATGACATAGGCCGACAGGATCTGGGCGCGCGTGCCGCCCAGCACCTTGAGGGTGGCGGCCTCGCGCGCCCGCGCTCGTGCCCCGGCGGCTATGGCTCCGGCCAGGACCAGCAGGCCGGCGAGGCCAGCAACGGCGGCCGCGCCGCGAATGGCCAGGGCCAGACGGTCGAACAGTCCGGCGGCGGCTTCCAGCTGCTCGCGTACGCTGATGACATTGACGGTCGGAAAGGTCCGGCCAAGAGCTCGGGTCAGTCGGGTTTCGGCGGGGCGGTCCATCTTGGCGATGGCGATATTGCGCAGCACCGCGCCTTCCAGGCTCTTCGGATCGAGCACGATCGAGAAATTGGGCCCGAAGCCCCCGAACTCGACCTTGCGCAGCACCGCTACCCGGGCTTCCAGATCGCGGCCCAGGACCGACAGGGTCACGGTGTCGCCGACTTTCAGACCCGCACCCTGGGCCAGGTCGATCTCCATGGCTACCTGCGGCGGACCGGCATAGCCGGCCGGCCACCAGCGGCCCTCGACCAGGCCGGAGTCCTTGGGCTCGCTGTCCAGGACCGAGAGGCTGATGTCGTTGTCGAAGGCCCAGCGCTCGGACGCCTTGATGGCCTTGAGGTCTATGGGTTTGCCCTTCAGGGCGATGATCCGGCCGGTGGCAAACGGAATGCGAAGATAGCGGTCGGCATCGAGAGGGCCGGTGGCCTTTGCGACCTCGGCATCGAAGGCGGCGACCTCGTCACCGGGGATCTCCGTAAAGACCATAGCCGGGGCGCTCTTGGGCGCGACCTCACGCACCTGGGCCAGCAGGGCTGACTGGATCAGCACCACGCAGGCCAGCAGGGCGACCCCGAGGCCGATGGCCGGGGTGGCTGTGCGTGCGGCCGAGCGAGGCCCGGCCAGATTGGCCAAGCCGATGCGGATGGGGCCACTGGCCAGGCCTCGGACCTTGCCCGCCAGCCAGGCCGCCGCCAGGCCCAGGGCCCAGAGAAGGACGAAGGCGACAGCAACCCCGACGATCATGATCCCGGCGGCGATCGGCGTCGGGGCCGTGGCGACGGCCAGGGCGGCGAGACCCAGACCACTGACACCGGCACCGATCGTCTCAAGTCCGAAGGGCGCGCGCACGCCCAGGGCGCGGCGAAACAGGGCCGAGGGCGGCGTGGCCCGGGCCCGGGCCAGGGGGATCAGGGAGAAGGCTGCGGCGGCCAGCAGGCCGAAAGCTCCGGCCTTGATCAGGGGCAGGGGATAGACCGCAAACAGGGCGGGCACCGGCAGGGCGCTGCCGGCGATCTGGCCCAGGATCAGGGGCACAACCGCGCCAATCACCAGGCCGATCAGCACGCCAAGGCTGGCCAGCAGGCCGATCTGGATCAGATAGGTGTTGCGGATCAGGTCGCCTTCGGCCCCGAGGGCCTTCAGCACGGCAATGGAGGGCTCGCGCGTCGCCAGATAGGCCGAAACGGCTCCGGCGACTCCCAGGCCGCCGGCGACCAGGGAGGCCAGGCCGATGAAGCCGAGAAAGTATTCCAGCTGGTCGATCAGCTTGCGGGCGCCCGGCGCGGCGTCCGAACGGTCCCGGACATAGAGGCCAGAGTCGCCAAACTGCTTCTTCAGGGCCTTGCCGGCGGCGACGGGATCGGTGCCGGCGGGCAGGGCGATCCGGACGCTTTGGCTCGAGGGCAGGCCGGGGGCCAGCAGGCCCGTGGGATCCAGCAGCTCCCGACGGACCAGGACCCGGGGGCCCAGGACGAAGCCGCGGGCCACGCTGTCCGGCTGTCGGATCATGGCGGCGCGGACCACCAGGGTCAGGGGACCGGCCTCGAAGCGGTCACCGACCTTCAGGCCCAGCCGGTCCAGCAGGGCCGGCTCAACCGCTGCGCCTGGCAGGCCGTCGCGGGTGGCCAGGGCCTCGGCGAGGGTGCCGGCACCGTCCAGCTCGACCGTGCCTGCCAGGGGATAGGCAGCATCGGCCCCCCGCAGATCGACCAGGCGCCGGTCACCGGAAGGGGCCTCGGCCATGACCCGGACGCGGGCCGTGTAGGAGGCCTGGCCGAGCCGGGCAAAAGCGGCGCGTTCCTGCGGACTGAACGCTCGGTTCTCGACCGAGGCCGACAGGTCGCCGCCGAGGATTTCCCGCGCCTGGGAGGCGAGGCCCCGACGGAAGGCCTCTGCGGTCGAGCTGGCGGCCGCGATGGCGGCGACGCCGAGGGCCAGGCAGGCCAGGAAGATGCCGAAGCCCCGGACACCGGAGCGTAGCTCGCGGGCGGCGAGGCGGAAGGAAAGAGCGCTCACGCAGCGGCCTCAGCGGACGTCAGGACGACCTTGCCGTCGGCCATGCGCACGATGCGGTCGGCGCGCTGGGCCAGAACTGGATCATGGGTGACCATCACCAGGGCGGCCCCGCATTCGGCCAGCAGGTCGAACATCAGATCGACCACCGAACCGGCATTGCGGCTGTCGAGATTGCCGGTCGGTTCGTCGGCGAACAGCAGGGCCGGGCGCGCCGCCAGGGCACGGGCCAGGGCCACGCGCTGCTGCTCGCCACCCGACAGCTGGTGCGGATAGTGGGTGAGGCGCGAGGACAGGCCGACCTTGGCCAGCCAGTCGCGGGCCGTCGGCAGGGCATTGGGCGAGCGTGCGATCTCAAGGGGGGCCGCGACGTTCTCCTCGGCGGTCATGTTGGGCAGCAGGTGGAAGCTCTGGAACACCAGGGCGGCGCGGCCCCGACGCAGGCGGGCGCGGCCATCTTCGTCCAGCTTGGACAGGTCCTGACCAAACAGGCTGACGGTTCCCGAGGTCGGGCGCTCCAGGCCCGCTGCCACTGAAATCAGCGACGACTTGCCCGATCCCGAGGGCCCGATGATCGCGACCCGCTCGCCGGCCGCCACATCCAGATCGACGCCGCGCAGGATGTTCACCGGACCTGCGGATGATGGCAGGGTAAGGGTCACCGACGAAAGGGCGAGCGGCGCGACATCTGCGGTCATGAAGATTCCCTGGTTCGAGCATTAAACTCGGCGGACACAGCCCCACATAGGAAGCCATGACGACGTTCACACTGCCAAAGCTCTCGCGAAGAGCTGTATTTCTGGGTTTGACGGCGGGTGCCTGGTCCACCGGCGCCGGGGCGGCCGACAAGCTGCCGGTCGTGACGGTGCTGGGCGACTCGATTACCGCCGGCCTGGGTCTGCCCGCGCGCGACGCCTTGCCGGCGCAGCTGCAGGGCGCGCTGGAGCGACTGGGGGTCAGGACGGCCGTGCGCGGGGCCGGTGTCTCCGGGGACACCAGCGGTGGTGGGCTGGCGCGGGTCGATTTCAGCGTCGCTGCGGACACAGCCGTCTGTGTCGTGGCCCTGGGCGGCAATGACCTGCTGCAGGGCGTCGATCCCGTCCGGACCAAGGCCAATCTCAAGCGGATCATCGAGAAGCTGAAGGCCCGCCGCATTCGCGTGCTGCTGGCCGGTGTGCGCGCCCCGCCGCTGATCGGCGCATCCTATGCCCGGGACTTTACGGGCCTCTATCCGGCCCTGGCCCGCGAGACCGGCGTGGCGTTCCACCCGGATTTCGTCACCGGCGTGATCGGCGTGCCGAACCTGATGCAGCGCGACGGCATCCATCCCAACGCCGCCGGGGCCCGCCTGATCGCCGAACGCCTGGCGCCCAGGGTCGCCACGGCGCTGCGAACCACAGTTTAGGGTCACAGCGCCGCAGGCCTAGTTGTCGATCAGCGTCGCCTGGCCGGCCGGAGGCTGGGCGACATGGGCGCTGCTGCCGAACACGCGATGGGTCAGGCGTTCAGCCCGAACCTTCAGGCCGTCCATCAGCACAAAGACGACCGGGACATAGAGCAGCGAAAGCAGGGTCGAGGTGATCAGCCCGCCGATGACGGCAATGGCCATCGGGGCGCGGAACTCGACATCGGCGCCGAAGCCGACCGCCACCGGCAGCATGCCGACGCCCATGGCGACCGTGGTCATGATGATCGGGCGCGCCCGCTTGTGAGCGGCGTCGATGATCGCCTCGCGTTTGGTCATGCCGTCCTTCATCGCCATGATCGCGTACTCGACCAGCAGGATCGAGTTCTTGGCGGCAATGCCCATCAGCATAAGGATGCCGATCAGGGTTGAGACCGAGAAGCTCGACCTGGCCAGGACCAGCAGGGCGAAGGCACCGCCGATGGCCAGGGGCAGGGCGACCATGATGGTGATCGGGTGGGCAAAGCTGCGGAACAGCAGCACCAGCACGATATACATCAGGAGGATGCCGGTGATCAGGGCGGCGGCGAAGCCGGTGACCATCTCCTGGATGAACTCGGCATCGCCGGCGGCGACTTCCTTGACGCCGGCCGGCAGGTTCTTGACCGAGGACAGGGCGTGGACCCGCTGGCTGGCCTCGCCGACCACGATGCCGTCGAGCTCAGCGGTGATGGTGGCGACGCGGGAGCGATCCTGGCGGCTGATCTGGGACGGGCCGGCACCGAAGCGCACGTCCGCCACCGCGTTCAGCGGCACGGGGCCGGCTGCACTGGGCACCTTCAGGGTCTGCAGGACGGCGAGGTCTTCGCGGGCGTTCTGGGTCAGGCGAAGCCGGATCGGGACCTGCCGGTCGCCGAGATTGTACTTGGGCAGGTTCTGGTCGATGTCGCCGATCGTCGCCACGCGCACGGCCTGAGAGATTGCCCCGGCCGAGACCCCGGCGCGAGCGGCCTGGTCCGGGCGCGGTGTGACGACGATCTCGGGACGGGCAATGGCGGCCGTATTGACCACATGGGCCAGGCCCGGAACCGAGCGCATTTCGGACTCGACCTTGCGGGCGGCCGCCTCAAGCGCCGGACCGTTGTCGCTCAGCAGGCGCAGGGTAAAGCTGGTGCCGTCGCTCGGACCGCCGCCGCTGTTGGAGCCGGCACCGATGCGCGCGCCCGGGATGGCCGCGAACTGGTCGACCATCAGGCGGCTGAACTCCTGCTGGTCCATGCGCTCGCCCTTGGGCACCAGATCGGCGTTCAGGGTGGCGGTATTGACCGCATTGTTGCCGCCGATGGAGGCATAGACACCGCGAACTTCGGGACGGGCCCGGAGTTCACGGGTCATGCGCTGCACGATGGCGTCGGTCTCGTCCAGGGTCGCGCCCGGCGGCAACTGGACCGAGAAAGGCGCACGACCACGGTCGGCGGCCGGCTGGAATTCGAAGGGCAGGGCCTTGGCCAGGAAGAACGAGGCCACAATCATCGGGATGCCCATCGCCAGGACCTTCCAGCGATTGTCCAGACCCCAGTGCAGGCTCTTCAGATAGGGCGACATCCAGAAGGGATCGGCGTCCTCGTGCTTGCTGTTGGCCTTGAGCATATAGGCCCCCATCAGGGGCGTCAGCAGGCGGGCCACGACCAGCGAGAACAGCACCGAGACACAGGCGGCCAGGGCGAAGGCCTTGAAGAACTGGCCGATGATGCCCGGCATGAAGCCGACCGGCGCGAACACCGCCACGATGGTGAAGGTGGTCGCGACCACGGCCAGGCCGATCTCGTCGGCCGCTTCCATGGCCGCCGCATAGGGCGTCTTCCCGCCCCGCATGTGGCGGACCATGTTCTCGATCTCGACGATGGCGTCGTCGACGAGAATGCCCACGGTCAGGGACAGGGCCAGCAGGGTGATGCTGTTCAGCGACTGGTTCAGGGGCGCCATGACCGCGAAGGTCGGGAACAGCGACATCGGGATGGCGACGGCCGCCAGGAAGGTCGCCCGCCAGTCGCGCAGGAACAGCAGGACCACCAGCACCGCCAGGACGGCCCCGAGGATCAGGGCCTCCATCGAGGCCAGATAGCTGTCCTCGATATATTTCACCTCGGAGGTGATCTCGTTGATTTCGATGTCCGGACGGGACTGGTCGAGCTTCGCGACCGCCTTGCGCACCTTGTCTGCGGTCTGGACCTCACTGGCCCCGCGCGAGCGGACCATGTTGAAGGTCACGACCTCCTGGCCGTCATAGCGGGCGCGCGAGCGTGGCTCGGCCCAGCGGTCCTCGACCGTGCCCAGATCGCCCAGGCGGACACTGCCCCCGGCCGACAGCGGGATACGGGTCTCGCGCAGCTGGTCGATCGAACCGGCCGCGCCCAGGGTCCGAATGGCCCGTTCGGAGCCGGAGATCGTCACGCGGCCGCCCGGCAGGTCGGCATTGGACGACACCAGGGCCTGGCTGACCTGGGCGGCGGTGACGCCACGCGCGGCCAGGCGGTCAGGATCCAGCGCCACCTCGATCTCGCGATCGACGCCGCCGCGGCGGTTGACCTCGCCGACGCCTTTCAGCGCCAGCAGGGTGCGGCTGACATCATTGTCGACGAACCAGCTGCGCTGTTCGGGCGTCAGGGTCGGAGCCTTGACCACATAGGTGATCAGCGGATCGCCCGAGATGTCGATCCGGGTGACGTTGGGCTCCTGCATGTCCTGGGGCAGAGAGCCCCGCAGTCCGGACATGGCATTGCGGACGTCGTTGGTGACCTGCTCGTGGTCGACGCCGAGTTCGAACTCGATGAAGGTCGAGGAGACACCGTCGGTGATGGTCGAATTGATGTGGCGCACCCGGCCGAGACCGGAGACGGAGTCCTCGATCAGCCGGGTGACCTGGGTCTCGAGTTCGCTAGGGGCCGCGCCGGGGCGCGCCGCCGTCACGACCACGAAGGGCAGGTCGACATCGGGGTTATTGTTGATCCGCATGCTGCCGAAGCCGGAAATGCCGGCGATCGTCAGCAACAGGAACAGCAGGATGACGGGGATCGGGTTCCGGATCGCCCAGGCAGACATGTTGTTCATGGCGCCAGGCTCCTAGCGGGCCGATTTGGCGGGAGAAGAGATCGACGGAACGGCGCTGCCGATGCGCACCGCATCGCCTTCACCGAGGAAGCCGGCCCCCTCGACGACCACCCGCTCGCCGGCGGTCAGGCCGGTGGCGGCGATCCGGTCGGCCGTGGCGGCGACGATGGCGATGCGCCGGAAATGCGCGTGGTTCTTGGCGTCGAGCACGAACACGCCCGGGCGGTTCTCCCGATAGAGGACCGAGGCACTGGGGACGGTCAGGGCGGGCTGGTCGCCGGCCTGGATGGTGGCGCGGGCAAACATGCCGGGGCGGAAGCCGCCCATGCCGGACAGGGACACGCGGGCGATGCCCAGCCGGGTCTGGCCGTTGACCTCCGAGGTGACGATGCGGACGCGGCCGCTGGTTTCGCCAACCTTGTCGGAGATGATCCGGGCCGGCATGCCCGGCTTGACCAAGAGGAGGTCCGTCTCCGGCACTTCGGCGTCCAGCTCCAGACGGCTGTCACGGACGATGCGGAAGACCTCTGCGCCGGTACCCACGATCTGTCCCTTGGTGACCGTACGGCGGCTGATCAGGCCCGACACCGGGGCGCGGATCGCGGTCTGGGCGAGGCGGGCAGCGGTTTCGCCGCGACCGGCTTCCGCCGCCGCGACCTGGGCGCTGGCGGTTTGCTGACGCGCCAGGGAGGAGTCGAGCGAGGCCTGGGACAGATAGCCCTTGGCCTGCAGTTCGCGGGCGCGGTTCAGGGCGGCCTCAGCCTCGGCGAGACTGGCCCGGGCGCTGGCGACGCTGGCGTCCTGCTGACGCAGTTGGGCCGACAGCAGGGTGTCATTGAGCTTGACCAGAACCTGGCCGGCCTGGACGGTCTGGCCCTCTTCAGCGGAGACCGACATCGCCGTCAGGCCACCGGTCTCAGCCCCGACGACAACCTCTTCCCAGGGCGAGATGGTGCCGCTGGCATTGATCTCGCGCGGTACCGATTGTGAGACGACGCTGGCGATGCTGACAGTCTGGGTCGCGACCACAGCCGCCGGGGCCTTGGCCGGCTTGGGCTTCTTGTCTGCGCCGCAGCCAGAGACCGTGAAGGCACCCAGGACAAGGACCACAACCAGCGCGCTTGAACGCATCACGCGCCCCTTGATCCCGTAATCCACGATCGTCCCCGATGTCCCTGAAGGTCTTCGGGGTCTTCTAGCCGACAAAGGCCGGCCGCCTCAGTTAAATGATCGTAAGACGATAAAGGCTGCGGGTTCAGATCGATGGCGTGGCGGTCGACTGGGCTGCCTGGGCGCGGCCATAGCCCTCACGGGACTGCATCCGCGACCAGTAGGCCCTGACGTCGGGCGGGAAATCGTCAGCAAGCCCGAGTGAGGTCGCCAGCAGCAGGGCATAGGCGATCGAGATGTCGGCTCCGGTGAAGCGGTCGGCGGCGGCAAAGGCGTGATCCTTCAGGATCAGGTCCAGCCCCTTCAGGCGGGCCAGAAACCAGCGGGCATAGTCGGCCGCGACCTGGGGATTGCGCCGCTCTTCCGGCTCGAGACGCGAGTAACGCAGCACCAGGGTCTGGGGAAAGGTCAGGGTGGCCTCGCCGAAATGCAAGCCGTTCAGATAGGCCCCATAGCCCGGTTCATCGGGGCGGACCGACAGGGCCCCTCCACCGTGTCGGACGGACAGGTACTCGATCATCGCCGCAGACTCGGTCATCCGGGTCTCGCCATCGACCAGCAGGGGGATCGTGCCCAGCGGGTTCTCCTCGAGGAACGGCCGAGCCAGGAAACGGGGCGGGAAGGGCAACAGCTTCAGCTCATAGGCGAGACCAAGCTCTTCCAGGGTCCAGAGCGGGCGAAAGGACCGGGCGTCCCGGCAGTGATAGAGGGTGATCATGGCCTTCGGCCCCGCTGCAGTTGATGGCAGCGGACCAGAAAACCGGCGGGATGTCTTCCGTGACGCTGGGTCAGGCGGCCCGAGCCTGTCGAGACCCTCCAGAGATCGGTTTCGGCGTCCGAGGCCTGGTCATCAAACCTGGCCCCTTTGTCGAGATTGAAGCGCGCTGATTGACGGTCGGCAAGGCCAGGGCACGCGGTTCAGGCCCCGCGATGATCAGCCCGGTCGGCCGCGCTGAGCGCCGCCGACCGGGCGTCACGTCACCACCAGGTTGCGTAGAGGGCGATCAGGATCAGGATCACGCCGACGCCGGCGATGTTGAAGCCAGGGGTGGTCTTGTAGCTGACCCCTTCCAGGCTCACGACATTGACGACCTTTTTCTGCGGGGCGACCAGAGAGACGATCACCGCTGCGGCCAGGGTCAGCAGGAAGACCAGGCCGACACGGTTCATGAAGGGGATCACGAAGACGCCGAGCTTGTCGGCCACGAAGAAGCCGCCCGAGAGCGCCGCTCCGCCAATGGCCGCGACCAGGGCCGAGGCCGTGGTGGCCCGCTTCCAGAACAGGCCCAGCATGAAGATCACCACGATGCCCGGCGTGAAGAAGCCGGTGAAGTCCTGGATGAACTGGAAGGCCTGCTCGGCCTTGCCCAGCAGGGGGCGGGCCATCAGGATGCCGATCACGACGGCGAAGACGGCGGTCGCACGCCCCACGGCGACCAGGTGGCGCTCGGTCGCGTCCTTGCGGATCTTGGCATAGATGTCGAGCGTGAAGATGGTGGCGATCGAGTTGATCTTGGCCGCCAGCGACGCGACGATCGCGGCGACCAGGGCGGCGAAGACCAGCCCCAGGACGCCCGGCGGCAGCAGCTTCATCATTTCCGGATAGGCCTGGTCGGGCTTGTCGAGGCCGGGCACCAGCATCAGGGCGGCGATGCCCGGCAGCACGACGATCACCGGCATCAGCAGCTTCAGATAGGCGGCCAGGGCGATGCCCTTCTGCGCCTCCGCCAGGTCCTTGGCCCCGAGCGCCCGCTGGATGATGTACTGGTTGAAGCCCCAGTAGCTGATGTTCATGATCCACATGCCGCCCAGCAGCACCGACAGGCCGGGCAGGTCCTTGTAGTGCGGATTGTCGCGCGACAGGATCATGTCGAACTTCTCGGGGAAGCGTTCGGACAGGGTGTGGAAGCCGGCCAGGACGCCGCCCTCTGCGCCGCCGATCTGGTTCAGGGAAATGAACACGATGATCAGGCCGCCGGTGATCAGCAGGGCCACCTGGACGATGTCGGTCAGGGCCACGGCCTTCAGTCCGCCCCAGATCTGATAGGCCAGGGCGAAGACCCCGATCGCGGCCAGGGCGATCATCTGGTCGACGCCGGTCACCGTATGCACGGCGATCGAGCCGAGCCACAGGATCGAGGTCAGGTTCACGAAGACATAGAGAACCAGCCAGAACACCGCCATGACGTTGCGGACACTGGGTCCGTAACGCTGCTCCAGGAACTGGGGCATGGTGTAGACATTGTTTTTCAGGAAGATCGGCAGGAAGAACTTGCCGACGATCAGCAGGGTCAGGGCCGCCATCCATTCATAGGAGGCAATGGCCAGGCCGATGGCATAGCCCGAGCCGCTCATGCCGATGATCTGCTCGGCCGAGATGTTGGCGGCGATCAGTGACGCGCCGATGGCCCACCAGGGCAGGGCCTTGCCGGCCAGGAAATAGTCGGTCGAGTCTTTCTGGTGACCACCCTTGTCGCGGCTGACCCACTGGGCCAGGCCGAAGATGGCGACGGCATAGACCGCCAGAATGACGAAATCGATGGTTTGCACGTGGTTCCTCCCCCGAGGACGACTGTTCTGATGGACTAGGCTTGGGCGTTCCAGGCCGCGACCAGGGCGGCAGCCTTGGCGCCGACCTCCTGGGCCGAGGCACCGGGCCGATAAAGGTCTCCCCCGACGCCGATTCCGGCGACGCCGGCGGCACGCCAGGGTTCGAGATTGGCCACACCCACACCACCGACGGCATAGACCCGCACTTCCTGAGGCAGGACGTCCCTGACCGCCTTGAGGTGGCCGGGCCCGAAGGTTCCGGCCGGGAAGAGCTTCAGGGCCGTCGCCCCGGCCTTTACCGCCGCAAGGGCCTCGGTCGGTGTGGCAAAGCCCGGCATGACGGTCAGGCCCAGGCCGATGGCGCGGCCTATGACGTCCGGGTCGGTATTGGGTGTGACAATGAGCCGGCCACCCACCGCAGCCACCTGATCGACGGCGTGGGCCGACAGAACGGTGCCTGCACCGCACAGGGCGATGTCGCCATAGGCCGTGCACAGTCGCCCGATGCTCTCCAGCGGGTCGGGCGAGTTCAAAGGTACCTCAATGGCCCGGATTCCGGCCTCGACCAGGGCGGCGGCGATGTCCAAGACCTCGTCAGGCCTGACCCCGCGAAGGATCGCCACGATCGGCGGCAGCGGTGTCGGAACGGGCTCAGGCGAGGACATGGAAATCATTGTTCTTTGGAAAAGACAGCGTTGTCAATCCGGCCAGGACGGCGGCCTCGCCGTCGATCGCGGTCGACTGGCCGCCCAGGCTGGCGATGGCCTGGCCGTAGAACCGGTTCAGGCCCGGCGCACCGACCAGGGTCACCTGCCCCAGGTCGCCGAACCAGGTGCGGGCCGCCGCCGCATCGGCCCCGATCAGCAGGCCCGACAGAAAGCCCATCGCATCGTCCTGCGGCAGGCTCTCCAGCAACTGCCGGCTGCGGGTCTCAAACAGCAGATGTGGCAGCAGGGCCGGGCCGTGCTCGATGATCCGGGCCAGGCCCATCGCAAAGCCCGCCTGTGAGCCGTGCACCTCGGCGGCGACGCCCGCGGCCAGGCTCGAATACTGGCGCAGCAGGGCGAAGGTCTCGCCGACCGGGGCGGTCAGGAAGCGCACGACCGCACCGTCTTCGATGAGGGTCCACTTGCAATGGGTTCCGGGCAGGACCAGCAGATGGCGGCCATGCCTAAGCGCCGGATCCAGGGCCAGGGCCCCGAGAATCTGGGTTTCCTCCCCACGCATCACGTCGGGGCTGCCCAGGGGATTGATGCAGGACAGGCCGGGAATGATCGATACCGGCAGGCCCTCGGCCTCGATCGTCAGTATCCGTTCGCGCAGGTCATTCGCTCTGCCAGGGCAGGGGGCATAGGGGGCCTCGATCCAGCCCATCCGGGAGCCGACCACACCGCAGAGCATGGCACCGGCTGGACGCGCTTCCCGCCAGTCGCCGACCAGATCGAGAAAGGTCCGTTCCGGGCTGCTCGTCAGGGCCCCGATGCCGGGACCGTCACGACGGTCGAGCACGCTCTTGCCCTGCCGCAGATACAGGCGCAGGCGCGAGGAGCCCCAGTCGCCAAAGATGGTGATCGAGGGGTCCATCAAGGGGACTCGCGCGTCACAGGTCCGGCGCTGTCACGCAGGCGGGCCTTGCCGGGCTTGTCTTCGCTCATGGCCATCCTGTCTCTGGCTGGATCTGGCTCTCGAGCGCCTCGCCGATCCATTTATAATACGAACCAGATGGCCGCAAACCCGGCCCGGGCTCCGGCGAGCGACCTCAGCCTTCCTGGCCCCGCAAAATAGTCGATTGGTCTTCTTGCTCCGGCGCCAGAGGTCAGCCCTCATGCGGCGGAAGATCGGGAGCTTGAGAGATGAATCAGCGTGCGCCGCGTCGCGTCGTCATCGTCGGTGGTGGAACCGCAGGGTGGATGGCCGCCGCTGCGTTGTCGAAACTGCTGAAAGGCTCCTACGGCCCCGTCACCCTGATTGAATCCGAGGAGATCGGCACGGTCGGTGTCGGCGAAGCGACCGTGCCGCCGATCCGGCTGTTCAACCATCTGCTGGGCATCGACGAGAATGCGTTCCTCCAGGCCTGCCAGGGCAGTTTCAAGCTCGGCATCGAGTTCGACGGCTGGTCGGGCGAAGGTCGGCGTTATCTGCATCCTTTCGGCACCTATGGGGCCAGCATCGACGGCGTGTCGTTCCACCAGCACTGGCTCAGTCAGCGGGCGCGGGGTGATACCAGTGAGCTGGACGATTACTGCGTGGCTGCGGTTGCCGCCCGGATGGGGCGGTTCAGCCGCGGCGATGATGATCCGCGCTCGGTGTTCTCGACCTTCTCCTACGCCTTCCATTTCGACGCCGGCCTCTATGCGCGCTTCCTGCGGGAACGGGCCGAAGCCCAGGGAGTCACACGGATCGAGGGCAAGATCGCCTCGGTCCAGCAGAACGGTCAGAGCGGCGACGTCACGGGAGTGAGGCTGGAGGATGGCGAGACGGTGGAGGGCGACTTCTTCATCGACTGCTCGGGCTTTCGCGGCCTGCTGATCGAAGGGGCGCTAAAGACCGGCTATGAGGACTGGACCCACTGGTTGCCTTGCGACCGGGCGGTGGCGGTTCCCTGCGAAAACGGCGGGGCCTTTACGCCCTATACCCGCTCGACGGCGCGCGAGGCGGGCTGGCAGTGGCGCATTCCGCTGCAGCACAGGATCGGCAACGGCTATGTCTATTCCAGCCGGCACATCAGTGACGACGATGCGGCCGCCACCCTTATGGCCAATCTGGACGGCGCGGCCCAGGCCGACCCGCGGTTCCTGCGTTTTGTGACGGGCCGGCGAAAGAAGCTCTGGAACCGCAATGTCGTGGCCCTGGGCCTGGCCAGTGGTTTCCTGGAGCCGCTGGAATCCACCAGTATTCACCTGATCCAGACCGCGATCATCCGGCTGTTGTCGCTCTTGCCGCTGGGCGATGACGATCCGGTCGCCCGCGCTGAATATAATCGCCTGTCTATTCTGGAGATGGAGCATATTCGGGACTTCATCATCCTCCATTACTTTATCAATGGTCGCTCCGGTCCGCTGTGGGAGGCCTGTCGCGCCATGGCGGTGCCCGACAGCCTGCATCGAAAGCTCGACCTGTTCCGGACGCGCGGCAAGGTCGTGCGCTATGACGACGAGCTGTTCGCCGAGGCCAGCTGGGTCGCGGTTTTGCTGGGGCAGGGCATAGTGCCCCAGGGCTATGAACCGATGGCCGATGCCCGCGATCCGGCCGACGTGGCGCGGCGGCTGGCGGGCATGCGCGGCCATATTGCCCGGGTGGTGGAGCGGCTTCCGACCCATGCGGCGTTCATTGCCGAGCATTGCCGCGCACCCGCCCTGACGGGTGATTCTCGTTAATTCTATCCTAACGGCGCTCAAAAATCCTTGTGAGTCAAAGCGTTGCGGCCATCATGGCGGATGATGATTAACCGAATTTCAGCATAGAAATCTCGACTCTGTTAATATTAACTAGTCTCGCTCCTGTATTAAGCATGTGACAATTGGCTTTAAACTAATTCTCAAGGCGACCGTTGGATACTCCTTGATGGGTAAAACGCCCACCGGTCTTAAAATGAGGCCGGAGACCTTGAAAAGGAGTCTGTCGTAATGGCGCTGAACAGCATCAACACGAACAGTGGAGCGCTCATCGCGCTGCAAAATCTAAACGCGACAAATATGGAGACCCAGAACGTCCAGCAGCGCATTTCCACCGGCAAGAAGGTGGCCAGCGCCAAGGACAATGGTGCAATCTGGGCGACGGCCAAGAACCAGTCGGCAACCGCGTCTTCGCTGAACTCGGTGAAGGACTCGCTGCAACGCGGCCAGTCGACCATCGATGTGGCCCTGGCCGCCGGCGACACCATCACCGACCTGCTGGGCAAGATGAAGGAAAAGGCCCTGGCCGCTTCCGACACCTCGCTCAACACCGCCAGCTTCAATGCCCTGAAGTCGGACTTTGAGTCCCTGCGCGATCAGGTGACCAAGGCCGCCACGAACGCCAAGTTCAATGGCGTCAGCATCGCTGATGGCACGACTGCCAAGCTGACCTTCCTGGCCAATGCCGATGGCTCGGGCTTCACTGTGTCAGCCAAGACCCTGACCCTGGCGGGGATCGGCCTGACCACCGGCTCGACCTTCACCACAGCTGCCGCAGCCAAGACCATGATCGGCACGGTGACCACGGCCCTGCAGACGGCGTCCAACAAGCTGGCGTCTCTGGGCACCAGCTCGACCGGCCTGGATACCCACCTGACCTTCGTCGGCAAGCTGCAAGACAGCCTCGACGCCGGCGTGGGCAACCTGGTCGATGCTGACCTGGCCAAGGAAAGCGCCCGTCTGCAGTCCCTGCAGACCAAGCAACAGCTGGGCATACAGGCCCTATCGATCGCGAACTCTTCGAGCTCGTCGATCCTGAGCCTGTTCCGCTAAGATCTAAACCTATTCGACCTGAGGGTCGGTTCTGGGGCGAGCCTGCGGGCTCGCCCTTTTTTCGTCTGTTATGCTACACGGATTGGCGCGCAAGCAGCATGCGCCTGGCCCTTTTGGTCTTAGTAATTTCTGAACAATAATTTCGAGAAGCTTAAATTTGTAGAAATCTTAATTGAGAATTACGCTGGATTTTTAGTCGGTAAACGCAACATTGAAGCGTTATGGTTGTTGCAACTATCCATAAACGTTATCGAAATAACATAGATATATATTCGCCATGGGCAAAATGCCCTCCGGCGACCGTGGGGACGCTGGAATAACTCAATAGGAGTATTCCACTTTGGCCTTGAACAGTATCAATACCAACTCAGGGGCGTTGATCGCGCTGCAGAATCTGAACACGACAAGTTCGGAACTCGCAAACGTTCAGCAGCGCATCAGCACCGGCAAGAAGATTGAAAGCGCCAAGGACAATGGCGCGATCTGGGCCACGGCGAAGAACCAGTCGGCGACTGCCCGGTCTCTGAACTCGGTGAAGGATTCACTGCAACGCGGCCAGTCGACGATCGATGTGGCCCTGGCCGCCGGCGACACCATCACCGACCTGCTGGGCAAGATGAAGGAGAAGGCGCTCGCCGCCTCTGACACGTCTCTGAACACGTCCAGCTTCGACGCCCTGAAGGCGGACTTTGAGTCCCTGCGCGATCAGGTGACCAAGGCCGCCACCAATGCCAAGTTCAACGGCGTCAGCATTTCGGATGGCTCCACCGCCAAGCTGACCTTCCTGGCCAACCAGGATGGTTCAGGGTTTACGGTTTCAGCCAAGACCCTGTCTCTGGCCGGTATCGGCCTCAGCACGAGCTCGACATTTACGACGGCCGCGGCGGCCAAGACCATGATCACCACGGTGACCACGGCCCTCCAGACGGCGACCAACAAGCTGGCCTCGCTGGGTACCAGCTCAACGGGCATGGACACCCACCTGACCTTCGTCGGCAAGCTGCAGGACAGCCTCGACGCCGGCGTGGGCAATCTGGTGGACGCGGACCTGGCCAAGGAAAGCGCCAAGCTGCAGTCGCTGCAGACCAAGCAGCAGCTGGGCATCCAGGCCCTGTCGATCGCCAACGGCTCCAGCGGGTCGATCCTCAGTCTCTTCCGCTAGATCCGCTTCCGGCGGCCTGGGCTCTAAGGGTCACAGGCGCAAGGTCTGGAAAGGGGCGGACCCGGTGTCCGCCCTTTTTTCTGGCCTGTACTCTGGCCCGGGCCCGGTGATGGTCGATCCGGCCGAGTTCAGGTCGCCAGGGTTTTGAGCCGGTCGCGCAAGGTGGCCAGAGTCTCCAGCGGAAGATCGAGCTGGCACAGGATCTGTGTGGGAATGGCCCTGGC
Source organism: Caulobacter sp. AVps16 (assembly GCF_058681455.1). Taxonomy (NCBI): domain Bacteria; kingdom Pseudomonadati; phylum Pseudomonadota; class Alphaproteobacteria; order Caulobacterales; family Caulobacteraceae; genus Caulobacter; species Caulobacter sp. AVps16. The sequence goes on from NZ_CM178739.1 coordinate 610,432, forward strand.
CGCCTCGCGGACGTCCTGGCCGTCGGCGGTCAGGGTAATGATCACCCGACGCTCATCCTGAGGATCGCGACTGCGCGCGATCAGACGCGCGGTCTCAAGCCGTTTCAGCAGGGGTGTCAGGGTGCTGGAGTCCAGATCGAGGGCCTGGCCCAGGGCTCCGACCGTGAGCGGATTATGCTCCCACAGCGCCAGCATCACCAGATATTGCGGATAGGTCAGGCCGAGGGCCTCGAGCAGCGGCCGATAGAGCCGCGTGATCCGGTTTGCTGCGCCATAGAGAGCAAAACAGAGCTGACGGTCGAGGCGCAGGGCCTCGACCGGCGCTTGAACAGCCGTGTCTTCAGGGCCGCTCTTGGGGGACTGGCTCATTTGGCCTTTACGTTAAGGGCGACGTCGATATTGCCGCGCGTGGCATTCGAATAGGGGCAGACCTTGTGTGCCGTGGCCACCAGGGCTTCGGCATCAGCTTGTGACAGACCCTCGGTTTCGACGTCCAGGGTCACTTCCAGTTTGAAGCCGACTTCTTGCGGCAGCAAGCCAACCACGCCGGTGACCTGCGAGCCGGTCAGGGCGATCTTCTGCTGACGGGCCACGTGACCCATGGCGCTCTGGAAACAGGCAGCATAGCCGGCCGCGAACAGCTGCTCGGGATTGGAGCCGGTCTCCTTGCCGCCGAGCGCCTTGGGCATGGACAGCTGCAGATCCAGCAAACCATCGTCGCTGCGAACATGGCCTTCGCGGCCGCCGACGACGGTAGCGCGGGCTTCATAGAGAGTGCTCATGGGGTCGCTCCTTGCAAGTAATGATGTGAACGATTTAATCGTGTACGATATAAATTCAAGGCCGCCGTACGAAATACATCGCGCGCGATGCGATTTTCGCCGACTGGCCGAAGTCGGGTTGGTCTCTGACCGTTCAGCCGACCTTCGCCGCAGCCGCCAGCGCGGCCAGAGCCTCGGAGGGCGACATTCCGCCCAGCAACTGGCGAATGATGCTCAGGCTGTCGGAATAGATCCGCTCGCAGACCAGTATATCGCCCTCGAACAGGAAGAAGGCCGTCATCTGGCAGGCGAACGGCCGGCCGGTGGCGGGCAGGGGCCCCAGAGGCCCTTTCTGAGTGCCCTCGAGAATGAACTCGACGACGATGCCGTCATCGATGTGGCGCAGGGACAGCAGGGTGTTGCGCTGATCCGGAAAGGTCTCGCGCGAGCTGGTGTAGTAGCGTTGCACGTCCTCGCGGCCGTCATGCACCGCGCCGGTGGCGATGATCTCGTAATGGGGGTGAGGAAAGGTCTCCAGCACCTTGTCCCACGCATGGTCGATCTCGTCGGCCATGTGTTCTCGGACAATAGTCTCGCGGCGCGCGCGCAGGTCTTCCAAGGTCATGGTCGCCTCCCTCAAGACCGCGCTCTGGCGGATTGGAAGGAAGTAGAGCCGGTAAACCCCGGGCTTGGAAAGGTCTCAGGCTGCCCAGGCCGCCGCGAAGCGCTTGAGCAAAGATCGGGCAGCGCTTTCCACACCCGAACTGACGGCTTCCAGCCGCAGGAACAGGTCGCCGGCCGCATGGCTGCCGCGCGCGGGCAGGCCCTGTCCGGGCAGGCGGACCAGGCCGCGTGAGGCAGCCTTGGTCGAAATCCAGGCCAGGCGCGGGCCCAGAACCGTCTCGACCTCGACCCGCCCGCCTTCGGCCAGCACGCGCTTGTCGATCCGGCCGGTCAGCCACAGGTCGTCACCGCGGATCAGGGCCTCGCGGGCCCCCGTGTGCCGGACCACGAAGGTGACGCCGTCGACCCTGACCTTGTCGTCGACCCGCAGACCGGCCGGGAGCTTCAGGCGCAGTTTGCGGTCGTCGATGGCGAGATCCATGGTGCCGCCGCTGACGGCGGTGGCCACGTCGATTTCGAGGATCGCCTGTTTGACGGGTTTTTCTGCGGCCGTGGTACAGGCCGGCGGGAAGTGGATCTCGCGCGGCGGCGGTTGATCCTGCAGCAGGCGATAGGCGGCCAGCACATCGCGGAACAGGGCTGCGTCGCCGCCGGGACGATCAGGGTGAGCGCGCTTGGCCGCCTCGCGATAGGCGGCACGCAGCTCGCGGTCACCGGCACCAGGGGCCACGCCGAGCAGGGCGCGGGCGGCCGAAAGGGTCAGGGAAGAGGCGGGACGCGCGGACATTGACGCGACCCTGCCGGGACTTGGTCAACGGGGGGTTAAGTTAAGACTTTCAGGTGGTGGTCCCGGCACCGACACAGGCCTATATCCACCCTATGACCGACGAAGCCCTGATCCCCGCCTCGCCCAGCGACGATGACTATGTCCGTCAGGTGACCCAGGCCGAGCCCCTGCCGTTGCTGCCGGAGCATGATCCGTTCGCGCTGTTTGCCGAGTGGCTGGCCGAGGCCGGCAAGAAGGAGCCGAACGATCCCAATGCGGTGACCGTCTCGACGGTCGACGCCGAGGGCATGCCGGACTCGCGCATGGTTCTGCTCAAGGACTTCGATGCCCGGGGCTTTGTCTTTTATACCAACACCGAGAGCGCCAAGGGCGTGGAGCTGAACGCCCACCCCAAGGCGGCCCTGCTGTTCCACTGGAAGTCCCTGCGCCGACAGGTGCGGATCCGCGGTCTGGTCGAGCCGGTCAGCGAGGCCGAGGCCGACGCCTATTTCGCCAGCCGCGCGCGCCACAGCCAGTTGGGGGCCTGGGCCAGCGACCAGTCGCGGCCTCTGCCCGACCGCCTGGCCCTCGAACGTCGGGTGGCCGAGATGGGGCTGAGGTTTGGTCTCGGCAAGGTGCCGAGGCCGCCACATTGGTCAGGCTATCGCGTGGTTCCACAGGTCATGGAGTTCTGGCGTGACCGTCCCTTCCGGCTGCACGAACGCCTTGTCTATGACCGGGTCGGCGACGCCTGGACCACGCGGCGCCTGTTCCCCTGATCAGGCCGCCGTCCGGCAGGCATAGCGGGCCAGGAAGGTCTCCACGGCATCGTCGCAGATCTCGCCCAGCGGTCGCAGCGGCAGGGTCTCATCGCCGGCGGAGAGGCCCAGCACCAGGGTGACATGGTCGATCATGCCCATCAGCTGGCCGGCCGCCCACGAGGGCTTGTCGACGGCGATTTCTCCAGTTCGCACCAGGTCATTGATCACCGACAGCGCCGCGCCGCCCAATTCCTCGCGGGCGCATTGCAGAAAGTACTCGGCGACATCGTCAAACCGGCGTCGCTCGGCGGTCACGAGGCGAAACATTGCCCGGGTGACGGGCAGAGTCTGAAAAGCCCCATAGGCATTGGCAAAGGCGCGCAGACGGGCGCGGGCATCCCCGCTGGTGTTGACGCTGTCGCGAACCGGGGCCGCGATATCCCGCGCGGTTTCGAGCACAACCACCTTGAACAGATCGGCCTTGCCGGGGAAATAGGCGTAGAGAGTCGCCGTCGACACGCTGGCCGCACGGGCGACCACTTCCATGCCGGCGTCGCGATAGCCTTCCCGCAGGAACTGGGTCCGTGCGGCCGCCACGATTTCATTTCTTTTGTGTTCGGCTCTCTTGAGGCCGGCGCTCATAAGCATCGCAAAAAACTCTAACTGCTACTGAGGTGCAAGTTAGTCGAGTATTGCATTGTGGCGCAAGTCATGGGCGAGGACGAGCGCCGCAGATTCAGCTATGGCACCCCGGCTCCGGATATCGGGCGCGAAACGACAGGATTGCAGGCGTGACCAAGGACGCTGAGAGCGCTCGGGAACAGGAAATTGCCGGCTGGTTCGGCGAGCGCGCCGAGAACACCATCGAAACCTCCTGCGCCCGGGTGTTCCTGCTGGGAGACTCGGCCTTCAAGGTCAAGCGGCCGGTGGATTTTGGCTTTCTGGACTATTCGACCCTTGAGCTGCGGCGCTGGGCGCTTGAACGTGAACTGGTGTTCAACCGGGCCGCCGCGCCGGACATCTATCGCACTGTTCGCCGACTGACCCGGGACCGCTCCGGCGGGATCGAGATCGACGGCGACGGCGAGATCGTCGAATACGCCCTCGAAATGCGCCGGTTCGACGAGCAGGGCGTGCTGGCGGCCCAGCCCTGGGCCATCGATGATGCCCTGGAAGATGCCCTGGGCCGCACCGTGGCCCGGTTCCACGCAGGCGCTGCCCTGCGGCCGCAGGGCGGCGGAGTCAGTGCCCTGGGCTATACGATCCGGTCCAATGCCAACCTGTTGCGGGGTCTGGCCCCGCGGCTCGGCAGCCTGGCCGTTGAGCGCCTTGTGGCCGAGACGGACCTTGCCCTCGAGCGCCTCGGTCCGTTGCTCGATGCACGCGCCGCAGAAGGCTTCGCCCGCCACTGCCATGGCGACCTGCATCTGGGAAACATCCTGATCGAAGGGGGCAAGCCGATCCTGTTCGACTGTATCGAGTTCAATGACACCCTGTCGGAGATCGATATCCAGTACGACTTGGCCTTCCTGCTGATGGACCTCGACTTCCGCCGCCGTCGCGACGCGGCAGGGCGGGTGCTCAATGCCTATCTCGACGAGGCTGCCCGATCGTTTGGCGAGGGCCTGTGGACCGGTCTTGCCGCGCTTCCCCTGATGCTCTCGGTGCGGGCGGCCGTGCGGACCCATGTCTGGGCCTATACCGGCGATGATGAAGCCGCGCGGGCCTATCTGGCCGTCGCCCTCGAGCATCTGGCCCCGAAGCCGGTCAGCTTGGTGGCGGCCGGCGGTCTGTCCGGTTCCGGCAAGTCAACCTTCGCCCGGGTCTGCGCGCCGGGTCTGGGTTCTGCCCCTGGAGCGGTCGTTCTTCGTACGGACGAAATCCGCAAGCGCCTGTGGGGCGTGCCCTCGCTCGAACGCCTGCCGCGCGAGGCCTATACGCCGGAGGTCAGCGTCCGGGTCTATGACCAGTTGTTCAATGACGCCGCCCTGGCCCTGAAGTCCGGCCGTTCCGTGGTGCTGGACGCCGTCTTCATGAAGCCCGAGGAACGGGCCCGGGCCCAGGCCCTTGCGGCCGCAACGGATGTCGCCTTTCAGGGGGTGTGGCTCGAAGCGCCTCCGGAGGTGCTGCGGGCTCGTGTAGCCGCCCGGGTCAATGATGCTTCGGACGCGGACGTCGCCGTTCTTGAAACCCAGCTGGCCCGCGACACGGGCGAGATCACCTGGCGCAAGGTCGACACGGTCAGCGCTTTTGAAGACGAGGCGAGGGCCCTCGCCGAGACCATGGGCTAGGCAGCCGCTTGGCCGGCCCTGGCAGGTCGGCCGGCCTCAGGCCGCGTCATGCAGGGCGTTGCGCCCGGACCCATCCGGGCTGATCGCCCGCTCAATTGCCTGGATCAGGTCGGCCGGCTTGACCGGCTTGCCCAGGTGGTCGCTGAAGCCGAGGTTCAGAAAGCGCTCGCGGTCGCCGGCCATGGTCGAGGCTGTCAGGGCAATAACAGGCAGGTTCGGGTCTCCTGCCGTCCCTGACCGGATCGCCTGCAAGGCCGTAATGCCGTCCATGACGGGCATGTTGATGTCCATCAGCACACAGTCGAAGCCGCCTCGGGCCATGGCCTCGAGCGCTTGCTGACCGTTGTCGACCACGGTCAGGGACAGGCCGGTGGCTTCCAGCATCGCCCGCACGACCAACTGGTTGATGGTGTTGTCCTCGGCCATCAGGATCCGCACCGAGGTCATGCAGGGTTCGCTGTCACGCACCAGGTCCGCTGGCATTTGCGGCTCAGCGCCGGGGGCCCGGATGCTGAGCACGAAACAGGCCCCCGACTCTGAAGGGGCCAGGGTCAGGTCGCCTCCCATCTGGCGGGCCAGGGCGCGCGAGATCGTCAGGCCCAGTCCGGCACCGCCATGGCTGCGGGAAATCGTGTCGTCGGCCTGGGTAAAGCTTTCAAAGACCCGTCCCGCCGCCTCGGGGGGAACACCCGGACCGGTGTCACGCACGGCGAAGAAGATGGCGTGATGTCCGTCGACAGCAGGTCGCGGTGAATAGACCTGCAGATCGACACCCCCGGTGACGGTGAACTTCAGCGCATTGGAAATGAGGTTGGTCAGGACCTGCCGTACCCGCAGGACATCCCCCAGGATCCAGGTGGGAACCTCCGGATCAAAACGGGTCGTCAGCTTGATATTCTTGAGGACAGCGACGTCGCGCCAGGCATTGAGGATGTCGTGGACGGCCTCTTCCAGATTGAACGGCTCGGGGGCCAGCTCGACCTTGCCCGCCTCGATGCGCGACAGGTCCAGAACGTCGTTGAGCAGCTGCATCAGACTGTCGCCGGACCGGATCATCAGGCCGACCTGCTCGCGCTGGGTCTCGTTCAGATCGGATCGCGACAGGGCGTGAGCCATGCCCAGCAGGCCGTTCATCGGGGTGCGCAGTTCGTGGCTGGTCACGGCGATGAAAGTGGACTTGGCGCGCGTGGCTTCCAGGGCCCTTTCGCGCTCCTCGCGCAGGCGGTGGGTCAACTCGTCCATCCGGCGGGCGGCCGCACGATTGGCGATCATGGTGTTGATCGTGCTCAGCGCCACGATCAACAGGCCCCAGCGCGCCGTGTCCGGGCCTGTGCCCTGAGCGCCATAGAAGAAGAATGGAAAGAGGATCAGGCTGGTCAGGGGCGCGACCCCGCTGACGGCGATCAGGGTCCAGGGCTGGTGGCGGAAGTTCTGGGTATAGACGATCTGACCGGCCCAGATGGCCACGGCCGTGAGTTTCAGATCGGCGGTCGTGGACAGCCACAGCATCGCAGCCAGCCACGCCCAGGTGATGTTGATCGGCAGGGCGGCCAGCACAAAGCCTGCGCGCAGGGCAAAAGAGCCCGGCATGCCGGGCGAGAACCTTCGGGTCACAAGTCTGGCCAGACCCTCGCAGGCCAATAGTGCGCTAAGCCAGGTCAAGGCGAAGGACAGACCCAGGGCACCGCCGATCACCGTGGCCGTCAAGGCGGCCAGGATCACGCGCGGGAGCAACAGGCGATGGGTGTCCATCGCCACCTCGTCCAGCCGCTCATCGGCCCAGAGAGATTGCCATCCGCGCAACGAATCGTCCCGCCCGAGGACTCAGTTTGCCCCGAAGCGCAGGATACCCCGAGAAGGTCAGTCCGGCCCTTGAGCGGCCTGCGACGGATCAGCGCGGGCGCGGGCGTGACTGAAAATTGCCAGCCAACTGTTCTGACATCAAACAGGCGTTCGCTCTGCGCGCGCGGCGCGTTGCACAGACCGGTCCTGACCGGTAGCTTCTCCCGCATAACAAGAAGCCTTCGGGAGAGCAGGTTCTATGCAGGGGTTGATGCAGCACGGGGCTTTGACGGTCGACAAGATCATCGACCACGCCGCTCAGTGGCACGGTAGCCGCGAGATCGTCACGCGGTCGGTCGAGGGGCCGATCGTACGGACGACGTATGGTGCCATCCGCGATCGCGCCAAGCGAGTGTCCAACGCTCTGCTGTCGCTGGGGATCAAGCCGGGCGACCGCGTCGCGACCCTGGCCTGGAACACTGGCCGGCACATGGAAGCCTGGTATGGCATCATGGGCATCGGGGCGGTGTGCCACACCCTGAACCCGCGCCTGTTCCCCGAGCAGATCGCCTGGATCGCCGACCATGCCGGCGACCGGGTGCTGTTCACCGACCTGACCTTCCTGCCGATCGTGGCAGCGATCCTGCCCAAGGTTCCCAGCATCGAGCACGTGGTCGTCTTCACCGATGGCCAGCACATGCCGGCCTTTGCGCCAGCCAGCGAGGCACCGCACTTCAAGGGCGTTCACTGCTTCGAGACCCTGGTCGACAGCCACGGCGCCGACTGCGCCTGGGGCGGTTTCGACGAAGGTACGGCGGCCGGGCTCTGCTACACTTCGGGGACCACGGGCGATCCCAAGGGGGTGATGTATTCGCATCGCTCCAATTTCCTGCACACCTTCATCACCCTGCAGCCTGACGTGATGGGACTGTCGCAGCGCGACACCATCCTGCCCGTGGTGCCGATGTTCCATGCCAATGCCTGGGGTGTGGCGTTCTCGGCGCCGGCCACCGGCTGCAAGATGGTGCTGCCTGGTGCCAAGATGGACGGCGCGTCCATCTATGAACTGCTGGACAGTGAGGGGGTCACCTTCTCGGCGGCCGTGCCGACCGTCTGGCAGATGCTGTTGCAGCACCTGCGCGACAACGACCTGAAACTGCCTGTTCTAAAGAAGGTGGTGATCGGCGGCGCGGCCTGTCCTGAGCACATCATTCGCGCCTTCCAGGAAGATTACGACGTCGAGGTCGTGCACGCTTGGGGGATGACCGAAACCTCGCCGGTCGGCACCCTGTCTGTGCTGACGGACGAACTGGTCAAGCTGCCCTACGACCAGCAGATGCCCTATCGCCTCAAGCAGGGCCGCCCCCCCTTGGGTGTCGAGCTGAAGTTGACCGATGACGCCGGCCAGCGCCTGCCGCACGACGGCAAGAGCTTCGGCAATCTGAAGATCAAGGGGCCGACCATCGCCGGTGCCTATTTCCGGGGTGCGGGCGGCAATATCCTCGACGACGAGGGCTTCTTTGACACCGGCGACGTGGCCACGATCGACGGTCACGGCTTCATGCAGATCACTGACCGCGCCAAGGACGTCGTGAAGTCCGGCGGCGAGTGGATCAGCACCATCGAGATCGAGAATATCGCTGCGGGGCATCCCAAGGCGGCCCTGGCGGCGGTGATCGGCGTGCCCCATCCCAAGTGGGACGAACGACCGATACTGCTGATCAAGCTGAAGGACGGTGAGACCGCCACCCGCGAAGAGTTCCTCGAGTTCCTGCAGGGCAAGATCGCCAAGTGGTGGATGCCCGATGACGTGCTGTTCGTCGACGATATCCCGCTGGGTGCCACCGGCAAGATCGACAAGAAACTGATCCGCCAGCGCCTGAAGGACTATGTCCTGCCGACCGCTTCTCCACCTCCGGCCACCCCGACCTTGGCGGCGGCGGATGGTAGCCAGGCTGCCCGGATCTATGCGCCAGATCCTGTAGAAACGCCGCCCGACGTGGAGGCGATCGCCTCGGGGGAGCTTGAGGCCGGGTCGGTTCACGTCGAAACCGTCCCGGCCGCCATCGCTCTGACTCCTGTCCTCGCGGTTGAAGCCGAGGATTTGCCGCCGCCTGAGGATCTGGGCGAGCTTCTGGCCGGGCCCGAGGCCGAGCCGGTCAGCCTGCTGGCCGATGAGGCCGCTGAGGAACAGCCTCTGCGGCTCCATGAGCCCGTTGCTGAACCGACCCCGGTCGCCACGCCGGTCGCGGCCCTGGCCGAGGATCTGCCCTTTGCGGTTCCTCTGACGCCGGGTGATCGTCGCCGGGCCAAGGCTGCGGAGACCAAGACCGCAGCCCGGGCCGGCAAGGCACCGGGCTGGGTGCCGCTGTTCCTGGACCTGGCCCTGCTGATTGCCCTGGTCCCAGGCCTGCTGGTCGCGGTGGGGGCTCTGGGGGTCAAGTTTGGCCTGCTGGACCTGCCGCTCGGTTACAACCTGATGGCTCAGGACTGGGCCCCGAAGATCGCCTATCTGGGCGTGGCCACTGGGGCCCTGTCGCTGATCATCGCCCTGATGGTCGGCTTCGGGATCTTCTGGAAGCGTGTGGTGCTGATCCTGGTGATCACCATCGCGACGATCGCCACCATGGTGGGGGTCAATGCCGTGGGCGGCCAGGCCCCGCCTGTGCATGACGTCGCCACCGACTGGAAGACACCCCTGGACTTCTCTGATGCGGCCCTGGCCGCACGCGGGAGCTCGTCCCAGGCGGTCGAGGCTGATCCCAGCCTGCCTGTGGGTTCGGTCGTGTTTGCGGGCCGCCGGGTCGCCGATGTCAATGCCGAGACCTGCCCCGTCGCACGGCCCCTGGTGGTGGAACGGACGCCGGCCGATGCCTATGAGGCGGCCAAGGCTGCGGTTCTGGCCTCGGGCCTGACCCTGATCACGGATGATCCGATGGACGGGCGGCTGGAGGCGACGGGCCGGAGCTACTGGTACGGTCTGGTCGACGATCTGGTGGTCCGGGTCCGTCCTGATGCCGCCGGGGCCCGGGTCGACATGCGTTCGATCGGTCGCGAAGGCGGAACGGACCTGGGACGCAACTGCCGGCGCATCCAGGGTCTCCTCACCGCTATCAAGGGTTAGGTTTCAGGCCAGGCTGTAGACGGCGGCCAGGTCCGGCGCGCCGTCGCAGTGCACGCGGCCGTCACGGACCAGCTGTTGCAGGTGGGCCAGGACCGACATGGCCGCCGCCGGGTGAAGCCTCGGATCCACGGCGGCGTAGAGGACCGGCACCATGGCCTGGATCCGGTCATGGCCGGAGGCGAGGGCGTTGAGGATCTGGGCCTCGCGGTCCCGACGGTGCGCGACATAGGCGTCAATGAAGGGCGTCACGTCCCGTACCGGTGAGCCGTGGGTGGGCCAGAGGGTGTCAAAGCCCCGTGCCCTGACCTTGTCCAGGCTCGCGAAATAGTCGCCCATATTGCCATCGGGCGGTGTGATCACCGTGGTTGACCAACCCATGATGTGATCGCCGCTGAACAAGGCATTCTCTTCTTTCAGCGCGAAACAGACGTGGTTGGAGGTGTGGCCCGGCGTGGTGATCGCCTCCAGCGTCCAGCCGGGTCCCTCGAGGATCTGGCCGTCGGTCAGTTCGACCTCGGGTTTGAAACGGCTGTCTGGGCCTTCCTCCATGCCATCATGGCTCTCGACCGCCAGTGCCGCGGGCGCGCGGCCATAGATCGTCGCCCCCGTGGCCTCGGCCAGGGGGCGGGCGAGGGGGGAGTGGTCCAGATGGTGGTGGGTGAGCAGGATGTGGGTCACACGCTCCCCATCGAGCGCCGCCAGCAGGGCGTCGAGATGCTCGGCGAGCTCCGGGCCAGGGTCAATGACCGCCACCTCACCCCTGCCGATGATGTAGACCCCGGTGCCGGTATAGGTGAAGGGGCCCGGGTTTCGGGCGATGACCCGCCGGATCAATGGCGAGACCTGGTCGCAACGGCCGTACTCGAATTCGATCTCGCGAACGAAGGGGATCATCACGGTCTCCGGCGCCGGTCTTGCGGGGCAGCCCTCCAGTAACCCCGGGAGGACGTGCCATGGTGGCGGACGCGGCGATTTTTGTCTCAAAACGGCTTCAGCGCGTGGCCTTCGCCATTCTGTGTCTTGTCATGGTTCAGTTCGCCCTGGCCAGTTGTGAAGCCGAGCCCTCGGCGATGGCCGCACGGGTTTCGAACTAGCCACACTCTATAACCGTAAGGCGTCTTAAGCCGGGGGCCCGTGCCAGTTTCAGGCGGGCAGGACTCCGGACAGATCATAGCCTGCGTCAGCGCCCTGGCGAACCAGGGTCTCGCGGTCACTATCCCCCGACAGGGCCTGGCCGATCGACCAGGTGACGATCGAGCGGGTCCCCGAACGACAGAAGGCCAGGATCGGGCCGGCAGCCGAGGCAACAGCCTCCTGGACTGCGGCGACCTGGTCAGGTCCAGGGCTGCCGCGCACCGGAATATGCACATAATCCAGTCCAGCGGCCCGAGCCGCTGCCTCGATGGTCGCGCCTGAGGGCTGGCCGGGGTCTTCGCCGTCGGGGCGATTGTTGATCACCAGAACGAATCCCTCGGCCGCAGCGCGGGCCATGTCAGCCTCCGTCACCTGCGGGCTGACGGACAGGGAATCTGTGACGCGTCGAAAGTCGCTCATGGGGGCTCGCTCAGTTCGCTGGTCAGCCGCGTCTCTTCGGGCTCGACCTCGAGGGTATCATCACGAGCCCGCAGCGCTGTGGCAATGTGCATTTAGGCCTGAATGTGCCCTTGAAGTGACCAGTTTCGGGAATCATTCATTAAAACTTCATCGGAAATGGGGTGGAAAACACCGTTTTTCTAGCAAAAGCCTGTGAAGCGTTTCTGCAAAGTCAAGGTTGCCGAGGTCGAATTTGCCGCGATGCACAACCTTGAGATAGCATCGTTCACCGACTGGGCCTTTCCGGAATTAGGCAGCTATACCAGACACATAGGTTAAGGCGGGCCGATGATTTGGGTTGATGCGGCGTTTGGTCCAAGCCCCTTTGGTCAGAAAGAGGTCAGCCTGTTGCGTTTATGCGACAGCAGGACGCGATGTGGGTTACGAGCTTGTAATGCCAATTGACCCAAAACTGTCATGGCTCCTAACGTCCCGCCAACCGGGGAAATGTTTTCCGGGACACCAGTAATCTCGTGGTGCACTTGGCGCGGATTTCCGCGCACGCCGGACGAAAGTTTTCTTCAGGGGCCCGTCCGGTCGTCGCGCTGCATCACGCATGAGGGGATAAGATGAACATGAATTCCACAAAGGGTAGCGTTCGCGCACGTCTTCTGACGTCGACGCTGCTGGCAGGCCTCGCGTCGGTCGCGGCGCCGCTGGCCATCACGGCCGTCGCCACGGCCGTCCCGACCCTGGCAAGCGCCCAGGACTATACGAGCGGCGCCCTCGCCGGCACCGTGCTGGACGGCAGCGGTGCGCCGATCGCCGGCGCCGCCGTGACCGTGAAGTCGAACGCCCAGGGCTTCACCCGTTCGTTCACCACCGACGGTAGCGGCCAGTTCCGCAGCCCGGCCCTGCCGGCCGGTACCTACACCGTCTCGATCAGCAAGGACGGCTTCCAGCCGACCACTGACGGCGCCCTGAACGTCAAGGCCGGCGGTGAAGCCGGTTACAACTTCACCCTGGCCTCGGCCGACTCGACCGTTTCGGAAGTCGTCGTCACCGCCACCGCCAACCCGCAACTCGACTTCTCGCAGACCACGACCGGTCTCTCGATCGACGTCGAAGAGCTGCAAAAGCAGGTTCCGATCGGCCGCAACATCACGGCCCTGACCCTGCTGGCCCCCGGCACCGTCGAAGGTTCGTCGACCAACTTCCGCGGTCAGACCTCGATCAGCGGCGCCTCGGTCGCTGAAAACGCGTTCTTCCTGAACGGCCTGAACATCACGAACTTCGACAACTACATCGGCGCGTCGACCGTGCCGTTCGAGTTCTACAAGTCCGTTGAAGTGAAGACCGGCGGTTACGCCGCTGAATACGGCCGCGCCACCGGCGGTATCGTCAACGCCGTGTCGAAGTCGGGTTCCAACGACTTCACCTTCGCCGTTCACGGCAACTGGTCGCCGAACAGCCTGGGCGAAGCCCAGAAGGACACCTACCAGACCCGCGGCAAGCTGCGCGAAGTCGAAAACAAGGACGTCGTCTTTGAAGTCGGCGGTCCGATCATCGAAGATCGCCTGTTCTTCTACGGTCTGGCCCAGCTGCGCGACAACAAGTCGGTCAACGCCTCCAAGGCCGCCGGCTCGATCAACACCGACGTCGCCCGCGACCCCTTCTACGGCCTGAAGCTGGACGGTTACATCACCGACCGTCAGCACCTGGAATTCACGCTGATCGACACCCAGCGCGTCACCAAGCGTTCCAGCCGCGCCTATACCTATAGCGCCACTGGCACCGCCGACACCTACGGCGCTGTCCTGCCGGGCACCCGCTTTGAAGACGGCGCCACCAGCTACGTCGCCAAGTACACCGGCAGCTTCACCGACTGGCTGACCCTGTCGGCCGCCTACGGCCTGAACAAGGACCGCAACGCCACCAAGTCGGCCCTGACGGGCTCGCCGCTGGTGCAGTCGTCGATCCGCGCCGGCTCGCCCGCCGCGACCGCGACCCGCCGGGTCAGCTTCCAGAACACGGCCAGCCAGGACGCACCGCGCACCACCACGCGCGAATTCTACCGCGCTGACGCCGACATCTATGTCAGCCTGCTGGGCGATCACCACATCCGCGCCGGTTTCGACCGCGAAGATCTGACCCTGATCCACCAGTCGCAGCGCAACGGCGGTGGCAACTACGTCTATCGTGAAGGTTCGGCCACCGATCCGCGCGGCGTTGCCGCCGGTCGTTACTATCTGGACGTCCGCACCTTCATCGGCGGCGGCTCCTACACGGCTCGCAACCAGGCCATCTACCTGCAAGACTCGTGGGATGTCCTGCCGAACCTGACCCTGAACCTGGGCGTTCGCCGCGACCAGTTCCAGAACCGCGGCATCGATGTCGGCGGCGTCAAGGGCGGCGTGTTCGTTGACTTCGACAACGAAATCGCCTTCCGCCTGGGCGCGACCTGGGATCCGACCAACGACGGCACCAACAAGATCTTCGCCAACTACGGCCGCTACTATCTGCCGGTCGCGACGAACACCTCGTACCGTCAGGCCTCGGCCATCCTCGACCAAAGCTCGTTCTTCCTGCTGCCGGCTGGCTTCCAGCTGTACGTCCCGGGCACGACCACGGTTAACACCGCCCAGGTCAACCCGATCTCGGGCCTGCCGCTGGCCGGCATTGGCACCCAGATCACCGGCTTCGCCAACTCGGCCATCTGTCTGCCGGGCGGCGTCGGTACGGCGGGCGTTCGGGGTTGTACGGTTCGTAACAACGGCACGATCCAGCCGTTCGTCTCGAACATCAGCCGCAACCTGAAGTCGACCGCTGATGACGAATACATCCTCGGTTACGAACACCGCTTCGACTCGCTGTGGAAAGCCGGCGCTACGCTGACCTTCCGCAAGTCGCTGCGCGCCGCCGATGACGTGTCGGTCGACTACGCTGTCCAGGCCTATTGTAAGGAAAAGGGCATCAAGGGCTGCGAAGACGTGTTCAGCGGCTTCCACCAGTACACGATCATCAATCCGGGCCTGGCCCAGACGATCGTCCTGTCGGACCCGCTGCCGGGTGAAACCGCTGTCCGCACCATCACCTTCAGCGCCGAGCAGCTGAAGTACCCGAAGGTCGATCGCCAGTACATCGCCCTGCAAATGCAGTTCGACCGTGCGTTCGACGGCAAGTGGGCTCTGAACGGTTCGTACACCCTCTCGGAATCGAAGGGTAACTACGAAGGCTACGTGAAGACCGACTACGCCGGTGGCCAGACCGACGCCGGCATCACCGCCGACTTCGACACCCCCGGCCTGACCGAAGGTGCCTATGGTCTGCTCCCCAACCACCGGGCGCACGTCCTGAAGCTGTACGGTTCGTACCAGGTGACCGACAGCTTCCTGGTCGGTGCCAACGGTTTGGTGACCTCGGGCCGCAAGTACGGCTGCATGGGCTTCAACCCGAACGATCCGATCCTGAACTCGGCCTATGGCGCTCTGTCGCACTACTGCAACGGCGTTTCCTCGCCGCGCGGTTCGGTGTTCAGCGACCCCTGGACCTATCGCCTCGACCTGTCGGCTCGCTACACGGTTCCGTCGTTCGGCTTCCTGCCGGAAAACGGCCTGACCCTGCGCGCAGACGTCTTCAACGTGTTCAACACGCGCAAGACCGTCGAAACCAACGAGTTCGGCGAACTGGACAGCGGCGCGGTCAACGTCAACTATCGCGCCCCGCTGGCCTATATGACCCCGCGTTCGGTGCGTCTGGGCTTCGATCTGGTCTTCTAAACAGACCTGATCAACGACCAAGTCAGGGGGCAGGCCGCAAGGCCTGCCCCTTTTCTTTGGGCTGATGCTCTTGCCGAGCGACAAAAAAGAAAGGGCGGAGACCGAGGTCTCCGCCCTTTCTTTCTGTGCAGCGCCGCTCGCCTCAGGCCGGATGTCCACCATAGGCGTCGAGGAACGGCCGCATGTGGGCTTCATAACGTCGCCAGGCCCCGATGCCGCGGACATTCAGCGGTTGCCGAACCTGGCTGGAGCTGGAGGTCGTCACGGCCCGTTCGGTCAGGTGGAAGTCGCGAACACCGGACTGGAAGGGCAAGCCGCAGTGCTCGAGGATACGGGCGATCCAGGTCTCGGGATCCTGAACAAGGTCCTCATAGGGCACGGTGAGGATCGCCTCGGGGAACTGCGCGCTCCAGTGCGCATGCAGGCGATCCTCGTCGGCAAAATGGGCCGCGATATCGTCCAGGGACCAACTCCAGTTCAGGCCGCTGACGAAATGGCTCCGGAAGCAGGAGAAGGCCGTATCCACCGGGTCGCGCCGGAGCCAGACGAACTTGGCGCCCGGCAGAACGTGATGGATCAGCCCGACCATGCGGGTGTGGCTGAGGGTCTTGTCGACAATCCGGCCCTCGGGTCCGAAGCGTTCGTCCAGGAGGTGCAGATAGACCCGGCCAAACAGGGTCCAGACATGTTCGCTCCCCGGGAAGAAGGCCAGGCGTGACACATCGGAAGGCGTGTAGCCGCCGAGCGCCATGGTCGCGGCCCCGAACAGATTGAGTTCGGCCCCGTCCTTGACCCCGCTATGGCTGGCCAGGATCTGCTCGACCAGGGTCGTGCCGGAGCGCGGCAGGCCCAGAACAAAGATCGGCCGGTCGCTGTCGGCAGTGCTGGGCGGCAGCTTGGCCAGGCTCTCGCGCGTGAAGCCGGCGATCACCTGGTCGACGAAGTCGCGTGATGCGGCGAGGTTGGGCGGGTTCAGGGCCCGGGCGGCCCGGGCTCCGGTCTTATAGGCCTCGAAGGCGGCCTCGACCTCACCGGCGTCGTCCAGGGCCTTGGCCAGTGCATAGTAGAGCCCGCTGGGCGTGGCGTCGCCCGTGGCCAGGATCAGGGCCTGCAGGGTGGCGATGTCCGGATCATCGGCTGTAAAGCGCTTCAGGTCGGCGATGGCGAGCCAGGCGGCGCTGATGAGGGCCGGGGCCGGGTCGAGGTCCAGGACGGTGCGAAGATCGGCCAGGGCGGCTTCGGTCTTGCCCAGTTGTGCCTGGCAGGTGCCCAGCAGAAGGTGCAGGCGAGCATCCCGGGGCGCATTGGGCAGGAAGGCGCGGGTCGCCTTCTCGGCCCCTTCGATGCGACCGCATTCCGCGAGCAGAGCCCCATAGGCCAGACGCCGCTCGACGTCATAGGGCTTGAGGGCCACATACCGGCGGCTGGCGGCCAGAGCGACGGAGACCTCGCCCACGGTGGCGGCCAGACGCGCCACGGCCCCCCAGTCATCGCCGAGGGGGGCGTCTTCGGCATTCAGGCGGGCCAGGAGGCCGGCGGCATAGTCGCGGTCACGCGCCTGAAAGGCGCGCACGGCCTCGGCCAGGAGGTCAGAGGCGCTCGGGGTCATGGCAGGCTATCCGGATCTGGGTCGTGAGAGCGGCTGACGGGGGGCGACGCCATAGCGCCGTCCCCCGTCCACGTCGAGGTCTAGTGGATCGGCGTATCGGCCAGCACCGAGGCACCGCCGGGCGCAGCGCGAAGTCGGGCGGTCGCGAGGTCGTCGAGAATGGCCTCCGCGCGAGGGTCTCCCAGGATCCAGGCCGAAGCCGCCAGGGTCCGCATGGAGGTCGAGCTGACGCCGAGGGCGCGTTCAAAGGCTTCCAACGGTGACTGCCCGCCATTCATCGGCTTGAGCCGGACCTCACCCTTCAGATTGGCCAGGCTCTTGGCCTTGTCGACCGCCTGATAGAAGCCCCCCAACTCGTCGACCAGGCCCAGCTGCTTGGCCTGTTCTCCGGTCCAGACCCGGCCCTTGGCGATCTCGCGCACGCGCTCGGGCGGCAATTTGCGGCCTTCGGCGACCCGGGTGATGAAACCGGCATAGATGCGGTCCATCCAGCCGGCGAACTTGGCGCGCTGGTCATCGGTGAAGCCCTCGCCACTTCCGAAAGCGCCGGCATAGTCACCGCCGACCTGCACCTGGCGGGTGTCGACGCCGAAGCGGGCCAGGGCGTCACCGATGGCGAACTTGCCGCCATAGACCCCGATCGAGCCGGTCAGGGTGGTGGGTTCGGCAATGATCGACGAGGCCGCGCTGCTGATCCAGTAGCCGCCCGAGGCGGCATAGGTGCCCATGCTGACCACTACCGGCTTGCCGGCGGCCTTGGCGGCCTTGACGGCGGCCAGGATCTGCTCGGAGGCGGTGTCGGACCCGCCGGGCGAGGAAACCCGGAAGACGATGGCCTTGACGTCCTTGTCGGCCGCCGCGTCGTAAAGGGCCTTGGCCACGTCGTCGGAATAGACGGTGGATTCGCCACCGAACGGCGAGGCCGAGCCGCTGGTGCCGGTGACGATCGGACCCTCGGCTCCGATCACGGCAATGGCCGGGCCAGTCTTGGTCGTCGGCCGCTTTGAGCGGGCGGCATAGTCATCGAAATCGATCAGCTTGGCACCCTTGCCGGCGCGTGACAGGGCCAGGGTCTGGACGTCATGAACCTGACCGACGCGGTCGATCAGGCCCTTGGCCTGGGCTTCCTGGGCGCTGTAGGGACCGGCCTCAAGGTCGCGGATCAGGACCGCGGGATCCTTCATGCGGTCGGCGGCGGCCGTGGTCAGGGCCGTGCGATAGACCGAGCCCATCCAGGAGAGGGCCGACTCCCGGTGGGCCGGGGTGTAGTCGCTGTAGAGGTAGGGATTGACGGCGTTCTTGTACTCATGGCGCTGCTCGTACTCGGCCTTGACGCCGTACTTGTCGAAGAAGCGCTTGAAGAACATCGCCTCGCTGGCGACGCCGACCGCCTGGAACGAACTGTCGGGCTGCATCCAGTATTCGCTGGAGGCCGCGCCCAGCATATAGGTCGAGGTCACCATGCCAGAGGGATAGAGGCCCTGGCTGTGGGCGTAGATCGGCTTCTTGCCGACGGTGCGGAAATGCTTGAAGGCCAGCCGCAGTTCGTCAGCCGTGGCCGGGGCAATGCCGCCCTCGGGCAAACGTACGAACAGCGCCTTGACCTTGTCGTCGCTCTCGGCCCGACGCAGGGTCTCGATGACCGACATCACTGAGCCGCCACCGCCGCCGCTGAAGGCGGCGAAGGGGTTCTGGGCCGCTTGATCGGTCAGGCCGCCGCGCAGGTCCAGATGCAGGACCGAATGGGCGGGAACCGGCGCGGGGCGCGCGGCTCCGGCGGCCATGACGATCAGCAGGAAGGGTACGCCGACCAGGAACAACACCAGGCCGACGAATACGCCGGCCACGGTCAGGAGGAACTGCTTCATCGACGATCCCGCTTGCAAACTCCGCGCAGGCTAACGGCAGTCGCGCCGCCGTACAAATGAACTGCGCGCAACGCAGGCGATAAGCCGCACGTCACGGAAACAAAAAGGATTTTGAAACGGGAGAAGATGGTCGGAGTGGCAGGATTTGAACCTGCGACCCCTGCGTCCCGAACGCAGTGCTCTACCAGACTGAGCCACACTCCGACTTGGAGGGCGGCTTATAGAGACGCGATCGCTCTGTCGCAAGGGTCAAATCAGGCCCGTGAAAAAGAAGTTGAAAGCGCCGTTGCATCCTGCCGACTCCTGCGCTATCTCCACCGCCTCGTCGGGCCCGGAAGGGCTAGGCCGTTCCTGCTGGGGAATGGTGTAATGGTAACACTCCGGTTTTTGGTACCGTCATTCTAGGTTCGAGTCCTAGTTCCCCAGCCACTACTTTTCAAAGGCTTAGCTCGTCCCTTCGGGGGACTCGCAGGCAGTTTTTACAGCGGCCTTTACAATCTCGGCCCTGGCTCTGTTCTCGCGCATCCGTCGGACGATGGCCAAGCCAATGGCCTGGCCGCTGATATAGCGGCGCCGGATCTCTCCGACCGCGTCCGGTTTCCAGCCCAGAATGGTGGCGATGTCTTCGTCTTCCAGGCCGCCATGGACCATGAAATTGGTGGCCGCCGTGCCGCGCATGTCGTGGATGCGCAGGTGCTGGATGCCGGTGACGGCGTCTGGTCCGCGCTCGGCCTGCGCCGCAGCCAGCGCCTTTCGCTTGGCTGCTTGAATCGCGCCTTCAACACCGCCTTCAGACCACGGCCGGCCACGGGAAGAGTTCAGAACCGTGACCGAGTCATAACGCGGCAGGGCGTCGAGTATGGCCCGCAGCGGGTCGGTGATCGGAATCACGACCGTGCGCTTGCGATTGGATTTTCCGGTTTGGAAGACGATGGCATCTCGCCCCACCGCGCTCCAGTTCAGCCTCCGCAGGTCGCCAAGTCGCAGGCCTGTGTGAATCGCCACCTGCACCAGGCTGGCAAAGGCAGGGGTTGCGTACTTGAGGAGGATTTCCAGATGCTGGGCCTCCCAGATGAGCGCCGAGCGATCCGGGGGTGTATAAAGACTTCTGACGTCGGCGATCGGGTTGCTCGACAGTTCGCCGCGATCCACCGCCCACAGGATGACTTTCGACAGGGCACCCAGCAATTGATCGGCCGTCTTGGGGGTTGCTGACCGTCTGTCGCGCCATTTGATCAGAATTTGGCGCGCCTGCTTGCTCTCCAGCGCCCGAATGTCCAAGGCACCCAGGTCCTCTCTGATCTTGTCCAGGTAGCCCCGCATGTCCTGCTTGGTGCGCGGCGCGCCGGCCATAGCCTGCAGGGCGATTAGGTAGCGGGTAATCAGGTCATCGAGGGTGACGGTCTCGGCGCTGGTGTAGGAAAGGTCCTTTAAGGCCAGGATGGCGTCCGGCGCAGCCTTGGCGACGAGTCGGGCCAGTTCATCGTCACTGCGCGCCTTGACCCTCAGAATTCGGGGGCCGCCGCGCCAAGCGTACCAATATTCTGAAACTGAGGTTTTTGAGTGCGACGTCACCCGATGCACGCCGGGAAGCAGCTTTCTAAGGGGAACGGAACCTTTCAAGGGCAGCCTCCGGGTCTTCTGGGCCGCCGACACCGTTGACGGTCTGCTGAGATCTTCAGGGTGCCGATCCCGTCATGATGTGTGTCCAGGGCGTGCAAGGCGTACCGGTTGTAGTGCCTGAACACGCCATCTTTGACCGTCCCCGAGCCTGGTGAACCCGGGAGTGCTTGGGTACGGCGGTATAGGCCGCAGCCTCTTCCGCAGTCAGTGCGCGGCTGAAGAACAAAGGTGCTCATGGTCCGCTTCCCTCCAACGCGCGGAAGCCGGTCGTGGCCTTGACTGTCCGTGTTTCGGTCAGCTGGTCGCTGTGCGGGATGCGGACGGCGTTGTCAGGGATCGAGGCGGGCAGGGCGCTCATGCGACCGGCTCTGCGGCCGGGCACCGCAATGGCCGGCCGGCGACGTAATGGGCCGAAATCTGGGCTGATGGCTGGGTCAGCGTCGATCTGGACGGGGGTGACAGGAAAGGCATTCGTCGCGCTCCCTTCGGTGGACCGTTTCGCGATCGCTGAGATTGACGCAAAAGGTAAGCTCGAAAAGCGAAACACGTCCAGATTGTATTAACTCGCTTCTGGCGTGATTGGCCAAGGCGGAAGCAAGGGGAGGGCGCCAAAGCGGTCCTGTGATGCCCCCGGTCAAGTCTTGGCGCGCGACGCAGCCGTGCCCAGGCGGCTATAGTGATCTCCCTACTCGAACAGGAGCCGCCATGACCCAGATCCCCACGCTTGACGGTCCCCGCGCGTTGCCGATCTCGGGCGGTCCGGCCAAATCCTTGGTGATCTTCCTGCACGGCTACGGGTCGAACGGCGCGGACCTGATCGACCTGGCGCCCTACTGGGCAAGGGCCTTGCCCGACACGCTGTTCCTCTCGCCCGACGCGCCGCAGCCCTGCGACGGCGTTCCCTATGGTCGGCAATGGTGGCCCCTGACCAGCCTGACGCCGGCAGCGCGGGCGGCGGGGGTCCGCGTCTCGGCCCCGGCCCTGAACGCCTATATCGACGCCCAGCTC
Source organism: Caulobacter sp. AVps16 (assembly GCF_058681455.1). Classification (NCBI taxonomy): domain Bacteria; kingdom Pseudomonadati; phylum Pseudomonadota; class Alphaproteobacteria; order Caulobacterales; family Caulobacteraceae; genus Caulobacter; species Caulobacter sp. AVps16. The sequence goes on from NZ_CM178739.1 coordinate 631,961, forward strand.
GCCGCCCATGGCCTTAGCGAGGACAGGGTGGCCTTGGTTGGATTCAGCCAGGGCACGATGATGGCGCTGCATGTCGGCCCGCGCCGGGCCAAGGGCCTGGCCGGCATCATCGGCTTCTCCGGCATGCTGGCCGACCCGGACGCCTTGGCCGCCGAGGTCGTGACCAAGCCGCCCATTCTCCTGGTCCACGGCGACCGCGACGACGTCCTGCCCGTCGAAGCGCTGCATCAGGCCCAAATCCGGCTCAAGGGCCTGGACTTCGACGTCGCAGCCCACGTTTCGCCAGGTCTTGGCCACAGCATCGATGAGCCCGGCCTCCAGCTCGGCGCGCGTTTCCTGATCGACCGCCTCGCCTGAGGGCAAACCGCCATGTCGAGCCGCTATGGCCTGTCCATTCGAGCCGCCGACACTGGCGACGTGGACGGATTGGCCGAACTGCTCAGAACTGCAGGCCTGACCCTTGCCCGGGATAAACTTGCCCTGCGTCTGAAGGCCGTTCAGGCCGAGCCCGGCGTCCTGCTGATCGCCGATGAATGGGGCCCGCCGTCAGGCGTCATCGCGGTGCACTGGCATTCGGTTCTGACCGCCGACCTGAAGGTGGGGTGGATCTCCATGCTCCTCGTCGATCCAGACCGGCGGCGAAACGGGGTCGCGCGCCTGCTTCTCAAGGCTGCCTCCCAGGCCGCCCGCTCTGCAGGGTGCGGCGAGCTTGTCCTCAACCCACCGGTCGGGCCCGAGGACCTGCGCACGTTTTGTCTGGCCACGGGCTTTGTCGAAAGCGGCGAGGTTTTCACCCGGGCGTTGAGGAAGCGCAGCTGAGCGCCAGCAGCGGACTCCCGGTCCTCGGTCGGGTGGATGATTTGGAAGGCTGGGGCCCAAGCGCAACCAATACAGCAGTGGCGCTCTACAGTCTCAGGACCGCTTGGTCCTCGGTTGAAAGGATTTTGAAATGGGCAGGCTCGTTCACGCACTACTGGCGACAACCTTGCTGAGCGCGACGGCCGGCGCAGTCCAGGCCCAATCGATGAGTAGCCATGGAACGCCTGGCATGGCTGCCCAGCCGCAGATGAAAACGCCCCGCGACAAGGCCGGCGCGGAAGCGCTGAAATCCGACGGCATGCGCATGAGCCGGGGAATGATGTCGGCTCGCGCGCCGGACATTGATCTGCTTTGGGCCAAGGTGATGATCGCCCACCGCCAGGGCGCCATCGACATGAGCCAGAGCGTTCTGAAGACGGGCGATGATCCTGAAACCCGCAGGCTAGCCCAGGCCTCGATTGACGAAAACACCAAGGCCAAGGCCGACCTTCAGTCCTATGTGCGCAAGCACGGCGGCTGACCAAAGCCCGGGTTTTGGCCCCGCGTCACATACTGGGTGTGCCCCGAACATCCTGGCTGGCGGACACCAGCGCGCGCCCTTCGCTACGAATGCGGATCCACAGGACTGCCGCGTTCAGGATCGAGAACAGGACGGCAAAGCCGATCAATCCAAACGTCAGCGGAAGGACCGCGATCTCGGCGGCCACGACGAGGTAGTTGGGATGCGATACGAAACGGTAGGGTCCGCGTCGCACCAGGTCGGCGCCCGGCAAGGTGATGATCCGCGTGGTCCAGCGGTCACCCAGCGTCGCGATCACCCAGACGCGGGCCATTTGCAGCGCAATGAAGATCGTCAGCAGCAGCAGGTTTGTCGGTCGGTCCCAGGCCAGCAGCCACAATCCCGCCAGCCAGGCCGCGTGCAGGATGACGATGATCGGATAGTGGCCCGCGCCGGTCTCAACCCCGCCCCTGGCTATCAGATGGCGGGTGTTGTGATTGGCCAGCACAAGCTCGCCCAGTCTCTGGACGGTCACCAGGCCAAGGACGACGATCGAAAGGGTCATGCCGCCGACCTTAAGGTGACGGTGCTTGAGGTGAAGCCTGGGCCCAAAGCGGTGACCACAGACCGGTCGGGAAGGCCGGCGCGGCGCGCCCGATCCAGGACATAGAGCACCGTCGGGGCCGACATGTTGCCATGGTCGCGGAGCACCGCGCGTTCATGATCAAGCCGCCCCTGTCCCATCGACAAGGCCGCCTCCATCGCGTCGATGACCTTCATCCCGCCCGGATGGCAGATGAAGCGATCGACGTCGTCCAGACCCAGCTTCTGACTGACCAGCATTTCCTCCATGGCCGGTCGCAGGTTGGCCCGGGCGAAAGGCGGTATGGCGCGGGCAAAGATGACGCCGAGCCCCTGCGGATCGACGCGCCAGCCCATGATGTCCAGCGTTTCGGGCCAGGTGTGTTCGGCCATGCCTTCTACATGCGCGAACCCGCCCTCGTCGCAGCGCAGGACGGCCGCAGCAGCGCCGTCGCCAAACAGCGCAGTCGCCACGATGTCGGCCTTGGAAAGGTCCTCAAGCCGAAAGGCCAAGGTGCACAGCTCGACGATCACCAAAAGGACGACCGCTCCAGGCGTGGCCTTGGCCAGCCGAGCGGCCAGAGCCAGACCCGTAGATCCACCGGCGCAACCCAGGCCGAAGACCGGTACCCGCGCCGCATCCGGCCGAAAGCCGACCCGCGCCATGGCGCGCGCTTCAAGGCTTGGTGTGGCGATGCCGGTCGAAGACACGGTGACGATGATGTCGACATCCGCGCCCTTCAGTCCGGCTTCGTCGAGCGCGGCTTGGGCAGCGTCGACGAACAGATCGACCCCACCGCGAAGATAGGCTTCGTTACGTTCAGGCCAGGATCGCGGCTGCAGGTACCAGTCTATCGGTAAAACCGATTGGCGGGTCGCGATCCCTGCGGTGCCGAAGACCTTGGCCATCCGATCAAATTGCGGAAACTTGTCCTCAAAGAGCCGTCGGGCCACCTCGGCGACCTGCGCCTGCGGCATCTGATGGGGCGGAGACGCTGTGGCAAGCGAGAGTACGGCGACGGGGGCTGACATGAGGCGTCTCTCCGACCAGGCGCTCGCGGCGTGCGTACGCCCCGTCGGTCAGTGGTCGTTCGCTTAACAGGTCGATGTCGCTCAAGGTTCCGCCCAGGCGGATGTGGCCATCGACGATGGAACGTCACCGTCGCCTCCGCATTTGAAAAGCGGCGCAGCCGGGCCCCATCCGGGGCCTGCACGGCCATCGGAAGCGCGCCTTGCCCGACCTCGACGACCCCGCCCGCGTCCCGATCAAGGTTTGGGGCGGCTTCGCCATCATGTGCCTGGGCATGTTCATGGCGATCCTGGACATCCAGATCGTCGCCACCTCAATGCCGACCATCCAGCAGGCTCTGACGATCGCGCCCGACCAGATGAGCTGGATCCAGACCGCCTATCTGATCGCCGAAGTGATCGCCATTCCCCTGACCGGGCTCCTGACGCGCCTTCTGACCATGCGCTGGCTGTTCGTCATCGCCATTGCCGTCTTCAGCCTGGCGTCCTTGGGCTGCGCGACGAGCGACGGCTTCGCCCCCCTGGTCGCATGGCGGGTGCTGCAGGGCTTTTCGGGCGGAACCTTGATCCCGGCGGTGTTCTCGGCGGTCTTCGTCCTCTTTCCCGAGCGGCGTCAGGCCGTGGCCACCACCATTGCCGGGGTGCTCGCCGTCCTGGCCCCAACCGTCGGTCCGATCGTCGGCGGCTGGATCACCGATACCTTTTCCTGGCGCTGGCTCTTCCTTGTGAACGTCGGGCCAGGCCTGGCCTGCGGATTGGCGGCGGCCTGGCTGCTAAGGGTCGGACGCCCTTCGCTAGGCGAGGCTCGCCGGCTGGACGTCCTCTCGCTGGGCTTGCTGGCAGGGTCTCTGGCGACGCTGGTTCTGGCGCTGAAGGACGCGCCGCAACGCGGTTGGGCCTCGCCCCTCGTTATAGGCCTGCTCGCGGTTAGCGTGGCGGCTGGGGCGCTGTTCACACTACGGACCTTGAAGGTGCCGCATCCGATCGTGGATCTGAAAAGGTTCAGCGATCGCAACTTCGCGGTCGGCTGTCTGTTGAGCTTTGTGTTGGGCATAGGCCTCTTCGGCTCTGTCTATCTGATGCCGGTGTTTCTCGCCTTTGTTCGCGGTCATGACGCCTTCGATATCGGCAAGATCATGCTGGTGACCGGCGTGGCTCAACTATTGACCGCGCCGGTCGCCGTCGCGCTGGAGCGCCGCGTCGATCCCCGCCTGCTGACGGGCGCGGGGTTTTTGCTGTTTGCCATCGGCCTTGGCCTCAGCGCTTTCCAGACAGCCGATACCGATTTCGCGCAGATGCTCTGGCCGCAACTGGTGCGCGGGGTGGCGATCATGTTCTGCCTGCTTCCCCCAACGCGTCTGGCCTTGGGTCACCTGGCCGCCGAGCACGTGCCGGACGCGAGCGGCCTTTTCAACCTGATGCGCAACCTCGGAGGTGCCATCGGCCTGGCGTTGATCGACACGGTGATCTATGGCCGCGCGCCGGTGCTGGGCCGGGCGATCGCTGCGCGCCTGGAGGCGGGTGACATCGAAACCGCCAAGGCTGTCGGCATCCCCCTGGACCTGTTCATGGCGCGAGGGTCAGGCCCGGCCGACGCCGACACCGTCGCGATCCTGGCACCGATGGTGCAGCATCTGGCGCTGGTGCAGGCCATCAACGAGGCTTGGGCAATGATCGCCTTCCTGACGTTGGCGGTACTGCTTACCGTTCCGCTGGCACGGTGCACCGCGGTTGATTGAGCCGGTGGCCAACGCCCCGCACCGAGCCGGGTCAATGAGCACGCCCGTCAGGAAGCCTAGGCTTTGAGACCCCAGGGGCCTAAACAGCCGGCAGGCTTGCAGGTATCGGACGACCATGACTTTCCCGCCGACCCGCAATGAAGCCCTCCGCCGTCTCGCCGCATTCGTCCCCCAGGCCGGTCATGCCTATGGGGCCGGACGCAATGTTGATCCTGGTCCTGGCCGGCCGACCGCTGTGTCCAGACTGTCGCCCTATCTGCGTCATCGGCTGATCACCGAGGCAGAGGTCATCGCCGCTGTGCTGACTGAGCATGATGCCAGTGCGGCCGAGAAATATTTTCAGGAGGTACTGTGGCGGACCTACTGGAAGGGATGGCTTGAGGCCCGCCCCTCAGTCTGGGCGCGCTTCTGCGCGGAAAGAGCTCACCAAGCCCAAGCCTTTGCCGGCTCCCGAACCCTCCATGATGCGCAGACCGGCCAGACGGGGCTTGAAGGTTTCGATGACTGGGTGGGTGAGCTGGTGCAGACCGGCTACCTCCACAACCACGCACGGATGTGGTTCGCCTCCATCTGGATTTTCACCCTGAAGCTGCCCTGGTCGCTGGGCGCGGACTTCTTCTTGCGTCATCTGATCGATGCCGATGCGGCGAGCAATACGCTGTCCTGGCGCTGGGTCGCGGGGCTTCAGACGCCCGGCAAGACCTATCTCGCCACGGCCGACAACATCGCCCGCAATACCAATCAGCGATTTGCCCCCAAGGGCCTGGCCACGGAAGCGACCGCACTCACGGAGCCTCTGCGTCCGGGCCCGATCGCCCTGACTGAACAGCGTGTCGCCCCAATTTCCGAACCGGCCATGCTTCTGGTCACTTCGGAGGACATGCATCCGGAGTCCGTCTTTGAAGCCGCGAGCCCCTTCGTGGCCGCAGTTGTCGCGACCGATGGGCAGCGGCTCTGGGGCGAAGCCGCGCGTCGCTTCGTCGAAGCCGCAGCCCTGGATACAACAAAGCGGGTCAGCGCGGCCTTCGGCTGCCCCACAACCCGGCACGATAGCCTGGATGCGGAACGCCTGCTGGCGGCCGCCCGAGCCGCCGGCGTCAGGCACATCGTCACGCCCTATGCTCCGGTAGGCCCCGTCGCTGACGCACTGGCTGCTATCGCATCGAGACTAGCGGTTGAAGGCTTAACGCTGGTACAGGTCAGGCGTCGCTGGGATGAGCGGCTTTGGCCGCACGCGACCAAGGGTTTCTTTCCGTTCAAGGCGAAAGCGATGGCCAGTCTCGCGGCCGGAGACCTCAGCTAGGCCGTGACCTCTTCGCTAGTTTAGGAGCGGATTGACTACTGCCAGTTCGCTCCCGGCTAAGACCGCCCGATCAGCACATACGGTGCAAGGCCAGGCTACGTCGTTTCCAGATATTGGCGTCGTGCCAGGAATCTGCGTGGTAACTCTGAAAGCGCGAGGCGGCCCGGCCTCACGAGCGGGTATCGCCATCAGCGGGTCGTCGTGGGATCGTCGATCAATCGACAGTAAGCAGGTTGGGTGCTTTCGGCGTTGCCGCCAGACCAGGCGTCGGAACCAAAACGGGACGTGACATGATCGAACTCTCAGCCTGCGACGCCTTGGCCGCCATGCGAGCTGGGGATGTATCCGCCGAGGCCTATGCCGAGGCCCTGTTGGCGCAATGCGTGGCCGGCCGCGACCTCAACGCCTTCATCACCCTGGAGCCGGAGGCGGTGCGCGAAGCGGCCCGCGCGGCCGACCAACTGCGTGCGGCCGGCGGATCGCTGGGTCTTCTGCACGGCCTGCCGATCCCGATCAAGGACAGTATCAACACCTGTGACCTGCGCACCACAGCCGGCACGCGGGCGCTGTCCGACTTCCATCCAGCGACGGACGCCACCGCCGTGGCGAAACTGCGCGCGGCGGGCGCCAGCGTGCTGGGCAAGACCAATCTGCACGAACTGTCGTTTGGCTGGACCAGCAACAACCAGGCCTTCGGGGTCGTGCGCAATCCCTACGATCCGCAACGCATACCTGGTGGCAGCAGCGGCGGGACCGCTGCCGCTGTGGCCGCCGGGATGGCGCCCCTGGGCGTGGCGGAGGACACGCAAGGCTCGATCCGCGTACCGGCGGCCCTTTGCGGGGTTAGCGGGTTTCGGCCGACCACGGGCCGCTACCCCAATGACGGGACGGCGCCGATCACGCCGCTGTTCGACCAGATTGGCCCGCACGCGCGCACGGTCGAAGACCTGGTGCTGTTTGACGCCGTGATGACCGGTGATCAGCGGCCGGTGGTGCCGGCGGATCTGCGCGGTCTGCGGCTGGGCATTGCCCGTGGCTTCTATTTCTCGGGCCTCGACCCTGAGGTCGAGCAGCAGATGGACGCGGTGATGGCGCGCCTGCGCGAGGCCGGCGTCGTGCTGGTGGAGGCCGATATTCCTGACCTTGCGGGACTGGTCGCCCAGGTCACAGCGCCGATCCAGATCCACGACGCCGCAGCATCGTGGGTCGCCTATCTGAAAGCCTCGGGTGCGCCCGTGAGCCTCGCCCAGTTGGTTGAGGCCGTCAGCCCTGACGTGAAGGCGGTATTCGAGCGATTTGTGATGCCGGGCGCACCCTTGACGATACCGGAAGCCGCCTATGCCGCTGCCCGCGATGTCCACCGTCCGGCCCTGCAAAGGCTGTTCGCCGACTACTTCGCGCAACAGGGCGTCGCCGCCATGCTGTTTCCGGCCACCATGACCCCGGCCACCCTTATCGGTGAGGACGAGACGGTGATGATCGGCGGCACCGCGATCTCGTTCCAGACGGCAATGGCGCGCAATATCAGCCCGGGCAGCACCGTGGGCCTGCCCGGGCTGGTCCTGCCTACCGGCCTGACCCGGGATACCGGCCTCCCTTTGGCGCTGGAACTTGACGGTCCCGCCGGGGGCGACCGCGACCTGCTCAGCCTCGGTCTTGCCATCCGCGCCCTATTGCCGCCGATGCCGGCGCCTGACCTGGCCGGGCGGCCGACAGGCCTAGCATGAGGGCGAACGAAAGGCACCTGGGGCGGCTGCGGTAGCGCTGGCCAACAGGTTGTGCGGATCGCCTGGGTGCTGATGACTGCGCAAGAGCGCTAACGCTTGCCTTTCGTGACCTGAACGGCCGCCCACCCAGGGCGGTATGGGCGCGCGTATCGTCGCCACGCACCTCCGTCGATAGCCGCTGAGGCCCATACGCCCCTGCCATCGGGCGATGGCCTCAAAGCGTGGCGGGAGCTTCCCGTAAAAAAATGGCCTGTGGTGAACCTGATGCTCGCCCTGCGAGCCCGGTGGAGATGAAGCCTTTGCGGTGTCGATCCTGCGGCCGGATCCTTGCCCGGCCGGCGGTTGATGGCTCCGGTGAAATCGAAGTGGCCTGCCCGCGATGCAAGGCCGTCAATCAGTTTGGTTGAGCGCCCCTGAGCGCCGTTGAAAAGGCGCGCGGCCATGGCAGCGAATTACCTGCTGGATGGCCGGCGATGCTGCTTGGCGCGCGCCGCGCCCACGGCTTTGGCACCGGCCAATTCCACGATCGCGAAACACACCGGGATCAAGCCAATGCGATGATCCGTCGCCACGACTATAGCCACACGATCGTCGCCAATAGCTATGTCCGCCTGGGCGTGTTCATCGACGCCGAGTTGTGGGGGGCTGCAATTTAGCTATGCGATGAACCCGTCATCCGGCGGCGCGGTGGTTGAGGGCACGGCCAATGACCAATATTTCGAACTCAATCGCATGTGGCTCGGTGACGACGCGCCGCGCCTCGGCGAGAGCTGGGAGATTGCCTATGCGGTTCGCTATATTCGCCGCGATTGGCCGTCGGTCAAATAGCTGCAATCCTTTGCCGACGAGCGTTGTGGTCTGAACGGCGCGGTCTATCAGGCCTGCAATTTCGTGTTTGTCGGCGAACACCTTTCGACCTTTTGGGAAGTCGACAGTGCGTATTTCCACAATGTGATCATGACGGCCAAGGGCCGGGGCGCGGGCGAGCTGGGCACCTGGCTGTGCGCCGATGCCGATCGCGCAATCCGGCATGAGCTGCGGCAATTTCGTTATCTGTTCTTCATGGCCCCACGGTTCCGCCGTGGCCTGAAGCTTGCCGTCCAGCCCTTTCCCAAGGCGACCCGTCCATAGGACGAGCCCGTGACCAACGGGTGCGAGCCGGGTGTAACCCCCGGGGGGGCGCTCCAGGCTTTGGTGGGGTGCGAGGCCTTGCGGATCGCGTTCGCAGGGTTGCCATTGGCGCGTTCGTGGGCGGCGTGGAGCAGCCCTAACTTGGCCTTGCCGTCTAACGTTCGCGTGTGATGTCCCCTGGCCCTCGAGCCGGCGGGCCGGAGGGCAGGACGCCAGCCCGGGAGTCCGGTAGGCGCTGGCTACTATCGTCGCAATGGTTGGGCCAGAGGCATGGGCCTTAGCGGCCCGGCCAAGTCCGCACCAGATAGCGCAACTGTTCTGGCTCGTTGGGGCGCGCCAGTTAGGCGGAGAGGGGGCGGCGTTATGAGGCGTCCCCCCTGTTTGCCTTTGACGCGGTTCAGGTCTGATTTCCAGGGGGGGCACCGAAAAGTCGCCTTGCTGCTGTGCGTCACCCCATACTCCGCGCAAGGCAAAGCCCAAACCCACCCGCTCCGCGAAAAATCCTTCGTTGATCATGTTCGTGTCGCAAGGATCGCCCAACCTGATCTCAAGAAGCTCAAAACCGGGCTGAGTTTAGCGTTGCGCTTACCGACTAAGTGCGGGAACAACAAAATCACTCGTTTGTCCTGCTAGATTGAGCAGGGATTGTTTCTGGGGGATCTATGCGAGTAGCGATGACAGGACGATGGGGTGCTGTGCGTGACCTTTAAGCGCAGCACTAACGGTATGCGCAATGCGCCCAGCCCCGACCTCCTGTCGGCGCTGCAGGAAATGCCTGCCGCCGTCCACACCAATAACCCCAAAGGTGCCCAGGAAGCCGCCCACCGGCTTCCCAGTCACGACTTTAAGGCTGGTATCTATGGGGCCGCAAAAGGCCCTTGCGACCGCGTGCTCCTGACGGAGTGGGACGGCTTCCGCGCCAAGTATCTCGCCCCCCCTCAAGCTCTTGGTGACCGCGCCGCTCCTGATCGACCTCTACAATGCCCATCAAGCCAGCATTTTGCACTGCCGCAGGTTCGATTAGATCTCTATCAGTCGGAGTTACCGATGGCGTTCTTGTCGCAACCGCGCAGCTACTCAACTGGAAATTTGGAGATGACCCGTGGCTGATGCGGTCGTGTTTGGTGCCAGCGGATTTATTGGCACCCGATTGACAAAGCGCTTGGCCAGCCGTGGCATCAGTGTCGTTGCGGTGGATGTATTGCCGCCTCGCGAGATCGTGCAGGGCGTGCGTTACGTTTTGCATGATGTTCGACGGCCTATTCCTTCGGATATCGCGGTACAAGGAGCGACGATCTATAATTTGGCTGCGGTGCACCGCACACCTGGCCATCCACCTCATGAGTACTACGAGACCAACGTCTTCGGTGCCCTGAACGTTACAGAATTCGCCGAAACGATCGGCGCGGACATCCTGGTGTTCACCAGCTCCATCTCGGTCTACGGACCTCGAGAGGACGTGGTTGACGAAAATACTCCACCCGCGCCGACCTCGGACTACGGCCGATCCAAGCTAATGGCGGAAGTTATTCACCGGCGCTGGGCCGATGCCTCCGTGAAGCGTCGTCTGGTTGTCGTGAGGCCTGGCGTAGTGTTTGGGCCGGGCGAGAAAGGCAACTATTCCAATCTCGCTGGTGCACTGAAGCGGGGTCTGTTCGCCTATCCCGGGAGAAAGAACACCATAAAAAGCGGTGGCTATGTCGATGAACTGGTCCGAGCGCTGGAATTCGCTCTATCTAAGGATATGGCGAAAATTACGTTCAATTTCGCCTATCCGGCCGAAAGTACGACCGAGGATATCGTCAAGACCTTCGGGCGGGTTTCGTGTGTGAAGGTGCAATATCCTGTATTGCCGATCATGCCCTTGTTGGGCGTCGCTTGGGGATTTGAGATCCTAGCGGCCCTGGGTTTTAAGAACCCGATTCATCGCGAGCGGATCTGGAAGCTGGTGAAGTCGACGCGCATCAAGCCCGAGTGGTTGCTGGCGAATGGCTATCAGTTCGAGACGGACGTCGAGGCCGCGCTGCGCGCTTGGTGGCAAGAGACGCAGGGAACCTTTGCATGACGCGCAACGAACCCTGCCTTCCCCTGGTTGAAGGTGGAGACCTCTCAGGTTCTCTGTTGATACTCAGCAACTACTACCACCCGGAGCCAACAGGCAGCGCGCCACCGATTACAGACTTGTCGGTATGGCTGGCTCAGAACGGCCTAAAACCCGAAGTCCTCGCCGCGCGGCCTAGCTATCCGAAGAACGCCGTCTATGATGGCTACGAAGCGGGACAACACGACCGAGAAGATTTTCAAGGCGTAAATGTGCGCCGAGTAAAATCTTACGTATCCAAGTCGCGTGGTGTAGTTGGGCGGCTGCTCTCCGAAACAAGTTTCGCCTTTGCCGCCGTGTTAGCGCGCAAGCGCAGTTATCGAGCGGTCATCTGTGTCTGTCCATCTGTCTTTGTGGTGTTCGTCGCGCCGTTTTTTCGCGCGAAAGGGGGGCGGCTCGTGGCGATTGTCCACGACATACAATCCGGGCTAGCAGTGGGCCTGAAATTTGGTGCCGTCGAAGCATTGATGCGCGGATTGCGTTGGCTGGAAGCGAGGTCTCTCAATCGCTGCGACGTCGTAATCGCGTTGACGTCCGCGATGGCAGCTGAGCTAAGAAAAATCGGCGTCAAAGTGCCGATTGAGGTGATACCCCCTCAAGTAAACGTCATGGAAATTAAGCCTGTCCGCTACAAAGCCAATGCTCGGCCGCTGCTTCTTTATTCTGGAAATTTGGGCAGAAAGCAGGGATTGGATCAAATCCTTGCGCTAGCTGCTGAGCTGGCAAGACGTGACGTTGTGGTTGACATACTTATCCGAGGTGAGGGATCGGAGCGCTGCGCTTTGGAGGCGCAAGCGAAGCAGGACTCTTTGGGCAACGTTCGCTTTGCTGATCTTGCGCCTCGCGAGGAGCTTAGTGACGCTCTTGGGGAGGCGACTATTCATCTTGTCCCCCAAAGTCCAGGTGGCGCCAATTTTGCGCTACCCAGCAAGATTTTTTCAGTCATGGCAGCAGAGCGTCCGTACGTCGCGACTGCGAGCGTTGGCACTCCTCTTCATCTGATAACGGTTTCCTCAGGGGCGGGTCTCTGTGTAGAGCCAAATGACCCTATGGTGTTTGCTGACGCAGTGGTTCGGCTTCTGGAGGACGAAAAATTGCGCATTGCCTTAGGAGGGGCTGGGCGTCGCTATGTTAAGAACACAGTAGATAGGGAAGTAGTTTCGAGGAAAATAATTTCTACTTTATATCGATGATATTTCTCTCAGCCTCTAAGCGGCAATATGTTGCTGAGGATTTATCTTTTTGGCACCGCAAATCGCAATTGCATTTAATCAGTCCGAATTTGTGAAAATGTCGATAGAGAATCTCGCTGCGTGTCCGGAATTTTTCGGATCAGACGCAGGTATATTTATTGATGTTTAGCGAAATTGGGTCAGAATTATCTCTAATTGAGCAATACTTTTCTGTTATCTGGGCAAACGCCTCGTGAAATGTTACAATGCCTAAAGAAACTCTAGGCATTCGCAGTGCGATATCGGTTGAAATTTCAAGTGTATGTATGCCTTATGGCCAGTTAATTGCGCTTGAAAACGATCTGGCAGTGCCCCCTTCGCATTAGTTTATTTCAATTCAGGAATAGCAATATACAATAATGAACACCGAATATGAATTGTATGCGGAATTTTGTTTTCTAGCTCCGCTAGATACAAAGGGGGCTGCGTTTTCTGCCTTTTTGTCATACTGGGTGTGGGCTAACTGGGAAAGGGCTCGGTCGAATCAAACTAGATTGGTAACCTTTTTGCCAAGAGCTTTTGGGGCCTCCGAGTTTGAGTCGATCGTTTGAGGCCCTCGGAGTTTCCGCTTACTGATTTGCTAAAGTTAGCGCAGAGGAATCTCGTAAATAGTTGGCACATGCAGTGGCGCCGCACGATTGTTCAAGTGGGCGGCGTGTGCGTTTTTCCTTCGCGAAGCTACATTGAAAGCTGGAGCGCCTCTGCCGGTGGCGCGTATGCTAGCGCCGGGAATTCGTTCGGGGTTTTCAGGAAAAAGGAATTCACTGTCCGGAAAGCCGCTTCGAATGCCCGTTAAGGTAGGAATAGATATTCTGGCCATATATCGGGCGCGATCTCGAAGTGAATTCTCCTCTTGAAGGCGATGTCATTTTTTGGTGGGTTAAAACGATTATTAAAGAAAAATTCGGACCAGTCTTAAGATTTGGGTGGGTCTGTACGCCCATATTGGGTAGATTTTATTCTAAATCTACCTTAACAGGAGTATGGGTTAAGCGGGGCCTCTTCCTGCATGGATGGGGGTAGGGGAATCTAACTTGAGCGCACCTATTGCAGTTTTTGGGTTTAACCGGCCAGAGAAACTACGCAACCTCTTTGAAAATCTCAGATTGTGTCGCGGATTTTCTGAAAGTAAAGTCTATGTATTTGTAGATGGTCCGCGTAACGCAACTGATTTTCCGCTTGTGGAAGAGGTAAAGAAAGTTGTTTCGGCCTATGCCGCTCCGGAATGGATCATCCATTTCTCAGAATTAAACAAAGGGTGTCGTTCCTCTATTGTGGACGGAGTAACAAAGGTTTGTGAGGAAAACGATTCGGTCATTGTTATTGAAGACGATCTAAGGCTTTCTACTGCGGCTCTTGATTATTTCAATGAGGGTTTAGATCGCTACAAGGATGTAGATCAAGTTTGGAGTATCTGCGGTTATGGTTATCGAAGTAATATACTAGAGCAACAAAATCGTGCTTTTTTTATGCCCTATGCACATCCTTGGGGGTGGGCAACATGGTCGCGAGCCTGGCAGAAATTCGATGTCGCGCAGCCGACCTTGGATCGACAGTTAATCCAATCTGATACGTTTCGTAGGTTATTCAACATCGGTGGCTTGGTGAACGCCACCGATCTGCTCGAGTTAGAAATGCTAGGTAAGGTTAGTTGTTGGGATGTTCGATGGTATTGGAAGATATTCTCATCTGGCGGTGTTTCACTGTTTCCAACACGAAACTATGTAGAAAATCTAGGTGTTGGCAGCGGAGGAACGCACGCTAGCAGCTTAAACCCTTACTCGTGGATAATGAAGCTCGGCCACCCACTCAATGAGAGCTTGCCAATATTTCCCATCGATGTTTCGTCGGACTTCGAGGCTATTGACATCATGCGCGGGGGACTAGACGCTAAAGTCAGCCGTTTCGTGGCAAAGCTAGGTCGTTGGAAGCGATTGCTGAACTTTAAGCTTGGTAATCCGCCTGCGTAAATTGACGATTGCAGTGGGCAGGCCGAATAAGCGCTTTCGTGTTAGGTTAGTCATCGGTGCCGGTATGGTCACCCAGGCATCGGGTGCATCTCTGTCGTGGCATCGTTAGCCCTATAGCAGACTGTAAATATTTCTGGACAAGTTTTAGGGGATCACGTCGCCCTGACAATAATTTTGCCAAGTTTCCTCACCTTGCATATCTAGGCGCTTGTTTAAGAGGCTGCTGCGAGTTAGCAGGCGTGACCAGTCGCGAATTTTCGCACTGGGGAGCAGTGTGGGTGGGATGCAGCGACTTTTGATCGCCGTTGGCGGACAAGATGGTCATCGCCGAGAGTACATTTCCCTATTTCAGAGAATGGCCTCGGCTAGCGGCGTCATACATGACACCAGAGCTCTTGAGTTTCGCGATGTAATCAATCCTGCGCCGATCTTCTCGCCTATGCTTGAAGAATACACCGCGCGGTTCCTGATCGTTGCCTGGGTGCGCGCTCTTTGGGGGCGTCGCAGTTGCGCCTTGATGTTCCGGCCAGGCGAGGTCGTGCGCGGCGCATCGCTCCGGCTCTTGATCAAGAAGCTGCTGCTAAAGGCCGTGCGTCCTTTTCCCTCTGTGACCATAGTCACTATAATGCCATTCGAGCTGGACCCTGCCTTTTCCGCAATTGCCGATGACTGGATCCATGACCCGCAGTTGTGGGACCTAGATTCAGTTAGCGGGGCAGGGGGCACGCCCTTGGCCAGCGAACTGCGCCGCAAAGCGGCCAACCGTCCGATCGTGGCGGCGATCGGTGCCCAGAACCTTGGAAAAGGATTCGACTATTTCGCCGACTTGTGGGCTCGCGACGCAGGAATCCGCGAGCGGCGCCTTTTCGTCGCCGCAGGCAAGGTGGCCGAAGCTTCCAGACCCGCCGCAGACGCCTTCACAGCGGCCGGTGGGTTGCTGATCGACCGGTTCATCAGCGACGAAGAACTGCTCGATCTGTATCGCGAAGCCGCTCAGGTCTGGGCATGCTATGCGCCCGACTATAATCAAGCCTCTGGCATTTTCGGCCGCGCCGTTCAGACCACCAAACCGGCCTTGGTCCGCCAGGGCTCCTATATGGAACGGTTGGCCGGTTTGCTGGGCCACCCGGTGACAGCTTTGCCGTGGAATGCGCCGGCAGCCGCTGCCAAGCTGTTGCTGACCTCAACACCTCAAGTCCTGCCGACCGGACAGGTCGCGGCGATGCGGGCCCGTAGCATTCAGGTCCTGGGCCGCGCTTTAGGCCTGAATCTCGCTGAGGCCATCGTCCATTGAACCGCGCCGGGCTGAAACGCAATGCGGCGTGGAACATCGCCGAGGTACTGGTCTCGACCCTGGTGCTATTCGTACTGTATCGCCTCATACTAAAGCATCTGGGTGTCAATGCCCTAGGGGTGTGGTCGCTGGTGCTGGCCACCACGTCGCTGGCGCGGGTGGCTGATCTGGGTGCGGCGGGGGGGCTTAGCCGCTATGTTGCGGTCTCGCAGGCGCGGGGGGGCAAGAGCGATGAGGCCTTGATCTATGTCGAGACGGCGCTGATTACCAACGCCCTGTTTTACCTCGTCTTGGGGGCTGCGCTATACTGGCCCGCCAGGTGGGGCCTGGGGCTGACGTTGCAGGGTGCGCCGCTGCTAGAGGCTAGGGCGCTGCTGCCCTTCGCTATTGGCTCATTCGTGCTGCAGAATGTGTCCAATGTTCTGACGGCGGCCCTGATCGGCTTTCACCGCTCGTACCAGAAGAGCATGCTGACCCTGCTGACTCTGGCCGTGCAGTCCGCCGTGGCCTTGGCCACGGTGAAGACCCTGGGCCTGAGCGGCGTAGCCCTTGCCCAGATCATCCAGTATCTGTTGCTGACCGGCCTTGGCTGGTTCTTGGTGGTGCGGGCTACCGATGGCTCCCGATTTGCCCTGCCGTGGCGCATCAGCCTTGCCCCCCTGCGCGAACTAATGGGCTTTGGCCTGCGCCTGCAGGTGCTGAATATCGCGACCTTCCTGTTCGACCCGTTTACCAAATTTGCCTTCTCGTCGCTGGGCGGACTAGGCGCGCTGGGTATGTATGAATTAGTCTCGCGGGGCATCCTGCAGGTCAGGCAATTGGTGGTCGCTCCAGGCCAGAACCTGACCCCCCTGTTCGCGGCGGCTCACGAGCGAGACCCTGCCGAGATGCGCGGCATCTATGAGGATGCATTGGCCGCCATCGCCGCTGTTTCAGGATTGGCGATGCTGGGAATGGCGCTGGGTTCGCCGTTAATCAGCCTAGTCTGGCTGCAGCGCATCGACCCGCTGTTCGTGTCGTTCTCGTTCATCTTGGCTGCCGGCTGGTTCTTAAACACTGTATCGACGCCGGGCTTCTTTTTGGGGCTGGGGGCGGGCCGCTTGCGTTGGAATATCGCCGGCTGCTTGGTGAGCACGCTGGGTAGCCCGGCCCTGGCCGTTCTGTTGGTCAAACCGTTCGGCGGTGTAGGTGTCGCCGCAGGCGCGATGATTGCCATCGCGAGCGGTGGACTACTGACTTGGCGGATGAACTGCTGGGCGTTGGGCGTTCCAATGTTGCCGTCGCACGCGGCTTGGCAGCGTCTGGCGACGGCCGTCACCCGCTTCGGCAAATCCGCCCTAAGGCCAAGAGGACGTCCATGAGGCTGATGCATCTGATCCACACGCCGCGCCATTCGGGCGCGGAGGTTCTGGTTCGCGACCTGTGCTTGCGGCACGCCACCCAGGGCGAAGTCTCCGCGGTAGCGGCCTTTGCTCCGCCTACAGCGGCGTTCCTGCCCGAGCTGGACAAGCTGACAGCTGCGGGCGTAACGCTGGATATTCCCGAGACGACGCTAACGGGGATGGCCCGTGTCAGGGCCTATGCTAGCGCCATCAAGCGCTTCAAGCCTGACGTGATCTTCGGGCATTCTGTCCTACCGTCGCTCTATGGCCGACTGGCGGTATTGATCGCTGGTTCACGAGCCCGCTTTGTCACGGTCTTGCACAGCGCCAGTGACGATTATTCGGACACCAAGCTCCGGTGGGCTGAGCGCTTATTGAAGTGGCGCACAGATGAGATCATCGCGGTTTCCCAGTCCGCAGCCGACACCTATGTAAGGCGATTGCAGCGATCACCGCCAATGCGCATCGTGCCCAATGGCGTGGATCTTGATCGCTTCTATGATGCACGTGACCGACGCCAGGCCATTCGCGAAGCTTTAGGCCTGACTAATGAAGACAGGTTGTTGCTACAGGTGGGGCGCGTGTTGCCGGTCAAGCAGCAACGGTTCACGCTTAGCGCTTTGTTGCCTGCGCTGCACCAGGATCCCCGGCTGAACCTTTGGTTCGCTGGTATCCTCGAGGACGAAGCTTACATGGCGGAACTCGAGGCCGACTTTATGCGTGCCGGCCTAGGCAAGCGCCTGCGCTTTCTAGGGCCACGCTTGGATGTGCCCGACCTACTAAGCGCCGCCGACGTCTATCTGATGCCGTCGCTGTCAGAAGCCCAAGGAATCGCATTACTCGAGGCGATGGCGAGTGGAGTTCCGATCGTGGCGTCTGATATTGAGGGCTTTGCGTTCGCGCGGGGGTTAGAAGGGGTTGATCTGACATATCTGCATGATAACGAAGCGTTTTTAAGCGCCGCGTTGGCGAAGATTGATTTCGTCGGGCGGCTGCATCACGATATGTCGTTCTTTGATATTGCGGAAACGGCGCGTAGTTATTTACGATGATGCTTATTTTATAGAATGTAATAATAAAAACGGTTCAATTTATCGGCGGCTCCCAGTATTATTAATGATATTTCTGTATAGATTTTTGCTATATAAAATCGTTAATATATTCTATTTGAAAAGTCTCTTGCGTTGGAAAATTTAGAAATTGACGAATAAATGCCATCAGAGTTTCTTTTGGCGGGGATACCTTTAACAGGGCGCGTGGCTTGAAGATTTCGCCAGCAATCATCTTTCAAGCTCATCAAAAAGAACGGCGATGCTATCAGGGCAGAGCTGGTAGCTAAGTTCGACATCACCCAGACACTGAAGGCTGAGTCGCAAAGGCTAATACGAATCAATATGAAGGCTTTGGTGTTGGGGGGGGCTGGGCGGCCCACCACCCGGCTCAATATAGGCGTGCTACTCATCGTAAGGCTTAGAATTGTAGCTTCAGCTAACGTGGCGACAGTGATCGCGGCTACATTACCGATCGAAGTTGGCGTGATGAAGAGCTTCAATATTGACCTGCGTCTGATCTTTCATCCAGCGCGGACCAGAGTCTCGACATTGGTTACGCCGTATGTTGCGTTCAGGTGGGCGGCATAGGCCGCAGGGGTCTGTTAACCGATCGATGAGTGTGGCGGGCGGGTGTTGTAGTCTTCGGTCTATGCAGCGAGTTTCTGGCGGGCGTGGTCGAGGCTGAGGAACAGGGTCTCGTTGAGCAGCTCGTCGCGCTTCCGACCGGTGAAACTCTCCACGAAGCCGTTCTGGGTGGGCTTGCCCGGCGCGATGTAATGCCATGCGACGCGATGATCCTCCGCCCAGGCCAGAGTGGCCGTCGAGGTGAACTTCGTGCCGTTGTCGCTGACGATCCTCCCCGGTCGGCCGCGACGGGCGATCAGCGCCGACAGTTCCCGCGCCACGCACCGACCTGAGATCGAGGTGTCAGAGATCGCCGCCAGGCATTCCCGGGTGACGTCGTCGACCACATTTAGAATCTTGAACCGGCACCCGCCCGCGAACTTGTCGTGCACGAAGTCTAGCGACCAGCGGGCATTGGCCTTGGCGTCCACCAGGATCGGCACCCGTGTGCCGATGGCACCGCGGCGAGCCCGTCGCTTGCGCACGGTCAGGCCCTCTTATCGGTAGATCCGATAGATGCGGTTCTTGCCGGAAAGTTCGCCCTCCCGACGCAGCAAAACGAACAGCCGACGATAGCCGAACCGCCGGCGTTCGGCGGCCAGGCTGCGCAGGCGCTCGCAAAGCTCGGTGTCAGGCGCGCGGCAAGACCGGTAGCGCACCATCTTGCAGCCCGCCTTAAGGATGGAGCAGGCCCGTCGCTGGCTGAGCTCGAACACCGTCCGCAGATGAACGACGGCTTCGCGCACGGCGGCGGGCGCTACCATTTTTTGAGAGCAGCTCGCTCAACGCCGCCTTGTCGAGCATGGCGTCGGCCAACAGCGACTTGATCCGCCGGTTCTCATCCTCCAGTGCCTTCAGCCGCTGAGCTTCCAACACGCTCATGCCGCTAAACTTGGCCTTCTAGGCTCAGACCGTGCCTTCCGACACACCGTGCTTGCGGGCCAACTCACCCGCCTTCGCCCCGGCCTCGTTCTCCCGCAGGATCCCGATGATCTGCTCTTCCGTAATCTCGATTGCTTCATGTCCGTCCTCTCAGGGGTCGGACTCTAGCTCCGCGTGGAGGAAAAATCAGGGGAAGGTCAGGACAATTGACGGTCGGGCAGGAGCTTTGAGAAAAAAACCGCTGCTAATAAATAAGAACGGCACTGCTGCTCTGAGAATTATTGAAATGATTGCGGACCATATGCGGCTTCGGTGTCTTCGGCGGCTTTGGGTTAGGGGAGGGAATTCAGAAGTACGACGCTAATCTCCATAAAATATCGAAACGCGTCGATACCTTCGTTACTTGCCGTTCTTTGAACGAAAATCATTGTTTTTCACTCGGAGAAGGCGGGTTTCGCTTAGAGTACTCGTAGAGCCAGATGGTGAAGCTGATCGATAAGGCGAAGCAAAGGGACGCAGAACGACTACCAAACGTACCTCCCAGCAATCCGAAAACTAGGTAGGCTGTGATGCCAAGAGGAGCTGAAATAAGTAGATTGAACGAGTGCAATGACTTTGTAGCCGTTAAAAGCCGTATTACATAAATAGAGCGCAGCCAAGCTATCAGTTGGGCAAGTATTACAAGCGAGCCGGTGATTACGCCTCCCGTATAAATTGTTCCTACGTAATTGTTGTGTCCGATACCATCTTCTGTCCAGCGAGCCGCTTTTGAGCCGAGCACACTTTCAATAATGCGTGCATTCAAGTCGTCATATCTATTGTAGGCTGCTAGCCCTGATCCGAAAACTGCAATCATTGGGTTGCGTTGTATTTGCTGTATTTGATATGTAGTTTCTCCTGCCCTAGTTTTTGCGGTGATGTCCACCTTTCCTTTTTGTTCATCTGTCATCAGAAATCGTGTGGCCCAGCGATCGAGTTGATTGCCTGGGAGTGTGCTGCCCAGGACTAGAATCCCGGTGAAAAGCGCGATCGCGCCTAAGATTTGAAATGGTATAAGCTTCGGTCTGATTATGTGGCCTCGCGCCGCAAGAACTAGCGTCGCGGTAGTCCCGGCGATCACAGCAATCTGAGTGCGCGTCACGGAAAGCATTATAGCGATGGCGTTCAGAGCAATCATGATGACACTCCATGTTCTCACGCCTCCAAAGAAAATCGCGCCAACCGTAAAGGCAGATATCAATGGCGTTGAGCCGTTCAGTATTTGATATCGAATATTAGAGAAAGCTAAGCTTTGAAGCCCTGCGACCAAAATTATATTAATCACAGTTCCGATGAAGCATGCTGCGATGATAGAAATCCAAAAAGGGCGCGGATCGTAACGGCCAGCGGCCAGGGCGCTAACGGTCAAGGTTCCTGTTATCAATAGCGCAAGAGGGGGAGTCGCGCGAAGGACCGCATTCAGCGACTGGCCCCAGAATAATGCACTGGCAAATGATCCTGCCAGAAACAGTCCAAAAATAAGGGCTATCCAATTCAATAGAGATTGTCGATAGAGGCCATTTCTATATATAAAATAAAATGTACCAATTACGCTGAGTGCGACCACTAGAGAATACAGTATAACGGACCAAGACTGCTCCCCTGCTGGCTTGTAGTCAATGTATATAGGCAATAGTATAAGGCCGAAATAGAACCTGTCCCCCTGCGTGGGTTGGCGCGCTTGAATCGATTTATTTGCAGCAACGGCTGTTGCTTCGGTGGACTTGCTGAGCATGCGGTTATCCACTTAGAAGGTCCCTATTATCTGTCGATTTAAATGCTTTCTGGACCGAATGAAATTGAAATCGACCCATCGATAGCTCGCAGAATATAAAGTGATAGATATTGTCAATGTAAAACAAACCTAGACCAAGGTCGCCTCTAAGTGAGCGACTATAACAAGTGCGCTCGATAGAACGAGAGCTATGTTGAAGGCGATTCGAAGATGGAAGATGTAAATCCCATAGGGCCAGTTGCGTACAGCAACCAGTCAACTATATCGAAGCTATTTTTCATCTCCGCTCGTTAGGTTCAAAATTACGGCGGCGTAAGGACAGCACGATAAGAGTGCAAACAGCCATTGTTTCAGCTAGAAAGCAGCGCGGCCTGCTTCTCCTTTTTAGTAATAGGTCCGACCTCATGTACACGGTTATCGAGAGGGATTAGGTCACGTAATAAAGGCTTCATACGTAGCTTCGACGCCCGCGCGAAGGTCGATCCTCGGCATCCAGCCCGCTTTGCGCAGTTTGGTTGCGCTCATGAGCTTTCTAGGTGTGCCGTCTGGCTTTGAAGTATCGGCAACGATAGCTCCCTTGAACCCAACCACCTCACAGACCAGCTGAGCCAGCTCCAGGATGGTCACGTCCTCGCCCGAGCCCACATTTACGTGCTCGAAGTCGGAATAGGTTTTCATCAGATAGACGCAGGCGTCAGCGCAGTCGTCGGCATTCAGGAACTCGCGGCGCGGTGTGCCGGTGCCCCAGATGGTGATGCTGCCGGCTCCGGCAAGCTTGGCCTCGTGGGCCTTTCGGATCAGAGCCGGCAGGACATGGCTGGAGTTAAGGTCGAAGTTATCTCCCTGGCCATACAGGTTGGTGGGCATGGCGCTGATGAAGTCGCAGCCGTGCTGCTTGCGATAGGCTTGCGCCAGCTTGATCCCAGCGATCTTGGCAATCGCGTACCATTCGTTGGTCGGTTCGAGCGCGCCGGTCAGCAGTGAGTCTTCGCGGATCGGCTGCTCTGCGAACTTGGGATAGATGCAGGACGAACCCAGAAACAGCAGCTTGGCCACGCCCTCCCGGTAGGCGGCCTCGATGATGTTGGCCTCGATCATCAGGTTGTCGTAGAGAAAGTCGGCCGGGAAGCTGTCGTTGGCGAGGATGCCGCCGACCTTCGCCGCCGCCAGAAAGATGGCGTCCGGCTTTTCCTTGGCCATCCAGGCCTGGACCTGGTCCTGGCGCTTGAGATCGACGACCTCCCGCCCAGCCAGGATGACTTCACAACCTTCTGACGCCAGCCGCCGCACAATGGCGGATCCCACCATCCCGCGATGGCCAGCGACCCAGACGCGCTTTCCCTCGAGCGGGAAGATCACCTCAGTCGACATTGCGACGCTGCTCCCGAGCGACATTGATCATGTCGGCGGCCACCATTTCGGCGCAGAGCTGCTCCCACTTCGTCTCGTGAACCCAGCCGAGCTTTTCCTTGGCCTTGGTCGGGTCGCCGATCAGCAGCTCCACCTCGGTGGGGCGGAAGTAGCGGGGGTCGACTTCGACCAGGACGCGACCCGTCTTGGCGCACGTACCCTTTTCCTCGACGCCTTCGCCCGACCAGGTGATGTCGATGCCGACCTCGGAGAAGGCCTTGGTGACAAAGTCGCGGACGAGGGTGGTCTCGCCGGTGGCCAGAACATAGTCGTCCGGCTCATCCTGCTGCAGCATCAGCCACATGCCACGCACATATTCCCGGGCATGGCCCCAGTCGCGCTTGGCGTCGAGGTTACCCAGATAGAGCTTGTCCTGGAAGCCCTGCTTGATGGCCGCGACCGCACGAGTGATCTTGCGGGTGACGAACGTTTCACCGCGCAGCGGGCTCTCGTGGTTGAACAGGATGCCGTTGCTGGCATGGATGCCATAGGCCTCGCGGTAATTGACCACGATCCAGTAGGCGTAGAGTTTCGCCGCAGCATAGGGGCTGCGCGGATAGAACGGGGTCGTCTCGCTCTGCGGGACCTCCTGAACCTTGCCGTAAAGCTCCGACGTCGAGGCCTGGTAGAAGCGCGTCTTCTTTTCCAGGGCGAGGATGCGGATGGCTTCCAGCAGGCGCAGGGCACCGGTGGCGTCGGCGTTGCTGGTGTATTCTGGCGTTTCGAAGCTGACCGCCACGTGGCTTTGGGCCGCGAGATTGTAGATCTCGTCGGGCTGGGTCTGTTGAACGATCCGGATCAGGTTTGTGCTGTCGGTCATGTCGCCATAGTGAAGGATGAAGCGTTGATCCTTCTCGTGGGGATCTTGGTAAATATCCTCAAGGCGTCCGGTGTTGAAGGAAGATGAGCGACGCTTCACGCCGTGGACGGTGTAGCCTTGCGATAGCAAAAGCTCAGAAAGATACGCGCCGTCCTGGCCCGTCACGCCGGTGATCAGTGCGACTTTACCGGTTCCTACTTTGGCCATATTGTCCCCACACGTCATCCGGGGCATATCCCCGCTCTAAGAGAAGCGTTGAATAGCTGACGAGACCCTCCAGCGCGAGCCTTTGTTGCACCGCGAACGCTAGAGAGCGGTTAATGCCCGCGCCGACGGCGCTGGTCTGATCAAGAATTCGCTGACGGATTGCTTTCGGCGCTATTGGATGTCGGCGCGGGGCTTCCTTCGTCCGCCGCGTTTACCGCTGTCAGGAACGTTCGAGCCATCGCATCAAAGGTGTTCTGGCCCGCCACGATGCCTTCGGCCCGCCACTGCCCCTTCGCGGCGGCGGCGTTCCAATCGAGGATCGCGGCCTTGATAGTGGCGGGGTCATTGGCGTCGAACAGCAAGCCGTTGCGGCCTGGGTCGATCTGCTCGGCGGCGCCGCACGAGCGCGAGACCAGGACGGGCTTTCCGGCGGCCAGGGCTTCGTTGACCACAAGGCCCCAAACCTCTGTGCGGCTGGGCAGGATCGCGCCGTCGCAGGCCTGGTAGAGCGCCCGAAGTTCCTCTGCCTGCAGATAGCCTGCCGAAAAAACATGGGGGGGCAAGACCTGGTCCGGCGCCAGCTTTCCGCCAGCGAGAACCAGACAGACGCCAGGCATCTCGTGCTGCGCTTCGGAGAACGTTTGGATCAGCGCGTTGACGTTCTTCCGCTCGATGTATTGGCCGACGTAGAGCAGAGCCCGATCGTAATCTACGATGTGAGCGCGAGCAGCCATGGCGTGCTTAGGGCTGGGCGTCGCCGAGAAGAACGCCACGTCGACGGCATGAGGCGCAATCAGAATGGCGTCCTCCGCCACGCCTAAATTGATTGCGCTGGCCTTGGCCATGGCACCTGGGACCACCACATACGCAGCGCTCCGCAGGAAGAAGCGCTTGACCCTACGGCCGAGAGACCGGATCAGCCCTGGAGCAACCGAAGAAAGTTCGTGGCTTTCGTACCAGATCACGAAGGGAATGCGCAGTGCGCGACACAGCAGCATCGCCGTCATGAAGACGATCTGGCTGTAGGGCCCGAAGATCACGACGCGAGGGCGCTCTATGGCGATGAGCGCCAGAATGTCGAATGACAGATACTGGGCGGTCTCCATCTTGCGAAGATTGATCCGCGCGGACTTCAGCATCTCGTGGCGGTGCGTCGCCTCGGCGAGTGGATCTCGCCACGACCGCATGAACTCGGATGGAATAAGATAGAAGGCTTTGAGTTCGGGGATCAGTGAAGCCAAGGCGTCCAGCATGCCCGTCTTGTAGGGAGCTGGCGCGTTGGTAACATAGAAGATCGGGCGCATTAGGCCTTCCGGAGTCGGGTCAGGACGACTATGCCCACCTCCGCCATACGGGCGGCCAAGCAGAACCAGAGTGCGGGCCCCTCGACGCCGAAAAGCACGCCGATCGAAAAGATGTACAGCAGCAGCTGATCTTCAAGGTTGAAGGGATTGTAGAGAAGGCGGTTGTCGAGGCAGAAATCCCGATATCGCTTGGGCAGCAGTGCGCCCAGCGCCAGGTTGGCGGACGCAGACTTCCTAGCCAGGTGAATGTTCCTGAAAAGGCGGTAAAACGAGATGTTCAGGAGAACGGCGTAGAGCGCCACCGCGATGAGGTTTGCCAAGCCATCCAAGCGCACCAAGAGCAGCACCAGCAGAAACAGATTGTATCGAAAAATATCGATGCCGGCGTCCAGATAGGCGCCGAACTTGCCGGAGCTTCCTGACTTCCGGGCGACGTAGCCGTCGACCACGTCGAGCAAAGTCCCTGCTGCGAAGCACAATACGGCGATCACACGGACTGCGAGAATATCCCGATACAGCGCATAACCGCCCAAGCCGATTAGGAACACGACAAGGCTGAGCCAAGAGACAGTGTTCGCGGAAACCTTATGCCGCAGGAAGAATTCGCCGGTCGCCGGTACGAACGGGAGCATCGCTGACACCGACCAGCCGTACTGAGGCTTGAGGGAAGATGTCGGCGGCGATGCAGCGAGGGGCTCGGCGGGCGTGGGCGGAGCCGTCACCATAATTATCCTGCTCAGCTATCGAAGGTTGAAACGATCGTTGAAATTAGGTCCAAGGCCATCTTTAGGTCCGTAACGTGAGTTTGGTCCAGAACGCGCAATAGTTTTTTTAGGTCCGTACTCGAAATGGCCTCGGTTCGTGGCAGATAAACAACCTCGCAATGTTCCTTGAGAAAGTCGAATTTACTTTCCCAGTCACTACCCATTCCGAAAACATCTACGTTGTGGTTTTTGATGTCGATGACCTTTTGATCCCATGACGTTTCAGGGATCGCAAGATCAACGACTTTGATGTTCCGGACGATCTCCAGCCGATCTTTGAACGGTACGATGGTGCGTTTGCCTTTGCTAGCGTTGAATTCGTCGGTCGATACCCCGACGATCAATCTATCACCGAGGGCTCTCAGCCTTTTCAAAAGATTGAGATGGCCGACGTGGAAAAGATCAAAAGTACCGTACGTCAAAACCACGCGGGTCATTATCTCTATCCGTGTTGCATCGATGTATGTATCGATCGTGTATAATCTACTCGGCCGTTTCGAAAGCGTGAATTGTGCAGATCTATCTACTCAAGACCTTATTGCGTCTCCTGGGTCACATTGGGCGTGCGGTCTGCGCCGCAACCCACCGCTACGGACGCTCAAGTGTTTCGAGGAGCCACTAGGCGGGTCTTCGGCCGAGCCTGTGTCACAATTGCACAGCACCGCCTTGAGGTGATTTTGCTGCGGCTCTTTCTATGGTTAGGGTGATGTCGGGGGTGGGGGCTTTTTAATGATTGGTACGAACGCGAACGACCACTTGGTAGGAACTATTGCTGGCGAGACGATCGACGGTGCCGGAGGAGATGACACAATCGAGGGTCTCGGCGGTGGGGACTACCTGCGAGGCGGCGACGGTAACGACCTGATAAACGGCGGCAATGGCTTCGACGATATTAACGGCAACAAGGGCGACGATACGGCCTATGGCGGCTTCGGAGACGACTGGGTCGTTGGCGGACAGGGCGCGGACAAGCTATTCGGCGATTCCGGCCATGACATTGTCTACGGGAACCTTGGCAACGACACGGTCGATGGTGGTGACGGCGACGATCTTATCCGCGGCGGGCAGGGAAATGATGTCGTCTTGGGCGGCGACGGAAACGATTTGATCTTCGGTGACGTCGGGTCGGACACCCTGTACGGCGGCGCCGGTGCCGATACCTTTCAGTTCTCGTCGGGGCACGGCTCAGACTCGGTCATGGACTTCAACCGACTTGCCGGAGATCGGCTAAAAGTGGACGCAGGTTCGAGTTATATCGTCCGGCAAGTTGGTACGAGTACAATCGTCGACTTCGCGAGTGGCGACACAATCACGCTCCACCACTCATCCTTGAATGATTTAACCAAGAATCGTATTGAGCTGATCTCCCATAGGGGGATTGCGGGAGGTGGGGTCGAGGCAACTTTGAAGTCCTTCGATCTAGCTTATTCTCAAGGCGTCCGATCAATTGAGTTCGACTTGCGGGTCACGAAAGATGGCTACGTCATCCTTATGCATGACGACACCGTGGATCGTACGACGTCCGGCTTGGGCGCAATCAAGGACCTAACGCTGGCGCAGATCCGGTCCTTTACGGTTGATGGACAGGCCGGTGCTGTCGTCCCGACTTGGATAGAAGTCATTGAATGGGCGAAAGCCCATCCTGACGTGCACCTCTATCCGGAGATCAAAGGATTAAGAAGCGCGTCCGACATATCATTGATGTACGATCCGATTAAAGGGACGGCCCTAGAGGAACGGACAACCTGGCAGTCATTCTTGACCACGGATCTCGCAATTCTTCGCTCGCTTGGCTCGGAAAGCGAGATGATGAAGCTGTATTGGACTCTGCCGACAGACCTTACGACCGAGTTCGCGCTGACAGCAAAGTTAGGCGGAGATATCGTCTTAGGAATCGATGTCGCGCTAATTATCGCTCGTCCAGAACTGGTTGGCGCGGCGCGAGCTGCAGGCCAGGACGTAGCTGCTTGGACCGTAGGGGCAGCCTGGCAGCTAGATGCTTTGCTAGAGCTGGACGTTCATAGAATAATGTCAAATATCATGTTGCCTCAGTCCTCCGATGATGGCTGGCTTATAAGCTTTTAGCTAGGCCTTCACTGGAGATCGAGATGACTTCTCCCCTAGGTCTCAGATCTTATGGGCCGCGCCAGCAGTTTGCGATCACGTCGCTGACGTTCAGCTCCGCGCTAGAACGGCCGCGATGGCTTGACAGATCGGGGCCTCAATGCCCAAACGCTCTGCCAACTTACGTACCGCCGGGGCCGAGGCAACATCTTCGGCTACGGACAATTTGCCGGCCAGGGCCTCCTGCAGGCTCGTGCAGGCACCAAAAGCTAAGGGCGACGCTCGTATCTGGTGATTGCGGGCAAGTTCGATCTTCGCGGCGCTTTCGAGGGCGGCGGTCTCGGCCTTGTCGGCGGCCTCGGCCGCCTTCAGCGCGATCGACAGATAGACTCGTCCTCGACCTGGCGAGCCTTCAGTAGAGCAGCCTCGGCATTGCTGGCGTCGAGCTTTGCGCTTAGCTCGGCCTTCTCGGCGGCCGTCAGCTTGGCTGGGCTTGCCTTCGTGCGTCGGAGGCGCGGGCACGGGCGGCGGTTAGGTGAAGGCGCGCTGGCGGAACATCATCTTTTATGTGGCAGTCACGTAAGCGACGTCCAGTCGCGCCGCCAGCCGCTCCGCCGTGCGCAGGGCCAACACCTTGCGGTCGGCATATCCGTCCAGGATCGCCAGATCCCGGAGCGAGTGTCCGGTACACATGGCCACTTCCAATGCCGTCCACCCCTGACTCAGACGACGGGTTACGAACGTTCCACGCAGGTCATGGAAGGTGACGCCCCGAATGCTCGCCGCCTTGCAGGTCCTGAACCAGGCGCTCCGAAAGCCATTGGGGCCGTCGCTCCAGGGTTCGCCGTTGTTCCGGCGCAGCACTCTCCCCGTGCGGTCGCCAGGTAACCGATCAAGCGCACCGGTCAGCACGGGCGAAATCGGGACAGCCACCTCGGCGCCCGTCTTCTGCTGAACCACATGGATAAGGCCGTCCTCGATCGCGGACCATTCCAGGCTCAGCAGATCGGCCTGCCGCTGCCCTGTTTCCAAGGCGATGAGCAGGGCGAACTTCAGATGGTCGGGTGCCACGGTCTCGAACGCGGCGATATGATCGGCCGACCAGGACACAAGGCGACGCCGTGAGCGGTAGAGTTGCCGCATCTTTTCGGCGCGATTGTAGTCAATGAGGCCCCGGCGGCGCGCCCAGGCCAGTAGCAGCTTCAACACTTGCACGCGATAGTCAGCGACCCGAGGCGTGGAGCGGGCCTCATCTCGCCAGGCAAAGATGTCGCGGGTGAAACTCCGTGCGTCCACACGGCATAGCGCCATCTCGCCAAACTGAAGGCGAGCCGAGGCCAGCTGCTTTCGGTAATCCGCTTGGGTCCGAACACGCAGTCCGAGGAAGTCGGGAGAGTTCAAATAAAGGTCGATCAGGTCGCCGAGCGTGGCGGGTCCCATTGGCTCGGCCGGTTGGGTAATTGGCGACAATCTGGGCTCCGGTATTGAAGCCTTCCCGGGGTAACAAGACACGTGATGCCGCTCTTGCGGCGACATCCCAAAAGTCGGCGCCGCCCCTTGCTTAACGTGAAAACTGAGTGTCCACGCCTGTCGATATTGGGCGACCGGGACTGCATTCATCATTGGGTTCGACCTCCTTAGCCGAACCGACTGACGCTCCCTTTGCGAATGAAGTCGAGTGCGTTCCGTCCCGGAAAGCCAACTCGCAGTCGACTACTCCGGTGGATCGAGCAACGCCCCGGGACGCACGCCCAGCCCCTTGGCGAGCTTGTCGACGCTTTCGATGGTCGGGGTTTTGAGCATCCGCTCGATCTGAGAGATAAACGTCCGGTGTAGCCCCGCTTGAGCCGCGAGCTCTTCTTGCGACCAGCCCTTGGCCAGGCGCAGCCGTCGAACGTTTTGCGCCAGTTGCGCGACGATCTCCATGAGTAGGAGAGACACGCGGCGAAGACGATCGATCTACAGCCTACTCATCTCATTTCCAGTTGACGCTTCCGGCCAGAGCATGGCTGTCATGCGTCCCCGAGGCGAATAGTATTCAGGAAATCAGATGTCCCACACCCTGCATAGGCTCGCCTTGGTGGGAGCTCGCACGCGCGCCACGACCTCGACAGTGGTGCTCACCCACCTGTTGAAGGACAGCCAGGAAGCCGGTCTGGTCTCGCGACTGAGCGCTGTCGTCTAAATGATCGCCCCCTCAGCCGTTCGCTACATCAAGCTCGGCACCGGCGGCGCGTGGCTCCGGCCCTGCCTCGACGAGGGCACCATAAAGCTTGGCTATCGCCAGGCCCCGCATGAGGCGGCGGTAGCTGGTGACTGGGCCGAGGTTGAACGCAGCTTCATGGCCAATGGCACCGGTCCGGCCAAGGCCAAGAGCTTCCGCCGCGAGGTCCAGGACTTCTATACCCTCGGAGCCGACTGCCTCTGGGTGACCATCGGTCAGGGCCGCCTGTGGTGGGCCTTCGCTGAGCCGCAGGTGACCATGCTGCATGGCGATTATCTCGGTCACCGCAGCCGATCGGTGATCGGGGGCTGGAGCAGTCTGGATCTGGCCGGTGAGGCCTTGGCCCTGACCAGCCTCTCGACCCGCCTGACCAAGGTCTCCGCCTATCAGCAGACGATCTGCGCCATCAGCGCTGAGGACTATCTGCTGCGCCGGATCAACGGCGCGCCAGAGCCGGCGGTGATCGCGGCGAGGGCGGCGCGCGCGGCGTCGGTGGAGGCGGCAAGGGCGCTGATCCAGACCCTCGACTGGCGAGACTTCGAGCTGCTGACCGATCTGATCTTCTCGACCGGCGGCTGGCGGCGGATCTCGGCAGTGGGCGGGAGCAGTCAGGCCGACACAGACATCATTGTCCAGCAGGCCGTGACCGGCGAGCGGGCCTTCGTGCAGGTCAAGTCGGCGGCCAGCCCGGCGGTCCTGGCCGACTATGTCGCCCGGTACCGCGCCGATGGTAGTTGCCAGCGAATGATCTTCGTCTGTCACAGCCCGACGGGCCGTCTGCAGGGTCAGTCGGACGTTGATCTCTGGCTCGGCGACGCCCTGGCCGAACAGGCGATCCGGGCCGGGTTGCTGGACTGGTTGATCGAAAAGTCGCGCTGATCCCTAGCGCTCAAGCTCCACTTCGCCTACCTTAAGGCAGCCTGCCAAGGACGCTTCAACGGGGACTCTTCCCCAGAAAGGACCTTGGTATGGACGTTAGCTATGTCGGTCATCGCCCCTTAAATGCCTATGCTTTGTGGGCGAGAGACGCGATCAAGCCCTACAAGGGCAATGCCCGAACCCACCCCAAAAGCCAGATCGCCGAGATTGCGCGAAGCATCTCCAGCTTTGGGTTCACCAACCCGCTGATCGTGGCCCCGGACGGCGAGATCATCGCAGGGCATGGGCGCTATCTGGCCGCCAAGGACTTGGGGCTCTCCGAAATCCCGGTGATCATCGTCGAGGGCCTCAGCGATCTACAAAGGCGCGCTCTGCGCCTGGCCGACAACAAGATCGCTCTCAAGTCAGGCTGGGATCTGGACCTGCTCAAGATCGAGCTGGAAGAGATTTCCATCGAGCCCGACATGCTGATCATGACCGGGTTCGAGATCGGCGAGATCGACGTCCTTCTCGACGAGGGCGCCGATGATCCCGACGATGAGGTCATCCCGGAGGCTCCGGCCATGCCGGTCACTCGAGACGGCGATGTCTGGCTTGCCCAGGGCGAGCGGGAGCATCGGGTCGCCTGCGGCGACTGCGCGGATGGGGCGCTGACGGAGAAGTTGATGGACGGCGACAAGATCGACGCCGCTTTTCTTGACGTGCCGTATAATCTCTCGGCCAACAGCATCGGCAACAGCGGCAAGATCAAGCACCGCCCGATCGCCGGCGCAGCCGGGGAGCTGTCGCCTGAGGCCTTTACCGACTTCCTGATCGCCAAGCTGGGCGCGGCCGTGGCCCTGTCGCGTGATGGCGCGGTCCATTTCGTCTGTATCGACCATCATCACCTGGACGAGCTGCTCGCCGCCGGAGCCAGGGTCTATGGCGAAAGGCTCAATGTGGCAGTGTGGAACAAGTCCAACGCTGGTATGGGTGCCCTCTATCGCTCGAAGCACGAGCTCGTGGCGGTCTACCGCGTTGGCTCGGTCCGGCACTTGAACAACATTCAGCTGGGCAAGCATGGACGAAACCGGACCAATGTCTGGGACTATCCATCGGTGAACACCTTCAAGGGCAGTCGCCGCCAGGACCTGGCCCTGCATCCCACGGTCAAGCCGGTAGGGCTTGTGGCCGACGCTTTCATGGATGTCACCCGCCGCGGCAACCTCGTTTTCGATGGGTTCCTGGGGTCCGGCACCAGCCTGATCGCCGCCGAGCGCACCGAGCGACTGTTCAGGGGCGTGGAGATCGATCCGGCCTATTGCGACCTGGCCCTGATGCGCTGGCAGGCGATCACCGGCGGCAAGGTGGTGTTGCAGGAGACCGGCGAGAGCTTCGAAGACGTAAGGGCTAGGCGCCAGAGCGAGGAGGACTGAAACGATGAGCAACGATGACGATGATCACGACGGCTCGTCGCCGGAGAAAGTCGGCTATGGCCGTCCGCCAAGGCACAGCCAGTTCAAGAAGGGGCAACCCTCGGCCAACCCCAAGGGCCGGCCGCCCAAGTCCACGCAAATCCGAGACATGTTTCTGGAGGAAATGAACGCCGTGGTCCCCGTCAAGATCAGCGGAAAGACCCACAAAATGACAAAGAGCCGCGTCATGTTTCGACGCCTCTCCAACACTGCCGCTGAAGGCGACCTCAGAGCGGTCAAAGAGGTCGTCCGACTGTATGAAAAACTTCAGCCGTTCCCGGTGCCCCTGGAGCCGCAGGAAGTGATTGATATGAAACGAGAAATGGCTAACAAATTGATGAGAGGTCTGGATGATCTCACTAGGTTGAAGAAGGCGGGATTGTTGCCCCCGGCGAAGTCGCCGACCGATGATGATGGCGACGTTTCCAGCTGCGCTGATAGATCAGAAACGTGAAACACCCATGAGAGGGGCAGCGTAGATGCGCCGCCCCTCTTTTTACGCTCGACTGTCGCTCGGAACAGAGCGTCTTTGGGGGCATCATCGGGGATCGCACCAAAGCGCCCAGGAGGCTGGCGAAGGGCTATAGCGAGGCGATTGATGACCCCATTGCCCGGCTTGTCCGGGCTCGCTGCGGTAGCGGGGCGATGATCGTCCGATCGCCCAGGGAGCCGCCTCATGGCCTTCAAGATCACATGTTATCGCCGCGTTCGTCGCGGGGATAAACTCCCGCCTGGCGCGCCGGCTCTGCTGTCAGGCGCGCCAGCAGGCCCTGCGCCGACTGCCGAGCCGGCGACGCCGCGCGGCAAGATCGGGGTCGTGGTGGACCTCCTGAAGCGACCACTGGGCGCAAGCATGCTTGAGCTGACGGCGGCGACCGGTTGGCAGGCCCATTCCGTTCGTGGAGCCTTGTCGAGTTCGGTCAAGAAAGGTCTGGGTCTAAAGGTCGTATCGAGCGCTGATGAGACCGGCCGGCGCTACCGGATCGGGGCGATCGCGGAGCCCGTCTAAGCAGATCCTGACGAGCTCCAAACCTCGGGTCTGGAAGACCTCCGCTTCCCGCTCGGTGCGGCGGCATGGCATGCACCCGCTCTTCCAGGGCCACATAGCGCCAGAGGACGGCGCGCCTATTTTCCCACTTCCACGTCAAATTTTCCCTGATCTTTGCAGATCAGACCCGACGGCCATGGCCAATAATGGCCGCTAAGATATTGGCATAATTGCTCTAATTGGCTGCGGACTTCGTTTTATCGCAGAGCCCGGGCAAGATGTTTCCCAGTTATTCCCTGTTAAGCAGGGAATTCGGCGCGACTTTCAGCGACGCCGAAAGACAGGCGCTAGGACTTGGATCCCGGATTTATGGGACCACGCAGGCGGTTCTAGGAAGATCGCGGTTCAGTGCGAAAAATTGGAGGCCCGGCCCGGAATCGAACCGGGGTGCACGGATTTGCAATCCGCTGCGTCACCACTCCGCCACCGGGCCATCCGGGTCAACGCAATCGGGCGTCGGCGAAGAGAGGGCGTTGGATACAGGAGCAGTTCTCAAGTCGCAACTGTCTCTTGCGCCCTCAGCGTACTGATCCGGAATTCCCATGGCCGCCAGGTCTGCGAACGGATGGACAATGAACGAAACAACAGCAGGTTGTTTGGGCCGCTTACGGGTAACGGACCCCCAGCCTTCGGTTTGCAAGCGCCTGTCGCACTGCCGGTCATGCTATTGAATTAGAGAGCTTTTAGGCTACGAGTCCGCGTGTGCCCCACAGCCGGCGAGGGCGGCTATTGGTCCTTGCGCGCCGCATCAGACCGGCCAGTGCTGGCCGTTCGTTTGTCGGGGGCTGGCCCCGGGTCCGGCATGTTGAAATAGATTCGGGCTTCCTCAAGCAGGGCAGCGGCCAGCCGGTTCATCGGGGCTAGAGCCGAGGTCATGAAGGCGTATTCGTGGAGGATCAGCGGGCGACTGCTGATCGGTGAGCGCAACCATGCTTCGGTTCAGGGTCTTCGAGCGCGGCGGCGGCCTGGTTGTTGTCCAGGCCGCCTCGCCAGCGCCTGCCTTCGTCACCCGGCGCAGAAATTGGCGATGTCGCTGGCGGTATCGCGGCTGATGTCCGGGCAGCAGATCGGGAAGATTTCCGTGCCGTGGATGGTGCCCATCACCTGGCGGCAGCGGGCACTGACGCCTGCTGCCATCAGACGGCGATAGAAGGCGATGCCCTCGTCTCGCAGCGGATCGCACTCATTGACGCTGATCACGACAGGCGGCAAGCCGCGCAGGTCTTCAAGGGTGGCAAAGCCCGGCCAGGCCAGCGGATTGCGGGCCTCGAACGCTTCGATGCCATAGGCCATGGCCGCCCGGTTGTGGTGCAGCTGCAGCAGGATGCCGTTGTTTTCCGTCGAGGACGGGTGCTCATCCAGCGGCCACTTGCCGGCAATATAGGGGCACAGGGCATAGAGGCCGGTGATCAGACCCAGTTCGCCGTCGGCCTTGAGCTTCAAGCCCGTCGCCAGGGTCAGGTTGCCGCCGCCGCTCTCTCCGGCGATGATGATCCGGGCAGGGTCGATGTTCAGGGCCGCGCTATTGGCGTGAACCCATTTCAGCCCCGAAACGCAATCGTTCAGGCCGGCTGGGAACGGCGCCACCTCGCTGACGGAGGAGGGCAGGGTCGCGTTGCGGAAATCGACCATGGCCACCGCCACCCCACGGGCCGCGATGATCCGGCCCCAGGCGCGATAATTGCCGTCAAAGCACGACAGGCGCTCCATGCCGCCGCCATGGATATAGTAGACGCAAGGCAGGCACTCATCTGTATCGGGGCGGATGAACTGGATATTGATCAGGTTGCCGTCGGGCATGGACACGACCTGCTCGGTCCTCGTTACAAGTCCCGTCGACGGTGCCACGGTTTCATTGTCGCACATGTTGAGAAAGGCCTTCAGGCCGGCCGCAGCGGCCAGGGCCTGTGGGCTGGTTTCCTGGGCCAGCAGTTCCTCACGGCTGGCGACGTCGCCAGGGCTGATGCCAAACTCGGTGGCACCGAAGATCGCCTTGATGCGCGGGTCAATGCGGGGGTCTTCGGCGATCTTGGAGGCCATGGGAGATCCTGGTCTTGAGCTTTGGGTTGGGACGAGTGCGACGCGGTAGAGACAGCCTAGCCCAGATCCCCAGCCTGCCCGCCGTCCCAGGGAATGGCAAGCCGCGCCCGGCGGCTATGAGACGTCGCGATTTCCGGTAGTGGGATGGAGGGTTAGGGACGCGCCTGCCGCGCCGCCGGCGTCGTAGGCGTCGGGCGAAACGGTGCGGTTTGCGCGACGCACGGTCCGCAGTTTCAGATCGAGCCTGTCGAGTTCGGCCTCGACCACCGAGGCCTTGAGGACAACCAGATCACGACCCGTGCCGTTGTTGGCCTGGTCGCGCTGGGCCTTCATCGCGGTCAGTTTGGCCGCGATCGAGGTGATCATGCCCAGGGTGAAGGAGGCATTGACCAGGTGTCGGTCCTGGTGCCGGAACTTCTGATAGTCGGCGCTGGTCTTGTAGCGGCCCAGCTCAGAGCGGACGGCTGTATCGACTAGGTCGGTCAGATAGTGCGCGGCTTCGACATCGGCGCTCAGGCCAAAGAAAACGAATCGGTGCTCGCCGGCCGGGGTTTTCTCTCGCCAGACCCGGCAATCGCAGAAGCTCGCTATGGCTCCGACACAGCCATCCAGCGGGATTCGCTTGTTGCGATGGGTTTCGTATTCGCGCCGCTCACAGGGCGAATCACGGATTTCGACATCGGTCAGCGACAGGTCGTGGCGGTCGAGCAGCTCGGCGACCTTGGCGGCGGCGGACAGGGCTTCGCTCTCGGTGCAGCCGTTCTCCGTGGTCTTGGCCCGCAGGCCCTGGATGCGAATCTTGAGCCGGTCGAGGGCGGCGAGGTCGGACTTTTCGTTCAAGGCTCGCTCCCGAATTCATCGCCTGGGCGCCCATCTGAGCGCCGCTTTGGAGCTCTATCAGAGCCGTCGCGCCACTGGGCTGAAGATGCGAGCCCCTACTATTTCAGGCCCGGCCTATGGTCCATCATAGGACCATTTGCAGCTCACCGGCGCGGGCTGATTGCGGGGGCGTTAGGCGGCGCGACCCTTTACGGCGTCCTGATAAGTCCTTGTTTTTATTGGGGTGCGAAAAGCGGGAACTCCGGGATAAGCCTTTATGGGCACAGCCCTAGTGCGCGATTTTGGTACCGTCATTCTAGGTTTGGGTTCTGGTTCTCCAGCCACGTCACCCCAATCGCGTCTTGAACCGCCTGCGGCACCTTCGCCTGACTCTCCGGAAGCCTTGGCCGGCCGATCGGACGGTAACGCTTTTTCGGCGCAAAATTCGAAATCCGTTGCTGGGAATTGGATTGCAGTTCCTGGCGGTCCGCTTGACTGAACTCTGTTACATCTGTCCAGGCGCGGACCTCCTGCGACCTGTGGACTTCGTATTTTGCGAACGATCGTTCGATAGAGCGTCGCTGGACATAGAAAAGACGGCATGAAACCGGGTTATCGAACCCAAATTGATCCCCTGACTACTTGTATTCCAACGTCAGGGGTGTATTTCCAAATCAAAGCCTGATTGGAGACCTAATCGTGGAAGACAAAGCCTCGCTCATCGAACTGACCGCGGAAATCGTGGCCAACTATGTCGCGAATAACAGCACGCCGGTATCGGATCTTCCGGCCCTCATTCGCGCAACGCACGATGCCCTTGCTGGTATTGGTTCGCCGGAAGCTCCGGTTGTCGAGGCCGTTACGAAGGCGACTGCAGCCCAGATTCGGAAGAGCATTACGCCAGACGCCCTGATCAGCTTTGAGGACGGCAAGCCGTACAAGACTCTGAAGCGTCACCTGACTACGCACGGCATGACCGTGGCGGAATACAAGGCCAAGTGGGGCCTGCCCAACGACTATCCCACCACCGCGCCGGCCTATAGTGAAGCCCGTTCGGCCATGGCCAAGGCCCTGGGCCTCGGCCAGGGGGGGCGCAAGGCCAAGAGCCCGGCCAAGGCTCCGCGCGCCCGCAAGGCCTAGACTTTACGAACTAAGACTTGAAAAGGGCCGGTGCGAGAGCGCCGGCCCTTTTTGATGGGGTTTTTGCTAAACGCCGCTGAGCGACAGGCCCGGCGTATCAGGCTGGCGCTCGCCGCCGCCGTTCAGGGGGCGCTGCATCCAGACCAGATCGACCCAGCGGCCAAACTTGTGGCCCATGTCGGGAAAAATACCCTTCTTCTCGAACGCCAGGGCGGCATGCAGGCCGATCGAGGCGGTGTTGCCGCTATCGCCGATCACCGCGCACATCTGGCGCAGGCCCAGGGCCTCACAGGCCTCGATCAGGGCCTTGAGCAGGGCACGGCCTATGCCTCGGCCCACGGCCTCGGGTGACACATAGATGCTGTCCTCGACCGTATAGCGATAGGCCGCGCGCAGCCGGAAGGGGCCGGCATAGGCATAGCCCAGCACGATGCCGTCCTGTTCGGCCACCAGATAGGGCAGGCCTCGCTGCAGCACGCCCGCGCGACGCCGGGCGATTTCGTCCTG
Source organism: Caulobacter sp. AVps16 (assembly GCF_058681455.1). Taxonomy (NCBI): domain Bacteria; kingdom Pseudomonadati; phylum Pseudomonadota; class Alphaproteobacteria; order Caulobacterales; family Caulobacteraceae; genus Caulobacter; species Caulobacter sp. AVps16. The sequence continues at coordinate 669,781 of NZ_CM178739.1, forward strand.
TGGCGGAGGCTCTTCCTCGAAGGTGCCCAGGCCGTTCAGCACGTTCCAGCCATAGATCGCGGTGATGGCCGGAATATCCAGGTCTGTAGAAGGGCGAACGATAACCGGGCTCAAGCGTCCCAACCCTTTTCCACCGCCCAGACCGCGAAGGCGTAGTCGAGGGCGATCTCCTTGAGGAAATCAAATCGGCCGGAGGCTCCGCCATGGCCGGCGTCCATATTGATCTTCAACAGGACCGGCTTGCCGCTCGTCGTCGCCGGCCGAAGCTTGGCGACCCATTTTTCCGGTTCCCAGTAGGTGACCCGCGGATCCGACAGGCCGCCGGTAGCGAGGATCGCCGGATAGGGCTTGGCCGTCACATTGTCGTAGGGGCTGTAGCTGGCGATATAGTCATAGGCCGCCGCGTCCTCCAGAGGATTGCCCCATTCGGGCCATTCCGGCGGCGTGAGCGGCAGGCTGGTGTCGCTCATGGTGTTGACCACATCGACGAACGGCACCGCCGCGATGATCCCGGCGAACAGGTCGGGGCGCATATTGGTGATCGCGCCCATCAGCAGGCCGCCGGCCGAGCCGCCATAGGCGACCGTATTGGCGGGCTTGCCATAGCCGGCACCATGCAGGTGCTCGGCGCAGGCAATGAAATCCGTGAAGGTGTTCTTCTTCTTGTCCTTCTTGCCGTCCAGGAACCAGCTCCAGCCCTTTTCGGACCCGCCCCGCGGGCAGGCCGTGGCCCAGATCCAGCCGCGATCCACCAGGCTGAAGTTGCGGATCGAGAAGCTGGCCTCCATCGAGATCCCGTAGCTGCCATAACCGTACAGCAGCAGCGGGGCCGAGCCGTCCAGCTTTGTTCCCTTCTTCATCAGGACGAAGATCGGCACCTCGGCACCGTCGCTGGCCCTGGCGTTCAGACGGCGGGTCTCGTATTTGGACGGGTCGTGACCCGACGGGATTTCCTGCGTCTTGCGCAGGGTGCGGGTGCGGCCGGCCATGTCATAGTCGAACCACTGCCGCGGCGTGGTCATCGAGTTATAGACGAACCGGACGGTCGTCGTGTCGTACTCGTAACCACCTTCCAGGCTCAGGGCGTAGGCCGCTTCATCGAAGTCGACCACATGCTCCTCGCCGCCCTTGGTCGTGATCACGATCCGGTTGACGGCATCGACCTTTTCCAGACGGGCGAAATGCTGGCTGAAGGCGATCATGCCGACGATCAGCCGCCCTGGCTTATGGGCGATCCAGTCTTTCCAATGGGTCTTGCCCGGTGTCGCTTCCGGCGCAGTCACCAGCTTCCAGTCGACGGCACCATCGGCATTGGTGCGGATCACGAAGTGATCGTTCCAGTGGTCCAGCTCATAACGGAGACCCACCTGGCGGGGTTCGACGATCCTGGGCTTGGCCGTGGGGTCGCTGGCCGGGATCAGCAGATTCTCGCTGGTTTCCTGGTTGCCGCAGCTGATGAGGATGAACTTCTCGGACGAGACCGTGCCGACGCCGATGAAGAAGCCCTCGTCCGGCTCGTCATAGACCAGCACATCGTCCTTGGTGCCACCGCGGGCCGGGCGGCGATGTATGCGGGCCGGACGGCCATTATCGTCCCGGAAGGTCCAGAACAGCCATTGGCTATCCGGCGAAAAGCAGAAGTCGCCGGTGCTGCTTTCGACGGGGGCGTCCAGAACCTGGCCCGTCGCCAGATCCTTGACGTAGATCCGGAAGACTTCCGACCCCTGCTCATCCACCGCGAAGGCGTACAGGCTGTGGTCGGGTGAATGGCTGGCGGCCCCGACCTGGTAGAAGGCCTTGCCCTTGGACTCGGTTTCCTCGTCCAGAAGGACCTGCTCGGCACCACCGCCCCGGGGCTTGCGGGCATGGATCGGATGCTGAGCGCCGGTCTCGAAGCGGGTGTAGTATTCCCAGGGACCGTCAGGGGCGGGGACGGAGGCGTCGTCCTGCTTGATGCGGCCCTTCATCTCCTCGAACATCGCCGCCTGCAGGGGCTCGGTCGAGGCCAGCATGGCCTTGGTATAGGCGTTCTCGGCCGTCAGATGGTCCTTGACGTCCGCCTTGATCAGAGACGGATCGCGCAGGACCTTCTGCCAGTTGTCGTCCTTCATCCAGGCGTAGTCGTCCGTCCGGACACGGCCGAGCTGTTCAATGCGCTTGGGCTCCTTCTTGGCGACGGGCGGAGCGGGGCGGGCGGTTCTGGGTGCGGACATGGAAATCCCGGGACTGAAAACAGGGGTCGACGTAAGTACGGCGGCCGCGCTCGTCATCATCTGACGTCGATTCATGATGCTGATCTCCCCACCCGGCCGCAAACGCCCTCTGCGTCAGATCGCCAACTTGCGGGCCTTGGTCGCTCTGGTCAAACTGAACCGGCGAGGCAGGCTGATGCGCGCCGCGCAGTGTAGAGTAAAGAGTAGAGGCACCGATGGTGTACGACCTGTCCGTCGAGCTGATCCAGGCGACGGTACAGCTGGAGCAGCCCCTCGCCGACGGCTCTCGAACGGTCGGGACCGGCTTTCTGATAACCGACAGCGACGCCGACGGTCGGCCGCGCACCATTCTGATCACGGCGGCCCATGTTCTGGACCGCATGCCTGCGGTTTCGGTCAGGATCGGCTATCGCGTTCAGGCTCAGGACGGGGTCTGGCGCTATGATCCCCAGACCCTGAAAATCCGCGACGGTGACCATCCGCTCTGGGTCAAGCATGCGGGTCGCGATGTCGCCGCCCTTGTGGTCCAGGTTCCTCCGGCGTTCGCCAAGGCCGCCATTCCCCTGGCCTGGTTGGCCCAGGACGACACCTTCGACAAATTTGCCCTGGGGCCGGGCGACGAGATGATGGTCCTGGGCTTTCCACGGGGGCTTTCTGCCAATACGGCGGGGTTTCCAATCCTGAGGTCGGGACGTGTCGCGTCCTATCCCCTGGCTCCCGTGACCGCCTATCCGACCTTCCTGATGGATTTCTCGGTCTTTCCGGGCAATTCCGGCGGCCCGGTTTTCATGGCCGAGGGCGCGAGGCGTCGCCCGGGCGCCAAGGACGTTCAGGACGTCCAATTCATTGCCGGCCTGGTGACCCAGCAGGTTGAACTGTCGGGTGAGCGGCTCGAGATCGGCATTGTCACCCACGCCAGATACATCCGCGAAACGATCGCCCTGCTGGGCAAGGCACCGCCGACGGTGCTGACTGAAGGTCCATCCGATGTGGGGCCGAAGATCCAGGCCGCGACGGCCGCTTCGGCGGCGGTCTCGGCCATCGCCCTGGGCGAGGCGCGCTAGTCTGTTTCGGAACCTTCGATCTGGCCCATCCGTTCTTGTCGGGACATCCACCCCCACAGGAGCTAGCCATGAGCAGCAACCGCATCGAAGGCGCGATCGACAAGGGCGTCGGCGCCGCCAAGGAAGCCGTCGGCAAGATGACCGGCAATGAGCGCCTCGAAGCCGAGGGCCTTGTCCAGAAGGCCAAGGGTGACGTCCAGAACAAGGTCGGCCAGGTCCAGGATGCGGTCGGCACGGCGATCAAGAAATAGAGCCGGCGTCAGGGCCCCGGAGGTGACTCCGGGGTCTTTGTCATGCGGCGATGCGCCAGCGCATTACGCATGAGGTAATGGCGCGTCGGCCGGGCTCGGCTTAGCTTGCTTCATGACCACGACCGTTCTCACCATTGGTGAACGCCTTCGCGACTGGCGCCGCAAGCGGCGCCTCAGCCAGCTGGATCTGGCCTGTGAGGCTGAAATCTCGACCCGGCATCTGTCCTTTCTGGAGACCGGCCGGGCTGCGCCCAGTCGCGACATGGTGCTGCGTTTGGCCGAGGGCCTGGGCGTGCCGCTGCGCGAGCGCAACGCCCTGCTGCTGGCAGCCGGCTTTGCACCGGTCTTTCCCGAGCGCGCACTGGATGATCCAGGCCTGGATGCGGCCAGGATTGCGGTCGAGGCGGTCTTGGCCGCTCACATGCCTTTCCCGGCTCTGGTGATTGATCGCCACTGGACGATCCTGGCCAGTAATGCCTCGGCAAACCTGCTGATGGCTGGTGTCGATCCCCGGCTTCTCGAGCCGCCTGTGAATGTCCTGCGCCTTAGCCTGCACCCCGACGGTGTGGCACCGCGGATCGCCAATCTGGCGGAGTTGCGCGGGCATACGCTTTCGAGACTGCGACGTGAACTGGCAGACAATGGCGATGCGGGTCTGGCGGACCTGATCCGTGAACTGGCTGCCTATCCGGGTGGAGAAACCTATCCGCGCGGCGGGGAGGGCATGATCGCCGTGCCACTTCGCCTGCAAACGCCCTTGGGCGAACTCTCATTTCTCACTACGACCATGACCTTCAGCGGGGCGCTGGACGTGACGGTCTCGGAATTGACCATCGAGACCTTCCTGCCGGCCAATCCCGCCACGGCCGCCTCTTTGCGGTCCGTGGCGGTTGGCTAGCCTATCAGGTGCCGTAGATGATCGAGATCGTCTCGGCCACGCAGGCCGGGCGGTCTTCGCCCTCGATCTCGATCGTGCATTCGTTCTTCATCTGCAGTCCGCCGGCCTTGGCTTCGACACTGAGAAGCTTCTGGCGCATGCGAACGCGCTTGCCGACCCGGACCATGCCCGTGAAGCGGACCTTGTCGCAGCCATAGTTGATGCCACGGGTCACGCCGGTCACTCGCAGGATGCCAGCGCCCAGCAGGGGGATCAGCGACAGGGTCAGATAGCCGTGAGCGATCGGGCCGCCGATCTCGCGGGTGGCGCGCTCGACATCGACATGGATCCACTGGTGGTCACCGGTGGCCTCGGCAAACTGGTTGACCCGCTCCTGACTGACCTCAACCCAGTCCGAAACGCCGATCTCCTGACCGACCAGGCCGGCGACATCCCCATAGGCGACTTCTTTCATGGCGTTCTCCCAAACGTCTTGTAGGTAAACAGTTGTTTGATTGATCCCATGGTCGGGCCCTTTGGGCAAGGTCGCCCCGAAGGCATGCGGCGCGCCTACGGCCGGGTCGGGTGATGGGATCTCGGCCGCTGCGCCTGTGTCAAATGGACACAGTCAGTATGGGCCAGGATTGGACGACGCCTTGAAAGGTCTCGCTTACTGCCAGGGTGAAGTAAACATCCATTAACATAAACAATAACTTAATCTATAACATCGCGTTAAGGTTTGGACGTTTTTGAACTACTGAAATGTGACGGTGGGATGAGTGGCCTGAATTTACTGATATATCGAGGTTAGCGGAAATTTACACTTTGATCGACCGATCTGAAAACTGATCGGATTGGATCATTGAAGGGGTTTCATTCAAAAGGTGGCATGCGCCTTGCGAAGTTCCATTCGCCGAATGTCGGCTAAAATGGAGAAACCAGATGAACCGCACTATGCTATTCGCCGTCGCCACCCTGATGGTCGCCGGTACTGCCCAAGCTCAAACGATCAACAACGGACAGACCAACAGCTCCAACATTCGCGCTAAGCTCAACGCGACTGTTTCTGATGTTCAGGACAAGGTTGCTTTGACTTCGGCCGGTATCGGCAACAGCGTCACGCTGGAAGGCACGACCGCCAACGCCATCAACAATACGCAGCGCTTCTTTGGCGATGTTTCGGCCGAACTGAACGCTACTGTCAACGGCGTTGGCAAGACTGTCGATGTGACCTCGGCAGCCATCGCCAATACGGCTTCGGTCAAGGCTGACTGGGTCGGTGTTGTGAACAATGTTCAATACGCCAACTACGATCCGACCGCCGTCCTCAACGCCACCCTGAACAACATCAGCGGCGAAGTGAATGCGACCGCTGCCGCGATCAGCAACACGGCCACCATCGAAACTGATCTGGGCCAGGTCAACTCGACCCAGATCAACTATGCCGCCGTCAACGCCACCGCCAATACGACCATCCGCAATGTCAGCGACTCGGTCTCGGCGACGGCCGCTGCAATCGGCAACACCCTGTCCGTCAAGGGCTTCTAAGGCGACGAGGGACGCTCGTTGAGGCCTCACGAGCGTCCTTTTCCTCTCCCCCTGGCCCCCCTGACCCTTCATTCCCGACCCAGGACCTGACCCATGTTCAAGATGCTCAAGCCATCACTCGCCATCACCCTGCTGGTCGCGCCCTGCCATGCCGGGGCCCAGACCCTGGGCGGCGTCGGCCTCGGCAGTCTCGAAGCCGGCTATGGCAATGGCCGGGCGATGGAGGCCGAGCGCTTCAATCCATCGACGCGTGACAGCCAGGGCAACCGGATCATCAAGGACGGGATCATCCAGTCCGGCACAGGCGGCAGCCTGACCACGACCAATACCGGTTCTGCCCTCTATGGCGCGGCGTTCTTTGAAAGCGGTGCTGGCAACAGCGCGACCGCCATCGGCAATCTGGTCAATGTCACGGTCGAGGGCTCGAACAACACCATCGTGCTCAACAGCGTCCAGACCAATACGGGGTCGGTGAAGGCCACCGCCGTGCTCAATGGATCGACCTCGAAAGCCTCGGATTCGGGCCATTAGCGCCTCGGTCGCCACCTTCGGTCTCACAAGGAAAACAGCATCATGTTGATCGCTCGCGCCCTGGGGGGCATCGGCCTGTTGGCGGCGATCCTCGCCGTTTCGCCGGCCAGCCTGGCCGCCGAGTCCGGTGGGGACTATGCCCGGCCGATCGGCGATGCGCCCGCCACGCGCAATCCGACACCCTATACGCCGGCCCTGATCTGCCTGGCCCGCCAGCCGATGGCCCGACCGATGCCCCGCATCTCGGTCGGACGGATCTCGGACATGACCGGCAAGGCCGATTTCGAGACGGGAGCCAAGGTCAGTCAGGGTGCGTCGCTGTTTGCCATCACCGCCCTCGGCAAGGCCGGCTTCCCGGTGGTCGAGCGTCTCGACAATTCCGTGGCCGAGATCGAACTGAACTATGCCCGGCAGCGGCTGCTGTCCGACACGCCCGAACTCGCGGGCAGCAGCGGCGACAACTACCGGCGGATCCTGGCCGGCCAGATCGCGGGGTCGTCCTATTACATCGTCGGGGGCATCACCGAGCTGAACTACAATATTCGCTCGACCGGAGCCGATGCCCAGGTCGGCGACCGCGGACTGAACGGCGTGCGCGCCGGTGTCTCGGGTCAGACCTATGTGCTCAACATCGCCATCGACCTGCGGCTGGTCAATTCGCGCTCCCAGGAAGTGGTCGACATGGTCTCCTACCAGAAGCAGCTGGTCGGCCGGAGCCTGGACCTCGGTCTGACCGCTGGCGAGGACAAGCTCGGCGCGGCGGCATCCTATGGCCGCAGCAGCATGGAGCCCATCCAGGCGGCGGTGCGCACCCTGGTCGAGCGCGGCGTGTTCGAACTGGTCGCCGGCTTCCGCGATGGCAAGGCCAAGGCGGCTTGCCTGGATCCGGTCACCGAACCCGTCGGGCCAACCCTGCCGGCCTATGCCGCCCAACGCACCCCGCAAGCTCAACAAGGAACCTGGTGATGATGTGCGGCGAGACCTCGAACGCCTCTACCCTGAAGACGGGCCTGGTCGCTGCTGTTGTCAGCCTGATGCTGGCCGGCTGCGCTTCGACCAGCGCCGACAAGGTCACCGGCCTCTATGCCAAGCCGATCGGTGACGCCCCGGCCACCGCCAATCCGACTCCCTATTCGGAAGCCCTGGCCTGTCTGGCCAACCAGGCTTCAGCCACGGGCCGCGCCTCGCCCCGGGTCGCCGTCGGGGCCATTTCCGACCTGACCGGCAAGCGTGACTTCACCACCGGTGCCAAGATCAGCCAGGGCGCGTCGCTCTTTGCGCTCAGCGCCCTGGGCAAGGCCGGGTTGAGGTTGGTCGAGCGGGCCGATCGCGGCATCTCCGACACGGAGTTGGCCTATGCCCAGAAGCACACCCTGTCGGATAGCCCAGAAAAGGCCGGTACGGACCCCGAGAACTACCGCCCGATCTATGCCGGTCAGATCGCCGGGTCGGATTTCTACATCGTCGGGGGGCTGACGGAACTGAACTACAATATCCGCTCGACGGGCGTGGACGCGCGCGGTGGTGACCGGGGTGCCGAGGGCCTGAAAGGCTCCCTGACGGGCAGCACCTATGTGATCAATATCGCCATCGACATGCGGATGGTCGACTCCCGGTCCCAGGAGATCATCGACATCACCTCCTATCAGAAGCAGGTCATCGGCCGCGAGATCAAGCCCGGCGTTTTTGACTTCCTGAACGGCAATGTCATCGACATCTCCGGCGGCAAGAGCGAGCTGGAGCCGATGCAACTGGCGGCCCGCACCCTGGTCGAGCGCAGCATCTATGACTTCGCGAGCACCCTTTGGCAGGTCCAGCCGACCGCCTGCCTCGACGAGTCAGCCGACGGCAGCAAACGCCGCACGACCCAACGCCTTCAGAGCGCTCAGGCTCCCGCACCGACGGCCGTGACCCGCAAGGCCACCGTGCCGCCCGTGGCCCCCGCCGCGCCGGTCTATAATGGCCCCTATCTGGATCGTGCGCGCTGGCTGGCCCCCGACCGCGGTGCCTCTGCTGCCCGCCCCTAGGTTTTGGCCCAGTAGGCATCCCGGATCAGCCGCTTGTAGAGCTTGCCGGTGGCATGCCTCGGCAGTTCCTGCATGAAGTCGATCCGCCGGGGTGACTTCACATGGCTGAGATTGGCGCGGGCGAAGGCCATCAGTTCTTCGCTGAGCGCCGTGTGGTCCTCAGCCCAGGCCAGGGGCTGGATCACCGCCACGACCTTTTCGCCCATCTCCTCGCACGGGGCCCCGACCACGGCGGCGTCGGCCACCTTGGGGTGGGTGATCAGCAGGTTTTCGATCTCCTGCGGATAGATGTTCACCCCGCCGGAGATGATCATGAAGCTCTTGCGGTCGGTGAGGTAGAGATAGCCCTCCTCGTCGGCCCAGCCCACATCGCCCAGGGTCGTCCAGCCGTGCTGGTTATAGCTTTCGGCGGTCTTTTCCGGGGCATTGTGATAGGCGACGGCCGGTCCATTGGCGAAATAGACCGCGCCCTCGGTGCGGGGGGGGACGGGGTTGCCGTCCTCGTCGCAGATGCGCAGCTCGCCCAGCACGGCCTGGCCGACCGAGCCCTTGTGGGTCAGCCAGTTCTCGGAATTGATCCAGCAGAAGCCGTTACCCTCGGTGCCGGCATAGTATTCGAAGATGACTGGCCCCCACCAGGCGATCATCTGTTCCTTGACCGGGACCGGGCAGGGCGCAGCGGCGTGGACGGCCGATTTCATCGACGAGACGTCGTATCTGGCGCGGACCTCTTCGGGGAGCTTGAGCATCCGCACGAAGTGGGTCGGCACGAACTGGCCGCAGCTGACCCTGTGCTTTTCGATCAGGGCCAGGGCGGCTTCGGGGTCGAACTTTTCCATCACGATGACGGTGCCGCCCAGCTTGTGGACGCTCATGCACCAGCGCAGCGGCGCTGCATGATAGAGCGGGGCCGGGGACAGGTAGATGCTGTCACCGGAGAAGCCGAACAGGCCCTGGGCCATCATCTGCAAGGCGTTGGGCTGATCGATCGGACCGCCGTTCAGGGCAGGTTTGACGCCCTTGGGCCGGCCGGTCGTGCCGGACGAATACAGCATGTCCGAACCGGCGCTTTCGTCGGCAACCGGCGTTGCCGGCATGGCGGCGCGGGCCGCCTCGAAGTCGGCATAGGCCCCATGGGCACCGCCGACCGTGAACAGCGTCAGTCCCGGAACCAGGGCGGGAATCTCATCGATCAGCGGGGCCATGGCCGTCGAGGTAATGAACACCTGGGCCCCGCAGTCCTGCAGGATGTACTGCGTCTCGGCGGCGGTCAGCTTGGTCGAGACACAGACATAGTAGAGCCCAGCGCGCTGGGCGGCCCAGGCGATTTCAAAGAAGCGGGCATTGTTCTCCATCAGGATGGCAATGACGTCGCCGCCCTGCAGTCCCAGGCTGCGGAACAGTTGCGCCCCCTGGTTCGAGCGGGCGTCCAGTTGGCCGTAGGTTACGACCTCTGCGGAGCCCGCCATGATGTAGGCCGGCTTGTCCGGCTGGGTCTGTGCGTGGAGATAGGGATGCATATGCTCGGTGTCCCTAGGCCGCGACCGGAGTCTTGGCGTCCTGCAGGATCATGGCGGATCCCTTTTCGCCGATCATGATGGCGGGCGCATTGGTGTTGCCCGAGATCAGGCGCGGCATGATCGAGGCATCGACCACCCGCAGACCGTCCACGCCGCGAACCCGCAGTTGGGCGTCGACCACGGCCATTGGGCCGCTGCCCATCGCGCAGGTGCCGACCGGATGGTAGAGGGTTGAGCCCGAGGCGCGGGCATATTCCAGCAGCATCTCGTCGGTCTCGAAACCCGGACCCGGGTTCATCTCCTGCTCGACATATTTGGCGATGGCCGGCTGCTCGCCGATCTTGCGGGCCCATTTCAGGCCGGCAATCGCGACCTCCTGGTCGAGGGGATCGGCCAGATAGTTGGCGACAATGGCCGGATATTCTGACGGATCCGCCGACTTGATATGGATGTGTCCGCGGCTTTCCGGGCGCAGCTGGCAGGGGGCGATGGTCATGCCCGGCGCGTCTTCCAGCTCCATCTTCTGTTCGTTGAACAGCTTTTCCAGATCCATGGTGGCCGGCAGGATGTGGAACTGGATATCCGGCCCAGCCAGATCGGGGCGGGACTTGCAGAACGCCGCCACATGGGCGGCCGACAGGGTCAGCAGGCCCTTGCGGAACAGCACATATTTGAGCGCTTGGCCCGCCAGTTGGGCGCCCTTGCTCATGGCGTTGATCGACGGCGCGCCGGTCTTCAGGCGGTAGCGCACGCCCGTCAGATAATGATCCTGCAGGTTTTCGCCGACACCCGGCAGGTCACTGACGACCGCGATCCCCCGCTGACGCAGAAGCTCGCCATTGCCGATGCCTGAAAGCTCCAGAAGCTGGGGCGAGTTGATCGCGCCGCCGGCCAGGATCACCTCGGCGCGGGCCTTGGCCGTGCGCTTGACGCCGTTCTGGACGAACTCGACGCCCGCAGCGCGCTTGCCTTCGAAAATCACCCGGCTGGCCAGGGCATTGGTCTCGACCTGCAGGTTGGGGCGCTTCATGGCCGGATGCAGGTAAGCCACGGCGGCCGAACAGCGCGCGCCGTTCTTCTGGGTCACCTGATACCAGGTGGCCCCTTCCTGATCCTTGCCGTTGAGGTCGGCATAGCGCGGGATCCCGGCCTGGTCGCAGGCTTCGATCAGGGCATCGGAGATCACGTTGCCATCGCGCATGTCGGCGACATTCAGGGGGCCGCCCGTGGCGTGAAGCTCGCAGCCGCCGCGCTCCTGGTTCTCGGCCTTGCGGAACCAGGGCAGGACATCGTCCCAGGCCCAGCCTTCGCAGCCGAGTTGCCGCCAGCCGTCATAGTCAGCCTGCTGTCCGCGGACATAGAGCATGGCATTGATCGAGGAGGAGCCCCCCAGAACCTTGCCGCGCGGCCAGACATGCGAGCGACCACCGGTGCTGGGGTCGGGCTCGGTCGTGTAGAGCCAGTTGACCTTCGGATCCTTCAGGGTCTGGGCATAGCCGACCGGAATATGAATCATCAGGTTGGAGGCGAACTGGGAGAGATTCCTGGTCGGCCGGTCGTCGCCGCCGGCTTCCAGCAGCAGCACCTTGAAGCGCCCGTTCTCTGACAGCCTTGCAGCCAGCACGCATCCGGCCGAACCGGCACCCACGACGATATAGTCCGCCTCGATGATCGCGCTCATCGTTTCCTCCCAAGGGCGCGCTTGAGCGCGCACCATTTTTTGTGTTTCGAGCGCCTGCTTTTGCAAGAGCTCGGAGCCGCCCGCCTGTACCCGCGTGATCGGCGTTAACTCACAATGCGCAGGTCTGGCCAGAACGCAAAGCCTCACCTTGCGTCAGTTGCCGTCGCGGCGCCGTTGGCCCGGGGCCATTCACCACTATCTTGTATCCACAGAACGATGTTCCCGGGAGATTGAAGCGTGGATCTGATCAGCCAGACAGTGGTGGACGGCAAGGCCGGCCCCGGAGCGGGAACGACCTATCCGACCCTGCCAGATGTCGATCTCGCCGACATCTTCCGCTTCACCAAGGGTCAGCCCTTCGCCGACTATGCCCGTCTGCGGGCCGAGGCCCCGGTGATGTGGCACGCCGAGCCCTATGGTGGCCCGGGCTTCTGGGCCGTGACGCGGCATGAGGACGTCATGTCCGTCAATGGCGACCCGACCACCTATTCCTCGCAGCGGGGCGGCATCCTGATGTCGATGGGCCCGCCCGAGAAGCGCCACGCCCTCCTGTTCCGGGCGTCCATGGATACGATGATCAATCTCGACGCGCCGCATCACCTGCAGCTGCGTCGCGAGCACATGCCCTATTTCACACCGTCCTATCTGCGCGGCATCACCGAGGCCGTGAAGGGCGAGGTCACGCGCCTGCTCGACGCCATGGAGCCCCTGCTGGCGGACGGGCAGACCATCGACATGGTCGAGCATTTCTCGAGCGTGCTGCCGCTGTTCACCCTGTGCGAAATCCTCGGCGTTCCGCCGGAGGACCGTCCGCGCTTCCTGAAGTGGATGCACTATCTGGAGCGGGCCCAGGACCTGGCCGTGCAGCAGGCCGCCGCGCCGATCACCCCGACGCTTGAGCTGATGCAGTTCGTCATGGACTTCAACAACAACGTCGAGGAGATGTTCGACTACGGCAGGATGATGCTGCTCAAGCGTCGCGAGGATCCCAAGAACGACCTGATGAGCGCCATCGCCCGGGCCCAGGTCGACGGAGCCCTGCTGGCCGACGAGTATCTGGACGGGTCGTGGCTGCTGATCGTCTTCGCCGGCAATGACACCACGCGCAACACCCTCTCGGGCGCGATGAAGCTGCTGACCGAGTTTCCCGACCAGAAGCAGCTGCTGATCGACAATCCAGGCCTGATGGGCGGCGCGGTCGACGAGTTCATCCGCATGGTCAGCCCGGTGATCTATATGCGCCGGACGGCCACGGCCGATGTCGAGCTGAACGGTCAGATGATCCGTGAGGGCGAGAAGGTCATCATGTACTACGGCGCGGCCAACCGCGATCCGGAGGTCTTCCCTGAGCCCGACCAGCTGGATGTCCGTCGGCCCAATGCCGGCAAGCATATCGCCTTCGGCTATGGCCCCCATACCTGCATCGGCAAGCGCGTGGCCCAGATCCAGCTGGAAGAAGCCTATCGCCAGATCCTGGCCCGCTTCCCCGACCTGGTTGCTACAGGCGAGATGGAGATTGCGCCCAACAACTTCGTCCACGCGATCAGCAAGCTGATGGTGAAGCGGGGGTAGGGTCTAGACCCGATCTCCCCGGCGAAAGCCGGGGCCCAGACCGAGCCCGCGAGCGTCGGAGATTTCTGACCGGCTCGTAGGCGCATCATCCCCAGCCTCTCTGGATGAATCTGGGCCCCGGCCTTCGCCGGGGAGATCGGATGATGGATGATTGCCCTCAATTCATACGCATGTTTGACTGCCTGAAAATCAGGAGGAGCCCCCATGTCGCAACCCACCTTCGAGACCCTGCTCTACGACGTCGAGGACGGGATCGCGACGATCACCCTTAACCGGCCCGAGCGGATGAACGCCTTCACCGCCCGGATGATGAAAGACCTGATCGAGGTGTTCGACGTCACCGACGCCGACGATGACGTGAAGGTGGTGATCGTCACCGGGGCAGGCCGGGCCTTCTGCGCCGGGGCGGATCTGGGGGCCGGCGGGGCGACCTTTGATCGTACCTCGCCCCAGGCTCTGGAGCGGGAAGAGGGCAAGGTCGGCGACATCTATCGCGACGGTGGCGGACGCTGCACCCTGCGCATGTATGACAGCCTCAAGCCGATCATTGCCGCCGTAAACGGTGCAGCCGTGGGCGTGGGCGTCACCATGCAGCTGCCGATGGACATCCGGCTGGCCTCGACCGACGCCAAGTTCGGCTTCGTGTTCGCGCGTCGGGGGATCAATCCGGAAGCGGCCTCATCCTGGTTCCTGCCGCGCCTGGTCGGCATGCAGACGGCGCTGGAGTGGTGCTATACGGGGCGGGTCTTCGGGGCCCAGGAAGCGCTCGATCGCGGTCTGGTCCGCTCGCTGCACGCGCCTGAGGACCTGCTGCCCGCCGCCCGGGCCCTGGCGCGCGAGATCGCCGACAACAGCGCGCCGGTCTCGGTGGCCCTGACGCGTCAGCTGTTGTGGCGGATGGCCGGTGCCGACCACCCGATGGAAGCCCACAAGGCCGACAGCCGGGCGATCCAGGCCCGTGGGGCCGCTGCCGATGCCAAGGAGGGCGTCACGTCGTTTCTGGAGAAGCGGTCGCCGGTCTATCCGGACAAGGTCTCGACCGACCTGCCGGACATCTGGCCGGCCTGGGGCTCGCACCCCTTCAGCTGACGGCGTGCGGGAACGGTTGGGCGTCATTGTGCCGCGTTCGTCGAACCGTTCCGCTCATCGGACGTTAAGGACGATCTGATCAGTTCAGGTTGACGGCGGATCGACCGTCAGGATGACCATGAGCGAACCTGCGCCAACTGCCCCTTACCAACCCGCCGAGGCCCCCAAGCCTCGGGCCAGGTCGCGTGCGGCTCTGCTCAAGCGCCTGGCTGATGTGGTTTGTCTGCCGGCCAGTCGCGTCAACGCCTTTGAACGCGCGATGACCGCCGACCTTCTGGTCGAGATGCTGCGCGATGCGGTGGTCGAGGAGCGCGAAAAGGTCGCCCGCCGTCTGGCTACCCTCGTTGAAATGCCCGGAACCCTGGTCCGGCTGTTGCTGCGCGATGAGATCTCTGTGGCACGGGCGCTGCTCGAGAATTCCCCGACCCTGGGTGACGCCGATCTGATCGATTGTGTGCGTCACGCCACGCTCGAGCACCGGCGCATGATCGCCCAGCGCCGTGGCGTTGCGGAAATGGTTTCCGATGCCCTGGTCGAGTCTGGTGAGGCCTCGGTGGTCGAGGTCCTCCTGCGCAATGAGCTGGGGCGGCTGGGCCATCAGACCGTCGAGACGGTCGTGGCCATGTCGCGCGACAATCCTCGCCTGTTGCCGCTGCTTCTTCGCCGGCCCGAGCTGCGCCCCAGCCACGCCTATGTGATGTTCTGGTGGGCGGATGCCGATGCGCGCAAGCTGATCCTGCAGCGTTTCGCGGTGTCGCGGGAGATCCTGCAGGACGCCGTTGGCGACCTGTTCGCCATCGCCTCGGAGGAGGGTTGGCAGGACCCGATGTCGCGCAAGGCGCTGCAGTTCATCGAGCGTCGACAGCGCAATCGTGCCGCCATCGCCAAGAGCCCGTTTGACAGCCTCGACGATGCAGTGGCCGCCGCCCAGACGGGCCTGACCCGGGACGTGGCCGAGGAAATCTCCTACCTGTCGGGTCTGAAGCCCATGACCGGGGCCAAGATCTTCACCGATCCGGGCGGTGAGCCCCTGGCGATCCTGTGCAAGGCGACCGGTCTGCCGCGCGCCGCCGTACGGGCCCTGTGGCGTGGCCTGCGCCGGCCCGAAACCGACTCGACCGGTGCCCTGGTCCCGGCGCTTGAGCGGGTCATGGCAGTCTTTGACATGATTGCCGTGGATCGCGCCCAGACCGTGCTGCGCTATTGGAACTGGTCGCTGTCCTCCGCCCTGACGCCGGCCCTGCTCAAGGCCATCCGCGAAGGCGACGAGGCGGCCGTGGACGAATATTCGGTGCCACAGCGTGCCGCTATGCTGGCCCTGTCGCGCGATTTCGGGCGCTAAATCAAATATCGCTGAACGCATTCGTCCAGAGTTTGCCGGGACTTGAGGAGATCAGTCCCGCAGTTCGGTTTGAACGGATGTTTCAATCTGTATTCTTGGGGCCGGGTTATTGCCGCAAGAGGCTATAATCTATATCCACGCGATGTCTGGTTCCAGGAATCAGCAAAGAACAAACAAATCGCGACGGGCTAGGCAAAATGGACGACCAATCGGACCTCCTCGACATGACGGCCGGCATTGTCTCGGCTTATGTCGGCAACAACACCGTGGCCGCGAACGATGTTCCGGCCTTGATCCGTCAGGTTCATGTCGCCCTGTCGGCGATCGGCACCCCGGCCGAGGCCGAACCGATGGCCTCACGCGAGCCCGCCGTTCCCGTCAAGCGCTCGATTGCGCCGGATCATCTCGTCTGTCTGGAGGACGGTCGCAAGTTCAAGTCGCTCAAGCGTCACCTGCGCACCAAGTACGACATGAGCCCTGAAGAGTACCGGGCCAAGTGGAACCTCCCCAAGGACTACCCCATGGTCGCGCCCAACTATGCCAAGGCGCGTTCGGAACTCGCCAAGTCGATGGGTCTGGGCCAAGGCGGCCGCAAGCCGCCGCGTGGCGCGAAATAGCCGAGTCGGATCAAGCGCTTGCCGGCCTGGTAACCTGACGTTTTCGCCGCCCGCCCTCTGAGCCAGAGGGCGGGCGGTTCGCTTGCAGGTTGACACTTCACCGAAATATTGGCTGGCGATGCTGTTTTCACTTGCCCGCGATTCGTTCCTTAAGCGATAGTGAATCGTCGTGATTCCAACGGCTTGTTAAGGAATCTGAAGATGAACGCGCAGTTGAGCGCATCGGCCTCCGCGGCCCGCGCTCACCAGGAGATGTTCGCCTATTGGGCGTCACTCCGACGGGGGGCAGCCCTCCCGGCGCGTGCGGACCTGAATCCGCTCGGCATCAAGCGCATGCTGCCGACAGTCAGCCTGATCGACGTGGTCAATGAGCCGCGGGACTATCGCCTGCGTCTGGCCGGCACCGGTCTCTATGGCGTCTATGGTCGCGAGATCACCGGCAAGGGTTTGTCTGACGTCTATAATGCTGCAGCCACCGACTACTGGCGCAAAGAACTGGACAAGGTCGTCGACGGTCGCCGCCCGGGCGTGGGCGTCCACAGCATGGCCTGGCGCGGAGCTCCGCACATGTCGATCCTGTGGCTGCGTCTGCCCCTGGCCAGCAACGGCAAGGACGTCGACATGATCCTGGGCTACGACGCGGTGATCGGCTCGGCGTCGGATCACGGGTTCAGCGGAATCCGCGCGGCCTGAGCCGGATCGCGACGCTTTCCCCTGTGTTCCCGGGGCGCGGGCAGTAGGCCTTCACCCCTCCAGAAACGCCTCGACTTCGCGCTTGCTGGGCATCGACGGGGCCGCACCCGATTTCTGAACCGAAAGGGCGGCGGCGGCATTGGCCAGTTCGACCGCCTCGCGCAGATCCATGCTGATCGCCAGGGCCGAAGCCAGGGCCCCGCAGAAGCAGTCGCCGGCTCCGGTGGTGTCTATGGCCTTGACCTTGCGACCTTCGATCAGGAAGGCCTCGTCGCGACGGATGCAGGCCACGCCTGCTGCGCCGAGGGTGACAATCACGATCTGGTCGGGACGGCTCATCAGCTTGCGGGAAGCCCGTGACACCTCTTCCAGCTTGGCCGGCTCAGCGTCGAGCTTGGCATAGGTCGCCAGTTCGGTCTGGTTGAGGATCAGGATGTCGGTCAGGGGGAACAGGGCGGCACCCTGTGGCAGGGCGGGTGCGGCATTGAGGATGCGGAGGGCCCCCTTGGCGGCTCCGGCCCGGAACAGGGCCTCAATGGCCTGGGCCGGCGATTCCAGCTGGCTGAGCAGGACGCGCTGACCTTCCAGGGCCGTTGCGGCGACATGTTGCGGTGTAACGGCGGCATTGGCACCGCTGGTGACAACGATCATGTTCTCGCCGCCGGACCCGACCCAGACATGGGCCTGGCCGGTCGGAGTGCCTTTCAGCTCGAAGACATCACTGACCTGCACCCCATATCCCGCCAGGGTAGCCTTGAGGTTTGGACCGCTGTCCTCCTTGCCGACCGCGCCCATCAGCCGGGTCGGGGCACCCATGCGCGCCGCGGCGACGGCCTGATTGGCCCCCTTGCCGCCGGGAAACAGTTCCAGCGAGAGGCCGGCCACCGTCTCGCCCGGGCGCGGCAGATCGTCGACCCGTGCCACGGCGTCCAGATTGATGGAGCCCAGGACAAATACGCTCATAACTCAGTCCCTAACCGCCAGCGCCACGCTGGAAACTCTCGACAAGACTGCCAGCAACGAGTCGCCAGCCATCGACCAGAACGAAGAAGATCAGCTTGAACGGCAGGCTGATCGTGGCCGGTGGGAGCATCATCATACCCATGCTCATCAGCACACTGGCCACGACCAGATCGATGACCAGGAACGGGATGAACAGCAGGAAGCCGATCGTGAAGGCCTTCTTCAGTTCCGAGATCATGAAGGCCGGGGTCACGACCTTGAGCGGGGTGTCCGCGGCGGTCTTGGGCGTGGGGATCTTCGACAGGCGCACGAACAGGGCTAGGTCCTCGCGATCGACCTGTCGGAGCATGAACGTCTTGACCGGCCCGGAAGCGGCCTCGAAGGCCTCGGGCAGCTCCATCTGCTTGTCCAGCAGGGGCTTGACGCCCAGATCGTATGACCGCTCGAAGGTCGGTCCCATGACGATGGCCGTCAGGAACAGGGCCAGGCTGATGATCACCGGATTGGGCGGGCTCTGCTGTACGCCGATGGCAGTGCGCAGCAGGCCCAGCACCACAACGATACGGACGAACGAGGTGGTCATGATCACGATCGACGGTGCCAGGGACAGCACCGTCAGCAGGCCGACCATCTGGACGACACGTTCGGACAGGCCGGCCCCGGTGCCGAGGTTCACATTGATCGCAGACTGGGCGAGGGCGGCGGCCGGCATCACGGCGGTGGCAAAGGCTGCCAGCACGGAAATCAGGGCGGCTCGCCGCAGGTCCTGCGGCTGCGCTCCTGTGATGGCTTTGATCAGGCTGCGCATCAGGCGACAGGCTCCGGGGTCGGCGCTGCGGGGGCGGGCGGTACAGGCACAGGGCGTGGGCCCCAATCCAGAAGCTTGCCTTCACCCAGAAGCATCAGGCGTTCTTCGCCGTCGAGGCTGAAGATCACCAGGCGGCGTGTCGGGTCCAGGACGAGGCTCTCGACCACGCGCATGCGGCGGACCTGGTGGGCGCTGACCAGTCGTGTCAGGGCGTCCGGACCGAACCGGCGCAGGGCATAGGCCGCCAGGCCGATCAGGCCCAGGGTTACGGCCAGTGCGGCGATAGCGCGGATGAATTCGACGATGTTCATGGCGCCTGGATCAACCAACGCTGCGAGACAAGATGGCGCAGGGCAAATGCCCCGCCACCAGTGGTTAGCCCGCGGCTCCTTAATGGCCGATTAACCCTGTTTCTTCACCATGATCGCATGGGACCCGATGACATTCCTCTTTTCGGCATGCTCAAGAGCCGGCTCGGCTATCTGTCCGAGCGGCAGAAGGTCATTGCCCAGAACGTGGCCAATGCCAGCACGCCCGGCTATCAGCCGCGCGACCTGAAGCCTTACAGCTTTCAGGCCTCGCTGATGAACCAGAGTGCCGGCGGCCAGCCCTATCGTGGCGGCAAGGTCGTTCCGACGGGTGGAGTCTCGATGATGGCGACCTCGGCCTCGCACATGGTCGCTTCCCATGCGCCGAGCGCCTGGCGGGCCACGGCCGGTGCCGACTCGGTCACCACGCTCGATGGCAATGCCGTGAGCCTCGAGGACCAGATGCTCAAGATGTCCGACGCGCGCATGAACTATGACGCCGCGGTCGGCTTTTACCAGAAGTCCATGACCATGCTGCGGATGGCCGCACGCAAGGTTAACGGCTGAGGACGGATCAGATGCCCGAGATCAAGTCCAATTCGCTGTCGACCATGGCCGTGGCCACCTCGGCCCTGCGCGCCCAGCAGGGTCGCATGCGGGTCATTGCCGAAAACATTGCCAACGCCAACTCCACCGCCCGCACCCCTGGCGGCGATCCCTATCGTCGCCAGGTTCCGGTGTTCAAGCCGACCCGGGTCGAAGGTGCCGAAGGCGTCCAGATGCTGCGCGTCGATGAGGACCAGAGCGCCTTCAAGACCGAATATGATCCCGGCAATCCGGCCGCCGACGGCAAGGGCTATGTCAAGCTGCCCAACGTCAATTCGCTGGTCGAAGCCCTGGACATGAAGGAGGCGCAACGCGCCTACGAAGCCAATCTCAACGTCATCGAGACGGCGCGCGCCATGCAGTCGCGCACCCTCGATGTGCTGCGCAAATAGGGGCTGACCGATGATCACCGCGCTCGCTGCCGCCAAGGCCTATGCCTCGCAAGGGGCCATGTCGGTCGGCTCGATTGGCGGCGGCACGACCGCTGCCAAGGGCATGGACTTCGGCGACCTGCTGAAGTCGGCCATGACCGATGTCGCCCAGACCTCCAAGGCCGCCGAAATGAAGGTGGCCCAGCAGGTTGCCGGCAAGGCCGAACTGATCGACGTGGTCACGGCCATTTCTTCCGCCGAAGCCAGCCTCGAAACCGTGATGGCTGTCCGCGACCAGGTGATCTCGGCCTATCAGGAAATCATGCGGATGCCGATCTAGGGCGCTGGCGCGCCCTGATTCCATTCTCCCCATAGAGAGCAAAGGCCGTTCGGTACCCGGGTGCCGAACGTGGCACGAAACAAAGACGGCGCGGTCGGGTTGCCCCGGCCGCGCCGTTTCTCGTTGGGCCTAGGGCCTATTTCGCGGCGGACGAAACCGGCAGGGCCCGAGCCGGAAGAGCAACCGTCGAGGTCAGGGCAGGCGCGCGCGAGGACGCACCGACCGTCACCGCATAGTCACCGCCGGCGATCGACCAGCCATGGGCCTTGCCGTCCCAGGTCGCCAGCAGGCGCGGATCGACGGTCAGGGTCACCGAGGTGCTGGCACCGGGTGCAAGCTCGACCTTCTTGAAGCCGCCCAGACGCTGTGGGGCCTCCCAGCCGCCGGCCTTGAGAGCGAGATAGACCTGCGGCACATCCTTGCCGGCGCGGGCCCCGGTGTTCTTGACGTCGAAGCTGACCGTCAGCACGCCGTCGGCGTTCGAAGCCTTGAGATTGGAATAGGCGAACCGGGTGTAGGACAGGCCATAGCCGAACGGGAAAAGCGGTTCGTGCTTCTTCAGGTCGAACCACTTGTAGCCGACCGCTGCGCCTTCGATGCTGTAGTCGATGTCGAACAGGGCCTCGGGCGTCTTGGGGTCACCGTCCAGCTTGGGGCGGGGAAGCTGGCTGACGTCCTTGGGGAAGGTCACCGGCAGGCGTCCCGAGGCGTCGACCTCGCCGGTCAGGACGCGGGCGATCGCTTCGCCGCCATTGGTGCCCGGATACCAGGCCTGCAGAACGGCTCCAACGTCCTTCAGCCAGGGCATGACCACGGGGCCGCCGGTTTCCAGCACAACGACGGTCTGCTTGTTGGCCCCGGCGACGGCAGCGATGGTGGCGTCCTGGTCCTTGGGCAGGTTCAGGGTCCAGACATCCTCGGACTCGGTGGTCCACTGATCGGCGAAGACGATGGCCAGATCGCTGGCGGCGGCCAGCTTGGCGGCGGCAGCCGGATCCTTGCCGTCGCTGAAGCTGATCTTGGCGTTCGGGAAGCGCGCCTGCAGCGCCTTCAGGGGCGAGGAGGGATAGTAGATCACCGGGCCCGGCCAGGTCGCGGGCAGCAGGCCCTGAACGGCGCGGCCACCGGCCGGATAGACCTGCGACGAGCCACCGCCGGACAGCACCCCGACATCGGCATGAGCACCGATCACCGCGATGGTCTTCGCGGTCTTGGCCAGAGGCAGAAGGCCACCCTCGTTCTTCAGCAGGACCATGCCTTCCTCGGCATCGGCCTGGCTGACCTTGCCGTTGGCCGCCAGGTCGATCGGGGCGATCTTGACCGGGTGGTCGACCGCGCCGCTGGCGAACAGGGCGCGGGTGATACGGCGAGCCATGTCGTCGAGACGCGCGCCGCTGACGGCACCGCTGGCCAGGTCGGCCTTCAGGACCGAGCCCAGGAAGTTCTGCTTGTCGAAAGCGTCCCCGGCCGACTGCTGGTCAAGGCCGGCATTGACGGCCTTGGCCCCGGAATGGACCGCGCCCCAGTCGGACATGACATAGCCCTTATAGCCCCAGTCCTTCTTCAGGACGGTATTGAGCAGCCAGTCGCTTTCGCAGGCATAGACGCTGTTGACCCGATTATAGGCGCACATCACCGCGTGCGGATCGGACTGCTCGATGGCGAACTGGAAGGCCAGCAGGTCGGAAGTGCGGGCCTCGGCGTCGCCGATATTGGCGCTGGCCACGAACCGGCCGGTCTCCTGATTGTTCAGGGCGTAGTGCTTGATCGTCGACACGATGTGATTGGACTGGATGCCCTTGATCTGGGCCCCGACCATCGTGCCGGCCAGCAGGGGATCCTCGCCGCCATATTCGAAGTTGCGGCCATTGCGCGGCTCGCGAACCAGATTGACGCCGCCCGCCAGCATGACGTTGAAGCCGGAGTCACGGGCCTCGGAGCCGATCATGGCACCGCCCTTGAAGGCCAGGTCCGGATTCCA
This sequence comes from Caulobacter sp. AVps16, assembly GCF_058681455.1. Lineage (NCBI taxonomy): Bacteria > Pseudomonadati > Pseudomonadota > Alphaproteobacteria > Caulobacterales > Caulobacteraceae > Caulobacter > Caulobacter sp. AVps16. The sequence goes on from NZ_CM178739.1 coordinate 692,183, forward strand.
GGTGGCGGTGGTGGCCATGCCCGAGGGCAGGGCGGTGCGCTCGCGAAACTCCTTGGCGCTGCCCTGGGTCGCGACGCCGATACCGGCATCGGTTTCGAACTGCTCGGGAATGCCGAGTCTCGGAATGCCCTTCACATAGCCCGCCGAACCGGGAAGCGAGCCCTCGATGCGGGTGTATTTCGGCTTCATGTCGGCCCCGAAATAGCCGAACACGAGGGTCAGTTTCTCATCCTGGGTCATGGCCTTGACCACCAGGTCGGCACGACTGTCGGGGTCCAGCTTGGGGTTCAGCCAGGGCTGTTCGAGGACCGCGGCGGCCGGCTTGGACGACTGGGCCTGGGCGTTCAACGCCGTTGCCGACGCGCCGATCATCAGCGCCAGGGCGAGGCCCTGGAATGTCTGCCGGTTCATGTTTCCTCCGTTATCGTTGTTTGGGCCGCAGGCCGCTATCGGCTCGACGGCGAAGGGTTCAGGTCTTTCGTTTCGGCGGGCCGCCGGTACGGGCCGGGCCGGTCGATTCACGGGCCACGAGGCTGTACTGGGCCAGGAACGGCACGGCGGCCTTGCCGGCCACCTCATTGGCGTTCCAGGCGCTGAACGTCTGGAGGGCGCGCAGCGCCATCTGCTCGAAAGGTTGACGGATCGTGGTCAGGGTCGGCCAGATCACCCCGGCAATCGGGGCATCGTCGAAGCCGACCACAGAGATGTCGTCAGGGATGCGAAGGCCGCGACGCTGGGCCTCCATGCAGGTTGCCGCGGCCATGTCGTCATTGGCGGCGAAGATCGCCGTCGGCGGCTCGTCGATATCGAGCAGGGCCTTGGCCGCGTCGACGCCGGTCTTGAAGGTGAACTCGCCGTCGGCAATCAGCTCCGCTGCGGGACGGGGCAGCCCTCGCGCAGCATAGGCTTCGAAAAAGCCATTGCGTCGGTGCGTGCTGGCCGCGTGGTCCGGGTGGCCGGAGATGTGGCCGATCCGGGTATGGCCCAGGCTGAACAGGTGCTCGACGACCTCGCGGGCGGCGGCCCGGTCATCCATCGCAATGGCGGGAAAATGCGGGTCTGGACTGGTCGGCGAGATGAGCACGCAACGCACCTCCAGCTCGCGCATCAGTTCCTTCAGGGGACCAAAGTCGCATTCCGGCGGAAGCAGGATCATCTCGCGGACGCCACCATCGGCAACGAAGGCGCGGATGCGATCCTGCCATCCGGCGACGGGCCCATCGAACAGATCGACGGTCAGATGGCGACCCGTCTCGACACAGGCGAGCAACAGGGCGTGGTGCATCCGGGTATGGTAGCCGCCGCTGGGGTCGCCCATCAGGACCCCAACTGAGGACGAGGTCTGGGATCGCAGGCTGCGGGCTACCGCGCTGGGCTGATAGCCCAGCTCCTGCATGGCGGCACGGACCTTGTCCCGCGTCTTGGCGCTGACGCTTTCATGCTCGTTGAGCACGCGAGAGACCGTCTTGGGCGAGACATCCGCCCGTTCGGCCACATCGTGGATCGTCGCCATTTCGTTTCTTCACCCGGTTTCGCGCCTCTTGCCGGACTCCACCACAGCCGGGGCCGTGGCGGCAAGGAGACGCCTGTCATCAGCCATAGCCGACGATGTCTATCCTGTCATGTCTTTGGACAAGATCAGGTCAAATTGGGTCATTTATCAAGACATTTTTGGGACAAAAAATTCGACCTCCGCCCCGCATGCAAGCGCTGTCAGCCTCTGGGGTTCGGGGGATAATCTCGTGCTGGGCGACCTATGGGAGCGTTATCATGTAGCCTTGGTTGGGGTCTGAAATTGGTCCGAAGTGGGCCCATAGCGCCATTTTTGGCGGATTTACCGGGCTGAATGGTCATTTAACGGCCTTGCCGTGATCGGAATGGGGCGGATCGCGACCCCCTTGGTGTGCGCTGGCAGGCCTGCTGGGCCAAAATGACAACGTTGACATTCTTGTTGACTTGGGTGGGACATTTGATGATGGTTGACGTCAACCGATGACGGCGAGGGGCCGGAATCGTCAGCCCGGGCGCTGGGGGTCGCCGTCACGACGGACAATGCGGACAACGGTTCGCCGGGCCTTGAAGCCGCTCAATCGGTTCCGGAGCCCGTCGCAAAGACGGCGGGCCTGGAAACGGGGCGAACGACCATAAAAACGTTAGTTGGGGAGCGAGGAATTTGACTAATCAACGTAGGAAAGCCGTGCTGACGCGCGGCCTGGCGGTGGCCTTGCTGGCCGGCGCCTCGCAGGTGGCTCTGACCACCGGCGCATTCGCCCAGGATGCCACGCAGGTCGAGGAAGTGATCGTCACCGGCGTTCGCGGGTCCCAGATCAAGTCGGTCGACGTCAAGCGTCAGCAGGCCTCGATCGTCGACGCCATCTCGGCGGAAGACATCGGCAAGCTGCCCGACGTCACCATCGCCGACTCGCTGCAGCGCATCTCGGGCATCCAGGTCCAGCGCAATGCCGGCGAGGGCACCACGGTTAACATCCGCGGCCTGGCCCAGGTCATCACCCTGCTGAACGGCGAACAGTATCTCAGCGCCGGCAATATGGGCTCGGCCCAGCCGAACCTGCTGGATGTGCCGTCCCAGCTGATGAACCAGGTGCTGGTCTTCAAGTCGACGGATCCGAAGAACGCCCTGTCGGGCATCTCGGGCACCATCGACCTCAAGACCCGCCGTCCGTTCCAGCTGCCGAAGGGCTTCACCTTCGCTGGTGGCCTCGAAGGCCAGCAGGGCGATCGCACCTCTGAAAACGACTACCTGGCCAATGGCGTCCTGAACTGGCGCAATGACCGCGTCGGCCTGATGGTCTCGGCCGCCAAGAGCAAGTCGAACCTGGGGAACAACTATTCGGGCACCGTCGGCCTGTCGGGCAACAATGACTGGGGTGGCAGTTTCCCCAACAGCTACATCTCGCCCCACGGCTTCGAGAGCTTCAACCGCGTCGTCGAGCGTGATCGCCTGGGCGTCAATGTCGCCTTCGAAGCCGATCTCGGCGAAGGCTTCAGCCTGATTGCCGAAGGCTTCTACGCCGAACTGGAGGAATACAACCGCGCCGTCGGCATCAACATCTCCAACCGTTGGGACGGCGGTGCTTTCGGGGCCTGGACCAAGCCCACGGCCTCGACGTCGGTCGGCATCGGCAACTGGCTGGCGGTCGACGAGTACGACATCGATGCGTGGTGGATCAATTCCTTCACCGTCAACCGCACCACCAAGTCCAAGACCAAGAACTACAATCTGGAACTGAACTACGACAACGGCGGTCCGTTCACCTTCGAGACCCGCGCCATCCGCGCTGACGGTGAACGTCTGAGCATGAACGGCCAGGCCCAGGGCGACCTGAGCAACTGGCGCTATGCGCCGGGCCGTTTCAACCTGTTCCGCGATGCCAATGACCGGACGCGTGGCACCTTCTATCCGAAGGCCATCTGCGACAAGTTCCCGGTCGCCCGCCGCACCAATGCCGTCGTCGGCAGCGCCGGCGGTTGCTACCTGGATCCGAACCCGCAGGGTTACGGGGCCAACCCGCAGCTGCACTACAATATCGGCGGTGATCATCCGGTCTGGTCGGGCTTCGACAAGCCGCTCGCAGGCGGTCTGGGCGCCGGCAAGACCCTCAAAGATTACATGGCCAACAAGGACAGCTATGCGATCGGGGCCTTCTCGTCGGAGGGCAACAATGAGGTCGAGTCGGACATGAACGTGTTCCGCGCCGACGGTCACTATGCGTTCGACGACAAGTTCCTGGGCTTCATCACCAAGATCGATGCCGGCGTTCGTCAGAGCGAGCGTTCGGTCGATGTCGAGCAGTTCCACCTGTTCTCGGGCTTCTATGGTGGTTCGCCGGGCTCGGTTCAGGCCAACGGCACGCCGGTTCCGGCGGGCGGTTGCGAGGCCCAGTGGAAGGCCATCGACGTCGTCATGAGCCAGAACCAGTGCCAGGCGGGCGAGTTCGTGCGTGACCCGGTCACCGGTCTGCAGGTGTTCCAGGGCTACACCGTCAATGCCCCGACCCGTCTCGACACCTACAACAACACCGTCTGGGTCGATGACCTGGGTGGCGTGACCAGCGGCATTCCTGGCTTCTGGGCCATCGATCCGCGCGACTTCGATGATGCGGAAGCCTTCCACAAGAAGGTCTTCGGCGGTGCGATCCGCGTGCCGATCCCCGGCCAGACCTATGATGTCAGCCTGCGCGAACAGAGCGCCTTCGGCGCTGCCAACTTCGAGCTGGGCGGTCTGTCGGGCAATGTCGGCCTGCGGGTCATCGAGACCGAACTGACGGTGAAGCAGAACCTCACCGGTGACACCCGCAACTATGGTGACACAAACGCCGACGCCGGCGATGCCGTCACCAAGCGCAAGTACACCGACTGGCTGCCGTCGGTGAACCTGGTCTACGACCTGGGTGAGCACTTCAAGTTCCGCGCGGCCTATAGCAAGACCATGCAGCCGCTGGATCTGGGCAACTATGGCGGCGGTCTGTCGATCTTCACCTCCGACTGCGGCGCGGCCCTGCCGAACGTCCGCTGCGTGACCGGTGCCAGCGCTTCGGGTAACCCGAACCTGGATCCCTGGCGTTCGCAGAACTTCGACGGTGCCGTCGAGTACTATTTCGGCCGCGCTTCGATGCTGAACATCTCGGCCTTCAAGCTGAAGATCGACAGCTTCGTGACCGGCGGAACGACGACCGGCCGCTTCCCCGACCAGGACGGCGTGATCCGTCGCACCGTCAGCGTCTCGCTGCCCATCCAGGGCGACGGCGGCGAGGTCAAGGGACTGGAAGTGGGTGCCAAGCTCGCCATGAGCGACATCCTGCCGGATGCCGGCTTCCTGTCGAACTTCGGCGTCGACACCAACTACACCAACTCGCCCAGCAAGGAGTCGCGGGTCGGCCTCGACGGCAAGAAACTGTCCTTCGTCGACAACTCCAAGCACCAGTTCAACCTGGTGGGTTGGTATCAGGACGAGAAGCTGCAGGCGCGCGTCGCCTACAACTATCGCACCGATCGTCTGTCCAGCGTGATGAGCAACAACATCCCGATCTATCAGGACAGCACGGGCTATGTTGATGTGAACGTCAGCTACAATGTGCGCGACAACGTGACCGTTTACTTCAACGGTTCGAACGTTACCGGCGAGATTGAGGATTACTACGCCAAGTTTGCGGCCGGTAAGACCCAGTACATCAGCCAGAACGAATTTGAACCGCGTTACACGGTCGGCCTGCGGGCTCGCTGGTAACATCTAGGCTCACCTCCTGCGGCCGCCGTGACCCCCTCGTCACGGCGGCTCTTTTTTGCAGCCGGACCTGTCCGGTTCAGACGTGAGGCGATAGCTTCGGCGGCCGCCGGATCTTTCTGAAGGCGAATTACGAGGGCGACCTTGGAGCAGCCCGTGACGGACAACCGTATCCGCAGCGTCGTGATCGTGGGCGGCGGCACGGCCGGCTGGATGGCGGCGGCCAGTCTGCAACGTCATTTCCAGGGCTCGCCCCTGAAGATCACCCTGATCGAGAGCTCGGAGATCGGCACGATCGGAGTCGGTGAGGCCACCATCCCGACGATCCGCAGCTTCTATCAGACCCTGGGTCTGAGCGATCTCGACGTGATGCGGGCCACCGGTGCCACCTGCAAGCTGGGCATCCGCTTCAAGGACTGGCTGAAGCCCGGCTCGTCCTTCATCCATCCGTTCGGCCTGTTTGGTCAGGACCTGCGTGGCGTACCCTTTCACAACTACTGGCTTCGGCTGCGGGCTGAAGGCGAGACGGCCGAGATCGGCGAATACTCGCTGGGTGCCGCGCTGGCCAAGGGCGGCAAGTTCACCCAGCCCTCGCGCAACCCGCCCTCCAGCCTGTCGGTGTTCGACTGGGCACTGCACTTCGATGCCGGTCTGTTCGCGGGCCTGATGCGGCAGGTTGCCGAGGCGGCCGGCGTGCAGCGGATCGATGCCCGGATCACGAAGGTCAATTTACGTCCGGAGGACGGTTTCATCGCGTCGGTCTCACTCGACAGCGGCGCGTCGGTCGAGGGCGACCTCTTCATCGATTGCTCGGGCTTCCGGGGCCTGCTGATCGAGGAGGCGCTCCAGACGGGTTACGAGGACTGGGGCCAATGGCTGCTGTGCGACCGCGCCTATGCGGTGCAGAGCGAAGGTCACGGCGCGCCGCCGCCCTATACCGATGTCACTGCCCAGACGGCCGGCTGGCGCTGGCGGATCCCGCTGCAGCATCGTTATGGCAACGGCTATGTCTATTCCAGCCGGCACATCAGCGACGATGAAGCTCTGCAGGAACTGCAGGCCTCAGTGCCGGATCCTCTGTTGCACGCGCCGCGTCAGATCCGGTTCATGCCGGGCCGCCGGCTGAAGGCCTGGAACCGCAACTGTATTGCCCTGGGCCTGGCCTCGGGCTTTCTGGAGCCGCTCGAGAGCACCAGCATCGCCCTGATCGAGACCGGGATCGAGAAGATCAAGCAGCTGTTCCCGGACCGGTCCTTCAATCCCGCGGTGACCGACGAGTTCAATGAGATGTCGCGGCTGGAAATGGAGCGCGTGCGCGACTTCATCATCCTGCACTACAAGGCCAATCAGCGTGAGGACACGGCCTTCTGGCGCGACTGCCGGGCCGTGGACGTGCCGGACACCCTCAAGCACAAGATCGAGATGTTCCGTGAGCGCGGCCATTTCATCCGCTATCGCTGGGAGATGTTCCAGCCCGCCAGCTGGCTGGCGATCTATACGGGCTTCGACATCCTGCCCAAGACCTGGGATCCCAGTCTCGATGGCCTGGATGTAGCGTCACTGCGCCGGGGCATGGACGAAATGCGCAAGGCGGTAAGGGCGGCCGTCGACGGGGCCCCGACCCACTCTGATTTTCTGGAAAAATACGCGCGGCCCACGCCGCTTGCCGCGCAATAAGAGACGAGAACAGGGACGGACATGCAGGACGCCAATCAGAACGGGATCCGCAAGGTCGTGATCGTCGGCGGCGGCAGTGCCGGCTGGATCTGCGCGGCCATGGCCAGCCACTATTTCCACAAGACCGGAGTTGCGGTGGAGCTGATCGAGTCCGAGGAGATCGGCACGATCGGCGTGGGGGAGTCGACCATTCCGCCCTTCCTGCAGCTGATCCGCAGCCTGGGCATCGACGAGCAGGACTTCATTCAGAAGACCCAGGCCAGTTTCAAGCTGGCGATCCGCTTCGAGAACTGGCGCAACAAGGGCGAGACCTACTACCATCCCTTTGGTCAGATTGGCGGCCCCATCGGACGGCACGAATTCTACCAGTGCTGGCTTCGGGCCAAGGCCAATGGCCATCCGTCAAACCTGCAGGATTTCGCCCCGGCCACGGTGATGGCCGACCAGTGGAAGTTCATCCCGCCGGTCCGCGCCCAGAAGTCCCTGCTGAGCGGGGCCAACTATGCCCTGCACATCGATGCCAAGCTGGTCGCCCAGTATCTGCGTGACTTTGCCGAGGCCCGGGGCGTCAAGCGCACCGAAGGCATAGTCACCGATGTGGTCTCCCGTCCCGACGGTTTCGTCGAGAGGGTGATCATGAAGAACGGCACCGAGGTCTCCGGCGACCTGTTCATCGATTGCTCGGGCTTCCGGGCCCTGCTCATCGGCAAGACCCTGGACGAGGAATACCGGGACTGGTCGGACGTGCTGATGTGTGACCGCGCGGTGGTCGCCCAGACCGAAAACGTCAAGGACCCGCATCCCTATACAGTGGCCCAGGCCCAGGATGCCGGCTGGCGCTGGCGCATTCCGCTGCAGCACCGGGCGGGCAACGGCTATGTGTTCTGCAGCAAATACCTCAGCGAGGACGAAGCCGCCGCTACCCTGCTGAGCCAGATCGAGGGCGAGGTCCTGCTGGGCCCCAATTTCATTCCGTTCAAGACCGGTATGCGCAAGCGCCTGTTCCGTAACAATGTGGTGGCCATCGGTCTGGCCGGAGGCTTCATCGAGCCGCTGGAATCCACCGCCCTGCACCTGATCTATCGCGGCATGGATTTCCTGCTGCGCTATTTCCCGGACAAGGATTTCGATCCCGGCCTTGCCGCCGAATACAACCGGCGCATGACGATGGACTATGAAGAGATCCGCGACTTCATCGTGCTGCACTATGTCACCACCCAGCGCGACGACACGCCGTTCTGGCGCGACTACCAGGCGGTCGTTCCGCCCGAAAGCCTGAGAGAGCGGTTGGAGCTGTTCCGGGCCAGCGGCCTCCTGCGCGACGGGGTCGATGACATGTTCCGCGCGCCGAGCTGGCAGTCAGTGATGGAGGGCATGGGGGTGCGCCCGCGCCGCTATCAGCAGTTGGTCGATGCGGTGCCCTATGCCGTGATCCAGCAGACGCTCGAACAGTCAGCTCCGATCCTCAACGCCCAGGTAGCGGCCCTGCCTAGTCACGGCGAGTTCCTGGCCGAGCATTGCCCCGCCGCGCCGTTCCAGCGCAGCGCCTGAGGGCCACCTCGCCCAGACCCTGATGTCACCGACATAGCGTCCAAGACGAGAAGGTCCTGGCGGCGCAGGCCGCCGCCAGGACCTTCTCGTTATCGCGTGGCGGCGATCGCCGGACCGTAGAGCAGGCCGTTGAACAGGAACTTGAAGGTTCCATAGGACTGGGCGCGCTGGGTGATCTCGGGGCCCATGGCCAGAAGCTTGCCCTTGCCCAGGTCGATATCGAGGATTGCCGTCGAGCCCTTGAGCTTCTCCTGGCCAACGGCCCAGCCGCTGCGCAGGGGAGTCTCGCTGTCGAACCAGGACACGCGTGACACGCCCTTGGCATCAGACTTCAGCGTGAAGGTCGGGCTGCGGTCGAAGAACACGTCCACCTGATCCGGCAGGCCATAGGCCAGGGGCTGGCGGTTATCGACCCGGGCCCGCAGGATCGAACCCGGAATATAGAGCTCCTTGTTGGGCAAGGCCTTGAGCTCGCCGTTCTCGATCCGGCCGGTGGCCACCTCGACCGGCGCGCCCAGGGCGGTGGCCAGCCGGGTCGAGGCCCCGATGGCCACCACCGTGCCGCCGGCCTTCGCGAAGGCTTCGACCTGGGGCAGGGTCTTGGTGTCGGTCACCTGGCCCAGCCAGGCCCGGTATTCTTGCGGAATCTCTTCCGGCTTCGGTTGCGGACCACCGCGACCGGCGCGGAACGGGCCGCCGGCCGGGGCCGGGAAGACCCCATCGGCAAAGACGAGGACGTCGAAGTCCTTGTTCAGGTCTCCGGCGTCCAGTCGCTGCGGATAGACGACCTGGAAGGGGGCCTCGAAGCGCTCGAACATCCAGCGGTTCCAGCCCGAGGGCATCGAGCCGCCATAGACATCAACCAGGCCGATCCGCACCGGCTTCAGGGGCAGGGTGGGGCCGGAGGGCTTGGCACCGACTGCCCAGGCGTCGAGACCCAGTTCCTTGACGCTGGCCGCCAGCACGGTCTGGGCAGCGGGCGAGGCGGGGACCCAGATCGCGCCCGGGCCAAAGGTGACCTTGCCGGCCTTGGCACCGTCCTTCAGCCACTGCACGCTGGCCCCGGCCTTGAGCAGGCGATTGGTCAGAGTGAAGCTGTTATTGGGCTCATGGCTGATCAGCCAGCCGGCCTTGCCCGAACCCTTGATCGCGCCGGGCCTGACGGTGATCAGGTCCGGAACCCGCGTGGTCGGCGCTTCGAAGCCGTCGAGAATGCGGTCAAACCTGACGCCCATCTGATAGGCCAGGGTATAGCCCGTGACATCGTAGGGGGCCTTGGGCGGGCCACCGGGATATTCGGTGTCGTGCGGGTGATCCTGCGGTTCGAACATGTCGAGCACGTGAGGCCGATAGGCCTGGGCGGTCTTCACGACATAGGAGCCGGCGGGATAGGTCTTGCCGGCCACGGTGAAGGCCTTGTCAGCCTGTTCGACATCGACCCCGGCCTTGATCAGGGCATTCAGGAACGCCACGACCGTGGGCATGTCGGCCTGATCGGCCGGCAGGATGAAGCCGCGCGGATCGCGTCGTTCCGCGGCCTGCAAGACCGTTTTGTACAGGGTCGGGTCGACGGCACCGCCACGCCCCTCGAAGGGCTTGTCCCTGGCCGCCTCCTTCAGGGCGTCGATCTTGCTGGGGCTGAGCGTCCAGCTGTCCTGGTTGCCGCGGGCAATGCCGTTGGCGCCCATTTTCCAGATGTTGAACAGCATCCGTTCGCGGTTGCGCGACGCATAGTCCAGAACGGCGCGGTTCAGGCTCCACTGATAGTCCAGGGTCTGCTGCAGGTGCCACATCTGCGGCGGAGCAGGCATGGGCCGGTCATTGCTGGGCAGTTGGGCGTCGGGCACCAGGTTCAGCGGCATGGGCGTCGGCCCGCCGGTGATTTCGGTCAGCAGCCCCACAGCATTGTGGAAATAGGCGATCGAGCGCTCCATCCCGTTGTGCCAGGTGGAATAGGTGGCGGCACTGCGGGCGCTCGAACCTGGCTTGTCCTCGGCCACCAGGCGGCTGTGCATGGCCATGCCCACCTCCTGCAGGGTGGTCATGACCAGCGGGTCGTAATTGTAGTTGGCCGGATCGCGGAACGGCGGCACGAACACCACCATGCCGTTGGGCGCAGTCTGGTGCTGGTTGTAGACGATCTGCGGGAACCACTCGCGGAACAGCTGGCGGTTGACATTGGTCGTCTCGGCCATCTGGGCCATGAAGCTGTCGCGGTTGTTATCGTGGCCGATGTACTTCTGATAGAGGCGCGGCACCGAGCCGAACTCGCGCTTCTTCGGATCCTCTTTGCGCATGTACCAGTCCGAGATCAGCTCCATGCCGTCCGGATTGTCGTGGGCGAACAGGATGATCACGTCGTCCAGCAGACGCATCGTCTCCGGGTCGTTCTCGGTAAGCATCCGGTGCAGGACCTGGATCTGACCCTGGGAGGTCACGGTCTCGTTGGCATGCATGCCGGCGTCGATCCAGACCACGGCCTTGCCCTCGGCGGCCAGCCTGGTGGCCTCTTCCCGGGATACGCCCTCGGCCTTGGCCAGGCGGCGGGCGATGGTCTTGTAGTGGTCCAGTTTCGCCAGGTTGGCCGGCGAGGAAACCACCGCCATCCACTGGGTTCGGCCCTCTTCGGTCTTGCCGATATCGACCAGCTTCATGCGGTCCGACTGCCCGGCCAGGGTCTTCAGATAGGCCTCATAGGCGGTGTAGTCGGCAAGGAAATAGTCGCTGCCGACCGGCTGGGCGAAGGCCTTGTCGGGCGGGGTGATCTGAGCAGTGGCGAGACTTGCGCCGGTCAGGGACATCAGCAGAACGAGCGCTGCGCCGGCCATGGCTTTGGATCGAGTCATTGAGTGGGCTTCCCGTCCGGAACAGGCGGCAAAACCGTGCCGCGCTAAAGATCTGACGAATCCAGACCGGAAATCCGCCGTCTGCGCAATCGAGCGAGCACGTTTTTCTGTGTGCGGAGAAGCAAACAAGAAAAGGCCCGCCCCGGGGTACCGGGACGGGCCAGATCTTGCTTCTCCAGCGCTTTCCCGGCCGGGCGCCGAAACGCCCGACCAGGTCAGGTCTTAGTAACGCAGACGGGCGTTGATGAAGAACGTACGGCCCAGGACGTCGTAAGTGGCGGGATAGCCGCTGTTCGACGGCGAGGCGTTGCCGCCCAGGATCGGATAGGCTTCCTGGGTCAGGTTCTTGACGCCGCCGGTGAAGGCGACGTTGTCGTTGACTTCCCAGTCGCCCGACAGGTCCCAGTAGTTCTTCGCGCCGATACGCTCGACCGTGTAGCGGGTGGCCGGAGCGTCGTCGTTCACGTCGTCCAGGTGGTTCCACACCAGGTTCAGGCCGAACTGGTTCATCTTCCAGTTGACGGCCGTGCGCAGCTTGTGACGCGGGGTCGGGTTGCCGCAGCGGGTGCCGAACTTGTCGGCGCACTTGATCGGCGTCGAGATTTCGTCCGGCGTCGTCGTGCTTTCCCAGGTGTTGGTGTAGAGCGAGCGCAGCGAAACCGAACCCCAATCCGGCAGACCGAGGTCTTCCAGGGTGGTGCGGTAGGTCACGCCGACATCGAAGCCTTCGGTCTTGATCGTGGCAACGTTCTTGGCGGTCAGCGAGATGTAGTCGATCGAGCCGTTGGCGAGGCGGTTGATGGCCTGGCAGTAGGGCGACGACGGGTTACCGTTCACGAGCGAGCCGTAGCAGACGTTCATGACGTTCGAAGCGCTGCCGCCGAAGCTGGCGATGGCGTCCGTGATCTCGATCGAGAAGTAGTCACCGGTGATCGAGAAGTTCGGCAGCCACGACGGGGTGTAGGCGAAACCGTAGGTGATGGTCTTGCCTTCTTCCGGACGCAGGTTCGGGTTGCCGCCGTTCAGGGTCTGGGTCTGCTGGTTGGCATTGATCACACCAACGGCGCTCGCCGCGACGCCCGAATTGATACAGGCCTGACGGGTAGCGGCGTTCGGGTTGGCGCGAGCCGAGCAGTTGTCGGTCGCGGTCGGGAAGCCGTTGCTCTGCGGAGCGTAGAGTTCGCCGACCGACGGAGCGCGGATCGCCTTGTTGTACGAGGCGCGCAGCATCAGGTCTTCGAAGGGCTTCCAGGTGCCGGCCACCTTGTAGGTTTCAACCGGGTCCGGCTGGGTGGTGTAGTCCGACACGCGGCCGGCCAGTTCCAGGTCCAGCGACTTGACGAACGGCAGGTCCTTCAGCAGCGGAACCAGAACTTCGGCATAGGCTTCATAGACGTCGAAGCGGCCAGCAACAGCCGGGCTGGCGTTGAAGCCCGTCAGGTTGCCCGTGGCCAGATCCTGGCTGGGGTTGAAGGCGAAGTCTTCAGCGCGATACTCACCACCGACGGCGAAGCCGATCGGGCCGGCCGGCAGCGAGAACATGTTGGCCGTATCACCGCTGATGGTGAAGCCGGCGTACAGTTGCTCGTAGTCCTGCGACGAGTTGATGCGGGTCTTGATGAAGTTGGCCGCAGCCGCCGACATCGTGCCCTGGCCGAAGATGTTGACCGGAACGCAACCGCCCGACGGGTCGGCGCAGGCCGTGCCGGCGGCGTTCAGCAGCAGGCCCTGCTGGATGCGGACCAGGCTGGTGTCGCCCAGCAGCGTCTGGCTGCCGGCGGTGTTGCCATACTGGAAGTAGCTGTCGAAGCCGCCGTTGATGGCTTCGATATCGCCCTTCAGGCCCAGCTGGATCTGGAAGCCGGTGAAGTTGAAGGCCGCGACGCGCGGGCCGACGTCGCTGAGGCGCTTGTTGAACACGCCGGTGACGGTTTCGAACAGGCCATCGCCGTCGGTGTCGACATCCGTGTAGGTGCCGGCGGCCCAGGGGCTGCTGGCCGGGATGCTGTAGGCGGTGGTCGAACCCATGCTGTTCAGCGCGGTCTTGGCCGCGGCGGTCAGGAAGGGATTGTTGTCGAGGCTGAAGCGGAAGATCCGGTTACCGACCGGGGTCGGGGCCAGCTGGGTGACAACGCGGCTGCTGACGAAGTTGCCCTTGGCATAGGCGGTCAGGCCCGGCTTGATCTCGTAGCTGGCCAGCGAGGTGACCGAGAAACGCTCTTGCGGGGTCTGGAGATAGTTGACCGGTGCGAAGTTGTAGGTGTCGTTCGCGGCGTCATAGAGGCGCACGGCACCGTTCGGCAGGAAGTAGGCCGAGTTGGCGGCGAGGTTGGCAACGCCCGGCAGGGTGATGAACTTGCCGGAGACGAACGGATCGACGCGGCCCGGCTCCATGGAGCCCGAACCCGACGGCACCAGGCCGTTGCGGGCGGCGTTGTCGCCCCAGGCGCGGCCCAGCATGCCGCCACGTTCGCCCTGGGTCAGGGCTTCGCGCTTGTTGTAGCCGAGGCTCAGGACGACATTGCCCTTGCGGTCAGCGAAGTTGGCGCCGAAGGTCACGTCGGACGAATAGATCGGGGCTTCGCCGTCATCGGTGGCCTGATAGCCGGCCGAGACTTCCATACCTTCGAAGTCGTTCTTCAGGATGAAGTTGACGACGCCGGCCACGGCGTCCGAGCCGTAAACGGCCGAACCGCCGCCCGACACAACTTCGATGCGCTTGATCAGCGCCGGCGGGATCAGGTTGAGGTCGACGCTGCCGGCCTGGGTGGTCGGGGTCTGACGCTTACCGTCGACCAGCACCAGGGTGCGGTTCGAGCCGAGGCCGCGCAGGTTGACCGTAGCGGTACCGTTGTTGCCGTTGTTCACCGTCGAGGTGATGCCGGGCACGGCCTGGGGCAGGGTGTTGAGCAGGTTCTCGGTGTTGACGACGCCCGACTGCTCCAGTTCCTTCTCGCCGACCGTGGCGACAGGGCTGGAAGAAACCAGGTCAGGACGCGCAATGCGCGAACCGGTGACGACGATTTCTTCGACCTGCACGGCTTCCGCAGCAGCGGGTGCGGTCTGGGCAAAGGCGGGCATGGCGATGGCCATGGGCGCAATCGCGCCACAGAGCACGGTGGTCGCCAGCAGGCGTTTCCGGGTGGACAGCGGGTTAAACATCAAACCTCCAACATAATTTTTTTGCGTCGTCTCGGTTTGATCCAAGTCATGACGCCCCCAACCCGCGGCGTGACCGACGCGAATTGGCTGGGAGAGTGACGTCTGATGAACCGGGGTCAATCTTTCGCAATGCGCTCGTGCAACAATTGGCCGTCTGTGTAGCAAAAGTGACGCATGTGATTGCGTCTTGCCGGCCCGACGCCCGAATTTCTACCTAGTTGCAGGCGAATTCTGGAATAGTATACTTGGGGTAGGCGCGAAATATTTCGCGTTCGAAACGCCTTAAAAGTGTCAATATTCCGACACGTTTCCTGCGAACGTTTGGCGCTTCCATGTTCAGGCCGCTACGAACTTTAAAGATCCTGAAATGTTTTCGCTAAGGTCTGACCGCGATTGCTGGTGCAAGGAGGCCGCAAACCTCGATCCGGGGCGCGCATGGGCTGTAGGGCATAACTTGTTCTATCGGACTCTGTCTGTGCCAGATCAAACTTTTTGATGGCCTGACCACCTTGGTCGCGGGTTGTGTCGCGGATCAGCCATCTGTTACGGGATGCGCGTTCAGGCTCTTTTTGCAGCGGGAGAACCCCCTTTTGTGCCGGTTTGCCCCATGACCACGACCCTGCCGGTGATCCGGATCAATCCGAGTCTCGACCCAGCGCCGTTCGCGGCCGCCTTTCAGCGGGACGGCGTGGTGCAGATTCCTGTCTTTCTGGAGCCCGCAGACGCCGAGAGGGTCGCCGGGGTCCTGGCCGGCCTGACCTGGAACGTGGTGGCCCCGGACGAAACCTCCGAGACCCTCGTGATCAGTCCGCAGGTCATTCAGAAGTTCGGCGAGGCCCAGGTTCGTCAGTTCCTGCAGGGAGCCCTGAAGCGGGCTTCTCGGGGGTTCTCGTTCATCCACCTGTCCTACGCCCTGCAGGACGAATATGCCCGCGATCCGACAGCGCCCATCCATCAGGCCACGGCGTTCCTGCAAAGCCGGACCTTCCTGGATTTCGGCCAGGCGGTGATCGGGAGCGACCAGGTCGATGGCGTCCGCGTCCAGGCCTCGAACTATCGGCCGGGCGACTTTCTCACGCTGCATGACGACAGTCACAAGCGCGATGATCGCCTGGCGGCCTTTACCCTCGGCTTCACCCGCGACTGGCGACCGGACTGGGGCGGTCAGCTGCTGTTCCATGACGCCGAGGGGCAGATCGAGCGCGGCTTCATGCCCGGTTTCAATGTTCTGACGCTGTTTCGCGTGCCCCGCGCCCATTCGGTCGCGCCGGTCGCGGCCTATGCCGCCACCAAGCGCCTGTCCCTGACCGGCTGGCTGGTGCGCGACGCCAATCCGTCGGC
This sequence comes from Caulobacter sp. AVps16, assembly GCF_058681455.1. Lineage (NCBI taxonomy): Bacteria > Pseudomonadati > Pseudomonadota > Alphaproteobacteria > Caulobacterales > Caulobacteraceae > Caulobacter > Caulobacter sp. AVps16. Next base: position 708,005 of record NZ_CM178739.1, read on the forward strand.
CTGATTTCCAAAGATGCGCTTGCCCGGTTCGCCCTGGGCGCTTCCTATGCATCGGTTCAAATTGTGGGGTCGCATGAAAACCTGGTCCAAGCTCGCCGTGCTGGTTCTCCTGGCGGTGCCGATGCCGGCGGTTTCGGCTGATGCCTCGAAGGCCGCGACGCCGGCGGTCTTGAAGGCGCTGTTCGACTGCCGCTCGATCGTCGCCGATACCGAAAGGCTGGCCTGCTATGATGCTGCGGTCGGACAGGTCAACAAGGCCGAGAAGACCGGCGAGGTGATCATCGTCGACCGGCAGCAGGCCCGGGCCGCCCGTCGGCAGGCCTTTGGTCTGGAACTCTCGGCCCTGTCCATCCTCGACCGCAGCGAGGAGAAAACGGAAGTTGACCGGGTGATCGGCGAGGTCGTCAGCGCCCGCCAGAGCGCCGATGGTCGCTGGACCATCGTGCTGGCCGATGGCGCAGTGTGGAAGCAGGTTGATGACTCCATCCTGTCCAAGAACCCCAAAAAGGGCTCCAAGGCCGAGATCCGCAAGGCGTCGATGGGCAGCTATTTCATGAACATTGACGGCCAGCGCGCGGTGCGCGCCCGCCGCGCGGATACGCAATAGCCAGGTCCCGCCGGGACAGGATGGTTCTGGCCGAGGTGAAATTCGTCCGCCCCACTGGCGCGCGGCGCGCGCGGGTGAAAGGATTTGTCCAACCGTAAGCCGGGGCGAGAGTCGCGCGCCAAGCCGGATGTTTGACCTTGGGGGCCTTCATGAAGTTCGGATCCGTCAGCCGCGCCGCCCTGGCAGCGGCCCTGGTTTTCACGGCGGCGTCGCCGGTTCTGGCTGCGGCGAAAGACAAGCCGCCTGTCGCCGACGCGGCCCTGTCCGGGACCACGAAGCTGGATGGCCTGCTGCCGGTTCACATCGACAAGGCCAAGGGACGGATCCTGCTGTCCCTGCCCAAGCCGGATTCCGACGGGGTCAGCGGCCGGTTCCTCTATGTCGCCTCCCTGCGCACAGGCCTGGGCTCGGCCCCGGTCGGTCTTGATCGCGCCGCCCTCGGCGACACCCAGGTTCTGGTCTTCCGCCGGATCGGCAAGAAGGTCATCGCCGAGTACGAGAACCCCAAGTTCACTGCAGTTGGTGCGCCCGCCGCCGAACAGATCGCGGCGCGCGAGGCCTTTGCGGTCTCGACCGTCTGGGCCGGCGAGGTGGCCTCAGAGACCCCGGACGGCCGCATCCTGGTCGATATCTCAAGCTTTCTGACCCGTGACGTGATCGGCGCGGTGGACGCTCTCAAACAGGCCGGGGAGGCTGGCTTCAGGCTGGTCTCCGACCTGTCCGTTGCGGATCCTGCGGCGGTCAAGGTTTTCCCGGAAAACATCGAGCTCGAAGCCCGCCAGACCTTTGCCTCCGACACGCCCGGGCCGGAGACCCGCAATATCGCGCCCGATCCCAAGCTGATCACCCTGACCGTTCGTCATTCGCTGGTGAAGCTGCCCGAGCCGGGTTTCGTGCCGCGCGCCTTTGATCCGCGGACCGGGACCTGGGGCGTGGTCGGACTGGACTATGCGGTGCCGCTCGGCGACGATATTGTCGGTCGGTGGGCGCGCCGGTTCCGGCTGGAGAAGACCGATCCGACGGCGGCGGTCTCGACCGTCAAGAAGCCGATCGTCTTCTATGTCGACCGCGCGGCCCCCGAGCCGATCCGCTCGGCCCTGGTCGAGGGCGCGGCCTGGTGGGCCCAAGCCTTCGAGGCGGCGGGCTTCAAGGACGCCTATCGCGTCGAGGTCCTGCCCGAGGGCGTCGATCCCCTGGACGTGCGCTACAACGTCATCAACTGGGTCAGTCGCGCGACCCGGGGCTGGTCCATGGGCCAGTCGGTCTCTGACCCCCGCACGGGGGAAATCCTCAAGGGTTCGGTGATCCTGGGCGCGCTGCGCGTGCGCCAGGACATGCTGATTTTTGAAGGCCTCGTGGGGGCCGATCAGATCGGCAAGGGCGGTCCCAATGATCCGATCCTGGTCTCGTTGGCGCGCCTCCGCCAGTTGTCCGCCCATGAGGTGGGTCACTCGCTGGGCTTTGCTCACAATTTCGCCGCCTCGACCCAGGACCGCGCTTCGGTCATGGACTACCCTGCGCCGCGGGTGAAGGTGACCGAGGGCAAGATCGATCTGTCCGATGCCTATGGCGTGGGCATCGGGGCCTGGGACCGCTTCACGGTCGACTGGCTTTATGGCGAGGCACCCAAGACACACCTGGCGGCCAAGGCCGCCGCCAACACCCTGCGGTACATCACTGACAGCGATGCGCGGGGCCCCAATTCAGGTCAGCCTTGGGGAGCGCTTTGGGATGACGGCGCAGACTCGGTCGCGGAGCTTCGGCGCATGATCGGCGTGCGGCGCGTTGCCCTCGACCAGTTCGGCCTCAACGCCCTGAAGCCCGGCGAAACAGTCGAAACCCTCAAGCGCAAATATGTGCCGATCTATTTGCTGCATCGCTACCAGGTCGAGGCGACGGTCAAGCAGGTGGCAGGCATTGAGTACAGCTATGCCGTCAAGGGCGATGCCGGTCAGGTCGCGCCCCTGGTGGCCGCCGATCGGCAGCGCGCCGCCCTGGCGGCCCTGATGGCGACCCTGGCTCCGGCCGAGCTCGATACGCCGGAAGCCCTGATCCCGCTTCTGTCCGGCGGTCAGTCGGGCGAAACGGATCGCCAGCACGTCATCGAAGTTTTCGCCGGCATGGGCGGGCCGGTGTTCGATCCTCTGGTGGCTGCCGATGTCGCCGCAGGCCTGGCTCTGGACCCGCTACTGGCACCGGACCGCCTCGCCCGGCTGGTCGATCAGCATCGCCGCGACCCGAACCAGCCCGGCGTCGGAGAAGTGGTCGATACCCTGCTGGCCACGGTTTTTGCGCCGGCGTCCGGTCGCCAGGCCGAGATTGCCAGGCGCGTGCGCTGGCGCGCTGTGCTGAACCTGGCCGCAGCGGCCCGGGACGTGAAGCGCTCGCCCCAGGCCGCCGCAGAGATTGACCTGAAGCTGGCAGACCTGGCGACCCGCCTGAAGGCTGCGCCCGGGGCGGATGGGTCTGACCGCGCCTTGAACCTGCGTTTGGCCGGGCTGATCCGTAACGCCGATGAGATGACGAAGGTTCTGGGCGAGGCACGTCTCAAGCCCGAGACTCCGCCCGGCATGCCGATCGGTGACCTTGACCCCGGGATGAACTAGGCGGGATCTGAAGGCGCGCCGCGCTGCAGCACGCTGGGCGTTCCGACATAGAGCAACAGCGCCTCCTGGTCGGAGCGGTTCTCGACCGTGTGCGGGGCCCGCGCATCAAAGTGCATGCTGTCGCCGGCCTTGAGCACGGTCTGGATGTCGCCGGCCCGGGCATGAAGTTCGCCCTGGAGCACATAGCGGAAGTGCTCGCCATTGCGGGTATCGACGGGAAAGCAGTGGCCGGGCGGAATGCGCATCAGGACGGCGTCCAGCTTGCGGTCCGGCAGGGCCGATGACAGGTCGTAATAGGTGACCGGCGAAGCCACGGCGATCTGGGCTGGATTGTCGGCCCGGCGAACCATGTCCTGAGCCTGGGGGATCTCCATGAAATAGGAGACCTCGACCTGCAGTCCCTTGGCCAGGGCCAGCATCGACATCAGGGACGGTGTCGTCAGGTCCCGCTCGGCCTGGGAAAGGAAGGGTTTGGACAGGCCCGACCTTTCGGCCAGTTCCTGCAGGGTCAGGCCCAGGGCCTTGCGCCGCGACTTGATGCGGGCACCGATATGGGGGCGCCGCTTCTTCTGGGGCTCAGTTTTTCCTTCGAGAATCATGGGTCCATGTTTCCAGTGCGGACTTGTCTCGCGCCAGTGGTTTCGACCGCATGACCAACCGGCCAGGTCAAACTCGCCGGTGGACCGAATTTAAACCCTTTGATCCCATGCTCCCGACCAGACGAGCCTGGCCTTCGCCGCTCGGGAGATTGGGTGCCAGTGGTCGCCAAGCCGGTGAAGCCTACGGAGCGAATCCGCGTCAATCAGCGCGAGGCCGAGCTCATGGCTGCGGCTCACGCCTGGTTCGTGGCGCGCAAGCCGGGCGGCCGGCGACTGGTTCTGCGCTTCGCGATCATGGAAGATGTCGATCTTTCGGGGCGCGACCTGAGCGATGCGGATCTGACCGGCAGCACATTAATCCGGTGCAAGTTCGATCGCGCGCGGCTGGTTCGGGCCTGTCTTTTCGGGGCGGATCTGCAGGCGAGCAGTTTCGTCGGTGCCTCCCTGGCCAATGCCGACATGCGAGGTGCCAGGCTCAAGGGGGCCAATCTGGCGCATGCCAACATGACCCAGGCCGATCTTCGGGCGGGCCGCATCGCCATTTCCGATGAAGACACCCAGTTTGCCGTCCTTCGCCACAAGGTCTCTGCCGGTCAGATGGATGGAGCCAATGTTTCGGGCGCGGTGCTTCATCAGACCCGGCTGGATGACGTCTCGGCGGCGGCGGCCGACTTTTCGGACTGTTCCATGCGCGGCGCGAAGCTGGTCGGCGCCAATCTCAAGAATGCCCGCTTGCGCGGTGCCGTCATCGACAATGTCGATGTGCGGGGAGCCAATCTGGAAAGTGCGGATTTCAGCGATGCCGTCCTCACACGCGTCGACCTGACCCAGGCCCGCACCATGGGCGCGGTCATGGACCGATGCCTCTGCGATCCGGACGCGGAGGCCAGCGCGCGGGCGGCCCAGATCTTTGTCAAGCTGGCAGCCCATCGCGAATGGGTGACCTCCGGCGGAAAATCCGGCGAGGCCGCGGTGCTGGATGGCGAGGACCTCCGGCCCATGGTCGAGATGGCCGGCGCATTCCTGACGGCGGTCAGCGCCAGGAACGCCTGTCTGGCCGGCATGGATCTTCGCCGGATATCGCTGCAGGGCGCACTGCTGGAGGGTGCGGATTTCCGGGGCGCGGACCTGCGTGATGCGGATCTGCGGGGCGCAAACCTGAACGGCGCAACCCTGAAACAGGCCGATCTGCGTCGCGCCCAATTGAGCGCTCTGCCCTTCAAGGCTGACCGCGAAAAACCCACGGAGCTGACGGAAGCCTGTCTGCGCTATGCCGATCTGAGAGAGGTAGAGTTCGGCGAGACGGACCTGACCCGGGCGGACCTGGAGGGTGCCCGGCGCACAGAGCTTCAGGATGGCCCGGACAATGCCGGTCCCGACCCGAAGGTTCTGGAACTCTAGTCAGACGCCTTGGCGCCAGGCCCTTTGGAGGGCAGGGCGATGATCGGGAGCCGCGATCGCGATCAGGGCCATGGCCCGGGCTTCACCCTGCAGGGGCCGCAGATCGACTGCGCCATGTTCCGTCACGACGATGCCGACCTCGGTGGCCGGCAAGGTGGCAGGCACCGAAAGGCGCGGAACGATCCGGCTGAGGGCACCACCTTTTGCCGTCGAGCCGAGGGCGATGATCGGCAGCCCGCCGGGCGAGCGGCTGGCACCTTCAATGAAGTCGGGCAGGCCGCCTGGACCCGAGATCGCCTCGCCGTCGACCCATTCGGCATTGACCTGACCCAGCAGATCGACCTCGATCGCCGAATTGACCGCGACAAAGGCCGGGATCTCGCCCAGCCGTTCGGGATCGTGAGTCTCGAGCGCCGGGGCCATGGTGACGCCGGGCAGGTCGGCGGCCTGGGCATAGAAGTCGCGCGAGCCCAGCAGGCTGCCCGTCCTGATATGGGCGAAGACGCCCTCCCGGATCAGGCTCGCCACAGGATCGCAGATCATGCCGCTATGCAGGGAAAGGCCCTCCTTGCCGGAAAGTCCTGGCCACAGGGCGTCACCCAGCCGGCCTATGCCGGCCTGCAGGGTCGCGCCATTGGGGATCATCCCGACGACATGGTCGATAATCTGGCGTTCGATCGCCCCGGGCAGGCGAACCCCATAATCGGCCAGGGGCGTGTCGAGCTCGATCACCTCGTCGAAGACACTCAAGGGCACAGTCGGTGACCCAGGCAGGCGCGGCATGGACGGATTGATGACCCCGATCCGAAGGTCGCATCGGTCGAGCGCTGTTGGCGGAAAGTCGGCTGTCGTGCCGAAGCTTGAGACACCCGAGGTGTCGGGCGGGGTGATCATGAACAGCCCCGCTGCATAGCGGGTCGCGGCCACCCTGCGGGCAAAGCCATGATAGGTCAGAGGGAGGCGCTCAAACCGACCGACAGCCGCGATCGACCGCCAGGCGGGCGACATGAACGGGCCGGCCATGCGGGCGCCAGGTCCCAGGCTGCTCCAGTCCGAAGTGTTGACGCCGGGGATGAAGCCACCCTCGAAGGTGGCTGAAAGCAGGGGTACCAGCCGTTTGGACAGCTTGGCGGCTGCAAACGGCTCTGCCGCCGAGGCGCTGACAAAGACGCGGGTGTCAGATGACATGGTGGGCATGGGCCTCGTTTGGACTGGCCCGGTATAGTGGATCGTCGCCGCCTAGGAGAAAAACTTCGTTGAGCGGAATGGGGGGCGGCGTAGGCTCGAGGTATGGACAGGCCGTCAGCATGGACGGCGCTCCGTGAGGACCGTCATGAACGCCCACGCCCCCATCGCTGCGACCGAAACGCCTGACTATGCCGGCCTGACCGTGACGCCCGTGAGCACCGTGCTCGGCGCGGAGATATCCGGGCTGGACCTGCGCCAGCCCCTGTCGCCCGAGACGGTCGCTGCGATCCGGTCGGCTCTCCTGCGCCACAAGGTCGTTTTCTTCCGCGACCAGGACATCAGTCACGAAGACCATGTCCGTTTTGGCCGCTATTTCGGCGATCTTGAGGGGCATCCGGTCACCGCCCACGTGCCCGGATTCCCGGAGATCCTGCACATCGAAGCGGCCGACGGCATGAAGCTGCGCGAAGAGATCGTGCCGCTCGTCCGCGCGGCCAACAAGTGGCACACCGACGTGACCTTCCGGCCCGCACCCTCCATGGGTGGGGTGTTGCGGGCTCGACATCTGCCCCCTCTGGGCGGTGACACCCTGTTCGCTGATACGGCCGCCATCTATCGGGACCTGCCCCAGGCCCTGAAGGACCGGTTGGCGGACCTGACGGCCGAGCACGACATCCTGCAAAGCTATGGCTATCGCGTCGACCAGGCCAAGCGAGACGAGTTGCGGGCCGCCCACCCGCCGGCGGTCCACCCTGTCGTCCGGACCCACCCCGAGACCGGCGAGAAGCACCTGTTCGTCAACAAGGTTTTCACGACCCGGATCCTCGGGCTGCCGGAGGATGAGGCGCAGGCGCTGCTGGCCGACCTGCTCGACCGGGTGAAGACGCCCGAGTACCAGGTGCGGTTCCGCTGGACGCCCAATGCGATCGTGTTCTGGGACAATCGGGCCACCCAGCACTATGCCATTCTGGACTACTGGCCCCAGGAGAGGATCGTCGAGCGCGTGACGATTGTCGGCGACGCTCCCTTCTAGCCGAAGATCAGCCAGTCGCCGGTCAGGGACGTAACGCTGAAGCCTGCCAGGATGATCTGGTCGCCACCGCCGAGGTCAATGACGGTGTTCAGTCCACTCTGATAGACCGTATAGGCCTGACCCGCATCCAGCTGGATGCGGTCGCCCTGGGCGCGGCTGAAGTCGGTGATCAGGTCCGATCCTGCGCCGGTGAAGCTGTAGAAGATGTCTGCCCCGGCACCGCCGGTGATGTTGTCGGCACCGCGGTCACCAGCGAGCCAGTCATTGCCATCATCGCCGGACAGGACATCATCGCCCTGACCGCCGCGAACAATGTCATTGCCCGCGCCGCCATAGCAGACGTCATTGCCCAGATTGCCATAGACGATGTCGTCACCGGCATCGCCGAACAGCTGGTCGTTGTTCTGGCCCCCGACAACCCAGTCCGTGCCATTGCCGCCATGGGCCTCATCGTTGCCGATATTGCCGTTGATCTGGTCGAAGCCATCACCGCCCGTGATGGTGTCATTGCCGTCATTGCCGTCCAGACGATCGTCGCCGGCGAGGCCGTTGATCACATCGTTCCCGGCTTCGCCACGCAGCCAGTTGCCGAGTGCGTTGCCGGTAAGGGTGTCTGCGCCCGACCCGCCGCGGGCATTTTCGATTTGGGCCCCCATGGCCACGGCCACATTGCCGACCAGCCCTCCGACGTCCGAGAAGTGTCCCTGGCGGATGTCGATCAGTTGAGGGTTGGTGTAGCCGGAAAAGTCGAAGGTATCCGTGCCGCCGGCATCCCAGACGGCGAATATAACCTTTGCGCTGGCGCTGGAAATCTCGAACCAGGGACGTCCGGCATTTGAATTGAAGCCGTAGGTCGTATCGCCGGTGCGCGTGGTCACATTGACCCCGTACTCCGCTTGGGCGGCGGCGATGTCGTCGAGTTGTGGGGCCGAAGCATAGCGGCCTTGATAGCTCGCACCCGTATTGCCCTCACTGAAATAGCTCATCACCGTGTACTGGCGAGAGTCCTGATAATATTCGGCATTGGCTGCGTAGGTGAAATCTGTGCCGTCGGCTGCATCATAGTCGGAAGGGTGGCTCAGGCCGATGGCATGACCAATTTCATGCACGAGGACGGAACCGCCGTAATTGTTGGCGGTCGGGGTCGCATTATAGCCCTTCGAGACATTGACCCAGACGTCGCCTGATCGCGAGCTAAATGCCGGATTTCCCGGCAGGTAAGCGAAGGCCGTCGCGCCGTCGACCCCGCTCGAATAGTTGCTGAACAGGATGGAGGCGTTATTCGAATAGGCCTCCTCGCCAGTCGTACCTGATCCAATCCGGATAAAGGTAATGTTGGCGACATCCGACCATGAGGTCAGGGCGAGCTCTGCCTGTTGAATTTGAGCCGCATTGAAGCGCGAGAACCCGACCGTATCGGTTGGCATGGTCGCCGGTTCTGTGGACCGGAAAGCATAACCAATGACGTAAGCCTCGCCGAGAGCGGAGGACCAGCCGGGCTCAAAACCCACTAGGGTCAATCCGGCAGTTTCGACCGTAAGGCTGGGCTTGCCATTGACCGTGACGCCACTTCGGGCGTCCGCGTTCAGATAGGACTGCGGAGCTTCCGAGCCCGTTGCGTCAAGGGGCTCAGACTGGGAGACATCAAACGCCATGGCGGCACCTACCCATGAAACACGTCCCCCGACCTTAGAAGAAAGCTAGCCGGGGCCACGCTTCGCCGCAATCCTGAACGCCTTGCGGCGTTTGGACACTGACAGATTGAGCGCCCGTTAAGGTGAACGGGGCGTTACTGCGGCTACTCGCTGGCTATCGCTTCTCAGCCTTGTGGCCTTGCTTTCAGCCAAAAGGAGTCACCTGGGCGATCGAGCTAGAGGCTATTTCAGACCAAGCTTCGCGGCGATTGCGGACCAGGGAACGAGCTTGAAGTTCTGGTTCTCGGGCGGTGAGACATTGCGACCATCCTGGGCGATGAAGGCCCCCCCCTCGAGACCCGCGCCCAGCGAGGCGCTGGTCACCTCCAGGCCGTCGGTCTCGGAAACACCGTCTATGCCGGTCTTGCCATCGGCATTGATCGCAAAACTGCCGACATAGGCGTTGTCGCCTTCGCGGCGGTACACGGCGTAGCTGTTATTTCCCTGGCTGGAGAGCACGAGGTAGCCCTTGCCGCCCGCCTGGGCATAGAGGCCAACGCCTTCAAGGTCGTCCTTGAGGGCGGGGTTGTCGCTGACGCGGGCGATCGCCTTGCGGGTCCCGCCGGTCCTGGGCTCGGCCCCGAGTTTCCACAGGGCGAGGTCTTCCTCGGCGACATAGAGGGCGCCGGTCTCGTCGTCGGCGACGCAGCCTTCGGTCTGGGTGTCGAACTTCAGGTCCCGAACCTTTTCGGCTTTCACCGTTCCTGCGGGCGTGGCGACCAGTTTCCACTGACGGACGCCGCCATCGGGATCGCTGATGAAGACGAAGGTAGCGCCCTTCCGGTTGCGATACATGCACAGGCCATAGGGGTCGGACAGGCCGGTGGGCTGAAGGCCGTCCGCGACGCTGGTCAGACGCAGGGTATCGGGATCCAAACTGTAGATCGCGATGGCCTTGCGGGTTCGGTCACTGGCCGTGACCAGGGTCACGTCCTTGCCGCCCAGCCGGAACCCGCTGCGCAGGTCGACATTGTTCAGCTTCCCGTCGGCCAGATACTGCAGGGGTTTGCCCTTGAGGTCATAGACGAGCAGGCCGCCCTTCTTGTCGGTCGCGATGATCGCACTTCGGGTCGGGTCCGTCGGGTGGACGAAGATCGCCGGATCGTCGGCGGCATCACCGCCGTTTTCGACCGGCTGGGTCTCCATGGTCGGCTGCACCAGGGCCAGTTTGTCCGGCGCAGAAGCCGGCGCTGCCTGACCCGGCGAGACCTTCAGGGCAGCGGCGACGTCCTGCCAGGACAGGATGCGCGTATTGGCGCCGACCTTGCGGTCATCCGTAACCAGCAGCGCGCCGCCCGGCAGGCCCTGACCGACGGGTGCCCGCGCCCCGAACAGGCCGGAGGGACCCTCGATTGCATCGATCCCGTTGACCTGGATCCGGAAGGCTCCAAGGAACCGATCATCGGCATTGCGATCATAGACATTGTAGTCGCCGGCATCGGCATTGGCGGCGATCAGATAGTTGCCTTCGGTGCCACCGTTCAGGATGGCCAGGCCGCCGACTTCACCCTTGATCCGGCCCAGCCGGTTGATGTCGACCACCGTCGCCACGGTCTCGGCCTCGGGATCGGCATCATAGCGCCAGACGCCAACCGCCTGCTGGGCGACATAGAGGCGGCCGCTGGCGTCGTCCGCCACGCAGTACTTGGCTTCGGAGGACAGATGCAGGCGGCGCACAATGCGGCCATCCAGTTGTCCGTCAGCCGTGGGGTAGAGCAGCCACTGGTCCAGCTGGCCCTCACCGCCCAGGGTGAAGGCGTAGAGCGATCCGTCGCGCGGGCTTTGATGCAGGCAGACGCCTTCGCCGGCATAGCCCAGCAGCAGTGGCCGGGCGTCCAGGGTCTGGGCCTGGCCCGTGGCGAAATCATAGGCCGTCAGGCGGATGCGGCCCGCCTGGCGATCCAGTACGGCCAGGACGGTGCGTCCGCCAATCTCGCGTGCATCCACACCATAGGTCTCGCCGCCGGCCAGGGCAGACTTGAACCCTCCGTCCAGGCCGTAGAACTCCAGCCCGCCCAGCTCACCGGTCGCGGCAATGATGCTGCTGCCAGGATCGACACGGTTGTAGAGCAGGGCGGCCGCATTGCTGCCGCCCTGAGCGGTGGGGACCGTTGCGCCCACCGGGGCGACGCTGACGCTCGGAGCCACATCGGCCTGGGTCGCTGTCTCGGCGCGGACCTGACCTGTGGTCATCAGGGCGATGAGGGCGCTGGCGGCGGCGAGCCGACGTCGGTGAGTCATGGAAGGCCCCTGGTTGGCGCGCGCGGCTTGGCGAGAAAACGGCCTTATCGCGATGGTCTGAGACGCCATCATGACAGCCGCCAGGATCAGCCCGACGGAGCCTGCGGGCAGGCGGCGTAGCTCAGTGTTCGGCCCGCCAATCAGCCCTGTCATCGGGATGTGCCGGGAGGGCTTTGTAACGCTTTGTAAAATCGGGGGGTCCTGGTCTGGCGAGTGCTGAAGCGATGCTCTCTAACAGCCGGGAACGGTGGGGGACCGAAGATGAAGCCGGCAAGAATCAGCGTCTGGGTCGAAGAGGCCAAGGGCTCGAAGGTGGCCATACTCAATCCACTGGTCCAGGAAATCACCGAGGCGCTTCTGGCCCTGGGCGGGGCAGCCCATCGCGACATGGTGGTGGCCCTGGTCGCCAAGCGGCGCGGCATCTACCGACCGCCGGCCTCTCTGGGGCAGGAGCTCGACCTGGCCTTTTCCACCTATTGCGGTGCCATGGGCGTCCCGGGTTCGCATGGCCTGCTGCATCTGCCCTTCGGGCCGTCGAGCCGCCGTTGGGCTCTGACCGACCAGGCCCATGCGCTGCTGCGCAGTGGCGCGGAAGGTCCTTGAAGGCGGTGGTCAGAATGTCCCACAGGGCTGATCGCATAGGGTTTTTCCCTCAGCGACCACCTAGCTTGCGCTGGTTGTTGGGTTTTGTCCTGTCCGTGCTGGCCAGTCTCGGCCTATGGGCCCTGTTGATCTGGGGCCTTTGGACGATCCTAGGCCGGACAGCTCCGCTCTAGAACTCCACGCCTTGTCGTCGGATGACCTCGAACGGAACGGCCGCTAGGCTTGTCGACCGTCAGGAGCAGTGGCGAAGCGTAAGGGGAGGCATGACATGCGAAACTCGATCCTGAGCCTTCTGGCCGCCCTGACCCTGGGCGGGTGTGCCTCGGCCCCGGCTGTCGTCCGCGAGGGCGGTCTTTCGAGCGTGCGTGGTCGCAGTCTGGCCTCGCTGGTCGGCCCTTCGTCAGCGGCCGATGCCGCCCTGGCAGGGTCGGTCCAGGCGGGGGTCCTCAAGCGCTTGGCGGCAGAGGGCATTGACGTGGCGGGGCGCGAGCCTCCGGCCTACCTGCTCCAGGTCGGCATCGGGCACTCGGCACCGGCCGTCGGCATCTCAAACCTCGCGGGTCCAAGCCTGAAGGAGACCGCTTGGCGCAGCGCACCCTCCCGCCCGGGTTTCTGGAGGCATCGCGGTGTCAGCCAGACGGCGACGGCTGTTGTGATTGACGTCGCATCAGGCCGTCCCGTGGCCTGGGCGACGGTGCGCTCTGACGATACGAACGCCGATGTCACGGCCGAGCGGCTGGCCAGGGCCTTAACCGCAAGCGCGCCTTAGTCCGGTCGGTATTCCGGAAGTCTGAGCGTAAAGGTCGCGCCGGCACCCGGCGCACTGCTGCAAAGCACGCCGCCGCCATGTCGCGCCGCAGCTGCCTCGACAAAGGCCAGGCCCAGACCAACCCCGCCAGCGGCCTCGGAGCCGGGGCGGTCAAACCGCTGAAAGGCCCTGAAGGCCATGGCGGCTTCTTCTGCCGACAGGCCAGGCCCCTGATCGCTGATGGCGACATCGACAAAGCCGCGTCCATCGGCCTTGTTCGCGCGGACCGAAACCCCGATGTGCGAGCCCTCCGGGCTGTATTTAACGGCATTGCCGATCAAATTGACCAAGGCCCGGGCCAGGACGCTGCGATCGCCCAGAACCAGTTGCGGCGTGTCGCAGCCATCCTGTTCGATCTCGATGCGCCGCTGGCGACATTGCGGCCAGAGCTCGTCCACGGCCTCGGTCGCCACATCGCTGAGATCCAGCGGCTCCATGGCGACGGGCGTCACCTCGGCGCGCGCCAGTTGCACGAAGCCGTCCGCCAGGGCCAGGGTCCGGCGAGCACAGGCGGCGAGCCGCTCTGAAACCTCGTCGGGCAGGTCGGGCGTCGTGGCCAGCAGGGCCAGGATCGAGGTCTGGGGCGAGCGCATGTCGTGAGTCAGCAGTTGCAGGGCCTGCTCTCTCTGGCGCATCGCGGCCGTCAGGGTGGTGATGTCGGCCAGCCGCACGATCCAGCCGGCACTCTCCCCACGTTCGTCCCTGCGATAGACGCACTGGGACTGGTAGGCACGGCCGTCGATCAGATGCAGGTCGATGGCGTCGATGCGCTCGGCTTCCGGCGGCCAGGACTCGTCAAAGCTCCGGCCGAGCGGCTCAAGGCTGTTGAGCAAGGATGCGGCGGAGGCACCGGCCAGATAGGGATGGTATCCTTTAAGCAGGGTCTGGGCGGCGGCATTGGCGGCGACCACGCAGCGCCGAACGTCGAGCACCAGGGTGGCGTCGGGCAGGCTGAACAGAGCGTCTGCAGAAAAGCGGCGCAGATCCTCTATGCGGTGGATCGCTGCCCCCAGGCTGAGGGCCTGGCGAGCGACCAGATCGCTCTCGAAGCCTCCGGCAGGCGCTGTCTGGGCGACGGGCAGCAGGCGGCGCAATTCCCGGCCCAGCAGATCACTGACGCGTCCCAGTTGCCCCCATCCCCAGACCAGCGACACCGTCGCCAGGCCGAGCATGGTCGCTACGGGCGACAGCCAAATGCCCATTTGCCAGAACAGTCCGGCGCTCACGATCAGGGCCAGGGCCGACAGTCCGAGCACCAGCATCAGGTTGGCGCGCGGCGGCAGCACCAGCAATCCTGCCAGCAGCAGCCAGAGAAGACTCAGGCCAAAGGCGAGGCGGCTGCCCGCTCCGGCCGGTCGGATCATCGTGCCGCTGCGCAGCCCATTCAGGATGCTGGCTTGAAGCTGTACGCCCGTCATGCTGGCGGCATCCGGGGTTACGGGGGTCGGAAAGGCTGGACCAAGGCCGGGGGCCGTCATGCCGACAAAGACAGTCCGGCCGGCCAGAAGCTCGGCAGGGATCTCGCCCGCCAGAACGCTGGCGAACGACAGGCGCGCAAAGCGATCCGGACCGCCGGCGAAGGGGATCAGCAGACTGGTCTCGGCACCCCGGGTGATGTCGCGGGCGTCGATTGCGTGGGTGGCGCGATGCACCACTGTCATCAGGTCGGGATGCAGGTCTGCGCCCAGTGGCTCGAACGGCGACATGCGTCGGACGACCCCGTCCCTGTCGAAGGTCACATGTACCAGGCCCAGACCGGCAGCGCCCCGGGCGATCTCGGGCCGAGGGCCTACAATCTGGGGCAGCGCGCTCTCGCCGGCACCGGGCTCAATGAATTGCGGCAGAAAGACCCGTCCCGACCGGGTAATGGCGTCGCCCAGGGCCACATCCTCGCCGGGCACCGCCGATGGCTGGCTGAACAGAACATCATAGACGATGGTCTTCGCCCCCGCCTGTGTGAGGCGGTCAATCATTTGGGTGTGGACGTCGCGCGGCCAGGGCCAGGCCCCCATGGCCCGCAGGCTGGGTTCATCGACTTCCACGACCAGAATCGACGGATCAACGGGTCTGGATGTGGCGCGCTGAAGCGCATCATAGACGATGTTGTCCAGGCGGGTCGTCAGGGGACTGGCGGTCAGGGCCCCCAGGGCCAGGCTGGTCAGGATCGCCACCAGCAACCAGACCAGTAGACGCCGGCGCGGCGCGGCTGACGCAGGCGTGGTCAGTCTCTCCGACGCGTTCAAGGCCTAGCGACCGATCTGCAGGGTCTGGATCGGCCCGACCTTCTCGGTGAAAGCGCCATCCTTGAATCGTACGGCACTGATCCTCCAGCCATAGGTGCCGGGTGCCAGATCGGTCAGGGTCAGTTGCGGCTCCGACAGGCCGGGCTGATCAATGATGGGCGAGGCTGTTTCACCGTCGGCAAACAACTGGAACCGATAGGTGCGGACCTCTTCGCCGGCGGCGCTCCAGCGGAACAGGAAGTGCCTGTGCTTTCCGGCGGCCTGCGGGCTCGGCGAGGCGCCGGGCTCCAGCACATCGAGATCGCGGTCGAAACTGTAGTCCGCAGGCAAGCCTTCGAGGCCGCCCTGATCGAGGGCGGTCAGGCGGAGAAAATAGGTGCCATTGGGCACTTCGCCGAACTCGGCCGTCGGGACCTGGGTGGTGGTCTGGGTTGTGGCCTCGGCGATCACGTCGATGAACCCGGCGTCGCGGGCCAGTGACAGGCGATAGGCGACGGCCTTGTCGACCGGCTGGATCTTGAAGCGGACGATGGCCTCGCTCTGTCTCTGGCCACCTTCGCCCAGTCTCGGCGCCGGGAGGAGCGCCACCGGTCCGCTGACGCCGCTCGGCGTTGCGCTCACCCCGAAGCCGGCGGGAACCGGCTCGCCGCCACCCGACCCCGAGGCCAGATCAACGCCAACGACGCCTTTCAGCACCTCGGTCTGGGCCTGGCCACCGGAGGGGTCCTGGCCGACGCGAAACTCCGTGCCGCGCACTGCCGAGATCGAGACCGGCGTGCGAACTTCAAACCGGCCACCCGGGCTGGTGTTCGGGGTCGCCGAAATTGTGCCGCGGCCCTGATCGAGGTGGAAGACCCGCTGGGGGGCGTTGTTGAGGAGGGTCTGGCGCATGCGCTCGATGCGCAGGCTGGTGTTGGAGGGCAGGGTAACGCGCGAGTCGTCGGCCATTTCAAACGTGGCGAAGCCACCCTTGCCTGTGATTAGTCTCTGGCCCTCGACCAGAACCATGCCGGCGCGCGCCGGGGTGCGGGCCCCATTGGTTTCAAGGTCGACTTGGCCGCTGACGGCACTCAGGCGGGCACTGATGGGCGTGCTCTTGAGCAGCCGGGGGTCGATCTGCAGGGTCGAGCCGATTTTCAGGGCGCGGGGCCGGGCGATCTGATTGGCGGCCTGCACCAGCCGGTAGTCATCGGGCTTGTTGAGATAGGCGGAAGCCAGGCCGATCAGGGTGTCCCCCGGCTTGACCACATAGGCGACCGGTACGTCGAGGGGCGGCGCGGCCACGGCGCGATTTGCAGCAGGCAGCCAGAGACCGGTGGCGAGGGCGCCAGCGGCGACGAGAACCATATCGCGCTTGGACATCATGCTAGCAGGGCTCCGGGTCCGGCATTGGCCTCGGCTTGAGCCTGAGGGTTGCAGGCCTCAAGACGATAGCCGAAGCCGTAGACTGTGGTCAGCCGAAAGCCGTTGGCGGGCCGCAGCTCAAGCTTTGATCTCAGGCGTGAGACGTGGGCGTCGAGGGTCCGGGTTTCCAGATCGGGCCTTTGCCCCCAGATGCGCCGCAGGAGATAGTCGCGCGACAGGGGGCGGGCCAGGTTGTTGAACAGGATGACCGCCAGCTGAAATTCCTTGGGCGTCAAGGTTTCAACCCGCTCCGCCCAGCTGACCGTGTGCCCGCCGGGCTCCAGGCGATAGGGACCATGTTGTTCCACCTGGGGCGTGCTGGAAGGGCGATAGATCCGGCGCGCCAGGGCGTTGACCCGGGCCAGCAGAACCTGCGGCTGCAAGGGCTTGACGATATAGTCGTCGGCACCTGCGTTCAGGCCCTCAACAAGATCCGCCTCGATCGAGCGGCTGGTCAGGAGCAGCACAGGCGGCGGTGCTGTAGACATCTCGCCCAACCGACGCAGGGTCTCGATCCCGCTCAGGTCCGGCATGTTCCAGTCGATGATCAGCAGGTCGAAGGTCTGGCGCCGGAGTTCGGACAGCAGGCGCTCGGGGTGGGTGAAGCTGACACAGTCATAGCCCACCGGGCCCAGAAGACCGGCGACCAGCGCATTGTGGCTCTCGTCGTCGTCGAGTAGGGCGACTTTCATGCCTTCACTTGCCAAGAGATTTTCGCGCGCCCCGGTTCTCTCGGGGCGCGCGGCGGGCGTCCGCCTGTCCGGTGGGGGGGATCCAGATGATCGTCCGCCCATGGGCAATACCTTGTTCAACGACGCGACGCGCTAGCTCAGGCGTGGATTTTACAATGGTTTACAGTCCGGTCGAGCCGGTTTGGAAAGGCCTTGAGTGGCAAGGGGGCGGCTGCTTTGCAAGCGGTGCGGCCGAGCTGCGATCCAGGCGTCAGAATTCACAGGCCGGTCCTGCACTCTGATCCTGCGAGGCACCAGCGGCCCCCGCAACAGGGGTCGGCAAATGGTAAGGTTCGGCAGAGGGCATTAGGCCTCTGCACGCTAGTCCTGTGAGGGGCCTAGTTGCGGGCCTTGCGGGCCGCGTACTTGCTGTCGCGCTTGGCCTTGGCTTCGGCGGCCGAGAGGGCCTTGCGTTCCTTGGTGGCACCGCGCTTGAGGCTGAGAACGGCAGCAGCGCTGTCGGCTATCGCTTGCTCGGCGGCCTGGATCTTGTCGGCGGCCAGCTGGCGGGCGGCGGCGCGTTCATCGGCGCGGTCGGCACGAACCTGCTTGAGTTCCGCAGCCTTGGCGACTTCGCGGCTTTCGAAATTGGGATCGACCACGGCAGGCTTGGGCTTGAACTTCTCCAGCAGGGCCTTCTTGGCGTCGGCGGCGGTCTGGAGGCGGTTCGAGAAGTTGGTGCGCAGAGTTTCGTTCATAGAGCCTCGGATTGGGAAGGGGGGAGAACCCCGCTTGTCATTCGAGGTTGATCGTCAGGGCAGCATGGCTGAAGCGCGGGGCGAACCCCGCGCTTCGAATAGGCTTAGGCAGCTTGGAGCTGGCCGGCCGACATCTTGCCGCTGCGCTGGTCGCGCTCGAGTTCGTAGGACAGCTTCTGGCCTTCGTTCAGCGAGCCCAGGGTCGAACGCTCGACCGCCGAGATGTGCACGAACACGTCCGCGCCGCCGTCGTCAGGTTGAATGAAGCCAAAGCCCTTGGTGGAGTTGAACCACTTCACGGTACCGGTCGTCATGATGGTCACCTTTCAGGTGAAAAGGGACGCGCGGCTCGAGTTTAAGCCGCGTGATCAAATTTTCGGAGAGGATCGTGATGGGCTCGAAGCTCGATCCTAGGATAAAGCGTTGGAGAGCAATCGAACCAAATCGTCATTTAATACGGACACCATACCTGAAAAATATGCCGTACGCAATCTCTGTGGAATGGAAGAAAAACGGGCCCAAAAAGGAATAAAAAAGGATCTGAAAAGAGATTTTTAGAAAGACAAAAGTTCCGCCAATATTTTTGTATGGACCATAAAAATCTGGCGAAAATTGGATTGAAGTTCCCAGATTTTAGAGTTCATGGCCGCCGGTAGGCTGATGATTTAACCCAATGGGTGCGTTCAGGTATGGCCTGGGCCGCGAGGTGATTTGGCGACGGCCGCTGCCCGCAAGGCCTTGGCCTGATCGGGGGCCACCTGCTCGAACAGCAGGGCCAGATGCTGTTCCTTGGCATGGTCGTTGTGCAGGTCCCAGGCGAGCGAGATGGGCAGGCGCAGGCGTGATCCACCGTCCAGGCGGACCACCAGGACCCGCCAGCTAAAGCCTTCGCCGGCCTCGCCCAGCGGCTCCTTGAACTCCAGAAGCGCCGGATCGCGCAGGCGGAAATCCCGTTCGGGCTTGGCGTCGAACCAGGCCTTGTCGGCTTCAGCCGTGACATCGGCTGCAGGCGGGACAATCTTGCCGGAGAGGTTGCGAGCCATGGGTCCTGGAGCGTCCTTGATCAAAGCTGCTGATTAGCAAGTCAGGGGGCAGTGCGCCATCGAGCCCTTTTCCGTCTCGCTCGGGATCGCTGATCTGCCGGGGCGCAACGGCTTCGAAGGTCCCTGTAGAGATCATTGCGGAGCGGGTCCGCAGCTCGGGCTGCCTGCTTCATTGGCCTATGCCCCAAATGGGGTCCTGGCCCGTTGCCATAAGTCACGGATCGGTCATTGTTGCCTCAGGGGGTAGGCATGGACGATCAAGACGAAGACCGGCGGGCCTGGTTCAGGCGGGAGATCCTGCCGCTTGAAGCCGATCTTCTGGCCTATGCGCGACGGTTTTGCCGCGATGGTGAAACCGATCCCGAAGATTTGGTGCATGACACCTTTGCCCGCGCCATTGCCTACAAGGCCTGGCGGGAAGTGCTGAATCCGGGGGCCTTCGCCTCGCGCATCCTTCGCAACACCGCTCTCGATGCCCTGCGCCGTCGCAAGGTTCTGACCATCACTGCGGTCGCCGATTTCGAACGCCTGGCCCTGGCCGATGAAGCGCCGACCCAGGAACAGGCTACCGTAGACCGCGACGAGTTGCGCCAGCTGCGGGAGGCCATGGCGGAACTGCCCGCTCAATGCCGACGGGTGTTCACCTTGCGAAAGGTTTATGATCTTTCGCCCCGGGAGATAGCGGAAAAGCTCGGCTTGTCCGTCTCTACGGTAGAGAAGCATCTCGTGAAGGGATTGCGATACTGTTCGGATAGGCTGGGCCGCAGTGGCGGCCGGACGAGAAAGGTCGAGGAAGAGCGTTCATGGCGCGTGAAGCGGGATCTCGGCGGGAAGCCGTAAGGCAGGCCGCCGCCCAGTGGGTGGTCCGGCTGGACGCCCCCGATTGCGCCCCGTCCGAGCGTGTCGCCTTTGAGGCCTGGCGTCAGCAGGGGGGCGAGTACGAAGCCGCCTTTGAACGTGAGGCCGCCGCCTGGGAGCGCATGGCGCGACTGAGGGCTGTTGCACCCCGGATGAGCGCGGCCAATGCCGATCTTCTGGCACCGACCCTTGTGCGCTCTGTGTGGAGCCGTCCTGTCGTCTGGGCACGGGCTGCGGCGATCGTGGGCGGCATCGGCATTGCTGCCGCAGGCGTGATCTCCACGACGGCCTCGACAGCCTATGCCACGGCCATTGGCGAGCGGCGGGTGATCGTGCTCAGCGACGACAGCCGCATCGAGCTCAACACCAATAGCAAGGTCGTCGTTCGCTATCGGAACGGAGCGCGCGAGGTTCGGCTGGTCAAGGGCGAGGCCCTGTTCACGGCGGCGCGCGATGCCAGGCCGTTCGTGGTCCGCGCCGGCGACACCCGGTTGGAAGCCTCGGACTCCGTTCAGCTGGCCGTGCGGGTTTCAGGTCCCGCCGCGCTGGTCACCGTGCGGAGCGGAGCGGTGACCGTGGATCAGAAGGTTACGGAGACCGACTCCCGTCAGCCGGCGGGTGTGGCGGCGGTCTATGGCCCGGCCGGCGGGCGCGTGCAGCGGATCTCGACGGCCGACATCGACCGCGCCCTGGCCTGGCGTCAGGGGGCCATCGCCCTGAACGGCCAGACGCTTGAGCAGGCCGTCGCCGAGTTCAATCGTTACAATCGCCAGCAGATCTCCGTGGATGATCCTCGGGTGTCGGGACTGAGGCTGGCGGGATACTTCCAGAGCACTGAGCCCAACAGCTTCGTCTCCGCCCTGACCAACACCTTTCCAGTCCGCGCCACCCGTGACGCCGAGGGTTCGATCCACCTGACCCCCCGCGACTGAGGGCTTTGACCCTGGCCAAGGGGGTCGAGTTGAAACAAAAATTTCATCGACGCATGGCGGATCGCGCTGAGCCACCCGTCGACCCAGATAAGAACGCCATGTCGAGGGGGCAGGGCGCGACGAAGGGCCGATCCAGAACATGCGAAATTCTAACTATGTCCGGAATATCCGGGGGCTTCTGCTGACGTCGGCTGCGGTTCTGGTTCTGGCCGGACCGGCTCTGGCCCAGGATGCGCGACACACCTTCGACATTCCGGCCCAGGATGCCGTCTCGGCCCTGCAGGCTTTCGCCAAGCAGGCTGGAAAGCAGGTCCTGTTCCCCTTCGAAGCCGCCTCTGGTCGCAAGACGCCGGCCGTGGTTGGCGAGATCGCCGACAGCGAAGCCTTGGCCAAGCTGATCGCCGCTGCTGGCCTCGAGATCGCCTCTGACAACGGTCAGACCATCACCCTGCGTCCAGTGTCGGCCGCCCGCCCCCAGGCCACGTCGGCGGGGCGGGCTGACGACGAGGCCGCCGTTGTCGAGGCCGTCCTGGTTGTCGGCTCGCAAATCCAGGGTGCCAAGACCACCGGCGCTCTTCCGGTAACGGTCGTCAACGAGAGCGACATCATCGCCACCGGTGCCGTTTCGGGCGACGAGCTGTTCCGCTCCATCCCGCAGGCCGGGGACGTCCAGTTCCAGGAAGCCCGCACGACCGGCAACCTCAATGACGCCCGCGGCGACGTCTCATCGCTGAACCTGCGCAACCTCGGCACGGGCAATACCCTGTCCCTGTTGAACGGCCGCCGCGCGGTCATGCACCCGGGTACCCAGACCGAAAACCTGGTCCCCGTGCAGACGCCCAATACCAATGCCTTCCCCGTGGCCGGCGTTAAGCGGGTTGAAGTGCTGCGCGATGGCGCGGCGGCCATCTATGGCACCGACGCTGTGGCCGGCGTGGTCAATACCGTGCTCGACACCCGCTTCCGGGGCCTGCGCCTGGAAAGCCAGCTGGGTGGCTCGGAAGGCACGGGTTATCGCGAGGGCAGCTTCAATGTGAAGGCCGGGACGCGGCTTGCGGACGGCACACGCCTGACCTTCTTTGGCGGCTATACCGGCCGCTCGCGCATGATGGCGACTGACCGCGACTATTCCTCAAACGAGGACCATCGCGCCCAGATCGCCGACACGCCCTGGGTCGGCAACACCACCTTTGACAACCGATCGACCTCCAGCCCCTGGGGTTCGTTTACGGTCATTCCGTCGACGACCGCCGTGCGTCAGGGCACCGTGGCCCTGACCACCTCCGGCGTGTTTCACGTCGAACCGACCAGCAATACGGCCGCCGGCTGCAGCAGCACTGTGATCGACGGCAATCTCTGTCTCCGCGCCGGCACCCTTACAGGCACAGCCAACCGCGAGCTTCGCTACAATCAGAACCCGCAACGCACCTTGAAGGGCGGTCTGGAGCGCACGAACCTGTTCAGCACGGTTGAGCGCGACCTGGACAATGGCATGACCGCCTTTGGCGAGCTCGGCTATTACCACGCGCTGTTCACCGGAAGCCGCGAACAGTCGGCCCCCATCGCTTCTGCGCCGATCAGCATTGCCGCCAACGCCTACTGGAACCCCTTTGGACCGGTCGGCAGTCCCAACCGGCTGGCGGGCCTGACCGGCGTGCCGACCACCGGTCTGGCGATGAACATCACGACCTATCGTCCGGTCGATACCGGCCCACGCACCTATACCGTCACCGATGACAGCTTCCGTTTGCTGGGTGGCCTGAAGGGCGACTGGAACGGCTGGAAGTGGGAGTCCGCGCTGGTCTATTCGGAAGCCCGCACCAAGGACAAGACGCACAATGCGATCAGCAATCAGCTCTTCCAGGCTGCGCTGAACCGCACGACCAGCGACGCCTACAACCCCTTCAACGGCGGATCGCAAACCAACTATTCCGGTGACGACACCACCCGCAACGGCGCGGCGACGGTCAATTCCTTCCTGATCGACGTCTACCGCATCAGCAAGACCACCCTGGCCATGGGTGATTTCAAGGTCTCCAAGAAGGACCTGTTCTCGCTGCCGGCCGGTCCCGTCGGCTTTGCCGCCGGCGTCGAATGGCGGCGTGAGACCTTCCTGGATGACCGTGACGATCGCCTGGATGGCAAGATCAAGTACACGAATACCGTCACGGGCCTCGTCTACGGCACCGATGTGATGGGGGCTTCGGGCTCGGTCGACGTCAAGGCTGATCGTTCCATCTCGTCCGCCTTCGCCGAACTGGCCGTTCCGGTCATCTCACCGGAAATGGGCATCCCGTTGGTTGAGGAAGTCCAGCTGCAGCTGGCCGTGCGCGACGAGTACTATTCCGATTTCGGCAATGTGCTGAAGCCCAAGGCCGCACTTCTGTGGACCGTGGGCCAGGGCTTTGCCCTGCGCGGATCGGTTTCGCAGAGCTTCCGGGCGCCAAACCTGCCGCAGTTCTACAGCCCGGGCTCGACCGTTTCGAACACCCGCACCGACTTTGCGGCCTGCCGCATCAACGCCCCGACCGTCCCCACCTGCGCCGGCTCCAGCACGCTGGAAGTGCGCAGCGGCAACGATCAGCTGAAGCCGGAAGATGCCGACAACGCTTCGGTCGGCTTCGTCTATCAGCCGACCTTCATTTCCGGCGGGCTGGGCAAGCTGGTGCTGACGGCCGACTTCTGGTCGATCCGTGAGAAGAACGTGATCGGCATCCTCGGAGCCCAGAACCAGATCAACTACGATCTCCTGCTGCGTCTGGCGGGGAGCTCCAACCCCAATGTCGTGCGCGACGCGCCGGTCGGGACCAACAAGGTCGGCGTGATCAGCTATGTGAACGACACCTATTCGAACCTGCAGCCGCGCATGGTCCAGGGCTTTGACTTTGGCCTCGATTACGACCTGGATGACACCCCTCTGGGGAACTTTGGCCTGACCCTGAATGTCGCCAAGCTGTCCAAGTTTGACCAGTCGCCCAGCGCGGTCGAAGCCACGCTGATGCAGGCGATTGCCGATGGCCGTCTGGCCGGTCTGACGGTGGCGACGGCCGGCAACCAGATCAAGATGGACGGCTTCCCGGAATTCCGCGGCACGGCCAACCTGACCTGGCGCCTGAAGGGCTGGGGTGCTGGCATGTTCGTCAGCCATGTGGGCGAGGTCTATGACACCGGTCCGGTCCAGATCAACGGCCAGTACTTCCCGGTCAAGGCCTGGACCACGGTGAGCCTGTATGGCCAGTACGCCTTCAAGGAAGGCCGTTTCGACGGCTCCACGGTCCGGCTGGGCGTCCGCAATGTCGGCGACAAGGAGCCGCCGATCGTCTCGTCCAACTTCGGCTATCTCGGTGCATTGCATAATGCCACGGGACGCTACTGGTACCTGAACGCCAGCAAGCGCTTCTAGCCGCCGCCCTGGAGCTCCGGCCCGCCGCCACTCCCCTGGGCCGGACTCTCGCGGGACGACGACACAGCCCCCATGCGCGTCGTCCCGCACACGCTTTCAACTCTTGCCGCTGAGGCGCACGTGAAACCGTTTCGACTTGTCGCCCTGGGGCTATCGGCCCTCGCCCTGTCTACGGCCTCGCTCCTGCCGGCCTCGGGCTGGGCACAGCGCAAGCAGTTGCTGGAATATCCCAGCATCCACCATCCGGTGGTGGGCGAGCGGGGCATGGTGGTCAGCCAGAACGCCATCGCAACAGAGGTCGGGGTCGGCATTTTGCGTCAGGGCGGCAATGCCGTGGACGCAGCCGTGGCGACCGCCTTCGCCCTGGCCGTGACGCTGCCGCGCGCCGGCAATATCGGCGGCGACGGCTTCATGCTGGTCCATATGGCGGAAACCGGGAAGACCGTTTTCATCGACTATCGCGGCATCGCCCCGCGCGCGGCGCGGCTGGAGACCTATGTCGACGACAAGGGCAAGGAAGACAACTCCGTCGCCTCGATCGGCTACAAGGCCCCCAGCGTGCCCGGCACGGTCGCGGGCCTGCATCTGGCGCACAAGACCTATGGCAAGCTGCCCTGGAAGGCGGTCGTCGAGCCGGCGATCCGGCTGGCGGCCGACGGTGTGGTTCTGACGCCGGATGAGGCCTTTGTGTTCAGCTGGGGCCAGGAGCGTCTCTCCACCAGCGCCGCCGGCAAGGCCGCCTTCTACAAGCCGGACGGATCGCTCTATGCGGCCGGCGAGGTCCTCAAGCAGCCGGACCTGGCCTGGTCCCTGCGCCAGATCGCCGATCAGGGTGCTGACGCCTTCTATCGCGGCGAGATCGCCAAGCGTTTTGCCGCCGACATGAAGGCCCATGGCGGCCTGATCACGCTGGAGGATCTGGCCGCCTACAAGCCGGTGGTGCGTGAGCCCCTGGCCGGAACCTATCGCGGCCTGACAGTCCTGACCTCGCCCCCCGCCAGCGCCGGTGGCGCGACCCTGCTGCAGATGCTCAACATCCTGGAGCAGTTCGATCTGAAGGCGTCGGGCGCGGGTTCGGCCAAATCCCTGCACCTGATGGCTGAAGCCATGAAGCTGGGCTATGCCGACCGGGCCAAGCATCTGGGCGACACCGATTTCGCCAAGGTTCCGCTGAAGGGCTTTACGTCCAAGGCCTATGGGATCGAGCGGGCCAAGTTGATCGATCCCGAGCGCGCCAAGCCGGCCAAGGCCCTGGGAGTGGGCGATCCGTGGGCGTTCGAGAGCCCGAACACGACCCACTTCTCGGTGGCCGATGCGGAAGGCAATGCCGTCAGCAACACCTACACCCTCGGTGCGGACTTCGGATCAGGCGTGATGGTCTCGGGCGCGGGCTTCGTGCTCAACAACCAGATGAACAACTACGCTCATGAAGCGGCATGGAAGGCCAGGCAGTCGGGCAGCCCGCTGCCGGCCAATGCCCTCGAGCCCGGCAAGCGGGTGCTGTCGACCATGATGCCGACCATGGTGTTCAAGGACGGCAAGCCCTGGCTGGTCACCGGAACGCCCGGCGGCAGCACGATCATCGATACGGTGCTGCAGATCATCGTCAATGTCGTGGATTTCGACCTCAATGTCGCCGAGGCCACCCACCAGCCGCGCATCTTCCAGAACGCCAGCGACCTTCTGGAAGTCGAGCCGAACTTCAATCCCGACACCGTGACCCTGCTCAAGGCGATGGGGCATCCGATCAAGTCGGACGAGACCATGGGCAGCGCCCAGTCGATCATGATCGACAAGGGCCTGTTCCTGGGCGGGGCCGATCCCCGCCGGCCGGGGGCAACGGCCGTGGCGCGCTAGAGCCCGAGTCCATCTGATCGCCGTCGCGTCCCACTTGGAAGACGCGCCGGCCTCAGGGGCGCGGAACCACCCGCAGCAGCTTGCCGTCTTCCGCTTCGGTCAGAAGGTAGACTGCACCTTCCGGGCCGACGCGGACGTCGCGGATGCGCTGGTCGAGCTCTACGAACAGGCGTTCCTCGCCGACCACCTTGTCGTTCTTCAGGGTCAGGCGCGCGACATGCTTGCCGCGCAGCGCTCCGATGAGAAGGCTGCCCTTCCAGGCCGGGAAAAGATCGCCCTGATAAAAGGCCATGCCCGACGGCGCGATGACCGGATCCCAGTAATAGACCGGCTGCTCCAAACCCTCGCGGGCGGTCAGGCCCTCGCCAATCGGTCTTCCTGAATATTCCTCGCCATAGGTGATGGACGGCCAGCCATAGTCCTTGCCGGCTTCGGGACGGTTGAGTTCGTCGCCGCCCTTGGCCCCATGCTCCACGGTCCAGAGCCGCCCCGATGAATCCAGGGTGGCGGACTGCATGTTGCGGTGCCCTGCAGACCAGATCTCCGGCCGG
Source organism: Caulobacter sp. AVps16 (assembly GCF_058681455.1). Lineage (NCBI taxonomy): Bacteria > Pseudomonadati > Pseudomonadota > Alphaproteobacteria > Caulobacterales > Caulobacteraceae > Caulobacter > Caulobacter sp. AVps16. The sequence goes on from NZ_CM178739.1 coordinate 734,505, forward strand.
GTTCCGGGCTTGCCGACCTGGGGGTTGTCCGCAGGAATAGATCCATCAGGCCGAATTCGCACGACCTTGCCCAGGGTCCCGTCCAGGCGCTGCGCCTGCATGCGGCCTTCCGAGATCGAGCGGTCGCCGGTGGTGATGAACAGGGTGCCGTCACGGCCGAAGACCAGACGGCCCCCAAAGTGCAGGGCCGAGTTCAGCTTGGGCGTCTGGGTCCAGATCACCTGAACGCCTTCAACCCGGGGCGAGGGGCCCATGACCAGCTTGCCGCGCGCTGCCGCAGTGCCGTTGCCCCCTTCACCGGCCTGGGCATAGGTCCAGTAGATCAGGCCATTGCGCTGAAAGTCAGGATCGACGGCCACATCCAGAAGGCCGCCCTGGCCATTGGCGTCGACGGCCGGCAGGCCCGCTACCGGTGCCGAGAGCCGGCCCTGTCCATCCACCAGTCGCAGCCGGCCGGGGCGTTCGGTAACCAGTCGGGTCCCATCCGGAAGAAAGGCCAGGCCCCAGGCATGATCCAGCCCCGTGGCAATGGTTTCGATCGTGTAGGCCACGCCCAGGGCCTCGCCCGGCGCACGGGTCTGCCCCGCGACGGCGGGTCGCTGATCGGGTGAATTGGCCGGCCGGCTTTCGACGGGCTGACTGGACCCTGGAGTCGCAAGCGGTGTTTCGGACGCCGGACCGCAGGCGCAGATCAGCAGGGCGAGGAGGGGGAAATAGCGCGTTTGCATGGGACGGGACTTTAGACGAGCCATCTGCCCCTGCAATGCCCTTTGGTCGACCAGGCGCTTGCCCCAGGCGCTTGCCATTGGCCTGCATGAACTGGCCACAAGCGTCGGTAAACATGGAGCCTCGTCGACCAATGCGGGCCAGGTCGAGTTTGCATGGGCCATAGCCGTACGGGGGCAGCCGGTGCCCAATCCGCTATCCTCCGACGCGAAAGTGACGGTTTCGTCTGAGGGTGTTGCGTGTCACAGCTTGCCAGCGGCCGGCTTTTCTGTAGCGTTGCCGGGTCACAGGAACGACGCAATTATGCGAGCTTCGCATCAGGTTCTCGTGCGCCGGTCGGTTCAGTACCACCTGAAAGACTGGTTCAACGAGTGATCCCCCCCTGGCCGTAGAGCGGTTGGGTCGTCGGCGCGTGCGGCGCCGTTTAGCATCAGTCCAGCACTGAACCCGTTGCCTTTGCGCCAATGCGCGCCAGGTGCGGAGCCCCGACCCCTGTCTGTCACCAAGAACATCAATGCGCGCGTGACCTCGAGGGAGAACCGTCCCGCGCGGCATGGGGGTATGCACACATGAAGTCCTACAAAAATGACCTGAGCCAGGTGCTCGGGGCAGTCCTGGCCCTTGGCCTGGCCACACCGGTCCTGGCGCAGCAAGCGCCTGCCGCCGCCACTCCGCCCGTGACCGACGAAGCCTCGACGATCGAGGCCATCACCGTCACCGGCACCCGAATCCAGGGCCTGGATCTCAAGGGTGCCGTTCAGGCCTATCAGATTGACCGGGCCGTCATCGACGAGTCCGGCGCGACCTCGGTTATCGACCTGTTCTCGCAACTGCCCGCAGCCGCCGGTGGTGGTGGAACCTTCTCGACCGCCAGCTCCGGGGCCCTGTCCAGTGATACGCCGGTTGGCGCTTCGGGTGTTTCCTTGCGTGGCCTGGGCACCAGCGCGACCCTGACCCTGATCAATGGCCGTCGCGCCTCGGTCAGTGCCTTCGCACGCGGCCAGGAGTCGTTCATCGACGCCAGCGCCATTCCGCTCGCCGCCCTGGAACGGGTCGAGGTCCTCCCCAACGGTGCCTCGGCGCTCTATGGCGCTGACGCCGTGGCCGGCGTGGTCAACTATGTCCTGCGCAAGGATTTCGAAGGCGCGGAATTCACGGCGTCCTACGGCGACTCCACCGCCGCCAGCGATGAGGGCCGCTTCAACGCCAACCTGGTGGTCGGCAAGGCCTTCGGCGATCACCACGTCACTGCCGTCGTCGACTATTTCAAGCGCAACGCCTTCTATCTGCGCGACCGGGAAGCGTCGCGGAACTCCGTGCGCCCCAGCCAGCAGGGCTTCTATCCCAGCTTCAACGACCTGTTCTTCATGACCAATGACCAGACCGAAGGGCCTGGCAATGGCGGCTGCGCCGCAGCGGACTTCAAGGTCGGCAATCTGGGCGAATACTGCCAGGTCAACACTAACCGCTATGTCTCTTCGCAGGATCAGCAGGAGAGCCTGGGTGGCCTGATTACCCACGACTTCGCGATCAGCGACAATGTTTCCTGGTACAATGAACTCCTGTTCCAGCACACCGAGGCTCGCGGCACGAGCTCGCCGGCGAACTTCTCCCGCGCCCCGATCGATCCGGCCAATCCCAACTGGCCGGCTGCCCTGCAGGCTGACATCGTTGCCGAAGGCCGCGTCCGCCGCTTCAGCTCCTACAATGGCTTCCCGATCTTCGCCTGGGGCAAACTGATCGAGTCGCGCGCCGTTGAGGTGGAGTCCGACTCCTTCCGCTATGTCACGGGTCTCAAGGGCAAGTTCACCAACGGCTGGACCTATGATGCCGGCCTGCTGTTCGGCGGCAATGACCGCACCCAGAGCGGCCTGTCGGGCCTGATCAAGTCCAAGGCCTTCTACGACGCCAATCTCGGCAATCTGTGCAGCGACGGCTCCACCGTCCGGCGCTGGAACGTCAATCTGGTCCGGCCCAGCGCCAGCTATGTCGGCAATACCTGCGAGGCGGCCGGCAAGACTACGCTCTGGTATAACCCCTTCGGCGGCCAGACCACCCAGGCGGCGGGCCTCGACAAGTTGCTTGAGACCACGGCCGAGCGCGAAGGGCGTTCGCGCACCTATTCGCTGGATGCCTCGACCTCGGGCGACCTGTTCACCCTGCGCGGTCGGACCGTGAAGGCCGCCTTCGGTGCGGAATATCGCCGCGAAACCCTGCGCGATACGCCGTCGGGCGATGCAGTTGCGACCTCGACCAATCCGGAGCCGATCCTGGGCTTCTCATCGACCAGTGCCCGGGCGGAACGCGACCAGTGGGCCGTCTACGGCGAACTCTATCTGCCCCTGGCTGATCAGTTCGACGTGCAGCTGGCGGGTCGTTACGACCACTACGACGCCTTTGGCGGCGACTTCAATCCGAAGGTCTCGGCCCGCTTCAAGGCCAACGACCTTCTGACCTTCCGGGCCAACTGGTCGACCTCGTTCCGGGCGCCGTCCCTGGCCCAGAGCGGTGCCGGCGTCCTGCTGTCCAGCTATCGCGTTGACTGCCGGGCCACGCCCGCCGCCTGTAACGGCAATGCTGCCGCCAGCGGTCAGTCGTTGCTTTCGGAAGACGTCGGCAACACCGATCTGAAGGCCGAAAACGCCGATACCTGGGGTGGCGGCCTGCTGTTCCAGCCCAATAGCGACATCGAGATCAAGCTCGACTACTGGAACATCGAGCACAAGAACCTGGTCGGGATCGCCGAAGACGACTTCATCCGTCGTGCGCTCGGCGGGGCCTTCCCGGTGACGGGTGCCGGCCTTCTGCCGACCGGCAAGCCGGGCGTGGAAGTGACCAACGGCTTCGTCACCGACGCCCACTTCCAGATCAGCAATCTGGGCTACCAGAAGACCAGTGGACTGGATTTCTCCTACACCCAGTATCTGCCGGAAAGCGAAGCGGGCAAGTTCACCCTGACCTTCGACGCCACCTATCTGATCGACTTCGATCGCAAGGCCTCCAGTGATGCGGTGGTCGAGAAGCTGGCCGGCGACTACCTCTATCCGCGCTTCCTGGCCAATGCCCGGCTGCGCTGGAAGCTCAATGACTGGCGGGCCTCGCTCGGCGCCCGTTATGTCAGCGACTACAAGGATGACCCTGACGCCCGGACCCTTGCTGCGGTTGGCCTGCCGGCCACGGCCCAGGTCAAGGTCGACAGTTCCGTCACCGTCGACACCAGCCTGAGCTATGATTTTGGTCCGCACAGCTTCGTGCAGCTCAACATCAGGAACCTGCTGGATGAAACCCCCCCGCGGGTTCTGGGATCCAGCGCCAATGTCGATCTCTACAACCATGATCTGATCGGACGTTTCGCGACGCTCCGTCTGACTCATCGTTTCTGATCCTGGCGTCACCGCCGCTCCGGTCCTGCAAGACCGGGGCGGCGGCTCATTTCAAGGCCATCCCATGGTTCCCCCCTCTACCGACCCTTCCGCTGCTCCGCCGGTGGCCAAGAGCAAGATCCCCGACACCTTCCTGATCCTGCTGCTGCTGGCCCTGGCCGCCTATGCCAGCACCTGGCTGTTCGCGCCGGGACAGTTCGGGCTGACGCCGTCGGGACGTATCGATCCGGCCGCCTACAGCGCCGCCGCTCATCCCAAGGGCGCGCCGGTCTTCGGCGACGAGCAGAATGTCGGTCTGCTGAACTTTCCCTTCGAAGGTCTGGTCACCGGCGATCGTGGTTCTGCGACGGTCGGGCTGATGGCCTTCATCCTGGTCATCGGCGGCGTCTTTGGCGTCATCATGCGGACCGGGGCGGTCGATCGCGCCCTGACGGCCCTGATCGGCGATCCGGACAAGCCCAAATCCAGGCCCGGCGAGTTCTTGATCATGGGCCTGTTCGTCGCCTTCTCGCTGGCTGGCGCGGTGTTCGGCATGAGCGAGGAAGCCATCGCCATCAGCCTGATCGTTACTCCGGTCCTGGTGCGCAGCGGCTATGACAGCATCACCGGGATGCTGACCTGTTACGTGGCGACCCAGATCGGCTTTTCCGCGTCCTGGATGAATCCCTTCGGCCTTGTCATCGCCCAGAGCATTTCCGGTCTGCCGGCCCTGTCGGGCATGGGGCTGCGCATCGTGATGTGGTTCGTGTTCACCGGCGCCGGTCTGGCCTTCCTGGCCTGGTACGCCCGGCGGGTCCGCCTGACCCCGACCCTGTCGAAGGCCTATGAGTCGGACTCGCGCTGGCGCGATACGGCCAGCGTCGGCTCGATGGGGCGTTTCGGCACGGGGGATGGCATCATCCTTGTGCTCCTCCTGCTGACCGTGGCCTGGGTGGCCTGGGGCGTGGTCGAAAAGGGCTATTACCTGGCCGAGATCGCCGCCCAGTTCTTTGCCCTGGGTCTGGCGGCAGGCCTCGTGGGGCGGCTGTTCAAGCTCGGCGGTGTCGATTCCAATGACCTGGTGCGGGCCTTCAGTGACGGTGCGGCTCAGCTGGCGCCAGCCGCCCTCGTGGTCGGGGTCGCCAAGGGCATCATCCTGATGCTGGGCGGCGACAAGCCTGACCAGTTGAGCCTGCTTAATGCCCTCCTGAATGGCATGAGCGGCCTGACGGCCCTGCTGCCCAACTGGGCGACGGCCTGGGGGATGCTCGGTTTCCAGAGCGCCATCAATCTGCTGATCGTTTCGGGTTCGGGCCAGGCGGCCCTGACCATGCCCCTGATGGCTCCGCTGTCGGACCTCTCGGGCGTCACGCGCCAGACGGCTGTCCTGGCCTTCCAGCTGGGTGACGGCCTGACCAACATCATTGCCCCGACCTCGGCCTCCCTGATGGGTTGCCTCGCGGCCGGGCGGCTGGGCTTTTCGACCTGGCTGTCCTTTATCTGGAAGCCGCTCCTGGGTCTGCTGGCCCTGGCGGCGGCCTTTGTCCTGGTGGCTCAGCTGACGGGGTACAATTGATGCGCCGGTGGCTGATTGCCCTGGCAGCGGTCCTGTTCGCGGGGCATGCCGCGGCCCGGGACGGAACCCTGGTCATAGTCGGCGGGGCCCTGTCGCCGGACAATGACGCCGTCCATGCCGCCTTTATCGAGGCGGCAAGGGCCCATGCCGGGCCTGGAGTGGCACCGCGCTTTCTGATCATCCCGGCTGCCTCCGGGGCACCCAGTGACTCTGCGCGGGCTTTCACGGCCCAGCTCGTGCGGCGCGGTGTCGAGGCCAGCCAGGTTTCCGTCGCCAGGGTCGCGGTGCGGGATGACGAGACGACGCCGGAGGTTGATGAGTCGCGCTGGACCTCCGGTGGCCTGGTTCCGGAAGAGGTGGCCAAGGCCACCCAGGCCGACGGCATCTGGTTCGTTGGCGGGGATCAGGCCCGGATTGTCGCCACCCTGAAGACGACAAAGGGCGAGGACACGCCCTTGCTGACGGCGATCCGCCGCCGCCTCGCCGAAGGCGCGGTGATCGGCGGGACCAGTGCGGGGGCGGCCATCATGAGCGACCCGATGATCCTGCAGGGCGACAGCCTGCCGGCCCTGATTCAACCGGTTGGCGGGTCCGACACTCAGGACGGCGAGGCCCTGATCCTCGGGCGCGGCCTGGGCTTTTTCCCGGGCGTGCTTGTCGATCAGCATTTCGACCGGCGGGCGCGACTGGGGCGGCTGGCGCGCGCAACAGCGACCTTGCCTCAAGCTCAGCGCCTGGGCTTCGGCATCGACGAAAACACCGCCCTGGTGGTCGATCTGTCGCGGCGCAGCGCCCGCGCAATCGGCGCGAGGGGCGTCACCGTGCTCGATGCCAGGAAGGCCGAGATCGCGGCACGGAAGTCAGACTTTCGTCTCGGCCAGGCCCGACTGACCATCATCAGCGGCGGCGATCGTCTTGATCTGACGACCCTGGCGGTCGCCCCGGCCGACAACAAGCGTCCGGTCAGGGTCTCGCGTTCAGCTTCCTCGCGTGTTCGTATGGCCGAAGGTCTTGCGGTGCCCGCCAGCCGCCTCGACACCTGGCTCGCCGAGGATCTGGTCGGTGTCGCAGCGGCTCGCCGGATCGAGCGGCCATCCTTTGTCCCCGGCGGCCGGGGCGTCCTCTACGGCTTTGCCCGGACACCCGCCACGGCGGCCTATCAGGGGCGTGATGCCGACGGCCACGATCACGATACGATCATCGACGTGGCTTTCGACATTTCGCCCATTCAAGTTGTTATAAAGCCATAGGTTTTCGATGAGCTCTCCCCCCCATGTGATCGCCCTGCACGGCGGCGCCGGCGTTACGCCGGGGCGCGACTACAGCGAGGCGACGGACTATCTGCGCGACCTGGCGGAGCGCTTGTCGAGCCAGCTGGCCGACGGACTGGCGGCCATTGATGCCGTGGAGATCGCGGTTCGCGAGATGGAGGCCAGCGGCCTCTTTGTCGCCGGGCGCGGCTCGGCACCCAATGCCAAGGGTCTGGTCGAGATGGACGCCTCGATCATGGACGGGGCGCGCCACAAGGCGGGCGCGGTCTGCGCGATCCGGGATGCGGCCAGCCCCATTGTCGCGGCCCGCCGCGTGATGGAGGCCACGCCCCATGTGCTGCTGGCCGGGGAGGGGGCTTCGGACTTCGCGCGTCAGCAGGGCCTGGAGCAGATCCTCGATCCCGACCGCTATTTCCGCATGCCGGTCGGTGTCACCGCTGCCGACATTGAGGCTGAAACCCTGGCCCTGGCGCACGGCACGGTCGGAGCGGCGGCCCTGGATCAGAGCGGCAGGCTGGCCGCCGCGACCTCGACCGGCGGCGTGTTCGGCAAGCGGCCGGGCCGGGTCGGCGACACACCCCTGCCGGGGGCAGGGGTCTGGGCCGACGAGGAAGTGGCGGTGTCCTGTACCGGGGTCGGCGAGTTCTTCATTCTCACCGCGGCGGCCTTCGACGTCTCTGCGCGGCGCCGCTATCTTGGCGTGTCGCTGGAGGCGGCCTGTCAGGGGATGATCGACAGCGTCGGACGGCTGGGTGGCGACGGTGGAGTCATCGCCGTCAGCCGTGCGGGTCAGGTCGCCTTTGTCTTCAACTCTCCCGGACTGAAGCGGGCTGTGGCGGGCTCGGCCTTCGAAACCTGGTCGGGCACCTAACACTAGGGTTTGGGCGCAGCGGTCGCGACTTTTCAATGATTATTTGATTTCGATCAAATAATCATCGATCCCAAAAGCGTGGCGAGGCTCTAAATTTCGGTTCAAATTTAGGCTTCCGGCCGTGCAACCTGAATTGGGCCGAGGTGTTTACTCTGCGGGGCGCATCCTGCTCTCCTGGAGAGCGCCATGCGCAAGTTTCTATCGATTCAAATGATGGCGCTGAGCGCTATTCTTGTCTGCACAAGCGTCGCAAGCGCTTCGCACGCCATACCCTTGTCCAAGGACTTCGTGGGTCGGGCTGACCAGGGCCTGACAGGCCTGCAGACCGTCCAGTATCGGTCGAATGACCATGACCGGAATGACCGGCAGGAACGGTCAAACAACCGGCCGGCGACCCGGGCCCAGAGCCGCGAGGCTTTTCGCGATCGCCGCTATGTCGACCGTCGACAGGGCCGTGGCTATTATGATCGCAACTATGGATCGATGCGCCGCGATGACTCCTCGGCGATCGAGGCCGGCTTTCTGGGCTTTGTCCTGGGCGCAGCCATTACCGGGTCTGGCAATGATCGCACCTATGCCAACAGCCGCCTGAACAACCGGCGCTGGACCAGGGCCTGCAGCCGTCGCTATCGCTCGTTCGATGCGCGGAGCGGCACCTATCTCGGCAATGACGGCTATCGGCACTATTGCCGCTGATCCCGTCTTGAGCCTGCCAGGTCCGTGCAGCCCGGCATGACCGGCATTGATCGTCCGGGTGCGCCTGAAATGACAAAGCCCTGCAGGTCTGCCTCCATCTCGGGGAGCGACCTGCAGGGCCCTGTCGTTTCGGTGCCGTTCGCCTGAGCGCCGGCCTTTAGCTTCAGGCCGCCTTCAGGGCCTTGAAGAAGGCGTCGGCCTCGCGGCGCAGGACGTCCGTCGCTTCGTTGACCCTGCCTGAGGTATCGAGCAGCCGGCGGCTGGACTCGCCGGCTTCGGCAGTGGCCATGGTCATGCTTTCGACCCCGCGGGCGGCCGAAGAGGCCCCGCGGGCGGCGCCGAGGGCGCGATCGGAGATGTCGCTGGTGGTCGCGGCCTGTTCCTCGACCGCCGCTGCGACCGCCGCGCAGATCTCGCGCACCTGGGTCATGGCCGTCAGGACCGAGCGCACGCCCGTCGCCGTGGTGCGGCTGACCTGCTGGATCTCGGCGATGCGCTTGGAGATCGCGCCGGTCGAGTTGGTGGTCTGGGTGGCGAGTTGCTTGACCTCGGCGGCGACGACAGCAAAGCCCTGGCCGGCCTGACCGGCGCGGGCGGCTTCGATCGTGGCGTTCAGGGCCAGGAGGTTGGTCTGGTCGGCCACGTCGCTGATCAGGGACGTCACTTCCTCGACCTGACGGGTGGCGTCGGCCAGTTGCTCGATGACCTTTTCGGTTTCCATGCCGATCGCTTCGGCTTCGCTGGAGATGCGGGCCGACTCGGCGATCCGGCTTGCGATTTCCTCGACCGCGATGCGCAGTTGGCCCGTGGCCGCAGCAATTTCCTCGATGTGGCTGGAGGTGTTGCGGGCGGCTTCATCGGCCTGTTCGGCCTGACGGCTGGCATTGCTGGAGCTGGTGTCGAGATTGAGCGCGGAGCTGTGCAGTTCCTGCGACGAGGTGGTCAGCCCGCCGATCACGTCGTCGAGCTTGCGGGTGAAGGCTTCGACCAGGTCAGACATGCGCTTGGCGCGCTCGACCTCAATGTCCTTCTGGCTGGACGTGGCCGCCTCCAGGCGCTGGCGCTCCTGGGCATTGGTGCGGAACTTCTCGAGGGCCTTGGCCAGGGCTCCGATCTCGTCGGACCGCTTGGCATGGTTCGAGCGGACATTCAGGTCGCCGTTGGCCAGGGCGTTCATCAGGCCAGTGGTGTCTTCCAGCGGGGCCAGCATGTGCTTGCGGACAATGATGGATGCCGCCGCCAGAAGCGCGACGGTGGCGAGGGCGAGGGCCATCAGGATGCCGAAAGTGAAGGTCTGCGCCTTCTGGGCATTCTCTTCCTGACGGGCGGCCTCGGCCTGGATGACCGGCACCATGCGATTGACGGCCTCCCGGTGCTGGGCGAAGGCGGCGGACATCTGCTGTACCTGGATCTCAACCTCGGCGCGGTCGCCGCGCTCAACGGCCGGCAGGAGGCCCTGTTCAACAATCGTCCAGAACTGCTGAGCATAGCGATCTGAATCGCCGAAGATCGCGGCCTTGATCTCCGGCGTGAGCGTCTTGCCCCGCCAATAGGTCATGCGCTGATCATACTCGGATTTCAGTCGCGCCAGCGCCGCCTTGTTGGCGGCAAGGTTTTCCGGCACATCTTCGGCAATGTGCGCGGTCATATAGGCTTCGATGACATAGATCGGCGGCGGCAGGACGTCGGCAATAGCGTCCTTGTTGTCGATGATGCCCTGGTAATTGGCACCGCCGATCCGCAGGGTCTCGATGCTGTTCCAGACCACGCCTCCCGCAATCGCGAGGAACAGGGCGAACACCCCGGCAAGGATGGCGAACGCGGACGACAGTTTCATGGCGTGATCCTGGAAGAGCGATGATCCAGCTTTCGGTGCCGATGGTTAATGTGCCGTTAGAAAGCGTCGCCATTACCCATTCTGGGCTGCGTCATCGGGTCGCGCGCGGCCACGGAAACGCTGTCAGGCTTGGGTTATCTTGCGGATCATGCGGTCGACCCGGCGCAGCAATTGCCGGCTTTCGAACGGCTTGCCGATATAATCGTCAGCGCCCAGCTGGACGGCCCGACGAATGTCTTCCGGCGAGCTCTGGGCCGACAGCATCAGGACCGGAAGGTTGCTGGTCGCAGGGTCGCTCTTCATCCGCTCGAGCATGGTGAAACCGTCCATGCGCGGCATGTTGATGTCGAGCAGTACGGCATCCGGCCGCCGGTCCCGAAGGGCGGCCAGGCCTTCGAGGCCGTCCGCTGCGGTCACAACCTCAAAACCGGCGTCCTGAAGCTGGGAAACAATCAGGTTACGGATGGACTCATCGTCTTCGACCACCAGAATTTCCATCGCGACCCTCCAGTGTCGATCCAAGCTTTACAGCGAAAGCCAAAGCCAGACCTCGGGATTTAACGATCAAGCGCCCTATCGTCAAAACCCCTGTGGGCCTTGCCTTGCATGGCACCTGACCAAGCACCACGAACACCAACCGATTTGAGCAGATCGCCGCAGCAAGTCAAATTGTCGCAGTTTGGGGCCGGTCAGGCAGCGCATTTCCCGCATGTTAAGTTTCGGCAACCATGATCCTCAGTGAGATTGGGGATGTACATGAACTTGTCGGCGAAAAAGGCCAGGCGACTGCAGGGTGACAGCAAACGCATCGCCCGCGACATGTCGATCGCCCTCGTCCTGATGGGCGGATTGATCGTGCTGGTCGCGGGCCTGTGGGCAGCGACGGCGAGCCATGACCTGAACCAAAGGCACCTGCAGAACCAGCGCGACGCCCAGGTTACGACGGCAACGTTCGAGCTGAACCAGTCCATCGCGGCGATGAAATTCGATGCCATCCAGGTTCAGCAGTTCCTGCAGGATGTTGCGGCAACGCGCGGCGAGGACGGCCTGAACAGTGGCTTTGCCGAGGCCGAGGCTTTCCGTCAGCGCTTCGTCCAGGACGCGACGCGGGCCCGTACCCTGGCGCTGAAGCTGGAGGCTCCGGAACTGGCCCAGCGCCTGGCCAACTCGCAAACGGCGTTTGACGCCTATTATGCCAGCGGCGTGATCATGGCCCAGGCCTATGTCAACAACGGCACCTCTGCCGGCAATGCCCTGATGGCCGATTTCGACACGGCGGCCCTTGCCCTGACGGACGACCTCGACAGCCTCAGCCTGCAGCGCCAGAATCTGCAGCAGCGTGTCACCGCCCAACATGCTGCGATTGAGGCAACGGTCCTGAAGCAGATGGAGCGGGCCCGGCTGGAGGCCATGGTCCTGGCCGGCGTCGGCTTGATCGCCAGCGTGCTGATCATCCTGCATCTGCGCCGGACGGTGCTGGCTCCGTTGCACAAGACCACGACCTACATGGCCGGGCTCGCCGAGGGGCAGTACGAGATCGAGCCGCCGTTTCTGGATCGCAGGGACGAGATCGGCAGCATGCTACGCTCGGTCGACACCTTCCGGCGCGCGGCCCTGCAGCGCAAGACGGCGCGTCTGGCGGACGAGGCCGAGATCAAGTCCTATCAACAGGAACTGGTGGCCCGGGCCGAGCAGGTCGAGCGTCTGTCTGTCGACCACGCGGCGATCATCGACCAACTGGGTGATGCGCTCGAGCGCCTGGCGGTTGGCGACCTGTCGATCCGCATGACCGAGCGTTTCGGGCCGGGCTTCGACCAACTGCGCATCGACTTCAACGCTTCCATGGAGGCGCTCGGCACGGTGATGGGCTCGATCCTGGAGGCGACCGAAGCGGTCAGCTTCGGGGCATCGGAGCTGTCGCGGGCCGCCGAGCGGCTGTCCTCCCGCACGGAACAGCAGGCGACCTCGGTTCGGGAATCGGCGGAATCCCTGAAAATTCTGCACCGGGAGGTCGCGGTCACCACCCGTACCGCCGACGAGGCCCTGAGCGTCGTCGCCACCGCCAAGCAGTCAGCCGAGCGTTCGACGACGGTAATGGACGGGGCCATCGAGGCCATGGCGCGCATCCAGTCTTCGTCGGGCCAGATCGGCAAGATCAGCACGGTGATCGATGAGATCGCCTTCCAGACCAACCTCCTGGCCCTCAATGCCGGGGTCGAGGCCGCGCGGGCCGGCGAGTCCGGACGTGGCTTCGCCGTGGTGGCCCAGGAGGTGCGTGCCCTGGCCCAGCGTTCGGCTTCGGCGGCCAAGGAGATCAGCGCCCTGGTCACCCGCGCCAATGCCGAGGTGGCGGCCGGCGGCAACCAGGTGTCCCAGACCAGCCATGTCCTGACCGAGATCGTCGGCCACGTCATGCAGATCCACGGGCTGGTGGAGGGAATTTCCTCGTCCAGCCGCAAGCAGAGCGACAGCATCAGCGCCATCCATGAGGCTGTGACCCTGATTGACGAAATCACCCGCAACAATGCGGCGATGGTCGCTGAAGCGACAGGGGCCAGCCAGTCGCTCGCCGGCGAAGCCAGTGGCCTGATGAGCTCGATCAGCCGCTTCCGCGACGGCGGCCAACCCAAGGCCGGCGACGTCCAAACCCCGGAACAGGCTGAGGCCATGAACGAGATTGACCGGTTGTTCGGATGAGAGGGGATCACCGGATCCAGACGCCGGGTGCCAAGGGCGATCCGCGCCTGACCATGGTCCTGCGGGGCGTCGCCCGTATCCTGGAGCAGAATACCGTAGGCTTGGCCTGGCCCGATGAATCGGCTTCGAAGCGGGACAAGGCCCTGGTTGACCGGCTGCAGCGGACTGACGGGCTGTTGGCCATGGGGCTCGACGCCAGGGGCGGTCTGGTCGAGCGGGCAGCGGCCGAGAGCGGCTCCCTGACGGCGGTCGCCATCCACGATGAAGAGGGCGTCTTTCTGGCCGCACTCTATGCCATTGACGACGTGCCCCGGCGATCGATCAGCAGCCGGGCCAAGGCCATTCTGACCGAAGTCGCCGCGAGTCTCGGGGTGTTGCTGGCGATGCGCATCGCCGAGTCGCGCCTGAATGTGGCCGAGATCCAGCTGACCAGCGCCGAGCGCCTGCTGGGGGTCGGCAAATGGTCCTACGATCTGGAAAGCGGCGTCTGGGAAGGCTCCCCGGCCATTCATCGGCTGCACGGCTCAGACCCGGCCAAGCCGGTCGAGGACCTCAGCAGCCTCTATTCCCAGATTCACCCGGACGACATTGCGGTCATCGAGGCCGCGATCAACCAGGTCGCCATCCTGCCGGACAAGGTCATTTCCTGTGACTATCGCGTTCGCCGAGCCGATGGCGAGGTCCGTTACCTGACCTCGTCCCTGGCAGGCCAGACCTCCTCGACCGGTGAGCTGATCCGGGTCAGCGGCGTTGCTCAGGACATGACCGACAGCCGGGCCATGCGTGAAAAACTGGCCCAGAGCGAAGCCCACTACCGTCGCATCGCCGAAAACAGCAACGACATGATCGTCGTCTGCGGACCCGACGGCATCATCTCCTACGTCTCGATGGCCTGCGAGCGCGTGCTGGGATTTGCCATTGAGGACCTCAAGGGTCGCAACCTGCTGCATCTGGTCCATCCTGACGATCAGTCCAAGACGGTGAGCCAGTTTGCGCCCCTCCTGAGCGGCCAGATCAAGAACGACGAGTTGGTCGCCGAGTATCGTATGGTCCGCAAGGACGGCGAGGTGATCTGGATCGAGACGCACCCTCGTGTCCTGCGGGATCCCGTCTCGAACAAGATCGTGGAGTTGGTCCATGCGATCCGGGACATCACGGCGCGCAAGCGGGCCGAGCAGGCCCTGGCCGAGCGTGACGAGCAGTTTCGGCTGCTGATCGAAGGGTCGCGCGACATCATCATGCGCCTTGCCCCCAATGGCCGGACCCTGGCTGTCTCCCCGGTCGTTCAGGATATCCTCGGCTTCGAGCCCGAGGATCTGGTTGGTCATTATACCAGCGAATTCATGCATCCGGAGGATGTCCCCCGTCTGGCGGAATACTATGCGCGTCTGGCCGCCGAGCCTGGGGTTCGTCTGGAACCGGTCGAGTCGCGGATCCGAAATCAGGCTGGCGAATATCGCGTCATGGAGTCCCGGCCCTTTGCGGTTTGGGATTCAAGGACCGGCAAGCTGAAGGAGTTCATCGATGTCTCGCGCGACATCACCGAGCGCAAGGCTTCCGAGTCCGCCCTGACCCTGGCCCATGCGGAGACGCGCCAAGCCCTGCTGGAGGCCGAGGCCAGCGAGCGCCGCTATCGCATTCTGGCAGACGGCGCCCGCGATTTGACCCTGCAGTTCGGGGTCGACGGGGTGATCCACTATGCCTCGCCTTCGGCGATCAATCTCGGCTACCGGCCGGATGAGCTGGTCGGGCGGCGAATGTTCGAGTTTGTCCATCCCGACGATCTTGCGGCTTCGATAAGCACGGCTCAGTCCCATTTTCAGAACACCGGTGCCAAGCCGACCGGGCATGGCGAGTCCCGCGTCCGGACCAAGGCGGGTGACTATGTCTGGCTGGAGGGTAGCCCCTCCCTCGTCAAGGACGACTCCGGCCAGACCGTTCTGGTCAACTCGACGTTCCGCGATGTCTCCGAGCGCCGCGAGATGGAGGAGAACCTGATCAGGGCCCGCCACCAGGCCGAGGCCGCAGCGGCGGCCAAGGCCGAGTTCCTGGCCAATATGAGCCATGAACTGCGCACGCCCCTGACCAGCGTGATCGGCTATTCGCAACAGATTCAGGGCGAGCAAGAGCTGTCCGACCGGGTGCGCCTTGCCGCCGACCGTATCGCCGCCGGCGGCAGGACCCTGTTGTCGACGATCAATGACATTCTGGACTTCTCCAAGATCGAAGCCGGCGAGATCCAGATCCTGTCCGAAGCCACAGCTGTTGGCCCGATCATCACCGAGACCCTGGACCTGTTGCAGGGCCAGGCGGTGCAGAAGGGGCTCGATCTTCGCGGTGACGGTCTCGACGCCTTGCCGCCCTTCGTGCTGTGCGACGCCAAGCGGATCCGGCAGGTGCTGGTCAATCTGGTCGGCAATGCCATCAAGTTTACCCAGACCGGTCAGGTCTCGCTGGTGGCGACCCATGATCTGCAGACCGGCCGTTTGCGGCTGGCGGTCACCGACAGCGGGATCGGCATTTCGCCTGAACAGATTTCGCGACTGTTCCTGCGGTTCTCGCAGGTGGATGGCTCCATTTCACGACGCTTTGGCGGTACGGGCCTGGGTCTGGCGATCTGCCGGGGCCTGGTCGAGGCCATGGGCGGCGAGATCGGGGTCGACAGTGTTGAGGGCCAGGGCTCGACCTTCTGGTTCGAACTTCCGGCTCCTGCGTGTGATGCCTCGCGACTGAGCGAGGAAGCCGAGACTCCGGTTTTGCCGACCGGTTTGAAGGTCCTGGTGGTTGACGACCAGAGAAGGATCGCCGAGGTCATCAGCCTGATGCTGCAGCCTCTGGGCATGGCGGTGGATGCGGTCGCCGGCGGCCATGAGGCCATCGCAGCGGCAGACGCCCAGCCCTATGACCTGATCCTGATGGACTGGCATATGCCGGGCCTGTCCGGCGTGAACACGGCCCAGGCCATCCGCTCCGGCAACGGACCCAATCGATTTTCCCCGATGGTCCTCTGCTCAGCCGATGCCGCCGCCTTGCCGGACTCCCAGGCCGGCCTGTTCGAAGGCCGCTTGCTGAAGCCGATTTCGACCAACAGCCTGTTGGGCGCGATCAGTGCCGCACTCGACCCTGAACCCTTCGCCGCCATGCGGTCGGCCTGATATCTCGCTTGGGCGTGCGGTGCCGGCACCAGCGCCGGCACCGGCACCGGCACCGGCGCTGAGGCCTAGGCCGTCAGTCGGGCCGCTGCCGGGCGGGTGGCTGAGGTCTTCAGGTAGAGTCCGGCGTCAGGGCCCGCCTGGAAGGCGTTGGTGACGCCCATCACCGTTTCGGAGGCACCCAGGACAAGATAGCCATCATCGACGACCTGGCCGGCAATGCGTTCGAGGATCGCCTTGCGCGTGCTGGTGTCAAAATAGATCAGCACATTGCGGCAGAACACGATGTCAAAGCGGCCCAGATGGCTGGGATTATCGAGTAGATTGAAGCGCCGCCAGGTTACCGCGCTGCGCACATCGCCCTTGATCTGCCAGCTCTCGCCCATCCGTTCAAAGTGCTTCATCAGTTTCTGGACCGGCAGGCCCCGCTGCACTTCGAAGCCCGAATAGATCCCGGCCTGGGCCTTGGCCAGACATTCGCGCGACAGATCCGTCGCCATGATCTCTAGACTCACGCCGGGCAGCAGATGGGCCACCTCCTGCCAGAGCATGGCGATGGAATAGGGCTCCTGGCCGGTCGAACAGGCGGCGCTCCAGAGCCGGATCGGCCCGCGCCGATTGCGGCCAAGATCGACGAAGGTGCGCCGCAGCAGATCAAACGGCTTCTGATCGCGAAAGAACAGCGTCTCGTTGGTCGTCATGGCGTCGATCGCCGCCTCGACGATCCGCTCGACCGGGGCCTTGCGGATGTCCGCCAGCAGGGCATCGACGGTTTCATAGCCGCTCGTCCCGGCGACCGAGGCCAGCCGGGTATTGATCAGATAGCCCTTGCTGGCGTCCAGAACGATCCCGGTCCGTGACTGCAGCAGGTCCCTGAAATGCTTGAGATCTGGAGTGCTCATGCCGTTCCCACTCGTGTCCACTGCAGAAATTGCGGCGCCAGGGCCGATAAAGGATGGATTTCGGCGGGCACGCCCGCATGGATAACGGACCCCGGCATTCCCCAGACGACGCTGCTGGCCTCGTCCTGAACGAGGACTGGTCCGCCACGCTCCGTCAGGGCCCGTGCCCCGTCGCGGCCGTCATGACCCATGCCGGTCAGCACCATACCGGCCACCGCCCCGCCCCAGACCTCGGCGGCGCTGATAAACAGAGGATCGGCCGCCGGACGGCACCAGTGTACCTCGGGACCCTGATTGAGCTGAATGGTCGGCGTGCCGTCCCGGCCGCGCTCGACGATCATGTGGAACCCGCCCGGCGCGATATAGATCACGCCATCGGTCACGGGTTCCCCGTGCTCGCCTTCCTTGACGGTCATCGGCGTCACCCGTCCGATCATCTGGGCGAGGGCCCGGGTAAAGCCCTGCGGCATGTGCTGGGCGATCAGGATCGGACCGCGCCAGTGAGCTCCAAGACCGGACACAACTTCGCGCAGGGCCGGGGGGCCGCCGGTGGAGGCGGCCACAACCAGGGCCTCCAGCCGGACCTTGCGGCTCGGGCGCGGGTCATTGCGTACAGCGGGTGGAGCGAGCACCGGCTCGGTCTTTGACGTCAGATAGGACTTGATGGGCCGCTCGATCGCCGGCGTGTGCCGGCGGCCGAGCTGGACGATCTTCTCGATCAGGTCGCGTTGATAGGCTTCCGCGCCGCCGATCCGGCTGGTCGAGGGCTTGGGGATAAAGTCGGTCGCTCCGAGACTCAGCGCCCGAAGGGTGATTTCCGCCCCGCGCTCCGACAGGGTCGAGGCCATGATGATCTTCAGGCGCGGACGCAGGGCCAGAAGCTTCGGCAGGGCCTCCAGGCCCGACATGTTGGGCATTTCGATGTCGAGGACACAGACATCGATCTCGTGTTCTTCAAGCTTCTTCAGGGCCTGTAGTCCGTCGACCGCCATGGCAACGACGACGATGTCGGCCCGTGCGTCCAGCCATCGCGAGACCATGCCCCGAACGACCGCAGAATCGTCGACAATCATGACCCTGACACGGTCGCTTCGGGCAACGGCAGGGTTTGGCTGTATCGTCACGGAGCGATCCCGGTCATGGACAGCTTGCTCTCCAGGGTCGACTGGTCAAAGGGCTTGAACAGATACTCGTCCGCGCCCTTTTCCATGGCGGCGGCGATGTGGTCGAAGTCGCTTTCCGTGGTGCAGAACAGCACCTTCGGACGGGTTCCGTTCGGCGACGCTCTGAGGGCTTCCAGGAAGGTCAGGCCATCCATATTCGGCATGTTCCAGTCCAGCAGCACCGCGTCGGGCATATCGCCGAGGCAGGCCTGCAGGGCGTCTTCGCCGTCGACCGCTTCATTCACGGCATAGCCCAGGGACTCAAGCATCCGCCGGGCCACCTTGCGGATCACCCCACTGTCGTCCACCACCAAGAACCGGGTCATGCGGCAACTCCCAATTGCAGGCCCGCCGTCAGTAGTCGCGGCGCATCAAAAATCACCAGAAGGGAGTCCGGCAATCTGAAGACGCCCGGAATGATTTCTGCCCAGCGCGGAGGCAGGTTGTCGGGGGGCGGGATCATCTCGTCAGAGTCCAGTTTCATCACGGATTCGACCTGGTCGACGATCAGGCCGTAATTGTCACCGCCGACCTCGATCCCGACCGCCTTGGGCTCCGGCGCACCGGCCTCGCGGGGCTGAAGTCCCAGCCGCCGGCGAGCACAGACGGCCGTCACGATCCGGCCGCGCAGGTTCAGCACACCCAGGATCTCGTGGGCCGCCAGGGGAACCGGCGTGATGTTGCGGGGATAGAAAACGTCCTGGATCGACAGCGCTTCGATCCCGAACAGATGGCCGCCGACGCGGACGGTCACATAGTCGCGAACGCTCATGCCGCCTCCTGGGCTTGACCTGCCTGGCTGGCCGGTGCGGTCCGGGCATGCTCTGCCAGGGCCATGATCATGAAATGGTCAAGGTCGATGATCTCGGTAGCCCGACCATTGATCAGGGCCGTGCCGATGATGCCGGTCTTGGTCGGGCTCAGCTCGATCGTCACGGGGGTCTCGACCACATCGACGATGCGATCAACGGCCAGTCCCATGGTGTAGAGCATGCCGGCGACAACCAGCATGGGCTGAACGCCCTCTGTCTTGAGGCGTTGATCCTCATCGACACACAGCACCGGCATCAGCTTGCCACGATACTGCAGGGCCGCGCGCGAGCCGAGGTGTTGCAACTCACCGACCGGCACATGTTCAAGCCGGGTGATCTGGCCCAGCTCAACCGCCTTGAGGGCACCGGACCCGACGCGGACCAGCAGCATGGTCTTGCGCTCGATCTTGGCGTCATCGTCATTGGTTGCGGCGGCGTCGATCGCCCGCCTTGCGGCCAGAGGCATCTCGCCAGCGCGCTGAGCGAGGCCATTGGGCTCGATGATCAGCACGACCGAGCCGTCGCCCAGGAGGGTCGCGCCTGAGAAGACCGAGATGCCGCGCAGCACGCTGGCCAAGGGTTTGACAACGATCTCTTCAGTATCGATGACTTCCTCGACCATGACACCGAAGCGGTGGCTTCCCACCTTCATGATCATCACGAAGTTCGGCTGTGAGGTCTGGGGCAGGCCCAGTTCAGCGCCCAGGTCGATCAGCGGCACGAGTTCTTCCCGTAACCGGACCATGCGAACCTGTTCGATGACCTCGGTCCGGTGCTCGGCACCGTCGCCAATCTTGATCAGCTCGAGCACCGCGCCCTGGGGCACGGCGAACCGCTCGCCACTGGCCCCGACGATCAGGGCCGAGATGATGGCCAGGGTCAGGGGGATCTTTATGGTGACCGTGCAGCCGGAGCCAAAGGTCGACTGCAGATCGATCTGACCGCCGATCTGCTCGATATTGCTGCGCACCACGTCCATGCCGACGCCGCGGCCGGAGACATTGGTGATGGCGGCGGCGGTCGAGAAGCCCGGCGCGAAGATCAGGCGGTGGACCTGGCTTTCGCTGAGCGCCTCGGCGTCGCTGCGGGTCAGCAGGCCCTTTTCGATCGCCTTTTCGCGAATCCGGGCCGTATCCAGACCGCGGCCGTCATCGCGCAGCCGGATCACGATCGAGCCGCCTTCATGATAGGCGGAAAGGTGGATTGTCCCGGTCTCAGCCTTGCCCGCCGTCCGGCGGTCCGCCGGGCCTTCGAGTCCATGATCCGCTGAGTTGCGGACCATGTGGGTCAGGGGGTCACGGATCTGCTCAAGGACCTGGCGGTCGAGCTCTGTGGCCTCGCCCTCGAGAACAAGGTCGATCTTTTTGTCGAGTTCGTTGGCTAGGTCGCGAATGATCCGCGGCAGCTTCTTCCAGGCCTGGCCGATCGGCTGCATCCGCGTCTTCATGACGCTGTCCTGCAGTTCTCCGGTGATCGTCGAGAGCCGCTGCAGGGGCGGCGAGAAACTGTCGTCGGTCCGGCCCCGATTGATCTGCAGAAGCTGGTTGCGGGTCAGGACCAGCTCGGAGACCAGGGTCATCATGTCTTCGAGGACGTCGACCCCGACCCGGATCGACTGGGTCGCGGCGATTGGCGCGGCGTCCTCTTCGACCGTGCCCACCGGCCGCGGATCAGCAATCGCTGCTGAGGGCTCGGTCAGGGCAGGGGGGGCAGAATCGACCGGACCTTCCGCCGCGGCGAAGGCCGCGTCGAGGTCCGCCGTAGAGACTTCACCCGGGCGTAGGGCGCGGCCCAGAACAGGGTCATAGCCCTCGACCTGTTGCTCGGGCTCAGGCTCAGGTACCGACGCGGGCGTCTCGACGCCAGGCGCGCCCATCGCCATGGCTTCCAGGGCCGCGATCAGGTCGCTGTCATCACCGGCCGGTTCCGTACCTGTGGCACCCAGGCCGTCGATCACCAACTTGATGCGGTCGATCGACCTTAGAACCAGGGTGACGGCCTCGCCGCTGACCTGCAGCTTGCCGTCCCGGAAGCGACCCAGCAGGGTCTCGCCGGCATGGGCCAGGGATTCCAGTCGACCCAGCCCAAGGAAGCCGCAGGTGCCCTTCAGGGTGTGGACAAGCCGAAAGATCTTGTCGAGCGCCGGCCGGTCACCCGGATGGCCCTCAAAGCGGACGAGCTCGATGTCGATGACCTCAAGGCTCTCATTGGCCTCGGTCAGGAAGTCGGAGATCAGGTCATCCATGGCGGCGCCTATCGACTTGACGAGATGTGACAGTCACGATCAGGCGGCTCGCACGGAACGCAGGAAGGCGTCGACCTCGGCCCGCAAGGTCGAGGCCTGGCGCCCCAGTTCCTGCGAGGCCATCACCACCTGTTGCGATGCGGCCCCGGTCTGATTGGCCCCAAGCAGGACTTCCGAAATATTGCGCGACACGTCCTGGGTGCCATTGGCCGCCTCATTGGTATTGCGGGCGATCTCGCGGGTCGCTGCGGACTGTTGCTCGACGGCGGCATTGATCGCGACCGACACCGTATTCATCTCATCGATGGTGCGCTGAATGTCGGCGATGGCGATCACGGTATCTCCCGTGATCAGCTGGATCTCGCTGATCTGGCTGGAGATATCTTCCGTGGCCTTGGCGGTCTGGGTGGCCAGGCTCTTGACCTCGGCGGCAACGACGGCAAAGCCGCGACCGGCCTCGCCGGCCCGGGCGCTTTCGATCGTTGCGTTCAGGGCCAGCAGATTGGTCTGGCCGGCGATGTCGCTGATCAACCGGACCACTTCGCCGATCTTCTCGGCCGAGCGCGACATGCGATCGATGGTCTCGCTGGTGGCCTGGGCCCGCAGCACGGCCTGGCCCGCCATATTGGTCGAGTGATTGACCTGCTGGGCGATTTCGGCGACCGATTTGCCCATCTCGTCCGAGGAAGAGGCGACGATGGCGACATTGGCCGTGGCTTCTTCGGCAGCGGCGGCGACGGTGGTGGACTGCTCGCTTGTGCGGGTCGCCGTGTCGGCCATCGCGCGCGCCGTCGCCTCCAGCTCCCGGGCCTGGTCGGCGACGCTTCCCACGATCTTGCCGACGCTGGCCTCGAAGCGTTCGGCCAGGTCATTCATCTCGCGCTGCTTTTCGCCCTCGATCGATTCCAGATAGATCGAAATCGAATAGTCCATGTCGAGCAGAACCGCCTTCATGACGGCGGTCATCTGATCGGCCAGATCCTTGCCCCCCTTGCGGCGGCCGATCTTCATGACGCCGCCGCCGAAGGCCTCGGCGATCATTTTGCGCATCAGGCCTTCCATCAGCTGGGCATAGCCGCCGATGTACCAGCGAGGCTCCAGGCCGATGCGCGCATGGACGAGGCCGATCTTGCGGACGCTGTCGATGTACTGCTGGTCGAAATTGCCGGAAACGATAGAGGCCCAATGGCGCAACTGCGCGGACTTGGCACCATCCATCTGGCCGTCGCCACTGAAGAAGCGACGAACGTCCGGGGTCGAGCGGACCTTGTCGTAGAATTTATCCAGAACGCCGGGCAATTCCTTGGCGACAAGACTGCTGGCCGATCGCAGGGCGCTGCGCGCCTCGCGGTCGATCCCGAGGAAGTCGAGTCGTTGGTCGATCATGTCGTCGCCAGCCATGGGCCTATTCCTAGAGAGGAAACCTGACTCGAAGGCTGGTCCTTGTTAGTTAATTGTCAGTTACGGGTTGCTCCCCACACGGACCTGTCAGCATTGGGTCAAGCGCTCAATGCAAGGTCTTTGCGGCCGCGAAATCGGAATTGCTGCTTCTATGCAAGAACCCCGGCCGAGCCTCGCGGATGAATACCCATATCGGGTGCGTCAAGATGTCCCAGATGGCATCACAAGCATATTTTTACAGACCTGTGTTCTGGTGATGCCTGACCGTATTCCTGGAGGACAGAATGGCCGCCGACGCTTCAATGCCTATCCTTGTTGTCGATGACTACAAGACCACCATCCGGATCGTTCACAGCCTGCTGCGACAGCTTGGTTTTGACAATCTCGACGAAGCCGCGAGTGGCGAAGAGGCCCTGGGCAAGCTCAAGCGCAAGCCTTATGGCCTGGTAATCTCCGACTGGAACATGGAGCCGATGACGGGTTACGACCTGCTCAAGTCCGTGCGCGGCGACGCCGGCATGAGCCGCACGCCGTTCATCATGATCACGGCCGAGAGCAAGACGGAAAACGTCGTCGCCGCCAAACAGGCCGGGGCCAACAATTACATCGTCAAGCCCTTCAATGCCGAGACCCTGAAGCAGAAGATGTCGACCATCTTCGGCGAGTTCTGACATCCGGCGGGGCAGACCCGCAGCCGAATGCCCATTCCGACCTGATGGCGTCATCCGGGTCGGGCGAAACAAGGCTGTGAACCAATAGTTGAGAGCGTTCTTCGATCGGATACCCACTTCGTACTTGTCGGAAAATGTTCTGGGAGTTGATCCATCAGTGACCTTGCCGATGCGCCCAGCGCCTGACCCTTTCTCCGCCGAAAGCGCCGAACGGCCGGCATCCAGCGAGATTGCATCGCTGCATGAGAGCCTGACCGCGCTGCGCGCGGTGATCGGTAGCCTTGGGTCCCATCAGATGGGGGCCGTGCGCCTGCCAGCCGTCCTGGCCGAGATTGGTGCCCTCCGACGAGAGGCCGAGGCCGGGGTCGAAAAGATCCTGACATCCGCCGAAGCCATCCTCGCCGCTCCGGTTCCCGTGCCACCCGAGGTCCAGGGTCATGCCATCGCCATTCTGGAGGCCTGCGGCTTTCATGACCTGATCGGCCAGAGGCTGAGCAAGGTTTCGGACCTCCTGCAAACCCTGGAAGTTCGCCTGAACCGCGTTGCCACCAGCGCCGGCGTGGTCGATACGCCGGTGGCTGAGACCGAGACCGAGCGACTGTACCGCGAGCAGACCATCAACGGGCCGGCCCTGAACGGGCCCGACGTCACCCAAAGCCAGATCGACGCACTCTTCGGCTAGAGGCCGCTCCCCGTGGCCGGTGCGGACCATTGGGACGGGATGACTCCCGAGCCTTGCCCATCTCTATTCCAGCCTCCTTGACCACCGGGACAGAAAAAAAAGGCCCGACGCAGCCGCCGGGCCCAGAGATAGGGAGGAAACGCCCAGGAGGGGCAGAAGCGGCATCGCTTCACGCGTCCCAGATAGGTCGGGCTGGTTATGGGGCAAAGACCAGAAAACCTTCAGGCGCTATCAGAGGAAACATATCCTCTTCGAATTCACGCATGAGCATGATGTTGCCAATCAGAGCGGGTCGAGCATCGGTCTCGTTCGTTTGCGCCTGAATGGCGGGGATTTTCGTTCGATCCTGGTCGCCCGGGTGCAGTGGGAATTCGGAAGATTGTGGCACGATCCGAGCCGCAAGACTGCAAATCGCGCGTGCATCTGACCCTCCGACAGGTCTAGGCTCCATAAAAAGGTCCTGAGGGGGGGCAAATGAAAAAGACCATTGTGGCCATGGCTGCAGCCGGCGGCTGCGTGCTCGGACTGGCGGCCTGCGATCAGGTCGGGTCCAAGGTGAGCGGGAACAGCAAGTCTGCCGTAGTCGAAACCGCCTATCCCGAACGGGTCTATTGGGGCGACACCCACCTGCACACCAGCAATTCGGTCGATGCCTTCGGCTTCGGGGTTCGCCTGGGTTCGGAAGAGGCCCTGCGCTTTGCGCGGGGTGAAGAAGTAACCTCGACCGGCGGCATGAAGGCCAAGCTGGCCCGCCCGCTGGACTTCCTCGTCATTGCCGACCATTCCGACGGCCTGGGCTTTACCCGCAAGATCTATGACGCGCCGCGCTTCCTGCTGCGAAATCCGCTGCTTCTTCGCTGGCATGATATGATGCATGAGGGCCCGCAAGGCTCACTGAGGGCGACCGGTGAACTCATCGACGCCGCTGCCAGTGGCTCGCTTCCGCCCGACATCACCGATCCGAAGCGTTCTGCAAAGGCCACCCGATCGATCTGGAACGACCATCTGTCGATCGTTGAGCGCTACAATGAGCCGGGCAAGTTCAGCGCCTTCATGGGCTTCGAATACACGCTGATGCCGAAGGGCGACAATCTTCACCGCGTGGTGATGTTCCGCGACGGCAAGGCCGAGGCCTCCAAGGTGGTGCCCTATTCGTCCCTGGTCGGGACCTCGGCGGCGATGCTGTGGGACTATATGGACGCCTACGAAAAGACGACCGGCGGCAAGGCCCTGGCCATTCCGCACAACTCCAATGTGTCCAACGGCCTGATGTTCGAACTGACGGGGCCTGATGGCGGCCCGATGTCGGCGGACTATGCCCGTCGCCGCGCGGCCCGTGAGCCGATCGTCGAGGCGACCCAGATCAAGGGCGACAGCGAGTCCCATCCTTTCCTCTCGCCGAACGACGAGTTCGCCGACTTTGGCGATGCCGGCTGGGACCTTGGCAACCTGCCCATGTCATCCAAGAAGACGCCCGACATGCTGGCCGGCGACTATGTGCGCGAGGCGCTCAAACGCGGCCTGGCCATCGAGGCCAAGACCGGGGTCAATCCGTACAAGATGGGCATGATCGGCTCGACCGACTCCCACACCGCCCTGGCGACGGCGGATGAAGACAACTTCTTCGGCAAGCATGCAGGGGTCGAGCCTCGCCCCGGCCGGGCCATGGAGCCCCAGAACCTCGGCAGCCGTGAGGGCCGCTTTGGCTATCACTATCTGGCCGGCGGTTATGCCGGCGTCTGGGCCAAGTCCAATACGCGGGCTGCGATCTTCGACGCGATGATGAAGCGCGAGGTCTATGCCACGACCGGGCCGCGCATGCAGGTGCGGGTGTTCGGCGGCTGGGACTTCACGGCCAATGATCTCAAGACCAACTGGGTCAAGGCCGGCTATGCCCGCGGCGTGCCCATGGGGTCCGATCTGAAGGCTGGTTCCGGCAAGGCCCCTGTCTTTATCGTCTCGGCCCTGAAGGACCCGATCGGGGCCAATCTGGACCGCGTCCAGATGGTCAAGGGCTGGGTCGACAAGGCCGGCCTCACCCACGAGCAGGTCTATGACGTGGTCTGGAGCGATGCGGCGCGGCGGGTCCCAAAAGGCGGCAAGGTGCCGCCGGTCGGCGACACGGTCGACCTCGCCACCGCCACCTATGCCAATTCGATCGGTGCGCCCGAATTGACCACGGTCTGGACCGACCCGAACTTCGATCCGAACCTCAAGGCCTTCTACTATGTGCGGGTGCTTGAGATCCCGACCCCGCGCTGGGTGGCCTATGACGCTGTCCGCTACAAGGTGAAGATGGGGCCCGAAGTGAAGATGAAGGACCAGGAGCGGGCCTATACCTCACCGATCTGGTACACGCCCCGGGGCTGATCGATGAAGCTTCGTCAGCTTGTCCTCCAGGGGTTGCGCGAGCCCCTGGCCCAGTTTCTGCTGGCCGGTGCCCTGATCTTTGCCCTGTTCTCCCTGTGGGGCGGCAATGCGGATCCGGGCGACCGCCGCATCGAGGTGGATGAAGCGCGGGTCCAGCGCATCGGCACCCAATGGATGCAGACCTGGCATCGCCCGCCGACGGCGGCCGAGCTGGACGGCCTGATCTCGGACTATGTCCAGGAAGAGGTCTATTACCGCGAGGCCCTGCGGCTTGGACTGGAGCAGGACGATCCGGTCGTCCGGCGGCGGCTGCGTTCGAAGATGGAGTTCCTGGCCGTCGACCAGCTGGAGAGCGTCAAGCCGAGTGACGCCGTTCTGCAGGCCTGGCTCAAGGCCCATCCGGCCCTCTATTCGGAAGATCCCAAGGTCAGTTTCGAGCAGATCTATCTGGGTTCAGCCACCGATCAGGAGGTCGGCCAGGCCGCAGCCTCCGCGGCCCTGGCGCGCCTGGCAGCCGGGGCCGGTCCGGCCGGCCTCGGCCAGCGCCTGTCGGTCCCGACCAGGCTGTCGCGAGCCACGCGAACAGAGATCGACCGGCAGTTTGGCGACGGCTTCGCGGAAGGCTTGTTGAGCGCGGCGCAAGGGCGCTGGAGCGGCCCTGTGCGGTCCGGATTTGGCCTGCATCTGGTCAGGGTCAGTGCCGTCGAGGCCGGACGAACCCCTGACCTGGCCACAGTGCGTCAGGCTGTCGAAAATGACTGGCGGGCCGCCACCCGGGCGCAGCGCGAAGTCCAGGCCTATCAGGACCTGCTCAAGGGCTATGACGTCGTCATAGCGCGGCCTCGATGAGGCTGGCTCGGGCGGTTGCCCTGGTCCTGGCCCTGCTGGCCCTGACGGGCGTTGCGAGGGCCGATGACCTGAGGCCGGGCTATCTGGAACTGACCCAGACCTCCGCCACGGCCTGGCGCATGGTCTGGAAGGCCCCGATCCGTGGCGGTCTGGCGACCCATGCCGCCCCGACCCTGCCGACAGACTGCCGGGCCCCGCTGCCTGTCCGGACCCTGGTCAGCGGTGCCGTGGTCGAGGTCTGGTCGCTCGACTGTCCGCGCGGCCTGGCCGGCCGGTCCGTCGGGCTCAGCGGACTGGATGCAGCCTTCTCCGACGCCCTGGTGCGGATCGCGCCTCAGGGCCGACCGGTGCAGGTCGCCCGTCTGACGGCCGATCAGCCCGCGGTGGAGATCCGCGCTGTGCCCGACCGGCTGCAGGTGGCCCGCACCTATCTGGTGCTGGGGATCGAACACATTCTGGCCGGCTATGATCACCTGCTGTTCGTGCTCAGCCTGGTGCTGCTGCTGCGTGGTGGCCTGAGGATCGCCAAGACGGTCACGGCCTTCACCATCGCCCATTCCCTGACCCTGGTCGCCACGTCCCTGCACCTGATCAGCGTGCCGCGCCAGCCGGTCGAGATCTGCATCGCCCTGTCGATCGTCTTTCTGGCCGTCGAAATCCTGAAGTCACGGCCCGAGGGACCGCCGCGCCTGTCGGAGCGGGCCCCCTGGCTGGTGGCCTTCGCCTTTGGCCTGCTGCATGGCTTCGGCTTTGCCGGGGCCCTGGCCGAGATCGGCATGCCCGAGCGCGAAGTGCCCACGGCCCTGCTGACCTTCAATATCGGGGTCGAGATCGGGCAGCTGGTGATCGTCGGCGCGGGCCTTCTGGTGCTCGACCTGATCCGCCGGTTCGCCCCGGAACGCCGTCGCATGGCCCAGAGAGTGGCCGCCTACGGGATCGGCATCACGGCCGCCTACTGGGTGTTTGAGCGACTGCTGTCCTGAGACTAGCCGGCCGGATCCTCGTCGAAGCCGACAAAGACCGTCGCCTCGGCCACCGACTTGCGTTCCGAGACCACCGCATTGGCCGGGAAGCTGTCATCAGGCCAGCCCAGGGCGATGCTTTTCATGATCACCTGGTCATCAGCGATGCCGGCATGCTCGCGCACGACGGGCGACTGCATGATGCCCTGGCTGTTGATCACGGCCCCCAGGCCGCGCGACCAGGCGGCATTGACCAGGGTGGTGGCCACGGCCCCGCAGTCGAAGGGGGTGTCGTCGCTGCCGGCCAGAACCCGGTCATAGGTGACGATCACACAGACGGGGGCGTCGAACTGCCGGAAGCCGCGCAGGACCCAGTCCTGACGGGCGTCCTTGTCGTCGCGCGCGATCCCCATGGCGGAAAACAGCTGCTTGGCGACGCCGACCTGGCGGTCGCGGTGCTGGCCGGTAAAGCCTTCGCCGGTGCGGAACTCCCGCGAGTGGGGCACGCCCGCCAGATTGCGTTCGGTATTGCCGGCGCGGATCCGGTCCAGCGGCTCGCCGGAAAGGACGTAGAAGTTCCACGGCTGGGAGTTCATCGACGACGGGGCCCGCATCGCCAGGCCGATGATCTCCTCGATCAGCGCCCGGGGCACGGGGTCTGGCTTGTAGCCGCGAATGCTCCGCCGACCCAGGATCACGTCGTCAAACTGCATGGGAACCCTGAGCAACTGCTATTGGCGAAAAGCCGCAGGGATTTATGCGGTGCCAAATGGGGGGCGGCAAGACTTAGGCAGCCCCGGCGGTCGAAACAGGGCTGTACCAGGAACAGCGAAGGGGCCTGAGCAGAGCCCTGGCGCTGGTAATCCTCTCAGCTTGCGTGGACGAGGTTCGGCACCAAGGCTGGTCTTCTGCCGCGTCCCGCGTTAGCAGACCGCCCCATGATCCGCCTCGACAACATCTCCAAGCAGAACGGCCACCAGATCCTGTTCATCGACGCCTCGATGGGCGTCCAGAAGGGGGAGAAGGTTGGGCTAGTCGGCCCGAACGGCGCCGGCAAGACCACGCTGTTCCGGATGATCACCGGTCAGGAGCAGCCCGACGACGGACTGGTCGTGATCGATCCTGGCATGACGATCGGCTATTTCAGCCAGGATGTCGGCGAGATGTCGGGCCAGAGCGCGGTCGCCGCCGTGATGGACGGCGTCGGCCCCGTCAGCGCCCTGGCCACCGAAATGGCCCGTCTCGAGGCGGCCATGGTCGATCCGGACCAGGCCGACGAACTGGACACCATCCTCGAAAGCTATGGCGAGGTGCAGGCGCGCTTCGAGGAACTGGACGGCTATGCCCTGGACGCCCGGGCGCGCGAGGTTCTGGCCGGCCTGAGCTTCAGCCAGGAACGCATGGATAGCGATGTTGGCCTGCTGTCCGGCGGCTGGAAGATGCGCGTGGCCCTGGCCCGCATCCTGCTGATGCGGCCCGACGGCATGCTGCTGGACGAGCCCTCCAACCACCTGGATCTGGAAAGCCTGATCTGGCTGGAGGCCTTCCTGAAGTCCTATGACGGCGCGCTGTTGATGACCTCGCACGACCGCGCCTTCATGAACCGCATCATCGGCAAGGTGATCGAGATCGATGCCGGCTCCCTGATCACCTATTCGGGCGATCTCGACTTCTTCGACCAGCAGCGCGCGCTCGGCGAGGCGCAGCGCCAGGCGCAGTACGAGCGCCAGCAGGCCATGCTCGCCAAGGAAATCAAGTTCATCGAGAAGTTCAAGGCGCGCGCCTCGCACGCCGCCCAGGTCCAGAGCCGGGTCAAGAAGCTCGACAAGATCGAGCGGGTCGAAGCCCCGCGGCGTCGCCAGACGGTGCAGTTCGAGTTCCAGAGCCCGCCGCGGTCCGGCGACGATGTGATCAGCCTGCGCAATGTCCACAAGGGCTATGGCGAGCGGCCGATCTATGAGGGCCTCGACTTCCTGGTCCGCCGCAAGGAACGCTGGTGCGTCCTGGGGGCGAACGGTGCCGGCAAGTCGACCCTGCTGAAACTGGTGGCCGGCGACACCAAGCCCGACCAGGGCACGGTCAATATCGGGGCCAGTGTCCGGATGGGCTATTTCGCCCAGCACTCCATGGATCTGCTGGACGGCGAGGACACGATCTTTGAGTCCCTGGAGGGTTCTTTCCCCCAGGCGGGGCAGGGTGCGCTGCGGACCCTGGCGGGCTGTTTCGGCTTCTCCGGCGATGATGTCGAAAAGCCCTGCCGGGTCCTGTCCGGCGGCGAGAAGGCGCGTCTGGTCATGGCCAAGATGCTGTTCGATCCGCCCAACCTGCTGGTGCTGGACGAACCGACCAACCACCTCGACATGGTGACCAAGGAGATGCTGGTCGCAGCCCTGGCCGACTTTGAGGGCACCATGCTGTTCGTTTCGCATGACCGCCACTTCCTGGCGGCCCTGAGCAACCGCGTGCTGGAGCTGACCCCCGAGGGCGTCCATCAGTATGGCGGCGGCTATACGGAATATGTCTCCCGGACGGGCCAGGAAGCCCCGGGCCTGCACCCGGGCGGCTAGGGGGATCTCCTCACGCGGCGAGCGTCGCCGGCAGTGCGTCCAGCTGCCGGAACGTCTCGTCATAGCCGGCCGCGCAGCCAGGCGGGTCCCCCGGAAGACGCACTGATGAAGTCGCTCCCCGCTGTCCCCGGCTGTCGAAGCCCATTAGGGTCGGCTCGGTTCATCGTTCGTCAGGAGAATTCCCATGCGGCTATCGCGGCGCGACTTCGGATTTGGCCTTGCGGCGACAGCCGCCGTGGCTCCGGCCGCCCTGGCGGCGACGCCCACCGCGGGCACCGACCAGTTACTGACCGCCTTCTTCGACGAGGCTTTCGAGCAGGAACTGGCGATGGAGCCCGAGCGGCTCACGCGGCTGGGCCGCAAGACCGCGAATGATCAACTGACCGACCGCTCGGACGCCGGCCGCCTGCGCCGGCTGGAGTGGCGCCGCAAGTCCGTGGCCGAGATGAAGCGCCGGTTCGATCCGGCCACCCTCGGCGAAGACGCCCGCACCTCGTTCGACATGTGGTCGCTCGAACTGGAGCGCGAGGAGGACGAGTTTCGCTGGCGCGGCCACGCCTATGTGTTCGGCCGCAGCGGGCCGCATACGGGGCTGCCCGGCTTCATGATCAACACCCACCGGGTGGATACGCCGGCGGACATGGAAGCCTATGTCGCCCGCGTCGCGGCCATCGGTCCGGCGCTGGATGGCGAGCTCGGCCGGGCCCAGCGGGCGGCGGCGGCCGGCGTGCGGATGCCGCGCTTCGCCTATGACCAGTCGATCGAGGAAGTGCGCCGCCTGGGTGTCGGCGCCCCGTTCGGCGACGGTCCGGACTCAGCGCTGTTCGCCGACGCCAAGGGCAAGATCGCGGCGCTCCGCAAGACCGGGGCTATCGACGACGCCCGGGCTGAGACGCTGACGAAGGCGGTCGCCGAGGCGATGACCACGAAGATGAAGCCCGCCTACGACCGGCTGGGCGCCTGGCTCGCGTCGGACCGCGAGAAGGCATCCGCCGAACCCCGGGGCGCGGTGGCGCTGCCGGATGGCGCAGCCTTCTACAACGCCATGCTGCGGCTGCAGACCACGACCAACATGACGGCGGACGAAATCCATGCGCTGGGCCTGTCGGAAGTCACCCGGATCCGCGCCGAGATGGAGACCCTGAAGGCCAGGATCGGCTTTGCCGGCACACTGGAAGAGTTCTTCGTCTTCATGCGCACCGACGATCGCTTCTACGTGTCCAACGACGACGCGGGCCGGGCGCGCTATCTCAAGCTGGCTGAGGACCATCTGGCGGCGATGAAGGCGAAGCTGCCGCAGTATTTCGGTCGCATTCCCAAGTCCGATCTGGTCGTGAAACAGGTCGAGGCCTATCGCGCGGAGCCGGGCGGCGCGGCGCACTACAACTCCGGTTCGCTCGAGGCCGGACGCCCTGGTGTCTACTACGTCCACCTGTCCGATACGCGCGCCACGCCGATCTACGAGATCGAGGGCACCTCCTACCATGAGGGCTGGCCGGGCCATCACATGCAGATTTCGCTGGCCCAGGAGATGACCGGCATTCCGGTCTTCCGCACCCAGGCCGGCTACGGTGCCTATGCCGAGGGCTGGGGGCTCTATGTCGAGCGCCTGGCCAAGGAGATCGGCTTCTACCAGGAACAGTACAGCGACTTCGGCCGGCTTGGCCGCGAGATCTGGCGGGCGATCCGGCTGGTGGTCGACACCGGCATCCACGCCAAGGGCTGGAGCGAGGCGGAGGCCATGACCTTCTACACCGCCAACTCACCCCAGCCGATCGCCAAGATCCGCTCGGAGATCCGCCGCTACTTCGTCATGCCGGGGCAGGCGACCTCCTA
This sequence comes from Caulobacter sp. AVps16, assembly GCF_058681455.1. Classification (NCBI taxonomy): domain Bacteria; kingdom Pseudomonadati; phylum Pseudomonadota; class Alphaproteobacteria; order Caulobacterales; family Caulobacteraceae; genus Caulobacter; species Caulobacter sp. AVps16. The sequence continues at coordinate 767,153 of NZ_CM178739.1, forward strand.
CAAGGTCGGGATGCAGACGATCCTGGCACTGCGCGACAAGGCTCGCCGAGAGCTGGGTGCGAAGTTCGACCTCAGGGGCTTCCATGACACGGTGCTGTCGGCCGGGTCGCTGCCGCTTCCCGTTCTTGAGACCCGCGTGAATCGCTGGATCGCGGCGACCGCCAAAGCCTCCTGATGCGCCGATGATCGCGAGGCGTTGAAGCGGGCCCGGCCGACGCGCCGGGCCAGCATCCAGGCGACTGGGCGGCGGCCGGCCTCAGCGGGCAATGGGGATCATCACCTCGTTGCGCCGCAGGAAGCCGGGCGTCCAGGGCGGATTGTACTGGGCCAGGGCGGCCGGGCCGACCGCCGTCAGCTTGCGGGCGGTGACCAGGCTCTCAAGCTCGGCAGTCCGGGCGGCGACCGCCTCCGGGCGGGCCAGGCCGGAAAACTGCAGCACGGCAAAGCGGGTCGGGGGCAGCTGGCGCAGCTGGACCCTGGGGTCGTTCGGCGTCGGCAGAGATTCCAGACTATAGGCGCTGGGCATGGTGAACCGCACCACCCAGGCCTTGCTGCCCTGGATCTGGGTCACCGGTGCGGTCATGGCGATCTTCTGGCTGGCCGGGGCCTGGGCGACGGGCGCGGTCATGGCGATGCTCTGCTTGGTCCGGTTGCCGCCGAAGATGTAGCCGGCCAGAAGGCGAAAGCCATTGCCGGCGGCCTGTTTCTGATCGCCGCTGACCGTCACCTCGGCGACCACCAGGGCTGGATAGTCGCGAACCTCGAAGGCCCCGTCCTTGAGGACCGGCTTGAAGGCAGGTTCTTCCACGGCCATGGCGACGCTTCCTAGAAACACGGCGGCGATAGCCCCGCCCAACACGATGCGTCTTGCCGTCATGGGTATCTCCGGGAGTCCGGTGCGGCAGGGCAAAACGCCCTGCGGAAGCCGGGACACATACGCATTATCGACAAGCAGAAACATCGACTTTCAATAATTCGTGTGCGTGGCCCTTTGTTCCGCTGAGGTCTGCGCGGCATCGCGCACCTCAAGCGCCTTGCGGATCTCATCATGCGCAGCCTTGTCCAGGCTGTGACCGGTGATCAGGGCTGCGCCGGCCAGGGCCAGAAAGGCAGGCACGACGGCGAAGCTGATCGCGAGAACCCGCAAGGCCTGGGTCGCATTCTCGGCACCCAGGTCAGCCTTGAAGCCAAAAGCCTCCAGCGCGCTGACGGAGGCAAATACCGCGACGGCAGACCCGATCTTGACGACCCCGCTCAGCAAACCAAACATGAGACCGCTGCGATCCACGCCGCTCTTCAGGCGCTCTTCGTCACCCAGGTCGGCCATCATGGCGCGCAGCAGTATCGGACCGGCGCTATAGGGCAGGCCGGCCAGGGTCATGGTCACGATCCCCCAGACCAGGCCCTCCGGCGCGATCAGCACCGACAGTTGGGCGACCGCATAGGCGGCTGAGGCGATGGCCAGGGCGCGGTGCTTGCCAATCGCCAGTCCAAGCCGCCCCCAGAGGGGCGCGCCCATCAGCGCGCCGATGAAATAGAGCAGCAGCAGCAGGCCGGCTTCAGACCGGTCCCAGCCGCGGATGGCTTCAAAATAGAAGAAAAACAGGGTTCCGGCGATGACCGGGCCTGTCCCCAGAAGAATGTCCGATCCGAGTATTCGTAGGATCGATGGCCGGCGGATCAGATCCAGATAGTGGCGCCAGTTGGCAGACTGGGTGTTCGGCGGCGACTTCGGCTCGTGAACGGCCAACAGGGCCAGAAGGATGGCTACGGGCAGGCTTAGCACCACGAACCAGCCCATGGCCCGCACGCCCTGGCCGTAGTCAAGCCCGAAGCCGAGTTTCATCAGCGGCGGCATGGCAAGCACGATGAGCATGCCCAGGACGGTGAACCCCTGCCACCAACTGAAGACGCGCGCGCGCTGCCCATATTCCGGAGCCAGCCGGGCCGCCCAGGTGACGTGCGCCATGGTCGCCATGGACTGGCCCAGAAACCCGAGGACCAGCCAGAGCAGGATGTAGTTTCCGTCGATACCCGGGCGCGCCATGAACAGCATCCAGACCGCGAGGACGGCAATGGGCAGGCCGGCGACCAGCCAGGGCTTGAACCGGCCAAAGCGGGTATTGGTCCTGTCGATCAGGAACCCGAGGGTCGGATCCAGCCACAGATCGAAAAGCCGCACGATGCCGAAGGCCAGTCCGATCGCCGTCAGACTGACGCCCAGATCCGTGGCGTAATAGTTGGGCAGATAGACGACGACAGGCATGAGCATCGCCGCCACCGGAACACAGGGCAGGGCAAAGGCCGCCAGGCGCCAGGTTCCTAGGGCCCCTTGGCCGCTGTTTGTGCCCTCAGCGCTTATGGCCTTACCCCACTTCAGTTGGGTCACCTTAGCAACTTGATCCGAAAGAGCCATGCCAAGTCGGGCCGGGGGTCGCAGGTCGCCGGGCCTTGACAAAGGTTTGACATCAAACCAATATAATATGGTATCAAACAAAAGGTGCCGTTCATGACGTCGCGTCGCAATGTTCTGAAGTTGATCGGGGGCGGGGTCGTTTTGGCGGCAGCGGCCGGTGGCGGCATCATCGCCACGAGCGGTCCCTCCGAGGCCGCGCGCGAACCCTGGCGCAAGGCCGGCCAGTATAGCGAGTTCCGTCGCCGCGCCCTGTCCTATGCCCTGCTTGCTCCCAACCCGCACAACCGCCAGCCCTGGCGGGTCAGGCTCGACGGGCAGGACGCCCTGACCCTCTATTGCGACCTCAAGCGCCGCCTGCCAGCCACCGACCCTTTCGACCGCCAGATCACCATCGGCTGCGGGGCCTTCCTCGAACTGCTGGTCCTGGCCGCCGCCCAGGACGGTTATCAGGCGACGGTCACGCCCTTCCCGGAGGGCGAGGACATGCAGACGCTCGACCAGCGGCCGGTGGCACATGTGTCCTTTAGGAAGGGCGGCGTCAGCCCCGACCCGCTGTTTGCGCAGATCCTCGCCCGGCGCTCGAACAAGGAGGTCTATGAACCCCGGGACGTTCCGGCCGTCGCTCTCCGGCAGATGGCCGAGGCCGGGCGCCTGTTCGGCGCGTCGTCGGAGACCATCGGCAATACGCCTCTCGCCGGGCACCTGCGTGACCTGACATGGCGCGCGCACCAGAAGGAGGTGACGACACCGGTGACCAACCAGGAATCGGTTGATCTCATGCGGATCGGGGCCGCCGAAGTCACGGCCAATCCGGACGGCATCGAGCTGGAGGGACCGATCTTCGAGGCCGGGCGATGGCTGGGCTTCATGACGCGGGAGACCCTTGCGGATCCGAAGTCGACGGCCTTCCAGCAGGGTCTGGAGCTCTATCGCTCGATGGCCCTGTCCGCGCGTGCCTTTGGCTGGATCAGCAATGAGAACCGGTCGCGGATGGACCAGATCAATGCCGGCCGCGCCTATGTCCGGACCAATCTCAAGGCCACCAGCCTCGGGCTCGGGGTTCATCCCTGGAGCCAGTCCCTGCAGGAATATGCCGAGATGAAGGACCTGTACCGCGAAGTCCACGGTCTGATCGGCGGCGGCAAGCGTATTCAGATGCTCTATCGTATCGGCTATGGCCCCGAGATCGGGCCGACACCCCGACGCGGACTGGACGCCCACCTTGCCTGAACCTGCGGACCCTGAGGCCGACAAGCCCTCACATGAGCAACTGCTGTTTCGCCTGCTGACCGAGATCGGCATCATCAACCAGCTGGCTGAAACGGCTTTCGAACGCGTGCTGCCACATGGCCTGACCCGCGCGCAGTTCACGGTCCTGAACCACAGCGTGCGCATGGGGGACAACAGGACGCCGGCCCAGCTGGCTGCCGTCCTTCAGGTCACCCGCGGGACCATGACCAGCACTCTGGCCAGGCTCGAGGAGAAGGGCTTCATCCGGATTGAGCCGGATGCCGTCGATGGCCGTTCGAAGCGGGTGCTGCTCACGCCCCAGGGCAGGGACGCCCGCGAGGAATCGATGCGCGCCGCGTTTCCGTTCCTTCAGCAGGCCACGGGGGCCATTCCCAGGGACATGGTGGAAAGCCTGTTGCCGCAGATCGAGCAGGTCCGGGCCTGGCTTGACCAGAACCGGCTGGAATGACGCGGTGTCCCCGGCACTACACAGGCCTGGAAGGCGTCAACTCGGCGATGTAGACGACCACGTCGAACAGGGATCCGCTCGGGATCGTCGGATCAAGGTTGGCGGCTTGCCAACGTGTAGCGGCATAGCCGGGCCAGGCGAGCCTGTAGGGCAGGGCGCGCCAGGCCCTTCCGGCCTCGTCATCGGGCAGGTCGCGCAGCGGCACCCAGAACGATCCGCCTCGGGCCTTCTCGAGAAGCTGCGCCAGCCGGCCCCGACGATCCGTCCACCGTAAGACCGCCGTCGCATCTGCGGCGTTGGGCGGCGGGCCCACGGGCAGGGTCGGGACGGCGTTGAACCGCGCGGCTCCGTATTCGAACACCACCGCACGATAGCCGTCGCCGAGGCGGCGGCGCAACTGGCCGCCGGCAGCAACAAAGCTGGAGCCGGGCGGTCCACCGGCCGCCACATGGGCGTTATGCGCCCAGAACACGCCTGGCCCGTCGGCCGGTGCTTCAAGGATGTTCTCGGCCATGAACTGGTCGCGGCGCGCATAGTAGGCGTCGGCGTCGCCTGTGATCTTTCCGTCGCTGGTTTCCAGTTCGAACGCCTTCAGGCCCTGCCAGGCCGTGCGGGCGGCGTAGCGGGCGGCCCGATCGTCGGGATGGACGGCCAGTGCGGCGCGCAGGGTCTCCAGCGCGCCCATCGCGCCCTGCAATTGGGCCGTGGTGAGCGATTTGATCAGGGCGGGGAACCGCAGTCCCTGCGCTCGGGCGGACACGATCGGGTCGAGCGGGGCGGCGAGCCGGTCCGCTGCCGCCGGATCCCTCCGCCGGAGCGCGGCGAGGGCGTCGGCGGCATCCTGGGCGGTAGACTGGCAGTCGATGCCGAAGATGCGCACGGGCTGCGGCGCCGTGCGGTTCCAGTCCCTGAGCCAGCCGAGCAGGTCGGCCAGCGCCCGCGTCTTGAACACCCGGAACGCGCGGGACGTTCGCAGGCGCTCTGAGGCGTCTCCTGCTTCGCCCTGGATGAAGGCGTCGAGTTCACGTCCTGCCTGGGCGTTGATCTCGAGGAAGAAAGCGCGGGCGGCGCCGGACACGACAAGGCCCCTGATAATCGCCGCCTTTGCCACAGCGTCCTCATGGCTGCCGTGGGTCGCCTCGCCGACACCGATGATGCGGGCCCCGGCCAGGGCACTGGCGAGCGCCAGGCTCCATAGGCTGTCGGGCCGGGCTGGGTCAAAGCCGTGGGCATTGGCCCTGATCCACGGCAGTATCCGCTCTTCGACCTCGCCGCGTTTTGCGCTGTCCAGCGCCACCCAGCCGCCTGCAAACAGCAGACCGGCACCCGCCGTGCCCAGCAGGGCCCGTCTGGAAACCTTGGTCTTGATGGCCAATTCCTGCCTCCCGCGGCGACCCAAGTCTGGGAAAGTAACGCCGGTCTTCAAAGGATCGCAAGACAGGCCGGGACAGAGCAAGGTCGTAACGCCGCTCGACGGGTCTAATGCGCCACGGCCTGGCCATCGTCATGTTTGCTGGCCGGCCTCGATCGAAGTTAGGGCGACTTCCTGATCCGACTAGGGGCGAAAAAGTGCACTGTCCCCGAAATCCGTCGCCTTAAATCCGATGCTGGGGCCGCGACCTTCATCTCCCGGCGTGTGAAGACCCAGCTCGCGCGCTTCCCAACCGGCGTCAGCGCAGACGCGTCAGCGCCGCGCCGACCGCCGCCACGGTCCGCGCCACGTCGTTGTCGGTCGTGTTCCAGCCGCAGACGCTGATCCGCATCACGCGCTCGCCGTCCCAGCTGCCGCCGCTGACAAAGGCCTCGCCGCTGGCATTGATGGCGGCGATCATTTCATCGCTGAGATTGTCGCCGTCGCGCGCGTCAAAACGGATCAGGCCCTGGTTCAGGGTCGGCCGGGCGATCCCGACCGCCCCCTCCAGTCCGACGATCCCGTCATAGATGGCCGCTGCATGGTCGCAGCAACGTTCGATCATTGCGGCCAGCCCGTCGCGGCCCAACTCCATCAGGGCCGCCAGCGCCGGCAGGGCGCGGGCGCGACGCGACCATTCCGGCGTGAAATCCATCGGATCGCGCACCGCACCGCCGGTGGTCACATAGGCCGCCGACATGCGCATGGCGGCGCTATGGGCGTCGGGGTGGCGCGTGATCGCCATGCCGCAGTCATAGGGTGTGTTCAGCCACTTGTGTCCGTCGGTCGCCCAGCTGTCGGCCCGCTCGATCCCGGCGACCTGCGACGCCAGGCGTGGGCTGGCGTTGGCCCAGAGCCCGAAGGCACCGTCCACATGAACCCAGGCGCCCGCGTTCTGCGCCATCGGGCAGAGCGTCGCGAAGTCATCCGACGCACCGATGTTGAGGTCACCGGCGTTGAGCACGACGATCGTGGCCATCTGTGGTGCGTCCGCCAGCGCAAGGCGCAGTGCGTCCGCCGAAACCCGGCCCGGCGCGTCGCCGCCAAGCGGCACAATACAGTCGCTGCCCAGGCCCAGCAGGCGCAGGGCGCGCGTGACCGACGAATGGTGGTGAGCATTTGCCAGGACGCGGATCTCTGGCGCGCCGTGCAGGCCCTGCACCTCGACGTTCCATCCCTTGTCCGCCAGAACCGCGTGGCGCGCGGCGGCCAGCGCCGTCACATGCGCCATCTGGCACCCTGTGACAAAGGCGTAGCTCGCATCGGCCGGCAGGCGCAGCGCCTCAAGCAGGAACTGCCCGGCCAATTCTTCCAGAACGGCCCCTGCGGGACTCGTCGACGCCAGCACCACGTTTTGGTCCCAGGCCGAGCACATCATGTCGGTGGCCAGGGCGGCCGGCAGTGCGCCGCCCTTCACCCAGGCGAAAAACCGTCCGCCGGCATTGGCGGTCAATCCGGGCTCTGCCGCCGCCGCAATCGCTCGGACCACGTCAGCGGCGGCCATGCCCTGCGAGGGGAACCGCGTCGGCAGCCCTGCCAGCATGTCCGCAGGGGTACCGCGCGAGGCGACGGGGCGGGTGTCCAGCGAGGCCAGATAGCGGCGGGCTTCGGCGAAGGCGATATCAAGGCTGTCCATCCGCGGGCGGATATCATAGGCGCGGGAGCAAGTCTTGGTGCCCGAAAGCGGGCTGGCGGGACAGTCACCTTGCCCGGAACTGGCTGGCTAACTCCAACGGACCGCAGGAGTCCCTCCCCGGTATCGCGACCTGCTCGCCGAATCCCGATGCTTGCCAGCGTGGCGGATCGGCGACATCCTTCTCGCTCAGAAACGATCCTCAAGGGCGAGGGGAACCCATCATGGACGCACCTCGCAGACTTCCGCCCATCAGGACGATCCGTCTTTCGGCGCCTTTCGGCTGGCTGGCCGAAGGCTGGGGAGACCTGATGAAAGCGCCCGTGCCGCTGTTGGTTTACGGTCTCGGCGTCGCGGCCGCGAGTTTCGCGCTGTGTTACGGCGTCTATGCCACCAATGGAGCATTCTGGGTCCTCGCCCTGACCGCCGGCTTCGTCATCGTCGCCCCGATCCTGGCCATGGGTCCCTATGAAGCCGGCCGACGGATCGACCTGGGAGAGCGCCCCGGCCTGATGCAGATCCTTTTCGTCCGGTCGGCCTTTCGCCAGGACGTCGCCTATCTCAGCCTGCTTCTGGTGCTGATCTATTTCTTCTGGGGTCGGGTCGCCCAGATCGTCTACGGCCTGTCGACCTATCAGAGCCACCCCACCGTGGACGCCCTGGTGGCCTTCGCCCTGGGTTCCAGTGACGGGCGGGTCATGCTGCTGACCGGAACCTTGACCGGCGGGGCCCTGGCCTTCGTGACCTACGCCCTGATGGTCGTCTCCGCGCCGATGCTGCTCAACCCCCGGGCCAGCGTTTTCGAGGCGGTGGCGACCAGCGTGCGCGCCGTCAACGCCAACTTCTTCCCGCTGCTGCTCTGGGCGGGGATCATCGCCGCGCTCCTTCTGCTCTCCGCCGCGACGGGATTTCTCGCCCTGGTCTTCGTCTTTCCCTGGCTGGGCCTCGCCAGTTGGCGCGCCTACCGCAGCCTTGTGGATGACAACTGACGGCCCGTTGCTGCTGTCAGCCTTACGCCGTCCGTACTGGACGTCGGTCTAACGCCCTAACCCGTCAGTACCGGTCTGGTTCGTCGAATCTTCCCGGCATTTCCTGCACACACAAATCCACGAAGGCGCGGACCTTCGCGGGCACAAAGGGTGATGCGAGATAGACGGCGTGAAAGGCGACGGGTGGAATAGTCCAGTCCTGCAGAAGGAGCTGCAGCGTGCCTCCGGCGACCGCTTCGCGCACCGAAAAGTGCGGCAGCACTGCAACCCCCGCTCCGGCCAGCAATGCGGCGCGCATGGAGGTGACGCCGTCCAGCCGAAGCGCGGCATCAAAATTCACCGTCTCGGTCTTGCCGCCCTTTGTGAACGGGACGGAATTGTCGATCAGGAAATGCGCGCCAAGCAGTCCGACCCACGGCCACGCTGTGAGGTCACCCGGCTTCTCCGGCATGCCCAGTTGCTTCACCAGCGCGGGTGCTGCGACCAGCACGCGGGGATTTTCCAGCAGACGTTTGGCGACGAGCGTGTCGTCGGTGATGGCGCCGACCAGCACGCCGCAATCGAACCCCTCCTCGACGAATTTCACCGGGCGATTTGTCACGTGCATTTCGGCGGTCAACTGCGGGCACTGCTCACGCAGCCGGGCCAGCAGCGGGGCGACATGGTATTGGCCCATATCAATCGTTGTCACCACGCGCAGATGTCCTCGCGGCGATGAATGTTCACCGTTCGCGCGCAGCGTGGCGGCTTGAACGTGGTCCAGGATCTCCCGGGCATCCACGAGCATGCGCTGGCCTGCCGCCGTGAGGCTCATGCTGTGGGAGTCGCGCTGCACGAGCGGGGCGCCCAGGAGGGTTTCCAGTTGCTGGAGTTGCCGGCTCAAGGTCGGCTGGGTGGTATGCAGCGAGCGTGCCGCCGCTGAAATGCTTCCAGCTTCAGCAATCCGCACGAAAGTTCTTAGCAGGTTGAGGTCGTCGAGCGTGGCCATACGCTCCACGTATAGCAGACATGCGCAGGAGCCGTCTCCTAAGGACACAGGCACATGGATTAAAGACCGGGGAGAACATTCGACAACGGCACAGTTGGAGCCCCCATGACCCGTCTCGGCCTTATCCTCTGCTTCGGCGCCATCCTGGCCGCCACCCCGAGCCAAGCCCAGAAGATCGACGGGACGCCAGCCCTGCCTGCGACTCTGGCTGCCGTCATGGAGGGCAAGACCGTCCCGGCCGTCGGCGTGCTGGTCATCCGCAACGGTCAGGTCGTCGATCAGGCGGTGGCCGGCATTGACGCGCTGGGGTCAGCAACGCCGGCGACCGTCGAAGACCTGTGGAATCTGGGGTCCGACAGCAAGGCAATGACCGTCACGATGATCGCCCGGCTCGTCGAGCGCGGCGTGCTGAGCTGGGAGGCACCCTTGTCGGCGATGCTGCCCGACCTGGTGGCGCAGATGCGTCCCGAATATCGCGACGTCACCCTGGTGGACCTCATGTCGCATCGGGCGGGTCTGCCGGAGAACCACAGCGATGAAGCTTTCTTCCGGACCTTTTTCACGGATACCCGGCCGCTACACGAACAACGTATGGCCTATCTGCGCCTGGCGGTTGCCGATGCACCCGTCGGTCCGGTCCGCGGCAAGCCCAGCTATTCCAATACCGGCTTGATCCTAGCGGGTGCCATTGCCGAGAAGGCGACCGGAAAGTCCTACGAGACGCTGATGCAAGAGGAGGTTTTTGGCCCCCTGGGCATGACGACCGCTGTCTTCAACCAGACCCCTCGCGCCGGTGAGACCTCCGGCCACATCGATGGACGCCGCGCCGTGGCCGGGGACGGGAACCCGCAGATGCTCCTGCCGGCAGGCGGCATACGCATGACCCTGACCGACTGGGCCAGGTTCTGTATCGACCAGATGGCCGGCGAAGCGGGGCGCGGCAAGCTGCTCAAGGCTGAAACCTATCGACTGATGCACACGCCGCGCGGCGACAGCATCGTTGCCATGGGCTGGGGCGTCCCGCCACAGATCTCCGGCCGGGTCGGTCCCGCCCTCACCCACGGCGGCTCCGACGGCAACTGGTTTGCTTTCGTGGCCCTGTTCCCCGGTCGTGAGAACGGCGTACTTGCCGTGGCCAACGCCGCTGAAACGATGGGTGGCGACGTGGCCGTCAAGGCCGCAGCCCGCGCCGTCATTCAGACCCTCGCCCCGGCTGTTCCGCCCGCGTCATGACCGGTCAGCCAACCTGCGGCGGCGTCAACCTCGTCGAGGGTCTTCCGAGAATCTCAGAGAAGGCCCGGCGTCTCCGTCGTGAGACTCACGCTGTGGGGGGCTCTGCACGAGCGAAGCGGTTGGAAAGTATTCGAGGTCCTTGCGAAGGCTCAAGATCACCGGCGTTGATTTCAGAGATCGTGCCGCCGTCGCATTGACCGCGGGATTTAGTAATTCACACGAAGCCTCTAAATTGCCGAAGTTGATAAGGGGGTATGGTCAATTTAAGTCGAATATTCTCTCATAAATATTCAAAACCGTGCACGTATTCATCTAATCACTCAAGAATGTATGTAAATGTCAAGCATCAGTTCAAATGCAAATAGTACAATATGAGAATTTCGAAATTCAATAATTCGTCCCCTGGAAACGAACAAGGATTACAATAGTGCTTTCCGTAAATAAGAACCTCGGCAGTGCCGACCGTGCCCTTCGCGCAATTACTGCTTTTGCTTTGTTTATCGCCGCCTTCATCGCCCCCGTGCCCCTGATGGTTTCGGTCGGGTTCGCCCTCACCGGTGCATACATGATCGGTACGGCCTTGGTCGGCACCTGCCTCGGATACAAGTTGATTGGTGTGTCAACTTGTCCCGTTAAGCAACGGACGAAACAACTATCGGAGAAATAAAGAACCCGAACGGGCTCCTGTTTTACTGGAGCGGATCGATCGGGACAAACCTTCAGAGGTACACGAATGCTCAGCTCTGCCACCTATAGACGCGTATTCATGGCCAGCGCCTGGTATGACATCGCCATCACCGGGGTCTTTGCCACGCCATGGACATTGGCTCTGCTCTACACGCTGTTCGGCAATATCCATGCGTCCCTTGGCCTAAGGCCTCTCCAGCCCCTGCCGCCCGAAGGTGTCCTCTTTGCAAATTTCCTGGGCTCGGTGGTCATAGTCTGGGCGGTGCTGCGTTTGCGATCCGGCATGGTCTGGATGGGCCGCTACGACGCTGCCACCCGGTTCATGTTCAGCGCAGCGATGATCCATGCCCTGGCAAGCGGGGCCAGTCCCCTGCTGTGGGGCTTTCTCGTCATCGAGCTAGGCTTTGGCATCCTTCAGCTTCTGCCATCTGAAAGAACTGCGCCACAAATCCCGGCTTAGGTCTGCGCCCTGCGACCGGCGCTTTCCTTGGACGAGCCAGCCCTGTGATGGTCCCTCGAGCCCGGGCGCGAGCCCGAGCTCGGGCGGTGACCCGGGCTCCATGTCTCATCGAGCGGTAACGAAAGTCGTGGGTCGACTTGAGCCTTGGCGTTCTCGTCTTCCAGCGCCTTCAGTCGCCGTGCTTCTGCAACGTCCGGTCCTCCTTACATGGCCTTCCGCCGAAAGAAGGTCGGCGCACTGAACCCAGGCTTCCTGCACCGGTCCGCCATCGCCACGCCCGGCTCCCCGTTGGATTTGCTCATGAACGAATGGCTTTCCGCGGCAATAGGCGCGCGAAAACGCAGGCTGGGGGAACTGGCCTGACGCACGGGACAATTTGCGAGGGTGCGTGGCGGTGCTGTCAGTCCAACGCTAACTTGTCTCCACTTCCGGCCTCAACGGGGCTCGAGTTCTGAGATAGGTCGTGCAGCTCTCATTCAAGCGCCACCGGTTTCAAGCGGAAGTCATAAGACACGCCGTCTGGCTGTATTCCCGCTTCACTCTGAGCTTTCGTGACGTCGAGGAGATGATGGCCCAACGGGGCGTCGACGTGAGCTATGAGACCATCCGCTGCTGGACGCTCAGGTTTGGTCCGCAGATCGCAAGGAATCTCAAGCGCAAACGCCCCGCCCCGTCGCCGCGATGGCATCTGGACGTGGTCGTCTGCTCAATCGGGAACAAGCGGATGTCTCTCTCGGCGTTAAGTTGACAGCACTGCAGCGCGATATTTGTTCGCTCAGCAAGACGGTCGCGACCGCTAGCCGGTGAGGGCCAGGGACGTCAGCAACAGGCCGCTGTGCTGTCCGTCGGCGTCGAGAACGGCAGGTCAGTCCCGCAGCCCTTGAAGATGCCGAGGTGCCGATCGAAGTCGCCGAAATACTCGAAACTCAAGCCGAACCGGCTCTCCTGCAGAATACGCCAGGTGTTACCGCAGACCGGTGTGATGCGCCCCACTTCGAATGTGTGGTGCTTGTCGAGGACGAAGGCTTTCTCAAAGCCGCTGATCCCGCCCCGATAGCGAACGGCCTGGCCATAGTCCTCGCAGGCGGATTCCAGGCCATCGAGTTTGAACAGGCGCCAGGTGGCGGAGAAAAAGCGGATTGGCGCGACCGCCAGCTCCACCAGTGGATCGCCAACGATGAGGGGGCGATCGGCAACGAGGCGAGGGTCACCAAAGCCGGCTGCCTTGGCCTGGCGCAGGAAGTCGCCCCAGTAGAGCGCGCCACCAAGGCATTCCCCGTGCAGCACGGGGTCGCGCCGAAGCGCATCCCGGACGCGACGGTCGGCGTAGACGTCTGAAAAATATAGCTCGCCGCCGGGCTTGAGGAGGTTATGGACGGCGCCGAAGACGGCGGCCTTGTCCTCGACCAGGTTGATGACGCAGTTGGACACGATGACATCGAAGGATGCCGGCTCCAGGTCCAGTTCGCCGAGATGGGCAATGTCCCCGCCGATGAAATGCACGTTTGACCGGTCATATCCGAAGCGATCGCGATGCCAGTCGAGGTGGGAGCGCGCCAGCTCCAGCTGTTCGGGCGTTCCATCGACACCCACAATCTGGCCCGTCGGACCAATCAGCTGGGCCAGAACATAGCAGTCCTGACCCGAGCCGGATCCAAGGTCGAGGATTCGAGCGCCCTCGATCGCGGGAGGCGCGACCAGTCCGCAGCCGTAGTATCGCGCCCTTACCTCGTCATGGACATTGGCCAAAGCGCGCCGAACGGCCGGCGGGGGCGCGTCAGTTGTGCAGCAGGCGTCGGTTCGAAGGTCCCCGGACCCCTTGAGCACCTTGCCGTAGTAGTCTTGCGCGTTCGTGAGGCCGGCGTCGTCCAACTCATGCTCCTGGCTTTGACGTCGTTTTTAGGAGAGTTCGGTTTGAAGGCGCAAACGGTTATAGCCGCGATTGAGTTGGAACAGGGCGCGGAACCAGATGCCTCGGTGGGGTGAACTCCTAGGCGCAGGCAGTCCAAGGACGCTGTCAGCAATTTGCTCTGACAGCACCGCTTCGAAATCACAAGATTCCCCAAGCAGTGCCCAATCATCGGGAAACCCAACCTCATCTCGAACTCGCGGAGACGCGGCAGCCTATCTGGCAGGTCGTTGCCCGACTTCGTGTTGGATTTGCGCGTGAGCGAATGGCTTTCCGCGGCAATAGGCGCGCGAAAACGCAGGCTTAGGAAACTGGCCTGACGCGCGAGACAATTTGCGGGGGTGCGTGGCGGTGAGAGGGGAATTTACCATTGATTTTAAAGAGAAATTTAATGGCACAGTGTGCCGATTGACTGTTCGCAGATCTACATTTGCATTAGTGCAACGAAAGCAATGATGCCATCGAATGGCTGTTTGCCGTCGTTGAGCCAGCGCGTCTAGTACTCATGAAGCGCACTCAGTTTGACCTGCAGCGGTCATAAGCTTCGGACACAACGCTAACTCGACCGCTGAAGCCTCGGCTCCAGTTCGCGCAGATCCTCTATCATTCTGGTTTCAGTGAATCTCGTCTGCCCTATCTGCGTCCTCTCAAGGGCTGAAATCTAGCTTCCTGTAGGGCAATAATCAGGGCAAGACAAAAAAGCTTAGATGCGTATGGACTGTTGCGAAATGTAGATAATATTCGGAAATGCATTTGCATCTTAAAATATTACATTAAATCTATAAATTATGACAATCTGAGCGCGATCTATTATTCAGAAAAGTATTTTATTTCTAATTTTCGCATGATCTATTCTGTAAAAAGTTTATTGTTGGCCGAATTTCTAAACATTCAGTCGAAATCACTCAATGCCTTGCCAAAGCCCTGACCCATCTCGAAAGCAAGGGGCTCGGAAAAGTTGAATCTGTCGCACATTGCACTTTAATAATTTCCGCTAGGGAAGGAACTGCACCTGTGTTGGATTCCAAAAAAACACCGGTCTCCGGGTTGTGTTCTGGAGGACTCTACAGTTAATTTCGCCGTCGAAGCAAAATCGAGGTGGTCCGTGAAGAAGCATGTGAGTGGGCAGGCTAGGCTCAAATCATTGTTGCTCGCGGGCTCTTCAGTCGTCGTGTTCCAGTTTGTGGGCTTGCCGTTACCTCACCACGGCGATGATCCCGGAATAGCGTCTTGGCTTGGTGCCACCCCCGCGCACGCTCAGATGACCCCGGGTGAGTCGTCCTCGATGTCGAGTCAGGTTTCTTCACTGGCAAATTCGATTTCGACGACATCGTCGGCTGTAAGTGTTCTCAGCACGGGCCTTTCAAATACCCAGGCCTCCCTCAGCAGCGTGTCGTCGGCGACGGCTTCGGTGGGAACGGCGCTGGGCAATGTGTCGACGTCACTTTCGAGCACATCGTCGATCGTAGGCGCGGTCAGCACGGGCCTTTCAAATACCCAAGCCTCCCTCAGCAGCGTGTCGTCGGCGACGGCTTCGGTAGGAACGGCGCTGGGCAATGTGTCGACGTCACTTTCGAGCACGTCCTCGATCGTAGGCGCGGTCAGCACGGGCCTTTCAAATACCCAAGCCTCCCTCAGCAGCGTGTCGTCGGCGACGGCTTCGGTGGGAACGGCGCTGGGCAATGTGTCGACGTCACTTTCGAGCACATCGTCGATCGTAGGCGCGGTCAGCACGGGCCTTTCAAATACCCAAGCCTCCCTCAGCAGCGTGTCGTCGGCGACGGCTTCGGTGGGAACGGCGCTGGGCAATGTGTCGACCTCGCTTTCGAGCACATCGTCGATCGTAGGCGCGGTCAGCACTTCGCTTTCCAATGTCGGAACGTCGCTGACCACGGTGTCGTCAACAACCGCAAGCCAAGTTTCGGCCCTGAATTCGTCAGTCTCGGCGATTTCAACGTCCTTGAGCAGTCAGTCCGCTGTAACTTCGGGGACCATTTCTGCAATCACGGTGTCCCTGACGACGATGTCGTCGGCTATCGTAAGCCTGCAGTCAGGCTCAGGCTCCGGTTCGGGCTCAACACCTGCACCTGCACCTGCCCAGGTTTCATCGGTTAATGCGAATAATGCCGGAGGGTTGGCGACGCCGACCGCCACTGGCGCGAACGCCGTCGCGGCTGGTTTTGGATCAAGCGCGACGGGCGCTAATGCCATTGGCATTGGGCCGGGCGCGTCCGCCAGTGGCCTCGACTCTGTGGCTATCGGAAAGAATGCCACCGCGACCAATGGCAAGGCGGTGTCCGTTGGCTCTGGAAACAGCGCCTCGGGCGACGGTGCTGTCGCTATCGGTGACCCAAATAATGCGTCAGGCGTCGGTGCGGTGGCTATCGGCAACACCAATACGGCGACGGGCCAAGGCGCAGTGGCGCTGGGCAATTTGACGACGGCCAGCGGCAAGTCGGCGATTGCGATCGGTGATGCTTCTTCAGCCACGGTCGATGGTGCCATTGCTTTGGGCGACAACACCAAGGCCCAGGGGGCCATGGCGACGGCGGTCGGCTCGGGATCCGCTGCGTCGGGTGCTAACGCCATTGCCCTGGGAAGGAGCAATACGGCTGCAGGCCAGGCCGCTGTGGCCTTGGGCAATCTGACGACGGCCAGCGGCAAGTCGGCGATTGCGATTGGTGATGCGTCTTCAGCCACTGTCGATGGTGCCATTGCAGTTGGTGACAAAGCCCAGGCTCAGGGTGTCATGGCGACGGCGGTCGGCTCGGGATCCGCTGCGTCGGGCGCTAACGCCATTGCCCTGGGAAGGGGCAATACGGCTGCAGGCCAGGCCGCTGTGGCCTTGGGCAATCTGACGACAGCCACTGGCAAGTCAGCCATTGCGATTGGTGATGCATCCTCGGCAACGGTCGATGGTGCCATTGCTGTGGGTGACAAGGCCCAGGCTCAGGGTGTCATGGCGACGGCGGTCGGCTCGGGATCCGCTGCGTCGGGTGCTAACGCCATTGCCCTGGGAAGGGGCAATACGGCTGCAGGCCAGGCCGCTGTAGCCTTGGGCAATCTGACGACAGCCACTGGCAAGTCAGCCATTGCGATTGGTGATGCATCCTCGGCAACGGTCGACGGTGCCATTGCCATGGGTGACAAGGCTCAGGCTTTGGGGGCCATGGCGACGGCTGTAGGCTCTGGATCCGCTGCTTCGGGTGCCAATGCCGTTGCCGTGGGACCAGGCGCTCAGGCTACCGGAAACAACTCTGTGGCGCTGGGTGCCGGATCATCAGATGGCGGGGCGAGTAATGTTGTATCCGTAGGCAGTTCCAGCCAGGCAAGGCGCATAGTCAATGTTGCGTCGGGATCCTTGGCAGCAAACAGCACTGATGCCGTAAATGGCGGGCAATTTGTGGCCCTTGCATCCTCGGTGGATGTCCGGTTTGCCCAGATTGGCTTCACGGGAGCCTATACGACCAACAGCTTTTCCTTGGGCGTCGGATCCTCCTCGGGGGTTAACGCGACCGCCTTCGGTGTGAATGCCGCCGCTCGTGGCACGGGCAGTGCTGCTCTAGGCTATGAAGCCAACGCCGCAGCTCAAAACAGTCTGGCTTTGGGCAGTCGGGCCGTTGTCCAATCGAGCGCCACCAATTCGGTCGCTATAGGTGCAGGTTCTGTCGCATCCGAGGCCAATACGGTCTCACTCGGCGCGCCCGGCAGTGAACGTCGGTTGACCAATGTTGCGCCTGGGGTAAACGCGACGGACGCTGTCAATTTGGAGCAACTGAACGCTGCATTTGGCTCAACCCGGAATGACATCCGTCGCGCAAATGGCGGTGTGGCGATGGCCCTGGCAGCGGCGTCGGTTCAGCTTCCCCTCGAGGTTGGTGAGCAGGGGATTGTGGGCAGTGTTGGTGCCTATCGGGGCACGACTGCATTGAACCTGAAGTATCAAATGCGACCCTCTGACGGATTGACCATCGGTGGCAGCGTCGGCTTTACATCCGAAGGCAATAGTGTTGGGGCCTCGGTGGGTATTGGATATAAGTGGCGCTAAATACATCTAGGTTGGTTAGTTGACAAAGGTCCGTATAGGGATAACGGCTGGGCGAGGAAGCGAGTTTCTAGACCAGATCCTCTGGTCTTCGGGGCTCAATCAAAACATTGTATATTTGATCATGCTTCTCGCCCGCTTGCCTGAAGTGGGCAGGGTCGTGATGGTGGACTGCAGCGAAGCCAAAACGCCCCATCCACTGGCAGAATGGTGTGGCGTCGACAGTCTCGATCAACAGACAGCGATCGCAAACCTCGACCTCATTATCGAGCTGGGGTCGCGGACTGATGAGGTCATGGCAAAAATGTTCCGCGATCAGGGCGGAAAAATCGTTTCCTACATGGCTGGCAATGCCGCGATCATGAATTTTGAATGCGTCGCATCAAACAGTCCAAATGGGGAGATCGTCGCCAATGTCCCTTTTGATGCCGTCTGGATAACGCCTCAACATTGGCACACCAATCGTGCCTGGAGTGTTCTCACCCGCTGCTCTATTACCGAGATGGTTCCGCATATTTGGGAGCCAGTCTGCCTTGAAGCATCAATCAAGGCATCGAAAGTGGGATATTTCTGGAAGGACCGCGATCTTTCGGCGGGTTACAGGGTCGGTACACTGGTCCCTAACATAAATACTGTAAAAACGTTTCATATCCCCTTGCTTGCGGTTGAAGAGGCATATCGCCGTGCGCCGCATTTGATTGATCGTGTCATGCTTTTCAATACAGAAAAGTTTGTTGGAACTCCCCATTTCGAAGAGTTCATTGCTGCGACGTCATTGCACAAAGACAAGAAAGTATATTCCGAAGCGAGGTGGAAGACCACCAATGTCGTGGGAACTCATATAGATGCTGTAGTTGAGCATCAATGGGAAAACAATCTGAATTATTTGTATTGGGATATACTTTACTCGGGTCACCCGTTTATCCACAACTCGCCTGAGATAGAGGGGGCTGGATACTATTACAAATCCTTTGATACGCAGGATGGAGGCAGGGTGATTGCAGACGCTCTCAAGCAGCACCCCTCTCGCGCTAAGCTCGCTCGCAGCCAGGCCGTGGACTATCTGTGGCGCTACCGCGTCGATAATCCCGCAGTACAGGCTCGCCATAGTGAACTGATCGAGATGGTTATGGCGTCATGATGAGGCTCCCGACTTGGGCCAGGGTCGCCGGCGCAGGTGCCCTGACCTTCCTGATCGTTAGCGGCGCGGCCTGGGCGCAGCGGAGCTCAGCAGGGGGTGCCTTTCGGGCACCTTCGGAAGCTGTGGCAAGGCTCAAGGTCGCTCTCCAGCAGATCAATATGCGAACCTGTGCGCCGACGACTCTGGAGGCTGCGGAGTTCATTTTCGACGGGAGTGACGCTCAGTTCGTCGTGCAGCCGCTCGGACCTGACCCCAATCGATGGCCTACGGTCCTGTCGGCGGAATCAAGCCATGGCCTGAAGGGTGATACGCGTCTGACGACGCTGATTGTTGCGCCGGCAGGGTCCTGCTCGGGGCTGTATCAGCAGGTGATCTACTGGCCTCAGCGCTGTGATGTCGTAAAAAAGGAGGTTTTTGGTGCCTTTTCCGGTGAAAAGGTCTCTTCCAGAAACATCCGTGTCAGTGAGGCCAGCCCGGCCCTGCAACTTCAACTGATGCCGGCGGGCGATTCTGGTTGTGTCTCAATCAAGAAAGAATTGATCGGGTGATTTCTCTTGCTGAGAAGAGAGCGGGGTACTCTGTTGGCATAACAATCTATGTCGACCCCGAAGGAAAGCTGGGTCTGTGGGAAAACGGACTACGCCAGAACGTAATTTTTCTCTTTGAACTTTTCAGGGCCGCCAAAGGGTGCGCCAAGGTCGTCTTTCTGAACCAGGGTGATGCAGATCTCGACGACAATATCGAAGGTCTTGGATTTGATAAGTCAGACGTTCTCCGCATACCGGACGTGGTCGGTAAGCTCGACTATGTAATCGTTATCGGTGCTGCGATCGATCCTCAAGCGGCGCTAACGTTAAGAGCGGGAGGTGCCCGAATTATCTCCTACCGGGGTGGTAATGGCGCGATACTTTCGATCGAGTCCATTATCAACGATGACCGGCGGCATGCAGCAGAGCGTTACTTCGATGTAGGTTGCTTTGATGGCGTCTGGACGACGCCTCAGCACGTGCACACCTATAAGCCTTGGCTCCAGACCCTTTATCGGATGCCGGTAGCGGTGGTCCCGCAGATTTGGTCTCCGACAATCCTCAATACGCGTCCGGTTGTGCAGGAAGGGCAGTTTGGCTTTCGCCCGGGCAAGACAAAGTGGCGTGTTGGGATGATGGATCCAAACAACACGGTCATGAAGACAAGTCACATGGGCATGCTGCTTTGTGATGCCGCTTGGCGTGCAAGGCCTGAGTTGTTTGAGGCCATCTACATATCGAATGCATTTTCATTAATGGAAAACGCGCATTTCAAAAGTTTTGCATCGTCTATGAAATCGGCGAAGTCAGGCATAATGACCGTAGAGTCTAGGTTTATTAGCCCTGATTTCCTTGCGAATCATTGCGACGCCATTGTCACCCATCATTGGGAAAACGGCCTAAACTATATGTACTATGAGGTGCTGTATGGAAAATACCCACTCATACACAACTCTGAGTTCATTAAAGACTATGGGTACTATTATCCTGACTTCGCTCCGGACATTGGAGCTAATGTACTGATTGACGCGCTTGATCGCCACAGTTCTGAGTTGGAACGTTATAGTGCTTCATGCGACGACTTGGTGTCGCGTTTGGCTCCTGGTCATCCGACCAATATTGAGATCCACGAGCGCCTGCTGACTTCACCGCTGTCAGCTCTCTGATTTGTAATGGGTTCCCCGGAGAAGGCAGGGGCGACAGGGCCGCAGCCGCAGCCATGGCTAACGACGGTCATCTCTTGATCCAATACTCCACGAAATCGAGCTAGCCTTGCCCTTAGCGCAGATAGGGGTGAGGAGCGCGAACCTCTGTACGGACCTCTCGCGCGACGCATCGCCTCGGCAACTATGGCATGACATGTTCGGCAGCTTGCATCGGCACCCATTTCCAGCGGGGTGCGACGACGCGGTGCCTTTGTGCACCAACGTCAATCGAAGCGAGCAAAGCCGTTCAACTGCGCCATGCCATCGACATGACTGCGAGTTTTTCACTAAGTAATTGAATTTGCGGGGGCGCGTGGCGGTGAGAGAGGGATTCGAACCCTCGTTAGGCTTTCACCTAAACACGCTTTCCAAGCGTGCGCCATCAACCACTCGGCCACCTCACCATGCGCACTTGAATCGGGAGCGGTTGAGGCCCCCCTTCGCAGGAAGGCGCGCAATATACTCACGGGGCTTTCGGGAGCAAGCGCTGATGAGGGGTGAAATGTGGTGCGCGACCACATATATCGACTGGGACCGTTTCCCGCCGAGGCCACACCATGCTGCTGAGCAAGAAGTCCCTGGATCTGCCCTCCGTCGACAGCGCCCTGCCGGGGCGTGAGGCCGCGATCCCGACGGCGGAGTCCCACTTCGTCAATGGCCATGCCCTGAAGGGGCCCTATCCCGACGGGATGGAGACGGCCGTGTTCGCCATGGGCTGTTTCTGGGGCGTGGAGCGGATCTTCTGGAAGGTCCCCGGCGTCCATGTCACCGCCGCCGGCTATGCGGCCGGGATCACGCCCAATCCGACCTATCAGGAGGTCTGCAGCGGCGGAACCGGTCATACCGAGGTGGTGCTGGTGGTGTTTGATCCCAGGGCGGTCAGCTACGAGACCCTGCTGAAGACCTTCTGGGAAAACCATGATCCCACCCAGGGCATGCGCCAGGGCAATGACATCGGCACCCAGTATCGCTCGGGCCTCTATGTGACGAGCGACGCCCAGGCCGCTGCGGCCGCCGCGTCGAAGGACGCCTATGGCCAGGCCCTGGCCGGCCAAGGTCTTGGGTCGATCACCACCGAGATCGCTGCCGCCGGGCCGTTCTATTTCGCCGAGGACTATCACCAGCAGTACCTGGCCAAGAACCCGGGCGGCTATTGCGGGATCGGCGGCACCGGCGTGACCTGCCCGATCGGCGTCGGCGTCGAGGCTTGAGCCCCGAAGCCTTCGACGGGGCCTGCAGGGCCCTGCCGGCGGTGACGATGGATCGGCCCTGGGGCTCTGACCAGGTCTACAAGGTCGGCGGCAAGATGTTCGCGGTGATGGGTGACGCGATCGCCCGGGGCGGCGTGTCGTTCAAGGTCTCGGACGTGGCCTATGAGGTGCTGATCGAGACGGGCCGCGCCGGCCCCGCGCCCTATCTGGCCCGGGCCAGATGGGTGAGGTTCGAGGACCTGTCCGGGCTCGACCCGGCCGAGGTCGAGGACTGGCTGAAGACCGCCCATGGCCTCGTGGCCGCCAGGCTGACCCGGGCCGTGCGGGCGGGCCTCGGTCTCAGCTAGATCGTGTCGACCGGAGGATCCTGCTCGCCGTGCTTCAGGTGCGGGCCGTGGACGACGGGCTGGCGCTCCAGGATCTGACGCACCTGACGGACGGCCGACGAGGCCCGGCTGCGCCTCTGCCGCCAGAGCAACAGCAGCAGGGCGCCCAGGGTGGCGGAAATGAAGGCATAGGGGCCCAGCAGCCAGGCCGCGGCCGCCAGGGCGAAGTAATAGCCGCGCACCCCGGCATTGAAGGCGGAAAGCGCCGGATTGAGGATGCCGCCGGTGGCTTCGGCATATTCGGCCAGGGTGGCGGGCGAGGCCCACATCGGCGTGGCCCCGATGGCGGCCAGACAGTAGTTCATCTGGCGAATGGCCCAGATGAAGTCCAGCAGGCCCCGCGCCAGGGCAAACAGCACCAGGCCGAGCTTGATCTCGAACATCATCTGCGAGGCCGGGGCCAGAACGGCGAGGCCCTCGATGCTCCTCAGTGCGCCGTCTCCGCCGAACAGGACGCCCGCCGCCGCCGCGATCAGGATCAGGTTGGACGAGGCGAAGAAGCTGGCCGAATTGATCGCATGACCCAGGAGCTGGCCGTCCAGCAGGGCGATCTCGCGGACCGCCATCTCCTGCATCCAGCGCCGGCGGATCACCGTCATGTCGGTATTGATCAGATTGCCGCCTTCGCCCAGCCGCTTGAGCAGGGGCTCATAGAACAGCCAGGCGACCACGAAGAGGGCGAGGGCGGCGATGTCGACGATCGGCATGGGGCGAGCCTAGGTCCGGACAGGGATTCGACGAAGGGCCAGGTTCAGTCCTCCAGAATGCGGCTGTGCTTGCCGCTGTCACGCAGGGCCAGGGCGATCACGGCCCCCATGGCCATCATGCCAGTCAGATAGATATAGAAGCCGCTTTCCAGGCCGATGCTCTTGAACCAGAGGGCGACAAACTCGGCCGTGCCTCCGAACAGGGCATTGCCGATGGCATAGGGCAGGGCGACGCCCAGGGCCCGGACATGGGTGGGGAAGAGCTCGGCCTTCACCACGGCGCTGATCGAGGTATAGGCCGACTGCACCACCAGGGCAGCGAAGATCAGCACAAAGGCCACGGTCGGGTCGGTCGCCCTGGCCAGCAGGGTGAAGACCGGCCAGGCCAGAACAGCCCCGCCACCAAAGGCGAAGACCAGCATGCGCCGCCGTCCCAGCCGATCGGAGAGCCAGCCGAACAGGGGCTGGATCAGCATGAAACCGACCAGGGTCGCCAGGTTCACGGCCCCCGCCACCTCCTTGCTGAAGCCGGTGGTGTTGGTCAGGAACTTCAGCATGTAGGTGGTGTAGGCATAGAAGGCCAGGGAGCCGGCGGCGGTCAGGCCGATGATGGCCAGGGCCTCGCGCGGATGCTGGGTGAACATGGCCAAGGTGTTGGCCTTGGGCGCGCCCGCAGCCTTGGCGTTGGTGTAGGATTGGGACTCCTCCAGCCCGCTGCGGATCCAGAATACGACCACCGCCAGGGCGGCGCCGATGAAGAAGGGGATGCGCCAGCCCCAGGCCGAAAGCTGGGCCGGTTCCAGCACATTCTGCAGAATGACCAGGACCAGGGCGGCGACCAGCTGGCCCATGATCAGGGTCACGTACTGGAAGCTGGACCAGAAGCCGCGACGCCTCTTGCCGGCCATCTCGCTCATATAGGTGGCGCTGGCGCCGTATTCGCCGCCGACCGACAGGCCCTGCAGCACGCGGGCGGCCAGCAGGATGGCGGGGGCGGCGGCCCCGATCTGGTCGAAGCCGGGGGTGACGGCGATGATCAGAGAGCCCAGGCTCATCAGGCCTACGGCCAGGGTCAGGGCGGCGCGGCGACCGGCGCGGTCGGCATAGAGGCCCATCAGCCAGGCCCCGACCGGACGCGCCAGGAAGCCGACAGCGAACACCGCAGCGGTCTTCATGAACTGGGCGGTCTGGTCGCCGGCCGGGAAGAAGACCTTGGCGAAATAGATCGAGAAGGCGGCATAGGCGAACCAGTCGTACCATTCGACCAGATTGCCCGCCGAACCGCCGAGAATGGCCCGCGCCCGCGCCGACGACGTCATGCCGGGTGGGTTTTCGCCGGTCTTGGTCTCGGCGGCTTGCGTCGTCATGCCCATCTCCCCCGAGGCGTTGCGGGGGAAGCTTAGGCGAAGCCGGGGCCGGACGCCAACCGCCGTTGGATGGTGTCCGGCCGCGGGTCTAGAGCCGACCCATCAGGACCAGGACGATCAGGATGACGAGGACCAGGCCCAGGCCCCCGCTGGGAAAATAGCCCCAGGACTTGCTGTGGCTCCAGGTCGGCAGGGCGCCGATCAGGGCCAGGATCAGAATGATGATGAGGATCGTGCCGAGCATGTCCGTTCTCCCGTTCGGCCGCGACCACCGGCTTCAGGCCGGGGCACGGTGTCGGCAGTAGGAATGTGCGGCGCCGCTTGTCGGTTCCTGTAAAGGTCGGGGGTCAGTCGCCGGGAGCGTCCTGGGCCTTGCGCAGCTTGATGGCCCACAGCGCGCCGATCACCGCACCCTTGACGCGGGGCAGCAGCACCAGGGTCAGGGCGGCCAGGGGCAGGACGGTCAGGGGCAGGACCAGCCCCACCGGTGCCTTCCAGATGAACGGGAACAGCAGCAGAGGGGCGACGAACAGGTGGCCGATGATCAGGATGGTGAAATAGGCCGGACCGTCGTCGGCCGGATACTCCGCCAGGTCGTGACCACAGGCCTCGCAATCGGGATCGACTTTCAGATAGCGCACATAGAGACGGCCATCGCCGCAGTTGGGACAGCGATGCATCAGGCCGCGCTTGAGGCCGGTCAGGACACTTGGGGTGGAGTTACTCGACATGGTGTCCATATGCGCCGGCCAGGGCCAGTTTTAAAGGTGACCTAGCGACGCATCTGATAGTTAATGCGGCCTGAATGTCGACATCTTCAAGTATCAAAATGGCGAAGATTGTAACAAGATGTGAACACAGTTGGGATTGTTGCCAAACTTGACTGTTCTAACCGCGGCACTTTGGTCGTCGTTTTCCATGAGTGCGGCTACAGCCGGGGCAGGCGGTTAAGCAAATCACCACCGGCCCCGGCCTGGAACCGACTCTAGCGGACCCGGCGGATCGAGCTGATCCGGTCATTCGCCTCACGGCCCAGCAGGCCCTGATCGCGGGTCAGGGTCCAGCACCGACCCTGATAGTCGACGTCCTCGCACACTTGCCACTCGCCGCGCAGGATCTTGATCGACGAGGCCGTGTCATTGAATTTGACGGCGGTCAGGTCGGGCATGTCGCCCCGCACCTCGAAGGGGCGGCCTTCATAGCCGGCATGTTCGAACAGGACCGCTTCGGCGCGATAGGGATTGCCACCGCCACCGCCACCGCCGCTACCGCCGGGCCGTCCACCGCCGCCGCCATTTCCACCGCCCAGGCTCTGGCAGACCAGGCGGCCGTCGCCGGCATTGGCCAGGCCCTGGCTGTTGCAGTCGCGGACATGGGCCCCGACCCAGGCCCAGCGGCCGTCGTTCTGCTTGCAGCGCGCATAGACGTCGTCATTGAAGGCGGTGATCTCGCGGCAGCTCTGGACATAGGATCCGCGCGGCGGCTCCTGGTAGGGGCCGTTCCATTGCGGAGCCTGGGCCTGGGCGGCAGCGGCGATGACGGAGGCGACGCCGAAGGCGATCAGGCTGATGGTCTTGCGCATACTGGTTTCCCCAACGCTTTGAACTCGATGTCGCCAAGCTAGGCCTGGCGGCTGAACCGTAGCTGAACGCCAGACGGGGGCTGCTTGCAAGGTCTCGGCGTGCACGCTTCATCTTCCCCCTCCGGGGAAGGACGACCGCTTTAGCGGTCAGGAGGGGGCAGCGGCATTGGCTGGGGAGGCTCGCCCCCCTACCGCGTCCCCGGCCGGTAATCCTCCTGCACATGGCCCTTCAGCTGGTCCTCGGTGAACAGCACCGGCTTGGTCTTCATGGCCGCGAATAGCGGCGTCTGGTCAGCATAGTGCTTCGACCCCGCATCCAGGGTCGCCGAGCCGAACTGGTGGATGCTGTCGGAGGACAGCTTGCCGTTCCGGTCCCAGGTCACGAACATGATGAAGGTGTCGCCGCCCTCGGCGGTGGTGGTGCCGTCCTTCTGCAGCCGGCCCCAGACCGAGCGATAGGTGTCGGCGGCGCCGT
The DNA here is from genome assembly GCF_058681455.1 of Caulobacter sp. AVps16. Lineage (NCBI taxonomy): Bacteria > Pseudomonadati > Pseudomonadota > Alphaproteobacteria > Caulobacterales > Caulobacteraceae > Caulobacter > Caulobacter sp. AVps16. Next base: position 793,224 of record NZ_CM178739.1, read on the forward strand.
CGATGGCCATGTCGACCTTGCCGCGGCGGATGCGGTTGACCTCGCCCCATTCAGGATCGAGCCGGCCGAAATGGGTCTTCAGGGTGGTGATGGCCGTCTTCAGGGTGTCCATCGGGTCGGGCTCGGCCTCGCCGCTGGTGCGGGCGAACAGGATCGGCTGGCTCATCAGGGCCGCCAGGGCTGCCCCGCGATTCCTGAGGTCGGTTTTGCGGTCCCAGCCCTTGAGGATCGCCTGGGCGGCGGCCAGATCCTTGTCGCCCTTCGGATCGACGGCGGTGACCTTGGCGATCATCGCCGCTACGCTGGAGCGCTCGCTATAGGTCAGGTCGTACTTGTAGCGCCGGAAGCTGTCATCGGTGATGGCGGCATCGATGCCGACCGTCTCCTGCACCCGCAGGGCGCGGTTGGTCATGTTGGTCTGCAGGCCCATGGAGGCGGGGAAGTCCGCCGGCCTCAGATTGTCGGTCGGAGCACTGGCCTCGAACGGGCTGTTGTTGGAATTGAACACAAAGCCCGACTTCGGATTCCACAGCTGCGGGATCTGCTTGACCGGCCGATAGCCCTGCCAGATCAGGTCGGAGCGATCGCCGGGCAGGACCCCGCTCCAGTCGGCCTCGACGGTCCGGTTGGGATACTGGCCGTTATGGACGAAGCCGATGTTCCCGGCGGCGTCGCCATAGATGTAGTTCAGGCTGGGCAGGGCATGGGTGGCCAGGGCGGCGCGCCACTCTTCGAGGTTCCGGGCCTTGTCCAGCTTCCAGTACTGCACCGGCTGGCGGTATTCGCCCATGCCGGCATAGCGGATGGCGAAGACGCCGCGCTTGGTCTCCAGAACCGGGCCGTGGACCGAGCGCAGCACCGCCTTGCGTACCGGCAGCACGATGGGGCCCCACAGCTTGACGCGCAGGAGGGCGGTGGAGATCTCGAAGTCGCGCCAGGCACCGTCCAGGCGGTACTGGTTCTTGTTCTGGGGATTGATGGTCAGGCGGTAGGTGTCGACAAGGTCGGGTTTGGACACCGTATTGGCCCAGCCCAGGGTGGCGTTGTGGCCATGCAGCATGAACGGCGAGCCGGGGAAGAAGCCGCCGGCCACGTGCCAGCCTTCACCGCTTTCGACCACGGCCTCATACCAGGCCACCGGGCCGGTATAGGGCTGGTGCGAATTGACCAGCAGGCGGGTGGCGCCGTCGGCATTGCGCGACGGGGCGACGGCCAGGCCGTTGGAGCCCTTGGGCGGCGGAGGGGGCGTATCCGGGGCGGTCAGTTTCTTCAGTTCGCCGTCCAGGCCGTAGAAGAACGGCTGCTTGAAGACAAAACCTGCGGCGATGTCCTTGCCGGTGACCGGCAGCAGGCCGGATGTCACGACCCTGGGATTGAGCGCCCCATAGTGATTGACCCCGTCGGCATAGGCCTGGAGCACCTTGCGCAGCTCGGCGGGCAGCTTGTCGTAATTGGTATCAACGGTGGGCCAGACGCCCAACAGAGACACCACATAGTCGGTCGGGGCGGCCGAGGCCCCCTTGGTGCGGGCCAGGACGCCGCGCGTGGCCAGGGTCACCTCGCTCAGGGTGGCGAAATCGTCCTCGCTCTGAGCAAAGCCCAGGCCATAGGCCGCGTCGGCGTCGGTCTTGCCCAGGATGTGCGGCACCCCCCATTCGTCGCGGCGGATGCGGACCTCATAGCGCTCGCCGGCCGCGATCAGGGCCGCCCGGTCCGGTGCCTTGGGCAGGCTGGAGCGGTCGATGACGATCAGGGCCAGAACGGCCAGCACCGCGAACGCCAAAAGTCCGCCGATCCCGCGCAGAATCCACCGCATCCAAGCCTCCCCGATTGTTTTCTCGTTGCGCTGATCATGAGCGCATCCGGCAGGGCAGGGGAAGGCCGACGTTGGGGAAGGGGCGGGGCCAGGCTTGGGTCAGATGTCGCGCGCCCTGCGAAGCGCCAGGCGACTGCCCCGAGGATGGCACGCCTTCCCTTGAAACTGCGGGCCGGAACGAGGATGTTCATCCCGGTCCTCGGGTTGGCGCGGCGCAACCAGGGCCAAGATGAGATGGGCCATCAGGCCTGGGCGCCCTGTGGAATCCCTTATGCGACTGATCTGTAGCTTCATGATTTTGGGCGGGGTTTTCCTGACGGCGGCTTGCGGTCCAAAGGCATCCGAGCCCCAGCCCGAGCAGAAGAAGGCCAGCCTAAGCGCCGCCGCACCTGCGCCCCCGGCCAATTCCGCCAGCACAGACGTCGAGTCCGGCGAGGAATCAGAAGGTTGGGGCCGGCCGACGAATGAAAAGGAAATGTACGGGTTTCAGGGCGAAGTCATGCCCTATCCCCCGCCCATGGGCATAAACGGCGAGAGCGCGTGGTTCGAGGCGGCGTCCACCTCCGCGATCGGCTTTACGGGGAACGTGGCCTTCACCGGCATCCTCAAGGAGAACGAGCCGACGCAATGGCTCCATATGCAGGGGGATAACGGTCTCACCTATGACCTTCAGATTGTCGACAGCGGTGGCGTCGATGCGATCGGCAAGCTCGATTGGAGCAAGATCATGATGGAGCCGATCGGCATGGAGGACTATCTGAAGGAAAAGACCGAAGAGCAAGGTACGCTTGTTTTCGTCTACAAGGTTATGCGCGCCGTCACACCGGCCCAGGCCAATAATGGCGGCCTTTGCCGCAAAATCGGCTATCTCGCCATAACCGCAAATTCTCCGAGCAAAAACACAAAGGTGGCCGCTTTTGGCCCGGGGCCTTGGCCTCCAAAGGACAGTTCGACCCTCTGCGGCAGCTATACATACGCGCCCATCGAACAGGAGGCCGGATCCCTGAAGGCCAGGCCCTGAGTCAGGACTGAAGCTCAGTTGGGGCCTGCCGCTGCCCCGGGGCCATGTCTGAAGCCGGCCGTGAAAATGCCGTGATACCGCCGTTCTTCCGGTTGGGGGAAATCGGCCAATTCTGCCGCAAACAAGGGAGGGCGACATGGCTCGCACACACAGCATTTCGGTTCTGGCGGTGATGGCCGCCTGCGCGTTCGGGGGCGTGGCCCTGGCCCAGGTTCCGGCCAACATCACCGCCGCCCTCGCCAGTCCGGCTCGCCCGGCCGAGGACAGTGCCCGCGACGCGGCCCGTCACCCCGGCGAGATCCTGGCCTTCGCGGGGGTCAAGCCCGGTGACACGGTCGTCGACTTCATCATGGGCGGCGGCTATTTCACCCGCATCCTGTCCGGCGCGGTCGGCCCCTCGGGCACGGTCTATGCCTATCAGCCGGCCGAGTTTATCCGCTTCCAGGCCAAGTATGGCGAAAGCCTCAAGGCGGTATCGGCGGCCCTGCCCAATGCCAAGCCGCTGGACGGCAGTGTCATCGCCCTGGACCTGCCCGACAATCTCGACCTGGTGATCACGGTCCAGAACTATCACGACCTGCATCTGAAACCGTTCCCGACCGCCACGGCCGCAACGGTCAATGCCGAGGTCTTCAAGTCGCTGAAGCCGGGCGGGGTCTTCCTGATCGTCGACCATGCCGCCGCCAGCGGGGCGGGTCTGGCTGTCGCCGACACCCTGCACCGTATCGATGTCGCCGATGTCCGGGCCGAGGTCGAGGCGGCGGGTTTCAAGCTGGAGGCCGAAAGTCCGATCCTGCGCGATGCCGCCGATCCTCATACCGCCAATGTCTTCGACCCGGTCATTCGCGGCAAGACCGACCAGTTCATCCTGAAGTTCCGCAAGCCCGGCTAAACCCTTGCGGCAGTGTGAGAACCTCGTCCTGCGACAAGCTCAGGATGAGGTGCTCGACGGCCCCGACGCGAAACTCGCCCTCATCCCGAGCCTGTCTAAGGATGAGGCCGGACCCCGCAAGGCCGTCGCGCGAAAGGGCCCTTGGGGCCTAGGGCACATCCGCCCGGGCATGGGGCGGGAACGCGGCCCGCGCGCGCAGGCGGTCATAATAGGCGCGGACGGCCGGCAGGTCGGCATGATCGATCGGCGTCATCAGCCAGCGATGGGTGGACAGGCCCAGCACCACATCAGCCAGGCTGAAGGTCTCGCCGGCCGCATAGGCCCCGGTGGTCGCGAGTTGGCGGTCCAGCAGGGTCATGGCCGTGTTCCAGGCCGTGGTGCTGGCGGTGATCGCGGCCGGATCGTCAAAGCCGGCTGTCTTGCGGACCAGGGCCAGGAAGGCATAGCGCCAGGCACCGTTCAGTTCGGTCGCCTGCCAGTCCATCCATTGCTCGACCCGGGCCCGATCCCGGGCTGCAGGCGGCAGCAGACCGCTGGCACCATGGCGATGGGCCAGATAGCGGCAGATGGTGTTGCTCTCCCAGAGCGGCCCCAGATCGTCGACCAGCACCGGGATCAGGCCATTGGGATTGAGGGCCAGGAAGTCGGGCTGGCGGGTGGGGGCAAAGCCCGCGCCCCAGTCCTCGCGCTGATGGGCCAGGCCCAGTTCGTCCAGGGTCCATAACACCTTGCGGACATTGATCGAGGCAGCGTGACCCAGAACCCGCATGGCGCTAGCGGGTCATCCAGGGCTTGGACTTGCCGGCCTGGACGCCGGCGGCCTGTTCCCGCTGGAACTTGCCGCCGCGCGGCGGCTTGGGGCGGGCGTCGATCGCGGCCTTCTTCAGACGCAGGGCGCGCTGGATCGGGGTTTCGTCGGAATGGTCGGGGGTATCGGTCATGAGCGCGCCTATAGCACAGGGCGTGGGCCCCGTGCGCGCCTTTGCCTTGAGAAGGCCGCGCTTGGCGGTCAAGCTGTGCTCATGACCCTTTTCGCCCCCGCCCTGTCCCTTGTCGTCGCCCTGGCTGCGGGGGGAGGGGCCCTGATCCAGACGCGGGAGGAGTCGACGGCCGTCTCGCCGGTGACCGTGATGCCGCCGACCCTGCCGCCCAAGGTCGTGGCCACCTATCCGGCCGAGGGCCAGACCCTGGCCCCGGGGGTGCTGATCCTGAAGGTGGTCTTTGACCAGAAGATGAACCCGCGGGCCTGGAGTTATGCGCCCGTGCCCGGCGGTGAGGCCCTGGACTGCATCAAGACCCCGCGTCTGCTGAACGATCAGAAGACCTTTGTGCTGCTATGCCGGGTGCTGTCGAACCGCACCTACAAGGTCGCCCTCAATGCCGATCCGGCCGCGGTGGGCTTTGCCAATCTGGCCGACAACCGGGCCGAGCCCCTGACCCTGAGTTTCCAGGTCGTGCGCGGCGAGCCGGTCACCTCCATCGCCCGGGCCCTGTCGGCGGCGGGTCTGAAGTCCGAGGACGAGCCGATCGCCGAGGCCCCCAAGCCGCCTGTCCGGCCCTTGCCCTGATCCGGGTCGTGACCGGGTAGCGCTGCGGCCCGGCCTGGGGCATCGTCGCCCCGTGTGCGAAACAGCCCCCAAGACCGGAGACTGGAGCGAGGCCGATCTGGACCTCGTGACCGGCGACTATTTCGTCATGCTGGCCAAGCAGCTGGCCGGCCAGACGGTCAATGCCGCCAGCCACCAGCGCGCCCTGCGCTTTGTCACCGGTCGCCCAGACGGGGCGATCGCCTTTCGCCAGAGCCATATCTCCGCCGTCCTGACCCTGATCGGTCTGCCTGTGGTCCGGGACTTTGCGCCGCGCTGGAAGCTGCCCGACGCGGTGGTCGATGCCGTCGACCGGCAACTGGCCTCGCGGCCGGGCCTGATCCTGGCAGCCTCGCGTCCGGCCGTACTGTTCTCGTCGCGCGAGCCCCTGCATCTGGCCGAGGGGCCGCCGCCGGTCTTCGTGGCCGAACAGAGGCAGCCCAGTCCGCGGGCCGAACAGCTGATCGCCCGCCATGATCCCGCCGGCCGTGACCAGGCCAATGCCCCGCTGGTCGAGGCCGGACACCGCGCCGTCCTGGCCTTCGAACAGCGCCGGCTGCGCCAGCACGGCCGCGCCGATCTTGCCGAGCAGGTCCGCCTGGCCCGGCGGCCTGATGACCCGCCCGGTCACGACATCCTCAGCTTCACCCCGACCGGTCAGCAGCGGCTGATCCTGGTCAAGACCACGACCGGCGGCATCGCCACGCCCCTGGCCCTCAGCGAGGCCGAAAACGCGCTGTGGGCCGGCCGGCCGGATGTCTGTTGCCTCTACCGCCTGCATGATCTCGGCGGCGATCTGCGCTTCTACAAGCTGCGGCCGCACAGCGAGCCGGCCGATCCGCCGGATCTTGGGTGAGACCGGATAAACGGCTAGGCTGTCGCCGCCATTGATCCTAGGGTCGTGGCCTGCGGCTCCCCGCGCGTGAGGTTGGCGATGTACCTGCTTTTGCTTGCCCTGGCGCAAGGTCCTGCGCCGCAGGAGGCCCAGGCCGCCCTTCAGTCCTGCGAGATGACCTCCAAGGGCTGGGTATGCCACTACCAGATCCCGTCGGTGACCGTCGTCCGTCCGCTCGATGCGGCGGCGACCGGTGCCACACCGGGCGAGACCACCACCGCCACGCCGCCGGCAGCGGGTCCGGACACCCGACCGTCCACCGATAAGGCCGACAGTGCCGTGGCGGCGCGCCAGGCCCGGTTGATCGCCAATTGCGCCGATGCGACCTGGCTGTCCCTGTGCCTGCCGGGCGACCGCCGCGAGGCGAAGATCCTGCGCGAGGCGGCCCAGGCTGCGGCGGCCCTGCGGGGCAAGGTCACGGCCCTGCTCAGCGAATCCCGCTGTGACGAGGCGGTCAAGACAGCCCTGGCCGGGGGCGACATGGCCCTGGCCCGCGAGGCCCGCGACTTCTGCAAGCCCTGATCCCCCTCCTGATCCAGGCGGGGGCGGCCAACAAAAAAGGCGGGGTGTGAACCCCGCCTTTTCCAGTTTCGAAGGCTGTAAGCCCTGCAGCCCTTAGGGGCGGACAGGCTCGCAGCGCACGCCGTCGGCGCAGCCGGTGAAGTGGATCTCGGGCGCATCGACCGTGACGGCCGACGGACGGACATGCACTTCCGGACGATGCAGATAGATCTGAGGCGCGGCGATGCGGATCGGCGGGGCGTCGACATAGACCGGCGGGCCCTGGATATCGATGCGGCCCGACGGCACGACGACTGGCTCGCCATAGACGCGGACGCCCGGCGCCGAGACGCGGATGTCGCCATAGGACGAGGTCGGGCCGTAGAAGACCACGGCGCGGGTGCACAGGCAGTCGATCGACGGCATCGGCGGCATCGGCGGCGACGGACGACGATAGTCTTCCGCGGCACTGGCCGATCCGACCACGGCGCTGGCACCCAGCACGGCCAGCAGGCCAGCAGCAAGTTTCAACTTCATTTCAGATCCCCTCATGAGCCCATCGACCCCATTTACACTCTGTCGCCCATGCCCCGGGTCCCGCGTGGAATCCGGGCCGGAGGAGACGAGAATTAACCTTAACCGAACGTTGGTCGATGGTGTGGTGGTTTTCAACCCCTGGGGGAAGTTATTCTCACCCCGTGCAGGGTCCGGCGCGAACCGGCGGTCTCGCGGACCGCAATAACGCTTCAGGTGCCGTGGCGGGTGGGGGTTGAGCCGGGGGCGCAGGTGATCTCGCGCCATTCAAAGCGGGCCGGACTGACCAGTCTCTGGTTGACCACCGTGCGATAGACCACCGGGCTGTCATAGGTCTCGACCCGTGACGGGCTCACCAGGACCCGCACCGATACCGTGCGGTATTGGGCCGGGATCTCGCGGCGTTCCACATGGCTGTCGCGGTCGATCACCTGGCGGGTCACGGTCCGGGTCTCGGCCGGCTCGCGGACCCGGACCTGCCGGGCCGGGCGGACCATGACCTGCCGGGACTCGTGCCGATATTCCGCCGGCACCTCGACCAGGCACAGGACCTCGCCGGTCGGGGTCATCATGGTGCGGCCCGGGTCGGTCTCACGGCGGTCCAGCAGCATGCCGCGCTTCCACTCGGTATGGGCCGCGCGCACCAGCACCTGTTCGGTCACGGTCTCATAGACGGCCGGAACGGTCTCGATCCGCTCCGATTCGGGCCGGACCACCACGGTTTCGGTCACGGTCCGCCAGGTGGCCGGCACGGTGACCAGCTCGGTCCGCGCCGGGCTCACCAGTTCCTGGCGCTCCTCATAGCGATAGACGGCCGGGATGATCCGGCTCTCGGTCCGGCTGGGGCGGTCGATCACCTGCTCGACATAGGATTCGTAGCGGGCCGGCGACATGACCTTTTCATAGCACTTGCCGGGCTGGGGATTGGGCGGACAGTCATCACCGCTGCCGGCCTGGCTGATATCCGCGCCGAGCACCGCCATGATCGCCAGGCTCGCCGCCGAGGCTCGCAATATCCCGCTCAACCTGCCCACCCGACGCTGACTCCCGCTGCGCGCATTAACCAGAGTCATTCAACACGGTTTGGGCGAAGCGGGCCCGGACTTTCTGCTCAGGCGGGAAAAACGCCGGGACGGGGCATCGGTTTTGGGCAAGGCTGTCGCCTATACCGCCTGGCGCGCGTCCTCCAGGATCATCCGCGCGGCCTTTTCGGCGATCATCAGGGTCGGGGAGTTGGTATTGCCCGAGACGATGGCCGGCATGACCGAGGCGTCGGCGACCCGCAGGCCCGCCATCCCCAGCACCCGCAGGCGGCCATCGACCACGGCCGTCGGATCGTCGGCCAGACCCATCTTCGCCGTGCCCACCGGGTGGAAGATCGTCGTGCCCAGCTGCCGTGCCGCCGCCAGCAGGCCGGCATCGTCATCGACCGCCAGACCCGGGCTCATCTCGTCGGGGTCATAACAGGCCAGGGGCGGCCGGGCGACGATGCGGCGGATCAGGCGCAGGGAGTCGACGGCCACCCGCTCGTCCTCCGCCGTCGCCAGATAGTTGGGCTGGATCAGCGGCGCGGCGGCCGGATCCGGGCTACCCGCATGGATGCTGCCCCGGCTGGAGGGGCGCAGGTTGCAGACACTGATGGTGATGGCCGGAAAGCGGTGCAGCGGCTCGCCGAACCGGTCCAGCGACAGGGGCTGGACGTGGAACTGCACATTGGGCGTCGCATAGTCCGGCGAGGTCCGGGCAAAGGCCCCCAGGTGCGACGGCGCCATCGACATCGGCCCGCGCCGCAGCAGGGCATATTCCAGCGCCATCAGCGGCCGCCGCCACAGCGAGGCATAGTGGGCATTGAGGGTCGCCACGCCCTTGACCCGATAGATCGGCCGGATCTGCAGATGGTCCTGCAGGTTCTCGCCCACCCCCGGCAGGTGGCGATGCACGGGCAGCCCCAGGGCCGCCAGCCGGTCCCCGTCACCGATGCCCGACAGCTCCAGCAGGTGAGGGCTGTTCACCGCCCCGGCGGTCAGCACCACCTCGCCGCGACACCGGGCCTCGCGCTCTTGCCCGTCCTCGGTCCAGGCCACGCCCACGGCCCGGCCGTCATCGAGGATCACCCGGCTGGCCCGCGCCCCGGTGCGCAGCTCCAGATTGGGCCGGGCCAGCACGGGCTTCAGAAACCCCCGCGCCGCGCTCCACCGGAGGCCCGCCCGCTGGTTGACGTTGAAATAGCCCGAGCCGCTATTGTCGCCGCCGTTGAAATCCGGACTGGCGGGGATGCCCTCCAGCGCCGCCGCCCGGGCAAAGGCGTCCAGCACCTGCCAGCGCATGCGCGGATGCTCCACCCGCCACTCGCCGCCCGACTGGTGATGCTCCGATGGCGGAGCAATATGGTCCTCCTGGGCCTTGAACAGCGGCAGGACATCGTCCCAGCCCCAGCCGGTCAGACCCCGCTGCCGCCAGCCGTCATAGTCGGCCGCCTGGCCGCGCATATAGATCATGGCATTGATTGCCGACGATCCGCCGATCACCTTGCCGCGCGGATAGTTCAGGCTGCGGCCGTCCAGGCCCGGCACGGGCTCGGTGCGATACATCCAGTCCGAGCGCGGATTGCCGATCGCGAACAGATAGCCGACCGGGATGTGGAACCAGATCCAGTTGTCGCGGCCCCCGGCCTCCAGCACCAGCACCCGCCGCTGCGGATCGGCCGACAGCCGGTTGGCCAGCACGCACCCGGCCGACCCCGCCCCGACGATGATGTAGTCATAGGTCTCGACCGCCACGGATCTGGTCCTCCCGTTAGCCGCAGTCGTGCCGCGATTTGGCCTCCGGCACCAGCGGTGGACGGGCCGCCTGGGCCCCCAGGGTCGGCACGCGTGTCTGAAGGCGCTTGCGCCTCCAGCCGGGCTGGGGAAAGGGCGGATCGGCCGGGGGCCAGGTTCGCAGCCGCTCGCGCATCCCGGTGTCCGGATTGACCACATCCACGCGCTCGAAGGCGAACTCTTCCAACTTCAGCAGGGCCTGCTCGGTGATATACTCGGCCGACTGAAGGATACATTCCTCGTTGGTCTCGCCCAGCACGTCGCGACGGAAACGATAGACCATCCGCATGAAGACCGGATGCACCGCAGCCGGCTTGTGCAGCATCGCCAGAGCCGTAAAGGCGATCATGCGAAACATGGACTCTGTCTCACGCTCGACGGCTTCGCGCGTCGGGCGCCAGTCGATGAAGGGCCCGCCGTCGTCCGGATAGCCCTCTGGAGGCGGCGTCGGCCAGGGTCGCTTGCCGGGCTCCCCGAGTCCTTGCGGGACGTTCCTCGCGGCAGTGGCGGGGGCGGCCTCGGCCGAGTCCGGCCCGTCCGCGGCCGCGACGAACAGCCGGTCCAGCCGCTGCACCAGGGCCGACAGCCGCAGAGCCTCGTGGTCGCGCCCGTCATGGATCGCGCTTGCCAGCCGCGCCAGGGCTGCAGCCTTCATCTCGGCCGGATCGGACGACGGCGGCGGACCGCTGGCGGCCACCCCGTCCGCGCGCCGCGCCCGCGCCGGCGACGCCCCCGCCGCCCGCCGACTCTCCGCAGCCTCGGCCCGCCGCGCCGCCACATGGGCCCGTGCCACGTCGTCAGCATGGCGCTTCTTGGTCCAGCCATCGACCTGGGCATGGCGATAGATGCTGCCGGGCGAGACCTTCCACAGCGCCGACAGCTCCTTGGCCGTCGCGCCGTTACGATAGGCCTCCCCGATCTCGGCCCACGAGGCCTCGGAGAGACGGAACCAGGTGGGCGGGGTTTCTGAGCTGTGTTCGGTCATGCACGGCATTATGCGGCCGTGCGGAGAGGCGGGGATCGGGGCGGTGGGGTTTTTGGTAAGGGGTTGAAGGCGCTGGGGAAGTTTTGGCGACAGGCGGGGATAGAGGTGGGGCAATCCCCTCGCTAGACGACGCCGCTTTGGGCTGTTCAGCGCCATTAGCGGACTCTCGAACCGCTCCAGGAACACGACGTTCGATGATATGTTTGGGTCAGCGCACGGAGTACGCCATGGGCCGCTGGACATCGTTACACCCCGCCGAAGTCTTGTCAGACTAAACCGCGTTGCTAGGATCCTGGAACGTTGGCCGGCCTCCTGCGCTTCCTCAACTCGTTACCGAGCCTATTGCGCTGTCTCAAATCTAGGAGGCGTGAGCGACAGAGCTCATCCTTGGTCGATTGCTCTGACAACACCCGGTCAGGAGTTACGCCGCAGCGTCGACGTAAATAATCAGCGTCGTCGGCAATCCACTATTCCGATAATCGGAAGACTATCGTCAGTTCACTAGCCGGTTCGCCCGCAGCCGGACGGCAGCGAAGTCCACGAAGGCGCGCACCTTCGCCGAGGCATTCCTACCCTCGGGATGGACGATGTGGATTGGAAGCGGCTCCTCCCCGAAGTCGTCCAGGGTAGTCTGCAAGGCCCCGCTCAGCAGGTCCGGGCCGATCTGATACGACAGCACCCGCGTCAGGCCCCAGCCGGACCGGGCCGCGCTGATCGCGCCCTCGTTGGAATTGCACAATAGTGCTGGCGTGACGCGCGTGACCGTCCTGGAGTCCCGTCCGAAGCGCCAGTCCAAGGATGTCCCGGCGCTGGTCGCCGCGATGATCCGGTGCCGACTCAGGTCCGACGGCTGGTCCGGGACGCCGTGTCGCTCGAAGTAGCTGGGAGACCCGCAGATGACGCGGCGCACGGAGCCGACTTTGATCGCGGTCTGACTGGAGTCCGGGAGGTGTCCGATACGGATCGCGACGTCGATGCCCTCGTCGACCAGGTTGGTCACCCGATCCAGGAACAGGAGCCGCCCCGTGACCTCGGGATGGGTGTCGAGGAAATCGGTCACGATGGGCACGATGTAGATCTGACCGAAAAGCACCGACGCTGTGATCGTGATCATGCCGGTCGGTCTGGCGTAGGTGCCAGCTGCCGCGGCCTCGGCTTCGTCGATCGCAGACAGGATCTGCCGGCAGTCGTCCACGTAGCGCCGGCCCACCTCGGTGAGCTTCACCAGCCGGGTCGTTCGGATCAGTAGGCGCGCGCCGATAATGTCCTCGAGCCCCGCCACCGCGCGCGTGACGGCTGGCGGGCTGAGGTTCAACTGACGCGCGGCCTCTGCGAATCCACCGGTGTCGGCGATCCGCACCAGCACACGCATTGCGTGGACGCGATCCATTCCTCCTCCCAAGCTTTGTTCCGATTTTCGGAATGCTGACTTGATCACAGCGGAGGTTCTTGCGCCATGCGTTCTGTCGCATCTTCTCGGGGCCGGGTTCGCCGGCCAACCGCAGGAGCCCCGCCCATGAAACTCTACTTCCATCCGATCTCCGGCCACGCCCACCGGGCCCGCCTCTTCCTGTCGCTCATCGGAGCCGAGGTGGAGATCGTCGATGTCGACCTGGCCAAGGGTCAGCACAAGTTGCCCGAGTACCTCACGCTCAATCGCTTCGGCCAGGTTCCCCTGCTGGACGACGACGGCGTGATCGTGCCCGATTCCAACGCCATCATGGTCTACGCCGCCAAGAAGTTTGGTCGGACAGACTGGCTGCCGGAAGATCCTGCCGGCGCCGCTGCGGTTCAGCGCTGGCTCTCGGTGGCCGCCGGGCAGATCGCCTTCGGCCCCGCAGCCGCCCGCCTCGTCACCATCTTCAACGCCGGTTTTAATCCGGAAGAGGTGATCGGCCGCGCCCACGCCATCCTGAAGGTGATCGAGGCGGAACTCGTCGGCCGCCCGTGGATCGCCTCCGACCGCCCGACGATTGCCGACGTCGCGCTCTATAGCTACATCGCCCGAGCTCCCGAGGGGAACGTCGATCTGTCCGCCTATCCGAACGTTAAGGCCTGGCTCAGCTGCATCGAGGCGCTGCCTGGCTTCGTCGAGTTCGATGCGACCGCGGTTGGTCTCGCCGCCTGAGTCCGGCGACTGGGCTCACGCCCCTCCCTTACGTCCCCCTCTGCACTGGAACTGCGATGTCAGGCGACGCCACCAGCAATCCCTCGCCCTTCCACGACGGCGAGGTCGCTCTCCAGAGGTCCGTAGGGGTCGCTGAACGCCTGGAGCAGTTTGGCCGCAGGGTCATTCGCGACCACATGCCGGACCAGCATCGGGAGTTCTATCGGCAGCTTCCCTTCATCGTGATGGGCGCTGTCGATGCGGCCGGCGACGCCTGGGCGACCTTGGTGGCGGGGCCTCCCGGCTTCATGACCAGCCCCGACCCGCGCCGACTGCGGTTCGCGGCCGAGGCCGATCCGGCCGACCCCGCCACCCCCGGCCTCAGCGACGGCGCGGCGGTCGGCCTGTTGGGCATCGAGCTGCAAACGCGTCGGCGCAACCGCATGAACGGACACGTCCGGCGCGAGCCCGGCGCGGGTTTCGTCGTCGACGTCGAGCACGCCTTCGGAAACTGCCCGCAGTACATCCACCTGCGGGATTTCGAGTTCGTACGCGCTCCGAACAAGCCGGCACCCCCGAAGTCGATGCGGACCACCGACCTGAACGATCCGAGCGTCCGCGAGCTGATCGAAGGCGCCGACACGTTCTTTGTGGCGTCGTACGTCGAGGACGCTGCGGGGCGGCACGTCGATGCGTCGCATCGCGGTGGCAAGCCGGGCTTCGTCCGGATCAACGCCGACGGTTCGCTGACCGTCCCCGACTTTGCCGGAAACCTGCATTTCAACACGCTTGGCAACTTCCTGCTCAACCCCCGCGCGGGCCTGGTCTTCCCGGACTTCCGGACGGGCGATCTGCTGCAGTTGACCGGTGACGCCGAAGTCGTCCTGGACTCGCCCGAGATCGGCGCGTTCCAGGGCGCGGAACGCCTCTGGGTCTTCCGCCCGCGCAAGGTCGTGCTTCGCCATGCGGCGCTGCCGCTGCGTTTCGTGTCGCAGGCCGACGGTGACTCGCCCAACAGCCTTGATGACCGGCGACTGGGCCGAGGTCGCCGCCCGACTGAAGGCCGAGGCACTCAAGTCAACGTGGCGGCCGTTCCGCGTGGCCCGTATCGTCGACGAGAGCAGCGTAATCCGCTCGATCCACCTCGAGCCGGCCGATGGGATGGGCATCGTGCCGCACCAGGCGGGACAACACCTGCCGGTCCGGGTCCGCGTCGGCGACGAGGCGGCCCCCGTCATCCGTACCTACACCATTTCGACCGCGCCATCGGACGGCCACTACCGCATCAGCGTGAAGCGGCAGGGCCTAGTCTCCACCCACCTGCATGAGCACCTGAAGATAGGCGACATCATCGAGGCCCGCGCACCGGCCGGTCACTTCACCATCGGCGTCCTGGAACGCCGACCGGCCGTGCTGCTAGCGGCGGGCGTTGGGATCACACCGATCCTGGCGATGCTAAGGACGATCGTGTTCGAAGGCCTGCGCACGCGGCGCGTCCGCCCCACCTACGTCTTTGTCGCGGCGCGCACACGGGCGGAACGGGCGTTCGATACGGAGATCGCCGAGATGCAGGCCCGCGCCGGCGGAGCCGTGAAGGTGGTCCGCATCCTGGCGGACACCACCGACGCCCGTCCCGAGGACTACGACGCAGAGGGGCGGCTCGATATTGCGACGCTGCGCAGCGTCCTGCCGCTCGACGGCTACGACTTCTACCTCTGCGGCCCACCGGCCTTTACTCAGGGGCTGTACGACCAGCTGCGCGACATCGGAACGCCGGACGCACGGATCCATGCCGAAGCGTTCGGCCCCGCATCGCTGAAGCGCAGCGTTGAAGCCCCTGCAACCGAACACGGACCGCCACCCGCGATGCAGCCCGTCCCGGTCGCCTTCGTCGCGTCGGGCAAGGAAGCCCGCTGGTCGCCGGAGTCCGGCTCGTTGCTCGAGCTGGCCGAGGCGCGAGGTCTCACGCCCGAGTTCAGTTGCCGAGGCGGAAACTGCGGCACGTGCGCGGTCCGCGTGCTGAGCGGCGCCGTCGCCTACCCAGAGGTGCCCCAGGCTCCGGTTCCCGAAGGAAGCGCCCTGATCTGCTGTGCCGTCCCAGCTGAGCCAACGGCGACCGGCAGCGACCGTCTTCTGCTGGATCTCTGAACGCGGCCACCCGCCACGCGATCTAATCCTAATCGTCAGGAGCTCAAAGATGTCACGTCCACCATTGCCCCCGTTCTCCCTGGAGACCGCCCGGGAAAAGGTCAGGCTAGCTGAAGATGGCTGGAACAGCCGTGATCCGGCCAGGGTGGCGCTCGCCTACACGGAAGACACCGTCTGGCGAAACAGGGCCGAGTTCCCAAAGGGGCGCGCCGAGGTCGAGGCGTTTCTGACCCGCAAGTGGGCGAAGGAGCTCGACTATCGTCTGATCAAGGAACTCTGGGCGTTCGCGGAGAACCGGATCGCGGTTCGCTACGCCTACGAGTATCACGACGACAGCAGCAACTGGTTCCGCGCCTATGGCAACGAGAACTGGGAGTTCGCCGCCGACGGGCTGATGCAACGGCGCTACGCCAGCATCAACGAGCATCCTATTGCCGAGATAGATCGCAAGTTCCGCTGGACGCTTGGGCGTAGACCTGACGACCATCCCGGGCTTAGCGACCTGAGACTTTGAGGGCACGGTCCACGAAAAGGGGCACCTCACAACGGACGGCGAGCGCCGACCTAGGGCGGCTTGCGCCAAATTCGCCAGCACGGGGTCCTTCAATTCACGCGACATTACCAACCGTCCAGCGTCAGGAAGTGGATTGTCGGCGCGATCCTACGCGCGGCGCTCCGCCCCGGTCTGGCGGGTGGACTCGTGCCTCCGTTCTGAGGTGGCCACTTAGACCAACCTAGGGAACCTGTTGCCCCGGTCGCCGAGCTCGTGCTGGCGGGCGGCCGCATGTGCGGCGTGGGGACCGCTACCGGAAGGCGGACATTCCCAACGTCGCTTTTGAGGCAGGCTCGGGCCTGCGCATGCGGCGTAATGGCACCGCCCGGAAGCGGACCTTCCCAAGGTCAGAGAAGAGTCAAAAACGCCCCCGCCAGCTTCCGCTGACGAGGGCGTCCAAAACACTCCGACCGGGTTAGCTCAGCGACAGACGATCAATCCTCGTCCATCTTCAGCGCGGCAATGAACGCTTCCTGCGGGATCTCGACCTTGCCGAACTGGCGCATGCGCTTTTTGCCGGCCTTTTGCTTGTCCAGCAGCTTGCGCTTGCGGCTGGCGTCGCCGCCGTAGCACTTGGCGGTGACGTCCTTGCGCAGGGCGCGGACGGTTTCGCGGGCGATGATCTTGCCGCCGATGGCGGCCTGGATCGGGATGACGAACATGTGCTGCGGGATGAGGTCCTTCATCTTCTCGCACATGCCGCGGCCGCGGCTCTCGGCGCGGTCGCGGTGGACCAGCATGGAGAGGGCGTCGACGGGCTCGGCATTGACCAGGATCGACATCTTGACGAGGTCGCCCTTGCGGTAGTCCTCGACCTGGTAGTCGAAGCTGGCATAGCCCTTGGAGATCGACTTCAGGCGGTCATAGAAGTCGAAGACCACCTCGTTGAGCGGCAGGTCATAGACGACCATGGCGCGGTTGCCGACATAGGAGAGCTCGCGCTGCATGCCGCGACGGTCCTGGCACAGCTTGATCACGCCGCCGAGATAGTCGTCGGGGGTGAAGATGGTGGCCTTGATCCAGGGCTCGCTGATGCTCTCGATATGCATTGGGTCGGGCAGGTCGGCGGGGTTGTGCAGCTCGATCTCGCTGCCGTCGCGCATGTGGATCTTGTAGACCACCGAGGGGGCGGTCGCGATCAGGTCGAGGTCGAACTCGCGCGACAGGCGCTCCTGGATGATCTCCAGGTGCAGCAGGCCCAGGAAGCCGCAGCGGAAGCCGAAGCCGAGGGCGGCGCTGCTTTCCATCTCGTAGGTGAAGCTGCCGTCATTGAGGCGCAGGCGGCCGACGGCGGCGCGCAGGTCTTCAAAGTCGGCGGCATCGACCGGGAACAGGCCGCAGAACACGACCGGCTGCACGTCCTTGAAGCCGGGCAGGGCGTGTTCGGTGGGCTTCTTCTCGTCGGTCAGGGTGTCGCCGACGGCGGCGTCGGCCACTTCCTTGATCTGGGCGGTGAAGAAGCCGATCTCGCCGGGGCCGAGGCTCTCGACGGGGGTATTTTTGGGCTTGAAGACGCCGACGCGGTCGACCAGGTGGGTCGAGCCGTGCTGCATCATCTTGATCCTCTGGCCGGCCTTCAGGCGGCCGTCGATGACCCGGACCAGAACCACGACGCCGAGATAGGCGTCGTACCAGGCGTCGACCAGCAGGGCCTTGAGCGGGGCGTTTTCGTCGCCCTTGGGCGGCGGCAGGCGGGTGACGATGGCTTCCAGCACGTCGTGGATGCCCAGGCCCGACTTGGCGCTGGCCAGGACGGCGTCGCTGGCGTCGAGGCCGATCAGGTCCTCGATCTGGGCGCGGACGCGCTCGGGCTCAGCGGCGGGCAGGTCGATCTTGTTGAGGACCGGGACGATCTCGTGATTGTTGTCGATGGCCGAATAGACATTGGCCAGGGTCTGGGCTTCCACGCCTTGCGAGGCGTCGACGACTAGGATCGAGCCCTCGCAGGCGGCCAGGCTGCGGCTGACTTCATAGGCGAAGTCGACGTGGCCGGGGGTGTCCATCAGGTTGAGGATATAGGTCTCGCCATCATCGGCCTTGTATTCCAGACGCACGGTCTGGGCCTTGATGGTGATGCCGCGTTCCTTCTCGATCTCCATGTTGTCGAGAACCTGGGCGGTCATCTCGCGTGCGGTCAGGCCGCCGGTCTCCTGGATCAGGCGATCGGACAGCGTGGACTTGCCGTGGTCAATATGGGCCACGATGGAAAAGTTTCTGATCTTGTCGAGCGGCGTAGAGGTCATGCGCGTGCGTCTAGCACATTTGGGCCGCTTCGCGAGAGGGCGATGCAGCCGCCGGCCTGCGGCTTTTCCCCATGCTTAACCGAACCTTAAAACCGGCGGCCGCAAACCGGACTCAATGGGCTGCGACAGTGGCGCAACGATTTTTCTGAAGAGGCCGTCATGGACCGTCGCAAGTTGATCCTCTCGGGCGTCGCCACCCTGGGCGCGACATCGGGGGCCACCAGCGTCTTTGGTCAGGAGACGACGGCGCAGGATCCCGCCTCGGCCGGCACAACCACCCCCGCCTACAGCACCGGTTCGGCCCAGACCTATTCGGCCGACGAAATGATCCGTGCCACCTCGGATTTTCTGGGCGTCACCGCCGAAAGCGCCGGGGCGGCGATCGAGAAGATCTTCCGCGACAAGGGCCAGCCCACCGGCTACATCGCCGGCGAAGAGGGCTCGGGCGCGATCGGGGTCGGTCTGCGCTATGGCCGGGGCCTGCTCTACATGAAGGGCCGGCCGACCCAGGAAACCTTCTGGCAGGGTCCGTCCGTGGGCTGGGACTGGGGCGGCAATGCCAGCCGCGTCTTCACCCTCTGCTATAACCTGCAGTATCCAGACGCCATCTTCCGCCGCTTCCCCGGCGTCGAGGGCACGGCCTATCTGGTCGGTGGCCTGGGCATAAATTATCAGAAGGCTGACGACATCACCCTGGCCCCGATCCGGGCCGGTGTGGGTCTGCGTCTGGGCGCCAATGTCGGCTATCTCGGCTACAGCCGCAAACGCCGGGTCATGCCCTTCTAGTCTGGGGCTCTGACGGGGTCCGGCTAAGGTGCCAGAACCCGCACGGACTGCCGGGTCATCGTCGCCTGGCCGAAGATGGTCAGGAAGGGGATGTCGGCCGCATCGCGCCCGTGGCCGATGCGGACCAGGGTGTCGGGCTGCGCCAGGCCCGTGGGATCCGCCAGCCGCCAGCGTCCGCCGACATAGACCTCGATCACGGCGTGGAAGTCCTCGGGCTTCAGGCCGAGCGCATAGGCGCTGACCATGCGCGCCGGAATGTCGCTGGCCCGGCACAGGGCCAGGGCCACATGGGCAAAATCCCGGCAGACCCCGGCCCGGCTCATATAGGTGCTGCTCGCCGACGAGGTCGGATGGCTGGCCCAGGCGCGATAGGCCATGGCCCGGCCCATCCAGTCGAGGATGGCCGCGACCCGGTCGCCGCCGGTCAGGCCGGCAAAGTCGGCGGCCGCCACCTGTTCGAACAGGTCGGACTCCACGTAGCGGCTCGGGCGCAGATAGGGCAGGGCCTCGACCGGCAGGCTGGCGACCGTGGCCTGGGCGGCACCGGTCAGGGCGTGGTCGGCGGGATCAAGGTCCACCAGGGCCTGGTAGGTGATCCTCAGAGGCCCCGCATGGGCGAAGACCAGCCGGCGCTCGCCGGTACCGGGGTCATCCTGTCGGGACCAGGCGATGGGCGGATCAAGGCTCAGCTGTTCCGAGAGGATCCTCTGACCCGGCCAGTGGGCGACCTCCAGATGCAGCAGCGCCTCGACCGGGCCGTGGAAGTCATAGTCCAGTCGCGCCTCGACCTGCAGCTGCATGGCCATCCCCCGTGTTGCATCGACGTCCAGAACGGCTGGCGATGGCCGTGGGTCAGGCCGGTAGGCGAGAGGGGTCTAGTGGCTGTTCACCTTGCTGTTGAGCCAGTCCATCAGGGCCAGCAGCACGCCCGAGACGACGAAGGACAGGTGGACGATCACCAGCCACAGCAGGCGGGTCTCGTCCATGACCGTGCCGGGTTCGCTCAGCTTCAGGAAGGCCTTGAGCAGGGCAATGGCCGAGATCGCCACGATGGAGGCGATCAGCTTCATCTTGAGGCCGGAAAAGTCTACCGTCCCCATCCAGTCGGGGCGGTCCTCGTGCGAGGCGGTGTCGATCTTGGAGACGAAGTTCTCGTAGCCGGACAGGGTGACGATCACCAGAAGATTGGCCGCCAGGGATAGGTCGATCAGCGTCAGGGCCATCAGGATGGCGTCCTCCGGCGTCATCGACAGGACCTTGGGAAGCTCCCGCAGCAGTTCCTGGAAGAACACCACCAGAAGGGCCGCCAGGGTGATGACCAGGCCGACATAGAACGGGGCCATCAGCCAGCGCGAGGCGAACAGGCCGCGCTCCAGCAGCATCTCAAGGCGGGGTTTGATCATCCGGCGAATCCCTCAGAGGTCAGCCTTCATAGTCCACTACATAGCGAACGGTCTCGCGACTGTTCGGCGACAGGTCGAAACGCCAGGCGATCGCCCCATCGCGGATGTCATGGTGCCTCGGCTCGCGGATCACCCTGAAGCCGGGCTGGTACGGCGGGTGGCGCAGTTCGATCGTGATCGGCCCGGACTTGGCATTGGCCAGATCCACCTCATAGGTCCGCCGGACGCGGTTTTTGGCCGACCGGGTCTCGGAAACCAGGCGTGGCTGGATCGAAACATCCATGGCGCGGCCAATCGCCAGATCTAAGGGCTGGCCGACCGGCACGTCGCGCAGGACCTGTTCTCCGGCGAAGGCCGGCTGGCCGCCGGCGGATTCCATCACGGCCAGGGCTCCGGCCGGAAGGGCCTTGCCGAGACCCTTGGCGGCCTTGTTCTCGAGCCGCAGCAGGACCGTGGCGGCCGGGGCCTCGCCCGCAGCATAGTCGCTCCAGGGATCGACCGTGACCATGTAAAGCTTCTCAAAGGCCACGGCCTTCTGGTCGAGGAAGGCCACCTGCTTGGTCTGGCGCGCGGCCACCGTCACCGGCTCGGGTAGGGTGTACAGCTTGTAGTCGCCGAGGTCCGATTGCACGGCCAGCTTGGCGCGGCTCCCGGTCGCAACGACCCGTTCCATGGGCGCACTGGCCATGGCCATGGGGGCAGGCGGGGGCGGCGGCAGGACCATCCGGTCATAGGCCACCAGGGGCTGGGCCACCGGCTTGCCGTGGGTGGTGGTGTCCATCGGCCAGCAGTCCCGCTGGATCGGCCGGGTGTCCGCAGGCGGGATCGAGACCGCAACCCGCGACAGCTTGCCGGCCACGGCCTGGGTCGGGGCGTCGACGAAGCTGGTGCCGCTGCTGTTGACCAGGGTCAGCCACCCGGTGAGGTCGAGGCTTTTGCCGTCCGGGGCGATGCGGGCGACATAGTCGGCCTGCCAGTTCACGCCGATGGCCAGGTAGGATAGGGTCAGCCTGACCGTTTTGGCGGCCGGGACATCGACCAGGGTCGACAGCGAGGGCTTGTCGGAGAGGCCGGCGGGAACCCGGTCGAACACCACGCGCTCCAGGCCCCCCGAACAGCCGAGGGCCTCCACGCCGGTGGCGGTCTGCAGCACAACGCCATTGGGCCCCTGGCGCACGATGGCCGACTCGGCGGTCTGGCGACCGGTCTTGCGGTTGGTCCGGACAATGCCGACCGGCTGGTTCAGTGACCGTTCCAGCAGGGTTCCGGGGCTGAGCAGGGCATAGTCATAGTTCCGCTCGATCACCCCGCCGGGCAGGCCTTCGACGGCGGCGCTCTGCGGGATCAGGCCATCGGCCACGCCTTCGAAGCGAAGGGTATGGCGACCGGCCGGCAGGCTGACCGTGCGGGTTTCGGTGACCATGATCAGGCCCTTTTTCAGGGCCTGTTCGCGTTGCCAGGGCTGCAGGGTCTGGAAGGCCCGCGCGTCGCCCCGATAGAGGGTGACGGCGGTGGTCTCGGCTCGTGGCGAGGCGATGGTGTCGGCCAGGGCGGGCGAGGCCAGGGCGGTCAGGGCGAGGGCTAGGGTGAAGATGCTCCCCCTCTGGGGGAGCTGTCGCAGAGCGACTGAGGGGGCATCTGGGTCTATGCCGCGCTGCCCCCTCCGGCCCTCTGGGCCACCTCCCCCGGAGGGGTAGGATCTGTTTTGCCGCCGGCTGATCACCAGCCCGTCTCGACGGTAAAGGTCAGCACCGTCTCGCCATTGGCCGGCACGGGCACACTCCAGCCCAGGGTGCGGGCGTCGATGCGGCGGCTCTTCAGGCTCTCGGCCTTGACCGCCCCGTCACGCCACAGGCCGCCCTGGCGCAGTTCCACCGTCACGGCCTCGGGACGCGCATTGCGGACCAGATACTTCATGGCGTAGCGCGACCGCGTCTTGGACACCCGCTCCTGGCTGACCAGGGTGGCCTGGCTGGTGACGTCGAAGGCGTCACCGGTCTTGATCGACAGCTCCGAACCGGCCGGGGTGTGGCCGATGCTGTTTTCGCCGACGAATTTCGGGTCGCCGGCCTGGTCGCGCATATAGATCCGCATCACACCGGCCGGCAGCTGACTGCCCAGGCCCGTGACCTTGGCATTGCTGAACTGGATGGCGACCGTGGCCGAGGTCGGGCTCTCTTCGCTGCCGAACCCGCTCTCGCGGATCTCATAGACCTTTTTGGCCGTCACGGCCTGGGCGCTGAGGAAGCCGACCTGCTTGTTCTGGTTGGCCGCGATCGTGGTGCGCTGGGGGAGGGGATAGACATAATAGTCGGCCAGGCGCTCGCCATCGCCGCTTTCGGTCCCGGCCGACTGCATCGCATTGGACGACCGGCCAAAGCCGCCATTGTTCAGCTGGTTGACGTCGCCGGCCACCAGCTGGGTGCGGGCGTTTTCAAACGGCGTGCCGGAGTTGTTGCTGAGGGTGATCCAGCCCTGCAGGTCAAGGGCACCCTTCTTTTCGTCGAACAGGGCGACATAGTCGGCCTTCCAGCCCAGACCCGAGGTCAGATAGCTCAGCTTGGTGGCGCGGGGACCGGCCTTGTCGGCATCGACCGTGACCGACAGGGTTGGGCGGGCCCGCAGGGTTTCGGGCACCTTGTCGAAGATCACCCGGGTCGGGACGCCGTCGTCGCGCAGCACCTCGATGCGGTCGCCGATCTTCAGCACCACGCCCTCATTGGCGGCCAGAACCGTGGCGACCTCGGTGGTCTCCTTGCCGTCCCCGGGATTGGTGCGGACGATCTTCACCTGCTGACCGACCGCCTTTTCCATCAGCTTGTCGGGAGTCAGCAGGTCGTAGTCGAAATTCTGCTCGATAATGGTCACGCCGGGGGCCGACAGGCTGACCGTTTCCGGGCGGATGGCGGCCGAAACGTCCTTGAATTCAAGCCTTTGCCGTCCGGCCCTGAGATCCAGGTCACGGGCATCTTCCACCAGGGCGAGGTCGGAATTGTAGATGGTCACCGAGAGATCAGGGGCCTTCTGGGCGTGGGCGGAGCCCGCAGCCAGCACAAGCGTGGCGGTCGCCAGAAGCGCGCGACGGTTCATTGAGGATCTCCCTGTTTTACACGCCTAAGCTACAGGGGATTGAGGCGGAGTCGAGGCGGCGGCTGCGGGGCACCAGATCCTCGCCCTCTGGGGGAGCCTCCAGCGTCCGCGTCGTCTCGAAAGCGGACTTTGGTTTCGGCAGGGGTGCGCTGGGGCGCGCCTTCCGGCCGACGCCGCTGGCCCCCTCCTGACCGCTAACGCGGTCGTCCTCCCCCCTGCGGGGGGAAGATGAAGTGCGCGAACCCATCTTCCCCCATGCTCCCCTTCGGGGGAGCTGCCGGCGAAGCCGGCTGAGGGGGTCGGGGGGAAGACGGCTGCGCAGCAGCCCGTAGGGGGCAAGTACGGGGATTGAGCTCGATCTGTCCTCGGCGCTTCCCGTACAAACCCAAGTCCAATCAATGCCCTGCAATAAGTCTGAGCGCGCCAATCCTCCGCGCTGAATCCACCCGCATAATGGTCCCACCTGACAGCACGGGAAGGGCGTCCGGCCGGCGACCAGAGACGGCTGTCAGGGGTGATCGCGCGGGACCACCGTTCGGGCTAAGGCCCGGGCGGCCGGTTTAAAGAGAGGGCAGGGGACGTAAACCTGCCCATCGGGGGTCTGCCAGGGCCTCCGCCCGTCCGAAGGTTCGCTCCGGGTCCCTCCGGAATCGGCGTGGCTGCAGCCCAAGGCTCAAGTCCGTCGCGAGGGGGATAAGCCCGGGTGGGGTGAAGGGTTGAACCAGACCCGCGCGCCCCGGCCAGAGGGATAACGGTCACGCGGAGCGTTCGTCTTCGTCGAAACGGTACTTGCACATCCCACCATCCGGGCGAGGCCCGGACGCTCCGCAGCCCTTCCCATCCCCATCGCAGCGAAAGCGCGAGGTTGTGAAACCGTGTCCGGCAGACTTGCCCCCTACGGACCGCTTCGCGGTCGTCTTCCCCCGGAGGTGGAAGATGATTCTAGCCGCCCCAGACCTGCTTGAGGCGCAGGTCGCGGCCGCAGCCGATGCGATAGGCCTGATAGTTGAGGGCGTTCCGCTTGGCATAGTCGCGGTGATAGTCCTCGGCGGGCCAGAAGGTCTTCAGGTCGAGGACCGGGGTGACCATCCTGCCGGTCTTCAGGCGCTTGGCGGCTTCGGTGCGCGACGTCTCCGCGATCGCTCTTTGCTGGGGGCTGCTGACGAACACGGCGGGGCGGTAGGACGGTCCGCGGTCACAGAACTGGCCGCCATCATCGGTGGGATCGACCAGTTTCCAGTAGCGATAGAGCAGAAAGCCATAGTCCAGCCTGGCCGGATCATAGGTAACGCGGACGGCTTCATAGTGGCCGCTGCGCTCGCTGGTCACGTCGCGATAGGTCGGTCGGTCGATATGGCCGCCGGTATAGCCGCTCTCGACCTTGAGGACGCCGGGCACGCCCTGCATGTCGTGCTCCATGCACCAGAAACAGCCGCCGGCGAAAACGGCGGTGGCGATTTTGGCGGGCTTTGCGGCCAGGGCAGGCAGGGCCGCCAGGGCGAAGACGGTGATCAGCAGGGAGAGCAGGCGGCGCATGTGACTGGAGTTCCCGAGCGGCCCGACGGCGGGCCTGCCTGCAGATACGGACGAGGTACCGGTTTGGTTACGCTCGCCAGCCAATGCCGACGCCATGCACCGACGGACAGGCCTGCAGCCGGGCGGCGAGGCTCTGGGCGCGGTCCTCGCCCTGGTCATCGATCTCCAGACGGATGGCCAGGGTCAGGCCCTCGGGGGCGGCGGTCAGGGCGCGCAGGCGGGTTTGCTGGACACTGGCCACGCCCAGCACCCGCAGCAGGGCGTCAGGCGTGTCCTCGGCTGTGACCAGGAACAGCCTGCGCCCTACGCCGTCCGATTTGTCCTCGTCCGGTTTGAGCGGGTTCACGGTCGCACCCACTGGTGCTCGACACTGGCCGAGCTGACGCCGGGCCAGGCGGCCAGGTCGCGGGCCAGCAGGCGCGCGGCCTGATCGCCCAGATGGCGGACGCGCAGGGACGCCTCGACGATCTGGCCGACGGGCTTGACGGTCAGGTTGCACAGCTCGGCGCCGCTGTCGGCCAGGCCCTGGCGGACGGCGTCCAGAGCGCTGTGGGCGTCCTGGGCGGCGAGCAGCAGCTGGTGGACGGTGACGCCCTCGGAATCACTGTGGAAGGCGGGTGGTGCAGGCAGGTAGCTCATTGGTTCTCAGTCCCCTCTGGGTGGTTTGGGAGACCGACGAAACGCGCAACAAAAAAGCCCCGCTCCTTTCGGAAGCGGGGCTTTTTGAAGATCTTGCGATCCGTCGGCTGCGGTTTGGTTATCTCGCGCGCCGTTGCCCCGTCCGTACCGGAACGGTTTTAATCTGGTTCCACATCATAATGGTCGCGGCGCACGACATCGCGGCGACGGCGGCAAAGCCGGTCACAAGCGCGATATTGTTGGCGAAGAGCGAGACCATGTGGACCCAGTTATTCTTTGCGTGCCAGCAAGACGTAGCGTGAGCGCGCCGGATGCGCAAGACCTTGCCGCTGACAGAGGCGATCGGCCGCGGTTCCGGGCAGAATGTTCGAAGCTTGGGCGTGGCTGTCTGAATCATGGGCGAACCTCCCCCTGAAGGGGGAGGCGACCGAAGGTCGGTGGGGGCAGACCGCAATGAGACAGGGCTGATTGCCCCCACCGTCGGCTTGGCCGACTCCTCCCCCATCTGGGGGAGGGTTTGTTCAACTACGACCGCAGCTTGCCGCCGGCCTTTTCCGCCGCCGCCAGGATGCGGCCCGAGAGGGCCTCAATGTCGGCATCGGTGAGGGTCGCTTCGCGCGGCTGGACCAGGACCTCGAGGGCCACCGACCTGAAACCGTCCGGCACGCCGGGGCCTTCATAGATGTCGAACACCCGGGCGTCGGCGATCAGGGCCTTGTCAGCGCCGGTCACGGCCCTGACCAGATCGCCGGCCGGCTTGGCCTTGTCCAGCAGGAAGGCAAAGTCGCGGGTCAGGGGCATCAGCGGCGAGGGCGAGAAGGCGGCCTTTGACTTATGGGCCTTCTTCTTGGGCTCGGGGATCGCCTCGAGGGTGATCTCGAAGCCATAGACGGGGCCGGCCACGTCCAGGGCCTTGAGGACGGACGGGTGCAGCTCGCCGAACTCGGCCACGACAGCCTTGGGTCCGAGTTGCAAACGGGCCGAACGGCCCGGATGCCACCAGGTCGAGGCCGAGCCCTGGGCGGTCTGCAGCTTGTCGACCGGCGCGCCGAGCTCCTCCAGCAGGGCGATCAGGTCGGCCTTGATCGTGAAGACATCGTCCTGGGCGGCCTTGTCCCAGCCGCGCGGGGCGCGGGGCACCAGGATGGCGGCGACCACGGTGCGCTGGTCCTGCGGACGGTCGCCGTGGAAGGTCGGGCCGATCTCGAACAGGGCCACATCTGGGAAGCCCTGGCGGGCATTGCGACCGGCGGCCTCGATCAGGTTGGGCAGCAGCGACGGACGCATGCAGTCCAGTTCCGAGGCGATCGGATTGGCCAGGACGAGCTCGGCCGCGCCGCCGCCGAACAGGGCAGCGGTCTTCTGGTTGGTGAAGCTCCAGGTCAGGGCTTCGGCGTAGCCGGCGGCCGCCAGGGCGCGGCGGGCCGCGCGGGACCGTGCTTGCTTGGGCGTCAGGATACCGCCGACGGCGCGAGGGACCTCCGGCAGGGGCGTCGAGGGCAGGGCCCCATAGCCGGCGATGCGCGCGACTTCCTCGACCAGATCGGCCTTGCCCTCCACATCGCGGCGGAAGGTCGGCGGCGTCACGGTCCAGGGCGAGCCGAGCACGATGTCGAAGCCCAGGGCGCTGAGGATCTGGCGGGTCTGCTCGGGCGTCACCGCCAGGCCCGACAACTGCTCGACATAGTCAGGCTCGAAGGCGAAACCGACCGGGGCGGCCGGGGCCTCGCCGGCCACCACGATATGGGAGGGCTCACCGCCGCACAGCTCGAGGATCAGCCGGGTGGCCAGCTCGACGCCGGGTACCACCGAGCCGGTATCGACCGTGCGGGCGAAGCGGTACTGGGCGTCGCTGTTGATTCCGGTGGTGCGGCCGGTCTGGGCGACGCGGATAGGTTCGAACCAGGCGCTTTCGACGAAGACGTCGGTGGTCTCGTCGCCACAGCCGGTGCTTTCGCCGCCCATGACGCCGCCCAGGCCGATCGGCCG
Organism: Caulobacter sp. AVps16; assembly: GCF_058681455.1. Lineage (NCBI taxonomy): Bacteria > Pseudomonadati > Pseudomonadota > Alphaproteobacteria > Caulobacterales > Caulobacteraceae > Caulobacter > Caulobacter sp. AVps16. Next base: position 820,767 of record NZ_CM178739.1, read on the forward strand.
CTCGCCCGTCGCATCGGCGATCACACAGATCTCGGGGGTCAGCTCATAGGTCTTGCCGTCGAGGGCGATCAGGTGCTCGTCGCCGTTGAGGCCATGACGCCCAAAGCGGGTCGAAATCTCATGCCCCGACAGCTTGGCCACATCATAGACGTGCAGTGGCCGGGCGCGGTCATAGCTGACCAGATTGGTGATATCGACCAGAGCGCTGATCGGGCGCAGGCCGATGGCCAGCAGGCGGTCCTGCAGCCACTTGGGCGACGGGCCGTTCTTGACGCCCTTGATCAGGCGACCGGCATAGACCGGGCAGGCCTCGCCATCGACCTTGATCGTGATCGGGCAGGGGAAGGTTCCCGGCACCGGCGTGATCGACAGGTCCTTCAGCGTGCCGACGCCAGCGGCGGCCAGGTCGCGGGCAATGCCGGCGACGCCCAGCCAGTCGGGACGGTTGGGGGTGACCTCAAAGTCAATGACGGCTTCCAGGCCCAGGGCCGTGGCGGCCGGTGTACCGACCGTGAGGTCGTCCGGCAGCTCCATGATGCCGTCGCTCTCGCTGGCGGCTTCCAGCTCGGAGGCCGAGCACAGCATGCCGTTGGAGACCACGCCGCGCACCGGCTTCTCGACCAGGGTCACGCCGAGGCCCGGCACATAGGCGCCGATCGGGGCATAGATGGTGGTCAGGCCGGCGCGGGCATTGGGCGCGCCGCAGACGATCTCCTTGCGACCATCGACGGTGTCGACCTGACAGACCCGAAGGCGGTCGGCATTGGGGTGCTGAACGGCCTCAACAATCTTGGCGACCGTGAAGGCCGCCAGCTTGGTGGCCGGATCGGTAACGTGCTCGACCTCGAGGCCGGCCATGGTCATGGCGGCGACAACGTCGGTGGCGGAGGCCTCGGTGTCGAGGTGGTCCTTGAGCCAGGAGAGGGTGAATTTCATGGGTCAGTCTACGATGAAAAGCTTGGCGCCGACCGAGGTCGACGAGCGGTGGGCGGGGTCGCCGAAGTCGGAGACGTGATAGCTCATGCCGGCGGTCAGGACGGTCTTGCGACCATCCTTCAGCTCGCTGGTCAGTTCGCCTTCCAGCACGAAGATCACATGGCCGCGGTCACACCAGTGATCGGCGAGATAGCCCGGCGAATAGTCCACACGACGCAGGCGCATGTCGCCGACGTTGAGTGTGCGCCACTCGGCCTGGCCGGTCTCGCCCGGATGGAGCGTCGGAGTGATCGCCGCCCAGTCGACAGCCGTGAAGGTGCTGGCGGGAAGCTGCATCAGCTGAGGCCGCTGGCGGCGTTCGGCGCGGCGAAGGCGCTGAAGCCGTAGTGGGCCAGCCAGCGGCTGTCGGACGACCACATGTCGCGCAGGTCGGGCATGCCGTATTTCAGCATCCCTAGACGGTCGACGCCCATGCCGAAGGCAAAGCCCTGGTACTCGTCCGGATCGATGCCGCAGGCGCGCAGGACATTGGGGTGCACCATGCCGCAGCCGAGGATCTCGAGCCACGACGTGCCCTGGCCGATCTTGATCTCGCCGCCGCTGCGGTCGCACTGCACGTCCATTTCGGCCGAGGGCTCGGTGAACGGAAAGTGGTGCGGGCGGAACTGGGTGGTCACCGCGTCGGTCTCGAAGAACCGCGCCAGGAAGGTTTCCAGGGTCCACTTCAGGTGGCCCATATGGATACCCTTGTCGATCACCAGGCCCTCGACCTGGTGGAACACCGGCGTGTGGGTGGCGTCGTTGTCGCAGCGATAGGTGCGGCCCGGGGCGATGATCCGGATCGGCGGCTTCTGCGAGACCATGGTCCGCACCTGGACGGGGCTGGTGTGGGTGCGCAGCAGCATCCGCTCGCCCGACTCCTTCGGATTGAAGAAGAAGGTGTCGTGCATTTCCCGCGCCGGGTGCTTGGGCGGGAAGTTCAGGGCGGTGAAATTGTGGAAGTCGTCCTCGATGTCCGGGCCCTCGGCCACGGCGAAACCCATCTCGGCGAAGATGGCGACCATCTCGTCCATGGTCTGCATGGTCGGGTGGACTGAGCCCTTGCGGCGATAGGGGGGCTGCAGGGACAGGTCCAGGGTCTCGCTGGCCAGCCGCGCATCGAGTTCGCTAGCCTCCAGCGCGGCCTTCTTCCCGGCGATCGCCGCGCTGGCGACATCGCGCAGGGCATTGATCGCCGCGCCGCGATCCTTGCGCTCTTCGGGGCTCATCGCGCCGAGGGTTTTCAGCAGGCCGGAGATCGAGCCGGTCTTGCCCAGGGCGGCGACGCGCACGGCGTCGAGGGCGACAAGGTCGGTGGCAGCGGCGACTTGCGCCAGCACATCGGATTCGAGGGTTTTGAGATCGGTCATGACGGGCTTCCGTCTAGAGCATTCGGGCGGGGCGGAGTAGGGGAGCGCGCAGCAAAAAGCCCCCCGGTTCGCACCAGGGGGCTTTTCAGATCGCAATCGGATCCTGGGATCCGAAAAAGACCTTAGGCGGCCAGGGCGGTGCGGACCTTGTCAGCAATGGCCTTGAACGCAGCAGGGTCGTTACCCGCGATATCCGACAGAACCTTACGGTCGATCACGATACCCGCCACGTCCAGGCCGTGGATAAACTGCGAGTAGGTGAAGCCTTCGGTGCGGGCGCCGGCGTTGATGCGCTGGATCCACAGCGAGCGGAAGGCGCGCTTGCGGACCTTGCGGTCGCGGTAGGCGTACTGGCCGGCCTTGTCGACGGCGGCCTTGGCGGTACGGATGGTGTTCTTGCGGCGGCCGTAGAAGCCTTTCGCCTGCTCAAGAACCTTCTTGTGCTTGGCGTGGGCGGTGACGCCCCTTTTGACGCGAGCCATGTGTCAGCGCTCCTCTTAAAGGCCGTAGGGCAGGTACGAACGGATGGTCTTGGCGTCGGATTCGCTCATGACCTTCGTGCCGCGGTTTTGGCGGATGTACTTGCCGTTGTGGCCGATCAGACGGTGACGCTTGCCGGCGACGCCGGCTTTCAGCAGGCCCGTGGCCGTGATCTTGAAGCGCTTCTTAGCGCCTGACTTGGTCTTCAACTTAGGCATTTCGCGTCGGAGCTTTCGCCCCGTCCTCTGGGATAGCAAGACGAACCGCCATGGCATGCCAATAAGCCAGGCGGTTCCGGAAAGGCGGGGTTAGTACGGGAAAGAGTCGGGGAAGGCAAGGGCGGAGGGACCGCCCCTGCGCATCCTTGTCAGTTGGGCGGATTGTTCCGTTCCAGAAATTCCACCATGGCGGCCATGGCCTGCTGGCGGGTGCCCTCCCGCGACAGGTGGTGATCCTCGGCTTTCAGGCTGACAAACTCCACCGGCTTGTCGGCCCGATTGAGTGCGTCCCGCATGGCCGTGCTCTGGTCGAAATAGACGACGGTGTCGTCCCTGCCGTGGATCAGCAGGACCGGGCCATCAGCCTGAGCGGCAAAATTGACCGGCGAGCGCTGGGCCAGTTTCGGATCAGACGGATTGTCCACGCCCATATAACGCTTCCAGTATCGGACACCGGGACGGTTGACGCCGCCTTGGCTGATTTCCTTTTCCAGCATCTTGGCCATGTCGGAAACGCCGGCCACTGCGACGGCGCAGCGATAGACCCCCTTGTCCAGCGTGATGCCGGCGAGGGCTGCATAACCGCCATAGCTGGCACCCGCTATGCACACCCGCTTGGGATCGATTGTGCCGGCCTTGGCCAGGGCGCGGACACCGTCGGAAAGATCCGTCTGCATCTTGCCGCCCCACTCGCCATAGGCGGCTTCCAGGAAGGCATGGCCATAGCCGGAGGAGCCCCGGAAATTGGGTTGCAGGACGGCATAGCCGCGTGAGGCCAGGCCTTGCGCCCACCAGTCGAAGCCCGCCGTATCGCGCGCCTGGGGGCCGCCATGCGGCAGCACGATCAGGGGCAGGTTCTTGGCGTCCTTGCCATTGGGTACGGTGAGATAGCCGGAAATCTCCAGGCCGTCGGCGGCCTTGTACTTGATGGCCCGCACCTGGGCGACGTCGGCACCGGTCAGGCCAGGATAGGCCCCGCCGATGCGCTTGACCTTCTTGGCGGCGAGATCGGCCAGATAGAAGCCGCCGGGCTCGCCGGTGCCTTCGACATAGACGACCAGCTTGCCGTAGTCGGGGGTGAAGGAGGTCAGATAGAGTTGTCGCCCGGCGAAGAGCTGTTTGATCAACGCCCATCCTGTGGCCAGTCGCGGCTCCTTGACGTCATACTCGCGATAGATGGCCTGGGAGGTGAAGGCGATCACCCGGTGTTCGGTGTCGAGAACGATGCCGACATCTCCTGAACCGATGGGTTCGCCGAGGGGGCCGCCGGCGATCGGGATCGGTCTCAGGTTCCAGACCTGCTCCTTTTCATCCCAGACATTCAGGATGATGGATGTCTCGTCGAGCGAGCGTCCGACCAGATCGGGCGTATCGATCCTGGCAGTGACCGCATAGGCTTCGCGCCAGCCATCCTGGCGCAGGTCCAGCGACCAGCGGCCGTCTTCAGGCTGATACCGGGTGCGCGCCAGCACTTCGCCATCGGATTTGAACAGATATTGACCGGTCGTGTAGTCACCGCGCTGGTGCACCTGCCCGACGCCGGTGTCCGGATCGATCCGGTAGAGGTCCAGGCTGCTGTCTTTCTGCTGCATGTTTGGACCGTCGGTCGCCAGCAACCCGGCATAGATCACCGGCTTGCCGCGATAGGTGCCCCCGCGGCTGGAGAAGAGCGAATTGGCTACGCGCTGGACGGTTCGCTTGGGCACGGCGGCGGCACCGCCGGTGGTCACGTTGAGGCTGGCTCCCAAGGCGAACTCGCCGGCATAGAAGATGTCACCGACCGTCGTGGTCTCGGTGATACGGATCAGGACGTGGTTGGGATCAGTCCATTCCACGTTGCGAACCTTGCGATCGCCCATTTCGAGAGCTTGCAGGATCGTGCCGTCCAAGGCCTGCACGACAATGGTCGAGCGCTCTCCGTCGCTGCGGATATAGGCCAGCTTCTGGCCATCACTGGAGATCTCGACGGATCTCATGGCCGGCAGGCGCCCGTAGGCTTCAAGTGGCGCAGACTGAGCCACGCCGACACAAGCCAGCAAAGCCAGGGTGGCAACTGAAAACGGCTTAAGCATTGAACCCCCACACAACCCCATAGGCGAAACGCTACCGACGCTCGCTAGGGTTGTCGAGAGTGCTCGTGTTCAAGCCGCCGTCTTTGCCCGTTTCGCCAGACTGGCCGCCAGCCAGATCGCCGGCAGGGTCAACAGGGCCCCGAACCAGTAGGGGCCGGCGATGTTCAGGCCAAACAGCGGACCTGCCAGCAGGGGGCCACCCATGCGGGCCAGCGAGCCTGCGGCCATGTTCAGGCCCAGCATCTCGCCCTGCTGGTCCGGCGGGGTAGCGCGCGAAATCAGGGCGGCGACACAGGGAAAGACCAGGGACTGTCCCATGGCCGTCAGGCCTACGAACAGCGGTACGACCGTGCCGCTGGTCGCGAAAGGAGTCATGGCCAGGCTCAGGGCAATGATCGACAGGCCGGTGGTCAGGACCAAAGGCTCGCCAAATCGCCGGGCCAGCCGGCCGGTCACGACACCCTGGCCGATCGAGGCGACGATCCCGATAACGGCGAAACACAGGCCAACCTGGCGCGGGCCCCAGTCGAAGCGGGCATGGGTCCACAGGCCAAAGACCGATTCCATGCCCGCAAAGGCGGCGGTCGAGACCAGGGTGACCAGCAGGACGCGCGACAGGACAGGATGGCTCCTGGCGGCCTGCAGGGCTTCGCGGCGATGGGGGCGCGGCGCGTCCGGCGCGCTGGGTGCGCGACTTTCGACGACGAACAGGAAGACGCCCAGGGCGGCGAGGGCGGCCATGCCGGCGGCCGCAAAGAGCGGGATCTGGAAGCCGATCTGTCCGGCTTCCGGATGGGCGAGAAGGCCGCCCAGGGCCGGTCCGACCACGAAGCCGGCCCCAAAGGCCGAACCCAGCAGACCCATACGCCCCGCGCGCTTCTCCGGCGGGGTGACGTCGGCCATATAGCCTTGGATGGTCGAGATATTGCCGGTGGCAAACCCGCCGATCAGCCGGATGGCGAAGGCGGCCAGGATGTTGGGGGCAAAGGCCAGGGCGATATAGGACAGGGTATTGGCCAGGATGGTGACGATCAGCACCGGCCGACGACCGATGCGGTCAGACAGTCTTCCCCAGAAGGGTTCGGCAAAGAACTGCCCCAGGCTGTAGGCCGAAAACAGCGCCGTGATCTGCCAGGGCTCAGCCTTCAGCGACTGGGCGTAGAAGGGCAGCAGCGGAATAACCAGCCCGAACCCGACCAGGTTGATGAACACCACCAGCAGCAGGACATAGAGCGCCCGGGGGCTTTGGGAGGCGGCAGCGGGAAGGGGCTCTGTCATGGTCGGGGCTTTCGAAGGGCCGCCGGAATACGCCCATTCGCTGTCGTCCGCGACGGCAATCTGGCAACCGCGACGACCTGGCGCGCCGCCCCCGAACGCAAAACGCCCCGGCCAAGGCCGGGGCGTTTGTCTATCTGACCGCTGGCCGCCCTATTTGGGGGCCAGGATCATGATCATCTGCCGGCCTTCCATGCGCGGCTCGTACTCGACCTTGGCGATTTCCTCGAAGTCGGTCTTCACCTTGATCAGCAGCTTCATGCCCAGTTCCGGGTGCGCCATTTCACGGCCGCGGAAGCGCAGGGTCACCTTGACCTTGTCGCCCTCCTCGAAGAACCGGGTCATGGCCTTGGCCTTAACCTCGTAATCGTGGATGTCGATATTGGGCCGGAGCTTGATTTCCTTGAGCTCGACGATCTTCTGCCGCTTGCGCGCCTCGTTCTTCTTCTTCTGCTCCTGGAACTTGAACTTGCCGTAGTCCAGGATCTTGCAGACGGGAGGATTGGCGTTCGGAACGATTTCCACCAGGTCCAGGCCAGCTTCCTCGGCCGCTTCGAGGGCGGAGGCGGTCGGCATCTCGCCTTGCTTCTCGCCGTTTTGGTCGATCAGCAGGACGCGCGGGACGCGGATTTCATCGTTGATACGCGGTCCGTCTTTGACGGGCGGCGTTTGCATAGGACGGCGAATAGGGGCGGCTCCGGTACAGTTGAAGGTAGTCGCGCTGCGCGAAAGCGCGCGGCGAGAAAGTGATATATGACCTGTCGGGTGCCCCCTATCAAGCGGCGCGAGCCAAACAGGCGTCAGCGCGTCCAATCCATTTGGACGCAAGGCCGATCGGCGGGCCGGAAGGGCCGGTTTTCAGGCGCTGGATCGGCCGACCTTCCGGGGTCCTTAGGTCCTGGAGATCACGGCAGCAGCGACATGGCGGCGCTGGCCACGGTCGAGACCGGCAGGGCCTTGAGGTCTGGCGACCGGATGACCGCAACATGGCCGCGCGGGCCACAGAGTTCTGGATCCGAAGCGCCGGAGAACAGGGCGATGGTCGGGGCCCCGGCCGCCGCCAGCAAATGCGTCGGGCCGGTATCGTTGCCGACCACCAGGGCCGCCTTGGCGCCCAGGACAGCCAATTGAGCAAAGTCGGTGCGTCCGGTCAGGTCGCGGGCCTGGCCGACCGCCTTCTGGATCTGCCGGGCCATGGCGCTTTCCTGCGGACCGCCGATGATGACGATGTCCAGGCCTCGCGCCTTCAGGAGTGAGCCCAGCTGGGCAAAGGCCTCAACCGGCCAACGCTTTTCCGGCCGGTGGGCCGAGCCGCCGGGGACGAAGAGCACATAGGGACGCGGGGCGGCCGCACCGGCAACCGGGCGCGCTTCCTTGTGGCGTCGCAGAATCCACGACAGGTCCGGCGGCGGGGCATTGCCGGGTTCGACCGGCGCATCAGGCCAGATTCCGGCGGCGCGCAGCTGGTCGGCCTGGCGCTCCAGCGTGTGCATCGACTGGCGGGCCGTACCGCGCTGGGGGTGCGAGCAACCGAAGGCGATGCCGCTCCACTGCGGCGGAAACGGCCGCAGGGCCTGATAGTACCAGTTGGTGCGGCTGTTGGTCTGCAGGTCATAGACGCGGTCGTAACGGGCTTTGCGCAGGCGGCCCAGCATCCGGGTGATGTCGCCGAAATCCATCGGGCGACCGTCGGTTTCGACGCTGTTGAAATAGGGGCTGAGCTTGGCGAGGGCTTCGAACGGGGGCGTGGTCAGAAGGGTGATCTTGGCCTTGGGATGGGCCTGGCGGATCTTCTTCATCGCCGCCAGTGCGAGCACGAAATCGCCAAGGGCCCCCAGCTTGATCACCAGGACCTTCTTGATTTCCTTACTCACGGTCTCCGCTCCAAAACTCTGGCTTCCAGTACGCGCGCATAGACGTTCAAGGTGGCTTCGCACATGGCGTCCACTGAATACAACCGCCGAGCACGGGCCCGGGCGGCCTGGCCCATGGCGTGTCGGTTCGACGGACCCGCCTGCCGGGCCGTCTCCAGGGCAGCAGCCCAGGCTTCGGCGTTGCCCGGAGCCACCAGCCAGCCGGTCTCGCCCGGGACGACCGTCTCGCGCGCAGCACCGTGATCGGCCGCCAGGACCGGACGTCCCATCACCTGGGGTTCGACCGCCGTACGGCCGAAGGCTTCGGGCTCCAGGGACGGCGCGATCGCCAGGTCCGCCAACAGATAGGCGGCCGGCATGTCATCGCAATGGCCGACGATCTTCACATCGTCCTGGAGACCGGCGGCGGCGATCTGGGTTTCCAGCTCACCGCGATAGGCCTTGCGGCCCTGGTCATCGCCGACCAGCAACAGCAGGACCTCCGGGTCACCTGCGGCCTTCAGCCGGGCCATGGCCTCGATCAGCAGGGACTGTCCCTTCCAGCGCGTCAGCCGCCCGGCCAGCACGACCTTGAGCCGGGGCTCGTCGGCCGCCAGACCCCAGGCGGCGCGAAGGGTCTCGAGCCGCTCGGCACTGACCTGGTCGGGCTCAAAGCGCTTGAGGTCCACGCCGCGCGGGATGGCCACCACCCGTTCCGGAGCAATCCCGTGTTCCCGGATGACATGGGCGCGGGTGTATTCCGAATTGGCGATGACCAGGTCACCCCGCGTCATGACCGCGTTGTACCAGCGCTTCAGATTGGAGCGGGCATTATAGACGCCATGATAGGTGGCGACGAACGGCACTTTGGTCGCGTGGGCGGCCCACAGGGCGCTGAAGGCCGGGGCTCGGGAACGGGCATGCACCAGAGTCACCTTCTGACGGCGGATCAGGTCGACCAGCCGAGCAGCATTGCCCAGCATGACCAGCGGGTTCTTGGTCTGGGCCGGCATCTGCACAAGTCGGCCGCCGTCAGCTTCCAGGCGGGCGGCCATGCGTCCGCCCTTTGTTGCGACCAACGCCTTGCCGCCTTGCGCCACGACGGCGCGAGCGACATCTATCGTCGTCTGCTCGGCTCCGCCCGTTTCCAGTTCGGGGGTGACCTGCAGCAAGGTGAAATCGGCGGGTAGGTCGGGCACGCGACTCTCGGCTGAGATGACGCGTTTAGTTAGCGAAAGGAACGAGGCCGCGCCATGACCGAATCCCCGGAGTTTCTGGTTCGCGACGACAATCAGCGCATCGCCTATCGCCGGGTGGCCGGCGAAGGCCCGATGGTCGTCTGGCTGGGCGGCTTTCATTCCGACATGACCGGGACCAAGGCCCAGGTCCTGGCCGATCACGCAGAGGCCACAGGCGGCGGTTATCTGCGCTTCGACTATTTCGGCCATGGCGAGTCCGACGGCCAGTTTCGCGACGGCACGATCAGCCGCTGGCGTGAGGACGCCCTGGCCGTGATCGACGATCTGACCGAGGGGCCGCTGGTGCTGGTCGGCTCGTCGATGGGCGGCTGGATCGCCTGCCTGGCCGCCATGGCCCGGCCCGAACGGGTCAAGGCCATGGTGCTGATCGCGCCGGCCCCGGACTTCACCGAGAAACTGATGGAGCCGGAACTGTCGCCGGACGCCCGGACGGCCATCGCCCGGGACGGCTTCTGGATTCGGCCTTCCGACTATGACGACGGCGGCTACGCCATCACCCGGCAGTTGCTGGAAGACGGCGCGCGGTGGTCGATCCTCCAGGGCGAGGTTCCGATCGAGGTTCCGGTGCGGGTTCTGCAGGGCGGCGCTGATCCCGACGTGCCGTGGAGCCATGCGCTGACCTTGGTCAATGCCCTGAAGAGCGACGATGTGGTCTTCACCCTGATCCGGGACGGTGATCACCGGCTGTCCCGGCCGCAGGATCTGGAGCGGCTGGTTGCAGCGGTGGTCGAGGCGCGGTCACTGGTCGAGGTCGATGACGACCCGGTTGCACGGCGGCTGGCCAGGGCCGCCAGGGCGCGGGGTGCCAGCCTGGCCTCTGCGGCGGCCTGGGCGGCGGCGGATATCGGGCCGGACGAGGAGTAGGGGGCTTCGAGAGACTTCCCCTGAGGGGGAGCGCCTAAACCTCGCGCTCCAGAATCGCCCTCAATCCCTCGCGATAGGTCGGATACTTGGGCCGCCAGCCCAACTCCGCCTTGGCCCTAGCGTTCGAGACCCGCTTGTTCTCGGCATAGAAGCGGCGCGTGGCGGGCGACAGGCCCAGGGCGTTGAAGGGCAGGTCGGGCGGAACGGCAATGCCCAGCAGCTTGGCCGCATATTCGATCACGTCCTGCGGCGGGGCCGGCTCGTCGTCGCAGAGATTATAGATGCCTCCGGCCCGGGGTTGGTCCAGCGAGGCCAGAAGGCCCGAGACAATGTCGTCCAGGTGGATCCGGCTGAACACCTGGCCCGGCTTGACGATGCGGCGGCCTTCGCCGGCGCGCAGGCGATCCAGAGCGCTGCGGCCGGGACCGTAGATGCCGGGCAGGCGGAAGGTGGTCACGGTCAGGCCCATGCCGCGCCCGACCTGGCGCCAGTCGCGTTCGGCCCCGACCCGGCGGGCTCCCTCGACCGACTGTGCCTTGAGGGGCGAGGTCTCGAACACCCAGCGACCCTCAAAGTCGCCATAGACGCCTGTGGTCGACAGATAGCCGATCCAGTCGGGAAAGGCCCCCGACTGGGCCAGGGCGGGGATCACCGATTCCAGGGCTGCACAGCCGCTTTCGCCGGGCGGGGCGGTGACCAGGACCGCCTTGGCCCCGGACAGGGCCGCCGCCATGGCGTCACGGTCATCGGGATCGGCAGGCTCGATCCCGGCCGCCCGCAGCTTCGCCGCCTGTTCCGGCGAGCGTGCCGTGGCGGCGATATCCCAGCCCCGAGCCTGCAGCGCCTGGCCGAAAGCCGCGCCGACATAGCCCAGACCGAACACGAACAGACGCAAGGTCGAAACTCCGCCACCCCGAAAAACAGGGGCTGAATGAGCCCCTGAAAGACCGCGCTCCGCAACCCCTCAAAGGGCGCTTGCCAAGGTGAGATCGCTCTGCCATAAGCCGCCTCCTCGTCGCGGGGCGGTTTTTTCGCTTCCACGATGCGGGCGTAGCTCAGTGGTAGAGCACAACCTTGCCAAGGTTGGGGTCGAGAGTTCGAATCTCTTCGCCCGCTCCATTTCTCCCGGTTCGGAGAGTGGAACGAGACCCGAGAAATCCGGATGCGGGCGTAGCTCAGTGGTAGAGCACAACCTTGCCAAGGTTGGGGTCGAGAGTTCGAATCTCTTCGCCCGCTCCAATTTCTCTTAGGACCCCGCAAATCAGACCCGCCAAGGCCGCCCAAAAAGCGGCGAGCCGCCTTTGGCCTCGTCTCGATTCCTGATCTAACGCTTTTGCATCGCGTTTCCGGGGAAGTTCATGACCAACTGCCATCCTGTTCGCTGGGCTGTTTCTGGCCTGATGATAGCCACCCTGATGACGGGGAGCGCCGCTTGGGCCCATCCTGATGGCGACCAGCTGTCCCAGGCCATCAAGACCTATGAAGCGGCCAACGCCGGCGGCGAGGACGATGACGGGGGCGGCGCCGAGGCTGCGCGCTGGCGGCTGCCACCGGTGGGGCCGGCGGCCGATGCGGCCCGCAAGGCCAAGCTGTCCTATGCCCAGAGCCTGCTGACCGGCGTCATCGTCGAGCGCCTTGATCCCGATGAGCGCCTGACCCTCCAGTTGCTCAATTTTGCGATTTCCGAGCGCCTCGAGGGCCTGTCGTTCGATGAGTCGCGCATGCCGTTCAGCAGCGACGGCGGCTTCGACGTCACCTTGCTGTATCGCGCCAATGGCATGCGTCTGAAGAATGAGGCCGAGGCCGCCAAGTGGCTGGAGCTTCTGTCCAAGACCCCTGACTGGTACGACGCAAATATCGCCAATGCCCGGCGCGGCATCGATACCGGTTTCGTTCAAGCCACTCCCACCGCGCAGTCGGTGCTCGATCGCGCTAGGCGCATGGCGGCGACTCCGGTGGCGGAAGAGCCGCTGCTGGCGCCCCTGCGCGCGCTGCCGACCAGCGTGCCCGCCGACCGCAAGGCGGCCCTGATCGCGCAGGGCGAAAAGGTGCTGGCCGAGAAGGTCGCCCCGGCCCGAGCCGGCTTCGTCACCTTCATGGAGACCGAGTATCTGCCCAAGGCCGCCAAGAGCCTGGCCGCCGTCGATCTGCCCGATGGCCAGCGCTACTACGCTTTCCTGGCCCGTCGCCACACGACCACGACCATGACGCCGGACCAGATCCATGAGATCGGCCAGAGTGAGGTCGCGCGCATCCGCGCCCGGATGCAGACGGTGATGACCCAGACCGGCTTCAAGGGCACGCTGCCGGAGTTCATCGCCTATCTGCGCAAGGACCCGAAATTTTACCCGACCAGCCGCCAGCAGTTGCTGGAAAAGGCCAGCGAGATCGCCAAGCGCGCCGACGACCAGTTGCCGGCCCATTTCGGGGTCCTGCCGCGCCTGAGCTATGGCGTGCGACCGGTGCCGGCCAGCATCGAGCAGGGTTACACCACGGGCCGTTACTTCGGCGGAGATCCCAAGGTCGGACGGGCCGGGGGGCTGATGATCAACACCTCCGAGCTGAACCAGCGGGCGCTGTACGAGTTGCCGGCCCTGGTGCTGCACGAGGGCGCGCCCGGGCATCACACCCAGACCTCTTTGGCCCAGGAACAGACGGGTGTGCCCGAGTTCCGCAAGGGCCTCTATTTCAATGCCTTCGGAGAGGGCTGGGGCCTCTATTCCGAATGGCTGGGCGAGGAGATGGGGATCTATCGCGATCCCTATGAACTGTTCGGCCGCCTGTCGTACGAGATGTGGCGGGCCTGCCGGCTGGTGGCCGATACCGGCATCCACTGGAAGCGCTGGAGCCTGGCGCAGGCACGCGCCTGTTTCACCGACAATACGGCCCTGTCGCCGGTCAATATCGAGGTCGAGCTGGCCCGCTACGTGTCCTGGCCCGGCCAGGCTGTGGCCTACAAGATCGGTGAGCTGAAGATCCTCGAACTGCGCAAGCGGGCCGAAACCGCGCTTGGCGACCGGTTCGACGAGCGCAAGTTCCACGATGCGGTGCTCCTGCAGGGCTCCCTGCCCATGGCGGTCCTGGAGCAGAAGATCGACGCCTGGATTGCCCAGCAACAGAAGCCCTAAACCCCGCCGCCCGCTTCAGGGCGGCAGGTCCGTAAGCAGTCCTGTTTCAGGCTCGAGGTTCACAGAGAGTCGGTTCGATGTCCCTGCCAGTTCACGTCAATGAGGCGCTTATGCGCGACCTGCCCGACAACGGGCCGGTTGTGATGGTCAATTTCCTGCGCTTTCGCGAGCATTCTGCCGACGGCGATGGCACGGGCTGGGATGCCTATCTGCGGTACAGCGCCAATACGGTGCCTTTGATCAAGGCGCTCGGCGGCGCAATTCTCTGGAGTGGCAAGCCTGAAGGTGTCGCGATTGGCCCGCCCTCGACGGTTCTGTGGGACTACATCGTCCTCGTTCGGTATCCGTCGCGCGCCGCCTTTCTCGACATGGTTACGTCCGCAGACTACGCCCGTGGCAATCCGCATCGCGAAAATGCCGTCGCGGACCATCTGATCCTGGCCTCAACCGAGACCTTTTCCAGGTTTCCGGCAAGCTGATCCGGTGGACGGATCCTGCAGGATGGCGGGTCTCAGAGGGCGAAGCAAAACCCGTCCGGGCCCACTAACTCGGCAGGCGAAAACACTTTAAGACTGCCGCAGATCCAGTGAGAAACCGGTGTCATGGCCAAAATCACAGTGCTCGGCGAATGCATGGTCGAGATGTCGCCGGACGGCCTGTCGGCCGACGGCGCGCCGCTCTACCGGATGGGCTTTGCCGGCGACACCTTCAATACCGCTGTCTATATGGCCCGGCTCGGTGATCAGGTCGCCTATTGCACGGCCCTGGGCCAGGGTGATCCCTTCAGTGACGGTGTCCTGGCGGCCATGCGGCGCGAGGGGCTGGATACCCGCCTGATCCGCGAGGTCAGCAATCGCCTGCCGGGCCTCTATGCCATCGTCCTGGACGACAGTGGCGAGCGGAAGTTCCACTACTGGCGTGAACGGGCCCCTATCCGCGACCTGTTTTCTGAACATACCGCCGACCAGTTGATCGAGGCGGCCAGGGCCAGTGATCTTGTCTACCTGTCCGGCGTCACCCTGGCGGTCATCGGCGATATCGGCCGGGCGCGGCTGAAGGATGTCCTGGCCTATGTCCATTCCCTGGGCGTGGCCGTGGCTCTCGACTTCAACTATCGTCCCGCCCTGTGGCCCGGTCCTGAGGCGGCCCGAGCCGCGCTGGACGGCGTGGTTCCCGCCTGTCGCTACATCTCTCTGAGCAGCGAGGATACGCGACCGCTCTACGGCCGGGAGGCCGAGGACCTCGCCGCGCAGTGGGCGGCAGGTGGGGGCGAGGTCGTTGCCCGCGACGAAAGTCATGCGGTCAATGTCCACAGGCCTGAGGGCCGCACGGCCACCCCGGCTCCACCCCGGGTGAAGGCGCTGGACACGACAGGGGCGGGCGACAGCTTCAATGCCGCCTATCTGTCGGCGAGGCTTGCGGGATTGCCGATTGAGACAGCCGTGGCGCGGGCTCATGCCCTGGCTGGGCGCGTGGTCACCTGTCGCGGCGCGATTATTCCGGCTGGACAGTCTTTGGGCTTCGATGCTTTACCCGCCGACTAGGTCTGCCCGACACTCGGGCGTGTTGCTCTGCCGTCCCGAGCGGGTTTGAAGATTGAAGTCCCCCTTGCCGCAGACGACATTGACTACACTAGTGGTTACGCCTCGCGAATCCGCCCTGACCGACCGCTTTCTGATCCCGGCCATCGCTGAGATCGAGCAGGCCCTGCTGTCCTTACGCGTCGAGACCGACCAGGCCCTCGGACGAGACGGTGCCCGCCGTTATGGCAAGCCCTATCCCCTCGGCTATTGCTGGGAGATCTCGCAGGATGTCGCCGAACGCTTGCGCAAGCGGCTCGCGCGCCCTGTCGGCCCGGGTGAGCGCGCCATCAGCGCCTTCCTCCGCAATGGCGGTTCCGGGCGGCATCTTTGGGGCGCACTGCGGGAGAAATACTTTCAGAACGCGTTCCAGTTCGGCGGGCTCTATATCGACGTCGCCAACGACACGGTTGATGTCAAAAAGCCCAAGATCGAGATCTTGCCCGTGCAGGAGTCCGGGTTCGCCGAGATCGAGGATGTTCCTCATTTTGCGCGGATTGCCGGATCCTACTGGGGCATGCGGATCTACGCCAATCATGCGCTTCCGTCCCTGGCTCCTGCCTTCCCCATGATCGGGATCAATCCCGAGGGACATGTCCGGCTGCAGTCCGGTTCGCAGTCCATGTTCGAGCGCCTCTGTGGTGACGGGTTCCAGAGGTCCGAGCAGTGGCTGGCGGAGGGCCAAGCTCCGCCGGCGGCGCTCGTCGAGGCGCTGCGCGCCCGATGCCCGTCCCATCTGCTGGCCGAAAACCCTGTCACTGGACAGGCCGCAGCTCTGGCGGCCTGTCAGGCTCTGCGGGCCGAAGGCGCGGCGACGGGCCCTGAATGGCGCAAAGCCATGCTCGCCACCTATCGCGCCATCGACCTTATCCCCGTTGCTGAACGGGGATAGGACAAAGTCGGACGTAGGGTTTTCAACGGCTTATTTTCCTACTTGTGCGTCACGATAGGAAAATTATCCTCATCGGCGAAATTCAACCTAACATCGAGTCGTGGTCGCATGATCGCCCATTAGATTTGAGGACGCCATGTTGGTTCTTGCTCTCGAAGAGGTCATGGGGGTCACACCCGATCCTCGCCGCGACCGCCTCGCGGTTGCCTTCGTCACCCATCTGGTCGCCCTGGCGACCGATGTCTCGCCCGGGGATATCGCGGCCCAGAAGCGCACCAGCCTGGCCGCGTCGCGCGCGCGGCAGATCGCCATCTATCTGACCCATGTCACCTTTCACTGGCCCTTGAACCGGGTGGCTTTTGCCTTTGGCCGGGACCGCACAACCTGTGCCCATGCCTGTCACAGGATCGAGGATCTGCGCGAGGATGCCGGGTTTGACGCCCGCCTGGCCGCACTGGAGGAATGCCTCCGCCAGGCCCCGCGTCGGGTTCTGGAGGGAGCGCTATGAGCGGAGCCCCAGATCTGGCGACCGAGCATCTGGCCCATCGTGCGGCCCGGCTTCTTGCCCGGCCGGGCGCGGTGATCGAGGCCGCCCCGTTGGGCTATGCCGTGCGACTGGGACCCAATCGTCGGCGGCGTCCGATGCTGGTCATCGATGAGCCGGCCTTTGAGGTGCTGGTGCGGTTGGCGTCCTTGAAGCCCCGAGCCCAGGGTGGCTGGACCCTGGTCTTCGCGCCCTTAGGCCGTCCTGCGCCACCGCCGGGGCGACCTGGGATCATTGAGGGCGAGAAGCTGCTTGAGGAGCCGGGTGTTGGCCGTGCCGCCTTTCGGGCCAATCTGGGCGAGTCGCCCCTGGCCTGGCTGGCCCGGCGTCGCGACGGGCAGGGACGGCCCTGGCTCGCGCCGGTCGAGGCGGCGGCGGGTGAGCGGCTGCGCGAGGACTTTCATCGCGCCGGAACGGTCGGCCGTCTGACCATGTCCTGGGACGCGACGCCCCGGTCCGCTGGGCGTGGTCCCGGACTGGAGCCCGCCGAACGGGCCCGGGCCGCCAAGGACCGGATCGCGGCCGCGCTGGAAGCGGCGGGCCCTGGCCTGCGCGAGATTCTGGAGCATGTCTGTCTGGCCGGGACCGCCCTGGAGGCCGCCGAGCGTGCCCTGGGCCTGCCGAGGCGGGCCGGCAAGACGGTTCTCAAACTGGCCCTGCAGCGGCTGGTCAGCCACTATCGCATGGCCTGAGCCCTTTCCGACCTGGGCGCTTCAGCAGGTCTGGCTGACAAGGCCTGCCAGGCGGCGGGACCCTTTGGTCCCGCCGCATGCCGGTCGTCAGTGCTTCAGCATGTGCTTGATGTCGCGCATCTGGTCGTGGCCCGACTTCACCGAGGCCCAAGCCTTCTCGATCACCGCCCGGGTGTGGATGTCGACATCGGTGTCCTTCATGGCCTTTTCGTACCGGGACTTGATGAAGTCCTCGCCGGACTCGACCTCGTTGATCACGGCGTCGTCACCCTTGGAGAGGCTGTCGCGCAGATTGACGAAAACCCGATGGGCTGCGGCGAGGATCGTGCCGTCATCCTTGGGTTCGCCGCCGAGCCGGCGGACCTCGTCCTGCAGCGCGGTGGCCACGGTGCGACGCTCCTGCGCCCGGTCTTGGAACAGTGTCTTGTACCGCGCGCTTTCGGCATCCTTGGCCGCTTCGGCATAGCCGTCGGCGCTGTCGATGGTGGTCTCGACCAGGCTGTTGACGAGCTTGATGTGGTCTTCGTTGGTATGGGACATGGGGAGGCTCCTGGCTGCGATTGCCTGCCTTAACGCCGGGGCGGACCAGGCGATCCCTCGGCCCTGTCAGTCTTCGCTTGTGTCCAGCCTGGCACCGACATGGGCAATGCCCAGATCCCGCGCCCGGGCGACCTGACGATGGCGTTCGGCATAGCGGGCCTTGCTGGCGTCGTCGCGCTGGTCATGGCAGGCGGGGCAGGCGACGCCCTCGACATAGAGCGGGGAGGTCTTCTGCTCCGGGCTGACCGGACGACGGCAGCCGCGACAGAGGTCGTGGGTTCCCGGCGACAGGCCGTGGCCGACGGCCACCCGCTCATCGAACACGAAGCACTCGCCGCGCCACAGGCTTTCGGCCTCGGGGACCTGCTCCAGATAGTCGAGGATCCCGCCCCGCAGGTGGAAGACATCCGCAATGCCTTCTGACTTCAGGAAGGCAGTCGACTTCTCGCAGCGAATGCCGCCCGTGCAGTACATGGCCACCTTCAGCGGTGGGGCGTTCGGACCCTGCTGGGCCTCCAGCCCGGCGCGGTAGCTGCGAAACCAGTCGGGAAAGGCCGAGAAGCTGGTGGTCCTGGGGTCCACGGCCCGTTCGAAGGCACCGATGGCCACTTCGTAGTCATTGCGGGTGTCGATCACCAGGACCTCGGGATCGGCGATCAGCCGGTTCCAGTCGGCGGGCTCGACATAGGTCCCGGCATGGCTCGCGGGATCGAGGTCCGGCAGGCCCAGGGTGACGATCTCCTTCTTCAGTCGCACCTTCATGCGATGAAAGGGCATGGTCTCTGCCCAGGCGGTCTTGGGTTCCAGATCGCTGCAGCCGGGGAGGGCACGGATATGGTCCAGTACGGACCGGATGGCGGCGTCGGTGCCGGCGATCGTGCCGTTGATCCCCTCTCGGGCCAGTAGAAGCGTGCCCCTGACGCCGACGGCGCAGCAGGCCTTTGCCAGCGGTCCCTGCAGGGCGGCTGGCTCGTCGAAAGGCGTGAACCGGTAAAGCGCGGCGACGCGGAAGGCTTTGGGATCGGACGTCATCTGCGCGAGGCCATAGGCGCTTCCCGCTTCGGCCTCAAGCGGGCCGTGGAACCAACCTGAACCCGGGCGGTTAAGCTGGCATGAGTATCCTGATCATCATCATCGTCGTCCTGGTCCTGCTGGGACTGGCCCTTTACGTCGTTCAGCGGTCGCCCATTCCTTCGCCCGTGAACTGGATCATCCAGCTTCTCCTGGTAGTGGTGGCGATCCTGTTCATCGGCAATCGAGCGGGCTTCTTCTAGGGAGCCTAGCCGCGGGCACCCTGGCCCAGAACGGCCTGGGCATCGCGCTGGATGCGGGCGACCATGGACTTCAGCCCGTTCGATCGCTGGGAAGAGAGGGCTTCCGACAGGCCCAGCCTGTCCAGGGCCGCCTTGGCGTCGAAGCTGGCAATGACGTCCGCGGGCTGGCCTGAATAGAGCCGCAAAAGGATGGCGATCAGTCCACTGACGATATGGGCGTCGCTGTCGCCGCGGAAGTCGATGATCCCGCCATCCCGGGGCTCGGTCACCAGCCAGACCTGGCTGGCGCAACCGAGAACCTTGTTGCTGTCGGACCGTTCTGCGTCGCTCAGCGGGGCCAGGTCCCGCCCCAGTTCGATCACATAGCGATAGCGTTCTTCCCAGTCGCCCAGCAGTTCGAACTCGTCGGCGAGTTCTGCGAGAGCGGCGTCGATTGGGCGTGTCATGGCCGCCACTTAGGCGCGCGGCGGGGCGCTGGCAAGCGTCAGGCTTCGGCGAGCGTGACCTGTGCCGTCAGGCCGGCCCCCGGACGCGAGGTCAGACGCAATCCGCCACCCATGGCCCGGGACAGCAGGTCGACGATCGGCAGGCCAAGGCCTGCACCCTCGCTGGTTCGGGTCAGGGTGGTGCCACCCTGTTCGAAGGGGCGCAGCAGACGTGGCAATTCTTCAGGCTCGACACCCGGACCCTGATCGACCAGGGCGATCTCGACCAGGCCGCCTGGCAGGGCCTGGGCGTAGATGCAGACCTCGCCCCCTGCCGGCGAATGATGGATGGCGTTCTGCAGCAGATTGCCCAACAGGGTGCGCAGGCCGCGGCTGTCGGCCATGACCGTCGGCAGGGTTCCTACCCCTGGAACAGTGACAGTGACCTGACGCTGGGCGCTCTCGGTTCTGTACTGTTCGACAACGTCCTCAATGGCCTCATCCAGGCCTTCGGGCGCAAGGTCGAGGTCGGTGACATGGCCCTCGAGCCGGGCAATTTCGACGATCTGATTGACCAGCTTCAGCAGCTTCAGGCCGCTGTCATGGACGATCTCCGCATATTCCCGGTACTGGGGCGCGCCGAGGGGACCATAGAGCTCGCGGGACAGGATCTCGGAAAAGCCGATCACGGCATTCAGGGGCGTGCGGAGTTCATGACTGACCATACGCAGAAACGAGCGCTTGCGGTCGTCCAGCGCAGCCCGACGACGCCTGTGAGCCGCAGCGCGTCGCTCGGCCTTGGCGTCATAGTCGGGTGATGCGTCGAGGGACGCCGGTTCAGGCATGCGATAGGCTCCCGGACCTTCTGTCCGCTTTGGCGCAGTCGTAACCTTACCCGGCAGGCGCTTACGATTCCGTTTCCGTCCACAGGCCGCGCACCGGCGAGGATCGCTCGACGATTGAGTGGTCTGGAGGGAAGGCTTCAAGCGCGTTAGGGTCGGGGCACGGCGCTGATGGGTGCCGCATGGAAAGAGTCGCTCGGTTTGGAATTCGAACTGCTGCCCGACCCGTACAAGCGGACTGCGCGCTCAAAGCGCGGCCTCGGACCCGCGCGCCTGTGGCGTCTGGGCTGGCTGGCGGCGATCGCCCTGGCCGCACTGGCGACAGCCCTGCTGCCCGGACAGTTCAGTTGGCCGGTCTGGGCAGCGTTCCTGGCGGGTGCGGCTCCAGCCCTTTTGTCCCTGCCGGTCTCGGGCGAGACCCCGCGCGAGGACGACCGGATACAGTCGATTCTGCTGGTTTTGTGGGCGGTGGGCGGATCTGCCGCAGCCATGCTGACCGGCGGCGTCTCCGGGGCCATGGCAGCCTGGTGTCTGGCCCCCGTGGCGGCCGCCTCTACCCTCGTCTCGTCGCGTCGACTGGCCGAAGGTGCCGCTCTCTCTTTGATCGGTGGCAGCGTCGCGGCCCTGGCGCAACTTGCTGGTTTGACACCGACCCCGCCGACCGGGGCTCTGGCCTTTATCCTCGGTTTTCTGGCCCTGACCACCACGGGCCTCGGCCTGGCCTCGGGCCTGCTGATCGGCCATCGCCGCTTCGGCGCGCGGGACACACGCCACACCGCCGAACTGGCCGCCCTCGAGGTCATGCTGGACGGTCTGCCGCAACTGGCCATTGCCGTGACCACCAAGGGGCGGGTGACCGACGTCCGCGGCACGCCCCCCCCGGGGGTGATGGTGCCGGACATCGCCACGCGCGGCCTTGCCGCTGCCGCCGCACCCAATGACCGCCAGCGGATTGGAGAGGCTATCGCCCGGGCCTTCCGCGAGGGCCAGATCAGCCTGACCTTCAATCCGGCCCTGGGCGTCGAGCGGATCGTCGCGCTCGACCTGCAGCGCGTCTCGCCGGTGATGCTGGTCGGCCTGCTGCGCGACGTGACCGTTGAGCGGACCCGCGAGACCGACCTGGACCGCGCCCGCGCCGACGCCGAGGCCCTGGCCGCCGGCCGCGCCCGGTTCCTGGCCAATATGAGTCATGAACTGCGCACGCCGCTCAATGCGATCATGGGCTTTTCCGACATCATGCGCGCCCGGATGTTCGGCCCGCTCAGCGACCGGTACGGCGAGTACGCGGAACTGATCCACGAAAGCGGCGGTCATCTGCTGGACCTGATCAATGACGTGCTGGACATGTCCAAGATCGAGGCCGAGCGCTTCGAACTGCAGCGGGGCGTGTTTGATGCCCGTGAGGCGATGACGGCGGCCATGCGGCTGATGCGCGTCCAGGCTGACGGAGCCGGGGTGCAGTTGCGCGGCGTGCTGCCGCCCAATGATCTCGAGGTCGATGCCGATCGCCGGGCGCTCAAGCAGATCGTCCTGAACCTGATTTCCAACGCCCTGAAGTTCACGCCGCGCGGCGGTCAGGTGACGGTCACGGCCGACGGCTATGACGGCGTGCTCGAGATCGTGGTCGCCGACACCGGCGTCGGCATCAGTCCGGAAGACCTCGAACGCCTGGGCCGTCCCTATGAGCAGGCCGGTGGCGCTGATCAGCGAGCCAAGGGCACTGGGCTTGGACTGTCTCTGGTTCGCGCCTTTGCCAAGCTGCATGGCGGCGAGATGCATATCGAAAGTCGGATGGGCGCGGGCACCAGCGTCTCTGTGCGCCTGCCGGTACTTCTGGCACCTCTGAAAGCCCCGACCCCACCGTCCGAGCCGCCGTCCGGACCGGAGCCCACGGACACGCCGCCGAACCCCGAGCCGCCAACCAGCCTCGGCGACAATGTGATTGCGTTTTCGCCGCGCTAGGGGGGCGAGGGTCGCGTAACGGCCGCGCCAGACCTAACGCAAGAACGCCCGGCCCGCCGCGAAGTCCCCGACCTCGACATAGGCCTTGCGCACCAGATCGCCGCCATTGCGGCCGGCGAAGGTGAACTCCAGGATCACGGCCTCGCGCGGGTCGAGCAGAGACAGGGCTTCGGCCGCCGCCATCGGGAAGCGGAAACCCATCCCGGTCTTGGCCCCGGTCGGCAGCAGGGTCAGGGCCGCTTCGTCGCGGGTCTCGGCATTGAACACCTGGCTGGCCGAACGCGGCGCGACCTTGGCTGACAGGCTCCGGCCGCCACGGGCGTCGATATAGGGGCCCTGGGTGCGGGCCGGATCGCGCATCACCAGGCGGGCTGCATAGGGCTGGGCTCCGTCTGCGAAGGTGGCCACGGCCATTACCGCCTTGGCGCGGCCGGCCAGGCCGAAGATTAGCCGGTCAGGGCCGAAGGTGCTGGGTTGCGACAGTCGCCAGACCGGGAAGGTTGCTGAGACGGGGCGGTCGGCCTGCCAGCTGGCCACGTCGCCCGGATAGGTCATCTTCTGCAGGGTGGCATAGGCTTCAAAGGCTCCGCGCACCCGTTCGGCGGCGGTGGTCAGGTCCTTGGAATTGCAGGCGGCAGCGGCGGCCTTGGACCGGGCGCGGCCTTCCAGGGCCTCGACCTGGGCCTGGGTGGCCCCGGACCTGAGGGTCGCACCGCGTGCCTGGGCCCGCGCGGCGTCCAGGGCCGAGCCGATGGCGGGGGCAAACAGACGGCACCGGCCGTCGGCGGCCGTCATCAGGGTCCGTTCATAGAGCTGATCCGCGGCATTGGCGGCGAACAGGATGCCGGGGAAGAGCGCGACCGTTCCGCCGATCACCAGTCCCGTCCATTGCGCCCATCGACCTTTGGGGTACGTCATCCGCGTCGTTTCTCGTATGCTTGCCGACTTGAAGGGCCGAACCTAGCGGCCTCGGTATTGCGGTTCGGTTAGCATGCTCCTTTCTACGGATATCTGGGTCAGCGCGCTGATCCGCCGGGCTGAACTGGCGGGGGCTTTCGCCACCGTGGCGCGCAAGGGCGATGCCCGGGCCGGGGCGGTGCTGGTCAAGGCCGTCGATCGCCGCGAGAACAGGGCCCGCCTGTTCGCCGAGGCCACGCGTGGCGACGGCGAACGCTTCTGGATGCAGCCGATCAAGTCGGATTTCGAACTCGATCTGGATGCCTATGCCGAAAGGGCGGCACGGATCGATCCCGACATCTGGGTGATCGAGATCGAGGACCGCGACGGACGCCACTTTCTGACCGAGACGGTGGAAGCCTAGTCGGGACAAAGCGGTCCCGCCGCCTGCGCCAGGGCACCGGCTTTAGGCCTAAGTTCCGTTAACCGCGCTCCTAAACCAGACTTAAAGCCCGACCGGTGCAATCTCTGGGCGTCCCGTCGCAACAGAGATCAACGCCGCTCCACCATGCTTTTTTTGATGAACGATGTCGTTTTCAGCTTCGATGCGAGCGAACTTGCGCCGCCGGTGCCGCGCGATCGTTTTTCGAAGCTCACCCTGAGCTATGTCGGTGAGCTGGGCCGTGAACTGTATGCCGAAGAGCCCTTGCTGCACCGGAAGGACCCGGAGCGGGCCAAGCGTCTGGCCTCGCTGATCATTTCCAAGGCTCCGGAAGTCAATGCGGCCCTGTTCATCGCCCCTGGCCGTGGCTGCCTGCCCAGCATGGTGCAATTGCGCTATGCCCAGCTTGGCCTTGATGTGATGGGCGCGCTCCTGACCCGTCAGAAGGAAGGCTTCCTGACCAATGTCGAGGCCGATCGCCAGGTCTGGCGTCGACTGGCGGCCTAGCCGCACCCTTTCAGAGCTCCCCGTCATGTCCATCGTCCAGCGCGCCTCTGTCGAGGCGGCGTGCCTGTGACGGGTGAGAGCCTGAGGCCATCGAGTCGGACCAGCAGGGCATTTTGGTCGCCTGCCTGAAGGCCGAAGGTGACAAAAAGGGCGCGGAGCGATAGGTCCCCCGGATGAGCACTTCTCCTGCCGCGCCCCTGTCCCCGGTGTTTCAAGCCGCCCGCCGGCGCACCTTCGCCATCATCAGTCACCCTGACGCCGGCAAGACCACCCTGACGGAAAACCTGCTGCTGGCCGGTGGGGCCATCCGCGCGGCCGGCGCGGTGCGCGCGCGCGGCCAGACCCGCCGTACCCAGTCGGACTGGATGAAGATCGAGCGCGAGCGCGGCATCTCGGTCTCGGCCTCGGTGATGACCTTCGACCATGACGGTCTGATGTTCAACCTGCTCGATACTCCCGGCCACGAAGACTTCTCGGAAGACACCTATCGCACCCTGACCGCCGCCGATGCGGCGATCATGGTGCTGGATGCCGCCAAGGGCATCGAGCCCCAGACCCTGAAGCTGTTCGAGGTGTGCCGCCTGCGCGACATCCCGATCATCACCTTCATCAACAAGATGGACCGCGAGGCCCAGGATCCGTTCGAACTGCTGGACGAGGTCTCGTCCAAGCTGGCCCTCGACCCGGCGCCGCTGTTCTGGCCGGCCGGATCAGGCGGACGCTTCAAGGGCATGCTGGACCTGCGCAAGCAGACCTTCATTCCCTACGCCAAGAAGAGCTCGAATGACGACGAAGGCCATCCCGATCCGGTGGCCATCAACTCCAATGCCATCAGCCGCTTCCTTGACCCCGAGGAACAGGCCGAGGTCGAGGAGGGAGCCATGCTGGTGTCCGAGGCCGCCAAGCCGTTCGACGTCCAGAGCTTTCTCGAAGGCCACATGACGCCGGTGTTCTTCGGCTCGGCCCTGCGCCATTTCGGCGTGGCTGAACTGCTGGCCGGCATCGGGGCCTACGCGCCCGCGCCGCATCCGGCCAAGGCCGTGCGCAATGGTGCCGAGACCCATGTCGCGCCCGGTGACAGTGAGGTTTCGGGCTTCGTTTTCAAGGTCCAGGCCAATATGGACCCCAATCACCGCGACAGGATCGCCTTCCTGCGTCTGACCAGCGGCCGCTTCACGCGCGGCATGAAGCTGAAGGCCCAGAACACCGGCAAGTCGATGAGCGTCAATGCGCCGGTGATGTTCTTCGCGTCCGACCGCGAGCTGGCCGAGGACGCCTACGCCGGCGACGTGATCGGCATTCCCAACCACGGCGTGCTGCGGGTGGGCGACAGCCTGTCGGAAAGCGGTCTGCTGCGCTTTGCCGGCCTGCCCAACTTCGCCCCGGAAATCCTGCGCCGGGTGCGGGTCAAGGATCCGCTGAAGGCCAAGCACCTGAAGAAAGCGCTCGAGGGACTGGCTGAAGAAGGGGTCACCCAGCTGTTCCGGCCCATGCTCGGCAGCTCCGACTTCATCGTCGGGGCCGTGGGTCAACTGCAGTTCGAGGTCATGGCCGACCGGCTGGGCGGCGAATATGCGCTCGACGTGATTTTCGAGCCCAGCCCCTATGCCGAGGCCCGCTGGATCAGCGGTGCCCGTGCCGATGTCGAGGACTTCCAGGACAAGCACAAGACCGCCATGGCTACCGACATCGACGACCAGCCGGTGTTCCTCGGCAAGTCGTCCTGGGAAATTGGCTATGTCGCCGAACGTTTCCCAAAGGTGCGGTTCGACCGGACGCGCGAAAGGGGATAGGGGCGGGGCCTACACGATCCGGCCTCGGACCAGTTTTCGCGTTAAGGTGGAATTCTATCGTCTCAGCGAGGCTCCTAGGCTGGCTGAAGGCCTGAAGAACCGCTAGGTTTGAGCCATGCCAACTCACATTCCTGCTGTCAGAAGCTTCTTGTCGACCGGCGCTGACCTGCCCGGCGGCCTACTCCTGGCACCACTCCGCGTTCATGAAGACCAACGCGGCACATTTGCCGAATTCTATCGGGAAGAATGGGGTTTTGGGCCTCGGCCACTGCAGTGGAATTTGGTGAACTCGGTCCCCAATACCCTGCGAGGCGTGCACACCCATGCCGACCACTATGACTATTTGATCATCATTGCAGGCGAGATGGTCCTGGGGCTGCGTGACAGCCGGGTCGGATCCCCGTCCTTCGGCTGGGCCACCACAGTGAGGGTGACAGGCGAAGACCCGCATATCGTGGTCGTCCCGCCCGGCGTCTCGCATGGGTTTTTCTTCACCAAACCCAGTACGCACGTCTACGGCGTCACGGCCCATTTTGTCCGACCCGAAGAGGCGATCTGCCGCTGGGACGACCCGGACCTTGGTTTCGACTGGCCTTGCACGGACCCGGTCCTGTCGCCGAGGGATGCCGCTGCCGTATCCTACAAGGACATGCTGGCCCGGTTTTCGCTTCCGCCTTCGGATCGATGATGCGGATCGGGCTGGTCGGTTGCGGCCGATGGGGACGCCACATCCTTCGCGACCTGAAGGCTGCCGGCGTCGAGGTTCATGTGGCTGTGCGCGGCGCTGAATCCCGGGACCGTGCGTTGGCGGGCGGCGCAAGCGGCATTGTCGACGATGCCGCCAAACTGCCCGTGATGGATGGCTTTGTCGTCGCGACGCCCACCGCCACCCATGCTGATGTGCTGGAGGGCCTCGTCGGCACCGGCAAGCCCCTGTTCGTCGAAAAGCCGATGACCCATGACCTCGAGAGGGCGCGCCGTCTGGTCGAGCAAGCCGGCGAGCGGCTCTTTGTCATGGACAAGTGGCGTTACCATCCGGTGATCGAGGCCATGCGCGAAGAAATCGCCGCCGGGAATATTGGTGACGTCCTCGGCATCAACCTGATCCGCCAGGGCTGGTCAAACCCGCACAGGGACGTGAGTGCGCTTTGGATCCTCGCTCCGCATGATCTTTCGATCGTCCTGCACCTTACGGGTCGGATCCCACCGGTGATCGCCGCGTTCCCGGCGGCAGACGGGCGGGCTGATCTTGGCATGACCGCGCATCTGGGCGGACCAGGCCTGCCCAATGTGATGCTGGATATTGGCATTGCCAGTCCAGAACACCGAAGGCGTTGCCTGGTCATGGGGAGCCGGGGCTGTCTGGAACTTCGGGATGGTTATGAAGAGCGCCTCTTCATTCGAGACGGTGCGCCAGGCGATCCGGCAGCGCAGGAGCGCATTCGAATGACCAGCGACGCCTTGCCCCTGAGGGCGGAACTGGATCGCTTTCTGGACTTTGTCGCCGGCCAGGGTCCGGCCCCGATGAGCTCGGCCGCCGAAGGCCTGCTAATTGTCGAACGACTGACCGAAATCGAGGCCATCTTGAGCGCCGGGAGGGCCTAGCATGGACGAGCCCCTGTTCACGATCCTGCTGCCCGTTGTGCGTCCGCCCGACCTGCTACCCTTTGCGGTCGCGTCCGTGCAGGCTCAGTCCGAGTCCAGGTTCGAACTGATGATCATCAGTGACGGTGCCCCGCGGGGGACCCTGGCTGCAGCCAGGCGAATGGCGGTGGCCGACCACCGGATTCGGGTGTTTGATTTTCCCAAGGGGGAGCGCCACGGCGAAGCCCATCGCCATACCGTTCTGGAACAGGCCCGGGGCCGCTTTGTCTGCCAGATCGGTGATGATGATCAGTGGTTGCCCAACCATCTGACTGAGATGGGCCTGCTGCTTGAGAAGGTCGGGTTCGGCAATCTGACCCATGCCACGGTCGAGGCCGATGGGACCCTGTCGTCTACGGCCGGTGATCTTTCGCACGAGGGCCTGCGCCGACTCATGTGCGAAAAGGATTTCAACCTTTTCGGGCCAAGCGCTGCAGGCTACCGGCTTGAGGCCTATCGCGCTCTCGCGGTCGGCTGGTCTCCGGCTCCGGAAGGGCTTTGGACCGACCTTGCCATGTGGCGGAAGTTTCTGGCCGCGCCTGGCATCACGGCCGGAACACGGCAGTCGGTCACATCAGTCCACTTCGCGGCCTCGCTCCGCCGCGACTGGCCGATGGAGCGTCGGGTTGCTGAGGCAGCCCACTATGCGGCCCTGATCGCCACTCCGGCCGGGCAGGACGCGATAAGGCAGGCCGTGACCAGCGCCGTCGTCACCCGGTTCTGGGCCAGCCGTGCCCAAGAGGTCGCCCTGGCCGAACGGGTGGGGACATTGCAGCAGCGCGTGGTCAGTCTTGAAGCCGAGATCGCGATGCTGAAGTCCGGTTCGTCGCCCCCCTAACCCGGGAACTTCAGCAGGTTGGGCTTGGGGATGGCGGCCTTGAAACTGCCGCGGGTCTTGGCCGTGTCGAGCCCGAAATCGGCCCAGGCGGACAGAAAACCGGCGGACGGCTCCTCGGTCGTCAGGGGCGCGAGGGTCAGCACGGGGCGCGCCGCGACCGCTGCGCGCGCGGCGGTCCAGGCCTCGGGTTCGGCGGTGGCATAGAGCCCGTCGGCGCTGACCAGTTCGGACGGCAGAGCCGGGTCGTCGATGTAAAGGGTCACGGCGGTGTCGGCGGGCTGGTCTGCCAGGCTGGCCAGGGCCTCGGTCAGGGCGGTGAGGGACATCCTAGCGCGGGTCGTGCGTCGCTCGCCGCCGGCTGCACCCTTGATGGCCTCGGGTCCGCTCAGGCCCTCGGCGCGCCGGACAAAGGACCAGCCGCCATAGCCAGGATCGGGACGGCACAGGCTGGCGGTCCATAAAAGGATGGGCATGACGGGCTCCCTGGCAGGTTCTCCGGAATTCTAGCCTGTTTCGCGGGGCAGGGGAGCCAGGTCGGAGCCTCCAGGTTGGAACAAAAAGTAAACGAGGCCTTAAAACTCATGGTTAACGTCATTTTCACCATCATGAACAGGGTTCGAATATCGATGGTTGATCAAGGGGTGGGGTAAGGCGGCTTAAGCAAGATTTGTGCCATTTTGGCGCAATAACGCCGAAAATAGCCTGCATGGTGCCGATTTGCCGATGGTCCCCGACTATTTATGGTTAACGGCCTGTAAACACCTATTAACCACTT
Source organism: Caulobacter sp. AVps16 (assembly GCF_058681455.1). NCBI lineage: Bacteria > Pseudomonadati > Pseudomonadota > Alphaproteobacteria > Caulobacterales > Caulobacteraceae > Caulobacter > Caulobacter sp. AVps16. Next base: position 849,908 of record NZ_CM178739.1, read on the forward strand.
GTTAAGTTCGTTGGCTCCGGCTTTGCTCCTAACGCGTTGAACCCTTGCCGGACGTCCCGGTGTGGGACGGTCCGTGTACGGGGATGCGCGTCGATGTTCGAGTTCGGTCGTGATCTGAAACGTCTCTTCGGCGTCGATGCCGGTTCGGAGTCCCGGGCGACGGGCCATCGCGAGGGCCTCACCGGTGGCGACACCTCGCTGCTTGAACTCCTCGACATTCGCCTGCTGACCAATGAGGCGCGTTCGGCCGATGTTGCGGCGGGCCGGATCGGGACCCGCGATCGCGGCGCGCGCCTGCTGGAAGCGGCGGTCACCTGGCGCGAATTGGCCCGTCGCTCCGGCGATGCCGCCGCCCTGCGCAAGGCCGCCTCTCATGCCGAGGCCGCCGGCAAGATTTTCGAGAGCGAGCGCCGCCTGGAGGCTCTGGCGACAACCCGCTGTGAGCAGGCTGTCCTGGCCATTCTGGGGGCCGATCTGTTCGGTGACGAGGGGCTGAATGCCGCAGCCGGAGCGGCCCTGACCCTGGCGCGGACAGCGCCGGGCCAGCGCTGCGGCCTGGCCATGGCACTGGTCGCCGGTCTCGACGGCCGGGCCGGGCTGGCCGAGAACAATCTTGATCGGGCCCTGGCTGCGGTGCAGGCCTATGACGCCCCGCTTCGAGCCCTCGCTGCCGCCAAGCGCCTGAAAGGCGGCTCCGCCCGCCTGCTGCTGGCCGACCAGCGCGCGGCACGTATTGAACTCATCCTGACCTGCGGTGCGCGCCTCAAGGACCGCGCCCTGACCCAGTTGGCGATCACCGAGGCCACAGCTGCCGCCTCGGCGCTGGATCCCGATTTCGAGCCCCTGACCTGGTCGCGACTGGAGGGCCTGCGCGGCGCCGCCCTGGTGCAGCTGGGCGAACTGGACGGCGAACTGGCTCAGATCGCCGACGGCGTCGCGGCCCTGACGGCGGCGCTGGAGCCGCTGTCGATGGAACATAGTCCGATGGACTGGGCTCGTGCCCAGGCGGCGCTTGGTCAGGGGCTGCAGTCTGTAGGGGAGGCCACGACCTCCGAACGCGCCTTTGAGCAGGCGGTCAATTGCTATGACCGTGCCACCCAGGTGCTGAAGGTCCAGCCGGCCCTGGCCCTGCGCGCCATCGTCGCCAACAACCGCGCCCTCAGCCTGGCGCGCTGCGCTGAGCTCACGGCGGACCTGGCGGTGCTCGATGCGGCCGAACTGGCCTTCAAGACCGAACTCTCGGCCCAGCCCGGGACGCGCGATCCGGCCTCCTGGGCTGTGGCCCAGATGAACCTGGCCCGCCTCTATGAAGCTCGGGTCGAGATCACCGGCCGGGATGACGGCCGGCTGGACCGGGCGGCCGTGGCCCTGGCCTGCGCCTTTGACGTCTTCTCCGAACTTGGCCTGAGGTCCCTGACCGATCTGGCGGCACAGGGACTGCAACGGTTGAAGGCGGCTCACGCTCACTGACCCGGATCGGGACACAGGAGGCGACCTGGTCGCCTGGTCGAAACAAGGGTCGGCGCGTCGCGAGGGCGGCGGGACCGGCCAGGACTTATAGGGACGAAATCGTGATTGCTTCGCTTGTTCTCGCCGCTGCTCTTTCCAATTCTGCGCCGGCCAAGGCCGATCCGGACCTGCTGATCCCGGCGTCCCAGCCGCGCGAAGCCGTCGCCATTCTGAACTGCCTGGTCACGGACGATGGCCATCTGACCGCCTGCACCGTCGAGGGCGAAAGCTCACCGGAACTGGGCGTCGGCGACGCCGCCCTGAAGATGGCCTCCCAGTTCCAGGTCGACCTGCTGGGTCCTGACGGCAAGAGCCGGGCCGGGTCCTACATCCAGGTTCCGGTGCGGATCCGGATCCGCTAGGCAGGCCCGATGGCTCCGGTCTTCCACGCCACAGTGGGATGACCGGATTTCCGGGCCCCTGGCCTCGGCAGCGCATTGGCTTGACCGCCCCCGATCCCCGCTCCGCAGCCAACCCCTAACGCCCTGTTAACCATACTCGCGGCATTCTGAGCCCTCGATTCCCTGCCCGGTCCGGGCGCGCGAGTGAGGCTTCTGGATGACCGGTGCCGAAGTTCTGGATGTCGGTCGCGATGCGATCTGGCTGACCCTTCAGCTCTGCGCGCCTGTGCTGATCGTCGGCCTTGTCGTCGGCGTGGCCATCGGTCTGTTCCAGGCCCTGACCCAGATCCAGGAAGCCACCCTGGTCTATGCACCCAAGATCGTGGCGATCTTTGTCTCCCTGCTGATCTTCCTGCCGCTGATGGGGGCCCTGATGTCGGGCTTCATGCGCCAGATCGCCGCCCGCATCGCCGGCATGTAGGGGAGGCGAGGGCCGCTTGGACTCCTACGCGACAGCCGCCCAGGTCTATGTCGCCGGCCTCGTCTTCGCGCGGGTCGGGGCCATGGTCATGCTCATGCCCGGGATCGGCGACGACTCGGTGCCGCCTCGCATCCGCCTGTCCTTCGCCCTGCTGATGGCCCTGCTGCTGACACCGCTGGTCCAGAATACCGTCGGCGGCGTGCCGACCAGCGTCGGCGGCCTGTGGGGTCAGGTGATCCATGAGATCCTGATCGGCCTGATGATCGGCTCGGTGCTGAAGCTGTTCTTCACCGCCATGTCGACGGCCGGCGAAGTCATTTCGATGCAGACCACCCTGTCCTTCGCCCAGACCACCAACCCGTCGATGGGCCAGTCCAGCACGGCGGTGGCGACCTTTCTGTCGATGCTCGGCCTGACCCTGATCATGGCCACCGACCTGCATCACCTGTTCATCGGGGCGATCGTCAAGTCTTACGACCTTTTCCCGTTCAGCCGCGCCGTGCCGGTCAATGACGCGGCGACCCTGGCGGTGCGCACCGTGGCCGACAGTTTTTCCCTCGGCGTGCAGCTGGCCGCTCCGGTGATCGTGTTCTCCCTGGTCTTCAATCTGGCGGTCGGCCTGGTCGGACGGGTCATGCCGGCCTTCCAGATCTTCTTTGTAGCCTCGCCGCTCAGCGTGATCCTCGGACTGTCTCTGCTGGCCCTCAGCCTTGGCGGCATCGCCATGGTGTGGACAGACCGCTACCGCGACCTCCTGTTGATCTTCAACTAGGGGCGGGCCATGGCGGAAGACACAGATAAAGAGTCAAAAACAGAAGAACCTTCAGCGAAGAAGCTGTCGGACGCCCGGGCCAAGGGCGACGTCGCCAAAAGTCAGGACGTTCCTCAGTTGGCTTCGCTTCTCGGGGCCGTGATGGTCATCCTGATGGCCGGTGGCTGGCTGACCCGCGACCTCTCGGCAGCCCTGGTGCCGTTCCTGGCCCATGCCGGCCAGATGGATGTCAGCAGCGGCGGGGCCGTTGTGATCGCCCGCCAGGCTATCATGGCCGCACTGCCGCCCCTGGTTCTGGTGATGGTGGTGACCGCCGTGTTCGGCTTTGTCGCCCATGTGGGACAGACCGGCTTCATGATGACGCCGGAGAAGATCAAGCCCGACTTCAGCAAGCTCGACCTGATCAAGGGCCTGGGGCGTCTGTTTGGCATCGACGGCCTCGTGCAGTTCGCCAAGTCGGCCCTGAAGTTCATCCTGACCGGCGTCATCGCCTATTATGTGCTCAAGCCGCACACCGGCGAGGTCATCAATATGGTCGGTATGGATCCGTCCGCGATGATCCCGGTGGCGATGAAGCTGGCCACCAAGCTGTTCCTGGCGGTGCTTCTCCTGCTGACCCTGACGGCCGGGTTTGACTGGTTCTGGCAGCGTCAGCGGTTCATGACCCGCATGCGAATGACCCTTCAGGAGGTCAAGGACGAGTACAAGCAGTCGGATGGTGACCCGCACATCAAGGCCAAGCGCCGTCAGATCCAGATGCAGCGCTCGCGGCAAAGAATGATGCAGGCCGTGCCCAAGGCCACTGTCGTGGTCATGAACCCGACCCACTATGCCGTGGCCTTGAAGTACGAGCCGGGCGAGACGCCTGCGCCGCTCTGCGTGGCCAAGGGCATGGACGATCTGGCCCTGAAGATCCGTGCCGTCGCCGAGGAGCACGGCGTGCCGGTTCTGGAAGATCCGCCCCTGGCGCGCGCGCTCTATGCGACGGTCGAGATCGATGAAGAAATTCCGGCCGATCATTTCGAAGCCGTGGCCAAGGTCATCGGCTTCATCATGAACGGCAAGAAGCCCAAGCCGCGGGCCCGGCCCCTGTGACGGGACGCGACAAAACCGCAATTCAGACGCCCTCTGACCTTGCGTTACATAAAGAGTATCCTCGGGTTGGCTCGAAGTGAGTCGCGACCTGCGCGCTGAACAAGGATTGCCACCGTCCATGGCCGAACTGCCCGTCCAGGACATGACTGAAACCGGTGCCACGCGCCGGCGCTTCGACCCCTATATCTGGGGCGCAGCGATCTTTTTCGTGGCCGCTGCCGGACTGGCTGCCGTCCCGGCCCTGCGCGCCGGTCCCGCCACCCTGGCCGGACTGCTGCTGCTGGGCGGGGTCGCCGGCGTCGCGATCCTGGGCCTTGTCGCCATCCGGGCCTCGGCCCACCACGAGAGCGACCTCGACGCTGCCGAAGGTTTCATCGACGCCCTGAGCGAACCCACCGCCCTGGTGGCCGCCGACGGACGGCTGCTCGCCGCCAATGCCGCCTGGCGGCAGATCATGGGAGACGCCCGGCGCCTGCCCAAGGGCGTCGCCGGCTCGGGTCTGTTCGCAGCCCTGGTCCGCGCCCGCAAGGGCGAGGTGGCCGAAGGCCTGCTGCGCGTGGACAGCGAGGACCGCGTTGCGACCGTGTCCCGTCTCGCCGGCGGACGCCTGCTGGTCCGTCTGGCTCCGCCCGCCGTTGTCGCCAGGCTCGCGGCCGAGGCTCCGCCCGTGGCCATCGTCGAGACAAGGGCACCGCCGCCGGGATCGCTGGACGCCTTTTCCGGGGCCTCACCGTTCGGCGCGGCCTTGCTGGAAGGGCTTGATCCTTTCAATTCCCGTATCCTCGAGGCCAATCCGGCCCTGTCGGCCATGGCGGGCCCAACCGCCAAGGCCGGGGTGCTGTTTGGCGACCTGATCGAACCGACAACCCGCGCCGAGGCCGAGAGCCGCATGGCCGGCGGCAAGGCCGGTCCCTTCGAGGTGCGGCTGTCGCGCGACCCGACCCGCATCGCCCACCTCTATCTCTACCGGGCCGAGGGGCGGCTGGTCGCCTATATGATCGATGTTTCCGAGCAGAAGCAGATCGAGCTGCAGCTGGCTCAGGCCCAGAAGATGCAGGCCATCGGCCAGCTGGCCGGCGGCGTGGCCCATGACTTCAACAATCTGCTGACGGCAATTCAGCTGCGCCTGGACGAGCTCCTGCACCGCCATCCCGTCGGTGACCCGTCCTACGAAGGCCTGAACGAGATCCGTCAGACAGGGGTCCGGGCTGCCGATCTGGTTCGCAAGCTGCTGGCCTTCTCGCGCAAGCAGACCGTGCAGCGTGAAGTTCTGGACCTGGGCGAGCTGATCTCGGAATTCGAAGTCCTGCTGCGCCGCCTGCTGCGCGAAGACGTCAAGCTGATCACCGACTATGGCCGCGACCTGCCGCAGGTGCGGGCCGACAAGAGCCAGCTGGAAACGGCGGTCATGAACCTGGCCGTCAACGCTCGCGACGCTGTGCGGGCGGCCAAGGGTGGCGGTATTGTCCGCATTCGCACCGCCCGCCTGACCCAGGACGAAGCCGTGTCTCTGGGTTTCCCGGGTGCCGAGGGCGATACGGCCTTCATCGAAGTGTCTGACGATGGTCCGGGCATTCCCCCCGACGTCATGGGCAAGATCTTTGACCCCTTCTTCACCACCAAGCCGGTGGGCGAAGGCACGGGCCTGGGCCTGGCTACCGTCTATGGCATCGTCAAGCAGAGCGACGGCTGGATCCATGTGCACAGCCGCCCTGACGAGGGTGCGGCTTTCCGGATCTTCCTGCCGGTTCATGTGCCGACCGCTGCCGCAATCGCCGAAGCGGCTGCTGTGGCCGCCGAGCCGCCCAAGGCCCGTCCGCCCCGCGATCTTTCAGGGGCCGGCCGCATCCTGTTCGTCGAGGACGAGGACGCCGTCCGCGGCGTGGCCGCCCGCCTGCTGCGGGCGCGCGGCTATGAGGTGCTGGAGGCCTGCGATGGCGAGGAAGCCCTGCTGATCGCCGAGGCCAATGCCGGCACGATCGACCTGCTGATCAGCGATGTGATCATGCCCGGTATCGACGGTCCGACCCTTTTGAAGAAGGCGCGAGGCTATCTTGGCAATGCGCCGGTGATGTTCATCAGCGGCTATGCCGAGGCCGAGTTCAGCGACCTGCTCGAGGGCGAGACGGGCGTGACCTTCCTGCCCAAGCCCATCGACATCAAGACCCTGGCCGAGCGGGTCAAGCAGCAGCTTCAGGCCGCCTAGGTAGGCGCGCGCGCCGGCTCGGCCCTGTCGGTCGGGCCAGGACTGACGGTCGCCAATGGACCGGTCAGGGCGCGCCGAAGACCTGAACCCGGTGACGCTTCCGACCAAGTGTCCTTCGACGATGAGCGATCATCGCTCCTGCAGCGGGGCGAATAGGCCCGCCTACTGGCCGGGCCGGTAGGTTCGCTGAATGTGGCCCTTCAGGTCTTCAGGATAGAAGTAAACGTCTCGCAGATTGCCGAGGCTGTAACGCAGCGCTTGGTCATTGAAGTGCGGCGAGGCCGGATTACCGCTTTCGCCGCCGGCCGAGATGGCACGGGCCCGCACCCTGTCGCCGAATTCGACCACCGCCACGAAGCTGTTACCCAGGGTGCCGTAGTACTTTTTGGTCCCCGGCCAGCGCTTGGCACCGAACGAGGCCAGCGAGCCCCACTGGGCCGAGGTGAAGGGCACGGCAATGCTGGGCTGAGCGTCATCGAAGGGCTGGACGATGTCGCCCGTGAGGCGCTGGAAGCGGTTGATCTGGCCCCAGGGCGTGCGCCAGGAGCCGAAGTCGGCAGTGAGGCGATCCGAGGCCTCGGCCAGGGCCTTCAGCTTCTCCGCCGGCGTCGCCACATCGGCCATATAGTCATAGACATTGACGCCCTTGGCCTTGGCCGCAGGCGCGGCCGTCGTCCACAGGGCCTCGCCCCAGAAGACCGCGAGGGACGTCGCCTCAGATCTGGTCGACCACTTGAAGTCCCAGGCTTTCAAAAGGGCGACCTGATCGGCCAGCCTGGCCTTGAGCGGATCATCGCTCGCGGCGGCGTCATAGGCCGCCGTCAGGGTCGGGACCAGCCGTGCGAAGGCGGTCAGATAGGGGTCATAGGCCGCGCCGAGCAGGCCGGGCAGGGTGAAGTCCTTGCGGTCCTGCAGCACCCGTATGGCATGCAGGCCACGCGGGTTTTCGCCGAAGGTGTCCATGTATTTGGGGAAGTCGGCCTGCCGGGGGCTGTCAGGGCCGGCCGCCGAATAGGGCCAGTTATTGGTGTTCATCGCCCAGCCATTGGCGGGGTTCACGACCCGCGGGGCCTCGTCGAGATCATGCAGGCCTTTCCAGTCTGTGGCCGGATCCGCCCCGTCGACCGGCTGGGTATAGTCAAAGCGGTCGTCGCGCCGGGGAATGAACTGCGGGTGCAGGTAGGCGATGGTGCCCTTGGAGTCGGCAAACAGGGTGTTGTTCGACGAATTGGCCTTCAGCGCCGCCACCTTCATGAACGCAGCATAGTCGGTGGCCTTGGTGCGCAGGAACGACTGCTCCAGCGCCGCCACGGGCTTGTTCATCAGGGCGACGCTGATCCACTTGCCACCGGCTTCGCGCACGATCGGGCCGTGGTGGGTGCGATAGACCGTGAAGCGCCGCTCCGCCCGGGTACCGTCGGCCGCGCGGTAGGGGATGACGATGGTCTCGCTGATGACCGGCCGAAGGGCCTTGCCATAGCGGTAGAAGCGTTTTCCGTCTTTCTCGACGAGGGTTTCCACAAATTCGTCGACCACATCGACGCCGCTGGAGGTGTGCATCCAGCCCGCCGTGGCGTTGAAGCCCTGGTAGATGAAGAATTGGCCCCAGGTCGCTGCGCCATAGGCGTTCAGGCCCTCGTCGCTGCGCACCTGCTGTTCTGAGCGGAAGAAGAACGAGGTGTGGGGATTGATCAGCAGCAAGGCGTTGCCGGCCAGGGTATGGCTCGGCGCGATGGCGATTCCGTTCGAGCCCGTGGGTTCGCGAAAGGTCAGCCCCTTTTCGTCGTCGGTCAGGGCCAGCTCGCGCTTGCCGTAAAAGGCTTCCAGCTGGCTGAGCGAGATCCGCTCAATATCGCCGCCGATGCTGCCTTCCGAAAAGCTCAGGGCCATCCAGGGTTCGAACCGCGTGATCGTGCGCGGCTTCACCTTGGGATGGGTGGCAAGATAGTAGTTCAGGCCATCGGCCCAGCCGTTCATCAGCGCCTTCAGCCAGGCCGGGCTGGCGGCGTAGTCGGCCTTGAGCCGCACTGGATCGATGAACAGCCGCTGGCGCAGGTCGCTCCAGATCGCCTTTTCGCCCTCGGCTTCCGCCGTGCGGCCCAGGGACGTGATGTAGTTGGTTTCAACCCGGTTGAAGTCATCCTCGGCCTGGGCATAGGCCATGCCAAATACGGCGTCGGCGTCAGTCTTGCCGTGGATGTGGGCTATGCCCCAGGTGTCGCGGATGATCTCGACCCCGGCGGCCCGGGCCTTCAGGCGGTTCAGGTCGTCGGCCGCGTGAGCGGGGAGGGCAAGTCCCGCAATCAGCCCAACCCATGCCAGCCTGCTGAGTAAACCCATCTGAACCCCCGCGAACCTGTACAGATTCAGGCCCTCGAGCATCTCTATGGGACGAACAGCCGTTTGCCAAACAGGCCAGGCCCGCCGAGCCTATTCGGGGGGACAGCCCTTGAACTCGCCGACCTTGCTGACGGACAGGCTGGACAGGTTCAGTGCCATCAAGGGGGCCATCGATGACCGGCCCATGCCGCTGAACAGGTCCAGCTTCAGGCCCTTGATCGCCCCGCCGATGTCCGAGGCGTACCAGTAGCCGTCATGGGTCGAACCATCAGGCATCGGCAGGCCGACGGTTTCCTTGATGAACAGGACGGTCCGGCGCGGGATGACGGTCTTGTCGACAGCGACCGTGCGCATGGCCACGACCTTGCAGCCGAGGGAGTCGAGACTGCGAATGCCTTTGGCACCCGCATGATAGAGGGTCGCCCGCATCTTGTACTCAAGCGTGCCGGGAATGGTGCCCGTGAGAGCCCCCGTGATCAGGTCGCCCAGCGGGTCGGACCGCGACTCGGAGTCCGGGCTGGCGGCAAAGGCGGGGAGGGCGGTGGACATGGCCAAAACGGCCAAAATTCCGGCGAGCGTGCGACGCATCGAGGGAATCCTCTTATCGGCGTATCTGTCGGGCGCGGTCTGGATAGTCTGATCACGGCTCCGTGACAACCCTCGTAAGGCGATGTGATGACCCTGCGCATCTACGGCGACACGAAATCGGGCAACTGCCTGAAGGTGAAATGGACCGCCGAGCGGCTGGCCCTGCCCTTTGACTGGATCGAGATCGACATCCTGCAGGCGCAGTCGCGGACGCCGGAGTTCCTGGCGATGAATCCGGCCGGTCAGGTCCCGGCGGTGATTCTCGACGATGGTCGCGCCCTGGCCCAGTCGAACGCCATCATGCTGCACCTGGCCGAAGGGTCGTTCCTGATCCCAAGTGATGGCTTCGAACGCGCCAAGATGTACGAGTGGCTGTTCTGGGAGCAGTACAGCCATGAGCCCTATGTCGCGGTGGCCCGGTTCCAGGTGGCCTATCTGGGCCATCCGGTCAGCGGACTGGACCCCAAGTTGGTCGAACGCGGCAACAGCGCTCTCGCGCGGCTTGAAACACAGCTGCAACAGACTCCCTACCTGATCGGGGAGCGGCTCAGTCTGGCGGACATCGCTCTGGTGGCCTACACCCGGGTCGCCCATGAAGGCGGGTTCGACCTGTCGCTCTATCCGGCCGTCAAGGCCTGGGTGGGGCGGGTCGAGGTGGCCTTGGGCCTTCAATAGTTTCGCGGAGTTTCCATGTCGCGCCTGTCGTCCAGCTTCAAAGTCCTCGCCCTGGCAGCGGTCCTCGCCGCACCCGCCCCGTCGGCCCTCGCCTGGGGCTCTTCCGGGCATCGCCTTGTGGGGGTGCTGGGAACTCAGGGCCTGCCGTCGGATGTGCCGGCCTTCCTGCGCACACCTGAAGCCGTGGCCGCGATCGGCGAGTATGCGCGCGAACCGGATCGCTGGAAGGGATCAGGCAAGATCCATGATCATGATCGCGACTCCGCCCATTTCCTCGATGTCGACGATCAGGGCCGCATGTACGGCGGCCCGATGTTCACGGTCGAAACCCTGCCGGCCACCCGCGCTGACTATGAGACCGCCCTTCGCGCCGCCGGGGTCGACAGCTGGAAAGCCGGCTATCTGCCCTATGCGATCATCGATGGTTACCAGCAGCTGGTGAAGGACTTCACCTACTGGCGGATCCTGGTCGCCGCCGAAAAGATGGCGACCGATCCGATGAAGAAGGCGTGGTACGCCGCCGACCTCAAGCGTCGTGAGGCCCTGCTGCTCCGCGACCTGGGCGTTTGGGCCCATTATGTCGGCGACGCCAGCCAGCCGCTGCACCTGTCGGTGCACTATAACGGCTGGGGCGACTATCCCAATCCGAACGGCTACACCAACTCGCGCTCGATCCATTTCAATTTTGAAGGCCCCCTGGCCAAGGCCGTCGGCGACGAAGCCCAGGTCAGGGCGCTGATGCCGGCCTACAAGGATTGCGCCTGCTCGCTTGAGACCCGCGTCGTCGGCTATCTCACCACGACCTGGAAACTGACCGAGCCGCTTTATGCCCTCGAGAAGTCTGGCGGTATGGTCGAGACCGATCCACGGGCCCGGGCCTTCGTTCAGGACCGACTGGCGGCGGCCGCAGCAGCCCTGCGCGATCTGGTCACCGAGGCGTGGCGTGACAGCGCCAATGGCAAGATCGGCTACCGGCCGGAAATCAGCGTCGCCGACGTCGAAAGTGGCAAGGCTGATCCCTGGCTCGACCTCTACGGCAAGGACTGACGGCTTGCTCGCGTTCGGCCAACCTGAGCCGGGCCTGGACTACCGCGCCCGTCCCGCCGCCTTTGGGATCGTCGAGAACAGCGTTGGCGCGATCGCGCTGGTGCGGGTCACCAAGCCCGGCAAGTCGCCCTATTTCGATCTGCCGGGGGGCGGCGTCGATGCCGGCGAGACCGAGCCCCGGGCTATCGTCCGCGAGTTTGGCGAGGAGACGGGCCTGGTGGTCGAGGTCGACGACCTGGTGACCACGGTATCGCAGTATTTTCTGAAGTCCGATGGCCAGCCCATGCGCAACTTCGGCGGCATCCACACCGCGCGGCTCGTCGGACAACAACCGGACCTCAAGGTCGAGGATGACCATGAACTGGTCTGGCTGGACCCGCGCGATGCCGTCGTCGCCCTGCGCCACGACGCCCATGCCTGGGCCGTCGCGGCCTGGATGCGGCGCGGCTAGCTAGAACAGGCCAACCGGACGCATGGCAAAGTTCGTCGGTGCGGCCCGCTGCGCCTTGCGAAGGTCGGACAGCTGGGTGCGGCTCAGTTCGCCTCGAAGGTCTGACGCGAAATCCAGATAGCAGGCGCGCACCGACAGGCCGCGCAGCTTTTCCGCGGTAATGCGGGTGGCACAGACCTGGTCGGCGGCTCGTTCTGCCCGGCTCAGAAACTCTGCGGCATCGGCCGGGTGTGACAGGGTCAGGTCGCCGACCAGGATCCTGGCCACGGGCTGTGGCTGGGCAGCATGGGCTGCGGTCAGGCCGATGATCGGGGTGGCGGCCAGGGCCAGGGCGGCGACGGCGGCCAGGCGGTTGATGAACTTGCTCATGGTGGAGATCCCTCGATGTGCGCCGGGCGCGTTCTGTTGTTCGAGGGTGTAGAGCCGGACGGACGCCTTGACCCGTTACGACTGAGTCATGACGTCGATTTAAGTCTATGAAAATAAAGTCATAATTTGGATCGTACGGCTCAGGCAGCGGCGAAGTCGCGGGCCGGGCTGGCCTGGCTCTGGCGGATGGGCAGGCTGAAGCTGACGGTAGTGCCTTCGCCGGGCGTGCTGGCCATGTCCATGGCCCCGTCATGCATCTCGATCAGGGATTTGGTCAGGGCCAGGCCCAGACCGGTGCCCTGGGTGGTCTTCGACAGCTGGCTTTCGACCTGCTCGAATGGCTTTGCCAGGCGGGCCAGATCCTCCTTGGCGATGCCGATGCCGGTATCCTGCACCGAGACCCGCAGGCGATCGCTCAGGGGATCACGGCGGACCTCGGCGCGGATCGTGACACTACCAGAGCGCGGCGTGAACTTGATGGCGTTGGACAGCAGGTTGAGCAGGACCTGCTTCACCGCCCGGTAGTCGGCCTCGATCTCGGGCAGTTGCGGGAAGTCGATGACCAGTTTCAGACCGGCGGCCTCGGCCCGATTACGCACCAGGCGCACGGCGTCCTCGGCGACATCCTCAAGGTTCAGCGGCTCGAACTTCAGGTTCATCTTGCCGGCCTCGATCTTGGACATGTCGAGGATGTCGTTGATCAGGGCCAGCAGATGCTGGCCGGAATTGTGAATGTCCTGGCTGTAGCCCTTGTAGCGCGGATCACCCAACTGCCCGAACATCTCGGTCATCATGATCTCTGAGAAGCCGTTGATGGCGTTCAGCGGCGTCCGCAGTTCATGCGACATGTTGGCGAGGAATTCGCTCTTGGCCTTGTTGGCCCCTTCGGCCTTGACCTTTTCCATCTCATACTTGCGCGCCAGTTCGGCCAGTTGCTCCTGGCTCCGCTCTAGACCGGTCACGGCGTTCTGAAGCTGCTCCTCATTGAGGCGTCGGGCTTCTTCCTGGTTCTTGATGGCGGTGATGTCGGCCGCGGTCATGACCAGGCCGCCTTCGGCCGTTCTGCGCTCGCTGATCTGGATCCAGCGCCCGTCCATCATCTCGGCCTCGCGCACACCCTTGGCGCCGTCTGGTGCGGGGTGGTCCTGCTTGATGGCCAGCGCCGCGAAGCGGTTGACCTCGGCGCGGGCGGCACCGGGCTTGAGCAGCTTGGGCTCCAGGGAGAAGACATTGCGATAGTTGCGGTTGCACATCAGCAGCCTGCCCTGGCGGTCCCAGAGCACGAAGGCCTCCGAAACGCTCTCGATGGCGTCACGCAGGCGGTTTTCGGCGGCCTGGGCCCTCGCCTGGGCCAGGCGCTCCTCGGTGACATCCAGGGCCACGCCGATGATGCGGACATAGCCGTCCACGCCCGGTGTCCCGAAGCCCTGGCCGCGGGCGTCGATCCAGATCGAGCGGCCGCCCTGCTGCATGGAGGGCACACGAAACGAGACGTCGAATGCGCCGAAGGTCGCGGCATTCGCCAGGGCCTGGCGGACCCGTTCCTGATGGTCGAGCGAGATACGGTCCAGCATGTCCTGACCGGAAACGATCCCGCCACCGCCCCAGCCGAACATCACGCCGGTGACGTCTGAAAGAAAGACCTGGTCGCCGCGCAGATCCCATTCCCAGATGCCGCAGCGGGCAGCTTCGACGGCCAGACGGAACCGCTGCTCGCTGTCGACGAACTCGCGATGGGCCGCCTCGGCCTTGCGGCTCTGCATCATCAGGAGAAGGGCAAGGGCAATGCCCACAGCGAGGGGGGCCAGCAGATTGAACGCGCCCTCCATGACCTGCCGATCCATGTTGGCGACGGTTCGCGAAGGCGCGCCCGCCACGGCCAGCAAGGTGCCTTCAGCCAGGGGCTGAACGGCAACGTCCAGCAGGGCCCCATTGGCGGTCTGTCCCCGCAGGGCTGCGCTCTGGTCACCGACATCCTCGATCGACAGAGCGAAGGCTTCGCGGAAGGTCTGCAGGCCGCTGATAGACCGGCCCCGGGTCGCTACCAGTCGGCCGTCGGCCAGGGCGAGGGCGCGGGCGCCGCTCTTGCCGGGATCGACAAGCAGACGACTGGGATCGCCACTGGCGATGATGAAATTGCGTCCGGTCGAGACAGGTGCCACTGCCGCGACATAGAGGCGGCCGCTTTCGCCGGCGGTACCGATCCAGGTGGAGCGCCCCGAGGCCGAAGCGGCTCGGGCCGCCGCCTTCCAGTCCGCCGCTTCGTCGCGGCCGGAGACAGCCAGTATGCCGGATGGTCCGGCCACGGCCACGGCCATGGCTTCGCCACCGCTGGCCCGCAGGGCGATCTCGGCCGCGTCCATGGTGTCGGCCGGGTCACGCTTGAGGATGTCCGAGGCTGCTGACAGACCGGCGCGCTGTGCGGCGAGATTGGTTTCGATGCGGCTGGCCGCAAGGCCCGCCTCGGCGGCCAGGGCCGCACCGCCCGGTGCCCGCGCGACGTCCTGCTGCAGGCGCTTGACCCCAAAGGCCGTATAGACCGCCAGCAGCAGCAGGGCGGCGAGAATGGCGACCCGGACATAGACCTGCGACGGCGCGCGCGCGGTCATCGACCGCACGACACCTGCCGCGGAAAGGCCGGCTCCTGCCGATCTTCCGGGTCTTGGATCCCCAATCCTCAAAAGCCCAAGGCTCCCCGATTACATCGCCGCGAGTCACTTCGCCGCATCGGGTGAATCTAACGCACGCCCAAGGTTCCCGTCACGGTCGAACGGCAGATTTGGCTCGGTATGAGCTTATTGGTCGCAATCCGCTGGTCAGGGTCTCAACTGGCCGGCCCTAGTCGAGGGCCTTGCTGGCCAGTTCCAGTACGTTCTTGGACAATCCAGGGTGGGCAGCAACGCCACTGAGCGCTTCGCGCATCTGGGTTCCCAGGGTGTCAGGATAGCGCCGCCACCCCCCCAAGGCTTCGACCAGACGGGCAGCGGTCATCGGGTTATAGGCATCCACGGCCAGGATTTTTTCGGCCAGGAAACGATAGCCGGCACCAGACGGGTCGTGGAACCGGGCCGGATTGAAATTGGCGAAGGTCGAAACCAGGGCCCTGAACCGGTTGGGATTGGTGGCGTCGAAATCCTCGTGCGTTGTCAGGGCGATCACCCGGTCCAGGGCGCTGGCCGACGGATCCCGGGCCTGCACGGCGAACCACTTGTCCAGCACCAGTGGCTCATGCCGCCACTTGGTGTGGAAGGCGGCCAGGGCCTTGTCGCGAGCCTCGCCACCGATCTGGACCAGGGCTGACAGGGCACCCATGGCGTCGGTCATATTGGCCGCTGCTTCAAAGTGGCCGACGATGCGGTCGACATTGAGGGCATGCGGGTCGGCCGCCAGCAGGTCGGCGCAACCGTTACGAAGGGCCCGCATTCCGGCCGATCGGGCATCGGCCGAGAAAGCGCTGCTCGCCTGCAGTTCACCATGCAGCCGCCGCAACAGATCGCCCAGATGAACCGCGATGCGGGTGCGCAGGGCGCGGCGGGCAGCGTGCAGGGCTGCCGGATCCGCAGGTTCCATGGCCAGGGCCAGGTCCGGCTCGCTGGGCAGGGCCAGGAGCAGGGCCTTGAATGCCGGTTCCGAGGCCTCGTCGACCAGGGCCCGGCCGAGGGCCTCGGCGTAGCGTTCTTCGCCGACCTCATCGGCCGATCCGGCCGCCCGGGCCAGGATCAGGTCGCGGGCCAGGGTCTGACCGGCTTCCCAGCGGTTGAACAGGTCCGGATCCGCGGCGAACAGCACGTAGCCGTCGGCAGGCCGGGCGTCGGTGGTCAGGTTCACCGGAGCTGAAAAGCCCCGCAGGGCCGAGACCACAGGTGTTGAGGCAATACCTGCCCAGCGCACGGTCTTGGTTGAGGTGTCCAGAACCACCACCTCGCTGTCGCGCAGCGGGGCACCGTTGGCATCCAGCAGGCCGATGGTCACCGGGATGGGCAGGGCCTTCTTGGTCGGCTGACCGGGGGTTTGCGCGGTGGCCTGGGTCAGACTGATTTCCAGGGTCCCGGCAGCGGCATCATAGGTGCTGGCCAAGGAGACCGAGGGCGTGCCGGCCTGCTCATACCAGGCGAAGAAGTCCGAGAGGTCGCGGCCGGTGGCGTCGGCGAAGCAGGCGATAAAGGCCTCGACCGTGGTCGCCTGACCGTCGTGGCGTTCGAAATAGAGGTCGCTGCCGGCCCGGAAGGCATCGTCGCCCAGAAGGGTTTTCAGCATGCGGATGATCTCCGCGCCCTTCTCGTAGATGGTCGCGGTGTAGAAATTGTCGATCTTCAGATAGCTGGACGGTCGAACGGGGTGGGCCAGGGGGCCGGCGTCTTCGGCGAACTGGCGGGCGCGCAGGGCCTTGACGTCCTTGATCCGCTGCACGGCCGCCCCGCGCTGGTCGGCCGAGAAGCTCTGGTCGCGGAAGACCGTGAAGCCTTCCTTCAGGCACAACTGGAACCAGTCGCGGCAGGTGATGCGGTTGCCCGTCCAATTGTGGAAGTACTCGTGCGCCACGACCGCCTCGATCCGTTCGAAGTCGAGGTCGGTGGCGGTTTCCGGGTCGGCCAGAAGCAGGGAGCTGTTGAAGATGTTCAGCCCCTTGTTCTCCATGGCCCCGAAATTGAAATCGCGGACCGCCACGATCATGAAGAGATCGAGATCGTACTCGCGGCCGAAGGCCTGCTCGTCCCAGGCCATGGAGCGCTTGAGGGCGTCGAGGGCATAGGCCCCCCGCGGGGCCTGGCCGGGATCGACGAACACCTTCAGGGCCACGGTGCGGCCACTCATGGTGACGAAGCTGTCCTCCAGCACATCCAGTTCACCGGCCACCAGGGCAAACAGATAGGCCGGCTTGGGGAAGGGGTCGTTCCAGACGGCATAGTGGCGGCCGCGCCCGAGCGCGCCGCTGTCGATCAGGTTGCCGTTGCTGAGCAGGTGCTGGAAGGCCTGGTCGGCTTCGATCCGAACGGTGTAGCGCGACAGGACGTCAGGCCGGTCCGGGAAATAGGTGATGGTGCGGAAGCCCTCGGCCTCGCACTGGGTGCAGAAGCGGCCGCCGGACATGTAGAGACCCATCAGCGCCTTGTTGGCCGCCGGATCGATCTCGACCTCCGTGGTCAGCACAAAGGCGTCTGGCACGGCCTCAAGGGCCAGGAACTCGGCGTCCTGCCGGTAGGCTGAAGAGTCCAGGGCATGGCCGTCCATGGACACCGAAATCAGCTTCAGGCGCTCACCATTGAGGACCAGTGGCGCGCCCGCTTCGCCCGTGCGGCGGATTTTCAGTGTGGTCACGACCCGTGTGGCCGAAGGGTCCAGCCTGAAGTGTAGATGGGTTTCTTCGATCTCGAACGGGAAGGGGCGATAGTCGACGAGCCGGATGGCCTGGGGCGTTTCTGTGCGCATGGGGTCAATCTAGAGGGCCGGGCCGACGCGCGCGAGAGCCCTTAAGTATTTAGATCGAGCCCAAAAGCCCCATTTTCAGTGCGGACTTGTTCCGGATCAAAGAATGAGCGCCTGAGTCGGCGCAATTCCCCCTTCGGGCGCCCCAAATGCAGCGTCCGGTTCGAGAATAAGGGGATAAACTATGACCGTTGCGACCCGTCTGGCCCTGGCCTGCGCCGCCAGCCTGCTGGCCTTTTCCGCCGCCCATGCCCAGGAAGCCGTCAAGCCGAAGGCCAAGGGTGATCTGGTTCTGAACGTCCGAGTCACGGATGTCGCGCCCGACGCCGGCAATGCCATCACCACGTCCGCCGGTGCCGCCACGGGCCTGAAGGCCGACGTCAATGACGACATCAAGCCGACCATCGGCCTGAGCTATTTCCTGACCGACAAGCTGGCCATCGAAGTGATCGCGGGCACCACCCAGCACACGGTAAAGGCCGTTGGTCCTGCCACCAATGTTGTTGTTCACAAGACCTGGGTCCTGCCGCCCGTCGTGTCGCTGCAGTATCACCCGCTCCCGGATGCCAAGTTCAGCCCCTATGTCGGTGCGGGCCTGAACTACATGCTGTTCTATGGCGACAAGGACCTGAATGGCTTCAAGGTGAAGCTGGACGACGGCTTCGGCTATGCCCTGCAGGTCGGTGCCGATGTGCCGCTGAGCCCCCGCTACAACCTCAATATTGACGTCAAGAAGGTGTGGTTCGAGACCGATGCCTCGATCAATGGCGGCACTCTGAAGTCCAAGGTCAAGCTTGACCCGGTCGTGGCTTCCGTCGGGATCGGCTACCGGTTCTGATCTGGCACCTTGCCTATCTCCGCCCGCCCCTTAAACCCTCGCTGAGGCTAGGGCGTGGGCGGAGATCAGCATGGCGGAGCGGGAATGCGGCGCGTGCGGCCAGTGCTGCAAGCTGATCGGCGTCCGTGAACTGGAAAAGGCACCGCACGTCTGGTGCCGCTACTTCCGCCGCGGCAAGGGTTGCGGGGTCTATGCCGTCCGCCCTGCTGGCTGCGGTGAGTTTGCCTGCGACTGGCTGCTGGATGAGCGGCTCGGCGACGACTGGCGCCCCGACCGCTGCGGCTTCGTCCTGCATGCGGGCGAGGGGGGACGGATCGTCAATGTTGAGCTCGATCCTGCCCAGCCCAATGCCTGGCGACGCGCGCCCTATGAAGCGGTGTTGCGGGGCTGGGCTGCCGAGGGTGCAAACGAGGGCATGGAGGTCCTGATCTGGATCGGACGCCGCTGCCTGCGACTTTTGCCCGGTGGCGGCGAGGTTGATCAGGGCGTGGTCCGGCCGGCCCTGGAGTTTGCCGCCCATGATCGGCTTCGTCGTCCGGGTTCCGGCCGGGACTGGCCGGTCTAGTCTTCGATACGGCTGGCGGTCTCGGCTGCCGCCGGGACCTCATGCAGATAGCGTTCAATGGCCGAGGCCTGCTGGGCCAGGGCGGTCAGGGCCGGCGGCGCATCCTCCGGGTGATCGGCCACCAGTTCGAGGATCTGGCGGGCCATGGCCTGTAGACGCGGGGCGCAGGCGATCAGCCGGGCCTGATATTCGATCTTGCGCGGATCGCGATCATATTCTGCGCCCGGCGTCCGCCAGCCGCCCCAGTCGTTAGGATCTGTGACCACGACTGGATAGGTGCCGGGGTAGGGATGATGCGGGCAATCGCTTTCCTGCTGCCATTTGTTTCGGGCTCTGAGCACCCGCCAGTTAGCGAGCATGCCGGTGCCTTCGGCATCCACCCTGTCTTCGGGCTTCAGTTCATGGGCGTGAAATTCGCGACCCAGGCCAACGTCATAGGTGACCCGCACCGGCTCGTCGAAGCCCTTGGCCCAGATCGGCACGATACGCTCGATGGTAGCCCAGGCGCCGACGCTCTCGACCCAGACCTTCTGGTTGCGCTGATAGACGGTCTTGGCCATGGCCCCGTGGACGCGACGTGAACTGAACGCTGACCATAAGAACCTGAAATTCTTGACGCCGGGTCAATCTTTCCCTGCAGCGAAAGGTCAGTCAGGGTGTTTTCCAAAGCGCCGATCCAAAGCGGCGCACAGGGAGGCCACCGCGTGGATTTCGACTTTTCCGACGACCAGAAGTTCCTGAAGGACGAGGCTCGTAAGTTCCTTGACGGGCGGTGCGGCCCGGCCGTCGTGCGCGGCGTCCTGGATGACCCCGCCCGGTCTTTTGACAAAGACCTCTGGGCCGCTGTCGCCGAGCAGGGCTGGCTGGGGGCCTGTATCCCCGAAGAGTTCAACGGTCTGGGTCTGGGCCGGGTCGAGCTGTGCGCCATTGCCGAGGAACTGGGCCGCGCTGTCGCGCCGATCCCGTTCGCCTCGACGGTCTATTTCCTGGCCGAAGGCGTGATGCTGGCCGGTAGCCAGGATCAGAAGGCCGGCATCCTGCCGCGCATTGCCGCCGGCGAACTGATCGGCTGCCTGGCCACCTCCGAAGGCCCGGGCGTCGTCAATGCTTCGAACCTCGCCTGCCGCGTTGAGGGCGGCAAGCTGACGGGGGTCAAGATCCCGGTCACTGACGGTGATGTCGCCGATATGGCCCTGGTGCTGGCCAGCGAGGCCGGAAAGGCGGGGCTCTATCTGGTCGATCTGACGGCCAAGGGCGTTTCGCGCGAGACGCTCAAGAGCCTCGACCCGACCCGTAGTGTGGCCAAGCTGACCTTCGACGGCGTCGCCGCCGAACGGATCGGCGAAGCCGGTGCGGGCTTCGACCTCGTCCAGGCGATCATGGACCGCGCTGCCGTGCTTCTGGCCTTCGAGCAACTGGGCGGATCCGACAAGTGCCTGGAGATGGCCAAGGACTATGCTTTGGGTCGCTATGCCTTTGGTCGTGTCATCGCCGGCTATCAGGCGATCAAGCACAAGCTGGCCGACATGTACGTCAAGAACGAGGTGGCCCGCTCCAACGCCTATTACGGGGCCTGGGCCCTGAACGTCGACGCGCCGGAACTGCCCATTGCGGCCTCCGCCGCTCGTATCGCCGCATCGGACGCCTTCTGGTTCTCCAGCAAGGAAAGCATCCAGGTCCATGGCGGCATGGGCTTCACCTGGGACGTTGACTGCCACCTTTATTACCGGCGCTCGCGCCAGCTCAGCCTCGTGGCCGGCGCGCCGCGGGTCTGGAAGGAACGGCTGGTCAGCCAGCTCGAACAGAAGAACGCGGCTTAAGGGAACGACGAACATGGATTTCAACGATTCACCCGAAGAAGCCGCCTATCGCGAAAAGGCCCGCGCCTGGCTGGCTGAGAACGCCGCGGCCCATCGCGCCCAGTTCGGCGATGTGAAAGCCA
Source organism: Caulobacter sp. AVps16 (assembly GCF_058681455.1). Lineage (NCBI taxonomy): Bacteria > Pseudomonadati > Pseudomonadota > Alphaproteobacteria > Caulobacterales > Caulobacteraceae > Caulobacter > Caulobacter sp. AVps16. The sequence continues at coordinate 870,554 of NZ_CM178739.1, forward strand.
ATACGCCCGAGCACATGGCGGCCGCCAAGGCCTGGCAGGCCCGCAAGGCCGGTGCCGGCTATGCTTGCATCACCTGGCCGGCGGCCATCGGCGGGGGCGGCGGCACGCCGATCCAGTCGGTGATCTTCGGTCAGGAGGAAACCAAGGCGGGGCTCTCCTACGGCTATTTCACCATTGGTCTGGGCATGTGCGTGCCGACCGTCATGGCCTTCTCCAACACGGAGACCAAGCAACGCTTCGTCTCTCCGGCCGTGAAGGGCGAGGAGATCTGGTGCCAGCTGTTCTCCGAACCGGCCGGCGGCTCCGACGTCGCGGCCCTGCGCACCCGCGCCATCAAGGATGGCGACGAGTGGGTGATCAATGGCCAGAAGGTCTGGACCACCGGGGCCCACTACTGCGACTACGGCATCCTGCTGACCCGGACCGATCCCGACGTGCCCAAGCACAAGGGTCTGACCATGTTCTGGATCGACATGCGCGATGCCGCCGTTGAGTGCCGGCCGATCCACCAGATGTCGGGCGGCCGCGAGTTCAACGAGGTCTATTTCACCGACCTGCGCGTCAAGGACAGCCAGCGGCTGGGCGAGGTCGGTGACGGATGGAAGGTGGCCCTGGTCACCCTGATGAACGAACGTCTGGCTGTGGGCGGCTCGTCGGGTCCCAACTATCGCGAGATCATGGGCCTGGCCCGCGAACTCACCGGGGCCACCGGCCCGGCCATCAAGGACAATGCGTTCCGCGAGAAGCTGGCCGACTGGTACGTGCAATCCGAGGGCCTGAAGTTCACTCGCTTCCGGACCATGACCGCCCTGTCGCGCGGCCAGACGCCCGGTCCGGAAAGCTCGATCGGCAAGATCATCGCCGCCAACCAGATGCAGGAACTGGCCAATACGGCCGTCGAGATGGAAGACCAGTACGGCATCCTGGTCGATCCCGCTCAGGCCCCGGCAGAAGCGGCTTTCCAGCAGAGCCTGATGTGGGCTCCGGGCCTGCGAATCGCCGGCGGCACCGACGAGATCCTCAAGAACATCATCGCCGAACGCGTTCTGGGCCTGCCCGGTGATGTCCGCGTCGACAAGGATGTGGCCTTCAAGGACATGCCGACCGGCCGCTAGGTCCTTCAGGCCTGATCAGGGGCTCGCCGCGCTCGAAAACCGGGCGCGGCGAGCCTGTTTCAGGGCATGACCAAATTCGCTTCGCGGTTGCGTCCGTCACGGATTCGCGATCTTGCGCCGTGTCGAATCCCGCCTGTGTTTGCTGAATTCCCCTGAGGCGCGAATAGTCGCGCAGGCGTGTCAACACGCCGCTAGGCGAACGCTGTTGCTTCACCTTGACAGCCTGCGACACCGGGCACATGAGTCCTTGATGGTTATGGTTAACAGCGTGCTGGAGGGGGAGTGATGCACGAAGCCAGCGATGCTGTTTCGCGCTATTCCGCGCTCCGAAAAGCCCTGACCGGGGCACTTTCTGGTCGGGAGGCTCTGATCCGGCGCATCCCGGTTGGGGCCTTGGTCGCCGCTGTAGTGATTCCCCTGGTCGGCTGTGATGTTGGGCCCAGTTCCTGGTTCCAGCGTCGCGCCAGTGCCTGTCCGCGGCCCCAGGCCGCACAGGGCGTGTCAGGTCAGTTCAATCAGCAGCAGCAGGAGATCCGGGCGCTTCGCCAAGGGGGCTTCCGTGGGGACTTTTTCGCCCAGCTGGAGTTGGCCCGCCGCTACGAAGGCCAGCGCGCCGTCGACAAGAATCTCGAGGATCCGGTCGAGGCGGCCACCTGGTACGCCATGGCCCTGGCCAATGCCGGCGGCTATGCGCCGATTGCAGCCTATGAGCGGCGCGCCAAGGGCGACGGCAAGGCCCTGTCGCGGTTTGACGATTGCCGGGCCTTCGAGCGCCAGAGCGCCTATGGGGCCCTGGACAGGCTGCTGTCGCGGATGTCGACGGAAGAGCGCGAGAAGGTCCGCAATCGCGTGATCTACGTGCTGTCCAGCCAGGGCGCGGACGGCTATCGCGTGCTGGCGCGCATCCATGACGCCTTCTTCGGTCCCTATGGCGAGCCGTCCGACAATCTGCAGGCCGTTGAGGCCTATGGCAGCCAGAAGCGGGCCGGAACGCCGGCTGCCCTGGACCTGTTCCGCCGCAACGACGTCGACGCCTATCTCTACAACTATCTGGCCGTGCAGACGGGCGACGTCTCGGCCTATGTGATGCTCAAGGATTTCGAGCGCTCCTCGCCGCAGCGGGCCTCCTACGGGGCCTTCGTCGAGACAAAAGCCAAGCGCTGGATCCCGCCCTACGAATTCTATCCGCCCGAGTCGCCAGAATCCGGCGTGCCCCATTCTGACGAGGCCGATCAGTCGGGCGAAGCCCGCGAAGCGGCCCAGATGCGGCTGGCGGATCTGCCCTTCGTTCACATCGGCGAGGCCCTGGCCTATCTGCGGGTGATCTCGGCACCGATCCTCGACGAGAAGCTGCTGCCGTCCAGCGACGTCCAGACCTTCCAGGCGATGCTTGGCCGCCCCGTTACGGGTCGCCTCAGCGCGATCGAAAAGGTGCGGGCCGTTCAGTACGCAGCCGTCAATGGCTCGTCCAAGGCCCAGCTCGTGCTGGCCGTGATGTACTCCGAGGGCGTCGGCGTGCCGCGCGATTATGCCCGTGCCTATCACTGGTACGAGGAAGCCGAGCGTCAGGGGTCGGCGGAAGCCAAGTACGCCATGTCGACCTTCTTCTCGCTCGGCCTGCAGGGCGTTGCAGACCAGGATCGTGCCCGGGCTGTGGTCTATCAGCTGGACGGGGCCCTGGCCGGCTTCAAGCCGTCTGTCTGGCGCCTGCAACAGCTGCTCGCCCAGGTCTCGCGTCCGCCCAGACCCGCCGCTGAGCGCGGGGGACGGCCTTACATCGAAAGGGACTATCGATGAGCCGCCTGAGCCGCTTCCTGGCCCTTCTGGCTGTGCTGTCGCTCGGCCTCGCCGCCGCGCCTGCCGTGGCCCTGGCCTCGCCGGATGCCAAGGTCGACCAGCAGATCCGCCCCTGTTTTGGCCTCCTGCTGGACCCCAATCTGTCCAAGGGCTGCCGTACAGCCTATCGACCCAAGGTCAGGCCGTGCCCGCGCGGTTCCATCAGCGTGCGCGGCCGTTGCCAGTCCGCCCAGCCTGTCGTGCGTCGCGACATTGATTGCGACTACGCCTATCCGGGTCAGGTCAGCGATACACTCTCCCGCCTCTATGACGGCGACGTCCTGACGCTGACCTCGACGGAGGGCGGGGCCTGCGTCGAGACGCTGAACATCACCCAGTCGGTCACCATCGTCGTGCGCGACTATACGCCTTCGCGTGGCCGCCCGATCCTCGTGGCCCCGGCCGGCCAGCCCTGTATCCGCATCGCGCCCGGCGTGGGCTATGTGGTGCTCGAAGGACTGGGTATCGATGCCCTGCGGGCCGGCAAGGCGTCCTGCATCACCGGCCGCGCCACCGAACTGGCCCTGAAGGGCGTCACGGTGCGCTATGACGGCGAGGGCTCGGCCCTGGACGTCGAGGACAGCCGGATCGAGCTGCAGGATACCGCCTTTATCGGCCGGACCCGTCAGCCTGTGGTCAAGGCCACCGGTGAGATCATGGCGTCCAATGTCGAGATCGCTGCGACGGCCATCGGCGGAGCGTTTGAGACCTCGGGCGACAGTCGCCTGCGGGATATCCGCATCGTTCGGCTGGGCGACTGGACCGGTTCGGCCCGCACCCGCAATTCCGCCGGCTTTGTCATTGCCGGTATGAATCGCCAGCAGCTGGTGAAGATCGAGGGCCTCTACGTCGACGGCTTCTCGCGCGGCATCTATGTCGGTGGCGGCGATGAAACCACCCTGCTCAATCCTGTCGTCCGCGACAGCGACTGGGCGGTCGTGCTGGAGAATGCCAATCTGCAGATCCGCGGCGGCGATCTGGAGGCCATCGATGTGGGCATCTACGCCGCCTCGGGGATTGTCTTCGCCTCGAACAACCGGATCCATCGCGTCATGCGCTCGGGCATCTATGCCGATGCCGGTGGCCAGGTTCGCTCGGTCGACAACCGCGTCTTCGCCCGTCCAGGGGGCTGCGAGGCCCTGGTCAAGGGGCACTTCAATGGCGAACTGACCTGCCGCCCTTGGTACGAGGCTCCGGAAGTCTTCCGCACGCCGCGTGACCAGGCCCGCCTCGACTTTGACTCGTACTGGCCGGCTCCAAACATATTGCCGGCCTCGGCGACATCGGCTCCGCCTCAGCTGTCGCAGGACGCTCTGGCGGGCGGTTCTCAATCAGGGGGAGCCCCCAAATGAGCAAGCTTGTCCATCTCGTCACCGTTGCCCTGACGGTCTCCGCGTCCCTGGCTGCGACCCAGGTCCAGGCCCAGAGCACCCGCGGGGGCGGGAGCCGATCCGCTGCCTGTGGTGAGCCGCTGAGCGGCCAGGCACCGGACATCATGACCTATGACAGCGCGACCGGGACCCAGATCTTTGTCGGCGGCGGACGCGGCGATACCGAGGTTTCGGCCTATAATGCCCAGACCCGCTCGGCAGCGGCCCTCAGTGGCGATCTCAGCCGGCCTGGTCTGGTAGCGTCCTGTGCCGTCGATGGCTTCACCCGGGAATCCTACGGTGTCACGCCGGACGGCAAGGGCAAGATCTCGGTCAGCGGCCGCGATGAGCGCGGTGAGCGCTGGGCTTTCACCCGGGCTGATGGTCAGGTCGAGGTCTGGGATCCGCGCGTCGACAATCACTGCTTCAAGTCAGGCCTCGGTATCTTCACGCCGGCCGGCAATCTGGGTGTGGCTGTAGCCAATCCGCCCGGTGCCTTGGGCATTGGCGTCGCGCTCGGCGATCGCTTCGGCGGGGTCGGGGTCGGAGCCAACCGCAATTTCGCCGGTGTGGGTCTGGTGGGATGCTGAGATCAGGCCTGATCCTGACCCTGGCCATCGCGACCCTTTGCGGCTGTGCGAAACCACCACAGCAGAGACCCTATATGGGGCCACCCGCCCCCAATGCGCCGTCGCCGGACCGGGTCACGCCGCCGCCGCCACCGATCGACGTCATTCGCCCGCGCGTCTGATGCGCCGCCTCCTGCTGACCCTGGCTCTGCTGGCTGCGCCGACGTTTGCCTGGGCCGTCGAGTCTTCACCGCAGCAACGGGCTGTCGAGGCCGTGATGGCGGACAGCGCCAAGGGCTGGAACGCTGGCGACGTTGTCCGCTTCATGGCCGCCTATTCAGAGGCACCGGAAACCAGCTTCGTCACCGAAGAAGGCCTGGTTCGCGGCAAGGCGGCGATGATCGCCCGCTATAATGCCAAGTACAATCTCGCCGATCCGGCCAAGCGCGGCGTGCTGAGTTTCCAGTCCGTCGACTTCCGCCTGCTGGATGCGACTCACGCCCTCTATATCGGCCAGTGGGCCCTGACCTATCCCGATGGGACATCGGCCAAAGGCTATACCAGTCTGGTCATGGCGCTGGAGAAGGACGGTTGGCGGATCGTTGCCGACCATAGCTCCTAAGGGGCTATGGTCGTCTTGAAGGTCGGGGCCTTGCGCCTCATCGTGGCTTGCTCATAGGCATAGCCCAGGTTCAGCAGAAGCTTCTCGCTCCAGGCCGGGCCGATGAACGAAAGCCCGACCGGCAGGCCTGTGACATCTCCCATAGGCACGGTCAGGTGCGGATAGCCGGCGACGGCGGGCAGGGTGGTAGAGGAGCCGCCATAATTGTCACCATTCAGGGGATCAATGGTCCAGGCCGGTCCGGTTGTCGGGGCCACGATGGCGACCGCACCCGTGTCCTTCAGGATCTTGTCGATACCCTCGGGACCGGCCAGCCGCCGGGCGTCTGCGGCAGCCTTGATATAGTCGGGGTCATCATAGCCCTTGGTTTTTTCGGCCCGCTCAAAGCTCTCCTGGCCAAACCACTCGAACTCCTTGGGGGTCGCCTTGTTGAAGGCGATCACGTCGGCCAGGGTACGGGTCTTGACCTTGGCGGGATCTGTCGAGGCCAGATAGGAGGCCAGATCGACCTTCAGTTCGGTATAAAGCACCACCCCCTCGGCCCGGCCGATCGGGCCCTCGTCAAATTCCTTCACCTCGACCAGGGTCGCGCCCTGGGCTGCGAGGTCTTTCAGGGCCTGCTCGAACACGGCGTCGGTCTTGGGCGAGTAGCCGGTATAGAAGCGCGCCACCGCCAGGGTTACGCCCTTCAGGGCGTCCTTGCTGAGGCCCTTGGCATAGTCGGTCTTGTGGCTGTCGGCGGCCTTGGTCGCCCCATCCGCAGGGTCAGAGCCGGCGATGGCGGTCAGGATCTCGGCGGCGTCCCGGACCGTGGTGGTCATGGGGCCGGCCGTGTCCTGGCTGTGGCTGATCGGGATGATGTGGGTGCGAGAGACCAGGCCGACAGTGGGCTTGAGGCCCACCAGACCATTGATCGCCGCCGGGCAGGTGATCGAGCCGTCGGTCTCGGTGCCGATGGCCGCCCAGGCCAGGCCGGCTGCGACCGCCGCGCCCGAACCGCTGGACGAGCCGCAGGCGCTGCGATCCAGGACATAGGGATTGCGCACCGTGCCGCCGACGGCGCTCCAGCCGCTGATTGAGTTGTTCGAGCGGATATTGGCCCATTCGGACAGATTGGCCTTGCCCAGGATCACAGCCCCTGCCTCGCGCAGCCCCTTGACCAGGGGCGCGTCGCGGCCGGTGACATTGTCCTTCAGGGCCAGGGATCCCGCTGTGGTAGCCAGGGGCTCGGCGGACTCGATATTGTCCTTCAGCAGGATGGGCAGACCATGGATGGCCGAACGGACCTTGCCGGCCTTGCGTTCGGCGTCGCGAGCCTTGGCATCGGTCAGGGCGGCCGGGTTGACCGCGATAACCGCGCGCAGGAGGTCGTTCTTGGCCTTGATCTGAGCCAGATAGGCCTGGGTCGCCTGTTCTGAGGTCGCCGGCGAGGCTTGGGCAGCGGCGCTGGTGGACAGCAGGGCGACGACGGCCGCTCCGGCCAGGCAGGCGATCTTGGTCATTGGCAGCTTCCCCACACGAGTCGACATCAGTGGTCGGTCGGATGCGGCGGAGGATGACGGCAAAAGGCCGTCGCCGCCAAGTCCATCCTCGGCCTTAAACAAAAACGGCCACGTTCTGGCGCGCGGCGATCAGCGGACGTCCGCCCTGGTCCCACAGCATCATGTCCTGGGTGGAATAGCCGTCGCCGATGGTCTCGGCCGTGCTGCGCAGCAGCCGCCAGCCGTCATCGTCCTCAGCGGGCAGGCCGACGACATCCAGTGACCAGGTCATGGTCGAGATCGGACCGAACTTCGGAAACAGGGCCATGGCCGGGGGCGGTGGTGTGTCGGCCAGGGCAATGAGCGCCGCCAGGGAGCGTGCGGCCGGGTCGCGGTGGCGGATCCACAACAGATACTCCGGAGGCTGGCCGGACAGGGGCCGCGTGCCGCCGGCCATCCGCACTTCGAACTGGCCCGAAAAGCCAGGCCCTGAACCCGGCGGGAAGAAGAATTCACAGTCGGCCGGCGGGGCGACGACGGGGCAGGGCAGGTTGCTGTGCGCCACCAGCGACTCCCGCGCCGCGCCGAAGGTCAGGATGGCGCGGGTGGCCAGGCCCTGCTCGCCCACCAGATCGACGCCGACGAATAGGGTCGACTTGCCCTGGCGCAGCACCTTGGTCTCGATGGCCAGCTCTCCGGCTGCCGGACCGATGAAGGCGAACTGTCCCGAGCGCAGGGGTGGGGCGTCGGGCAGGGCGCGAAGCGCCGCTTCCAGGCAAAGCGCTGCGGAGAGACCGCCATAGGTGGTACGGCCCTGCTTCCAGTCGTCGGTAACATGTGCCCCGTGGCCGGTGGCGGTTGCCGTCATGCCGGCAATGAGATCGGTATAGGTGGTCACGCGCGTGTCCTATGGAGCCTGCGCGGAGGTTCGTTTTCTTTCGCTACGGAAGTCAAGCCGGGATCGCCACTGGTCGTGGCAGACGACCGGCGAGCCTTACGCCGTGGCGCTGTAGCCGCCTTTCGACGGCCGCACAGGTCAGTGCCGAGTGGACGCCGCGCTCATCCAGGCCCCCAGAGTGCGAGTTTCTCGGGCGTCGCGCTCTTCTTCCAGCGACATTTCCCCAAGCATGATCGCGGCCAGCAGCCAGTCCTCGAGGTCCGAGGCCGAGGCGCGCCCATCCCGGAGCGCGTCCTTGACGGCATGGATCAGCCATTCGACAGCTTCGTCAGTGGGATTGGTCATGGCGCAGTCCTCAGTTCAGCGCTGACCAGAATAGAAACTGCTTCGGCCGTTCGGCCCGCGACAAAGTGACGAGACCGGCGCGCAATTTGACGCAGGCCCTTCGCGGCGCGAACGCCGAAAAGGGCCTGGTCCCGGGCTAGTGCCCCTTGAGCTTGCGATTGAAGAACTCGAGATGGGTCTTCAGGACGCTGAGGCCCTTGGTCTTGCTGCCGGGCGCGCTGTGGCGCTCACCAGGATAGAGGGCCATCTCAAACGGGATGGCTTTCTTCTGCAGGGCCGCGATCAGGCGGGTGCTGTTCTCGAAGATCACATTGTCATCGGCCATGCCGTGCAGCAGCAGCAGGCTGCCGGGCTTCATCCTGTCCAGACGGTTCAGGATATCCGATCGCGCATAGCCTTCCTTGTTCTCCTCCGGCTTGCCCATGTAGCGCTCGGTATAGGCGGTGTCGTAGAGGCCCCATTCGGTCGGCGGCGCACCACCGGCACCGGCCTTGAACGGCGTATTCTCGGCCGTCAGCATCATCAGAGTCATGAAGCCGCCATAGGACCAGCCCATCACGCCCAACTTGTCGGCGTCGACATAGGGTAGGGATTTCAGATAGTTGGCACCAACAATCTGATCATCTACCTCAACCGTGCCCATGCGGCGGTCCAGGGCGCGCTTGAACTTGGCCGAGCGGTTGGAGCTGCCGCGGTTGTCCAGCTTGAAGATCAGATAGCCGGCCTCGAGATAGGTGCGCTCGCTGGCGCTCTGCCAGGTCTTGCTGACCCGCTGGGCGTGCGGGCCGCCATAGACCGAGACGATGGCCGGATACTTTTTCGCCGGATCGAAGTCGGAGGGCTTCAGGATCGAATAGTGCAGGACCTCGCCATCGGCGGCTTGCAGCGTGCCGTAGTCCGGTGTGGTCAGGGTCGAGGCATAGGGCCAGTAGGGGTGACCCTCAGCGAGGCGGTTCTCCTCAATCCAGCGCACCCGCTTGCCGTCGGGCGCATAGAGGCCGGTCTGGGGCGGGGTCTTGGGATCGCTGTACGAACCGGCAAAGGCTCCGTTGCTGGCGACCTTGGCGCTCCACCAGCCTCCGGCGGGCGTCAGGGCCTTGGGCTTGCCGGGCTTGGCATAGGATACCTCATAGAGGCGACGTTCGATCGGCGTCTCGATGGACGCCCCGAAGATCACCACCTTGCGGGCCTCGTCGACGCCCTCGACCCGGTCCATGGGCCAGTCGCCCTTGGTGATCTGGGCGATCAGCTTGCCGTCGGCAGCATGCCGATAGAGGTGGTTGAAGCCCGACTTTTCCGAGGACCACAGGAAGCTTCCGTCGGCCAGGGGGCGGAAGTCCTCATGCACCTCGATGAAGTTGCGGTCGGTCTCGGTCAGGATCGTCTTGCCCAAGCCGGTCGTCGGGTCGAAGGCGATGATGTCGAGGGTCTTCTGGTCACGCGACAGGCGCTGGACGTAGAGGGTCTTGCCATTGGCCGACCAGTCGACGCGGGCGACATAGATGTCCTTGTTGCTGCCGAGATCCAGCGGCACGACCTGGCCGGTGGCCATGTTGCGGACGAACAGGTCAACCACGGCATTGGGGCGGCCGGCCCGGGGATAGCGCTGCAGGACCACCGTGGCCCCGCCGGGGCCGATGTCGGCGCGCGGCACGATGTCGACGCCGCTTTCATCGACCCGGGTATAGGCGATGTGGCTCTCGCTGGGCGACCACCAGTAGCCGCTGAACCGGTCCAGCTCTTCCTGGGCGATGAACTCGGCGACGCCGAACGACAGGGCGTCCCTGCCGTCCGTCGTCAGGGCCTTTTCGGGACCGCCGTCGACCGGTTTCACATAGAGGTTCTGGTCGCGGACAAAGGAAACAAACCCGCCCAGCGGCGAGACCTTGGCGTCGACCTCGTCACCGGGGGTCTCGGTCAGACGGCTGACCTTGCCGTCTGCAACGCTGTCCAGATAGAGGTCGCCGTCCAGCGGGACCAGGATGAAGCGGCCCTGGCTGTCCCAGCTGTATTCGACAATGCCGCGCGACGAGACGCGGGCCCGTTCGCGACGGGCTTTCTCGGCTTCCGACAGTTCCTTGGCCCCGGAGGACAGGCTGGCCGAGTCGATCAGGCGATAGGGCTCGCCGCCGGCCACGTCGGCCGCCCACAGGTCCTGAACATTGGCCGCCTCGGCCTTGGCTTTCAGATAGGTGACGCGCTTGCCGTCCGGCGAGAGGGACACGCCGCGGGCCGTAGGGCCTGTTAGGCTTGGATCGGCGAAAATCCGCTCAGGGGTGAGCTTTTCCGCCAGAGCGGGCGAAGTCAGGGCGAGGCACGCCGCAAGGGCGGTAAGCGAGGGTCTGATCATGGCGCGGGACGCTAGAGCGGGCCCGCGAGCTTGTCAGCAGGGAAAAGTTTGATGGGCGGTCGGAAGTCCTCCCCCGAAAGGGGGAGGTGGCCGCAGGCCGGTAGGGGAAGACAGCATTGAGTCTGCAGTCACTTCCCCCTCCGATCGCTTCGCGATCGCCTCCCCTTTCGGGGGGAGGACTTGCTTCACCCGACCCTAAGCGTCCCCGTATCCACCACCTGCGAGATTTTCACCGCGCCCTTCTCGTCATGGATCTTCAGCGTGACCCTGGGCGCTGCGCCGCTCCAGTCGATCTCGATCATGCCGAAGTTGCGTTCGCGGACCACGGGAGAGACCCGCAAGGCATTGGGCGGCGTGACCGGCCACACCTCGGTCAGGCCCGAGGAGGTGATGTCCCAGATCGGATAGGGCACATTGGCGTCCAGTCGCGAGACCTCGGCATAGTGGGTGTCGCCGCTGATGCAGATCAGGCGCTCGGCCTTCTGGCGGCGGATGGCTTCGAACAGGCGCTGATGGTCGCGGGCATAGTTGATCCAGCCCTCCCAACCGGCGAAATCGGCCAGGACCTGCAGGCTCGAGCCAAAAAGGCGCAGATCGGCGGGCTGGGCCAACTGTTGCTCCAGCCAGGACCACTGCGGCTCACCGATCATGGTCGCGGTCAGGTCAGGGATGCGATCATAGGGGCCGGGAGTCTCCTTGCCGGAAAGGCCGCGGGCCGTGGCCCAGGTCTTGTAGCCGCCGGGGAAGGACTTCTCGACCAGGGGCGTGCGGTTCCAGCGCAGGTCGGGGAGGATGATCTGCACTCTTTGGCCGGCCGGACCAAACACATAGGCCGCATAGACGCCGTCTCGCGTGCGACGGACGGAGTCCGCAGGCTCGCCCCAGAAGTCGCAGAACTGGCGGCGGCTTTCGGCCTTCATGGGATAGTCGGCCCCGGCGTCGTTCTCGCCAAAGTCATGATCGTCCCAGATGGCGATCACAGGGAGGGAGTCGCGCAGACGCTTGAAGTGCGGCTTGGCCGCCAGGGTCGCATACTTGGCCGCCATCACCTTGGGATCGCGGGTGTCGGCATAGATGTTGTCGCCCAGGAAGACGAACAGATCAGGCTTGGCCGCGAAGATGGCGTCCCAGATCGGCTGGTCCTTGTCCTGCTTGGCGCAGGAGCCGAAGGCGATCCTGGTCAGGGCCTTGTTGAGCGACGGGTGCGGCGCGTCGACCACGGCTGCCTGGGCAGCGGGCGCAACGGCCAGGGCAGCGGCCGAAAGGCCCAGGGCTGAACGGCGGGACAGGTCGGTCATGGGCAGGCCTCTGGCGGTCAAGGGGACAAACTAGAACGACAAAGGGCCGGGAGTCGCCTCCCGGCCCGATGCCTGGACATCAAGAGGGCTTAGAACGCCTTCTTGATCGAGACGAAGAACTGACGCGGGGGTGCGGTCAGGACGGTCTGGCCCGTACCGGCGGCGTCATTGTTCAGGAAGCCACCCGAACCGATGGTCGAGATATAGTCCTCGTCGGTCAGGTTGGTGATGTTGGCCTGGATTTCCAGACCCTTGCCCCAGGTCTCGCCGTCGAAGCGATAGCCCAGCGTCAGGTCGGCGACGGTGGTGCTGTCCACCTGACCACCGATGTTCTCGTAGGTGTAGTAACGCTCGCCGGTATAGGCGACGCCCAGCTTGCTGTAGAAGCCGGCCAGTTCGAACTTCACTTCGCCCTTGAAGATGTTCTTGGGCGTATTGACCACTTCCTTGCCGGCGGTGCGGGCGACGACGACGCCCGAGCCGTTGAGGACGTTATCCTGGTATTCGGACTGGTTGTAGGTGTAGGCACCGTAGAGCGACCAGTTGTCGGTCAGCTTGTATTCGCCGGCCAGTTCGATGCCGTTGGTCTCGACGCCGCCGACGTTCGACAGAACGGCGGGCAGCCCCAGGATCGGTGCCGCGGTGCTGGCGGCCAGCAGGCGGTTCTCGAAGGTCACGTGATAGAGGGCCGCAACGCCCTGGAAGCGTTCATTACGATAACGGGCACCCAGTTCCACGGTCTTGGAGGTTTCAGGCTCCAGGGTCTTGGTGATGTAGTCGACTGCGGCCTGGTTCTGCGAAGCGAAGGGGCCCGAGGTGGCTGCCGAGACATAGGCTGCCATGTTTTCGGTGTAGCCGCCGAAGACTTCCAGGTCCGGCGTGGCCTTGTAGACAAACCCGACCTGCGGGAGGAACGAGTTCTGCGACTCGATCTCGCCGGCCAGCGGGTTGCCGGCGATGCGCTGCACCGTGTTGGTCACTTCCATGGCCTTGAAGCCGAAATTGACCTTCAGGGCGTCATTGACGGTCCAGGTGTCTTCGATGTGGGCGACCAGGGTGTCGGTGACGAAGCGGTACTGCCACTGGGTGAAGAAGGGGTTCTCCTGGAAGTCCAGCGGATCGCGCGACGGGGCGGCGGCCGTTTCGGCATAGAAGCGACGCGCCTGATTGAAGGTGTTCTTCTCACCCCAGAAGCCGACGCCCACTTCGTGCGAACCCAGTTCGAAGGTGAGGCCGCCGGTCACGCCCTTGCGGTCGATGTCATACTCGGTGGTGCGGATCGACAGCGGGGCAGCGGTCGAACCGACGGTGCCGAAGCCCGGGCTCGGAACGTAAGGCGTGTACCACAGGCCCTGGCCCTGGTTGGCATGGCCATAGGCGGCCAGGTCAAGCTTGGCGGTCTCGCCGAGCGGCAGCTTAAGGGCCAGGCCGTAGAGCTCGTCATCGCGAACGCCGGCACCCGAATAGTAGGCGTCGTCAACGGTCTTGAACGGGGCGGGCAGGGCCGTCCCGGTCAGATAGGCGCGACCGGCGGCCACAGCCAGGTTCCAGTTGGGCTGGGTGTTGTCCCAGTTGCGGCCGAGACGCTTGATCATCTCGAACGACAGGTCCTGGTAGTCCTGCTCGCGGCGCTGCGAGCCGTTGTAGAAGGCCGTCAGGCTGCCGTTTTCGCCCAGCGGCAGCACGGCCTTCAGGTCGTACTGGAACTGGCGCTGCTCGCCGCCGCCCTTCCACTTCTCGGTCTCTTGGCTGACGATCGAGGCGTAGCCGCGCAGGCCGCCCAGTTGCTCGATGGAGCCGCTGTCGAGGCGGCCGAACACACGGTACATGCCTTCCGAGCCGCCCGTCGCGTTCAGCTGGCCACCAAAGTCCTTCGACGGATCGCGCGAGAAGAACTGCAGCGTGCCGCCGAGGTTGCTGGTCGAAGCGGTGGCGAGCGCGCCGGCACCCTGGGCCAGCTCAACGCGGCCGATGTTTTCGTTGGTGATGGCGCGGCTGATGTGCAGGCCGTTGTGGTTGCCATAGCTCATGTCGCCGAGCGGCACGCCGTCGAGGGTGAAGCCCAGCTGGTTCTGGTTGAAGCCGCGGATCGAGATGCGGGTCGACCACTCATAGGAGCCGAAGGCGTCGGCCGACTGGAAGGTCACGCCGGGCAGCTTGTCGATGGCCTTGAGCGGGCTGGTGCCGGCGGCTTCCAGCGAAATGGCTTCGTCCTTCAGGGTCTGAACCTGGCGGCTCTGGCCCTGACCAATGACGATGACGGCGTCCACGGCGGTGGTGTCGGCGGCCTCGGTCGGCGCCGGCTCGGCTGCCAGGGCGGGCGCGGCGGCCAGCAGCAGGAGGGCGGCCGAAGCGGCACCCAGCATCAGATGGTTTTTCATGATCTATCCCCATGCCCGGTCGCGCGGGGAGCACGCCGGTTCTGCGGCCCGGGTAACAGCGCTGCGCGACGCCAAGGCGACGGTTGGATGTCGACTCTCCGACAGTCCTAAGACGGAACCGTGAAGCTGACTTTGGGGCAGCTGAGCGCGCCGACATTGCGCAAACCGCCCCCGACGGCTATTTCAGCGCCCGTCCTCCCCCGAACTATGACAGCGAGATCAACGCCCGATGGCCCAGCAGTACATTTTCCAGATGCAAGGCCTGACCAAGGCGTTCCCGGGCGGCAAGAAGGTGTTCGAGAACATCTGGCTGTCCTTCTATTCCGACGCCAAGATCGGCGTCGTCGGCGTCAACGGCTCGGGCAAGTCGACCCTGCTGAAGATCATGGCCGGCCTGGATGACCAGTTCTCGGGCGAGGCCAAGGCCGCTGACGGCATCCGCCGGGGCTATCTGCCCCAGGAGCCGGTTCTGGATCCGACCAAGGACGTCTGGGGCAATGTCATCGCCGACTGCGAGGACAAGCTGATCTTCGACCGCTACAACGAATGCGCAAACAAGCTCGGCGAGGACTATTCCGACGAGCTGATGGAAGAGATGACCAAACTCCAGGAGGTCATCGACGCCCGCGACCTGTGGGACATCGACTCCAAGGTCGAGATGGCCATCGACGCCCTGCGTTGCCCGCCCAACGACGCCAATATCGATAGCCTTTCGGGTGGTGAAAAGCGCCGGATCGCCCTGGCGCGCCTGCTGCTCAGCAAGCCCGACATCATGCTGCTCGACGAACCGACCAACCACCTGGACGCCGAGTCGGTGGCCTGGCTGCAGCATCACCTGGAAAACTTCCCGGGCTGCGTGATCCTCGTCACCCACGATCGCTACTTCCTGGACCAGGTCACCAAGTGGACCCTGGAACTCGATCGCGGCAAGGGCATCCCCTATGAGGGCAACTATTCCGGCTGGCTGGAACAGAAGCAGAAGCGGGTCGTGCAGGAGCAGTCCGAGTCCGAGTCCCGCCAGCGCGCCCTGACCCGCGAACTGGAATGGGTCCGCAGCTCGCCGAAGGCGCGTCAGTCCAAGTCCAAGGCCCGTCTGGCGTCGTACGAGGAAATGGTCGCCGCCCAGGAAAACGCCCGGGCTGCCCAAACCCATGCCCATATCCAGATCCCGCCCGGTCCGCGTCTGGGCAATGTGGTGCTGGAAGTCACTGGTCTGGAAAAGGAATATGGCGACAAGGTCCTGTTCAAGGACCTGTCCTTCAAGCTGCCGCCCAACGGCATCGTCGGCGTCATCGGCCCGAACGGTGCCGGCAAGTCGACCCTTTTCAAGCTGATCACCGGCCGCGAGCAACCCGATGCCGGCACGGTCAAGGTCGGCGAGACGGTCAAGCTGTCCTATGTCGACCAGTCGCGCGATGCGCTCGATCCCAACAAGACCATCTGGCAGGAAGTCTCGGGCGGCACCGACGTGATGATCGTCGGCAAGCGCGAGATCAACAGCCGCGCCTATGTCGGCAGCTTCAATTTCAAGGGCGCTGACCAGCAGAAGAAGGTCGGCCTGCTGTCGGGCGGTGAGCGCAACCGCGTCCACCTGGCCAAGACCCTGGCGACCGGCGGCAACCTGCTGCTGCTCGACGAACCGACCAACGACCTGGATATCGAAACCCTGCAGGCCCTCGAAGAGGCCCTGGAAGAGTTCGCCGGCTGCGCCGTGGTCATCTCCCACGATCGCTGGTTCCTCGACCGCCTGGCCACCCACATCCTGGCCTTCGAGGGCGACAGCCACGTCGAATGGTTCGAGGGCAACTTCGAGATGTACGAAGAAGACAAGAAGCGCCGCCTGGGCGCGGACAGCCTGATCCCGAAGCGCATCAAGTTCCAGAAGTTCGCGCGGTAGAGGCGACTTTCCAAGGCTGACAACAAGCGGGGCGGCCTTCTGGGGTCGCCCCGCTTTCGTTTGAAGCCAGAGTCTCGGCGTGTTGCGGCGCGGTTCGCGGATCGGGGGAAATCGGCTTCCGTTCAACCGGAGATTGGCTTAGTCTCTGTCTGGGCATCGGGGATGGGGACTAAACGCTTGAGTACACAGCCAGCTGGCGCTGTCCGAAATTTTGTTACGGGCAGCCTGAGAGACGTCGTTCTCAGCCCGAATGCCAAGACGGCCTACGTTTCCAGCGCGGATGGCATGGTCACCGGCTACGATCTGGAGACGGGCGCGGTAACTGGAAGCTGGGCCGTCGGCGTCAAGCTGGGCGGCATGGACGTGTCGCCTGACGGCCGGTTCCTGTTGGCGGCCGAGATGGACGCTACCGGCCAGTACGTCAACGGCGTCTATACCGGGTCGCTTACCGTTCATCGTGTCGACCTCATCACCGGCGTGGTGCAGGATTTCAACACGCCGTCGCCCGGGGCCGCGCCCGCCTATGATGTGGCGTTCCTGTCCAATGGAAAGGCACTAATTACCCAGGGATATTCCACCAACGGGCAGAGTTATCTCACCTCTCTGGACTTGAATAGCGGCTCGTACGAACAGTCCAAGACTTCATATCTTTGGGGTTCTACAGTCGTATCGTCCGAAGATTATTCTACGGCTATAGTAAATCCAGAAATGAGTTCATTATCTGGATTCATGTTTGCATACAAATCGACAATTCAGCCTGCTTCCTATTGGTACGGGGGTTATGGTGATGATGTAGGCGGCAAGATCGCTCTATCTTTTGATGGAACGATGGCGGTTTTGAATACTGATTTGTACAATATTAGCCTCAAAAGGCGACAAAGTTTCGAGGTGGGCGGAGATCAGTGGGTGAATCCAGGCGGGGCGGCATTCGCTCCCGATGGTAAGTCGTTCTTTTTCCTGGACCACACTACGAACACTATCTTCGAGTTTTCCACGTCTACATTGATCATGCAGCGGGCATTTTCGTCGGCAAGCGGGATCGCGAACAACACACCTGGCGGCGCCTTCGGCGACACTTTGTCGGTTTCGTCCGACGGACGTTATCTGGTCGTCATGGGGCAGGCGCTCCAGGTGATCGATCTTCAGAAGGCCGTTGCCGATGGCGGCACCGGCTATGCCGACAGTCTCGTTGGCGGTGCCGGAGACGATGTGCTCCAGGGCTATCTGGGCGGCGACCTCCTCGAAGGCGGCGCGGGTGCCGATACGTTGCGCGGCGGCTATGACGACGACACCCTCGTGGGCGGAGCCGGCAACGACTATCTGCACGGCGGCAGTGGAACCGACACGGTCGACTACAGCAACGCCAAGGCAGGGATCGTCGTCAGCACGCCCGCCTACGGAACAAGGACCGCCCTGGGCGACGGCGTCGACACGCTCGTGAGCATCGAAAACATCAGGGGTGGCAGTTTCGCCGACCTGATTGTTGGAACGAGCGGCGCGGACAGACTGGAGGGAGGCGAGGGTGCCGACACCCTTCGAGGGGGCGACGGCGGCGACACATTGCAGGGCGGCGCTTTCGACGACCTCATCAGCGGTGATGGGGGCGACGACGTCCTGGACGGTGGGGCCGGAAGTCTGGACGTTGTGTCTTACGAGTCCGCGACTGCGGGCGTCACCATCGATCTTGCGAGGGTCGGCGTGCAGGACACGCGCGGTGCCGGTCTCGACAGCCTACTCAACTTCGAAGGCTTTAGAGGGTCGTCATACGGTGACAGTGTTGTCGCCGGTGCCGGCAATGACCTGCTGGACGGTGGCGCGGGCGGCGACACACTGTCCGGCGGCGAGGGCTCCGACACCCTGGTCGGCGGTTTGGGCGACGACACCCTCGATGGCCAGGGCGGGACGAGTGATTGGGCCGACTACGGCGCAGCGACGTCGGCGGTGACGGTCAATCTTTCGCTCATTGGTGGCCAGAACACTCTTGGTGATGGTGCCGATCAACTGGTCAACATCGAAAATCTCTCTGGCTCGGCCTTCGCGGACTTCTTGCTCGGTGATGCTGGATCTAACGTTCTGGACGGCAGCGCTGGTAACGACACCCTGTCCGGAGGCGCGGGCGATGATCGGCTCATTGGTGGCACCGGCTTCGACACGGCGTCTTATGAGGCGGCGGCGACGGGCGTAACCATTGATCTGGCGATACAGGGTGCCCAAGACACGCGCAGCGAAGGTTTCGACACCTTGGTCGGGATCGAAGCGGCGAGGGGGTCGCGCTTCGCCGATAACTTGAAGGGTGATGCGTTGGCCAACTCGCTGAACGGCGGCGATGGGGACGACGCTCTGGATGGTGGTGACGGGCAGGACACTTTGTCGGGTGGAAGCGGCGCGGACACGATTTTGGGCGGGGCCGGAAATGATCTCTTATTGAGTGAAGGCGGCGGGGATGCTCTGGACGGGGGTGGGGGTTTCGACACCGCGTCCTATGAGATGGCTGCTTCGGGCGTCTGGATCGACCTGTCTCTGAAGGCGATGCTAGATGCGAACGGCCTTGGGCTCGCCACGCTGGTCAATATCGAGGCGCTGAAAGGATCCGCGTTCGGCGATAGATTGTTCGGTGACGTTGAAGCGAATGCGCTTGCCGGTGGAAACGGTGCTGACTTCATCGACGGTGGAGACGGTAACGACACTATGCTCGGTGAGGCGGGTGACGACATCCTCTGGGGCGGCGGCGGGCGCGACAGCGTCGTCGGCGGCGCTGGTTTCGACCAGATCAACGGCAATGTCGGCGACGACACGGCACGTGGCGGCGAGGGCAATGACTGGGTCGTCGGCGGCAAGGACCAGGATCTGCTCTATGGCGAAACTGGCGACGACGTCGTCTACGGCAACCTCGGCAATGATACCTGCTATGGCGGTGAGGGTTCCGACTGGGTGCGGGGCGGGCAGGGGGATGACGTCATCGACGGCGGGAGCGGCAATGACTGGATGGCCGGCGACCGGGGCAACGACACCGTCTCGGGCGGCGCGGGTGCCGACAAGTTCTACTTCTTTGCCGGCGCGGCCGTAGACCGGGTGACCGACTTCTCCAGCGCCGCAGGCGATCGGGTGCTGCTGGATGCCGGTCAGGCCTATACCCTGAGCTACACCGCCGAGGGCGTGGTGATCGATCTTGGCGGCGGGGACCAGATGATCCTCGTCGGCGTTAGCCAGGCCAGCCTTGGCGACTGGCTGGGGATCTGAGGCGCGGGACGGCGAAGATCGCTGTCACAGTTCTGGCGGCGCTCCACGCCTCGCTGCAACCAAACTTGGGCTAGGCTCTTGAGGCCGCCGGCAGGGCTGCCAGGAGATGGCGTCGACCGGCTTCGTAGACGGCATATTCGAGGGCAAAGGCGTCGCGATGCGCCGTCTGCCATTCGCTGTAGGTCTCCGTTGGGTCGCCGCTGCGATGGGCGTCATCGGCCCGATTGACATGGATGATCGCCTGCGGGGCCGGGAAGCCCAGAGCCTTGGCCAGGACCCGCACCGAGGCGTCATAGGCCTCGAGAATCCCCACAGCGATATAGCCACGGTCGAAGGCTCTGTCGGCATTGTCCGGGGTGACCTGCCACGGCAACTGGGCGAGGAATGAAAACGGATCTTCGCCCTCATTGGCAGCCCTGGCCCTGCGGTCGAACCATTGGCCAAAGGTGGGATTGTCGTCGAGTGCGGGAACGGGCACTCCGCTCCGACGCTGAAAATGCAGGTAGCGCCATTGGGAGACGAACCGGGAAAAGGGGTCCCGCAGGAAGGTGATGAACTGCTGGGCATCAGGGTAGTAGGCGAGGGCCCCGATGCCGCGCACACGGTTGAAATGGCCGTGGACACAGGCTCGCGCGCCTATGCCGGTGTGCCTCACGGGGTCCGCATCCGCGTCGCGATAGTGGAGGCGCAGGCCGTCCTCACCAAACCAGGTTTTGAGGGTGGTGCAAAAGCTGGTGCCCGCGGTCTTGGGAACGTGCAGGGAGATCAGGAGCTTTGACGGATCATAGGCCTGTTTGGCCGAGGGGCGTGATCCAGCCTGGGGGGCTTCCACCCGGCTGATCTGTTCGAACGTGCTGGAGGTCATTTGGTGCATGAGCAGGTCCATGACGAGCGCTCCTGCCGATTCACACCTAAAGCAGTGCGACGGCTTCCTTGCCTCTAACAACGCGTAACTGTGTGGGTTCCGTCGTTTTGGCCCCGCCGTGACAATTCGGATTCAGGACAGTCAAAACACCCGGCGGCCAGTACTGGGATTAACTATGCGTAGTCGGTGCTGGCGCAGCGCGGCAACTGCGGTAGCTTGTCGCACAAGATGAAGAATCCTGCGGGTGACGGGTGCCGTACAGCCTGAACCGGACCGGGATGGAGAACTCGTATGCCGCAATCCGCCGACAAGCCGCACATCCTGATCTCTCATGAGATGCTCCTGCCGCTGCAGCCCTTGCTGGAGGGGAGCTATACGGTTCATCGGTTCTGGGAGTTTCCCGATCCGCTGGTCTTTCTGCAGGGGCCAGGGCAGTCCGTGCGGGCCATCGTCCATGCCGGCGAGATGGCCCTGGGCAAGGATCTGCTCTCTGAGATGCCACAACTGGGCCTGATCGCCTGTGTCAGTGTCGGCTATGACGGCGTCGACGTGCCCTGGTGCAAGGGCCGCGGCATTTCCGTGACCCACTCCACCGGCCTCAATGCCGGCGACGTCGCCGATCATGCCGTGGGTCTGATGCTGGCGGCCTGGCGCGGCATCGTCGAGGGCGAGAACCGCCTGCGGGCCGGGCGATGGACCCATGCCGAACGGATGGCCCCCCGTCACGGCCTGCGCGGGCGCAAGGTGGGTATCGTCGGCCTGGGCCATATTGGTGAGGCGGTGGCGCGCCGGGTCGAGGCCTTCGAGATGAAGGTCGCCTGGTGGGCACCGCGTCCCAAGGAAACCGACCGGCCGCGCGCTGAAAGCCTCTTGGCCCTGGCGCGCGACAGCGATGTCCTGATGGTTTGTGCCCGGCCCGATGACACCAATCGACACATGATAAATCAGGCGGTGATCGAAGCCCTTGGCCCTCAGGGCCTGCTGGTCAATGTGGCGCGTGGATCGCTCGTCGACGAAGACGCACTTATCGCAGCCCTGAAGGATGGACGGCTCGGCATGGCGGCGCTGGATGTCTTCGAGCAGGAACCGACACCGGCGGACCGCTGGGTCGGGGTCCCCCATACGGTTCTGACGCCGCATCTGGCCGGCGCGACGCTCGACAGTATTCCGGCCATGGTCGGGCTGACGCTGGAAAACCTGCGCTGCTATTTCAACGGTGAGCCCCTGGCTTCGCCGGTTGGGAGCTAGGGTTTGGGAAACGGTGCAGCGAACGGTTCGGGTTCTAGGCGCAGGCCGTTCACCAGCAGGCTGACCGTCCGGTAGAAGCCGGCCAGCATCATCAGTTCGATCCGCGCCGCCTCGTCGAAGACTTCGGCGAGGCGCGCCCAGAGGTCATCGTCGATATCGGCCCGGGCGTTGACGGCGTCGCAGAAGCTGATCAGCAGCGCCTCGTGCGGCGACCAGCAGTCGGCGATCCCCGGCGCGGCGGTAGCCGCCAGCCGCGTCGCGTCCAGACCGGCGGCGCGCGCGAAAATCGCCGCGTGCACACCCCATTCATAGGCCGCGCCATTGAGGGCGCAGATCCGGTGAATGACGATTTCGCGGTCGCTCAGGCTCAGATGGCCCGGATCCAGCAGGCCCGCGCCGGTGAAGCGCGAGAACAGGCGCTCATCCCGGGCCAGGGTTCGAAACAGTGACAGTGGCTGCTCGCCCGGCGTCTTCAGGCGGTCCAGCGTCTTCTGGACAGTTGCGGGGTAGGGCGAGGTGGCCGGCGCAATTCGGGGGGACATGGCAATCTCCTTTTGCTACAATTTTTGTATCATGGCTGAGCCTCCGATTGCTACAAAAATTGAAGCACCTTTGCCGGGCAAGCCTGTGCGCGGCTCGACCACGGGGCGTGCGGTCATGGCCGCGCTCGATCTGGTGGGCCGGCGTGGGGCCCTGCGGATCGTCTGGGAGCTGCGCGAGGGCGCGGTCCTGACCTTCCGCGCGCTGCAGGCGGCTGCGGAACTGCCGCCGGGCACATTGAATGCCCGTCTGGCCGAACTTCGGGCCGCCGACATTGTATCGGCCGAGGCCGGCTATCGTCTGACGCCGCGCGGAGCGGCCCTGATCGAGGCGCTTGCGCCGCTGATGACTTGGTCGCAGGCTTGGGCCGATGATCTGGCGACGGGGGATTGATCATGGCCAAGGTGCTGGGTCTGGGCGGGATATTCTTCAAGGCGGCCGACCCGGTTGCCGTACGCGAATGGTACGCGCGCGTGCTGGGTTTCGAGGTCCATGACTGGGGCGGGGTGGTATTCGATCATCCGAAGGTCGGCGCAACCAACTGGTCGCCGTTCGCGGCTGACACCCAGTATTTCGAACCGTCGCAGGCGGGCTTCATGATCAACTTTATCGTCGATGACCTGGACGGCTTGCTGGCCAGGGCGGCGGCCGAGGGGGTGGAGCCCACCGGCCGGCAGGACGAGGAGATGGGGCGTTTTGCCTGGATTCTGGACCCGGCCGGGGTCAAGATCGAGCTCTGGGAGCCCGCCAGCGCCACTCCTGAGGCATAAAATCAGCTTGCCAAATCGGACATAAAGATATCTTTATGTCCCCATGAAGCTATCGGCTGAGCAGGTTGTCGAGGTGTTGCGGGCGGCGGGGGAATCGACCCGCCTGCGTCTGCTCGCCCTGCTAGCCAGCGAAGAGCTTTCGGTTCTCGAGCTATGCCAGATTCTGGACCAGAGCCAGCCCCGTGTCTCTCGACATCTCAAGCTGCTGGCCGAGGCCGGGCTGGTTGAGCGCTTTCCCGATGGGGCCTGGGTGTTCTATCGCCTGGCCGGCAAGTCACCCGGCCGGGCCCTGATTGGCCAGGCCCTGGATCTGATCGATGCTGCCGACCCGGCTGTCCATGCCGACGCCGAAAAGCTGGCCCAGGTGCGCGCCGAGCGTTCGACCGGGGCCCAGGCCTATTTCGCGCGCAATGCGGCCCGCTGGAACGAGATCCGCTCGCTCTATGTCGACGAGGCCGAGGTCGAGGCGGCCATCCTGCGGGCGACCGGGGAGGGGCCATTCGATGAACTGGTCGACCTGGGGGCCGGCGCTGGCCGGATGCTGACCCTGCTGGGCCAGCGGGCCGGGGCGGCCCTTGGCCTCGATCTTTCGCAGCAGATGCTGAACATCGCGCGCGACGAGGTGGCCAAGGCCGGCTTGGCGCAATGCGAACTGCGCCACGGCGACATCTTCGCTACCGGCCTGCCGGGTGGTTGTGCCGATCTCGTCACCGTCCATCAAGTGCTGCACTATCTGGGCGACCCGGCCGCCGCCGTGGCGGAGGCCGCTCGACTGGTGGCCCATGGCGGCCTGCTGCTGATCGCCGACTTTGCGCCCCACGATCATGAATTCCTGCGCGAGGCGCACCAGCATCGCCGCCTGGGCTTTGAGGACGCCGAGATGATCCCCTGGCTGGAGGCTGCGGGCCTGAGCCTCGAAAGCAATATCGCCTTGCCGCCGGCCACGGCGGAGGGCCTGACCGTCAAGATCTGGACGGCCCGTCGTTCGACCGCCGCTTCTGCGCAAAGGAGCGCTGCATGACCCTTCCTCCCGCCCGCCGCGTCATCGGTCCGGTTGCCCGGGCCGGCGAGCGTGGCCAGAGCCAGGCCGGCGGCCGTCCGCGCGTGTCGTTCGAGTTCTTTCCGCCCAAGACCCCGGCGATGGAAGAGAGCCTCTGGCAGGCGATCACCCGCCTGGCCCCGCTGGACCCGGCCTTCGTGTCGGTGACCTACGGAGCAGGAGGCTCCACGCGGGAGCGGACCCATCGCACGGTCAAGCGCATCCTCGACGAAACCCACCTCAAGCCCGCCGCTCACCTGACCTGCGTTGGGGCCAGCCGCGATGAGGTCGACGAGGTGATCCGGGAATACTGGCAGACGGGTGTTCGCCATATCGTCTCGCTGCGGGGCGATCCGCCGCCGACCGAAGGCGGCATCGGCGGGGTCTATGTGCCGCGTGCCGACGGCTACGCCAATGCCACGGAGTTGACCCAGGCGGTTCGCGGCATTGCACCCTTCGAGGTGCTGGTCGGGGTCTATCCCGAGAAGCATCCTGAGAGCCCGTCGATCCAGCACGATATCGAGGTCTTGAAGGCCAAGGTCGATGCCGGTGCCACCCTGGCCATCAGCCAGTTCTTCTTCGACATCGACGCCTTCCTGCGCTTCGTCGATCAGGTCCGGGCTGCCGGGATCACCATCCCGATCCTGCCGGGGATCATGCCGGTGACCAATTTCAATGGCCTGAAGAAGATGTCCGTAGCCTGCCAGACGGCGGTGCCCACCTGGCTGGCCAATCTGTTTGAAGGGCTGGACAATGACGCCGACACCCGCCGGCTGATCGCCTGTTCCGTGGCAGCCGAGATGTGCGCCAAGCTGCAGGAACAGGGGTTCGAGGATTTCCATTTCTACACCCTCAATCGCGCTGACCTGGTCTATGCGATCTGCCGGGTGCTGGGTGTGCGCGAGCGCGAAACCGCCGGTTCAGAGGTTGCGGCATGAAGATTCTGATGGCCCTGCTTTGCGGCGTCCTGACGCTCGCGGGCGGCAATGTCGCGCGGGCTGACGACTGGCCGCCGGCCGCCTGGTCCACCCCGTCCAAGCCTTACCGCGTCGTCGGGAACATCTACTATGTGGGGTCTGAGGGGCTCTCCTCCTACCTGATCACGTCGTCGGAAGGCCATATCCTGCTGGACGCCGGCATGTCGCCTGAAGGGGCCAAACTGGTCCAGCGCAACATCACCGCCCTGGGCTTCAAGCTGGCGGACGTGAAGATCCTGATCAACAGCCATGCGCACTACGACCATGCCGGCGGCCTCGCCCAGATGAAGGCTGACACCGGGGCCAAGCTCTTTGCCGGTGCGCTCGACAAGCCGGCCCTGGAGAAGGGGCGTCACTTTGGCGACAACGAGAACGGTTTGACGCCGTTCCCGGCCGTCAAGGTCGATCGGACGGTCAGTGAGGGTCAGAAGATCAAGCTGGGCGAAACCACCCTGACGGCGCGCCTGACGCCTGGTCACACGATTGGCGGAGTCGCCTGGACACTGCCGGTGGTCGAGCGCGGTCGGCCGCTGAATGTGGTGCTGTTCAATTCGGTCTCCGTGGCCGGTAACGCCCTGGTCGGCAACAAGACCCATCCCCGGATCGTTTCGGACTATCGCGCGACCTTCGCCAAGCTGAAGGTCCTGCCGGCCGACGTCTTCCTGCCCGTCCATCCCGAGCAGGCCGATCTGGCGGCCAAGCGCCAGAAGGTGCTGCGCGGCGACAACAACGCCTTCATCGATCCGACGGAACTGGGCCGCTTTGTCGCCGCCTCGGAAGCGGCCTTCAACAAGGAGCTGGCACGCCAGCAGGGAGCGGCCAAATGACCGACCTCACGACGCGAGCGGGCCGGATCGCCGCCCTCAAGGCCGCGGCCAAGGCGCGGGTGCTGATCCTCGACGGCTCCTGGGGCGTGATGTTCCAGAAGAAGAAGCTGTCCGAGGCCGACTACCGCGCCGAGCGCTTCGCCGACTATAACGGGCAGATGAAGGGCAATAATGATGTCCTCTGCCTGACGCGGCCGGACCTCGTGGCCGAACTGCATGATGCCTATTTCTCGGCCGGGGCCGACATCTCCGAGACCAACACCTTCTCGGGCACGACGATCGCCCAGGCCGACTATCGCCTGTCCGAGCAGGATGTCTGGGACATCAATCTCGAGGGGGCGAAGATCGGCCGCTCGGTGGCCGACCGCTGGAACGCCAGGACCCCCGACCGCCCCAAGTTCATCGCCGGCTCGATCGGGCCGCTGAACGTTATGCTGTCGATGTCGTCGGATGTGAACGATCCCGGGGCCCGCAAGGTGACCTTCGACCAGGTCTATGACGCCTATCGCCAGCAGGTCTCGGCTCTGTACGAGGGCGGGGTCGATCTGTTCCTGATCGAGACCATCACCGACACCCTGAACTGCAAGGCTGCGATCAAGGCGATCCTGGATCTGCGCGACGAGGGCCATGAAGAGCTGCCGATCTGGATCAGCGGCACCATCACCGACCGTTCCGGCCGCACCCTGTCGGGTCAGACGGCCGAGGCTTTCTGGAACTCGGTCAAGCACTGCAAGCCGTTCGCCGTGGGCTTCAACTGCGCCCTCGGGGCCGACCTGATGCGGCCGCACATCGCCGAGATGGCCCGTATCGCCGATACCCTGGTGGCGGCCTATCCCAATGCCGGCCTGCCCAATGCCATGGGTGAGTATGACGAGGAGCCGCACCAGACCGGCCATGCCCTGCACCAATGGGCGTCCGACGGCCTGGTCAACATTCTCGGCGGCTGTTGCGGCACGACGCCGGACCATATTCGCCATGTCGCCGAAGCGGTCGCCGGTGTAACCCCTCGTGCGATCCCCGAACGTCCGAAGGCCATGCGGCTGGCGGGCCTCGAACCCTTCGAACTGGCCTGAGATTCGACGACGATGCGCACCACCATCCTGTTTGGCGGCGAGAACCGCGAGCGCCTTGTCGCGGTCGCCAGCGCCCAGGCCCTGGCCCGGACACTGCCCGAGGCCGAGCTGTGGTTCTGGGCCCCGAACGGTCAGGTCCATGCGGCCAGCCGCGATGTGCTGCTGGGTCATCAGCGTCCGTTCGAGATCGACCTGCCGACGGAAGGCCCAGCGATCGGCGGGATCGAGTTGGCGCTCGACATGGCCGAACGCGAGGAACGGGTGCTGCTGCTTTCATTGCATGGCGGCGCAGCCGAGAACGGCGAACTGGCGGCCCTTTGCGAAGCGCGCGGCGTCGCCTTCACCGGTTCGGGCTCCGAAGCCAGCCGCAAGGCATTCGACAAGGTCGTGGCCAAGGGCATCGTGGCGGCGGTCGGCGTCAATGCGCCCGGGACCATCAGCCTTGAAGACGCCCCTGCAGCCTTGGCTCAATATGGCCGGCTGATCGGCAAGCCGGCTGCTGACGGCTCGAGTTACGGCCTTATCTTTGTCGACACGCAGGACGATCTAACTGCCCTTGCAGAGGCCGCTGCGCGCGAGGCCTATCTGGTCGAGCCGTTCGTCTCGGGCCTGGAATCGACCTGTGGCGTGCTTGAACAGGATGGACAGGTCATCGCCTTGCCGCCGGTCGAGATCCGCCCCTCCGAAGGCAAGTTCGACTATGCGAGCAAGTACCTCGCCAAGGACACCGAAGAGATCTGCCCGGCCACCTTCGCTCCGGAGGTCAATGCCCTGCTGCAGGACCAGGCGCTGAAGGCGCACGAGGCCCTTGGCTGCAGCGGCTATTCGCGGACAGACTTCATCGTCACGGCCAACGGCCCCATCTATCTCGAGACCAATACCCTGCCGGGCATGACCGCCTCGTCCCTGTACCCCAAGTCCCTGAAAGCCCAGGGTATCGGGTTTGAGGACTTCCTGCGGGGTCAGATCGCCCTGGCCGTCGCCCGAAAGGTTGCTCGCGCATGACCGCCTGGGCCCCTGGACCGTTCGACAATGAAGAGGCCGCCGACTTCATCGACGACCTGACCGAAGCGCCAGACTGGCGTGTGGTCATGACCCTTCTGGAGCATGCGGCAGGGGTCAGCGGCTATCTTGAGGAAGCTGACGCCGAACTGGCTGTGGCCGCCGCTGCGGTCGTTGCGTCCTGTGTCGGCGCGGGCTCGGTGCTCCCGGACAACCATGCTGACCTGAAGGCCAGGCTGGGCCGGCCCCCTGAAGGTGCCGCCAATCTGGCCCGTCGGGCCCTGGCGCGGGTGGTGGCTCCAGCCTCAGAACTCGATGAGACCTGGCAGGAGGGCGAGGACCACGACGCCTGGCTGACCCAGATTGCGGGACTACAAACCCTGTTGAATGGCCAAACATGAGACCCGTCTTCGTCAATATCGGTGAGCGCACCAACGTCACCGGCTCGGCCAAGTTCAAGAAGCTGATCGTCGAGGGCAATTACGGCGAGGCCCTGTCGGTGGCGCGCCAGCAGGTCGAGGCCGGGGCCCAGGTCATCGACGTCAACATGGACGAGGGCCTGCTCGACTCCAGGCTGGCCATGGTCACCTTCCTGAACCTGATGGCGGCCGAGCCCGACATTGCCCGCGTGCCCCTGATGATCGACAGCTCCAAGTGGGAGGTGATCGAGGCCGGGCTGAAGTGCGTCCAGGGCAAGGCCATAGTCAATTCGATCTCGATGAAGGAAGGTGAGGCCAAGTTCATCGAACAGGCCAGGCTTTGCCTGCGCTATGGCGCGGCCGTGGTGGTCATGGCTTTCGACGAGGTGGGCCAGGCCGATACCGCCGCCCGCAAGATCGAGATCTGCGATCGCGCCTATCGCATCCTGGTCGATCAGGTGGGCTTCCCGCCGGAAGACATCATCTTCGATCCCAATATTTTCGCCGTGGCGACCGGGATCGAGGAGCACGACAACTACGCTGTCGACTTCATCGAGGCCACGCGCGAGATCAAGGCGCGCTGCCCGTGGGCGAGGATCAGCGGCGGGGTCTCGAACGTCTCGTTCAGCTTCCGCGGCAATGAGCCGGTCCGCCGGGCCATCCACTCGGTGTTCCTGTACCACGCCATCGCGGCGGGCATGGACATGGGCATCGTCAATGCCGGTGACCTGCCGGTCTATGACACCCTGGATCCCGAACTGCGCGAGGCCGTTGAGGACGTGATCCTCAACCGTCCGCAGCGCACCAATGTCTCCAACACCGAGCGCCTCGTCGATCTGGCCCCTCGCTACAAGGGCGACAAGAGCCAGGTTCAGACGGCCAATCTGGAATGGCGCAAGGGGAGCGTGAACGAGCGCATCACCCACGCCCTCGTCAACGGCATCACCGAGTTCATCAACGAAGACACCGAAGAGGCACGCCTGTCGGTCGAGCGGCCGCTGCACGTCATCGAAGGCCATCTGATGGACGGCATGAACGTGGTCGGCGACCTGTTCGGCTCGGGCAAGATGTTCCTGCCCCAGGTGGTCAAGTCGGCCCGCGTCATGAAGCAGGCCGTGGCCTGGCTTGAGCCGTTCATGGAGGCCGAGAAGGCCGGCAAGCCACGCGAGCAGGCCGGCCGCATCCTGATGGCCACGGTCAAGGGCGACGTTCACGACATCGGCAAGAACATCGTCGGCGTGGTCCTGCAGTGTAACAATTACGAGGTCATCGACCTGGGCGTCATGGTCCCGGCCGACCGCATCCTCGACGAGGCCCGCAAGCACAAGGTCGACATGATCGGCCTGTCAGGCCTGATCACCCCGTCGCTCGACGAAATGGTGTTCGTGGCGGCCGAGATGGAGCGTCAGGGCTTTGACATCCCGCTGCTGATCGGCGGGGCCACCACCAGCCGTACCCATACGGCGGTCAAGATCGAGCCGGCCTATGCCAAGGGCTCGACCACCTATGTGCTGGACGCTAGTCGGGCCGTGGGCGTGGTCTCGGGCCTGCTGTCGCCGACCGAGCGCGACCGGCTGCAGGCCGAGACGCGGGCCGAATATGTCCGGATCCGCGAGCAATATGCCCGGGGCCAGACGGCCAAGGCCCGCACCAGCCTCGCCGAGGCCCGCCAGAAGAAGTTCGCCATCGACTGGGCCGGCTATGTCCCGCCCAAGCCAGCCTTCATCGGCACGCGCACCTTCGAGCCGAGCCTGGCCGAACTGGTCCCGTTCATCGACTGGTCGCCGTTCTTCGCCAGCTGGGAGCTGATCGGCCGCTTCCCGCAGATCCTCGAGGACGATGTGGTCGGCGAGGCGGCCACCGAGCTCTATCGCGAGGCCCGCGAGATGCTCGACAAGGTGGTCGCCGAGAAATGGTTCGGGGCCAAGGGCGTGATCGGCTTCTGGCCGGCCCAGGCCCAGGGCGACGATATCGTTCTCTATACGGATGATACCCGTACGGCCGAGCTGTCGCGCCTGCATACCCTGCGCCAGCAGATGGACAAGGGAGCCGGCAAGACCAATGCCGCCTTGTCAGACTTCGTCGCGCCGATCGGCCAGGGGGACGACTATATCGGAGCCTTCGCCGTCACCGCCGGCCATGGCGAGGATGAAATCGTCAAGCGCTTCAAGGACGCCGGTGACGACTACAGCGCCATCATGGCCTCGGCGCTCGCGGATCGCCTGGCCGAAGCCTTCGCGGAGTGGCTGCATTACAAGGCCCGCGTCGAGCTGTGGGGCTATGCGCCGGATGAATCCGCTGACGCCGAGGTGATGATCGCCGAGAAGTACCAAGGCATCCGCCCGGCGCCCGGCTATCCGGCCCAGCCCGATCATACCGAAAAGGGCACGCTGTTTGCGCTGCTCGACGCCGAGGCGGCGACCGGCATGGTCCTGACCGAAAGCTACGCCATGAGCCCTGGGGCGGCCGTGTCAGGGCTCTATTTCAGCCACCCGAAGTCGCACTATTTCGGCGTCGGCAAGGTGGATCTGGACCAGGTCGAGGACTATGCGGCCCGCAAGGGCTGGGACCTGGCCAAGGCCGAGAAATGGCTGGCCCCGATCCTCAACTATGAGCCGGCGGCGAGGACGAAGGGCGAGGCAGCTTAGGCCGATCTTGACATGCGCTGGAACGGCAGACGACCGGTGCACAATGGTGCTGCAGGTTGATGACCTGCGACAAAACTTCGCGAAAGCCGTCTTGGTAAGGACTTCGTCAACAGATCCCATGGCGTGATGCGGCCGTCAGTCGGGACTCTCTGATGAACCGCAACAACATCGAGCTGAAGATCTTCGGCCTGATCGTAGGCATGGCGGTGGCCATGGGCCTGGTTGCGGCCGGCCTGTTGTTCACCGCCACGCGCCAGGCGGACCTGCGTGAACGCCAGTATGAGCAGGGGCTGGTCGGCAACGGCCTGCGCCAGCGTGCCAAGGAAGTTCAGACCAGCCTGAATCCCTATGTCATCTGGGACGAGGCGATCCACAAGCTGGACAACCGTTTCGATCTGGCCTGGGCCAACCAGAACATCGGCAGCTCGATCGGCGGGGCGCTCGGCTATAGCGTCGTCTTCGTCCTCGATGCTGACAACCGGCCGATCTACGGCCACATCAACGGCACAGACGTCTCACCCCGGGCGTTCGACGCCTACGCTGCGCAGACGAAGACCCTGGTCGACCAGATCCGCGCCATTGAAACCGACCCGGCCAAGGTCGCCAAGATGCGCGCCGTCCACGTCAGCCGGGTTGAGCTGATCGGCAACGAGCCGGTGATGATCACCGTCTCGCTGGTCCGCCCGGACCTGAAGGCCAAGACCCGAGGGGCTCGGGCGCCGCTGGTCGTCTCGGGTATGCCCGTTGCCAACAGTGTCGTGCGGGCCTTTTCCGAGCGCTTTCTGCTGAAGAATACCCGGATCGAGATTGTTCCGGCCTCGGAGATCAAGGGCGAGAACGCCCAGACTCTGCTGGGCCTGGCCCCTGATGGCCGTGGCATTGTGCTTCGCTGGGATCCGCGCCGGCCGGGTGCCGAGCTTTTGCAGCAGGCGACTCCCATCCTCGGACTGGCCGCCCTGGCCGCCGGGATTGGGGCCATGATGCTGTTCCGCGTCACCCGTCGCGCCGCCAAGAAGCTCTTGCTGAGCGAGGCCGAGGCCAAGCATCTGGCCCTGCATGATCCCCTGACGGGATTGGCCAATCGCACCCTGTTCACGGACCGGCTGGTCCATGCCCATGCCCTGTTGCGACGCAAGCCCGGCTATCTGGGCGTGCTGTGCCTCGACCTCGACCGCTTCAAGGAGGTCAATGACAGCTATGGCCATGATGCCGGCGACCAGGTGATCCGGGAGGTCGCCCGCCGCCTGAAAGCCATCTGCCGTGAGACCGACACCATCTGCCGTCTGGGCGGCGACGAATTTGCGATCATCCAGCCCGATACCACGCCGACGGGTTGCGCCACCCTGGCCCAGCGTGTGGTGGAGGGCCTGTCTGGGGAGCTGGATCTCGGCATCGGCCGGGCTGAACTGTCCTGTTCTGTGGGCGTTGCGGTGGTGTCCGATGCCGATCAGGGCCAGGCCGAGATGCTGCGCCAGGCAGACGTGGCGCTCTATCGTGCCAAGGAGGCCGGCCGGGGCCGCTACTGCTTCTTCGAGCCTGAAATGGACGCTGCCCTGCGCCTTCGCAAAGGCCTGGAACGCGATCTGCGCGCCGCCATTGAACAGGATCGTCTGACCGTCGCCTATCAGCCCCTGACCGATGCACGCGGTGTCATCCTCGGCGTTGAGGCCCTGGCGCGGTGGAGCGATGCCGAGCGGGGCGACATCTCGCCCGCGCTCTTTATTCCCTTGGCCGAGTCGACAGGTCTGATCGCCGCAATCGGGCGATCGGTCTTCCGTCGCGCCTGCTACGACAGCCTGCGCTGGTCTGGGCTTGAGGTTTCGGTCAACGTCTCTGCCCTGCAGCTTTCGACACCAGGCTTTGTCGACGAGATCGAAGAGATCCTGGCCGAAACCGGAGCCCAGGCTTCGGGCTTCCTGCTGGAAATCACCGAGACCGCCCTGCTGAAGGACAGTGACGGTGTCCACGAGGCCTTGCGGCGCATCAAGCGCCTGGGCTTCCGCCTGGCCCTGGATGATTTCGGCACCGGCTATGCGAGCTTGGCCTATCTGCGTCGCCATCCGATCGACAAGCTCAAGATCGACCGCTCCTTCGTCTCAAATCTGTCGGCTGAAAGCGAGGCCGGGTCGGTGGCCGGTGCCATTATCAGCCTGGCCAAGTCACTGGGCCTGAAGACCACGGCTGAAGGGGTGGAAACCCAGGCGCAGTTCGACACCCTGGTGAAGCTGGGCTGCATCGAGTTCCAGGGCTTCCTGCTGGGCCGCCCGATGCCGGCGGAGGCCATTGCCGCCGCACGCGAAGCCCGGCTGGCTGCTGCAGGGCCCAGCAAGGTCGCTTCCCGCCAGCGTCGCTGAGCTGTCCTAAGGTAAGGCTGGCCAACGGCGCTCCTTCCACGGCATCCTCGTCCGGAACGGAGGCGTTTGACCTCCGACCTCGGGAGGGAACCAGCGTGGATCATCAGGGCATCAGCCGGCGAGGCCTCGCGGCCCTGGCATTGGGTGGAGCGGGTCTGGGGCTTTCAGGCTGTCAGGCCAGTCCGGATACCGAACTTCATCCCCGGTCACGCCAGTTCCCGAAGGACTTCGTCTGGGGTGTGGCCTCCGCTGCCTTTCAGACGGAAGGCGGCCAGACGGCCGACGGTCGCGGACCCAGTGTCTGGGACGTTTTCGAAAAGAAGCCCGGCGTCGTGGTGGATGGCTCCGACGCCACCGTGGCCACCGACAGTTATCGCCGCTATGCCGACGACATTGACCTGATCGCCGGTGCAGGCCTCGGGGCCTACCGGTTTTCGATTTCCTGGTCGCGGGTGCTGCCGTCCGGCGGTGGCGCGATCAATCCGGCCGGGCTCGATCACTATTCCAGAATGGTCGATGCCATGCTCGCCAAGGGTGTCACGCCCTATGCCACGCTTTTCCACTGGGACCTGCCCCAGGCCCTGCAGGACCAGGGTGGCTGGAAGAACCGCGATACGGCCCTGCGGTTTGCTGACTATGCCCACGCCGTGGTCGACCGTCTGGGCGACCGGCTGAAACGCTATATCGCGCTCAATGAAGCGGCAGTTCACGCCGTCTTTGGCCATCTGCTGGGCGAGCATGCGCCCGGCTTGAAAGACAGCGCTCTGCTCGGCCCGACGGTCCACCACATGAATCTGGCCCAGGGCCTGGCCATCCAGGCCCTGCGCGCAAGCCACAACGACCTGTCGGTTGGCACCACCATGGCCCTGCAACCCTGCAGGCCGGCGGGGGGAGAGCTGGCCTTCTGGAACCGATTGGCCTCGGACGGTCTGGACGCCCTGTGGAACCGGGCCTGGCTCGACCCGCTGTTCAAGGGCACCTACCCCAAGCCCCTGCTGGACATGCTGCAAGCCGGCACCGTCAAGGACGGCGACATGGCGGCCATCCGTCAGAAGGTCGACTTCCTGGGCGTCAACTACTACGCCCCGGCCTATGTCCGGCTTGACCTGTCTTCGCCCAGCAAGATCGCCCCGGCGGCACCGCCCAAGGGCGTTGAGCTGGATGCCTTTGGCCGCCACATCGATCCGTCCGGCCTGTTCCAGGTTCTTGAACTGGTGCGGCAAGAGTACGGCAATCCGCCGGTGATGATCACCGAGAACGGCTGCTCGGATCCGTTCAGCAAGGGCCCGGCGGTGATCCAGGACACGTTCCGGATCAATTATCTGCGCCGCCATCTTGAAGCTGTGCTGGCGGCCCGCGAAGCCGGTTCGCCGATAGGCGGCTACTTCTGCTGGACCCTGCTCGACAATTTCGAGTGGAGCCTCGGCTATACCTCCAAGTTCGGCCTGGTCGCCCATGACCGCGCCACCGGAGTTCGAACGCCCAAGGCCTCCTATGCGTGGTTCAAGGCCCTGGCTGCGAGCGGCGCTTTGCCGGTCAAGCCCTAGTCGGGTTTGCAGACCAGCACGTCCTTGCCGTCGCGCCGCGCTGGGTCCAGACGGCCCGGGCAGGGCTTGGGGTCGCTTGCGTCGATCACGAACTCAGTACGGGGGCGGCTGACCGGTGGCTTGGCCGTCGTCTTTGCGGTGACGGCCTTGGTCGGTGCCGGCTTGACGGGTGCCGGGGTCACCTCTGCGGGGGGCAAGGGCGTGGCTTCTGCCTCGGCCGCTACGGGAGCCGGTTCCGGAGGCTGGACTGCCGAAGAGGCCGGTTCAACCGGCTTTGCAGCGTTGTAGATCAGGGCCTTGCCGAGGATGGTCGAACGCTTCTCGAGGGACTTTGCGCGGGTTTCACAGTCGCCGGGTGGCGACCAGCTCATCCAGACCTGGGCCAGTCGCGCCTTGCTGGTCGAGTCCGCGCCACTCCAGACCGACCGGCCCTTCTTGACGGCCGCCCCGCCATATTCCGAGATCGGCCGAGGGCTGGCCTTTTCTGCAGCCGTAATCGCGGCGGTGAAGAGCTTCATGTCGGCACGCGCCTGGGTGCGCATCTCGGGATAGGTCTTGAGGGCCGCCTCAATCCCGCCAGGACCGGGAAAGGCTTTTTCGATGCGGGTGACCTCGGGCATCACTTGATCATAAAGATCCACATAGCCGCCGAGTGCACCATAGCACCAGGCGACATAGCCATAGTCGTCGGCCGGCGCCGTGGAGGCGGAAGCGACGGGTGCCTGACCCATCATGGCCAGGGCGAGAAGGAGGGCGGTCGCCATTCGGGCGGAAGTCCTTTTGAGGTCTGTCGTGCTTTGACTAGAGCATTTCGGGGCGGAATGGGACCACAGCATGGCGATCCTGACATTCAGCCAGAGCTGAAGCTGGTCGATAACGGTCGCTGCGGCGAAAGGCTGCAGGATGAATTCGGGTTCATTCAGGCTTCCGCAGGGTAGGGGCGGCGGCAGAATATGGTAGTACAGCCCCTGGGGGCGAGATCTGTCTCGCTGTTCCTTGCGTATCTAACCGGTCTTCAAACCGCCATCCTGTTAGGCTCTCAACGTTTCCATGACCTTCTGGCGCAGTATTGCTACCCTTGCGGCGCGCCGGCTGGATCTGGCGGAGTGCCCGGATTGTCCGGCCGGGCTGCCGGGTGAGGATCCGGCCTTCTCGACAGCCGTAACGGCCCTGGGGGCCAAGCTGGCCAAGGCAGACGGTCGCGCCGACGGGCACGAGTTCGCTGCCTTCAGCGAAGTGTTCCAGCCTGATCCCGCCTCCGAGGGCAACATCCACCGGCTGTACGATCTGGCCCGTCAGACCACTCATGGCTTCGAGAGCTATGCCAAGCGACTCGCCAAGCGTTATCGCACCTGTCCCCAGATCCTTGAGGATGTGGTGGACGGCCTGTTCTATATCGCCAAGGCCGACGGTGTGGTCACCCAGGAAGAGCTGGACTATCTGGAACGGGTTGCGGGTCTTTTCGGGCTTTCGCCCCTGAGCTTCCGCAGGTTGCGGGCCGTGCATCTGGGGGCGAAGGCCGATGATCCCTACATGATCCTGGATGTCGCCCACGATGCCGACGACGCCACGGTCCGTCTGGCCTGGAAATCGGCTCTGTCGTTGGCCCATCCTGATCGCGCCCGGGCTCGGGGATTGCCCAGTGAGTTCATCGAAGTGGCCGAAGCCAAGTCGGCCGCGATCAACGAAGCCTTCAGCACCGTGATGCGTGAACGCCGGGAACTGGGTCTGGCCGCGGCCGGGTGAGGGTGT
Source organism: Caulobacter sp. AVps16 (assembly GCF_058681455.1). Taxonomy (NCBI): domain Bacteria; kingdom Pseudomonadati; phylum Pseudomonadota; class Alphaproteobacteria; order Caulobacterales; family Caulobacteraceae; genus Caulobacter; species Caulobacter sp. AVps16. The sequence goes on from NZ_CM178739.1 coordinate 907,017, forward strand.
GGTCCCCAAACTGTGGGTCAAGATGCAATGTCACGCCAGAAATTGTCTTTTCGGACGGATCACGCGGGTATTGAGTTGACGTTCGGCGTCCGTGCACCAACCTTAATGGCTGTACATGCTGTTTTCGGCCCCTGGCCCGGAAGGGACAATCAATGACTGGTTCGACAACCATGACCGGTGGCTCAGCCCTGCGCAGCCTGGCCTGGCTGGCGGGTGCCCTGGCGACGTCGGCGGCCGTCGTGATCGGGTCTGTCCTCGCGGTCGTCTTTGCGGCCACCGTGGTTGTCATCGGTTTCATGGGCAGCGCCCTGTTTGGCCTTGTGGCCCTGGCCCTGCGGGCCCGCCGCACGGTACGGGCCAAGACCCCGGATGATCCGTCCCTTCTCGAAGCGCGCAATGTCGGCGGCCATTCCTGGGTTGCCTATGGCTGGAACGAGCGGTCTTAACCCACACAATTGATCCCGGCCTTCCCCAACGTCGCCCTTGCGGCGCGGGTCGGTGTGGCAGATGCTGCTTTCAAACAAGCGTTGGGAGGCGAGCATGATCGGTGTAGTGGCGACCTTGAAGGTCCAGGTCGAAAAGACCTCTGAATTCGAAGCCGTGTTTTTGGATCTGGCGGCCAAGGTCAAGGCCAATGAGCCCGGGTGCCTGCTGTACCAGCTGACGAAGTCCAAGACCGAAGCCGGCGTCTACAAGGTGCTGGAGCTCTATGCGTCCATGGACGACCTGAAGGCGCATGGCGGTACCGACTATTTCAAGGCCGGTGGCGTGGCGATGGGGCCCTTCATGGCCGGTCGTCCCGAGATCGAATATCTGGACGCGGTGGAGTAGTCGCCATGGATCTCGCCTTTTCGCCAGAGGACCTCGCCTTCCAGCAGGAAGTCCGGGATTGGATCGCCGGCGCCTATGACGACGATCTGCGTCGCAAGATGAGCCAGTCGAAGAACGGCTATCTCGACAAGGCCGGCCAGGTGAAATGGCAGAAGAAGCTGGCCGAGCGCGGCTGGGCTGCGCCGGATTGGCCGGTCGAGTGGGGCGGCTGTGGCTTCACGGCCTCCCAGCGCTACATCTTCAACATGGAACTGAGCCTGGCAGGCACGCCCAACCCGTCCCCGATGGGTCTGAAGATGTGCGCCCCGGTGATCCTCGCCTTCGGCACCGAGGAACAGAAGAAGCAGCACCTGCCGCCGATCCTGTCGTCCGACATCTGGTGGTGCCAGGGCTATTCGGAACCCGGTTCAGGATCGGATCTGGCCAGCCTGCAGATGAAGGCCGAGCGTGACGGCAACGACTATGTGCTGAACGGCTCCAAGATCTGGACCACCCATGCCCAGTGGGCCGACTGGATGTTCTGCCTGGTGCGCACCTCGACCGAGGGCAAGCCACAGAACGGCATCTCGTTCCTGCTGCTGCGGATGGATACCCCCGGCATCCAGATCAAGCCCCTGGTCACCCTCGACGGCCCAGCCGAGAGCGAACAGGAGATCAATCAGGTCTTCTTCGATAATGTGCGCGTGCCCGTTTCCAATCGCATCGGCGAGGAGAACAAGGGCTGGACCTATGCCAAGTACCTGCTGGAGTTCGAGCGCGGCAATGCCTATGCGCCGGGCCTGATGAACATGCTCAAGAAGGTCAAGCGCATCGCCACCCAGGAAGTGGCCGATGATGGTGGCCGTCTGATCGACGATCCGGACTTCCGCTCCAAGATCGCCAATCTCGAGATCTCGGTCGAGGCCCTCAACGCGGCCGAGTTGCGGATCTTTTCCGGGCGTAGCGCCGGCAAGGCCGTTGGACCGGTGTCATCGATGCTGAAATGCGTGGGTTCAGAGGCCCAGCAGGCGATCACCGAACTGACGCTCGAAGCGGTCGGTACCTATGCTGCGCCCTTCGTGCGCGACACCTGGGCACCGACCAATGAAGGCCGGGCCGGGCCGGACTATGCTGCGCCGGCCGCGCCGAGCTATTTCAGCTACCGCAAGGCCTCGATCTATGCCGGGTCCAATGAGATCCAGCGCAACATCATGGCCAAGATGGTGCTGGGGCTCTAGGCCGTCTCGGCTGGACTGGACGCAGGGGGCACCGCGAGCCGCGCGGCTGCCCCCTGTTCATTTGCCATCCGTCACACCAGATACAGCTGCCGTTGCAGTTTTTCTGTGTGGCGAACGCGCCAAACAAGTGTTTGGGTTGCAGTACATTTCCTCCTTCGGAGCGCCCCATGGCCCTCGACGCCCTTTTCAAGCCGTTCGAATTCAAGTCGCTGAAAATGCCCAACCGGGTGGTCATGGCCCCGATGACCCGGTCGTTCTCGCCGGGCGGCGTCGCCACCGACGAGGTCGCGGCCTATTACCGCCGTCGGGCCGAGAACCAGGTTGGCCTGATTGTCACGGAAGGTACCGGCGTGGCCCGTGATGCCTCGCTGAATGACGCCAATGTCCCGCGCTTCCATGGCGAAAAGGAACTGGCAGCCTGGAAGAAGGTCGTGGACGAGGTCCATGCGGCCGGTGGCCTGATCGCCCCGCAGCTTTGGCATGTGGGTGCGGCCAAGGGTAAGGACGTTCTGGGCAAGATCGACAGCCCGTCGGGTCTGTCCAAGAAGGGCGGTAACCCGTTCACCGAGCCGATGACCGACGAGGAAGTGGCCGATACCATCGCCGCCTTCGCCGACGCTGCCCGCAATGCCAAGCTGCTGGGCTTTGACGCCATCGAACTGCATGGTGCCCATGGCTATCTGATTGATCAGTTCTTCTGGGACGGCACCAATGTCCGCTCGGACGCCTTTGGCGGTCCGACCATCGCCGAGCGCAGCAAGTTCGCGGCCGAGATCCTCAAGGCGGTCCGTGTCGCCGTAGGCCCCGACTATCCGGTGATCATCCGCCTGTCGCAGTGGAAGCAGCAGGACTATGCGGTCAAGAACGCCGAAACCCCGCAACTGCTGGAAGCCTGGTTGCAGCCTCTGGCCGATGCCGGCGCCGACATCTTCCACTGCTCGCAGCGCCGGTTCTGGGAGCCCGAATTCGAGGGCTCGGACCTCAACTTCGCCGGCTGGGCCAAGAAGCTGACGGGGGCCCCGACCATCACGGTCGGATCGGTCGGCCTGTCAGGCGAATTCATCGCGGCCTTCGGCGGCGAAGGCAGCCAGCCGGCCTCGATCGACGGACTGCTGGAGCGCCTGGATCGCGGCGAGTTCGACCTGGTCGGTGTGGGTCGCGCCCTGCTGCAGGATCCCGAGTGGGTCGTGAAGATCCGCGAGGGTCGCAATGACGAACTGAAGAGCTTCGAACGTGAAGCCCTGGGCGTTCTTTACTAGGCCTTTGGTCCTCCCCCCCTCGGGGGGGGAGGACGTGGGTTCTAGGCGTTGAAGTTCAGCTTCAGGCCCGGCCGGGGCCAGCGGGCCTTGTAGAGCTTGCCGGTCCCCGAGGCCGTGATCCAGGCGTCGCGCATGTCGGCCCCGCCAAAGCAGATGTTGGTGACGATCACATCGGGGATCGCAAAGTGCTCGGTCGAGCCGTCGGGATCGAAGGCGGTGATCCCGCCATTGATGATGGTCGCCACACAGACCTTGCCGCCGGCCTCGACCGCTAAGCTGTCCAGGAGCTGATAGCCCGGCAGATTGCAGACCACATTGCCCGGCGCGAAGCCGGCCGGAGGGGCCAGGACGCCGGGTTCAGCGATGTCGAATGACCATAGCCGTCCCAGGGTCGTATCGGCCATATAGACGGTCTTCTCGTCGGGAGAGAGGCCCACCCCATTGGGCGAGACAAAGTGATCGCGGGCCCGCACGATCTTCGAGCCGTCAATCAGGGCATAGTACAGAGCGCCGAACTTGCGGCCTTCGGCCGTTGAGCAGCCATGGTCGGTGAACCAGAAGCCGCCCTGCTTGTCGAAGACCAGATCATTGGGACCGACCAGCGGCTTGCCATCGCACTCTGTGTAGAGCGTGGTGATCGCCCCGGTCGCCAGATCGATCCGCTGGATCAGGCCGCCTGTATGGCTGATGGGCGTGGGGCCGGGCACATTGAGGCCACCCATGTCGATGAACTGGAAGCTGGCCCCGTTATTGGTGACATAGATCGCCCCGTCCGGCCCGATGGCTGCGCCATTGGGACCGCCGCCGGTCTCCGCCACCGTCTCGCGCTTGCCGTCGGGCGTGATGCGGCTCAGCCTCTGGCCCTGGATCTCGGTGAGGATCACCGAGCCGTCGGCCATGGCGATCGGGCCCTCCGGAAACAGCAGGCCTTCGGCGACGAGTTCGATGTCCATCCAGTCTCTCCCTGAGCGCCTCTGACGGGCGTATGGGGAGACTATAAACGGGCGTTTGAATGGGGCGATAGCAGTTCTTTGGCCAGAGGGATCTGCCCCAAACCTAGCGGCGCTCCAGCACCCGGAACGTGAAGGCATGGTCGTCGCCTTCGCCAGCGGGGTAGTCCACGCGACGCACTTCTGACCAGGCGGCTTCGTCGATATCGGGGAAGATCACGTCACCTTCGACCTCCGCGGCCACCTCGGTGAGATAGAGTCTCTTGGCCTTGGGCAAAGCCATGTCGAACAGGGCCCTGCCGCCGATCACGCAGACCTCGTCGACGCCGTCCTCCTGGGCCTGTTCACGGGCCATCTGTACGGCTTCCAGGAAGCTTTCGCAGACCACGGCCTGCTGAGGCTCAAAGCTGCCGTCACGGGACAGCACCACATTCATGCGGCCGGGCAGGGGCTTGCGGGGCAGGCTGTCCCAGGTCTTGCGGCCCATGATGATCGGCTTGCCCAGGGTATTGGCCTTGAACAGGGCCAGGTCCGATTTCAGCCGCCAGGGCAGATCGCCGTCGCGACCGATGACGCCGTTGGCAGCGCGAGCCACCACAATGGAGAGGACAGGGATCATGCCCACCTGCTTAGCCTCGCCCCTGGCTGGACGCCAGCCAAGAGACCTTGCTCGCCATCTGAACGGTGTTAATTTGAAGTCAGGGAGACTTCATCATGACGCGTTCGGCCTTCGAGATGCACATGGCGCGCACCGGCGGCGTCGAGGTTCTGCAGGGGCGCACGGTGGCCCTGCCTCCCCCCGGACCGGGCGAGGTCCAGGTGGTGATCGAGGCGGCCGGCGTGGCCTTTGCCGACATTGTCATGCGCACGGGCCTCTATCCCGGGGTCAAGGCACCGGTGACGCCGGGTTATGACCTGGTCGGCCGGATCGAGGCCCTCGGGGCCGGCGTCGAAGGCCTGGCCGTCGGACAGCGTGTCGCCGCCCTGACCGTGACCGGCTCCTATGCCGACCGCCGCAATGTCGAGGCCCGACACGTGGTCGCCGCGCCGGAGGGCGTCGCCGCCGAGCTGCTGGTGGCCGGCGTGCTCAACGGCCTTACGGCATGGCAGATGTTCCATCGTGTCGCTTCGGCCCAGGCGGGAGAGTGGGTACTGGTGCACGGCGCGGCCGGCGGCGTCGGCGGACTTCTGCTGGATCTGGCCCGTTTGACGGGGGTGAGGGCGATCGGCACGGCCTCTGCGGGCAAGCAGACAGTGGTCGAGGCCAAGGGCGGTATCTATGTCGACTACCGGCGCGAGCCGGTGGCTGAACGGGCGCGGGCCCTGTCGGATGGCGGCGTGGTCGCAGCTTTCGACCATGTCGGCGGGCCGCATCTCAAGACGGCGTCGATCGCTGCCCTCCGCGAAGGCGGCACCGCGGTGCTCTATGGTGGCTATGACGCCACCAAGGGTGGCCGGATGCGGCCTGCGGCCATGATCCGGATGCTGCTGGCAGACCGGCTGTCGGCCCTGAAGCTATTCTCGGCCAGTCAGGGCATGGTCGGTTACAATGTCACTTCGTGGCGGGATGCCAGGCCGGAGGTCTATCGCCAGGACCTGTCGGCGGTGATGGCCCTGATCGGTACCGGTCAACTCAAACCGCAGGTCGGCGCGACCTTTCCCCTGTCTGAGGCGGGCAAGGCCCAGGAGTTGCTGCAGTCCGCAGGCACTACCGGGAAGATCGTGCTGAAGCCCTAGAGCCCTTTCCGACCTGATGGCTTCATCAGGGGTTGGGTGAAAAGGGTTCTAAATCAGAAGTTTAGAGCGTTTTTTGATCCTATAACCGTTTCACACTCTCCGGAAAACGTTCTAGGTCTGGCCGAAGGGAACGATGATCTGCTGGGCGCTGGCGCGGGCGACCAGTTCGCCATCGGGACGGACAAGGTCGGCCTCGACATGGATGACCGAGCGCGTCTTCGCCACGACCCGAGCCTCCAGACGCAGGGGTTCGGCCTTGCCCACACGAATGAAGTCGATCTTCAGATGGCTGGTGCGGAACATGGCGTCCGCCGGGGCGGCGGTCATGGCCGCGAAGGCCAGAATCTGGTCCGCCAAGGCTGCCAGATAGCCGCCGAACATCGAGCCGTCGCTGTTGAGCAGTTCCGGCGACGGCTGCCAGGTCTTTCTGGCCCAGCCCGGACCCCAGTCGTCCAGACCGCCCAGCTTCAGGGTCTCGACCACAGGCGGCAGGGCCACGCCACCGGCCTTAACCTGGTCCAGGCGATCGGTAGCCCAAGTCAGACCGATACCTCGGCCTTGATGTGCGGGTGGGCCTCATAGCCCTCCAGCCTGAAGTCCTCGTATGCGAACCCGAACAGGTCGCGCTTGTCGGCGATGGTCAGGGTGGGGAAGGGGAAGGGCTCGCGGGTCAGCTGTTCGCGGGCCTGGTCCAGATGGTTCAGATAGAGGTGCGCGTCGCCAAAGGTATGGACGAATTCCCCGGGCTCCAGCCCGACCACCTTGGCGACCATCAGGGTCAGCAGGGCGTACGAGGCGATGTTGAACGGCACGCCCAGGAAGACATCGGCGCTGCGTTGATAGAGCTGGCAGCTGAGCTTCCCGCCCCCCTTACCATCTGGGGCCACGAAGAACTGGAACAGGCAGTGGCAGGGCGGCAGGGCCATATCCTCGACATCGGCCGGGTTCCAGGCGCTGACGATATGCCGGCGGCTGTTGGGATTGGTCTTCAGGCCTTCGATCAGGTTGGCGATCTGGTCGATCGATTGCCCATTGGGTGCCGCCCACGAGCGCCACTGCTTGCCATAGACCGGACCCAGGTCGCCGTTTTCGTCAGCCCATTCGTCCCAGATCTTGCAACCGTTCTCCTGCAGCCAGCGCACATTGGTGTCGCCTTTGAGGAACCAGAGCAGTTCGACAAAGATCGAGCGCAGGTGCAGCTTCTTGGTGGTCAGGACCGGAAAGCCCTTGGACAGGTCAAAGCGGATCTGGCGGCCGAATACGCCGAGGGTGCCGGTGCCCGTGCGATCGCCGCGCTGGATCCCGTTGTCCAGAATGTCGGCGAGCAGGTCCAGATACTGCCGCTCGGGATGGTCAGCAGCGGCCTTGGGTGGGGCGAGGGCAGTAGTGTTCATGGCTTTTAGAGTGGCTGCGAATCGCGAGTTTGCCCAGTGCGGCGCAGGGTAGCGTCCACAGCGGACTGCCATTTCAGCCGGCAAATCCGCCCTCATCCAGGAACGTCTGTTCCTCCGGCGTCGTTTCGCGGCCCAGAACGGCGTTGCGATGGGGAAAGCGTCCGAACCTGGCGATGATGTCGCGATGCTCTATGGCCCACTTGATGGTGCCCTCATCGCCGCTGTCAGCCTGCAGGGCCGCGCACAGCTCGACGCAGAATTCCTGATCTTCCAGGGATTCGGAATGTTCGAACGGCAGGTAGAAGAAGGGGCGAAGCTTAGCCTCGACGGCCTGATCGTGCCCCTCGGCGAGGGCGGCGCGGGCAAACATCCGGGCCAGGGGGTCGGTGGCGAAGGCGTGGGCGGTGTTGCGGTAAAGATTGCGCGGAAACTGGTCCAGCAGGATCATCAGCGCCAGCGCGCCTTCAGGAGTCTGATTCCAGTGATCATAGCGGCGCTGGGCGGCCCGGTAGTGGGTCTGCTCGAACTTGAGGGCGATGATCGAATCGAAGGCCGGGTCCTTGGCGAACCACTTTCTGGGGCCGGCTGCGCTCCAGAAGCCGACAATATCCATGGGGTGTGCGGTCATCTGAAGTCCTGGCGTATCCGTTCAAATGCGGTTCATCCGCGGCAGCCGATGTTGCATCAAGGGACAAAGCCGGGGCCGCGCACAAGGCCCCTTGGAGCACGAAATGAAGCGTCTGATCTCGACCGCCATGGTCTTGTCGCTGTTGGGCGGCGCGGCAGCGGAAGCCGGATCCGGGGCGGCGATGGCCGCCCAGCGGGAGCAGCGGCAGGATGGCCCGCGTGGCGATCGCGGCGGCGATCGCGGCGGTGACTCGGCGGGCCAGCCCGGCGGGCGGCCCGATGGCGAGCGTCCGAGTGGCTGGCAAGGCGGCGATCAGCCGCGCGGCGACCGCAGCGGCGGTGGGCGCGGCGACTGGGGCGGTGCTCGCCCCGACTGGAATGGGGGGGGGCGTCCCGCGCCCCAGGCACCGACCCCGCCGCCGGCCCCGCAAGCCCCGCCGGTCTTCCAGGCTCCCCAACCGTCCGGTCAGCCGGGCTGGGATCGTGGCGATCGTGGAGGCCGCCCCGATCAGGGACGCGGTGACCAGGGCCGCCCTGGTGGCGGCGACAATCGCGGCGGCCAGGACTGGAACCGCGGCGGCCCGTCTCGCCCGGATCAGGGGCGACCCGATCAAGGACGCGGCGACCAGGGGCGGCCCGGTGGCGGCGACAATCGTGGCGGCCAGGACTGGAACCGCGGCGGTCCGTCTCGCCCGGATCAGGGCCGCCCCGATCAAGGTCGCGGCGACCAGGGTCGGCCCGGTGGTGGCGACAATCGCGGCGGTCAGGACTGGAACCGTGGCCCTCAGGATCGCAACGGCGGTTGGGATCGTGGCCGGGACGACAGGGGTCGTGGCGATCGGGGTGGTCAGGATTGGGGCCGCGATGGCCGTGGTCGGGATGACCGGGGCGGCTATGACCGCAATCGGCCGGGCTATCAGTATCGCGATCGCGACAATGGCCGTTCCCACTACGACCAGCGCCGTTACAGGCCCAGCTTCCAGGGGTCGCAACGGTTCCGGGTCGGTCCCTATCGCGCACCGCGCGGCTGGTATGTCCGCAGCTGGTCCTATGGCGACTATCTGCCGGGCGGCTGGTACTCGAGCGCCTACTATCTCGACTGGTACCGTTATGGTCTGCCCCAGCCGCCGATCGGCTGCGAGTGGGTCCGGGTCGGCGAGAATGCCATCCTGGTCGATGTCTGGTCCGGCCAGGTGCTGAGCGTCTACTACAACCTGTTCTGGTAGGACCGGATCAATCGGACTTGGGAGGGACCCCTTGGCAGCAAGGGGTCCTTTTCCATGTCTGCTTGCGCCCGACTGATCGGCTTGGCGTGGCGCCAAAGCCCGCGCCGCGCTAAAACCTTCGCCGGGCCGCGAGCAGGTGCCGTCCATGGTGCGCTGCACCTTGACGAAACGGCAAAAAAACGCTCAAACGCCCGGCCTTTGTCGCTCCGCTGTTGCGCGGTGTGGCCTGATTGACCAGTCCTTGGAGAAAAAACATGCGCGTCTATTATGATCGCGACGCCGACCTCGCCCGCATCTTGGACAAGAAGATCGCGATCGTAGGCTATGGTTCGCAAGGTCACGCGCACGCTCTCAACCTTCGGGACTCGGGTGCCAAGAACGTCGCCGTCGCCCTGCGCGCCGGTTCGGCCACGGCCAAGAAGGCCGAAGGCGAGGGCCTGAAGGTCATGACCGTGGCGGAAGCCGCCGCCTGGGCCGACCTGATCATGATCCTGGCTCCGGACGAGCATCAGGCCGCGATCTACAAGAACGACATTGCCCCCAACATCCGTGACGGTGCGGCCCTGCTGTTCGCCCACGGCCTGAACGTGCACTTCGGCCTGATCGAGCCCAAGGACACCATCGACGTCCTGATGGTCGCGCCCAAGGGCCCCGGCCATACCGTGCGCGGCGAGTATCAGAAGGGCGGCGGCGTGCCCTGCCTGATCGCGGTGCACCACAACGCCACCGGCAATGCCCATGACCTGGGCCTGGCCTATGCCAGCGCCATCGGCGGCGGCCGCTCGGGCATCATCGAAACCAATTTCCGCGAAGAGTGCGAGACCGACCTGTTCGGCGAACAGGCCGTCCTGTGCGGCGGTACGGTCGAGCTGGTTCGCGCCGGCTTCGAAGTGCTGGTGGAAGCTGGCTACGCGCCGGAAATGGCCTATTTTGAGTGCCTGCACGAACTGAAGCTGATCGTCGACCTCATGTACGAAGGCGGCATCGCCAACATGAACTACTCGATCAGCAATACGGCTGAGTACGGCGAATATGTCACCGGCCCGCGGATCATCACGCCCGAAACCAAGGCCGAAATGAAGCGCGTGCTGGAAGACATCCAGTCGGGCAAGTTCGTTCGCGACTTCATGCTGGAAAACGCCGTTGGCCAGCCCAGCTTCAAGGCGACCCGTCGCCGCTCGGCCGAGCACCAGATCGAAGAGGTCGGTGGCCGCTTGCGTGACATGATGCCCTGGATTGCCAAGAACAAGCTGGTGGATGTCACCAAGAACTAAGGGTCCTTCTCCAAAGGATCGTTGTCAGAGCCCTCGGCCGCCCCCGGCCGGGGGCTTTTTCATTTGGGGCTTGCGGTTGGTAGATCCGTGAAGAATACTGAACCAAATGGTTCAGTATAAGTTCTCCCCCCTCGATGCCGCCTTTGCCGCGCTCTCGGACGCCACCCGTCGTGGCGTGCTGGAACAGCTCGGGCACGGCGAGTCTTCGATCACCGCGCTCGCAGAGCGGTTCAACATGACCCTCACCGGCATAAAGAAGCACATCAGCATTCTGGAGCAGGCCGGCCTGGTCGTCACCGAGAAGACGGGCCGCGTTCGGACGTGTCGGCTGGGGTCGGGCAGGCTGGAGGATGAGGCGGCGTGGATCGAGCGGTACCGGCAACGCTGGGCGCTGCGCTTCGACGCGCTGGACGAAATCATCGATGAACTGAAGCAGAAGGAGGGCCAGAGTGTCCGCAGCGAATAGGACCGTAGTGGAGCGGACGTCAGACCTGGAACTGGTCGTGACCCGCCTGTTCGAGGCCCCTCCGGAGATCGTGTTCGAGGCCTGGTCCAGGCCCGAACTCTTTCAGCGCTGGTGGGTCCCCAAGGCCTTGGGCGTACCGCTGCGAGCCTGTGAAATGGATGTGCGCACCGGGGGCGGCTACCGCCTGGAGTTCGGGCTCGACGCGGCCAATGGCATGGCCTTTTTCGGCAAGTACATCGACGTCGTGCCGCCCTCGCGCATCGTCTGGACCAATGAGGAGAGCGGTGAGATCACGGTGACGACCGTCACGTTCAAGGACCTCGGCGGCAAGACCCTGCTCACCCTGAGTGAGCTCTATCCCAGCAAGGAAGCCTGTGACGAAGCGCTCCAGGGTTCGGCGGCCGGCTTGCCCCTCCAGTTCGAACAACTGGACGAGCTACTGACGGAACTGCCCGGCTAAACCTTTGAGCAGCCCTCGGTTCGAGGGCTTCGTTTCCGGCTTGCGCAGCGCAACAGGGCGAGGAACAGTCCTTCTCGGTCCCGCCTGGGAAAGACGAAGGAGACGCTCCATGAAACGCCTGCTCGCCGCCATGATCGCCGGGGCTGCCCTGTCGGTCGCCGCTGCACCGACCGTTGCCGCCGAGGTCGCCTACAAGCTCGACGAGGCCCATACCGAGACGATGTTCATCATCGACCGGTTTGGGTTCAACTCCGTGATCGGCCTGTTCGCCAAGACCGAAGGCACGGTCTTCCTGGATGAAGCCGCCCCCGACAAATCCCGGGTGGAGGCTACAGTCTATATCGACAGCCTGCTGTCGGCGCATCCCGGCCGCGATGAGCATCTGAAGGCCGCGCGCTGGCTGAACGCGCCGGGCTTTCCCACCGCAACCTTCAAGTCGACCAAGGTCGAGCTGACAAGCCCGACCACGGCCAAGGTGACGGGCGATCTGACCCTGATGGGCGTGACCCAGCCGACCGTCCTGGACGTCAAGCTGAACAAGATTGGCGCGGCTCCGAACAATCCCAAGCGTCAGGCGGGCTTTACGATCACCGCCACGGTCAGCCGCAAGGCCTTTGGCAGCACCACCGGTGCCGGTGCCATCGGCGACAGCGTCGCCATCCGCATCGAGGCTCTGGGCATCGCACAGTAGGCTATCCCAGAAAGAAAACCGGCCCCCAGGCCACCTGGTAGCGGTGCGCGCCTGAAGACAGGTGTGGACGCAGCTGCCAGGCCCCGGGGGCCAGGACTGATGGCAGGCGGCCCTCGATATAGGTCGTCGTCAGAATGTCGCCGCCAGGCTCCGAAACCGAGAACTGGCTTATGGTCGGGGTCGCACGGGCCAGGGCAGCGGCGATCTGCCCCGTGGATTGCACTCTGAGCGGTGCCGGCCGCGCCAGCCGGGCGCTGACCTCGGCATAGGCCCCCACAGCGACGACCCGCGGGCCCTGTCGCAGGACGCCATAGCCGACATGGGTGAAGTCGCGGGCCAGAAGATTGGCCCTGTGACCCGGGCTATCCCGCCACTGGTTCATGATCTGGTCGGCTTGAACGGGGCTGGACGCGTTTCGGCGCATGGCGATGTTCTCGCCGGCCGCGCCGACCAGATCACGGGCCAGGAGGCCGACTCGCCCCGCAGGGCTGAATCCGTCGGCGGTGACATGGTCATAGAGGCCAGTGCGACCCATGTCTGCCGCATGGGCGCGCGCTGTCAGGATCAGGCCACTGTCGGCCCGCAGGCCCGGGAGGCCCTGTCGCTGGCGGATCAGAGTGTTGAGGTCCAGCAGGGTGGCCTCAAACTCGGCGTCGAAGCCCCCGCCCGGTGGGTCGGTCAGGCCAGAGCGAAGGCGGCGCTCATAGGCCGTCCAGGGCAGGATCGGCGCCGCCCGGGCCGGGTCGACCGCCAGGGCCAGTGGGGCCGTCAGCAGGGTGCGACGAAGAATTTGCGGCATGGCAGTTCCTAACAGCGATTGACAGGACCCCTCGGGACGAAGCTCTAGGACACATGCGTCCCGTGCGTTCCATATGGCTGGCCGGCCCTGATGTCTGGCTCCCGGATTTCGTGGCCCAATCGGCCCGTCAGAGGGCCTTCTGTATCGACGCTGGCTTTTCCGGCCTGACACCCGAACCGCCCCCGCTGAATGGGAACCAGGGTTCAGAGGTCGAGGCCAGGGAACTCTATGCCGCCCGCATGGCGCGATTGCGTCAGGCAGATGCCGGCGTTGTCAATCTGACACCCTGGCGGGGCCCGTCAGCCGATCCTGGGGCGGCCTTTGAAGCAGGGGTCCTGGCCGGCCTGGGCCGGCCTGTCTTCGGCTATCTGAACGTGCCGGACGAATCCCAGGCTGAGTATGTCGATCGCGTCGAATCGTTCATCGGGGCCCAGCGCGATGAAGCCGGTGTCTGGCGTGACGGCGACGGGTGTGTGGTCGAGGATTACGGCCTGCCTGAGACCGTCATGCTGTGGGCCGAGGTGCGGCGGTTGTTTGTGATCGTGACAGGTGACCCCTTGCGGGATCTGACCGGATTGGAACTGTGCCTCGAAGCCCTGCGGCTCTACGCGGAATAGGGCAGGTCACCACTCCAGGCCGGCGTCTCCGCGCAGAATCGCCTCGGCCGCCGCCGAGTGCCGCCCGCTTTCGCGATCATGCAGCACCAGGGGCGGCAGCAGAACCAGTGGGGCCTTGCCGGTCTTGAGGGCCCTGACGATCACCCGCTTGGCCGGGGCATCGCCGAAGGGCTGGATCGGCCGGATCCTGAACGAGCCCGCCTTGGCCCCCAGTTGAGCCAGGATGTCGCCGAGTCGGTCGGCGCGGTGGATGATCGTAATGCTCCCGCCTTCCCGGACGGCCTTGAGCAGAAAGCCGGTCCAGGCCGCTAGCCCGCCATCAGCCATCCAGGCCCCGGATTTGGCGGGGGCAGGCGCGCGCAGTGCGCCGGGGTCGTCAAAGAACGGCGGGTTGCTGATGACGGCGTCAAAAACCGGTAGGTCCAGTGCTCGAAACCCGGCCTCAATGTCACCCGTAGCGATCTCGACCCGATCGCCCAGGTCATTCAGAGCGATATTGCCGCGAGCGAGGCTCGCTGCTTCCGGATCGCGCTCCACACCAAGGAATCGAACCCCGGGTCGACGGCCGGCGGCCGCGAGAAGCGCTCCGCCCACACCGCAGCCGGCGTCCAGCACCCGGTCGCCCTCGGCGGCATCACAGGCCGCCGCCAAGAGGGCGGCATCCATGCCCGCACGGTATCCGTCGGCCCTCTGGCGGAGCCGGATTCGGCCGTTCAGCACGCGATCTTCGGTGACCTGGGTGTCGTCCAACGCATCAAGCCTTGTGCTTGTCTTGACCGTGACCTATCCCGCCACCATTGTCCCCTGCAACGGCTGATCCTGCTGGGGGCGTACAGAGCCCCTGTGCCACCGGGCGTCGGTCAAGGAGAGTATCGTCTTGGACGCAGTTGCAGCGACCCTCCCCCGAGAGCCGGGATCGGTGGATCGACTGGTGCGTCTGGCGGCCGCCGACATGGGCGGGGTCGACCGCCTGATCACCGAACGCATGCAGAGCGATGTACCGGTCATTCCGGCCCTGGCCGAGCACCTGATCGCCGCCGGCGGCAAGCGCCTGCGTCCCTTGCTGACCGTCGCCGCGGCGCGTTTGGCCGGTTCGGACAATGACGCCTGCCTGAAGCTCGCCGCCTCAGTCGAGTTCATCCACACCGCAACCCTGCTGCATGACGACGTGGTCGACGGCAGCCAGCTGCGCCGCGGCAAGGTTGCGGCACACCTGATCTGGGGTGCGGCCCAGAGCGTACTGGTGGGCGACTTCCTGTTTGCCCGCGCCTTCGAGCTGATGGTCGAGACCGACTCGATGAAGGCCTTGGCGATCCTGGCCCGCGCCAGCCGCGTCATCGCCGAGGGCGAGGTTCTGCAGCTGACCCGCAGTCACGATCTGAACCTTTCGCAGGCGATCTATCTCGACATCATCGCGGCCAAGACGGCCGAACTGTTTGCTGCAGCCTCCGAAGCTGGCGCGGTGTCGGCCGGTGTGGATCCGGCGCGATCTGAGGCCCTGCGGGCCTATGGCCTGAACCTTGGCCTAGCCTTCCAGCTGGCCGATGACGCCCTCGACTATGGTGGCGCGACCGAGACCCTGGGCAAGAATGCCGGCGATGACTTCCGCGAAGGCAAGGCGACCCTGCCTCTGTTGCTGGCCATTGCCCGTTCGGGTCCGCGCGAGGCCGAGTTCTGGGAGCGGGCCATCGGCCGCCGCGAGCAGACCGAAGCCGATTTCCGGCGGGCCCGGGAGCTGATCATCGGCTCGGGCGCACTGGACGCGACGCTCGATCTCGCCTCCGACTATGCCGACAAGGCCAAGGCGGCCCTGGCCCTGTTCCCGGCCAATGACTGGCGTGAGGCGCTCGAGAGTCTGGCCGACTTCGCGGTCAGCCGGAGAGCCTGATGGCCCGGCGGCAAAAGCTCCTTTTCCTGGGCCTGCCAAAGCCAGCACCAGGTGAGACTCTCCCCAGGCTGCAGACCATCATCGCGACCTCACCGGAAAATCCGGCCGGGGATCCCAATGTCCGGGCCCACGAGGCTGGTGAAGTCGCCGGCAAGGTGATCGGGGGCGGACTGGGCGTGCTCTTCAGCGTCGTGCTGATCGTCCTGTTGTTAGGTCCTGTGTTGTGGGCCCCAGGCTGGGCGGCCCTGCGGGTCGCGCGCTTTGTCCCTGGTCCGTGGTGGCCATGGTTGGCGGGATTCACGGCAGGGGCGATAGCCATCCTGATCCAGACCTGGCTGCTGGTTCAGCGCCACCCGCTTCTGCGCTATCCGATCGTGGCGGTGTTTTCGGCCGCCTGGGTCGGCGGGCTCTGGCTGGAATTGACCTCGCCGCGCCACGACTGGGTGACGACCGCGCCGACCCTGCACATGCCCGGGCCCTGGACCTGGGGGCTGCTGGGTTTGGGCACGGTGTTCTATGCAGGCATCTATCTTCTGGCCCTCGGCCAGATCACCAAGGGCCGTTGGGTCCGACAGTGGCAACTGATCAAATAGGCAAAGGGTCAGGTCGTGACTGACTCTGTTTTGGTTCGGATACCAAGGCCCTGGGCGGCTTCAAGTGACCACTGGGGACCTCCGTGGCCGGGCAAGGCGTGAATTCGCCGTAAGACGCGCGGTCGGTTCTCGACAAGCGAGCCGATTGGCCCCAACTCTGAGACCTTGGTTAAGGGCTGGGAGCCGCCTAAGTGATCCGACTGATCCTCAACATCCTGTGGTTTGTGTGCGGCGGCTGGCTCACCGGCCTGCTCTGGCTGCTGGGCGGCGCGCTGCTGGCCATCACCATTGTCGGCCTGCCCTATACGGGGGCGGCCTGGCGCATCGCCGGCTTCGCCTTCTGGCCGTTCGGCAAGGAGATCGTCAGTCGCGAGATCGTCAACGGCAAGGGCGACCTGGGCACCGGGCCGTTGGGCTTCGTGCTGAATGTCATCTGGTTCATCTTCGCCGGCTGGTACATCGCCCTGAGCCATCTGATGATCGCCTTCGCAGAGGCCATCTCGATCATCGGCATCCCCTTCGCCATCAAGGATTTCCAGCTGGCGATCATCGCCCTGGCCCCGATCGGGCGCGAGGTGGTGGTGGTGCGGCGCTAGGCCTCGGAACCCGGTAAACAGGCGGTCGAGGGCGCGGCGGATGCCGAGGTCGCGATCAGGGCGTCCAGGGGATGGGTGATTATCTTTCCTCTTCATCCTCCAACAGCAGCACGTCCAGGAAGGTCTGGCGGCGGTTGAGGAAGCTGCGGGTCACGGTGACGTGGTCGAGGTTCTCGTAGTCCACTCGATTGAGGCCACGCTCTGAGGTTTCGTAGATCCAGGCGTCGGGATAGCCGAGAATGATCGGCGAATGGGTCGCGATGATCAGCTGCGAACGCGCCAGCACCAGTTGATGCAGCTTGGCCAGGAACGACAGCTGCCGGCTTGGCGACAGGGCGGCTTCGGGCTCGTCGAGGATGTAGAGCCCGTCGCCACGAAACCGGTTCTCGAACAGGGCGAAGAAGGCCTCCCCGTGCGACTGTTCGTGCAGAGGCCGTTTGCCATAGCCGCTGGCGATGAAGGACCCGTGGAGTCCTGCTTCGCGGTCGAGCTTTTCGATCTCGGTCTGGACGTTGACGAAGCTCTCAGCCCGCAGGAAATAGCCGTCGTTTGGCCGGATCGGTGACCGCGAAGCCCGGATGTGACCGTGAAGCGGAGAGTGTGACGCGCGGCTTGCGAAGTTGAAGTTCCGCGACCCGCCTTCGGCATTGAAGCCCCAGGCTACGGCCAGGGCCTCGATCAGGGTCGACTTGCCTGAACCGTTCTCGCCGACCAGGAAGGTGACACGCGGATGAAAGGCGATGCTGCCTAGGCCGCGTAGCACCGGCAGGTTGAACGGATAGACACCGGCGTCCCAGCCTTCGCGGGGCTGGATCAAGGCTTCGATCCAATAGGGACGGTCCAGCGCGGCCATGGCGTGTTCCTGATACGTTCACGCGAAGATTGCACATCTGGCGGTGATTGCAACGGCAAGGCCTTGATCTATCGCGCGGTGCGGAACGGCCAGTTGACTACGCCGCTGGCCCAAAGCGGTGCCCAGATGAACAGCGGCTGCAGCAGCAGGCGCGGGCCGTGATACCACCACGTGCTGGGCAGGGGCGGTGCCGGGACGCCGCTGAACGCGTGATAGATGTTGGCTGGCCAGACGCACAGCGCGTAGAGCGCCAGCATGATCCCCGCCAGTCGTCGGGTTTGCGGGATCAGCAATCCGGCCGCTCCGGCGATCTCGCAGAGGCCGGTGAAAATCACGACCTGCAGAGGAAACGGGATGACCGGCGGCATGATCGGCAGGAAGCCGTGGCTGCCGACAACATGCAGCACACCGAACGGGGCATAGAGCGCCGCGATCAGCAGGCGGGTGTGGCTTCGGGCGTCTTGCGTCATTCCAACACAAGGCTCCGGCGCAGGATGTGGGTCCAGGGGCCTGACCTATCCGCCATGAAGCCTTGGGCCTCCCAGAACGGTCCAGCGGCCGGTGAAGCGACGGCGTTGACGGTGAGCAGGCCCACGGTGTCGAGGCCTTCCTGGATCAAGGCCGAGGCGAGGGCGGTGGCGACACCCCTTCGGCGGCAGTTCGGGCGCACATAGAAGCGCCGCAGGCGGCGGGCCGGTTCGGCGGCATCGGGCTCGACAGAGAGGCCGCCGATGCCAGCCAGCGTGCCGGCCAGAAAGGCCGCGAGGAGGGCCTCGCCATCTTCCTGGAAGCGTATGCCGTCCCGCCAGCCATCGGCCAGCCGGGCCATGTTGCGCACGCCTTCGCCGGAGGCTTCGTCGGCGAGCGCGTCGAAGTCCTCCGGCAGGTCGTCAAAGATCCTGACGAGCTGGAGCATCAGCCCGGCGAGATCATCTTCTCCGGACGCACATATTCGTCGAACTCTTCGTTCGTCAGATAGCCGCCGCCGACGGCTTCCTCGCGCAGGGTGGTGCCGTTCTTGTGCGCGGTCTTGGCGATCTTGGCGCAGGCGTCGTAGCCCAGCTTGCCGTTCAGGGCGGTGACCAGCATCAGGCTGTTCTCGACACCTTTCCGGATGTTGTCGACGCGTGGCTCGATGCCGACCACGCAGTTGTCGGTGAAGCTGATCGCGGCGTCGGCGACCAGGCGCACCGACTGCAGGAAGTTGTAGGCCATCACCGGGTTGAAGACGTTCAGTTCGAAATGGCCCTGGCTGCCGGCGAAGGTCAGGGTCGAGTGGTTGCCGAACACCTGGGCGCAGACCTGGGTCAGGGCTTCGGACTGGGTCGGATTGACCTTGCCCGGCATGATCGACGAGCCCGGCTCGTTTTCCGGCAGGGACAGTTCGCCGAGGCCCGCGCGCGGGCCCGAGCCCAGGAAGCGGATGTCGTTGGCGATCTTGAACAGGCTGGCGGCGACCGTGTTGATGGCCCCGTGGCTGAAGACCATGGCGTCGTGGGCGGCCAGGGCCTCGAACTTGTTCGGGGCGGTGGTGAAGGCCAGGCCCGTGACGCTGGCGATCTTCTCGGCCACCAGCTCAGCGAAGCCCACCGGAGCATTCAGGCCGGTCCCGACGGCGGTGCCGCCCTGGGCCAGTTGCATCAGCATCGGCAGGGTCATCTCGATCCGGGCGATGCCGTTCTCGATCTGCTGGGCATAGCCGCCGAACTCCTGGCCCAGGGTCAGGGGCGTGGCGTCCTGGGTGTGGGTGCGGCCGATCTTGATGATGTCCTTCCACTCGGCGGCCTTGGCGGCGAGGGCCGTGTGGAGATGCTTCAGGGCCGGGATCAGGTCGTGAACCACCTGCTCGGCGCAGGCTATGTGCATGGCCGTCGGGAAGGTGTCGTTCGACGACTGGCTCATATTGACGTGGTCGTTGGGGTGGACGGGCTTCTTGCTGCCCATCTCGCCGCCCAGCATCTCGATCGCGCGGTTCGAGATCACCTCGTTGGCGTTCATGTTCGACTGGGTGCCCGAGCCGGTCTGCCAGACCACCAGCGGGAAGTGGTCATTCAGCTTGCCGTCGATCACCTCATTGGCGGCGGCGACGATCGTCTCGGCGATCTTCGGGTCCAGCTTGCCCAGCGCGAGGTTCGCCTCGGCGGCGGCGCGCTTGACGATGCCCAGGGCGCGAACGACGGGCAGGGGCTGCTTCTCCCAGCCGATCTTGAAGTTGCCCAGGCTGCGCTGAGCTTGCGCGCCCCAGTAGCGGTCGGCGGCGACTTCGATCGGCCCGAAGGTGTCGGTCTCGATGCGGGTGGCGGTCATGGAGCGGATCCCTCGCGTTCAGTTGGCGCGGGTTTAGCGAATGGGGGACAAGACTGCAAAGCCGTTAGGGCTTATGAGGCGCGGATGAACGACAGCTGGATCCAGCATGGCAAGGTGCGCGCCCGCGAGGCGAATGGCGAACTGATCCTCGAGGTCGATGGCCTGACCACCCAGGGCAAGTACTACAAGCCACTGATCTACGAGTTTTTCCGCAAGGTCTGGCGCGGGGCGCGGCCGGCCTGGGGCGAGTTCGAGGTCGATATCTTCATGGAGTTTGTCGGCGAGCCGCCCTGGATGGACCTGGACAACCTGGCCAAGGCCCTGCTGGATTCCATCAAGGGCTATGCCTTTCACGACGACGCCCAGGTCGGCCGGCTACTGGTCGAGCGCCGGCCGGGGGATCGCGAACGGATCATCATCCTCGTGCGCAAGCGCGAGTCAGGCCTTCTGAGGCGCACGCTCGAAGGCTGAAGCCGCCAGGGCCGTGAACAGCACCATCAGGAAGGCCCCGTACCGACCCACACTGACCGGATCGGACGCGGGCATCAGCAGATCGAACCGGCCGATCACCACAGCGCTGGCCATCAGGCCCGGGGCGGCGAAGGTCAGCATGGGCAGCATGCGCTTGCCCCGCTTGATGTGCCGCAGCCGTGCCGAAGCCTGGAAGACAAAGGTCACAAAGGCCGCCGCCGCGAAGGCATTGAGGGCGTAGAACCAGAAGGCGCTCTCCAGAACGCCTGCACCGAAGGCGGCATAGAATGCCGTCGCCGCGAGCCAGGCCCCCAGGCCGGCGCCGCCAAACACCAAAACGTCCTGCTTTGACACGTCATCCCCTCCCAAGGATCGTTCCTGGGAGAACGGTGCAATTTCAGCGCCGGCCGAGACTGATCAGCCGCTCCACGGCAACAGGAAGTTCCACACCGCCAGCAGGATCGCCAGGACGGTATAGAGCAGGGCGGTGAAGGTGAAGGCGAGCTTGCGAAGCGTCGTCCAGCTGTCGACGCGCCGACCGCCGCGCCAGACCACGGGAGACATGACCAGGGTGATGGCGGTCAGGACGCTGGCGACGAGGCAGCAGGCCGAGGCTGTCACCAGCCAGCCGCTCGGCCAGCCATAGAACACCCAGGCGATGTCGTTCGACTTGCCCAGGAACGCGCCGACGCAGCTCAGGGCAATCAGCCACAGCGTCGCCTGGGTGGTCTGCATCAGATTGGCGCGGGCCTGGGTCGGGGTCTGACGGGTCTCGCGACGGTCGCGCACAAAGATCCCGACCAGGGTGGCGACGGCGGCTATGCCAGACAGGGTCAGAATCCAGGTCATCAGGCCCGAGCTCATAAGGAAACCGATGCGTTCATAGGCGGCAAAGGCCGGGGTGCCGAAAAAGCGCGTCGCGCGTCCGTCAGAGACCTCGAAAACCAGGGTCTGGGCGCTGTCGTTGGCCTTGAACACGCCAGGCTTGTCCGTGGCGTTCCAAAGGCTGGATTGTCCGTCCCGCAGAACGGCCAGTTGACCATCCGGGGTCACGCGTACCTCGGCCCGCTGGGTCATGCGGCCAATGAAGCCCTCAAGGCCACGATAGGCGCGGCGGGTGCCCAGATAATCGCCTTCATAGATCCGGGCGGCTTCCGCGCTCAGGGGGCGGGTCGTCGGGATTGCGGGGGGCAGCGCATAGAACCGCTCAATGATCGCCGAGGGTACGACGGAAGGCAGTTCGGCACCGGTATCGGTGTTCACGGCCACGAAGACACCCAGTCCCAGGTCTGGAACCACCACAAGATTGGAGAAGAACCAAAGGGTGGCCCCGTTATGACCAAGGCCGCGATAGCCGCCGGGCAGGGGGATGTCCTGGAAGCCCGCATTCCAGCCGGATGCATAGGGGGCCGGACGGTACATCGAGGTGCGGAAAGCGTCTGCGGTGCGCGGCGAATAGATCGTCTTGCCGTCAATCGTGCCCCTGCCGAGCAGCAGCATCATGTAGCGGCTCATGTCGGCAGCCGTAGACGAGGCCCCCCCCGCAGGCGCGATATGGCCGGTCATTTCCGGAGCCTGCTCGCGCCAGCCCAGCTCCGTCCAGCGAAACCCCGCCGACCGGTCGGCGGCCAGTTCGGGCGACATCGGTGCCGGAAGGTCGTCGCGCCAGGGGCGGGCATCGCGGAAGGTCGTACGGGTCATGCCGGCCGGAAAAATGATCTCCTCGGCGACCAGCTGCTCAAAGGGCTTGCCCGTGACATTGGCCACGGCGGCTCCGGCCAGGGCCACACCGTAGTTGGAGTAGGTGGGAAGGACGCCGGGCTCACGCACCCGACGGGGCCGCTCCTGACGCAGGTAGTCGTTCAGCGGGCGGACGCGCGTCCAGTCCTGTTCAAACAACTGGCCCAGGGCGCGATCTTCGAAACCGGCGGTATGGGTCATCAGGTGACGCAGCAGGACGGGTGCCTTGTCCTTGCCGCGCACCTGAAGGGGCTCGGGAAGATAGAGATTGACCGGGCCATCCAGCCGCATGCGGCCGGCCTCGATCTCGTTCATCAGGGTGATCCAGGTGAACGTCTTGGAGATCGAGGCGATCCGGAACAGGGTCTTGTCGGGATCGACGGCGCGGCGGCCCTTCAGACTGGCGACGCCATAGCCCTTCTTCAGCACGACCTGGCCGTTCTGGACGACGGCGATGGTCGCGCCGGCGATATGGTCCTCGACCATGCTGCGGCGGATCAGGCCGTCGACAAAGGCTTCCAGTTCGGCCGCAGGCAGGGGCGTAACGCCGGCGACGGTCGGGGCGAGACTGGCCACGGGTGCAGGTGTCGCCACCTTGGCCACCCGCCGGACCGCTGGTGGGCGTGGCCGCACACGCCGATTGAGGCTGGCATAGGGCCTGGGGCCCTCCGCGGCCACCACTGGTGCGGCGACGGGTGGTGGCTGCGGTGGAGGCGCGAGGTCCTGGGCCTCTGCGGAAACCGCCGAGGCCAGGAAGCCGATCATGACCGCAACAAGAGCGGCTCGGGACGAAAAGCGCGACGTCAAAGGCCGACCCCCAGGCAGTATGACTTCAGCTGACTTCTAGGGCGCCTCGCATCACGATCAAAGAGCGCCGTGCGACCTGCGACCCTATTGCTGGGGACACTGTCAGGGCGAAGGCGGCTTTGACCGCTCGAAGGCGTAGAGGGGAAGGAACGGGCGCAAGGCCGGACCAATCCACATCTGGGGCTCGGACGCCGGTTCAGCCCCGGTCTCGGCCTCCTTGCGCGCGACGCAGGCCTGTACGGCAGTCCCCAGGGCCATGAAATCCCGGGCTCCCTGCGCCGAAGACAGGAAGCAGTCGTCGAAGAAAGGATATTTGTCGCTCTCGCCGCACCCGAACGAGGCCCGGTCTGGGCGGGCGGCCGTCAGGATCATGCGGTCGGGCTTCTTCAGTGCGGGTATGAAGACGCCGGAAAAGCAGGCCGAGATGACCACGACGCTGGGGCGAGACGGGCAGGCATCGTCGATCATGGCGGCCAGAAGCTGTGGTCGCAGCATCGTTTCGCCCAGCAAGGCCCCGTCAGGGCTGCCATGGGTGCTTATGTAGAAGAGACAGCCGGCCTTGGCGCTCTGGGCGCTCTGCTTGAGGCGGGCGTGGATGGAACGCGGATCAGACGGTCCGGGCGTCGTGGCCGGATAACGACCGGGTCGTACCGAGAACTGGTGCACGGACACGGGGTCGAAACCGATCTCGGCGAGGGTCAGGGCGACGTCGCGCCGGGCATTGTCGAAAGCTTCCGTCGGCCCGCCGGAGTGGGCGTGCCAGTCGCCGGCCACAACTACCGCTGACCAGCGGGAAAACGGCGCTTCCGCGCGCGCAAACGAGGTGAGGCCGAGCAGGAGAACGCTGACAATGATGCCTGTCGCGCCTCGCATGGCCTGTCCCTATTTCTTGAACCGGGCGAAAGGGGTCGGGATGGCTGTTCCGGACGCCTTGGCCAGTAACCGGCCCTGGTCATCATAGAGCTCGCCTTCCGTGAAGCAGACCGTCTTGCCCCATTTGACCACCCGGCCGACGCCCCGAAGCGGACCGGGCAGGGCGGGGCGCAGGAAGCTGGTCTTCATTTCCAGGGTCGGCACCACATGGGTCATGCCCGAGCTGATCATGCCGGCCACCGACATGCACTCGTCGAGCATGGCGCAGACATAGCCCCCCTGGATCTGCCCCATCGGATTGCACAGCAGGTCGGCCCGGGCCTCGAAGCCGACCTCGACCTCACGGTCAGCCTGACGCACGGCCAGCAGCTGAAAGCCCAGGGTGCGGGACCCCGACGGGGCATTCTTGGATGCGCGGAACCGCGCGAGGATGGCCTCGTCAGTCAGAGCTTGAGGCTCGTCCGCCGCAACGTCGCTCACCGGCTATTTCTTCCGGAACTGATCGAGGGAGATGATCTTGGGCGTGTCATCGCCGCCACTGCCATCGGTCGGCGCTTCCGGTTCAGGCTCGACCGTAGGTTCCGGCGGCAGGATATCGGGCGCTTCAAACTGCAGGGCAAACTGCACCGACGGATCATAGAAGCGGGTCACGGCCGCATAGGGCACGGACAGGCGCTTGGGCTGGCCGCCAAATTTCAGGGTGACGGAAAAGAAGGTCTCGCCCGGTGCCAGGTCCCAATACTGGTGCTGCAGGATGATCGTCATCTCGTCGGGATACTTGCCCAACAGATCCTGCGGACCCGAGACGCCTGCGGCCTGGGTCTTGAAGGTGATGTAGAGGTGATGCGGTTCGGGCAGGCCACCGGGGGCCGCCGCCTTCTTCAGGGCCGCCTTGACGACGCCACGCAGGGCGTCCTGGGCCATGGCCTCGTATTGCATAAGGTCTTCAGGCGGATTGGTGGGGGCCATTGCGGTCCGTCAAGAAACTGGGAACTGAAACAAGGGGACCAGCCTAGCGCGTCATGGCCCTTCGGCAAAGGTGCCGGTTCTGCCTGACGCGTTACAATTTTTGTGAAGCCTGAAAGTCGAGGGGTTCTGTTGGCAGGCTCCCCCATACCCCCCTCAAAGAGAGGAGGGAGCCTCGGCTGCCACTTTTGGAAGTGGAGGGATTCTGTTGGCAGGCTCCCCCATACCCCCCTCAAAGAGAGGAGGGAGCCTCGGCTGCCACTTTTGGAAGTGGAGGGATTCTGTTGGCAGGCTCCCCCATACCCCCCTCAAAGAGAGGAGGGAGCCTCGGCTGCCACTTTTGGAAGTGGAGGGATTCTGTTGGCAGGCTCCCCCATACCCCCCTCAAAGAGAGGAGGGAGCCTCGGCTGCCACTTTTGGAAGTGGAGGGATTCTGTTGGCAGGCTCCCCCATACCCCCCTCAAAGAGAGGAGGGAGCCTCGGCTGCCACTTTTGGAAGTGGAGGGATTCTGTTGGCAGGCTCCCCCATACCCCCCTCAAAGAGAGGAGGGAGCCTCGGCTGCCACTTTTGGAAGTGGAGGGATTCTGTTGGCAGGCTCCCCCATACCCCCCTCAAAGAGAGGAGGGAGCCTCGGCTGCCACTTTTGGAAGTGGAGGGATTCTGTTGGCAGGCTCCCCCATACCCCCCTCAAAGAGAGGAGGGAGCCTCGGCTGCCACTTTTGGAAGTGGAGGGATTCTGTTGGCAGGCTCCCTCCGGGCCCCGCCTAGGGATCTGAACCCCTAGGACTTAAGAGGCGAGATCACCCGCACCGCATTACGCGGCGATGGCGAACTCTTCAGCGAAGTTATCGTTCGCATTTAGTTTAGCGGCCCGAAACGGTGAGCCACGCCGAGAGAAAGCATAACACCTTTACACGTCTGTCGATGCTGATCGGCCCCATGCAGTTCCGTGATAACCCGGAAGAGATTGGTGGAGCCGCCGGGAATCGCACCCGGGTCCAGTCCGCTTATTACGTGCGCGTTTATCCCCATAGTCCGGCCGAGACCGGACCTTTTCAATATAGGCCGTTTGGTTGGCAGAGGGAAGGCTTACCGGGAATTTGGTCCTGGCGCCCGAGGGCTACATGCCTTCGAAGCCGCGCTCGATCGAGAGCACGCCCGTGCGGGAAAGTTCAACGAGGCCAAGCGGGCGCATCAGGTCCAGGAACTTGTCGATCTTGGAGGGAGCACCCGAAATCTCGAACACGAAGCTTTCCAGGGTGGTGTCCACCGGCTTGGCCCGGAAGATGTCGGCGATGCGCAGGGCCTCGACCCGATCGGCACCGGAGCCCCGGACCTTGACCAGGGCCAACTCCCGCTCGACGCCGTTGGGATCGCGCGTCACGTCGTGCACGCGGCGGACATTGACCACCTTGTTCAACTGGGCCTCGATCTGGTCCAGAACCTGGCGCGTGCCACGCGTGACCACGGTGATGCGGCTGGTATGGGCCTTGTGGTCGGTCTCGGCGACCGTGAGGCTCTCGATATTGTAGCCGCGGGCGGCGAACAGGCCGACTACGCGATGCAGCACGCCCGGCTCATTGTCGACCAGCAGGGCGAAGGTCGCCGTCTGCTCGACCTGTGCAGCGGTGGGCATGTCGTAGGCAGAACCGGAGGCGGCAGGGGCGTTGGTCATGAGGTCGCTTCTAAGCATGGAATGAAGGAAGGGGCGAAAAGGAGGCTCAGACCAGCCCCGCCCCGGCCGCGCCGATGACATTGCCGATATCCTCGACCTCGCCCATGATCATCTCGTTGTGGGCCTTGCCCGAGGGGATCATCGGCAGGCAGTTTTCGTTCTTCTCGACCCGGCAGTCGAAAACCACGACCTTGTCGCTGTTGATCATCTCCAGGATCTTGTCGTCCAGCTCCGCCGGATCGCTGCACCGGATGCCGACAGCACCATAGGCCTCGGCCAGTTTCACGAAGTCGGGCAGGCTGTCGGAATAGGAGTGGCTGTAGCGCTCGCCGTGCAGCAGCTGCTGCCACTGGCGAACCATGCCCATCCATTCATTGTTCAGGATGAAGATCTTGACCGGCAGGTCAAACTGGATCGCCGTCGACAGTTCCTGGATGCACATCTGGATCGAGGCTTCGCCGGCGATGTCGATGACCAGGGACTTCGGATGGGCCAGTTGCACGCCGATGGCAGCAGGCAGGCCATAGCCCATGGTGCCGAGGCCGCCCGAGGTCATCCAGCGATTGGGTTCTTCGAAGCGATAGAACTGCGCCGCCCACATCTGGTGCTGGCCGACCTCTGTGGTGATGTAGCTGTCACGATCCTTGGTCAGGGCGTAGAGCCGCTCGATGGCGTGCTGTGGCTTGATGGTGGTGTCCGAGCCGCGATAGCTCAGGCACTGGCGGGCGCGCCAGGTGTCGATCTGGGCCCACCAGTCCGACAGGGCGGCCTTGTTGGGCTGATGCCCGGCGGCCTTCCAGGCGGCGATCAGGTCTTCCAGAACGCTGGCGGCGTCACCGATGATCGGCAGATCGACCCGGACATTCTTGTTGATCGATGAGGGGTCGATATCGATGTGGATCTTCTTGCTGCCCGGCGAGAAGGCATCCAGTCGGCCGGTGACCCGATCGTCGAACCGGGCCCCGACGCAGATCATCACGTCGCAATCGTGCATGGCGTTGTTGGCTTCGAAGGTGCCGTGCATGCCCAGCATGCCCAGCCAGGCCGGATCCGCAGCCGGGAAGGCCCCCAGACCCATCAGGGTCGAGGTGACCGGCGCGCCGGTCAGGGCCTGGAACTCGCGCAGCAGGGCGCTGGCCCGGGGGCCGGCATTGATCACACCGCCGCCGGTATAGAAGATCGGCCGGCGGGCCTGGGCGATCAGCTTGGCGGCCTCGGCAATCCGGCCGGCCTCACCCTTGGTCTTGGGGCTGTAGGCGTGGGTCGAGGCGACCTCATTGGGGCCGTAGTATTCGCCCTTGGCGAACTGGACGTCCTTGGGGATGTCGATCAGCACCGGGCCGGGGCGGCCCGTCGTGGCGATCTTGAAGGCCTCATGGATGATCTTCGGCAGGTCGCGGACATCTTTGACCAGATAGTTGTGCTTGGTGCACGAGCGGGTCATGCCGACGGTGTCGGCTTCCTGGAAGGCGTCGGTACCGATCAGGTGGGTGGGAACCTGGCCGGTGATGACGACCATGGGGATCGAGTCCATCAGGGCGTCCATGATGCCGGTGATGGCATTGGTCGCGCCCGGGCCCGAGGTGACCAGGACCACGCCCGGCTTGCCCGAGCTGCGCGCATAGCCTTCAGCCGCGTGGGTCGCGCCCTGTTCATGGCGGACCAGGATGTGCTGCAGGCGTGGTTCGTGGAACAGAGCGTCATAGATCGGCAGAACCGCACCGCCCGGATAGCCGAAAAGCACCTCGACGCCCTGGTCCACGAGGCCGCGAACCACGATCTCGGCGCCGGTCATGGCGCGGTCGGCGGTTTCGGCGGGAGCGGTGCTCTCGATGGTCTGGTGGGCGGTCATGGCGGTGGTCCGTAGGGGATGCGGGAAGGGCGGGGCAGAAAAGAAAAAAGGCCCCGAAGGACCTTTGCGCGCGCGACTGAACTACGACGTGACTTCGAGGTCACACCGCGGACAGCCGCTCCATAAGTACGATCATGGTTTTGCGCACGAGTCTTGCTCCAAAGCTACGGAAAGGGTGATGCCATGCGTTCGAAGGGCCGTCAAGGCGGGGTTGGCGGCAAGGATGTGCCTTATTGTCCCGATTTAGGCTTCCAGTGTATCGAGCAGCAGCTTCAGCGCCGCCACCGCGAAGGCCTGCATGTTGGCGGGCCGGTTGTCGCTACCGGTTTCCAGGGTGGCGCTGCCCGAGGTCTCAGCGCTGCTGACGGCCACACAGGTGTGGCCCGGCAGGTCGCCATAGCGATTGCCGTCCGGTCCGGCGGCCCCGGTTTCGGACAGGCCCCAGGTGGCTTTCAGATTGGTCCGCGCGACGCGGGCCAGCAGCAGGGCATAGGGCTCGCTGGCGGAGCGCAGGCCGTCCATGGCCTTTTGCGGGATATCCATCAGGGTCAGCCGGGCCCGGGCGGTATAGACGACGGCCCCGCCGACATAGAACTTTGATGCGCCTGGTACCGCCAGCAGCGCGGCCGAGATCAGGCCCCCCGACGAGGACTCCGCGATGGCGACGGTTTCGCCCCGGGCGATCAGGCGCTCGGCAACGCGTTCTGCGAGGTCGTTGAGGTCGGACATGGGCGTTCCTTGTGATCGGCGGTTCGGCAACTAAACCCGCTGCCAGTCGGGAGTCTGGTTCCTGAACCAGGTCAACTGGCGCTTGGCATAGCGGCGGGTTTCCTGACGGGCCGCGTCCACTGCTGCGTCCAGGCTGGTGTCCCCGCGCAGGTGGGCTGCCAGCTCGCGGTAGCCGAGGGCCTTGAGCGCGGGCAGGGCAGGGTTGAGGCCGCGGGCCTCCATGGCCGCAACCTCCTCCAGCGCTCCGTTCTGCACCATGACCCCAAGGCGGGCATCACAGCGGGCATAGAGGTCGGCGCGGGGCGGATCCAGGACCACACCCTTCCAGCTGCCGGGCGCCAGGGAGGGCCGGGTGTCGTTCTGCCATTCGGTCAGGGACCGGCCGGTGGCCACTGCGACGGCGTGGGCGCGCAGGAGCCGCTGGCGGTCGCCGATCTCGATCCGATCGGCCGCTTCGGGATCAAGCTTGCGAAGGTCTTCCCGAAACTCTGCCTCGCCCTGGGCGGCATAGAGCAGGCCGGAGATTTCACGCTGGGTTTCCGAGACCGCCGGCACGTCGGCCAGGCCGTGGGTCAGGGCCCGGAAATAGAGGCCGGTGCCGCCGACGACGACGGCAGGCTTGCCGCGATGATCTATGTCTCGGAGGGCGACCATGGCCGCTTCCAGCCACTTGCCGACCGACCAGGACTGGGCCGCGTCGACCGTGCTGAACAGATGGTGCGGAACCGCCGCGGCCTCGTCGGGCGAGGGACCGGCGGTCAGGACGCGCAGGCCGGCATAGATCTGCATGGAGTCGGCATTGACGATCTCGCCGCCGATTTCCTGGGCCAGACGCAGGGCAAAGGCAGACTTGCCGCTTGCGGTCGGGCCGGCGATCAGCCAGATGCGGGGCGCGATGTCCAAGCTCTCCATGATCCCGACCGTCCTCACCGTGGTGGGGGCTGACCCCGCCGCATACGCTCAAGCCGTGTCGCGCGTCGAGGCGGCCCTGTCCACCCGTCCTGCGCCGCTGGGCCCTCTGGCCTGCGACTTCGTCTTCGACGGAGGCGACATCCCGGCACTGGAGGCGGCGCTCGTTGGCCTGCCGGTCGATATCGCCATCCAGCCGGTCGAGAACCGCCGGAAGCGCCTGCTGATCGCCGACATGGACTCGACCATCATCAATGTCGAGTGCCTGGACGAACTCGCCGACTTTGCGGGCGTCAAGGACAAGGTCTCCGAGATCACCGAGCGCGCCATGCGCGGCGAACTGGCCTTCGAGGGGGCTCTGCGGGAACGGGTCGGCATGCTGAGCGGCCTGTCGGTCGACGCCCTGCAGACCTGCTACGACGAGCGCGTACGGCTCAATCCCGGAGCCGAGACCCTGGTCAGGACCATGGCCGCCCACGGGGCCCGATGTGCCCTGGTCTCGGGCGGGTTCACCTTCTTCACCAGCCGGGTGGCCGAGGCTGCGGGGTTCCACCTCAACCGCGCCAATACCCTGATCGAAGAAGGCAGCAAGCTGACCGGACAGGTGGGCGACCCTATCCTGGGCAAGGAGGCCAAGCTGGCCGCCCTGCGGGAAGAAACAGCCGCCCTGGGCCTGACCCCCGCCGACGCTCTTGCCGTTGGCGACGGAGCCAATGACCTGGCGATGATCGAGGCTGCCGGTCTGGGCGTTGCCTATCGCGCCAAGCCCATCGTTGCCGCTCAGGCCCACGCCAAGGTCGATCACGCCGACCTCACCGCCTTACTCTACTTCCAGGGCTACAAGGCCTCGGAGTTCGTTGCATGAGCTTCCCGCGCCGCGTCGAGGCGGTGATCTTCGATATGGACGGGCTGCTGCTGGACACGGAGATCGTCTATCGCGCCGCCATGATCGAGGCCGGCTCAGTGTTCGGCGTGGTCTTCACCGGCGAGATCTATGCGTCAATGGTGGGCAAGACCAACCCCGAGAGTGCCATTCTGCTGCGCGAACTCTATGGCGAGGACTTTCCGATCCAGGCCTATTTCGAGCGCGTCTGGAGCGACGTCGAGGACCTGCTGGAAGCCGAAACCAAGTTGAAGGCCGGGGTGATCGAGATTCTCGACCATCTGGATGACCTGGGCCTGCCCTGCGCTATCGCCACGTCCAACGGCATGGTGTCGGTCGAAAAGTATCTGGGGCGCTTTGACCTGCTGAGCCGGTTCAACGCCGTGGTCGCCAACGCCGATGTCGTGCGTCACAAACCGCATCCTGATCCCTATCTGGAAGCCGCCCGCCGGCTGGGCGTCGATCCCGCCCACTGTCTGGCGCTGGAAGACTCCCATGCCGGCGTCCGCGCTGCCCACGCGGCGGGCATGATGACCGTGATGGTGCCCGACATCCTCGATCCCAATGAAGAGATGCATGACAAGTGCGTCCACATTGCAGACAGCCTGCACGTGGTGCTGGACCTGTTGAAGGCGTCGGTCTGAATGCTTCGGGCTTCAGCGGCCGGCGGGAACGGCGTTCGCATAGCGCGACCAGTTTCCGGTCAGCTCATCGACCACCACGCGGCCGATCTTGAAGGCCGCATCCAGCGCCGATTGCAGGGCCGGCACGCCGGTGTGGTCGCCCAGTAGATTGATCGCCGCGTCGCCGCCGGGCGGCGGGGTCGTGTAGTTGCTGGCGGTTCGCAGCACGAGCACCCGCGACGGATCGGCCCGACCGGCGCGGCCCAGGGCGTCGATGGCGGCCAGCACGCCCGTGTCTTCCATGCCCGTCATCACGAAGCCGTCCTGATCGCCGGTCCAGTAATTGGCCCAGGCCTCATAGTGCTGGTTGAGGATCGCGCCGTGCCAGAAGGCCTGACCGCTGACCTCGTCGCCCTTGAGCACCGCCGGCGGCGTCTGGGCCCTGGGCAGGTTGACATAGGGTGCCCGCAGGGCCTTCAGGGCGGCGTTGTCCGGAATGGCAGAGCGCACGGTCAGATCGAAGGCCCAGTCCCTTAGGCCGGTATTGAGCTGAAACAGGTTGTAGTTCGGCCTGGCCGGGGCAGGGGTCTGGAAGGGTGCCTTGCGGTCGAACGGGATCTGGCCGGTGCTCCAGGCCTTGGGTGTTTCGCGCGGATCGATGGCATAGCCGAAGTCGCTGTCGATCACCGTGCCGATCCAGGCGGCGGAGCCCACGGACCCCTGGTTGGGATTGACCCCGGCAATGGCTGCTATCAGCCAGTAGCTTTTCGACAGGTCAAAGCGCGGATCCAGGCCAAGGGCCATGGTCGAGATCGCCGCGCGGTTGGTCCCCATGCTGGTCGACAGCAGCAGGACCTTGCGGGTCGGATCATAGCGCAGGTCGCGAAAACCCGTTGGAAACGAGACCTTCTGAGGCATGAGGTCGGCCCAGGCCTGGAACTCGCCGGCCTTGTCACCGGTGTCCTCGCCAATCTCGAAGGCGGTGACCACCACGACCCGCACATCCAGCGGGGCGGCGAACACGGGCGTCGCTGTCAGCCAGGCAAGCAGACAGGCCAGAAGGACGGTGCGGCGCATGGGACCTTCCGGAAGGAAAAAGGGCCGCGAGAGACTCTCGCGGCCCTGGTTCTTACTGCGCTTGCGGTCCGCGCTGGAAGTACTTGAAGAAGGCGCTGTCGGGCGACAGCACCAGGGTGGCATCTCCCTTGCCAAGGGACGCCTCATAGGCCTGCATCGAACGATAGAAGGCCGCGAAATTGGGGTCGCGGCCGAAGCTGGAGGCGAAGAGCTCGGCGCGGCGAGCATCGCCTTCACCCCGGATCTTCTCGCCTTCTTCGGTCGCGGTGGCCACGATTTCGCGCTTCTGCTGCTCGCCGATAGCGCGAAGCTGGGCGGCTTCCTGCTGGCGAGCCGTCTGCATGCGCTCGAACACCGCCTTCTGGTTGGCTTCGGGCAGGTCGGCGCGACGGATGCGGACGTCGATGATCTGGACGCCCAGGTTCGAGGCCTTCACCTGTCGGCCGACCTCGTCACGAATGGCGGCCATGATCACGGCGCGCTTGCCGGCGATCACTTCCTCGGAATTTGCGCGGCCGATGGTCTGGCGCAGCGAGGCGTTGACGATGCGCTCCAGCCGGTCCTTGGCCTTGGTCTCGTCGCCCAGGGTCTTGTAGAACTGGCGCGGGTCGCTGATCCGGTAACGGACGAAGGCGTCGACCACCAGACGTTCCTGGTCGGCGGCGATGACCTCTTCCTGGTCGGCGTTCAGGGCGATGTTGCGGTTGTCGAACTTGACGACCCGATCCAGGAACGGCGCCTTCAGGTGCAGGCCTGGCGTGTGGACCACCCGGATCGGATCGCCGAAGCGGATGACCAGGGCCTGATGGCGCTGGTCAACCTGGTAGACGGTGGAGCCCAGCAACAGGAGTAGGGCACCGGCGGCGGCCCCGATGGCGGTGAGGTGGTTTTGCGGACGGATCATTGCACGTCTCCGTCGATGGACTTGACCACGGTGGCGTTCTTGGGACGGAAGGCGTCAGGCGGCAGGATCACCGGGGCGCTGGCACCCTTGCTGTCGATGATGACCTTGTTGGAATTGGCCAGTACGCGCTGCATGGTCTCGAGATAGAGGCGCTCGCGCGTCACCGCCGGGGCCAGTTTGTATTGGTCATAGATCTGGTTGAAGCGGGCCGCCTCACCGGCGGCCTCACGCACGACCTGCTCGCGATAACCCTTTGCCTGTTGCACGATCTGGGCGCTTTGGCCGCGGGCGACGTTGGCGGCGGACTGGGCGTTCTGGCTGGCGCGCTGGACATCGCGGAAGGCGTCGATCACCGGCGGCGGCGGCGTGGCCGTCTGGATCTGCACGCTTTCGACGAAGACCCCGGCATCATAGCGATCCAGGATCTGCTGCATCAGGCGTTCGGCCTCCAGCTGGAGCTGGCCGCGGCCCGTGGTCAGAATCGGCGTCAGGGCCGTCTTGCCGACCACTTCGCGCATGGCGCTCTCGCCGACCGCACGGATGACGCTGTCTGGATCGCGGACATTGAACAGATATTTTGGGGCGTCTGATACGCGCCATTGCACCGAGAAGGCGAGGTCGACGATGTTCTCGTCACTGGTCAGCATGAGCCGCTCTTCGCCGCCGTCGACACCCGAGCCGCCGATGTCGGTGGTGCGGATTTCGCTGACCGAGACCTTTTCGACGGCCTCGATCGGGAAGGGCAGGTGATAGCGCAGGCCTGGATTGGCGACGCGCGAATAGGCCCCGAAGGTACTGACCACGCCCTGCTGGTTAGGCTGGACGACATAGATCCCGGTCACCGCCCAGAGGGCCACGACGGCGCTGGCGGCCGTGGCGATGGCGCGAGGACGATCTGGTCCTTCGAAATAGCCGCGCACACGTGCCGTCAGCTCTTCGAGGACCTGATTCAGGTCGATCGGCGTCTGGGGGTCGCGGGGGCCGCCAGAGGGGCGGCGCGGGCCCGGGCGGGGGGCATCATCCTTGTCGCCGTTTGTCGGCGGTGAACCCCAGGGACCAGGGCCAGCATTGTCGTTCCACGGCATGGGCGGCGTTGTCTTCCCGTCGACTTTTGATTTTCAGCGGGGATTGTAAATCAAGCCCCACACGCGGATATGAGGACCCCCACTCCACATGGCAAGGCATTGACGTGACCGACGCCGCTTCCATCTCTTCCGACGCGGCCCGAGCGGCCCTGGATCGGGTCATTGATCCGGTCTCCGGCCAGGGCCTGGTGGCGGCTGGCCTGGTGCAGGGACTGGTGGTCCGCAATGGCCGCGCCGGTTTCATGCTTGAGGTTCCGGCGTCTAGTGCCGCTGCCTATGGGCCGGTTCGGGCGGCCGCCGAAAAGGTCCTGGCCGATTTGCCGGGCATTGACGTCGCCCAGGTGGTCCTGACCGCCCAGGCCGCCGAGGGCGCGACGCGGGTGCGCAAGGGCGCGAGGGTCAGTGAAGACCCCCAGGCGCGCATGGTTCCGCCGCCCGAAGCCGAAAAGCCGGCTCATGTCCGCCACGTGATCGCGGTCGCCTCCGGCAAGGGTGGGGTGGGCAAGTCCACCGTCGCCACCAACCTGGCCTGCGCCTTCCACGCCATGGGCCTGAAGGTTGGTCTGCTGGACGCCGACATCTATGGCCCGTCCGGGCCGCGCATGATGGGCGTCAATGGCGAACCCAGCTTCGAGGACGGCAAGCTTCAGCCCCTGGAGGCTCACGGGATCAAGATCATGTCGATCGGCTTCATGGTCGACGAAGACAAGGCGATGATCTGGCGGGGACCCATGGCGTCGTCCGCCGTCCGTCAGATGATTCACGATGTGGCCTGGGGTTCCGAAGCAACGCCGCTGGATGTCCTGGTCGTCGACCTGCCGCCGGGCACCGGAGACGTTCAGCTGACCCTGGTCCAGAAGCTGCGCATCGATGGCGCGGTTCTGGTGACCACGCCGCAGGAGATCGCCCTGATTGACGCGCGCCGGGCGGCCATCATGTTCGGCAAGACCGCAACTCCGATCCTGGGCCTGATCGAGAACATGGCCTTTTTCGCCGACCCGACGACGGGTGCGCCGATCCCGATCTTCGGCACCGGCGGCGGCGTCGCCGAGGCCAAGGTACTCGGTGTGCCGGTTCTGGCGGAAGTTCCTATCGAGCTTGCCGTCCGTGAAGGCGGCGATGGCGGCGTACCCGTGGTGCTGGGCAAGCCGGAGAGTGCTGCGGCCCGGGCCTTCACTGGCGCAGCCAAGGCCTTGTGGACCCGGATCGCCGGATAAAAAAAACGGGGCCGCTGGGGCCCCGTTTTCCTGTTTCGCTTTGGTGATGAGCTGCTCTAGCCGCCGGCCATCTTGCGGAAGAACTTCTGGCCCTGCTCGCCGCCGTTGAAATAGGCCTTCTGGCCGTCTTCGCCGGTGATCTGGTCCCAGTGGTCGCGGATGCCTTCGGCCGACAGGTCGCCGTCGTTGAGATAGACGCCCTCGGTCTCATAGATCCGCGACAGGGCAAACGCCCCGGCCCCGGCGGTCAGGATGGCACCGGTCGGCGCGTCTTCCGAGACCAGATAGACCACGCCCGGCGTCACGGCCTCGGGGGCCAGCTTGGCGAGCACTTCCGGCGGCATCAGGCCTTCGGTCATGCGGGTGGCGGCGACCGGGCTGATGGCGTTGATCTTGATGTTGTTCTTGGCACCTTCGAGCTTCAGCGTGTTCATCAGGCCGAGCACCGCCATCTTGGCCGCGCCATAGTTCGACTGGCCGAAATTGCCGTACATGCCCGACGATGAGGTTGTGACGACGATGCGGCCGTAGTTCTGGGCCTTCATGATGTCCCAGACGGCCTTGATCGGCTTGAAGGTGCCCCAGACGTGGACCTGCATGACCGCCTCGAAGTCGGCCAGTTCCATCTTGGTCAGGGTGCGGTCGCGCAGGATGCCGGCATTGGCGATCAGGATGTCGATCTGGCCCCAGGTCTCCATCGTGGTCTTGACCAGGTCGGCGACGCCGGCGTCGTCGGTCACCGAGGCCCCGTGGGCGATGGCTTCGCCGCCGAACGCCTTGATCTCCTCGACTACCTTCAGGGCCGCTTCGGACGAGCCGCCCGAGCCGTCGACGCTGCCGCCCAGATCATTGACGACCACCTTGGCGCCGCGACGGGCCAGTTCCAGGGCGTGCTGTCGACCCAGGCCACCACCCGCGCCCGTAACGATCGCCACCTTGCCGTCAAAACGGATGTCCGACATGCCCTAGTCTCCCTCAAACACGTGTTTGGTTTGGCGCGTTTGTGCGGCGCGGGAGGGGAGGCGTCAAGACGTCAGGTCAACGGCCGCTACGGGCAAGTACGGCGATCAGCTCGGCGACCTTCTCGCGCTGCGACTCCGGGTTGCCGCTCTGGATGGCGTGTTCCACGCAATGGGTGACGTGATCGCGCAGGATCTCTTCCTCCACCCGGCGCAGGGCGGCCTGGACCGCTGAGATCTGGGTGATCACGTCGATACAGTAGCGGTCGTCGTCGATCATCTTTGTGATCCCGCGCACCTGACCCTCAATACGGTTCAGGCGTTTCATGGCGGAGGCCTTGGTGTCAGGCTGCATCGGATACCCCTTGGGGGTACTTGATGATGTACCCTCTGGGGGTATATAGCGGCACCAGCTCCTCAGGAGAAGTCCACATGTCCCCCCATGACCACGCCCCCTCTGGCAAGCCGCATGCCTGTTGCGGGGGCGGCGCTCCCGCAACGACGGTCGCCATGTCGCGCGATCCGGTCTGCGGGATGTCTGTCGACCCGGCGACGGTGAAGCACAGCGCCAGCCATGGCGGCGAGACCTACCGGTTCTGCTCGGCCGGGTGCGAGGCGAAGTTCGTGGCCGAACCCGAGCGTTACACCTTCGCACAGCCGGAGAAAGCCGAGGCCGCTCCGGCGGGGACGATCTATACCTGTCCGATGCACCCGCAGGTGCGCCAGGTCGGTCCCGGCGCCTGTCCCCTGTGCGGCATGGCCCTTGAGCCCGCAACTCCCACGCTGGACGCCGCGCCCAATGGCGAGCTGGGCGAGATGACCCGTCGCTTCTGGTTCGGACTGGTGCTGACGGCGCCGGTCTTCGTGCTGGACATGGGCGCACACCTGTTCGGCCTTATGCCGCCGTGGGGAGACCGCGCCAACGCTTTCATCCAGCTGGCGCTGGCCTCGCCGGTGGTCCTCTGGGCCGGCTGGCCGTTCTTCCAGCGCGGTTGGGCGTCGATCCTGGCGCGCAGCCTCAACATGTTCACCCTGATCGCCCTGGGAACCGGCGCGGCCTATCTCTATTCGCTGGTCGCGACCCTGGCACCGCATCTGCTGCCCGCCAGCTTCAAGGGCCACCACGGACAGGCGCCGGTCTATTTCGAGGCCGCAGCGGTGATCACCGTCCTGGTGCTGCTGGGCCAGGTGCTGGAGTTGCGGGCCCGCGAGCGCACCGGTGGCGCCATTCGCGCCCTGCTGGACCTGGCCCCGCGCACGGCCCGGCGCATCGGCGCCGACGGACAGGACGCCGAGGTTGGCATCGACGCCATTCTGGTGGGCGACCGGCTGCGGGTCAGGCCGGGCGAGAAGATCCCCGTCGACGGTGTGGTGCTGGAAGGGCGTGGCCATGTCGACGAGGCCATGGTGACCGGCGAGTCGATGCCGGTGCTCAAGGAGCCGGGTTCTCTGCTGGTCGGCGGGGCGATCAACAAGAGCGGCGGCTTTGTCATGAAGGCCGAGCGGGTCGGGGCCGACACCCTGCTGTCGCGGATCGTGGCCATGGTCGCCCAGGCCCAGCGGTCGCGCGCGCCGATCCAGCGGCTGGCGGATCGGGTCGCGGCCTGGTTCGTGCCCATCGTGCTCGCCTCCGCCGTCCTGGCTTTCGCCGCCTGGGCTCTGGTCGGGCCCCAGCCCCGCCTGGCCAACGCCCTGGTTGCGGCTGTGGGCGTGCTGATCATCGCCTGTCCCTGCGCCCTGGGCCTGGCGACGCCGATGTCGATCATGGTCGGGGTCGGGCGCGGTGCCCAGGCGGGTATTCTGCTGAAGGACGCCCAGGCACTGGAGCGCCTGGAACGCATTGACGTGCTGGTGGTCGACAAGACCGGCACGCTGACTGAGGGTCGGCCGGTTCTGAGCGCCATCGAGCCTGTCGGCGTGCCTGAGGACGAGCTCCTGCGCCTGGCCGCCAGCCTGGAGCGCGGCAGTGAGCATCCGCTCGGCAAGGCCATCGTTGAGGCCGCCGAGGCGCGCAAGCTGCCCCTGGCCGAGGTCGCCGACTTCGACTCGCCCGTAGGCCGCGGCGTGACCGGCCTTGTCGAGGGGCGCCGCGTCGCGATTGGAGCCGAGCCCTATATGGCCGAACTGAAGATCGCGGTCGGCGATCTGGCCAAAGGTACTGATGCGCTTAGAAGCGAGGGGGCGACGGTGGTTTTCGTGGCCCTGGACGGCGTGGCCGCCGGGCTACTGGCGATCAAGGATCCCATTCGCCCGTCCAGCCGCGCGGCAATCAAGGCCCTGAAGGACCGGGGCGTTCGCGTGCTGATGATGACAGGGGACAATCAGGTCACCGCCATGGCCGTGGCCCGCGCCCTGGGTATTGATGAGGTGGAGGCCGGGGTTCTGCCGGATCGCAAGGCCGAGGTCGTCAAGCGCCTCAAGGCCGAGGGCGCATCGGTCGCCATGGCAGGGGATGGCGTCAATGACGCCCCGGCCCTGGCCGTCGCCGATGTCGGCATCGCCATGGGCAGTGGCGCGGACGTGGCCATGGAGGCGGCTGGTGTGACCCTGCTGAATGGCGACTTGATGGGCGTTGTCCGGGCCCGCTCGCTGTCGCGGGCCGTGATGCGCAATATC
Source organism: Caulobacter sp. AVps16 (assembly GCF_058681455.1). Classification (NCBI taxonomy): domain Bacteria; kingdom Pseudomonadati; phylum Pseudomonadota; class Alphaproteobacteria; order Caulobacterales; family Caulobacteraceae; genus Caulobacter; species Caulobacter sp. AVps16. The sequence continues at coordinate 946,189 of NZ_CM178739.1, forward strand.
CGGCAAAATCTGGCGTTTGCCTTTGTCTACAATGCCGCCGGCGTGCCGATTGCGGCCGGGGCGCTGTATCCCGCCTTCGGCCTCACCCTGACGCCGCAGCTGGCGGCCCTGGCCATGGCGCTCAGCTCGGTCAGCGTGATCGGCAATGCACTGCGCCTGAGAGCGTGGAAGGCCTGAGCTGAATGCAAGGCGCCGGGCGGAGATCCGCCCGGCGTCTCTTTGGCTCTTGGCGTCGTTGGCCTAGTTCGGCTTGGTCATGCCGCCGCCGACGGGCGCGGTCGCCTTCGCGCGCTTCACGCCGGCCTTCTTGCCGGGCTTCATGAACTTGACCAGCACGCGCTGTCCGACCAGCAGCGGGGCACCGTCGGCGCTGACCACGACTTCGACCACGCGTTCGTCGCTGCGTTGGCTGGGGTCGTCGGAGGCCAGCTTGCGAGCTCCGTACACGGCGGCACGGCGCAGGACCTTGCCGACATAGACCTTGTCGGGATCACCTTCCGGCTGGATCTCGACTTCCTGGGCCACGGCGACATTGGGGATGTCAGCCTCGACGATCTCGGCACGGACGATGCGCTGGGTGTCAGGCTCGAGGTCAAACATGTTGGACACGTTCAGCGTCGAGGCACCGGCACCGGGATTGGCGTAGCGGCGGGCGATACGGCCATTCATCGGCGCGCGGATCACGGTCAATTCGAGGTTGTACTGTGCCTCGTTCTTGCGGGCGATGGCGGTGGCGATCTGGGCCTCCTGGGCGGCCAGGGTGGCGCGGGCATTGGCGATGGCGTCAGAGGCGGCATCCACACGCGTACCCGCCACGAAGTTGCTGGCGGTCAGCTTGCTGAGGCGGGCATGCTCGCGCTGGGCGGTGGCCAGTTGAACGCGGGTGGCGTTCTGGGAAGCGCGGGCCTGGGCGACCTCGGCATTGGCGCGTTCGACGGCCAGGCGGCCCTCGTCACTCTGCTGGCGAGCCAGGATCTGGTCCTTCACGACCACATCGCCTTCCTGGACATAGACGGCCTCGACCACGCCGCCGCGCCGCGCGGCAACCTGGATGATGCCGCCTTCGACATCAGCCTTGCCGTTAGCGATGGCCGCGTAGGGGGAGGGTTCCTCCATCTTGGCGGCGGCTTCGAGCTTCTTCTTTTTCTCGGCCGCTTGGCCCTTCATATAGAAGAAGCCGCCGCCGCCGACGGCGAGCACGACGATGACGATCCAGAACATCGGGCGGCGCAGAAAGCCGAACATATCAGTTTCCCCAAAAGGTCAGTGGCTGAGCGGACCGGGATTGGCGTCGGGCGTTCTACGCACGTCGTCCAGGATCCGGCCGTCTTCGATGTGGATGACGCGGTCGGCATAGGCCTCCAACCGCGGGTCGTGGGTCACGCAGATCACCGCCGCGCCACGCTCGGTGGCGGCCGCGCGCAGCAGCTTGATGACAATTTCACCGCTCTTGCCGTCGAGGGCCGAGGTCGGTTCGTCGGCGAAGATCAGGTTCGGGTTCTTGGCCAGGGCGCGGGCGATGGCCACGCGCTGCTTCTCGCCGCCTGAAAGTTCCGAAGGCCGCTGATTGACGCGCGGGCCAAGGCCCACCGACTCCAGGGCGGCCTGGGCGCGGCGCGAGGCCTCGCCGGGACCGACGTTCTGGTACTTCAGAACGGTCATGACCTGTTGCTTGGCGGTGAGGGCCGGGAACAGGTTGAAGCCCTGGAAGATGAAGCCGCAGTGGTCCAGGCGGAAGCGGTCGATCTTGCCGGCCGACAGCGACCAGAGGTCATTGGCCTCCAGAGCGGTGACCTTGCCCTCGTCGGGCTTGAGCAGACCGGACAGGGCGGCCACGAGGGTCGACTTGCCTGAGCCGGAGGGGCCCATGACCATGGTCACGTCGCCATGCCTGGCGTCGAAATCCACGCCCTTGAGCACCTCGATAAAGGTCCGGCCGGTCTTGAACCGCTTGACCAGACCCTGGGCCGAGAGGGCGCTCTGGCCGCGCAGGTGGCTGTGATCATTGCTCATCGCAGCAGGTCCGCGGGCTGGCTGTTCTTCAGGATGCCCAGCGACAGGAAGCCGGAGAGCATGGCGATCAACACGAGGAAGACCGCGACGGTGATGATCAAGCTGGGCGGGAAATACATCGGCACGCCGCCGGCGCTGGCCAGCAGGGTGACCAGCCAGGTCAGCAGACCAGCGGCCCCGACCCCGACGATGCCGACCCAGAAGGACAGCTCCATGACGATGTTGCGCAGGTCGCCCATCGACACGCCGAGGGCGCGCAGGCTGGCGAATTCCTTGATATTGGCCATGATCGCGCCGCGCAGGGTTTGCCAAGTGATGGCCACGCCGATCAGCAGGCCCAGGAAGGCCGAGAAGCCCAGCATGATGCCGATGATCTGGTCATCCAGCATGGCGCTGGAGTTGGCGTCGGCGAGTTCCTGACGGGTCCAGGCGCGGAACTTGCCGTCGCCCTTCTTGTTGAGTTGCGCCGCCACGATTTCGGCACGAGCGGGATCCCGAATCTGGACCATCAGTGGGGCGACCCGAGGGCCGGTGTCCGCCTCGCCGAGCATCCGGAGGGTGTCGCGCGACATCACCAGGGTCGGCTGGATGATGTTGGGGTAGCCTGTGGTGACCACGGCGATTGTAATGGTCTTGCCGTTATAGATCGCCTTGTCGCCCTTCTTGACGCCCAGGCGCTTCAGCGCGGTCTGGTCGACGGCCACGGCATAGGGTTGGCGCAAGGCCTCGACCATCGACTGGGTGTAGTCGGTCGGTACGGTTACATAGCCCGGGATAGCGTCGATCACGGTGACGTTGACGAACTCGGTCTTGCGACCACCGCCTTCGCCGCCGGCCTGCTTGCCGCCCTTGGCCGCGGCCTTGGTGCGGGCGTCGATCTTGGCCTGCTCCTCGGGAGACAGGATGTTCTGGAACCGGCCGCCGGACCCGTCGAGGGGCGCGACCTGGGTCACTTCAGGATGGCTGTAGACCAGCGGGATCATGCGCCGCGGCAAGCCGGACGGGCCGCCGAACAGCGCCTTGGCACCGGGGCCCAGCACCATGATATCGGCGCGGGCCCGGTCGATCTGGGCGGTAAAGCCCTTGCCGATACCGACGAACATCCCGACCTGGGCCAGGACCAGCAGACCGGAGAACGCCAAGGCGACGACCGCCGCCATGTAGCGACGCCACTCATACAGCAATGTGGCCAAGGCCAGCGACATGCGAACAATGCTCCCCCAATCGAGAGTTGCAGCAATAGCGGTGATCGGCGAACGGCCAAGTTAAATCGGGGTAAGGCAAATCCTGGCCGCGATCGTCGCGGCCGGATCGCTGCGATGCCTTGGCGGCGGGCAGACGGCCTGCTCCTCGCGGCCGGTCTGGTGCAAGCCGCTTGCCTCTCACCGCATACTTGGTGTCAATCTCGCCCTCTGGCGGACGTCGCGGGGGCGTCGCCGAGTTCAAAGGTTCTTCTGTCTTGATGTTTCTTCCCGAGAACGTTCAAGCCCTCGCGGGTCTGGCGCTCACCCTCGGCCTCTGCTGGCTGGTCTCCGAAAACCGCAAGCGCTTTCCCTGGGTGCTGGCCATTGGTGCGATCGTCGTCCAGGTCGGACTCGTCCTGCTGCTGTTCGGGCTGCCCCAGGCCCAGGCCCTGCTGCGCGGGGTCAATGGCGCGGTAGAGGGTCTGTCGGCCTCGACCCAGGCCGGCACCATGTTCATCTTCGGCTTCCTGGCGGGGGGCGACCAGCCCTATCCGGTCAGCAATCCGGGTCTGGGCTTCATCTTCGCCTTCCGTGTCCTGCCGGTGATCCTCGTGGTCTGTGCCCTGTCGGCGCTGCTGTGGCACTGGAAGATCCTGAAGTGGGCCGCTCAGGGCTTCGGCTTCGTGTTCCAGAAGACCCTGGGCCTGCGCGGCCCGCCGGCCCTGGCCACCGCCGCCACGATTTTCATGGGTCAGATCGAGGGTCCGATCTTTATCCGCGCCTATCTCGACAAGCTGTCGCGGTCGGAACTGTTCATGCTGATCGCGGTCGGTATGGCCTGCGTCAGCGGCTCCACCATGGTGGCCTATGTCACCATCCTGGCCGATGTGCTGCCCAATGCCGCCGCCCACGTCCTGACCGCCTCGATCATCTCGGCCCCGGCCGGGGTGCTGCTGGCCAGGATCATCGTGCCGGCCGATCCGCTGGAGAAGGTCTCCAGCCTGGATCTCAACATCGACGACAAGACCTATGGCAGCTCCATCGACGCCGTCATGAAGGGCACGACCGACGGCCTGCAGATCGCCCTGAACATCGGTGCCACCCTGATCGTGTTCGTGGCCCTGGCCACCATGGTCGACAAGGGCCTGGCTGCTCTGCCGGACGTCGGCGGCCAGCCGCTGAGCATCGCCCGCGGCCTCGGCGTGGTCTTCGCCCCTCTGGCCTGGTCGATGGGCATCCCGTGGGAAGAGTCCGGCACGGCCGGCGGCCTGCTGGGCGTCAAGCTGATCCTCACCGAGTTCACCGCCTTCATCCAGATGTCCCAGACGGGCGAGGCCCTGCTGGATGAACGGACCCGGATGATCATGACCTATGCCTTGTGCGGCTTTGCCAATATCGGGTCTGTCGGCATGAACGTGGCCGGTTTCAGTGTGCTGGTGCCCGAGCGCCGGCAGGAAGTGCTGGGCCTGGTCTGGAAGGCGATGATGGCCGGTTTCCTGGCGACCTGTCTGACCGGATCCCTGATCGGACTGATGCCCCGGGCGCTGTTCGGGCTCTGATACCAAGCTTGATCAGGCGCTCGGGGAGCGCCTGATCAAGCCTGTCATGGGGGGCGAGACCGTGTCGAACTTCATCCAGATCACGCCGTTCATGCATGTGCCCGAGCTTGAGCCGGCGCTGACCTTCTTCAACGACTTTCTGGGGTTCCAGACCCACTACCGGTCAGGCGACTATGCCTATGTCGAGCGGGAAGGGGCGGGAATCCGCATTCAGGCCGGTCAGGGTGAAGCCGGCGCGCCGCCAGGCAACCGCCGCTTCTGCTACTATGTCGATGTCCGCGACGTTGACGCCCTGTATGACGAGCTGAAGCCGCGCCTTGAGACCTTGCCGCCCGGAGACGTCCACGGACCCGCCGACAAGCCCTATGGCCAGCGCGAACTGCTGGTCGTGGCTCCGGACGGCAATCTGATTGCGTTCGGCCAGGCGATCACCGGGGTCTAGCGCGCCCTCTTTCCTTCCGCAGCGAAACCCGCTCATCCTCCGGTCAAAACGGGAGGACCTCGCCATGAAGCTCTATGACAGCCGCCGCGCCCCCAATCCGCGCCGTGTGCGCTGGTTCATGGCCGAAAAGGGCATCGAGGACATCGAGATCGTTGATGTCGACATCTTCGGCGGCCAGCATCGATCACCCGACTATCTCGCCAAGGCCGGTCTGCCCAATGTGCCGGCGCTGGAGATCGATGAGACCACCACCATCACCGAGTCGGTGGCCATCTGCCGCTATCTGGAGAGCCTCTATCCCGAGCCGAACCTGTTTGGCCGCGATGCCCGCGAGATCGCCGTGATCGAGATGTGGACGCGGCGTGCCGAGATGCTGCTGTCGACTCCGCTGATGATGGCCGTGCGTCACGGCCATCCGGCCCTGGCCGCCATCGAAACCCAGATCCCGGAAATTGCCGATACCAACCGCAAGGCCGCCGAGCGGGCGCTAAAGGTGTTCGACCGCCGCCTGGCCGACAGCGAGTTCATCGCCGCCGATCGGGTGACCATCGCCGACATCCTGGCGGTCACGGGGATCGACTTTGCGCGGATGGTCAAGTTCAGGCCGGACGCGGAGCTGGTGAATGTCGGGCGCTGGCTGGAGCAGATGATGCAGAGGCCGGCGGCTAAGGCGGGGGTTTAGCGAGATCCTCCCCCTCTGGGGGAGGTGGCCCAGAGGGCCGGAGGGGGCTAGCTCGGCTAAGGCCGCATTCACCCCCTCAGTCGCTCCGCGACAGCTCCCCCAGAGGGGGAGCAGCTACCGAGGGTCTACCGGTTCCTGATCTTCTTGATCACGCCGGAAAAGCTCAGCATCGGCGAACTGCCGGTCGAGACCAGTCCGCGGACGAACAGCAGCGAGCCGCCGGCCTTGGTGACCTCGCCGGTGGCCGTCACCAGGTCGCCGGGCCGGGCCGGGCCCATGAACTCGCCGTTCAGGCTGACGGTCACGGCATGCTGGCCCGCCAGTTCCTTCCAGGCGATGGCAAACAGCGAGAAGTCGGCGAAGGTCATCATGCAGCCGCCATGCATGAAGCCGCCGCCGTTCATGTGGCGGGTCTCGGCCAGGAAGGCGGTGGTCACCCGGCCGGCGTCGTCTTCCTTGAAAAAGAAGGGTCCGGACTGGTCCTCAAACGGATCCAGACCCGACCAGGTGCGCCAGCCGGCCCAGTCGCCGCTCTCGACCAGTCGCGGCCCGCCGGGCGCGTCATTGCCACCATCCATCTGCTCATCCCCGCAAATTCGTCAGGCCTGAGCTAGAGCCGCGTCGATTGGCGCGCAAGCCGTCCCTCGCGTAAGGCAACGATCCATGGCATGGAGCCGCCCATGACGACCCCGATCCAAGAGACCATTCTTTCCCAGCTGGCAGGCCTGCCGGAGGGAAAGTCCATCGACCCGATGAACGTCGCCAAGGCGGTGCAGCCCGAGCGCTGGCAGCAGATCCTGGGCCATGTGCGCACCAATGCCATCGAGTTGGCCCGCGCCGGGACCATTGTGATCCTGCGCCACAACAAGCCGGTCGATCCGGAAAAATTCCGTGGCGTCTATCGCCTCCGCACCCGTTTGCCTGGCGACCCGACCAGCTTTGAGACGGTGGTTGAGGATCAGGCTGAGGACGACGACGCCTAAGCCCCTGTCCGCTCTCCCCGGCGAAGGCCGGGGCCCAGATCGAACCCAGAGCGATTGCTGATCTGGTCAGCCGTATCTCGGATCATCCTCGGACGCTCAGGCTGAATCTGGACCCCGGCCTTCGCCGGGGAGAGCGGGTCCAAAATTGTAAGTCTTGAAACGAAACTCAATCGGTGAATTATGACCCCCAACAAAAGGGAGTTCACCGAATGATCATTCACGGCTCGTCGCTGTCGCCGTTCGTGCGCAAGACCATGGCCTTCGCTGCCGAGAAGGGCCTGACCTTCGAAAACAAGGTCGCCCGGCCCGGCTCGCCGGATCCTGAGTTTCTGGAGATCAGCCCGTTCAAGAAGATTCCGGGCTTTCAGGACGGCGACTTCAAGATCTCCGACTCCAGCGCCATCGTCACCTATCTGGAAGCGGCCTATCCCGAGCCCAACCTGATCCCCGCTGAAGCCCGAGCGCGCGCCCGGGCGATCTGGTTTGAGGAATTCGCCGACAGCATCTTCGTTGGTGCGGCTGGCAAGATCTTCTTCAACCTGGTTGTCGGACCGCGCTTCATGGGTGTCGAATCCGACATGGCGGCCGTCGAAAAGGCCACGGCGGAAGAGATGCCGCCGGTGATGGACTATCTGGAGAAAATTGCGCCCGAGAGCGGCTTCCTGATCGAGGACCGCCTGACCCTGGCCGACATCGCCGTGGCCAGTCCGTTCGTCAACCTGATGCATGCCGGCTTCGATTTCGGCCGCTGGCCCAAGGCCAAGGCCTGGGCTGACGGCGTGCTGGCGCGGCCGTCCTTCGCGACCGTGATCGCCAAGGAGCGGGGTTTCCTGGGCGGATAGTGTAGGGTCGGGTCTACCCTCGGGAGGACGCGGCATGAAAACGTGGCGAGCGACGACACTGGCAGTACTGTGCCTGGCGCTCGCCGCGCCTGCGCCGGCCCTGGCCTGGAACGACCAGGGCCACATGGCGACGGGCTACATCGCCTATGACACCCTGAAGGCCGAGCATCCGCAGGCCGTGACGGCCATTCTGGCGATCATGCGCGACCATCCCGACCGGGCCCGGTTCGACCAGCAATTGGCGGGGCTGAGTGGCCCAGCCCGGGAGCGGCGGCTGTTTGCCCTGATGGCGCGCTGGCCAGACGATATCCGCAACGGGCCCTTCGACCGGCCCGACTGGCACTACGCCCTGAAGCTGGTCACGCCCTGGGGGTGGGCCCTTCCGATCACGGTGGGCAAGGCCGACCAGGCCTTTGGATCGAATCTGGCCCTGGCCCGGGACAGGGGTGCGCCCAATGCCCAGCGCGCTGTCGCTCTGTGCTGGGTCATGCACATCGTCGGCGACATGCACCAGCCCCTGCACGGTGGGCATTGGCTATCGATGGCCTTTCCCAAAAGCGACCGCGCCGGGTCCATCGCCTGGGTGCGTAAAAGCCCGGAGGCACCGCCAAACACCCTGCACGACACCTGGGACGGGATCGTCGATCGTCCTGGCTCAAGAGAGGTCGGCTCCGAAGCCCTGGCCCGCCAGATAGCGGCAATGCATCCGCGATCCACAGTTCCGCGCGACAACCATGACAGCCAGACGGCCTACCAGGGCTGGGTCACGCAAAGTCGTGTTCTGGCCAGGTCCCTGGCCTATGACGGTGGGCGGCTGCTGGCGGGACGCTCGCCCGACGACTCACCGCTGCTGTCAGAGTCCTATGTGGTCCGGGCCCGCAGCGTGTCTGAAGCTCGCGTCGCCTCGGCCGGCTATAGGCTGGCCGATCTGTTCTGGGCGATTGGCTAGGGCTCGGCCTGTTCGCCCCGCCCGCCGCTCAGACCTCGCCAGACATGCTCGACACCGTCCTCGCCGATATCGCCGCCTGTCGCGCCTGCGCGCCTTACCTGCCGCATGTGCCCCGGCCGGTGGTTCGGGTGCGACCCGAGACGCGCATCCTGATCTGCGGCCAGGCCCCGGGGCGACTCGTCCACGAGACCGGCGTGCCGTTCAACGACCCGTCCGGCGTGCGCCTGCGCCAGTGGATGGGGCTCGATCGCGAAACCTTCTATGGCCGGCCCGAGATCGGCGTTGCGGCCATGGCCTTCTGCTTTCCCGGAACCAATCCCAAGGGCGGTGACTATCCGCCGCCGCCGCGCTGCGCGGCGCTTTGGCGGCCGCAACTGCTGGCGCAACTTCCGAAGGTCGAGCTGACCCTGCTGGTGGGCAGTTACGCCCAGTCCTGGGCGCTGCAGGGGCGGACCGGCAGGACCATGACCGAAACGGTCGCGGCCTGGCAGACCTTTGGGCCGACTATCTTGCCGCTGCCCCATCCGTCATGGCGCAATACGGCGTGGCTCAAGCGCAATCCGTGGTTCGAGGCCGAGGTCACGCCCTATCTTCGCCAGCGCGTGGCGGGCATTCTGGCCGCATGAACCGCCGAAGCCTCCTGCTTGCCGCCTCCGCCGCCGCGCTGGGCGGCTGCACACCCCTGACCCAGAGGCTGGACCTGGGGCCGCTGGGGTTTCGCGGCCCGCGCTTCGAGGGCGAGGATTTCGTCAGTTTCGACGGCGCGCGGCTGGGTTTGCGAACCTGGCTGCCGGCTCAGGCTGAGCCTGAATGGGTGATCGTCGGCCTGCACGGCATGAACGACTATTCCAAGGCCTATCATCTGGCTGCCGAATGGTGGGCCGGGCAGGGGATCGCCACCTACGCCTTCGATGTGCGCGGCTTTGGCCGGTCGCCCGAGCGAGGGATCTGGGCACCGGTCGGGGTGGTGATCGAGGATGTGCGCACCTGCGTGGCCCTGGTTCGCGAGCGACATCCGGGCGCGAAGATCGCCTTGGCCGGCATCAGCATGGGCGGCGGACTGGCGATCGCCGCCATGACCGATCCCGAGCCGCCGCCCGTCGATCGCCTGCTGCTGTTCGCGCCCGCCGTCTGGGGCTGGTCCGGGCAGCCCCTGCCCAATCGGGCCAGTCTGTGGGTCAGCGCCCACATGGTGGGGGGCTGGGTGGTCGAGCCACCTGACTGGCTGGTGCGCAAGGTCATGCCCACGGACAATGTCGACGAACTGCGCCGCATGGGCAGGGACCCGCTGATGATCTGGGGCGCGCGCTCCGACACGATCTTCGGCCTGGTCGGCCTGATGGAGCAGGCCTGGCGCTCGACCGACAGGATCAAGGTCCCGACGGCCTGGTTCTATGGGGTCAATGACCACATCATTCCCAAGCAACCCACGATCGAGGCCGCAGCCAGGCTGAGCCCTCAACACCGCACGGCCTGCTATGCCAAAGGCTGGCACCTGCTGCTCGTCGACCGGCAGGCGGCGACCGTCTGGCGCGACGCCCAGAGCTTCCTGCACGACCCCGCCAAACCCTGGCCATCGGGCGCGCCGCCGATCCCGGCCAGCGTCAAGATCATGGAAGCCATGGCTCAGACGTCACCGGAGAAGCCTTCGGGGTTGTGAGCGCAGGCCTGTCAGCGTACACCCCGGCGCATTCTTCTGTCTGAGGCGAGACCTGCGGCATGACCTTGTTCGATTCCCCCGATTTCGAGGGACATGAAGGCGTCCATACCTTCTTCGACGAAAAAACCGGTCTGAAGTCCATTATCGCTGTTCACTCGACCGCCCGGGGTCCGGCCGCAGGCGGCTGCCGCATGTGGGACTACGCCAGCAGCCAGGCCGCCCTGACGGATGCTCTGCGCCTGTCGCGCGGCATGTCGTTCAAGAACGCCATGGCCGACCTCGACTTCGGCGGCGGCAAGGCCGTCATCATCGGTGACAGCCGCAGCCAGAAGACGCCGGAGCTGTTCGAGGCCTTCGGCCGCGCGGTCGACAGCCTGAACGGCCAGTACTGGACCGCCGAGGACGTCGGCGTCTCGCCGTCTGATCTGGAAAGCACCCGCAAGACCACCCGCTATGTCGCCGGTCTCGAAGGCCATGCGGCCGCCTCGGGCGACCCCTCGCCCGTCACTGCCGAGGGCGTGTTCCGGGGCGTCCGCCTTTGCGTCGAGCGCGCTCTGCAGCGCGATCTGACCGGTGTGCGCGTCGCCATCCAGGGGGTGGGCCATGTGGGGGCCTACCTGGCTGAGAAGCTGCATGCCGCCGGCGCGGTTCTGACCATCGCCGACGTCAACCAGACCGCTCTGAACGAGGTTGCCGCCAAGACCGGTGCCACCATCGTGCCGACCGACGCCATTTTTGATGTCGAGGCCGATGTCTTTGCGCCCTGCGCCCTGGGCGGTGCAATTTCCGCCGCGACCCTGCCGCGCCTGAAGGTCAAGGTCATCGCCGGCGGGGCCAACAACCAGCTGGCCGACGCCATGATCGGCCAGGCGGTGTTTGACCGCGGCCTCCTCTATGCGCCGGACTATGTCATCAATGGCGGCGGCATCATCAATGTCGCGGCCGAAATTCGCGCCCTCGAAGCGGGCGGCAGCTTTGACGGTCAGTGGGTTGCTACGAAGCTGGACCGCCTGGCCCAGACCCTGGGCGAGGTCATTGACCAGTCGATCGCTGAAAAGCGTCCGGCCAATCTCGTGGCCGACCAGATCGCCAGGGCACGCATCGCGGCCGCCCGGGGCTAGTCTAAGGGATAAGCGGTGGCCGGGACGCAGAGCCTACGGCCGCCGACTTGCCGAAAACGGCCCGGCAGATCAGCGCTTGGGCTTGATCGAGAGCGTCAGGCCGTAAACCATATCACGGTCTGAATAGGCCTCGGCCTGCAGCTTGCGGCGCGTGGCGCTCAGCGACAGTTGCTTGCCGTTCTTCCGCCAGCCGATACCGACCTGGTGGGTGCCGAACCGCGTCAGACGTTCCTGCGACCAGCCGGAGCCCCGCCAGCCGTCAATGGAGCTGCGGATAACATTCCAGCTCAGGGCCTGGCCAGAACTGGCGGCAAACAACACCCAACGCCCCCTTCGGGGATCCTGGGCGACGCCGCTCATCTTGCCCATCAGGGCAGAGGCGTTCACCGACAACCGCTGCATGGTCGAGGGCTCATAGGCCGACCCGAACGGCTGGATATCGATGTCCTCGACCTTGACCATCGGGATACGCCCGGCCTTGGAGCGAGAGAGGGAAAGTGCCGGCGGGCGCGAATCGGCCACTGCCACGGTCGTGGTCCGCACCGGCTGGCGCGGCTCGGCGAGCGTCTGAATGGCAGGCTTGGGGCGAGCCTCGGCGGCGGATGCAATCTGGGTGACCTGGGCCGGCGCAGCGACGGCCGTTATCGCCGGGCCGCCGGCCAAAGGTGCAACCGCTCCGGCCAGATCGATGGGCGAGGGGGGGAGGGCTTCGGAAACGGCTGCTGCGGGCCGGCGCGGCGCGTCACCATAGCGCGCCGTGGCAATCGGGGCGTCCGGATCGATGGCGGCTTCACCGCCGGCCAGGGTCAGTGTCCCATCATAGGGCGCAGGTGCTTGAGTCGACAGGGCGGTGGCGGTCGTAGCGACCACTCCCAACCCGGCCGCGACCAGCGCGCCCTTGATGATGACAGACCCCCGCATCGATCCGAACGTCCCCTTTCGCTCGCGTCCCCCAGCGTGCACATTAACTTATGCTTATCTGTGTGACGCCTGTACAGGCCGATCGCCTGTTAAGAATGTTAAATTGTGTTTGCGCCGGTTTTCCGGGCGACGGTCTGGCCCCTCTCCCCGGGCAAGTCGCGGGTCGGCGGGGCAAATCCTAGGCTGCGAAGCCCGCCTCGGCGAAGGCGAGCATGCGTGCCAAAAGGGCGACGACATCGCCCTCACTGGTGGTGCCTTCTGACAGGACGTTCAGGCGATCAAACTCGGCGAAGCGATTATTGTGCAGCATGCCGAGCGTGAAGTGCAGGCGCCAGTAGACGTCTTCCGGCGACAGGTCCGGCCGGGCGATCAGCAGGGCGTCAGAAAAACGTCGCAGGTGAGAGACATCGGTTTTCAGGATCTGACGGATATCGTCGGTACCCTCGCTGCGCGCCCGGATCAGGAACTGCAGCGAGATCCGGCGCTCGTGATCGGGGGCCAGCCAACGCAGGGGCGGGGTCAGCAGGGCGGCCAGAACGTCGCGCACGGTTGGCTTGCCGGCGTGGCGGTCATTGGCCTCGTGCAGCATGCGGGCCCGTTCGCGGTTCAGTTCCGCCGTGCGCCGCCGGAAGATCTCCAGCAGCAGGGCGTCCTTCGATCCGAAGTGATAGTTCACTGAGGCCAGGTTCACGCCGGCCGCAGCCGTAATGTCGCGGACCGAAACGTTCTGGAAGCCATGCAGGGCGAAGAGCCGCTCGGCGGCAACAAACACCAGATTCTTGGTGGCGGCTTCAGTCTCGGCGGCCTCGGCTACCCCTTCAGTCAGAAGAGGCGAGACGGCGGCGTCGGTGGTCGGACTCACTACGATTTCCCCTTTACCCGTGGGGAAGTCTTACGGGCGTTCGAAATTGGCGCAAGCGTCAAGATGGACCGCGACCTGACGAAATGCTGGCGCGTCTGACAGTTTGGCTCAACGCTGCGGGAGGCCTTGGACAGCGCGGTCCGGCGACCGGCACCTGCCGGGCCGCCGGTCTGCATGTGGCTTGGTTCCCAAGCTGGGGAGGGGGAGAATAGGGGCTTGGTTTCGCGGACGTCTTCAGGCCCGGACCAATTCGCGCATGGCCTTGTCGAGGCCCTCGATGGTCAAAGGGTACATGCGGTCATTCATCAGGGTCTTCATCACCCCGATCGACTGGGTGTAGTCCCAGTGCCGTTCGGGGGTCGGGTTCAACCAGATGGCGCTCTGATAGATGTCGGCCACGCGCTGCATCCAGATGGCACCCGGCTCCTCGTTCCAATGCTCGACGCTGCCGCCCGGATAGGTGATCTCATAGGGGCTCATCGTGGCGTCACCGACAAAGATGACCTTGTAGTCGCTGGGGAACTTGTGGAGCACATCCCAGGTCGGGATCTTTTCGACCTGCCGGCGGCGATTGTCCTTCCAGACGGCCTCATAGAGGCAGTTGTGGAAATAGTAGAACTCCAGGTTCTTGAATTCGGTCTTGGCGGCACTGAACAGCTCCTCGCAGAGCTTGATGTGGCCGTCCATCGAACCGCCGATGTCGAAAAATAGCAGCACCTTGATCTTGTTGCGCCGCTCGGGCCGTAGCTGGATGTCGAGATAGCCCTTTTCGGCCGTCCCACGGATGGTGCCGTTCAGGTCCAGTTCCTCGGCGGCGCCTTCGCGGGCAAACTTGCGCAGACGACGCAGGGCGACCTTGATGTTGCGGGTCCCCAGTTCGACGCTGTCATCGAGGTTCTTGTATTCGCGCTTGTCCCAGACCTTCACGGCCCGGCCATGACGACTCTTGTCCTGGCCGATGCGGACGCCCTCGGGATTGTAGCCGTTGTTGCCGAACGGGCTGGTGCCGCCCGAGCCGATCATCTTGTTGCCGCCCTCGTGGCGCTTTTTCTGTTCCTTCAGGCGTTCCTGCAGGGTCTCCATGAGCTTTTCGAAGCCGCCCATGGCCTCGATGGCCGCCTTCTCCTCATCGGTCAGGAACTTCTCGGTCAGGGCTTTCAGCCATTCCTCTGGAATGTCCGCAGCGATGCCGTCGCTGACCGATTCCAGTCCCTTGAACACGTGGCTGAACACGCGGTCGAACTTGTCGAGGTTCTTTTCGTCCTTCACCAGGCTGGCCCGGGACAGGAAATAGAAATCCTCGACCGAGCGGTCGATCACGTCCTTGTCGAGGGCCTCCATGAGCATCAGGTACTCGCGGAGGCTCACCGGCACCTTGGCCTGGCGCAGTTCGGAGAAGAAGCGAAGGAACATCGGCGCACACTTTCGAACAGTTGTTCGGAGTGTGGAGCGTTCTTAAACGGGACGCAACCGTCCCTGCATCCGTTCAGAAGGACGAGCAGCCGTCCGGCCAAAAGGCCGCAGGGCCTCAGCCTCGCCGCAGAATGAACTCCAGGTCGCGGGTCTCTCCGACCGGGAAGAAGTACTCGCCGACCTTGTCAAATCCCAGTCGCCCATAGAGTCGTTGGGCCCCGAAGTTCTCGGACCAAACGCCGATCCACAGAGGGCGGGGCCCGTCTTTCTCCAGCCAGTCGAGGGCGGCGTTCAGCAGCATCGATCCCTTGCCGCCGCCCTGATGGTCCTTGAGCACATAGATCCGCTTCAGTTCCCCATCGTCCGGCCGGACGTCACCATGGGGCAGATCGCAGGGACCGGCGGTCGCATAGCCAATCGCCTCGCCGTCATCTTCCAGCAGCCAGGTGGCCTTGTCGGGGTGAGCCAGGTCGTTGCGCGTCCGCTCCAGGCCATAGGCATAGGCCAGGAAGGTCTCCAGATCCTCGGGCGGATAGAGATAGTCGAAGGTTTCGGCGAAGGTGCGGGCACCCAGGCTGGAAACCGTGTCGGCGTCGTCGATCGTGGCGCGTCGGAGGGAAAGGCTCATATCGCTCCTGATAACCGCGATCGCCCTGTTTCGTCCAATACCAGCCTGCGATAGCTATGGGGCATGAGCGTCTCCCTGTTCACCCATCCTGACATGCTCGACCATCGGCCGGGTGACGGCCACGCCGAGCGTCCGGAGCGCCTGCAGGCCGTGATCGACGCCCTGGGCGACGACGCCACCCTCGACCTGGAAGCTCACGATGCCCCGCTGGTCGACCTTGCGGACCTGGCCCTGGTGCATCCTCAGGCCTTTGTCGACAAGGTGCTGGCCGTGGCCCCCCAGGCTGGTCGGCATGCCCTGGATCCGGACACCATCCTGACCCCCGGGAGCCTGGTCGCGGCACGACGCGCCGCCGGGGCGGCGGTTTCGGCCGTTCGCCAGGTCGCCTCAGGCCAGGGGAGGAGAGCCTTCTGCGCCGTGCGGCCGCCGGGCCATCATGCCGAGCCGGGCGTGGCCATGGGCTTTTGCGTCTTCTCGAACGTGGCCGTCGCCGCGCGGGTAGCCCAGGCCTCTGGTCTGGGCCGGGTGGCCATCATCGACTTCGATGTTCACCACGGCAACGGCACCCAGGCGGCGTTTGAGCACGACCCGACCGTCTTTTTCGCGTCGATCCACCAGTCGCCCCTCTATCCGGGCACCGGCGATCCGTCCGAAACGGGCCTGGGCAATATCGTCAATGCCGTCGTCGCGCCCAATGCCGCCCGCGAGACCTGGCGAGGGCGATTCGAGGGTTTGATGGATCTGGTGGACGGCTTTTCGCCGGACCTGATCCTGGTTTCGGCCGGATTCGACGCCCATGTCCGCGATCCGCTTTCGGCCCAGAACCTGGAAGCCGAGGATTTCGCCTGGGCGACCCGGGCCATTGTATCGGTCGCCAATGCCCGCTCGCGGGGCCGTATTGTTTCCTCGCTCGAGGGCGGCTACGACCTCCAGGCGCTGGGGCGCTCGGCCGCCGCGCATGTCAGCGCTCTGCAGGAGGAGTAAAGGGATCGACGGTCTGCCGTCGCTCTCTCTGGAACATGGCCGACGCAAGCAACGCCGACCAAAGCCTCGCCGGGGTCAAGCCCGCACGTTCGGGCCTCATCACCCTGGCCCGCCACGGCGAACCGGCCCTGTCGCGCAGCGTTAGGCTGAATGCCAAGGCCTATGGGGAGTGGTGGGCGCTTTATGAGGTGGGCGGGCTGAAGACAGGCCAGACGCCGCCATCGTCCCTCATCGAGATCGGTCGGACGGCCGGCACCCTCATCGCCTCCACCCGCCGACGCTCGATTGAAACCGCACAGGCCGTCTGTGGAAGCCGGGCCTTTGCGACGGACCCGCTTTTTGTCGAGGCTCCCCTGCCGCCACCGCCCTGGCCGGGCTGGATCAGCATGTCGCCCAGTCATCTGGGCTTTTTTGCCCGGTTCTGGTGGTGGTTCTTCAACCACCATAGCGGCCAGGAATCCCGTGCCCAGGCGGAGGCCCGGGCCGACCAGGCGGCTGATCTGCTGATTGAACTGGCCGGGAGCGGCCAGGACGTGCTGGTTCTGGCCCACGGCTTCTTCAACTGGATGATCGCCCGCTCGCTGCGGAAAAAGGGCGCGCGACTGTTGCTGGATGAAGGCCATGGCTACTGGAGCCAGAAGCGGTTCACCCTCGCCTGAGTCTGTCAGGTCGCATTGCCGCTTCCCATAAGCCTGAGCTCATTCTAGGTCGTTGCCCGCATCTTCCCGCCCCACTAGGGTGCGGTGGTTCTCCCCGGAGTTGAAATGAACGACGCCACCAAAGCCACGGACGGAGATCTCGGCGGACTGAGCTTCGAGCAGGCCCTGGCCGAGCTGGAAGGTATCGTTTCCAAGCTGGAATCTGGCCAGGCTCCGCTGGAACAGTCGATCGACCTCTACGAGCGTGGCGCGGCCCTGAAGGCGCACTGCGAAAAGAAGCTTGAGGCCGCGCGCCTGAAGGTCGAAAAAATCGTTCTGGGTCAGGGCGGTGCCGTGAGCGCAGAGCCGGCGGACTTTGCCTGATGGCGTCCACCCCGATCACCTATGACGACTTCGAAAAGGTCGACATCCGCATCGGGACGGTAACCAAGGCCGAGCCGTTTCCGGAGGCGCGCAAGCCGGCCTACCGGCTGACGATCGATTTTGGCCCGCTGATCGGTGTCAAGCGCTCGTCAGCCCAGGTCACCAAGCATTATGCCCTCGGCGAACTGGTCGGACGCCGTGTGGCGGCGGTGGTCAATTTTCCGCCACGCCAGATCGGTCCGTTGATGTCCGAAGTGCTTTGTCTGGGCTTTCCGGACGCGGCGGGCGATGTGGTGCTTCTGAGCGTGGACCGCGCGGCGCCGGATGGAGGGAAGCTGTTTTGATCGATCTGGAACGACGCATCATTCAGTCGGCCGACATCGTTACGGTGGCGCTGGACGAGCTGCTGCCGCGCGCCGATGGGCCCGAGAGCCGACTGACCGAGGCCATGCGCTATGCGGCCCTGGGGCCCGGCAAGCGCCTGCGGCCCTTCTTTGCCCTCGAAACCGGCAAGATGTTTGACCTGCCCGAGCGGCCGGTCCTGCGGGCGGCCTGCGCCCTGGAATGCATCCATGCCTACAGCCTGGTGCATGACGACCTGCCGGCCATGGATGACGACGACGTCCGACGGGGGCGTCCGACCGTCCACAAGCAGTACGACGAGGCCACGGCGATTCTTGTCGGCGACGCCCTGCAGACCTCGGCTTTCGAGATCATGGCCCATCCCGATACCCATGACGACGGCCATATTCGCGCCGAGCTGGTGCGAAAGCTGGCGATCGCCTCCGGCGCCAAGGGCATGGTGGGCGGGCAGATGATCGATATTCTCGGCGTTCGGGATGACCTGGGGGCCGTCGCCCGCATGCAGCGCCTGAAAACCGGCGCATTAATCGCTTTCGCCTTTGAAATTCCGCTGATCATTGCCCGGGCCAAGGATTCCGAGCGCGCCGCCCTGATGGGCTTCGCCCAGGACCTGGGTCTGGCCTATCAGATCGTCGACGACATTCTCGACGCCGAAGGCGACGAAGCCGTTCTGGGCAAGGCGGCCGGCGGCAAGGATGCCGCCATGGGAAAGACCAACTATGTCACCCTTCTGGGCCTGGATGCTGCCAAGGAAAGAGTGAACCTCCTGGCGGCCCAGACCCGGTCGCACCTCGATATTTTCGGCGAGCGCGCCAATCATCTGCGTCACAGCGTTGATTTCGTGCTGGACCGGCGCAACTGAGCGCGCTTTCTTCGGGCATGACCACCGTGACTCCTCTCCTCGACAAGATCGCCTCGCCCGCCGATACGCGCGGATTTTCCGTGGCCGAACTCAAACAGCTGGCCAACGAAGTCCGCGCCGAGACCATCGATGCGGTCTCGGTGACCGGCGGGCACCTGGGTGCCGGCCTGGGCGTGGTCGAACTGACCGTTGCCCTTCATCACGTGTTCGAAACGCCAAAGGACATCGTGATCTGGGATGTCGGCCACCAGGCCTATCCCCACAAGATCCTGACCGGTCGTCGCGACCGCATCCGCACCCTGCGCCAGGGCGGTGGGCTGTCGGGCTTCACCAAGCGGGCCGAGAGCGAATACGACCCGTTCGGTGCCGCCCACGCGGCCACCTCGATTTCGGCAGCCCTCGGCTTCTGCGCCGCGCGCGACGCCAAGGGCGAGACCAACAAGGTCGTGGCCGTGATCGGCGACGGCTCGATGAGCGCCGGCATGGCCTATGAGGCAATGAACGCGGCGGTCGACACCACCAAGCAGTTGACGGTCATCCTCAACGACAACGACATGTCGATCGCCCCGCCGGTCGGCGGGATGAGCGCCTATCTGGCCAACCTCGTGTCGGGCGGCGCCTATCGCAAGGTGCGCAAGCTGGGCAAGACGGTGGTCGAGAAGCTGCCGACGCCGATGCGCGAAGCGGCCCGCAAGGCCGAGGAATATGCCCGCGGCATGGTCACGGGCGGCACGTTCTTCGAGGAACTGGGCTTCCACTATGTCGGCCCGATCGATGGCCACGACATGGATGCCCTGGTCAGTGTGCTGAAGAACGCCCGCGAGTTTGAAGACAAGCCGGTGTTGGTCCACGTCGTCACCCAGAAGGGCAAGGGCTATGCGCCGGCCGAGGGCGCGGCCGACAAGCTCCACGCCGTGGTCAAGTTCGACGTCGTCACCGGTCAACAGCAGAAGGCCGCCGCCGGCCCGCCCAGCTATACCAAGGTCTTTGCCCAGGAACTGGTGCGCCAGGCCGAGCGCGACCCCAAGATTGTCGCCATCACCGCCGCCATGCCCTCAGGCACCGGCCTCGACCTGTTCGAAAAGGCCTTCCCGCAACGCACCTTCGACGTGGGTATCGCCGAGCAGCATGCGGTGACCTTTGCCGCCGGCCTCGCCGCCGACGGCATGAAGCCCTTCGCGGCGATCTATTCGACTTTCCTGCAGCGCGGCTACGACCAGGTCGTGCACGACGTGGCCATTCAGCGGCTGCCGGTGCGTTTCGCCATGGACCGGGCCGGCCTGGTCGGCGCCGACGGCCCGACCCATGCCGGGACCTTCGATATCGGCTTCATGGGGGCCTTGCCCGGCATGATTCTGATGGCCGCCGCCGACGAGGTGGAACTGGCCCGGATGGTCGCCACCGCTGTCGAGATCGATGACCGCCCCAGCGCCTTCCGCTATCCGCGCGGCGAGGGCCTGGGCCTTGAGATGCCGGTCGGATGCGCTGAGCCTCTGGAGATCGGCAAGGGCCGGATCGTTCGTGAAGGCACCAGTGTCGCGATCGTTTCCTTCGGCACCCGCCTGGGCGAAAGCCTCAAAGCTGCCGACCTGCTGGCCGCCCGCGGGCTGTCGGCCACGGTCTGCGATGCCCGGTTCGCCAAGCCGCTGGATCTCGACCTGCTGCTGCGGCTGGCCCGCGAACATGAGGCGATCATCACCGTGGAAGAGGGGGCCATGGGTGGCTTCGGCGCCTTTGTGCTGCAGGCCCTGGCCCAGCACGGCGCGCTGGATCGTGGCCTGAAGATCCGCACCCTGGTGCTGCCTGATGTCTTCCAGGACCAGGACAAGCCGGACCTGATGTACGCCCAGGCCGGCCTTGACGCCGAAGGCATCCTGCACGGAGCCCTGTCCGCCCTCGGGATCGACAATATCTCGGCGGCGGGTCGCCGGGCCTGATCAGGCTGAGAAAGTTCAGGCGCGGCAGCCTTTCGGCACCGCGCCTGACCTCAAGGATGTGTCGGGCTTGATCTGGCTACGGCCTAGAAGGGCGACAAGCGCTCGACCAGGGCCTGGCCGCCCGGCGTCTTCTGCACCCGGCTGATGTCGCCACGGCCGCCGTAGCTGATACGGGCTTCGGCAATCTGGGTGTGCTTGACGGTGTTGGTCGAGGAGATGTCCTCGGGGCGCACGATGCCGGCCACCGTCAGTTGACGCAGTTCGGCATTGGTGCGGACTTCCTGCGTGCCCTGAATGACCATGTTGCCATTGGGCATGACCTGGCTGACCACGGCTGCGATCGTCAGGCTGATCTTCTCGGAGCGACTGACGCTGCCGCCGCCGGCATTGGTGAAGGTCGAATTGGTGCCGATGGCATTGGCCGGGTCAAAGCCGCCCGGCAGGATCTTGCCCAGGCTGGATTCCAGACCCAGGAAGTTGCTGACCCCGGCCTTGGTGGTGGAGGCGCGATTGCTGGCCGAGTTGTTCTTGGTGCTGGCGCTGTCGTCGATATCGATCTGGACGGTCAGGATATCGCCGATCTTGCTGGCGCGCTGATCGTTGAAGAAGGCGCGGGCACCTACCCGCCACAGCGAATTGGACGAGGCGGCCTGGGGAGCAGGATCCCGTGACGAGACATACTGCTGGGTCATGGGGGCCAGCTGGGCGGGATAGCCGACCGGAGCCAGCTCAGGTCCCTTCACCGCTTCGGTGACGGTCGAACAGGCGGCGAGCGGGGCCAGGGCGAGGGCGGCGACGGCAAACAGGGCAGGGCGCATGGACTGGACCTCTAGCGAGCGGCGTAACGGACGGATGGGCGGTTCTGCATGGCCTGGGCCTGGGGACCGACCAGCGCGGAGCCAGGACCGGTCGCGACCGCCTGGATGATCTTCTTGGACTGGGTGTTCTGGACCGAAACGACCTCGCCGGCGGCGGCGGCCGTCATGGCCTTGGCTTGCAGGGCAAGGGAAATGCCGCCGTTCTCGTAGGTCACGGTGATGATGTCGCCCGTCTTGATGACCTGGGCGGCGGCGACGTCGCGCAGCGAGGCTGCCGCGCCTTCCCGCAGGGCCCGCTTGGCGGTCATGCCGATCAGAGCGTCGGCATCCTGAGGCGCTTCTGCCGGCGAAGCCGCAGCCTTGATCCAAATCAGATCCTGCGGCTGGACAATTTCGCCGGCAGCCAGGCTGCGGGCATAGGCAAGAACTTCCACATTGGCCCGGGCGCGCACCACGCCGGGGGCGGTCGCGGGGCTCTCGACGCCCTGACGGACGATGATCCGCCGCAGGCCCTGGGCATTTGACCAGTCCAGGCCAGCCCGGCGTGCGACCGCCTGGACCTGGCCCGCGTCCAGCACCGCCGTGGCACCGACCCGGTTGGCGACCAGGGTTTCCGAGGCCGCTCCGGTACCTTCGAACAGGTCGCCGAGGGTGACGCGACCGTCGGCATCGGTGGTGTCCATCCGCAACGATACGGTCTGGGCGGCGAGGGCGGGGCCGGCGAGCAAGAGGCAGCAGGTGGTGATCAGCAGGCGCTTCATGGGTCTATGACCTCAGCTGCGAGGTAGCCTGCAGCATCTGGTCGGCCGTGGTGATCACCTTGGAGTTCATCTCGTAGGCGCGCTGGGCGACAATCAGGGCGGTGATCTCGCTGACGGCGTCGACGTTCGACGCTTCGGTATAGTTCTGCAGCAGGGTTCCAAAGCCAGGCTGGCCGGGGGCGGCGATATTGGCCGCGCCCGAGCCGCCGGTTTCCATGAACAGGTTGTCGCCGATGGCTTCCAGACCCCCTTCGTTCATGAAGTTGGCCAATTCGATCTGGCCGATGGTCTGGGGCGCGGTCTGGCCCTGCAGGGTCACCTGAACCAGGCCGGTCTTGCCGATGCTGATGGCGACGGCGTTCTGCGGCACGGTCAGGCCGGGCTGCACCGCATAGCCGTCGTCCGTGACGATCTGGCCTTGGTCATTGGTCGAGAAGTTTCCGGCGCGCGTATAGGCCGTTTCGCCCGAAGGCAGCAGGATCTGCAGGTAGCCCTTGCCCTGAATGGCCACGTCCAGCTCGTTGCTGGTCATGGTGGGCGTGCCCTGTTCGGTGATCCGGTAGACGGAGCCGGCCTTCACGCCGCCGCCGATCTGAACGCCGGTCGGCACGACATTGCCGTCGCTCGAGGACTGGGCACCGGCCCGCTCGATGGTCTGATAGAGCAGATCCTGGAACTCTGCCCGCTGACGCTTGAAGCCAACAGTGTTCATGTTGGCGATGTTGTTCGAGATGACCTCGACATTCAGCTGCTGGGCCGACATGCCGGTCGCGGCGGTGCGCAGGGCTTGCATGATCTAGGTTCCCTTAATTGGCCTTGCCGAGCCGCTCGACGGCGGATCGGGTCAGTTCGGCGGTGTTGTCCATCATCTTGGCCATGCTCTCGTAGGCGCGTTGCACCTCGATCAGCTTGGTGATCTGGACGACGGACTGGACGTTGGATGCTTCCAGCATGCCCTGGTGCACGACGGCGCTCGCGGCGGGCTGAAGGGTGGCGTTGGCGGTGTTGCGATAGAGGTTGTCGCCATCCTTGCTGAGGGTGGACAGATCGTCGGCGACGACCACCGCGATCTTTCCGACGCTCGTCCGGCCCTGGCTGATGTTGCCGTCCTTGCCGATGGTGACGCTGCCCTGCTTGGGATCGACGATGATTTCGCCGCCTCCCTCGTCCAGGACGGGATGGCCGGTCTGGGTGACCAGCTTGCCCTCGGCATTGGTCGTAAAGCGGCCGTCACGGGTATAGCGCTCGCCCCCTGCGGTCTGGACCTTGAAGAAGCCCTGACCCTCGATAGCCACATCGAAGTCGCCGCCGGTCTTGGTCATCGCGCCTTGGGTGAAATCGCGCGCCACACCGTCATCGAGAACGAACTTGATGGGATTGGTGCTGCCCAGGGTGCGGGCCGGCTTTGCCGGCTCGGTACGGACCATCAGATCTTCGGTCTTGAACCCCGTCGTATTGGCATTGGCGATGTTGTTGGCGACGATGTCCAGCTCGCGGCGGAGTGTCATCTGGCGCGATAGGCCGATGTACAGCGCGTTTTCCATGGCGAGTTAACTCGAGCGGCTGACGCGACAAATGCGCCGCAACCCTTGATGCAACCCTTGTGCCAACCTGAAAAAGCTAGTGAAAACAAACAATAGTAGGGTTAACGGCGGGGTGCCTGCCGGAGTCTGCCGGGTGGATTCTGCCTGCGACGAATTGGCCGCCAAAACACATCGTTAACCATGCTCGCGCATGAGTAGGCGGGTAGATTCCAAGGAACCGCGCGCGTGGCCAAAAAACCCCCCAAGGAAGCACCCGCCCCAGAAGGCGAAGAGGGTGCTGACGGTGAAGCGCCGGCCAAGAAGAAGCCACCGATCGTGCTGATCGCGGCGGCTGCTGGCGTGCTCGTGCTGGGCGGCGGCGGGGCTGCAGCCTTCTTCCTGATGAAGCCCAAGCCCGAAGCTCACGGTGAAAAGGGCGCTGAAGAGCACGGCAAGGAAAAGAAGGAAAAGAAGAAGGACGACAAGAAGAAGGAGGGCGAAAAGGGTGCAGCGGCCGGCGCGGAAGGCGCTGCGGGTACGCCTGTGATCAAGGAAGGGCCCGACGGGATCGTCTTCTACACCCTGCCCGATATCGTCGTGAACATGCAGACGGCAGACGGCAAGTCGACCTTCCTGAAGCTGAAACTGACCTTCGAGCTGCCTGACGAGGAAACGGCTGAGGTCCTGACACCGAATCTGCCAAGGCTGCAGGACATGTTCCAGACCTTCCTGCGCGAACTGCGTCCGGAAGATCTGAACGGCAGCCAGGGCACCTACCAACTTCGCGTCGAGCTGCTGCGCCGGGTCAATCTGGTCGCTGCGCCCTCGAAGGTGAATGCAGTCCTGATCGAGGAGATGCTGATCAACTAGCGCCTGCGGGCGCTGGTTGGGCGAACCAACATGGCGGACGAACTCGACGATCAGGCCGCGATGGCCCAATGGGCCTCGCAGAACCCGCCCGGTGGGGGCGAGGGGAGCGGTGCTGCGGGCGAGTTCGGCGATTTCAGCGGCGGCATGGGCGGCGGCTGGGACGACGGCGGCGGCGACATGGCGGGGTCCGAGCGGATCCTGAACCAGGACGAAATCGACAGCCTGCTGGGCTTCGACCTGTCCGGCGACGGCAATGATGACCGCACCGGCATCCGGGCGATCATCAATTCCGCCCTCGTCAGCTACGAACGTCTGCCGATGCTCGAAATCGTCTTCGACCGCCTGGTGCGGTTGATGACCACGAGCCTGCGCAACTTCACCAGCGACAATGTCGAGGTCAGCCTCGACAACATCAGTTCGATCCGGTTCGGCGACTATCTGAACTCGATTCCCCTGCCGGCCATTCTGGCGGTGTTCCGGGCCGAAGAGCTGGACAATTACGGTCTGCTGACCGTCGATTCCAACCTGATCTATTCGATCGTCGACGTTCTGCTCGGCGGGCGCCGTGGCACGGCGGCGATGCGCATTGAAGGCCGGCCCTACACCACGATCGAGCGGGTTCTGGTCCAGCGCATGATCGAGGTGGTGCTGCACGACCTTAAGGCCGCCTTCGAGCCGCTGCATCCGGTCTCGTTCACGCTGGACCGGCTTGAGACCAATCCGCGCTTCGCGGCCATCGCCCGTCCGGCCAATGCCGCGATCCTGGTCAAGCTGCGCATCGACATGGAAGACCGCGGCGGCCGTATCGAGCTGCTCCTGCCCTATGCGACCCTGGAGCCCATCCGCAAGATGCTGCTGCAGCAGTTCATGGGCGAGAAGTTCGGTCGCGACAACATCTGGGAAGGCCACTTGGCCACCGAGCTCTGGACGACCCAGATGGAGGTGCGCGCCGTACTGGACGAGCAGCAGCTGCCGCTGTCGCGGGTGCTGAACCTTCAGGTCGGCGACACCATGATGCTGAACGCCACGCCTGACAGTCTGGTGGAACTCCGCGCAGGGTCAATTCCGCTCACCCGTGGCCGCATGGGGCGGCGCAACCATTCCATTGCCATTCGCGCGGAAGCGCCGCTGACGCCGGCGGCCAAGAAGGCGGTTCAGAAACTGAAATGAGCCTCGTCGCCGTTGCCATGAATGCTCTGCTTGCGATCCTTCTGATCGTGGCGCTCGGCTTTGGCTGGCGACTGGAGCGTCGTCTCAAGGCCCTGCGTGACAGTCATGCAGGCTTCGCCAAGGCCGTCGCTGATCTGGATCTGGCGGCCGCCCGCGCCGAGCAGGGCCTGGCCGACTTGCGGGCTGCCACCGATGAAGCCTCGGACGCTCTGGCTGATCGCATCGAACGCGCCACGGCCCTGGCCGCCAAGCTCGACGAGCGCCTCAACCGGCCCCTCGTAACGCCGGCGCCTCCGGCCGCTGCGCCGGCACCTGCCCGGACCGATCGACCCGAATCCACGGCGGACCGCCGCCTCAAGGCCGAAGACTTCGAGCGCCTGCTGGATCGCGAAGCCAAGGTCGGCCGACCCAGTGAGGCTTCCACCCGGCCGACGGCTGTGCGGCCAAATCTTCCCAAGGAAACCCCGCGTTCACGAGCGCGGGTAGATGATGACCTCTTCGAGGGCCCGGTCGATCCGCCGCGTCCCGGACCCAGTTTCAGAGCCCGGTGATGAAGAACATTCCTCGCATCCTTCCGCTGGTCGGCGTCGCCGTCGGTGGTGTTTTGGCCGTTAATGCCCTGGCCGGGGCCCAGTCGCTCCCGGACATGCTGGGGGGTGCCAAGGCCTTCGCCGAAGGCGTTGTGAAGCCTGACGCCAAGGCCGGGCAAGGCGAAGAGGCCAGGTCAGCAGAATCCGCTGGTCAGAACGTCGCTGCAACGGCGGCCGCCGCTGTTCCGCCGCGGGTCTGCGCGCCTTCAACGACCGACCTTGCGCGCGAGGCGGGCCTGTCACCCGCCGAGCTGCGTATCCTGCAAAGCCTCGGCGCGCGTCGCGGCCAGTTGGACCAGCGCGAGCAGGACATCGATGTGCAACTGCAGCTTCTGGCCGCCGCCGAAGCCAAGCTGGATGCCAAGGTCAAGGCGCTCAATGGCCTCAAGGGCGACATCCAGGGCCTGCTGGGACAGGCCGACGCCCAGAAGTCGGCTGAGGTCGACCGAATGGTCACGGTCTTCTCCAGCATGAAGCCCAAGGACGCCGCAGCGCGCATGACCATCCTGGAGGATTCGGTGCGTCTGCCGATCGCCGCCAAGATGAAAGAGCGCACGCTCAGCCTGATCCTTGCCAACATGCTGCCGTCCGACGCCAAGGTCCTGACCGAGCGTCTGGCCAATCGTTTCGCCAATGACGCGATTACCAAGGGCAAGGCGGCTGTCGCCGAAAACGGCGCGCCTGCTGGGGGTGCCAACGCTCCGGGCAAGCAGGCGGCGGCTGCGCCCCTGGCCGGTGCGCCCGCGCCCGGGAAGGCCGGTTAGGCGCTCGATGAGTCTTCGCGCGATCCTGCGGACTGGCGTCGCGGCGGCCTGCATCGTCAGCGTGGCGGCACCGTCGGTCTATGCCGCCGGTCCCGTCGTGGCTGCGCGTGGGGCGCTGGATGTTCGCGTTGCCCAGGCCGCCGAGTTTAGCCGGCTCGAGTTCCATTGGGCGGGCGGCGCACGCATGACCTCCAGGCGCGAAGGTCAGGTCCTGACCTTCCGTTTTAATCGCGATGCCAATCCCGATCTTTCGACCCTGAGATTGAACCCGCCGCGCTGGATCAAGTCGGCCGAGGCCCGGCGTGCGGGGGGGGCGCTCGAGATCATCGTCACCCTGGCGGATGACGCCGATGCCCGGATCGGCAACGCCGACGGCGCCGATTTCGTCAACATCTTTGCCCGGGCTGGGGCCTCGGCCGAAGCCGCCCAGGCGCCGGTCCCTGTCGCGCCGGTTGGTCGGCCCAATCCCATGCCGCCCGGGGGTGTCGTTCGGGCCGGATTCGAGAAGGCCGAGGGTCAGGCGCGCCTGGTGTTCAACTGGGCGGCTCCCGCCGGCGCAGCCGTTTTCCGACGAGGGGACGCGGTTTGGGTGGTGTTCGACACTCCGGCCCGCCTGGACCTGTCCAAGATCCCGGCCAGCGGTCCGCATTTCAGCAAGGTTCAGGTCTTCAAGGGGGCTGACTACAGCGC
Source organism: Caulobacter sp. AVps16 (assembly GCF_058681455.1). Classification (NCBI taxonomy): domain Bacteria; kingdom Pseudomonadati; phylum Pseudomonadota; class Alphaproteobacteria; order Caulobacterales; family Caulobacteraceae; genus Caulobacter; species Caulobacter sp. AVps16. The sequence continues at coordinate 973,802 of NZ_CM178739.1, forward strand.
CGTGCGGATCTCGACCCCGGTCGGCACGCCCTACTATGCCGAAGGCCAGGGCGGGCTTTGGACCATCAGCCTGGGTGCCGGCTCCCAGGCCACCCCTGATCCCGTCCGCGTGGCCCGGGATGAGACCGTCACGCCGGCGACTTTGACGGCCGCCCTGGCGGGCGTCACAAAGGCGGTCTGGGTCAATGATCCGGCGGTTGGCGATCGCCTGCTTGTCGCTCCAGCCCTGGCCCCCTCCAAGGGGCTGCCGTCGCGTCGCGAATATGTCGAGATGGCGATGTTGCCCTCGGCCCAGGGCCTGGCGGCAGAGACCTATGCCAGCGACCTGATGGTATCGGTCGATGGCGACCTGCTGCGCATAGGGCGGCCCAAGGGACTGGTCCTGTCGCCGCTGTCCGCCGCCAAGGCCCCGGAAATCGCCGCTGCCGGCGCACCTCAGCCCATGGCCATGCCGGCTCTGGTTGATCTGGACAACTGGCCCAAGACAGGTTCGGGCGGCTTCCTGGCTCGTTACAATGCGCTTCAGGGAGCCATTTCCGCCGTCGGCGAAAGCGAGGACAAAAGCGGCGATATCGGTGCCCGCATGGCCCTGGCGCGTTTTCTCGTCGGCTCGGGCATGGCCTATGAAGCGATCGGCGTGCTCAATGCCGCCGCGCGCAAGCACCAGACCCTGATGGGCGATGCCGAGTTCCGCGGCCTTCGCGGCGTGGCACGGGTCATGGCCAACCGTCTGACGGAGGCCGAGACCGATTTCGCCTCGCCGGTCCTGGCCGATGACGCCTCCAGCGCCCAGTGGCGCGGCTATATCGCCGCACAGCAGGGCGAGTGGTCCGATGCTCGCCAGAAGTTCGCGTTCGGCGGCCGCGCGCTCGAGCTGTTCCCGGCTTTGTGGCGCGCTCGCTTTCTGCATGCCCAGGCCGAAGCCGCGCTCGGCGTCGGCGACCTTGTGGGGGCCCAGCGCCTGATCACCGATGCCCTGGCCCAGCCCAAGGTTCCGGTTGAGGATCAGCTCGACATCCGTCTCACCCAGGCGCGCATTTTCGAGGCCAAGGGCGAGAAGACCCGGGCCCTGCGCATGTTCCAGGCCATCGCCAAGGCGCCGATTGATCGGATCGCGGCACCGGCCATCCTGCACGCCACCCAGATTCGCCTGGCCAAGGGCCAGATTGACGCCGGCGCGGCGGCCGCCGAGCTCAATCAGTTGCGCTTCCGCTGGCGTGGCGACGGCGTTGAACTCGAGACCATTCGCGGGCTCGGCAAGCTGTTTATCGATCAGGGCCGCTATCGCGAGGCGCTCGAGGTCCTGCACTCGGCCGGCAACAATCAGCCCGACCATCCCGAAGCCATCGCGCTGCGCAACGATCTGAACACGGCCTTCCGGGCGCTGTTTCTTGATGGCCTGGCGGATGGCATGCAGCCCATCCAGGCCGTGGGCCTGTTCTACGATTTCCAGGACCTCACGCCGCTCGGCGCTGATGGCGACCAGATGGTTCGCAATCTGGTCCGCCGTCTGGTCGACGTCGATCTGCTCGATGAAGCCGGCAAGCTGCTGAAATACCAGGTCGACAACCGTCTGGATGGTGTGCCGAAAGCCCAGGTGGCCACCGATCTGGCCTGGATCTTCCTGATGAACAAGCAGCCCGAGAGTGCGCTGCAGGCCATCAATGAGAGCCGCACCACGATCCTGCCGCCGGCCCTGAACGCCGAGCGCCGCCTTGCCACCGCAAGGGCCTATATGGGTCTGGGGCGTTATGATGCGGCGCTCGAACTGGTCGAGACCGACAACGGCCGCGACTCCCAGGACATCCGCGCCGAAATCGCCTGGAAGCAGCGCACCTGGCCTGCCGCCGCCAGCCTTTATGAAAAATCGCTCGGCGATCGCTGGAAAGGGCAGGGCGCCTTGTCGGCGGGTGAAGAGGCGCGCCTGCTCCGGGCGAGTGTCGCTTATAGCCTCGCGGACGATGACGGCGCGCTTGGGCGGTTGCGGCAACGCTATTCGGGCTTCGTCGAGGGGGCCCGCAATCCGGAAGGCCTGCGGGTCGCGCTTTCGGGTATGAACGTTGAGTCGTTGTCGAGTGCCGACTTCGGACGGGTCACAGCCGACAATGAAGCCTTTGGCGGCTGGGTGGCCAAGATGAAGGACCGTTTCCGGGCTGCACGCCCGGCCGGCTCTCCCGCGCGCGGCTAGGCCGCACAGATTTTCCGCATGACCCGGCATTTCAGATCCGGCGCGCAACGCGTGTGCGCGGTGCCGGGCCCTTGCGCGACAAACAACCCGTAAAACTGGATTGGTCTTATGGCGAGCGGCGTGCGTTTGGCCTAGTTAGAGCGCCGCCCGACTTCCCGGGCGGAACGTTGATCGACCCGACTTGCCAAGTGCGAGTAGTCATGTCATGACAACGTTGTCATAGGGTGGAAGATCTAGTGAATATGACCAACGACGGCGAAAATGGCCGTGAGGTTCTGGTGCTGCTGGGCGGCGCCGGGGATCTGGCGCTGCGAATGCTGCTGCCTTCGCTTTATTTCCTGGAGGTTGACCGCCTCCTGCCGCACGATTTGAGGATCATCGGCGTCGCGCGCGGCGAGGGTGACGGCGCCAGCTATAAGGCCCTGGTGCGGGAGCAGCTGGGCAAGCGCGCCACGGTCGAGGAGGCGGCCTGGAGTCGCCTGGCGGCCCGCCTGGACTACCTTTCCGTCGACATCACCAAGGACGAGGGTGCGGCGCAACTGGCCGGACTGATCGGAGAGCATGGCTCGCTGGTCGTCTATTTCGCCCTGTCGCCTAGCCTCTATGGTCCGGTCTGCAATGCCCTGCAGTCCGCCGGCCTGACGGGACCCAAGTCCCGCCTGGTGCTGGAGAAGCCGATCGGTCGCGACCTGGAAAGCTCGCGCAAGACCAATGCGGCCGTGGGGGCCGTGGTCGGCGAAGAGCAGATCTTCCGCATCGATCACTATCTGGGCAAGGAAACCGTCCAGAATCTCACAGCGCTGCGGTTCGCCAATGTGCTGTTCGAGCCGCTCTGGGACCGCAACACCATAGACCACGTCCAGATCACCATCGCCGAAACCGAGAAGGTCGGCGACCGTTGGCCCTATTATGACGAGTACGGGGCTCTGCGGGACATGGTGCAGAACCATATGCTGCAGCTCCTCTGCCTGGTCGCGATGGAGGCCCCGTCGGGCTTTGATCCCGACGCCGTCCGCGACGAGAAGGTCAAGGTTCTGCGCAGCCTGCGGCCGTTCAACAAGGACACCGTGGCCCATGATACCGTGCGTGGTCAGTATGTGGCCGGCGTTGTCGAGGGTGGGGCCCGCGAGGGCTATCTGCAGGAAGTCGGCAAGACGACCCGTACCGAGACCTTCGTGGCCATGAAGGTGGCGATCGACAACTGGCGCTGGGACGGGGTGCCCTTCTTCCTGCGTACCGGCAAGAACCTGCCTGACCGCCGGACCCAGATTGTCGTTCAGTTCAAGCCGTTGCCGCACAATATCTTCGGCCAGGCCACCGATGGCGACCTGGTCTCCAACCGGCTGGTCATCGACCTGCAGCCGGATGAAAACATCATCCTGACCCTGATGAACAAGCGTCCGGGGCTTTCGGAAGAGGGCATGCGCCTGCAATCCCTGCCCCTGTCCCTGTCGTTTGGTCAGAGCGGCGGGCGCCGGCGGATTGCCTATGAGAAGCTGTTCCTCGATGTTTTCCGAGGTGACCGCACCCTGTTCGTGCGTCGCGACGAGGTCGAACAGGCCTGGAAGTTCATCGACGGCGTTTCGGCGGCCTGGGCCCTGGCCAATATCGAGCCGGCTCCCTATGCCGCCGGCACCTGGGGGCCGCAATCGTCGAACGGGCTGATCTCGCCCGGCGGCCGTTCGTGGAAGGCCTGATCATGACGCAGCCGCAGATCGAAGTCTTCCCGTCGCGGGACACGCTTTATGAGGGTGCCGCCTCGGTGCTGGCATCAGCCCTGACCACCGGCGTTGCCCAGCGTGGCCAGGCCGGGTTCGCCGCCACCGGCGGCACCACGCCCGCCCCGGTCTATGATCGCCTGTCGCAACTGACCGTGCCCTGGGACAAGGTGATCGTGACGCTCAGTGATGACCGCTTCGTGCCGCCGTCCCATCCTGGCAGCAACGAGGGTCTGGTTCGTCGCCATCTGCTCGTCGGCCAAGCGGCCCAGGCCGGGTTTGCGCCGCTCTATTTCGAAGGTGTGACCCAGGAAGAGTCGGCCCTGAAGGCCGAGGCGGGCGTGGCGTCGGCCTCGCCGTTTGGAGCCGTGTTGCTGGGCGTCGGTGCAGACGGCCATTTTGCCTCGCTGTTTCCGGGATCGCCGGTCCTGGCCCAGGGGCTGGACCCGGACTCGGAGCGCCTGGTTCTGGCCGCCCCGGCCGGATCACCCGCCCCGGATATTCCACGCCTCAGCCTGACCTTCGCAGCCCTGACCCGGACCGATCTTATCGTCCTGCTGGTGACCGGCGCGGCCAAGCGGGCTGTCCTGGAAGGGCCGATTGATCCGGCCCTGCCTGTGGCATCCATCCTCAAGCAGGACCGCGCCAGGGTCCGCATTCTGTGGGCGGAGTAATCGAGATGAGCCTCAATCCCGTTATTGCCCGGGTCACCGACCGGATCATCGCGCGCAGCCGGGACAGTCGTTCCGCCTATCTGGCCCATATGGATGCGGCAATCGCCAGCAACCCGGGGCGGGCCAAGCTGTCCTGCGCCAACTGGGCCCATGCCTTCGCCGCCTCGCCGAGCGTCGACAAGGTGCGAGCCCTGGACCCGAATGCGCCCAATATTGGCATCGTCTCGGCCTATAACGACATGCTCTCGGCCCACCAGCCGCTCGAAGCCTATCCGGCCCTGATCAAGGAGGCCGCACGCGAGGCAGGTGCCACCGCCCAGTTCGCCGGTGGCGTGCCGGCCATGTGCGACGGCGTCACCCAGGGGCGTCCGGGCATGGAGCTGTCGCTGTTCTCGCGCGACGTGATCGCCATGGCCACCGCCGTCGCCCTGACCCACGATGCCTTCGACTCGGCGCTCTATCTGGGCGTCTGCGACAAGATCGTGCCGGGCCTGGTGATCGGGGCCCTGACCTTCAGCCACCTGCCGGCGCTGTTCGTGCCGGCCGGGCCAATGACCTCTGGCCTTCCCAACAACGAGAAGGCCCGCATCCGCGCCCTCTATGCCGAGGGCAAGGTCGGGCGCGAGGAATTGCTGGCCGCCGAGAGCGCCAGCTACCACGGTCCGGGTACCTGCACCTTCTACGGCACCGCCAATACCAACCAGATGCTGATGGAGCTGATGGGCTTTCATCTGCCCGGTTCGGCCTTCGTCCACCCCAATACTCCGCTGCGCGAGGCCCTGGTCAAGGAAGCCGCACGCCGTGCTGCGGCCGTGACCGCCAAGGGCAATGAGTACATTCCGGTCGGTCGGATGATCGACGAGAAGTCGGTCGTCAATGGTGTGGTCGGCCTGATGGCCACCGGCGGCTCGACCAATCTGGCTCTGCATCTGGTGGCCATGGCCCATGCCGCCGGCGTGATCCTGACCCTGGAGGACCTGGACGAGATCTCGCGGGCCACGCCGCTGCTGGCCCGCGTCTATCCCAACGGTTCGGCCGATGTGAACCACTTCCAGGCCGCCGGCGGCATGGCCTTTGTGATCCGCGAACTGCTGAAGGCGGGCCTGGCGCATGAAGACGTCCTGACCATCGCCGGGCCGGGCCTGTCGCGCTACACCCAGGAGCCTGCCCTGGTCGACGGCCAGCTGACCTGGCGCGACGGCGCGGCAGAGTCTCTGGATCCCGCCATCGTCCGTCCCGTTTCCGACGCCTTCAGCCCCGAGGGCGGGCTGCGGATGCTGGGCGGCAATATCGGTCGCGGCGTCATGAAGATTTCGGCCGTGAAGGCCGAGCATCACGCCATCACAGCGCCGGCTGCCGTGTTCCAGGAGCAGGAAGACTTCATCGCCGCCTTCAAGCGTGGCGAGCTCGATCGCGACGTCGTGGTCGTGATGCGCTTCCAGGGCCCGGCCGCCAACGGCATGCCGGAACTGCATAACCTGTCGCCGTCGATTTCGGTCCTGCTGGACCGGGGCTTCAAGGTGGCCCTGGTGACGGACGGTCGGATGTCGGGTGCGTCCGGCAAGACCCCGGCAGCGATCCACGTGACCCCGGAGGCCGCCAAGGGCGGTCTGCTGGCCTATGTCCAGGACGGCGATCTGATTACGGTCGACGCGACGAATGGCGATCTGAAAGTGCTGGTGGACGAGGCGACTCTGCGCGACCGGACCCCAGCGAATGTCCCGGCGTCCAAGCCGGGCTTTGGGCGGGAAATGTTCGGCTGGATGCGTGCGGGAGTCGGCCCTGCCGACCACGGCGCCTCCGTGCTGTTTGCTTGAGGAAGTGGTCTGGATGAACGGCTTGAAGGACGGCGGGCTTGGCCTGGTCGGCGACATCGGCGGAACCAATGCGCGTTTCGCCCTGGTGGAATTCGACGGGCCTGATCCTCGCCTGATCGAACCGACGGCCTATAAGGGCGAGGACTATGCGACGGCCGAAGAGGCCATCGAGGACTATCTGCACAAGGTTGGGGTCAAGCATCCTGATCAGGCCGTGGTCGCCGTGGCGGGGCCCATCGAGCACGGCACGGTCCATATGACCAATCTGGACTGGCGGATCTCGGAAGACAGTCTGCGCCGGGCAGGGGGCTTTCGAAAAGCGACCCTGATCAATGACTTCACGGCCCAGGCCCTGGCTGCGCCGCGCCTGTCGCCCAAGGACCTGCGCCAGATCGGTACCTTGCCGACCTCGGGTGAAGGGGATCTGGCGATCCTCGGCCCCGGCACAGGGTTTGGCGTCGCCGGCATGGCCCGCCGCCATGGGGTCGATACGCCCCTGACCACCGAAGGCGGCCACATCGCCTTCGCGCCGACCGACGAGATTGAAATCGAGATCCTGCGGGCTCTGACCAAGCAGTTCGGCCGGGTGTCGATCGAGCGCATCCTGTCGGGCCCCGGCATGGAAGACCTGCATACGATCCTGGCGGCGGCCGAGGGCCGCAAGGTCACGGCACTACCGGCCAAGCAAATCAGCGAGCGGGCTCTGGAAGGCTGCGCCGACAGTCTGGCCACCGTGAACCGGTTCTGCGCCATTCTCGGGTCGACGGCGGGGGATCTGGCCCTGGCCCTGGGGGCCCGCGGCGGTGTCTTCATCGCCGGCGGCATCGGGGCCAAGATCGTCGAATTGCTCGAGACCGGACCTTTCCGCGCCCGTTTCGAGGCCAAGGGCCGGTTTGTCGACTACATGAAAGCCATACCGACCCATGTGGTCATGCATCCCTATACCGCCCTGATCGGGGCGGCCGTGGCCCTGACGCCGGAAGGACACGCCTCAATCTCCTAGCCCATGGGTGCACTTACGCGCGCGGAGGGGCTCGCCATGACAAGGCTGTCATGGCTTATTGCCAGCCAAGCTGAAGGAATCAGCGTTGCGAGGGGCGGACTTGAGCTCGAAGATCACGATCCACGATGTCGCCCGGCAGTCGGGCGTGTCGATCAAGACCGTCTCGCGCGTCCTCAATCGCGAACCGAACGTCAAGGCCGATACCCGTGACCGGGTGCAGGCCGCCGTTGCGGCCCTGCACTATCGCCCCAATGTTTCGGCCCGCAGCCTCGCCGGGTCGAAGGCCTATCTCATCGGCGTGTTCTTCGACAATCCGAGCCCGGGCTACATCACCGATGTCCAGCTGGGAGCCATCGCGCGCTGCCGGGAGGAGGGCTACCACCTCATTGTCGAGCCGCTCGATTCCACGGCCGACGATGTCGAGGAGCAGGTTGCGCCAATGCTCGCCACCTTGCGGATGGACGGCGTCATTCTGACCGCGCCGGTTTGCGATCATCCGGTGGTCCTGGCCGCGCTTGAGCGGGAGCAGGTCCCCTATGTCCGGATTTCGCCGGGCAGTGATCTGGACCGCTCGGCCCGGGTGGGCATGGACGACCGCCTGGCCGCCTATGAGATGACCCGGCACCTCATCGCCCTGGGCCACCGCGATATCGGATTCATCGTCGGCCATCCGGACCATGGGGCCTCGCATCTGCGACATGAGGGCTTCCTGGCGGCTATGGCCGATAGCGGCCTCTCGGTGCGACCCGATCGGGTTGCGCAGGGCTATTTCTCTTTCCGCTCCGGCTTCGAGGCGGCAGAGCAACTGCTGACCTCGGATGATCGTCCCACGGCGGTGTTTGCCAGCAATGACGACATGGCGCTTGGCGTCATGGCGGTCGCCAACCGTCTGCGCCTGAATGTGCCCGAAACCCTGTCCGTCGCCGGCTTTGACGATACCCCTGGAGCCAAGGTCGTCTGGCCTCAACTGACCACGGTTCGTCAGCCTATCGCTGCCATGGCGGGTGCTGCGGCCGACATGCTGCTGAAGGGCGTGGCCTGGGAGGATGGCGAGTCGCCACCGTCCAAACTCCTGGATTTCGAGCTGATCGTCCGCGAGTCCACCGGACCGGCACCTCTGTAGGCCACCGTACCGCTTCAGCAGGAAACGGACCTTGACAGCGCTGTCTGATTGCGTTGTCATTCAGGCAATCAAGAACGCTGCCCCCAAGCGGCGTCTGGAGGAGACACTGGTCTCGCAGCTCAATTTGCCGGCCCGCGCGCACCGTCGTTCGGGGTCTCCGCTCGGGGATGCACCGGCCCCAGCTTCCCGTTGCGGCGCACCTGCGCGCAGCCTCGGGCCTTTTCTGTTTGCCGACGCCTAGGGTGCCGGCTCCGAACGACACGGGAAGTTTCATGTCCTTTAGCCACCGCACCGCCCAGGCTTCGGTTCTTGCCCTGCTGATGGCAGGTAGTCTTGGTCAGGCGGCCTTCGCCCAGGCCGGATCAGCAGTCGCAAATCCCGAACTCTGGCCCAAGGCGGCGAGCCCCAGGTCGATCACCGACGACCGGACCGAGGCCTTCATCACCGACCTGATGTCGCGCATGAGCCTCGAAGAAAAGGTGGGGCAGACCATCATGGCTGACGGCTCGGCCATCTCGCCGGAGGACCTTCGCAAGTATCCCCTCGGGTCGGTGGAGGCCGGTGGCAATACCGCCCCGGACGGCAATGACCGTGCTACGCCGGCGCGCTGGCTGGAATGGATCAGGGCCTATCGCGCCGTCGCCCTGGAAACGGGTGAGGGCAAGACCACGATCCCGATCATCTTCGGCATCGACGCCGTGCATGGTCACAACAACATCGTCGGCGCGACGGTATTCCCGCACAATGTCGGCCTCGGTGCCGCGCGCGACCCGGACCTGATCCGCCGGATCGGTGAGGTCACGGCCGCCGAGGTCGCCGCGACCGGCGCCGACTGGACGTTCGGGCCCACGGTGGCCGTGCCGCGCGACGAGCGCTGGGGGCGAGCCTATGAGGGCTATGCCGAGGACCCTGAGGTGGTGAAGGCCTATGCGGGTCCCATGACCCTGGGCCTGCAGGGTGTTCTTAAATCCGGACAAGCCCTTGCCACGAACCATGTGGTCGGCTCGGCCAAGCACTTCGTTGCCGACGGCGGCACCGAGGGTGGCAAGGACCAGGGCGACGCCCTGATCTCCGAGCAGGACCTGATCCGGCTCCATGCCCAGGGCTATCCGCCCGCCATCGACGCCGGGATCATGACCGTGATGGTCTCGTTCTCCAGCTGGAACGGGGTCAAGCATTCCGGCAACAAGAGCCTGCAGACCGGCGTCCTGAAGGAGCGCATGGGCTTCGAAGGCTTCATCGTCGGTGACTGGAACGCCCACGGACAGGTCGAGGGCTGCACCAATACCAACTGCCCTCAGGCCTATATCGCCGGGATGGACATGGTCATGGCCCCCGACAGCTGGAAGGGCCTGTTCGACAACACCCTGGCCCAGGTGAGGGACGGCACGATCCCGATGGCCCGGATTGACGACGCCGTGCGCCGTGTGCTGCGGGTCAAGGTCAAGGCGGGCCTGTTCGATGGCAAGCGTCCCCTGGAAGGCAAGTTCGAACTGCTGGGTGCGCCCGAGCATAGGGCTGTCGCGAGAGAAGCTGTTCGCAAGTCCCTGGTGCTGCTGAAGAACCAGGGTGTTCTGCCGATCAAGAGCGCCGCCAGGGTGCTGGTCGCCGGGGACGGTGCCGACGACATTGGCAAGCAGTCCGGCGGCTGGACCCTGACCTGGCAGGGCACAGGCAACAAGAACAGCGACTTTCCGGGCGGACAGTCGATCTATGCCGGTATTGCCGAGGCGGTAAAGGCGGGCGGTGGCCAGGCTGAGCTGGCCCCGGACGGTGCGTTCAAGACCCGGCCCGATGTGGCCGTGGTGGTGTTCGGCGAGAACCCCTATGCCGAGTTCCAGGGCGATGTGACCAATCTGGAATATCAGCCCGGCGACAAGAGGGACCTTGCCCTGATCAAGTCGCTCAAGGCCCAGGGCATTCCTGTGGTCGCCGTGTTCCTGACCGGTCGTCCGCTCTGGACCAATCCCGAGATCAATGCCTCTGACGCCTTTGTCGCCGCCTGGCTTCCGGGCAGCGAGGGCGGCGGGGTCGCGGATGTCCTGATCGGCAACAAGGCGGGCAAGCCGCGCCATGACTTCAAGGGCAAGCTGTCCTTCTCCTGGCCCAAGCGGGCCAATCAGGTGCCGCTCAATCGCGGTGATGCCGGCTATGATCCGCAGTTCGCTTATGGCTACGGCCTGAGCTACGCCAAGCCGGGCAAGGTTGCGACCTTGTCGGAAGATCCCGGCGTGGTGTCGGCGGCGATCAATGTCGACCGCTATTTCATTGCCGGCCGCGCACCAGCGCCCTGGACCCTGAACATCGGCGGAGCCCTGGCGGTAAAGCCGATCGACGCCGGTGCCCAGGAAAATGCGCGTCTCGCCGAATGGAGCGGGGAGGGCAATGGTTCGCTCCAGGTCATGGGCCAGCCCGTGGACCTGTCGCGCCAGACCACCGGCGACATGGCCGTGTCGATCCGCTACCGGGTGGATGTCGCGCCGGAGAAACCGGTTTCCCTAGCGATCGCCTGTGGCGAATCCTGCGGCGCGGCGCTAGACGTAACGTCAACCTTCTCCAGCGGGAAAATTGGCGAATGGCGTACGGCCAAGATCAAACTTTCCTGTTTCAAGGCAAAGGGGGCGGACATGGAGCATGTTTCCTCCCCGTTTGCCCTGTCGACGACGGGACGGTTCGCTCTGGCCTTCACCGAAATCCGGCTGGCCTCCAACGAGGGCGACGCCGTCTGCCCCTGACCTCAGCACCCCATGCTTTCCTAGAAGGAGCGGCCGCATGATCCGCGCGCGTCGTTCCCGTATCGTCGCCACCATCGGCCCGGCATCCAGTTCGCCGGAGATGATCGTCACCCTGGCCAAGGCCGGGGCTGACGTCTTCCGTCTGAACTTCAGCCACGGCGCGCACGAGACCCATGCTGCGGTCTATGCCGCCATCCGGGCCGCCGAGCCGATCGTCGGCCGGCCGCTCGGTATTCTGGCTGACCTGCAGGGGCCAAAGCTGCGCGTCGGCAAGTTTGCCAATGGGCCGGTTCAGTTGAAGGCTGGCCAGGCCTTCCGCTTTGACGACGATCCGACCCCGGGCGACGAGACCCGCGTGCACCTGCCGCACCCTGAGATCCTTGTCGCGATGCGCCCGGGAGCCACCCTGCTGCTGGATGACGGCAAGCTGCGGATGACCGTGACCGATGCGGGCCCCGGCTATGCCAACACCACCGTGGTCAACGGCGGCAAACTGTCGGAACGCAAGGGCGTCGCCGTGCCCGATGTGGTCATCCCGATGTCGCCGCTGACGCCCAAGGATCGCGAGGACCTGGCCTTCGCCCTGCGTCTTGGTGTCGACTGGGTCGCCCTGTCCTTCGTGCAGGCTCCCGAGGACATGGCCGAGTTGCGCCGGATCGTCGAAGGGCGTGCCGCAGTACTGGCCAAGATCGAGAAGCCCCAGGCGCTGGAATGCCTCGGCGCGATCATGGACCTCTGCGACGGTGTGATGGTCGCCCGTGGCGATCTCGGCGTCGAGATGGCCCCGGAAGAGGTGCCTGTCGCCCAGAAGACCATCCTGCGTGCGGCGCGTGAGCGCGGCATCCCCGTGATCGTCGCGACCCAGATGCTGGAATCCATGACCAGCTCACCGACCCCGACCCGGGCCGAGGCTTCTGACGTGGCCAATGCCGTCTATGAAGGCGCGGACGCGGTCATGCTGTCGGCTGAGTCCGCAGCGGGCGAATATCCCGAGGAATCGGTGGCCATGATGAACCGCATCATCGAGCGGGTTGAGCGCGATCCGCGCTGGCCGGAGCTGATGCAGGCCGAGCAGTCGCATGACGATGACGACGCAGACGTGCTGGTGGTCGCTGCGGCGGGCGCTGCCAAGGCCGGTTCGACCAAGTGCCTTGTGGCCTTCACCACCACGGGCGCGACGGCCCGTCGACTGGCGCGCGAGCGCCCTCTGCAGCCGGTGCTGGCCCTGTCGCCCAGGATCGAGGCCGTGCGCCGCATGACCCTGGTCTGGGGTGTGGAGCCCCGGGTCAGCGCCCAGCCGGACAGCCTCGAGGTGGTCACGACCGATGCCGCCAGCCGGGCGCTGGAACTGGGCCTGGTGTCCCCCGGCGAGCGCCTCCTGATCGTTGCCGGCACGCCGTTCGGCGCGCCAGGCGCCGCCAATCTGCTGCGCCTGGCCCATGCGCCTCTGCCGGTCCGCAAGCGCTAGGCGCTCAAGCTTCTGAGCTCGGCCCACCGCCCGATCGGGACAGTGGGCCGCGCGGATCAGAAGCCTTGCAGGCGCGCGTAGCGATCCCGGTGGAAGGCCGCGCCGCCAAACAGGGCTTCCGCGACCCGGGCGCGCTTCATGTAGAGGCCGGAATCATGGGCGTCGGTCATGCCGATGCCACCGTGCATCTGGACCATTTCATTGGTTGCCAGGTGCAGAACCTCGCTGGCCTTGGCCTTGGCGAGGGAGGCCAGGGTGCGGCTGTCGCCACCGGCGTCGAGGGCTTCGAGGGCCGCCTCGACGCAGGACCGTGTGGTTTCCAGATCGGTGAACAGCTTGGCCGCCCGATGTTGCAGGGCCTGGAACGTACCGATCACCTGGCCGAACTGGGTGCGGGTCTTCAGATAGTCCAGGGTGATGTCGAAGGCGGCGCTGGCCGTGCCCAGCATCTCTGCCGCCAGTCCCGCATAGGCGCGGTCCAGGGTCGGCTCGAGCACAGTCCAGCCCTTGTCGACCTCACCCAGCACGGCGTCCGAGCCAATCGAGACGTCCGTGAAGGTGATCTGGGCGGCACCGCGCGAGTCGGCCAGGGCCAGATGGGTGCGCGTGACGCCGGCCGTGTCACCGGGGACCAGGAACAGGGTCAGGCCGTCGGTGTCGCCGGGCTTGCCGCTAGTGCGGGCGACGACGATCAACAGGTCGGCTGCGTCCCCGTCGATGACAAAGGTCTTGGAGCCATTGAGCTTGAAGCCGTCGCCGGCCTTGACCGCCGCCAGGGCGGTTCGTGCCGGCGCATGGTGCGAGCCCTCATCGACCGCCAGGGTGGCGACGGCTTCGCCAAGGGCAATCTTGTCCAGCCAGGCCGTCTTCTGGGCGTCTGTCCCGGCCAGGCCAAGGGCTGAGGCGGCGATCAGGGCGGTGGAGAGCAGGGGAGACGCCACGAGGTTGCGGCCGGTCTCTTCCAGCACCAGGCCCAGGCCCAGATAGCCGAAGGCCGAGCCATTGTGCTCTTCGGCCACGACCACGCCGGCCCAGCCCATCTGGCCCATCTCGGCCCAGGCGGTGGGGTCGAAGCTCTGGCCCGACTTGCTGTCGCGCAGCTTGCGCAAAGCCCCGACGGGGGCGCTGTCAGTGGTCCAGCCCTTGGCCGCGTCGCGCAGCATGGTCTGTTCTTCGGTCAGGACGGCCATGTCAGGCGGCTCCCTCAAATGATGTTGGACGGCCCAGATCCGGGCCCGATCGGTACGGACGAATGAGGATCACTGGTGATCCAGCAGGCCGAGCACGCGCTTGGCGACGACGTTGAGATTGACCTCGCTGGTGCCGCCCTCGATCGAGTTGCCCTTCGAGCGCAGCATGCCGCGCGTGACGTTGAGCTCGTCCTTGCTGAAGCCTTCGCCCTCCCAGCCCAGGCCCTGCAGGCCCATGGCCTCGACCATCAGTTCGTAGCGCTCCTGGTTCATCTTGGCGGCGGCATACTTGATGATCGAGACGGCGGCGCTGGGGCCCTTGCCGGTCTTCGACTCCTGTTCGGCACGACGCACCGTCAGGGCGAAGGCATGGGCGTCCATGCGATGGGCGGCGATGCGGGCGCGCAGGTCGCCGTCGGCAATACGGCCGGCTTCGTCGACGCCGACTTCTTTCTTCGCCACATCAATGAGGTCCAGTCCGCCGCCGCCGCCGAAGCCGCTGGCGGAGATGTTCTGGCGCTCGTACTGCAGCAGGCGCTTGGCGATGTCCCAGCCGCCGTTCAGCTTGCCGACCAGCTGGTCCTTGGGAACCTTCACATTGTCGAAGAAGGTCTCGCAGAAGGGCGAGGAGCCGCTGATCAGCTTGATCGGGCGTGGATCAACGCCTGGCGTGGTCATGTCGAACAGCACGAACGAAATGCCTTCGTGCTTCTTGCTGGTGTCGGTGCGCACCAGACAGAAGATCCAGTCGGCCTGGTCGGCATAGCTGGTCCAGACCTTCTGGCCATTGATCAGATAGTGGTCGCCCTTGTCCTCGCACTTGGTCTGCAGGGCCGCGAGATCCGAGCCCGCGCCGGGTTCCGAATAGCCCTGGCACCAGCGGGTCTCACCCCGGACGATGCCGGGGATGAACTGCTTCTTCTGCTCCTCCGTGGCATATTCCAGCAGCACCGGGCCCAGCATCCAGACGCCGAAGCTCATCAGGGCCGGTCGCGCCTTGATGCGCCGCAGCTCCTGTTCCAGGACCTTGTTCTGGGCCTTGGAGAGGCCGCCGCCGCCGTATTCGGTGGGCCACATCGGGGCGGTCCAGCCGCGCTCGGCCATGCGATCGAGCCAGAGCTTGGCGTCGGGCTTCTTCCAGACCATCTTGCGACCGCCCCAGGGCGCATCGTCCTCGCCCATCGGCGCATGCAGCGACGGCGGATAGTTGGCTTCCAGCCAGGCACGGGTATCGGCGCGGAAGGCGTCGAGCTCGGTTCCACCGAAGTCGGCCATGGTCGTCTCTCCCTTGGAGTCGTGGTCGTTCGGTGCTTCGCGGCACCGCTCGCCCTCAGACTACGCGTCCGGACGCGTCGGGCAAGTCGATTCAAACAATCGTTTATCGCGACGCGGGCGACCGCGTCACATGTTCCGGCGTATACAGGCGTTCAAAGGGATCCCGCGGGGGATTCGCCGATCCGGGTTGTTGATGTCTGCGCCTGAATTCAGACCGGCGGCACTGGCAATGGCGCCGACGCTTTCGGCGATCCTGGCGGTGTCGGCTGGCGTCATGCTGCTGACCTCCGGAGCAACGCCGTCCGAGCCGACGCGCTTTGCCTTGCTGCTGGCCTTTGCACCTGACCTGCTGATCGAAATCAGCCACTTCGTGTCGTCCATTCTGGGCCTGGTGCTGCTGTTGCTGGCCTTTGGCCTTCGATCGCGCCTCGACGGGGCCTGGTGGGCGGCCGTCATAACCCTCGCTGCGGCGGCGCTTCTGGCCATCTTCAAGGGCCTGAACTGGGAGGAGACAGCCCTGCTGTCCCTTTGTTGCCTGCTGATCTTGCCGTTCCACGAGGCCTTCCCCCGCAAGGCGGCGCTGTTTCGGATGGAGATCACGCCGGCCTGGCTGCTGTCGGCGGCGGCGGCGCTGGGCGGCGCGACCTTCTGCGGCTGGTGGATCTTCAACCACACCGAATATGCCGACAAATCCTGGATGCGGCTCATGGGCGACCAGGACGCGGCCCGAGCCCTGCGCTCGTCGGTTGCGGCCGCGATCGTCCTTCTGGCGATCGGGGTCTGGCGCATGATCTCCACGCCGGCCATGCCGCCCGTCGTGGACGACACCGATCCCGAATTCGATCGGGTCCGGGCGATCCTGGCCAAGGCCGAGGATGCCGAGCCCGGTGCCAACCTCGCCCTGCTGGGCGACAAGCGCTTCCTGTTCTCGGCCTCGGGCGAAAGCTTTTTGATGTTCGGGGTCCGGCGGCGATCGTGGATCGCCCTGGGACCGCCCGTCGGGCGCCGCGACGAGCGGATGGAACTGTTCTGGCGGTTTCGCGAACTGGCCGATGCCCATGCCGCCCGTGCCGGCTTCTACGCCCTGGGCCCAGATGACCTGCCCGACAGCGTCGACCTGGGCCTGGCGATACAGAAGACCGGCGAGAGCGCTGCCGTGCCCCTGGCCGCCTTTTCTCTGGTCGGACGGCGGCGCGAAGTCCTGCGTCGCAACTGGCGCAAGGCCGGGGAGGGGGGCGCGGAATTTGAGGTGCTTCCTGCCGGCCAGGCCCCGATGGAGGCCCTGAAGGAGATCTCCGACGCCTGGCTCGGTCACCATGCCGGCGGCGAGAAGGGCTTCTCGATGGGTGGCTTCGACCCACGCTATGTGGCGGAGTTTCCGGTTGCCATTGTTCGGTTCGAAGGCCGGATCGTGGCCTTTGCCACACTGTGGACCACAGCCCACAAGTCCGCCTTCTCAATGGACCTGATGCGCTATTCGGACGACGCGCCCAAGAACGTCATGGACTACCTGTTCGTCGAGCTTCTGCAGTGGGGGCGAGACGAAGGCTATCTGGCCTTTGAGTTCGGCATGGCACCGCTCGCGGGGCTGCAGGATCGCCCTCTGGCCCCGATCATGTCGCGCGTGGGTCGCCTGCTCTATGAGCGTGGAGAAGAGATCTACAATTTCCAGGGCGTGCGCCGGTACAAGGACAAGTATGACCCCGTCTGGCAGCCGCGCTACATTGCCGCGCCGCGCAAGTGGGCGATCCCTTTTCTGCTCGCTGACATCGGTCTTCTGTCTTCGGGCGGGGTCAGCGGGCTGACCAAGCGGCCAAAACGGTCCGCGACCTAATAACGCGCCTGGTGGCCTGTCTCGAGGCCCAGAAGGTTCAGAAGATGGACCAGCAGCAGCATGGCGGCGACGACGCAGATCATCATCAGCGGACGCCACGGCATCATGCGCGGCCCCTTGAGAATATTGGCGGGACGTGCGCCGCGCCAGCCGCAGACGGTGGCGAGGATCAGCAGCACGACGAGGGTCGTGATCGTAACGGGTAGGTCCATGGGTCATCCATGCCCTGCGACAATCGGCCTGGCAAATGGTTAACCCGCGTTAACCCCCTTGCTTTTTAATCAAGGTAAACAGGGTTGGAGCTGCGCCCTGATTCCTCCACTTATGAATCGCGAACCCACTAGATTTAGCGTTTTGGTCGCGTTTACACCCCAGGAATCGGTGACTAGCGTTGGTCCCCAAGTACGGGGAGAACGATTCGTATGACGGCCGCAGCGCCATGGAGCGTAAAGGGGATAGACCCCAAGGCACGGGAGGTCGCCAAGGACCTCGCGCGTCGCTCCGGCATGACGTTGGGCGAGTGGCTCAACCGCATGATCATCGAGGGTGAAGGGCCGGGTGCCGATGCGCCGTCGGCCGACATCGTCGGTGCCTCTGGCCAGGATCGTTCCGCCCAGGATCGTGGCACCAATGCCTACCTGCATATCGCCTCGGACGGGGACGCGCCCTCCCGTATCGAGATGGCCGAGCATCCGGCCGATGAAGTCGGCCGGGTCGCCATTGCGCTGGACCGTCTGACCCACCGGATCGAAGCGGCAGAGGGCCGGTCCGCTGCCGCCATCACGGGCATTGACCAGTCGGTTCGCGGCGCACTGAGCCGCCTGGCCCTGTCCGAACGCGAGCAAATCGCAGTCGCTGCCCGGTTTGAAGGCGCGGTCGACGAGATCCGTACCGAGCAGATGCGCTCGGCCGAACGCCTGCGCCGCATGGAAGCCGAGGCCGTTGGGCCGCGGTCTGCTGAAGCCCTCAGGGCGCTTGAAGGCGCGCTGGGCAAGGTTGCCGGGCATCTTTACGAAGGCGAAGCGCGGACTCGCGAAGCGATCGCCGCGCTTGAGGCCCGCCTGGACTCCCAACCAGCTCCCGCCACGGACACTTCGGCCCTCGTCGAAGACGTTGTGGCTCGCCTGGGACAAAGGCTTGAAGCGGCTGAGACCCGCACCGCCGAAGCCCTGCGTGAACTCGGCTCCTCATTCTCCGCCCTGGATGGTCGACTGCAGGCCGTCGAGGGTGGCAATCCCGCAGCCGGCGTCCAGGACCGCCTCGACCAACTGGCCGGTGACCTGACCCGGCGCATGGAGGCTGCTCGTCTTGAGATGGCGGCCAAGCTGCGCGACAGCGCCGATGGCCGTTTTGACCGGATGGAGCAGAAACTCGGCGAGATGGCTGCGCATGTGCAGGCCGCCGAACAACGCTCGGCCCAGGCCATAGAGCGCATGGGGCGTGAGGTCGTGGGTGTCGCTGACGCCTTCAATCGTCGGGTCCAGGCCGCTGAAAGCCGCAATGCTGCCGCGATCGAGCAGGTCGGCGGCGAAGTGGCGCGTATCGCTTCGACGGTCGAACACAAGCTCAACCGTGCGGACAGTGTCCAGGCCCAGGCTCTGGAGAAGCTCGGCAATGAAATCGCCCGCATCACCGAGAAGCTCGCTGAGCGGATCGGAAATGCCGAGCGGCGCAATGCCCTGGCCATCGACGATGTTGGCGAGCAGGTCACCCGCGTCACGGATCGCCTGAACCAGCGTCATGAGCGCTCGTCCCAGGAACTGATCGACCGCATTCGCCAGAGCGAAGAGCGGACCGCGCGGATGCTGGACGAAGCCCGCGAGAAGATCGACAGCCGCCTCGGCGACGCTCAGCGCAAGCTGGCCGAACAGGCCGTGGCTCAGCCCATTGCGACGGCGGCACCGGCACCGGTGGTCCGTTCGCCAGCCGTGTCGCCGTTTGAGACCAGCAGCTACTCCTTCGGCGGCGAGCCTGCTGTCGACGAGGACGTCTTCAGCGCGCCGGCACCGGCACCAGCACAAGCACCTCGCGCGCCCGTCTTTGAGGTCGCGGCTTTCCCGGCCGTCGATCCCGAGCCTCCGGGCTTCGATGATGACGACTATGAGGCCGCAGACGGCTTTGTCGGCCAGGAACCGTCCGAAGCGGTCGAAAGCTTCGCGCCGGCCTCCGACTTCGGCTCTTTCTCGGCACCGGAGGTTCCGGAGTCGATGGAGCCGTCGCGCCCGCTGTCGACGCGCGAAGTGATCGAACAGGCCCGCGCCGCCGCGCGTGCGGCGGCCGTCGCTGACGTGAAGGCCAAGAAAGACAAGAAAGACAGCAAGTCCAAGGACAAGCCGGCTCGTCCTTCGCTGTTTGCGGGTTTCGGATCCAAGGCCTCGATCAAGCCGGCCAAGCGCCGGGTCGGTTCGACGGTCGCCACGGCCCTGATGGTGTTCGGCGTCGCCGGGGCCATGGGCGCTGGTGTGGCGGGCCTGCTGCTACCCGACCATGGCCAGGGAGAGATGCCGGATCGCGTGGCCCAGTCCATCGCGGGCCGCAAGTCCGAAGTCGAGATCCAGACGGCGGAAGCCGACACGACCCCCGGCGCGCCGCGTGCCGCCGTGGCCCTGTCACCGCAGTTGATCACGCCGGTCACGCCCGAAACGGCGCCGCCGCCGCCCGCGCCGCCCCAGGAAAATGCCCAGGCGCTGTTCGATGACGGTGTCCGCAAGATCGAGGCCAAGGATCGTTCCGGCGTCGATGTCCTGCGCAAGGCCGCCAATCTCGGCCTGCCGCGCGCCCAGTTCTATCTCGGCAAGATGTACGAGATGGGCGAAGGCGGCGTGAAGAAGGACCTCGTCGAGGCCCGCCGCTGGACCGAGCGGGCGGCCATCGCCGGTGATCCGCGCGCGATGCACAATCTGGCCCTGTTCTATTTCAAGGGTGAGGGCGGCTCCAAGAACTCGACCACTGCGGCCAGCTGGTTCCGCAAGGCCGCCGACCAGGGCCTCGTCGACAGCCAGTTCAACCTGGCTCAGCTCTATGAAGGCGGCTGGGGCGTCAGCCAGAATCCGGCTGAAGCCTACAAGTGGTACGTGATCGCCGGCCGCGCGGGGGATGCGACTTCCAAGGCGCGGGCGGCGGCGCTACGGCCACAGCTGACGGCCGAGGCCCAGCGCACGGCCGACCGGTCCGCCATGGGATTCCGCGCCCAGACCGTGAATGCTTCGGTGATCCCGACTACCGCCACCGCTTCGGCGTCGGCCGGTCTGGGAACGGCGCAGCGCGTGCTGTCGCAACTGGGCTATTATCAGGGGCCGCGTGACGGCGTTGCCTCGCCGGCCCTGCGCATGGCGATCGCCGCCTATCAGCGTGATCAGGGCCTGCCGTCCTCGGGGGCTCTGGATACCGAAACCCTCAACCGGCTGTCGGTCTATACCCGCTGACCGCCGCAGGACGCTTGAATCCACTCGGCAAATATCCTCCGTGGACCTCGCGGCCTGACTGAGTATAGTCGCGGCCGGGGTTGGGAAGGTCGCGGGGGCGGCCCTCCGCAGGAGTAGATTGATGAGCGAGCCATCTGCGGATCGCGTACCGGCTCCGCCGGCGGTTTGGGTGTTCGGCCTTGCGACCCTGATACCCTTCTTCGTGGCGTCGGGTCTGTTCTGCTACGGCCCGGCCGGGTCCCAGAGCGGGGCCCTGCTGTCACTGCTCGCCTATTCGACCGCCATGGTCTCCTATTTCGGCGGCGTGCGGACGGGGCTTGAGATTGAAAACCCCAGCCCACGCTGGATGGTCCTGGGCCTGTCCCTTCTTTTCCCCCTGGCCGGCTTTGGCCTTCTGGTCGGCGAACTGCGCTTCGAGCCGGCCTGGCAATTGTCAGGTTTCCTGCTCGTCTTCCTGCTGCAGTGGGTTTGGGACGTTTCGGATCATGATGGTCCGGCCTGGCGACCCAGGATGCGGACCCTCCTCACCTCGGGGGCCGCGATTTCGCTCGCCTTCGCCCTGGAGCAAGCCCTGCATATGTAGGTCTAGTCGGGCCGCAACGAGCGTGGCCCGATCGCATGAATGCGGTCCTTGCCCAGAGCCGCCGCCAGGATCGGGCTTTCGAACAGGCCCGCAAAGGCTCCATCCAGAACATTCAGTCCGCCCGTAAAGGCCCCGAAGGCGGGAAGGATCAGCCGCGACCCGTCGGTGACGAAACAGCGCCGTCGCACGCTGCCGCGTCCGCTCGAAACCCGCGCCGCCGGATGCAGGTGACCGGCCACCTCGCCAGGCTGATGACCGTTCCGGGGTTCGTGGCGCAGAACGAGGCCAAGCATCGAGGCTTCGTCGATAATCACGCCAGGCAGGTCCTGAGGACCGTCTTCGTCATGATTGCCCACGGCCCAGACCAGGTCCCGACCCTGCGCCAGGTCTCGCAGGCGGTCGGCGTCTTCGCCCGACAGGCGGCTTTCGCCCTGGCCGTCATGGAAGCTGTCGCCGAGAAAGATCAGGCGGGCGGGCGACAGGGCGGCGATCTCGCGATCCAGCCGATCCAGGGTTTCGCGCGTGTCATAGGGCGGCAGCATCTGGCCGAAACGGGCGGCGTAGCTGCTGCCCTTCTCGAAGTGCAGATCGGCCACCACCAGGGTGCGCTCGGTCTCCAGCCACAGGGCCCCCGAGCCCCGCAACAGGACCCCGGTTCCGGCAAGAGTGATCTGAAGACCGCCACAGGGGCTGGGTTCGAACCGGGTCAAGCCATGGCCTCGGCGATCAGGTCTTCCTCGGCTTCCGCCAGGATCATCTCGCCGGCGGCGTCGCCGGGGGCCCGCTCGCGGCCGATTTCCAGCATCAGCGGCACGGCAAAAGGCGAGACACGGTCCAGGGCGACGTGGTGGATCCTGCCCTTGATGCGTGCCAGCATGTCGCCCAGTCGCGCCACGTCCAGCAGGCCGCTGGCGGCGTCTTCGCGGGCGCATCTGAGCAGAAGATGGTCGGGCTGGTGGCGGCGCAGGACGTCGTAGATCAGGTCGGTCGAAAAGGTCACCTGCCGGCCGGACTTCTCCTCTCCCGGATAGCGCCGCTCGATCAGGCCGGCGATCAGGGCGCAGGCCTTGAAGGTCCGCTTCATCATGAAGCTCTCCTCCAGCCAGGCCTCGAGGTCGTCACCCAGCATGTCCTGGTCGAACAGGGCCTCAAGATCCAGGTCGCTCATCGGCTTGAGCGACCAGAGGCTGATCGCATAGTCGTTGCAGACAAAGCCGAGGGGACCGACCCCGAGACGGTCCAGACGCCGGGTCAGCAACATGGCCAGGGTCGAGTGGGCCAGACGGCCGTCGAAGGGGTAGCAGACGAGGTAAAAGCGTTTGCCGCGCGGAAAGGTCTCAAGCAGCATCTCGTCCTCGCCCGGCAGGGCTGAGCGCAGTTTCTGCCAGGCCAGCCATTCCTGGACGTCCGGGGGCAGGGCGGTCCATTCCGTCTCGTCGTGCATCATGGTCCGCACGCGGCTGGCCAGATAGGTCGACAGCGGGAACTTCGATCCGCCCCAGCTGGGCATTTTGGGATCATCCGCCGGCGCCGGGCTGACGAAGGCGTCAGCACCGACGATACTGTTGAAGCGCCAGACCTGGCCGGCGAAGACGAAGGTGTCGCCCGGGGTCAGCTGCTCGAAATAGCCTTCCTCGGCCTCGCCGATCTTGCGCCCGCCCACGGGGCGCTTGCCGCCGCCGACCCGGACATTGACGGTGGCCGGTGAGACGATGGCCCCGACATTCATCCGGTGCCGCTG
Organism: Caulobacter sp. AVps16; assembly: GCF_058681455.1. Classification (NCBI taxonomy): domain Bacteria; kingdom Pseudomonadati; phylum Pseudomonadota; class Alphaproteobacteria; order Caulobacterales; family Caulobacteraceae; genus Caulobacter; species Caulobacter sp. AVps16. The sequence continues at coordinate 996,576 of NZ_CM178739.1, forward strand.
AACCGTCTGGGCATTGCGGGCGCGCCAGAGACCATCTGGCCCCGGCACGATGCGGCGGAACTTGTCATAGGTCTTGAGGGCGTATCCACCGGTCGAGACGAAGTCGACGACCGCCTCGAAATCCTCCCAGGACAGGGGCGAATAGGGTCCCGCCGAGCGGACCTCGTCATAAAGCGACAAGAGGTCGAAGGGCTCGGAGCAGGCGCAGCCCATCACATGCTGGGCCAGGACATCCAGGGCTCCGATCCGCTCCGGATCTCCGTCCAGGTGGTTTTCAAGGATGGCGTCGGCGGCGGCGCGGCATTCCAGCATTTCAAAGCGGCTGGCGGGCACGAAGATCGCGCGGCTGGGCTCATCCAGCCTGTGATTGGCGCGTCCGATCCTTTGCACCATCCGGGAGGCCCCCTTGGGGGCGGCCAGCTGGATGACCAGGTCGACGTCGCCCCAGTCGATGCCCATGTCGAGGGTCGAGGTGCAGACCACGGCCCGCAGCGCGCCCCGGGCCATGGCGGATTCGACCTTGCGCCGCTGTTCGGCGGACAGGCTGCCATGGTGCAGGGCGATAGGCAGGCCTTCGTCGTTCAGTTCCCACAGCTTCTGGAAGGCGAACTCGGCCTGGAAGCGCGTATTGACGAAGACCAGGGCCGTCTTCGATCCCTTGATGATCTCATAGACCTCGGCCATGGCGTGTTCGGCGGTGTGGCCGGCCCAGGGCACCCGGCCGCCGGACACCAGAACCTCGACGACCGGCGGAGCGCCGCCGGAGCCGAGGACGAGATCGACACTGTCTTGGCCTCCGGCACCCAGCCAGCGCCGCACCAGATCGGGATCATCGACGGTCGCCGACAGGCCGACGCGCCGCATATTCGGGGCAAACTGCTGAAGGCGCGCCAGGTGCAGGGCCAGGAGGTCGCCGCGCTTGGACGGCCAGATCGCGTGCGCCTCGTCGACGATCACGCAGGCCAGGTCGGCGAAGTACTCTCTGGCCCCTTCCCAGGCACAGAACAGGGCCAGTTGCTCGGGCGTGGTCAGCAGGATGTCCGGCGGCTTCAGCCTCTGGCGCGCCTTGCGGCTTTCGCCGGTATCGCCGGTGCGGCTTTCAGCGACGATCGTCAGCCCCATCTCCCGGATCGGGGTCATCAGATTGCGTTCGACATCCACTGCCAGGGCCTTGAGCGGCGAGATGTACAGCGTGTGCACGCCGGCCGGCGTGTTGCGGGGCGAGCGCTGCGACAGGTCAACCAGGCTGGGCAGAAAGCCGGCGAGGGTCTTGCCCCCGCCGGTCGGGGCGATCAGCAGGGCGCTCCGTCCGGCCTGGGCCTTGTCCAGCATGGCCAACTGATGTGGACGCGCGTTCCAGCCGCGCGCGGCGAACCAGGCCTGGAAGCGGGGAGGAAGGACAGCGGCCGCGGGCATTGCCTGTGGCTATAGCATGTTCCCCTTCCGTTTCCAGTCGCCGCCGGGCAGTTCCGGCCCAACTCGCCTCTCAGGCAGCAAGGCTTGACGCTCGTCGTCCGGCGGCAACAATCGGGCGGTTGTCTGGGGTGGTCATGATTTCAAAGGCGCTCGTGGTCCTGTTGGGACTGGCTGCGTTGGGGGCAGCCCCGACGGCCCAGGCGCGCCAGCAGCCTGCGTCGTCCCCCGTGGTCACGTCCCTGGCTGATCCGGTCTTTACTGGCCTGCTGAAACGCGCCGAAGCCGGGGACGCCACGGCCTATGTCGACCTGGCCTTCGCCTATCTTGACGCTGATGGGGCGCAGTATGACGTCGAGGCTGCGCAACATTGGCTGGCCAAGGGCGCGGCGGCCGGCGTGGCCGAGGCCATGCTGGAGCTGGGCAATCTCTATTTCGATGGCGAGGTCGTTCCGGAAGACCGGCGCAGGGCGCTGGGTCTTTACCGTCAGGCGGCAGAACTGGGCGACCTGGATGCCCTGTACAATGTCGGCATCGTCTTTGAGGGCGGCGGCAACATAGAGGCGGACCTGGTCGAAGCCCTGCGCTGGTACCGTCGGTCAGCGGACGCCGGCTCGGAACTCGGCATGGTGCAGGTGGCCAATGCCTATCAGCAGGGGCGCGGGGTCGGTGTCGACATGCGCAAAGCCGTTCTCTGGTTGAACAAGGCCGTGGTGGCAGGCTCGGCGGCCGCGATGAACGATCTGGGTGCCCTCTATTCCAACGGCAACGGCGTTCCCCAGGACGATGCCGAGGCGCTGAAGCTCTTTACGGCCGCCGCACGCAACGGCTCGGCCATCGCCATGGCCAATGTCGCCGTGGTGCATCACAACGGCGAGGGCGTGCCGGTCGACTATGTCGAGGCGATCCGCTGGTATCAGCTGTCTGCGGATCATGGCTACCTGCCGGCCTATTACCGTCTGGGCGTGATGTGCGAGGCGGGAGAGGGCGTCCGGTTTGATCTGGAGACGGCGCTCAGCATGTACCGCCGCGCTGCTGACAGTGATGATCCGGTCGTTCGCCAGAATGCCCAGAAGGCCATTGACCGGCTGGAACGGGGCGATGAGGAAGACCCGCGTATCGTCTGACGCCGTTCGCATTCTGTTTCTGCCGGCAAGATGCTAACAGACTCGCGTGACCGCTTCGCCCATGACTCTCGATCTTGCGCCTGCGCTTGTCGTTCTTCCCGGACCGAGGGCGGGATACGCCGATGGCGACGGCAGTGGCCGGATGCTGCGCGCGCCCGACGCCCGCGACCTGCTGGAACATGGCCCGGTTCTCGTCGCCCACGCGGCCATGACAGCCAGACGTCTGAACCTGCATGCGCCGGCGCGCAGCGGACGACTGTTCGATGTGCTGGAGCTGTACGCCTTTACGCGGCCCGCCACCTTCTGCGCGCCGTCGGCGGTCGGTCTGTCCATGGCCCTGGGCCTGCCCGAACCCAAGGGGGCGGCCGAGCAGGCCGCCAGTCTGAGGGTTTCGGCCGAGGCCTTGCTGTCCGAGCTTCGCCTGACGCCCCAGCCTTCCCGCGAGGAAGCCCTGGCGGTCGCCGAGACCCTGGCCAAGGCCGGCTGGGCCTGGGGACCGGCGGTGATCGGTGCCCTGCGATCCGTCCCGGTCGGCAATCAGTTCCGCAGCTCCGGCCTCGATGTCTGGGCCAGGATTGTCGAATGGGAAGATCAGGCCCCGCTCGGGGAGTCCGGAACCCGACCCATCGATCCCGAACGGGCCGGGGAGCGCCTGACCGAACTGCTGCAACGCTCCGGCCTGGATGAGGTGCGCGAGGCCCAGGCGACTTTTGCCCGCGAAGCCGCCTTTGTGTTCCAGCCGCGCGAACGCGAGGGCGAGCCGCGCATGATGCTCGCCGAGGCCGGCACCGGCGTCGGCAAGACCCTGGGTTATCTGGCCCCCGCATCGCTCTGGGCCGAGACCAACGGGCCTTCCGTCTGGATCAGCACCTATACCCGCGCCCTCCAGCGTCAGATCGAACGCGAGAGCCAGTCGATCTATCCCGACCCGGCCGTCCGCGCCCGCAAGGCGGTGGTTCGCAAGGGGCGGGAGAACTATGTCTGCCTGCTGAACTTCCAGGAGCAGGTCAACGGCGCCCAGCTAGGCAATGGCGACCTGATCGGCCTGGCCCTGACGGCGCGCTGGGCCCGGGCGACCCGCGACGGCGACATGACCGGCGGTGATTTTCCGGCCTGGCTGCCGACGCTGTTCGCAATCGCCCCGTCTCTGCAGGCCAGCCCGGCCAATCTGGTCGACCGGCGTGGCGAGTGCGTTCATGCCGGCTGCCAGCACTATCGCATCTGCTACATCGAGAAGGCGGTGCGGGCGTCCAAGCGGGCGGACATTGTCATCGCCAACCATGCCCTGGTCCTGACCCAGGCGGCCTTCGACGGCGCGCGGGCGGCGCGGGGTCTGAAGGGCGACAATGAGACCACAGCGGTCAAGCGCGTGGTCTTCGACGAAGGCCATCACCTGTTCGATGCGGCCGACAGCGCCTTTTCCGCGGCCCTTTCGGGGGCCGAGGCGGCGGAGTTGCGGCGCTGGATCCGGGGCCCCGAAGGGCGGGGCCGGCGGGGCCGGGGGCTTGAGGCCCGCCTGCTCGATATTCTCGGCGATCGCGAGGGCGCGCGTCAGGCCCTGACGGCCGTGCTGCACGCCGCTGCCGCCCTGCCGGGCGAGGGATGGTCCGGGCGGGTTGCGCCGCCGGACGGCCAGGTCAATCCGATTGGTCCAATCGAGACCTATCTGGTTGCGGTGATCGAACAACTTCGGGCCCGCAGCAGTGAGCGGGGCGGGATCGAGCAGGGCCTCCAATGCGCCGCCCGTCCGGCCATTGATCTGGTTCGCGAGCGGGCCGGTGAGGCGGCCAAGGCCCTGGCCGGGGTCGAGGCCCCGCTGCTGGCTCTGGCCCGGCAGCTGGAAGATGTTCTCGACGAGGATGCCGAGCATCTGGGTTCCTCGGAGCGGGCCCGTATCGAGGGTGCCCTGCGGGGCCTGGACCGCCGGGCGCGCATGACCCTGCCGGCCTGGCGTTCCATCCTGAAGGCGATCGACGAAGACGCCGAGGATGATCCGGATTTCGTCGACTGGTTCGAGGCGACCTTCCTCTATGGCCGGGTTGTCGACGCTGCGTGTCGGCGGCACTGGGTGGATCCAACCGAACCCCTGCGGGCGGCGGTGCTCAGCCCGGCGCACGGGGTACTGGTGACCAGCGCGACCCTGACCGACCCGGCGCTGGAAGATCCCTTTGCCCTCGCGGAAATGCGAACGGGGGCGGCGCGGATGCCCCAGTCGCCCAAGGTGCTGCGGCTGATCTCGCCTTTTGACTACGAGGCCCATGCCCGGGCCATCGTGGTGACGGATGTCAACAAGGAGGACGCCCGCCAGGTTTCGGCGGCCATGCGCGAGCTGTTCCTCGCGGCCGGCGGCGGTGGGCTTGGTCTGTTCACCGCCATTCGCCGCCTGAAGGCCGTGCACGACATGATCGCTGCGCCCCTGGCTGATCGGGGGCTGGCGCTCTACGCCCAGCATGTCGATCCCCTCGAGGCCGGGGCCCTGGTCGATATCTTCCGGGCCGAGCAGGACGCCTGTCTGCTGGGCACGGATGCGATCCGCGACGGGATTGACGTGCCGGGCAGGTCCCTGCGCCTGCTGGTCTTCGATCGGGTGCCGTGGCCCCGGCCGGACATCCTGCACAAGGCCCGACGTGCCCGGTTCGGGGGCAAGGGCTATGATGACTCCACGGCCCGGGCCCGCATCAGTCAGGCCTTTGGCCGTCTGATCCGCCGGGCGGACGACCGAGGGGTTTTCGTCATGCTTGACGCGGCCGCTCCGACGCGGCTGTTTTCAGGTCTGCCGGATGGGGTCGCCGTCGAGCGCCTTTGCCTGGTCGACGCCATCGAGGCCGTGGCTGCCTTTCTGAAGGATGCGCCCGATCAGGGGTGACGGTTTGAGTTCTGGCTTTCGGGGAAAGATCTTGCAGCGGCGCGTGATCCAGGGATGCGGGATGGCTTTGGCGATCACGGCACTGGCCGGCGTCGCCGAGGCGGAAGAATTTGTCCGTCATGACTGCCGGCCGAGCGTGCAGGCGACCGACGGCCTGAAGTTCGAGAATCCGGTCCATGCCCTGTGGTACCGGCGGTTCTGGACGGGAGCCTGTTCGGACCTCAGCCTGTGCATACCGGGCGCGCCCAACTGGAATGAGGTCGTCGGGCGGCTTCTGGTGAAGGGTGGTCCGTCCGAGCGCGTGGCCCTGTTGCCGAAAGCCTGCCGTCTGGGTCAGTTGGTCGGCATGGAATGGGCACGCGATCGGCGGATCAAGCGGATCAAGACCGACGACCTGCGGACCTTCTACAGCACCCTGGAAGCGTCCGGCGATACGTTGCGCGGGGTCGAGCAGGTCGAACTGCAGGCCCGCGCCATGATCGCCTCAAGGCGCTGAGCTAGCCGAACTTGTACCCGCACAGCTTGTTGCCATCCAGGTCGCGGAAATAGGCGAAATAGGCCCCCGGCATGCGTTCGCCCGGCCCGCCCTCATCGGTGGCCCCCAGTTCCAGGGCCTAGGCGTGGAGGGCCGCAACCTCTTCGGCACTGTCGAAACTGAATCCGCCCATGGTGCCGTTGCCGATACAGGCCGGCTGGCCGTCATAGGGACCCAGCACGCCGAACAGGCCCGTGCCCTTGCCGCGATATAGGCGTCCGCCCGAGGCGTGCTCGTGCACCGGGGTCATGCCGATCGAGCCCAGCAGGGCGTCATAGAAGGTCTTGGCTTCGTCCAGCCTGTTCGAGCCCACGGTGAAGTAAGCAACCTTGGCCATGTGTTTTCTCCCGTTTGTGTTTGCAGCGAAGCTAGCATGCAGCGTCCGGCCCGCAACGCTGACGCAGGGTGAGGTCTGGTCTGGATCCGTCAGGGGGCCTTGCGTCCAGGCCCCTCTGCCAACCGTAACTGGACCGGAATGCGCTCAGGCGCTCTGCCGGAAAGGGCGTCTTGGTGCGGCGACAATTGATGATGCTGGCGGGACTGGCAGCCGCGCTGGTCTGGATGGGGCCGGCCCTCGGCTACGAGCTGTCATCCAGGGCCCAGGCGGCCCTGGCCCGGGGCGAAGCCTATGCCGATGTGTCTGCCGATCCTGATGGCGTTTCCGGACTCGTTCGAGGGGTCGTGGACATCGATGCGCCGCCCGAGAAGGTCTGGGCCGTGATGACCGATTGCGCCATAGCCCGGAAGCTGATGGCCAATCTGGCCAGCTGCCGGGTTCTGTCCGGTGACCAGGTTCGCGGCTGGGACGTGCGAGAGCATGTAACCCACCGCAATCTGGTCTTTCCGGCCATGCGGATTGTCTTCCGCTCCGCCTATGAGCCGCAGAAGCGAATCCGCTTCCGATTGGTCGAGGGCGATCTGAAAATCCAGCAGGGTGAGTGGCGGCTGATGCCCTTGAGCGGCGGCACACGCACGCGGGTCTTCTATGACAACCGGCTGGCGGTCGACTGGCCGGTGCCCAGGGCCTTCATGCGTGACGCCCTGCGCAGGGATACGCCCAAGGTGCTGGGCAATCTGCGCAGGGCCTGCGAGGGAGCCTAGACGGCCCCGATGAACTTGATCAGGGCGGTCATGTTCTCGATATAACCGCCGGTCGAGATCCCGATCTTGGGCGTATCGGTGATGAACGGCGAGGTGTCGGTGGCGTCGCCCACCCGGGTCCGGCTGAAGTCGCCGGGCGCGGGGGTTGGCGAGCCGTCGCCGATATAGGGATTGCTGGTCGCCTTCAGTTCCGCCGGCCACCAGCCTTCGCTGTTGAGCGCAGCGATCAGGGCCGCGGCCTTCTCGGGCGAGGTCTGACCGGCGTCGGCCTTCAGGGTGTCGACGTTCAGGTCGGACACCGAGATGTCGCCTGTGGTGAAATAGCGGGGCAGGGCCTTGCGACCGCCCTTCAGCGGAGAGTCCTTGCTGGCGATCTCGGGCGCGGTGGCCTGCAGCTTCGCCAGACGTTTGCGCAGCCCCTCGACATTGACCGCCCGGGTCGAGGAGTAGTGAACCACGGTATTCTCGGGATTGTGGTCGGCGAAGTATCGGCCGTTGACCACATTGCTGCCGGTCCGATGGATGAACAGCGGCTTGCCTTCGCCGATCGAGATGAAGGTGGGATAGGCGCGGCCGCCCTTGATCTGGTCGGCCGGCAGTTTGACGCTGTCCAGCCAGTCCAGCGCCTCGCCCAGGCGGGCCAGGAACTTGGGATCACCGGTCAGTTCGTAGAAGTCCATGCACGAGGCGATGTTGCCGCCGGTGGTATGGGTGGCGAAGGCTTCGGGTTCATAGGTGCGCGCCCCGGCCGGCTTCAGGTCGGAAACCCTGTGCTGCAGGCCCCAGGCCGGTTGCGGCATCGGCTGCTGGCAGGCGAGGAAACAGTCCATGGCCTTGCGGATCGCGGGCAGCACGCGTTCGTCGCCCAGGGCCTGCCAGACCATGATCAGGAACTTGAGGTTTTCCCCGGCCACGTCGTCGTTGAAGGTGATGTAACCCGTGTAGTCGGCCCTGCCGTGGTGGTGGAACTCGTCCTTCAGAGGGAAGCGCTGGGGCCAGCCGCCGATCGGGTACTGGCTGTCCAGAACGAAGGCCAGGGCCTTGTCCAGGGCCGGCTTGAAGGCGGGGTCCTGCTTTTCGACATAGAGGCGTAGCAGGAACTGCGAGCTCTCGGCCGTACCGGCGTCGTCGAAGGTGGCATTGCCGTAATAGTGCTGGAATTCCTCGAGCCGCCAGCCGTTCTTGCCGATCGTGTCGTACCACTTTTTCAGCGAGGCCTCGCCGGCCAGGTCGCCCAGATAGTTCCAGCCGCCGGCCGGATGCTGGATGGCGATCAGGGCTTGGGCCGCCTTGACGGCGGCTTCGTAATAATAGGCATCGCCCGTCGCGTGATAGGCGTCCAGGAACAGGTGGCCCATTGTGGCGGTGCCGGGCGGCTGCACCCAGATCATGGTCGGGAACGCTTCCATTTCGCCCCAGCGACGCGAGAAGTCGGGCAGATAGCTCCAGACATAGCCGCCGTTATAGGCGGCCTTCTCGACCATGAAGCGCGTGGCCTTTTTCATCGTCTCAAGCGCCTGGGCCCGGGGCGGGCCCTCGGCGGCCAGGGCCTTCAGCGGTGCCAGGGAGCCTGCCGTCGCAAAAGCTGCCGCGGTGCTTGCCAGCAGGTGACGGCGCGAAAGGGGGCTAAGAGGCATGGGACGCTCCGAAAGGCGTTGAAGTCGAACCGTCCGGCAGTGCGTCAGAGTGCCGGGCGACGGCCGTTTGGCCGAGCGCGACGGGCGCTTCCTGGCGTCCTCCCGGACCGGACAGGCCGATCCCGCCACCTTTTGGTGGCAAAGTCTTGACCGCGTTTCTGACACCGGTGTCACGACTTGGCTAGGCTTTTCAGCGGACAGGAGCGGCGCAGGGCGAGGTCACGGGCCAGGCGAACATCGTGCGTCCAGCGGTCGCATGGTGCGTCTGTTCACATTCTGTAAATGTTTTCGCATGCCCACCCGGACGGAACATATCTTTGAAGCCGAGCGACTTGAGCGTCAGGCGGAGATCGCCGACAACGCGCATGCGCGCGCCGCCTTGCGTCGCATGGCCCAGGCTTCGCGCGGCGCGGCCGCCCTGGTCGGCATGATCGAGGCCAGCGAAGACAAAGTGGCCACAGCACGCCTCTGAGGCTGGTTGCCGGCGTCGCGCCGGACCTGGCAGACGGCTAATGCCCCTAGGGGGCCACACAAGCCGCTACGCAGGCGACGGCCAGGGCGTCGGTCGCATCGATCAGCGGCACGGCCAGATCTTCGCTGCTCAGCACCAGAGGGACTTCGGTACAGCCCGCAATAATGACCTGAGCCCCCTTGCCGATCAGCCGGTGGGCCAGGGCAGCCATGGCCTCGCGGGACGCTGGCCCGAGGTCACCCGACTTGATCCGGTAGAGCAGGGCCATGAACTCGATCTGTTCGTGATCATCCGGCGTGATGTCCTCCAGGCCCTGAGTGGAAAGGCGGTCGCGGTAGAGCCCGAGGGCCAGACCGGTGCCCAGCACCCCCACCTTGACGGCTCCAGCCGCCCTTGCAGCCTGGCCCGCGACCTCCAGCATGTCGATCAGCGGCAGGCCGCTGGCCCGGACCTGATCGGCGAAGGCATGGGCGGTGTTGCAGGCAATGGCCAGAACCTGGGCCCCGCCGTCCCTCAGTCCCGCGGCCATGGCGGCGAGGACCGGACCGGGATCGGCATCCCCGACATTGCGGTCGGGCACCTTGGGATTGATGTCGACCAGGACCCGCAGATGGTCCTGCTCGCGGCGGACGGGCGTGGCAGCCTGCAGCTTGGCCAGAAAGTCCAGGGTCGCTGCCGGACCCATACCGCCCAGAACGCCGAGTGTCTTGGTCATGCCGGCGCCAAGGCGGTGTCAAGCTGGCTATGGTAGCCAAACAGGCCCTGGGCACCGCCGGTGTGCAGGAACACAACGCGCTCGCCCTTGAAGGCACCCTTGCGGGCCTGGTCGATCAGGCCCTTCATCGCCTTGCCCGAATAGACGGGGTCCAGAAGCAGGCCCTCGGTTCGTGCGGCCAGGGTCAGGGCGTCGATCACGCCCTGATCGATCAGGCCATAGCCCTCGCCGACATAGTCGCAGTCGGCCACGACCATCTCGCGCGTCACTCGGCCGGCCGCGCCGAGGGTTTCGGCGGTGGCGACCGCCAGGTTGAAGACATTTTCTTCCTGCTTGGCCTTGGGGGCTCGTACCCCAAAGCCCAGGATCGGAACATCCACCGACAGGGCTGCAAAGCCGGCGACGAGGCCCGCATGGGTGCCGGCACTGCCGGTGGCGGTGACGAGGCGGTCGATCCTCAGAGCCCGCTCGTCAGCCTGGACGATCAGTTCGCGGGCGCAGTCGACATAGCCCAGGGCCCCGACGATATTGGAGCCACCGCCGGGGATGACATAGGGCTTGCCGCCCCTCTGCCGGACGGCCTCGGCCGAGGCTTCCAGCTCGGCGACCATGTCGGTTCCACCTGGGACGAAGCGGATCGCCGCACCCATCAGCCGGTCCAACAGGACATTGCCGTTGCCCACATAGTCCAGGGCCTTCGAGCCGGTACGCTCCTCCAGGATGATCTCGCTGGCCAGGCCGAAGCGGGCACCGGCGGCGATGGTCTGGCGAACATGGTTGGACTGCACCGCACCCTGGGTGACCAGGGTATCTGCCCCCTGGGCCAGGGCCTCACCGAGCAGGAATTCCAGCTTGCGGGTCTTGTTGCCGCCGCCGGCCAGGCCGGTGCAGTCGTCGCGCTTGACCCAGAGGTCGATACCCAGCTCTGCGCCCAGGCGGGGCAGGGGCTCGAGCGGCGTCGGCAGGTGGGCGAAGCGGGCGCGGGGGAAGCGGGCGAGATGCATCAGGCGATCCTTCGTCGAGTCGACGCCTGTGTTATCATGCCTTGTGCGTTCCGGGCGCGGCCTTGGCGGAAGCTAGCCGTCCAACCCAGGTCAGTTGTAATGGGCCCGGGCCTCAGCTTCAGCGTCGAGACGGGCACCAGCACGGGCCTCAGCCCTGGCGCGGGCCTCGGGATCACGCAGGCGGGATTTGATCAGTTCAACCAGTTCATAGGGCGGGGTTCGAATGCCCCCGGCCCCGCCGCGCTGGCTGCTCGTGTCGCGAAGGGACTCGAAATCATACCAGCCCTGCAGGGTCTGGCAGATCGGCTTCTGGATCCGCGTGCCGGTCGGAGTCTTGGTCAGGCAGATGACCCTGTTTGGTTCCTTGTCCAGCAAGTCGTTCAACTGCTGTTCAATGGCGTTGTCCGGAATGGTGGCTGAAATCGCTTTCGGCTTGGCACCGGCCTCGACCGTCACCGAGTCGACCACAGTCGGGCCTGCCTGCTGCAGCATTAGGGCGGCTATGAAGATCAGGCTCTGCATGTCTCGTTCCCGATGGCACCAGCACAGTCATGTCGTCATAGTGCGACCTGCCGACCGAGAATTCATCTTAAAATTGTGAAATGTTCCTGGTCGGCTTGGCATGACCAGGGGCATGGGTTCAGGCGTTAAACATGATATAGTCGACTCTGCGAGGAAGCGGCCCTGGCGCGCTTGGTCTGGCCTCAGGTTCAGACCCCACCGCGTCCGAAGGTTCGCCCGGCAAGGGAGGATGACATGAGCCCAAGAATTCTTATCGGCGCAGCGCTGCTGGTGACCGCGACCCTGGCAGGCGGTCCGGCGAGCGCCTCGACCCTGGTTCTGGGCGGCGGTGCCGCAAAGGACTGCTCGACCGCCGCCATTGACGGTCGTGCGGATCAGAAATCGGTCCTGACCTGCACGATCGCGCTCGAGACCGAGACTCTCAATTTCCGCGATCGGGCACGTACCTATGTGAACCGCGGCGTCCTGCAGCTGCGCCAACGCGATTTCGCCACGGCCCGCGAGGACTTTGACGCGGCGTCCAAAATTGATCCGGACCTTGGCGAAGCCTGGGTCAATCGCGGTGCCACCTTTGTCGGCGAGGAACGTTACAGCGACGCCCTCGGCGAGATCGACAAGGGTCTGGCGCTCGGCGTCAAGGATCCCGAGAAGGCCTGGTTCAATCGCGGCCTGGCCAATGAAGGACTGGGCGATCTGAAGTCGGCCTATCAGGACTATTCCAAGGCCGCCGAACTGGATCCGGCCTGGGATGCCCCGAAAAAGGAGCTGATGCGTTTCTCCGTCAAGAGACCCTGAGCGTCCTGAACCCTCCGGGACGGATCTAGCGACCCCGTCCGGAAACCAGGAGCGACCATGAGTCTCGCGCTGAACTGCACACTGGGCGGCTTGGCCTTGCTGGTTCTGGCCGGCGGGGCGAATGGCCAGGACGACCTGCGCGATCTGCGGACCGCCAATGCCGCCCAGCAGCAGGCTGACATCGATCGCCAGGCCGCCCTCGCGACCCAAAGGGAGATCGTGGCGAGGCAGGATCAGCTTCAGACGGCCCTGGTGCTGCGCGAACTCGGCGCGGCCCGTGCGTCGCCGCCGGCCCTGGCGGGTCCGGTCATGCCCTTGCCTGCACCCCTGCCAGCGATCGAACCGGATTCCCTGCAGCAGCAGATAGACCGGATGGAGCGTCTGACGCAGGATGCCTTGGCACGAAGCCAGGCGCAGGTCCGGGGTGTGCGTCCGGACAATCGTCCCTGACGCCGGGATCACTGACAGAGACAGGACCGGGACATGGAATGGAGAGGCGCGCGCCGCTCGGGCAATATCGAGGATCGGCGTGGTCTGGGCGGGGTCGGTGTCGCCGGGGGCGGGATCGGGGCCCTGGTGCTGGCGGCGATCGGCTATTTCGTGTTCGGTATCGATCCGCAGACCACGATGCAGGTCGCGCAGGATCTGCAGGGGCCGACCCAGCAACAGGTCGCCAAGGGCCAGGTCGGTGACGCGGACGGCCAGTTCGTGGACGCTATCGAGACCTCCAATGCCGAGGTCTGGGGCCCGATCTTTGCCGCCCAGGGCGCGGTCTACAGGCCGCCGGAGTCGGTGGTCCTCTATGACAATGCGACCCCCACCGGCTGCGGCACCGGCCAGTCGGCCATGGGGCCGTTCTATTGCCCTGCGGACCGTCGGGTTTATCTGGACCTGACCTTCTGGAACGAACTTGAGTCCCGCTTCGGTGCGAAGGGCGAGTTTGCCCGGGCCTATGTGATCAGCCATGAGATCGGCCACCATGTTCAGACCCTGCTGGGGACCTCGGAGGCTGCCCGCAGACTGGGCGCGAAGGGCGCTGAAAGCGGTTCGGTGCGACTGGAACTGCAGGCCGACTGCTATGCCGGCGTCTGGGCCGCGCGGGCCGCTGAGACCTCGAACGGCCAGATCGTGATCAACAGGGCCGACATCGAGGACGGCCTGGGCGCTGCGGCGGCGGTCGGCGACGACACCATCCAGTCTCGCAGCCAGGGACAGGTCGTGCCCGACAGTTTCACCCACGGCACCAGCGCCCAGCGCGTGCGGTGGTTTACCCGGGGCTATGAGCGCGGCGACCCGGCGGTGTGCGACACGTTTGCAGCGTCGCGGCTGTAACCCCCCTTCCTTCCCCGCAAGGGGAGAAGGAAGGGGACAACGACTCTTGACCCACACGTCAGTCGGCCTAGTGTCCGCCTGTTCACCGGGGGGCCGCTTCGCGCGGCTGAGATTGGGCGTCTGCCCTGACCCGTCGAACCTGATCCGGGTCATGCCGGCGAAGGGAGGGAACGCGGTCGGGGCTTACTGTCCGGCCGTTAGAACCGACTTAGCGCGCTTGTCCGGGTCTCCTTGATGCTTGAGGAGCGCCCGAAAATGAACGTCCAGACCACCATCAAGTCCGTCGCCGAGACCATCTCGACCGGCCCCATTCCCGGCTCGCGCAAGGTCTATAAGGCCGGCGAGCTGTTCCCAGACATCCGCGTGCCGTTCCGCGAGGTCGCCGTCCACCCCTCGGCCAATGAGCCGCCGGTGACGGTCTATGATCCGTCGGGCCCCTATAGCGATCCGACCGCTTCCATCGACATCGAGAAGGGCCTGGAGCGCTCGCGCGAGGCCTTCGTGCTGGCGCGTGGCGATGTCGAGGTGGTGGCCGAGCCCCGCGCCGTGAAGCCCGAGGACAACGGTTTTGCCCAGGGCAAGCATCTGGCTCCGCAGTTCCCCGCCGTGGGCCGCACCATCTATCGCGGCAAGCCGGGCCACCTGATCACGCAGTACGAATACGCCAATGCCGGCAAGATCACCGCCGAGATGGAATATGTCGCCATCCGCGAGAACCTGCGCCGCGAGCAGGACCGCCCGTGCGTGCGCGACGGCGACGATTTCGGCGCCTCGATCCCCGACTTCGTGACCCCCGAATTCGTGCGCCAGGAAGTGGCCCGCGGCCGCGCCATCATCCCGGCCAACATCAATCACGGCGAGCTGGAGCCGATGGCGATCGGCCGCAACTTCCTGGTCAAGATCAACGCCAATATCGGCAATTCGGCGGTGCTCTCCACCGTCGCCGACGAGGTCGACAAGCTGGTCTGGGCCACCCGCTGGGGTGCCGACACGGTCATGGACCTGTCGACCGGCCGCAACATCCACAACATCCGCGACTGGATCATCCGTAACTCGAGCGTCCCGATCGGCACCGTGCCGATCTACCAGGCGCTGGAGAAGGTCAACGGCGTGGCCGAGGACCTGAACTGGGAGGTCTTCCGCGATACCCTGATCGAGCAGGCCGAGCAGGGGGTGGACTATTTCACCATCCACGCCGGCGTGCGCCTGCCGTTCATTCCGATGACCGCCAAGCGCGTCACCGGCATCGTCTCACGCGGCGGCTCGATCATGGCCAAGTGGTGCCTGGCGCACCACAAGGAGAACTTCCTCTACGAGCGCTTCGACGAGATCTGCGAGATCATGCGCGCCTATGACGTGTCGTTCTCGCTGGGCGACGGCCTGCGTCCCGGCTCCACCGCCGACGCTAATGACGAGGCCCAGTTCTCCGAACTGCGTACCCTGGGCGAGCTGACCAAGGTGGCCTGGAGCAAGGGCGTGCAAGTGATGATCGAAGGGCCGGGCCACGTGGCCATGCACAAGATCAAGGCCAACATGGATGAGCAGCTGAAGCACTGCCACGAGGCCCCCTTCTATACCTTGGGCCCGTTGACCACGGATATTGCGCCTGGCTACGACCACATCACCTCGGCGATCGGGGCGGCGATGATCGGCTGGTTCGGCACGGCCATGCTCTGCTACGTCACGCCCAAGGAGCACCTGGGTCTGCCCGACCGCGACGACGTCAAGACTGGCGTCATCACCTACAAGCTGGCCGCCCACGCCGCCGATCTAGCCAAGGGTCACCCCGGCGCAGCCATGTGGGACGATGCCATCAGCCGGGCGCGGTTCGAGTTCCGCTGGGAAGACCAGTTCAACCTGGCGCTGGACCCCGAAACCGCCCGCAAGTTCCACGACGAGACCCTGCCCAAGGAGGCGCACAAGACCGCGCACTTCTGCTCGATGTGCGGGCCCAAGTTCTGCTCGATGAAGATCAGCCACGAGGTGCGGGAATTCGCCGCCGCTCAGGCCCCGAACGAAGCGGCGGCGCTTGGGATGGCGGAAATGAGCGAGAAGTTCCGCCAGCAGGGCTCGGAGATCTATCTGAAGACCGAATAGGCTGCGATTTGGCCGGGCGATCGCCATGCCGATCTGAAGCGTTGTCATTACAGGACCTCTGAAGGAGACCTGTGATGACAACGCGCCGTACCCTGCTGTCCGCGCTTCCCCTGGTCGGCGTCGCCAGTTGCGGTGATCGCCGTCTGAACCCTGCGGGGACCCAGCGGGCAGGCGGAACAGGTGCAAGGACCTCTTAAGGACTCGGGCGCAAACTTGTCCACAGGCTCGGCTTTCATGGGACATCATCGCCGGGCGGGAGGACGCCATGTCGTCGACCGTAACTTCGAGTTTCCGCCGCCGCGGCCTTGACCATTTCGAGCCCGAGGATGTCGATCCCCATGTTCAGCGCCGCCTGCGCGGCACACTGGAGCAGATCGACTACACGGCCTTTGCTTCGAACAAGGCCCTGATCGGCCAGGCCCTCGGCCACATCGACGCCTCCCATTTCCAGCATATGGCCGTCGCCGCCGCCCAGGCCCGTGCCCAATGGGTGGCGGCCGCTGTCGCCATGACCGAGACGTCGCACACCCCCCCACCGGACCAGATTCACAAGCTGGCCCAGATGCGAACGGCCTATGAGGAACTGGCTGAAGCCTATGAGGCCATGCGCCGGATGGTCGAGCGAGGCTATGTGAGTTTCAAGGCTGCACCCGCCTCAAGCTAGAGGTCTCGGAATTTTCGCCCGGATAATATAGACTCCTGATTTTATCCGGGTATAAAGGTGCCTCAGGAGGGTCCCATGAACGGACGCAAGGCGCTGCTGCGCGACTATCGCGACCGCAAGGTCGAGGCCGGAATCTATGCCGTACGCTGCATCGCCAGCGGTCAGGCCTGGGTCGGGGCCACGCCGGATCTGTCGACCCGCCAGGGCGGCCTCTGGTTCACCTTGCGACATGGCACCCATAGGGATCAGGCCCTGCAGGCGGCCTGGACAGCCCATGGCGAGGCGGCCTTTGCCTATGAGCCGCTGGATGTCCTGTCAGACGAAACCCTGGGGGTGCTTGGCCGCTCGTCCTGGCTGCAGGATCGCAAGGCTGTCTGGATCGAGCGCCTGGGTGCCCGGGGACTGAACCGATGAGCCATGTTGTTTTCCGCGGTGACGAGCAGATCGCCGCCGGTACGGCGCTTGAGGCCGCCCTGGCCGCCCAGCGCCTGTCTGGAGAGGATTCCGGTCCGCCGGTGCTGATCTTTGATGCCGAGGGCCGGCAGGTGGACTTCGATCTGCGGGGAGGGCCCGGCGATCTCGCCGCTCGCTTCGCCACGGTGGAAGAACCGGTGGTCGCGCGCGGGCGGGGACGTCCGAAACTCGGCGTCGCGGCGCGTGAGGTGACTCTTCTGCCGCGCCACTGGGCCTGGTTAGCCACCCAGCCGGGCGGTGCCTCGGTGACCCTGCGCAAGCTGGTCGAGGCGGCGAGCCGCGATAGTGCCGGACCGGACCGGATGCGACAGGCGCGCGAGGCGACCTATCGCTTCGCCACGGTCATGGCCGGTGACCGAGAGGGTTTCGAAGCGGCGATGCGCGCCCTGTTTGCCGGTGATCCCACGGGGTTCGAGGCCCGGATTTCAGCCTGGCCGGACGACATTCTGCGTCAAGTGCGGCAGTTTGCAGCCGAGGCCTTCGAGACGGCACCGCCGGGCTAGCGGGGGCGTTGCATCCGGCCGGGGTCCGCAAACGTTTCTTCCGGTGACCCGCCGCGCAAGAGACCCTGGCATGACCCTGAGAACCCTGATGATCGCCGCCATCGCCGGCCTGGCCGGAGCCACCGGTGCTTGGGCCCAGTCCCCGCAACCGGCCAGGCCCGTGGAGGTTGAGCGGCTCTATTCGGGGCGCTGGCTGGAAATCGCCCGCACGCCAATGGGCATTACCGACGGCTGTGTGGCCGGGGCCACCAACTATCTGTTTGCCGGCGGCGATAAGGTTCTGGTGCGCGATACGTGCGAGACCGGCGCGCCGGGCGGCAAGGAGAAGGTGATCCAGGGGCGGGGACAGATCCTCGATCCGGGCGTCAATGCCAAGCTACGGGTGCGCTATCCGTTCCTGATCACCTGGGACTACTGGATCTTCGACCATGACGATGACTACACGTGGTTCATCGCCGGCGAACCCCGGCTGAAGCGCATCTTCATCTTCACGCGAGAGGTGCCGTCGCCGGTCCTGCGCGAAGACCTGGTCAGGCGCGTCCGGGCCCTCGGCTATGACATGTCCCGGATCGAGTTTCCGCAGCAGCCCCCGGTCAGGGCGGCCGCGCCGCCCAGCCTCAGGCCCTGAGGCTCAGGCCTTGGGTTCAATCAGGTCCCAGCGGTTGCCATAGAGATCTTCGAAGACGGCAACCCTGCCATAGGATTCATGGCGGGGGGCTTCGAGAAACCGCACGCCGGCGGCGCTCATCCGGGCATGATCGGCGGCAAAGTCGTCCGTGTTCAGAAACAGCCAGACCCGGCCGCCGCCCTGATCGCCGACTCGAGCGGCCTGCGCCTCGCTTGTCGCTCGGGCCAGCAGGATCCGGCTGCCGCCGGGGCCAGGTGAGATCACGACCCAGCGCTTGCCGCCGCCCAGGTCGGTGTCCTCCAGCAGCTCAAAGCCCAATCGGCCGACATAGAAGTCGATGGCCTCGGCATAGTCGGAGACCAGCAGCGAGATCTGGGCGAGATGGCGGGCCATGGGCGATTCCTTTGCGCGTCACCTTGCTAGCACCGGCGGGGCAATCCCCGCATGCGGGTGGATCGCGTGGCAAGGCATGATACCGGTTACCTGATCATGCCCTGTCCATGGAGACTGACATGCCAATCCGTCCTGTCTTGGCCTTCTGCCTGACACTGTCTGCCGCCGCCGCCCATGCCGGCGCGCCGGAAACCAGGATCACGCCCGTCGCCGTCGCTGATCTGCCGCCCGGCGTGCTGTCGGTTGTGCTCAAGGCCGCCCCCGGTCTGAAGGTGATCGAGGCCGAGTTGAAGGAGCGCGAGGATCGCCGCTATTTCGACGTCGAGGGCGTCCTGCCCGGCGGGGCTGAGATCGAGTTCGACCTGCTGGAGCGCAACGGCGCTTGGGAGATCGTCGAGACCCAGCGCGATATCGCCTGGACCGAAGCGCCTGCAGCCGTGCAGACCGCCGCCGGCAAGGCCCGGCCTGTGAGGGTGATCGAAAGCACCCAGAACGACGGCAGGGTCATCTATGAACTGTTCGCCGCCGGCCAGCCCAAGACCCCGGCGCTGGAGGTCAGCTACAAGGACGGTGTCGCCAGGGTGCTGGCAGAGGCCTGGCCGCACTGAGACCTAATTAGCGGCCGAACAGGGTCAGCAGATAGGACGAGCCTGAATTGGCGATGGCCAGGGCCTTCATCGACAGTTGCTGCCGGACCTGCAGGGCCTGAAGCTTGGTCGACTCCTTGGCCATGTCGGCGTCGACCAGGCGCCCGATCGAGGTGTTCAGGGTATCCTGGAGCTTGTCGATAAAGGTCTGGTGAGCCTCGAGGGCAAAGGAGCCCGTGGCGATGCGGGCCAGGGACGAGGTGACCGTCTCCATGGCCGTGCTCATGGCTGCGATCTGGGTCCCGGTAACCGGTGCGGCCAGCAGATCGGCGGGCAGACCCCCCAGCGCTGCGCCAGTCGTCGACAGGTCGACATGGTCGATGTCGATCGTGTCGCTGCAGTCGGCATTGGCGAGGGCGCGAACCTGGCCGACCGAACCTGAAGAGATCAGGTTGATGCCGCCGAAATCGGCATTGCTGACGGTCCGGTCGATCTGTCGCTTCAGGGTCAGGTAGTCGCTGTTCAGGGCCATGCGGCTGGCGGTGGTCAGGCTGGTGTCCGCCGCGGCCAGCATTTTTTCCTTCATCTTGCCCAGCAGGTCGACCACGGTCTCGCCGGCCGACAGGGCGACGTCGGTGATCGAGCGGCCGCGCTGCAGGGAATCCCGAACCGAGTCCAGGGCGTTGGCCTCGGCGCGCTGGGACTGGGCGATGACCCAGACGGCCGGATTGTCCTTGGCGCTCGAGACCGCCAGTCCGGTCGAAATGCGGCGCAGGGTGCCGGACAGGTCGCGATTGACCGACGCCAGCGACTGCAGGGCGATCATGGCGCTGGCATTGGTGTTGACGCTGTTCAGCGACATCGACGGGACTGCTTCCTGGGCTCGGTCAAAGGACCGAAGGCGCAACGGGCACCTGGCGAGAAGCCTAACCGGAACAGCGTTAGCGCTCCGTTCGTGTCCGGAGAAAAAGAAGGCCTTTCACACCCGTCGATGGTCGTCGATCCAGGAAACCGGCCGCCGGCTCGGTGCTGCGGCCCTAAAACCACGACCCCGGTCGGATGTTCAACAACGATCGCGACCGGCCTTGCCCCGCAGGACCCCATGCGCCAACTTGCCGGCCCTTCTGAAAGGCCTGCCCATGCCAAGTGACGCGGTGACGTCGGCGCCGTCTCCCGAGCGGCCCCGCAGCCCCCTGATGCTGGATCTGATCGAGTTGCTGCGCCTTTCCGGGCCGGTGGTGCTGTCGCGCCTGGGCATCATGGTCATGGGCCTGACCGACGCCATTGTCGTGGGAAGGTTCTCGGCTGAGCAGCTGGGCTTTCACGCCATGGCCTGGGCTCCGTCTTCGGTCTTCGTGACCATGACGGTCGGTCTGCTGGTGGGGGCCCAGGTGATGACCTCGCGGGCGATCGGCGCGGGCAGGCCGCACGATACCGGGGCCGTGCTGCGGCGGGGCCTCGTCTATGCCTTCTGGATCGGCATGGCCTCGGCCGTATCCCTGGCCCTGCTGGGGCCACCCCTGCTGCACGCCGTCCATCTGCCCAAGGCCCTGGCCGATGGCGCGACCGCGCCGATGATCGTCTTCTCGCTATCCCTGCCGCTCTATGCCCTGACCGTGGTGCTGAGCTTCTGGCTGGAAGGGCTGTCGCGCCCCGGTCCCGTGACCATCGCCATGTGGGTGGCCAATGCCGTCAATCTGGCGGTCAATCTGCTGCTTGTGCCCGGAACCTTCGGCCTGCCGGCGCTCGGGGCCGTAGGCGGGGCCTGGGCGACGTTCGTGGCGCGGGCGGCCTTGCTGATCATGCTCGCCGTCTATGTCCTGCGCCTGAAGGACGCGCGCACGCTGGGTATCTTCGACAAGCCGGCTCGTGATCTGCCGGCCTCGATCGAACAGCGCCGGATCGGCTATGGTGCCGGCGCGTCGAACTTCTTCGAGGTCGCGGCCTTTGCCGGCATGAGCCTGGTTGCCGGCTGGATCGGCGGACTCTCGGTCGCCGCCTGGGCGGTGGTGATCAATGTCGCCGCCGTGATCTTCATGCTGCCCCTGGGCATTTCGACCGCGACCTCGGTGCAGGTCGGTCGCGCCTTCGGCTCGCGCGACCCTGCGGGCATGACCCGCGCCGGCTGGGTGGCCTTTGCCTTCACGGCCGTGGTCGGGCTGGCGGTGGCCCTGCTGCTGTTCCCCCTGCGCGAGTTGGTGGCGTCGGCCTATACCGCCGACCCCGGTGCCATTGCCCTGATCGCGCCGGCCCTGGCCCTGACCTGCCTGTTCCTGGCCCCTGACGCCGTGCAGGTTGTGGCGGCCCAGGCCCTGCGGGCTCGCGGCGAGGTGTGGATCCCCACCATCACCCACCTGATCAGCTATGGCGTGATCATGGGGCCGCTGGCCTGGTGGCTGGCCATTCCGATGGGCCTGGGTGTCAACGGCATCGTCTGGTCGGTGATCGTGACCAGCTTTGTGTCGATGGCCTTCCTGCTCGGACGGTTCCGGATGCTGGATGTGAAGGATCGGGGCTTGGCCGGCTAACACTAGCCCCCTCCGCGCCTGCGGCGCTCCTCCCCCGGAGGGGGAAGATGATCTCGTCTTCCCCCTCCGGGGGAGGACGGCTGCGAAGCAGCCAGGAGGGGGCAAGTGGCTGCTAAGCCCCCAGGATCCAGCCTTCTTCGGTAGCGGCCGCCTCGAGCACCTCATCCGACGCCTTGGGCCCGGCAAACAGCGCCGCCAGCTTGCCGGCTTCGTCCAGCTTGGCGAAGTGCTCGGCCTGGGCCCGCACCTGGGCCAGGTCCTTGACCTCGCCCGCAGCCGGCACGGCCTTGAGCAGCGAGGGATAGACCTCGGTCATGACCACGAGGACGCCCTCGAGGTCCGCCTCGGTCAGTGCCTTGAAGCCGGTCTCGAACGGCCAGACCCGCACCGCGTCGCCACGGGCATCCTTGAGCCGTCGGGCTGCCGGGATCCCGACGATGGCCTGCCCCCCGACGGAGCCGTTGTAGTAGAGCTTCCAGATCGAGTGCGCGCCCTTGGCGGCCTCGTCGGCATGGCGGAACTCTGGCAGGTCGTCGGGACCATGCTCGCGGGTGCGCTTGGGCTGCAGGGTCGTCAGGGTGTCGCGGGGCGGACAGCCCCAGAACGGGAAGGGACCACCCGTCAGGCGGCGGTTGATCTCTGAGCCGACCCCGAAGCGGTTGTTGGTGTTGTCGGCCTTGTCCTTGACCATCTTGTTCAGCTGGTCCCAGACCGCGCGCCACGGATGCTCTCCGGGCAGGCTCAGGGCCTTGGCAAAGCCGCGCGGGAAGCCCAGCGGGAAGTCGAACCCGACCAGGGCCCGTTCGCCGCGCTTCTTGAAGTCGTCGAGAATGGCCGCGAGCTTGGTCTCGGCCTCCTGGCGCGTTGCCGGGTTATGGCTCTCGAAGGTCAGGCGGAAGCGGACGTCGCGCTTCAGCACGCCGATCCAGACGGAGTCCGCACCGGTCGTCGGCTTGGCCGCCGCGCTCCAGTCGACGATCACATAGGCGCTGAACAGGCGCGACACGGCAGGCTCCGTCGGAAAAGAACGAAGCCGCGCTTCTACTCCGCCAATCCCCTAAGGGCCAGCGGGCGTTCGCCCTGCACGCGTAATTTGCCGAGGTTTCAGGCGGCGGTCTGCTCGGCGACCTCTGCTGCGGGCGTCGTGCGACCGTTGCGGGCGAACCAGCGGGCGGGCGGCTCGCAAACCGGTCCAAGGGCCGCGCGGACGATCGCCGGCGGGCGGCGCTCTTCCGGGGTCATGAACAGGCCGTTGGCCTTGAGCCGAAGCCCGGCGGCCTTGTGGGCCCCCAGCATGGTCAGGGGCACGGCCAGGATCAGACCCGCCAGGATCGGGGCGGTGCTGGTCAGCAGGTCGGGCGTGAACCAGAAGAGGGTGGCGAGCACCAGTCCGGTGACGCTGATCCAGCCCATGGCGCGGAAAGCTTCCTGACCGGTCACCTTGTCGGCGTCGCGACGCTGGGTGGCCCAGCCCCCGACCTTGCCGGCCAGGATCTCGATCAGGGCCCGGGTCTGGGTGAACATCAGCATGGGGGCGACCAGGGCCGACAGCAGCATCTCGACGCCGAGACCGGCGGCGATGCGGCGACGGCCACCGAAACCCTTGATTTCGGAAGGACGCGAGAACACCAGGATCGAGCCAAGGATCTTGGGCCCGAACAGCAGGATGAAGGTGATGATCATCGCCCAGGCCGTAGCCTGGATCTCGCTCCAGTCGATCAGGGCGTGAGCGGCTGCCTGCAGGTCGGCCATGGTGAAGGCGGCCTTCTTCAGCGACGGCATCAGCAGGCGCGAGATCACACCGGCCGACAGGGCCATGAACCACAGGGGCGAGAGGACATAGCTCAGCACGCCGATCACGAGGTGCATCCGGCTCAGCCAGTGCAGGCCGGGCAGGGCGACCAGCGGGATGTGCTGGACATTGCCCCGGCACCAGCGACGGTCGCGGGTGGCGAAATCGAGCAGGTTGGAGGGGCTCTCTTCGTAGGAGCCTTCCAGATAGGGGGCCAGATGCACGCTCCAGCCGCCGCGGCGCAGCAGGGCGCTTTCCAGGGCGTCATGGCTCATCACCTCGCCGCCGAAGGGCTTGGGGCCGTCCAGCGAGGGCAGGCCGCAGGTTTCGGCGAAGGCGCGGGTGCGGACGATGGCGTTATGGCCCCAGAAGGAGCTTTCCGAACCTGACCACCAGGCCAGACCGGTCCAGGCCACGCGGCCATAGAGACGGGTCGCGAACTGCAGGGTGCGCGCAAAGATCGTCTGGCCGTTGATCAGCATCGGCATGGTCTGGATCAGACCGGCACCGGGGTGACGCTCCATGGCGTCGGCCAGGCGGACCATGGCGTCGCCGGTCATCAGGCTGTCGGCGTCGAGGACCAGCATGTGCTCGTAGGCGCTGCCCCAACGGGCCACCCAGTCGGCGATATTGCCGGCCTTGCGGCCCTTGTTTTCCTGGCGGACGCGGTAAAACACGGCCGAGCTGGCTTCGCGGCGGAAGCGGGCAAAGCAGGCCTGTTCGGCCAGGGCCACGGCGGCGTCGCGGGTATCGCTCAGAATGAAGATGTCGAAGGCGCGGCTGTTGCCGGTCTCGGCGATCGAGGCGTCCATGGCCCGCAGACGCGCGAAGACGGCTGTGGCGTCCTCATTGTGCACCGGCATCAGGATCGCCGTGCGGGCGCGCAGCTTGGGCATGGGCTTGGCGCTGTCGATGCCCAGCGGATCCTTGGGCTTGCCCAGCAGGATCACGAAGCCGGCGACGGCAGTGCAGAACCACAGCGACAGGGCCGTGAACAGCGGCGCCAGCAGCACCAGGCAGATGAACTCCAGACGGGTGACGCCGCCCAGGGCGATCGTGTCGAAGGTCGCCTTCCAGCCGGCCACGCCCATGAAGGCCGTCGCCAGGAACACCATCCAGCGGCGGGCGGTGATGTCGCCGACGACTTCCGTGGCGCGGCGCGCGCCGCCTTCCCAGAACGAGAGGGGCTGGACCGGCATGGCCAAGGGCGACTCGACCGGGATCTCCACTGTGTCGCGGCGCTGCAGGACCTGGTCCAGCGACACGCTCGTGGACGAGCTGAGGTCGAAGAGGGAAGAGCGATCGCTCATGTCGTCATTGTCTCGGTCTGTCCGGCCTGAACCGGGCTCTCTCCGGCGTGTCGCTGAATGAGGGTTGCCCGGGGCACGCTGACGATCGTTCCCGGGGGATCGGTCGCCGCGGTGGAGGGCTTGCTCATGACAGTCGATTTCCGGCGTGGAGATCCACCGGCCTGCCTAGAGTAAAACTTTGATCACGAAATCGCTACCGGAAATCACGCCGTTTTCGCAGTTGCGGAAAAAAAGCTGGAATCCGTCACAGGCGAGTGCCGGTCGCGCCCTGAGGGGTGTTTAGTAATATATTGAAAAACAAGGACTTTGCGTCCTGTTTGCCGCGTCTCCGGCCCGTGAACTACGTGCCGGGGTGCCGTGTCAGCAGGCCGTGTAAGCCGGCGAACCGGGCGCGGCGAGCGGGTGATGCCCGCTCGCGAGGCGACTCAGCGGGCGATTTATCGGCTGTGGGCCGCCCGACTCTCACGCGCGATCACGGCAGCGAGAGGACGGCGTAGGGCTGCGCTTTCGGTGCCGAGGGCCCCGCAGGCCGCCTGTTTTCACTGGCGTCGGAAGGGCCTGTCATCCCGTCGCGACGGTGTCGCGGGGATGACAGGGTTCCGGCGCTCGAGAAGGGACCGCTAGCCCAGCTTCACCAGCATCTTGCCCAGGTTTTCGCCGGCAAACAGCTTGATGAAGGCGTCTGGCGCGCGCGCGATCCCGTCCTCGACGGTCTCTTTCCAGGTCAGCTTGCCGGCCTTGATCCACTCGGCCATGTCGCGGGCGAAGGCCGGATAGAGGTCATAGTGGTTGGAGACGATGAACCCCTCCATGCGCAGGCTCTTGCCGACGGCCTGGATGATGTTGGACGGGCCGACCGGTTTGCCGGTCTCATTGTACTGCGAGATCATTCCGCACAGGGCGAAGCGGGCGAAGGGGCGGGCCGAATTGATGGCCGCTTCCAGATGCACGCCGCCGACATTCTCGAAATAGACGTCGATGCCCTTGGGGGCGACCTTGGCCAGTTCGGCGACCACGTCGGGGGTGGCCTTGTAGTCGATGACATGATCGACACCGATCGACTTGAGGAAGGCGACCTTGTCCGGACCGCCGGCCGAGCCGATCACGGTGTGACCCTTCAGCTTGGCGATCTGGCAGACCACCGAGCCGACGGCTCCGGCGGCGGCCGAGACGAACACGACGTCGCCGTCCTTCAGGGCTGCCACGCGCAGCAGGCCCGCATAGGCGGTCATGCCTGGCATGCCGAGGATGCCCAGGAAGGCCTGGGGCGGCAGGCCGTGGGTGTCGATCTTGGTCAGGGCACCCATCGCGCCGCCGGCCGCCTTGATGGCTGCGGGCGAGACGTTGAACACTTCCCGCCAGCCGAACATGGAATTGACGATGTCACCGACAGCGAACTCGGGATCGTTCGAGGCGACGATCTGACCGATGGCACCGCCCTGCAGGGCCTTGCCTAGTTCGAACGGCGGCACATAGCTGGCCCGGTCGTACATGCGGCCGCGCATGTAGGGGTCGACCGACATCCACAGGTTCTTGACCTGGACCTCGCCGGGGCCGGGTGCGGCGACCTCAACAGTGGCCAGTTCGAAGTCGGCTTGGGTAGGAACGCCCACCGGGCGGCTCTTGAGGCGAATTTCGCGCGAGGTGGTCATGGACAGCTCCTTGGTCACGCGCCTTCGCGGCGCGTTGCTCATTTAAACGCTTGTTTAGCGCGTCGCGTTGCGGGGCTCCAGCGCTTCTATGCGACGACGAAGCGGTTTAGACAGCGCACATGACCCAAGCGATCCAGCAAGCTGCCGCCCTCAGGGCCGGCGTCGTCGGTGCCGGCGTGTTCGGCGGCTACCATGCCAAGAAATATGTCGAACTGCCCGGCGTCGATCTCGTCGCGGTGTTCGACATCGACCTGGCCCGCGCTGCGGCCCTTGCTGAGCCCCTGGGCGCGACGCCCTATGACGACATGGCCGCCTTCCTGGCCGCGGTTGATGTGGTGACCGTGGCCACGCCCGCGGTCCACCACGCAGGAGCAGCCCTGGCGGCCCTGAAGGCGAGCAAGCCGGTCTATTCCGAAAAGCCCTTGGCCGTGACGCCGCAGGACGCCGACGCCATGGTCGCCGCCGCCCTGAAGGCCGGGGTGCCCCTGGCCTGCGGTCACCAGGAGCGGGTGGTGTTCCGGGCCATGGGCCTGCTCGACATCCCCGAACAGCCCCTGCGCCTCGAAGCCGTGCGGCGCGGTACGCCCTCGGACCGCAATCTCGACGTTTCGGTGGTGCTGGACCTGATGATTCATGACATCGACCTGGCCCTGGCCCTCTGCGCGGCCGAGCCGGTGACAGTGGAAGGCGAGGGCGCAATCACCCGTTCGGACTCGCTGGACTGGGTCAAGGTCGAGGCCACTTTCGAGAACGGCTTCACCGCCGTGTTCGACGCTTCGCGGGTGGCCGAGGCGCGCGAACGGACCATGAAGGTCGTCTATCCTTCCGGTGAGGTCGAGATCGACTTCCTGGCCCGCACCTTCCGCAATACGACGCCGTTCCCGCTGATCGAGGACTTCACCGAAACCCCTGCGGGCAAGGATCCGCTGGGTCTCAGCGTGGCCGGCTTCCTGGCTGCCGTGCGCGGCGAGGCTCTTCGCCCGGTGGTGACGGGGGAGGAGGCGGCGCGGGCGCTGGATCTTGCCCTCGCGGTCGAGCAGGCGGCTGAAGGGCACTAAGCTAAAGATCGAACTCTAATTCTGGTCGGTCTGCATCTCGTGAGTCCGAGGGCCTGGTTTTGTTGTACAGTAGAATATGTGAGTTTGCTCTTCGACGACCTGAGAAAACCGCAATCATATATGCTGATCAAGTCATCAATTACGCGACCTTCGCGGGCTGCATAACAAGTGCCATAAAGTTTTTGTCCCAATTCGATGTGGCGGCAGGGAGTACTGTCGCCGTTATCGCGCGCAATATTGCTCACGCCTGGTTTGTTGGAATAGCAGCCCGAGCGAAGGGCCTGCACACTATATCAGCGCGATCCTTGGCCGAAATCCCCAGTAACATTGGTGTCTCCGCTGTTTTGCGTGTCGAAAGCGATGGAAAGCTTACTTCAGGTTGCGGTGATGAATTTGAGAAACTGCCACAGATTTATTTTCCTTCGCTCTGGAGAACGATCAAGGTATTCGACGCTTCAGACGTAAATTTGGGTCATCTGGAATGTGGTGACCACCTGCTCTTTACATCCGGAACAACGGGCTCGGGTAAGGGCGTTGTTCTCAGCGGCGCGCAGGAGGATCTTCGCAACGCTTTTCGCGCCGCGACGCTTGGCCTTGACGACTCCAGTATCTTTCATGGCATGAGTTTTGGCGTCTGGACGGGCGCGGGCTACAAGCAGCCGTCAGCAGTATGGCATGTCGGCGGCACGGTCATCTTCGATCAGAGATCGAACCAATTGTTCAACTACGCCGCAAAAGAGTCCGATCAGGTCGCTCTCCTGCCGGCGGATATTCTGCAGTTGATGAAGTCGCCCCAAGCCGGTGACCTCAAACCCAGTGACACCCTCGTTTCACTCTCCAGCGGTTTCGTGACGAAGCGGATGATGGAGTTCATTCGCGCCCGGATGTCGCGCAACATCATTCTTCGATACAGCGCGACTGAGCTGATCGACGTGCCGCTGTCGCGCCTGGATGACGGTGGCGATGATTTCCACTGGCTGGATGTTGCGCCGGGCTGCGTGGTTGAAATCGTCGATGCCCAGGGCGACGTCGTGCCGGTGGACGTGGAAGGGACACTCAGAATCCGGCTGAAAGCCTATGATCCTCAAGGATATCTGGGTGATGACCGCGCTTCCGCTGCCGTGTTCCGCGACGGCTGCTTCTATCCGGGCGACATGGCCGTGCGCCGGCCGGATGGACGCGTCAGAATTGTTGGGCGGGTTGTCGATGTGATCAATCTCCATGGCCACAAGCGGGCCGTGGCCCCGCTGGAGGCCTTGATCCAGGACGAGTTGTCGGCCGAAGACGTTTGCCTCTTCATCCACAACACGGCGGAGGGCGATGAGGAGATGATCGTCGCGGTCCAATCCCAGGTCCGTCCGTCGGAGGGCGCGGTGGAGCGGATCAAGGCCAGGTTCTCGGGCATCGACAGGCTCAGGGTCGAGACGATGGCCGAGTTTCCACGCTCCGACTCGGGAACACGAAAGGTCCAAAGGTCAGTCCTCAAGGCCATGCTGACGGCGAAATGAGACGATCATGACGCCGTGCCCCGGTACCTCGGCGTAGGGCGGCAAAGCGCCGTTTGGCGGTGACCGGTTGAAGCGCACTGCGGACGAAGACGGTTTATCCGCAAGACGTGGAACCTTGTCTGCGGAGTGGCGTTCTGTCCTTGCGCCGAGGGTCCATCAGGACGGTGCCAGAGGTTTTTTCAGTATGCCGCGCCGAGCGTTGTGCCGCCCCCGTCAGGCATCCTGATGGCGACTATCCTGATCGTTGAGGACGAGGTTTTCGTCCTGCAGGCTGCGGAGTGGGCGGTGGAGGACATGGGCCACAACCCCCTGATGGCCAGTGATCTGACCGAGGCCCTGGTCCACCTGTCGGCCTCGGGTTCGATCGACGCGCTGTTTGTCGACATCCGCCTGCGGGCCCTGGCCCTGGGCGGCTACGACGTGGCCAATCGGGCGATCAGGATCCGGCCGGACCTGCGGGTCCTCTACACCTCCGGCACGCCGCTCAACACCGAGATGGCGAGCCTATTCGTGAATGGGGGCCAGTTCCTGGCGAAGCCCTACACGCCTGAGGACCTGGGCACGTCGCTCGGTTCGTTGCTCGAAACCCTGGGCCAGTAGGACCACCCGCAACACGTCACCCCTTGTCCTCGACCCTTTGCGCTAGGAAACCCCATCCCGATATCAAAATCTGGACGCCCCGCCGGCAAGTTCGCCAGTCAGGGCGAGGACCTGGCAGCCCATCGCCAGACTGAAGAATCGATCGTTGCGGCCGGCGCCCTGCAGAGCGCCATCTTCAACAGTGCCAATTTCTCCAGCATCGCCACCGACGCGCGGGGGGTCATCCAGATCTTCAATGTCGGGGCCGAGCGGATGCTGGGCTACACGGCCGCCGAGGTGATGAACACGATCACCCCCGCCGACATCTCCGATCCCCAGGAGCTGATCGCCCGGGCCAAGGCCCTCAGCGCCGAACTGGCGACCCCGATCACGCCGGGCTTTGAGGCCCTGGTTTTCAAGGCCTCTCGCGGGATCGAAGACATCTATGAGCTGACCTATATCCGCAAGGATGGGACCCGGTTTCCGGCCGTGGTGTCGGTAACAGCCCTGCGTGACGCCCCGGGCACGATCATCGGCTATCTGCTGATCGGCACCGACAACACGGCCCGCAAGCTGGTGGAGGAGGAGCAGAAGAAGTCCGATCAGCGCCTTCGCGACCAGCAGTTTTACACGCGCTCGCTGATCGAATCCAACATCGACGCCCTGATGACGACCGATCCGTCGGGCATCATCACCGACGTCAACAAGCAGATGGAAGCCCTGACGGGCTGCACCCGCGACGAGCTGATCGGCGCGCCGTTCAAGGACTGTTTCACCGATCCCGACCGCGCCGAGGCCGGCATCAAGCGCGTGCTGAGCGAGAAATCCGTCACCGACTACGAGCTCACCGCCCGGGCCCGCGACGGCAAGCAGACGGTCGTCTCCTACAACGCCACCACCTTCTATGATCGCAAGCGGACCCTGCAGGGCGTCTTCGCGGCGGCCCGCGATGTCACCGAGCGCAAGCGGGTCGAGGCCGAGCTGCAGCAGGCCAAGGCCGATGCCGAAAGCGCCAGCCGCACCAAGTCCGACTTCCTGGCCAGCATGAGCCACGAAATCCGCACCCCGATGAACTCGATCATGGGGATCGCCGACCTGCTGGCCAAGACAGAGCTGACGCCCGAGCAGGACAAGTACGTCCAGATCTTCCGCCGCTCGGGCGACAATTTGCTCAACCTGATCAATGACATACTCGACCTCTCCAAGGTGGAAGCTTCACAACTGGACCTGGAGCGGACGGGTTTTTCCCTGACGGATCATCTGGAGAAGGTGATCGAGATGGTCGCACCGCGCGCCGCCCAAAAGGGCCTGTCCCTGGTCTGGATGATCGCGCCCGACGTCAGCAACGACCTGGTCGGCGACCCGGCCCGGCTAAGGCAGGTGCTGCTCAACCTGCTGGGCAATGCCATCAAGTTCACCCTGACCGGGCGGGTGTCCCTGTCGGTGGAGCGTGACCAGGATGGATCCAATCCCACCGACCTGCGATTCACGGTCGTGGACACCGGAATCGGCATCCCGGGCGACAAGTTGCGGCAGGTGTTCGAACGCTTCACCCAGGCCGATTCCTCGACGACCCGCCGGTTCGGCGGTTCGGGGCTGGGCCTGACCATCTCCAAACAGCTCGTCGAGCTGATGGGCGGGCGGATCTGGGTCGAGAGCGAGATCGAGGTCGGGAGCCGTTTCGGCTTTTCCGTGCCGCTCGCCATCTGGGCCGACGCTGATCGGCCCAAACTGGCCCCGCGGGACGCGGATGCCGATGTCCCCCAGCCCCGGCTTCGGATCCTTCTGGCCGAGGACTCGCCGGACAATCGCACCATCGCCCTGGCCTATCTGGCCGACACGCCCCATCGCGTCGACGTGGCCGAGACCGGCGCGATCGCCTGCGCCATGGTGGAGGCCTGCCGCTACGATCTGGTGCTGATGGATCGCCAGATGCCGGTCATGGACGGTCTCACGGCCACGCGCACCATTCGGGCCTGGGAGGCCGCCAATGACCGGCCACTGACGCCGATCATTGCCCTGACGGCCTCTGCCCTGAAGGGGGATCGCGAGACCTGTCTGGCCGCCGGCTGCACCGCTTATCTGACCAAGCCCATCAAGCAGGACGTCCTGCTGCAGGCGATCCGGGAACATTCCACCCTGAAGGCCCCGGCGGCTACGGCAAGCCCCGCCGAAGACCAGACCAGACCGGCGGCGCGAAAACTGGCCGCGCGTAGGCCCGCCTATCTGCTGAACTGCCGGCAGACAGCGATTGACCTGGACGCCGCCCTGGCCGGCCTGGACTTCGAGACCGTCATCCTTCTCGGCCACAATCTGAGGGGGTCCGGCGGGGCCTTCGGCTTCCAGGCCATCACGGACCTCGGGGCTGGGCTGGAAGCTGCAGGCGAGCGGCGTGACGGAGCCGCCACCCGTGCGGGGGTCATGGCGCTGTCCGCGTTTCTGGATCAAGCCGAGGCCGCGCCTTCAGCGGCCTGACCGATTGCGCCGACAGACACGCGCCAGCCCGAAACATGCCTCGGACGGGCGCGTAAGGGCGGGGTTGAGGCAAGGAATGAACAGGTTGGCCGGTTTCGCTGGAGGAATAATCCTCGCTGGGGCCTTTCGCGCCAAGTCTGGCGGCGGTAAGGACACCGCTCCAATTCGCAAGGGCGTGCGCCATGACCAGGAAACCTGACGGAAGCTGGGACAAGTCCAAACTGCCGAGCCGGCATGTGACCGAAGGTCCGTCGCGCGCGCCGCACCGCTCCTATTATTACGCCATGGGTCTCGGCACCCGTGACATCGCCCAGCCCTTTGTCGGTGTCGCCTCCTGCTGGAACGAAGCGGCCCCCTGCAACACGGCCCTGATGCGCCAGGCCCATGCCGTCTCCAAGGGCGTCAAGGCGGCCGGTGGCACGCCGCGCGAGTTCTGCACCATCACCGTCACCGACGGCATCGCCATGGGTCACGAGGGCATGCGCTCCTCGCTGGTCAGCCGCGACTGCATCGCCGACTCGGTGGAACTGACCATGCGGGGCCACGGCTATGATGCCCTGGTCGGCGTGGCCGGCTGCGACAAGAGCCTGCCGGGCATGATGATGGCCATGCTGCGCCTGAACGTGCCGTCGGTGTTCCTTTATGGCGGTTCGATCCTGCCCGGCCGCTGGCAAGGCAAGGACGTCACCGTGGTCGACGTGTTCGAGGGCGTCGGCATGCACTCGGCCGGCAAGATGACGCTGGAAGACCTGTGCGACCTGGAAACCCATGCCTGTCCGTCGGACGGTGCCTGCGGCGGCCAGTTCACCGCCAACACCATGGCCTGCGTCTCTGAAGCCATCGGTCTGGCCCTTCCGCTGTCGGCCTCGCTGCCCGCGCCCTATCTGAGCCGCGACGAATATGCCGTGGCCTCGGGCGAGGCGGTGATGCGGCTGATCGAGAGCAATCTGCGTCCGCGTGACATCTGCACCCGCAAGGCCTTCGAGAACGCCGCCGTCGTCGTGGCGGCCACCGGCGGCTCGACCAATGGTGGCCTGCACCTGCCGGCCATGGCCCATGAGTGCGGCATTGAATTCACGCTGCGCGACGTCGCCGAGATCTTCAAGCGCACGCCCTATCTGGCCGATCTGAAGCCCGGCGGTCAGTTCGTGGCCAAGGACATGGGCGAGGCCGGCGGCATGCCGGTTCTGCTCAAGACCCTGCTGGAAGGCGGCCACATCCACGGCGACTGCATGACGGTGACCGGCAAGACGATCGCCGAGAACCTCAAGGACGTGAAATGGCGCGACGACCAGGTGGTGATCCGCCCGGTCTCCAACCCGCTGTCGCCGACCGGCGGCGTTGTGGGCCTCTGGGGCTCGCTGGCTCCGGACGGGGCCATCGTCAAGGTGGCCGGCATGACCTCGCACCGCAGCCATCGCGGCCCGGCCCGCTGCTTTGAGGGCGAGGACGCCTGTTTCGCCGCCGTCGAGGCGGGCGACTACAAGGACGGCGACGTCCTGGTCATTCGCTATGAAGGCCCCAAGGGCGGCCCGGGCATGCGCGAGATGCTGTCGACCACGGCGGCCCTGGCCGGCCAGGGCCGCGGCGACAAGGTGGCCCTGATCACCGACGGCCGTTTCTCGGGCGGCACGCGCGGCCTGTGCATCGGCCATGTCGGCCCCGAGGCCCAGGCCGGTGGTCCCATCGCCCTGATCCAGGACGGCGACATCATCAATATCGACTCCGATGCCGGCATTCTGGATCTGGAGGTCGAGCCGGAAGAGCTGGCGCGCCGCAAGGCCGCCTGGTCGCCGCGCAAGACCAACTACAACAGCGGTGCCATCTGGAAGTTCGCCCAGCTGGTGGGCCCGGCCCACCTGGGTGCCACCACCCATCCGGGCGCGGATGGTGAGACCCACATCTACGCCGATCTGTAAGAGGAGAGGCCATGCCTCACGCGGCCTGGCCTGTTGATCCCGGGATGATCGCGCCCTTTCTGGCCGCGATCATCCTGATCGAACTGACGCCGGGGCCCAACATGGCCTATCTGGCGGCGCTGTCGGCGGCCCATGGCCGACGCGCGGGCCTGATGGCTGTAGCCGGGGTCACCTGCGGCCTGTCCGTCTACATGCTGGCGGCGGTGTTCGGCCTGACCGAAGTCTTCCTGCGCTATCGCCCGCTCTATGAGCTTCTGCGCTGGGCCGGGGTCGCCTACCTGCTGTGGATGGCCTATGATGCCTGGCGGTCCGCCAGTGATGCCGAGGCCGCCGATGTCCGCCAACCCTCGCGCTGGGTGCTGTTCCGGCGCGGCCTTCTGGCCAATCTGCTCAATCCCAAGGCGGCCCTGTTCTATGTCACCCTGCTGCCGGGGTTCATCAAGGCGGATCACGCGCCGCCGACGACCCAGGTTCTGATCCTGGGCCTGGTCCACATCGCCATCAGCGTCGGGATCCATGGCGGGATCGTTCTCGGCGCTGATCGCGCCGCCAGCCTGCTGGACCGGGCGCGCGGGCAGGTCTGGATCTCGCGGGGACTAGCCCTTGCCCTGGTTGTTGTGGCGGCCTGGATGGTCTGGGAAACCCGCCAGAGGTCCTGAGCGGTTCAGTCCTCGTCCAGATCGAACGGCAATTCGCTCTGGGAAGTCCTGGGATCGCGCTTGGCCTTTGAGACTGGCCTGTAGGTCGGTTTCAGGGGCGGAGAAGGATCGATCTCCCAGGGGGGCTCGTCGAGATCAAAGCTGGGTTCGTCGTCGTCCTCATCGAAATTGAACACCGGTTCCGGTGACGGCGGGGGCGACGCTGAAGCGGGAGGCGCGGGAGGCGCGGGAGGCGGCGGCGTGCGGCGGACGGGCTCGGGGTCCGGCTCGGGCCGGGGCGGCCGCGCTGCGGCCGGAGGTTCAGGAGCCGGCGCAAGCATCGGGGAGGGCGCGGGCAGGGGCTCCGGCGGGGGCGCAGGCACCGGGCGGGGCGGTTTGGGGCGACGGACGATGGCCTCACAGCGGGCGAGCCAGCGATTGGCTTCCTGCATGGCGTCGGCCGGCGACCGGCTTTCCCGACGCTGCTCGTCGCCCGGGGTCCAGAGGTCGAGATCAAAGTCCGGGTAGCGCGGATCGTCGAAGACCAGCCGCAGGGTCACGACATGTACGGACTGAGGGGCCACCTGGTCGACGGCCCGGCGGGTCTCGCCCCGGAACACCCGTCCGACCACCTGGCCGTCCACCAGCAGTTCGGCCCCCATCAGCTCGTCGATGCGATAGATCAGGCACCAGGTGCCACTGTCCCAGGCGACCGCCGCCAGTCCGGTGGCAAAGGAAAAGCCCGCCCCCCGACCGCGGCCATGGGCTAGGATCAGCACTTCGGGTTCGCCCTTCAGCACGTAGCGCAGGGCCCGGCGGATCCGCCGGTCGTCGTCCATGAACCAGATCGCCGCGCTGCCGAGGAAGGTCACCGCCGATCCGGCGATGGCCACAAACAGCAGGAGGCGGGCAAGTTCGCTCATGGCTGTCGAAGCTAGTCGGAATCCCGGATTCGCGACAGGGGGGAGAGGCCGACCGCTAAAGCCTCAGTTCGGCGACCACCGGGACGTGGTCCGACGGCTTTTCCTTGTCGCGCTCGTCACGGTGGATCACCACCTCGACCAGGTGATCGCTGGCCTGGGGCGACAGCAGGATGTGGTCGATGCGGATGCCCAGGTTCCGGGGCCAGGCCCCGGCCTGATAGTCCCAGAAGGTATAACCGCCGGGTGCCCCGTCGGCCTGCATATAGGCGTCGGTCAGGCCCAGATTCTTCAGCGCCCGGAAGGCGGCCCGGCTTTCGGGCTGGAACAGGGCATCGCCGGTCCAGGCCTCAGGATTGGCGACATCCTCGACCTCGGGAATGACATTGTAGTCGCCCAGGATGACCAGGGGCTCCTCGAGCGCCAGCAGGCCCTTGGCGTGGCTGTGCAGGCGACGCATCCAGGCCAGCTTGTAGGCGAATTTCTCGGTCCCGAGCGGATTGCCGTTGGGCAGATAGAGACCGCAGACCCGCACCGGGGTCGGGGCGGCGATCACGGCCTCGATATAGCGAGACTGCTCGTCGGTTTCGTCCTCCTGCAGGAACGGCAGGCCGCGCCGGACATCCTCCAGCGGGAACTTCGACAGCAGGGCAACGCCATTATAGGTCTTCTGACCGTGGACTGCGACATTATAGCCCAGCCTTTCAAAGGCTTCGGTCGGGAACTTCTCGTCGATGCACTTGATTTCCTGCAGGACCGCGACGTCCGGAGCCTGGGATTCGAACCAGGCGAGAACCCCTTCGAGGCGAGCATTGACAGAATTCACATTCCAGGTGGCGATACGCATTGACGGCTCCAGTGGGCGCGCGGAGGCTAGGGCGCATGACGCGAGCGCTCAAGACAGGGTTCAGGATTTCGGAAAAGGGACAGCAGATCCTGCTGGCCCTGATCACGTTCGTATGGGCGTTGGCCGCCCTGATCGGTGCCATTCTGGCGGTGTTCTCGCCCCTGGTCTTCGATGGTCCGGGCAATCTGGGCAATCCGGTGGCCTGGCTGGGCTTCGGCCTGGGAGCCCTGTTCTGGGCCGTTTGCATGCTGGCCCCGCTGGTCGGCTGGATGCAGTGGCGCAAGGGCAAACACACCGAGGCCTGGGCCGCGATGGCCGCACCCGTCGCCTGGGGCGGGCTGGCCCTGACCGTCCTGCAGTTCGTGCCCTCGTAGAGCCTGCGGCCCTACGGCGGCTATAGTGGCGCACTTTCTCGCCGACGAACCGGTATCCACTTCGTCGGAAAGCGCGTTCTAGATCGAGAAGCTGACGCCGCAGCCGCAGCTGGACTTGGCGTTGGGGTTGCGGACCCGGAACTCCGCGCCGGCCAGTTCATCGACAAAGTCGATCTCCGAACCCTTGAGAAGAGCCAGGGAGATCACATCGACCAGGGCCGCAGCCCCGTCGCGCTCAATCTTCAGGTCATCGGCCTCGGCGGCTTCCACCAGATCGAAACGGTACTGAAAACCGGAGCAGCCGCCGCCGTCGACCGCGACGCGCAGCATGACGGGGCGTCCCTCGGTCTGTCCGATGGCGTGAATGCGGCGCGCGGCGTTGGGCGAAAGGGTTACGGCTGTGTCGGTCATGGCTGTGGAAAACTCATCCTTGACCTATATGAGGATATCATCGCCCCAACGGAAGGGGTGAAAGCCCTGATGCGGTCCAAGAGTTGTTCATGACGTCTTCTCCCTACCTTGTCGCGCGCGCGCCCTATGCCGAGGATCCGACCCGGTCGCGGGGGCGTCGGTTCAAGGAGGACGAGAGCCGGACACGTACGCCGTTCGCCCGTGACCGGGACCGGATCATCCACACCTCGGCCTTTCGCCGGCTCAAGGAAAAGACCCAGGTCTTCGTGGCCCATGAGGGCGACAATTTCCGCACTCGCCTGACCCATTCGCTGGAAGTCGCCCAGGTGGCGCGTTCGCTGGCCACGGCCCTGGGCCTCGACTCCGATCTCGCCGAGACCATCGCCCTGGGCCACGATATCGGCCACCCGCCCTTTGGCCATGCCGGCGAGGACGAGCTGCAGGACAAGATGAAGCCCTATGGCGGCTTTGATCACAACGTTCAGACCTTCCGGGTGGTGACCGAACTCGAGCACCGCTATCCGGACTTTCTGGGCCTGAACCTGACCTGGGAAACCCTCGAGGGGATCATCAAGCACAACGGCCCGGTGACCGAGAAGCTGGGCAAGCCCTCCTGGAAGGCCATTTCCAAGTACGACAACGAGTACAATCTGGGCCTGGGCACCTGGGCCTCGGCCGAGGCCCAGGTCGCCGCCCTGGCCGACGACATCGCCTACAACAACCACGACGTCGATGACGGGGTCGAGGCGGGGCTGTTTGGCCTCGACGAACTGCTGGACGTGCCGCTGATCGGGCCGATCCTGTTTGCGGTGAAGAGCGAGCGGCCGGACCTGGACGCGCGACTGACCCGCCTGGAGGCCGTGCGCCGCATGATCGGGGCCATGGTCGACGACGTCATGGGCGAGACCCTGCAAAGGGCGGCCGCTACCGGCGTGCAGTCCGCCGATGCCGTTCGGGCGCTGGACCATGCGCTGGTGGCCTTTTCGCCGGACATGGCCGAGGATCTGGCCCGCCTGCGGCAGTTCCTGCACGCCCGCATGTACCGCCACTGGCGGGTCAATCGCACACGCAGCCAGGCGCGCCGGATTCTCGCCGAGATGTTCACGCTGTTTCTGGCCGAGCCGGATGTCCTGCCGTCGGTCTGGTTCGAGAAGTCGCAGAACCGCGACGAGGCCGGGCGCGCCCGGGTGGTCTGCGACTATATCGCCGGCATGACCGACCGCTTCGCCATCGAGGAACATAGGAAGCTGTTCCAGCTCGACGTCTGGAACTAGGCTCGGCCCAACGAACGCCGTCCCCCCTATCTGGGGAGGGAATGGGCGTTTCCATGAAAACGTGATGGCTCAGGCGGTTATGGCCGGCTTGCGCCTTCGGTAAACTAGGTTCGCCCACGCGTGATTCGGCGGGCCGAGCCGCGTGCGTACAAGTCTGGAGCCTAATCGCGATGTCTGATCCCCACCGCGGCGCCTATACGCCGCCGACCGATGCGCCGCTGTCGTTCGATGCGCGTCAGCCGGTGCGCGGATCCCGTCCCCTGCCCATGACCCTGATCATCAGCGCGGTCGTGCTACTGACCCTGGTGGTGGCGGTGGTGCTGATCTATCGCGGCGGGGTTCGCGGTCCCAACGAGCCGCCGCGCACGGTCGGTTCGCAGGTCGCCGAGGTCAAGACGCCGCCGGCCGCCGGCAGCCAGCCCACGGATCCGGCCGCCGGCCTGCAGATCTATCGCAACGAAGAGAACCAGCCCTCGCCCACCTTCGCCGCCCAGCCGGAAACCCCGCTGCCGCGTCCGACCGCGCCGGTCGAGGCTACCCCGGTCGAGACCGCCGCGCCGAAACCCGCCGCGCTGAAGCCTGCTGCCAAGCCCGCGCCGGCCCCGACCATCGAGACCCTGGCGACTGCCGCCATTGCGCCGGCACCCAAGCCGGTCGCCGCCAAGCCGGTCGTGGTCGCTACGGCCACGGCCGCGGCCCCCAAGCCGGCCAGTGCGGCCGGCGGTGCGGCCATGGTCCAGATCGGTGCCCTGTCGTCGCCCGCCCTGGCCGACAAGGCCTGGAGCGAGGCTGCCCGCCTGGCCCCGGGTCTGGCCGCCGGCAAGGGCAAGAAGGTCGAGGCGATCGACAAGAACGGCACGACCCTCTACCGCACCTCTGTGACGGGTTTCGCCAGCCGCGAGGCCGCCAAGGCCTTCTGCGATGCCATCTCGGCCGCGGGCAAGTCCTGCTTCGTGAAGTAGGGCCAGACGCTTGAGCACCTCCGCTGCGATCCTCGGCTGCGCCGGGACGACCCTGACGGCCGATGAAGTCGCCTTTTTCCGGGACGTGAAGCCCTGGGGCTTCATCCTGTTCCGGCGCAATATCGACACGCCCGAACAGACCCTGGCCCTGACCCAGGCCCTGCGCGACACGGTGGGCCGGCCCGACGCGCCGATCCTGATCGACCAGGAAGGCGGCCGCGTCGCCCGCCTTCAGCCGCCGCACTGGAAGCTTTATCCGCCTGGCCGCGCCTATGGCGAGCTGGTGGCCAATGATCCTCTGGTCGCCCGGGAGATCACCCGCCTGGGCGCGCGCCTGATCGCCCATGACCTGCGGGCCATCGGCGTCAATGTCGACTGCGTGCCGGTCCTGGATGTGCCCGACCCCAAGGGCCACGAGATCATCGGCGACCGCGCCTATGGCGACACGCCCGAGCAGGTGGCCAGTCTCGGCCGCGCCGCCGCCGAGGGCCTGCTGGCCGGCGGCGTCCTGCCGATCATCAAGCACATTCCCGGCCATGGCCGCGCCATGAGCGACAGCCATCTGGAACTGCCGGTGGTCAAGGCCAAGCTGGCCGAGCTCGACGCCCGCGATTTCGCCCCGTTCCGGGTGCTGTCCGACATGCCGATGGCGATGACCGCCCATGTCGTCTACACGGCCATCGACCGCAAGCGCCCGGCCACGACCTCGAAGAAGGCCATCAAGAAAATCATCCGTGAATCCCTCGGCTTCGACGGACTTCTGATGAGCGATGACCTGTCGATGAAGGCCTTGTCGGGCGACTTCCGGCAAAGGGCCAAGGACAGTCTGGCGGCCGGTTGCGATGTGGTCCTGCACTGCAATGGCGACATGGACGAGATGAAGGCCGTGATGGCCGGGGTCGGTGGCCTGTCCAAGGAGGCCCGCCGCCGGTCCCAGGCCGTGATGAGCCGGATCGTCAAGGTGGTCGAGCCGCTGGATGTCGCCGAGGCCCGCGCGCGGTTTGACGCGGCCTTCAATGGACGCTTTGCGTGACGACGGGCTTCCAGCCCACGCTCGACTTTGAAGCCGCCAATGAGGCGGCCGAGGACGGCGCGGCGCTGGTCATCGACATCGACGGCTTCGAAGGCCCCCTGCATGTGCTGCTGGCCCTGGCCCGCAGCCAGAAGGTCGACCTGCTGCAGCTGTCCATCACCCGCCTGGCCGAGCAGTATCTGGCCTTTGTCCAGCAGGCGCGGCGCGTGCGGTTCTCGCTGGCGGCCGACTATCTGGTGATGGCCGCCTGGCTGGCCTATCTGAAATCCCGCCTGCTTTTGCCCAAGCCTGAACGGGCCAGAACCGAAGAGCCGCCGGCCGAAGAGATGGCCGCGCAGCTGGCGTTCCGGCTCGCCAAGCTGGATGTCATGCGCAAGGCCGTCGAGGCCCTCAAGGAGCGTCCGCTGCTGAAGCGCGATGTCTTTATGCGCGGCGATCCCGAGGCGGTGAAGATCGTCTCCTCGACGCGGCTGGAGGGCGACCTCTATGGCCTGATGAGCGCCTACATCACCCAGCGCAAGAAAGAGCACAGCCGCCACTACGCCCCGCGACCGCCGACGGCCTATCCGCTGGAGGATGCCCGCGACCGGCTGCGCACCCTTTTGCCAAGGCTGGACGACTGGACGACCCTGGCGACCGTGGCTCCGGTGGAGCGGTCCCTGGACGAGGACGACGGCCCGTCGCCGGCCTCCTACCTGGCCTCTACCCTTGCCGCCTCGCTGGAACTGGTTAAGGAGGGCGTGCTGGAGGCGCGGCAGATGGAGGCTTTCACCGACATCTATCTGCGGAGCCGGGCCGAACCGCTGGAGGCCGTGGAGTGAGGGTTTGCAAAATCCCGGTCTCCCCGGCGAAAGCCGGGGCCCAGATTGAACCCAGGGCACCTGTATTCCTGGCAAGGTCGCAAAGCGGATCATCCCCAGACGCTCAGGCTGAATCTGGGCCCCGGTTTTCGCCGGGGAGACCGGTTATAGGGTGGCCATGACCCAGATCGACCCCCAGTTCACCGAGCGCTGCATCGAGGCCCTGCTGTTTGCGGCCGCCGAGCCGCTGAGCGATGTCGACCTGGCCAAGCGCCTGCCGGACGGTGCCGACATCCAGGCCGGGATCGCCGCCTTGCGGGCGCGATATGAGGGCAGGGGGATCGAGCTGGTCTGTGTCGCCAATCGCTGGCGCTTCCAGACCGCCACGGACCTGGCCTTTCTGATGACCGAGGAGCGCGAGGAGCCGCGCCGCCTGTCCAAGGCCGCCCAGGAAACCCTGGCGATCATCGCCTATCACCAGCCGGTCACCCGGGCCGAGATCGAGGCCGTGCGCGGCGTCCAGGCCAGCCGGGGCACGATCGATGTCCTGCTGGAGCTGGGTCTGGTGCGGATGCGCGGCCGTCGCCGCACGCCGGGCCGTCCGGTGACGCTGGGCACCACGGACGCCTTTCTCGAGCATTACGGCCTGGCGACCCTGTCCGACCTGCCGGGCATCACCGAGATGAAGGCCGCCGGCCTGCTGGAAATGAACCTGCCGCCGGGCTTTTCGGTGCCCGACCCGCTCGGCCTGCGCTCAGGCGAGGACGAGGATCCGCTGGAAGACGGCGACGAGGCCCCGGAATTTGCCCAGGACTTCCTGGGCGAGCTGGAGAAGGGTTGAGGTCAGGCGCGATAGCGCCCTTTGGCCTCCCCATTCCCGCCGTTGAATGAGGGAATGCACTGACTCTGCCAAAGGTCGGGTGCCGGTGCCGGATGCGGACATTGCGAACGTCTGAGAAGGGGGGCGGACAACACTATCCTTCTCCCCTTGCGGGAGAAGGTGTCAGCGAAGCTGACGGATGAGGGGATGAAAACCTTATCGGAATGGTCCGCGCGACCCCTCACCCGACCCGCTTCGCGGGCCACCCTCTCCCGCAAGGGGAGAGGGCAAGGCCTGCTTTGGGTCGTGAGGAGCCAGCAGCACAAACGCCCAAACCAGACCTTCAGATTGCCACCGCTAACCCGTGCCGGTCCCGGTGAACACTCGCCCCTGTGGCGGGACTCCCTCGATCCGCTGCAGGGGCGGACGTGTGGCGCGCCGGCGCGCCAATGGGCTTCAGGTGTCAGCTGAACCCGGGGTTCTCGCCACAAGGGCGGCAATGACGGTTGTTGAGGGGGAAGGGGGGCGGACAGACCCTTGGCTCCCTGCCTCGCGAACGCCTATATTGTCTGAGAGATTGTAACGACACGCCGCAGCGGCTAATGGGCCGCTGTCGCAAGGAGCATGGTCGCTATGGGTAGCATGAGCTGGATTCACTGGGTGATCGTGCTTGGGGTTGTCGCCCTGCTGTTCGGTGGCCGTGGCAAGCTGTCGGGAATCATGGGCGATGCCGCCAAGGGCATTCGCGCCTTCAAGGACGGCCTGAAGGACGACACCAGCAGCGAGAGCGCTGACAGCAAGGCCACCGGCGCGCTGCCGCGCACCGAAGCCGAAAAAGAAAAGTCGTAAGAACCCCGGGCGCGCTGGCGAACCCCGCCGCGCGCGTCCCCTTCACTTCGCGACAGCGGGCCAAGGCCCGCGTCGCACTAAGGCGCGTCAATGCTTCCTGATATCGGCGGCTCGGAACTTCTGGTCATCGCTGCGGTCGCCCTGATCGTGGTGGGTCCGAAGGATCTGCCCATGCTGCTCCGCAAGCTGGGCCAGTTCGTCGGCAAGATGCGCGGCATGGCGTCAGAATTTCGCGCCAGCTTCGACGAAATGGCTCGCCAGTCCGAACTCGACGACCTGCGTCGTGAGGTCGAGGCCATGCGGTCGGGCCAGTATGCCTCGCCCCTGCGCGAAGCGGCCGACCAGGCCAAGGACGTCGGCGTCGACCAGGTCTTTGCCGACATCGACGCCAGTCTGAGCAGCGGGGCCGTCCAGGTTTCGCCCCATGCCGGCTACCAGCCGATCGGTGCCGTCAGCGAACCCTCGATCCTGCCCCCCCATACCGCGACAGAACCGCCCGTCGCCAAGCCCCGCAAGCCGCGCGCCGCCAAGACCCAGGCCGTGGTTGAGCCCCCGGTCGCCAAGGCTGCGCCCCGCAAGCGCGCGCCAAAGGCCGAGGTCGTGGTCGAGGCTCCCAAGGCGGCTCGCGCCCCGCGCCGCAAGGCCGTCAAGGCCGGCGGCTCAACCGCATCGGATATCGTCTCGTGACCGAAGCGATCGGCCATCAGCCCGAAGACGAGATCGAAGCCTCGCGTGCCCCGCTGCTGGACCATCTGGTCGAGCTGCGCATGCGCCTGATCATCTGTGTGATTGCGCTGTTCGTCGGTTTCGGCGTCTGCTTCGCCTATGCCGACCAGATCTTCCTGTTCCTGGTCAAACCCTTCACCGTGGCCCAGCAGCTGCTGGCGGCCCAGCATTCCGGCGGCAAGCACGGTCCGTTCGATCTGCTGCTGGCCCTGGTCGGTCTCAAGGACATCCCGACCGGTTCGACCAAGGCGCTCGACCTCGTCTATACGGCGGCCCTGGAGTTCTTTTTCACCAAGATCAAGCTGGCGGGCTTCGGCGCGGTGGTCCTGACCTTTCCGGTCCTGGCCTGGCAGCTCTACCGGTTCGTTGCGCCGGGCCTCTACAAGAATGAGCGCGGGGCCTTCCTGCCGTTTCTGCTGGCCTCGCCCCTGATGTTCACCCTCGGCGCGGCGCTGGTCTATTATATCATGCTGCCGTTCGTGCTGTGGTTCTCGCTGAGCCAGCAGGTCTCTACGGCCGGCATCTCGATCCAGCTTCTGCCCAAGGTCAGCGACTATCTGACCCTGGTGACCTCGCTGCTGCTGGCCTTTGGCCTCTGTTTCCAGCTGCCTGTGG
This sequence comes from Caulobacter sp. AVps16, assembly GCF_058681455.1. Taxonomy (NCBI): domain Bacteria; kingdom Pseudomonadati; phylum Pseudomonadota; class Alphaproteobacteria; order Caulobacterales; family Caulobacteraceae; genus Caulobacter; species Caulobacter sp. AVps16. Next base: position 1,040,531 of record NZ_CM178739.1, read on the forward strand.
TGGTGTCGCTTCTGGGCCTGGCCGGGATCATTTCCAGCAAGCTCCTGCGCGAGGGCCGCCGCTATGCGATCGTCGGCGTGTTTATCGCGGCGGCCATCCTGACCCCGCCCGATCCGATCAGCCAGCTGACCCTGGCCATCCCGATGTGCCTGCTCTACGAAATCGGCATCTGGTGCGTCTGGCTGATTGAGCGCGGCAAGGCGCGGGACGAGAAGAAGCGCAACGAGATCGTCCCGGTCTAGGGTCAGAGGGCGGCGAGCCTGATCCCTCGGCGGGGCTGGCGCTCGGCTTTCGACAAGCCCTCAATCATGGCGCGCTTGCACCGCGCGTACGAAAACCTGTTCCTGAACCTGTTGAAGGACGAGGTTTTCGAGCCGTGGCGGCCACCGTCCTCACGGCCTTGTCCCGTGCGCTATTGCGCCGTCCGGCCTCCGGCCGTGGTGCAGGGCGCTGATCCGGGTGTGAGGTCTGTTCGAGCCGCCGGCCCGCAATCGATCTGGGCGTTGGGCCCACCGGGGAACAGTCGCTGGATGACCCAACAAAAAAGCCTCCGCCCTGGAAAGAGCGGAGGCCTTCTGGTTTCCGGGGCCTGTTCAGGCGCCGTGAAGCGTCAAGCTTACATGGCAGCCAGTTGCTTGGGCTGGTTGTTCATGGCTTGCAGCTGGGCCTTGGCGGCGCGGACGGTGCCGCCGACGCAGGCCTGATATTCATTGCGGTTGGCGAAGTCCTTGGAGGCCTTGCAGACCGCTTCGGCGGCGGCGCGGATCTCGGCATGGATCTGGTCGGTCGACTTACCCTTCACCGAGACGCGTACGATGGTCACGGCTTCCTGAGTCGTGGCGACCTTCGTGGCACCGGTGCGGGCCTTCTGCAGGGAGGCCAGCTGGCGGTTTGCGTCGATGGTCGTGGATTCGATGCAGGCGGCGACCGAGACAGACTTCTCGTTGGCGCACACGGCTTCGGCGGCGGCCTTGATCTCGTTGCTGATCTGGACGCTGGTCTTGCCGGCGAGCGAGACGCGCACGAGGTTGGCGGCGCTGGCGGGGGCGGCGATGGCGGCCGAGACGGTGACGATGGCGGCGAGGGCTGCGAACTTCTTCAAGGTGTACATCCTGTATATTGAGGGGAGAAAACGCGGTTCTGCGTACTTGGATCTAGGTTTCTCAGCTTCACCTTAAATTGGAGTTCAAAAACAAAGTTAACGTGAATTATTGAAGGTATAGTGGGTAGATTCATCTTTGCGATAACGACGTTCTTGAAAACTGCTTTTGAAAGTATTCCTATCTGTTCTTAAGGTGCGCCAATCTGTCGCTGTGATTTCTGGGTGCGACTTGTTGTCGCAGCTGGTGGTCTCGGGACAACATGGCAGTTGGCGACGAATCCGTGACGCCATGCCCCCCTGAAAAGGTTGGCACCTCAGCCGACGCGCCTTAGAGAGGGCGCTTCTCTAAGCCACTCCTCGAGCCCGCTTCCGATGCACGACATCAAGGCCATCCGCGACAATCCTGAAGCCTTTGAAGCCGCCTGGTCGGCCAAGGGGCGGTCGGGCGCGGCCGCTGAAGCGGTCAGGCTGGACGCCCAGCTGCGCGCCGCCCAGACCGCGCTGCAGGAAAGCCAGGCCAAGCGCAACGAGGCCTCCAAGCGCATCGGCATGGCCAAGGCCCAGAAGGACGAGGCCCAGGCCCAGACCCTGATGGCCGAGGTCGAGACCCTGAAAGCCCTGATGGCCGAGGCCGCCGTGCTGGAAGCCGAGGCCGGTAGCCAGCTCAAGGACCTGCTGGCCAGCCTGCCCAACATCCCGGCCCACGACGTGCCGCCCGGCGAGGATGAGGCGGGCAATATCGAGATCCGCCGTTGGGGCGATGCCTCGACCCTGCCCGCGGGTCGCCTGAACGCCCCGAAGGATCACGTCGACCTGGGCGCGGCCCTGGGCGGCATGGACTTCGAAGCCGCCGCCCGCATGAGCGGTGCGCGCTTTGTGGTGCTCAAGGGCCAGATCGCCCGGCTGGAACGGGCGCTAGGCCAGTTCATGCTCGACCTGCAGACGGTGCAGCATGACTATATCGAGGTCAGCCCTCCGCTGCTGGTCAAGGACGAGGCGCTCTACGGCACCGGACAGCTGCCGAAGTTTGCTGAAGACCTGTTCCGGACCACAGCCGAGCACTGGCTGATCCCCACGGCCGAGGTCTCCCTGACCAATATCGTCCGCGAGCAGATCACCGACGAGGCCGCTCTGCCCCTGCGGATGACGGCCCTGACGCCCAGCTTCCGCTCCGAGGCCGGCGCTTCGGGTCGCGACACGCGCGGCATGATCCGCCAGCACCAGTTCTACAAGGTCGAGCTGGTCTCGATCACGACGCCTGACCAGAGCGAGGCCGAGCACGAACGCATGGTCGGTTGCGCCGAAGCAGTGCTGAAGGCCCTGAAGCTACCGTTCCGAACCATGCTGCTGTGTACCGGCGACATGGGCTTCGGGGCTCGCAAGACCTATGACCTCGAGGTCTGGCTGCCGTCGCAGAACACTTTCCGCGAGATCAGCTCCTGCTCGAACTGCGGCGACTTCCAGGCCCGGCGCATGGACGCCCGGTTCCGCAAGGCCGGCGAGAAGGGCACGCAGTACGTCCACACCCTGAACGGTTCGGGCCTGGCGGTCGGCCGCACCCTGGTGGCCGTGCTGGAGAACTATCAGGACGAAAACGGCGTCATCACCGTTCCGGAGGTGCTGTTGCCCTATATGGGCGGCATCACCCACCTCGGCGGTCAGGCCTGAGCCGCATGCGCATTCTGCTCACCAACGACGACGGCATCCATGCCCCCGGCCTCGTTGCGCTGGAGAAGATCGCCCGCGCCCTGAGCGACGACATCTGGATCTGCGCGCCGGAATACGAGCAGTCGGGGGCCAGCCGGGCCCTGACCCTGGCCGATCCGCTGCGCGTGCGCCGTCTGGATGATCGCCGCTTCGCCGTCGAGGGCACGCCCACCGACTGCGTGATGATGGCCGTCCAGCAGCTGATCGACGGTCCTGCGCCGGATCTGGTGCTGTCGGGGGTCAATCGCGGCCAGAACATCGCCGAGGATGTCACCCTGTCGGGCACGGTGGCCGGTGCCATCGAGGGCATGGCCCTGGGCATCCGCTCGATCGCCCTGTCCCAGGCCATGAACTATTTTCATGATGAGGTCGTCGCCCACTGGGAGACCGCCGAGACCTTTGGTCCGGGGATCATCCAGCGCCTGCTGGAGGTGGGCTGGCCCGCCGACGTGATCATGAACGTCAATTTCCCGGCCCTGCCGCCGGAACAGGTGACGGCGGTCGAGGTCACGCGCCAGGGCTTCCGCGACGGCCACCTGCGCCACTGGGACAAGCGCACGGACCTTCGGGGCCGCGACTACTACTGGATGGGGTTCACCGCCACGCCGTCAAAGCCCAAGGACGGCACCGACCTCAAGGCGGTCTATGAGGGCCGGATTTCGGTCACGCCCCTCCATATCGATCTCACGCACAATGAAACCGTCCATGCCCTGAAGGGGGTTCTGGGCGGCGCGCCGCCCAAGGCCGGAGGGCGCGGATGAGCGGCAAGGCCAAGATCGCGCCCACCACCGATCTGCCCCTCCTGATGCAGGCCCTGCGCGATCAGGGCATCACCGATCCCCAGGTTTTGGCGGCCATCGAGAAGACGCCGCGGGATCTGTTCACGCCCGATCTGTTCAAGGCGCGCTCCTGGGAGGACTCGGCCCTGCCGATCGCCTGCGGCCAGACCATCAGCCAGCCCTATATTGTCGGCCTGATGACCCAGGCCCTGACCATCGAGCCGCGCTCGCGTGTGCTCGAGATCGGCACAGGGTCGGGCTACCAGACTACCGTCCTCAGCCATGTTTCGCGGCTGGTCTATACGATCGAGCGCTACCGGACCCTGATGAAGGAGGCCGAGGCGCGTTTCGCCCGGCTTGGCCTGACCAATGTCATCACCAAGTTCGGGGATGGTGGCGAAGGCTGGGCCGAACAGGCGCCGTTTGACCGTATTATGGTCACGGCCGCCGCCGAAGATGATCCGAAACGCCTTTTGTCCCAGCTCAAGCCCAATGGTGTCCTCGTGGCGCCGATCGGGAAGGGGCCGGTTCAGAGCCTTCGGCGCTATGCCGGTGACGGCAAGGGCGGTTTCAAGGTCGAGGTGCTGTGCGACGTGCGGTTTGTGCCGCTGCTCGACGGCGTGGCCCGCGACCAGTGAAGCGGGAATGGGGGCGCGGCCTGTGCGGCGTCCTTGCGGTTAATGATTGATTTACCCTCACAGGGGCGTCTGGACGACTTGTGAGGAAAGGAGAGGCTATGAGGCAGTTGTGGACGCGCGCGGCGGTGATCGCCCTGACGGCTGGAACCCTCGCGGCCTGCGAGTCGACCGGGGGACCGCAATATCCCGCGCGCGACGGCCAGCCGGGCGGACCGGCTCCCAGGGCCCAGACCCCCAATTTCCCGATCACCCAGGCACCGGCCGCCGAGCCGCTCGATACGCGCCCGTCGGCCCCGGAAGTCATCCGCCGCGAGCCGATCCCGGTCGAGCCGGCACCGCCGACCTATAGCGAACCGCCGGTGACCCGGGCCGAGCTTCCGCCGCCGCCGCCGCCCCCGCCGCCGCCCCCGCCTCCGGCCCAGATCCGGCCCGCTGCCCCGATCATCGTGACCACGGTGGCCGGCCCGGTGGTGGACGTGCCCGGTAAGCCGCAGATGCGGATCGTGGAATCCGGCGACGCCCTGGACGCGATCGCCCGTGGCTTCGGTACGACCCGCGCCGAACTGGTCAAGCTCAACGACCTGGAGAAGCCCTACCGCCTGAAACTGGGCCAGAAGATCGTCGGGCCGGCCGGTCCGAAGTCCAAGGCCTATATCGTGCAGTCGGGCGACACGATGTTCGCCATCGCCAAGCGCTTTTCCGTCACAGCCGCCGCCCTGGCCGAGGAGAACGACCTCAAGGCCGGCGCGGCGATCAAGAAGGGCCAGAAGCTGCTTCTGCCCGACGGCTTCAAGGACAAGGGTCCGACCAAGACCGCCGTCGCTGCCCCGCCGTCCAGCACCCCGGTGACGACGCTTGCCGGTGCCTCGACGCCGCCTGCCGTCCGTCCGGCGGAGACGTCGCGTCCTGCGACCACCACCCAGGCCGCCCCGCCCCCCGTTTCCACCCCGGCGGCGAGCCCTTCGGTGACCCCGGCCAGCGTCACGACCACCACGACCACGACCAGTGTGACGGGAGCGGTGGTCACGGTGGCCGGACCGCGTCAGGTCTATACGGTGAAGTCTGGCGACACCCTGACGGCGATCGCCCGGCGCTTCGACATGAGCGTCAGCGACCTGGCCGAGGCCAATGATCTCAATCCCGACAAGGCCCTGAGGCTGGGTGCGAAGGTCAAGGGCCCGGCCACCACGGCCAAGGCCTATGTCGCCCAGACCGGCGACACCCTGACCGCCATCGCCAAGCGCTTCAATGTCACGCCCAAGGCCCTGGCCGCCGAGAACGACCTGAAGGTCACCGCCACCCTGAAGAAGGGGCAGAAGATCGTCCTGCCCGACGGCTACAAGGACAAGGGCCCGATCAAGACGACCACCACCTCAACCCGGCCGGCGGCCGGATCGACGGTGGCCCAGGCTCCGACGACAGGCGAATCCACCGTGACGACGCCGTCGGCGCCGATTCCCTACCGTCCCGGCCCGGCGACGCCGCGTCCCAGCGCTCCGGTCGCGGCCCTGCCGGTCAATCCGCCGCCCTCGCTGCCGGCCCGTCCGATCATCGAGAGCAGCGCCGCCCCGACCGAGGCCGAGATCATTGCCTCGGGCAAGGGCAAGTTCTCCTGGCCGCTGCGGGGTGAGATCATCTCCGACTTCGGGGTCAAGGGCACCGGCCAGCGCAATGACGGCCTGAACATCCGCGCTAATGCCGGCGCGCCGGTCGTGGCCTCGGCCGATGGCGAGATCGCCTATGCCGGCAACCAGGTGCCGACCTTCGGCAATCTGGTGCTGGTCAAGCATGCCGACGGCTGGGTCACGGCCTATGCCCATCTCGGCTCGACCGACGTCAAGATGCGTCAGCAGGTCGTCAAGGGGCAGCAGCTCGGTACGGTCGGTTCGACCGGCGGGGTCAATGAGCCCCAGCTGCACTTCGAGATGCGCTATGCGCCGACGGTCAAGGATAAGGCTCGCCCGGTCGATCCGGCCCTGCTCCTGCCGCGCTAGAATAAAGGACGGCCCGCTTCGCAAGAGGCGGGCCGTTCGGCTACTCGTCGCCCCAGCGCCAGCCCCAGGGCTTGTCGCTCTTTTTCCAGACCAGCACGACGACGCCGGCGATCAGTCCCAGATGCAGGCTGACAGTCAGCCAGGGATGCGCCTGGACGAGGGGCGCGGGCAGGGCAGACAGGCCGATCATTGCGGCTATGAAGGCCACCAGCACCACCCAGCCTTCCCAACTGCACGGCAGGCCCGCGCCGAAGCCGTATGACTTTGTCCGAAACCACGGCTTGGCCATGGGGACTCTCCGGGTTGATTTCCTGCCCGATTATAAACCAAGCGGCGAGCGGTGTCTTGCGATCCCGGGACTTGTCCCCTGGCCCCTTCGTTCCGTCGCGCCGTGAGATTTCAGGCTGGCTCCGTTCGGCGCGAAGGGTGGAGTGCCTTCCGGCTAACGCCGCAGGCCCCCTCCTGACCTGCTACGCAGGTCGTCCTCCCCCCCTGCGGGGGGAAGATGAGATCGTCGCCCTTCATCTTCCCCCTCCGGGGGAAGACGATCGCGAAGCGATCCGTAGGGGGCAAGTGCGGGGATGAACTGCCCTAATTCCCGTTTCGGTTTCGAACAAATCCGTGCGAAATCAACGCTCTGAAAAAACAACCATCGCGCCAATCCGACGCGCTGAAACCTGCCGCATAATCAACCCACCTCGTCGCGGGGAAAGGGCGCAGGGCCAGCGACCATTGCGGCGTCGGGGGGTGATCGAGCGGGACTGGGCTTCAGGGGGATACTGAAGCGTGTCCGGGGATCTGGTTGCTGGCCAGACCCGCCCGCCGTCGGCGTGGTTGAAGGCAAAAGGGCGTGTCTGGCTGTAAGCCCGTCCTCTTCGACCGCCGGAACGCGCTGGAAACGGCGCGATCCGGGTCCCGGTAAGGCCTCAACAGGGCCACCTGGCGGGAGGCTGGCGGATAACGGTGACGCGGAGCGGTCGGCTTCGTCGAGACGGTTACTCTATCCAATCATCCGGACGTTGTCCGGACGCTCCGCGACCCTTTCCATCACCCTCGCAGCCCAAGCGCGAGGGCGCGCGGCCATGTCCAGGGCCTGGCCGCTAAGCCGGCAGCCCCTTGCCCAGCTCCCCGGCCAGATCGCGGATGAACTGCCAGGCCACGCGGCCCGAGCGCGCGCCGCGCAGCTGCGACCATTGCAGGGCCCTGCGGTCGAGGTTCTCGACCACCAGGTCGAAGCGTTCGGCATAGGCGCGGATCGCCTGCAGATAGGTCGCCTGATCCATGGGCGGAAAGCCGATCCACAGACCGAAGCGGTCGGAGACGCTCATCTCCTCTTCAGCGTTCTCGGCGGCGGCAATGGCACCCTGGGTCTCGACATGGTCGCGCGGCATCAGATGACGGCGGTTGGAGGTGGCGACGAACAGGACATTTTCCGGCGGGCCGGCCACGCCGCCCTCCAGGGCCGACTTCAGGGCCTTGGCGGCCGCTGCGCCGTCCTCGAACGACAGGTCGTCGCACAGCACCACAAAGCGCTCGGCCCGCGTGCGTAGCAGATCAAACAACGGCGGCAGGGCGGCGATTTCGTCGCGATCGATCTCGATCAGCTTCAGATCGGCGTGGTCCCGACAGACCGCCATGAAGGCGGCCTTGGTCAGCGAACTCTTGCCTGTACCGCGCACGCCCCACAACAAAACGTGGTTGCACGGCAGGCCGGTGGCGAAGCGGTTCAGGTTCTCGACGAACCGGTCCTTCTGCCGCTCGACCCCGACCAGCAGGTCCAGGGCCATCGGATAATCCGGGGCGGCGACGAAGGCGTCACGCGCGCAGTCATGCCGAAAAAGGCGTCCGCCGCTGAAATCCGGCGGGGTTTTCGCGGCCGGTGCCAGCCGTTCAAGGGCGTTGGCGATCCGGGTGAGCAGGGCATTTTGGGCATCGATCATGGGCCGGTCCTAACCTTGCCGCGCCGTCATTGCAAAACAGCAGGTGAACGCATAGCTTCCGCCGACTTGGCGAGACCCTATATGGGTGTCCCGACCGCAGAAATTCTTGGAGACGTTATGTCCGGTGGCCTGAGCGCGCAGCTTATGCAAATTGCCCCCATCCTCCTGATGGTGGTGCTGTTCTATTTCATGCTGATCCGCCCGCAACAGAAGCGGGCCAAGGAACATCAGCTGATGCTGTCCAATCTGAAGCGCGGCGACAATGTCGTTCTGTCCAGCGGCGTGCTGGGCAAGATCGTGCGGGTCGAGGACAAGGAAGTCGGTCTCGAGATCGCTCAGGGCGTCACCGTCAAGGTGGTGAAGGGCATGATCACCGAAGTCCGCGCCAAGGGCGAACCCGCCCCGGCCAACGACCCCAAGAGCTGATCACCTAGATCGTCCGCCGACCACAGACGCCGCAAGGCGTCGTCCAGAGCCTTTAATCCATGCTGACACTGTCCCGCTGGAAGATCATCGTCGTCACCCTGTCGGTGATCTTCGGCCTTGTCTTCACCCTGCCGAACCTTCTGCCGCAAAGAACGCTCGACGCTCTGCCCGGCTGGGTTCCCAAGCAGAAGCTCAACCTGGGTCTCGATCTCCAGGGCGGCTCCTATCTGCTGATGGAGGTCGACACGGCCGCGCTGCGTCGCGAACGCCTGACCAATCTGGTCGAAGACGTTCGCACCAGCCTGCGGGGCGAGCAGATCGCCTTTGGCGACCTGCGCGAAGCCGGCGGCGTGATCAGCGTGCGCATTACCGACGCCGCCAAGGTCGATGAAGCCGCCAACCTGCTGCGGCAGTCGGTGGGCTCGCCCCTGGTCGGCGCGGTGGGCGGTCGCGACATCTCGGTCGCCACCCGCGACAACCAGCTGCTGGAGATCAGCTTCGTCCCCGAGGCCGCCAAGGCCGACGCGGCCATGGCCGTGGAGCAGTCGATCGAGACCATCCGTCGCCGCATCGACAGCCTGGGCACCAAGGAACCGACCATCACCCGTCAGGGCCTCGACCGGATCGTCATCCAGGCGGCCGGCGAAAGCGATCCCGAAAAGCTGAAGGCGGTGATCGGCAAGACCGCCAAGCTGACCTTCCAGATGGTCGACGAGAGCGTCACCCCCGAGGACATGGCGGCCGGCCGCATCCCGCCGGGTTCTGAAATGCTGCCCAGCGAGGACGGCTATGTTCCGGCCTATGTCGTGCGCAAGCGGGCCGTGGTGTCGGGCGACGAACTGACCGATTCCCGCCAGACCTTCGATTCCCAGAGCGGCAATCCTGTCGTCTCGTTCAATTTCAACGGCCAGGGCGCACGCAAGTTCGGCGATGCCACGGCCCGCAACGTCGGCAAGAAGTTCGCCATCGTCCTGGACGCCAAGATCATCTCGGCACCGGTCATCAATGGTGCCATCACGGGTGGTTCCGGGATCATCACCGGCAATTTCACGCCGGAGAGCGCTTCGGAACTGGCCCTGCTGCTGCGGTCGGGCGCTCTGCCCGCACCGCTGAACGTTGAAGAACAGCGCACGGTCGGAGCCGAACTGGGCGCCGACGCCGTCAAGGCCGGGGCAATCTCCACCCTTGTGGCCTTCATCACCATCGTCGTGTTCATGCTGCTGTCCTATGGCCTGCTGTTTGGCGGCATCTCGGTCATCGCCCTGGTGATCAACTGCACGATGATCGTGGCGGCCATGTCGATCACCCAGGCCACCCTGACCCTTCCCGGCATCGCCGGTCTGATCCTGACCCTGGCGGTGGCCGTGGACGCCAACGTGCTGATCTATGAGCGGATGCGCGACGAGGCCCGGGCCGGCAGATCGGCAATCATGGCCGCCGACGCCGGCTTCTCTCGTGCCATGAGCACGATCATCGACGCCAATGTCACCACCCTGGTGGCGGCAGGCATCATGTTTGCCTTCGGTGCCGGCCCGGTTCGCGGCTTTGCCTGGACCCTGTCGATCGGCGTGTTCACCTCGGTGTTCACCGCCGTGCTGGTCAGCCAGCTTCTCATCGGCTGGTGGTTCCGCGCCGCCCGCCCCAAGAAACTTCCGATCTGAGTGAGCGCACCCATGGCCTGGCCCCTGATCAAGCTGCTCCCGCAGAAAACCAACTTCACCTTCGTCAAGTTCGCACGCCTGATGGCGCTGATCAGCGCGGTCCTGGTGGTCGCCTCCCTGATCGGCGTCTTCAAGCCCGGGCTGAACCTGGGCATCGACTTCAAGGGCGGTTCCGTCATGGAAGTCTCGACTGCGCCCCGCGCGGTCGATCTGGCCAAGGTGCGCTCTACGCTTGAAGCCCAGGGTCTGGGCGATGTTCAGGTGCAGGCCTTCGGTGCCGTCGACCGCGCCCTGGTGCGGTTCCAGACCCCCGCAGGCGGCGACGCCGGCGTCACCCTGACCAATGCCAAGAACGCCCTGCGCCAGTCACTGGGCGACCCTGTGCAGTTCATCAATCCCTCTGCGGTCGGCCCCAAGGTTTCGGGCGAACTGTTCCGCAGCGGCATCATCGCCCTGGCACTCGCGATCGGCCTGATGTTCCTCTACATCTGGTTCCGCTTCGAGCCGCAGTTTGGCCTTGGCGCGGTTGCGGGTCTGCTGCACGACCTGATCCTGACCTTCGGCTTCATCGTGCTGTTCAAGATCGAGTTCAGCCTCAATACGGTCGCGGCCCTGCTGACCGTGATCGGCTACTCGATGAACGATACCGTCGTCGTGTTCGACCGCCTGCGCGAAAACCTGCGCAAGTACAAGAAGATGCCGCTCGGCGAGGTGATTGACCTCTCGATTAATGAAACCCTGTCGCGCACCATCATCACCGGCGTCACGGCCATCATGGCCCTGGCGGGTCTGGCGGTGTTCGGCGGCGAGGCGCTGTTTGGCTTCTCGGTCGTGATGATCTTCGGCATCGCCGTCGGCACCTATTCGTCGATCTATGTCGGCGCGCCGATCATCCTGCTGTGGGGCGTCAAGCGCGGCGACGAAGAGGCGACGCCGATCAAGCTCGGCGCGGCCTCGCGTCCCTGATCATGGCTGAACCGCGCCGTCCGCCCTCGATCGACGCCTGGGGCGGCGGCGGCTTCCGCGTCTCCGGCCTCTGGCATCCGGGCTCACTGCTGGTCATCGATGACAAGCCGCGGGCCTGGTCGGCCTCGGCCCTGGCGGCCCTGACCCCCGACGACTTCGTCGAGGTCTTCGCTGCCGGCGGCGCGGTCGAGTTCGTGCTGCTGGGCGGGGGGCTGGTCAATGCCCTGCCGCCCCGTGATGTCCGCGATGCCCTGAAGGCGGCGGGTATCGGCCTCGAATTCATGAGCACCGAGGCGGCGGCCCGAACCTATAATGTCCTGGCCAGCGAAGGCCGGCGGCTGGCGGCGGCCCTGATCGCCGTCTAGAAAGCGTTGTTTTCCGGGCTTTGCCCGACTCTTCGATCCGGCCTATAGCTTGCCGTCAAATTTCTTGGGTTCTTAGGGGGAACTTGGATGTCCGGACTTCTCGCGAACTTCCGCAACACCATCATCGTCAGCGTCCTGCTGTCAGTCGTGATGGCCGTTGGCTACTACATGCATGCCGGTGGCGGCCTGGTCTTCTTCGAAGCAGTGTTCCGCTTCATGCACGTGTTCTTCGGCATCCTGTGGATCGGGCTGCTTTACTATTTCAACTTCGTGCAGATCCGCGTCATGCCGCAGATCCCGGCCGAGCTGAAGCCGGCGGTCAGCAAGTACATCGCGCCTGAAGCCCTGTTCTGGTTCCGCTGGGCAGCCCTAGCCACCTGGGTCATGGGCGTGATCCTCGCCATGAGCCGCAACTATCTGTTCGAGGCCGCGACCCTGGGCTTGGCCGGCGGTTACTCGCCCGACGTCGACGCGCGCTACACCTTCATCGGCGTGGGCATGTGGCTGGCGACCGTGATGTTCTTCAATGTCTGGGTCTTTATCTGGCCCAACCAGAAGATCGCGCTCGGCATCGTCGAGGCCGATGCAGACGCCAAGGCCAAGTCGGCCCGACTGGCCATGCTGTTCTCGCGCACCAACACCCTGCTCAGCATCCCGATGCTGGCCACCATGACGATGAACCAGACGCTGTTCGGCTAAACCCCGACCAAAATCGTGTAAGGGGAGGGCCCGCCGGGGAATCGGCGGGCCCTTTCTCGTTTGAAGACCCATGGCCGACACCGAAACCCTCGACGATCTCGTCCGCCGCGTCGATCCCGACCGCTGGCTGGCCAGCCGCTTCATCGCCGACCCCGCAGCGCGGGCCGATGTGATCGCGCTCTATGCGTTCAATTACGAGCTGGCCCGGGTGGCCGGCGGGGTCTCCAACGCCCTGATGGGCGAGATCCGCCTGACCTGGTGGCGTGAGGCCATGGATGAGCTCGCGGCCGGCAAGGCCCCGCGCAAGCATCCCAATGTCGAGGCCCTCGCGGCCTCGGGCATCGACCCCCTGGCCCTGGCCGCCATGGCCGAGGCCCGGTTCGCCGATCTTGACGAGGTCCCGCCGGAAGACGAGGGCAGGGTGCTTGCCTATATCGACGCCACCGCCGGAGCCCTGGCCGTGCTGGCCGCCCGGCGGCTGGAGGCGTCCGCCGACCCGCACGCCGTCAAGGGCGCGGCCCGCGCCTATGGCCTGGCCGGTCTATGGCGGTTGAAACAGGCGGGACGGTCGCGCCTGCCGGAAGCGTGGACGCCGGTCGACCTGGCCCGGCGGGTGGCAGAGCAGCTGAAAGCCGCTCGCCGCGAGGTGAGGGGCCTGCCCGTCGCCGCCTTCCCGGCGATTGCAACGGCGGCCCTGGCCGGTCCCTATGCCCGGGAACGCGACCCGGGTGAGCTGGAGAAAAAGGCCCGCCTCACCTGGTCGGTGGCGACGGGCCGGGTCTAGAGCCCTTTCCGACCTGATGGCTTCATCAGGGTCGGGTGAAAAGGGCTCTAAATCAAAAGTTTAGAGCGTTTTTCGATCCGATAACCGTTTCACACTTATCGGAAAACGCTCTAGGCGGACTATTTCTTCTCGGCCGTCCAGGTGTTCAGCCAGTCCAGCACTTCCTTGTGCCACTGCACCGAGTTCTGGGCCTTCAGGACCCAGTGGTTCTCATTGGGGAAGTACAGCAGCTTGCTGGGCACGCCCTTGCGCTGCAGGGCGGTGAAGGTCGAGAGCCCCTGCTCGAGCGGCACGCGATAGTCGAGCTGTCCCTGCACGACCAAGGTCGGCTTGGTCCATTTGGCCACGTGGTCAGCCGGATTGAACTTCGTGAAGGTCGTGTTCGGCTCCCAGGGGGTGCCGCCGTTGTCCCACTCGGTGAACCACAGCTCCTCGGTCGCATAGCCCATGAAGCGGGTGTCGAAGATGCCGTCGTGATTGACCAGGCACTTCCAGGGCTCGTTCCAGTTGCCGGCGATCCAGTTGATCATGTAGCCGCCATAGGAAGCTCCCAGGGCGCAGGCCCGGTCGCCGTCCAGGAAGCTGTAGGCCTTGAGGGCGTGGCTCCAGCCCTTCTGCAGGTCCTCCAGCGGACGATCGCCCCAGTGCTGGCTGATCGAGTCGGTGAAGGCCTGGCCGTAGCCCGTGGAGCCGTGGAAATCGATCATCACCACGGCATAGCCGGCATTGGCATAGACCTGCGGGTTCCAGCGATAGCTCCAGGCATTGCCGAACGAACTCTGGGGCCCGCCATGGATCAGGAAGGCCACCGGATACTTGCGGGCCGGATCGAAATTGGCCGGCTTGACGACGAAGCCGTGGACGGTTTCGTCATTCCAGCCCTTGAAGTTGAACTGCTCGGGTTCGCCCCAGGCGACGCTCTTCAGGGCCTCGGCGCTGACGCTGGCGATCTTGACCGCAGGTCCCTTGGGCGGCAGCAGGAAGAGCTCCGACGGGCTTTTCAGGGAGTCCTGGGCATAGACCAGGCCCTGCGGTCCGACATCGAAGGCGCTGACATGGCCGGCGCCGGTCAGGGCCGTGACCTTGCCGGACTTGACGTCGATCGCGAACAGCTTGGCCTGGCCCACATCGAAGGCGGTGGCATAGATCGTCTTGCCGTCCGCGCTCCAGGCGACGGCGTCAGCCGAACGGTCCCAGTCCGGGGCCAGCTCGCGGTCCTGCTCGGTGGTCCGGTCGCGGATCATGATGCGGAAGCGGTCAGCCTCGAAGCCTGGACGGCTCATGGCGCGATAGACGGCAAACTTGCCATCCGGCGACGGTACGGGAGCCGTGTCCCAGGCCTTGTTGGCGGCGGTGCGATTGCTGATCGGCTCCGAGCCATCGAACTTGGCGACCCAGAAGTCGTAGTTGGTGCTCCAGGCCTCGTCCTTGCCGGCCAGCTTGGCTGTGAAGGCGACGCCGTCCTGCTCCGGGGTGATGACAAAGTCTTCGTCGCCGCCGAACGGCTTGGTGGGGCTGTCGCCGTCGAAGCCCTTCATCAGGTCGACGGGCGTCCCGGTCGCCACGCCCTTGTCGTCGAGCGCATAGGCGAACAGGTGGTTCTGGGTTCCGTTGTCCCAGGTATCCCAGTGGCGGACGAACAGGCGATCATAGACGACGCCCGTCGCCTTGGATGCAGCCTTGGCGGCGAGGCGGGCCTCGGTGCAGCCCAGGTCCGGGCAGTCCGGGAACACGGCCAGGCCGACGACGACGGTCTTGCCGTTCGGCGACACCTTGAAGGCCTGAACATCAAACGGCGTCCGGGTTACCTGCACGGCAGTCTGACCCGCCACGTCGGTGCGGAACACCTGGTCGGTCCCGCTGGCGCGGCCGGACAGGAAATAGATCGACTGGCCGTCGCTGCTCCAGCGGCCGCTGCTGGCCCCGCCGTCCGAAATCGCCAGGCGCTGCGGTGGGGTCCTGGCCTTCAGATCGGCGATCCACAGCGACATCGAGGCCTTGTTGGCCTCAAAATTCATCGTCCGGACCGAGTACAGGACATAACGCCCGTCCGGCGACACGCGGGGATCGCTCAGGCGGTTGAGGCTGGCCATGTCCTTGGCGGTGAAGACCTGCCGCTTTACGGGTTCCGGCGCGCCGGCCGCGAGGGCCGCACCGTCCAGGGTCACCATCAGGGCCAGGGCCGAAGCCGCCAAACGCAAACTGTTGATCTTGAAACGCAAGGTTCTGGCCTTTTTCTACCGGACGGAAGCGGTCAGCCTATCCCTGGCTTGCACGCGAGGCCAGCAGGGAGGGCGAAAGATCATCCTGGACGATCGTCCGCCGCCCAAGAAAAGGATGTGGCGAATTTGTGTCAAAAAATCGTCACGATTACAAAGGCTTGGAAGGTAACAATCCGAAACAGGACTTGCTTTGCCGCACTGCGGCATCGTCCCTAAATGGTACACAGGGCATAGAGCGGTCAAAGGACCGCCCGTGAACCGCCCATGAGTAGAGTTACAAGGGTCTTTCGTGTCGGCTTCGGCGTATTTTCAGCACACGGTCGCAGGACCGGTGATCTTTGCGGGGATCGGCCTGCACACGGGCGAGCATGTCCGTGTCGCCGTGCGGCCCGGCGGGATCGACACCGGGATCGTGTTCCTGCGCACCGATGTCCACGATCTGGACAACCGGGTTCCGGTCAAGCCGGATGCCGTCTGTCAGACCCAGCTGGGCACCGTGATCAATAATGCCGACGATGTTCGGGTCTCGACCATCGAGCACCTGATGGCGGCCCTGGCGGCCCTGTCGATCGACAATTGCATCGTTGAACTGGACGGTCCTGAGGTCCCGATCATGGATGGCTCGTCCGAGCCTTTCGTGCAGGTCCTGGACCGCGCCGGCCGCCGCCGGCAGGAAGCCGCCCGCAAATATATCGAGATCCTGGAGCCGATCCGCGTGGAGGAGGGCGACAAGGTCGCCAGCCTGACCCCGTCGGATCGCTTCGAGGTGGCCTTCGAGATCGCCTTCGGTAGCAAGGCCATCGGCCGCCAGCGCGTCGATCTGACTGTGGACGAAGAGTCCTTCCGGTCGGAGCTGTCGAACTGCCGCACCTTTGGCTTCGTCCGTGACGTCGAGGCCCTGCGTGCCATCGGTCTGGCGCGGGGCGGTTCGATGGACAATGCCGTCGTCATCGACGGCGATCGCGTTCTCAATCCCGAAGGTCTGCGCCGTCCCGACGAGTTCGTCCGCCACAAGGCTCTGGACGCGGTCGGCGACCTCTATGTGCTGGGTGCGCCGATCATCGGCCGCTTTGAAGGGGTTCTGGCCGGTCACGGCCTCAATAACGCCGTGGTTCGGGCGTTGCTGGCCCAGCCGCGCGCCTGGCGCCTGCGCACCCACGCGCTGGAACTGGCCGAGGCTGTCTAAAGAAAAGCGCGACCGGCGTTGTCGGCCTTCGCATTTGCGCCCTTGGCGGCGTGGTGTAGAAGCCTTGCACGGCGCTGAGGCGCGCGTTTGCTTCGAGGGTGATAGTCCGTGCTTCTTAAATTCCCGGGTCGTTCGGCCGTCGTCCTCGCCGCCGTTCTCGTCTCCGTCACGGTCGCGGGCTGCGCCGGCAAGGCCAAGAAGCCGACCCTGGTCTATGAAGAGCGGCCGGTGGAGCTGCTTTACGCCACCGGTGCTGACCGGCTGGATCGCGGCAGCTGGAACGAGGCCGTCGACTACTTCCGCGAAGTCGAACGCCAGCATCCCTATTCGGAGTGGTCGCGCCGCTCGATCCTGATGACCGGCTTCGCCCATTATCAGGGCAACCAGTACAATGACGCCATCGGCGACGCCGACCGCTTCATCTCGCTCTATCCCGGCAATCCGTCGGCCTCCTACGCCTACTATCTGAAGGCCGTTTGCTATTTCGAGCAGATCGTCGACGTGAATCGCGACCAGGCGGCCACCGAGCAGGCCCTGGCCTCTCTGCGGGACGTCGTGCAGCGCTATCCGTCCAGCGAATATGCCCAGGACGCCCGCCTGAAGATCGACATGGTCAATGACCAGCTGGCCGGCAAGGAAATGGCGATCGGGCGCTACTATCTGCGCCAGGGTCAGGCCCTGGCCGCCATCGGCCGCTTCAAGACGGTGATCGACCGTCACCAGACCACGTCCCACACCCCCGAGGCGCTCTACCGCCTTGTGGAGTCCTATCTGACGCTCGGCCTGACCGAAGAGGCCAAGCGCAACGGCGCGGTACTGGGCTTCAACTTCCCCGGCGATCGCTGGTACATGGACGCCTACAAGCTCCTGAACGACGCCGGTCTCAAGCCCGCCGTCGAGCCTCTGACTCCCGGTGCCAAGAAGAACCTGCTGGACCGCCTGGTGCGCGACAAGAACGCCACCCTGGCTCCTCCCGGTGAAAAGCCGGCCGGTAAGGGCGGCGTCCGCGGCGCGCTCGGGCTCTAGGCTTCTGTTTTAGAGCCCTTATCGTCCGCCCCTGATGAAGCCGTCAGGTTGGATGGGGCTCCAGCCGGACCGGGCGCGCGCCTTTCGGAACACAAGCTGAACATCAGGGCGTCTGAGCGCTTTGAGAAACGCTGATTCTGCGCGATTCTCCGCGACATGCTGATTGGCCTCTCCATTCGCGACGTCGTGCTCATCGAGAGCCTGGATCTGGCCATTGGTCCGGGGCTGACGGCCCTGACCGGTGAAACCGGGGCCGGAAAATCGATCATCCTCGACGCCCTGGGCCTCGCCACCGGCGCAAGGGCCGACGCCGGCCTCGTGCGACGCGGCGCGACGGGCCAGGCCTCGGCCACTGCCATCTTCGCCCTGCCGGCCGACCACCCCGCCTTTGCCTATCTGGACGACAAGGGGCTGGACTACGGCCGCGACGAGGATCTGGTCCTGCGTCGCCAACTGTCGCCGGACGGCCGGTCCCGGGCCTTTGTCAATGACCAGGCCACCAGTGTCGGCGTGCTCAAGGATCTGGGTGCCCTGCTGCTCGAGGTGCACGGCCAGCACGAAACGGTCGGCCTGCTGGATCCACGCACCCACCGCACCCTGCTGGATACCTTTGGCGGGGTCGCGGTCTCGGCCGTAGCCTCGGCCTGGAGCGGCTGGCGGGCGGCGCGCGAGAAGGCCGAGGCCCTTCGTGCCCTGGCCAATCAGGCCGCTGCCGAGACCGAAGAGCTGACCCTTCGCCTGGCCGAGCTGGATCGTCTCGACCCTCGTGAAGGCGAGGAAACCGCCCTGGCCGAGGAACGCGCCCTGCTGGGTTCAGCCGAAAAGGCCCTGGCCGATATCGCCTCGGCCCAGGATGCCCTCGGCGGTGATGCCCTGTCCGGCAAGCTGGCCCAGGCCTTCCGCGCCCTGGAGCGGGCGCGCGAACGGGCCCTGCACGCCGGGGCTCCAGCGGACGGCGCGGCCATGACCCGCCTGACGGCCGCCTGCGATGCCGTCGACCGGGCCTTGGTCGAGGCCCAGGAGGCCAGCGCTGCCATCGACGCCGTGGCCGAGAGCTTCGAGTTCGAACCTGACCGGCTGGAAAAGACCGAGGAGCGCCTGTTCGCCCTGCGCGCTATGGCCCGCAAGCTGAATGTCGCCACCGAAAACCTGCCGTCCCTGCGCGCCGAGTTCGCGACCCGCCTGCAGGCCATCGAGACCTCAAGCGAGGCGCTGAAGGCCGCCGAGGACGAAGCCGCCTCGGCCCGCGATGGCTACATCTTCGCGGCCGAAGCCCTGACGGCCGAGCGTCTGGCCGCCGGTGATCGCCTTGCCGTGGCGGTCGAGGCCGAGCTGGCACCGCTGAAACTGGACAAGGCCAGGTTCCGGGTGGCGGTCGAGCCTCTGCCGGAGGACCGGGTCGGTCCGACCGGCATGGATCGGGTGGCCTTCGAGATTTCAACCAATCCCGGGGCCCCCTTCGGCCCGATGGAAGCCATCGCCTCCGGTGGCGAGCTGGCGCGTTTCGCCCTGGCGCTGAAGGCGGCCCTGGCCGGGCGCGGGTCGGGTCCCCAACCGCTGATGATTTTCGACGAAGTCGACCAGGGCGTCGGCGGAGCGGTGGCGGACGCCGTGGGGCAGCGGCTCAAGCGTCTGGCCGAGAATGCACAGGTGCTGGTGGTGACCCATTCGGCTCAGGTTGCGGCTCGCGGCGACGCCCACTGGCGGATCGCCAAGTCCGGCGACGATCAGGCGATCCGTACCCGCGTCGAGCCCCTGTCGCCCGGTCAGCGCGAGGAAGAAATTGCTCGCATGCTATCCGGCGCTGAGGTCACTGAGGCGGCGCGCGCGGCGGCTCGAGCGCTGATCAGCTAGGATCTGCAGACATACTGATCGCTCTGACGCGACAGTCTCGTCTTTCGACAAGCTCAAGATGAGGCCTTTGCAGGTTCCGGCGATGAAACAGCGCTCATCCTGACGGCGCGCTCGGCACGGCGAGGCGAGGGAAGGGAAGGGAAGGGAAGGGCTTCGGAGCCTGCGTCAGGGCTGACGCGTAATAGCCTGAGAGTTCCGGCGCAGCGTCACGGGCTGAACTTCCCTTGATCAGGATCAAGGTAATGAGGTTGCGGCGCTCTACAGCTTGGCTGTGAGCAAGACCAAACCCTCTCGACTGAAACGGTTTTTCGCCCAGCTGGGCCCGGGGCTGATCACCGGCGCGGCGGATGATGACCCCAGCGGCATCGGCACCCACAGCCAGGTTGGCGCCGAGTTTGGCTATGGCCTGGCCTGGACCTTCGTTCTCAGCTTTCCCCTGCTCGCCGTCATTCAGCAGGTCGCCGCCGAGATCGGCCGGGTCTCCGGGGGCGGCATAGCCCGCAACCTGCGCCGCCATTACCCACGCCCCTTGCTGATTGGCGTCGTCCTGCTGTTGCTGGTCGCCAACATCATCAATCTTGGCGCGGATCTGAGTGCGATGGGCGCGGCCCTGTCGCTGCTGACCGGTGGCCCTAGTGCCCTCTATACGCTGCTGTTCGGCGTGTTCTGCGTCGTGGTCGAAGTCTTCCTGGACTATGCCCGTTACGCAGCCGTGCTGAAGTGGACCACCCTGTCCCTGCTCAGCTACTTCGCCGTGGTGATGGTTGCGGGTGTGCCCTGGGGCCAGGCCCTGCTGGCCCTGGTCGTTCCTGAGATCCAGTGGAACGCAGCCTATGCGACCGCCTTCGTAGCGATCCTCGGCACGACCATCAGCCCCTATCTGTTCTTCTGGCAGGCCGGCCAGGAGATCGAGGAGCAGCACCGCCATCACGCCAAACCCCTGTGCATCACCCCCAGGGAGGCTGGCCCGGAGCTGCGGCGCATCCGTGCCGACACGCTGGTGGGCATGTCCTTCAGCACGCTGGTCTCGCTGGCGATCGTCTTTGCCACCGCCGCGACCCTTCACGCGCACGGGATCACCACCATCACCACATCGGCCCAGGCGGCCGAGGCGCTGAAACCCATTGCCGGACCGTTTGCCTTCGCGCTGTTCGCGGTGGGCATTATCGGCACGGGCCTGCTCGCCGTGCCGGTGCTGGCGGGATCAGCGGCCTATGCCGTGACCGAGATGGTCGGCGTGGCCGGCAGCCTCGACGCCAAGCCCAAGCGCGCGCGCCTGTTCTACGCCACGATCGCCGTGACCACCTTGCTTGGGGCGTCGCTCAACTACATCGGGATCGATCCGGCCCGCGCGCTCTACTGGGCCGCCGTGGTCAACGGCGTTCTGGCTGCGCCCCTGATGGCGGTGATGATGCTGATCGTTCGCAATCCCAGGGCCATGGGCCGGCTCACCCTGTCCAATGGCGAGACGGCCCTGGGATGGGCCGCGACGGCGGTCATGACTGCCGCGACGGTGATCTTCTTTGTAACGGCACTCTAGGTCTAACGAACAGGCTGGCGTGCGCCGGAAGGAGCGTTTTGCGCCGGCATCGGCTAAAATCCCGGCGACACCCCTCAAGCCGGATTCGCCCGTGACCCTGATCCCCGTCGCCGACCTGTCCGAGACCGAGGCTGCCAGCGAACTGGCCCGACTGGCCGATGATCTGGCCGAGCACGACCTGCGCTATCACCAGCAGGACGCGCCCACGATCAGCGACGCCGAGTATGATGCGCTCAAGCGTCGCAACCTCGATATCGAGACCCGCTTTCCGCATCTGATCCGGGAGAACTCGCCGTCGATGTCGGTCGGAGCGGCACGGGCCGATCAGTTCTCGCCGGTTGAGCACGGTGTACCGATGCTGAGCCTCGACAACGCCTTCTCCAATGACGAGGCGACCGAGTTCGATGCGCGGATCCGGCGGTTCCTGAAGCTGTCGGCGGACGAGACTGTCGCCTATACGGCCGAACCCAAGATCGATGGCCTGTCGGCCTCTCTCCGGTACGAGAAGGGGGTGCTGGTCCAGGGCGCAACCCGGGGCGATGGCCGCGTGGGCGAGGACGTCACCGCCAATCTGCGGACCATCGCCGACATTCCCCATCGCCTGAAGGGCTCGGGCTGGCCCGAGGTGATCGAGGTGCGCGGCGAGGTCTATGTCGAACTGGCTGCTTTCGCCGCCTTCAATGCCGCCGCCGAGGCCGCAGGTCAGCGCACCTATGCCAATCCCCGCAACTTCGCGGCCGGCTCCTTGCGCCAGATCGATCCGAAGATCAGCGCCCAACGCCCGCTGCGGTTCTTCGGCTATGCCTGGGGCCTGGTCAGCGACAGCTTCGCCGGCAGCCAGTGGGAGGCCCTGGCCCAGCTCGAAGCGTGGGGTTTCGTGACCACGGCCCCGCCGGCCAAACGGGTGGAGAATGCCCAGGGCCTGCTCGACATCTATGCCGCCTTCGAGACCCTGCGACCGACCCTGGATTTCGACATCGACGGCGTCGTCTACAAGGTCGACGACCTGGACCGGCAAAGGCGCCTGGGTTTTGTCTCGCGCTCGCCGCGCTGGGCCATCGCCCGCAAGTTCCCGGCCCAGAAGGCCCGCACCATCCTTGAGGCCATCGACCTGCAGGTGGGCCGGACCGGGGCGATCACGCCGGTCGCCCGGCTGAAGCCGGTGACCGTCGGCGGCGTCTCTGTGACCAACGCCACCCTGCACAATGGCGACGAGATCGCCCGACTGGACGTGCGGGTGGGCGACACCGTGGTGATCCAGAGGGCCGGCGACGTGATCCCGCAGATCGTCGAGGTGGCGCTGGAAGCGCGACCGGATCCCGCGCCGCCGGCCTATGAATTCCCCCACGCCTGCCCGTGTCCGCTCAAGACGCCTCTGGCCCGCGAGACCAATGCCTCGGGGACCGAGTCCGTCGTGCGCCGCTGCACGGGTGAGTTTGCCTGTCCGTTCCAGCGGGTGGAGCACCTGCGCCACTTCGTGTCGCGCCGGGCCTTCGACATCGAGGGCCTGGGCGAGAAGCAACTGCAGGCCTTCTTTGACGAGGGCTGGATCAAGGAGCCCGCCGACATCTTCCGCCTGGCTCGAGATGCGGAAAAGCTGGACGCTCTGCGCACCCGCGACGGCTATGGCGAGACCTCGGTGGCCAATCTGGTCAAGGGCATCGAGGCGCGGCGCACCATCGGCCTTGACCGGGTGATCTATGGTCTGGGCATGCGGGACATCGGCGAGACCACCTCGACCGTTCTGGCTCGCCACTTCGACACCTTCGCTGACCTGCAGGCCGCCGCCGAGGCCGCCGCCACGGGCCTGCCGACTGCGACCTATCTGGAGCTTTCCACCGCGCCCGGCGTCGGGCCCAAGGCGCTGGACCTGCTGGTCGAGGTCGGAAAAGGCGGGCTGAAGGCCGATCCGTGGCCGCAGGCCGAGAGCCTGGAGATCAAGATCGGTCATGCCGTGCCCAAGCTGACCAAGCCGGCCCGCGCCGCCCTGACCGAGCGCTACGGAACCTGGGACGCCTTTGCCCAGGCCCTGGCGGAAGCAGCCAACGGCGCGCCGGGTGAGGACTATCTGCACCTGGCCGCTGTCGATGGCGTCGGGCCCGTGGCGGCCCAGTCCCTGGCCCGGTTCTTCAGCGAGGATCACAATCGCCAGAAGGTCGCTGCCCTGGTCGAGCAGCTCGACATCCAGGCCGTGGCCAAGCCCAAGACCGACACCGCCGTAGCCGGCAAGACCGTGGTCTTCACCGGCGCTCTGGAGAAGATGACCCGCGACGAGGCCAAGGCCCAGGCCGAGGCCCTGGGGGCCAAGGTCGCCTCCTCGGTGTCGAAAAAGACCGATCTGGTGGTGGCAGGGCCGGGGGCGGGTTCCAAGCTCAAGACCGCTACCGAACTCGGCATCCAGGTGATGACCGAGGATGAGTGGCTGGCCATGGTGGCCGGTTAGGCTGGTCAAATCTGAAAGTCTTGGCCTTCAATTTGCCTCAGGGCTTGCTGACTTAGCCGTGATCACGCAATCGGTCATCAAACGCGCAGCACAGCGCGAACGAGGGAGAAAACCATGAACCGCACCATCCTCATCGCCTTTGCGGCCCTCGGCGCGCTGGCTGGCCCGGCTTCGGCCGCTGACGTCACCGGCCTGTGGGCCACGCCGACCAATGGCGGACATGTAGAGATCAGCCGCTGCGGGGCCAGTCTCTGCGGCAAGCTGGTGACCTCCAACCAGATCCGCACCAATCCGGCCCTTAAGGATATTCGCAACAAGGACGCCGCCCAGCAGGGGCGCACGCTGAAGGGTTTGCTGCTGCTGTCGGACTTCACGGGCGGCCCCGCCAAGTGGAGCGGCGGCAAGGTGTACAACCCCGATGACGGCGGCACCTATGCGGGCACGCTGGAAATGATCAGCGACACTCAGCTGAAACTGAAGGGCTGCATCGTCGCGCCCCTGTGCAAGACCCAGGTCTGGAACCGGGTGAAATAGGTTTCGAACTCTTGCCCCCTCCGCGCTGCGCGCTCCTCCCCCATAGGGGGAAGATGAGAGCGTCTTCCCCCTACGGGGGAGGACGGCTGCGAAGCAGCCTGGAGGGGGCAAGTCGTCGCTAAAGCGGCGCGCAGGCCTCTTCCATCCAGGCCCGCACTTCGGGTTCAACCCGCGGCCCGACCTCTCTCAGAACGCGGGCGTGATAGGCGTCGAACTGGGCGATCTCTTCGGCCGTGAGCAGGGCCTTGTCGATCAGACGGCGGTCGATGGGGGCCAGGGTCAGGGCTTCGAACCGGTGCATCGGGCGGTCACCGCCGGCAATGTCTTCGGCCGGCATGACCACTTCGAGGTTCTCGATCCGGATCCCGTACTCGCCGTCCTTGTAGTAGCCGGGCTCGTTCGAGACGATCATGCCCGGCTGCAGGGCGATGGTATTGGGGGCCTTGGAGATCCGCTGCGGACCTTCATGAACGCCGAGATAGACCCCGACTCCGTGGCCGGTGCCGTGGTCATAGTCGAGGCCATGGGCCCACAGGGCGGCGCGGGCAAAGGCGTCGATCGCCGACCCGGTCGTGCCGGCCGGGAAACGCAGGCGAGCGATGGCCAGATGGCCCTTCAGGACCAGCGTATTGCGCTGAACCATTTCCGCCGTCGGCTGGCCGATGGCCACGGTGCGGGTGACGTCGGTGGTGCCGTCCAGATACTGGCCGCCGCTGTCGACCAGCAGCAGAGAGCCGAGGGCCGCGCGCTCATTGCTGCGCTCGGTCGGGCGATAGTGGGGCAGGGCACCGTGGCCGTTGGCCGCGCCAATGGTGTCGAAGGACAGATCCTTCAGCACCCCGGTGGCCTCGCGGAAGGCCTCCAGCTTGGTGACGGCTTCCTTCTCGTCCGGCGGGTTGATCTGGCCGTCGGTGGCCAGCCAGTGCAGGAACCGGGTCAGGGCCGCGCCGTCGCGACGATGGGCCTCGCGCGTGCCCTCGAGCTCGACGCTGTTCTTGCAGGCCCGGGGCAGGGTGCAGGGATCCATCCCGCGCACCACCGTCGCCCCGGCGGCGGCCAGGCTGTCGAAGTACCAGGCCGAGGACTGACCCGGATCGACCAGGACGCTCTTGCCCGCCAGGTCGGCCAGGGCGGCGTCGAGGGCGTCCGGGGCCTCCACGCTGACCTGGTTGCCCAGCCAGGCGGGCAAGTCCTCGGTGACCTTGGCCGGATCGACGAACAGACGGGCGGAGCCGTCGGCGCTGACGATCGCCTGGGACAGGGGCAGGGGCGTGCGGATCACGTCGCCGCCGCGGACATTGAACAGCCAGGCAATCGAGGCCGGAGCGGTGATCACCGCGGCGTCGGCGCCCAGGGCTGCGAGGCTCGCGCCGATGCGGCCGCGCTTTGAGGCGGAGTCCTCGCCGGCATGCTCGACCGGTTGCGGCACGATCGGCGCAATCGGCTGAGGCGGACGCGTCGCGCCCCAGGCCTCGTCCAGCGGATTGAGGGCGACGGGTTTCAGTTCGGCACCGGCCTTGGCGGCGGCGGCCTTCAGGCTGTCCAGCGCCTGGGGGCTGTGCAGCCGGGCGTCATAGCCGATCACCGATCCGGCAGACGCCGTCTCCAGATAGGCCGGGACACCGCCCTCGACGAGGTCGCGGATCTCGAACACCCCCTGGTCGACCTGCTCGCGGACCTGCAGGGTGTAGCGCCCGTCGACAAACACGGCGGCACGATCGCTAAGGATCACGCCGGCCCCGGCCGAGCCCGTAAAGCCGCTGGCCCAGGCCAGACGATCATTGGCGGCGGGCAGGTATTCGTTCTGGTGCTCGTCCTCGTGGGGCACGAGGAAGCCATCCAACCCCTGGCGGGCCATGGCGGCGCGGATCAGCGGAACGTGACGTGGACCAAAGGACGGGTCGGTGGATTCATCGAAGGATTGGCGCATGCCCCGATGTAATCCGCCGACCCAAGCCTGGGAAGAGGCTGATTATGGCCGCAGGGGGGGCTGGCTGTCGGGCGACGGCGCGGTGCTATCCGTCCGGGCTGCAGCGCGGTCGGTGGCGTCCTTGGCGGCCTGAGTGGCGTTGGCGGCGGCGCGTTCGGTCTCCCGACGCGCCTCGTCGGCTGCGGCCGCTGCGCTGCGAGCGGCGTTTTCGGCGGCAAGCGCGGCCTGTTGGGCGTTGCTGGTGAGGCTGGACTGAGCGCCTTCCATCATGCCGGCGTTTCGGCCCTGCTCCTGGGCCTGCATCAACTGATCCTGGGTCGTGTCAGCGGGACGCTGGCTCAGCATCACGGCCACGGCGATCACCGCGACAATAGCCACGATGCCCGCCACCATCCAGCCGGTGGTATTGGGTTCGCGCACCGCGACCACGCGTTCGGTCGGCGGGACTCTGGGGTCGGTATAGGTCATCGGGCTATTCCTTGGGCCGGGGACGTTCTGGCTTAGGAAACGTTGTCTTTGGCCCGCGGGTTCCGGCCCCTTGCTCAGGGGCGCTGCAGGACCAGGGTCGCCCAGGCGTCGCGATGGATGCGCGTGACCACCTTGAAGCCGCGCGACAGATAGGCGGCCTTGACCATCCGCTCCTGGGTCCGCAGCAGGCCGGACAGAATGACCGTGCCGCCGGGAACCAGGGCGCGCTTGATGTCCTGGGCCAGGCTGATCAGGGGACGGGCCAGGATGTTGGCAAAGACCAGGTCATAGGGCGCATTGTCGGCGACCAGCCGGTGGCCCAGGCCCGAGGCGTGGACAAATTTCGCATTGGCCTGATTGACCAGGGCATTCTCGCGGGCGATCCGGACGCTGGGCTTGTCGATGTCGGTGCCAACGGCCAGCTTGCTGCCGGTGCGGGCGGCGGCGATGGCCAGAAGGCCCGTGCCGGCCCCGACGTCGAGCACCTTCTTGAAGCTGCGGGCCTTGATCAGGCGGTCATAGGCCTGCAGGCAGCCGACGGTGGTGCCGTGGTGACCGGTGCCGAAGGCCGCCCCGGCCTCGATGCGCAGGTTGACCGTGCTGGCCGGCAGGCGGCCGCGGTCGTGCATGCCATAGACGAAGAACCGTCCGGCCTTGACCGGCGGCAGGCCCGACAGCGCCATGGCCAGCCAGTCGGCATCGGCCAGGACCTCGGTGGTCACCTTGACCTTGTAGCCGGCCAGCACGCTCGCAAGGCCGTCGGATTCTTCCTGGGTGGTCGGGAAGGCGTCGATCCGCCAGATGTTCTTGTCCTCGTCCTCTTCCAGGATCGAGTAGGTCGCGCCTTCGAGGCCGGGGTGGTTGTCGATGGCGTCGGCGGCGGCTTCGGCGTCGAGGCGGCCGCCGCGGGCGACGATCTGTTGGGGCGTATAGTCGGTCATGCCGCTCCAGTACCGATCCCTGAGGCGAAAGGCGAGCCTTTGCGGCGGCTTAGTTCAGCAAAGTCGGTCCTGGCGGGTCGTCTTCGGGCAGGCGAAGGTCGAGGATATCGCCCTGGGCGGAAGGCCAGCGGGTTTCGTCGCGTGCCGGTCGGGTGGCGCGCAGCACCGGAGGCGCGGGCTCGGACGCGACATAGACCATGGGCGGGGGCTCGATCGTGTCATGCGGCGGAGAGGTTTCGCGCGCGGACGGGCCTCGACCAGAAAATCAGTGCCGATCACATAGTCCGGGACCTTGCCGGCCGGCCATTCGATCGGCTGGAGGCGGTCTTCCAGCGCGGCGTAGTTGAGCGGCCGGGTTTCGACGGGGGCTGCCGTCTGGGGTCCGACCTGGGACACCAGCCCCAGAACCGCGCCCAGCATGGCCGCCAGCGGCGCGCCGAACAGCACCGGCCGTGAGACGGCGAAGGTCATCAGTGGCGTTAGATCGAGAGCCATGGACGGATAGCGTCTGAGGCGCTGTTCCGTTCGGTAGGGAGGGCGGATTTCTTCCGGCCGACGCCGCTGGCCCCCTCCTGACCTGCTTCGCAGGTCGTCCTCCCCCCTGCGGGGGGAAGATGAGATTGCCGCCCTACATCTTCCCCCTCCGGGGGAAGACGGCTGCGCAGCAGCCCGTAGGGGGCTAGTACGGGGAAAGACTGCCCTCTATCCCCGTGCTTTCCCGAACAAACCCCAGCCTATTCAACACCCTGTAAAAACAACCACCGCGCCCGTCCGACGCCCCAAAACCTGCCGCATAATCAACCCACCTCGTCGCGAGGAAAGGGCGCAGGGCCAGCGACCATTGCGGCGGCGGGGGGTGATCGAGCGGGGCTGGGCTTCAGGGGGATACTGAAGCGTGTCCGGGGATCTGGTTGCTGGCCAGACCCGCCCGCCGTCGGCGTGGTTGAAGGCAAAAGGGCGTGTCTGGCTGTAAGCCCGTCCTCTTCGACCGCCGGACTGAGCTGGAAACGGCGCGGTCCGGGTCCCGGTAAGGCCTCAACAGGGCCACCTGGCGGGAGGCTGATGGAAAACGGTGACGCGGAGCGGACGGCTTCGTCGAAACGGTATTTTCAATCTCTCATCCGGACGTGGTCCGGACGCTCCGCGACCCTTTCCAGAACCTCAGCGAGGGATCGCGTGGGGGCGTGGAGCTGTGTCAGCCAGACTCGCCCCCTCCTGACCTGCTTCGCAGGTCGTCCTCCCCCGGAGGGGGAAGATGAAATGCGCAGCAGCCCGTAGGGGGCGAATCTGGCGGGACCCTAACCCGGAGCCTGAATGTCACGCCTTCTCAACGAAACTGTCGATGACCTTCTTGTCGCCGGCCTTGTCGAAGGCGACCGACAGCTTGTTGCCCTCGACGCTGGAGACCTGGCCGTAGCCGAACTTGACGTGGAACACCCGGTCACCGCGCTGGAAGGCGCTGGCCCTGGAGGGGGCCGAGACGGCCACCAGGCGGCCTTCGCCCTCGATCGGGGCCGAGCGGCCGCCCGAGCCGCCAGTGCGGGGATTGCTCCAGGAATTGCCGCCGCCGGCCATGCGGTCCTGGGCCCGCTTCCAGCCAGGGCTGGCATAGCCCGAACCGCCGAACGCGCTCTGGCCGGTATCGTCCCAGCGCGAGGCCGCCGTCTGCTGCATGCCTGGACCGCCGCCATAATAGCCGGTCTCGGACGCCGCCTCGACATGGGCCAGGGGCAGTTCATCGACAAAGCGCGACGGCAGCTGGCTGGTCCAGCGACCATAGACCTGGCGATTGGCCACGAAGCTGATCCGGGCCTCTTCGCGGGCCCGGGTGATGCCGACATAGGCCAGGCGCCGTTCTTCCTCGAGCCCCTTGGTGCCCTTGTCGTCCATGCTGCGCTGGCTGGGGAAGACGCCTTCCTCCCAGCCGGGCAGGAACACCAGAGGGAACTCCAGCCCCTTGGCCGAGTGCAGGGTCATGATCCAGACCGCGTCGTCGCCGGCCCCCTTGTCGAGGTCCATGACCAGAGACACGTGCTCCAGATAGGCCTCCAGGGTATCGAAGGCGCTCATCGACTGGACGAGCTCCTTGAGGTTCTCCAGCCGCGTCTGGCTGGTCGGACCCTTGTCGAGGCGCAGGGCGTCAGTATAGCCGCTCTCTTCCAGAACGGCTTCGAGCACCCGCTGGTGGGGCATGGTCTGGGCCAGGGCCCGCCAGCGATCCAGGTCCCGCAGGAAGTTGCTGAGGGCCGTGCGGGTTCGGGCCGGAAGTTCGTCGCTGCCCACCAGGGTGCGCGCCGCCTCGACCGCCGGCAGGCTCTCCAGCCGGGCGACCTGCAGCAGTTTCTGCACCGAGGTATCGCCGATGCCGCGCTTGGGCGTGTTGACGATGCGCTCAAAGGCCAGGTCATCATCCGGCGACTGGATCAGGCGCAGATAGGCGTGGGCGTCGCGGATCTCGGCCCGCTCGAAGAAGCGCGGCCCGCCGACCACCTTGTAGGGGATCTGCAGCATCACGAAGCGCTCTTCGAAGGCGCGCATCTGGAAGCTGGCCCGGACCAGGATGGCCATGTGGCTGTACTTGCGGCCGGCGCGCTTGGCCTTTTCGATCTCGTCCGCGACCATCCGGCTTTCGGCTTCGCCGTCCCAGACGCCGCTGACCTTGACCTTTTCGCCGCCCGCCTCGTCGGTCCAGAGGGTCTTGCCCAGGCGGTCCTTGTTGGCGGTGATCAGGCCCGAGGCGGCGGCCAGAATATGCTCCGTAGACCGATAGTTTCGCTCGAGCCGGACCACCTTGGCGCCGGGGAAATCGCGTTCGAACCGCAGGATGTTGTCGACCTCGGCCCCGCGCCAGCCATAGATCGACTGGTCGTCATCGCCCACGCAGCAGACATTCTGCCGGCCCTGGGCCAGCAGTCGAAGCCAGAGATACTGGGCGATATTGGTGTCCTGGTATTCGTCAACCAGCACATATCTGAAGCGGGTCTGGTAGTCGGTCAGAACGTCGGGATGGCTGGTGAAGATGGTGATGTTGTGCAGCAGCAGGTCGCCGAAGTCGCAGGCATTGAGGATGCGCAAACGATCCTGGTACTGACGATAGAGGATGGTGCCCTTGCCGGCGGCGAACTCGGACCCATCCGCGGGGGGCACGCGATCGGGCGTCCAGCCCTTGTTTTTCCAGTTGTCGATCATCCCCGCCAGGATCTTGGGCGTCCAGCGCTTGGCGTCGATGTTCTCGGCCTCGATCAGCTGCTTCAGCAGCCGTTCCTGGTCGTCATTGTCGATGATCGTATAGCTGGACTTCAGGCCGACCAGCTCGGCATGGCGGCGCAGGATCTGGGCGGCCACCGAGTGGAAGGTGCCGAGCCAGCGCAGGCCCTCGGCCTCGGCCCCGATGATGTGGGTGATCCGCTCGCGCATCTCGCGGGCGGCCTTGTTGGTGAAGGTGACGGCCAGAAGCTCCCAGGGGCGGGCGCGACCCGTCGACAGGATATGGGCCAGACGGGTGGTCAGAACCCGGGTCTTGCCGGTGCCGGCCCCGGCCAGGACCAGGACGGGACCTTCGGTGGTCTCGACCGCCGCCCTTTGCTCGGGGTTCAGCCCGTCCAGATAGCCGGGATCGCCGCCCGGGCCGCGCGGGCGGGCGAGGTCGGAGATGCGCGGGGAGGGGAGATCGCCATGGGGCGGATGCGAGTCGTAGCCTGAAGACATGGAACATATGTAGCACAGACGGGCGGAGGCTTAAGCCCTCCTTGGCGGTTTGCGGAACCGGTCCAGCCCGGAAGGCGTTCAGGAGGCAGCATAGTTGAGGGGAGGCCAGCATGGCCGAGCGCATCCGCCATAACCGTTCTGCGGCCTGGCTTGCCGGACTGGGCCTGCTGGTTGTGGGGCTGACCCTGATGATGGCCTGGCGTCTTGGCGGGTCTGCAAATCTGCCCGGACACCTGTCCTTTCGGACGGGATTGGCCCGGCCGAGCCCGATGCCTGAACCTCAGCCCCTGCCGTCGCCGACCTCTTCCCGACCGGGCTGAGCTGCGAGGGCCTGCCTGAGGGCAAAGACCCGGCAGGCGGAAGCCAGGGGGCTCTCGCCGCGCCCGGTGTCGATGCGCTGGATCAGGGCGGCCATGCTCAGGCTCTCGGCTGCGGCAGCCATCTCGAGGGCCCACCAGAATTCCGGTTCCAGCGCCAAGGATGTGGCGTGGCCGGCCAGATTGACCGAACGCTTTTTGAGACTGCCCATGGCGGCCATTTGCCTCTTGAAAAAAGGTGACGCGATGTCACCTTCGTTGCGTCCGCTCGGAGCATGCCTCATGAACGCCGCCACGCAAGTCCTTGATCATGCTGCCCCGCCCGGCTTCGTGCCGAAAAGGCGCGATGCCTTCCGGCTGCAGCCGATCCGGGCCCTCCAAGCCCTGCGCCGGCTGATCGCCGACAAGGAAGACACCGCCCAGGTGTTCGAAATCATGCGGGCCCTGGCCGGCAAGGCGGTTCCCAACGGCTATCGCCGTCTGCTGTCGACCCCGGAAGGCGGGCGCATCGCCTATGAGCGCGACGAATTCGCACTTCGCCTGTCCGACAAGGCCTGGCTGGCCCAGTTCGCGCCGGGGACGGTCGGGGCGGCCTATCGGGACTTCATCGCCCCGCGTGGCCTGTCGGCCGAGGGCCTGGCCGACGAAAGCCGCAAGGTGGCCGACAACGATGTCGACGCCTTGCATCCGCTCGCCTGGTACGGCCGGCGCCTGCGGGATGTCCACGATGTCTGGCATGTTCTGACCGGCTACAGCACCGATGCTTTGGGCGAGGTCTGCGTGGTCGCCTTTTCCTATGCCCAGACCCGCAGCCTGGGCTTTGCCGCGATCGCCCTGGCCGGCGCGCGGGAGTTTTCGCGGGCCCGCAATGGCCATCCCTATGGGGCCGCTGTGCGCCAGGCCTGGAAAAACGGCAAGGCCGCAGCCTGGCTGCCTGCGGTCGACTATCCGGCCCTGTTCGCCCTGCCGCTCGACGAGGCGCGCAGGCGGCTGGGGATCCAGCCCAACAGTATCTACCTCGCCATCCCCCCTGAACGGCGTGATCGCCTCGACGCCGCCCCCATGGCATAGACCGCCTGGACGCAAGGGGGCGGCAACAGCCCGCGGGGAGCGCAGGATGCAGAACGAGCGGGCCATAAGGTCGATCGTGATTGTCGGCGGTGGCACGGCCGGCTGGATGGCCGCTGCCGCCCTCAGATCTGCCCTGGGCCGGGGCAGCTCGATCCAGCTGATCGAGTCGGCCGAGATCGGCATTGTGGGGGTGGGTGAGGCCACGATTCCGGCCATCCGCCAGTTCAATGCCCTGATCGGCCTGAAGGAAGCCGCCTTCATGCGGCAGACCAAGGCCAGCCTGAAGCTCGGGATCGAGTTCGTGGGCTGGGGCGATGCCGAGAGTCGCTACCTGCACCCCTTCGGCGTCTTTGGTCCGCACAACGAACTGGGCGACTTTCACCAGCTCTATCTGATGCTGCGCGACAAGGGTCTGGCCGATGACATCGGGGCCTATTCCCTCTGCGGCCACGCTGCGCGGCGCGGCCGGGTCGCCGCGCCGACCGTTGATCCGGCCTCACCCCTGAGCCGTTTCACCTCGGCCTATCATTTCGACGCCATTCTTTACGGCCGCCACCTGCGTCGCTTCAGCGAACAGCTGGGCGTCAAACGGCTTGAGGGCGAGGTCATAGACGTCACCTTGCGCAGCGAGGATGGCTTCGTCGAGAGCCTGACCCTGAAGGACGGCCAGACTGTCTCGGCCGACCTGTTCATCGACTGCACCGGCTTTCGCGGCCTCCTGATCGAGGGCGCTCTCAAGACCGGCTATGACGACTGGAGCCATTGGCTACCGGTTGATCGGGCGGTGGCGGTTCCGTGTGAGCGCGTCGGGCCGATCACGCCCTATACGACCTCGACCGTTCGCGAGGCTGGCTGGCAATGGCGCATTCCTCTGCAGCATCGCACCGGCAATGGCTATGTCTATTCCAGCCGCTTCACGACAGAAGAGATCGCCACCCGGACCCTGATGGACAATCTGGACGGCGCGCCCCTGGCAGAGCCGAGGCATCTGCGGTTTGTCACCGGCCGCCGGCGCAAGGCCTGGAACCGCAATGTTGTCGCGCTCGGCCTGGCCAGCGGGTTTCTGGAGCCGCTCGAGTCGACCAGCATCCACATGGTCCATTCCGGCCTGGTGAAGCTGCTGCAGCATTTTCCCGACCGGGAATTCAGTCCGGTAAATATCGACACCTATAACCGACGGGTCAGCGAGGAAGCCCAGGAGGTGCGGGACTTCATCATCCTGCACTATCATGCCACCACAAGGCGGGACTCCGAGTTCTGGAGCTATGTCGCCAGCATGCCGATTCCGGACAGCCTGAGGGATCGCATCGCGATCTTCCGGGACCGGGGGATGCTGGTTTCGCGGCCTGACGAGCTTTTCTCCCAGAGTTCCTGGCTTGCGGTCATGCTGGGACAGGGCGTGATCCCGCAGAGCTACAATCCGCTCGCCGACCGGTCTGATCCGCAGGACACGGCCGCCAGCTTTGCGGCCCTCCAGCGCCAGATTGCCCAATTGGTCGAGACCATGCCAGACCATGAGGCCTTCCTGGCCCAGAACAACATGCTGGACACTGTCGAGGCGTGATCGGGGAGGCGGCGGCAGCAGGTTGCTCTCGACTCTTGCAACGTCTAGCGTCTCCCGCCCTGGAGTGACGGATCTATGCGATTTCAGTTTGGTCGCCGCAGACAGGCGGACGTTCAGCCGGCGCCCCATGCTGATGGGCTTGCCGGACCTTCCGCCATCCTTAGCGATCTGAAGACCGTCCAGAACGGTGCAAAGGGTCTGGCTGCACCCGGCGGCTGGGTGTTTCTGATCAACGACACCAATGATTTTCTCAGCTGGCAGTTCGGGCTCAAGCGGTGGACCGCCGATGAGCAAGGCAGGGTCCAGACCATTCTCGACGAGCGGGCGGACCGGCTGAGCGATCGCTTCTACCAGATGTTCATCTGCCCCGAGAAAAGCGTCGTCTACCAAGAGTATCTACCCGCAGGTCTCGACGGCATGACCACGCTTGAGGACAGGCCCGCCAGGGCCATGGCCCGGATGCGGCCCGACATCGTCACCTATTTGGGCGAACGCTTTGACGCTCTGAAGCGCCTTGGGCTGCTGTTCTTTCGCGGTGATACCCATGTCAACTGGATGGGAGCCTACCATGTCTATCGCGAGGCCATACTGACGCTGCAGGCCCGTGGGGCACCGGTAGGACCGCCCCTGACCTTCAATGACCTGCAACACTTTATTGCCGGGATGGAGGGCGACGTCCTGATCCAGCTGCCCGACGCGGTAAAGGCGCAGTTTGAAGTCGACGCCGCGCTGGCGCGAGTCGGTAACATGTTGGAGTTGGTGATCTCGCACACCCTGCCGGAGGCGCGTATGCGGGCCCGGCAGGTGCCTACGCCTGAAGGCTATATTCCCGGAGGCGGTGGGCGTGCGACAGTGATCATGGAGCAGGAAGACAGGACCTTGCCTAAGGCGCTGATCTTCAGGGACTCAACGGCGACCCTAAGCGTTGAGCTGCTGGCTCAGCATTTCTCGCGCTCAGTCTTTGTCTGGCATGATGGGGATGTCATTGGAGACTTGATCGATCGGGAACAGCCCGACGTCATCCTTCATTTTGTCGCCGAACGGTTTTTGGCTACCTATCCGCGAGGCGTTGCGGTCAATCGTCTGCTGGCCTAGAGCCCTTAGCTACAGACGGAGAGATCCAAAGTTCTAAACGGCGCTCTACAGGTTTGATTTTTGAGCCTGTTTTTTCCGCTTACAGGGGTCTCTCGAAACGACAGGGGCGCTTGGGGCTGACCTCAGTCTTCGCGTTTGGCCCCGTCCAGGTCGCGGCGGAGCTTGTCTGCGCTGGCCGCTTCCAGGGCTTTTTCAGCCTTGCTACGTCCGAACCTGGCGCGGTTTTCGGCGGCTTGCGACTTGCCATCAGCCTTGGCCTTGGCCTTGCGCGCCCGGTTCAGATTGAGGATCTCGGCCATGGTCAGGACTTTGGGGGTTTGGGCACCGTTGACCCCTTGGCCGGGGTCGCCGGCCGGATGATCAAGGTTTGATGCAAACGAAGGGATTCGTCCTTTTTGATCACATAGGGCGTTTGGCCTGGGAAGGCGCAGTTCTGCATCGAGAGGGACCTTCGCAGGATCCAGCTCGTGATCGGCTGGTCATTGACCTTGCAGGTCAGGCCTAGCGTCCAGGCGGGCAAACCCGCCTCTGCGGGCCAGGCGAATCCCATGCTGGGGCCGGCTGCAACCGCCGTGTCTGCAGGAGTGACGGTTTTGCCCGCCGAGGCGAAGCTTAGGTTCTCCGGACGCACCAAACGTATGGAAAAGCCGCCATAGCCCTTGGCATCGTCACTGCCGCCGAGACCCAGGGTTTCAACGCGCGAGGTGATGACGGTGTCAAAATTGATGCGCCGGCTACCGTCCTTCAGCGGAAAGACCCTGACCTTCGTGGTCTCACGGGCCACATAGTCGAGTTCTGGCCCTGACGTGACGATCCAGTCGGCATTGACTGTAAGGGTGCCGCCGCCCTGGCTATCCCCCTTGAAGCGCTTCTCCCGGACATGAAAGGTCAGGCCCTTCATGTACCAGCCGTCGGCTACCATCTTGCCGTTCACCAGGATCTGGTGCCAGCTCCAGAACACGCCGCGCTGATGAAGATGGTCGGCCGGCTTGTCTTCGGTCAGTACCGTGCCATCGGGGGCATAGAGGGGGTGGACATAGTTCAGCCGCCCTGGTTCCACGGATGGGGCGAGGGGCTTGGTCCGATAGACCAGAACCGGCTTGCCGCCTTCGGTCAGTGTGACCGAGTCATCGGCGAAGGTGGCGTCAACCCTGGCTCCAACGGCGGGATCGGCTTGGACGGCCGTTCCCACAGCCAGAAGGGCAACAAGGGCAGCAAGGGCGAAGCTTGGTGCGCGGAGAGCCATCAGGCAGCATCCTTGGCGAGGGCTCGTGCCAGGGCAGGTCGCGCATTGGCCCGGGCCAGCCAGTCATCATAGACCGCGTGCGGAGGCAGCATCTGCCGCGCGAACTGCAACAGGCTGACAAACATCATGTCTGCTGCCGAGAACCTATCGCCCAGCAGCCAGGGAGAGGCTTCCAGAGTTGTCCGCAAGCGGTCATCCAGAGCCTGATAAGTCGCTTGGTCCGCCTCGTCCTGCCGCTGTTTCCAGAGCGTGGTGATCGCCGGTTCAAGGACGCCTGCATAGTAGGCGAGCCAGCTGAGATAAGGACCACGCAAGGGGTCCCCGACCTGGGGTCCCAGGCCGTTGGCGGGGAACTTGTCGGTCAGATAAAGGGCGATGGCGGCTGATTCCGTCACCAGAACGCCGTCGTCCAGCAGGGCCGGCACCTGTCCATGGGGGTGCGGATTGGCCGGGTCGCGAGCCCCTGACTTCGTCGTCGCCCGATAGATGTCCACGGTCCGGACCTCGTAGGGGGCACCCAGTTCCTCGAGCAGCCACAGGAAGCGGGTCGATCGGGACTGCGGGGCATGGAACAGGGTGAGCATCGGCCTCTCCGCTAGGATGCGTGAACGTAACAGGAACAAAAAAGACGGGCAAGTCGACCTTTAACGCGACTTCGCCCGGCGTGGTTATCAGGTCTTGCGCAAGTCGGGATCGAGGGTTTGGCCCGGATCCAGCTGAACCCCGAAGGTGTTGAGCATCATGCAGACCTGGGTGTACTGGCCGGCCGTGAAAACCACATCCATGGCCTGTTTTTCGCTGAAGTGTTCAAGCAGCTCCGACCAGGTCTGGTTGCTGATGAAGTGGTCGGCGTTCAGTTCGTCCGCCGCGCGGATCAGGGCGGCGTCGTGCCGCGACCAACCGGCCTCAGAACCGGCCTTGATCCTGGCGATTTCATCAACGGTCAGACCGCAGCGCAGGCCGATCTCGACATGCTGCGTCCACTCGTAGCCGCTCTTGCAGAGATAGCCTGTCCTCAGAATGACGATCTCGCGTTCGCGGGCCGGCAGGTCATTGCGCTTGGAGAGCACGTAGTTGCCCCAGGCGAGGAAGGCCTTCAGGGCATTCGGCGCATGGGCCAGGGTGCGAAAGATGTTCAGCACCGGGCCCGCCGGGATCACGCCACCCGCGCCCAATGGGGCCAGGACGTCTGCCTGTTCGGGAGACAGGGCATCCTCTGACAGGGGTTTGACCCTCGGTTGATCCAATCGCATTGCTATCCTCCCGACCCTGCAGACTGATGCTGCGGCGGTCCCAGCATCGCCCCAGCCTGGGCCATGGGTCAAACCTTGGGTTCGTCGTGTGTCTCCGGCAAGGCAAGCGCCAGCCGACCAGTCCTGATTGAGACATGGACGCCATGGTCAGTGCTGATGGCCATCCGCCCCTCGAGCTGCTTGACCAGGGCCTGGACGATAACCGTGCCCAGGCCGCCCGGATTGCCCGGGGCGAACGCGGCGACCTGACCAATCCCGTTGTCGATCACGCACAGCTCCCAGTCGTCGGCGTCCCCTTTGAAGGTGACCATGATCCGGGCATCGGCTCGGGCGATCGGGAAGGCATATTTGATGGCGTTGATGACAAGTTCGGTGACGATCAGGCCAACGCTCACCGCCCTGTCGGAGCGGATATAGACGTGGTCGGCGAGCACGGTCAGGGCGATTGGACGATGGTCACTGATCATCGAGGCCGCCAGGCTTGCGCACAGCTTGTTGAGATAGGGACCAACCTCGATCCGGTCGACGCCTTCTGACGCATGCAGGTGCGATTGCACTTCTGCCACCGAGATGACGCGCTGATGGGCGTCCTTGAGATGGAACCGGGTCTCTTCCGAGTTCACGGCCCGCGCCTTCAGCATCAGGATACTGGCGATGATCTGGAGGCTGTTGGCCACACGGTGCTGCATTTCCTGCAGCAGGACCTGTTTCTGCTGCAAGAGTGCCTCTGTGCGCTCAAGCAGGACCGCTCTTTCGCGCTCAATCAGGCGGCGGGCGGTGACGTCGGTGAAGGCCAAAAGGATGGTTGTGCGGGGACTGGTTGCGTAGATGACGTTGCGGGCATTGAGCAACATGGTCCGGCGTCCCAGGCCGGGAAAGTCGTAGTCGACCTCGAAGCCGTCCATGGCCGTGTGTTGTGGAATGATCGTCTCGAGCAGCAGCCTAAGGGCGGGGATGTCCCACTGACCCTCTCCAAGGGCGTACAGCAGCCGGCCCAGGGTCGTCTGCGGCTCGACCCGAAAGGTTTCGTAGAAGGAGCGGCTGGCGGCCAGTACCGTGAAGTGTTCGTCCAAGACCAGGAGCGGCTCGTGGATCGTGTCGACAATAGCCTCAGCGAGGGTCTGGGCGTCGACAATACCTGGTATGGGTCGTGTCATCGGAAGGATGCGGGTCCGACCCTCGACGCGGCAACTTTGGCGCGGACGGCAGTGGATCAATACCGATAGGTTCAGTCTACGCCCATTCTGGACGGCTGTCTTCTAAGGGTTTGGCCGGATTGACATATCGCTTTTGGGAGCTTTGTGGGCCCGGTGTTGACCGCACCAGGCCAGGTCCTTGCGGGACTATCGCCCGCCGCCGCCGGTGATTTCCTTGATCAGGGCCTGAACGGGGGCCTTGCCGCCGTTGTTCCAGACAAGCTTCAGATGGGCCAGGGTCCGCTCAGCGGCGTCGTCAAACTTCCATTCGCAGTCGTCAAAGCGACAGCCGCTGAACGTGGGAGCATCACCGCCGGAATAGACGAGGCGGCAACCGCGAAACTCGCAATCCGAGAAGGCCTCGCCATCCAGGGCTACGGTCTCGTGGTTGTACATCGTCAAGGTGGGCATGGCGGTTCTTTACTGGTCGTCGGATGAGGGCGGATCGCCCTCGGGATTTTGCGCCTGCTTGGCGGCGGCCTTTTCGGCGGCTTTCTCGGCGGCCTTGCGAGCCTTGGCGCGCTCGCGTTCCTGACGTTCGAAGGAATAGTTGGGAGTACGCGCCATTTGAGACCTCCTTGGTCGCTGGAAGCGCGACGGGCGAGACCCCTAACGCGGTTTGGGTGCGATGCGCAGAAAAATCCTCCCCCGAAGGGGAGGATTGTACCGAATTACTTCACGTTGCCGCAGAAACGCTGGATCCGGGAACAGGCATCTTCCAGGACATCATTGCTGGTGGCGTAGCTGATCCGGAAGAACGGTGAGAGGCCGAAGGCTGCGCCATGGACCACAGCGACGCCTTCAGTTTCCAGCAGCTCGACGGCGAAATCCTCGTCGCTTTCGATGACCTTGCCGCTGGGCGCGGTCTTGCCGATCAGACCGGCGCAGGACGGGTAGACATAGAACGCGCCTTCCGGGGTAGGGCAGTGCAGGCCAGTGGCCTGGTTCAGCATGGACACCACCAGGTCGCGGCGCTCCTGGAACAGCTTGGCGTTGGGCTTGATGAAATCCTGCGTACCATTCAGGGCCTCAAGGGCTGCCCATTGGGAAACGGATGACGGATTGGAGGTCGTCTGGCTGATCATCTTGCCCATGGCCTTGATCAGCGGCTCGGGGCCGGCCGCGTAGCCGATGCGCCACCCGGTCATGGCATAGGCCTTCGAAACGCCGTTCATCGTCAGGGTACGGTCATAGAGCTTCGGCTCGACCTGGGCGATGGTGGTGAACTCGAAGTCGTCGAAGACCAGATGCTCGTACATGTCGTCGGTCAGAACCCAGACCTGCGGGTGCTTCAGCAGCACGTCGGCGATGGCCTGCAGTTCGGCGCGCGAATAGGCACCGCCTGACGGGTTGGAGGGGCTGTTGATGATCAGCCACTTCGACCGGGGCGTGATCACCTTTTCGAGGGCCTCGGGCGTCAGCTTGAAGCCGCTTTCGGCGGTGGTTTCCACCGGCACGGGCGTCCCGCCGGCCAGCAGGGTCATGTCCGGATAGGACACCCAGTACGGGGCAGGAATGATCACTTCGTCGCCTGGATTCAGGGTGGCGACCAGGGCGTTATAGATCACCGGCTTGCCGCCCGGGGCGACATGGACCTGGCTCGGCTTGTAGTCGAGACCGTTTTCGCGCTTGAACTTGGCGCAGATCGCGGCCTTCAGTTCGGGCATGCCGTCCGGGTCGGTGTACTTGGTCTTGCCGGCGCGGATCGCCGCAATACCGGCTTCCTTGATATTGTCCGGCGTATCGAAGTCGGGCTCGCCGGCGGACAGCGCGATCACGTCACGGCCGGCCGCTTTCAGGGCGCGCGCCTTGGCGCTGATGGCGATGGTGGCCGAAGGTGCGATGCGCCGCAGGGCGGCGGACTCGAGCGACATACTTGGGACTCCCCTGGGAAACCGGTTTTCAGGATTGCGGGGGTCTTTACGCCTCCACCTCCAAGGGCGCAACGCAGGGCGACGGCTTCAGGATCAATTGAAGACATTCTGCGACAGGCTCGGTGCCGGGTTAAGCCGCGTCTACCGGTAGCAGGGACCCGCCGAGGGCGTTGCTTGCTCCCGGATCGAAGTCGCAGGTGGAGTTTTGGCTACTCTCTGGCCCAGCCATGCCAGCAAAGCTGGCCTGGCTGATGGGCGTTCCGCTTAGCGAAAGTCCATCAGTTGGCGCGCAGATAGAGGTCGTTCTGGCCGCTGGGTGCCAAGGTCTCGAGATGATCCCAAAGGCGCTTGATCTCCTGGCTGGCGGCCGAGTTCGGCTCCCACTCGCAGGCTGACCGGCCGTGAGCCATGGACTGCTGAAAGGCTGCCCGGGCCCGAAGCCCGACCGGGGCCATGGGCATGCCGGTGAATCTCAGGGCCTCAGCGGCCTTCAGAACACTGCTGGGCTCTTCACCATTGCGGCGCGGCGGTGCCTGACTCAGGACAATTAGTCCTTTCTTGCCCAGGCGGCGCACCGCTTCAGCGGACCGGGCGACCGACGCGATGTCCAGAAAGGTGGGCCGACACACCAGAACGCAGAGGTCCGCGCACTGCACAGCCTGAAGCACATCGGCATCAGGAGCCGCCGGGGTATCGACGATCACGCAATCATAGCCGCTGTATCCGGCCGTTGCCTTGGTCTGAAACAGCTTGCCGGCGTTGATCTCCATGAGCGTCGGACCGGGCGCGACGCGGGCCCTCAGCGCATCCGTTGCCGAGCGTTGTGGATCCATGTCGGCGATCATCGTCTTGAGGCCCGCCAGATGGGCGGTTATCGCCAAATTGACCGCAAGCGTAGTCTTGCCGGCTCCGCCCTTGCGAGAAATCACAGCCAGGGTCTTCACGTTGGTCACTCCAGTTCAGACACGGTCCTTGCCCCACCGGCCTGTGGATAAGTAACAATGTAATGTGAAGCCTTGGCAATCGATTTGTCGCCACGGGCGAGTGCTATCCTTTGAAAATCAAGGATCCGCAGCGACAGCGTGGTTAATGCGCGTGCCTTTAAGGCGCCGCAGGTACGGCTGATGCTTGACCCGTCGGTGCCATTGGGCGAGGCAGGAGACGTGATGCGCCGCCTCATCGAGTTTGTGACCAATATGGACGCCCGTGCCTGGCGCACGGTGGCGGTGTCCTTTGTCCTGTTCGGCGGCGTAGGGATCGTCTTCCTGTTCGGAGCCCAGTTCCTCGGTTTCAATGGTGAAACGACCGTTGAGCACTGGCTGGGCGCGGCGAGTGGGCCCTGGGCCCTGCCGGCGGCGGTTGGCGCCTTTGCCCTAATGGCCTTTCTGGGGGTGCCGCAGTTTGTCCTGATCGCCGCAGCGGTGGTGGTCTTTGGCCCATGGACGGGCTTCTTCTACAGCTGGATCGGCACCCTGGTCTCATCCTTGGTGGGTTTCTGGTTTGGGCGCACTTTCGGGGCCAAGATTCTGCGCGACTTTGCCGGTGATGGCGTGGCCAAGTTCATGCGGCTGATCGGCAAGAATGGCTTTCTGGCCAGCCTCATTGTGCGACTGGTGCCGTCGGCACCTTTCATCGTCGTCAACATGGCCGCAGGCGTGACGCCGATGAGGTTGCGTGATTTTGCGGCGGGAACGGCGATCGGGATCATTCCGAAGATCGGCCTGACGGCGTTCGCCGGCAATTCCATTGTTCAAGCCATGCGGGGGGGCGGCCAGCAGCATATTGTCCTGCTCGTGCTGGCTATAGCAGTCTGGATCGTGGCGGGTTTGATTGCCCGCGCCTGGCTCAAAAGGCGTGAGGCAGGGGATTGAGCAAGCTGTAGGGCTCTGGGGCATCAGGAAGCCCCAAAGCGGTCCGGGTTGCTGTGCGCCAAGCCAGGACTATCGCACCAAACCATTGCGCCCGGGCGACGTCCGTCATCCCGTCACGGTCTTCGATACCGGCGACGCAAGCCTCAACGATAAAGGGCATGAAGGTGCGTGCGGCTTGCGCGCAAGCGGCCTTGAGTTCGTCTGAGGCTTCGGCAGGGGGCGCGACAAAGGGCTCTGCCAGCCCGGCCAGCAGGGTGTCGCAAGCTGTCGCCCAAGGCAGGGTTTCCGGATGGCCGCGCGCCTCTCGAAGCAAAAGCAGCAGCAGGGCAGGGCGCGCGCGTCCCAGGCCGATCAGGGTCGCCATGCCCGAGCCGTAACCGCGCCAAGGTTGGGCTGCAATCGTCTCAATCTCGCTCAGAATGTCGCTGAACAGGGCATCGATCAGGGCCTGCCGTGACGGATAGAGCCGATAGATCAGGATCTTGGCCATACAGACACGATCGGCGATGTCCTGCATCGTCGTGTTGTGGAGACCCTTCTCGGCGAACACTCTGACGGCGGCATCAAGCACCGCCTGAGCGCGGGCGTCGCGATCTACCCGAGGCTTCGGCTGTCCGGGACGACCGCGCGGCGTCGGTGTTCGAGCTTGGTTTGCTACAGTCATCTTCAGTGCTAGATATAATGAAACTACAAAGTTTCAAAACTCGAAACGGGGCGAGATTCGATGGCAGGACGCAGCTTGAACCTTAGAGCGACATTTTTTGTGTCGGCCCTGACACTACTTGCGGTGCCGTTGGCGGCTTTCGCCGGCGAGCCGGCTTCGTCCACCACGATTGAGCGGCAGAAGGCGCTTGCCCAAAGTCTTCCGTTTTCAGATCGCCAGGATTTTGAATTCGCTGATCGCGGCTTTATGGGCACGCGGACCGATCCGCTGATCAAGCGCGCCGACGGCCAGGTGGCCTGGAACCTTGCGGCCTATGATTTTCTGAAAGGCGAGCCGCCGGCGACAGTGAATCCCAGCCTCTGGCGCCAGGCCCAGCTGCTGGCGCGGCACGGTCTGTACCAGGTGTCGGACCGGGTTTGGCAGGTCAGGGGCTTTGATGTCTCCAACATCACCTTCATCAAGGGTGATACGGGCTGGGTGGTGGTTGATCCCTTGACCACGACGGAAACCGCCAAGGCCGCGCTTGATCTCATAACCGAAAAGGTCGGGTCCCTGCCGATCCGCGCGGTGATCTATACCCACAGCCATAGTGATCACTTCGGCGGCGTGCGGGGCATTGTCGACGAGGCGGACGTCAAGGCCGGCAAGGTCGCCATTGTCGCGCCCGAGGGCTTCATGAAGGAGGTCGTCAGCGAAAACGTGCTGGCCGGCAACGCCATGAGCCGCCGGGCCCAGTACCAGTTTGGCCTGATGCTGCCGCCCGGCGTCGAAGGGCAGGTCAGTTCGGGGATCGGTCAGGGCATCGCCAAGGGGACCATCACCCTGATCCCCCCGACCCAGATCATCGACCATACCGGTCAGGAGCTGGTGCTGGATGGCGTCAAGGTGCGGTTCCAGTACACGCCCAATACCGAAGCCCCGGCGGAAATGAACTTCTACCTTCCGGATCTGCGCATTCTGGACATGGCCGAGAACGTCAATCCGTCGATGCACAATGTGCTGACGCCGCGCGGCGCTCTGGTGCGCGACAGCAAGGCCTGGGCAGACTATCTGACCGAGTCTATCCGTCTGTTTGCCGATGGTTCGGACCTGATGATCACCAGCCATGGCTGGCCTCGCTTCGGCCAGGAGACGGTCAAGACCGTGCTGGCGGCGCACCGGGATACCTACAAGTATCTGCACGACCAGTCCGTTCGGATGCTCAACCATGGTCTGACCGGCGATGAGATCGCGGCCCAGATCGAACTGCCACCCAGCCTGGCCAAGGACTGGTTCAATCGTGGCTACTACGGCAGCATGAGTTTCAACAGCC
The DNA here is from genome assembly GCF_058681455.1 of Caulobacter sp. AVps16. Classification (NCBI taxonomy): domain Bacteria; kingdom Pseudomonadati; phylum Pseudomonadota; class Alphaproteobacteria; order Caulobacterales; family Caulobacteraceae; genus Caulobacter; species Caulobacter sp. AVps16. The sequence continues at coordinate 1,084,907 of NZ_CM178739.1, forward strand.
GGGCGGTCTACCAGCGCTATATGGGCTGGTACGATGCCAACCCCGCCCATTTGTCTCCCGCGCCGCCGGCCCAGACGGGCCAGCGCTATGTTGCTGCCATGGGCGGTGCCGTGAAGGTCAAGGCCATGGCCGGCGAGGCCGCTAAGGCGGGGGACTATGACTGGGCGGCGACCCTGCTCAACCACGTGGTCATGGCGGACGATGGCGACAAGGCCGGCAAGGCACAGTTGGCCAATGTCTATGAGCAGCTTGGCTATCAGGCCGAGAGCGCCATCTGGCGCAACATGTACCTGACCGCCACTGATGAACTGCGGGGTGGGGTGCGCAAGGTTCCGGCCTCGATGGCACCGCTCGATATGCTTCAGGGCCTTCCCAGCCAGATGATCTTTGATGTTCTGGCCATCCGCCTGAATGCCGAGAAGGTTGGCGATGCAAAGCTCCGGCTTGCGTTCGTCTTCCCGGACCGCAAGGAGCGCTTCCTGGTCGAGGTCCGGAACCGGGTGCTGGTGGCCCAGCCTTCGGAGGGCGGTGAGACCGTGGATGCCACCCTGACGGTGGCGCGGCCCCTGTTCCTCGATTCCCTGTTCCGGGGGACACCCCTGTTGCCCAAGATCTTGACCGGAGAGGTCAAGCTCGAGGGTGATCGCTCTGCCATGGGACGACTGTCGGGGTGGTTTGACGCCTTCCCCAACGATTTTCCGATTGTGACCCGCCGCAAATAGGTCGGGGCTTGGATGGAAGTTGCTCAGCGTGCGGCCAATTGCGCTCTAGGCGCAAAAAGCTTGCTGCAATTGGGGGCGATGTGTAGAAAGTAAGCATGAACGTCGCGCGCACCCTGCTTCTGCTTCGGCTTACCAGCCCCTGGGCGCTCTAGGGTCACGCCTCGTCGTGACCGGGCGCGCAGGGGGAGAAAACCCATAGCCGCCCCGCACGCAGACACCTTCCGACGAGTATTCAAATGACCTCCGTATCGCCCACCGCCTCCACACCGGGCGCCACCGTCCAACGCGACAATGTTGTGATCTTCGACACCACCATGCGTGACGGCGAACAGTCGCCCGGCGCGTCCATGTCGCTGGATGAAAAGCTGGAACTGGCCAAGATCCTCGAGGAGATGGGGGTCGACATCATCGAGGCGGGGTTCCCGATCGCCTCCAATGGTGACTTCGAAGCGGTCCGCGAGGTCGCCAAGATCGTCAAGAACTCGACCGTTGCAGGCCTGTGCCGCGCCCATCAGGTTGATATCGACCGCTGCGCCGAAGCCCTGAAGCCCACTCAGCGCGGCCGGATCCATGTTGTGATCGCCACCAGCGACCTGCACATGAAGCACAAGCTGCAGATGGAGCCCGAGGCCGTCATCGACGTGATCGCCCGCTCCGTGGGTCATGCCCGCAATCTGCGTGACGATGTCGAATGGTCGGCAGAAGACGCCACCCGAAGCGACCGTCAGTTCCTGCGCCGAGCGATCGAGACTGCCATCAAGGCCGGTGCAACGACGATCAACCTGCCGGATACGGTCGGCTACACCTATCCGTCGGAATATGCCGATCTGTTCAACTGGATGACCCAGAATGTCGAGGGCGCAGACAGGGTCATCTTCTCGACCCACTGCCACAACGATCTGGGCCTGGCCGTGGCCAACAGCCTCGCAGGCGTGCAGGGCGGGGCGCGCCAGATCGAATGCGCCATCAACGGCCTGGGCGAGCGCGCCGGCAACGCCGCTCTCGAAGAGGTGGTGATGGCCTTGAAGGTGCGTGGCGACAAACTGCCCTACGGGACCCGCATCGACAGCACCCATATCACCCGCGCCAGCCGCTATGTCTCGGCCATCACCGGTTTCCCGGTGCAGTACAACAAGGCCATCGTCGGCAAGAACGCCTTCGCCCATGAGAGCGGCATCCACCAGGACGGGATGCTGAAGAACCGCGAAACCTACGAAATCATGACCCCGGAATCGGTCGGTCAGGCGCCGTCCAGCCTGGTCATGGGCAAGCACTCGGGCAGCCATGCCTTCCGCGCCAAGCTGAAGGACCTGGGCTATGAGCTGGGTCAGAACGCCCTGAAGGAGGCCTTCGGCCGCTTCAAGGACCTCGCCGACCGCAAGAAGCACGTCTATGACGACGACATTATTGCCCTGGTCGATGATGCCCTGGCGCGCGGCTCGGAAAAGATCCGTGTGCTGCGCTTGCGGGTCGTGGCAGGCACCGACGGTCAGTCGGCAGAGTTGACCCTCGATGTCGATGGCCAGGAGCGTATGGCCGAGGCGACGGGCGACGGTCCTGTCGACGCCGTGTTCAATGCCATCCACAAGATCGTGCCGCACAGCGCGGCCCTGCGCCTCTTCCAGGTGCATGCCGTCACTGAAGGCACGGACGCCCAGGCTCAGGTCTCGGTGCGTCTGGAAGAGGATGGCCGCATCGCCACCGGCCAGGCCGCCGACACCGACACCCTGACCGCCTCGGCCAAGGCCTATGTCAACGCGCTCAACAACCTCTTTGCCCGCAAGGAAAAGAGCCGGCCCGAAGCGGCGATCGCCAGCGGGTTCTAGGATCGGGGGCGTTTGCGCGCCTCTCGACCCTTTCCCAAACTGCAAGGATGATCCCGTCGCGTCAGCGCGACGGGCAGCGCCGCCCTGCGCGGCCCCCTGATCGGATGCCACATGAGCTCCACCCCTTCCTCGGTGAACCCCGGGTTCGGCGACAATGCCGGTGCCTTGCCTGAAGCCTGGCGCGAGATTGGCACCCGCACGGCCGCCCTGGGCTTCGACATGCCCTCCGAGCCCAACACCGGCGCGATGCTGGGTCTACTGGCAGCCTCCAAGCCTGGTGGAAGCCTGCTGGAGTTGGGCACCGGCACGGGGCTGGCCACCGTGTGCCTGGCTGCCGGTATGAGTGCGGATGCCACCCTGCTCAGCGTCGATACGGATGAGCGTGTCCAGGCCGTGGCACGACAGGCCCTGGCCCGAGATCTTCGCGTGCGCTTCGTGATCGCTGACGGTCTGGACTTTGTCAGAGCTCAGGCGGAGGGGAGTTTTGACCTGATCTTCGCCGACGCCTGGCCCGGCAAGTATGATGGTTTGGACGAAACGCTGGCGCTGTTGGCACCGGGCGGCCTCTATGTCGTTGATGACATGCTGCCCCAGCCCAACTGGCCGGACAATCACCAGTCCCGGGTTGACGACCTGACCGCGCGCCTGAAAAGCCATCCCGATCTGGCGACCGTAAGCCTGCCATGGGCTTCAGGTTTGGTCGTCTCGGCGCGGCGATCATGATCTGGATTCCCATCACCGTCGCGGCTGCGGCCCTGCAGGTCGCTCGCAATGCCGCCCAGCGCTCGGTCATGGGCGGGGCAGGGCCCTGGGGCGCGACCCTGGTGCGGTTTCTGTTCGGGCTTCCGTTCGCCACCCTTTTCGCAGGCCTTGCCTGGGCCTTGACCCCCGGGGCCCAGGCTCATGTCTCCTTGTGGTTCTGGCTGGCCTGCCTGGCAGGAGCTGCGGCGCAAATGGGGGCCACAGCCGCGCAACTCGTGGCCATGCAGCGCTCGACCTTTGCCCTCGGCACGACACTTCAGCAAAGCGGCCTGCCGTTTGCTCTCGTCTGGGGGGCTTTGGTGTTTGGAGATCACATCAGTGCTACGGCCTGGGCCGGTGGTCTTGTGGCGACGGCGGGACTTGCAGCTCTCACCTGGCCGAGGGGCGCGGTGGTTCTCAGGCCCGGAGCGGCCCTGTCAGGGCTGGGGGCCGGCGCACTCTTCGCGTTCAGCGCCAACTGTTTTCGCCAGGCCAGTCTGGCCTTCGACCCTGGCCATGCCGTGGCCTCGGCCTTTGTCACCGTGATGGTCGTGCAGGCCATCCAGACCGTGGCGCTGACCAGTGTTCTGGCCCTGCGCAATCCTCAAACTCTTAGCGCCGTCCTGGCGGCCTGGCGGCAGTCCCTGGGTGCGGGTTTCTGTGGTGCGGCGGCGTCGGGCTTGTGGTTTACGGCCATGACGCTGAGCCCGGTCGGGCCTGTCCGGGCCGTCGGTGTCGTGGAAATGCCCATCGCGGCCCTGGCGGGAAACCGGCTGTTCGCCGAGCGCCTGACCCTCTTGCAGGTCGCCGCCGGACTGGTCACGGCGGTCGGCGTCGTGATGGCTGCCTTGGGCTAGATTTCGCCATGATCGGGCATGCGGAGACCCTTCGCGCAAATGCCTTTGAACAAGCCGCGAATAGACCTTGAAATCAACGCTTTCGCAGGGCAAACGGGCGACGTCGACGCGTATCGGGAGTGTCGGACGACGGCGCAGCCAGGGGGGCGGCGCTCCCGTCGTATCCCGAAGCGCCTAGACCCGGATGGAACCGCGATTCAGGGGAATCATGTTGTCCTTGTCCGGTAGTGGGTTAGGAGAGACTCGCGAGCGAAGCCTGCTTTGCGTCGCAACGTCATCCTGAGCCTGATTTCGTCTTGAACTGCCGCGTTTTGCCCCTCTATCCCTCAGTCAGGGCTTTCAATGTTTTCTTCCCTCTTCGGCGTGATCTCCAACGACATCGCCATTGACCTCGGCACGGCCAACACCCTCATTTACATGAAGGGCAAGGGCATCGTTCTGAACGAGCCGTCTGTCGTGGCGCTGCGCAATGTCGGTGGTCGCAAGATCGTCCATGCCGTGGGTATTGAAGCCAAGCAGATGCTGGGGCGGACACCTGGCCACATGGAAGCCATCCGTCCGATGCGCGACGGGGTCATCGCCGACTTCGAAGTCGCCGAAGAGATGATCAAGTACTTCATTCGCAAGGTTCACAACCGCAAGGGTTTCGTGAACCCCAAGGTTATCGTCTGCGTGCCGTCGGGGGCCACCGCCGTCGAGCGTCGCGCGATCAATGACAGCTGCCTCAATGCCTCGGCCCGTCGCGTGGGTCTGATCGATGAGCCCATGGCGGCCGCGATCGGTGCCGGCCTGCCCATCCACGAACCGACCGGTTCGATGGTCGTCGACATCGGCGGCGGCACGACCGAAGTGGCCGTTCTGTCGCTGTCGGGCATCGTCTATTCGCGCTCCGTCCGCGTCGGTGGCGACAAGATGGACGAAGCGATCATCAGCTATATGCGCCGCCACCATAACCTGCTGATCGGCGAAACGACCGCCGAGCGCATCAAGAAGGAAATCGGCACCGCCAGGGCTCCGGCCGACGGCGAGGGCCTTTCGATCGACGTCAAGGGCCGCGACCTGATGCAAGGTGTGCCCCGCGAAGTCCGCATCAGCGAGAAGCAGGCTGCCGACGCTCTGGCCGAGCCGGTCGGGCAGATCGTTGAAGCCGTCAAGGTGGCGCTGGAAGCCACTCCGCCCGAGCTGGCTTCCGACATCGCCGACAAGGGTATCATGTTGACCGGCGGCGGCGCACTGCTGCGCGGCCTGGACGCAGAGATCCGTGACCATACCGGCCTGCCGGTGACCGTGGCCGACGATCCGTTGTCCTGCGTGGCCCTGGGCTGCGGCAAGGTGCTTGAGCATCCGAAGTGGATGAAGGGCGTCTTGGAATCCACCCTGGCCTAGCCTTAAGTTCCGACATAGGCGCCTGGGGGGCGTCGGGAGAAACTGTCCGTGCCCTTTCGCGAAGGTCCCCTTGGCGACCTGAAAGTGCCGCTTACCTGGACCGCGGCCGTGGCGTTGATCGTCGCCGCCGTGATCGCGGTGGCGTTCCTGTTGGCGGACCGGCGCGAGACGCTGCAGGACCATGCCTATGGCGTCACCCGGCAAACGGTCGACACCGTGTCCAAGCCGGTCAGTGGTGCCATTGCTGCGCCTGGCCGCTGGACGGGTCTGGGCCTCGATTTTGCGCGCAGCTACTTCTTTACGGCTTCGGAGAACCGCCGGCTGAAGGCCGAACTCGCCGAGATGCGGCAGTGGCGTGACCGGGCGTTGTCCCTGCAGGACAGCAATGATCGCTACAAGTCGCTCCTGGGCCTGAAGACCGATCCGCCGATCCCGATGGCCTCGGCCCGGGTCGTCAGTGATAGCCGGGGCCCCTTCGCCAATACCCGCCTTGCCGACGCCGGCTCGGAGAAGGGCGTGCTGGTCGGCAATCCCGTCTTGAACGAGCGCGGCCTGGTCGGGCGCATCGTCGGCGTCTCACGCGGTGCCAGTCGCGTGCTCCTGCTCACCGACATCGCTTCGCGTACCCCGGTGATGATCGACCGCACCAATGCGCGTGCGATCCTCACGGGCGATGGCGGCCCCAATCCCAAGCTCGAGTATCTTCGCGGGGTCGACCCGATCCAGCAGGGCGACCGGGTTGTGACCTCCGGGGACGGCGGGGTCGTTCCGCGCGGCCTTCCTGTCGGCGCGGCCGTCAAGGGCCTGGATGGTCGCTGGCGCGTGGTGCTGTTTGCTGACGATGCCGCCATCGATTTCGTGCGCATCCTTTTGTTCAAGGACTTCTCGCAACTGGCCGACGAAAAACAGTTGCAGACCCGAAGCCTTCCACCCGTGACAACGGAAGATCCCCAGACCTCGATCCTCAGCAGGCCCGCAGCGCCTGCTGCGAAGCCGCCAGTGGCGCTGGCCCCAGCCCCAGCCCCGGCCCCGGCTGTGACGCCAAGGCCGCCGGCTGCAAAGCCCGTTGTGGCTGGAGGCCAGCAATGAGCCTGCATGGCGCCAGGCCTCTGCATCCGGCGCGCTGGCTGGGCGTCCCGCTGCTGGTTTGTATTGTCGCGACCGTCGTGTTCTCGGCACCCCTACGGATCTGGGGGCTACAGTTGCCGGAGCCGGTTTTCGCCATGGTTCCGGCCTTTGCCTGGGCCCTGATCCGCCCATCGATCCTGGCGCCTTTTGCTATTCTACTGCTGGGCCTGTTTCTGGATCTCTTCTGGGGCGGTCCGACCGGGCTTTGGGGCCTATCCTTGCTGGTCGCGTATGCCATGGTGCTGACCGCGCGCAACATGATGACGGGCCAAAGCCGGCCCATGATGTGGGCCTGGTTCGCAGGCGTGACCGCTGTCGCCATGCTCGCCGGGTTCCTGTTCTCGATGCTCGACAGCCTGGCCATGCCCAGCCTTCTGGCGGTCTTCTGGCAGTTCCTGGCCACCGCCCTGCTGTTCCCGTTCGCCCATCGCCTGGTCGACCGTTTCGACGACGCCGACGTCCGGTTCCGGTAGGGCGATGAGCGAACCTTCGATCCTGTTCTTCGAGGTCAATGAGCGTCAGGGGGTCTTCCACCGGCGCGCGTTTCTGATGGGCGGACTGGCGAGTGTGGGCCTGCTGGCCCTTGGCGGTCGCCTTGCCCAACTGCAGTTGATCGAGGCCCAGCGCTATCAGAAGCTGTCGGCCGGGAACCAGTTCAACTATCGCCTTATGCCGCCGCCGCGAGGCCTGATCCTCGACCGCAACGGCACGCCCCTGGCCTCCAACCGTCCGAATTTCCGGCTGATGGTGATCAAGGACAAGGGGATGGATGTCGAGGCGACCCTCGACGACCTGTCCAAGCTGGTCCCGATTGACGGATCGCGGCGGGCGCGCCTGATCAAGGATATTGCGCGGGCCCCACGCAAGGCACCGGTCGCCATCATGGAAGACATGAGCTGGGAGGAGTTCTCCCGGGTCAATATCCGTGCACCCGAACTGCCCAATGTTACGGCCGACATGGGCGAGGTGCGGGTCTATCCGTTCGGCGGAGCCTTCGCCCATGTGATCGGCTATGTCGCCAAGGTCTCGGATCGTGACCTGTTGGCCGCCGAAAAGGATCCGACCCAGGATCAGGACCTGTTGCACCATCCTGGCTTCCGGATCGGCAAGCAGGGCGTGGAGAAGGCATTCGACACAGAGTTGCGCGGCCGCGCCGGTGCCACCAAGGCCGAGGTTGACGCCCAGGGACGGGTCGTTCGTCTCGACCCGGAGGGCGACATCCGGCCGACACCGGGCAAGGAAATCCGGCTCACGCTCGATGCCGATATCCAGAACCGTGCCCTAGAAGTGATGGGCGAGGAGAGCGGTGCCATCGTGGTGATGGACATCCGCAACGGCGACCTGCTGTGCATGGCCTCTGCGCCCAGTTTCGACGCCAACCGCTTCGTGCGTGGTTTGAGCGGGCCGGAATACAAGGCGCTCTCGGAGTACGAGCGCAAGCCGCTGCTGGACAAGTCCATGACCGGCACCTACCCGCCGGGCTCAACCTTCAAGCCGACGGTTGCGCTCGCAGCCCTTTCGGCCGGTGTGAATCCTGAGGTGAGGGTCAACTGCTCCGGTGGCTGGTACTACGGCGGGCGAACCTGGCGATGCTGGGAAAAGCGCGGTCACGGCGCTCAGAACATGCACGATGCCATCAAGAACTCGTGCGACATCTATTTCTACCAGACGGCCTTGCGCATCGGGCCGGATGCGATCGCCAAGGCCGCGAGGGCTGTGGGTTTTGGAGAGATCTTCGACATCGGCATTCCGGGACAAAGGCGCGGAATCGTGCCGGACCGGGCCTGGAAGAAGAAGGCCTTCAAGGACCCTCGCAACCAGATCTGGTTCCCGGGCGAGTCCCCCAGCTACGGCATCGGGCAGGGGGCTCTCAACGTCAATGCCCTGCAGTTGGCGGTGATGACCGCGCGCCTGGCCAATGGCAAAAAGGCCCTGGTGCCGCGACTGATCAAGTCGGTGGGCGGCGTCGAACAGCCCAGCGGCGCAGCTGTGCCGGACCTGCCGTTCTCGGCCGAGCACCTGGACTATGTGCGCGAGGGCATGGCCGCCGTGTCGGCCGCCGGTGGCACTGCCTACGCCAATAGCCAGCTGGGCCTGGGTGACATCCAGATGGCCGGTAAGACCGGTACCGCCCAGGTGCGCAGCTTCGACAAGGGCGTCTCGCGCAACAGCAAGGATGTGCGCTGGCGGCTGAAGGACCATAATCTGTTCGTCGCCTTCGCGCCCTATGACGACCCGCGCTATGCCGTCTCGGTCATCATCGAACACGGTGGTCTGGGCGGTGGCACAGCCGGCGCGCCCCGCGCTCGCGAGGTCATGCGGGTGGCGCTGCTGAAGGATCCTGAGATCCGAGCCCGTATTGAAAAGCCGATGCCGATGCCTGACGCCCCGCCAGAAGCGGCGATCGAAGGCGCAGCACCAGACGATCCGGTGGTCGGCGCACCACCACCTGCCGCACCCCAGGGGCCGCACATATGACCCTCAGCGGCGGCCTCAGCCGGCCTGGCGAACGCGACCGGCCGATCATCAAGTTCATGGAGATCGACTGGACCTTCTGCCTGGCGCTGTGCCTCATCGCGGGCGCGGGGGCCCTGATGCTCTTCTCGATCGCTGGCGCATCTTGGGAACCCTGGGCGGCCAAGCACCTGGTCCGGTTCGGCCTCTATTTCGTTATGATGGTCATTCTGGCCATGATCGACCTGCGCCTGTGGTTCATGATTGCCTATCCGGTCTATGTGGTAGGCCTGTTGTTGCTGATCGCCGTTGAACTGGTGGGCGACACCTCGCTGGGCGCTACGCGCTGGTTGTCGATCGGCGGCTTCCGCTTCCAGCCCTCGGAAATCATGAAGATCGGGCTCGTCCTTGCCCTGGCACGCTACTATCACGGCCTGTCTGCCGACAGTGCCCGGCTGTCCTGGCGCCTGCTGATTCCGGCTTTCATGATCGGCGCGCCCGTACTCCTGGTCGCCCATCAGCCGGATCTCGGCACCGCGATTTTGATCGCCGCCACCGGCTTGTCCATCGTGGTCCTCGCTGGCCTGTCCTGGCGGGTCATCGTGGCGGGGGTCGTGGCGCTTCTCGCCGCCATCCCGCCGTTCATCATATTCGTGCTGCACGAATATCAGCGTAACCGCATCATGACCTTCATGAACCCCGAGGCCGACCCGTCGGGCAACGGCTACCACATCATGCAGTCGAAAATCGCACTCGGTTCAGGCGGATTGATGGGCAAGGGCTTTGGACTGGGGTCGCAGAGTCAGCTGAACTTCCTGCCCGAAAAGCAGACCGACTTCATTTTCGCCACCCTGGCCGAGGAGTTCGGGTTCCTGGGCTGCTTCAGCGTGCTGTTCCTGTACGGCGCGGTGATCTTCATGGCGCTGCGGATTGCCTCGATCAGCCATAGTCACTTCGGCAGACTGGCGGCTGCCGGGACCACGGCGACCTTTGCGCTCTATGTGCTGATCAACGGGGCCATGGTCATGGGCCTGGCACCGGTCGTGGGCGTGCCCATGCCGATGCTGTCCTACGGCGGTACCGTGATGCTGACGGTCATGATCGGCTTTGGCCTGGTCCAGGCCGTCCGGGTTCACCGCTATACCGAGGTTACCAGCGGCAAGGGGTCGCTGATGTAGTCCGTAGAGCCGGGACTACGAGACCAGAGCTGCCTCGGTGGCGCGGACCAGGCCGTCGATGATTCCAGGTTCAGTCGAGGCGTGACCGGCGTCCCAGATGATATCGAAACGGGCTTGCGGCCAGGCCTTGTGCAGGCTCCAGGCGCTGTCCAGCGGCGTTACGACATCAAATCGACCTTGTACGATCCATCCCGGAATGTTCCGGATCTTGTCGATGTTCTTCAGGATCCAGCCATCCTGCTCGAAGAAGCCCCGGTTCGTGAAGAAGTGGCATTCGATCCGGGCGAAGGCGATGGCGAAATCTTCTTCGTTGAATTTCGGGGGGCGGGCCTCAGGGCCACGAAGTGAAATGGTATCCCCCTCCCATTGGCTCCAGGCGGCGGCCGCTTCCAGCTGCACGCGACGGTCAGGGGCGACGAGCCGGCGGTGATAGGCGGCCATCAGGTCGCCGCGCTCGTCTTCCGGGATCGGGGCCAGGAACCGCTCCCACGCATCCGGAAACAGCATCGAAGCACCGTCCTGATAGAACCAGCGCAGTTCCTTCTCAGTCAGCAGGAAGATGCCGCGCAGCACCAGGCCCTCGACCCGGTCGGGATGCTTGATGGCATAGGCCAGGGCCAGGGTCGAACCCCATGAGCCGCCGAACACCGTCCACTTCTCGACGCCGAGATGTTCGCGTAGCCGTTCGATGTCTTCGATCAGGCTCCAGGTGGTGTTGTCCTCGAGACTGGCATTGGGGCGGGAGCGTCCACAGCCGCGCTGGTCGAACAGGGCCATGCGCCACTTGGCCGGGTCGAAGAACCGCCGCATGGTCGGATTAACCGCCCCGCCCGGGCCGCCGTGCAGGATCACGCAGGGCTTGCCGCGCGGGTTGCCGCATTCCTCGTAGTAGATCTCGTGCGGACCTCCGGTCGGCATCCAGCCAAACGAATAGGGCTCGACTTCGCGAAACAGGCCGCGCCGGCCGATGGAGGACATGACGGAGGTGGAGGCGTGACGATCCATGAAAGAAGCCTAGCGCGCTTCACGGCCTCCTGTGAACGGAAGATCGACGGCGGGCGTTCGGGGATGCGTCTTGTGGCCGAGTTGCTATGGTCTGCGTATGGACTCGCCTGAAGATCTGACCGACGAAGAGCTGCTGGCCATGCTCACACCACGCCAGTTGGCGGAACTCGACCGCACGATCGGCGAGACCTTTTCTGATGGTGGGGTTGACCGCGCTGAGGCGCTGATGGCCCTGGCCCAAGTCTATGCCATGCGGGCGGCGCAGCGGGACGAGACCTCTGCTCTGGCGCTGTTGCAATTGGCCGCAGCGATGCGACGCCGGGCAGAAGCCATGTCGGGTGGGCGGCGCTGAAGAGGATCAGGCCGGGAAACGTCGAGCGAGCCACGCCCCTATGGCCGCATTGACCTCTGCCGGTTTCTCTTGCTGGGTCCAGTGACCGCTGCCTTTGATCAGCACCTTTTCGAGGTCTTCGATCTGTTCTCCCATGCGGTCGCAGAGGGAAGGCGGGAGGACCACATCGTGCTCGGCCATGATCATCAGGCAAGGCAGGCCGTCGATGCGCCGCGGCAAATGTTCCGAGCGCTCCCAGTTGCGGGTGAAGTTGCGATACCAGTTGATCCCGCCCGTAAAGCCGGTGCGCGTAAAGGCCTCGGTGAAGACTGCGGCCTCCTCGGGACGCAGAACCTGGTTTGGATCAGCTCTCCAGTTGTAGCGCGCCAGGCCTTCCTGCAGGGCCAGACTGCGTTTCTCAGCAGGTCGGGCCTCGAAGGCTTCGACGCTGTCGCCGGGCAGGCGCATGAAGTAGCGGATGGTCTTCTCCGGATCGGCGGCCAGTTGGGCATCGGCGATGCCGGGTTTCTGGAAGTGGACGATGTACATGTCGTCGCCATAGGCGCGGCGGTACATCTCGATCGGATCCAGTGGCAGGCGGGGGGTGAACGGGGTGTTCAGCCCGATGATCCCGGCGCATCGGTCGGGATGCAGCAGCGGCATGGCCCAGACAATAATTCCGCCCCAGTCGTGGCCACAGAACACGGCCTTTTCGACGCCCAGATGATCGATCAGGCCGACCAGGTCGCCAGTTAGATGCTCCATGTCATAGGCCTCGACCGTCTCTGGACACTCGGTCAGACCATAGCCGCGCTGATCGGGCGCGATCACCCAGCGGCCCGCTGCGGCCAGGGCGGCGATCTGGTGTCGCCAGGAGTAGGAAAACTCCGGGAAGCCATGGCACAGGACGATCGGCACCCCCTGTCTTGGTCCAGCCTCGTAATAGGCCATCCGGATACCGTTGATGGTCGCGAAGGATGGGGCGGGCATGGGCGGGGCGAGCGGACGCTCCTCTGTGCGGCTCATCAACGTCTCCTGCGCGGTCCAGTGCTACATGATTGCTGATCACCCTGACGGTCCCCGCGCCGGCTCGCAAGCCGGTTGTGGGGTTCACCCAGCGTCAAACTGGAGTAGAAGGCCCGCATGACCGTCGCCAGTCCCCCCGCCGCAACGCCCTGGAGATTGGTCTTCCTCCTGGGTGCCCTGACGGCCTTCGCGCCGATGTCGATCGACATGTACCTGTCCAGTCTGCCGGCGATCGGGCAGTCTCTAAAGGCCGGGCCCGATCAGACCCAGGCGACTCTGGCGGCCTTTTTCGCCGGCATGGCGATTGGCCAGTTCATCTATGGTCCGGCGTCGGATCGGCTGGGGCGACGCGGCCCGATCCTCTTCGGGGTGTCGGTCTATGTGCTTGCATCGATCGTGTGCGCCCTGGCACCCAACATCGAGACCCTGGTCACGGCGCGCTTTGTGCAGGCGCTTGGCGGATGCGCGGGGGCTGTCGTGGCGCGTGCCGTCGTACGCGATCGGTTCAGCCATGCCGATACGGCTCGCGTTCTATCCTTGATGACCCTGATCATGGGCCTGGCACCCGTTCTCGCGCCGCAGTTGGGCGGCCTGATCCAGTTGGTCGCGGGTTGGCGCGCCGTGTTCTGGGTCCTGGCGGTATTCGGCCTCGCGATCGGCGTGTGGGTCGCGCTGGGTCTGAGCGAGTCGCGGTCGGCCGAGACCGAGGCCCAGGCCCGTTCGGAGAATCCGCTCAAGGCTTTTGCCGCACTCCTGCGGATGCCCCGCCTGGTGGGTTATGGACTCGCCGGCACGCTGAATGGTGCGGTCCTGTTCACCTATATCTCGGGCGCACCGGAGGTGATCATGACGACCTATGGCCATACGCCTGTGGCCTTCAACATCATCTTCGCCTTCAATGCCGTGGGCATCATCGGTGCCAGTCAGGTCAACCGGTTGCTTCTGCGGCGCACGACGCCGGATCGGGTGCTGATGCGCGCCAGCGTTGCCTCTGTGGTTTTTGCCCTTCTGCTCGTCGGCGCTGCCTGGTCAGGCCTTGGCGGGCAGTGGACGGTCCTGCCCTTGCTGTTCATGGCCCTGTCGACCTATGGCCTGATGGCCGGAAACACCATGGCCGGCGCGCTCAGCGTTGATCCCAACCGGGCGGGCTCAACCTCAGCCCTGATGGGCTCGGCCTCCTTCGGGTCCGGTGCCATCGCCGCCTGGATCAGCGGCCTTCTGCATGACGGCACTGCGAGGCCGATGGCCACCATAATGGTCGCCTGCCTGATCGGCTCATCCCTGGCGATCTTTCTGGTCGCCTTGCCCAAGGGTGGGGCCAAGTCCGAAGCCTAGAGCCGTCTGCGATCGCACCTGGTCTATCAAGCATGACATGGCGGCCCAGGACCCAGGCGTGAAGCCGCCAGACAGGACGATGGTTCCCCGGCCCGCCACAGCTGCGCGGCTCACGGTCTGCGGTGAACGACGCCGTCCTTGATCACGAGTACGACGGCCTTGCTGGCCTCGATGTCGCGCGTCGGGTCGCCCGCCACCGCCACGATGTCGGCCAGGAAGCCGGCCTTGAGCTTGCCCAGATCGTCCTGGCGGCCCAGCACGCGGGCGTCGACAGCGGTGGCTGCCAGCATGGCCTGGGCCGGGCTCATGCCGTGACGGACCATCCAGACCAATTCGCGGGCATTGTCGCCGTGGCGGAAGACGCCGACGTCGCTGCCCATTCCGATCGTCACGCCGCTCTTCAGGGCCAGCTTGAAGGCGCGCTCGGCCGCCTGCATGGCCGGGGTCGGCGGGGTCTTGCCGGCGACATAGCCGCCGAAATAGGTCGAGGTGCTCTCGCTGGCCGTCAGGGTCGGGAAATAGGCCACGCCTTTCTCGGCCATCAGCCGGAAGGTGGCTTCCGAGCCGCCATAGCCGTGTTCAATGGTATCGACCCCCGCCAGAATGGCCCGGCGCATGCCTTCGTCGCCAGCAGCGTGCACAGCCACCGGCCGGCCACCCGAATGGGCCACCTCGACCATGGCCTTCAGCTCCTCCTGGGTGAAGGTCGCCCGCGTCGCGCCGTCGGGACCGACGCGATAGTCGGCATAGATCTTGATCCAGTCGGCCCCGGCAGCGGCCTGCTCCCGCACAGCCCGGACGGCCTCGTCGACACCGCTGACCTCCTGGGCACCCTGGGGAATTTCCGCGTCTGGATTGAAGTTGCGGCGCGCCGGCCCATAGGCTCCGGTCGCCACGATGGCTCGGGTGGTGACAAACAGGCGCGGCCCGGGGATCAGGCGGTCAGCGATAGCGCGCTTGAGGGCGACGTCCGTGGTGCCCGCCCCCTCGGTACCGAGTTCGCGCAGGGTGGTGAAGCCGGCGTCCAGCGTTGCCCTGGCCTGAACCGTGGCCCGGATCACCCGGTAGTCGGGCGTCTCCTTCAGGACCTGGTCGTCCCAAGAGGCCTCGTTATAGGGGTGCAGCAGCAGATGGCTGTGCAGGTCCATCAGACCGGGGGTCACCGTCGCGCCTGGAAGCTCGATCACCTCGACTCCGGTGGCGTCGAGGCCTGCGACCGGTCCGACGGCGGCGATCCGGTTGTCCTTGATCAGGACGCCCCAGCCCTCATGCGGCGGCCCGGCGTCCTCGGCCGTCCAGACGCGGGCGGGCTTGAGCAGGATCGGTTGGGCGGCGAGGGCGGTGGTCGCCGACAGGGCCAGTGCAAGGGCGGCTATCATCTGGCGCATGGGCGACTCTCCGGGGCTTCCTCACGCTAGACTGATTTCTCGGCTGTCGAGAGGGGATCAGATCTCCTGATTATACTTCCCAACCCGGTTGCCCAGGCGTGGCTTGACCTCTTGCCGGAACAGGGCGCGCATGTCGTCTTCGGAGCTGGTGCTTTCGACCACGACGACGATCTCGGGCTTGTTGGATGAGGCGCGGACCAGAACCCACGAGCCATCTTCCAGGTGCACGCGCACGCCGTTGACCGTGATCACCTCGGTGATCCTGCGCCCCAGGATCGAACCGCCGGCGGCGAACAGGTCCTGGTATTCCTTCACGACGTCGTCGACGACGCCGTACTTCACCTCGTCGCCGCAGTGAGGGCTCATGGTCAGGGAGGTGAAGGCCACCGGCAGGGCCTTGCGCATGTCCGACAGCTTCAAGCCCGGATTGCGATCCAGCATGGCCAGGATGGCGGCGGCGGCAGTCAGGCCGCAGTCATAGCCATAGCCTAGCTCGCCGTTCATGAAGAAGTGGCCGCTCTTCTCGAAGCCGGCCAGGGCCCCCAGTTCGGCGCTCTTGCGCTTGATGTAGCTGTGGCCGGTTTTCCAGTAGATCACCTTGCAGCCGTGCGCGGCCAGGATCGGGTCGGTGGCGTAGAGTCCGGTGGACTTCACATCGACCACGAAGGTGGCACCGGGGTTCAGCGGGGCGAGATCGCGGGCCAGCATCAGGCCGATTTTGTCGGCGAAGATCTCCACGCCTTCATCATCGACGACGCCACAGCGATCGCCGTCACCGTCGAAGCCGAAGGCGAGGTCCGCGCCATGCTCGCGGACGGCGGCCGCCATCGCGTGCAGCATCTCGGCATCTTCCGGGTTCGGATTGTATTTCGGGAAGGTGTAGTCGAGCTCGGTGTCCATGCCGATGACATCGGACACGCCCATGCGCTGCAGGGCATCGACCGCGAAGGCCCCGGCGGTGCCGTTGCCGCAGGCGGCGATGACCTTCAGGGGGCGGGTGATGCTGGCGCGCTTGGCGACATCGGCGATGAAGCGCTCGGCCTCGCCGTCGACGCGGATCAGCTTG
The DNA here is from genome assembly GCF_058681455.1 of Caulobacter sp. AVps16. Taxonomy (NCBI): domain Bacteria; kingdom Pseudomonadati; phylum Pseudomonadota; class Alphaproteobacteria; order Caulobacterales; family Caulobacteraceae; genus Caulobacter; species Caulobacter sp. AVps16. Next base: position 1,101,350 of record NZ_CM178739.1, read on the forward strand.
CCGCCATCACGCTCCACGAACTTGCCGCCCAGCACGATGTTGCGTAGCCGGCCCATCTCGTCGGGGCCGAAGGTGAGGGGGCGTTGGGCCCCCATCTTGACGCCGGTCCAGCCGTTTTCATTGTGGCTGGCGGTGACCATGGCCACGCAGGGGATGTCGAGGTCGAACTGGGCGAAATAGGCGGTGGGCGACAGGGCCAGGCCGATGTCGTGAACTTCGCAGCCGGCCGAGATCAGGCCCAGGATAAGGGCGTTCTTGATCGAGCTGGAATAGGAGCGGAAGTCGTGGCCGACCACGATCTTCGCCAGGCCCAGTTCCTGGATATAGGTGCCTAGCCCAAGCCCCAGGGCCTGAATGCCCAGCAGGTTGATGTCGGGCCCAAACAGCCAGCGCGCGTCGTATTCCCGAAAGCCGGTCGCCTTGACCAGCGGTTCGTTCTCATAGGCGGCAGTGTTGGCAACGAGGTCGGAGCGGGGCGCAGAGAACATCGGTGCTCGCATCTAGGTTGAAGTCGTCTCTATAGCCGCTGGAGGCTCACCTTGTCAGGGCGTAAACGCGTAGGGGTGCATCTAGCCTAGAGGGCCAGTAGGTAGAATTTCGCGGCAATTATCAGTATCAAGCCGCCAATCAAGACTGCAGATGCAATATACAAATGATTTTTTGTGAAAGAAAATTTCTTCTTCTGCGGTGTTTTTCGACGCCGCTTTCTTACGACTTTTTCCATTTTGGACCATTTCTAGATTGTGCGTGTATCAAGCGTAAGAAGATCTATGTCGTTTGCCCTGGGTTGAGCCTGTTTTGTCTATCGTGCGCAGGTACGAGATGCTCGGCCCAGCGGGGCTCGGCGGCTGACGTCACCCAAGGGCATAGCTCAGAAAGGGTATAGCAGGGTCAGATAAGGCGTCGAAGTCAGACCCAGGTCTAGAGAATCCCCGCTCGAAGCAGATCATGCACATGCAATATGCCAACGGGGCGCTCGCCATCGACCACAAACAGCACCGTAATCCGGCGCTCATTCATGATTTTCAGGGCCTCGGCGGCCAGGGCGGCAGATCCGATGGTCAAGGGCGCGCGCGTCATGACCTCGCTGGCGACATGGCCCATCAGGCCATCCAGGTGGCGCCGCAGATCGCCATCGGTGATCAGGCCCACAAGGGCCCCGGAGCTGTCTGTGACCCCGACGGCACCGAAGCGCTTTTCGCTCATCACCAGCAGGGCTTCGGCCATGGGGGCGTCGACGGCGGCCAGCGGCAGTTCCTCCGCGCCATGCATCAGATCGCCGACCGTGCGCAGCATGGAGCCAAGCTTGCCGCCGGGGTGGAACACGCGAAAATCGCTGGCGGTGAAACCGCGCCGTTCCAGCAGGGCGACAGCCAGGGCATCGCCAAGGGCCATCTGCAGGGTGGTCGAGGTCGTCGGCGCATTGACCTCTGCGGTCGCTTCCGGGGCGTCGGGAAGCAGCAGCACGATGTCGGCTGCGCGGCCAAGCTGGCTCTCTGCAACGGCAGTTATGGCAATCAGGGGGATAGAGAAGCGTTTGGCATAGGCCAGGGTGTCGGACAGTTCGCGAGCTTCGCCCGACTTTGAAAGCGCCAGAACGACATCGTCCTGGCCGATCATGCCCAGATCGCCATGACTGGCCTCAGCGGCATGGACAAACATGGCCGGTGCGCCGGTCGAGGCCATGGTCGCGGCGATCTTGCGGGCAACGTGTCCTGACTTGCCGATGCCGGTGCAGACTACGCGTCCCTTGGCGGCAAACAGGGTCTCGACGGCCCTGGCAAAGGCGTCGGACAGCGTGTCCGAAAGCGACCGAAGGGCTTCTGCTTCGCCCAGGATGACGCGCTGGCCGACCGCGACAGCGTCAAAATCGCTCATTGCACGGCTCCGCCCGCAGCCTTGACGGCCCGCACGGCTTCCTCGGCCCGGCGTCGGGCACCTTCCTTTTCGCGCTCGATCTTGGCCCGCATTTCCGGCGTCTGCTGGATGGGCGTCGACCCGAAAGGATCTGGCGAACGTGCGCCATAACCTTGCGGCCAGACCAGGGCGAGGGCGATCATCGCAAAGGCGATCAGCGCCATCAGGGGCATGAAAATGCGATCGGACATGAGCCTGCCTATAGCATGTGTCGCGCGGACGGGGAGGGGGCGCTTGACGTGAAGCGCCTCTGGGCCTAGCCCGCCCGTGTCATCTCGCAAGGAGGCCCGATGCCGACCCTCGTCCTGCTCCGCCATGGCCAGAGCCAGTGGAATCTCGAGAACCGCTTCACCGGATGGGTGGACGTCGATCTGACCGCCGAGGGCGAAGCCCAGGCGCGCAAGGGCGGCGAACTGATTCAGTCGGCCGGCATCGAACTCGACGAGGCCTTCACCTCCGTTCAGACCCGCGCGATCCGAACCTGCAATCTGGCCCTGGATGCTGCTCGGCAAAGCTTTGTGCCGGTGACCAAGGACTGGCGGCTGAATGAGCGTCACTATGGTGGACTGACCGGCCTCAACAAGGCCGAGACCGCCGCCAAGCATGGCGAGGCCCAGGTCACGATCTGGCGCCGGTCCTACGACATTCCGCCGCCGGAACTGGCCCCGGGCGGCGAGTACGATTTCAGCAAGGACCGCCGCTACGCCGGCAAGGACCTGCCCGCGACGGAAAGCCTCGCGACCACGCTTGTTCGTGTACTGCCCTACTGGGAGGCCGCAATCGCGCCCAGGCTTTCGGCGGGCGAGACGATCCTGGTGGCCGCCCATGGCAATTCCTTGCGTGCCATCGTCAAGCACCTGTTCAACGTGCCGGACGCCGAGATCGTTCATGTCGAGATCCCGACCGGCAATCCGCTGGTGATCGAGCTCGACCTGGGCCTAAAGCCCGTGGCGGTGCGCTACCTTGACGGGAGCCGCGCCGAGTCCCTGCCGGCCATAGGCTGACGGTACCGGAAGGCCTTGGAAACTCAGCGTTAATGCCGCAGGAGGCATGGTCGGGATCCATCCATCTGGATAGATCGCAAGTAACATGACCGCTCCTGTGGCCACGGGCCACGAGTATCGGCGCCTGACGCAATATGACGTGGACGTGATCTGCGCCAAGCACGACCGGCTGTGGGCGGCTCGTCTTGGCGGCGCGCGGGCCGTTTTTGCGTTCTGCGATCTGTCCGGTCTTTCGGTCACCGGGCGAAATCTCTGCGACGCCGATTTCACCGGCGCGCTGCTGGTCGGTTGCGACTTGCGCAAGGCCAAGCTCGACAATGCCAATCTCTACGGGGCCGACCTGCAGGGGGCTGACCTGTCCGACGCCTCAATGCGACGGGCTGACCTGCGGGGATCAAGTCTGAGGGGCGCCAATCTAACCGGGGCCGACCTTTTCGAGGCCGATCTGCGGGAAGGGGCCATAGCCGCCGCGGATCGCAAGGAAGGCTACAAGATCCTCGAGCAGACCCATCGTGAGGCCTATGCCACGGGTGCCATCCTGGCCGGCGCGAACCTTGAGCGCTCGCGGCTTTCCGGAATCGTCGCGAACAAGGCGGACTTCAGTGATGCGATCCTGAAGGATGCAAAGCTGGTCCGCGCCAATCTGAAGCAGGCCAATTTCAACGGTGCCAACCTCGCAGGGGCCGATCTGTCTGGTGCCAACCTGTCCGGCGCGGACCTGCGCAACAGCGTTCTGGTCGGTGCAAAGACCCAGGCCTGGAACGTCAGTGACACCAACATGGACGGGGCTTTGACTGACAAGCCCTCTGGAACGAGCATATCGGACCTGCCCTACGAACAGATGATCGCCGACCATGCGCGGTGGTGTGAAACCGGGGGCTCGGAAGGCAAGCCCTCGGCCTTTGACAAGGCCGACCTGCGGAATCTGAAAACGATCCGCGGCTTTAACCTGACTGCGCTTTCGGCCAAGGGGGCGGTATTCTACGGCCTCGACATGGAAGGCGTGCAGCTCCAGGGTGCCCAACTTGAGGGGGCCGACCTAAGGGCCTGCAATCTGCGCCACGCCGATCTCCGCGGTGCCCGCCTGCGCGGTGCCAAGCTATCAGGTTCGGACCTCAGAGATGCGCAACTCGGCCCGCTGCTGATCGGGCCGGATCGGCTGCTGCCATCGGATCTGACCGGAAGTCTGCTGACCAATGCGGATCTCGCTCGAGCGGATCTCCGTCAGGCCTGTTTCAGTGGTGCGGACCTTTCTCGCGCCAATTTCACCAATGCCAATCTCAAGGACGTCGACCTTACCGGAGCCCTTCGGGCGGGCTCGCGCGGCCTAAACGGGGTTCTTTGATCCGGCGCGACATTTCCGCGCACTTTTAACGGTTCACTCGTTCATCCCCGATAGGGTCCGACCACAGAACGTGGTTACGGGAGTATCAGGGGCATGAACGCCGCGCAGAGCATGGCCGGCAGGCGACGCCTTAGCCAGGCCGAGCTCGACATGATTTTGACAGCCCACGAGAAGTTCGTGACTGGGAAGCAAGGCGGCCGGCGCGCTTCTCTGAAGTTCGTAAACCTGTCCGGTCTGGACCTCTCATTCCGTAATCTTGTGGACGCTGATTTTACCGGGTCGGCTCTCGAAGGCTGCCGCATGGTCCGCACAAAGCTGGATCGTGCGAGTCTCTTCGGCTGTGACCTGCGCAAGGCTGATCTGCGGCAATCGGTTATGGTGCGTGCCGACCTCCGCGGGGCCTGTTTGCGCGGTGCCAACCTCGCCCAGGCGGATCTGACCCAGGCGGATTTTCGAGAAGGGCAAATCGCCATTCCTCACCCGAGCAAGGGTCTCGATACCCTTCGGCACGAGACGCGCCAGGGCGAAGTCGATGAGGTCAATTTCTCGGGCGCGACCCTCGATGGTTCGCAGTTCGAAGGGGTGTCGGCGTTCAAGGCCGATTTCAGCGACTGTTCCCTGCGCGGTGCCAAGCTGTCGGGGGCCAATCTCAAGGAAGCCAACCTCTCGGGGGCCATTCTGGACGGTGCCGACGTGAAGGGTGCCAATCTTGAAGGGGCCAATCTGCAGGGATCGGTCATGGCTGGCGTCGATACCTCGACGGCGCGGACCACGGGCTCGAACATGAGCGGCGCTTTGATCGCTGTCACGCCCCAGGCGCTCGCACGGGTCAAGGAGCTCTACCAGCGTGCCCTGGACAACCAGCTCTGGTGTCAGTCCGGCGGACAGGAAGGTCAGTGCGCGCGTCTGGACGGCGAGGACCTGCGTCCCTTGGCCGATCGCCTCAAGGGCCTGCGCCTCACGGCGATGAGCGCCAAGGGGGCGTGTATGGTCGGTATGGATCTGTCTGGTGCCCAGCTTCAGGGAGCCAACCTCCAGAACGCTGATCTTCGCGCGGCCAATCTTCGCGGTGCCGATCTGCGTGGGGCCAAGCTTACCGGTGCCAACTTGACCAAGGCCGATCTGCGCCAGGCCTTCCTGACGGCCCTGCCTCTCGGGCCGGACCGCCGAACCGTGACCCATCTCGGGTCCGCGCGCCTGCGCTATGTCATGGCCCAGACAGCCAATCTTTCAGAGGCCGTGCTCGACGGTGCTGATCTGCGCGGAGCCGATTTCACCGGGGCCCGTGTGCTCAAGACCAGTTTCCGGGACTGTGATCTTAGCCAGGTGCAGGGTCTGGACCTCTCAGGCCCCAGCTAGCCCGGCTGCTGAAAGACGCGGGGGGACCTTCGTCAGGTCTGACTTTTGCCTCGACACGAAAAAGGCGGCGCATCGCTGCGCCGCCAGAGTCGGGGAGGGGGAAGACGTCGATGTCGGAGGTGGCCGGTCAGGCGGCCTTGTCGGCCTTGACCTTCTTGCCTTCGATCAGCGGAGCGGCCTCCGACTTGATCTCAATTGTCCGGGGTTTGAGGGCTTCGGGCAGTTCGCGCTTCAGGGCGATCGACAACAGGCCATCGGCCAGGGCCGCATCCGTTACGACCACATAGTCGGCCAACTGAAAGCGGCGCTCGAAATTGCGCTCAGCCAGGCCGCGATGCAGGTAGCGCTTGGCTTCGTCATTGGCCGTCTTGCGGCCGGTGACGGTGAGAAGGTTTTCCTTCACCTCGATAGACAGTTCGTCCGGCTTGAACCCGGCGACGGCCAACTCGATCCGGTAGGCGTTCTCGTCGGTGCGTTCAATATTGTAGGGCGGATAGCCCGACGCGGCCTCATTCGACGCTGCGGCGTCGAGCAGGGAGGCCAGTCGGTCGAAGCCGACGACAGACCGATAGAGGGGGGAAAGGTCGATGGTACGCATGGTGACATCCTTCTCATCAAGCAAGGTTGCGGTGTCAGTTCGTCCCTTTGGCGACCCGAAATCGGCATCGCCTGCGGTCCGGAAGGCCCGGAAGTCCAGCGCCTTCGATTAATTAGTTGGGGTGCCTCTTTTCGACTTCAAGAGGCGAAAATGATCCACGGTCGCTAAGGGCTTGATTGCCGCAATTGCCCGGCTAAGGTCGCCGCTCCTGACGCGGAAGAGCCCCCCAAATGACCCACCGTCGCCATGTCCTGATTCTGGCAGCAGCCCTCTGTGTGGCTGCTGCTCCCTCCGCCTTCGCCCGCGATGCGGCGCTGAAGGCCGCTGTCGCTGCACCTCAGCGACCGGCTGCTGATGTCGCGCGTGATGGTGCTCGCCATCCGTATGAGAGCCTGTCTTTCTGGGGGGTGAAGCCCCGCCAGACGATCATCGAAGTGTCTCCGGGCAACGGGTACTGGACCGAGATCCTCGCGCCCTACGCCAAGGCGACGGGTGGCGTTTACATCGCCGGTGTCGCCGATCTGGCCAATCCCAAGCTCTCAGAGGGGGCTCGTAAGGGCCGCGAAGCCTTTGAAGCCCGTTTTGCCAAGGATGAGCGGTACGGCAAGGTCGGCTATGCCAATTTTGGCGCTGTCTCCGCTCCCTTGGGGGCTCCCGGGTCAGCCGACCTCGTGCTGACCGCCCGAAACGTCCACAACTGGACTGTTCAGCCGGGCGTTGCGGACAAGGTATTCGCGGACTTCTTCGCTGTGCTCAAGCCGGGCGGCATGCTGGCCGTCGAGGAGCATCGCGCGGACCCGAAGTCCGAGACCAGCGCCGGCGCTGACGGGTACCTCTCCACGGCTACCGTTGTCGCCTTGGCCGAGAAGGCCGGCTTCAAGCTGGACGCCAAGTCCGAGATCAATGCCAACCCCAAGGATACCAAGGATCACCCCTTCGGCGTCTGGACCCTGCCGCCGGTCAAGCGCACCGCCCCCGGTGGCCAACCTGCCGACCCGACCTTCGATCGCACCAAGTATGACGCGATCGGCGAGAGCGACCGGATGACCCTGCGGTTCCGCAAACCTGGCTGAAGCGGCGCATTCTGGCCAAGGTCGCGACTTAGTCTGGCGGCGTTCGTAAGGGGGAAGAATGCTTCCGGATACAACCTGGTCCAGGCGCGGCGTGATCGTTGCCGGGGCGGCCGCAAGCCTTGCCGGCTGCGGTCGCAAGGCCGCCGAAGCGCCCCCGAAGGCACCGAACAAGGCGCAGAATGACACCATAGAGGCGGCGGTCGGCGGGTCTTGGCGCTCGCCGGCCGACCGTGCGCGAGATCCGTGGCGCCATCCTGTCGAGAGCCTGACCTTCTGGGACCTGAAGCCGGGTCAGACCGTCGTGGAATTCTGGCCTGGCGCGGGCTGGTACACGGAAATCCTGGCTCCATTTCTCGCGGCCACGAAGGGCAAGCTTTATGCCCCAACTCTGCAGGCGGATGGCCAGGACCCATCGGCTATCGAGGTCGTGGAGGCCTATCGTCATAAGCTGGCTGAGAAGTCCAAGCTCTACGGGCGTGTGGAGATTACGGCCTTTGGCCCGACGAGTGGTCCCGTCGCGCCGGCGGGCTCGGCGGATCTGGTGCTGTTCCTGCGCAATGTGCACAACTGGATGGCCGCCGGCATAGCCGAGAAGGCCTTCAAGGACGCCTTGGTGGCGCTCAAGCCTGGCGGCATTCTCGGGATCGAGGAACACCGGGGCCAGGCGGGGCGCATCCAGGATGTCCTGGCCGCAGACGGCTATGTTCAACAGGCCTATGTCGAGCAGATGGCCCAGGAGGCGGGCTTCATCATGGTCGGGTCCAGTGAGATCAACGCCAACCCGCTCGACACCAAGGATCATCCTTTCGGCGTCTGGACCCTGCCACCAACCCGGCTCTCGGCCCCAAGGGGAGAACCGCCCGAACCCGGGTTCGACCACGCCAAGTATGACGCGATTGGCGAAAGCGATCGGATGACCCTCAAATTCATGAAGCCCAAATGAGCGGAAAAATGACAAACCGAACGCGCCTGGTTCCGGCCTTGGCCTTGGCGCTGGCCATGGGCGCTGCTGCACCCGCCCTTGCCGGCCAACTGACGGTTTCCACGGACAAGGCCTTTCCGTTTCTGGAAAGATTCCTGAAGCTTCCGCCCGGTGAGAAGGCCCGCTTCCGATTGATCTATTCGCCCCGGGTCAATGGCAAACCCATCACTGGTCAGAAGGCGACCCTGATCGAGTCCAATGGCAACAGGACCGTCATTCCGATCAATGCTGATGGCTACTACGAAAAGACCCCAAGCCTGGCCCAGCTCTCCGACGCCAAGGTCGCCTTTGATGCACCGGTTGGCACCAAGTTCGGGACCTCGATGGCTTTCCTCACGACCCTGAAGGCCGAGACCGAGTACGAGGTCAAGGACCTGGTGGCCACTGTCGAGGAAACCAACGGCGTCATTCGTCGTCAGGCCGGACCTGCCGCCATGCTCGCACCCAAGATGGGCGGTGTCGCTTTTGTAAAGGCCCAGGGCGGGGTTGCCGTCTTTGCTGATGGCCGAACGAAACCTCTGCCCCAGGTCAAGGAGACCCCCTATTTTCTCCACGATGATTTTCCGGGTGCCGTGAAGGTAAAGTTGACAAAAACTCCAACTAGGGTCGGGTTCTATCCGAAGAAGAAATAAGCAAGGTCGGGTCTGAACGGTGTTTACTTGCCGCCTCTGCCCGGTCTAGCTTTTGCCAACGCAACACGCGAAAAAACAAGGAGAACGCGCAAATGGCCACGCTGCAGGAAATCACCGATCGTATTAAAGGCGCCGTGGGCGACGACAGCGGTCTGGGCAAGAGCCTGAAGTTCGACCTCAAGGACGCCGGTGTCGTGCACATCGACGGCGGTTCGGTCACCAATGAAGACAAGCCCGCCGACCTGACCATGACCCTCAGCATGGATGACCTGCTGGCCATCGGTGCCGGCTCTCTCGACCCCACCATGGCGGTGATGACCGGCAAGCTGAAGCTGTCGGACATGGGCGTGGCCATGGCGCTCCAGTCGAGCATGGCGGCGCTCTTCTCGAAGATGCGCTGATCCCATGTCGGAGCAGGCCCCTCTGGTATCGATTCCCGAGGTGCCTGTCCCCGACCATGGAACGGCTGAATGGTTTGGCGGCGCGGATGGGGCAACCCTCCGCGCCGCTTGCTTTTTTCCCGAGGTAGAGCCTCGCGGCTCTGTGATCGTTAGTCCCGGCCGCAGCGAACCGATCGAGAAATACTTCGAAGTCGTCCAGGACCTGCTGGATCGCGGTTTCGCAATCCTGGTCCACGACTGGCGCGGGCAGGGGCTGTCGGCCCGGGCTCTGCCCGACCGGCTCAAGGGGCACGCCAGGGGTTTCAAGCCCTTTTTGAGTGACTACACGACCCTGCTGGACACCTTCGAGGATCGCTTGCCCAAGCCCTGGATCGCGCTGGGCCACTCGATGGGCGGTTGCCTTACCACCCTGGCCCTGGCCCAGGGCGAGCGACGTTTTTCGGCCTGTGTCCTCTCTGCCCCGATGCTGGGCCTCAATACCGGCAAACGTCCCGCGCGCGCGGCGCGAGCCCTGGCCTGGATCATGGCCCGTGCCGGTTTCGCTGGGGACTATGCCCTGGGCGACCGGGGTGACCCCTTCACGCACAGCTTCGCCACCGATGCCCTGACCCATGACCAGGCGCGCTATGAACGCTACCGGGCACAACTTCTGGCCAATCCCGACATCGCGCTGGGCGGGACGACCTGGGGCTGGATCGATTTCGCCTTTTCCGCCTGCGCCTGGCTGCGCCGTTCTCCGGGTGTTGAAGCGATTTCGATCCCGGTGACCATTGTCGGGGCCGGCGAGGATACCCGAGTGAAGAACGCGGACCTCAAGGCGATCGCCGACCGCATTCCCAAGGGGCGTTACCTCGAGGTCGAGGGGGCCTTCCATGAGGTGCTGATCGAAACGGATGACCGCCGGGCCCCGTTCTGGGCGGCCTTTGATGAGACGGTTGCGGCGGTCGCGCCTATTTCGCCGACCGCCTGAGCGATACCAGAGCCTCGTCGAGTGGCCGACGATCTCCCGAGATCACCATCTGCCCGCCTTGCTGGCCAATGGGCCGGCCGTGCCAGTCGGTGACGACGCCACCGGCACCCTCGATCACCGGAATGGCCGCCTCAATGTCCCAGGATTTCAGGCCGGCCTCGATGACCATGTCCATCTTGCCCAGGGCCACCATGGCATAGGCATAGGCATCGCAGCCCAGCCGGGCCAATTTGGCAGCCGCGCGGACCTGCAGCCAGGCCGCCCGTTCGGCCCCGTCAAAGCAGGCATCCGGATCCGTGGTGGCGATGATGGCGCTGGTCAGCTCGGCGCATGCCCGCACCTGGATTGGGCGCTCGGCACCGCGCGACAGCAGGCGCGAGCCCCCGGCATGGCCCAGAAAGATTTCGCCGAGATAGGGCTGGCCGATGGAGCCAAGGACCGGGCGACCCTGATGCCGCAGGCCGATCAGCGTGGTCCAGACCGGCAGGCCAGAGATAAAGGCGCGAGTGCCGTCAATAGGGTCGAGCACCCAGACGAACTCGGCGTCGGGACGGTCCTCGCCATATTCTTCGCCGATCACGCCATGCTCGGGATAGGTCTTGGCGATCAGGGCGCGGATCGCGGCTTCAGCGCCGCGGTCGGCTTCCGTCACCGGGTCAAAGGCGGCATGGCTCGCCCGCGGGAGATCCTTGCCGGCCCCCTTGTCTTCCAGCCCGTGGTCGGCCCGGAACAGGGGGAGTATGACCTCGGCCGAAGCGCGGTTCAGGTCGATGATGAAGGCGTCAAGCGCCGCAAGCCGGTCAGCAGAAAGCGTCATGGGCGGGGTTTAACGCCCCCGCCACACGTACGCCACTCACACTTATGCGTCGGCGTGCTCGCCGCCGTTCAAGGACTTGGCCAGATCCAGCAGGCGACGACGCGGACGCTCGCCGAGCAGGTAGTAGGCCCGGATCAGATCCAGGGTCTCCTTGCGGGCAAACATTTCGCCACCTTCGGCGTCGCTGGTCGTTTCGCGGCGAACCTGGTCGGAAAGCCCGTCATAGAAATAGCCGACCGGAACTTCCAGCGCTTCAGACAGCTGCCAGAGGCGAGCCGCCGAGATACGGTTCGCACCGCACTCGTACTTTTGGATTTGCTGGAATCGCACGCCCACCGTGCCCGCCAGTTGCTGCTGGGTCAGGCCCAGAAGACGGCGGCGGCGGCGCAAACGCTTGCCCAGATGCACGTCGATGTCATTACCCATGGAAAGCCAAGCCCCCCTGTTAAGTATCGAGCGTCCCGAAACGGAACGGTCCGCTCTGACAGCCGCAAGTCGCGTGCCGGGCGAAGCGACATTGCGCGCGGCGTGCAAGCCAGCCTACTAAGAAGGCATGTCGGATAAGCGTCGGCCTTGGGCCCAGGATCTGCTCTGGCGCATGGAAGCGCTGGGCTTTGACCTCTTCATCGCGTTGTTTCGCCTTCTGGGCGTGGACGCGGCGTCAAGCCTTGGCGGCTGGATCGGCCGGACCTTTGGTCCCCTGAGTGGCGCGCACAAGGTGGCCGAACGCAATTTGCGGCTGGCCTTCCCGGAAAAGGACGCCGCCTGGCGCGCCGAGACCCTGGTCGCGCAATGGGACGGTCTGGGGCGCTCCTTTGCGGAATTCCCCCTGATGGACAGGATCCTGCCCTCCACCGGCCGTGTCGAGGTGGTCAACAAGGAACGCCTGGCCGAGATCGCCGAGAAGAAGATCCCGGTCGTGTTCGTGTCAGGCCACCTGTCGAACTGGGAGGTGATGCCGGCGGCGATCGTCGACTCCGGGGTCATCTGCGAAATGACCTACCGGGCGGCCAACAATCCCTATGTGGACAAGCGCATCAAGGACAGCCGGTTCCGCTATGGCGTGAGGCTGTTTGCCCCCAAGGGCGGTGATGGTGCCCGTGAACTGCTGGAGGGGATGAAGGAAGGCCGGTCCGTCGCCCTGATGAACGATCAGAAGTTCAATAATGGCGTGGCTGCGCCGTTCTTTGGCCACGACGCGCGCACCGCGCCTGGCCCGACGCGACTGGCGATCCGTTTTGGCACGGTGCTGCAGCCGATGTCCGTGCAGCGCATCAAGGGCGCGCGGTTTCGGGCCGTTGTGCATGACCCGATCGTTCCGCCTTCGACCGGCGATCGCTCCGCGGACATCGAGGCTGGCGTGCGGCTGATCAATGCCTTCATGGAAGACCGCATCCGCGAGCGTCCGGCCGAGTGGTTCTGGGTACATCGCCGTTGGCCCAACGAGGTCTATGCGGCCATGGCCGCTCAGGCCGAGGACTAGATTTCCACCGTGTCGCGGTTTGAGCCTTCGCCCTTGCGGCGGAACGGGCCGGCATGGTTGGGATCGTCCCGCCGCCGGCGGCAGGGGCCGAAATAGTCCGCCGACCGAATGAATGGCCGGGGCTTGAAGATCACCGCGTCAATCCGGTCGAGCAGCGAGCGCGCCGTCACCGGCTTGACCACGATTTCGGTCACGCCGGAGTCGCGGGCCTCGAACACCCTGTGCCGTTCAGCGAAACCGGTCAGCATGATGATCGGCAGGAAGGGATCGGCGCTGTCTGGTGAATTGCGCACTAGCTGGGTGAACTGCACCCCATCCAGGGGGGACATCTTGAAGTCGACAATGGCGATGTCGATCATGCTCTCGCGCATGGCTTGCAGGGCTTCTGCACCATCGGTCGCTTCGCGAATGTGCCGAACGCCCACGCCATTCAGAATGGCGGCGACAATGGCCCGCATATGGTGGTTATCGTCCACCAGCAGAAAGCGCAAATTCGCGTAGTCCGCCGCCATGCGGTGGGTGTCTCCGTGTCTGTCCGTGACCCTGTCTCTGGATAGAGAGATCAGGCCTAACGAGTGGTTAATTTTCGCGCTAGAGTCGAGGCCTGCGCAGATCGACCATAAGGGACGGGTCAAGGTTGCGCCCCCGCCATTTCATGCGCCAGCAGAGATGGGGTCCCGTAGCGCGGCCCTCACGTCCCACGGCACCGATCTCCTGGCCCTGCGTGACCAAATCTCCGGCCATTACAATCACTTTTGACAGGTGAAGATAGGCGGTAATCAGGCCCTGTCCGTGGTCGATCAGAACGAGGCCGCCCTCGAAGTGCAGGCCCGTTTCGGCAAAGGACACCTGTCCGCCCGCCGGCGCTCGAACCGGTGTCCCGACAGGGGCGGCCAGATCAACCCCAAAATGGGGACGCCGGGGCTCGCCATTGAGGATGCGCTGGCCGCCGAACCGCGCCGAGCGCCTGGCCCTGACCACGGGCATGATGAAGCCATCCTTGAAGGCGTCCAGGTCCGCGAGGCTGCTGAAGCCCTTCGCCTTGCGTTCGCCCTCGGCGGCGATCCGGGCCAGCAGGAGCGGGTCTTCCGGCGCGACCTGGTCGGCCGCCAGACCATTGATCTGCTGGATATCAAAATCGCCGGGGGCGACGGCCAGGGTTTGGCTGGCGGAACCGTCTGATGTCGTGACCGTCAGGACCTGGGTGAGCGGGGCGTCGCGGTCGAAACCGACGAAGAACCAGCCATCGGCCGAGGCCATGCCGACAATCTCGCCGTCCAGATCAAGGGTGGCGAGGGGTGTCGTCCGGCCTATGGCGAAACCACCCTGAACCAGCCGGCCATACAGATCCAGCGGCGCGGTCGCGGCGGAAACTGGGGTGCCAACCCCGACCAGAGCCGGGCCGCAAAGGGCCAGGCCCGCCAGAAGCGCCCGGCGGTTCAGGCCGAGGTCTCTTGCCAGCGCTTCATGGCCTCGGCCGGGCTGGCATAGGCTTCCTGCAATTCGGGGCTCCAGTAGCGCAGAGCCTCTAGCGAGACCTTGGCACCGGTGACGGCGCACAGCACGAAGCGACCCGGCGACATGACGGCGAACTCGCCGTCGCCGTAGTGGAGCACGGCCAGGCCGTCGGGCTTTCCAAGGTCGCGGTCATAAGCGTTCATGAGGCCCTTTTACGCCAATGCGGCGTCTCAGAACAGATCGCCTTGATCAGGTTTTGGTGTTGTCGGTTTCGCCCGCGCGGGTTTGGGCGTGCCGACTGTCAGCGGCGTGACGACGGGCGGTGCACTGTCGTCGATCAGGGCGTTGCGATCGCCGTCCCCGAACTGCAGGCTGACCCAGTCGCCGGGGCCGAGGCTGGCGGCCGAGCGGACGATTGAGCGATCCGCCTTGCGGACAAGGGCAAAGCCCATATCCAGCGGTCGGCGAGGATTGAGGGATTGGCGCAGCTTCTCAAGACTGGTCAGGCGATCCTCGTCACGACGCAGGCGGCGCTCGCCGGCCGCGTTGAGGCGGCTCCACAGGGCGGGCAGGCGGGCATTCTGGGCGATGCGCTCGGGCGTGCGGTGTGCCGCCAGATCCAGGCGCTGGGTCAGGTCGGTCAGGCGGTCGGCCTTTTGCTGGCGCTGACGGCCCAGGGCCTCGGGCGAAAGGCGGGCAGTCACGCGAAGCAGGGCCTGGGCATGGACGGCGGTGTTGCGGCCCAGGGCGGCATCCAGTCGCCCTGCGGCGATGTCGAACCGCTGCTGGGCCAGGGCCAGAAGGTCGGCCGGGCGGGGCAGGCCGCGGGCGGCACTGACCAGGCGGGTGCGGCGATCCTCGATCAGCCTCGCGCCGCTGCGGTTCAGGCGGCGGTCGTAGTCAGAGACAAGGGCACGAAGTTCGCCCAGCACCGGCGTGGCGATCTCGGCGGCGGCCGTCGGGGTTGGCGCGCGGCGGTCAGAGACGAAGTCGATCAGGGTTGTGTCGGTCTCGTGGCCGACAGCCGAGATCAGCGGGATATCGCTGGATGCCACGGTGCGGGCCAGGGTCTCGTCATTGAAGGCCCAAAGGTCTTCGACCGATCCGCCGCCGCGGGCGACGATCAGGATGTCGGGCCGCGGAATGGCTCCGCCCGGCGTTATGGCGTTGAAGCCTCGAATGGCCCCCGCCACCTGTGCGGCGGCCTGATCGCCCTGAACGACTACCGGCCAGACCAGGACATGGCAGGGCCAGCGGTCGCGGATGCGGTGCAGGATATCGCGGATCACCGCCCCGGTCGGGCTGGTGATGACGCCGACCACGGCGGGCATCGAGGGCAGGGGGCGCTTGCGGCTGGCCTCGAACAGACCCTCGCCGTGCAGCTTGGCCTTCAGCCGCTCCAGCTGGGCCAGCAGGGCCCCTACCCCGGCGGCCTCCATGCTTTCTATGACGATCTGATAGCGCGATCCGGCCGGATAGGTGGTGATCTTTCCGGTGACGATGACTTCCAGGCCGTGCTCGGGCCGCACGCCCAGGCCGCGCACGGAGCCCTTCCAGACCACGCCGTCGATGGCCGACTTGTCGTCCTTGATCGTCAGATAGACGTGGCCGTTGGAGTGGTGGGTGACCTTCGACAACTCGCCGCGCAGCCGCACATGGGAATAGCTGGTCTCCAGCGTGCGCTTCAGCGCAAAGGCCAGTTCCGAGACGGAATAGGCTGGCGCGTTGGAATCAGGGGCGGTGACGTCGGTCATCCGCACAGCATAAGGCCCTCCCCGACGAACGGGGAGGGCCGCATGAGAGACTTGTTCTTGTGGGTAGGGTCTAGATGTAGCGGCGCAGCGAGCGGGCCAGCTCGGTGGGGCCGGCCTTCTTCTTGGATTGTTGCGGCTGGTAGGCCACCCGGGCGTGTTCGCCGCAATAGGGGCCTTCCGAAGAGCGGCGGCCGCAGAAGGTGAAGCCGTCCGACGAGGGATCGCCGATTGGCCACTTGCACATGTGGGCGCCGAGGGTCAGGACGGTGGCCGAACCGGGCTGCTCATCGCGGAAGGCGGGCAGGGTCGGGGGCGCGACGCCGGCCGACACCACGGCCTGGACCGGAGCATGCTCCGGCGTGACGACCCGCCGAGGCGCGGACGGCATGGTCTGGGCGGCGGGCCGGGCCGGGCGTGGAGCCTTGAAGGCCGGACGCGCCGGTTGCGAGGGAGCCGCGCGGCCAGACAGGCCCAGACGGTGCACCTTGCCGATCACGGCGTTGCGCGTGACGCCACCCAATTGCTTGGCGATCTGACTGGCCGAAAGCCCGTCCAGCCAGAGCTTCTTCAAGGTGGTGACCCGATCGTCGGTCCAGCTCATACGCATCTCCCGCCATGTCATGAAGGCCGAGGCTTCCCCAAGCCCAGGACCCCATATCTGGTGTCTTGACCACCCCGCCGGCGGTCGTCCTACTAGATATCGTAAAGAAAACCTTAACCCACACAATGGGCGCCCAGTGGTCTGTCCACAGAAACTAGATGTTGATTTGGATCGGGTCCGACTTGCGTCCGGTGAGCGCAAAGCGCAAATGCCGGTGGTTCGACAGCGCAGAATTGCCACCGGTTTCGACGGCAATCGCGCTATGGATAAGGGGTTCAGCGTTTTCGAGGTCCTCGAAAACCCGGGGCGTCATTCGGGACTCGGATCTATGAAAGACATGGCAGACAGCGTCGTTCCGCCGCAGCCGCGCGACTATCACGGCTGGAACTGGAGCGGCTTCTTCACCCTCTATCAGCGCGAGATCCGCCGCTTCTGGAAGGTGGGCACCCAGACGGTCGCCGCGCCGGTGGTGACGACCCTGCTCTACATGCTGGTCTTCGTGGTCGCAGTCGGTCCCGCCCGTCAGGCCGTGGACGGCGTCAGTTTCGGCCAGTTCGTGGCCCCGGGCCTTATCATGATGGCCATTCTCAACAATGCCTTCGCCAACTCGTCCTCCTCGCTGATCCAGGCCAAGATGATGGGCCTGACGCCGGACTTTCTGACTCCGCCGCTGTCGCCCCTGGAGCAGGTCTCAGCCTTTGCCCTCGGGGCGGCGACCCGGGGTGTGGTGGTCGGGGCGGTTACGGCGATCGTGATTGGCGTCCTGCCGGGGGCCGGCCTGGGCATCGCCCATATCTGGCCGATCTTCTATTTCGGCATCGGCGCGTCGCTGATCCTCGGCCTCGCCGGCATTCTGGCCGGTCTGTGGGCCGAAAAGTTCGACCAGCTCTCGGCCGTGACCAACTTCCTGATCATGCCGATGACCTTCCTGTCGGGGACCTTCTATCTGGTGGATCGCCTGCCCGAGCCCTTCCGGTCGGCCAGTCACTACAACCCTTTCTTCTACCTGATCGATGGCTTCCGCTACGGGTTCATCGGCCACGCCGACGGCTCTATCCAGGTCGGGGTGATCGCGACAGCCCTCCTGACAATCGGCCTTTTCCTGTGGTGCTGGCACCTGTTCCGCACCGGATATCGCCTCAAGACCTGAGGGGGGTCACCCGGAAGCAACAGGGCGGACAATTTCCCTGAACTTGCCCTGGACCCTTCATTGACAGAGCGCTGTTCCGCGGCGACAACCTGCGGCCTTCCGGTCCCCGTGCGAACAGTGCGGGGGCTTATTTCCTTTCTGGGAGGCGGTCTTGACCAGCCCGACGTCGTCGCAGTCTTCGCAACAACACATCATGGGCGTCTACAATCGCGCCCCGCTTGCGTTCGACCGGGGCCGAGGCGCGCGCCTGTTCTCGACGGATGGTGAGGAATATCTGGATTGCGTCGGCGGCATCGCGACCGACGGTCTTGGCCATGCCCATCCGGTTCTGGTTGAAGCGCTGAAGACCCAGGGCGAGAAGCTCTGGCACGTCTCCAACATCTTCCGGATCCCCGAGCAGGAAGAACTGGCTGACAAGCTCTGCGCTCACAGCTTCGCGGATGTGGTGTTCTTCACCAACTCGGGCACTGAGGCCATCGAGTGCGCCCTGAAGACGGCGCGCAAGTACCACACGGCCAACGGCCAGCCCGAGCGCACCGAGATCTTCGGCTTCGACGGTTCGTTTCACGGCCGCTCCTATGCCGCAGTCAACGCCTCCGGCAATCCGAGCTATGTCGAAGGCTTTGGTCCCCGCCTGCCGGGCTACAGCCAGCTGAAGTTCGGCGACCACGACGCCCTGAAGGCGGCCGTTGCCCTGCCGACCACCGCAGCGATCATCGTCGAGCCCGTGCAGGGCGAGGGCGGTGCCCGGGCCATTCCCGAGCACTGCCTGGTCAGCCTGCGCTCGCTCTGCGACGAGCACGGCGTGCTGCTGATCTATGACGAGGTGCAATGCGGCATGGGCCGGACCGGCAAGCTGTTCGCCTATGAGTGGGCCCCGGGCGGCGAGCCGCACATCATGGCCGTGGCCAAGGCGCTCGGCGGCGGCTTCCCCGTCGGGGCTTGCCTGGCCACCACCGAGGCGGCCAAGGGCATGACCGTTGGCGTCCATGGCTCGACCTTTGGCGGCAACCCCCTGGCCATGGCCATCGGCAAGGCCGCGCTTGAAACGATCAACACGCCCGAGATCCTCGACAACGTGAAGTCGGTAGCCGGTTATTTCGTCCAGCAGCTCAATGGTCTGAAGGATCGCTTTCCGGACGTCATCGTCGACATCCGCGGCAAGGGTTTCCTGATCGGGATCAAGCTGGTCTCGAACAATCGCGAGTTCATGGTTCTGGCGCGCGACGAGAAGCTGCTGGTGGCTGGTGGCGGCGACAACTGCGTGCGTCTGCTGCCGCCGCTGAACCTGACCCTCGAAGAGGCCAGTGAAGCCATCGCCAAGCTCGAAAAGGCCTGCGAGGCCGCGCGGGCAAAGCTGGCCGCCGCTTAACCCCTGAACTCTTACGCGCGTCCCGGCGAAAGCCGGGACCCAGCACACGCCCTCTCAAGTCCTGGAGAAATCCGGGCCCCGGCCCTCGCCGGGGAGAGCGGCGAGGGAATGGCAATGACCCAACCCCGGCACTTTATCGACCTGTGGAAGCTCGACGGCGCAACGCTGCGGCTGCTGCTTGAGGACGCCAAGGCCCGCAAGGCTGCCCGCAAGGGTTGGGGCAAGGGCAGGGTCGACGCCGACGCACCGGCGGACGGCCGGGTTCTGGCGATGATCTTCCAGAAGAACTCGACCCGTACCCGGTTCTCGTTTGACGCGGCGATCCGTCAGTTGGGCGGCAGCGGGATCATTTCGACGTCAAACGACATGCAGCTGGGTCGGGGTGAGACCATCGAGGACACCTCGCGCGTGCTGTCCCGGATGGTCGATGCCGTCATGATCCGCGCAAATAGTCACGCCGACGTTGAGCGCTTTGCCCAGGTTTCGACCGTGCCGGTGATCAATGGCCTGACGGACAAGAGCCACCCCTGCCAGATCATGGCCGATCTGCTGACCATCGAGGAACATCGCGGTGATGTCGGCGGCAAGACCATCGCCTGGGTCGGCGACGGGAACAATGTCTGCTCCAGCTTCATCCATGCCGCTCCGCTGCTCGGCTTCAAGCTGAAGATCGCCTGTCCCGCCGTCTATCATCCTGATCTGGTGGATCTGGCCCGCGCTGCCGATCTGCAGGGTCAGGTGACGATGACCGACGATCCCAAGGAAGCGGTGCGCGGAGCCGACGTGGTGGTGGCCGATACCTGGGTGTCGATGGGCGATACCGACCATGACGAGCGTCTGGCCGCCCTGGAGCCCTATCAGGTCGACGAGGCCCTGATGGACCTGTCAGCGCCGGACGGTGTCTTTCTGCACTGCCTGCCGGCTCACCGGGGCGAGGAAGTCACCGACGCCGTGCTGGACGGTCCGCGCTCCCTGGCCTGGGACGAAGCTGAAAACCGGATCCATGCCCAGAAGTCGATCCTGGCCTGGGCGTTCGGCGCGATCGGCTAGGGAGGGCGCCGGCCAGCGCCCGGTGGGGGTGGAACACTGGCCGGCTTTGCCGCTGCATATGGGCAGAAGCAGCGACCTTCTTGGGGTGCGCCGACTCTGCCTGTCCGACAATGGGCCCTGCGGTGGATCGTACCCATTATGGGAAGATCAGGCTGGGGCGGACGTGGTGAGGTGTGGCCGCGACATCCAGGGGCTCGCATTTTCGCCGGAAGCCCCTATTTAACCGCCCCATGACTGACACCACCGCCATACCCGCCCTCGACGACATCGTTTCCGCCTTTCAGATCGAGGGCCTGCCCGTGCGCGGCCGTGTCGTTCGCCTCGGCGCAGCCGTTGACGAGGTGCTGACCCGCCATGACTATCCCGAGCCTGTCGCCAATCTGCTGGGCGAGGCCTGTGCCCTGGCGGCCCTGGTGGGCTCGAGTCTGAAGTTTGAGGGGCGGTTGATCGTCCAGGCCCAGGGCGATGGGCCGGTGCGCTATGTGGTGGTTGATTACGACACCAGCGGGGGCCTGCGCGGCTATTGCCGGTTCGATCCGGACGAGGTGGCCCAGGTTTCGGAAGGCTTTGCCCGTCCGGGTGCCAAGACCCTGCTCGGCGGAGGCGTGTTCATCATGACGCTCGACCAGGGGCCTGACATGGACCGCTATCAGGGCGTGACGCCGATCGAGGGCGAAACCCTCGCTTTGTGCGCTGAGCAGTATTTCCTCCAGTCGGAGCAGACTCCGACGCGCGTCCGTCTGGCTGTCGGTCAGGCTGACATCGGCCAAGGCCCGACCTGGCGGGCCGGCGGCATCCTGATCCAGTCGATCGCCGGCGATGAGACGCGCGGCGAGACCAAGGAGGCCTGGAACCACGCTCAAGCCTTTTTCGAAACGACCGGCGAGGACGAGCTGATTGATCCGGCCCTGGGCACCCCGACGCTGCTCTGGCGGCTGTTCAATGAGGACGGCGTGCGTCTGCTGGAAGAAAAGCCGCTGCGGTCGTTCTGCCGCTGCTCGGAAGATCGTATCGGCGCCGTGATCCAGTCCTTCACCGATGCCGAGAAGGCCGAAATGATCGAGCCCGACGGCAAGATCCACGTGACCTGCGAATATTGCTCGCGGGTCTATGCCCTGGACCCCGCCGAGGTGGGCTAGAGCCATTTGTGACCCGGCACCTTCAAGTGAGTGTGCGAAACGCAATCCAATTCAGAGGTTTAGGTCAGGCTTCTGATTGGCGGTGCGTTTCGCCACCCTGGGAATAGGCCCTAGTTCAGGCGCTTTGCAGCGCCGGGAAGGTGCAGGGAGAACTCCGGGATCTCGGCGTCAAACACCTCGCCGCCTTCGGTCATCATCTGGTAGCTGCCGCGCATCGACCCTGATGCGGTCGGCAGCGGACAGCTGGAGACATAGCGGAAGGCCTCGCGGGCCTTCAGTTCCGGCTGCTCACCGACCACGCCCGAGCCCTCGACCTCATTGCAGCGATTGAGCGAGTCGGTGATCGCCCAGCGACGGGCGACCAGATGCACGGTCTCGACGCCGTGGTTTTCGATCTCGACCGTGTAGGACCACAGATACAGGCCCTCTTCCGGCGCGGACTCTTCTGGCAGATAGGCCGGCGCAACCCGCACGACGATGTCGCGCGTGCGCGCTTCATAGATGCCGCCATCGGCGCCTCTACGTCGACGGATCCGCTGCAGGGGCGGAGAGGTTTCACGCCTGGTCGAGCGCACGGATCACATCTCGGGTTAGATCTTCGAGGCTTTCGAGGCCGACGGACAGGCGAACGCCACCCTCGACAACGCCCAGTGAAGGGCGCTGGTCTTCGGGCACAGAGCGATGGGTGGTGGTCGGCGGATGGGTCGCCATCGACTTGGCGTCGCCCAGATTGTTGGAGATGTCGACGATCTCAAGGGCGTTGAGGAAGTTGAACGCGGCTTCCCGCGAACCCAGGTCGAGGGCCACGACGGTGCCGCCGCCGGTCATCTGCGACTTGGCGACATTGTGGCCCGGATGATCGGGTCGGAAGGGGTAGAGCACAGACTGGGTCTTCTTGTGCTCGGCCATGACATTGGCCAGGGCAAAGGCGGTGTCGGTCTGGCGACGGACGCGCAGGTCGAGGGTTTCCAAGCCCTTGACAAGGACCCAGGCATTGAAGGGCGACAGCGACGGGCCCGTATGGCGCAGGGCGTCGCGGTAGAACTCCTCGTTGATGGCCTCGCTGGTCAGGATCGCGCCGCCCAGCACACGGCCCTGGCCGTCGATATGCTTGGTGGCCGAATAGACCACGATGTCGGCACCGAGCTTGAGCGGCTGCTGGAAGATCGGGGTGGCGAAGACATTGTCGACGATCACCTTGGCCCCGACGGCGTGAGCCATCTCGGACACTGCGCGGATGTCGGTGATCTCCAGCACCGGATTGGACGGCGTCTCGATCAGTACGGCCTTGGTGTTGGGGCGCATGGCCGCTTCCCAGGCCTTGGGATCAGTGGCGTCGACGAAGGTGGTCTCGACCCCAAAGCGTGGCAACCATTCAGAGATCAGCCAGCGGCACGACCCGAACAGGGCGCGGCCGGCCACAACATGGTCTCCAGCCTTGACCAGGCCCATCAGCGACATGTGGATCGAAGCCATGCCTGTGGCCTGGGCACGGCAGACCTCAGCCCCCTCCAGCAGGGCCAGGCGATCCTCGAACATCTTCACGGTCGGATTGTTGAACCGCGAATAGACGAAGCCGGGATCCTCGCCGGCGAAGCGGCGATCCGCCCCCTCCGCGCTGTCATAGGTAAAGCCCTGGGTCAGGTAGAGCGCCTCAGCGGTCTCCATATGCTGCGACCGGGCCAGCCCCCCGCGGATCAGCTTGGTCGCGATGTCCCAGTCTTTCGGGTCCTCGGCCACGGGGTCTTCCTTCTTCGGCGCGGAAAAGCCCGGCATAAGGGGTTTAGCGGCGCACACGGTCAAGGCGATGCGGACTGATTTCAACATCAGAATTGCTTCAGGCGAGCCGACGTCGCTGCAGCCTTGCCTTCCAGGCGAGCTTTAGCGACTGTCGCGCCAATGACCGACGCCCACACCGCAGGGATTCTGCCCTGCCAGACCATCGAAGACCTCATCGCCCAAGAGGCGATCACCGCTCAGACGCCGTTCGACGTCGACCAGGTGCAGCCCGCCAGTCTTGACCTGCGCCTTGGCGCGCGGGCCTGGCGCGTGCGCGCCTCGTTCCTGCCGGGCCTGGGGCGCCGTGTGACCGAGCGTCTAAAGGACGTGGCCATGCACGAGCTGGACCTGACCCGGGGCGCGGTGCTGGAGAAGGGCTGCGTCTATATCGCCGAATTGCAGGAACACCTGAAGCTCCCGCTCAATGTTTCGGCGCGCGGCAATCCCAAGAGTTCCACGGGGCGGGTGGACGTTTTTGTCCGGCTCCTGACCAATCACAGCCGGGCCTTTGATGACGTCGACGCCGGCTATACGGGCCCGCTCTATATGGAGATCGCGCCCCAGACCTTCTCGGTGCTGGTGCGCTCCGGGACCCGGCTGAACCAATTGCGCCTGAAGCGCGGTGAGCCGGCAAAACTGTCGGTCCGCAGTGTCGGCGTCGACCTATCCCCGGGCATGGGCGGCATCGTCGGTTTCCGGGGCCGTCGCCACGCCGGCGTCGTCGATCTGGACCACGTCGACGGCCATGATCCCCGTGACTACTGGGAGCCCCTGGAAACACGCCATGGCGAGCTGCTGCTCGATCCCGGCGAGTTCTACATCCTGGCCTCCAAGGACGACATCGAGATACCGGTCCTTGAAGCCGCCGAAATGACCCCGATTGATCCCTCGGTCGGTGAGTTCCGTGTCCACTATGCCGGCTTCTTCGATCCAGGCTTTGGCACAGAGGAGGCCTCGGCCGTCGGATCCAAGGGCGTTCTGGAAGTGCGCAGCCACGAAACGCCGTTCCTGCTTGAGGACGGACAGACCGTCGCACGCCTCGTCTATGAGCCCCTGACCGCCCGGCCTGTCCGGCTTTATGGCGAGGGTGGCTCGCACTACCAGCGGCAGGGGCTGAAACTATCCAAGCACTTCAAGGCCTGGTCCTGAGGTCCGTCGCGGCATGGGGCGTTAGGTCGCGCCCGGCTTAAGTCCCGCCTTAAGCCGACTCACGCTTAGCTCAGTTCACGAGTTTCAGACGGGTTGTAACGTCATGACACGTGAGCGGCGTAGTGGGCGAGGGCGGCTGGCGGGTCTTGCGCCCAGCGGCAGTCAGGCGTGAGGCGAACGGCTTCCATGCACCCGTCGCCTAGCCGTCGCGGCATTGCGTCACACCATATCTGGTGGGTGAGATTCATTCAAACACAAGTGGTAGATATAGCGCGCCGGAGTGGTCGAGTAGAGATCCCGTCTGGCAACCCTGGTTTCCATGGAGGCCGCGTCATGGCCCGTCTCGGTTCCGATCCGTTTTCGATCCTGCAGACCCGCATTCGAGCCTGGGAGGCGTGTGCCCGGATACCGGGCTGCGACAAGGCCGTCTGGCGACAGGATCTCGCCGGACGCGTGATCCGCTGGTCCGACTTCGGGGACCGGTTCTCGCGTTATGGCTGGGAGACCCGGGTCTGCCCAAGCCAAAGCGCTTTGGGGCGTGCACTCAAGCGATCGAGGATCGAAGCGATACACTGGCGTGGTGTCATGGGTAGTGAAGCGACGGACCCCTTTGACCTGCCCCGCGCAGCCTGAGGGGCTTGGTACGCCTTACATTTAGTCGTCACAGCTAGACAAAAAGAAAAGCACGCTTGACATTGTTCGTCGCGTGATGACAAATGTCCTTGTCATTTAGATGAGGTTGTTTGTCATGACCGAACAGATTGGGCGTCAGGCCGCACGCCAATCGCTGGCTCAGAGGATGTTGCTGGGATGCAGCATCGTCGGTGCCGTCCTGGGAGCCAGCACCGTGTTGCTAGGCGAACTCGGCATTTCCCTGCCGCCGGCGCTGATCCTCGGCGGGGGCCTAGTGGCCGTCGCGGTCTTGCTGTGGGTGTCTGTCATCTATTGGCAAAACATCGACGAGGCCGCGCGGGAGGCTCACACCTTCGCCTGGTTCTGGGGCGGCTCCGGCGGTCTGCTGTTGATGCTGCCCGTCGCAGCGGCAATCCGGGGCGAGATCCTGATCGCCATGTTTGGCCAAAAGTCGCCGAGCGAATGGGTCTGGCTGGGATTTGGTGCCCTGCTGGCCGCCCAATTGATCGGCTACGGCCTGGTCTGGTCCATCTGGTGGCTGCGCCGACGCTGAAATCTCTGGAAAGGAGACCTAAATCATGGCCCAGGCCAAATCCGTTGCTGCGCGCCGTTATCTGGCCCGCTTCTTCCCCGCCATGTTGGCCTATGTCGTCGTCCTGTTCGGGTCGATCTGGGCGCTCGGGAACCTTGAACCCAAGGGGCCCTTGCTCTGGCTGGTCGCCGTGGCTCCCGCCCTGCCGATCATCGCCGCCATCGCCGCCATGGGGCTCTACATGGTCGAGGAGACCGACGAGTTCCTGCGCGCCATACTGGCCCAGTCCATGCTTTGGGGCATCGGCGTAACCATGGCCCTCTGCACGGTCTGGGGGTTCCTGGAGAATGCCGGGCTACTGCCGCATCCGCCGCTCTACCTGATCTTCCCGCTGTTCTGCGGCAGCTTCGGCCTGGCCCAACCCTTTGTCAGCAGGAGGTATCGGTGAAAAATCGCCTCAAGGTCCTGCGCGCCGAGCGCGACTGGAGCCAGGCCGACCTCGCCGAGCGCCTGGAGGTCTCGCGCCAGACCATCAATGCCCTTGAGACGGGCAAGTACGATCCCAGCCTGCCTCTGGCTTTCAAGATCGCCCGTCTCTTTGGCCAATCCATCGAAACCATTTTCCAGGACGAGGCCTGAGGGCCGTCCCAAGCAGGAGCATCGCCATGACTGTTGCGTCGAAGTTCCCCAGGTTTTTTGCCAGCCCCAAAGTCAGGGTGGCCTCCGTTCTCGCCGTCTGCGGCGGCATCGTCGGCTTCGGATCGGGCATGCTGATCGGCAAGCTTGAAAAGGCCGGGGCCGTACGGGTCGAGGGACTGGGCTGGTCTGACCTTTTGTCCGGCCTGATTGCCATGATGCTGATCGCGATGGGGGCCATGGTCCTGATCGTCAGTTTCAGCCGCAAGACGGCCAGCCGGGTGCTGGATCCGGGCAGCGCCCGTGATGCCACGCCGGCCCAGGCCTCTTACTATCGCCAGCAGGGGCTGGTCTCGCTGCTGGCCGGTGTGATGCTGGCGGCTCCGGTCCTGGCCAATTCGGCCTTCGAACCACTGCCGTTCGAGCTGGGCGCGGCCGTCATGACCGGCATTGTGGCGCTGTTCCTGGTCCAGACCGTCGGCAACCTGACCCTTTGGTCGCGGAGCGACGAGCTGGTGCGCCAGGTGATGGCCGAGACCGGGGCGGTGTCTTTCTGGCTGCTGCAGGGCGCCCTGTTCCTGTGGGCCGCCGGCGAGAAGCTGAACCTGCTTCCGGCTCTGACCCTCTGGGATGCGGTCTCGGTGCTGATGGCCAGCTATCTACTGATCGCCACTCTGATCTCGTCGCGCCGCGGCCTGGGCGGCTAAGGCCCGGCGCCGCCACACACGCCTCACACCCTAACCGTCTTCACCGGCCCGCACCGCCGAATGTTGTTGCGCGCCTGTTTCCCAGGACCCTTCCCATGTTCCGATCCCAAGCCCGGCCCCGGCTGTTGGTCATCATCATCGCCCTTCTGGCCGCCATAGGCGTTTTCGGCGGACACCACGCCCACGCCGCCGATCCCGCCGACCGCATGAGCGTCACCGTTACGGGCAAGGGCCCCGACGTGATCCTGATCCCCGGGCTCGCTTCGTCGGGCGCTGTTTGGGACGTGACGGTTGCTCAGCTCTCAGGGCGTTACCGGGTGCATGTTGTCCAGGTCGCCGGCTTTGCCGGGGCCCCGGTCGGCGGCAACGGGGAGGGCGCAGTCGTCGCGCCGCTGGTTGAAGCGATCGACGGCTACATCCGGTCAGCCGGTCTCAAGTCGCCGGCGGTGATCGGCCATTCGATGGGTGGCCTGACGGGCCTGGCTCTGGCGCGCCGCCATCCGGCCGACGTTGGCCGCCTGTTGATCGTCGACAGCTTGCCCTTCTATCCGCTGCTGTTCTCGCCCGCCGCCACGGTCGAGGCAGTCCGGCCCCAGGCCGTGGGCATGCGCGACGGCCTGATCGCCATGCCGACCGAGAGCTTCGACGCCCAGCAGACCATGACCATGCCGCGCCTCGTCAAGTCGCCGGAAGGCCTTAAGGCGGCCCTGGCCTGGTCGAAGACGACGGATCGCTCGGTCTTTGCCCGCGCCATGTACGACGTACTGACCACAGACCTGCGCCCTGATCTGGCGGCGGTCAGCGCCCCGACGGTCGTGCTCTATCCGTTCGATCCGATGATGGGTGCGCCCGTCGAGCGCGTCGAGCAGCTGTATGCCGGGGCCTATGCCGCGCTTCCGGGCGTACGCCTTGAGCGGATCGATGGGGCCTACCACTTCATCATGCTGGATCAGCCTGCGGCCTTCGCCGCTGCCGTCGAACGCTTTCTGAACTGACCCGGCCCGGCGGGCCGCGACTAGCCCGCCTCCGGCCAGACTTCTCGCTACTTCACCTCAGACTTCATAACCAAGGACAGGACCATGCTTTCGACTCTCTTCCGCCCAGCCCGCCGCATGGCCGCCGGGCTCGTCACGATCCTGGCGCTCGGCGTCGCGGCTCCGGCCATGGCCGAACCGGCATTGTGGGCGATCAAGGACAAGGACTCGACGATCTATCTGTTCGGCACGATCCACGTGCTGCGGCCGGAAACGAAATGGCGCTCGGCAAGCATCGACAGCGCTATGAAAGCCAGTGGCGATCTGGTCATCGAGGTCCAGGGTGCGGACGACCCGGCCCTGATGCAGCCTCTGGTCATGAAGTACGGCATCGACCAAGCCAAGCCGCTGTCCACCAAGCTGTCGCCCGAGGACTTCAAGCGGGCCAAGGACCTGGCCCAGAGCGCCGGCCTGCCGCCCCAGGCCCTGGAGCCGATGCGCCCCTGGTTGGCCTCGATCTCTCTGGCCATGCTGCCGGTGATGAAGGCTGGCTATGACCCCAAGAGCGGCGTCGAGCAGGTGATCAGCGCCCAGATGAAGGCGGACGGCAAGGCCGCCTCCGCCTTCGAGACGGCCGAGCAGCAGATCCGCTTCTTCGCCGACATGACCCCGAAGGCCGAGGTCGATCTCTTCCGCTCGACCCTGGATGATGCCGATGCCGGAACCGCCAAGATCGACTCGATGGTCGCGGCCTGGGCGGCCGGTGACCTGAAGGCACTGGAAAACCAGTTCATCACCGAGATGAAGGGGCCCTATGCCGACGTCTATGACGTGCTGCTGACCAAGCGCAATATCGACTGGGCCAACCAGCTGAAGAGCAAGCTGGCGGGATCGGGTGTCAGCTTCGTGGCGGTCGGGGCCGGCCACCTGGTGGGCGAGGACAGCGTCCAGACCCAGCTGGGCAAGCTCGGCATCAAGGCCGAGCGCGTGAACTAAGACCTCGGGAAGCGGCGGCCGAAGCCTATTCGGCCGCCTCGACCTGGGGCTTGCGCAGATAGATCGAGCGCTTGGGTGTGCTCATGACCCGATGCAGCATCGGCTCGAAGGCCTCCAGCGGCATGGACTTGAAGTTCGGGTCGAAGGCGTCCTGATCATAGAGATGCCCGAACTGGGCCGTGTATTCGAAGTCCGGATGTCCCCTGAACTGCTCCCGCATGTCACGGTCCAGGCCCAGGTGGTGGAAGAAGTAGTAGCCCTGGAAAATGGCGTGATTGGCGACCATCCAGTGGTTCCGTTCGGACACGAAGGGCTGGACGATCGCTGCGGCGATATCGGCGTGATTGCGGGGGCCCAGGATGTCGCCGATGTCGTGCAGCAGGGCGCAGACGACATATTCCTCGTCACGACCATCCTGATGGGCCTTGGTGGCGGTTTGCAGGCTGTGTTCCAGCCGGTCGACGGCGAAGCCGCCGCAGTCGCCTTGCAGGAGTTTGAGATGCGTCACGAGCCGTTCGGGCAGCTTGCGTCCGAAATCCGCAGCGGCCTTGGCAATGACGCCCCAGTCCTCGGCCGTCCCGTCAACCATGGCGTGGAACCCGGTACGGGCGTGGTCCTCTCCATCGGCCATGTCACAGTCCTCCCGAACGTTTGTTTTGACGATCGTGCGCCGGTCGGTCGGGTCCGTCAACGCAGGCCGCCGGTTGAGCCCCGGCGCGAGACCCGCTAGGCAAACGGGTCACACCTGCAGACGACGCCTCAGAGATTGATTCATGTCCGCCCAAGCCTCGTCCGGAAAACACACCCCCCTGCGCATACTGGTGACCGGCGGTGCGGGCTTTGTCGGCTCACACCTGTGCGACCGGTTGATTGCGCGGGGCGACCATGTGGTCTGTCTGGACAACCTGTTCACCGGCAGCCGCGACAATATCGCCCACCTGTTGGATCATCCGAACTTCCAGTTCGTGAACCACGATGTGAACCACCCGATCTTCATTCCGGTCGACCAGATCTACAACCTGGCCTGCCCGGCCTCGCCGATCCACTATCAGTATGATCCGGTCATGACCGTGCGGACCAATGTCCTGGGCGCGATCAACATGCTGGACCTGGCCAAGCGTACCGGGGCGCGGGTGATGCAGGCCTCGACCAGCGAGGTCTATGGCGACCCGGAGGTCCACCCCCAAGTCGAGACCTATTGGGGCAAGGTCAATCCGATCGGGCCGCGCGCCTGCTATGACGAGGGCAAGCGCTGCGCCGAGACCCTGTTCTTCGACAGCTTCCGGCAGGACGGTGTCGACATCAAGGTGGTGCGGATCTTCAACACCTACGGCCCGCGCATGGCGATCAATGACGGCCGCGTGGTCAGCAATTTCGTGGTCCAGGCCCTGACCAACCAGCCGATCACCATCTATGGCGAAGGCCAACAGACCCGCAGCTTCTGTTATGTCGACGACCTGGTCGAAGGCTTCATCCGGATGATGGCCACGCCGGCCGGCTTCACCGGTCCGGTCAATCTGGGCAATCCCAACGAGTTCACGATCCTGGAGCTGGCGCAGCTGACCATCGACCAGATCGGCTCGGCCTCGTCGATCGAGCGCAAGCCTTTGCCGCAGGACGACCCGCGGCAGCGTCAGCCCGACATTAGCCTGGCCAAGGCCTCACTGGACTGGGAGCCCAGGACCCAGCTGAAGGAAGGTCTGGCCAAGACCATCGCCCACTTTGCCGCCCTGCTGGGTAAGGGGTTGGCCGAGACAGAGCGCCAGGGGCGCTGACCCGGATCTCTTCCCACCAAACATGAACGGCGGGCCGGTAAAGGACCGCCCTAGGCTGCCTGACGTTGGGCCGGGAGCAGGGCGCTCACCACCAGGCGACTGAGAAGACGATCTTCGATGGGAATAATCGCATCGACGAAAAGGTCCGGCGTGGTCGTTTCGATCTGGGGCGGCTCCTGCAGCACGCTGGCATCCACCTGGAAGGTTTCCTGTACGCCATCGACCAGAATGCCGGCCAATTGCGAGCCATGCTGAATGACGACGATCACGTGGCGGGATGACGGCTCGGTCTCACCCAGGCCCAAGCGATTGCGCAGATCGACGATGGGCATGACCGCGCCGCGAAGATTGATAACGCCCAGAATATAGGAGGGCGT
This sequence comes from Caulobacter sp. AVps16, assembly GCF_058681455.1. Lineage (NCBI taxonomy): Bacteria > Pseudomonadati > Pseudomonadota > Alphaproteobacteria > Caulobacterales > Caulobacteraceae > Caulobacter > Caulobacter sp. AVps16. Next base: position 1,132,013 of record NZ_CM178739.1, read on the forward strand.
ATGAGGCATCTGGGTCGCGGACGACCACCCGCGGATTTCGCGTACGCTGCGAATATCAATGCAGAATTCCTGGCCGCCGATCTCAAAGGAGATCAGCTCAATCAGGCCTTCGTTGAGCAGTCCACCACCGCTAATCATGCTGCCTGTCCGTTCCGGCTATCGATCAGAACTCATCCCAAACCTGGGTGGCGGCCTGCGCACTACCGCTTGAGCGTGCGAAGGCGGCGGCCTTGGCCTGGGAACGTGCCACCGGATTGCCTGCCGGTCGGTGATAGCCTTGCTGGGCCGGTTCGGGCCTCGACCTACCGCCGCCGGTCTCGAAGCGCTCAACCAGAGCCGTCAGCGCAGCCGCTTCGGACTTCAGGTTAGCGGCGGCGGCCGTGGCCTCCTCGACCATGGCCGCGTTCTGCTGTGTCACCTGGTCCATCTGATTGACGGCGGTATTGACCTCGTTCAGGCCCGTGGCCTGTTCCTGGGACGAGGTTGCGATCTCGGAGATCAGGACGTCGATTTCAGCGATCTTGCTGACAATGCCCGTGAGGGCCTGTCCGGTGTCACCCACAAGCCTGACGCCTCGTTCCACCTGGGCAGTGCTGCTGGCGATCAGGGCCTTGATCTCCTTGGCGGCTTCAGCGGACCGCTGCGCCAGGGCTCGGACCTCCTGGGCGACAACGGCAAATCCTCGTCCGGCTTCGCCGGCGCGAGCCGCTTCCACCCCGGCATTCAAGGCCAGGAGGTTGGTCTGGAAGGCGATCTCATCGATGACCCCGATGATCTGGGTGATCTGACCGGAGCTCTGTTCGATTTCGCCCATGGCGGCGACCGCGTCTCGCATGACGTCACCCGAACGGGCGGCGTCACTGCGGGCGCCGGAGGCGGAGGTGGAGGCTTGCTTGGCCCCGGCAGCACTGCGCTTGACGGTAGCGGTGATCTCGTCGAGGGCAGCGGCCGTCTGTTCGAGGCTCGCGGCCTGCTGTTCCGTTCGCCGGGACAGATCGTCAGACGCCGACGATATCTCATCAGCCCCAGCGCGCAGACCGTTTGTGGTCGAGGCGATACTCCCCATGGCCTGACACAGCGCATCAATCGCGACGTTGAAGTCATCCTTGATCTGGCCATAGCGCCCCGAGAATTGGGCGGTGATCCTGGCGGTCAGGTCTCCCTGGGCCATGCGCTTCAGGCTCGCGGCAAGGTCGGCCACGACCCCCTCCTGCTCTTCGGTCGTGCGCTGTCTCTCGGCATCCGAACGGACTCGATCCGCCTCGGTTGCCGTAATGTCCGTTGCGAACTTTATGACCTTGTAGGGGCGACCGTTCTCATCGAGGACTGGATTGTAGGACGCTTGGATCCAGCATTCCGAGCCTTGCTTGTTGAGCCTCAAGAACTTGCGGGCGACGAACTGGCCTCTATTCAGGTCGTCCCAGAAACTGCGGTACTCGGCGCTGTTGGCCTCGCTCGCCCGAACGAACATCCGGTGATGCTTGCCGATGACCTCATCCGCCCTGTAACCCAAGGCGTTCAGGAAGTTGGCGTTGGCCTTCAAGATGGTTCCGTCGAGCTGGAACTCGATCACCGCCTGTGAGCGATCCATCGCAGCGACCTGAGCCTTCAGGTCGCGCATCTCGGCTGCGAGGGAGGCCTGCTTCTTTGCGGAGGAATTCGAAAAAACCATCATCGCCTTCCCATTTTGAGAATGTATCAAAAGTGAAAAGACGGGTGGAATCGTTAAATTAACCCTAAATTCGAGCCGGGCATTTGGGCACCTTAGGACGTCTCGCCGAAGCAGGATGAAGCCGGTCGCGCGACGCAATGGCGGCGATTGTGGCCCTTCAACTCATTGTGCTGCTTGAGCGACGGGAAAGGACGGGCTATGGGAACGACCCTGGAGCGTTGGTGCAAACCAACGTGAAAACTGTGCTCCTCCAGAATGGTCTGGGTGCCAGTAACGTTTTGAATTATAACGCTTTCGCGGGCGTAGCTCAGAGGTAGAGCGTCTGCTTCCCAAGCAGAATGTCGTGGGTTCGATTCCCATCGCCCGCTCCAGCCTTTGCGGGCAAAGGCGCGCGCAAACCTTCGATCTTGGGCTTTCGGCGCTTTCAGGCCCTGATCTGCTTTGGGCCTTCTGCCGTTCCACATCTTCAGTGTCAGCCGTTCTGCAGGGTGCGGGACGTGCCGGATCATGCCCTGCGCTCGACGGGTCTCCACCAGCGATCCCGGACCATGGATTCGGGCGAGGGCGTGGGACCATCGGGCTGCACTGTGTGACCTGATCCGAGGATCGTGACGGATCTCGGGCTCAGATGTCGATCGAGGGTGATCTGGGCTGGAACCGTCAGCGCGGCAAAGGACGCCTGCAGCCGCGACAGCCTCCAAGCGCGATAGGCATTGGCCCGATAGGTAAAGTTCACGCCCTGATCGTAGTGACGGGTGAGGGGCGCGCTGCGCCTGACGGCCTGCTGATTGTCGGCCATTTCTGGCAGAAACCGGCCTTCGATCAGGTGAAGCAATGGGCCCAGATCGGTCGGAATACGGGTCAGGTCTATGGCGGAGCGCGCGGGGTCAGGACTCAAGGCCCAGAGGCGCGCGGCCCATTCGGCGACCCTTGGCGCGCGGTCGCGCATGATTCTGGCTGGCGTCGGATCGCTGGCAAAATGGCGGAACAGGGGGCCAAACAGTCCGATGTCTGCCCGGGTCGGAGCGTCTCCCAAAAGCCAGTCTCGCGCCGAAAAGATCCCGTTCAGGGCGGCGAGCAGGTCGGTATAGTCGGCTTCAATCCTGTCCCGATTGGCGTTGGTCACGCCTTCATCGCGCAGATAGACCGATCGCTGTCGCCGCAGGGCAATCTGCCGGCGAAGCGCGCGGGGCAGGGGAAGATCTGCAAACATCCCGTCCGCCAGCCTGCCGCTCATCAGGTGAGCGTCAGCCGCATAGGCCCAGCGATAATAGAGCGCGGGCCGCCACAGGTGCTCGTCACCATAGGCTTCGATCAAATCCGCCAGGAAACGAAGGGCACTGTCATTGGGCGTCAGACTGCTCTGCGGGCTGATCTGCTCGAGCCTGTCGATGATCAGGGGCGTATCGGTGAGCCATTGACCATCGGGCAGTTCGAGGTGGGGCATCTGACGGATGCCGGTCCGATGGGCCTGGGCGCGGAAGCTGGCCGTATCCATTTCCTGCAGACGATAGGTCAGGCCCTTGGCGCGCAGATAGCCTTCCAGCTTTCCGGTGAAATAGGAAAGGTCCAGTCCATGAACGATCAGCACCGGCCTTGGCCCTCTGTACGCAGCAGCGTCGGGCTCAATCAATATTATGGCACTTTGAGTGTCAATACTGGGATCGTTTCCTTAAAGGACGGTCAGGCATCCTCACCCGAAGGCTAGTCAGCGACTGCAATCAGGCCGCAGCGGCCATGCACTGCGACAGTGTGGCGGCCAGGGCCGCTGCCTCCACGGGTTTGGGCAGAACACCGTCCATGCCGGCCCTGACGTAGCCTTCCACTTCATGGGGCAGGACGCTGGCGGTCACGGCGATGATCGGCGTCCTCTCGACGCCGGTCCGGGCTTCTTCGCGACGAATAGCCAGGGTCGCCTCGACGCCATCCATTTCGGGCATGTGGATGTCCATGAAGATGGCGTCCCAGGGCTGGCTCCGCCAGGCTTCAATCGCTTCGCGGCCATTCTCAGCAAAGCCGCAGGTGACGCCGAAATGCTGCACAAGGGCCGCCAGGATGCGGCGGTTGACCGGATTGTCGTCGACGATCAGCAGGCTGGCAGGGACCTGATTTACCGCTTCGTCTTCGTCCTCCTCAGCTACGTTGATCAGTGGCTCTGAGGAAACAACCGAAGGAATGGGCGCTGAAAAATCGAAGCGCGCGCCGATCCCGGGTGCCGAGGTGACCTTGAGGGTTCCCCCCATCTGTTCGGAAATTTCGCGGCAGATCGCCAGGCCCAGTCCAATGCCGCCGACCTTGCGCGTCGAGGAATTGTCGACCTGCACAAAGCGTTCGAAGATCGACTCGTGATCCTTGGCGGCGATGCCGATTCCGGTGTCGATGACAGCGACCTGCAGCTGCTGGTCATCGCCGTTGATCTTGACGGTCACCCCGCCCTGGCGTGTGAATTTCAAAGCGTTGTCGACGAGATTGCCGATCAACTGGCTCAATCGCTCGGCATCGCCGCGACGGTACCGGGCCAGATCGGGCTGGACCGACAAGGTCAGGGACAGTCCCCGATCCTGGGCAAACGGCAGGTGCAGTTCACGGATCTCGCTGACCAGGGTGTCCAGCGAGAACACGTTCAGTCTCAGTTGCAGGCCGCCGGATTCGATCTGGGAAATGTCCAGGATGTCGTCGATCAACTGCCGCATGACGCGGGAGGCGGTCTTGATCACGCCAAGCCGCGCGCGTTGCGGCGCGGTCAGGGTTTCGCGCGCCAGAAGTTGGCCTTCGCCGAGAATGGCGTTCAGGGGCGTGCGCATCTCATGGCTGACCATGGCGAGGAATTGCGATTTGGAGCGGTTGGCGACCTGGGCCTTTTCCGACAGCAGTTCGAGTTGCTGGGTCCGGGCCCGCACGCGGGTTTCGAGGTCCCTGTTGAGCAGGTCTGCGTCATGGTTTCGCCGCTGGATGTCGGCGATGAGGTCGCGGTTCTCGTCTCGCAGCCGCAGGCAGTCGACCAGCAGGGCGTGATTGTTGCTGTGGCCCACCAGCATGACGGCGCAGAAGATCAGCCCCAGCGCACCCAGGACGATCTCCGAGCCGCCGCCCACGATCAGGGTCACCGAGGCGGGAACCAGGATCAGGGTGATATAGATCCGCCCGGTCCATTTCAGCGGCGACAGCACGCCCGTGGCCCCTCCGGCCAGAGCCGACAGCACGACAATCAGGGCATAGCGGGAAAGAGGACTGTCGAGGGGTATACGGACAGCAGCAAGATAGGCCCAAAGCCCTGCGCTGACGATCAGGCCCAGGCTGTTGAGCGCGGCGAGTACCGCCAGGCGGCTTCGCAGCCGCTTTCCCGCTAGGGCGGCACCCGTAAGTCGGTCCAGAACCACCCGGGCCGCCAGGACCACCATCACAACGACCAGCCAGGCCACGTGGAACGGGCGTTCGGCCGGCAGGGCGATTACAGTCACACCGATCGCTGAGGCTGCCTGAACGGCCAAGGTGGCCAGACTGTTGCGGTGTGCCTGTCCAACCAGGGCGAGCCTGACAGGATCACCCCTCAGCCTGTCCTCAGCTGCCTCAAATGGCATTCCGATGCTCAGCCTCGATCATTTTGCCGGGTTACTATCCGGGCGAAAGGTGAAGGAAGCTATGCCAGCCACAGCGCCATTATGCCGCGTGGCCAGAGTTTTGTGGTGAGCATTCAACGCGCGGGCTCATCCAGCCAGGCCGCGACCCAGACCAGGGGGGCGTTCCAGTTGATGGCGACCTCGTTCTGGGTGAAGGCGCGATAGTCGTCGCTCCAGCAGGTCTGGGGCGCGCATTTCCCCTTCATGTCCTTGGCGATCTCATCGCTCATATTGGTCGAGTTTGGCCCGCCGGAGATCACGCCGGGCGGCGGGGTAGGGTAGCGGGCGTCGGCCTGCTTGGCCCAGAACCGGTGGTGCGGATGCTGCATGGGCCGAGCCCCATGGCCGGTGACGAAGGAGCGGTCCAGCGGGTTGCGGCCGAGGATCCAGTCCATCGCGTCGGCTGCGCCGTCGCGATAGGCCGCCTTGCCGGTGAAATCGGCGGCCAGGCCCAGGACCATCGCCCGGTTCAGGACCGATGATGTCGAGCCCCAGGGATAGCCGTTGGGTGCATAGGGATGGGCGTAGCCCTGGGTCGCGCCGTCGGCCAGATACCGGGCAGCGCTGGCGACCAGATTGGCCCGGGCTCTGGCGATCTCGGCCGGCTTCAATCCATTCGGGGTCAGGGCCAGGGTGATCGTTCCAAGGGCCCCGACCGAGGGCCAGCCGATATCGCCGGTCGGCTTGCCGCCCGCCGAAGGACCGGCCAGAAACAGGGGCGAGGCCCGGACGGCGGCCTCATATTCCTGGGCTCCGGTCGTGGCGTAGAGTTCGGCAGCCGCCCAGTAGAACTCGTCTTCGACGCTGTTGTCGCCATAGCCGCCGCTGCCGGTGAACGCGCCCAGGGCATAAACCTCGGGATTGCGCCGTGCGGCGGCATAGGCGCGCTGGGCGACATCAAGGCAGTGTGCCGAGAAGGCCGGGTCCAGGGTTTTCCACAGCCGTGCGGCCTGGGCCGCTGTGGCCGCCAGGTTCAGCGTGGCTGCGGTGGTCGGATGATAGAGATAGCGGGTGACCTTGTCGTCAGCCGGGGCCGTGGGCAGGCCGGTCCAGTACTCGTTGCCGAGGCGTTGATGGGCCATGCCGGAGGCGTCGAGATCGCTCAGGACCAGGCGGCCTTTGGGCCCAACCTGCTGGTGGCCGACGGGCAGGGCCATGGTGACCTTGGCCGGAACCTGCATGGCCAGAAGGAAGTCCATCTCCCAGCGGGCTTCGTCCAGCAGGTCCGGGAAGCCATTGCTGTTCTCGGGAATACGGCCCTTGCCGTCCGCAAAGGCCGCCAGGGTCGAGGTCTTGCCGAGCAAGAGAGCGCGTTCATGAACGTTCTGCAGGGTCCAGACGGAAATGCCACCATTGACCACATACTTGCCGTGGTCGCCGGCGTCGTACCAGCCGCGGCTGAGGTCGAGGGTGTAGTCGCAACCGGCCCAGACCTGGCCGCGTTCGTCCGGCTTGTTGAAGCAGGTCGCCTTGTCGGGCGCGTGGCCGGCCGGTCGGGCCAGGTCGGGACGCTGGACGAACCGCGCCTCGATCGGGATGCCGGCACGGTTCTGGTAGAAGAAGCCGAGGGCGTCGGACTTCAGCGGTCCATAGAGCCGTTCGCCGAGGGCGAAGGACCGGCTCTCGGCCTCGCCGACCTGCAGGCGATAGCCGTCACCGCTCCCGCGGAAGCTGCTGAAGTCGATCTGATGGACATGCTCACCAGACGACGGATCGGTGCCGAAAACCTTGGTCTTGCCGCTCGCCGCAACGGCTCCCCGCGTGTCGCGTAGCGTCCAGGCCAGGGCCGTTGTGGAGGGGTGGTCCAGCATGGCGCGCTTGGGTCCGGCGGTTTCCAGGCCCAGCTGGTTCAGGCGAATGGTGCGCGCGGGCTCCTCGGCTCGAACCGCGGTCCCGCAGATCAGAGTCAGGGCGATGGCCGTCACGGCGTGGCGGATCCTGGTCATAGCGTCTTCCTGCCTGTCGGCGTGTCGCAGGCGCACGCCGTTCCTCCCTAGTTAGGGGCAAGGTGACAGCGTTGTCATTCGGAAAATTTCCAGGCGGGCTTCAGCGGCTCCTGTCGACCACCAGTTCGAGCCCCGACGGGATCAGACCCGTTCCATCACCATGGAGATTCCCTGACCCACGCCGATGCACATGGTCGCCAGGGCGTAGCGGGCCTTGCGCCGGTGCAGTTCCTCGACCGCGGTCAAGGCCAGACGCGCGCCGCTCATGCCGAGCGGATGGCCCAGGGCGATGGCCCCGCCATTGGGGTTCACATGCTCGCCGTCATCGGGCAGGCCAAGTGCGCGCAACACTGCAAGACCCTGAGCGGCAAAGGCTTCGTTCAGCTCCACCACGTCCATCTGGCCGATGGTCAGCCCAAGGCGCGCCAGCAGCTTCTGGGTCGAGGGGGCGGGGCCAAAGCCCATGACCCGCGGCGCAACGCCTGCGGCGGCCGAGCCGACGATGCGGGCGCGGGGCGTCAGGCCATGGCGCTTGATGGCGTCTTCCGAGGCGATGATCAGGGCCGCAGCGCCGTCATTGACGCCGGAAGCATTGCCCGCGGTGATCGTGCCGTCAGGGCGCACGATCGGCTTGAGCGCCGTCAGGGCTTCCATCGTCGTGGCGCGCGGATGCTCGTCCTTGCTGACCACGACCGGGTCGCCCTTGCGCTGGGGCAGGCTCACGGGCGTGATCTCGACGTCGAAGCGGCCCGAGGCCTGGGCGGCGGCGGCGCGGGCCTGGCTGCGCAAGGCGAAGGCGTCTTGGTCGGCGCGGCTGATCCCGTAATCGTCAGCGACGTTTTCGGCCGTCTCGGGCATGGAATCCACGCCATAGGCCTTGCGCATGGCCGGGTTCACAAAGCGCCAGCCGATTGTGGTGTCGAAGATCTCGGCATTGCGCGAGAAGGCGCTGTCAGCCTTGCCCATCACGAACGGCGCGCGGCTCATGCTTTCGACGCCGCCCGCGATCAGCAGATGGGCTTCGTCGGACTTGATCGCGCGCCCGGCCACGCCGACGGCGTCCAGACCTGAGCCGCAGAGCCGGTTGATCGTCGAGCCTGAGGCATCGGTCCCCAGCCCGGCCAGCAGGGCGGCCATGCGCGCGACATTGCGATTGTCCTCGCCGGCCTGGTTGGCGCAGCCGAGCACGACGTCATCGATCTGGCTCCAGTCGACGCCGGGATTGCGCGCGGCCAGGGCCCTCAGCGTCATGGCCGCCAGGTCGTCGGCCCGCACGGACGACAGCGCACCGGCATAGCGGCCAATAGGCGTACGGATCGCATCGCAGATGAAGGCTTCGGCCATGGTGCGTCTCTCAAACAGCTGTTCGCCGCACCCTAGCGGGCAGGAGGGTGCGATCAAGTCGCCGAATGGCTGGACACCGGTGTCAGATCGCCTAGACCTGAGGCCAAGACGAGAGACTTCCGGGAGAGACGCCATGATCAGCCGGCGCGAGGTAATGGGCGGAGCCGTGGCCGGTACGGCGCTGCTGGCGGCCAGCGGCGCTCAGGCGGCCAGCGATGATGCCGGGCTCAAGGCCTTGCTCGACGGACTCGCCCAGGGCGGGTCCACCGATCAGAAGCTCGCAACCCTGAAAGCGTTTTCGCCGACCGGCCTCGGTCCAGCCGCGCGCCTGGACTACGAGTCCGTGCTTTCGGCCCTGACTCTTGAGGCCGAGATCGTCCGCCGCTTTCCGTTCGGCGCGGGCGCGACGGCACCCTATGTGGTGACAACCCGGGCGGGGGCCTGGTTGCGGGCGGCCGAGGCCGCCGGGAAGGGCGGCGGGGCGCTCGAGGCCGTGGTGAAGCGCCTCGACCTCGAGACTGTCCAGATCGCGGACGATGCCGCCAAGGGCGTGATCCTCCCGGCTTTCGTGATCGACAAGCTGGTCGCGGGTCTTGCTGATACCGCCAGGACCGTTGAGGCCACGCCTGAGCTTGCCGCCGCCCTGGGGCGCCAGAGCGCGACCCTGATCGCCCTGCGTCCCCAGGCCGGACAGGGGATCGGCGTTGGCCGTTTCAAGGACGGCGAGGCCTATTATGCCTTGCTGCTCCAGGCCGCCATGGGCGCTGATATCGCCCCCTCACAGGCCTGGGCGCGCGCCACCGCCGCCGCCAAGGCCCTGACGACCCGCGCCGACACATTGTTGAAGGCCCAGGGACTGAGCAAAGGAACGGTCGGCGCGCGCCTGGCCGCGCTCAGCCGCGACGAACGCTGGCTCTACAGCGATGATGATGTCGGCCGTGACCGGCTGATTGCCGACATGAACCTCTGGCTGACCAGGGCCGTCTCGCGCCTGCCGGCGTCCTTCGCCACTGTCGCGCCCGGCAGTCTCACGGTCACAATGAGCCGAATGTCCCCCGCAGACGAAGCGGCCCGCCGGCAGGGCTATCGCGAAGCTCCGGCTTTTGATGGCACCCGGTCGGGTGCCTATTTTGCCGATCTCAGCACCATCCGCACTCGTCCAGGCTGGACCCTGCCCAGTGTCGTCCACCACGAGAGCGTGGCGGGTCACATGGTGCAGATGCCGCTGGAGGAACGTTCCGGTGCCCATGCGTTGCGCAGCCGCATGGCTTTCCCGGGCTTTTCCGAAGGCTGGGCCATCTATGCCGAACAACTGGCCGATGAAGAGGGGGCTTTCGCCGGGGAGCCGCTCGCCGAGCTGGGTTACATCCAGTGGATGCTTTTCCGCGTCGGCCGGCTGCTGGCCGATCTGGGTGTTCACCTCAAGGGCTGGAGCGTCGAGAAGGCCACGACCTTCCTGAACGACCTGCAAGGCCCACCGCCGGTCTTCTCTCCGGTCTCGCAAGGCCTCGAGCGCATCGCCATTGGACCGGCTGCGGCAGCGGGACAGGGCCTGGCCTGGCTGGAACTGGTTCGGCTGCGCGAAGAGTCCCGAAAGCGACTTGGCGCGGCATTTGACCTTCGTCGCTTCCATGACGCCGTGCTGGTTCCAGGCCCCCTGCCGCTGTCCATGTTGCGGGCGCGAGTGCTGGGCGCGGCCTGAACGCAAAACGCCGCCCGGTCGCTGGGACCGGACGGCGCTTCTTTCTCAGATTGACGGCAGGCCTAGTTCTTGGGCTCGGCGGACGGCGCACCGCCGCCTGGCTGGCTGGCGCGCATGCGGGCCATGGCGGCGGCCAGTTCATCAGCCGTGACCTTGCCGTCGCGGTCGGCATCGACCATGGCGAAGCGGTCTGCCTGACGGCCGGCGGCCACCCATTCAGCCTTGTCGACGACGCCGTCAGCGTTCTTGTCCCAAGCCTTGATGATCTCGGCGGGGGGCGGCATCTGGGCCATGGCTGCGCCGGCGGCGAGGGTGGTGATGGAGGCTAGGGCGGCGGCGAAGATGGTACGGCGCATGGTGTGGAGTCCCTTCCGACTTGCTTCCCGTTCAGCGTGATCAGTCTGAATTGTTGCGGCCATGTTTCTGCGCTTCACAAAGTGGAGAAAGGCCTAGGATATGGTCCGCGAGCCAAGCGGCAGCAGCAGCAGCAGCGACAGCTAGTCGGGCGGGACGGGGCTAGTGCGGTGCGCTGCTCTTTGAAAACAGGTTGATCACCAGTACGCCCGCCATGATGAGCGCGATCCCCGCTACGGCGGCCACATCCAGGCGCTGGCGATACATGATCCAAGCGATGCCGGTGATCAGAACGATCCCAATGCCAGACCAGATGGCGTAGGCGATCCCCACCGGCAGGGTCTTGAGGGTCTGCGATAGGGCGAAGAACGAGACTGCATAGCCGGTGGCCGTGATCATCGATGGTAGTGGGCGCGTAAAGCCTTCGGTGGCCTTCAGCGCCGAAGTGGCCATCACCTCGGCGATAATGGCGATGGTCAGCCAAGCGTAGCCGTTCATTGGACTTGTCGTGTCTTCATGGAGAGATCGGTTTCGATCCAGCCGGATATGAGTAACTTCTCGTAGGCGGCATCAATTGATGCGCGGGGAGCGCCCTCGTCGGCCCAGATCGTGACGGGTTGCTGCGACCGGTCAAAAGGCGCGTGCTCTCGCGCGAAGGCGGCGGCCAAATCGGACTCCAACGTCTCCAAGGTTGTGGGGCGGCCGCCCAGACTTAGCGATCCGTCTTCCTTCACGTTGATGTTCTGCTGCCAGGCGACTAGCTTCACCGCGTCCGCAAACGACCCGCTTTTCGGCGTCGCGACGTCGATCTGAATTGCTAAGAGGCCTGTCGAGCAGGCGACGATAAGCGCCCCGAGCAGAGCGACGCCAACACCCAGGAACAACAAGCGCCGCCGGCCCACCTCAGTGCTTCCCGCGATCACGCCCGAAGTTCGGCTCGGCGCTTTCCTGGCCTGCTGCCACGATGCCCCGGCGGATGGCGCGGGTGCGGGTGAAGTGGCTGTGCAGGGTGTCGGCATCGCCCCAGCGGATGGCCCGGCTCATGGCCTGCAAATCCTCGGTGAAGCGGCCCAGCATTTCCAGCACCGCGTCCTTGTTGGCGATGAAGATGTCGCGCCACATGGTCGGGTCGCTGGCGGCGATGCGCGTGAAGTCGCGGAAGCCCGAGGCCGAGAACTTGATCACCTCGCTCTCGGTGACGTTCTCCAGATCGGCCGCGCTGCCGACGATGGTGTAGGCGATCAGGTGGGGCAAATGGCTGACGACGGCCAGCACCAGATCATGGTGCTTCTCGTCCATCAGCTCGACCTGGGCGCCGAACGCGCGCCACAGGGCCGACAGCTTGGCGACGGCGGCGGCGTAGTGTTCGTCGTCGCTCTCGAAGGGGGTCAAGATCGTCCAGCGGTTCTCGAACAGCTCGGAGAAGCCCGCGTCGGGACCTGACTGCTCGGTTCCGGCAATCGGGTGGCCGGGGATGGCGAAGATCTTCGAGATGTCCTGGGCGCGGAAGGCCTCTGCGACATTGGCCTTGGTCGAGCCGACGTCCGTCAGGGTGGCCCCCGGCTTCATGGCCGGGATCACCAGGCCGGCCAGTTCGGGGACCGAGAGGACCGGGGTGGCGATAACGACCAGATCGGCGTCGCGAACCGCTTCGGCAATATCGCCGGTGACGTGGTCGGCGATCCCCAGCTCGACCACTCGGGCCCGGTGGGCTTCGCTGGCGTCAGCGACAGTGATCTCGCTGACCACACCGTGGGCGCGGGCGGCGCGGATCACCGAACCGCCGATCAGGCCACAGCCGATCACGGTCATCTTGGGATAGAGAATTCCGGACTTCGGCATCAGCGACCCATGAACTCGGTCAGGAGCTCAACCACGGCCCGGTTGTGAGCCTCGAGGCCGATGGTGATGCGAATGGCGTCCGGCAGGCCGTAATTCGCCACGGCGCGGACCAGATAGCCCTTCGTCGCCAGGAAGGCCTCGGCCTCCCGCGCGGTCTTGCCCGGCTGGTCAGGGAAGTTGACCAGGACGAAATTGGCCGCCGAGGGCGTGACCTCCAGGCCCAGGCCGCCCAGCTGCTGGGCCAGGAATGGACGCCATTGCTCGACCAGGTCCACCGAACGGGCCTGAAACTCAAGGTCGGCCAGGGCCGCGATAGCAGCCTCCTGGCCCGGGATCGAGGTGTTGAACGGCGGCCGGATTCGCTCGATCGGTTCAATGATCCCGGCGGGCCCATAGCCCCAGCCGACCCGCAGGGCGGCCAGGCCGTGGATCTTCGAAAAGGTGCGGGTGACGATGACATTTTCCGCCGTGCGGGCCAGGTCTAGACCGTCCTCGAAGCGCGGATCGGTGGCGAACTCGGCATAGGCACCGTCCAGCACCAGCACGACCGAGGGTGGGATGGCGGCGTGGAGGGCGCGGATCTCCTCGCCGGTCAACCAGGTGCCGGTGGGGTTGGCCGGATTGGCGATGAAGACGAGCCGCGTACGCTCGTCAATGCACTTGGCGATCTCGTCGGCATCGATCCGCTGGCCCGGCTCCCTGGCCATGCGCACCTCGGCCTGGCAAGCGCGGGCCCCGATCGCATAGGCAGCGAAGCCGTGCTCGCCCTGGACGATATTGTCGCCGGGCTCGAGATAGACCTGGCACAGCAGGGCGAAGATCTCGTCGCTGCCGTCGCCGAAGGTCAGGCGTTCGGGCTCCAGCCGGTAGCGCTCGGCCACTGCGGCGCGCAGGCCATTGGCCTTGCCATCGGGATAGAGGTGCAGCCGATCGACGGCAGTGCGATAGGCTTCCTTGGCCGCCTCGCTGCAACCCAGCACGTTCTCGTTGCTGGACAGCTTCACCGGATGGGCGATGCCCTCGATCTTCGACTTGCCGCCGACATAGGCATGAATATCCATCAGGCCCGGCTTGGGCTGAGGGCGCGGGGCGGCGGAGCGATCAGGAGCAGGCGTGGTCATGGATTTACTCGGGGCGATTGCGCGGTCGTCTTACACGTCGCCCGTTTAAAGGTCGAACGGTGTCGGTGCCGCACCGATCACGCCGGTCAGTTTGCCGGGGGCCTGGGCCAGGCGCTCGTCATTTACCTGGAAGAAGCCCGACAACGAAAACAACTTCAGACCGCCCGACTCGGCCAGGGGTTCGGCGGCGACGCCGCTGGGGCTCAGCGCCTCGACGATCGCGGCGGCGCTCTTGGGCGAATCAGTGACCCAGAAGGTCTGGTCGCCGCCCGTGGGCTCGACCTCGACCTCGGCGACGGCGAGGGCGGCCTGAGGACCCCAACGGTTGAGGCAGGGCAGGGCCGCGAACACCTTCAGCTTCGGCTCGGCCAGCAGTCTTCCCCACCAGTTGCTGTCGGGGGTCAGCGCCAGCACCCCGACGCCCCAGGGCGTTTTGGCTGCGCCCAGCACATCCTTGGCCTCGGGCAGGACCTGCAGGCGCGGGGCGGTTCCGAACCTCAGGCGCGTCAATTCGACGGTGCGGGTCGGATCCTTGCCGCCCCAGACGGCCAGATGATAGGGGCCCTGTCGCGAAAGATTGTCGCTCATGATCTCGCGCCAGATCCGGATGACCAGCGCGTCATTGGCGGCACTGCGGGGCGCGGCCAGCAGCCTGCGGATGATCAGGGCCTCGCGGCCGGGGCGCAGGCCAAACCCGGTGTCGCCCGCCGCCCTTTTGGCCGCCGCTACCGAACCAGCCAGCGACGCCCGCTCGTCCAGCAGCTTCAAAAGCTCGCCATCAATGGCGTCGAGTCGCCATCGGACTTCCTCAAGAGACGGAGGCGCTTTGGCCGCGTCGGTACCCATGTTTATCCCCGAAATTGGAGGGCGGACCATAGTCCTTGCCGCCGCTGGCGCAATAGGTGGCGTTCACGGCAAGAAACTTGCGCGGCTCAAGGGTCAGAAGATGCGCGGAGATGGCCCTGTGTCGAGGCTTCCGAGGCGGGTGCGGCCATCCTGCAGGATCAGGCTGGCCTCGATGATCGGCTCGCGGCCAAGGGCCTGGGCGGCTGCGGCGAGGATCTGTTCCGGCGTCCGGGCGGTCCTGGGGTCGACCCGCTCCTTGAGCACGACCTCCAGCTTGCCCTGCAGCCGGCCAGCGGCGTCGACGGTCAGGGCACCGGACTTCGCTGTGCCTTCGGCTTCGCCGGCGGTAATCTTGGCATTCTCCATGGTGATCGCGCCGCCGCTGGTGCTCCATTTCCCCACCGCGTCGGTCCAGTTGCCGCCCCTCAGGGCCGAGACCTTGGAAAGACGGGCGTCGAGGATCATGCTGGCGGTGTTTTCCTGGGCGATCCGGCCGAGCAGGCCCGTGAAATTGACCCGTGCTCCATCCGCCTTGAACAGAATGGCGGCCTGATCATCGGGGCCGGGGCGGAGGTGCAACTGCAGGGTCTCGACCGAGCGTAGCGGAAAGGGCGCGGCCTCCGGGGCGGTTGAGAAGACCAGGCCGGCACCTTCGACGGAAATCCGGGGCGGATACGCCTTCAGTCCTGCCAGGCTGGCGCGCAGGGCCTGACCGCCGATGGCCACGTCGCCGCCGTCGGGGCGGGTCAGGAGGGCTCCGCGCGGGGCCGTGGCCACCCAGTGGTCCAGACCATAAATCATCGCTTCGGCCTTGAGCTCAGGCAGACGCAGCGCCCAGCCGGAGGGCTCGGCGACCCGGGCATCAGCCAGGTTCACGTCGAGACGGAACGGGAAGCCGGAAAAGGTGCGGGCGCTCCAGGACAGGTCATAGCCGCGGGACTTCAGTGAGGCCGCCGCCACGTCCATCCGCTGCTCGGCCTGGGTGCGCAGCCAGAACCAGCCGACACACCAGGCCGCCGCAAAGACCAGCGTGATGATGAAAGGCGCAAACAGACCCCGTCGGCGGACTTTGCGAGGGGGCGCGGCGTCGGTATGGGTCATGAATGCGTGCGTCCAGTCGGGATTGAAGATGAGCGTCGAGAGCGGAGACCGTTGGGTGTTCGGATACGGATCGCTCATGTGGCGTCCCGGATTTCCATTTGTAGAGCGAAGGCGCGCGGTTCTCCACGGCCGTCGTCGCGCCTTCTGCATCTATTCGGTCCATCACCGGGGCACCTATGAGCGCCCGGGGCTGGTTCTGGGCCTCGCGCCCGGCGGTTCAGTGCGCGGCGCGGCCTATCGGGTGGCGGCGGCGCAGTGGGATGAGGTCTACGGCTATCTGCGCGAGCGCGAGCAGCCGACCGAGACCTATTTCGAGGCCTGGAGCGATCTGAAGATCGACGGCGAGGCAGCGAAGATCTCCTCGCTGGTCTTCCTGTCGGACATGAAGCACAGCCAATGGGCGGGCGCGCTCAGCCTGGAACAGCAGGCCGAGCTGATCGCGGGGGCCAGGGGGGTGTCGGGGCGCAACATCGACTATCTCAGCGACCTCGTCGGCCACCTGCGCGAGGACGGCGTGCGCGATCACGCGATGGAGACGCTGCTCAAACTGGTCGAGGCGCGGGAGGGGGCCTAAATCCCTTCGTCCTCGAGGGCCTTGGTCGCGGTGTCGATGCGGGTCTGCAGTTCGCGCATGAACTCGCCGCGCTTCAGGCCGGCGGGGATCGGCGGCAGGTATTCGAAGACGATCGTGCCGGGCTTGACCAGGAAGCTCTTGCCCCAGTGGACGCCGCAGTTGAGCGCCAAGGGTGTAACCGGCAGGTCGAGCTCGCGATAGAGGGCGGCGATGCCGGGCTTGTAGTCGCCGGGAACGCCGACCGCGCCGCGGGTGCCTTCAGGGAAGATCACCACCTGGCGAACCTCCTTCATCTTCTCCAGCGTATCGCGGACCAGCTTTTTCAGGGCCGCCGAGTGACCGGCGCGGTCGACGACGACCATGCCGGCCTTCAGGCCGTGCCAGCCGAACAGCGGTACGTTCAGCAGTTCCTTCTTCATCACGAAACAGGCGTCGGGCAGCAGGCCAAACTGGCTGAAGACGTCGAACATCGACTGGTGCTTGGCAGCGACCAGCGCAGGCCCGGTCGGCAGGTATTCGCGTCCCCGCACCTCGACCTTGACGTCGGCCACCCAGCGCAGGCCAAAAAACAGGCCTTTGGACCAGAAGGTCAGGGCGGCGACGGCAAAGCGACGCGGCAAGGGAAGAAGGGCCACCATCCAGGTTGCCGTGAAAACAGACCAGACCCAGAAATAGAGCTGAAACAGAAACGAACGCAGGTAGATCAAGACGCTTTCCCCGCCGGCGAACCGGCCTCTTCCTTCGGTCCCAGGCCCAGGAACGCTTCGCGTGCCAGGATCGCCAGGTACTTGCAGTATTCCACGACCATCCGGCGTGTGGTGGCGTTCTGCTTCCACCAGCGATGGGCGTCCAGTCCCTCAGTGGCGACTGGATAGGGATAAAGCACAGTGTCGGGCAGGGTTGCGCGCAGTTCCAGCATGGCGCGCGGCATATGATAGTCGGCTGTGACCACAATTAGGCTGTGATAGCCCTTGGCCCTGGCCCATTCGGCCGTCTCCCGGGCATTGCCGACGGTATTGGCGGCGGCGAAGCCGAGGTCGACACAGCAGTCATAGATCGGCTTGACGGCCTTGGTGACGTTGAGGACGTCTTCGCGTGTGGCTTCGCGGTTGACCCCGGAGATCAGCAACCGCTTGCCCTTGCCGGCTTCCAGAAGTTTCGTGGCCGCTTCCAGGCGGATGTTCGAAGCCCCGGTCAGGACGACCACCCCATCAGCCACCGGAGGCTCCTTTGCGGGGGTCGACTGCTCGACCCGACCGGAAAAGGCCAGAAGTCCAACGGCCCAGATCATGCCCAGGATCAAGAGTGCGGCGAGGCTCTTCACGGCATGCTCCTCAAGAGCCGCAAGGCGGCGACGCGGGCAGTAAGGCCCGCAACCAGGGCTGCGATCAGCGGGCAGGGCAAGGGAGCCAGAAGATCGATCCAGGCCAGGGGCAGGATCGGTGCCAGTCCTGAACCTCCGCCCAGGGTCCGGATCGCCGCCCCGATGATGGTCGCCCCGGCTCCGCCCAGCAAGCCCGCGATCGCGGCCATCACGGCAAAACGCCACTGAAACAGTCCGGCGATGAACCGGGCTTCGGCCCCGGAAAGGTGCAGCACCTCGATAACGTCCGCCCTGGCGGTCAGGCCCGCCCGCGTGGCGAAGGCTATGACCGAGGCCGCAGCCGCCGCAATCAGCGCAAAGACCCCGAGGGCCGCCCAGCGCGCCAGGCCGGCACTGCGCTCGATATCGGCGATCCAGCGGCTGTGATCGTCGACTGATGCGTCAACACCCGCCGCTTTCAGGGCCTGATCCAGCGCCGTGGCGGTGGCGGGGAGCGTCGGATCGAGGTCCAGGGTCACCAGGCGCGGCGTCGGAAGATCGTCGACCAGGGCCTCCTTGCCGATCCAGGGAATGAGCAATTCCTCTGCCTTGTCTCTGGAAAGGGCTCGCGCCTCGATGACCCCCTTGACCCCGGCCAGGGCCTCGGCAGCGCGGGCGGCAGCGGAGTCAGGTGTTTCATTGGGACGGGCCCGAACGACGACGGTCGCTGAACCCGTGAGCTGGTGGGTCCAGCCTTCGGCGGCACGATTGGCGGCCAGGGCGGCCAGGGCCGTCAGGCAGGCCAGAAAGCAGAGGACCGCAACGACAAAGACCAGCGAGCCGTCGCGGGCATCACGCGGCGGGAGCAGGGGACCGGGCCGCCAGCGCTGAACCTGGAAGACCTCGCTCATCGGTCGCCTCCCTCGACCAGCCGGCCCTGCTCCAGATGCAGGGTCGGGCGGCCGGCGCGGGCCACCACCTCTTCATCATGGGTCGCGATCAGGACCGTCGTACCCAGCCGGTTGAGCTCGACGAACAGGCGAAGGAGCCGCAGGGACATGGCAGGATCGACATTGCCGGTGGGTTCGTCCGCCAGCAGGACATCGGGACGATCGACCACGGCGCGGGCAATGGCCAGGCGCTGCTTCTCGCCGCCCGAGAGCGTGGCGGGCAGGGCGTGCATCCGCTCGCCGAGGCCGACCCAGGTCAGGAGCTCGCCGACGTCGTCGCGATAGGTCGCCGGTTTGCGTTGCTGGATCCGCAGGGGCAGGGCGGCATTGTCGAACACCGACAGGTGCTCCAGAAGCTTGAATTCCTGGAAAACCACGCCGATCCGGCGTCGCAGGAACGGCAGGTCTCCTGGCGGCAAACGGCTCACATCGCGCCCGAACAGCTCCACGCGACCCCGTGACGCACGATGGGCCAGATAGATCAGTTTGAGCAGGGAGCTCTTGCCCGCCCCGGAAGCCCCGGTCAGGAAGTGAAACGACCCGGGGGCCAGGGAAAAGCCAATGTCCCTCAGGGTTTCGGGCGCGCGTCCGTAGCGCATCGACACGCCTTCGAAGCGAACAACGGGAAGGGCGTCATCGCCCTGATCTGCCTCGATCCGCAATGAGGTTTCGCCGGGCTTTCTGGACATCAGGGACAAAATCGGCGACCCCATTTGTTAGTGCGGGGAGCCTACGATTCGCGGCCATGATACTGACCTGTCCGGAGTGCGCCAGCCGCTATTTCGTCGATGACTCCAAGGTCGGTGCGGCTGGTCGTGTCGTGCGCTGCGCCTCCTGTGGCCATCGCTGGACCGCGCGCAACGAAGAGCCGACAGACCTGTTCGACGAGCCCGCGACCTCTACCCTCGCGGGCGATCCGATGTCGGTTCCTCTGGACCCGGTCGCCGAAGCAGACGTCCCTGAGCCCGAGCCTGAACCGCCGGTCAGCGCCCTGCCGGGTGAGGAATTGCCCAAGGTGTTCCGGGCGCGCGCCGACGCCGAGCGCCGTTTGCGTGAAGCCACGACCACTGGCGTGGTCTGGGCCGGTATGGCGGCCGCCATGGCCTCCATGGTCATTGGGGCTCTGATTTTCCGCATCGACATGGTGCGACTGTGGCCGGCGACCGCTGGAGCCTATGCCAGTGTCGGACTGCCGGTGAACACCGTCGGTCTGGTGATCGAGAACATCAAGGCCGAGCCTTCGCTGGAAAACGGCCATGCCGCCGTGACCATCACCGGCATCATGCGCAACATCACCGACCATACTGTGGTGGCACCGCCCTTGCGGGTTGAACTGCGCAACGCCAAGGACAAGCGTGTGGCCGGTCGCATCGCCGCCGCCGCCGATCCGAAGATCCCGCCCAGCGAGATCCGTCACTTCGCGATCACCATTCTTGACCCGCCCCGCACGGCCAAGGATTTGGTTATCGACTTCGCCGTTGAGCCGGGCGCGGCCAAGGCGGTCAAGGCGGCGCTTAAGGCCCCTGCCGCTCATGCCGACCCGGAACTCGCCCTGCGCGGAACTCAAGAGGCTCCCGCCGAGGCAGTTGCGGCTGGACACGACCCCTCGGGACATGAGACCGGAGCCGAAACAGCTCCTCCCTCCGACTCTCACGAACCTGCGCATCATGAATGACACCGCCCAGCCCGAAGTCCTGATTTCGGAAGCCGAGATCGCCGAGCGCGTTCAGGCCCTCGCCAATGCCATTGCGCCGCGCATCGATGATGACACTGTCGCTGTCTGTCTGCTGACCGGTGGCCTGTGGTTTGCTGCCGATCTCACCCGCGCACTTTGGCGGGCGGGTCGCAATGTCCGCTTCGATGCCCTCTGGCTCGCCTCCTATCATGACGAACGCAAGAGTACCGGTCGCTGCGAGGTTCGCGCTGACCTGCAGCGCCCGCTGGTCGGCCGTCGCGCCCTGGTCGTTGATGACGTGTTCGACAGCGGGCTGTCGCTCAGTGAGGCCTCGCGCCTTGTGAAGGACGCCGGTGCCAGTGAAGTCCTGACGGCTGTCTTTGCCCGCAAGCCCTGGCCGACCGATCGCGGCATGGAGCCCGATTTCGTGGCCTGGGAAGCGCCTGCGCGCTATCTGGTTGGCTACGGACTCGACGATGAAGGCAAAAGCCGGGGCCTTCCATATATCGGTGCCCTGGACTGATGATTCAGGACGCGATGGGTGCCCATTGACACTGATCGCCGGCTCTTCTTAATCAAGGCGGCGGAAACGCAGCTCATGCGGACAGAGCGACTTTGTCTGTTGCAGATGAACTCTACCGGTCTGACGGGTCTTTACGGCTCGGAGTTCATGAGTTGTGCGAGGCAGTTTTCCTGGTCCAGAATTTTCATTCTGTAGCCAGCGCCATCTAGCATTATCAGTAATTCAGCGAATTTTAGACCTATTCTATGAATTCCGTCTATGTGTTTGTGTTCAAACATGATCTGGCGCGGTTTTGTCCTGGCGAATGGAAACTGAGACAGAATGACGGCATCATGACCTTCTGTATCTGTCACTAGAAATTTTACTTTTCCTATGTCGAATCTCGCAAACAGAGATTCAAATGTATCAGCGTGAACGGAAATTTTTTGGAATTTTTGTTCAAATTCCGAGTTGTGCAATACAGCATGACTTGGGTTTAGAGAGCCGAGCTGATCGCCTGTTTCATCTACTTCATTTGCAGACTCGAGCGGAGCGTAGAATTCAACTTCGCCCTCGACGCCAGCAATGACCGAATTGTGCAGAATGATATTCGGGTTGCCGGAGTAGCGAGCCTTCAATTTTTCAAAGAGCCACGGTACCGGCTCGATAAGAAGCGCTTTGCCCTGTTGGCAAGCCTTGGCCACCAATTGTTGTGTCTTCGAACCGTCGTGGGCACCCACCAGTATCAGTGATAGATCCATAAGATTTGTCTCAAATCAGATCAGATTTTCAATATAAAGAAAGCGAACCCAAATACAGATACGCTGAAAGATTGAGATGTTCAGCGCGTTGCAAATCTCAGCGCATTTCAAATCAAGGTCAAGGCAGAAGGGTGTGGATTGACCAGATGCAGCAGCTCGCCCTCGCCATGGCCGCGAAGGGCCTGGCCTTTACACCCAGTCCGGCACCAGATCCCGTGCCAGCATCGCGTCATAGGTCGGACGCGCCCGGATCACGGCGAACCGATTGCCATCGACCAGAACTTCGGGCACCAGCGGACGGGTATTGTACTCGCTGGCCATGGCCGCCCCATAGGCCCCCGCCGACATGAAGGCCACCAGGTCGCCTGCTGCCAGCGGCGGCATGGGCCGATCCCGTGTAAAGGTGTCGCCCGTTTCGCAGACCGGGCCGACCACGTCATAGACCGCCTCGCCGTCGCGCTTCACAAGCGGGCGGATGTCGTGGAAGGCGTCGTACATGGCCGGGCGCACCAGATCGTTCATGGCCGCATCGATGACCAGGAACTTGCGCCCTTCCGGACGTTCGTGGACGTGGATCACTTCCGAGACCAGCACCCCGGCATTGGCGGCGATCACACGACCGGGCTCGAAGGCCAGCCTGACCGGCAAGCCCGCCGTGACCTCGCCGACCATGGTCGCAAAATCGGCGGGGGAGGGCGGCTCTGGATGGTTGAAATAGGGCACGCCCAGACCGCCGCCCAGGTCGAGCCGCTCCACCGACAGGCCTTCGGCCAGAAGTTGCTCGACCAGGCCGCGCATCTTGCTGAAGGCGGCGCGCATGGGGGCCAGGTCGGTGATCTGGCTGCCGATATGGCAGGCCACGCCGATCGGCTCGAGCGCGGCATTGTTGCTGGCATTGGCATAGAGGCGCGCGGCTTCGGCGAACGAGACGCCGAACTTGTTTTCGGCCTTGCCGGTGGCGATCTTGGCGTGACCACCGGCGGCGACGTCCGGATTGACCCGGAAGGCCACCTTTGCGCGGACGCCCAGTTCGGCAGCGACCTCGGCGATCAGGTTCAGCTCGGGTTCGGATTCGACATTGATCTCGGCAACGCCGACCTGAAGGGCAAACTGGATCTCGCGTCGGGCCTTGCCGACGCCAGAGAAGACAATGCGATCCGCCGGAATACCGGCAGCCAGGGCGCGACGGACCTCGCCCTCCGAGACCGTGTCGGCCCCAGCACCGAGATCGCCCAGCACCTTCAGGACCGCCACGTTGGAGTTGGCCTTCACAGCATAGGCGATCAGGGGGGAGGCGACTCCGGCCAGTTCAAGAGCGTCGCGGAACACCGTGAAGTGCCGCTCCAGGGTGGCGCGGGAATAGACATAGACCGGTGTGCCAACCTCGGCGGCGATGTGCGCCAGGGGGACGCCCTCGCAGGCCAAACCCTCGGGGCCGTATTCGAAGTGGTTCACGGGACTTGAAGCTCTCTCATCACGAGCCCTTTCATCATCCGATCATCACGGCAAAGGCCGGGACCCGGAGACATCCAGAGCATCAGCAGGGCTTCATCTGGATCCCGGCCTTCGCCGGGATGCCGGCGATTGTGGGCTGGGTCGATGAAGTGCGGTGCTTGCCGTCAGTTGGGCGTGGCGCCGGGAAAGCCGGCTGCCGACGGACCGCCGAACGGGTTGGGTGCCGTACCGGCCAGCGGGGCAGCGCGCACCGTACGATTGCTGGAGGCCGGGTCGAGGATTTCCTGGGACCCGCCGACGCGGGCAGGCTGATTGGCTGTGCCAGAGGCGGCGCGGCGTTCGGCTTCCCAAGCGGCCTTTTTCTGCGCGTCCCACATCGGGGCCGGGCGTTCCAGTTCTGCCTGTTTGCCACAACCCGAAAGCATCGGGCCGGCCAGGCTGAGCGCGGCGAGGGTCAGAAGAGCGAGGGGGCGCAGGGTCATCCGAGCAGTTCCTTCCAACGCGCAATCTGGGCGCGGACCTGGGCGGGAGCGGTCCCGCCATAGCTGATACGGCTGGCCGCGGAGGCGGCCGGGGTGAGGACGGCATAGACCTCGGCGGTGATCCTGGGCTCGATCGCCTGGAACTGCTCCAGGGACAGGTCCGCCAGATCCACGCCAAGGGCCTCGGCTGTCTTCACGGCCGAACCTGTCACGTGGTGAGCGTCGCGGAAAGGCATGTTCAGCGTCCGCACCAGCCAATCGGCCAGATCCGTGGCCGTCGAGAAGCCGGCACCGGCGGCGGCGGCCATCTTGTCGGTATTGGGTGTAAGGTCGGCGATCATGCCGGCCATGGCCAGCAGGCTCAGTTCCAGGGCATCGAAGGCCTCGAAGGTCGGGACCTTGTCTTCCTGCATGTCCTTGGAATAGGCCAGAGGCAGGCCTTTCATCACGACCGTCAGGGTGGTCAGGGAGCCGAGGATGCGGCCGACCTTGGCGCGGATCAGCTCGGCGGCATCGGGGTTCTTCTTCTGCGGCATGATCGAGCTGCCGGTCGTGAAGGCGTCGGTCAGCTTGATGAAGCCGAACATCGGCGTGGTCCACAGCACGATCTCTTCGGCCAGGCGCGACAGGTGCGTGGCGGTAATCGAGGCGGCAGACAGGGCTTCCAGGGCGAAGTCGCGGGCCGAGACGCTATCCAGCGAATTGGCGGTCGGACGGTCGAAGTCGAGGGCTGCGGCCGTGGCGTGTCGGTCGATCGGGAAGGGCGAGCCGGCCAGGGCCGCCGCGCCCAGTGGACACTCGTTCATGCGGGCCCGGGCATCGCGGAAGCGCGAGGCATCACGGCCGAACATCTCGACATAGGCCATCAGGTGATGGCCAAAGGTCACGGGCTGGGCGGGTTGCAGGTGGGTGAAGCCCGGCATCAGGGCGTCGGCATGGGCCTCGGCCTGGGCGAGCAGGGCGCGCTGCAGGGCGTCCAACTGGGCTGCAGAGCGGTCGCAGGCCTCACGGACCCACAGCCGGAAATCCAGCGCCACCTGGTCATTGCGCGAACGCGCCGTGTGCAGTCGACCGGCAGTCGGGCCGATCAGCTCACGCAGGCGCGCCTCGATATTCATGTGAATGTCTTCGTACTCGTCCCGGAACGGGAAGGTCCCGGTCAGCAGCTCGTCCTCGATCCTGGCCAGGCCTTCGAGGATTTCCTCGCCGTCGCTACTTGCAATCACCCCTTGGCTGATCAACATCCGGGCATGGGCGCGGGAGCCCGCCAGATCCTGCGCCCAGAGGCGCTTGTCGAAGCCGATGCTGACATTGATCGCCTGCATCAGTTCCGCCGGCCTGGCCGAGAACCTGCCGCCCCACATGGCTTGACCCATTCCGCCGCCGGCGGTCTCGGGTTTTTTGGAGGCGTTGTCGGTCATATGAGCGAAATCCAGTCGGGCGAGAACGGAACGGGCGCGGCCAAGCGCAATCCGCTGAAGTGGGCGATCGGCGCCGCCATGCTCGTCGGCGTCGCGGCGGTTCTATACGTCATCGTCGCCGCTTCGTTCAAACCCTCAGGGCCGGCCAATCTCAGTGAATTCAAGCGGGCCTCGCTGGCCAAGCTGGATGTCCCGGCCTCGCCGCGGGCCGCGCCCGGCACAACCTTCTTCGATGAGGCCGGAAAGCCGGTCACCCTTGCCGATTTCAAGGGCCAGGTGGTGGTGATGAACCTCTGGGCGACCTGGTGCGCACCCTGCAAGAAAGAGATGCCGACCCTGGCCAAGCTGGCGGCTGTCTATGCCACCCAGCCCTTCAAGGTGCTGCCGGTCAGTGTTGATCGCGATGCCGATCTCAACCTCGCCCAGGCCGAGATGGCGGCCAATCCACCGCTGAAGCTCTATCGCGATCCGTCCTACAGGATGTCATTCGAGATGCAGCCACGGGCGGCCGGCTATCCGACCACGGTGGTCTATGACAAACAGGGCCGCGAGCGGGCGCGTCTGTCGGGCGATGCTGACTGGTCCAGCCCCGAAGCCCGCGGCCTGGTCGAGAAACTGCTGGCTGAGCGCTAGGCCATGGTTATCCATCCCGTCGATCCCGTCATTCTGGAGCTAATTGCCGATCGCGCCTGGCCGGCCCGCGAACGGTCCAGGCTCGGGGGCTGGCGGCTCAATGCGACCTCAGGATGGTCGATGCGGTCCAATGCCTGCTGGCCGCTGGAGGAGCCTGATCGTGACGTCGAGGCTGCGCTCGATGTGGTCGAGGCCTGGTTTGGTGCGCGGGGACTGCCGCCGCGTTTCAAGCTCACTGAGGGGGCCACGGCACCGGCAGACCTACCCCAGAGGCTGGCACGGCGAGGCTATCAGGCTTGCAAGCAGACCCTGGTCCTGACGGGCAGCACTGCGGGTCAACCGGACCGCGCTGTGCGACTGTCGGACCGGCCGGATGCCGGGTTTGAGGCGGTGTTCACTGCGTCTGCGGCCGGCAATGTCGCAGACGCGCGGGAGCGACTGGAGACCCTGTCGCGCATACCGGCACCGGCCCGTTTTGCCAGTCTGGATCTTGGCGGCCAGACGGCCGCGCTCGGTGCGTGCGCGGTCGAGGGGTCATGGGTTGGCCTCTTCGGCATGAGGACGGCCCCTGAGCAGCGCCGCAAGGGTCTGGCGCGGCGCGTGTTCGCCACCCTTCTGGCTGAGGCGGCGCAACTGGGGGCAAGCCACGCCTATCTGCAGGTCGAGGCCGATAACGCTCCGGCCCTGGCCCTTTATGGCTCTGAAGGCTTTCAGCCCGCCTATGCCTATCAGTACTGGGTACTCTAAAGGCCCATGTCGTGGCGTAGGGCCGCAGCGGTGACGCCCGAGGCCCGAAGATCGCGAAGGCTCTGGGCCTTGTCGCGCTTGGCATAGCGCTTTCCATCCGGACCGGTCAGGAGTCGGTGATGGCGATAGGTCGGCGTCGGCAGGCCCAGAAGGGCCTGGAGCAGGCGCTGCACATGTGCCGCCTCGAAAAGGTCCTCGCCGCGAATGACATCGCTGACGCCCTGCAGGGCATCGTCCACCACGACAGCGAGATGATAGGCTACGCCGACATCCTTTCGGGCGAGGACGATGTCGCCCGCCCGGTCAGGGCAGGCGCGGATCCAGCCCTGCTCGCCGGCGGGGCCGGCCCCGGCCTCGAAAAAGGTCAGGGGCTCTAGACCACTCAGGGCCTCGGCCGCAGCTTCTAGGCTCAGCCGCCACGCAAAGGGTTCGCCGCGCTCCAGGCGTGCCTCCTCCTCAGACCGGGGCAGGGGAGCGCCCCGGAACGGCACCTGATGCTCATGTGGGGCCCGCCCGATGTCGAGTTCCCGGCGGGTGCGAAAGCAGCGATAGATGAGGCCGCGCTGGCGGAGATCCTCAAGGGCGGCGTGGTAGGTCGCCATGTGCTCGGACTGGCGGCGGACGGGTTCTTCCCAGGTCAGGCCCAGCCAGGCCAGATCGTCCAGGATCGCTGCCTCATAGTCTGGTCGACAGCGGGTGGCGTCGATGTCCTCGATCCGCAGCAGAAACCTGCCGGACCTCGCGCGGGCGGCTTCAAAAGCAGTCAGGGCCGAATAGGCATGGCCGCGATGGAGGTAGCCGGTGGGCGATGGCGCGAACCGGGTGACGAAGCCCAAGGGCCTAGGCCTTGTCGAACTTCGCGAACATGCCGAGGTGCTCCAGAACGCCCCGCAGGAAGGCCTCCTCGCCGCCGAGCAGTTCTTTCAGGGGGGCAAACTGCTTGAAGCTGGTCATCTCGGCCAGGCCATGGCCGGCGCACCAGGCGGCGATCGTGGCCAGTTCGAGGTCGATGTCGCTGTACTGGCCGTCGGACTGGGCTGAGATCGAATCCCGCACCTGGCAATAGGCCCCTTCCTCCTTCATCTGGTCCGGAAGGGCGTCCTTGTCGCGCGAGCAGTCATACATGACCCGGTAGAGTGCCGGATTTTCGCGGGCAAACTGCACATAGGTGACGCCGATATTGGTCATGCCCTGCCGAGCGTCCTTGGCCGCGGCGCGTGACTCGGTCAGGGCGGCGTCAAGGGCCACCCAGCCCTCATGGGCCACCGCTTCGAGCAGTTCGCCCTTGTCCTTGAAGTGGTGAT
This sequence comes from Caulobacter sp. AVps16, assembly GCF_058681455.1. Classification (NCBI taxonomy): domain Bacteria; kingdom Pseudomonadati; phylum Pseudomonadota; class Alphaproteobacteria; order Caulobacterales; family Caulobacteraceae; genus Caulobacter; species Caulobacter sp. AVps16. Next base: position 1,159,368 of record NZ_CM178739.1, read on the forward strand.
AGGGCGCTGCAGGGCTGACACCCGCTTCCCGGGCCACGGCCCGCAGGGACAGGGCCGCCGGCCCTTCTTTTTCGAGAATTCGCCGCGCAGCATCGACCAGAGCTCGGCTCAGGTCGCCATGGTGGTACGGACGGGATTCGTTGGCTGCGCTGGTCATCGTCCTACTCTAACGCCTGATTTCCTAAATTTCATCCAAACGATGTCAAGATTATCTTGACGGCGTTTAGATCGGTGCTATCTAAGCATTGTCCAGATTGGACAGGCCCGGACCGGCAAGCGGTTGGGCCCAGCAAAAACAGAAGGATCTGCACCATGCTCCGTTCGCTTAACGCCTTTGAAAACGCCGTCGACCGCCTGGCTGGTGGCTATTTCCTGGTTCTCGCTCTGGCGCTCGCCGGCTCTGTCGCAGGCATCGTTCTCTAAGCGACTCTTATCCGTGAACGGCGGAGCTGGGCCTGTCAGGACCGCTCCGCCATCGCGACCCCGCCTATCACGCCTGTCGGCCCTTGAATCCCCCTGGGTCGGGCGCTAGCACGGAGAGCCGATGCGCCTGGGACTTCAGGCCCGCGCCGGGACTGAACCGCCGGTCTTCGGATTCCCAGCTGATGTCGATGAACTTCCAGAGTGTCCGCCGATGAGCGTCGCCTTCACCAAGGAAGGCGACAGCGAGGCCTTCGCCGCCGACCTGCTGGATCGGCCGATCTCACCCAATCCCAACCTGGTGACTGCCAGAGGTCTTGCCCAGCTTGACGCCAGTCTGGCTGCCGCCCGCGCTGCCTATAGCGCCGCCCAGGCCACGGGAGGCGTGGCTGAGGATCGCACGGCCATGGCTCGGGCGACGCGAGACCTGCGCTACTTTGCGGCCCGGCGAGCCAGCGCCCAACTGACCGAACCGACCGGTCCGGCCGATGTGGTCCATTTTGGCCAGGCGGTGACCTTTGAGCGCGAAGATGGCCGCCGCCAGACCTTCCGCATCGTCGGCGAGGACGAAGCCGATCCTGCAGGGGGTTCGGTCTCCTATGTTTCTCCCCTGGCCAGGGCCCTGTTGGGCAAGACGGTCGGCGACACCGCCATGGTGGCGGGTGGTGAAGTCGAGATCATCTCGGTCTCCTAGCAAGGATCGGGTTGCAGGCCTTGCGGGGCGATGGTCTGTCCATGGCCATGTCTGTCGATCCGTCGCCCACGCCTGACCAGATTAAGGTCGCTCGCGCCCACCTGGCGGCTGTTGACCCGGCCCTTGCGGCCATTGACGCCGTGACCCCCTCGTTTGCCTGGCGATCAGCCGAGCCTGGCTTTGCCGGACTTCTGAAGCTGATTGTCTACCAGCAGGTGTCCCTGGCTTCGGCCGCCTCGATCTGGCGCCGGGTCGAGGCCGGACTGGGAGAGATTACGGCTCCGGCCATTCTGGCGCTTGAGGACCTCGATCTGCAGGGACTGGGACTTTCCCGGCCCAAGGTGCGCTATGCGCGCGCCATAGCCGAGGCCCAGGTGACAGGACTTTGCGACCTCAACGCCCTGCGCAATTTGCCGGATGATGAGGCCGCCGCCGCTCTGATGGCCGTCAAGGGTATCGGCCGCTGGACCGCCGAGACCTATCTGATGTTCTGCGAAGGCCGGCTGGACATGTTTCCGGGGGGCGACGTCGCCTTGCAGGAAGCCATGCGCTGGGCCGACCGTGCCGAGGTCCGCCCGAACGAGAAACAGGCCTATGCCAGGGCTGAAGCCTGGAAGCCGTATCGCGGAGTCGCGGCCCATTTGCTCTGGCGCTGCTACGGCGCGGTCAAAATGGGCGAAATTCCGCCAATCTGATCGCTATCCGCCAGATGTCTTGGTTCCGTCGCGGAGTTGGATCATCCTTTCGGTGCGTTCGGGAATGAATGGCGATTCCCTTTGAATGCGTAGGAAGGAGGCCCGTCTTCAGTCCGATCGCGTATCCGCTTTTCAGGAGTCTCTCAGGCTCCAGAGGGAGATCCTGATGCAGGTCCTCTCCCGACCGCCGTCAGGCATGCCGGCCCTTGTGCTGAATGCCGACTATCGGCCTCTCAGCTATTATCCCCTGTCACTCTGGCCTTGGCAGGATGTGATCAAGGCGGTGTTTCTTGAGCGTGTCGAGGTCGTGTCGACCTATGATCACGTCGTTCATTCGCCGTCCTTCGAGATGAAACTGCCCAGTGTCGTGTCGCTGAAGCAGTATGTCCCGCAGGACCGGCCGCCGGCCTTCACGCGCTTCAACCTGTTCCTGCGCGACGCCTTCAGCTGTCAGTATTGCGCGTCACCGGATGACCTGACCTTCGACCATGTCATACCCCGCTCGCGCGGCGGCAGGACGACCTGGGAGAATATCGTCACCGCCTGCGCACCCTGCAATCTGCGCAAGGGCGGGCGGACGCCGCGAGAGGCGGGAATGCTGCCGTTCCATTCGGCGCGACGACCCAGCATGCACGAACTCCAGGATCGCGGCCGCCGCTTCCCGCCGGGCCACCTGCACGCCAGCTGGCTCGATTATCTCTACTGGGACATAGAACTGGAGGCTTGAGGGGCTTGTCAGGTTGCCTGGACATTGAAAAGCTTGTGCTTTTCGGCCTCATGGGTGGTGGTGGTTCTCGGCAGTTACCTGATGCGTGGTGACCAAATGTTGACCCGTGGTGACCAAAGAGCTTGGCGGCTATGGCTATCGATAGGGACGGGGTGCGCATCGCGCGCCTGAACAAGCGCACGATCGACACCTTCGAGAAGGAGGGTGCGCGCTATACGGTTTAGGTCGCGGAGCTCAAGGGGCTCGGCCTGAGGGTCGAGGCCACAGGGACCAAGACATTCCTGGTCCGCTTAAAGGCCTGCCTGTCGACCCAAAGTCGCTGTTGTATGGTGGCAGTCCGGAATGGGCGCTGGAAGACGATGCCGGGGGAGACAGCGACATGGACCTGACACGGAAGACCGCCACCGAGGCGACGCGGGCGGCGCATTCGGCCATGGCGGCGGCTCTACCCGCCGATGACGGTGGTGACTTCGTGCTGGCAAAGCGTGGCTTCGTCGGCTCGATCTCTGACGCTGACGTGCCCGGCGCCTGGAGCCAACGTCCCTTCGCCTTTCTGGAGGGCGAGCGGCCCGACACCGTGAACCCCAGCCTCTGGCGGCAGGCGCGGCTCAACGCCCATCACGGCCTGTTCGAGGTGACGCCCGGCGTCTACCAGGTGCGCGGCTTCGACATCTCCAACATCACCTTCATCGAAGGCGAGACCGGCTGGATTGTCATCGATCCGCTGACCTCGGCCCAGCCGGCGGCAGCAGCGCTGAAGCTGCTGCGCGACGAGAAGGGCGACCGGCCGGTCAGCGCGGTGATCTACACCCACAGCCACGTGGACCACTACGGCGGCATCCTGGGTGTCGCCTCGCCGGAGGAGATCGCTGCAGGCCTGAGGATCATCGCCCCCGAGGGCTTTCTGCAGGCGGCCGTCGCCGAGAACGTCCTGGCCGGCAATGTGATGAGCCGCCGGGCGACGCACATGTACGGCGGCCTGCTGCCCAAGGATCCGCAGGGCCACGTGGACTCCGGGCTCGGCAAGGGCACGTCCACGGGCCGTGTCGCCCTGGTGGCACCTACCGAGTCCATCACCCACACTGGCCAGACCCTGACGGTCGACGGGGTCGAGATCCGCTTCCAGGTGACCCCGGACACTGAGGCGCCGGCCGAGATGAACTTCTTCTTCCCGAAGTTCGGCGCGCTGTGCATGGCGGAGAACTGTACCTGTCACCTGCACAATCTGTACACGCCGCGCGGGGCCCAGGTGCGGGACGCAAAGGCCTGGAGTTTCTACATCGACGAGGCGTTGGCGCTGTTCGGCGCGGATACGAGGGTGATGTTCGCGAGCCACCACTGGCCACGGTGGGACGCCGGTCCGATCCGCCGATTCCTGACCCAGCAGCGCGACCTCTACAAGTACATCCACGACCAGACGCTGCGTATGGCCAACCATGGGCTCAACGCCACCGAGATCGCCGAGGTTCTGCGGCTGCCGCCGAGCCTGGAAGCCGAGTGGCACACGCGCAGTTACTATGGAACGCTCAGCCACAACGCCAAGGCGGTCTATCAGCGCTACCTCGGCTGGTTCGACGGCAACCCGGCCAACCTGCACAAGCATCCGCCCGAGGCTGCGGGCCGGCGCTATGTCGCGGCGATGGGCGGGGCCGAGCGGCTGCTGGCGCAGGCGCGCGAGGCATTCGCGACCGGCGACTACCGCTGGGTCGCCGAACTGGTCGGCCATCTTGTGTTCGCCGATCCGGCCAACCTGGAAGCCCGGGCCCTGCAGGCCGACGCCTTCGAGCAGATGGGCTTTCAGGCGGAGTCCGGGCCCTGGCGCGACTTCTACCTGACCGGTGCCCAGGAGTTGCGATATCCCAGGCCGCCCAGCGCCACGCCCCGCCAGGCCTCGGCCGGCCAGCTGCGGACCATGCCCACCGACAATGTGCTTGATTCCCTTTCGGTGCGGCTGAACGGCGAGAAGGCCGGGGCGACGGAGATCGCATTTACGGCGATCTTCACCGACACCGGCGAGCGCTTCGCGGTCAGTGTGGAGAACGCCGTGCTGCACCATAGGCCTGGCGCAGGCGGTCCGCAGGTCGAGCTGACCCGGGATCTTCTGGTCGATCTGGTGCACGGCGCTAAGACGCCCGAGGAGGTCGCGCTGGAGGGGCCCGGCGCGGGTGCCCTGATTAGCCTGCTGGCGCTCCTGGACCGCTTCGACCTCTGGTTCGAGATCTCGGCACCCTAGATCGTTGTGCCGGTGAGGCCCCACCCGGTCCAAATCTGCTCGGAAGATTTCCGGTAATGCGCCTTGGGCGCAAACCGCTGCTTCTGACTCTTCTCAGACCTTGGGAGGGTCCGCTTTCGGGGCAGCGGCCGTACTGGGGAAATCTCGCACGACGGCCATTCCGATTTCCGGGAGGGCCGCCGTCTTGGGGCCTGAGTGCAGTTCACTCGAACCGCAATGAACGGGCAGCGAGGAGGTCCTTGTGCGATACCTGATGCTTGGGAAGAGGCTTTTCATCCAGGATCGGCAGCGGGCCAGTGCCGCTTATGCGGACCATCCTGCCGCCAGGGATCTGGATCTGAGCGCCTGACACGAGCGGCTGTCCAAGGACATAGCGGCCGCTGAAAGGCTCGGCAGGGTAGAAGCCGAGCATGGTGAAGACCAGCCATGCACTCATCTGGCCAACATCGTCATTGCCGACAAGGCCGTCGGGTCCGGTCCCATAGAAGCGGCGTACGATCTGTTCACGCAGCCTCTGGCCCTTCTCCGGCGACCCGGTCAGGGCGTAGAGCCAGGTAATGTGATGGCTGGGCTCGTTGGCATGAGCGTACTGGCCGATCAGCGCCTCCTGACCGAGATGCTTGTCAGGGTTGGGCACGGGCAGGGTGAAGAAGCGGTCCAGCCAGGCTTCAAGGGCCTCCGCGCCGCCGAGCCGGTCACGGAATGCTGCAGCGTCGTGGAGCGCGGGCGTCGCGGTATACTGCCAGGCATTGGCTTCCGTATAGTCGCCAGGGTTCTTCAGGGGCGATGTCGCCGCGACAGGATCGAAGGGCGTGCGCCAGCGTCCCGAACTGTCCTTGCCGCGCAGGGTGCGGGTCTCTTCGTCAAACAGCTGGTTCCAGCTCTGTGACCGGGCCCGGAAACGCTTCGCGATGTCCTGCCGGCCCAAGCGCTCGGCGACGGTGGCCACAGCCGCGTCACCGTAGCCGTATTCGGCCGTCATGCTGACGGACTCTCCCTTTTGCAGATCGAAGGGCAGATAGCCGTAGCGGTCCAGCACCGCCCAGCCACGCTGGGCCCACTCGGGAGCGTCTGGGCGCTCGCGGGTGCTGGTCTCCACCATCGCCGTCAAGGCCGCCTCTTCGTCGATGCGTCCCCCCTCGCCAAAGCCCTTGACGAGTGCGTCGGCGATCACCGGCAGGGCCGGGTTGCCGATCATGCAATAGGTCTCCTGACCCCAGCTGGTCCACAGGGGCAGGTAGCCCATCTGACGATGATGGGCGAGCAGAGTGTTGACGAAGCCGGGCACGCGTTCCGGTACAACGAGGGTAAACAGGGGGTGCGATGCCCTGAAGGTATCCCAGAGGCTCAGGGTTGAGTAATAGACGCCGCCTGGAGCCTGCAGCACTTCACCGCGAGGGCCGCGCACCCGGCCATCGGCATCGGCGATGTCGCTGGGATGCTGCAGGGTGCGATAGAGCGCCGAGTAAAAGAGGCGCTTCTTGCGCGCGTCGGCCTGGATGCGAATCCGGCCCAGCAGGGCGTTCCAGGCCTGATCGGCACTCTGGCGCACGGCATGGAAATCCTGGCCCGCGACAGTGTTCAGGTTGCGCTCTGCGCCGGCCTCATCGACCGTCGACAGGGCGACCCGGGCCTCGAGGGTGCGACCGGTGCCAAGGTCAAAATCCAGCAGAAGGCGAGGGGCTTTTTCGCCGGGACGAGCGGGCAGGGTCTGGCTGCGCAGCACAGGGTGGCTGAACCGCACGACGAAGGACACCTGGCGACTGACCCAGTTCCGGCGGTGCAGCGTGCCCAGCAGGCCATCGTCGCGGGAGGTGACATTGGAGGCCACCACCGGGGGCTGCTCCAGGTAGTTCAGCCCATGCTGGAGGTCCACCAGGACCTGTACGCGCCCAGGCCGGTCGAAGCGGTAGCGCTGCAGCGCCACCTTGGGCGCTGCCGTGAGTTCAACGGTCACGCCATAGTCCTGCAACCGCACGGAGTACCAGCCGGGTCGCGCGCGCTCGATCGATTTCAGGGCGCCAAAGTCGCCGTCGCCGGAGGTCCAGGCCGTACCGGCCCGGGGCAGGAGCAGGACGTCACCCAGTTCCGGGATGCCCGCACCGCTCTGGTGGGTATTGGAAAATCCGAGGATCCTGCGGTCGCCATACTGGTATCCGGCGCTGTAGCTCCAACCGCGATCGGCATTGTCGGGCGCAGGGAAGACCATGCCGAAGGGCACGGTTGCGCCCGGGGTCACGTGTCCTGTGCCCTGTGTGCCGATAAAGGGGTCGACCCAATCGGTGAAGGTTTGGGCCGACGCGGTCGAGACCGATAGGGCTCCGCACCAGATTGCGATCACCCAGCGGCGACCTTCCGCCTTCAGCCAATGCGAAACACGGCCGCCTGGCCGCAGAAACCGACGAATCTGCAGGTCGATCATCCTCGCGGTCTCCGGAAGGGGCTCATGGTGTTTGAGGGCGCTCTGCGACGGTCAGCCAGAAGGCCCAGGACAAGGCCAGGCAGGCGGCGAAGAGGCCGAAAATCCAGCGGTGCTGATCGAGGTGCTCGGAGAGTTGCAGAAGGCCGGGGACAGCCAGAGCCGGCAGGACGAGGCTCGAATTGAAGACCCCCATGCTGACGCCCATTTCTCGCGGGTCGACGGACTCCGAGAAGATCGCGAACACGATCGAAATCAGGGACGACCAGCCCACGCCGACGAGCAGCATGCCGCCATAGTAGCTGCCCTCTGACCGGGCCGCCAAGGCGATGAACAAGAAGCCCAGGGCCATTAGGCCCATCGCGCTACGATGCACCGCAACCTTGCCCCATCGCCGGCACAAGGGGTCCAGCACCGTCACGGGCAACAGGGCACCGACGATGTTCATCAACAGGAAGCCCATCGAGAGGATGTTGCCGGCCGTGTCGGCAGCGCTGGGCACCGAGCCGTTGATCCAGCGATGGAAGACATTGGCCATGATCGCCTGACTGGGACTGCCCGGCACGATGAAATCGCGCACGAAGAAGAAGGCCATCACGAACATGCCCTGCACTCCGAGCCAGGCCAGTCCATGTGCAAGCAGGATCTTGGGCAGGCGCAGGGCCGCACTGGCTTGGACGCGATCCCGCCAGACCAGGCTCACGCCCCAGGCCAGGGTGCTGGCGGCGGCCAGCAGAAACAGCGCTACCGCGAAGCCGGAAAACGCTCCCTTCAGCAGCACCTTGTCGACGGCGACGTAGAGACCGTAGATCCCGAAGCCGACCATCGGGAGCAGTGCCCGAAACGGGTGTCCGCCAGCCTTTCTCGCGGGGGTGGCCGCGCTGGGGGAGGGCAAGACTTGCGTCGGTGCCGGTTCGCGGATCAGCAGGGTGGGCAGGGCCGTACACAGAAAGGTCACAGCCACGGTCACCTGGATCAGCACGGCATTGCCCAGGAAGATGGAGACGAGATAGGCGCTGACCCCGAAGAGGCCTGAGACGGTCTGCATCCAGGCATATCCCCGGACCCGCTGCGGGCCCTCGGCCGTCAGGTCCGCCACCAGCGAGCGCGCCGGGTTGAAGGTTACATTGGTGCTCAGATCCAGCAGCAGGGTCACGACCACTGCGACCGAGAGCAGGCTGAGCGTGGTGACGGCCGCAAGCTGGTCCAGATGAAGCAGGGCGTACATCGATATCGCCCCGGCCGTGCCCCCGATCAGCAGGTAGAGCCGACGGCGTCCGCCCAGCAGCCAGGTTCGGTCGCTCAGGGCACCGACCAGGGGCTGGACAAACAGGCCCATCAGCGGACCCGCAAGCCAGATCAGCGCAATATTGTCCAGGTGCAGGCCGTAGCGGGTGCTGAGCAACCAGGTGGTCGATGCCACGGCGGCCGATAGCGAGAAGCCGATCGCTGCCGTGGGCAGGCTCAGCAGAATGAGAAAGCCGGTGCTGTGGCGAGATGGATCAACATGCATGGCTTTGCCCCGGGGTCAGGTCTTGGCGCGCGACGACAAAGCACTCGCTGGCGATGTCCCACAGGCGTGCGGCGTCGTCGTAGCGATCACTCGGTTCCCCGCCGAAGGCCCGTCGGCGGCTGTCGGCGCGCGGTTGCGCGTAGTGCAGCCAGGAAGCCCCCGCGCCCTCGCCGAGACGCTGGGGCAGGAGCTCCGGGGTGATGCTGAGAAAATCGCCTGGCCGCGCGCTCCGCAGGAATCCGGCAAAGCAGCGGGTCCACATCTCCCGGAAATGGCCCAGGCTGTCCCCGGGCTCGTCCAGCGCCGTCTGGATGCAGCCCGGATTACCCACCCGCGCATGCAGGAACCGCACGCGGTCGAGCACCGGCTGCAACCGCGCGAGGCGGGTCTGGAACTCGCCGCCATAGGTCAGCTCATGGCCCGTATACCAATGGGACAGGTCGGCATTGAACCGCAGGGCGGGCCAGCGCCTTACCCAGTCCAGGGTCCGGCGGATGTCCTGGGTCAGCGTGCCGCGATGGGTTTCCACATAGACGGGCTGGGCGTGCCGGGCCGAGGCGTCCAGCACTGCGGCCGCGAAGGCGTCCATCTCCGCGTCGGACTCGAAGCTATCGCCCAGGTGAAGGGTGGTGATGCCGCAACCCAGGTCGAGCTGGTGCTTCACCAGGGGTGCCACCTCGGCCGGTACGCGCGCGCTGCCCATGCCGGTCAGGGCCAGGCCCGCCTCACGGGCGGCGTCGCAGGCCGCATCGTCGGGCGTCCAGATCTGTACCGCCTCATAGCCGTCGGCTTTCAGCAGCGCCAACTGTTCGCGCAGCGTGGCCCGCCAGCCGCGAGAGGCGCGGGGCAGGCCGGCCAGGGTGCCGAGGTTGAGGTCGCGACGCAGCCGCGGCTCCCCGGCCAGACCATCGTGACTGTGATCGACGGGTTGGGTCATGGCCGGGAGTGGCTTGGGCGCTGGAGCGGCTGGCCCTGGATCAAGCCTGTCTGCGCCAGAAAGATCACGCGCGCCTCCAGATCACCGGATTCTTCCGCGTGGCGATCACCTCACCCTCGCGGGCACCGGGGCACCACTGGTCGCGATCGTTGCTCTGCACAGGGTTGAGGGCGGGTGCCAGGCGCTGGTCTGCGTCCATGTAGATGACCGTCATGACCGATCGCGGTCTCGGACTGACGTTGGAACCGGCCTTGTGGAAGGTCCAGCCCAGGTGAAAGCTGACATCACCAAGATCAAAGGCACCGGTGCAGAACTCGAAGCCGTGCAGGGCCATGTTGGCGCTGATCTTTTCCTCGCTCTCGTCCGAGATGCCGAGGTCTCGCCCAAAGGCCACAGACTGGCTGCGCGCATAGAAGCCCAGCGGGCCCATCTCCTCCGGCACCGCCTGCAGCGGAATCCAGGCGGTGACGGTGCGGTCGGATCCCAAGGGCCAGTAATACTGGTCGGCGTGAGCGGGCGTGATGCCGCCGCCCGGTTCCTTGTACAGGGACTGGTCATGGTAGAGGCGCACGCCTGCCACCTCGAGCAGCTCGGCGGCGATGCGGGCCAGCCTCTGGCCCATGACGAAGCGTCCCACGAGGGGGCTTTTTTCCCAGAGGTTCATCACCTGCAGGAACGCGCGGTCATAGGTGCTGCGCTCCTCCAGCGGACGTTGCTCGGTGTTGAGATCGATGGTCAGGCGGGTGATCTCGTTGCCGAAATGGGCCAGGGCATCGGCGCTGAGCACGTCCTTGAGCTTGATGAAGCCATCGCGGCGGAACTGAGCGATCTGCTGGGCGGAGAGCGGATAGTGGCTGTCGATGTCGATCATGGGGTTCAGGTCGCGCGAAGGAAAAGGGCGGCACCGCCGGGAAGACGAGACGCCTGGGTCAGGTCCGTGTGACTGGCCCATAGCAGCGGGCTTTGACTGACCGCCTCAGGGGCAAGTATGGGGGGCAGGGGAGCCTCCCCTGCGCCCAGGTTGAAGAGCGCAAGGATGGCGTCCGGTCCGTCGCCGCGCTGCAAAAGGAGCACCTCACCCTCGGCCCAAAGCACGCGGCAGGCGCCGGACTGCAGGGCAGGGTTTGCGCGACGCAGCGCCAGAAGCCGGCGGGTCTGCTGCAGCATCGACTCCGGATCGGCCTCCTGCCGGTCCACGGCGCGATCCACATGGGCGGGGTCCACCGGCAGCCAGGGCTGGGCGGTGCTGAAGCCGGCGTGTGCGGCTGCGTGCGCCCAGGGCATGGGTGTCCGGCAGCCGTCACGACTGGGAATGAGCGGCCAGTTGGCGAGGCCGAACGGATCCTGCATCTGCTCGAAGGGAACATCGCTTTGCGGCAGGCCCAGTTCCTCGCCCTGGTAGATGAAGATCGTGCCGCGCAAGGCCATCAGCAGGGCCATCCAGGTGAGCGGACCCGCGCCCGCCGCAGCCGCACTGGCCGGGCCGCCGAAAGCAAACGTCGCCGCGTCACCACCCGCCCACCGGGTGGCCACCCTGGGGGCGTCGTGGTTGGAGAAGGCCCAGGCCGGCCAGCCCTCGCCCTCGCCCTCGGCCCAGGGAGCAAGTTGGCGAGCCACCGCCGGGGCGTCAGGCCGCGCGCCGAGGAAGGCGAAGGCATAGGCCGTGTGCAGCGCAGTGCCGCCGCGCGTATAGGCCAGCATCGTCGTCAGCCCGTCCGCGCCGCCGATCTCGCCCACGGCCATGCGTCCGGGATAGACATCCATCTCGGTGCGCAGGCGCTGCAGGAAGGCCAGGGATTCGGGCTGATCCATGGTGAAGGCATGGCGCTGCATCAGCACCGGGCTGTCGCCGCGCTGGTCAGGTGGCGCGGGCGGGTTGTCGCGCATTTGAAGATCGTGGGCGTAGAGGTTGGCGGTATCGAGCCGAAAGCCGTCCACCCCCCGGTCCAGCCAGAAGCGGGCGATGGCCAGTATTTCCTGCTGGGCCGCCTCGCAATGGAAATTGATGTCCGGCATCTGGGGCAGGAAGTTGTGCAGGTAGTACTGCCGCCGCCGCGGCTCCCAGCGCCAGGCTGGCCCGTCCATCCAGCTTAGCCAGTTGTTCGGCGGGCCGCCGTCTGGCCTGGGATCGGCCCAGACGTACCAGTCGGCCTTGGGGTTGTCCCGGCTGGAACGGCTTTCCGTGAACCAAGGGTGCTCTACCGCCGTGTGGCTCCAGACCTGGTCGATGATCACCTTCAGGCCGAGGGCGTGAGCCTGGCGCACGACATGGTCGAAGTCGGCCAACGTGCCGAACCGCGGGTCGACGTCGCGGTGGTCTGACACGTCGTAGCCGAAATCCCGCATGGGGCTTGGAAAGAAGGGGCAGATCCACACGCCGTCGACCCCGAGGCTTGCGATATAGGGCAGGCGTTGGCCGAGCCCGGCTAGGTCGCCGATGCCGTCGCCATTGCTGTCCTGAAACGACCGCGGATAGACCTGATAAAGCACCGCGCCGCGCCACCAGGGCGCCTCTTGGATCCGGCTGCTTTCGTTGGTTGGAGGGCCAGGGTGCATGGCCTCAGTATGCGGTGGAGCGCAGCGGGGTTCTAACCTGTAGTCGACCCATACTGACTGTTTTATGACGCCTGTTGGCGTTAGAATGCTGTGAGCGCGGACATTTGGCAGCACGATCTGGATGCCCTTGTGTGCCGTGCCCTGCACGGCTGGCCTCTGCCCCGGGCGGAACGCCAGAGCATCTGCCGCTTTGGCTCGGAGGAGTTCCTGTCGATGAAGGTCGTGCAAGAGGCGGTTCCGTTTGCCGAAGGAAAGACGCTGCGGGTTCTGGACTTGGCGCTCCCTGCCTTTGCCGGGGCCGTGCACGCCCATCCCCTGATCGAATTGACCTGGATCTCTCAGGGGTCCGGCTTGCGTTTTGTGGGCGGTTCGGTCGAGCCCTTCGATACCGGCGACCTGGTTCTCGTTGCGCCAAACGCAGCACACGCCTGGTTGTCATGGGGGCCGCAGCCCAGTGGCGTGAAAGCCATGGTGATGCAGGTTCGGCCCACGGCGAGCCTGACGTCATTGCCGGAATGGGCTGACGGGATCGGTCGCTTGATCAACGAACCGGTTTCGGCTTGGATCCTTGGCGGAGGCGTCGCCGAAGAGGTGCGTCGGGCTATGCCGCAGCTATTGCAATCGCGCGGACTGGCGCAACTGGCGGTGGGCCTGTCCATCCTGGACCTGATTTCCGGCACCAACGACCTGGCGTTGCGACGCCCTCTAGGCCTGCAGTCTCCTCGCCACGAAGGGACCGCGGCTGCGGATGCGCGAAGAATCGACAGGCTGCTGACCTGGGTCGGCGCCCACTTCCATGAGGACCTCTGCGCTGCCACCGCCGCGCAACATCTTCACGTCACGCCAGCGGCTTTCAGCCGCGCTTTCAAGCGCCTCGTCGGGCGGTCTTTCACGGACTATGTCAACGACCTGCGCATCGCTGAAGCCTGCCTGCTTCTGCGGCGAACGGATCAGCCCATCATTGACGTCGCTTTCGCTTGCGGCCTGCCCACGCTCTCCAACTTCAATGTTCAGTTCCGTCGCCGGATCGGCGTGTCTCCACGAGAGTACCGGCGCGCGGTCGATCTCAAAGCTGACGCCAAATGATGCGTTAGGACAGAAGGCCTTCATCCGCCGGCCCCGCCTTCGGCAGATCTCGCCGGCGACCACGCGGCCAAACCTGTTCTCCCGGAATCCTGCCGGCTCCCAACCTTGGCTGCCAATGCCCCGTGGGCTTGCAAGGCCAGCCTGTCCCGTTGCCCCTGGATAGGGCGGGGCCTGGCTGATAGCTCTGCGCACCGGCCTCTTGCCACCCACCACGACCAGGGCTCAAATCAACCCAGGACTCTCGTTATGGCTGGATGAGAAATGGGGGTCACGTGATCCCCATTTCTCATCCAGCCCCGAAAGGGTGTGCTGAGCGGGCGATCAATGGTCGCCCGTGAGCCATCGTTTGTAGCGCTCTTGCGGGTTGTGAAACTTCAGCAGGCTAGGTTTGGATTTCAGACGCCAGATCCTTCGCGACAAGGCCTTAAGCTTGACTGTGTGGTCGGGCTTCCAGCCATTGCGGATCGCCCAGGAGCGGATCTTTTCCGTCGGATCGGCATGACCTTTGGCGCGAAGGATGCGTAGGAACTCGTCGGCCATCTCTTTGTCGTGAGGGTGGATCAAGCCCGTCGACAGATTAATGACTTGGGTGAGCTCTTCGAGGGCGCGAACGACCACCGGGTCGTCGATCAGGGGCACGGGCGCCTTGCGTACCTGTCCGTGAACGCTGACGTTCCAGCGTTCAGCCCAATCATCGGCCCGTCCCGGGTAGTCGGGCACGGCCACTACCCCGGCGACGTTCCGCGCGCCGTCGGCAAGTTCCAGGATCTCGCTCTCAGCGTAGTAAACGATGAGCACAGCGGGCCCACGCAGCCGTCGCAAGGTCCGTCTACTCTCGGCTTGCAGGCTGATCCCAGCCGAGACGCTGACTGGGCCCTTGGCAAGGGCTCGAACCGTGTGATCACCCAGGTGGTGCGCTAAGGGGGTGTGTTCCAGTTGGCTTTTATTGTGGGTCAGCAGGATGATGTCGCGTGCGCCGGTCGTCTCGCACATCACTTTGGCGTATTCGAGTGCGGTCTGGATCGTTCCGGCAGCATGGCTGTCGAGCGGCACCAAGACGCGGATGATTTCGGCCATGCCGTGCTTCCTTTTGTTGTCGCGAAAGATGAGGTTCGTTGAACCTCCGCGTTGAACCCGCAGCCCCGGCGGTCCCAAAAGTTCTGGCGATGCAGAGTTCTGGTAGAGCTCGCCCTACATTGCGCACGCTGTCGGTGACTTGCGGGCCGCTAGCGCGCTTGGCCTCGAAAGTCCTCGCCTATACCGAGCAGCTAGTGAGGCGAGCCTGCTATCCAGGCTGCGCAACCTCAGTCTACGGACTGGGCCACCAGGTTGTGGAAACAGCCGTTGGTGCCGTTTCCGGCCCACTGCGTCGGAGCGAGGGTGACGTTGTGGACATCCATCACAGACGGGATGGCGGGCTGGCTTGCCGCAGCAGCGCTGCTTGCGGTGGCAAGGTAGGCAAGGCCAATGAGGGCTGTGGCGATCAGCAGATGAAAGTTCATGAGAAACTCAATGGGAGGAGTGGGTCTCGATCAGCAGTGGCGCTGATCAGGCCGTTGTCGTGGTTGGCTTGAATGGCCGCCTGCAACCCGTCGGCTTGCCGCAGGAGACTTTCGGTCGCGAAGGACTTGGCGACAGCCGCAGTTTCGACTGGCTCGCTTGCTGCAGCCTTTGGGTGCGCCGCGGCTGCGGCGTCGGGCAGGGCTGATCTCAAGGTGGCGGTGTTCAGGCAGGAGTTCAGCAAGAGCAGCTTTCGAGATGGTGGTGCACGATGAGGCCGATACCTCGGCATGCCCGCGCCCCAGGTGCGCCGGGCAGGTTGACCAGTCGACGGCATCGAGGAGGGCGATTGAAGAGCGCCTAATTTCTATACGCCGCAGGCTCTGCAACAATCGGCTGCAGTGACCCGGTACATCGTTCCTGGCCTTCCTCGGCCAGTCGGGGGTTTGAGTAGGACGGGCGTCATGCTCGTATGAAGCAGCGCGCGTCTACTCTGTCCGCACGCTCTATGATCCAACGCTAAGGCTTTGATTTCGTAATGGGCGAGAGCGGCGTCAAAGCCGCCGGCGCCCTGTTCCTTAACGCTGGTCATTGGGCCCGAAACGGCCAAAACGTGTGATGACCGTCGCTGCTTTCGGACAAGAAGATAGCCAGCTAAGCAATTGCTTATGATCGCAAAATTGGACCGATCGGCGAGGGTTTTTCCTTGTAGGGCAAATAGAGCAGCCGGGTCTATTGAGCCCACTCGACGGGAGCTGCTGCCGTTGCTTTGATCGCCGAACTAAGGGCGGTCGGCGCGAACCGGCCTACCCAGAGCCGGGTTAACAGGATTAGGGGTGGCCGCTTTGCCCCAACTCAGGCTTTGGCGACGCTTCGAGATTTCTGCAAAACTCCCAAGGCTTGGCCAAGGCGGATCATCTGATCGGCGAGCCCGTCGATCTGGTCCTCGGAGTGCGCCGCTGAGACCGCGCAGCGCAGTAGGCTTTCGCCTGAGGGCGTGGCTGGCGGTAGGCCGACATTGACGTAATAGCCGCTATCGAGCAGCTCCCGCCACATGGTCAGGGTAGCCTCTTCGCTTGGCAGGCACACCGCGACGATCGGGCTGGGTGTTGAGCCCAACCGGAAGCCCGCGCCGGTCAAAGCATCGTACAGCCGGTAGACGTTTTCCCAAAGCTTGGCGCGCAAGTGCGGGCGTTCGCGCATGACCTTCAGCGCAGCGCGTGTTGACGCAACGGTGGCAGGTGGCAGCGAGGCTGTGAACATATAGGCTCGGCAGGCCACGCGTAGGATGTCGAACTGCTCGTGGCTTGATACGCAGTAACCGCCCACTGCGCCAAGGCTCTTGGAGAATGTACCGACCACGAAGTCGACTTGGTTGAGCAGGCCCTCTTGCTCGGCCAGGCCGCAGCCGCGCTCACCTAGCACGCCCATTGAGTGGGCCTCGTCCACCAGGATGTAGGCACCGTGCCGCTTGACGACTTCGACTATGGCCTTCAGCGGAGCCATGTCGCCTAACATTGAATAGATGCCCTCGACGACGACGAGCTTGTTGCCAGGTTCGCCTGTCAGGCGCCGCAGGCGCGCATCGAGGCTAGCGGCGTCGTTGTGCTTGAAGCGGATGGCGTTGGCCCGGGTTTGTTTGCAGGCGTCATAAATGGAGGCGTGACTGTCTGCGTCCAGCAGGAGGAAGTCACTGGCCCCGACAAGGGTGGAGATGATCCCCAAGTTGGCCTGGTAGCCGGTTGAGAACACCATGGCGTGGCGCATGCCATAGAAGTCGGCCAGTTCTTGCTCCAGAGCCACATGGTCCGAAAACGAACCGTTGGCGATCCGTGAGCCGCATGTACCGGTTCCCTCGCGTCTGACCGCCGCGATCGCGGCCTCGATGCAAGCCTCGTCGAAAGCGAGGCCTAGATAGTTATGGGTGCCGACCGTGGTCGTCCGCTTGCCGTTGATGATGGCTTCGCTGGCTGACAACAATTGATCCATGACCACGCCCGTGGGCATTCGGCCGGCCGATTGTGCGGCGTTGTAGCGGGCGCGCAAGGCAGCGTGGGAATCAAATAGGCCCAAGGAGATGCTTTCGAGGGGCGGTGCCAGATGGCCCCGCGAGGGTTCGCTTGTTGAAAATTGGATTACAGTCTAAAAATAAATACAACAATGAATTTAGATCCCAATCCAAATTTAATGCTGGCACTGCGCGCGCGCGGCAAGGCCCTGCGCTGCGCGGCGATCATTGCCGCAGCGTCATCTCTTTGGCGCGCGCAGGGGATCGACAAGGTATCGCTAGGTCAGATTGCCGGCGTTGCGCATGTGGCTCCACAAACTATCTACAACTTGATCGGGGGGCTCGACGCGATTGCGCTGGCTGTGATGAACGCGGCGTTGGATCGCATAGACACGGTTCTGGCCAAGACCGACGCGACAGGCATCGAACTTGCGCTCGAAGCTTCCATCTTCTCGGCACGGATGTATGTCGACGACGCGTGCCTCTACCGACAAGTCCTCGTGAGAATCCCGCGTGTGCTCTTTGAAGGTACACATTTGGGCCGTGAACCGGCCCAGATCGTCATTGACGCCATGGCTCAAGCCCAGGCTGCCGGCGTGATTTCCAAAGCCGTTGATCCCGACCGATTGGGGCGAACGATCTATTCCAACTATCTGGGGGCGATCTACGATTGGGCGAGCGGCGACGCGACCGATGACGTTTTTCTTGAAACGAGCGCAGTGGCAGTCCTAGCTCCGGTGGTTGCCTGCGCGACCGACCTGGCTCGACCCGAACTGGCAGAGAGGCTCATGGCCCATATCGGCATGCGCGTGTCCTGACGCTGTGGACGTAGTAGCGCGATGATCCTGATAACTGTCGAAAGCTTGTTTCCCAAAGGATCGGTCATCGACGGCCTTTAAGCCTCGGCTGCGGGGAGGGGGGCGAATGTCCGCGTGCACAGAAAGGCCGCCTTGCGGGTTTGCCTAGTCGAGATAGTCCAGCAGCGTCATAGTGCCAGCCTCAGCCAAGCCACCGTTTGAGCCAAACAGTGAGGCCAGCTTTTCGCGAGTATCCTGCAGGGCGACCATTTTGTTATAGAGCTCCGGGGTCCATCCCGACGCTTCGCGTTCTTCGGCGCTCATGGTGGCATATTGGGTGATAATAGCCTTACCAAAGCTGGAGGCGTCGGTCGAAGCGGCGCTTGCCCTGTAGCTAGTCATGACCGACGAATGCTCTCGGGCGCGTATCTCGCTGGTGGCTTCGGTGACCTCGTGGTCCGAGAACAACCCGTCTCGATTAAGCGAAATCGCCGCAAGAGACCGCGTGTCGAACCGGGCAAAGTTTATGTCGCCGCTGTCAGCTCCCTTCGCTGCGCCGTCGGCTGTGGCGAGGCTATATTGCCGATCGAGCACGGCCCGGACATCGATGCCAACCTTACCAAAGTCGCGGGTTTTTGCGTTGGCGACGACAGAGCCGATGTCCTTGAGATAGGCCGCTATGGGATCGCCCTCGACCCCAACTGGGGCCACACCAGGCTTTGCAATGGCCTGTTTGCGTCCCTCGACGAGGGCCGCACGATCCTTGGCCCATTGCCCCGTAGATTTCTCTTCCGCTCCGGCTGCATCGAGCCTGTCGAGGGCCGCCTGGTAGAGGCCGGCATAGTCGCCTGTTGTCCTGGCTGTAGCGGCAGGGCTGGAGAAGGCGTCGGCCTGGCGGGCTTTTAGCTCCAAGGTCGCGACAACTTGCTCATCGAGCGCAAATTTGCCACTTCGGCCGCTGGCAACAGCAAAGAGTTCGCGGCGATCAAGATCTGTCAAACTGATCGTCGGCTTGCCGTCGGCCAGCGCGCTATTGGTTCGCGCGGCCGTCAGAAGGCCGTCTATGGCTGCCCGGGCCTGGGCGACGACGACGTCGGTTGATCGAGCATCGGTCTGGGTCTTTAGCGCGGCCTGGGCTTCGGCGGACAATGTGACATTGACTGCAGCGGTTGCCTTAGTTGCTGTGCCGGAGGCGGCGCTGTCGGTAGCGGTCGGCGTGGTCTTTCCTGTGGCCAGACCGGCATTGGCATAGCCAGCTACATAGGGCGAAGATCCGATTATGGTCATGGGCAGGCCTGTCACGGTTTGAAGTCTTGGGTGGTCAGGCCTTGCTGGGTAAGGCCAGAAAGGCACCGGCGAACAAGTGGGCGCGATAGGGAGGGCGACCGGCCCGCTCCAGGCCCCGCATTGAGGCACCTGGAGCGTTAGGGGGATCATGCTGCTGGTCTCGCATGCCAAGACGGCGTTGCGGTTGTTCGACCCGACATCGCAGCAGGCGATAGTGGAAGTGGGTCCAGCCCGGGCCGCTCAGGGCGACGGGTCGGCAGGCGTCTTGACCGAATAACCCCGAGCTCGGAGTTGATCCAGAACGCCATCGGAGGCGACCAGTCCCCGCACTGAATAGACCGCCACCGCGTGACCCGGGGTTTTTAAAGCCTCGGAGAGGGCCGTCACTTCATCGGAGGCAGTCCGGCGAATGAAAGCGGAGACACCAGGCAGCAGCAGGCTACAGCGGTCGTATCCTCGGCGGGCCGCCAGCGATCCCCGGACCCATCCCTCGGCCCAGGCACGGGCCGCCTGCCGGTCGGGCTCGGGCCCGCGGTCGATGTCGTCGAGCACTTCCTCCAGGCAGGCTAGGCCCGCTGAATCACTGTGCTTACGCGCGACGGCATTCATCATCGGCATAGCCTTATAGTTGGCTGCCGCGCGTACCTTTACTCCGTTCTTTCGCGCCTGCTTTGCTATGGCCTTTTCAGGCTGGCTATCGTCCAGGCCGGTACTTTTGCTGGCCATGTCGGTCAGGAATAGAGCCGCGCCTAGAGGCTTCCAGTCGCGCCAATCATCGGGCGACTTGGGATTTGCAGTTGCCCAGGCCCGCGAAAGCCGTGCCGCCAACGGCGGTGAGGTCTCTTCCAGCGGCTTGTCGGCCAGCAGCGATTTGCGCAGCCGGAGCAGGGCAGGAATGTCGGTGAGACCCGCCCGGGCCGTGGGCGGCGTGATATAGGCGAATGCGCCCTTTAGGCGGTTATCCAGCACTGAACTATCCCAGGCCATACCCTTGGGTAGGGAGGAGGGAAGGCCCAGTACAAAGATCGTCGTGTCACTGTCGGAGACCTTCCACCAGGCCGGTCCGGGCAATCGGGCATTGACCACCAAGGCCTCGACCACTGTCGCCTCGGGATCATCAATTACCCGGGCGAGGGCCGCAGTGGGCAGGAGTGCAATCAATCCCAGCGCTAGCGATAAGTACTTCAATTTCACTGTCATATCCCTGATCGGTTCTTGAGAGCCTGAACGCGACCATTAAGGTCAAAATGCGACTTTGGGCTGGCTGGAAGGTCGCCGCTGGAGGGCTGACGGGGGCACCGCTCTTGGCACTGACTGGGCGTGTCGCGTCCGGAAAAACCTGTTCGTCCCGGTCACCGGCGGCCGGCACAAAGACATCGCCGGCAGCCTAACCAGGCCCGCCACCCTAGGCTGCGCAAAGGCTTCCAGCTTCTTTGCCGGCGAGGGTGCCGGTGTTCAGGCCGCTCTTGCGACGTGGCTTTGAGCCTACAAAGCTCAACTCTGCGGGCGCGTCTGGTCGCGTCTCGTGAGGCGATCGCGACGGTGTACCGGTGCATCGCCAAGCTTGTTCTGAGGGGCCTGAAATAGGAACGCTTAGGCAGCCTGAATGGTGAGTTTTGTCATGTTCAAGACTGCGTTTTGTGTTGCCTTGGCCTTTGTACGACTTGCGCCCGCAATGGCGGCCGTGTCTCGACGACGGCCTGCGAAGAGAGGCGGCGGTATCGTTAGGTTGAAGAGCGTGACCGGCGGTTTGCTGGCGATCCCGAACATTCTGCTTGAACGTAAATCAGCGTGACCGGCAGGTCGTGACACATCGAGCGAAAGCCTCTTCTGCGAAATCCCCAAACTGTCCGATGTTTGGCGTTGGGGCGACTAGCGCGGAACCACCTGGCGCGGCGAGATGTAGTTTGAGGACCTAGCTTTGCGGCGCGGGTGACCTTGCCTCAACTAGCCACCGTCAAGCTGCCAAGTTGTCCGAACATACGCCACAGGCAGCCATTCAAGGTCGGCGATCAGGACCATAGATGACCTGCTGGTAGGGTCACTTCAGCGGCCTCGAGCTATGGCCGTGCCGAAGGCTGGACCAGGCAGCAGTTTGCATAGTGCTGGTACGTCTAGATCTACAGGTGTCAGCCGGACAACGGGCGGCGGGGCTGCGCTGACCCCGCCTCGTCGCTATGTGGACTATTCTAGGCCTTAAGGTCGACCAGCGCGCCTTTCTGGATCTTTTCTTTGTCGGATCCCAAGACCTGCTGCTTGATCATCTCCTTTATCTGATCCTCGATCTTCTGGCGCTCCTTGGGGGTCATCGCCTTTAGATCTTCTTCGGTGACTTTCAGCTTGCTGAGTATTGCCGCGCGCATCTTTTGTGCGGGCGTTAGTTTTGCATAGTCGAGAAACTCATCCTTGGTTGACCTGGCCCCCGCCGCGCTGGGGCTTTCACTGGCTTCGGTCGTGGCGGTGGTCGGTATCGGGACGGCTGTAGCAGCCGAGGCTGTAACGCCTTTGATCCTTGCCAAGGCCGCCGCGTGATGTGTCGCCGAGGTGCTGCTGGAATTGTAGAGTTGCATGGGAGCTCCCAAGTAAAACTGAGTGCACTTCTCCTCGCAAGTTTCGTGCAAGTTGGGATGTAATTTTATTTAACAAAAACAATAAGATAAATTATGTTTTGGCGGTGATATTCAAGCCTTCGGCACAAATTGCCGCGTAGAGTCTGCCGAAGATTCAATTAAAGTGAAAATGTAACGATGCATATTTACTAAGTGGAAAAAATAAGACCGACATTTTCTAGAGGAGCAGCCCAATAATGCTGATACCAGCATTGTCTCTGCATTGGCGTCCCAAGTGCGGTCGGGGGGGGGGCTGGTAGCCCGGCCAGATCTGCGTCGAGGCTCATGGCTTCGTGCTTCGAGGCCAGTTAGGAGTGCAATCGTGATCTACTGTTTCAGAAAAATGTATTTTAGAGCGGAGCGATAGCGCCAATGAAATACAAGTCCTGGCAGTCGTTCCCGTTCCAGTGCAGCCAATAATCGGGAAATGTCGAAACTAAATTAATTGTCCTGGAGTTTGGTGCCGCAATTCAAGGCTTGAAGCACAGAAAATTGCATATTGAATATATGTGACATTTCTTGTGAAGAGTATTTGCGTGGTTAGTCGCGCTCGGGCGATGAAGCGGGCCCGTTGGGTAATCCGAATGCGAGGTTCAACTCGGCGCCTGTCATGTATGCGATTTCGTCGGACGCCAGCATCACGGCAACAGCAGCCACTTCATCTGGGTGTCCAGATCTTGTCGAGGACGTGGAGCGAACGGGCGGAGCAACAATCGGCTCTCTATCGTAGCTGTCGCCCAGCTCCAGCTCTCTCATTGGAGCCGGGATGCCGTCAGGATGGATAGAGTTGCAGCGTATCGCCAAGCCTTCGGCAATGCACTGGAGTGCGACTGATTTGGTGCAGTTGCGGACCGCCGCTTTCGAAGAAGCGAAAATGTCAGCAGGCATTCCGGCCAGAGTGGAGCGGGACGAGATGTTGATTATCGATCCTCTACCAGTTCCACGCATGGCACGGACGGCGTGTTTGCAGCCTAGGAAAACCCCGTCCAAGTTAGTCTTTCTAACCGTGCGCCATTTCTCCAAGCTTACCTCGCCTGAAGCGTCTGCAGCGCCTGCAGTCTCATAGCCGGGAATGCCAGCGTAGTTGACGAGCACGTCTAGAAGGCCGTCTTGGGCAAGAGCTTTTTGCATTACATCCAGCCAGTCTGATTCTTGGCCGACATCTAGGTGGTGGTATATCGCCGAGGAGCCAAGTTCAGTGGCTAGTGCGACGCCTGCTTCATCGTTGATGTCGGTCAAGTGTACACGTGCGCCTTCTGCAACAAAGGCTCGAGCAATAGTTTCGCCGATGACTTGGGTCGCGCCAGTGATTAGCGCGATCTTATCGTTCAGTCTGCCCATGATCTTAATTTCACTAAGTTAACTTTACAGAATTGGAAGCAGCTAGGCTTGGTGAAATCTGCCAATAGAAAGCCGATAACCACGAGCCTTCAGTGTTTCTAGGGGCGGCGATTGCGGATACATTTGCGCAGTTCGCCAGCAGCCTTGACGCCGTCCTTCCAGGCCATGCGAAAGACCTCCCGGCCGCCGACGGCCAAGGCGAACTCCTGTTCGTCGGTCATGCCAACGAGTGCTGCTTCCATAGCTGGAACCGCGAGTACGATGGTGCCAAGCGGACCCATTCGGGGGTCCCGGGCGCGGTTGAAAGCCTTGACTGTCGCTGGTGGGGTGCCTGACTGGGTAAGCGTGACTTTGACTTCGCTAAAGCGGCGGGGGGTTGGGATGGCTTCGCCCGTGAACATGAGGAGACCCCCTTCCCAGCTCTTGTCGAAGCCACTCAGGGTGATCATGCCCTTGGGGCTTTGGTACATAGCGGTACAAAACTCGCCGGGCTCGGCAGGCTCCCGGCTCTGGAAGAATTGCCAGCTTCCTTTGAGCCATCGCTGGTACTCGGCTTCCTTTTCCGCGTCCCTTTCCTTCTGCTCCGCTTCGAGGGCCGCGATTTCTTTAAGACTCAGGCCCCTTGCCGGAGGTGCCGCATAGCGAACTTCATTGGAGCTGGATCTGTTGCTGTAATACGCCTGAATGCTCGCGGCAGTGCGCTGCTGTTCGGCAAACGCGCTCTGAGCATACAGTACCTGGAACATATCCTGCGCATGGAGTTGGCTGGCGGTGAAGCTGCTCGCCGAGAGGAGCGCAGCGCCAAAAATGGAGAGCCGCCTGCAGTTGAAAATGGTGCGCTTCAGGGATTCGGGCACGGAGGGTCTTCTCCATATCGTTACCAGTCGCCCGCCAGTGGAGGGTACTTGGAGGTTATGCTGGCCGCACTGTTGCGGCTTCGGCGTCTGTCCGAAGCCATGGGCATGCCTCAAGTGCAGGCCGCTACCGCCAGAGCGTCGTTCGTATCGGCCTGGAGGTGGCGGGACCTGACAAATGATGGTGTCACCGAACATGCTCAACCGGTCAGCCTCTGTGACGCCTTGCCTCGACTCCAAGCGAACTTGGAGTGTGCGCTATTGTAGAACTTCCCGATCCCGGGGCACCGAGCCGAGATGACCCGGTGCATTGTTCGTCGGCAGACGGGCACCTTGCCGTTTGCCGCAAGGCAGGCATTCGCGGCTTAGCCATGGCTGCGCCAGAGCGCGGCTTGATGCGTTCATTTTCAGATCTGCCCATGTAACTTGCTCACAGAATCCATCAGCCTGGTGAGCGGTGACCAATGTGCCGGACCGGTTTCTGTTCGCAACCGGTCCGGCGTCAGTAGTATTTAATTGGTTCAGATGTGGCGACGTGCGCAATTATATTCTTAAATATATCAGTTATTTGCAGATTCGACACGGGGCCATTTAAAGGCATGCGTTATAACAAGGATTAGAATTACGACCTCTACCGCTGCGCCAAAATACATGTGTGGCCAGGCCTCGCCTACCAAATTGAACAATGAATATGGAATGTAGATGGTGGCGATTATTATATTAGTCCACCGATTCAAACTGGCCGGCAGCACTACGCAAAGGAAAATCATTAGAGTTGGTATTGTAACCGAAGCAAGGCCAATAAAAGTAAAAGTTTGACTTATGTCAAATTCAAATACTCTCCCATTGAGAATATCGCGCAATGAGCCGGGCATGTATAGGTGGAAGTAGTCTAGGTAGATATACAAGAACATAAAGCTGGACCACAAAAGGGCCATCACAATTTTTGGATTTACATGGGATTCTTCCAATTTTGTTATTTTTGAATTTTGGATCTTCATAGTTATTCTCGTGGAAAAATTGATGACTATTTCGGGTGTGATCAGCAATCGGCTAAGGCTGGGACCGACCGAACGGAGCTGGCAGCTGGGCACGGTTTCTCCCAAACCTAGGCGTCACGCGTCGAGGTAGAGGCACGAGTTGCGGGAGTAGGTAGAAGATTGACCTACCTCTGCAGCGGGTTGCCCCGCCTCGGGCGCGCACCGTTTGCGGGCCACGATGCAGGGCCGGCGATCATTGCCTTTGGTGGCATGGTTCTCGACGGCGAGGATTTCGAAACCAGCTGCGCTGATAAGGGCGCAAAACTCGGCTTGTCTGAAGACGCTGACATGGGGAGCCATGCCGATCGCACGCAGACTTGGCAGCAACACCCGGCTTATCAGTGGCCCCATATCTTCAAGACAGGGCGTCTTGGAGATGAATAAACCGCCGGGGACAAGCAGGTCGTGAATGCGACATAGTGTAGCCTGCACGTTGCGGACCATATGGAGATAGTTGAACCCCAGAACTGCATTGTATTGCCCGGCAATGAGCATTGGGGATTCGGCAGTCGCGACATGGAAAGCAAGGGCCTGGATGGCGCCCGTGGATTGCTTCTCCTTGGCGATCGAGATCATTCCGGCGGACAGATCCGTCGCCAGATAGCTCCGCACGTCGCCTGCTAGCCGCAGTGCCGTACTACCGGTCCCGCAGCCCAATTCCAGCACGCTGTCGCCTGGTTGCAGCAGGGCCAGGGTCCGATCCAGGGTGCGCTCATAGCCGCCTTGATCAGCAATGATGTCCTTGGCGTATTTGCGCGAGATTTTGTTCCAATAACGCGTGTCGCTCGCTGTGTGCATGCCGGAATGCTCCTGTGGGAAAGCGAATAACACATACGTTTTTTGAGGAAATTGCCTAAATTCACAGCCATGATATACGTATTTGCATGACGACGATGGACTGGAACCGTATTCGCGCGTTTCACGCGACCGCTGTTGCGGGATCTCTGTCAGCAGCGGCGCGCCAGCTGGGCCTGACCCAGCCGACACTGTCTCGGCAGGTCCTGGCGCTTGAGGCCGATCTGGGTGTCGCCCTGTTTGAGCGACGGGGTCGCAAGTTGGTCCTCACCCAGACCGGGATGGAGCTGCTTGATCACATTCGGATCATGGGGGACGCCGCTGACACGCTCGTTCTCGCGGCCAGTGGTCGAGCGCAGGAGATTGGTGGGCGGGTCTGCATCTCTGCGACAGATATCTCTGCGGCCTATATCCTCCCCGAGATCGTGGCGCGCATAAGATCAGAAGCGCCTCAGATCACGATTGCGATCGTCGCCTCCAATGAGATCAGCGATCTACATCGTGGGGAGGCGGACATCGCCATACGCCATGTTCGTCCTGATCGCCCTGGTTTGGCCGGCTTGCATATCCGCGATGCCGAAGCGGGCTTCTTCGCGTCAGAGGATTGGGTCGCTCGCAAGGGTCGGCCAAAAGCGCCTGCCGATCTCGCCCGGGCGGGCCTAATGGGCTTCGATGATCCTCAATTCTCCAGCATTATGCGTGAGATCGGTATCCCGATCTTCACTGAGGATCTCCGGATCGTGTCGGAGTCGTCGGTTGTGATCTGGGAAATGGTGAAGCGCGGCATGGGTGTGGGCTTGATGATGCGCGCGGTGGCCGAGCGGACCCCCGGAGTGGTGAATCTCTTGCCGGAGATGGCTCCCATTCCGGTGCCAATCTGGCTGGTCACCCATCAGGAACTGCAATCTAGCCCTAGCATCCGCCTGGTCCAGGCGATCATGGCCGAGGAATTGGCTCGGATTTAGGGCTGCGCCAGCTAACAAGCGGCTCCTTCTTGCGTGGGGGGCTTCTTGGGTGTGGGCGCTCTAACAAGGACTTGTCTCCGCAGCTCATTTGGAACCGGGGATAAAGTGCGTTCGCTCAGCTTGAGGGGGCGCTATTGGCCTGGGGCGATGATAGCCAAGCGGACGCACTTGAACTTGGGTCCTGCGCTCAGCATCAACGACGTCGACTAAGTGATAGCTAAGCCAGCCTTTGTGGTCAGCTGTGAGGCCCTTTCAGCCAGGTTCAGGCAAGGGGAGGGGCACCTAGCAGCGGGACGGTTCGAAGCCGCGAGCGGGCACGTA
The DNA here is from genome assembly GCF_058681455.1 of Caulobacter sp. AVps16. NCBI lineage: Bacteria > Pseudomonadati > Pseudomonadota > Alphaproteobacteria > Caulobacterales > Caulobacteraceae > Caulobacter > Caulobacter sp. AVps16. Next base: position 1,186,165 of record NZ_CM178739.1, read on the forward strand.
GCGGCCATCATCACGGACGAAACGGATGCTACGTTCCCCGGTGTCGAGGGTGAAACCGCCGGCGAAGCCGACATCCCGAATTTGACCGGTCCAGGATCGACCAGAGCGGCCTTGCACGCCCCTCGCATCATAGCCCGACACGAAGGGGGCGGAGGCCACGGGGCCGGTCGGCCGCAGCTCGACGAGCTGAGTGCTCTCGCAGGCTATTCCTGCGTGCACATCACGCGTCCTGACGACAAGGACTGGCCACTGGCCAAACTCGTTCGCGACGCGAAACTCTGGGGCAAGGCCTGTGGGGGCGTCGATCCTAAGCGAGGGCCGAGCGCCGACCTGCTCATTGTCGGTCGGCGTAGCCAGCAGATAGAAGATACCGATCGAGCCGGTCACCTTGGGAAGGGCTAACTCGGCTCCAACCGTGGCTATCAGAACAGCCTGGTCTTCAAGAGCGATGACGGTCTGGGCCTTGTAGTTGAACGGACTGCCGTTCTTGGGCACCAGCTCTGGATGGGTCTTCAGTACAATAGCAAGTGCGGCTTCCGGACTCGGGACCGCGCTGCCCAGCCCAGCGGTCTGCTGCGACAGCCCTTCGTAACCAAGGGTCTTGGCCAAGGCCGAGGGCGACGGTTCAGTGTCGCCAATGAAGTAGCCGGCACCGACAGTGCCAGCTGCTAGCGCGAGGGCTGTGACGGAAAACATGATTCCGGCCCAACTGCTAAAGACGATACTGGCTGGTGGTTTGTCGGACGCTTGGTCGCGCGAGATGTTTCGGCTGGGGCGATTGTGGCGGGAGTTCGGCATGTCAAAGTCGCTTGCTGTTCCAGCATCGGCATACCGTCTGTCGGAGGGTGTTGCTGCACTGCCGATGACCCGGGACATCAGGCTAGCTGTTCAGAGCCGTGAGACTGCCCGACGGTCGCCTACAACTCTCCCCACCGGGGCTCTCTTGGGGCTGATCGCAAATGGAACGCAGCGGCCCAAGAGTTCAGGAGGGTGTCGACGAACGACGAGGCTCGCCCTGGCCGCAAGCGGCGAGAGCTAACCGGCATGCAAAAGCCAGGACGCGACGTCAGGCGCCTGTCGTCAGTCCGAAGCCGAGGCCCGACCGGCTCCCACGCGCGCGTTGATCGTCGCGCCCGAGGTCTGAGCCCTGCCGTCTGTCGGCTCTAAACAGCCATTCGTCGAAAATCCTGACGCCGCCCCGTCGCCCACAGCGGCCTGGCGAGCGCCGTATTGAGCGCAACCGAGCAGGTCGCCACGGTTCTACCAGACAACATCGAAACCGGATGACTTCGCCATGTCGGCCCTGCAAATGCTCAAGACCGCCACTGTAGAACCGTCGCCGGTTTCCTGCCTTTATCCAGATGTTGACCGCCATGGCGCGGAGTATCCAGATGTTCAGCGCCAAGGCGCAGAGCCTTTGCTCATCTTTTTCGCCGTTCGCAGCGAGCAGGCCGAAGACGCCGTCGAAACGATCCGGACGGCTCTGCCGCAAGGCTGCTTGCTTTACACCAGCCGCGGGGGTGCCTGGCGTCCCATCCAGGCCTCGCCAGATTGCCGAGCTATGCTGACCAATCGGCAACTGGAAATTCTCGAGCTCTTGGCGAGCAACAAATCGAACAAGGAAATCGGCCGAGCGTTGAGTCTGTCGCACTTCACCGTCCGGAATCATATTTCTCAACTGATGCGCCTGTTCAATGTCGCCACGCGCGGTGCCGTTGCCGCAGTTTGGGGCACGATGGCTAGCACAAGCCCCTGCTGAGGTTCTGCATACTGGCCGCTGATCACGCGTGGCGCGCCAAGTCTCAAAGTGGTCGGTGCCGAGGTGCTTAAAGGCCGGCGCACCGCTGGCGGGCGCCCCACGATCGCCAACGGCCGAGGCTGGGAAATCGGGGCTTATAGCACTGCAAAATCGCCGCCTAGATATCCACGCCAGATGAGGCAAGCCTGCCGCTAAATCCGCGACCCGGCTGTCCCAAAACTTCTGACGACGTAGAGGGGCGGCCAAATGGGCCAGACATAGCGTAACCGCGCAAGATCAGCTGCGGCAAGGCGGCACGGTAGCTATGGTTTTGCCGTTCTGTTTATCAGATTGAGTTAGTTTACAGCGGCAGATTGTTCCTCGACTGGCAGTCGCCTCAGGGGAAGATGAGATCCCTCGGTCGGAATGGAGCCACCGCCAAGGTCATGTCGACCAGGTTGCTGAGGGGTATCCAAAATCGTGCTGGAGGAAGATCAATGCGGCGACGAGAACAGGCCAACGGGAGCGTATCCTGTAGCCCGCATCATGACGTTACCGCTGCCTAGGAGTTATCCTAGAATCTCTCCGCGATGGCTGCGGGCTATCAAGTTCCTGAGTGTACTGGTTCTGCGCTGACTGATGACAAACCAATCCGAAGATCATTTCTACCAGCCTCTCGGAGAAGAGGCGATTGCTATGGATAATGGATTTCGAGGCCGAAAGGCGCTGATCGGCGAGGCGTTAAGGCTCGGTGTCACCTACCTTTTCTTGACGGCGTTGATCTTCGGCGTCACCGCTTACTTTTCCGGATCCGGACTGACTGAGAAACAGCCCAAGGGTTTTGCTGGTTATTCGACGCTGGTCGATGTTTTTTCAGGATTCTTATCTCTATTTATTATGTCTGTCGCGGTTTGGAATATCCGCAAAAGCAAGATGGTCTACAATATAATTGTTTGCTTTATTGTCGCTACCGCTGTGGCTTTTGCTGATTTTTTCCTAAGTCGAGAATTTTATAGGATCTTCTACGCTTCGGCGAACTTGGACTATTCTGTCAGTGGCAACATTCAAGACTTATTCATGTGTTGGGTCGCGTTTTTCGGCTGGTCCTGCGTGTTCCTGACCTTGCTCTTCAGTTTCGATGTCCGCGACCGGGAGCGCCGGCTGGCGGCTGTTCGGGAAGAGGCGTTGTCGGCCCAGATGCGAGCTTTGCGCTACCAGGTCAATCCGCACTTCCTCTTCAACACCCTCAACTCCATCGCGGGCCTGATCGAAGAGGGCTCTTCGGCGCGCGCGGAGCAGATGGTCTTGTCGCTCTCGACGTTTTTGCGCACCACGCTTACGTTGGATCCGTTCAACGATGTGAGGCTGTCCGAAGAGCTGACCTTGCAGAAAGAGTATCTGGAGATCGAGCACCAGCGTTTCTCGGACAGGATGAGCTTCCATATCGACATGCCTGAAGAGGTGCGCCGAGCGCTGGTGCCAAGTCTGATCCTGCAACCCCTGATCGAAAACGCGATCAAGCACGGGGTGGGGGCCATGGCGGGTCGGGTCAGTATCTGGCTCTCGGCGACGCGTGATGCAGACCGCCTGCGAGTGATCGTCGAGAACAATATGCCTGTGGACATGATCTTGCCCAAGCCGGCCGGCATGGGCGTTGGGCTGAAGAACGTTGCGGGTCGACTTCGCGCGCGGTTCAAGAACGATTGGCAATTCTCCGCAGGACCCGCAGAGCCGGGAATCTACCGCGCTGCTCTGGATCTGCCATGGAGGACCGAATGACGCCCCTTTCGGTCCTTGTCGTCGACGATGAGCCTTTGGCACGTCGTCGGCTGATCCGGCTGCTCAACAAGCTCGAGTGGGTCGGAGATATCAACGAGGCTTGCGATATCATCGAGGCTGCCGCGAGCATCAAGAAACGGATGCCTGATATCCTGCTGCTGGATATCCAGATGCCGGGCGGCACCGGGTTCGAACTGCTCCAACACTTTGGTGAGGGTTCACCGGTGATCGTATTCGTCACCGCCTTCGACAATCACGCCCTGCAGGCTTTTGATGCGAACGCGATCGACTACGTGACCAAGCCGATCGAGCCGGGACGCTTCGCACTGGCCTTGGAACGCGCCCGGTGCGCGGCCGGCTCTCAGGTCCAGGCCGAGCGTATCTTTGAGTTGCAGGAAGCCCTGTCTTCGGTGCTGCGCGTTTCGGATCCGGGGGCAGGGCAGACGCGGGAGTTTTGGGTCAAGTCACGCGGCGATTACATCCGTATCGCGCCTGAAACGATCCTCAGCTTTCAGGCCGATCGGGACTATGTCCGGATACTGGTCCCCGGCGCGGAATATCTCTATCAGGAGAGCTTGGCCTCCTTGGAGCGCCGGCTCAATCCAGCCGTTTTCTGTCGTGTTCACCGCAGCGCAATCGTTCGCCGCGGCGCGATCGCGCGTGTCAAACCGGGGCCCTTTTCCTCATTTGTCTTGGTGCTCGTCGACGGTGCCGAAATTCGTGTTGGCAGGACCTATGGCAACATAGTCAGGACCGCCCTGGCCCGTTAGGGGTGCGGTGGGCGCAGCGGTTATGCCGATTGCTGGACGCGGCCGTTTCCGCGCAAGCGTTCGCAGCCACTTGATGCCTATTGCTCGATTGTCGAGCGCATGGTCTGCAAGGTAGGTTGATCTTCTGCCGTGATTTTAATCAGAAACAGAATTCTATCTATAATTTTATATTAAGCGCATTCAGCAGGAATCGATAGGGTGAATTGTTTATAGTTAATTTTTGAAATTATGTACTAGTACCAATAGGCTATTTATTTCTATTTATTAAGTTCGCTAGAGCAGGGGTGCGCCTGTCAAAAACTTCGGGCGAGAAAATTCTACCCGAGGATTGCACCATGAATTCACCCGAAGCTGTGAGTCCACAATCTCACCGTGCCCCCATCGGCGTCAGGGTTGTTACCCTGGCAGCGCTGTCGACGCTGGCCTCAGCTTGCCAAACTATGCCGCCCAATGCGCCGGGCTCCGCCTTCTCCCCCCCTTCCCAGCAGTTGCCTACGGCAGAGGCCAAGCAGACCGTTGCAAGGCTTCAACGCGACGATGCGGCCGCTGACTCGGTCAAGCGCGTGTATATAGAGCCGAGTGTCCTGAAGCTTGGTGACGACACGCCTATCACTGCGGCGGACCAGGCCATGGTCCGATGGGAAATCGACCGCCAGCTCTGCTTCAAGCTTAGCCAGCAGTACGAGATCGCCACCTCGCCCGAGCCCGAAGCGGGGCTTGTCCGTACTAGGATCGTGACCGTCAAGCCGACTAGCAAGGCAGGCTCAGCGGCGACGGCTGCGGCTGGCGTCTTCGTTCCGGTTCCGGTGCGTTATCGCGGTCGCGGGATATCAGGCGGACTGGGCGTGGAGGCGGCTCTGACCGCGCCAGGGGGGCGACAAGTGGCGGCGTTTACCTGGACCAAGTCGGTCGAGGGCCTCAGCTTCATCGATCCCTCGCTCTCGCCGGTCGGTGACGCGCTTCAGCTCGCCAAGCCGTTCGCTAAGGCTGTAAGTAAGGCTTTCGCGGCCAAGGGGAGCCTTAAGCGGCCAGTCGCCAAGCCCGACCCATGCGCTCGATTTGGCCCGCGGCAGACGGCGGGACGCGCCGTAGGCGGCCTTCTGGTCAGCTTCGCTACGGGTCTCTACGTCCCCTCGGTCGCTGGCGCAGGGCGCGCGCCCGAAGGAGAGATCAAGGCCTCCAAGCCGTAGGGCGGGGCCTGACTGATAGCTCTGCGCACCGGCCTCTTGCCACCTACCCAAACCCGGGCGCAAACCAACCGAGGACTCTCGTTCCGGCTGGATGAGAAATGGGAGTCACGCCGGTCCGTTGGCCATCTCGTGCCGAAGCTCGAAATGCAAGCCTTCTCGATTTTTGCAAAGTCCAGTGTGGAGCCAGTTCGTCGCCTAAGGCAGTGATGAACCAGTGATGACCGAGCCTCAAGCTGAGGCTCGGTCATCGATCAAATATTTAATTAAAACAGATGGTATGAGAAGGTTTTGGCGGTTCTTGGTGTCCTCTACTCGGACATCGAACTGGAGGCGTGAGGCAGACCGGCGGCGAGCCGGATGTCAGGTGATGCGTTTGACGCTGACGGGGTCGCTGGCCGGGAAGCTTTCTTCCAGGCCTTCGTCCAGCAGGGCTTCCTGACGGTCCTCGGCCTGATCGACATGTTCGGCGAGGTTGTCGTGGGTTTCGCCGTCCGGCAACGGGGCAACCTTCCGGCTGGTTGCGGAGGCTTCGGTCTGGAAGGCTTCCTTCACGTCGGTTTCGCTGACCCGATCCTCGGGATGGCCTGCCTGTCCAAGGTCCTGGGCCTGGGACCAGTCGCCAAGAACACCGGGCGCTGAGTTGGCTGGACTCTGCTTGTTGTCAGTCATGGTCATGTCCTCTGGTGAGGATGAACAACGTTCGCCGGACCGGCCTGTTCCCGCCGACTCGCCGGAACAAGGCCTCGCTGTCGGGGGTGGTCTCCTGTACGGTGTCCCATGACCCACAGACCAACCACTCTCGAACGCGCCTTCCAGCTGGCGCGGTCCGGTGAATACGGCAACATTTCCGATATCCGACGGCAGCTGAAGATCGAGGGCTACTCCGATGCCCCCAGCCAGATCAGTGGTCCGTCCATGCTCAAGCAACTGCGCAAGCTATGCGAAGCGGCGCGGCCGGCTGAGACGAGCGATCTACCCGCCCTGGACGCCCTCTAGATGGCCCTGTCCGACGGTCAGTTGGAGGCGCTGAAAAACCTGGCGCGCAAGCAGGCCGGCGAGGATGTCGACTGGATCAACATCAGCCACGCCCGGGCCCTGACCGATCTCGGCTTCGCACAACGTGACCGTGTGGGCTGGAAGATCACGCCTGAGGGCCTGGAGGCCCTCGCTGCGGCGACCTGAGCTAGGCGGCGGGACGACGCGGAAAGTGCCGGCTGGCCCGTTCTGCGAAGCGGTCCGGCATGGCCTCTGCACCGGGTGCGATCGGCTGGTGCTTGGGGCCTCCGGCCTTGCGGCGATCCAGGGCGATAATCGTCGAGAGGGGCAGATGGCCTTGGTCGCGGGCCATCTTGCGGGCGCTTTCGATCAGGCTGGCCCCATAGACGGTGCCAATGCCGACCGCATCTGCGGCCCAGTCCGCCAAGCTTGCGGTTCGCCCCCCAAACATCTGAGCGATCTCGGCAGCGCCGCCCAGGATCAGGGCGGCCTGGGCCAGATCGCTGCGGCGAAGCCGTGGAAAGGCTGCGAAGGACACGGCCGTCAGAGCGCCGAAAGCAAGGGCGTGGGCGCTCTTGTCCGTAAGACCAAGAACCGCCTCCAGGCCCTGGAACGGTCCCAGCATCAGGGCCGTGGCTGTCGCGGCACCAAGGGCCAGAACGGCGCGAGCGGCGATCACGACATGGTTGGGCGTCAGCATGGTCCAGCTCTCGGCAAGGCTGATCTCTAGCCCCAGCCTCACACCAGTTCCGTTAAGGAATATCGTCAACCAAGTCTGAATTCGTCTCGCCTTGAGCCGTCAGGACTTGGCAGTCTTAGCCCTGCGCTTGGCCTTGGCGGTCTTGGCGGCGGCCTTCTTTTGAGCTTCGGCCTCGGCCTTTGCGGCCTCGTCCTTGGACTTTTTCCAGGCCTGATAGGCTTCGACATGAGGCTGGCGACGCAGGATCTTCGAGGCGGGATCCACGATGACCGGCGTCATTGCACCGACCGGGACCCGGCCCGTTCCGCCCGTCATCGGCAGGGTAACGACCTGGCTTCCGACCTTAACCTCGACCGGCATCGGGAAGGGCTTGTTCCCCGGAACCTTCCAGCTCAGGACGAGATCTTCGCCCTCATGGCTCTGCACCAGTTCCGGCGCAGCGGCTTCATAGAGATAGACGTTGAAGAACCAGCCATAATCCTGGCCCGTCACGTTATTGACGGCATTGATGAAGTCCCGGGTCGTGGCATAGCGCGGTGCGAAATTGCCGGGCCGGGGGTCCGCCCGACCGTAGACGATGATACGGACCGCCTTGAAGAATGCCTCGTCGCCGATCAGGCTCCGCAAGGTGTGCAGGGCGTTGGCACCCTTGTAATAGATGTCGTTGCCCGGTCCGACCTTGGCATCATAGACCTGATCTTCCGCCATGACCTTTCCGGCCACGATCGGGAACTGGTTCCGGATGGCGGCGCGCTGGGTATTGAGCCGCGCCATGTATTCCATGTCGCCATGCAGCCACTGGGAGTAGAGCGGCTGCATGTAGGTGCCCAGCCCCTCGTGTAGCCACATGTCGTCCCAGTCGGCATTGGTCAGTTGATTGCCAAACCATTCGTGCGCCAGTTCGTGCTGCAGCAGCCAGTCATAGCCATAGACATCCCTGGCATAGCCATTGCCGTAGGCATTGATGGTCTGGTGCTCCATGCCGAGGTGAGGGGTTTCGACGACGCCCATCTTCTCGTCCCGAAACGGATAGGGGCCGATCATCGCTTCATAGAAGTCGAGCATGGGCGCAAACTCAGCAAACAGCGCCTTGGCCTCGACCTCATGCCCCTTCAGGTGCCAGTACCGGATCGGAAAACTGTCTCCGAAGCGGCTCCTGTAGCTGTCAGCCAGTTCGACATAGGGCCCGATGTTCAGGGCGATGGCATAGGTATTCGGCGACCTGGCGCGCCAGTTATAGGTTCGCCACCCATCCTTCTCGGTCATGCCGAGGAACTGGCCATTGGCCGGTGCGACCAGCGGTGCAGGGACGGTAACGTGCAGGTCGACCAGTCGGGGTTCACCCATCGGTTGGTCGATGCAGGGCCAGAAGAGATCGCAGCCGTCGCCCTGTACGGCGGTCGCAATCCAGGGTTCGCCAGACTTCGTCGTCTTCCAGACAAAGCCGCCATCCCAGGGCGCGCGCTTCGCCTCATGCGGGACCCCGGCATAGCGAATCCGGAGCTTGACCGTCTCGTCCTTGGCCAGGGGCGCTGGCAAGGTGATGGTGAGCCTGCCTTCGGGATTGCTCCAGGTGCCGGCAGCCAGGGGCTTGCCATCGAGGGCCAGCAGGCTGACCGGCAGGTTCCGGTCAAGGTCGAGGACCAGTCGGCTCAGCGGACCCCGCGCCTTGATCGTCAGGGTGGCATCGCCCTCGATCGCCTTGCGGGCGGGGATCACCTTCAGGCCCAGGTCGACATGCTCGAGGCTCATGTCGCGCTGCTCGGCCGGAACCTCGCCGCCGGTCCCGAGAGTGAGGGCGGTGGTCTTTGGGGACGCGTGCCGAACCTCGGCTGTTGCCAGATCACTGCCGAGCATCAGGACCGTGGTCAGGGCCACGGCGACCAGCGGATTGGAAGAGCAGGACAAGCAGGACCCCCGGCACGGCATGATGGTCGCCATGGGTAGGCCGGGGCGGACGTTACGCCAAGGGGGTCAGATCTTCTCGCTGATCTTGATCGCCGCCCGACAACCGGCCTGGATCACGGCCGTCAGCAGGGGATAGGCCACGGCGTCATGGGCACCTTCCTCAACGGCCAGGTCCCGGTGTGCCAACTCGTCGTCGCGAAACTTCGAGAGTTCAGCGGCGAGGTCGGGATCGCGATCGGCCAGTTCGGTGATCTGGGCGGCATAGTGCTTTTCGATGACCGTTTCGACGGCCTCGGTGCAGGCGTGGGCCGCTTTGTCGCCCAGCAGGGCCGTGCCCGCTCCGAGGGCGAAGGCGGCCGCCCGCCAGACCGGCGACATCAAGGTCGGACGAACCCCGCGCTCGGTCAGAAGCTGGTCGAAGCGAGTGAGATGGACCTGTTCATGGCCTTCCATCTCCTGCAGCTGTTCTGCCAGCCGCTCGCGGCCGGGACTGGCGCGCATGACCGCAGCCTGGCCCCGATAGATATGGACTGCGGCCAGTTCCCCGGCCTGATCAACGCGGAGAATCTCGGCCAGGCGCGCGCGCGCAGCCCCGGCCCCCGGTCGACGCGGCGCGGGTCCGCTCACGAGGTTGCCTTTGACTTGCGCAGGCCGGCCGCGAGGCTGGCACCCGAGAGACCCAGCGAAATCAGGGCGTTCCAGCCGGCCATGGAAAGACCTAGAAAGACCCAGGCGGCCTTGTCGCAGGCGGGGGGCTTGATCTTGTCGCCCTTGAGCATGGCCACCAGGTCGCCGGCGGCCGCGACCGTGCCGCCGCTGCAGGTGGTAGGGCCGGGCCACCACTTCCACTCGACCCCGGCATGAAAGGCCGCGAGCCCGGCCGCATAGAGAAAGACCGCGGCGAGCAGTAGGTCGAACGGCTGACGCAGCTTCGCGGCCCACGGGCTGTAGCGTGCGGCCAGGGCGACCAGGGCGACGGTGCCCGCCACCCAGAGGACCTCGCGCTGTTTCAGGCACAGGGTGCAGGGATAGAGCTTGCCGAAGGTCTCGAAGGCATGGGCGGTCGCCAGCAGGCTGGCGCTGGCCACCAGGGCAACCAGCGGCCAGGCGTCGAGGGCCTTTGCGATGATCGGGGCCCTGACCGGCGCGACGGCCTCGGCCGGCAAAGGACCGCGCACGGGGTCAAGGACGGGGGCTTCCTCAAGCGCGAGGCCGACGGCTGTCGCCTTGGGATCGTTGAGGTCGCTGGTCATACCGCGCAGGCACCACCGCTGCTGCCGCCCAGGAAATGGCTCGCCATCAGGCCAATCACAAGCAGCACGAACAGGCCGCCGGCAAAAAGGGCGAGGCGGCGTTCGATCACCGGGAGCAGGGCGGGGCCGAACTTCTTGACCACCCAGGCGACCAGGAAGAAGCGTGCGCCGCGCGTGATCACCGAGGCGATGATGAACATCGGGAAGCTGAAGGCCGCCAGACCAGAGGCAATGGTCACCAGCTTGTAGGGAATGGGCGTCACGCCCTTGGCCAGAATGACCCAGACCCCGTACTTGTCATACCAGCACTGGAACTCGGCCAGGCCGCCGGCGTGGCCGGTCGCAGCCATCAGCCAGATGCCGAAATCCTGCAGGAAGAATCCGATCGCGTAGCCGAGGACACCCCCCAGAACCGAGGCCAGGGTGCAGATCGTGGCATAGGACCAGGCCCGGTCAGGGCGCGCCAGAACCATTGGGGCCAGCATCACGTCTGGCGGAATGGGGAAGAATGAGCTTTCGGCAAAGGAGATGGCGAACAGGCTCTTCGGGGCGTGGCGCGAGGCGGCCAGTCCCATGACCCAATCGTACAGGCGACGCAGCATGCGAACTCCGGTTTGGTGACCCCTTTAGCTAGCAGGGGGCGCGGCCATTGTCCCCAGCCATGATCGATTTCCCGGCACAAGAATGATGCCCATCTCCCTCCGGGATCGGGCACCATGGGTCGGGCTGGCGTCGCGGCGCTTGGATTTCCGGTGGCGGATGGTTATCACCCGCGTTCAAGGGCTTGCGCCCACGACATCTTCGAAAGCCGATCCGATGAGCGATACCCCTCCTGACCGTCTGGCCACCAATCCCGACAGCCCCTTCTACAATGCCGAGCTTCTCGAACGCGGCGTGGGGATCCGCTTCAAGGGGGTCGAGAAGACCAATGTTGACGAGTATTGCGTCAGCGAAGGCTGGGTCCGGGTGACGGCCGGCAAGACGCTCGACCGCAAGGGCAATCCGATGACCATCAAGCTGCAGGGCGAAGTGGTTCCCTATTTCCGCGATATCGCCGAGTCCTGAACGTGACCCTGCGTCGCCTGATCGATCTGCCCGGCTTTGCCGACCTTGAACACAGGGCCCTGATGAAGCCTGCCTTCGCCGATCCCGAGGCGCGGCGGGAGTTCCCGGAGATCGATCAACTGGCGCGGGACACCTTCGGACTGACCGCCGACGAGGCCGCCCAGATTCCGGATCCGGAAGGCTGGGACGGCATCGACATCAAGTCGATGCGCGATCAGGCCGACCAGTTCGAACGGGAAGGCTGGGATGTGACCGATGACAAGCGGCGGCCGCTGCGGATTCTGGGCCATTTCAGCCATCCGCTCTGGCTGGCCCTGCGCGGCGTGGCCGGCAGCCTGCCGTTCGCGCCCGAGCCGGATGCGACCGATCCAGCCCTGACGTCCCTGGCGGCGGAAGCCAAGGCCTTCCAACGGGACAAGCGCTAGCTAGCGCTTCTTGCCCAGTTCCGCGCCGATATCCTTGATGGAATTGCCGACCTTGCGGTGGGCGGCGACGATCTGGTCCTTGGTCACGCCCCAGCGCTTCATCCAGTACTCGACTTGGTGACGTTCGCGGGGATCGAGTCGGTCTTCGTCACGAAAGTCGCGCTTGCCCTTGGGAACGCCCATCTTGGTCTCCTGCCTTGTTCCGCGACCTATCCTGCGCTCCAACAGTTGTCGAGGCGACGCCCGCGGCGCATCTTTTTGCGCGATTCCTCCGTTTCAGAGCCTGGCCGACCGATGAGCGACCCCGATCTTGACGCCATGGCGGCCGATGAGCTGAGCCGCGCCATGACCCTCAGCTGGCGCGACCTGTCCAAGGTGATTCCCTGGGGCGACACGTTCGAGGGCATTTCACCGGCCGGCCGCGATGTCGAGGTGGAGCGGAACTATCTGTGGGTCGCCGATGAAGGTGGCGACATCCTCTGTGAGGTCGCCGTCTATGGCGGACCGTCACGATATGATCAGGGCGCGCGGGCCAGGGGCGTGATTTCCCGCAAAGGGTGACAAGCTTCAGGGTGCAAGTGGTCTTGGCTTGCGTTAACCATAAGTCGCGCCATCATGGTGTCGCCGCAGTATGGGGAGGGGTTGGTGTACCAGTCAGAGTTTCCGGTCGATCAGCCCATCCCGATCTTTGACCCGACCCTGCTGGCGGGTCTGGTGCTGGCCGCCGTGGTCATAGCGGCCCTGGCCTTTGCCGTGGGGCGAAACCTGGGCCGCAAGGACAGGGGTGAGCAGTCGCGCGGCGTTGCCAAGACCATCCATGATGCGATCAAGGCCAAGTGCGTCGCAGCGACGAGCGCGCCTTCGGGCGAGCTGGTCTCCAAGACCCAGGAACTGGTCGAGGAAGTACAAAGGCGTATCGGGCCGCTCCTGCAGTTCGGCGGCCCCTGCGCCAAGGCGATGAAGGGTCTGGCCGAGGCGCTTAAGGGCGAGCCGGCTGAGGAAAAGGACAAGGGTGGCAAGGACGCCCATGGGCACGGCGGTGGTCATGGTCATGGCCATGGGCATGGCCAGCCGCATGCCCATGGCGTGGCCGACCATGGTGGACACGGGACGGTGGGTCATGGCGGCCATGATCCCACCTGCCAGTGCGAGCGCTGTGTCGTTGCGGTGATCGAAGCGGCCGCGCCGAATGTCACGATTCTGGGCCCACGGATCGGTGGCCAGACCGTGGTGATTTCCAATCCTCCCAGCCCGCCCAAGCCTGCGGACGATCACCATGCCGAGCCGGAACCCAAGGTTCTGGATCACAAGGATTTTTCCAAGCAGGTGCGGATGGCGGTGGTCGAGTTTTCGGATTTCTGGAGCCGCGGCGACTGCCTTCTGGAGCTCGAGCGTTGCCAGGCGGCCCTGACCAGCACGACACCGTTTCCGGACAACAAGCTGAAAGATCTCTCACACCACTAGGGACGGGTCTCTGCCCACGGCACGGGCGAGTTGTGCCGCGAATGCACAACCGACGCACGAAATGCGCCGATTGTGTCGCACGAGAGATTCGACGATTGTGGTTCTCGCCGCCAGGGCGTGACATCAGTTTGCCGCGAGATGCACGGAGACCCGGCGGGTCGTCGTGACGACGCAAGGATTGGCGAAGGATCGTCTTCCAATGGGCGACCACGCCCGGGAGGACGAAAGGAACGGGTCATGACCGCAACGGTCTCTTCCCTGACGACGGCGGTGCCTGTGGCACCCGAAGAGGCGCTGAGCCTCGCCGACTATGTCCCGTATCGCCTGGTGACGGCGGCGGCGGCGGTCAGCCGGCTGATCGCGCGCGCCTATGAGGACCGGTTCGGCCTGACCATTCCACAATGGCGGCTGATGTCTGTTCTGGCTGAAGGGGGTCTGACGCCCCACGCCGCCGTAACCCGCACGGCCATGGACAAGGTCCGGGTCAGTCGCGCGGCCCAGGATCTGGTGGAAAGGCGGTTGGTCAATCGCACGACGGTCAGGGCGGATCGTCGATCCCACCGGCTGGAACTGACCGCCGCAGGCCGGCGCCTGTTCGCCGAGATCGCTCCCATGGCCCTGGCCTATGAAGCGGCCCTGCTGTCAGGCCTTGCCCCCAGCGAGGTGGTGACCCTGAAGCGCCTCCTGGGCCGGCTTGAGGTCACAGCGACCCAACTGGCGGGCGGTGAGACTATAATTCCCTGAAATCCCGCGCTTCATAGACAGCGCGGGCGATCGCACGGGCCAGGCAATCCGCCGCCGCTGATCCCAGCCGTGAAACCTCGACCGGCCGGGTGCCAGGGTCGCGGGGCAATTCGACCTGGCCTGAGGCCAGGGCGAAGACTACATCCCCATCGAAACTGGTATGGGCCGGCCTGACGGCGCGGCCCATGCCGTCGTGGGCCATCATCGCCACTCTCTTGGCCTCGGCCGTGGACAGGTCTGCTGTGACCGCAATGACCGCCAAGGTGGTGTTGGCCCCGGCCCGCAGGCGGCCGGCCGCGCCGAGTTTTGATTCGTCGGGCAGGGGTTCCGTCGCGGAGACAGGCCCCTGTGGTGTGCGCCCGCCGAACTCGCCATCGATCTCGAACGGCCAGGCCCAGAAGGTTTCGCCGTCCGGCATATAGACCGCGCCGATGGGGTTTGCCGCGACCAGAGCGCCGACGATCAGGCCGCCGCCGAGGTCGATCGAGGCTGAGCCCAGCCCACCCTTGACGAGGCCGGCCCTGGCCCCGCGACCGGCTCCGACTGCGCCGAGTTCAAAGCTGTGATCGGCGGCGGCAGCAGCGGCCTGGCCCAGCTCTCGGTAGGGGGGCGTCAGGCCCCATGACTTGTCGCCGCCGTTGGCCAGGTCGTGAAGAACGGCGGCCGGCACAATGGGGATGGCTACCGGCCCGGCCGCCAGGCGGACTCCGATTCCCTTGACTGACAGGTAGCTGGCGACTCCGTCCGCTGCGCCAAGGCCAAAGACCGAACCTCCGGAGAGGCAGATGGCGTGGGCCCGGCTGAAGCTGTTTTCTGGCGCAAGGGTGTCGGTTTCGCGCACGCCTGGGCCACCGCCGCGAACATCGACGGCCGCGTTCCAGCCCTCAGGGCAGAGAATCACGGTGACGCCGGTGCGGATGGACTCGTCCTGGGCGGACCCAACGGTCAGTCCCGGCACGTCCGTGATCAGGTTTCGAGGGCCGGGTCGAGGCATGGCGAGAATCTCCTGGTGGCCAACCCTAGGCCAGTCGTCTCGCCACTGGAATTCACCTCGGACGCCTGCTAGAGAGACGGCCCTTCGCGAAATGCGAAGTCTGCGGGCGTGGTGAAACTGGTAGACGCGCCGGACTCAAAATCCGGTTCCGAAAGGAGTGTCGGTTCGACCCCGACCGCCCGCACCAGAAACTTGAAACTCAAGTTTTCCACCTTGGTAACGAACTGAATCGTTCAATATTAGTTTAGTATGAGTTCTCAAACAAATCTGCAGTAATGTTGTGTTGAGAAGTTTTGCATTGAAGGCAACCGGCACGTGTGATTTCGGCTCTAAAACTGCTTAGATTTTTTGATAAATTACTACAGATTAGAGCTCTGAAATGCCGCTCAGAACTGTCCTTGCCGTTGCCCATCCCGGCCATGAACTTCTGCTCCATTGCTGGATGGAACGTGAAAAGCCCCTGGTCCTGATCTGGACGGATGGTTCCGGAAGCCGGGCTGCGCCGCCCAGGCTCGAGGCATCCAGAAGGCTTATCAAGGCGGCCGGTGCTACGCCGGGGCCGCTGTTCGGTCTTGCCGGTGATCGAGAATTCTATTCAGCGATCCTTGCCCAGGATCTGGGCTTTTTCACCCGCCTGCTCGACGTCATGACGTCGGCCCTCGTCGACAATTTGGCGGAGCAAATTGTCAGTGATCCGATCGAAGAATACTCCCCGGTCCATGACCTCTGCAGCATGATTTCAACGCTAGCGGCGCAGCGAGCGGGCCGCATCCTGAAGCGTGAAATCAGGCACCTCGACTTTGATATCGAATTTCGAGGATCTCGCACCAGGGTGCAGCAGCCGCTCGAAGCCATAGTCCTGAGTCCGGCCCAGCTTGAGCGCAAAGCGTCGGCTGTTGCCGGCGCGACGGAGCTGAGCTTTGAGGTCAACCGACTGCTCCAGATTGATCCCGGTTTGCTTGATCGTGAAGCTTTATATGACCGGCCAAGTGGTCTTGAGGCCTTGAAGGCTCCGAGCGTCACCCCGCAATACGAGATCGCCGCCGCTCCCTTGGTGGCTTCCGGCGTTTTCAAGACACTTATTACCTACAAGGACCATATTGGTCCGTTAGTTGGTGGCCTTGTCGCGTATCAATCAAGGGATGTCAGAGCGTGACCGGTACGGCCCAACGACCTCTAAAAGTTCTGCTCACCAACGTTTGGCTACAGCGTCGTGGCGGTACTGAAACGGTGATACGCGATATCTCTCTGGGTTTGTTGAAGCGCGGCCACAGGCCTATTGTTTACTCACCGGTGTTGGGGACGCCTGCTGCAGAATTGCGAGAAAGAGGTGTCGCCGTTGTCAATGATCTCTCTCTCATCACTGACCCGCCGGATGTGATTCACGGCCAACACTTCATCCAGACGGCAGAGGCATTAATCCACTTCCCGGAGGTGCCTGCCGTTCAAATGTGCCACGCCTGGGCATTCTGGCAAGAAAAGCCTGCCGATTTCCCGCAGGTCTATCGCTATCTTGCTGTAGATCAGGCCGTCCATGATCGCCTGGTCCATAGCGAAGGCATAGACAAGAAGCGCGTCGAGATCCTTCACAATAGTGTCGATCTTTCGCGATACGTCCCGCGCTCTGTGCCTCTACCAGTCAGGCCTTTGAAGGCCCTGGCTTTCACGAAGTTCCAGACCCATGTTCCCATGCTCGAAGCTGTATGCCGAAAATTCGGCATGCAACTCGATGTGATCGGTGTCGGCGACAAGGTTATCGCTCACCCCGAATTCGAGCTCCTCAAGTACGATGTCGTGTTCGCGACGGCGCGGATGGCGTTGGAAGCCCTCTGTGCCGGTTGCGCAGTAATTCTTCTTGATGCTCGGGGCCTGGGCGGCATGGTCACGACGACCAACCTGCCCCGGTTGAGGGATCTGAACTTTGGGCTGAGGTCACTTTCGCCGATGTTGACCCAAGCTTTGATTTCAGCAGAGATTGAGCGTTACGATCCCGATGATGCGCGTCAGGTTTCAGACCAGGCGCGTCAAATGGCCTCTCTGGAACCCATGCTGGACCGTCTCGTGGGCATTTATGAAGAAGCCATGGCGCAGCCATTACCTGACGAGCGCGAAAAGGCGCAGGCTCTATTCAGGTTCTTGAAGCTCAGCCTTCCGAGTCCGCGCGCTAATGATCGGTGGCCCTGGATCAAGGAGTGCCAGGACCTGGAGATGCGCGTGAGTCAGCTGGAAGACGAGCTTTCGAAGACCAAGCTGGCCCTGGCAGAGGCCGTCGACGCGCAAAAAGCTTGACAGTGCCAAGCGTGAAAACGGGCGCATTCAGGTTGTGATCCTTGGCAGGAGCAGAAAAAATCTGCCGCTCTCTGCAATCAGGGCCTGGATTGGCGTTCAGTTTGACGGGCCACTTACTAAGGATGATGCAGAACAGTCGCGTCATCTGAAGGATTTGGCCGTGGGTCTTCATCGTCTGGGCTGAAGCTCAGATTGGCTAATCCAGATACGGCCACGTGGCACTGCAACGCTTGCTTCGTCGGTCAGCCAAGGCGAGCAACTCTCACTTCTCGGATCAGGTCCGCCAGCAGGGCGCGGCCCTTGATCCAGGGGCCATGGCCAGAGGCGACATTGATGTGGCCCGCCTGACCCAGATCGATGAATTTCGCGCCCCAGCCTCGGGCGAAGGCCTGGGCCCGCTCGATCTCGACAAAGGGGTCGTTGCGACTGGCCACGACCGTACTGGGGAAGGGCAGGCGCTGGCGCGGGATTGGCGAACAGCCCGTCAGCAGGCGACCCACGGGGCCCTCCTGGTTGACGTCGGCCGGCGCGACCAGCAAGGCGCCCCCGATACCCCGCCCGCCGGTCACCTGGGCGAGATGGGCGACCAGGGCGCAGCCCAGGCTATGGGCGACCAGTATGGCACCGGGATTCTTCCGAACGGCCTCTGCCAGGCTGATCGTCCAGTCGCCAAGGGCCGGACGTTCCCAGTCCGTCTGCTCGACACGTTCCGCGCCGGGCAGGTCGCGCTCCCAATGGCTCTGCCAATGGTCCGGGCCGGAATTGTACAGTCCTGGCACGATGAGAATGGGCGGGCCGTCGTCCTGCGCCAGGCGAGGCCGGTGCGATGCGTGGATACTGATCATGATGCGGCCTCCGAAAGGGGGGATGGCCAGAGCCAAACCCTTTTGCAGCAGCGCATTCAAACCAGATCAATTCGGTAGGAATATAGAGAACCTGAAGGCCCGGATCAGTCGCCCGCAGGATCGCCGCGATGCAGGGGGTCGGGCAGGGGATCGCCGGCCTTCACAAACTGCAGGGACACCGAATTGATGCAATAACGCAGGCGCGTGGGGGGCGGGCCATCCGGAAAGACGTGTCCCTGGTGGCTGTCACAACGGGCGCAACGGGTTTCGATGCGGGTCATGCCATAGGAGCTGTCCTTGATCGCCCGGACATGATCTTCGGCAAAGGGCGCATAGAAGCTGGGCCAGCCGGTGCCGCTCTCAAACTTGGTCTGGTGGCGGAACAGGGGCAGGCCGCACAGGCGGCAGCCATAGACACCCGGGCTTTTCTCGCCCAGCAGACCGCCGCAGAAGGGGGCCTCGGTGCCGTGCTGCAGCAGAACCCGCGCCTCTTCGGCGGTGAGGTCGCCCTCGAGGCGCGCGCGCTCGGCCTCGTTGGGCGGGGTCAGGTCAAAACCGGCGGTAGATCGGAGGGCGGCGTCTGTCATGACACCCAGTGTAGGGTGCCCGGAGCCAATCGGGTAGAGTCGAAGACGCCCATCAGGAAGGAACGAGCCGATGTTGACCTCTACCACCCCCTCGATCGCCGAGCGCGAAACCGCTGCCACCCTGGGTGTGGTGTCGGGAGAGGCGATCATCGGCGCGCACATCTTCCGCGACATCTTCGCCGGCATTACCAATATCATCGGCGGGCGCGCGGGCGGTTACGAGAAGGCCCTGCGCGAGGCGCGTGACATCGCCCTGAAGGAAATGAACGATGAGGCCCGCCGCCTGGGCGCGGACGCCGTGGTGGGCGTGGATCTCGACTATGAGTCGCTGGGCCCTGACGGCGGCATGCTGATGGTCACCGCCGCCGGCACCGCCGTGAAGCTGCGTTAGGGGAGGCCGATGACTGTTGCCGTCGCATTTCTGCAACCGGGCTGGGCCGATTGGGAGGCTGGGCCGGTCCTGGCGCTTCTGCGTGAGCATCTGGGCGTCCAGATCGAGGTCGCCACGCCGGATGGTGAGCCCCAGACCTCAATCGGCGGCCTGCTGGCTGCTGCAGACTACAGGTTTGACGATCCGGTCCTGTCCGACGCCGACGTCTTCCTGCTAATCGGTTCGGAAGCCTGGACAGGCTTTGTCGATGAGGCGGTGTTCGGGCTGCTGCGGCAGGCCGTCGCCGACGGCAAGATCGTCGGCGCGATCTGCGCGGGCACCGTCGCCGCGGCCCGAGCGAGGCTGTTTGACGGTCGCGACCATACCTCCAATGGCAAGGACTGGCTGGGGGAGCAGGCTCCCGGCTATGGGGGCGGCACCCGGTACGTCGATCAGGCGAGAGCGGTGACCTCCGGCAGGATCGTGAGCGCCGCCGGTATCGCGCCGGTCAGCTTCGCGGCCGGAATCGCACGTCTGATCGCACCGGAGTCCGAAGCGCTGATCGCTGGTTACGAAGCCATGTTCGCCAGGGAGTTCGCTCCGGCCTGACGAGCCGTGGAAAGGCGGGGTGTTGCCGACCCCGCCCTTCCGGAGTCGTCTATTTGGCCAGGGCCGCCGCGCCGGCACGGGCCACCACGCCGTCCTGGGCACCCGTTCCGCCCGACGCGCCGATCGCACCAATGATGCGGTTATCGACGATCAGCAGCTCGCCGCCCTCGATGGCCAGGGCCCCGGTGAAGATGGCGTTCAGCGTCCCGCCCTTGACCGCGTCCTGGAAAAAGAGCGTCGGCCGGCGGAAGTTGGCGGCGGTTTCGGCCTTGCGGCGCGCCACATCGTTTGAGCCGTACTGCGTGCCGTCCATCTTTTCACTCACCACCAGCGCGCCATTGGGCTCGACCACGGTGATGACCATGAACCAGCCGTTCTTGACGGCTTCGGCCTGGGCGGCGGCGACGGCGATCTTGGCCTCGGCCAGGGTCACCGAGCGGCCATAGGGCGGATAGACGGGCGGTGCCGAGGGCGGCGTGGCGGTCTGCGCCATGGCGGGAGAGACAAGGGCCACGGCCAGGGCAGCGGCAAGAGCAGTGGATTTCATGGCTTCGGATTCCTCGGGCGGCTGGATCGGGTCAGTCATGGCACGCCAACCTCGTCATTGAGGCTCGTGATCTGGGGCTGGTCGGTGACAAGGCGCAGGCGCAGGCCTGACGGCTTCAGGGCGGCAGGCGCGGTCAGGGTCACGCGCCCCACCTTCGGCTTGAGGTCCGCGGGGGCCTTGAGCGCCGGCGTCGGCGTTGAGGCGATGACCTGGCCGGCGGCATCGATCAGATCAAGCCGGGCCGCCAGGGCGTCCTTGGCCCCCAGGCTGTGGATCGCGACGCTGACCCTGGAGCCCTTGACCGTGACATCGCCACGCCCCACGCCCAGATCGGCGCGCCCTGCCGGGTCATCGCCCGGCGTTTTCAGGGCCATCTCGATGACGCTGGTCTGGCCGGGTGGCAGGGTCAGACGCACGGTCCGTGTCCGTTCAAACGT
Organism: Caulobacter sp. AVps16; assembly: GCF_058681455.1. Taxonomy (NCBI): domain Bacteria; kingdom Pseudomonadati; phylum Pseudomonadota; class Alphaproteobacteria; order Caulobacterales; family Caulobacteraceae; genus Caulobacter; species Caulobacter sp. AVps16. Next base: position 1,206,875 of record NZ_CM178739.1, read on the forward strand.
CAGGTCACGCGTCTCGGCTGTGCCATCGAGGGCATCATCGCCATTGGTGTCGAGGCCCTGCCGCAGGGTCCACTGACCGGGGGCAATACCCCAGCCGGTCATGTCGGCCTGTACCGGCTTGCCGGTCAGGTTATGGGCCAGAACCTTGAAGCGCCCGGGCGTCGTGTCCTGGATCAGGATCGCCACGTCTTCGCCGCGGGTCTCGCCGTCGAAGCGCCAGCTGACCAGGTGACCCGGATAGAGCAGGTTGCGCTTCAGGGCGATCCCGCCGAGGCGCGAGCGCTGCAGCAGGTCGCTGGGCAGCTCGACGCGATCCGACCACCAGTGGCCTTCCGTCAGCATCGCCATGTGCTGGCTGTTCCACTTGATCTCATCGGCATAGAGCCGCTCGAGGTGGGCCTTGTCCCCGGTCATTTGCCAGGCGGCAAAGCGCTCGAAATCGCCCCCGGTCTCGGCGCGCCGGGTCAGGGCCTCGCCCCAGGTGGCGTGCTTGTCGAGTGCGACCAGGACATTCTCGGTCAGGTCCGCGATCGTTCGCGGGCCATTCTTGTCGACGCGCCAGAGAATGGGCTTGAGATATCGGGCATCGCCGGTGAAGCGATAGGCCGCCCAGAAGATCTGCATCGGCGAACCGGCGCCCGAACCCTGCAGCATGGTGCCGCCGCGTTCGGCATCGCTGCGCCAGTTGATCTCGTTGGGAAAGCTGCCGTCCTTGGCCTGATGGGCCAGATAGCCGTCGGCAAGACCGATGATCATGGCCCGCGACTGCGGGTCGCCATTATAGGTCCCCAGCAGGATGGCGGGGTGCAGGATCAGGTAGGAATAGGGCTTGGACCATTCCCAGGGGGCTTCGCGATAGATGGTCTTGCCGCCAAACCAGTTGGAATTGAAGTGCAGGTGGCCGGCCGGGTTGGTCTCTACCACCCGCTGCAGGCCACGCACGGTGGCCATCATCCGCTCGACGGCCAGCGGGTCGCCGTAGTTGAGGTACAGGGATTCAGCATCAGAATTGATGCCTTCCTCATAGACGTGAAGCTCGTCGGTGGTGATGGTCGGCAGGCCTTCGGTGAACATGCCGTTGCGATGGGCGGCGTCCGCAAGGCGGTTCAGGGAACTGCGGATCTTGTCAGGCTCGACCCCCATCAGGGCCAGGCCCGGCCACTGCTGTGTCAGGTCGGTATCGTCGGAAATCCCGCCCCCGAAGTCGCCATATTCCGACTGACGCTCGTCGATCCACCAGTTGACGAACTGACTGACCCGTTTCAGGTCCTGCGACTGGCGGAAGGCCCAGAGTGGCGTGCCTTCCGGGGCCTTGGGTTGCTCGAAGCTCGGCCAGCCCTGGCTGCCATAGGTGATGTCGCCCCAGTATTCGCGGCCCTGCTGGTGATCGGGATCGACCCGCAGCAGGTCCGTCATGTCGGCATCCAGGCGGCGGTAGAGGCCCTGACGCTTGGAGGTGGTGTGCTCCTCGACCAGGAAGGCCCAGTTGTCCTTCATCTGGTTGAAGCGGTCGGCGATATGCTCGGCCTTGGCCAGGTCACGATCCTTGAAGACCAGCCTGATCTTCGTCCCGTCCAGCGCCTGGGGGCCGAACGCGTCGCTGGCGGAGGCCAGGGTCAGATAGAGACTGTCGGCGGTCAGGATGCGGTCGCGCAGGTCCAGCCAGACGGTGCGGGCCTCGCCCGGCTTCACCGAAACGCTGACATCGATCATGTTGCGGCCGGGCCAGATCGGATCCTTGATCTGAATGTTCAGTGGCACGAGTTCGCCGTCTGAGGCGGCGATGTTGAGCGCCGGAATGTCGATGGCGATACCGTCGAGGCCGTCGCGCACGTTTTCCCAGCCATAGGCCCAGTTGCGGGCAAGCGGCAGATTGGCCGGCGCGTCGCCGAAATTCGACGGGATCAGCACATGCACGATCGGCAGGCCTGAGACCGGTCCCTTGGCTGAGCTTCGTTTGCGGCTGGGGGCACCCTCCGGCAGGGCCACCACGGTGGCGCGCTCCGCAACCGGATGGCGGCCGGCAATGTAGCGCTTGAGATCCGCCAGGTTCAGATAGTCGGGCTCTGCATCGGCGCGAACCGTGTAGCTCATCTTGAAGGCACCGGCCGGCTCGAGGCCCTCCGACACATTATAGGCCCAGAGCTCCTGGATCGGGGTTTCCTGGGCCGTATTGGTGAAGCTGATCACGCCGCCCTTCACGGCGGTGGCCAGGGTGGTGACGGTGCGGCCCTGGTTCCTGTCACGGTGGCCCAGCCTGGTCGGCTTGCCGCCTGCTGCGGGCGTCCAGGTCAGCTCGCCATAGGCCGGGCCCTGGATCTCGAGGCGGTTGATGGGCTCGTCGGGCAGGGACTGCTTCAGCGTCTTGCCGCCCTCGACATAGACGTTCCAGTCCGGCAGTTGGAAGTAGTCGTTGCGGCCTTCCAGACGCGAGCGGTTATAGACGCCGGGCCAGGTGGTTTCAGGAATCCCGTCATTGGCCCGCCACATCCACTGCTTGATGTCCTTGGCGTCAGTGAACTCGACCTTGCGGATGCGCGTCGAGGGCGCGGCCAGATAGGGCGGCAGGTCCTTCTCGCGGTTCCAGCCATAACGCAGACGCCAGGCCGCGCGCGTCGCCGGATCGCTGAGCAGGGCGACCGGGGCCGGCGTTTCGGTTGGCGCGTTCCTGGCCAGGGCAGCGAAATCGGCCGCCTCTAGCGGGCGGTCATAGACGCGGAGCTCATCCAGGTCTCCGCCGCGCAGGAAGTTGTAGCGGCTTTGGACCTGGTGCGGCGCGATCACCCGCGCCGCGACGCCGAACTGGTCCAGGCCGGCATCATAGATCGCCTTGCGATCGCGGCGCGCGGCCGGCTTGCCGTCGACAAACAGCTGAACGCCGGTGGTTTCATCCCAGGTGAAGGCCAGATGGGTCCAGGCGTCAGCCTTCGGGGCCTTGTCCAGCTTGAACGAGACGCGGGTGCGCGCCAGACCGTTGTCGGTGACGAAGGCGTCAAAGCCCGCGCCGTTCCAGTCGATCCGCAGGAAGGCCATGTCCCAGCTGCTGTGGTCGGCGAAACCGACCCGGAAGATCACGAACGGGGCCTGGCCGACCGGGTAGCCTGAGCGCCAGAAGAAGGCGAGGGACCCGCGCTGGGCCTGAACATTGCCGGGCGCGTTCCAGGCGACGACTCCGTCGTCCTCGGCATGAAAGCCCTTGCCGAACGCGCCGTCGGCGATCGGCGTCACCTTGTCGCTGAAATTGGGGATGGCGTCGCCGGCGGCCGTATCAGCGACCAGTCCCTGGTCGCCCGACAGATGGAATAGCAGGGCCGGCTGCTCTTTGGAGGCGGCCGTGGCCGTGCCGGCCAGGAGGAGGGCACCGCCCATCCAGCCCAGAATCATTGCCTTGATCACGGCTGCTTCTCCCCTAACCAGACGTCGTGGGCCTTGTTTTTGGAAACCGGTGTCATGCCCTGTCTCCGGTGTACCGCCGTAGGGGCAAGGTTGCAAACAGGCGCGGGCCTGATAACCGGTGTCCAACAAGACAATAAGCTTGCAGGGGGCCACACCATGTTCAGCAAGATCCTGATCGCCAACCGGGGTGAAATCGCCGTTCGCGTCATCAAGACGTGTCGCCGGCTGGGGATTGCGACCGTGGTGGTCTATTCCGACGCGGACGCAGGCAGCCTCGCCGTCGAGATGGCCGACGAGTCGGTCCACATCGGCCCGTCGCCGGCCAACCAGTCCTACCTGGTGGCCGACAAGATCATCGACGCCTGCCGGCAGACCGGGGCCCAGGCCGTGCACCCGGGCTTTGGCTTCCTGTCGGAGAATGCCGGCTTCGCCCAGCGCTGCGCCGATGAGGGCATCGTGTTCATCGGTCCCAATCCCGGTGCGATCAGCGCCATGGGCGACAAGATCGAGAGCAAGAAGTTCGCCCAGGCCGCCGGGGTCTCCTGCGTGCCGGGACATATCGGCGAGATCGACGACACCGCCCACGCGATCAAGATTTCCGAGCAGATCGGCTATCCGGTGATGATCAAGGCCTCGGCCGGCGGTGGCGGCAAGGGCATACGGGTGGCCTGGACGCAGCAGGACGTCGAAGAGGGCTTCCCGGCCGTCCGCGCCGAGGCCAAGGCCAGCTTTGGCGACGACCGGATCTTCATCGAGAAGTTCATCGTCAGCCCGCGCCACATCGAGATCCAGGTGCTGGGCGACAAGCACGGCAATGTCGTCCACCTGTTCGAGCGCGAATGCTCGATCCAGCGCCGCAACCAGAAGGTCATCGAGGAGGCTCCGAGCCCGCTGCTCGACGAGGCCACACGCAACGCCATGGGGGCCCAGGCCGTGGCCCTGGCCAAGGCTGTCAATTACGACAGCGCCGGTACGGTCGAGTTCGTGGCCGGCCAGGACAAGAGCTTCTTCTTCCTCGAGATGAACACCCGCCTGCAGGTCGAACACCCGGTCACCGAGCTGATCACGGGCCTGGATCTGGTCGAGCAGATGATCCGCAGCGCCTGGGGTGAGAAACTGGCCTTCGAACAGAAGGACCTGAAGATCAACGGCTGGGCCATCGAGAGCCGGATCTATGCCGAGGATCCCTACCGCAAGTTCCTGCCCAGCATCGGCCGCCTGGTCCGCTACGCCCCTCCGGAGGAGGGACAGCGGGAAGGCTACAAGGTTCGCAACGACGCCGGGGTGCGCGAGGGCGACGAGATCTCGATGTTCTACGACCCGATGATCTCCAAGCTCTGCACCTGGGCCCCGACGCGGATCGCCGCCGTCGACGGCATGGGCCGGGCCCTGGAGGACTTCCACATCGAGGGTCTGGGCCAGAACATCCCGTTCCTGAATGCCGTCATGGACCAGGAGCGGTTCCGCTCGGGCCAGCTGTCGACCAATTACATCAAGGACGAGTTCCCGGACGGCTTTGCCGGCACCGAGCCGACCCCGGCCCAGATCGATGTGCTGACCGCCGTCGGCGCGGCCATGCAGCGGGTCTATGCCGCCCGTGCGCGGACCAATGTCGCGGGCCTCAATGGCACCGTTCGTGACGAGTGGGTGGTGGCCGTGGGCCACGCCAAGCGTCGCGTGAAGCTGTCGGGTGAAGAGGACCTGACCGTCGACCTGCTCGACGAGGGTCGCGCCCTGATCCTGAGCGACATCGACTGGCGTCCCGGCAAGCCCGTATTCCGGGGCGTGCTGGGCGGGGCTGCGTTCACCGTTCAGGTCGCGCCGGCGGCCGAGGGCTTCACCATCCGCCACCGCGCCGCCAAGGCCCGGGTGCTGGTTCTGACCCCGCGTTCCGCCGAGCTGCATGACATGCTGCCCGAGAAGCAGGCTGCCGACACCTCCAAGCTGGTGCTGTCGCCGATGCCGGGCCTGGTGGTTTCGATGGACGTCGCCGCCGGCCAGCAGGTACGCGAGGGCGAGGTGGTCTGCGTGCTTGAGGCCATGAAGATGCAGAACATCATCCGCGCCGAGCGCGACGGCGTGGTAAAGGCCGTCAATGCCAAGGGCGGTGACCCGGTCGCGGCCGATGAGGTGCTTGTCGAGTTCGCCTAGGGCAGCGGAAGACATTTCGCCGCCCCTGTGGCCGTTCGACGACTTCCACTGGCCCTGCCGTCGGCCTAGGTTCGGCTTCGAGAGTCGCTGGAGCTTGCAAGCATGAACGGTCAGAGTGAATGGGCGGAGCTGTTCCTGTCGTCGAACGGCAGGCTGTCGCGCACACCGTTCCTGATCGCTGCGGCCGTGCTGATCGGCTTCACCGTGATCTATGAGGCCATAGCCGGCTATACCCTGCACTGGCTGACCGGCTGGCTGGTCTATCCGGCCCTGCTGTTTTCGGGCGCCTGCGTGCTGTCCAAGCGCCTGCATGACCGTGGCCGCTCAGGGTGGTTCGCCGCCCTGATCCTGGTAGCTGTCGTGGCCGTGTGGCCCCAGCCCGAGCACTTCCTCGACTTCGTGTTCTCGATCGCCATCCTGTGGGCCATCGTCGAGCTGGGCGTCATGGGTAGCGAGCAGGGGGCCAATCGCTATGGCCCCAATCCCTTGAAGGCGATTTCGATCTAAGGTTTAGTGCTGCTGTCTTTCGCCGAAAAAGGTGAGGTCAGGCATGATCCTGCGGTGGTTTGATGCGCGTGGCGCGGTGGAGCGGGAACGCTTCCTGATGGACACCACCGTGACCTGGCTGATCGGCAACCTGGGTTTCCTGGCCTGTTTCCTGGCGAAGGCCCCGGTCTACAGCTTTGCCGCCTATGGCCGCATGATCGATCATCGCCCCGAGGCCCTCGCCGCAATGGGGCCGCCTCTCGCCGCCGTGGCCTTGGCCTTGTGGCTAGCGCAGGTGTGGGCTCTGGCGGCGCTGTCGTCGAAGCGTCTGCATGACATGGGGCATGCGGGCTGGTGGGCCGGGCTTTCGCTCATTCCAGGCGTTCAGATCCTGTTCTGGATAGCGCTCTGTTCTTGGCCCTCAAAGGATTCTGCCGGCGTTCGCACGGCCTAGACCGGCGCGTCCGCGTCTTCCACCGCCCCGAACATCCTCTGGAAGCTGGCCTTCAGGGCCGCGTCGGCCTCGTCCAGGGTCACCGGCAAACCCAGATCGACCAGGCTGGTGACCCCGTGCTCGGTCTGGCCGCAGGGCACGATGCCCGAGAAATGGCCAAGGTCGGGTTCCACATTCAGGCTGATGCCGTGGAAGCTGACCCATTTGCGCAGCTTGACCCCGATCGCGGCGATCTTGTCCTCGCGTGACCAGCCTGGCCCCTTGCGCTCAACCCAGACCCCGACCCGGCCCTCGCGCATCTCGCCGACCACATTGAAGCTAGCCAGGGCGTCGATGATCCAGGCCTCCAGAGCCTCGACAAAGGCCCTGACGTCGCGGCCGCGCTTGGTCATGTCCAGCATGACATAGGCCACCCTCTGGCCGGGGCCATGATATGTGTACTGGCCGCCGCGCCCGCTCTCGAAGACCGGGAAGCGGTCGGGTTCGATCAGGTCGGAACCCTTGGCCGAAATGCCGGCGGTATAGAGCGGCGGATGCTCCAGCAGCCAGACGAGTTCGCCCGCCGTGCCCTCGGCAATGGCGGCGGCACGCGCCTCCATGGCGGCAACGGCTGCCGGGTAGGGGACGTAACCGGTCGAAACCGCCCACCCCACGGGCGCGCCGTCGCTGCGTCCTAGGCGCGGGTTTCCTTTATTTTCAAGGCTTAACGGGCGATCAAGCATACGGCCCTATTCTTGCAATCTCGATGGCGCGACCAGTCTGGTCGAGAGTCGATTTCAGGGGCCTTAGTTCGTGAGCCAGGTCAACGCCGTCAATGTCGAGATCTCCGTTCTTTTGGGGCGCTCGATCCTCCCCATGCAGCAGCTGCTGCGCATGGGTCGCGGCGCGGTGATCCCGCTGGACGCCAAGACCAATGACGAGGTCTGGATCCTGGCCAACAACCACCCGATCGCTCGCGGCGAGATCCAGATCAGCGACGATCGCATCGCCATCCAGGTGACGCGGGCCGCTGATGTCTATGACTACATGGCCGGCGGCGTCTGACCGTTAGCGGTAAGTTCGCTTTCAGCGAACTCAGCCCTTTCCAAACCAGATTCAGTTTGCTACCAGCCGCCCCTCACCACGTGCGGTCGTGGCGGAATTGGTAGACGCGCAGCGTTGAGGTCGCTGTGCCCGAAAGGGCGTGGAAGTTCGAGTCTTCTCGACCGCACCAGGTGAAACTGACTAGAGCGCGCTTGGCGAAATCGGTTTCCGACTCGCCGGGCGCGCTCTAATCGTTTTCAGGCCTGACTTTCCCCCGGGAAGCGGGCCAGCCATCCTTCGGAACACGCCAGCGACGCCAAGCCCTTTGAGCTCAGGAGGCCCCCATGACCCGGGACATCGCCGAACTGACCGACGACGCGCTGGACAAGGCTCTGCTCTCCCAGGCCGCCCTTCCAGAGGACCTTGAAGACCTCGCCCTCGGCGACGACTACGCGCTCAATCCCGAATATGTCGAGATGGTGATCGACGCCGCCGACAGCGGCAATACCGAGCGCCTGCGCGAGCTGGTCGGGGCCCTGGAGCCCGCCGACGTCGCCGACCTGATGGGCTTTCTCTCCTCGGCCTATCGCGAAGAGGTCATTCCGCTCCTCGACCCCGAAGCCCTCGGCGAGATCATCGCCGAGCTCGAGGACAATATCCGCGAGGAAGTGCTCGAGGCCACGCCGTCGGTCGCCCTGGCCCGCGCGCTCGAGGAACTCGACACCGACGACGCCGCCGACGTCATCGATGACCTGGACGACACCAAACGCTTCCAGGTGCTGGCGGCCATGGACGAGACCGATCGCGCGGCGATCGAGACGACACTGTCCTATGAAGACGAGACCGCCGGCCGTCTGATGCAGCGCGAGTTTCTCGCGGCACCGGAGTTCTGGAGCGTCGGCCATACGATCGACCATGTGCGCGAGGCCGGCGACTCTCTGCCTGAGCTGTTCTTCGACGTCTATGTGGTGGATCCCAGCTACAAGCCGGTCGGAGCCATTCCGATCAGCCTGCTGCTGCGCAGCCGCCGCGAGACCCGGCTGGCCGACCTGATGGAGGCGGTCACTGAAATCCAGGTCGAGATGGGCCAGGAAGAGGTGGCCTATATCTTCGACAAGTACCACCTGATCAGTGCGCCGGTGATCGATCCGGGCGGCCGTCTGGTGGGTCAGATCACGGTCGATGACATCGTTGAGGTCATCCGCGACGAGGCCCAGGCGGACATCCTGGCCCTGGCCGGTGTGTCGGATGCCGGCCGTGACGCCAGCGTGGTCGACATCGTCCGTGCCCGGCTGCCCTGGCTGCTGCTCAACCTGGTCACCGCGACCATTGCAGTCAGCGGTGTGGCTGTCTTCCAGGACGAGATCGCCAAGCTGGTGGCCCTGGCCATCCTGATGCCGATCGTTTCGTCGCTGGGCGGCAATGCCGGCACCCAGACCCTGGCCGTGGCCGTGAGGGCTCTGGCCAGCAAGGAACTGACCACGGCCAATGCCCGCCGGATCGTTCTGCGCGAGCTGTCGGTCGGCCTCGTCAATGGCCTGTGTCTTGCTCTCGTGATGGGCGGGGCCACCTACATGATCTTCGGACCCGAGGACCATCACGGGAAACTGGCGATCATTGTCGGCCTGGCCCTGGTGACCAACATCTTCACGGCCGCCGTCGGTGGTATCCTGGCCCCCCTGGCCCTGGAGAAGATGGGCCGGGACCCTGCGGTCTCGTCGTCGATCTTCGTGACCTTCCTGACCGATTTTACGGGCTTCTTTGCGGTCCTGCTGATCGCCGCCCTGCTGCTGAACTAGAAAAATCAGCTCTCCCGTCACGGGAACGGGCAAAGCGGCCCCTATCTTGCCGGGAGAGAGACGAACGCACCTGCGTCTGTCTCAAACTGGGTCATTCTCCGCGATGAAACCGCGTCATCAGGTCTCCCGCGCCGCCGTCGATCTCATCAAGAGATTCGAAGGCTACCGGATGAAAGCCGCTCAGCTCCCGGACGGGCGCTGGACCATCGGTTACGGCCATACCCTGACCGCTCGCGGCGGGGCGAGCGTCACGGAACAGGACGCCGAAGCCCTGCTGCTCTACGACCTGATTTCGGTCGCCCATGCGGTCAATGAACAGACCTATACGCCGCTGAACCAGAACCAGTTCGATGCGCTGGTCTGTTTCGCCTTCAATATCGGTCTGGACAATTTCATCCGCTCCGGGGTTCTGCGCCGGGTCAATGAGGGCTCGCTGCTGCAGGCCGCCTGCGCGATGGAGATGTGGCGCAAGGCCGATTTCGAGGGCGAACGGATCGTCATCGACGCCCTGGTCCGCCGTCGCTCGGCGGAAAAGGCCCTGTTCCTGACGCCTGCGGATGGCGTCTGGGTTGCGGCGCCCAGCCCGATCCTGCGGCCCAAGGTCGACTACGACGCCAGCTGCGCCGTGCCCAAACAGACTCCGGCCACGGTGATGGCGCGTTTCGAAGGCGATCGCGCCACAATCGAGCGCGAGGAAGGGCCTGCCCCGATCCTGGTCGCCCCCGCGGACGAGGCTCCTTCGGCCAGCGAGCAGGCTGCTGCAGCCGTCGGCGCGCGTCTTGAGGCCATCCTGCCGGATACGCCGGCCCCGGCCCCGGCCCCGGTCGTTGTGGCTCATGTCGCCTCGCGGGACGACCTGGTTCTGCCGGAGCCGCCGGTGCCGGCTGCCGCCGTGCCAGCGGCCGTCCTCTATGAGGACTTCGAGGAGACCGTCAGCGCCCCGTTCCGCCTGACCCCGGAGCCGGTGGCTCCCGTCACGCCGCCGACGCCGGTCGTCGAGGTGGTCGAAACCCCGGCCCCGCGTCCCTTCGTGGTCGAGCCCACCCTGTTCGAAACCGCAACCCGAACCTCGCCTTCGGTCTTCAATCTCGATGGTTTCTCGACCAGTGAGGACGTGACCCTGAGCGCCATGGACGTGCCGTTCACCGAACCGGAAGCCCCGCGCTTCGGCAATCTGAGCCTGCTGGTCAGCCTCGGCGTGCTGGGCTTGGCCATGTTCGGCGGCGGTGTGCTGTGGATCCTGACCGTGGCCTCGGGTCCGGGCTTCTCGCAGATCAAGATGTTCGGCTACGGCGCCAGCATGGTGGGGGCCATCTGCTTTGTCGTCTCGGCCTATCTGCTGCTGCGCAAGCTGGGCGGACCCGAAGAGGGCGACGAGGACTGATCCCGGCTGAAAAGCCGATGAGCATGAACGCCCGCAGGTCTCGTTGATCTGCGGGCGTTTGTGCTATGGGGTGGCGCATGATGACAAATTCCGCACCCTCGATGGACTTCGCGCTGGGCGAAACGGCCGACGCGATCCGTGACACCACTGCCCGGTTCGCGGCCGACAAGATCGCGCCGATCGCCGCTCAGATCGATGAAACCAACAGCTTTCCGCGCGAGCTCTGGGTGCCCATGGGTGACCTTGGCCTGCACGGCATCACGGTCGAGGAGGAGTTCGGCGGCCTGGGGCTCGGCTATCTCGAACATGTGGTCGCGATGGAGGAGATCTCCCGCGCGTCAGCCTCGGTCGGCCTGTCCTATGGGGCCCACTCCAATCTCTGCGTGAATCAGATCCGCCGTTGGGCGACACCCGAGCAAAAGACCCGCTACCTGCCCAAGCTGATCAGCGGTGAACATGTCGGCTCTCTGGCCATGAGCGAGGTCGGATCGGGCTCGGACGTGGTGTCCATGAAGCTGCGGGCCGAGCTCAAGGGCGACCACTATGTACTCAACGGCACGAAATTCTGGATCACCAACGCCCCGCATGCCGACACCCTGGTGGTCTATGCCAAGACCAGTGATCGCGGCATCACCGCCTTCCTGATCGAGAAGGGCATGAAGGGTTTCAGCGTCAGCAAGAAGCTCGACAAGATGGGCATGCGCGGATCGGATACCGCCGAGCTGGTCTTTGAAGACTGCGAAGTCCCGGTGGAGAACGTCATGGGCCCGGTCGGCGGTGGCGTCGGCGTGCTGATGAGCGGGCTGGACTATGAGCGCGCCGTACTGGCGGCGGGGCCGCTTGGCCTGATGCAGGCCTGTATCGACGTCGTCCTGCCCTATGTCCGCGAACGCAAGCAGTTCGGCCAGGCCATTGGCTCGTTCCAGCTGATGCAGGGCAAGGTGGCGGACATGTATGTCGCCCTGAACTCGGCCAGGGCCTATGTCTATGCCGTGGCCCGTGCCTGTGATGCGGGCAAGACCACCCGTTTCGACGCCGCCGGCGCGATCCTGCTGGCCTCGGAGAATGCCGTGAAGACCTGTCTGGAGGCCATTCAGGCCCTGGGCGGTGCCGGCTATACGCGGGAATGGCCGGTCGAGCGTTTCCTGCGCGACGCCAAGCTGTATGACATCGGTGCCGGCACCAACGAGATCCGGCGCTTCCTGATCGGCCGCGAACTGGTCGGCAACTGACCTTCGCGCCATGAAAAAGGGCCGTTCCGGTCGCCCGGAACGGCCCTCCATCGTCGTGGCCGCGGTGCGCGGCGTGACTGAAACCTGGAGCGATTCAACGCCTCTAGGCGGATACCTCTATCTTCAGGCTCCAGGTCACGATGCGCGACCTCGGTTGGAGACAATGAGACACTGGTCACCTCCTTTCAGTTGTTGAACAACACAAGCAGAGTATGGGCGCGAAATTCCGGGCAAGGAAAGCGGATATTTCAGCTACGGCCTTTTGCCGCAGAGCGATCGGGGATCAGGCGAGCAGCATCTTCAGGGTCATGATGACCACGGCCCAGAACAGCACGGTCGCGGCGATCATCATGGGCCGGGGAAAATCAAGCCTTTGAGCCGGTGGCGGCATCAATCCCACCGCATCCTTGCGGTGATCAACGACCACAGTGCGCTTGGCCGGTCGAGGCATGGCTCCATGTCCTTCCCTAAGGTCTCACTGTCGGAGACCTGAATTAGATATAGTGTGAATCGCGCATTAACAAAGATGTTAACGATTGCTGTGCTGTCTCCGGCGCGCGCCAATTGTCGCACCCGAAGTGAAGGCCATGCCTATGCCTGTCTGGAACCCCGACATCTACGCCCTCTATCGGAGCTATCGGGAACGACCCGCGCTCGATCTTTTGACGGCGCTGCCGCGTGACATTGATCCAATTCAGATCTGGGATCTGGGCTGCGGTGCGGGCGAGCAGGCGGCGCTGCTGTCGGCGAGACACCCCTCTGCGACCGTGCACGGAATGGATTCAAGTCCCCAGATGCTGGAGCGGGCGAGGGGACTTTCCTCCCGGGTGGACTGGGTTCTGGGCGATATTGCCAGCTTCGCGCCCGAGCAACCGGTCGACCTTCTGTTCACCAACGCCGCACTGCAATGGGTCGACGACCATGCCGTCCTCTTTCCGCGTCTGGCGACCGCCCTGGCCCCCCGCGGCGTGCTGGCCTGCCAGATGCCGCTGGTGACGGATGCAGCCTGGCGAAAGACCCTGGGTGAGATCGCCGCGACCGGCCCCTGGGCCCCGCGACTGGCCGGCGTCGAGGGGGTGCGGCCGTCACATGATGCGCGCGACTACTACGCATGGCTGGCACCGCTGTGCCCCGAGATCGATATCTGGACGACCACCTATCTGCACGCCCTGCACGGTCAGGATCCGATCGTCGACTGGACAATGGGGACGACGCTTTTGCCCTATCTGGACGCCCTGACCGACGCGGAGGAAAAGGCAGGGTTCCTTGACGCCTGGCGGGCGCGACTGGCGTGCGACTATCCTCGCCGCGAGGACGGCGTGACACTGTTTCCATTCACCCGGATGTTCATCCTCGCCCGACGGGATTGAGCGCTTCGCGGGCGCGCTCGACCAGGCTCGGACGGCGGCGTAGGTCGGTGACCGGACGGTCCAGTGAGTCTATGGCGATCGCGGCCGCGATCTTGCCGGCGGCCACGGCGGGTTCAAAGGCGCGCCAGTCACGGATGTCGATCTTGTCCAGCTTCGGCGTGATCAGCACGTCCGAGGCTTCACGACTGGCCGCAAGATCTCGCCCGGTGGAGACCGTGGCAGCACGCATCAACAGCGCGACGATCGGCGGACCCTTGCGCCATTCGCCTGACAGGACCCACTTCCACAGCGAGGGGGGGCTGACCACGTCCTCGTCGGTGATGCTGCGGCCACGCGTGACATCCACCCCGACGATCGGGCCGAGCTGGAAGGCGCGCATGACGTCGGCGGGGAAGTTCTTCATGACCGCGCCATCGACCAGGACCGCGCCGTTCTCGCAAACCGGGGGCAGCACACCCGGCAGCGAGATCGAGGCCCGCAGGGCGTTGTGGAGCGGACCCCGGCGGTGGAGGTGGTAGGAACCCGAGGTCAGGTTTGAGGACACGCAAAAGAACGGCAGCCACAGGTCGCTGATCTGCACGTCGCCGAAATGTTCCTGCAGGCGGGCCTTGACCTTGTCGCCGCGCGTCATGGCGATCATCGGAAAGGCGATATCGTCGACGGGGCTCGACTCGACGAAGGCCTTGCGGATTCGGGCCTCCATCTCGCCGTCGTCCCACCCCATGGCCAGGCCCGCCGCGATCACCCCGCCCATGGAGGCACCGCCGACAAAGTCGATGGGAATGCCGCGCTCGCGCAGGGCTTCGATGGCGCCGATATGGGCATAGGCCCGAGCACCGCCGCCGGAGAGCACCAGGCCCACCGACTGGCCGGTCAGAACCCGGGCCAGTCTCTGGACATCGGCCATGCCGTTCTCGCGCAGATGGAACAGGCGGGCCGCCTTGGTGGCCTCCATCCAGGCCTCGGAACCCTGGGGCTGTTTCAGGTTGCCGGACTGCAGAAGAATCAGGTCGACGAGACGCTGGGCCTGAAGGGGGCCAGAGGCATAGGTCGGGATGGTCGGCGGTGGCGGACGTTCGCCACGCCCGATCCGGAACAGGCGGTCGACCTGTCGGCCGACCACGTGCTTCCACTGGGTTTCGTCGGCCTCGGCCACATACAGCACGAAGTCGTGCTCGCGCTCGACATTGCTGAACCACTCGGTGGGGGCCAGTTGCGACTCCGCGCCCTCGACGGTCACCGAGTAGCCCAGAGCCACCATGCTCCGCGCCAGACGCTCGACCACGGGCCGGATAGCGGGTCCGGGTTCCACGGCGATAAAGCCAAAAACCGACGGATCGCCGATCGCGGCGTGGGTCTGGGCCTGGCGGGCCCGGCGGATCATCAGTCGCGACAGTTCGATCATGACCGTCGGATCGGTTTCGGCGGCCTCGAAGAAAGCCGCTCGGGGCAGGGCCAGAATCTCGCTGTCGCGCAAGGCGACCAGATTGGCTGAATGGGACGTGCCGCCGATCAGGGCCATTTCGCCGGCCGGCTCGCCCGGCCGAATGACTCCCAGGAACTGCGGCTCCTGGCCCTCCTCACGCCGGAATGCGCCCATGCGGCCGGTGCGCAGGAAATAGAGATGGTCGGCGCTTTCTCCCGGCGCATAGAGCGTCGCGCCACCCGGCAGGGAAAACCAGGTCGCGCCGCCGCTGCGCTGCTCGCGGGCGAACAGTTGCGCCAGGGCCGAGTCGTCAGGGGCGTTCAGAGTCGTTGCCACGAAGGGACGCTAGCTTGAATGCCGAGGCTTGACCATCGGGACGCGATCGGTCCGACTGTCGCCCGCCGCCCTGTCCGATTTGGCGGAGGGTTTTCGCGAAATCTCACAGGGCTGAAGGCTAAAATTACCGCCTTTCGGGTTTGAATGTAAAAGGCTATGCCGCACACATGCCGAAGCTGAACTCCGTTATCGATCCGTCCGGCGAGACCTTCGTCCGCAATGCCGCCCATAATCGCGGTCTGGTCGCCGAGTTGCACCAGAGGGTCGCCGCAGCCGCGCTGGGCGGCTCCGAGGCGACGCGCCAGCGCCATGTGGCGCGGGGCAAGCTGCTGCCACGCCAGCGGGTCGAGCGCCTGCTGGATCCGGGCTCACCGTTCCTGGAGATCGGACAGCTGGCGGCCTGCGATCTCTATGATGGCGAAGCGCCCGGCGCCGGCGTCATCACCGGGATCGGTCGGGTCTCGGGCCGCGAGGTGATGATCGTCGCCAACGACGCCACCGTGAAGGGCGGCGCCTATTACCCGATGACGGTGAAGAAGCACCTGCGCGCCCAGGAAATCGCGGCTCAGAACCGGCTGCCCTGCGTCTATCTGGTCGACAGCGGTGGCGCGAACCTGCCGCACCAGGCCGAGGTCTTTCCCGACCGCGACCATTTCGGCCGCATCTTCTTCAACCAGGCCCGGATGAGCGCGGCGGGCATCGCCCAGATCGCCTGCGTCATGGGGTCCTGTACCGCCGGCGGGGCCTATGTGCCGGCGATGAGCGACGAAACCGTCATTGTCCGTGACCAGGGCACGATCTTCCTGGCCGGTCCGCCGCTGGTGAAGGCCGCCACCGGCGAGGTGATCAGCGCCGAGGAACTGGGCGGGGCAGATACACATGGCCGTCGCTCGGGCGTGGTCGACCACGTGGCCAATGACGACGAGCATGCGCTGGAGATCGTTCGCTCCATCGTCGCCAACCTGAACACCACCAAGCCCGCCGAACTGGTGATTACCGAGACCAAGGCACCGCTGTTCGATGCCGAAGAGCTTTACGGAATCGTGCCGACCGACGTCCGCGCCCCCTATGACGTGCGCGAGGTCATCGCCCGCATCGTCGACGGCAGCGAGTTCGACGAGTTCAAGGCCCTCTACGGCACGACCCTGGTCTGCGGCTTCGCACGAATCTGGGGCCAGCCCGTGGCGATCCTGGCCAATAACGGCGTGCTGTTTTCCGAGAGCGCCGTGAAGGGCGCGCACTTCATAGAACTTGCCTGCAAGCGCAAGATTCCACTGGTTTTTCTGCAGAACATCTCGGGCTTCATGGTCGGCGGCAAGTACGAGGCCGGCGGTATAGCCAAGGACGGGGCCAAGCTGGTCACGGCGGTCGCCTCGGCCGAGGTGCCCAAGTTCACGGTGCTGATCGGCGGCAGTTTCGGAGCGGGCAATTACGGCATGTGCGGCCGGGCCTATAGCCCGCGCTTCCTGTTCACCTGGCCCAACAGCCGCATCTCGGTGATGGGCGGCGAGCAGGCCGCCAGCGTGCTGGCCACCGTCCACCGCGACGCCGCCAAGTGGACCGATGATGAGGCCGAGGCCTTCAAGGCCCCGATCCGTCAGAAATACGAGGATGAGGGCAATCCCTACCACGCCACCGCGCGGCTCTGGGATGACGGCATCATTGATCCGGCGCAAACCCGCGACGTTCTGGGTCTGGCCATATCGGCGAGTTTGAATGCGCCCATTCCGGAGACGACGTTCGGCATCTTCCGGATGTAACCATGAGTGCTTCGCCCCATCCTCGTCTGTCACCCTGGACCGAGGCTCTGTTCCCGGCCTGGGACGCGCTGAATCGCGATCCGCTGGTCGCCCAGTGGCTGGGCGGCGCAATGGACTCCGAGCGTAGCCGCGCGACCTTCGCGCGGGTGGCGGCAGGCGTGGCCGATAAAGGCTGGGGCATTTGGGCGGTCCTGGACGAGACGGGCGAGGCTGTCGGCGCCGCGGGCCTTCACGACCTGCACGGTGCGTTCGGGCTTGAGGGCGTCGAAGCCATGTGGCGGCTGCGGACCGACGCTGTCGGCCGGGGTCTGGTCTCCGGCGTGATGCCGTCGATCTTCGCCGACGGCTTCGCGCGCCTGCCACTTGACGAGATTCTGGCCTTTACGGCCCGTTCGAACGTTCGGTCCCAGGCGGTTATGCAACGGCTAGGCCTTACGCGCGACGAAGGGCGGGACTTCGATCATCCCGACCTTGCGCTGGATCATCCGTTGCGACCGCATGTGATGTATTGCTTAGCCAGACCCCAGGAAGGCCAAGACCAATGACCAATCCTATCGCCGACCCCCTTGTCGAGGTGCCCTACACCGACGCCGTGAGCCCGCTGGTTCACCTGGAAAGCACGCCCGAAGGGGCTGTGACGGTCTGGATCAACCGGCCCGAGAAGAAAAACGCGTTCAACGCGGAGACCATCGCGGCCCTGCGCGAGGCCTTCGAGACCTTGCACGGGGCCGAAGGTGTCCGCGTGGTGTTCCTGCGTGGCACGGGTGGGGCGTTCAGCGCCGGCGCTGACCTGACCTGGATGGCCGATGCGGTCGACTGGAGCGAGGACGACAACCGCCTCGACGCGCTCGAACTGGCCCACATGCTGAAGGCCCTGCACGATGTGCCGGCCCTGACCGTGGCCCTGGTTGAAGGCCCCGCCTTCGGCGGCGGTGCCGGCCTGGTGGCGGCCTGCGATCACGCCATGGCCACCGCCGATGCCCGGTTCAGCTTTTCCGAGGTCAAGCTTGGTCTGACCCCGGCGACGATCAGCCCCTATGTCATTGCCGCCCTGGGCCCGCGCACGGCCAAGCTGCTGTTTGCCACCGGCCGGGTGTTCGATGCCGATGTGGCCTGGAGCTATGGCCTGGTCGACGAGGTGTTCGACGATCTGGCCGGTCTGGAAGCTGCCCGCGATGCCCTGATCGAGGAAATGGCCGCCTGCGCCCCGGGCGCGATCGGCGACGCCAAGGCCCTGGTCAATGACTTTGTGGATCAGAAGATCGACAAGGGGCTGATCGAAGAGTCCGCCAAGCGCATTGCGCGCCGTCGTGTGTCGGAAGAGGGCCAGGAAGGCGTACGTGCCTTTCTCGCCCGTCGTAAACCGTCCTGGACAGAATAGGGTCCACATCCTTGATCGCTTCCGTCCTCATCGCCAACCGGGGTGAAATCGCCCGCCGGATCATTCGCACCGCCCGGGAGCTGGGCGTGCGGACCATCGCTGTCTATTCCGAAGCTGACGCCGATGCGCCGTTCGTGATGGAGGCCGACAGCGCCATCCTGATCGGCGCAGCTCCGGCGCGGGAGAGCTATCTGGTGCCGGAGAAGATCCTGGCGGCGGCCCGGCAGATGGGGGCCGAGGCGATCCATCCCGGCTATGGCTTCCTGTCCGAAAATGCCGACTTCGCCCAGTCGGTTCTGGATGCCGGTCTGGTCTGGATCGGCCCGCCCCCTTCGGCGATCCGCGCCATGGGCCTGAAGGACGCCGCCAAGAAACTCATGATCGAGGCGGGGGTGCCGACCACGCCGGGCTATCTGGGCGACGATCAGTCGGTCGAGCGCCTGACCAAAGAAGCGGCCGCGATCGGCTTTCCGGTCCTGATCAAGGCCGTGGCCGGCGGTGGTGGCAAGGGCATGCGCAAGGTGCTGGCAGTTGCGGACTTTGCCGAGGCCCTGGCCTCATGCCAGCGTGAGGCGGCCGCCAGCTTCGGCGACCAGCGCGTGCTGCTGGAGAAATATGTCACCCGGCCGCGTCACATCGAGGTGCAGGTCTTTGGCGACAGCTTCGGCAATGTCGTCCACCTGTTCGAGCGCGACTGCTCGCTGCAGCGCCGCCACCAGAAGGTCATCGAGGAAGCCCCGGCCCCCGGCATGGACGAGGCCACGCGGCAGGCCGTCTGCGCCGCTGCGGTGAAGGCCGCCAAGGCCGTGGACTATGTCGGGGCCGGCACGGTCGAGTTCATCGCTGATGCCAGCGAGGGCCTGCGCGCTGACCGGATCTGGTTCATGGAGATGAACACCCGCCTGCAGGTCGAGCATCCGGTCACCGAGATGGTCACCGGCCAGGATCTGGTCGAGTGGCAGCTGCGCGTCGCCTCGGGCGAGCCCCTGCCGCTGGAGCAGGACGAGATCGAACTGGACGGCTGGGCCATGGAGGCCCGTCTCTATGCCGAGAACCCGGTCACCGGCTTCCTGCCCAGTACCGGCAGGCTGAAGCATTTCCGCCTGCCGGAGGGCGATGTCCGCGTCGACAGCGCGGTGGAGGAGGGCGGCGAGGTCACGCCGTTCTACGACCCGATGATCGCCAAGCTGATCGCCCACGGCGCCGATCGCGAGGATGCCGCCCAGCGTCTCGCCGAGGCCTGCGCTCTGGTCGAGGTCTGGCCGGTCAAGACCAATGCCGCCTTTCTGGCCAAGTGCGCCAGCCATCCCGATTTCGTCCAAGGCCGCATCGATACCGGCTTCATCGAGGCGCATCTGGACGAGCTGGTCGAGCGGACCTTTACGGACGCCCCGACCCTGGCGGCCATTGGCCAGAGGCTTGAAGCCTTCATGGAGTCCGACCAGCCCAAGGCTGACCCCTTTGCCAGTGCGCCATCACGCCTGCTGGGCTTCCGGATGAATGCGCCGCGCGCGGCCATGGACCTGCCGATGAGCATCGACGGCCGCAAGGTCCCGTTGCGCGTGGCCCTGGCCGGCGGGCGGGGTGACGACTGGTCCTGGGACATCACGGTCGAGGACGGCCGGGCGCTGGACGATGTCGACGTCCTGCCGGGGGCGCATGGCGATGGGCCGCTGCGCGTTTTCGAGGGCGGCGATGTCCAGGAGTTCGCGTTCGACTACCAGGGTGGTGGGGCCCATGCGGCGGCTTCGGACGGGGCGATCCTGTCGCCCATGCCGGGCAAGATCGTCTCGGTGGCCGTCGAGGCCGGTCAGAGCGTCGTCAAGGGCCAGACCCTGCTGACGCTGGAGGCCATGAAGATGGAGCATGCCCTTGCCGCGCCGTTCGACGGAGTGGTGGCGCAGCTGTCGGCTGTGGCCGGCGGGCAGGTCAGTGAAGGTGTGGTGCTGGTCAAGCTGGAACCGGCGGCCTGAACCGCGCTAACAGTCGCCCATGCCCCTGCACATCATCAAGCTGGTCGTCGGTTGCGACTCGATCGACGACCTTGTCGCCTGGCACCGGACCGGTGAGCCCTGGATCATGCACACCCGCATGACGCCCAAGCGGATCGACGAGGTGCTGGACGGTGGCTCGCTCTATCGCGTGTTCAAGGGCCAGGTCCTGTGCCGCCAGAAGATCCTGGCCATCGACACGGTAGGCGAGGGCGCGGCCAAGCGCTGCGAGGTCACCGTCGATCCGCCGATCATCCGCGTCGTGCCCCAGCCTCGTCGGGCCTTTCAGGGCTGGCGCTACCTGCCGGCAGAAGACGCCCCGGCCGATCTGAGCGAAAGCGAAGCCGCCGAGATGCCGCTGGATCTGGCCCGCCAGCTCCGCGAACTGGGGGCCTGGTAGGCTAGACCGCCATATTGTCGATGAGGCGGGTCTTGCCCAGCCAGGCGGCCACCAGGATACGGCCTTGTGCCTGGCCCATCGGACCCGGGCCCAGCCTTGAGAGATCCAGGGCCTGACGCACCTCAAGATAGTCAATCTGGCCAAAGCCGACGGCGCTCAGGGCGGCCTTGCCGGCGGCCTCGGCCTCGTCGATGCGGCCCCCGTGAGCGACGGCCTGGGCCGCTTCGTGCAGCACGCGGGGCAGGGCGGCGGCGATCTGCCGCTCCTCGACCGTGAGATAGGCATTGCGTGAGGACAGGGCCAGACCGTCCTCGGCCCGGGCGGTCGGGGCTGCGATGATTTCGACCGGCAGGTCCAGATCAGCCACCAGCCGCTTGATGACCTGGAGCTGCTGGTAGTCTTTCTCGCCGAACACGGCGAAGTCGGCCTGGCACTGGATCAGCAGCTTGGCCACGACCGTGGCAACGCCGCCGAAGAACTGCGGACGTGCGGCCCCCTCTAGCGGTTCGGAAACCCCGGCGACCTGGATCGAGGTCGAAAAGCCCTGCCCGTACATGGCTTCGGGTGTGGGGGCGAACATCAGGTCACAACCGACCGAGGCCAGTTTCTCGGCGTCCAGGGCCTCGCCGCGCGGATAGGCGTCGAAGTCTTCGTGCGGTGCAAACTGCCGGGGATTGACGAAGACGCTGGCCACCGTCCGTCTGGCCCGGGTCTGGCCTAGCTTGACCAGGGTCAGGTGGCCGTCATGCAGCGCGCCCATGGTCGGAACCAGGGCAACCTGATCCCCGGCGGCCTTCCAGGCGGCGACCTGGGCCCGCAGGTCAGCGACGGTGCGAACAATGGCAGGGGAAGCTGGGGGCATGGACGGCCTCCTTTACAAACAGGCGAGGCTTATGGCCGAGCGCCGCGACGGCGTCTACTGCGCTGCACAAGAGGCGAGGTGCGACACCCCCTGCGACAAAAGGGCCTGTGGAACAAAGCGATGACCGCTCGGTTGGCCTATGGACCTCGTGTTAACTTTTCATTGGCCGTGCGAGTCGCGGCGGATGAAGGAGCGAGCACATGGCTGATACGCGCGTGATCGTGGTCGGTAACGAAAAGGGCGGGGCGGGCAAGTCCACCATCGCCGTGCACCTCGTGACGGCCCTGCTCTATGGCGGCGCCAGGGTGGCGGTGATCGACCTGGACCTGCGTCAGTGCACCTCCATGCGCTTCTTCGAGAACCGCCGGGCCTGGCTGGAAGACAAGAAGCTGAACCTGCCCGAGCCCCTGCAACTGCGCCTCAGCGATGACGACGTCGCCCTGGCCGCCGCTCCGGAAAGCGAGCAGGTCGAGCGCTTTGAAGCCGTGTTCGCCCGCGCGCTCGAAGAGGCCGACTTCGTCCTGATCGACACCCCCGGTGGCGACACCGCCATCTCCCGCATTGCCCATGGCCGGGCCGACCTGATCGTCACCCCGATGAATGACAGCTTTGTCGACTTCGACATGCTGGGCCATGTCGACCCCGTGACCATGGAACTGACCTCGCCCAGCCTCTATTCAGAGTCCGTCTGGGAGGCCCGCAAGGCGCGGGCCCTGAGCGGACAGCGCAAGGCGCTCGACTGGGTCGTGCTGCGGAACCGCCTGGCCACCACCGAGGCCCGCAATCGCAAGCGCCTGGAAGACCGTCTGGCCGCCCTGGCCAAGCGGGTCGGCTTCCGCATGGGGCCTGGCCTGCGCGACCGCGTCATCTATCGCGAACTGTTCCCCTTCGGCCTGACCATAGCCGACCTGTCGCCCCAGGTTCGTCCGGTGCCGGTGTCGCTCCAGCACTTGGCCGCGCGCCAGGAACTGCGGGCCTTGATGCATTCGCTTGGTCTTTCGGCCTATTCCGGGGAAACTCTGCTCGCTGCCCAGTAGGGGCCCATTGGGGGCCAGCCGGGCGCGACCGGAACGGCGATGATCTATCTGCTGCTTGGCGGCCTGGTACTGGCCCTGGTGTTCTGGGGTGGACGCAAACCCTTCCTGAAGGGTGACGGCTGGCGGATTGGTGCCGGGGTCGCGGCCCTGGTGGCCTTTGCGGGCGCGGCCTACACAACGATTCGCGGCGGCTGGGGCACCGGCATTGTGCTGGGCGTCATTGGCCTGTGGACCGCCTCGGAGGCGCGCCGCCGTCCCGCCACCGGCAAGGCACCAGCCCCGGCGGTCAGCGGGCCCAGCCTGACCGAGGCCCGCTCGATCCTGGGGGTCGGTCCGGAGGCGACCGCCGAGGAGATCCGCTCGGCCCATGCCCGCCTGATCCGTCTGGCCCATCCGGACAAGGGCGGCACCACCGGCCTGGCAGCCCAGCTCAACGCCGCGCGAGACAGGCTGCTTCAGCGCTAGGACATGGGTGAGGGCGCGTCAGTGGCGGCTCAGGCGGTCCGAACTAGGTCGTTGTCGCAAGGAATTGCTCGGTTTCTTGTCGAATCCGGGCGGCCTCATCGTTGTAGAGAAACGGCAAGAAGGCGTAGCGCGTCCCTCGAGTGACCGGCGTGGCTTCATGCAGCAGGGAACACGAAAAAACCACCGCTCCACCGGTTGGTGGGCGATAGGTGCGCCGTCCAAACTCAGGGAACCGCAAGTCACCCCCTTCGAAATCCTCGGCGTTCAGATTGATGGAACAGGCAAACTGCCGGTGGGCGGTGGCTTTGGAGGTGTTGTCCCGATGGGGGCGAAAGTAGCCACCTTCCTCAGCGTCGTACCGCGCCACAATGTAGCGCTCCATGCGCGTGGCCTGAAAGACGAAGGCTTTGGCGATCTCGGGAAGAAGCCTCGCAATGATGCGGCTTTGTATTTGACGTTTGAGGTCTTCGTCCTCGATCGTTGCATCCCGACGCCGCTTGAAGTCATCCATGACCCCAACGGTCTTGCCACCGATGTCACGCATCACGCCGGAAGCGCAGCCTCCATGGCGCTCATAGACCGCGATCAAGTCCTTGCAAAATGCCGGCTCAAAGATCCGGGGCACAATCAGCACGGGCGCATGCAGGGGCACACCGGCGTGATCGTCCGGATTGTCGAAGGCTTTCGCCATCGCGAAGACGCTCTCAGCCTGGTCCAGCGGTGCCGAGTGGATGAGTCGGAGTGAGGGATCCAGCAGCACCCATTGACCCAGGGTTTCACCGCTATCACCCAGGAGGCCGAACTGGTCGGCTATCAAGCCGTCCTGATCGTGGAAATAGCGCAGACCTGGAATATGCGGTTTGCGCGAGGCGAATTCGGCCTCCTCACGAAGGACGCAAAAGGCTGTTCGGGCGCTGTCGTCAAAGAGATCAAGCCTGGCCTGTAGGAAGCTGATAGCCCTGTTCCGGACCTCGGCGTCAGACGGCAGGAAGGCCAGCAGGATACACATGCCGCCCAGGCTGCCGAACGCGAAGTCGGGGCGACTATGCGTTTTGGCGGTGAACATCGGCGCTGGTGAACCGGCAACGAGAGGCATTCTATCCCCGACTTGGTTCGGCCATCCTTTGCGGTCGCGGACAGCGTGCTCTGCATCGACGTTCTTGAACGTGGGGTGAGTGTCGTCAAGCTCGGCCTCGGCCTTGAGCCCGAAACTCTGGACGACGGATGCGGCTGACCACGGTGATGGCGCTAGGCTGACCGTGCCCTTGACTGGCACCGCACGCCGCCTGCCGCGCGGATCTCAAACCGAAGCGGGAATAGGGTGCACTGTCACCGCACGTCACCGTAATCCCGCGTCAAACAGGTTGCTGATGACGGCGATGAGCTCTTCACGGGCCCTCTCCTCGCTCACGCCGCAAGCCTGAAACTCCCCGTCAGCGATGGCGTCGGAAACTCTTTCAATGTTGAAGATGGCCGTGAGGCAGCGGGCAGGGTGAGTCAGGCCCGTGCGGGCGGCGAGGGCCAGAATTTGCGCCTGCCGCGCGCTTGCGCGGGCCTGGCCAACCTCGGGATCACTCACGGTCAGGGCCCGCAGAGACTGTCGAAACACCCGGTGGGTCTTGTGATGACGGATCAGGGCGTCGGCCACGGCCTCGGCCGAGTCGGCTACCGACAGGTCGCGCGCCTCGGCCGCCGCCCAGGCCTGGTAGACCGCCAGGAAGACGGCCCGCTTGTCCTCGAAGTGCCGGTAGAAGGTCTGGGGCGCATAGCCGGCGCGTCGGGCGATAACATTGCTGTTTGTGCCCTCAAAGCCGTGGTCCTCAAACTCGAGCCGGGCCGCCTCGATGAGCGCCTCACGCCCTTGTCCGCGTTTCTTCATGATGAGCTCCCGGGAACCTGGGCAGAGAATCCAACTGCGTTGACTCTAAGTGATTTATATATCACTTCCGTCGCATGATCAAAAATCCCGATCTATCGCAAACGCTCCGCAGCCTCATCGGCGTCCAGCCGCCGTCGGCTCTGGTACCGGCAGATGGTGCCGTTCTTGCGGTGAGCCGGTCTGGCAAAGGGGTTCCCGTAATCTGCCTTCACGCCACGGGCCACGGCGGGAGGGACTATGAAGGCTTTGCCGCCGCGATCGCGCCGCTGGGCTATGATGTCATCGCCGTGGATTGGCCCGGGCATGGATCGAGCCCTGCAGAGACGACAGGCCGAACGGCCAGTGCCGAACGTTATGCCGCGCTGCTTGACGATCTGATCCCGGCTCTCTGTGGCGACGAGCGTCCAATCCTGCTGGGCAATTCCATTGGTGGCGCGGCGGCGCTGTCCTTTGCCCTGCGCCATCCCGGCAAGGTGAGGGGACTCGTTCTCTGCAATCCCGGCGGGCTTGCGCCGCCCAGTGCCCTCACCAGGGCTGTGATTGCCGGGATGGTGGGATTCTTCGCGGCAGGGGAGCGGGGTGCCGCCTGGTTTGCCCGGTCATTTGCAGCCTATTATCGGCTGGTTCTGTCCGGAAAGCGGGCCGCCGTACAACGTGCCCGGATCATCGCAGCCGGACCTGAGATGGCATCGCTGTTGAAACAGGCCTGGGACAGTTTCCGCCAGCCCGATGCGGACCTCCGCAAGGCCTCAACAGGTCTTGCAGTCCCCGTTCTTTTCGCCTGGGCCAGACACGACCAGATTGTGGCCTGGCGCTTTGCCAAGCAGGCCGTCCGCCGAATTCCGGGTGCCGAAGTGCAGATGTTCCAAGGCGGACATTCGGCCTTCCTGGAAGATCCGGAGGCCTTCAACGCGGCCTTTCATGGCTTTGTGTTGGGGATCGGAGCCGGAGTTCCAGGCCCTCAGAATTAGAGTGGCGGACCGAACCACCGCGGAACTTGGCTGTCAGTACACGCAAGTCGCACCTGCTGGCGTCTTAGATCGGCGGTAACCGCCGGGCCTAGCGGGGCGACAGGACCATGCAGGGCTGGCGCTTGGCTGTAATGGCCGCGCAGGTGGCGCGGGCGGCCTCTGCAGTCAGGCCCTGGAACTGGGCCCGGAAGGCCCCGCCGGCGGCCCCTTCGACCGCGCCCTCGGCATCGGCCACGAACCGGGCGAAGCGGCCGCGCACCAGGGTCAGCTGCTGCTTGGCCAGGCTCTTGGACTTGAAGGCCCCGACCTGGATCGCCCAGTTGCCCTTGGACGTCTTGACGGCCTTGGCAGCCTTCAAGGTCGGCGCAGCCTTGACCGGCTGGGCGCGGGGGGTGTCGGTCAGCATGATCTGCAGGCTCGACTGCTCGCCGTCGCCCTGTTCGATCGAGGGGCGCATGATCGGGCCGGTCGGTTCGCTTTCATAGAGGTTGGCGGCAATGGTTGTGCGGTCGCCATGGGCCCGGCGCTTGAGGACCTCGAAACCGGTCAGCAGCAGGTCTTCCATGTTGTTGTCGCGCCAGGCGGTCGAGGATCCGCCCAGAACCACGGCGATCAGGCGACGGCCGTCGCGCACGGCCGAGCCGGCGAGATTGTAGCCCGAGGCATTGGTGTAGCCGGTCTTCAGGCCGTCAAAGCCGTTCATGCTGTCGAGCAGGCGGTTGTGGCCGCGGATCGTATTGCCCCGGAAGGCAAAGGATTTGACGCTGAAATAGCTGTAGTACTGCGGGAAGTCGCGCATGGTGGCGCGCGACAGGATGGCCAGATCGCGGGCCGTGCTGATCTGGCGGCTGTCGGGCAGGCCCGAGGCATTGACGAAGCGGGTATTGCGCATGCCCAGTTCCTGGCCGCGCAGGGTCATCAGGGCGGCGAATCGCGCCTCGCTTCCGGCCAGCTTCTCGGCCATGGCCACGGCCACGTCATTGGCAGACTTGACGGTCATGGCCCGGATGGCCTCGTCGACACTGATGCTGTCGCCGGCGGGCAGGCCGAGCTTGGTCGGAGCCTGGGCAGCGGCCCGGGGCGTAATCACCACCCGGTCGGTGGCCTTCATCCGGCCCTCGCTCAGCGCTTCGAAAGCCAGGTAGAGGGTCATGACCTTGGTCACGGAGGCGGGATAGCGCGGGCTGTCGGCGCGCTTGTCATAGAGAACTTCGCCGGAATTGGCGTCGATGACGATGGACGCATATTTCGGTTCGGTGGCGTTCAGCTGCAGATAAGGGATCTGGGCCGAGGCGCTCGTGGTCGGGACGAGGGCGCCGAGAATGCAGGACAGCACGAGGCCTACGGTGGCGAGGAGGGCTCGGGCGGACCGAATCTTGGCGAACATGAATGACGTCCGTCACTTGAACAAAGCGGTTCCGCACCGCCACACGCGTGAGCCTAGCATGAACTGACCCGCCTTTAGCCAAAGTAAACAACCGGTGAGCGATGTTGTCGCGAGTGCGGAAAAATTGTGCGCGTTGCGGCCGGGTTGCAGACTGACCCTAGGTCATGGTGCGCTGCACAATTTTCTTGACTGCTGCACTGCAGCATGGCAAATCGTCGTTGTCCCAAGCGCATGGGGCTGCTCGCACAGCTTCGCCATGCCCCGCCACATTGCCAGGAGACTCCCCATGGCCGCCGCCGAAACGATGAAGAAGACCGTCGAGCAGTTCAGCACCGCCTCGAACCAAGCGTTCAAGGATGGCGTCGAAAAGTCCCTGGCCGCTCTGTCCGAAGCCAACACCCTTTCCAAGAAGAACCTCGAAGCCGTCGTCGCTTCGGTGACCGCCGCCACCAAGGGTGCCGAAGCCCTGGGCGCCGAGACCTTCGCCTATTCCAAGAAGGCCGCTGAAGACCAGGTCGCCGCTGCCAAGTCGCTGGCCGGCGCCAAGAGCGTCCAGGAAGCCATGGAACTGCAGACGACCTTCGCCAAGTCGGCTCTGGAAGCCTATATCGCCCAGATGACCAAGGCTTCGGAGATCGTCTCGGCCTCGATCAAGGACTCGATGAAGCCCCTGAACGAGCGCGTCAGCGCCGCCGTCGAAAAGTTCCAGGCCGCCCGCTAAGGCGACCTGCGGGGCTGCGCCCGGCGCGGCTCTGCACACCTGAAATGAAGGCCCGAACCGGTGACGGTTCGGGCCTTTTTTCTTGTACCTGACCCGGGTGGCGTTAAGCATTGCGGCGCGTGAATGGAGTGCCCGATGTCGAAGATCGAAGACCGTCTGAACGAGCTTGGCCTGGTTCTGCCGCAGCCTGTGGCCCCGGTCGCCAACTATGTGCCGTTCGTGCGGTCAGGGTCCCTGATCCACATTTCCGGCCAGATTTCGCTCGACGCCTCGGGTGGCATCAAGGGGACGGTCGGGGTCGATGTCGACCTTGAGACTGCCCAGGGTGCCGCGCGACTGTGCGGGATCAATCTGCTGGCCCAGATGAAGGCCGCCTGCGATGGCGACCTGGACCGTGTGGTGGGGGTGGTCAAGCTGGGCGGTTTCGTTCAGGCCGGCCCGGACTTCATCGACATTCCCAAGGTCATCAACGGCTGTTCGGACCTGATGGTCGAGGTGTTCGGCGATGCCGGCCGCCACGCCCGCTCGGCGGTCGGCGTCTACCGCCTGCCTCTGGGCTTCGCGGTCGAGGTCGATGCGGTGGTGGAGATCGCCTGATGCGCACGCCCGAGCGTCCGTCTACCGAAGTGTTCGGCGAGGCCTGGGAGCGACTGTTCGAGCCCGCCATCGCCCACCGGGGACTGTGGACGCCGGGCGGTGCTCCGGAAAACTCGCTGGCGGCCTTCCAGGCGGCCTGCGCCCACGGCTACGGCATTGAGCTGGACGTGCAACTGACGTCCGATGGCGAGGCGGTGGTCTTTCACGACTACAGCCTCGACCGGATGACGACGCAGTCCGGTCGGGTGAAGGACCACACCGCCGCCGAGCTCGCCACGATCCGGCTGGCGAATTCGGACGAGACCATCCCGACCCTGGCCGAGACCCTGACCCTGATCGGTCACCGGGCCATGGTTCACATCGAGCTAAAGACCCCATTCGGCGAGGTCGGTCCCCTTGAGAAGCGGGTCAGTGAGATTCTGCTCGATCACAACGGCCCGATCGCGGTGATCGGATTCAATCCCTATTCCCATGCCTGGTTCGCCGACCACCATCCGCAGATCCTGCGGGGGCTGGATTCCTACAGCTATGCCGACGGCAAGCCGGCCAAGCTGGCCCCCGAGCAGCGCAAGGCCTTTGCGGCTCTCGAACATGTCGAGATCGCCCGTCCTGACTTCCTGGCCCTGGGGCTCGACATGCTGCCCAGCGCGCGGGCCGATATCTATCGGGCCCGGGGCATGCCCGTCGTCGCCTGGACCGTCCGCTCACCCGAGCAGTGGGATGCCGTACGCGATCATTGCGACAACCTGATCTTTGAGGGCTATCACGCGTGACGGCAGTCAAGCCGGCGGTTCGCGTCCATCGCGAGATCGCCGAGATCGGGCGTGAGGCCTGGGACGCCTGCGCCGCCCCGACTGGCGATCCCTTTGTCAGCTATGATTTCCTGTCGATCCTGGAGGAGAGCGGGTGCGTCGCGTCCCGCACCGGCTGGGCACCGCAGCACCTGTCGGTCGAGGACGAGGGCGGACAGGTCGCCGGTGTCATGCCGCTCTATCTGAAGTCCCACAGCCAGGGCGAATATGTCTTCGACCATTCCTGGGCCGACGCCTATGAGCGGGCCGGGGGGCGCTACTATCCCAAGCTCCAGTGCTCTTCGCCGTTCTCGCCGGTCACCGGCTCACGGCTGATCGTGCGGCCGGATGTGGATGTCGACGACGGACGTTCGGCCCTGCTGGGCGGGGCCCTGACCCTGTGCGAGCGCATGGGGGCCTCATCCCTGCACGTGACCTTCCCCAGGGCCGATGAGTGGGACTGGATGGGTCAGCGCGGCCTGCTGCAGCGGCAGGACCAGCAGTATCACTGGGAAAACGCCGGCTACGCGACCTTTGACGACTTCCTGATGGCCCTGTCGTCCAACCGCCGCAAGACCATCCGCCGCGAACGCCGCGACGCCCAGGAGGGGCTGGAGATCGTGGCCCTGACCGGCAGCGACCTGACCGAAGCCCACTGGGATGCCTTTTTCGGCTTCTACATGGACACCGGCAGCCGCAAGTGGGGCCGGCCCTACCTCAACCGCGCTTTCTATTCTCTGCTGGGCCAGCGGATGGCCGACAAGGTGTTGCTGGTGATGGCGCGCCGGCCCGGCGGCCCGTGGATCGCGGGGGCCCTGAACCTTCTGGGCCGCGACTGCCTCTATGGTCGCCACTGGGGCTGCGCCGAGGACGTGCCGTTCCTGCATTTCGAGCTCTGCTATTACCAGGCCATCGAACATGCGATCCGCCTTGGCCTGCCACGCGTCGAGGCCGGGGCCCAGGGCCAGCACAAGATTGCCCGAGGCTATCTGCCCAGCCCGGTCTATTCGGCCCACTGGATCGCCGACCCGATGCTGCGCGAGCCTGTGGCCCGCTATCTCGAGCGCGAGCGCGAGGCGGTGGAGCATGACATGCGGATGCTCAGCGAGGAGTATTCGCCGTTCAGGGTAGAACGCTGAGCCGCACGGTCAAAGCCGGACTTCGGCGACCTTGTCCTTGTAATCAGCCTTGGGGTCGGCCCCGAGCAGCATTTTCACGCCGGCCATCAGGCTGTGTTCGTTCAGCCAGATCTGGGCGGCACCGGGCTCGAAGCGAAGCAGGCGCAGCTTGGGATCTTCCCGGCCGGCATACCAGGCGGCGATGGCGGGGTTCCAGAGCCGGTGGACTGTGGCGCGGTCAGTGTCGAGGCACAAACGCCCCTGGACTGTGGCAAAGAGCTCGTGTCCCTTCGAGACGAAGTTCAGGATACCGTCGAGGGTTTCGCTGCCTAGTGCCGACACCAGGCTGGTCTCGGATGACGTAAAGATCCAGAGCGGGCCGCTATGATCGCCTTCGAAAAGAGCGGTCATCGGCTGGGCATGTCCACCCTCGACCTCGGAAAGGCCCAGCATGACGGTGCGGTCGGCCTTCAGGGTTTTCCAGAACCGGGCAACGAGATCGGCTTGATGGGACATGGCTTCCTCCATTTGGGAAACCAAAGGGAAAGCGCGCCATAGGTTCCCTCAGGATCGCTCCCAGGCGGCCTTGAGATGCGCCAGGACTCCGTCATCCACATCCGTGGGCGAGGTGAGGGGGAGCTTGGCCTTAAGCCGCTCGGACCAGCCCTCGTTGCGCGGCTCCAGGAGGCGTGGGTCGGCCTCAGGCGACACTGCGAGGCCAAGGACGGCACCCCCGCCCTTTAAGGGCTTAAGGGCCGCAAACTGGCTCTTGCGGGACCAGGCCGTGAAGCCCTTGCGCTGACCGGTGACGACGTCACGCAGGTCGGAGACTGAAGCCTCGATGGCCACGAGGATCGAAAGCGCGGCCGGATCGGTCCACAGCGCCGCGCGCAACCCTTCGGCGTCGTCCCAGCCCATCTCGGACGGGTAGGCGACCGAGAGGATCGTCGCGGCCCGGTTCTGGCCGATGCCATAGGTCGCCTTCAGCCAGTCGGTGCGGGCCTTTGGCCGCGTTTCCTGGCACTCGCGCCGCACGATCTCGACCCATTCCTCGAGAGTCTTGCCGGTTTCACGTTGCAGATTGGCCCGCACCGAGGCGAACCACTTCTGCTGCTGCTCGGTCAGGCCCGGTGGCTTGGTGTCCATGCTTGCACGCCTCCTGTGGTTTGCTACGACACCCCTCTCATCAGGAGACGGCCATGAGCCTTCACGGAACCTACGATCCCGACAACATCTTCGCCAAGATCATCCGGGGCGAAATGCCGGCCGTAAAGGTGTTCGAGGACGATCAGGTCCTCTGCTTCATGGACGTCTTCCCGCAGGCCCGTGGCCACATGCTGGTGATCTCCAGGACCTCAAAGGCCCGCAACCTGCTGGAAGCCGAGGCCAAGACCCTGGGCCGCCTGATCGGTGCCACCCAGAAGGCCGCCGCCGCCGTCACCGCCGCGCTGAAGCCTGACGGCGTGATTGTCACCCAGTTCAACGGTGCCCCGGCCGGCCAGACCGTGTTCCACCTGCACTTCCATGTCATCCCCCGCTATGAGGGTGAGGCGATGGGCCGGCACGCCGAGGGCATGGCCGATGTCGAGGAGCTCAAGGTGCTGGCCGAGAAGATCGCGGCGGCGCTTTAGGCCGCCCCGTTCGGCACGGCGTTGGTGGCTGCTGCGATCAGGGTCATCAGCTGGATCGGCTTGGCGATGTGGTCCACCATTCCGGCCGCCAGGCAGGCGGCGATATCATCCGTCGAGGTGGCCGCGGTCATGGCGATGATCGGCGTCCGCCCGACCGCGCCGCCTAGGGCCTTGATCTGGCGACAGGCCGTCAGCCCATCCATGACGGGCATGTGCAGGTCCATGAAGATGGCATGATACGGGGCCTCACGGGCGCGCTGTACGGCGTCCTCGCCGTTCTCGGCCGTATCGACCTTGAAGCCTGCCGCCTCCAGCATCTGGCTGGCGATCTGCCGGTTCATGGGGTGATCGTCCACAACAAGCAGGCGAAGATCCTGGGGCAGGGCCGGCGCAGCCAAGGCTGGCTCCAGGTGGTCAACGCGCGTCATCAGCAGGCTGAAGGTGAAGCGGGACCCCAGGCCGACCGTACTTTCTACGGTCAGGCTGCCGCCCATCATTTCGACCAGGGCGCGCGATATGGCCAGGCCCAGGCCTGCGCCGGAGAACTTCCGGGTCGGGGTGCTGTCGATCTGGGAGAACGGCCGGAACAGCAGCGGAAGATCGTCCGGCGCGATCCCCATGCCCGTATCGGCCACGCAAAACGTGACCTCGTCCACGCCCTCGACATTGCTCGACTTGATTTCGACCGACAGGGTGATGTGACCGCGCTGGGTGAACTTGGCGGCGTTGCTGAGCAGCTTGAACAGTATCTGGGCCAGGCGATTTTCGTCGGCGCTGTGCAGGGACTCGGCCTGGGCGCTGATCTCGACCCGCATGGCGATCGGCCGGTCGCCAAGCAGCGGCAGGATCAGGGTCATGACGCGCTCAACGAGAGTCGGGATCGAGACTGGCGCGAGGTTCAGCTGCCTCTGCCGCTGTCCGTCCCCGACGCTGGAATAGTCGAGCACGTCGTCAATCAGCGAGACCAGGACGCCGCACGAGGCTTCGATAGCCGCCAGCGGCTCGCGCGTGGATCTGGGAAGAGCGCGCTTGGCACTGAGCAACTGCACATGACCGCTGATGCCGTTCAGCGGCGTGCGCATCTCATGGCTCATCACCGCCAGGAACCGGCTCTTGGCGATGGCGGCGGCCTCGGCTTCACGCCGGGCTGCGCGGGCGGCCGAGAGGGCGCGGCTCAACCCATTCTGGGCCCGTGTTCGCTCCGACATCACGCTGATGATCGCCAGAGCGCAGAACTGAATGGCGGCCAGATAGGTCTGCAAGGCCAGAATCCGGCTGGAGATATCTTCGTACTGGGCCGCGATCGGGCCGTTGCCCGTGGTGGTACTGCCGGCCGTCAGGAAAGCGAACCCGGCGATGGCCAGGATGGCCCTCGGTGGATCCAGCCGCAGCAGCACAGCCAGCAGCAGGGGGAAGCTGAGGAAGAGCGGCGCGGCGGGCAGGAAGTGGAACAGTATTGCCGCCACGATCAGGGTGGCAGCCACCAGGGGTATTGGCACCGCGCCCTTCAGGATCTCGGGCGTCGTGTATCGCCGCATTCTGGTCAGCAGCAGCACGGCCGGCGCGCCGATCATCATCCCCAGGAAATCGCCCCCGACCCAGGCGATCCAGATGGACACGAAATCACCGCCGATGAGCCTCGTGAGTACCGCCGCGCCCAGGCTGCCCATGATCAGGGTGGACGGCAGTACGGCCAGAAGGGCCACGCGCCAAAGTCTGCTGAAGTGCTGAATGTCCAGACCCGCGCCACCGACCTGGCGGATCAGGAAGGCGGCGGCCACCGACTCGGTGAGGTCGAAACTGCCAATCAAGGCGGCCTGGGCGGGCGCGCTCCCCGTCAGCAGGGCGGCCAGAAAGTCGACCAGCGCGCAGACCAGCGCCAGGGGGATTGCCGTGCCGCGTGGAAGTAACAAAAGGGCGGCAGCCAGAACGCCGTTATTGACCCACAGAACCGCCAGACCGCCGGCGCCCAAGGTCATGACGTAAGCCGCTGCAGCGAGGATCACATAGGCGGCGAAAAAGGCTAACGGCCACCAGGTTGGCCGCGCCGTCTGTGCAGGACGAAACAGGCCGCGCACTGGCGTTCGCACCCGGTATCCTTTTTCTTCAGTTCATCCAGAGACTTTATTGATTTGAGGGGGGTGTAAAGTTTTCCTGGCCGCAAACCGAAAGAGGCCCGGATCGCTCCGGGCCTCTCGATAGTCCTGGATCTATTCGACCAGAGCCGGTTCGGCTTCGGTCTCTGTCGCCGCAGAGCCCTTTCCGGGCTTTTCCGGCGTGCTTTCGATCTCGAAGTCGATCTTGCTGTCCTTGAGCACGATCTTGACGTGGCCACCGCGCACCAGACGTCCGAACAGGATGTCGTCGGCGAGGGGCTTCTTGATGTGCTCCTGGATGACCCGGCCCAGGGGACGGGCGCCGTAGAGCTCGTCGAAGCCGTTCTTGGCCAGCCAGTCGGCCGCGTCGTCGGACAGCTCGATCGTCACGTTGCGGTCGGCCAGCTGGGCCTCCATCTGCATGACGAACTTCTGCACGACCTGGCGGATGATCTCCGGCGTCAGCGGCTTGAAGGCCACGACCGCATCGAGGCGGTTGCGGAATTCCGGCGTGAACAGGCGCTTGAGGGCGGCCTCTTCCTCGCCGACCACCTTGTCGCGACCAAAGCCGATGGACTGGCGCTGGGCGTCCGAAGCCCCGGCATTGGTGGTCATGATCAGGACGACATTCCTGAAGTCGACCTTCTTGCCGTTGCTGTCGGTCAGGACGCCGTGGTCCATGACCTGCAGCAGGATGTTGTAGACATCCGCATGGGCCTTCTCGATTTCGTCGAGCAGCACCACCGCATGCGGGTGCTGGTCGACGGCATCGGTCAGCTGGCCGCCCTGGTCATAGCCGACATAGCCGGGAGGTGCCCCGATCAGGCGGCTGACGGTGTGGCGCTCCATGTACTCGGACATGTCGAAGCGGATCATCTCGATGCCCAGGGTCAGGGCCAGCTGCTTGGCGGCTTCGGTCTTGCCGACGCCGGTCGGGCCGCTGAACAGGAACGAACCGATCGGCTTGTCCGCGTCACGCAGGCCGGCCCGGGCCAGCTTCATGGCCGAGGACAGCTGCAGGATGGCGGCATCCTGGCCAAACACGGCGCGCTTCAGATCCGTTTCCAGCTCCTTCAGCGCCTCGGTGTCGGACTTGGAGACCGACTTGGGCGGGATGCGGGCGATCTTGGCCACCACGGCCTCGATCTCCTTGACGCCCAAGACCTTCTTGCGGCGGTTCTCGGGCAGCAGCATCTGGCCGGCTCCGGCCTCGTCGATCACGTCGATCGCCTTGTCCGGCAGCTTGCGGTCGGTGATGTACTTGGCCGACAGTTCGACAGCCACCTTGATGGCGTCATTGGTGTATTTCAGCTTGTGGAAGTCCTCGTAGTAGCTCTTGAGCCCCTTGAGGATCTTGATGGTGTCTTCCACCGACGGCTCGTTGACGTCGATCTTCTGGAAGCGACGGACCAGGGCCCGATCCTTCTCGAAGTGCTGGCGGAACTCCTTGTAGGTGGTCGAACCCATGCAGCGCAGGCTGCCTGAGGCCAGGGCCGGCTTCAGCAGGTTCGAAGCGTCCATGGCTCCGCCGCTGGTCGCGCCGGCGCCGATCACGGTGTGGATCTCGTCGATGAACAGCACCGCATTGGGGTGGTTCTCGAGCTCCTTGACCACCTGCTTGACGCGTTCCTCGAAGTCGCCGCGATAGCGGGTGCCGGCCAGAAGCGCGCCCATGTCGAGCGAGAAGATGGTGGCCTCGGCCAGGACCTCGGGGACCTGGTTGGTGATGATCTTGCGGGCCAGGCCCTCGGCGATGGCGGTCTTGCCGACGCCCGGTTCACCGACCAGCAGGGGGTTGTTCTTGGTGCGACGGCACAGGATCTGGATCGCGCGTTCCACTTCACTGGCCCGGCCGATCAGGGGGTCGACCTTGCCCTGGCGGGCCTTTTCATTGAGGTCGACACAATAGGCTTCCAGAGCCTCGCCACCGGTCTTGGTGTTGGGCTTTTCGGAATCGTCTTCCGTCGCGTTGTTGCTGGCCCCCTTGACGGCCTTGGGCTCGGACGCCCCGGCCTTCTTGGCGATGCCATGGGCGATGAAGTTCACCGCGTCATAGCGCGTCATGTCCTGCTCCTGCAGGAAGTAGGCGGCGTGGCTCTCGCGTTCCGAGAAGATGGCCACCAGCACATTGGCACCGGTGACTTCCTCGCGGCCCGAGGACTGCACGTGGATGACGGCGCGCTGGATCACCCGCTGGAAGCCGGCGGTCGGCTTGGCGTCTTCCTCGTCGTCGACGATCAGCGAGGCCAGCTCGACGTCGAGATAGTTGGTCAGGCTCTTTTTCAGGGCGACCAGATCGACGTCACAGGCGCGCATCACGCCGGCCGCGTCATCATCGTCGGTCAGGGACAGGAGCAGATGCTCCAGGGTGGCGTACTCGTGCTTGCGCTGGTTGGCGTAGGCGACGGCGCGGTGAAGGGACTCTTCAAGGGGTCGAGAAAACGAGGGCAAGGGGGGAGGCTCCTCAGTCTTTTTCCATGGTGCACTGCAAGGGGTGCTGATGACGGCGCGCCGAGTCGATGACCTGGGCAACCTTCGTTTCAGCGACTTCGTAGGTATAGACGCCACACACACCAACGCCGTGTTGGTGAACCAGCAGCATGATCCGGGTCGCGTCTTCGCGTGACTTGTTGAAGAACCGCTCAAGAACGTAAACGACGAATTCCATCGGCGTATAATCGTCGTTCAGAATCAGTACTCGATAGAGCGAAGGCTTCTGTGTCTTCGGTTTCACCTCAGTGATGACCGAAGATCCAGTCCCGTTATTCTGTCCGCCTTGCTTCCGCTCGGCCATTGACCGTTTTCTCCCGGCGGGCCGAACCACCCGCCATGTCTGGATTAGATATGGAAACGCGCCGGCTTTGGAAGGGGCCCACGCACTGTTGCGCCGCTTTAACACAGGGGCGCCCTGGAAATTGGCTTCACGATTGGGAGAGCGGAAGCCGTCGATGGACAGTTTTCCGGGTGAGCAGCCGAAATGGGGCGCGACCGGCGCCCGCGCAAGGGCGGTCGAGTGATCCTCGGGACGGAGTGGGCCTATTGAGCCGGCAGGGTATAGGTCAGATCGTAAAGATGTTTGCCGCCGGTGATCTCGATAGTCAGGCTGCCGGCGATGCCCTTGAGCGCCCCGGTTCCAGAGTCGGGCACGATCTCGACGGTCAGCTGGCGATCCGCGCCGCGCATCAGACCCTTGTGCACGAGGGCGAAGCTGCCGGCCTTGCCGTGCAGGGTTCCGGTCACGCGCTCGATAGCGACATAGACGGCTGAGCCCGGCGTGTCCGTGCCGGCGGTCAGCATCTGGCCCTTGCCCGTGGCGTCCAGGTCGCCATGGAAGACCTTGTCCAGCGACAGCCGGCCGAGGGTCGAGCCCGGCCCGGCGTCCTCGTCCTGTGGCACGAGCTTCACATCAAAGGGGCCCCGGGCGTGCTGGGCTATGGCGGTGGCTCCGATGGCCGTGAGGGGCGCACTCGGCGGCTTGGCCCCTGCCGGTGTGAAAGCCAGACTGGCCAGAAGCGTCACTTCCAGGAGACGTGGGACGGGCATGCAAGGCTCCTTCGATGACGCGGGTTTGGAGTCAGTAGCGCGTTTTGCGGTCTTGGCTCAGCGGCTCTTGAGCGTCCGGCCCGTGACCACCGCTCCGGCCCCGAACTTGCCGCGCAGGACGTCGATGGTCTGCTCCTTCTTGAGCGCCTGCCGCTCGTCGCCGGCAAAGAAGTCGTCCGCAGCCCCTTCGGCCGGGACAAATTCGGTCAGGCCCGCGCCGATCAGGCGGTAGCGGGTCGACCCGGGCTCCTGGGCCAGCAGCTCGCGGGCGACCTGGAACAGGGTGCGCGCGGTCTGGGTGGGCACGGCCAGGGTTCGGCGGCGGGTATGGACCTTGAAGTCGGGGGTGCGCAGCTTCAGCGTCGCGACCCGTCCCGCCACCCCCTCGGCGCGGGCCTGTCGCGCCACCCGCTCGCACAGGGGCCAGAGTTCATCCTCCAGGTCCTCGCGTCGGGACAGGTCGTCATTGAAGGTCGTTTCGGCACTGATGGTCTTGCGGACCTGATCAGGATCCACCGCACGGGAATCCTGTCCCTGGGCCAGGCGGTGCAGGCGGAGGCCTCCGGCCCCCAGGACGGCCGCCAGATCCTTCAGGTCGGCAGCGGCAATGTCGCCGACGGTGCGGTAGCCCTCGGCCGCCAGGGACGTCACGGTGGCCGGGCCAACCCCGGGCAGGATCGAGACGGGTTTTCCGGCCAGGAACCCCTTGGCTTCGGCCGCGCCGATCACCGAGAAGCCGCGCGGCTTGTCCAGCTCGGATGCGATCTTGGCCAGGAACTTGTTGGGGGCCAGGCCGATGGAGACGGTCAGATTGATCTCCCGCTCGATCTCCCGCTGCAGGCGGGTCAGCATCACTGCCGGGCTGGCACCATGCAGCCGTTCGGTGCCCGACAGGTCAAACCAGGCCTCATCCAGCGACAGGGGCTGAACCAGCGGCGTCAGGGCCGTCAGCTTCTCCATGATCCGGCGGCTCTCGGCCTTGTACTTGGCGAAGTTGGGCTTGATGACGACCGCTTCGGGACAGAGCTGCAGGGCCTTGTACATGGGCATGGCCGAGCGGGCCCCGCTCATGCGGGCGATGTAGCAGGCCGTGGTGACCACCCCGCGCTTGCCGCCGCCGATGATGACCGGCCGGTCGCGGATCGCCGGATCGTCGCGCTTCTCCACCGAAGCGTAGAAGGCGTCGCAGTCCAGGTGCGCCATGGAGAGGGCGGCCAGTTCGGCATGAAAGATGGTGCGCGGCGAGCCACAGGACGGGCACCGCAGGGCCCGTACCTCACCCGTCCAGTCGCAATCGCGGCACAGGGCCTTCATGGCGTGCCCGGGCCTAGGCGTCGTCGAGGGGCCACAGCCAGACCGCGCCGCGCACCCCCGAACTGTCGCCATGCGCGGCCTTGCGCAGGGGCGTTTCAAAGGTGTCGGAGAAGACATGAGGCGCGATCGCGGCCGGCAGTCGGTCGTACAGGGCCGCGATGTTCGACAGGCCCCCGCCCAAGACGATGACGTCCGGATCGACCATGTCACAGACCAGGGCCAGGGCCCGGCCCGTCCGGTCGATCAGCCGGTCGAGGGCGGACATCGCACCGGCGTCGCCGGCCTCGATGGCAGCCATGACCGACTGGCCCGTCGGGTGGCCAGCATCGCGGGCGAAGGCCGGACCGGCGATCCAGGTTTCAAGACAGCCCTTGCGGCCGCACCAGCAGGCCGGGGCGGGTTCGTCCCCGGGCCTGGGCCAGGGCAGGGGCATGTGGCCCCATTCCCCGGCAATGCCGTTGCGGCCTTCGATGATCCGGCCATCGACCACCAGGCCGCCACCGCAGCCAGTGCCCAGAATGGCAGCGAACACCACGGCCTGTCCGGCCCCGGCCCCGTCGGCGGCCTCGGAGAGGGCCAGACAGTTGGCGTCATTGGCCAGGCGGACGGGACGCGCCAGCCGGGCCTCCAGGTCCTGGGCAAAGGTTCGGCCATTGAGATAGACGCTGTTGGCGTTACGGATCAGGCCGGTGCGCGGTGAGATCGAGCCAGGAATGCCCAGGCCGAGCCGGGCCGCACCGGATCCGGCCATGCATTCGGCATCGGCGAGCAGGTCGGCCACCACCTCCAGGGCCGCTTCGTAGGATCCGGGATTGGGTTTGCGGACCCGGGCGACGAACTGGCCAGAGCGATCCAGGGCCGCGACCTCGATCTTGGTGCCGCCGAAATCGACGCCGAAGCGGATCATGCGAACAGCTGCGCCTCGATCGCGGTCCGGAGTTCGGCCCAGTCGTCGATCCGGACATGCCGCTCGGGGGCGGTAGGGGCCAGGGGACGAAGGCGCTCGTCACTGATCATCTGGAAGCGGGTGATGTCGGGCGCGCTGGCCGCGACCGATTCGAGCTGCGGCAAAAGGTCATCGATAAAGACCGAGCGTCCGGCCGTGCGGGATGCGAGCTGGGCGGCGGACGGCCCCTTGGGGCCGCTGTTGATCACCAGTGGATAGTCGAAGCCATGGGTCTTGAGCCACTGTCCGCGGGCCAGGCGGCCATGCTCGGGCGCATTGGTCAGGATCACGACCCCGGCCCGTGACGCCAGATCAGCCAGGGCATGGGCCGCGCCCTCGGCGGGCAAAAGGTCGTCGGCCCCGTCGCGAAAGAAGTCGTCGAACAGAACCTTGCCGGCGATCAGGTCCAGGTGCTCGGTCTCGCCCGGGCGGTAGATGTTCTGGAACAGGGCGAAGCGGTCGACGCGCAATTCGTAGCCGAAACGGCCCACAAAGGTGCCGAACCCGCGCATGAACTGGGCGAGCACCTCGTCGACATCGACGATCACCAGCGGGGCTTCCGGATCGATGATGCAGGCTTCAAGGTCGGAGAAACGGGGTTCCATGATCTGCGATTGGCCGATGTTAACGCGATTAGCGCGGGCTTAAGGATATTCGTGCCATCTGGAAGTCAGAAGCGGCGCGAATCCCTCAGGCGTCGCCACGGACCGTATGGTCGGGGTCAGGATGACGAAGAAGGTCCTCATCGTGGAGGATAATGAGCTGAACATGAAGCTCTTTCATGATCTGCTCGAAGCCCAGGGTTATGAGACCCTGCAAACCCGTGAGGGTCTGCAGGCCTTGTCCATTGCTCGGGACAATCGCCCCGACCTGATTCTCATGGACATTCAGCTGCCGGAGATCTCGGGACTCGAGGTCACCAAGTGGCTCAAGGAAGACGAGGACCTGGCCCATATTCCCGTGGTGGCCGTTACGGCCTTCGCGATGAAGGGGGACGAGGAGCGGATCCGGGAAGGCGGCTGTGAGGCCTATATCTCCAAGCCGATCTCGGTGGCCCACTTTCTCGACACCATCAAGCGTCTGCTCGACAAGGCTCCGGCATGAGCGCGCGGATCCTCGTCGTCGACGACATCGAGGCCAATGTCCGCCTGCTGGAGGCCAAGCTTTCGGCCGAGTATTATCAGGTCTCCACGGCGTCAGACGGCCCCACGGCCCTGGCCATGGCGGCCAGTGATCTGCCCGACATCATCCTGCTCGACGTGATGATGCCGGGCATGGACGGTTTCACCGTCTGCAAGAAGCTCAAGGAAGATCCGGTTACCCGCCACATCCCCGTGGTTCTGGTCACGGCCCTGGATGGCCGCGCCGACCGCATCCAGGGGCTGGAAGCCGGGGCTTCGGACTTTCTGACCAAGCCGATCGATGACGTGATGCTGTTTGCCCGCGTGCGCAGTCTGACCCGTCTGAAGCTGGTGATCGACGAACTGCGCCAGCGCGAGGCCTCGGGCCGGCGCATGGGCGTGATCGCCGGCGCGGCCTCGCGGCTCGATGGCCTGGGCGGTCGCATCCTGATCATCGACGACAACGAACGCCAGGCCCAGCGCATTGCCGCCGAGCTCAGCATCGAACATCGTCCGGTCGTCGAATCCGACCCGGACAAGGCCCGGATCAGCGCCGGCGGCCCGGTGGATCTGGTGATCATCAATGGCGCGGCCAAGGGCTTTGACGGCCTGCGCTTCGCCGCCTCGCTGCGCTCGACCGAGCGGACCCGGCACCTGCCGGTCCTGGCCATGGTCGATCCCGATGACCGCCAGCGCATGGTCAAGGCGC
Source organism: Caulobacter sp. AVps16 (assembly GCF_058681455.1). Lineage (NCBI taxonomy): Bacteria > Pseudomonadati > Pseudomonadota > Alphaproteobacteria > Caulobacterales > Caulobacteraceae > Caulobacter > Caulobacter sp. AVps16. Next base: position 1,248,652 of record NZ_CM178739.1, read on the forward strand.
TGGAAATCGGCGTCAATGACATCCTGCCGCGCCCGATCGATCCCCAGGAGCTGGCGGCCCGCGTCAAGACCCAGATCCAGCGCAAGCGTTACACCGACTATCTGCGCAACAATCTCGATCACAGCCTGGAACTGGCGGTCACCGACCAGCTGACCGGTCTGCACAACCGGCGCTACATGACCGGGCAGCTCGACTCCCTGGTCCAGCGTTCCACCCTGGGCGGTGATCCGGTGGCGGCCCTGCTGATCGACATCGACCACTTCAAGAAGATCAACGACACCTTCGGTCACGATGTGGGCGACGAGGTGCTGCGCGAGTTTGCCCTGCGCCTGGCCTCGAACGTGCGCGCCATCGACCTGCCTTGCCGTTATGGCGGCGAAGAGTTCACGGTGATCATGCCCGACACCCAGCTCGAGGATGCCATGCGTATCGCCGAGCGGATCCGCATGCATGTCGCCGGTTCGCCGTTCCGCGTCGCCCAGGGCCGGGAATTGCTGACCGTGACGATCTCGATCGGCGTTTCGGCGACCCTGGGCGAGCACGACTCCCCCGAGGCTCTGCTCAAGCGCGCCGACGAGGGCGTATATGAGGCCAAGGCCTCTGGCCGAAATGCCGTGGTGGCGCGCGTCGCCTAACCGTTCTTTAGGCGGACGAACTTTTCCTGTCGCCTGATCGGCCTGCAACCTTGCACGCGGCCAGGGATCAGGCTTTGTAGCCTGGATGAAGAAGAAACTTACTTCCGGTGCCCTTGTCTGCGCCGTGCTCGTCAGCGGAGCCCTGACCCAGGCTGAGGCCCAGCCTCGAGCCCTCGCCAAGCCCGATCCCAGGCTGGTCGTGGTGATCTCGATCGACCAGTTCAGCGCCAACCTGTTCGCCCAGTATCGCGGCACCTTCACCGGTGGCCTCGGCAGGCTGGCGCGGGAAGGCGTGGTCTATCCCAATGGCTACCAGTCGCATGCCATGACCGAGACCTGCCCGGGGCATTCAACCCTGCTGACCGGCAAGCACCCCAATAAGACCGGTATCAGCGCCAATGACTGGTACGATGCCAGTCTGGGCAAGCAGGTCTATTGTCTGGCCGACGACAGTGTCGTCCTGGCCCACGATCCCAAGGGCCGCCCGGTCAGCCCCAAGAACATGGTCGCCACGACCTATGGAGACTGGCTGAAGGCCGTCTCGCCGACCAGCCGGGTGTTCGGCGTCTCCGGCAAGGATCGCGGCGCGATCACCTTGTCGGGACATCAGGCGGATGGGGCCTTCTGGCTGCAGCCCGGCTTTGGTTTCACGACCTATGTGCCGCCGGGCCAGACCGCCGAGGCGCGACTGAAGCCTGTTGCGGCCTTCAATGCCAGGATGCTGGCTGACCTGAAGAAGCACCCCTTCGTCTGGGATTATGCCAAAAGCCCGATGGACGCCCTGCTGGGCGGATCGGCCAAGCGCTGCAGGGCTCTTGAGGCTGACTACGAGACCGGCGGCCGCAAATGGCGCGCGGCCCTGCCGATTCCCACTGCCACCAGCGAGGCGGACCGGCTGCGGGACCTCGGCGGCAGTCCCTTCACCGATCAGGTGACCCTGGACCTGGCGGCCCAGCTGCGTGACGATTTCGGCCTGGGCGACGGGCCTCAGGTCGACGTCCTGGCGGTCAGCCTGTCGGCCACGGACTTTATCGGCCACCGCTTCGGCACCCGGGGACCGGAAATGTGCGACCAGATCGCGCGTCTGGATGAGGGGCTCGGCGAGTTCCTCGATCGGGTCGGCAAGGCCAAGGGCGGTGTGCTGGTTGTTCTCTCGGCCGACCACGGCGGGGCCGACATGCCCGAGCGCCTCCATGAGGAGGGCTATGAGGCCGGTCGGATCGGCACCAAGGCCTGGCTGGCGGGCCTGAACGCCACCCTGCGCAAGGATCTGGGCCTCGCCTATGACCCGCTGGTGGCCGATGGCGGCATCAATACGATCGACGTCGTCGGACCCGACCGCAAGGCTCTGGATCCTGTCGAACATGTCCGGATCACTGCGGCGGCCCTGGCCCTGGTTTCGCGCCAGCCGGAGGTGGTTGAGGCCTTTGACGTCAACACCCTGCTGACCCTGGCCCCGGAGGCGGCTGACACCTCTCCTGAGGAGATTTCGCTGCGGGAGCGTATGCGCCGCAGTGCCTATCCCGGCCGCATGGGTGACATCGTCGTCGCCTTCAGGCCGGAGCTGGTCCCGGCTACGGCGGGCCCGACCTATGTCTCCACCCACGGCAGCCCCTGGGACTATGACCGTCGGGTGCCGATCATCTTCTGGTGGAAGGGCGGTGCGCCCCGCGAGCGCGTCCTGCCGCTGGACACGGTGGACATCGCGCCGACCCTCGCGGCCGTGACCGGCCTCAAGCCGCCGGCCGATGTTGACGGTCGGTGCCGGCCGCTGGGGGCAGGGCACGACTGCTGAGTCGGATAGATCCTCCCCTTTTGGGGGAGGTGGCCCGCAGGGCCGGAGGGGGCAAGCTCGGCCCAGGTTGCGTTAGCCCCCTCAGTCGGCTTTGCCGACAGCTCCCCCAGAGGGGGAGCAGCTACCGCCCCCGGAATCAAAAACGCCCGGCCATTTCTGGCCGGGCGTTTTGTTGTGTCGTACCGGTCGGGCAGATCTTACTTGATCTTGCCTTCCTTGAATTCGACGTGCTTGCGGATGACCGGATCGTACTTCTTCAGCACCATCTTTTCGGTCTTGGTGCGGGCGTTCTTCTTGGTCACGTAGAAGAAGCCGGTGTCCGCCGTGGAGTTCAGGCGGATCTTAATTGAAGCCGGTTTGGCCATGGTCGAATCCCTGCGGTGTCGCGCAGGGTACCCGCGCGTTGGAAATGAGAGGCGCGGAACATACTGATCAGCGCGCCAAAGTCAATTGCCGGCGGGGCACCGTATGTAGGGATAGTCGACCGACCGGACCTGACCGCCGATCTGGCCCTCAATACGGCCGATCAGCGTGCGGGCATCGACGCGCCGGTACAGGATCCGTTGCGGAAAGTCATGGGCGGGGTCCTCAAACACCACCGAGTCGTCGGTGATCTCCTTGAGCGGGAAGACGGCCTCTGGCTGGCCGGAGGGCTTGGCGTTGAAGGCGAGCCTGCCGTCGGGGCCCGGGGCGATTCGCAGGAACTCGAATTCGCGAACCTTGCCGTCCTTGAGGGTGCGGCTCATGCCCAGCATCACGCCGCCGCCGGGGGCCATCCACTGCTCGTCGACACGTCCGTTGGAGCGGACCTGCATCCAGCAGCCCGTCATCCAGGCCAGGCGGCTGATCTCGGGTTCAGGCGCGGGCGGTGTGGACGCCAGGGCGGACGCGAACAGAATGGCCAGCATGTCGATCTCCCCCGAGACGCGCCGGCTCAGACATAGGTCAGGTTCCGGGCACCGTTCAGGAAACGCATGAAGGGCGCGGGGCGTCCAGCATCCTTCAGCCTCTGACCGATCTCGGCGACCACGAAGCGGGTGATGTTGGGCAGATCCAGCGCCATGGCCTCATCGAAATCGACCCAGGCGATCTCGTCCAGTTCGCCGCAGTCGGGCTGGCGGTCCAGGCTGATCAGGGCCTCGGCCGAGGCCATGAAGAAGCGGGCATCAAAGCGGCGGTTGCGGTAGGGCGGGGTGATGGCCCGGGCGACAAAGGCCATGGGAGCCAGGTCGGGCAGGGCCGCCTGGGCCAGAAAGGGCCGCCAGGCCCCGGCCGCCGGCCGTGCAGGGGCCGGGCGCGCCAGCAGCAGGCCGGTCTCCTCGAAGGTCTCGCGGATCGCCGCCAGGCCCAGGGCGCGGGCCAGGGCGACAGGGCTCGGGTGGCGCGGCTGGTGGGTCAGTCGTGCGGTGACCTCCGGCGAAAGCTCGCTGGCGGCCGGGACCCGATAGTCGCCGCGATCAACCCGACCGCCGGGAAACACCCACTTGTCGGGCATGAAGGCATGGCCGCGATTGCGGCGGCCCATCAACAGGCGCGGCTTGGCCGCATCGGTCCGGACCATGATCAGGGTCGCGGCATGTCGCGGCCGCAGGACACCGGTGCCGGGCTCGCGCACGGCGGCGTCATTGATGGTGTCGAACTTGGCTTCAATCGGCTCGTCCATGGCCCAAGCTTAGACCGATCGCGCCAATCGCAAAGCCAGACCTTACGTCAGCTTGACCAGCCCGCAGCAAGCACTCCACTGTCGCCCGGCTTTTCAGAGGGAATGACGGGCATGTTGGGACGAATTTCGACTTTGGCGATCTTGGCCGGACTGGCCTGTGGGGCACCGGCCCTGGCTGCGCCGTCGGCGGCGAAGGTCGAGGCCGCCGCCAAGGCCGTCCAGCCCAAGGTCATCGCCTGGCGGCGGGACCTGCACCAGAATCCTGAGCTCGGAAACCAGGAAGTGCGCACGGCCGCCCTGGTGGCCAAGGAGCTGAAGGCCCTGGGCTTCGAGGTCCGCGAGGGCGTCGGCAAGACCGGGGTGGTCGGCATCCTCAAGGGCGGCAAGCCCGGCAAGGTGGTGGCCCTCCGCGCCGACATGGACGCCCTGCCGGTCGAGGAAAAGACCGGCCTGCCGTTCGCCTCCAAGGCCACGGCCACCTGGGAAGGCAAGACCGTTCCGGTCATGCACGCCTGCGGCCATGACACACATGTCGCCATGCTGCTGGGAGCCGCCACGGTGCTGGCCGGCATGAAGGCCGACATCAAGGGCACGGTGGTCCTGATCTTCCAGCCCGCCGAGGAAGGCCCGCAGGCCGGCGAGGAAGGCGGCGCCAAGCTGATGATCCGCGACGGTGCTCTGGACCAGCCCAAGGTTGACGCCATCTTCGGCCTGCACATCGGCCCGCTGGATGCCCATCAGCTGAACTATCGGCCCATGGGCTTCTATGCCAGCTCCGACCGGATCACGATCACCGTCAAGGGCAAGCAGACCCATGGCGCTCGACCCTGGGCAGGCATCGACATGGCCAGCATCGCCGCCGATATCGTCCAGGCCATGAACCAGATCGCCGCCCGACAGGTCGATGTCGGGCTGTCGCCCTCGGTGGTGACCATTGCCACCATCCATATGGGCATGCGCCAGAACATCATTCCGGAAGACCTGGTGATGGGCGGCACCATGCGGACCTTCTCGACCGAGCGTCGCGCCGACCTGATCGACAAGGTCCAGAAGAGCGTTGCAGCGATCGGTGACCGCTACGGTGCCAAGGCCGAGGCCGTGTTCACCCAGCCCTATCCGGTGACCTATAACGATCCGGCCCTGTCGAAATGGGTCAAGGCGTCGCTGTCCAAGGCCTCGCCCGGCAAGGTCGAGGACAATGGGGCCCTGGTGACCGGGGCCGAGGATTTCTCGATGTATGCCGAGAAGGTCCCTGGCGTGTTCATCCAGCTGGGCGGCCGCCCGGCCAGCGTTCCGGCCGCCGGTGCGCCGGCCAACCACTCGCCCTATTTTGACGTCGACGAGGCTGTGTTCGAGACCGGCGTGAAAGCCGAGGTGTTCATGGCTCTGGATTATCTGGAGAAGAAGTAGGCTCGAAATAGATCCTCCCCCTCTGGGGGAGGTGGCCCGCAGGGCCGGAGGGGGCTAGCTGGCCTGATGCCGCGATGGCCCCCTCAGTCGCTCCGCGACAGCTCCCCCTGAGGGGGAGCAGCTACCGCGCCGCAAACCACGGAACCAGCCGCCGCAGCGCCTCCTCGACCTCCGCGGTCGAGACGGCGAAGCTGAAGCGCATGAAGCGGTGCCCCTCGACCGGGTCGAAATCGATGCCCGGGGCGGTGGCGACGCCGGTTTCGGTCAGCAGTTGCCGGCAGAACGCCATCGAGTCATCGGTCAGGTGGCCGACATCGGCCCAGATGTAGAAGGCCCCGTCCGGCGGCGCGATCCTGGCCAAGCCCAGCGAGGGCAGGGCGTCCAGCAGCAGCTGGCGGTTGCGGCGATAGACCTCGACATGGCCGTCGAGCTCGTCGGTGCAATCCATGGCGATCAGGCCGGCGTGCTGGCTCAGGGACGGGGCGGTCAGGAACAGGTTGCCCATATAGGCCCGGGCCCGGTGGACATGGTCCAGAGGCGACACCAGCCAGCCCAGTCGCCAGCCGACCATGCTGAAATATTTCGAGAAACTGTTGACCACCAGGGCGCTGGGCTCGAACTCCAGCATCGACCGCACGGGCCCCACATAGCTCAGGCCATGATAGATTTCGTCGCTGACGATCCTGATATTCCGTGTACGGCATATGTCGGCTATGGCGGCCATTTCGTCGTCGGCGATGACGGTGCCGGTCGGGTTGGCCGGGCTGGCGACAATGACGCCGGCCGGGGCAGGGTCGAGCGCCGCCAGGTGGGCGGCGGTCAGCTGGTAGCGATCCTCCGGCCCGCAGGCGATCTCGACCGGGATCAGGTTCAGCGCCTTCAGGGTGTTGCGATAGGCCACATAGCCGGGGCGGGCCAGGGCCACACGATCGCCGGCCTCGAAGGCCGAGGCCAGGGCCATGACCAGGGCCGGCGAGGCCCCGCAGGTCAGGATGATCTGCTCCGGATCGACCTTGACCCCGTGCTTCTCACCATAGCGCTGGGCGATGCGGGCCTTGAGACCAGGGCTTTCCCAATAGCCCAGGCCGTCGGTGTCGAGCACGTGGTGGGCGCGGTCGATCGCGGCCTTGGGTGCGCCGGTCGAGGGCTGGCCAAATTCCATATGGATGACCGACCGCCCCTCGGCCTGCAGCTGATAGGCCAGGCGGCTGATGGCGATGGCGTGGAACGGGTCGAGATCTGGGCGCATGATTTCCTGTTAGCGGGGATCGCGTCGCTATGACAGATGAAGGGGACCGTTCGTTGGAGTCGACCATGCGTTCCGTTCTCCTCGCCGCGCTCAGCGTCCTGTCCCTGGCCGCCGCGCCGGTCGCCGCCCAGACCGCCCTGACCCCCCATGTCGGCGGCCGCGTCGCGCCTGCCCCCGAGGGCGGGCTGAGCTTTGGCTGGCCGGGGGTCTATTTCGAAGGCCGGTTTTCCGGCCCCTCGGTGACCGTGGCGGTCGACACCGGCTCGGAACACCTGTCGGTCAGCATTGACGGACAGGTCCGTGCCGAACTGCGCAGGCCGGGTCTGGCGCGACTGAGCTTCGACCAGCTTGGCCCCGGCGAGCATGTGGTGCGGCTGGACAAGCTGACCGAGAGCCAGACGGGGTCGGCGCGGTTCATCGGCTTCTTTGTCGGTCCCGAAGGACGGCCCCTGGCACCCGTCGCGCGATCCCGCCGGATCGAGTTCATCGGCGACTCCTTCACCGTGGCCTATGGCGTGCGTTCCGCCCGTCAGACCTGCACGGAGCAGGAGGTTCATGACCTGACCGACACCAGCCTGTCCTTCGCGCCGATCCTGGCGGGGCGGCTGAAGGCGGACTATCGGATCATCGCCTATTCAGGGCGCGGCGTGGTGCGCAACTATAGTGGCCTGGCCCCGGGAGAGCCCCTGCCGGCCCTCTATCCGCGCCTGATCCCCGGCCAGGCCGAGCCGCGCATCGATCCGGCCGATCCCTGGAAGCCCGACCTGATCGTCATCGGTCTGGGTACGAACGATTTCTCGACGCCGCTGAAGCCGGGCGAAGCCTGGCGCAGTGAGGCCGACCTGCGCGCCGACTATCGCGACTCCTATGTCGACTTCGTCGCCGGCCTGGCCCGGCGCGACCCGCAGGCCCGCTTCCTGCTGATCGCCGGTGACACCTTCGCGGAGGATGTTCAGCAGGTCGCCGGCCGGCTCAAGGGCCTGGCCACAGCCGTGCGCGTGACCGGGCTGGAGCGTACGGCCTGCCACCAGCATCCCTCAGCGGCCGACGAGCGGATGATGGCTGACCTGCTGGAGACGGCGGTCAAAGGCCTGAACTAGATGGGTCCTCCCCCAAAGGGGGAGTATCTCTCAAACTACCGCCGCTTGCCGCGCCGCACGCCCTTGGGCAGGCCGCCGCGCGGCTTGACGGCAGCCTGACGCCGCGCGCCCAGGCGGGGGCGAGGTGCCTTGGGATCGGCCGGCAGGGGTTCGGTGATCATCTCGAACAGCAGGCCGCCTGTCACCGGGGTGGCCTCGACCAGCTTGACCTCGACCTGCAGGCCCAGGGGCCAGCGCTTGCCGGTGCGCTCCCCGACCAGGGCGTGCATGCGCTCGTCATGGACGAAGAACTCCTGGCCCAGGGTCGAGACCGGGACCAGACCGTCGGCACCGGTCTCGTCCAGTTTCACGAACAGGCCAAAGCGGGTGACGCCGGTGATCCGGCCGTTGAAGGTCGCGCCGACCCGGTCGGACAGGAAGGCGGCGATATAGCGGTCGGTGGCGTCGCGCTCGGCGGCCATGGCCCGACGCTCGGCATAGGTGATGGTCTCGGCGGTGTCCTTGATCTGGCTGACGTCCTGGTCGGTCAGGCCGTCGGTCCCGAGATTCAGGGCCCGGATCAGGGCGCGGTGCACGATCAGGTCGGCATAGCGGCGGATCGGGCTGGTGAAGTGGGCATACTTGGCCAGGTTCAGGCCGAAGTGGCCCAGATTGTCGGCGCTGTAGTGGGCCTGCATCTGGGTGCGCAGCACCACCTCGTTGACGATGGCGGCATGGGGCGCGTCGCGGGTCTCATCCAGCAGCTTGTTGAAGCGCGAGGTCTGCGGGGCCTCACCCTTGTTCCACTTGATCTCCAGGGTCGCCAGGAACTCGGCCAGGTTCTGGACCTTCTCCTGGCTGGGCGTGTCATGGACGCGATAGATCAGCGGCGTGCGCTTGGCCTCCAGGCTTTCAGCGGCGCTGACATTGGCCTGAATCATCATCTCCTCGATCAGCTTGTGGGCCTCGAGGCTGGCGCGGCGGTTGATCGAGGCGATCTCGCCCTCGCGGGTAATGACGATCTTGCGCTCGTCACTCTCGATGGCCAGGGGTGAGCGGATCTCGCGGCCCTTGCCCATAAGGCGGAAGGCGGCCCAGAGCGGCTTGAGGATCGGGTCCAGCAGGGGCGGAGCCTTGTCGCCGTCCTGGCCGTCGGGCGGGATCACGCCGTCGATGGCGGCCTGGGCCTGCTCGTAGGACAGCTTGGCCGCCGAGCGCATCAGGCCACGCACGAAGCGGTGGCTCTTCTTGCGGCCGGCGCTGTCGAACACCATCCGCACCGCCAGGGTGGCGCGGTTCTCGCCCTCCCGCAGGGAGCACAGGCCGTTGGACAGGACCTCGGGCAGCATCGGCTCGACCCGGTCGGGGAAATAGACGCTGTTGCCCTTTTCGCGGGCCTCTCGGTCCAGGGCCGAGCCCGGGCGGACATAGGCGGCGACATCGGCGATGGCCACCCAGACGATCCAGCCGCCCGCATTGCCGGCGTCGGGATCGGGATGGGCATAGACGGCATCGTCATGATCGCGGGCATCGACCGGGTCGATGGTCACGAACGGCAGGTCGCGCAGGTCGTCGCGGCCTTCCAGGGTCGGCGGCTGTGCGTTCGCGGCCTCGGCCTCGGCGGCTTCAGAGAAGCCCACCGGAATGCCGTGGCTATGGATGGCGATCAGGGAGGCGGCACGGGGATCATCCTCGCTTCCGACCACTTCCAGCACCTTACCCTGCTTGGGTCCGTAGCGACCGGCGGCTGAACCCACCGAGGCCAGCACCAGATCGCCCTCCTTGAGGTCCCTGGCGTCCAGTTCGGAGAGGACCAGGACTTCCTTGGACTTGCGATCGACCGGTTCAACCCGGGTTTCGCGGCGGTGCTTGCGGATCACGCCCAGGATCTTGTGCGCGCTCTGGCCGAGTTTCTTGATCAGCCGGGCTTCCAGCTCGCCGTTCTCGAGGCGCTCGAAGCGGACCAGCAGGCGATCGCCCATGCCTGGTGCGCCGCCGGCATCGGCATTGCGCGCGGGCGACAGGCGCACGATGGGGGCGTCATCGTCGGCCCGGGTCAGCTTGACGAACATGTCGCCGTCGGCGTCACGATCCACGACATCGACCACGCCTACGGGGGGCAGGGAGCCGGCCTCGGCGAAGCCCTTGCGGCCACGCTTGCCGAGCGCGCCCTGCGCTTCCAGTTCGCGCAGCATCTCCCGCAGGGCCCGGCGGTCAGCACCCTTCAGCCCGAAGTGCCGGGCGATATCGGCCTTGCCGCTCTCGCCCGCACTGCGCAGGAAGGCCAGCAGGGTCTCGCGGTCCGGCAGGCCGGCGGGCGGCTTGGCGGCGGCAGGAAATTTCGACGACTTGGGCGTGCGTGGTTTGGCCATGTGCTGGGATAACCCGGGCCGGGGGCCAAAGGCCAAGGGAAATGCCGCTACCGCCGGTTTGGCTTGTCTGAAGGGGCAGGCGCTGACCAGCCCGAGGGCCGAAGACCGCAGAGACGCAAAATGCCCAACAGGCGTGGGTCCCCTAGTACAGATCCTCGATCCGGGCCGGCGGGGGTTGTTGTGCCGGCGGGGCAGCCACGGGAGCGGCTTCCGGCGCAGCCGGTGGGGCCTCGATCACCGCAGCCGGAACGGCGACCTCTTCGGTCTTGACCTCTACGGCCTTGGGCTTGGGCCTTTCGGGCGGGGCCGGGACGTAAAGGGGGGCCGGGGACGCGTCCCTGATGGGGACGCCTGATACCTCGGCCAAGGGGGCGGTCGAGACGCTGTTCAGCGACTGCCCGTCCTTGAGCGCATTGGTCAGGCCCATGACGAAGCCCAGGATGCTGGCCATGATCAGGCCGGCGATCACCACAGTCAGGGGCAGGGGCCGTTCGAGCGACGTCATGGGGGCAGTCTAAACCCGGATTGTGGACATGGGTAGGGTCAGGCCTTCGGCTTGGCGGCGGCCTTCTTCGGGGCCGCTGCCTTTTTCGCCGCCGGCTTTTTTGCAGCAGGTTTCTTGGCTGGAGCCGCCCCGTCAGCGGCTTTCGCCTTGGCCGTGGCCTTGGCGGGAGCCTTCTTGGCGGCGGCTTTCTTTGCCGGCTTCTTGCCGCCGCCCTTGGCGACACGTTCCGCCAGCAAGACCACCGCTTCGTCCAGGGTCAGGGCCGCAGGATCGGCCCCCTTGGGGACATTGGCATTGGTATCGCCGTGCTTGATATAGGGGCCGAAGCGGCCGGACAGCACGCGGACCGGCTTGCCGTCCTCGGGGTGATTGCCCAGTTCGGCCAGGGCAGCGGCCTGACCGCGCTGAGGACGTCCGCCTCCGGCCCGCTTGTCGGCCAGCAGGGCAACGGCGCGGTTCAGGCCGATGTCGAAGACATCCTCCGGGTTCTCCAGATTGGCATAGGTCCCGTCGTGCAGGACGAACGGACCAAACCGGCCAAGTCCGGCGGTGATCGTCTTGCCGTCGTCGGGGTGCTGACCGACCTCCCGGGGCAGGGACAGCAGGCGCAGGGCCTTTTCCAGATCGACGGCGGCCGGCAGCCAGCCCTTGGGCAGGCTTGATCGCTTGGGCTTGTCGCCGCTTTCCGCCGCCGGTGGCTCTTCGACATAGGGACCAAAGCGGCCGTTCTTCAGCCACACCGAGCGACCGGTTTCCGGGTTGATCCCCAGATCGCGGTCCGCGGACTCAGCTTCGCCTTCGCCCTCGGCGGTAGCGAGCTGACGGGTGAAACGGCATTCCGGATAGTTCGAGCAGCCGATGAAGGCCCCGAACTTGCCGACCTTCAGGGACAGCTGGCCGGAGCCGCAGGTGGGGCACAGGCGGGGATTGGACCCGTCGCCCTTGTCGGGGAAGATATGGGGTCCCAGCGCCTCATTGAGGGCGTCCAGCACATTGGTGACGCGCAGCTCGGCGATCTCGCCGACGGCGGCATGGAACTCTTTCCAGAAGTCGCGCAGGAACTGCTTCCAGTCCAGCTTGCCGTCCGACACCAGGTCGAGCTGCTCTTCCAGGCTGGCCGTGAAGTCATACTCGACATAGCGGCGGAAGAACTGCTCGAGGAAGGCGGTGACCAGCCGGCCCTTGTCCTCTGGGATGAAGCGGTTCTTCTCCATCTTCACATATTCGCGGTCGCGCAGGACGGTCAGGACCGAGGCATAGGTCGACGGACGACCGATCCCCAGCTCTTCCATCTTCTTGACCAGGCTGGCTTCCGAATAGCGCGGGGGCGGTTCGGTGAAGTGCTGGTCGGCGCGGGCCTCGATGACCTTGGCGGCAGCACCGTCCTCGATCAGGGGCAGGCGGGCCGAGTCTTCATCGCCGTCGTCGTCGCGGCCTTCTTCATAGACCGTCAGATAGCCGGGGAAGAGCACGACCTGGCCGGTGGCGCGCAGGCCGGTCTGGCCGTCATGGCTTTCGATGTCGACCGTGGTGCGCTCGATCCGGGCGCTTTCCATCTGCGAGGCGATCATCCGCTTCCAGATCAGCTCGTAGAGCCGGCCCAGATCGGGCTCCAGGCGCAGGGAGCCGGGATTGCGGTGCAGGCTGGTCGGGCGGATGGCCTCGTGGGCCTCCTGGGCGTTCTTGGCCTTGACCTTGTAGTAGCGCGGCGTCTCCGGGACATAGTCCTTGCCATAGACATTGCCGATCACGTCGCGGGCTTCGGCTATGCCTTCGGGGCCCACCGACACGCCGTCGGTTCGCATATAGGTGATCAGGCCGACGGTCTCGCCGCCGATATCGATGCCCTCATAGAGCTTTTGCGCCGCCTGCATGGTGCGCTGGGCCGAGAAGCCGAGCTTGCGCGAGGCTTCCTGCTGCAGGGTCGAGGTGGTGAAGGGCGGGGCCGGCGAGCGTTTGCCGGGCTTCTTCTCGACACCGGAAATCTTGAACACGGCCTTCTCGACCGCTGCCCTGGCGGCCAGGGCCGAGCCCTCGTTGCCGAGGTCGAACTTGGTGAGCTTCTTGCCCTCATGCTTGACCAGGCGGGCCGTGAACGGATCGGCCCCGGCCGAGACATCGGCCTCGACGCTCCAGTATTCCTGGGTCTTGAAGCGCTCGATCTCCATCTCGCGCTCGACGATCAGGCGCAGGCAGACCGACTGGACGCGACCGGCCGAGCGGCTGCCCGGCAGCTTGCGCCACAGCACCGGCGAAAGGGTGAAACCGACCAGATAGTCCAGGGCGCGGCGGGCCAGATAGGCCTCGACCAGCTCCATGTCGATGTCGCGCGGATTGGCCATGGCCTCGAGCACCGAGGCCTTGGTGATGGCGTTGAAGGTGACCCGCTGGACGGTCATCCCCTTGACCGCCTTCTTCTTGTTCAGGACCTCCAGCACGTGCCAGCTGATGGCTTCCCCTTCGCGGTCGGGGTCGGTGGCCAGGATCAGACGATCGGCCCCCTTCATCGCGTCGACGATGTCGGAAATCCGCTTGGACGACTTGGCGTCGACCTCCCAGGTCATGGCAAAATCGTTGTCGGGCTCGACCGAGCCGTCCTTGGAGGGCAGGTCGCGGATGTGGCCGTACGAGGCGAGAACCGTGTAGTCGGACCCGAGATACTTGTTGATGGTCTTGGCCTTGGCCGGGCTCTCGACGACGACGACGTTCATTAGGACTCTGTACCTGCGGGGAGGATCGCCTTGGAGGCGAGCGCCGGAAAGTGGGGGCGGGACGGGGGGTCTGTCAACGCAGCCCGTTCAAACGGTGCAGTTTCCTGGATCCTGGTAGGCGATTGTTAAGCCCATTTGGACGATGATCAGGCTGGAACCTAAACCCTTCTGGCGCTCATGAACCTCTCGAGCATCAACAGGATCGCCACCGAGGCCTATGTCTCACCGATCCAGCCGGTCAAGCCGGTGACGTCGAACGACGAACGCGCAGCGATCGCCGAGCGCCTGCGCGAGGCCGTGCGTGCCGCTCCGGCCCAGGGTACGGGGCTGATGATCGATCTGAGCGTCTAGGCGTTCAGACCAGAAGTCGCCGATCAGGCCGCTTCGCCACCGACCAGCCTTCGCATCGTTTCGGGATCCCGCGATATCGCTGTGAGCAGTGTTCTGGCTGGCGCGTCTGGCGTGGTTCGACCCTGTTCCCAATCTCGGACCGTCGACAGCGGCAAGCGGAATGCCGCAGCGAACGCCGCCTGGGTCATGCCTAGCCGACCGCGAATATCCTTGATCGCGTTGACGCGCCTGAACCGCGACAGTTGCTCCTCGGTCAGCGGTGGGCAATCGGGATCGGACAGGGCGGCGGCGTTGATGTCTTCGTCTGTCATCGCCTTGAGGCGATCCCAGTCGGTCTTGCCCATCGGCAGATCGCCGCTATGCACCACGAAAGTACCTTTTGCTTTCGACGGGATTGGCGGGTCTGGCTGAGATGATCCGGTAGTGATTTTGGACCTGTGAGACGGTGACGACGAAGAGGACGGCCCCGAAGCAGGCGCCGATGATCTGGATGCGTTCTTCGCCGTAGTCGAACCGGTCATCGACATCCTCCATACGCCAAGGGTCCAGGATCGCGTGACAGGCGTCTTTGAAATCAACCCCATGTTTGGCGAGGTTGCGCCGCGCCTTTTCCGGATCCCATTCGAATTCAATCGCCATGGTACTGGTATCCAGTACTCAGTGCAATGAATCGGCGGTGGCCATCACACCCCCGCCACCATCCCTCCGGCCAGCAGTTCCGCCCGCTCGGCCAGGGCCAGCTCCACAAGGGCCGCCATCACCGCCGAGGTCGGCGCGCCGGTGGCCCGCACCAGCTCGTCGCGCGAGACGGCCGTGGGCGAGAGCAGGGCGGCTAGTCGCTCGCGCAGGGCGTCAAGGTCGAGGTCGGCCTCAGCGGCGGGATCATAGGTCCGGTCCCGTTCGCGCAGCTGGGCCTGGCCAGACAGGGCCCGCAACACATCCTCGGCCCCCTCGCACAGGATCGCGCCCTGGCGGATCAGGTCATTGGTGCCGCGGGCCCGTGGATCCAGAGGTGAGCCGGGCACGGCGAAGACGTCGCGACCCTGCTCGGCGGCCAGGCGGGCGGTGATCAGGGAGCCGGACTTCAGCTCGGCCTCGACCACTACAACCCCCAGGGACAGGCCCGAGATGATGCGATTGCGGCGGGGGAAGTCCTTGGCCTGGGCCCGGCGATCGGGGGCGCTTTCGCTGACGACGCAGCCCTCGACGGCGAGCCGGGTATGGAGCGTCGCGTGTTCGGGCGGATAGATGTCGCCGACCCCGCCGCCCAGCACGGCGACCGTACCGGTACGCAGGGCGCCCTCGTGCGCCGCGCCGTCGACGCCCCGCGCCATGCCGCTGACGATGACGTGGCCGGCCTCACCCAGCTCGGCGGCCAACTGGCGGGCAAAGCGCTGGCCGGCCGCCGAGGCGATGCGGGCCCCGACGATGGCGATGGTGGACCTGGCCAGCAGGTCGGCGCGGCCCAGGGCCCAGAGAACCGGCGGCGGGGGATCCAGGGCCGCCAGCCGAAGGGGGAAGTCGGGTTCGCAGCCACAGATCAGCCGCGCGCCGAGGGCCGCTCCGGCTGCGAGTTCACGCTCGATCGTGTCGCGCAGGGGAATGTTCAGGGGCGTGGCGCGACCGCCGCGGCGCGACAGGTCGGGCAGGGCCGAAAGGGCGCGCTCGGGCGTGCCGTAGCGGGCCAGTAGGTGCTCGAAAGCGACGGGGCCGACCGTCTCGGTGCGCGCCAGCCTGAGCCAGGCCAGGCGCTGGGGATCCGAGAGGCGGCCCGGGGTCACGCGGCCGGAGGCGGGGGCTCCGCCGCTTTCTTCTGGCCGATCTTCGGCTCCTGGCCCTTCAGCAGGCGGGCGATGTTCTCGCGGTGACGGATGAAGATCAGCACGGCCATGAACAGGGCCAGGACCAGCATGGCATGGGGCTGGTCGGTAGCCAGGGCGAACGGCGCGGCCAGGGCGGCGGCGGTCAGGGCGGCCAGGGAGCTGATCCGGAAGAGGACGGCCATGGCCAGCCAGGTGACGGCGGCCAGCACGCCCACGGGCCAGCAGGCCGAGAGCAGCACGCCATAGAAGGTGGCCACGCCCTTGCCGCCCTTGAACTTCAGCCATACCGGGAACAGGTGGCCCAGGAAGGCCGCGCCGCCGGCCAGGGCGACGATGGCGGCGCTGTCGTTGGTCATCCAGCGGGCCAGCAGCACGGCCAGGATGCCCTTACCGGCATCGCCGATCAGGGTGATGGCCGCCAGGTCCTTGCGACCGGAGCGCAGCACATTGGTCGCGCCGATATTGCCTGACCCGATCTGGCGGATGTCGCCGGCCCCGCCCAGGCGGGTCGCGATCAGGCCGAACGGGATCGAGCCGAGGAGGTAGCCTCCGACCACGGCAATCGCGAGCGTGAGATAGACGGCTTGGGCGAGATCTTGCACGTTTCGACCTTAAGGCGAGTTGCGCGCGATTTCAACCGCTACGCAAAGCGAAGTTGGTGACCTAGGTTTAGTGCAGAGTCGGGGTGCATCCAAATCCTCCCCCCAGCGGGACAGGATCAGCTACCCCTCCGCCCGATGCACCACCCGCCCGTCCACCAGAGTCATCAGCACCTGACCCTGCAACCGCCGCCCGTCGAACGGCGAGTTCTTGGACTTGGACAGCAGCTTGGCCGCATCGACGATGATCGGCGCGTCGATGTCGCAGAGCACGAGGTCCGCCGGCGCGCCGGGGGCGATCCGGCCGCCGCGCAGGCCCAGCAGCTCGGCGGGCGCCAGGGTCACGGCGCGGATCAGGTCGACCAGCGGCAGGCGCTCGTCGTGATACAGGGACAGCAGGGCCGGCAGCAGGGTCTCGACGCCGATGGCCCCGGGGGTGGCCTCGTCGAAGGGCAAACGCTTGTCCTCGGCCGGGGCCGGGGCGTGGGCCGAGACGACAATGTCGATCAGGCCCGACGCCAGGGCCTCGATCAGGGCCTGGCGGTCGTCCTCGCCGCGCAGGGGCGGGGTCAGCTTGGCGAAGCTGCGATAATCGCCGATGTCCAGTTCGTTGAAGGAAAGGTGGTTGATCGACACGCTGGCCGACAGGCGCAGGCCCCTGGCCTTGCCGCGGGCCAGGGTCTCCAGCGCGCCGGCGCTGGTGATCTGGTCGACCAGCAGGCGGCCGCCGGTGGCTTCCAGCAGGGCGATGTCGCGCTCGAGCATGATGCGTTCGGCCATCGGCGAGATCGACGGCAGGCCCAGACGGCCGGCAAATTCGCCGCCGATCGCCGCGCCGCCCCTGGCCAGCCACATGTCCATCGGCCGGTGGGCCAGCAGGGCGTCGAAGCCCTTGGCGTAGGTCAGGATGCGCTGGAAGACCTTGGAGTCGACGATCGGGCGGTCGGCGTCGGTGATATAGACGCAGCCAGCCTCGCGCATCAGGCCGATCTCGGCCATCTGCTCGCCCTTCAGACCCTTGGTCGCCGCGCCGGCGCAGAGGATGCGGGCGCTGTCGATGTCGCGGGCCCGACGCAGGATGAAGTCGACCACGCTGGGATCGTCGATGGCCGGATCGGTGTCGGGCTGGACGACGATGCTGGTCACACCCCCGGCGGCGGCGGCGCGCGCGGCTGAAGCCAGGGTTTCCTTGGTCTCGGCCCCGGGCTCGCCGGTCTTGACCCGCAGGTCGATCAGGCCGGGGGCCAGCAGGGCCCCGCCGCAGTCGACGACGCGGACGCCCTTGCCGAGCTTGCCGAACTCTCGGCCCTTGGCGACGTCGGCAATCACGCCCTCGGAGACGATGACCCCGCCGGGGCCATCATAGCCGCTCTCGGGATCGACCAGACGGGCATTGGTGAAGGCCAGGGGCTGGGGGGCGTTCATGCGTGAAATTCCAAAGACGCCACTAGAAAACCCCGCTCTCCCCGGCGAAGGCCGGGGTCCAGATCGAACCCACGTGCCTGATGCGATCTGGCAAATCCCGAAGGCGCGTCATCGCCAGACGCTCTGGATGAAGCTGGGCCCCGGCCTTCGCCGGGGAGAGCGGAGGAAATGATGGGATTCAAAATCATCGCCCGGCCTCCAGCCGTGCGGCGAGGCTGGTCAGCACCGCCATCCGGGCGGCGACGCCCATCTCGACCTGGTCCTGGATCAGGCTGACGGCCGGATCATCGGCCACGTCGCTGTCGATCTCGACGCCCCGGTTCATGGGCCCAGGGTGCATGACCTTGGCTCCCGGCGCGGCGCGGGACAGCTTTTCGCGGTCCAGGCCATAGAAGCGGAAATATTCGCGGGTCGAGGGCACGAAGCCGCCCTGCATCCGCTCCAGCTGCAGGCGCAGCATCATCACCACGTCGGCCCCGGCCAGGCCCGACTTCATGTCGTGGTGGACGGTGGCGCCCCAGCGCTCGGCCTGGGCCGGCATCAGGGTGGCGGGACCCACCAGCCGCACGCTGGCCCCCAGGGTGTGCAGCAGCGAGACGTTCGAGCGGGCCACGCGGCTGTGCAGGACGTCGCCGCAGATCGCCACGGTCAGGCCCGAGACCCGGCCAAAGGCGCGCCGGATCGACAGGGCGTCCAGCAGGGCCTGGGTGGGGTGCTCGTGCTGGCCGTCGCCGGCGTTGATCACGTGGCCGCTGACCTTCTGGGACAGCAGCGACGCCGCGCCCGACGAGGCGTGGCGCACCACCAGCAGGTCGGGGCGCATGGCGTTCAGGGTCACGGCGGTGTCGATCAGGGTCTCGCCCTTGGTGATCGACGAGGTGCGCGGGCTCATATTGACCACGTCGGCGCCCAGGCGCTTGCCGGCGATCTCGAAGCTGGACTGGGTGCGGGTGCTGTTCTCGAAGAACAGGTTCATCAGCGTCCGGCCCTTGAGCAGGTCCAGCGACTTGGAAGTCTGGCGGTTGAAGGCGACGAACGCCTCGGCCAGGTCCAGCAGGTCGGCCGCCTGGGGCGCATTGAGATCGCCGGCGGACAGGAAATGGCGCTTTGGGAAGGCAAAGGCGCGGGCGCGGATCGCGTCGAGGGCGACGCGGGTGGGGTCATGGGCGGTGGCCGTCATGAAACGGTGTCATAGGCGGCTTTGCCAGTGGAGGGAAGGCGGCGGCTGTCCCACAGGGTTGATAACCGGCCAGCGCCGCTGGCCCCCTCCTGACCGCTTCGCGGTCGTCCTCCCCCCTGCGGGGGGAAGATGAGATCGCCGCCCTTCATCTTCCCCCTCCGGGGGAAGACGATCGCGAAGCGATCCGTAGGGGGCAAGTACGGGGAAAGACTGCCCTCTATCCCCGTGCTTTCCCGAACAAACCCCAGCCTATTCAACACCCTGCAAAAACAACCACCGCGCCCGTCCGACGCCCCTAAACCTGCCGCATAATCATCCCACCTCGTCGCGAGGAAAGGGCGCAGGGCCAGCGACCATGGCGGCGGCGGGGGGTGATCGAGCGGGACTGGGCTTCAGGGGGATACTGAAGCGTGTCCGGGGATCTGGTTGCTGGCCAGACCTGCCCGCCGTCGGCGTGGTTGAAGGCAAAAGGGCGTGTCTGGCTGTAAGCCCGTCCTCTTCGACCGCCGGAGCGCGCTGGAAACGGCGAGGTCCGGGTCCCGGTAAGGCCTCAACAGGGCCACCTGGCGGGAGGCTGGCGGATAACGGTCACGCGGAGCGCACGGCTTCGTCGAAACGGTAATCTCTATCTCTCATCCGGACGTCGTCCGGACGCTCCGCGACCCTTTCCACAACTCAGCGAGAGATCGTGTGAGGTCGCGAAGCCGTGTCCACCGGCCAGATGCTGCTCCAAAGGGGGAGGATCTCGTTAGAGATCAAACTTCACCCCCTGGGCCAGGGGCAGGGCACCGGAATAGTTCACCGTCGCCGTCTGGCGTCGCATGTACTGTTTCCAGCTGTCGGAGCCGCTCTCGCGCCCGCCGCCGGTTTCCTTTTCGCCGCCGAACGCACCGCCGATCTCGGCCCCCGAGGGACCGATATTGACGTTGGCGATGCCGCAGTCGCTGCCGGAAGCGGCCAGAAAGGCTTCGGCCTCGCGGATATCCTGGGTCATCACACAGGAGGACAGGCCCTGGGGCACATCGTTCTGGATCGCCACGGCCTCGTCGAAGTCGCGATAGGGCACGACATGCAGAAGGGGAGCGAAGGTTTCGCGTTGCATGCCGGCGCTCGGGGCCGGCAGGCGGGCCAGGGCCGGGCGGACATAATAGGCGTCGGGGTGCTCGTCGATCAGCAGCCGTTCGCCGCCGCTCACCGTCCCGCCATCGGCCCGGGCCTGGTCCATGGCGGCGACAAAGGCGTCATAGGCGGCCTTGTCGTGCAAAGGCCCGAGCAGGACGCCCGCCTGACGCGGATCGCCGACCGGCAGGCGGGAAAAGGCCCCCTCGACGGCATCGGCGACCTTGTCGACCAGGCTTTCGTGAACGATCAGCCGGCGCAGGGAGGTGCAGCGCTGACCGGCGGTGCCTGCAGCCGAAAACACGATGGCGCGAACGGCCAGGGACAGGTCGGCGCTGGGCGTGACGATCATGGCGTTGTTGCCACCCAGCTCCAGGATCGAGCGACCGAAACGCGCCGCTACGATCGGGGCGACTGCCTGGCCCATCCGGGTCGAGCCCGTGGCGCTGACCAGGGCCAGGGCAGGATCGCGGACCAGCCGCTCGCCGGCGTCGCGGCCGCCGAGGACCACAGAGCACAGACCCTCGGGGGCGTCGCCGAACCGGGCCAGGGCGCGCTCGAGAATCGCCTGGGTGGCCACGGCCGTCAGCGGCGTCTTCTCCGACGGCTTCCAGATCACCGGATTGCCGCAGACCAGGGCCAGGGCCGCGTTCCAGGCCCAGACCGCCACGGGGAAGTTGAAGGCGCTGATCACCAGGACCGGGCCCAGCGGATGCCAGGTCTCGCGCATGGCATGGCCGGGGCGTTCCGAGGCGATGGTCAGGCCGTAGAGCTGGCGCGACAGGCCCACGGCGAAATCGCAGATATCGATCATCTCCTGGACCTCGCCGGCCGCCTCGGAGGCGATCTTGCCGGCTTCCAGCGTCACAAGGGCGGCCAACTGATCCTTGGCGGCGCGCAGTTCCTCGCCGAGCAGGCGGACCAGTTCGCCACGACGCGGGGCGGGCACGGTGCGCCACGCGCGGAAGGCCTTCGACGCGGCCGAAACCTTGGCGTCAATGGCTCGGGCGTCATCATAGGCGACCTGGGTCAGGATCGCGCCATCGAGCGGGCATCGCACGGCGATGCCACCGTCGGCAGGCAGGCCGGTGACTCCCAGTTCAGCCAGGACGGCGCGGGCGTGGGCGGCGGGAGAGGGAAAGGACTGGGTCATGGACGTTGGAAAACGACGACCGGTGCCTCGGGTCAAGGGGGGCTGCTTGACGCTCGCGGCGGGCGCCGTCAAATGAGCGGGCCCGCATGGGGGCATCTGGGCCTGTCGCGATTGCGTATGGACGACACCGCCGCCGATTTGCAGCGCCTTGAGGCCCTTCGTGCCGGTGTCGATCGACGCCTGGCGGAGCTCGCCCCCAGACCAGGAACGGCACCGGATCGGCTGGTCGAGGCCGTGCGCTATGCCCTGCTGGCCCCCGGCAAGCGGTTTCGTCCGATGCTGACCCTGCTGACCGCCGCCCAGTTCGGCGCATCCGAAGGGGTGGCACTGGATACGGCCTGCGCCTTCGAGATGGTCCATGCGGCGTCGCTGATTCTCGACGATCTGCCGGCCATGGACGATGCCGGTCTGAGGCGGGGTCTCCCAACCATCCACCGGGCCTTCGACGAGGCGACGGCCGTCCTGGCGGGGGTCGGTCTGCTGAACCAGGCCTATGCCGTGGTCGCGGCCGATGCGGCCCTCGATAGCGGTCTGCGGGCCGAGATCGCCGGCCGTATCGCCGGGTCCGTCGGGTTTTCGGGCCTGATCGCCGGCCAGGCCCGGGATCTGTTCGACCGCGACCAGATGCGCGATGTGCCGGCGCTTGATCGCCTCAACCATGAAAAGACCGGCGTCCTGATCATGGCCGCGGCCCAGTCCGGAGCCCGGATCGCCGGGGCCGGAGACGCCGCCGTCGGGGCAGTGGGCGAGTTTGGCCGACGCATGGGCCTGGCCTTCCAGATCCGGGATGACCTGATCGATGCCGAAGGCTCGGTCGAGGGAGCCGGCAAGGATGTCGGCAAGGATGCCGGCATGACCACGGCCGTCTCCCTGCTGGGCGTGGACGGAGCGCGGGCCGCTATGGACGATCACCTGGCGGCCGGCCGTGCGGCCCTTGATGCGGTCGGCGGTTGCGACCTTGTGGCGGGCTATGTCGGCCGTCTGTTCGCCGGGCGCAAGGCGGCCGCGTGACCGGCTTGCCCCTTCTGACGGTGTCCGGCGTCCGCCACGCCTATGGACCCCGGACCGTGCTGGCCGGCGTCGATCTGGCCCTGTCGCCCGGTGAGATCTATGCCCTTCTGGGTCCCAACGGGGCCGGCAAGACCACCTTGATCAAGACCATCTGCGGACGCCTTCGGCCCAAAGCCGGCAGCGTCCGGCTCCAGGGCCAGGACCCGGCCCGGGTCAGCGCGGCGCGGGCCGGCCTTGGCCTGGTGCCGCAGGAGATCGCCCTCTACGCCCACCTGACCGTGGCGGAGAACCTGGCAACCTTCGCCAGCCTCGCCCAGGTCCCGCGCCGCGACGTCCCGGCTGCCGTCCAGAGAGCGCTGCAGCTGACCCGCACGCTCGACCGCGCCCACGTACCGGTCCGTCACCTGTCGGGCGGCTATCAGCGGCGGGCCAATATTGCGGCGGCCATCGTGCATCAGCCGGCCCTTTTGATCCTCGACGAGCCGACGGTGGGCGTGGATATCGATGCCCGCGAGGCCCTCGATGCCGTGATCCGGGGCCTGCGCGATCTCGGCGTGGCGGTGCTCCTGACCACCCACGATCTCGAGCAGGCCGGATCCCTGGCCGATCGGGTGGGCTTCCTGCGGGACGGCGCGCTGGTGCTGGAAGGGCCACCCCAGGCCCTGATCGCTGAGGCCTTTGGCTCCCGCATGGAAGTTCTGGTGGAGCTTTCGAGCGAGCCCGATGCCGCCGGCGAGGCCCTGCTGACGGCGGCGGGGCTGAGCCGCACCGCCCATCGGGCCAGGCTCTGGACCTGTCTCGAGGCCGATGGCTATGCCGCCGCCGGGCGACTCGACAAGCAGCTCCGCAAGGCGGGCCTCTGCCCTCGCGAAATCCGGGTCCGGGAGCCGTCCCTGCACAACCTGTTCAGTCTCGTCGCCGAGCGGACGCTGGCCGCATGATCCGCCTTGAGATGACCTTGGCCATGGTGCGCGTGATGGTGCTGGAGCTGTGGCGCGATCGCGCAGCCTTGGTGATGACCTTCCTGTTGCCGCCTCTGGTCTTCCTGATCTTCAGCTCGGTCTTTGCCGGGGCGACCGGCGAGGACATCAAGCCCAAGCTGGCCATGGTCGATCTGGCCCGCACCGAGACGTCCGGTCGGGTCGCCGGGGCCCTGCTGGCCAGTTCCGAGATCCGGGCCGAGGCTGTGGCACCGGCCACGGTCGAGGCCGTGCGGGCCCTGGTGAAGTCGGGCCAGGCCGATGTGGGTCTCGTGATCCGCGCCGATCCGGCCGGCCCCGGGCGGCCCTTCCTGATCATTGCCGACCCCGCGCGCGCCGTGGCAGCCCCCCTGACCCAGGCCCGGGTGCAACAGGCCATGGCCCGGGCCGCGCCCGACGCCGTCCTGCGCCGCAGCGTCGATCAGCTGGCTCCCGTCCTGACCCCCCTGACCCCGGCCCAGAGCGCCCGCCTTGATGCGGCGGCAGCGGCCCTGAAACTCAAGCCTCCGGCCGTCACCGGCGGTGACCTGTTTGATCGGGAAGACCTGCTGGGGGCGAAGAAGGGCGGGGCGACGATCGCCTATTATGGCGGGGCGGTGATGATCCTGTTCGCCCTGTTCTCGGCCATGCAGGGGGCCCTGGGCCTGATGGACGAGCGCCGGACCGGCGTGGCCGATCGCCTTCTGGCGGGCGTGGCCGGCATGGGCCCTGTGGTGACCGGAAAGTTCGTCTTCCTGGTCGGGCAGGGGATCGTGCAGGCCACAGCGATCTTCGCGACCGCCCAGATCGTCTATGGCGTCGCCGTTCTGGAGCACTTCGGCCTTTGGCTGCCGACCACCCTGGCGGCGGCCGTCTGCGCGGCGGGCCTGGCCCTGGGGCTGGTCTCGGTCTGCCGGACGCGAGAGCAGGCCCAGATGCTGTCGACCTTCGTGATCCTGGTGCTGGCGGCCATCGGCGGCAGCATGGTGCCGCGCTTCCTGATGCCGGCCTGGCTGCAGACCGTCGGCTGGTTCACGCCTCACGCCTGGGTCATTGATGCCTATCAAGGCGTTCTCTGGCGCGACGCGCCACTCTCGCAGGTGTATAGGGCCTGGGGCGTGCTCACCGCCGCCGGCCTGGGTGGTTTGGCCCTGGCCCAGACCCTGGTGCGACTGTCCCGTCGATAGGACCCTGATGGCGAAACTGGCTCTCGATATCGTTCTGTTCCTGGCCGCCTTCGCCTTCATGGAGGGCTTTGCCTGGGTGACGCACCGCTATGTCATGCATGGCTTCATGTGGGTCTGGCACAAGTCACACCATGAACCGCGCGAAGGCCTGTTCGAGCTCAACGACCTGTTCGCTGTGGTCTTCGCCACCCCGGCCATCGTGGCAATCTATTTCGGCGTGCATGGCACGCCGTGGCTGCTTCCGGTGGGTCTCGGGATCACCGCCTACGGGATGATGTACTTCATCTTTCATGACGGCATGGTGCACCGCCGCTTCAAGACTCCGTTCGGCAAGTCCGCCTTCTGGAAACGCGCCATCCAGGCCCATCGCATCCACCACGCGGTCCACACCAAGCACGGGGCGGTCTCGTTCGGCTTCCTTTGGGCCAAGCCTGTGCGCGACCTGAAGGCGCAGTTGAAGGCGCGCGGGGTCGAAGCCTAGATCTTTGACCACATATCGGGCCGCTGAGGCGGCTGGATCGCCCGGTCCCAGATCGCCGAACGCAGGGCGATGAGGCCGCCTTCCAGGGCTCGCAGGGCCTTCATTCGGCCGCTGACCACGACGCGCTCGTCCCAGGCCTTGTCGCCGGCCTGAACGACATCCAGGCCAATCTGGCGATAGACCCCCCGGGCCGCTGCAATGGCCCAGGCACAGCGGAGGGGCAGGTCGCGCAGGCCCCAGCGGGCCGAGGCATAATAGGGCTCGGCAGCGTCGACGAGGCGCTTGGCCATCACCGCCACCGCGCCACGATGGGCTGGATCGGCGACCGCTGTCTCGGGCACGCCCAGCTCGGCGAGCCAGGCGCGCGGCACATAGATCCGGTCGTTGCGAGCGTCTTCAACAATGTCGCGGGCAATATTGGTCAACTGGAATGCCAGGCCCAGATCCTGGGCGCGACGGAGGGTCGAAAGGGCATCGGGCTTCGTGCCCATAACCAGGGCCATCATGGTTCCGACCACCCCGGCCACGCCCCAGCAATAGTCCAGCAAGTCGTCCAGCGTCTGGTAGCGGCGGCCCTCGACGTCCATGGCGAAGCCGTCGATCATGTCCAGGGCGTAGCGCCCCGGAATCCGGCGTCGGCGGGCTACGGTCTGGAACGCGGCAAACTGTGGATCAGCAGGCGGCTCACCAGCCAGAGCAGCGCGGGTTTGGGCATAGAGCGCTGCCAGACGGGCCGGGGCATCCTCCACCGGGCTCATGCCATGGCCCAGGGTCTGGCCGTCGATCACGTCGTCGCAGTGCCGACACCAGGCGTAGAGCATTTCGGCGTCAGCGCGGGTTTCAGCGTCGAACAGCGCTGCAGCGGCCGCAAAGCTCTTGCTGCCCTTCTGGATCGCCTCGCGGCTCTGGGCTTCGAGTTGGCTCACGCTTTTGCGGTCTCGAAATCGTCGATCATCAGGGAGGCCGTTGCCTTGGCGGATCCCACCACGCCTGGAATACCGGCACCCGGATGGGTGCCGGCACCGACGAAGTAGAGGTTAGGAATGACGTCGTCGCGATTGTGGGTTCGGAAAAAGGCGCTCTGGGTCAGCAGGGGCTCAAGCGAGAAGGCGGCTCCCTGCCAGGCATTCAGCTCGATGGTGAAGTCGTCCGGCGTAAAGATCCGGCTGGTCACCAGGTCGCGCGACAGGTTGGGAATGTAGCGTTCTTCCAGATAGTTCAGGATCCGGTCGCGATAGGCAGGCCCTTCCTTGGACCAGTCAATCTGGGCGGTCTCGAGATTGGGAACCACCGACAGGACGTAGAAACTGCTGCAGCCGGGCGGTGCCATGCCGGGATCGGTCGCGCAGGGCGAGTGCAGATAGAGCGAGAAGTCGTCGGACAGGACGTCCTTGTTATAGATATCGCCGATCAGTTCGCGGTAGCGCGGGCCAAAGCAGATGGTGTGGTGGCGGATCTCGGGATGTTCGGCCTTGAGGCCGAAATAGATCACGAAAAGTGACGGGCTCCAGCGCTTGCTTTCCAGCGCCTTGCCGACCTTTTTGCCGCGCGGATCATCGACCAGAAGATCGCGATATGTGTGCATCACGTCGGCGTTCGAGGCCACGGTGTCGAACGTCTCGACGGTGCCGTCATGATTGATCACGCCCGTGACGCGGCCGTCCCGGGTGGTGATCTTCTGGACCGGTGCATTGAGACGGATCGTGCCGCCGAGGTCCTCAAAAAGGCGCACAAGACCACGGATCAGGGCACCGGTGCCGCCCCGCGGGAACCAGACGCCGCCTCGGCGCTCCAGGGCATGGATCAGGGCATAGATCGACGAGGTTGCAAAAGGACTGCCGCCGACCAGCAAGCTGTGGAAGGACAGGGCCTGACGGACATGCTCGTCCTTCACGAACGATGAGACCTTGTCATAGACGCTGCGCCAGGCCTGCAGCTTCATCAGGGCGGGGGCCGATGAGATCATGCTGCGGATGTCGAGGAACGGCACGGCACCCAGCTCGACATAGCCCTTTTGATAGAGCTCCTCGGAATAGGCGTGGAACTTGCGATAGCCCTCGACATCGGCCGGATTGCGGGCGGCGATCTGGCGATCCAGTTCAGCCTGGTCGTTGACATAGTCAAAGACGTCGCCGTCTTCCCAGACCAGCCGGTAGAACGGGTTGACCGGCAAAAGTTCGACATAGTCCTCGATCCTGCGGCCGCTGAGCGTGAACAGCTCTTTCAGGCAATCGGGATCGGTGATCACCGTGGGACCGGCATCAAAGATGAAGCCCTCGTCCTCCCAGACATAGGCGCGACCGCCGGGCCGGTCGCGAGCTTCAAGCACGGTGACATCAAAGCCCGAAGATTGCAGGCGGATGGCCAAGGCGAGGCCCCCAAAGCCGGAACCGATGACTGCTGCGCGGGGTTTGGGAAGGGTCATGCAGGTCGGTCCTCGATCACAGAGTGTTCGCTCAGATAGTTCAGAGCGCGCGAGACAGGTACGGGCGGCTTGCCGATCAGGACGCGCGCCTTGTCCCAAAGTGTCAGGCGCGCCGCGTAGAAGCGCTGGATGAGCGGCAGGCGCAATCGATAGAAGCGCTCCAGAACCTTGAAGCGCTGGTCCGGCTCACAGGCCCTGAACAGCATCCGATTAAGCAGACGGAAGTACCGGCGCTTTCGCCAGGCCGTTTTGGACTGGGCCTCGGCGCAGGCCCGGACATGGGCGCTGGTAATGTGGGGCAGGGCGGCGATCTGATCGGCCAATCGTGCGGCATCAGGCAGGGAATAGCCCGTTGTCGGCTGGAACAGGGCGGCCCTTAGGCCAACCTCAGCCACCTGGGCCCTCGCTTCGCGCCAATAGGCGTCGATGTCGCCGGCAAGGGCGATGGGCAAAACCCCGTGCTCTTCCCGCACAATCTTCTCTACGGCCCAGCCCTGCTGGTTGGCATAGGCGAGAATGTCGGCACGCAGCGCGTCGCGATCGAGGTCGAAGCCGTCGCTATACCGCGTGTCTTCGATCAGAAGACGGCTTGCATCGAGTGGCAGGACGTAGAGGAAGCGGTAGCCGTCGAGCTGGGACACCGTGGCGTCCATGATGATCGGCCGGCCAAGGCCATGGGGCCTCGTCAGCCTCACCTCTTGGCCCAGAAACTTTTGCCAGCCCAGAGCCAGACTGCGGCTGCGGCGAGGGCCACGTCCGTCGATGACGGCGGCCGCTGTAATGCGTCGGCCATCGGTCAGGGTGACCTGGTGCGGCGACACCTCCGACGCCGTTGCGCTCAGCCATGCATCCTGGCCGAGGGCCGCTGAAACTGCCTCGTGCAGGCGCTGGGATGTGATGGCCAGATAGGGCGTCTTGAGGGCGCGGCTATGACCCGGAAAGCGGACCTCATAGTCGGACCAGCGGTGGACGATGAGGGGTCTGAGCCAGCCAGAAATCCCGGGACTGACGTCGGTCCCGAAATGGCACCAGGTGTGCTCGCCGCCGATTCTTTTCTCGCGTTCCAGCAGAATGACGCGGAGGTCAGGGCGCAGAGCCCTCAATCGCAGAGCAATCAGGCCATTGGCGAGACCGCCGCCCACAAGGACGACGTCTGCGCGCGAATTTGAGGACTGTGTCGCCATGGCCGAGCGTCTAGCACGTTTGCCCGCTCTCCACGCCAGCGTTGCGCGCAGCAAAACGAGCGGTTAGGCACAGCGGAACAGGGAGGCACCCATGTCTGAGGCCACGATCATCGACGGCAAGGCGTTCGCCGCCAAACTGCGCGAGCAGGTGGCAGCGGATGTCGAGGTCCTGAAGGCCGAGCATGGCGTCACGCCGGGGCTTGCCGTCGTCCTGGTTGGAGACGATGCGGCCAGCCAGGTCTATGTTCGCAACAAGGGTGAGCAGACCCTGGCTGCAGGCATGCATTCCGAAACACACCGACTGCCCGCCGATGTCAGCCAGGACGACCTTCTGGCCCTGGTCGGAAAGCTGAATGGCGATCCGTCAATCCATGGCGTCCTGGTGCAGTTCCCGGTTCCGGATCATCTCAAGCAGTCGGATATCGTGGCGGCGATCTCGCCGGACAAGGACGTTGATGGCCTCACCGTCACCAATGCGGGGCGCCTCGCCAGTGGATTGCCGGCCCTGACGCCTTGTACGCCCCTGGGCTGCATGATGCTCTTGAAGGACGTGCTCGGCGATTTGCGCGGCAAGTCCGCGGTCGTGATTGGCCGATCCAATCTGATGGGCAAGCCCATGGCCCAGATGCTTCTGGCTGCCGACTGCACGGTAACCATTGCCCATTCCCGCAGCCAGGACCTTCCCGGTATCGTCCGTCAGGCCGATATCGTGGTTGCCGCCGTCGGGCGCGCCGAGATGGTCAAGGCCGACTGGATCAAACCGGGCGCGGTGGTCATCGATGTCGGGATCAGCCGATTCCCGTCCCGCGATCCCGTTGCAGCTGCAGCAGGCAAGACCCGTCTGGTCGGGGATGTGGCCTTCGACGAGGTCAAGGCGGTGGCGGGAGCCATCACGCCCGTACCGGGAGGCGTCGGCCCCATGACCATCGCTTGCCTTCTGGCCAACACTGTTACCGCTGCGAAGCGCCTGAACGGGATAGGCGCCTGATGCGTGCTGCCGTGCTTCTTGCTGTTACGGCCTTGGCCCTGTCGGGCTGCAGCGAAAAGCTTCCGCCGGCCCCCACGCCGGAAGAGGCGTTGCAGCTGAAGCCCGCTGATGCCCGCTTGGCTGACCTCTACGAGACCTCCTGCAAGGCCTGCCATGCCTCACCTGGCACGGGCGCGCCGCTCGTGCAGGATCGCGCGGCCTGGGATCCCCGCTGGAAGCAGGGCGAGGCCGTGTTGCTTGACCATACCATCCAGGGTTTCAAGGCCATGCCGGCCTCGGGCCAGTGCGTGGCTTGCGCACCGGCGGATTTCCAGGGCCTGATACGATTCATGGCGGGGCGCGAAGACCCCGCATAGGCTTGGGGGAACGCATGATCTCGAGACGAGGGGCACTGGTCGCGGGCAGTTCCGTGCTGGCAACCGTGGCGGCCGGTGGCGGGGTCTATCTGACCGCTACCCACGACAAGCCCGAGCCCCCCGCGCCGAAGTCCGTCAGCCCGGACGGCAAACTTCTGTGGCGCAACTGGTCCGGAATCCAGACCGCCTATCCCTCGGCGCGCCTGGCCCCGAGGGACGAGGCTGAACTGGCCCGCATGCTCAAGACTGCGTCGGCTCCGATCCGGCCGGTCGGTGCCGGTCATTCCTTTACGGCCCTGGTTCCGACGAATGGGACCATGGTCTCCCTGGACGCCATGTCGGGC
This sequence comes from Caulobacter sp. AVps16, assembly GCF_058681455.1. Taxonomy (NCBI): domain Bacteria; kingdom Pseudomonadati; phylum Pseudomonadota; class Alphaproteobacteria; order Caulobacterales; family Caulobacteraceae; genus Caulobacter; species Caulobacter sp. AVps16. Next base: position 1,278,656 of record NZ_CM178739.1, read on the forward strand.
GTAACGGAGTGGCAGGGCGATGAGGCCGTGGTCCTGGCGGGCACTCGGCTTGGGGCTCTGGGCCCAGCGTTGGCGGCCAAGGGGCGGGCGATGGCCAATCTGCCCGATATCAACAAGCAATCTCTCGCCGGTGCCCTGGCTACGGCGACCCATGGCACGGGCGTCAAGCTGCAAGCCTTGCACGGCGATGTGACGGCGCTTCGCCTCGTGACGCCGGACGGGCGCGTGATCGACTGTGATGCTGGCCGCGACGCTGACATCTTCCAGGCTGCAAAGGTTTCGTTCGGGTCGCTCGGCGTGATCTCCCAGGTCAGGCTGAAGACCATCGCCAATCGAAGGGTCCGCCGGCGCGTCTGGATCGAACCCTTTGATGAGGCTCTGGGCCAGGCCGAGGCCCGCTGGGCGCAACATCGCAATTTCGAGTTCTATGCCGTACCGTTTACCGGGCTAGCGGTCGGCATCAGCCATGATGAGACTGACGACCCGGCCGAAGCGCGGGGCCCGGATCAGGACTCAGCCTTCCTCGACGCCCTCAAGGCCTTGCGAAACCTTTTCGGGTTCTCGGTGCCCCTGCGAAAGGCGGCTGCCAGGGCGCTGCTGGCCAGTGCCAAACCGGAGACGGCCGTCGATGAGGGCTGGAAGCTCCTGTCAACAGAACGACCGGTGCGTTTCAACGAGATGGAGTTCCATCTTCCGGTCGATGCCCAACTCGAAGCTCTGGCCGAAGTGGTCGCGACGATAGAGCAGGAGCGGCCTGACGTGTTCTTCCCGATCGAGGTGCGTCGGATCGCGGCCGATGATGCCTGGCTGTCGCCCTTCCATGGCGGGCCTCGCGGATCGATCGCCGTCCACACGCACTACAAGGACGATTTCTCATTCCTCTATGAACTGATCGAACCGATCTTCCGCCGTCATGGTGGACGCCCGCACTGGGGCAAGCTGCACAACCTGCGTGGTCAGCAGCTGGCAGCCCTCTATCCGCGCTGGGATGATTTCCTGAAAGTCCGGGCTGAGCTCGATCCGGAAGGCCGAATGCTCAATCCCTATCTCAGAGGCCTGTTCGGCCTGATCTGAAGACGGTCAGCCGGCCAGGTACTCTGTAACCCGACCTTCAAGTTCTTCGGCCAGGGCCTTGCCAACCGGATGGGTGTCGACCTTGATGTCGCCGCGCACGGCAGCCTTGATGGCGTCGATATGAGCATCCACCAGGAACATCGGGGCTGACAGGCGCGTGTCCGGCTCGTCGATCAGCTTGCAAAGTGAAGCGGCGATTCGGGTGATCAGCGGGAATTCGTAGGTAGCGCCGAGGCCCTTCAGATCATGGGCCCGCAGATAGAGGGCCTCGACCGTCGTGGCGTTCAATCCTTCGGTCTTTACGTCCTGACGCGCGGCCTCGAGCTTGCTGATTTCGTCCTGAAGCCATTGTGCAAAATTGCCCGACAGGCTCTTGAGCGCAGCTTCCGCCTTGGCGATTGCTGCCATGTCGATGCCGCCGCGTCCGCCGACTTTCAGCTTCAGCATATTCGGAACCTGGATCACTTCGGCGGTTGGCTTAGTCGTCAAGATCGCCTCCCCGGCGGCGCACAGTTGGTATTGGGTATCATAGCAGGCGTTAACAACGCGTGAGACATCCGTTTCTCTGCGGCCGACGCCTCAGGCCGAAAACTGCTCAGTGAGTACGCGCTCGTCAAGGCTCCGGCCGGCGTCGAAAAGCATCGCCAAGCTGGTGTCACGGTCTTCGGAAATGTGCACTTCAAGGACATCACGAACCTCGAAATTGTCTGCCACGGCGCTGACTGGACGTTTGTCGCCCTCGAGGATCTCGAAAGTGATCCGCGCTGAACGCGGGAGAAGGGCCCCGCGCCAGCGGCGGGGACGGAAGGCACTGATTGGCGTGAGGGCCAGCACCTGTCCCCCGATCGGAATGATCGGGCCATGGGCCGAGAGATTATAGGCCGTCGAACCGGCCGGCGTCGCAATCAGGGCACCGTCGCACACCAGTTCGCTCATCCGGACCTTGCCGTCGATCGAGATGCGGAGCTTGGCGGTCTGTCGGGTCTGTCGAAGCAAGGAGACTTCGTTGATGGCCAGGGCGCGATGGTTGCGGCGCTGTGAGTCGATGGCGGTCATGGCGAGAGGATGAATCGTCGCCCGTTCGGCGGCATTGATCCGCTCCAGAAGCCCATCTTCGCTGTACTCGTTCATCAGAAAGCCAACAGAGCCGCGGTTCATGCCGTAGATCGGTGTCTGGCTGGCGATGGCAGCATGCAGGGTTTCGAGCATGAATCCATCACCGCCCAGGGCAACGATCACCTGGGCTGAGTCCTCTCCGACATCACCATAACGGGCGATCAGGCGCTCGCGGGCCTCTTCGGCTTCGGGCCTGTCGCTGGCCTTGAACGTCAGGCGAGTCAGGAAGGGCTGGGGCTGGTACATCACGCTCAAGAGGCGCGAAGCCAACCGGCTTGTCAAACCGCGCTGACAGCCTGTCTGAACGCCATTCCTGCGATGTCCGGCGTGAACGGACCGAAGGCGCTGCCAGCACGCCTGGCCCCCTCATCGCCGCCGCCGGGCCGGCCACCGTTCAACTGGCGAACATGGTCCAGAATGGTAGGGAACACGCTGCGGTCGATGCCCACCGCCGAACAGGCCAGGGCCAGGAGTTCCGGGCGGTTGCTGTCGATTGCGCGCCGGATCTGGCCGCTGTCAAACTGACCCAGTCTCGCCAGCGCCACGACAAAGAGCGGCAGGCGGCCCTCGCGCAACACGCGCAGCAGGTAGCCTGGCCGGAGCTGACCCGCCGCGTCGAGCTTCTCGACAAGCGAACGTTCCATGTCCTCACGCTCATCGTCAGGCTCAAGGTCGCTCTCATTGGCCGGTTTTTCACCCTGATGTGCGGCGCGCAGGGTCTCACCGACCGCATCGGCCAGGGTCTCGGGGTCAAGGTGAAAGCGGGTTGTGAGGGCTTCGCGCAGGGCGCGTCCAACCCACAGATAAAGCTGCTCGGCCAGTTCGCTCGACAACAGCGGGTGGCGGGCGAGCGGAGAGCGCAGGGCGACCACATCCTTGGCGCGGCCAACGAGGCGTCGCAAACCATCCGCCGAGATTTCGGCGGTCTCATTGCTCGCCATGGCCGTCAGGACTGCAGGCTCATCACGGGCAAGAATGGCCTCGACGACAGAGGCCGAAAGGCGAGGGCGGCGAGCGATCTCGATCTGGTGCTCGAGTGTGGCCTGGACCATCAGTCGGATCAGGTCATGGTCCTGGAGCACGGGGCTACGGGCGATGATCGGCCGCGCAATCTCGATTTCATCGAGGGCCAGAATGTTGATCAGGGCCGAAGGGGCCCAGGGCGCATCTGCCAGACGCTCGGACAAACGTTGCCGGATGTCGCGCTCGGCCTCGACAACCAGGGTCATGAAGATGGAGTCCAGCAGGCGCTGAACATCGGGATCCGTCGGCGCACCGGCAGCCTGCCCGGCTTCGCAGAGCTCGATGATGCCGCTGAGCAGTCGCTCGCGGTCGCCCGGATCGCGACTGCGCGCCAGGTTCAGAAGCTTAGCGGTTTGGACGGCTTGGATGACCAGCCTCCTCGAATCCTGAATGCAGTGAGGATGACCTTGCTGCCTGCAAATGAAAACATGCTTAAACGGTGTGACCCAACAATCGACAAGAACAGCGGCGGGTTGTCGCGGGCGAAGCAACAAGGTGGGAGGCGAGGACGTGGCTGAACAACTGATTCTGGCTCTGGACCAGGGCACTACCAGCACCCGTGCGATCCTGTTCGACGCAACGGGCGCGGCCCTTGCGGACGCCACCCGACCCCTGCGGCAAAGCTATCCAGCGGACGGCTGGGTGGAGCACGATGCCGAAGAGATCTTCGCCGCCTGCGTCGCTGTGCTGCGCGAGGCGATGGAGACGTCTGGACGCGCCGTCTCCGATGTCGTGGCGATTGGTGTGACCAACCAGCGTGAAACTGTCGTGGTCTGGGACAAGTCGACAGGCCGGCCCATTCATCCTGCTATCGTCTGGCAGGACCGCCGTACGGCGGACGTATGTGACCGCCTCCGCTCTGACGGGCATGAGGCCAGGGTGGCCGAGGTGACCGGCCTTCTGCTGGACCCCTATTTCTCAGGCCCGAAGATCGCGTGGATCCTTGACCGGGTTCAGGGAGCGAGGGCGCGTGCACAGGCCGGTGAGCTCCTGTGCGGCACCATCGACAGCTGGGTGATCTGGCGGCTCACGGCGGGAAAGGTGCATGCCACCGACGCCACCAATGCCTCGCGAACGCTGCTTTTCGACATTGAGGCGCAGGCTTGGTCTCCGCCCATGCTCGAGCTCTTCGATGTCCCGGCCAATCTGCTGCCGCGTGTGCTCGATTGCGCGGATGACTATGGCGTCACAGCGACCGAGATTCTCGGACGTGAAGTACCGATCCGGGGCGTGGCGGGAGATCAGCAGGCGGCCCTGATGGGCCAGGGCTGCATTCGCCCCGGTCAGATGAAGGCGACCTACGGCACAGGCTGTTTCATGCTGATCAATACCGGTGAAGCCCGTCCGGTGTCGCGCTCACGCCTGCTGACGACCGTGGCGGCCCGGGTTGCCGGCAAGACAACCTATGCCCTTGAGGGATCAATCTTCGTCGCGGGTGCAGCCGTGCAATGGCTTGGAGAAGGCCTTGGCATCACCGGTGGCCCACGCGCGGCCGAAGCTTTGGCGCGGACAGCCCGGCCGGATCACGGCGTAGTGGTGGTGCCGGCCTTCACAGGCCTCGGTGCGCCATGGTGGGATGCTGGCGCGCGCGGCGCAATCTTCGGGCTTACCCGGGACGCCGGCCTGGCTGAAATCGCGGCGGCAACCTTTGATTCCTGCGCCTTGCAGAGCCGGGACCTCATCGAGGCCATGCGGGCCGATGCGCCGGATGCTTTCGGAGACGACGCACAGCTTCGGATTGATGGGGGCATGTCCAAGAGCGCCTGGTTCTCGCAACGCTTGGCTGATCTCACCGGCATGCGGGTCCAGCGAGCGAGCTATCTGGAAACAACAGCCCTCGGTGCGGCCTTGTTCGCCGGCCTTGGGGCTGGACTCTATGCTTCTGAGGATGAGGCTGTTGCGGCCCGTCCAACAGCGGAGGCGCTGACGCCCGGCTTGGGTCTGCACGAGCGCGAAGCAGCCTATGCGCGCTGGCTCGATGCCGTGCCACGCGTACGAAGCTGACTTTCCTAACCAATACACAAGGCGGGTCGCCAGCTGGCCGAAATAGCAATATGACATCGCTGTCATTTTGAAGGGTCCTGCCATATGTCGCCGACGCGCCGTTCCACCTTGTTTGGGGCCAGTGCTGCCGTTCTTGCCGGAGGTGTCTCGGTGTCTGCTCATGCCGCTCGTCCGACTGTGGGACGCATACGCCATTTGTCTCCCTCGCTTGATGCGGTGGTCGAGGGCGAGGCCAGGATCGAAATGCTGGCCGAAGGCTTTGTCTGGTCAGAAGGGCCGGTCTGGGTGCAGGACGGCGGCTATCTGGTCTTTTCCGATGTGCCAGCCAATGTGATGTATCGCTGGAGCGAGTCCGAGGGGGCGACCGTTTTCTTCAAGCCCTCCGGCTATGACGGGCCTGCAACCGAGGCTTTCAGGGAGCCTGGATCGAATGGACTTGCGCTGGACGCATCCGGTGCACTCCTGGTTTGCGATCATGGCAATCGGGCGATCTCCAGGGTCGATCTGAAGACCCGTCAGAAGACCACCGTTGTCGATCGCTACAAGGGCAAGAAGTTCAACAGCCCCAACGATCTCGCAGTCTCTCGGACGGGCTCTGTCTATTTCACTGATCCGCCCTACGGCCTGACGGGGCTCAATGACTCTCCGGTCAAGGAGTTGGCCTTCAACGGCGTCTATCTTCTCCGGCCGGATGGCAGCTTGCTGGTCGTCGACGACAAGCTGACCTTTCCGAACGGGGTGGCCCTGTCACCAGACGAGCGCCGGCTCTATGTGGCGGTCTCGGATCCGGATGGTCCGGTGATCATGGCCTATGACCTCGGGAACGACGGCCTTCCAGTCCATCGCCAGGTATTCTTTGACGCCATGCCCCTGCTCCGGGCGGGCGGTCCCGGCTTGCCGGACGGCATGTGCCTGGACACTGAAGGCCGGCTCTTCGCCACGGGACCGGGTGGGGTTCTGGTGCTCACACCCAAGGGTGATCTGATCGGCGTCATCGATCTAGGACGTTCCGTCGCAAACTGCGCCTTTGGCGAGGACGGCCACACCCTGTTTGTGACGGCTGACGACATCCTGGCCAGGGTCCGCTTGAAGGTCAGCGGCCTGGTCGTTTAGGCCTCTGCATCGAGATAGTCTCTGACCCTTGCAAACAGATCCTCGAACATGGGCGTCGTAAGGCGGCCGGTATTCGTGTTGAGCCGTGAGCAGTGATAGCTGTTGAAGATCCTATAGGGGCCGGCCTGAAACTCGGAGCCGTGGCCCGGCGTGCCAGCGGAGGCCTTCAGGCCCAGGGCCTTCAGGACATTGCGGCGTGAGACGTCGCCGAGGGTGACGATGGCCTTGAGCCTGGGAAGGGCCTCGATCCGCTTGGTCAGGAAGGGTCGACAGGCATTTTCTTCGCTGGTCTCGGGCTTGTTGCCGGGTGGCGCGCAGCGCACGGCGTTGGTCACCACGCTGCCGACCAGTCTCAGCGCGTCATCCGCCCGCGCCTCGAACCTGCCGGTGGCGAAGCCGAACTTGTTCAGGGTTTCGTAAAGCAGGGCCCCGGCAAAGTCGCCGGTGAAGGGGCGCCCGGTGCGGTTGGCTCCTTTGCGACCCGGTGCCAGGCCAACGACGAGAAGTCGGGCCTCGCGGTCGCCAAAGGATGGAGCCGGCCCATTGAACCAGTCGGGATAGAGGTCCTGATTCTCGCGTCGATAGGCCACAAGCCGAGGACACAGAGGGCAGTCGCGTGCCGGCTCAGCTGGGGAGGGGACAGCCTCGCCGGGGATATTGGATGGTTGCTCAGTACTCATCTTCAGCTTCGCGCTCGGCGAGGGTGCGGACATCTGAAAGAGGACGCGGTGCCGGTGCCCGCTGCGGTCTGCCGATGATGTTGGCCAGGTCGTTCAGATCGACGAAGTCATCGGCCTGGCGACGCAGGTCATCGCTGGTCATGGGCGGCTGGCTCTTCATCGTCGAGACGACGGTCACCCGACGACCCTTGCGTTGCACGGCCTCCACCAGGGCGCGGAAGTCGCCATCGCCGGAGAACAGCACAAGGTGATCCGCTGTTTCGGCCATCTGCAGCATGTCGACGGCGATCTCGACATCCATGTCCCCACGCCAACGCTTGCGGCCCTGGCTGTCGGTGAACTCGCGGGCGGGCTTGGTCACCAGGGTGAAGCCATTGTAGTCAAGCCAGTCGACCAGAGGACGTATCGGTGAATAGTCGTCGTTTTCGTTGATGGCGGTGTAGTAATAGGCCCGGATCAGGACGCCGCGCTTTTTGAACTCGTCGAGCAGCTTGCGGTAGTCGATGTCGAAGCCCAGGGACTTGGCAGCGGCGTAAAGGTTGGCCCCGTCTATGAAGAGGGCGAGGCGGTCGGTCGGATAAAAGGTCAAAGCGGCAAATCCTTGAAAAATGTGGTCGATCAAAATGGATTGGACGAGGCCATAATCGTGGCTCTCGGCAGTAATCTTGCGGGACCCTATACGAGTCGCGAGGCCTTGTTGGAAGCGGCACTGGCCGCGTTTCCCGCCGAGGGGCTGCAAGTGACTCATCGGTCGGGTTGGTGGACATCCGCAGCCTGGCCTGATGCTTCTGCGCCACCCTTCCTGAATGGCGTCGTGCTGGTAGATGCCGCGCATGACGCGTCGGTCGTCCTGTCCGCTCTGCATCGTATTGAGGCCCGCTTCGGGCGTGACCGCGAGGTGGCCAATTCGCCCCGAACACTGGATCTGGACCTGATCGCCTATGGCCGACAGGTGATCTCCGGTGGCCTGACCGTGCCACACCCGCGAGCCCATGAGCGTCTGTTCGTCATGGGGCCGTTGGCCGAGATTGCGCCTGGCTGGCGGCATCCGGTCAACGGTGAGCTTGCCGTACGTTTGGCGGACGCTGCCAAGGTTGGGCGCGATGCCAGGCCCTGAAACGTCATGCGCTGGACTTCCTGACGCGAAGCAGGCATAAGCGCCCCCTCGCGAAAGATGGGCGACAACCTCAGCGGCGTTGCGTTACGCCGCTCGGACCCGTATTTTGTAGAGCATCACGGCTAGCCCGAGGAATTCATGGCCCGCGTCACCGTCGAAGATTGCGTCGAGAAGGTTCCGAACCGCTTTGCGCTCGTCCTGCTGTCCGCCCACCGGGCGCGCGGCATTTCGGCCGGTGCCGCCCTGCTGGTTGACCGCGACAACGACAAGAACCCCGTCGTCGCCCTGCGTGAAATCGCCGATGACGTCGTCGATCACGAAGGCCTCAAGGAGCAACTGATCAGCACGCTGCAGCGCGTTGATGAGCACACCGAGGCCGAAGAAGAGGCCGAGACCCTGGCTCTGCTGGCGGATCCGAGCCACATGCAAATGAGCGAGCTGGAACTGGTTCGCGCCCTGCAAAGCGACCGCGACGGCGGCCAGGAGGAGCGGTACTGAGCCCCGACGGCACAGACCCTCTGACCCTTGAAGCGGCGCCTGCCGCCGCTCCATCCGAACGCGCGCCCGTCGATCCTCAAGCCGAGGTCGATTCGGGCGCGTCTTCGTTTCAGGCCTCCAGCGAGGCCACACCGGCGCAGAAGCCGCGCCAGAAGTTTCTACGTCAGTATGAGCTGATCGAACGGGTTCATTCCTATGACCCGACGGCCGATGAGGCCCTGCTTAATCGCGCCTATGTCTATGCCATGCGGATGCACGGCAGTCAGACCCGGGCCAGCGGCGATCCATACTACGCCCATCCCATCGAGGTGGCGGGGATTCTGACCGAGTACCGGCTCGACACTGCGACCATCGTTACGGCCCTGTTGCACGATGTGATCGAGGATACGCCGGTCAGTCGCGAGGATATCGCCGGCCTGTTTGGCGACGAGATCGCCGAACTGGTCGAAGGCGTAACCAAGCTCTCGAAGCTGGAGTTGCAGGCCGAGCATTCGCGGCAGGCCGAGAACCTGAGAAAGTTCATCCTCGCGATCAGCAAGGACGTTCGCGTCCTGCTCGTGAAGCTGGCCGACCGCCTGCACAACATGCGGACCCTGCATTTCATCAAGAGCCAGGCAAAGCGCGAGCGTATCGCTCGCGAAACGCGAGACATTTACGCGCCTCTGGCCCGCAACATCGGCTGCCATCGCATCTGCACGGAACTGGAAGAGCTCAGTTTCGAGCATACCAATCCCGTGGCCCGGAACGCGATTATCCGGCGGCTGGACACCCTGCGTGCCGAGCAGGGCGGGGCGGTGTCCCTGGTCAGCCAGGAAATCGCGGCGCGTCTGGAGACAGCCGGGGTTCCGGCCCGGGCCTATGGGCGGGAGAAGTCCCCCTATTCGATCTGGCGAAAGCTGCAGCGCAAGTCGATCGGCTTCTCGCAGATGTCTGACATCTACGCGTTCCGCGTGATCGTCGACGGTGAGGAAGACTGCTACCGCGCCCTTGGTGTGGTGCACCGCGCCTGGTCAAGCGTGCCGGATCGCTTCAAGGACTTCATCTCGACGCCCAAGCGCAACAACTACCGTTCGCTGCACACCACGGTGGTCGGGCCGCGCGGCATGCGCATCGAGATGCAGATCCGTACCGAGGCCATGGATCGCGTCAATGAGGAGGGCGTGGCCGCGCACTTCCGCTACAAGGACGCCTCCTACGGACTTGATCTGGAAGGTATGGAGGCCGCCGGCGGTCGCGATCCGCTGGCCAACCTGCGACAGCTGGTCCAGGTGCTGGAGCATGGCGGCGACGCCGAGGAACTGGTCGAGCATGCCAAGCTCGAGATGTTCCTGGACCAGGTCTTCGTCTTCACGCCGAAGGGCAAACTCGTCAGCCTGCCGCGCGGGGCCATGCCGCTGGACTTTGCCTATGCGGTCCATACCAGCGTCGGCGACACCTGTATTGGCGTGAAGATCAATGGCGAACTGAAGCCCCTGCGCACGGGCCTCAACAATGGTGACGTGGTTGAGGTGATCCGGGGGGCCAAGCCGGTGGTGCCGCCCGACTGGCGTTCATTGACCGTCACCGGGCGTGCGCGCTCTGCGATCCGTCGGCATATCCGCCAGACCGAGAAGGAAGAGTTCCTGCGCCTCGGGCGAGCCTCGGTGGAGCAGATCTTCGAGCGCGCCGGCAAGAAGCTGAAGGACGTGTCCTTGCGGCCGATCCTGGAGCGGTTCGCCCTCGAAAACGAAGACGCTTTGTTTGATGCCGTTGGCCGCGGACGGGTGTCGCCCAGCCAGGTCCTCGAAACGGCTTTCCCGGGCATGAAGGACAGCGACATGGCCGCCGCCTCGGCCCGGCGCAAGATCGAGGGCGGCAAGGGCGCGAGGCTTTATGTGCGCGGCGGTGGTCTGACACCGGGCGTTTCATTGCACTTTGCCCATTGCTGCAGCCCCGTGCCGGGCGATCGCATTGTCGGCATCTTGCGCGAGGACGGTGAGGGGCTCGATGTCCACACCATCGACTGCCCCAAGCTGGCCGACTACGAGGACCGCGAGGATCTCTGGCGCGACCTCAACTGGACGCCGGAAGCCGAGCGCGAGACGGTGTCCCTGACCCGCCTCCACGCAACGATCCAGAACGCGCCCGGTGTGCTCGGTCAGGTCTGCACGATCATCGGTGAGGCCGGCGGCAATATCGTCAATCTGCGCATGCATCATCGCCAGAGCGACTTCTTCGACACCGACATCGATGTCGAGGTGCGAGACGCCAAGCACCTGACCAATATCTCTGCGGCTCTGAGAGCCTGCCCGTCGGTCGAGACGGTCGACCGAACGCGCGGCTAGGCCTGCAGCGCGGCCACCGCATCGGCGGTGGCGGCGGTCAGGGGCGAGGGCAGGGCGCTCAGCGGAAACCAGCCCCAGGCCGATAGGGCGTGGTCTTCCTGGATCGACGGCTCACCCTCGAAGCTCGTGGCTCGATAGGTGATCGCCACCCAGTGATAGTCTTTGGAAATCATGTCTGTCACGGCCAGGACCGGACCGGCCAGGATGTTGATCCCCAGCTCTTCCGAGATTTCGCGCTCCGCGCAGGTTCGCGCGGCTTCGCCCCAATCCAGCTTGCCACCCGGCACGCCCCAGTGACCGGCCTCGGGAGCCTTGATGCGCCTGACCAGCAGGAGGCGATTCTGATCGTCGAGAATGGCTGCACCGCAGCCGATGCGCGGGCGTTGGGGATCGCTCATGGCCGGGATAGAGCGGGATCCGGGCCGATGTGCAAGGTGATTGGCGGACCCGTCAGGGTGCGGTATAGCCGCCGCCCATGACCAATGATGATGTTCTCGACGAATTTCGAGCTGCTGGTGCCCTCCGCGAAGGCCACTTCGTTCTGTCCTCCGGCCTGCACAGCCCGGTCTTCCTGCAGAAGAACCTAGTGTTCATGCGACCCGAGCGCTGCGAGCGCCTGTGCAAGGCCCTGGCCGAGAAGATCGTCGCCACTGTCGGTCAGCCTGATGTGGCGGTTTCCCCCGCCGTCGGTGGCATCATCCCGGGCTATGAGACTGCACGCCATCTCAACGTCGCCTCGATCTATGTCGAGCGCGAGGGTGGGGGCTTCAAGTTCCGCCGCGGTTTCCACCTCGAACCCGGCCAGAAGGTCGTGATGGTTGAGGACATCGTCACCACCGGCCTGTCATCGCGCGAGTGCATTGCCGCGATCCAGGAGGCCGGGGGCGACGTGATCGCGGCGGCCTGCATCGTCGATCGCTCTGGCGGAAAGGTTGATGTCGGTGTGCCGCTGGTCTCGCTGTGCAGCCTGGAAGTGCCGGCCTATCCTGCCGACGCCCTGCCGCCGGAGCTGGCCGCGATCCCCATCGAGGATCCCGGCAGCCGCCGGCTCAAAGCCCAGTAGTCAACTGGCCGCCCCCTATTTGGTGGACGGGGGCGTCAGCTGCTTGACCGGCCATTCGACACCCAGCTGTTCCAGATAGGTCCCGTACTTGTTGGGATCGTAATAGAACTTGCTCATCGCCGGCCGGTAAGTGGCCATGATCCCCGCATTGATCTGGGTCTGCGGCCTGTCGGTCGCTGCCAGCATAGGCACGTACTTCTGGTCCTTGGTCTGGACGTCCTTGAAATAGCTGTTGGCTGCGGCGAGCAGCTTGGGCTGGGTCAGGAGATCCAGCGCCGTCATCGCCACAACCTTTGAGCCCGCCGCCACGCCCTTGTGGGCGATCGGCGTGGCCATCGAGATGGCGTTGGCCCAGTGGTGGCCAGGAAGCTCAGGGATGTTTGAGGGATAGTTGATCGTGATGGTCGGCATGATCCACGAGATGTCGCCGATGTCGTCCGAGCCGCCGCTTTCCGGTTTGGGATCGGGCGCAGAAAGGCCTTTCAGCTTGATGTCGAGGCCGGTCTGTTTGGGCGCGCCGATATTGGTCTGAACGGCCTTGGCGAAGGCCTGCTCATCGGCGGTCCAGACCGGCAGGCCGACGGCCTCGATATTGGCCTGGGCGGCCTCGGCCATCGGCCGGTTGAAGTGGCGAGGCGCAGCCGAGCCGATCACCTGGTGGTCGACCTTGGTATCCGTCATGTCGGCCGCTGCCTGGGCGATCTTGTCGCCGATGGCGTAGTTTTTCTTGATCGCGTCGAACGTCTGCTCACGGAAATAGTACCAGACGCTGGCCTCGGACGGCACGACGTTGGGCTGATCGCCGCCGTCGACGATGACATAGTGCGAGCGCTGTTCGGGCCGCAAATGCTCGCGACGCATGTTCCAGCCGATATTCATCAGCTCCACCGCGTCCAGCGCGCTTCGACCCCGCCAAGGGGCTCCGGCCGAGTGAGCGGACTCGCCATGGAAATTGTACTTCACGGACACGAGGCCTGTGCCCGACGGCTGTCCCCAGGTGGTAGCGAGGTTCGAGCCGACATGGGTGAAGATTGTCGCGTCCACGCCATTGAAGACGCCGTCGCGGACCATGTAGGCCTTGCCGGCCACCAGTTCTTCGGCGACGCCCGGCCAGAGCATCAGGGTCCCGGCAATGTTCTCCTTGATCATGAGATCCTTGAGTGCCAGGGCCGCAACGACGTTCAGGGCTTGGCCGGAATTGTGGCCCTCGCCATGGCCCGGCGCGCCGGGAACGATTGGGTCATGCCATGGCACGCCAGGCTTCTGCGAGGCCTTGGGAATGCAGTCTATGTCGCTGCCGAAGGCGATGGTTGGACCGCCCTTGCCGTTCGTCCAGGTCGCGGTCCAGGCGGTGGGGATGCCCGACACGCCGCGCACCACGGTAAAACCGTTCTCCTCCAAGACCCCGGTGATGTACTTCGAGGTCTCGATCTCCTGGAAGCCGAGCTCTCCGAACGAGAAGATCGTGTCGTTCATGACCTGGGACAGCTTGGCCCGCGACTCGACGCCTGCCACCGCCTGAGCTTTGAGCGCCTTGAGCTTGCCGGCCGTAATCGCCGGGGCCGCCAGGGCGGTGTGGGCCGTCGTGCTCAGCAGGAGGGTCAGCGCCAAGGCGCGCGCAGTCTTCAGGATCATTTTGCTTATCCGCCACAGTCTGGGCGACGACTTTCGCCGGTGTGCGGCGGGCTTGTCCATGGCCTAATCAACCGGACGACCAGAACTGTAAGGTCGGTGCTTTTCTGCTCTCCACCCCTTGAGCGGAAGGCGATAGACTAGGTATGACGGCCCGCATTCGGCCGCCGATCGCGTTCGAGGGCGGTAAGATTCTTAGCGAACATCAGACGGGCGTCCGCTTGGGCGTCAATATCGACCACGTGGCGACGATCCGGAACGCGCGCGGATCCAGCTATCCAGAACCTGTCCGTGCTGCTGAGCTGGCCCTGGCCGCCGGAGCCGACGGCATCACCGCCCATCTGAGAGAAGACCGGCGGCATATCTCCGATGCCGACATCGCGGTACTCACCGACCTGTGCCTCAAGCGGGGCAAGCCTCTCAATTTTGAGATGGCCGTCACCGATGAGATGGTCGGGATCGCCCTGCAGGCCCGCCCTCATGCAGCGTGCCTGGTGCCGGAGCGTCGCGAAGAGGTCACGACCGAAGGCGGGCTCGATGTCGTGCGCGGCTATGACGCCATCGCCGCCGCAACCGCGCGCCTTCGGCATGCCGGTAGCCGGGTGTCGCTGTTCATCGATGCGGAAGCCGGGCAGATCGAGGCCTCCCACCGTCTGGGTGCCCAGGTGATCGAGCTGCATACGGGGGCCTATTGTGATGCGGCGCGCGCGGGCGAGGTCGATCGCGCTGCAGCCATTCTCCGCCGGCTTCAGGATGGCGCGGACCTGGCCGCCAACCTCGGGCTGGAAGTCCACGCCGGACACGGTATCGACTATGCGACCGTCAAGCCGATTGCGGCCATCCCTCAGATTGCCGAGTTGAACATCGGGCATTTCCTGATTGGCGAGGCGATCTTTGTGGGCTTGCCCGAGGCGATCCATCGCATGCGGGCCCTGATGGAAGCCGCTCGCGCGGAACTGGCAGCGTGATCATCGGCATCGGATCCGACCTGTGTGACATCCGGCGGATCGAGAAGTCCCTGGAGCGTTTCGGCGATCGGTTCACGCACAAGGTTTTTACGGAGATCGAGCGAGCGCGTTCAGAGCGCAAGCCGGACCGGGCCAGCAGCTATGCCAAACGCTTCGCGGCCAAGGAGGCCTGTTCAAAGGCCCTGGGCACGGGCCTGAAGAGGGGTGTGCATCTGGCGGGCATGGGCGTGGTCAACCTGCCCTCTGGCAAGCCGACCCTTGCTCTGACAGGCGGTGCTGCGGCGCAGCTTGCCTCGATGGTGCCGGCCGGAATGACGCCCGTCATTCATCTGTCCCTGACAGATGATCATCCCTATGCCCAGGCCTTCGTGATCATCGAGGCCCTTTAGCGCCCTGCGAGAGCGACCGTCGGATGAGTGAGTATCTGCTGCTGATGCACGCTGACGCGGTCGATGAGGCCGCAGCGGATTGGCCGGCCTATCTCGATGGACTCGCCGAGGCCGGGCGTCTCCGCGGTGGAAGCAGCCTCGGCGACGGGGCCTGTTTCCGGAAGGATGGGGCAGTTCGGCCTTCGACTGACCATCTGGCGGGGTTCATCCGGATCGCCGCAGACAGCCTGGAGGACGCGGCGTCGTGTCTCGCGGGCAATCCCGTCTATGAGGCCGGCGGGACCGTAGAAATCCGTCTTCTGCTCGAGGATGAGTAGAGGCCGGCGCGTTGCCCTTTCGCCGCCATGAAGTCGAGTTAACTGCCCTGAAGCTTGCCCGATGCATAAAGCGCGTCTAGCTAAGCCTGTCCGGTCCGCCGGAACCCTTCTGCTCGAGAGTCCAGCGCCCGCATGACCGACGCCGCCGACGAAAACGCGCACCCTGACGAACAGGGCGGCGCGATCAAGGAATTCATCGAGATCGTCAAGACTGTGGCCTATGCCCTGGGCATAGCCTTGGTGCTGCGCGTCCTGCTTTTTCAGCCCTTTACCATTCCGTCCGGGTCGATGGAGCCCAACCTGCTGGAAGGCGATTACATCATCGTCAGCAAGTTCAGCTATGGCTGGAGCAAGCATTCCATCCCGTTCAGCCCGCCGCTGTTCAACGGCCGAATCCTCAACAATGCACCGAAGCGTGGCGACATCATTGTCTTCAAGTTGCCGCGCGACAATCGCACCGACTACATCAAGCGTCTGATCGGCATGCCGGGGGACAAGGTCCAGGTGCGCGGCGGCGTCGTCAATATCAATGGCAAGCCGCTCGATCAGGCCGCCCGTCAACCGGCCCTGGTCGACATGGGCTATGGCTTCACCCAGCAGGTCCAGCGCTTCGAGGAAACCAATCCCGAAGGCCGCAAGTATCAGACCCAGGACTACGGCCCTGACAGCCGCGGAGACAACACCGGCATCTATACCGTGCCGGAAGGCTGCTACTTCTTCATGGGCGACAACCGGGACAACTCGGCTGACAGCCGTTTCGATCCGGGCGTTTCGCCGTTCAAGACCGGATCGGGCACCTGCAAGTGGGACTATGAGCTGGATCAATACATTGGTGATGAGATCGGCGTCGGCTTCGTGCCGGCAGAGAACCTTGTCGGCAAGGCCCAGATCATCCTGCTTTCCTGGAACCGCAATGCCGCGCTGTTCAAGCCCTGGACCTGGGTGCTGGACGCCCGTCCGAGCCGCTTCTTCCGCGTCCTGAAGTGATCGAGGCGGGCTCCCTTGGTCAAGGATAAGCGGGTCGCCGCCGTCTGCGACCTGGAACGACGGATTGGCCATACCTTCGCCGATCGCCAGCTTCTGGAACAGGCCCTGACCCATGCGAGCGTGGGCGACGGTTCCAAGAAGACGGCCGACAACGAGGTGCTGGAGTTCATCGGCGACCGCGTCTTGGGCCTGTTGGCCGCGGAAGCTCTGGCCGAGCGTTTTCCGCAGGCCAAGGAAGGCGAACTGGCACCGCGTCTGAACGCCCTGGTCAGCCGCGAGACCTGCGCTCGGGTCGCCCGGGCTGCCGAGCTTGGCCCGGCCCTGCGCCTGTCGGCCTCATCCAGCAAGATCGGTGGTCGCGAGACCGACTCCATTCTGGCCGGGGGCTGCGAGGCCCTGATGGCGGCCTTGTATCGCGACGGTGGGTTGGAAACGGCACGCCGGGTGTTTCTGGACCTGTGGAGCGCAGAGTTTGACCGCGCCGCCCAGGGCAAGCCGCGAGACCCGAAGACCGCCCTGCAGGAGTGGGCGCAGGGCCTGGGCAAGCCGTTGCCGACCTATGCCGTCAAGGATCGAAAAGGTCCTGATCATGCGCCGGTTTTCACGGTTCAGGTCACCGTCGCTGGCCTGGACCCGATCTTCGCCGACGGCCGCTCCCGCCAGGAGGCTGAGAAAGCGGCCGCCAGGGCGCTCCTGGACCGGGAAGGCGCGGCTTAGGCCTGGCTAAAGGCCTGTGAGTTGACCGGCGGCCAGGGCGTAGAGCGGTATGCCGATCGTGAGGTTGAACGGAAAGGTCACGCCGAGTGCCAGGGTCAGATAGACGCCGGCATCGGCTTTGGGCAGGGCAAGCCCCATGGCGGCCGGTGCCGCGATATAGGAGGCCGATCCGGCCAGGACGGCCAGCATCGCCAGATCCCCAGGAGCCAGGCCGAGCAAGTGGCCCAGGACGAGGGCCGTGGCAGCGCCGAGCAGTGGAAGCAGGAGTCCCATGGCGACGACAGGTACCGTCAGGGTTCGTGCCGAGGTGAGCTGTCGACCCGCCTTGACGCCCAAATCCAGGAGGAACAGGCACAGCACGCCCTGGAACACAGGTCCCGAGAAGATCGCCAGTCGGGCTCCGCCGGAAGGGCCCGTCAGCAGGCCAATGAGGAAGCTGCCGATCAGCACAACGCTTGCGGCATTGAGCAAAACCTCTTGCAGAAGCTTCGCCACGGGGGCACCGCCATTGGCCTTGCGGTCGGCCAGGGTTGCAATGGCAAGGCTGGTCAGAAGAGCAGGGGTCTCCATCAGGGCCAGGACCGCCGACATATAGCCTCCGGGCGTCAGGCCGGCCTCGGACAGGCAGGCTTGAGCCGCCGCAAAAGTCACGACCGACACGGATCCATAGTGCGCCGCAGTCGCTGCAGCGGTAACAGTGTTCAGACCCGATCGCCGCAGCAGCAGGTATGCTGGCAGCGGCATAAGCGCGCTCAGGGCAACGCCCAGAGCTGCAGCTTTAAGAAAATCGGCATCCAGACCGTGAGTGCGGGCCTCAACGCCCCCCTTGAAGCCGATGCAAAGCATCAGGATCAGGGACAAGGTCTTGGCCGTGTCGCGCGACAGCGCCAGGTCAGAGCGAGCAAATGCAGCCGTCATGCCCAGAGCGAAAAACAGCACGGCCGGCTGCAACAGGTTGCTGCTGGCGGCCGCCAGGGTCTGTCCTAGAATGTCCAAAAGGCGCTCCGCTGATGGGCGCCGTCTTAGCGCGCGGCCGCTCTAACGGAGGAAGTGGCATATTGATTGTTTATTTTTGTCATACATAAAATTATAAAACGTAATGATTGGTAGTCCATGCCGCGGTTGACCAACCTGGACCTCGACTTGGTTCGCGCCTTCCTTGTTGTCTGCGAGCAACGCAGTTTCACGCGGGCGGGTGAGCGCCTGGGGCGATCGCAGTCGGCCATCAGCCTGCAGGTGCGTCGCCTTGAGGAGCAACTGGGCCAGCCGCTACTGTCGCGTGACCCCCGTCATGTGGCCCTGACCGAACAGGGTGAAGCCTTCCTGCCGCAAGCGAGGCGCTTGCTACGCCTGAATGACGAGATTCTTGCCGGCCTGGGCGCTGACGATGTCGAGGGCGAGGTCCGGTTGGGCGCACCGGAGGATTTCGCCACCTTGCACCTGCCGAAGGTCCTGGGCGCTTTTGCGAGAAGCCATCCCCGGGTGGCTCTGACGGTCACCTGTGATTTGACCCTGAACCTGCTGGACCGTCTTCGCGAAGGTGCGCTGGACATGGCTCTGGTCAAACGAGAACCGCTTGGGCCGGATCTTGGCGTCCGGGTCTGGCGTGAGCCGCTGGTCTGGGTGGGGCTGGATGCAGACCTGGTTCAGCGGGCCGGCCCCCTGCCGCTGGTCGCGGCACCGTCGCCTTGCGTCTATCGGAAGCGCGCCATTGCCGCACTCGACCAGACGGGCCGGACCTGGCGCGCAACCTACACCAGCCCCTCTCTCGCCGGGCAATTGGCCGCCCTAAGGGGCGGGCTTGGGCTGAGCGTCCTGCCGCGTGAGATGGTCCCGGATGACCTTACGATCCTCACGGCAGGCCTTCCGCGCCTGGAGGATGCGGAGGTCGCACTCCTGAAGGCGCGGGGAACGCCACCGGCTGCCGCTGAACGGCTGGCCGACTACATCCTTTCGGCTCTGGATCGGCAGCGCCTGGAGCCGCCGGGCAAGGCGTCGGGTTCTGTTTGAAGCCAGCGAGCCATGGGCTGCCAGGCCGCGACCCGCGCCTCGATGCGGGCAATGACCCAACAGGGGGAGGAATTCCTGCCCTGCTGTGCTACAGGCTCGCCCAATGACTGAAATCAATGCTCAAAATGCCGCCTTGCCGACGCGCGCTGGCTTTGCCGCCATCATCGGCGCTCCCAACGCCGGCAAATCCACCCTGGTCAATCGCATGGTCGGGGCCAAGGTCTCGATCGTCACCCAGAAGGTCCAGACGACGCGCTTTCCCGTGCGCGGTGTCGCCATGCATGGTGCCGCCCAGATCATTCTAGTCGACACCCCCGGCATCTTCAGCCCGCGCCGCCGACTCGATCGCGCCATGGTCCGTTCCGCCTGGAGCGGTTCGGAGGAGGCTGAGGTCACGGTCCACCTCGTTGATGTCCAGGCGGAGCTCGCTTCAAACATCAACAAGGCCACGCCCGCCGAGCACCGCTCGGTGCAGGACGTCCAGACCATCATCGAGGGCCTGAAGTCCGCCAATCGTCAGGTGATCCTGGCCCTGAACAAGATCGACGGCGTCAAGCGTGACACCCTCCTGGCCGTGACCAAGGAACTGTTCGACACGGGGGTCTATTCCGAAGTGTTCATGATCAGCGCCGCCACCGGCGCTGGCGTTGATGATCTGCTGGAACGCCTGGCGGGCCTGATGCCCGAGAGCCCGTGGCTCTATCCCGAAGACCAGACTGCCGATCTGCCGGCTCGTCTGCTGGCTGCCGAGATCACCCGCGAGAAGATCTATCTGCGTGTCCATGAGGAGCTGCCCTACGCCGCTTCGGTGGAAACGACGGCCTTCGAGGAACGGGCTGACGGCAGCGCCCGTATCGAGCAGACCATCTATGTCGAACGCGACGGCCAGCGCGCCATCGTGCTGGGCGCGGGCGGCCAGACCTTGAAATGGATCGGCCAGGCCTCACGCGAGGAGCTGTGCGACATCCTGGATCGCAAGGTGCACCTGTTCCTGCACGTCAAGGTCAAGGAAAACTGGGCTGAAGAGCGGGGCATCTTCAACGACATGGGACTGGACTTCGACGTCTGATGTTACGGACCGCGCTCGTTTCGACGGGCGCGGCGCTTGACTTCAGCATCGTCAGGCTGTCCCTAGGATTGAGAACAGACCGGGAATATCGCCCCCAGTGAGCAAGATCGACAACGTCTTTTCTTCGACCGTTCCGGCCGTTGACCTCGATGCCTATTTCGCGCGGATCGGCTTTAGCGGCCCGCGAGAGCCGACCTTGGCTGTCTTGCGCGCCATCACTCAGAAGCACCCCGACGCCATACCGTTCGAGAACCTGGACGTGCTGATGGGGCGGGGCGTTTCGATCGATCCTGCGGTCATCGACGCCAAGCTGATTGCCGCCGGGCGTGGCGGCTACTGCTACGAGCAGAACGGACTGCTCAAGCGGGTGCTGACCGCTGTGGGCTTCAAGGTCGAGGGTCTGATGGCCCGGGTGCTTTGGATGGCACCGGTCGGCGCGCCGCCCCGACCCCGCTCGCACATGGTGCTGGGCGTTGATATCGACGGTGAAACCTGGCTGGCCGACGCCGGCTTTGGTGGCTGCGTGCTGACTGCGCCGCTGCGCCTGTTTTCCCACGAGGTTCAGGACAGTCCCAATGGCCAGTTCCGCATCATCGACGCCGGCCAAGACGGCGTGGCCGAGCGGCAGGTTCAGGCCAATCTGTCGGGCAATTGGGCACCGCTCTATCAGGTGGCTCAGGGGGGCTGGGCCGACGTCGACTACGAACAGGTCAACTTCTTTACCTATACCCACCCGTCCTCGCACTTCACCTTCAGCATGACGGTCGGGCGCACGACGCCGACCGCGCGTTTTGCCTTGAAAAACAATCGCCTGACTCATCGTGACCAAACCGGTGCTCTGGTCGAGCAGCGCGACCTTTCGGTGGATGAGCTCGAAATGACCCTGCGCGATGTGATCGGCCTGCCGGTCGAGCCTGAGTGGCGGCCGGTGCTGGAGAAGGTCGTGGCCTGGGGGACACCAACCTAGATGGAATGGGAAGACGAGGCTCTGGTTCTTTCCGCTCGTCTTCATGGCGAGACGGGCGCCATCGTCGAGCTTCTAACCCTGGAGCGCGGAAAGTTCGCGGCACACGTGGCCGGTGCTGCCTCGCGTCGAATGAAGCCCTTCTTGCAGCCCGGCTCGCGGGTGATCGCCCGATACCGTGCCCGGGCGTCGGAGCAGCTGGGCGCGGCCAGCCTAGAGCCGATGGGCGAGGGCGTGGCGGCGCTGTTTGACGATCCCCTGGCTCTTGCCGGCCTGTCATCGGCCGCCTCATTGGCGGCCGGGGCCTTGCCCGAGCGCGAGGCGCACCCGGGGGCCTTTCATGCCCTGGAGGCCCTGATCAACGTGCTGCAGATCCCGGACATCTGGCCCGCAGTCTATGTGCGCTACGAGGCCGGATTGCTGCAGGAACTGGGCTTTGGCCTGGACCTCTCCAAATGCGCGGCGACCGGCTCGTTCGATGACCTTATCTATGTCAGTCCCCGCACCGGCCGTGCCGTCAGCCGCGCGGCGGGTGAGCCCTACAAGGACAAGCTGTTGCCGCTCCCGCCCTTCCTTTTGTCGGCCCAGGGCGGATTGGCGGAAGGCGACGTCAAGTCAGGGCTGGAGATCACCGGTCATTTCCTCGAACAGTTTGTGTTCGGCCCGCTGAACCGGCCACTCCCGCCGACGCGGCAGTGGCTTCTGGACCGCTTGAACGAAGCAGGGCGGCTTTAAGAACCGTCACAATGCAGCGATAACGCCAAGGCCCGTGCAAGGAGTCGTCGATGTCCATCCTGCTTGATCGATATGCTTTGTCCCGCCGACGCGCCTTGGCGACCTTCGGCGGTCTTGCGGCCACCGCGCTGTCGATCCCGCTGCTCAGTGGCCGGGCCTTGGCCCAGCCTGTTTTTCGGATCTACCCTTTCCAGCTCGGTGTCGCCTCTGGTGATCCGCAGCCGGACGGTTTCGTGATCTGGACGCGCCTGGCACCGGAGCCGTTCGAGATTGGCCACGGCATGCCCAGCCAACCGGTGGAGGTATCGTGGGAAGTAGCGACCGATGCCGGCTTCAGAACGGTGGTCGCCAAGGGCGTTGCGGTCGCCATGCCCGAACTCGGCCACGCGGTCCATGTCGAGGTCGGCGGCCTGGAGGCGGGGCGTGACTACTGGTACCGTTTCGTGGCCGGCAGGGAGCGCAGCCTTACGGGGCGGGCCCGCACGACGCCGGCCCCCGGCGCGACCGTCGATCGGGTCCGCTTCGCTATCGCCGGCTGCCAGCAGTACGAGCAGGGCTATTACACCGCCCACCGCCGCCTGGCCGAGGACAACCCCGACTTCGTATTCTGCTACGGGGACTACATTTATGAAGGTCGCGGCAACCGCGTCTGGAACGGCCCCAGGGGTCCGGTCGAGAATGTTCGCCAGCACTTCGGCGGCGAGATCTACAGCCTCGACGAATATCGCCGCCGCTATGCCCAGTACAAGATGGACGCCGACCTGCAGGCCGCCCACGCCGTTGCACCTTGGTTTGTCGTCTGGGACGACCATGAGATCGACAACAACTGGGTCACTGATCTGGACCAGGACGGCGTTGATCCCAAGGTGTTCAACCTGCGCCGCCAGGCGGCGGTCCAGGCCTATTTCGAAAACATGCCGCTGCGGCCCAGCAGCTTTCCGGTTGGAACCACAATCCAGCTGTACCGCCGCGCCAGCTTCGGCGGCCTGATGGACCTGAACCTGCTCGACACCCGTCAGTTCCGCAGCAACCAGCCCTGCGGCGACAGGTTCGGGACCTGCGCCGAGATCGAGGCCGTCAAGGCCGAGGTGCTTGGCCTGCAGCAGGAGAAATGGCTGGTCGACGGCCTCTCGGCATCAAAGGCGCGCTGGAATGTGCTGGCACAGCAGATCATGGTCATGGACCTTGATCGTGATGCCGGTGCGGGCTCGGCGGTCAATCCGGACTCCTGGGCCGGCTATCGCACCCCGCGCAATCGTCTGCTGAAGCAGATCCGTGATCGCAAGATCGCCAATCCGATCGTGCTGACCGGCGATGAACACCAGAACTATGCCGGCGAGCTGCATCTGGACGGGGCCCATCCCGAGGGCGCGCCGATCGGGACCGAGTTCGTCGTTACCTCGATCTCCTCCAGCGGTGATGGTGTCGACCAACGCGAGGACATGGCGAAGATACAGGCGGTCAATCCGCAGCTGAAGTTCAACAACGCCCAGCGCGGCTACGCCATCTGTGACGTGACGCCGGAGCGCTGGACGACGGAGTTCAAGGTGCTGGACGCCATCACCCGCCGTGACGGCAAGCTGACCACGCGGGCCAAGCTGGCGGTCGAGGCTGGAAATCCGCGTCTGGCGACCGTCTAGGCCATCGAATCGGGGGAGGGATCTCTGCTAGGGTGCGGTCCCGGTAACGATTCCTCCTCATGAACAAACCTGTCCTTCCCCCCGGCGGTCCTGGCGACGGCGACCGCATCCTTGACGAGCCTCTGACCGAGGCCCTGTCGCGCCGCTATCTGGCCTATGCCCTGTCGACGATCAGTTCGCGGGCCCTGCCGGACGTGCGCGATGGGCTGAAGCCCGTTCACCGTCGCGTGCTTTACGCGATGAACAACATGCGTCTGAACCCCGAGGCCGCCGCCCGCAAGTGCGCCAAGGTGGTGGGCGAGGTCATGGGTAACTTCCACCCGCACGGCGACCAGTCGATCTATGACGCCTTGGTGCGTCTGGCTCAGGACTTCGCCCAGCGCATCCCGCTGGTCGAAGGTCAGGGCAATTTCGGCAATATCGACGGCGATAACGCCGCCGCCATGCGCTACACGGAATGCCGGATGACCACGGCGGCGACTCTGCTGCTGGACGGCATTGACGAGGACGCGGTCGATTTCCGGCCCACCTATGACGGTCAGGATGAGGAACCGGTGGTTCTGCCGTCCGGCTTCCCCAATCTGTTGGCCAATGGCTCTTCAGGCATCGCGGTCGGCATGGCCACCTCGATCCCGCCGCACAACGCTGCCGAACTGATCGACGGCTGTCTGTTGCTGTTGAGCCGCCCGGAAGCGACGACCGCGGACCTGCTGGAGTGTATTCCGGGGCCCGACTTCCCGACCGGCGGCGTCATTGTCGAGCCGCGGGAGTCCCTGCTCGAAACCTACGAGACCGGCCGCGGCGGCGTTCGCGTGCGGGCCAAGTGGGAGAAGGAAGACACCGGTCGCGGCACCTACCAGATCGTCGTCACCGAAATCCCTTACCAGGTGAAGAAGTCGGATCTGGTCGAACAGCTGGCCGATCTGATCGAGAGCAAGAAGGCGGCCCTGCTGGGCGACGTTCGCGACGAGAGCGCCGAGGACATTCGTCTTGTCCTTGAGCCCAAGTCCAAGAACGTCGAACCCGAGGTTCTGATGGAGAGCCTGTTCAAGCTCTCGGCACTCGAGAGCCGCTTCCCGGTCAATATGAACGTGCTGGACGCGCGCGGCACCCCGGGTGTGATGGGACTCAAGCAGGCCCTGATGGCCTTCCTGACTCACCGACGCGAGGTGCTGACCCGCCGGGCCAAGCACCGCCTCGCCAAGATCGAAGCCCGTCTGCACATCCTGGACGGCCTGCTGATCGCCTACCTCAATCTGGACGAGGTGATCCGGATCGTCCGCTACGAGGACGAGCCGAAACAGAAGCTGATTTCGACCTTCGCGCTGTCGGACATCCAGGCCGACGCCATCCTCAACACCCGCCTGCGCCAGTTGGCCAAGCTGGAAGAGATGGAGATCCGCCGCGAACACGCCGAGCTGATGGAAGAGCGCGACGGCATCATGGCCATGCTGGCCAGCGACCAGCTGCAGTGGAAACTGGTCGGCACCGGCCTGCGGGAGGTTCGGGCCACCCTGCTGAAAATCAAGCATCCGCTGGACAAGCCTCGCCAGAACGGGATCCTCGGCCGCTCCATCTTTGCCGAGGCCCCTCTGGTAGACGCTGACGCTGCCATTGAAGCGCTGATCGTCCGTGAACCGATCACCATCATCCTGTCGGACCGGGGCTGGATCCGGGCGGCCAAGGGCAAGATCGAGGACCCGTCCGAACTGAAGTTCAAGGAGGGCGACAAGCTCGGCTTCCTGGTTCCGGCCGAGACCACAGACAAGCTGCTGATCTTCTCGAGTGATGGCCGGTTCTTCACGATCGGTTGTGACAAGCTTCCGAGCGCCCGGGGCCATGGCGAGCCGCTGCGAATGATGATCGAGCTGGACGACAAGGTGAAGATCCTTGACGTCTTCCCGTTCAAGGCCGGCCGCAAACGCATTCTGGCCTCGAAGCTCGGCTATGGCTTCCTGATGCCCGAGGAAGAAGCGCTCGCCAATCGCAAGGCCGGTAAGCAGGTCCTGACCGTCGACGCTGCCGGCGCGGCCTTTTGCCTGGAAGCCGTCGGCGATCAGCTGGGCGTGATCGGCGACAACGGCAAGATCCTGATCTTCCCTCTCGAGGAACTGCCGGAAATGCCGCGTGGCAAGGGTGTGAAGCTACAGGCCTATCGCGAGGGTGGTCTGCGCGACGCTCTGTCCTTTAACGCTGAGACCGGCGGTTACTGGATCGACTCCGCCGGCCGTCGCCGCGACTGGACCGACTGGCAGGCTTTTGTTGGCCGCCGGGCCAGCGCTGGCAAGTTGGCGCCCAAGGGGTTCCCGACCTCCAAGCGGTTCAAACCGAAATGACCGGCGGCAAGCTGAAGCGGAAGGCGATCGGATTTGTCGCCGGCCTGCTCGGCTGCGCCGCCGCTGTCGGCGGGGCCGCTGCCGCGCCTTTGCCGATCGTAAAGCCCGAGACGGTCGGCTTTTCGTCCATCAAGCTCAAGAAGCTGGACGACGCCATGCAGGCCATGGTCGACACCGGTCAGGTTGCCGGAGCCGTCACCCTGCTGGCGCGTCATGGCAAGGTCATCCAGGCTTCCAGTTTCGGCAAGCGCGGCCTGGAATCGGGCGACTCCATGCCGGTCGATGCGATCTTCCGCATTCGATCTGAAACCAAGCCGGTCACCGGCGTCGCCATGATGATCCTCTATGAAGAGGGTAAGTGGAAGCTGGATGACCCGGTCAGCCAGTACGTTCCTGAATTCGCCAATCTGCGGGTGGCCAAGATGGACGCCGAGGGGCGGGCGGTCCTGACACCGATCTCGCGGCCGCCGACCATGCGCGAACTGATGACCCACACTGCAGGGTTCGCCTACGGCATTGCCGATGACCCCTCCAGTCCGGCCGATCAGGCCTATTTCCGCGCCTCGGTGCTGCAGTCAGAGTCGCTAGATCAACTGGTCCGCAAGGTTTCCGACCTGCCCATGTTCGCCGAGCCCGGCAGCTTGTGGCGCTACAGCGTCGCTGCGGACATCCAAGGCTATATTGTTGAAAAGCTTTCCGGCCAGACCCTTCCCGCGTTCATGCAGCAGCGCATTTTTGCGCCCTTGGGCATGAACGACACGGCTTTCTACGTTCCTGCGGAGAAGCTCGACCGTTTGGCTGCCCTCTACGATGCCGACGCGACGGGCAAGCTCACGCCAGCCATTGAGGGGTCGTGGCGCGATGTGACCAAAATGCCAGCGGCACCTTCCGGCGGGGGCGGGCTGGTCTCGACGGCTTATGATTTCGCCCGGTTCTCCCAGATGATCCTGAACGGCGGAGAGCTGGACGGGACCCGCATCCTTCAGCCCGAGACCGTCGCCCTGATGCGGCTCAATCATCTGCCGCCCAGTTTCACCGTGACGACCAATGGTACGACCGGCGTTCTCCATCCCTCCCAGAAGCCGTTCCCGTTTGCCGCCGGCATGGGCTATGGCCTGGATGTCGCCGTGGCGGTCGACCCTGCGGCGTCAGGCGCGCCGGTCGGACCTGGTACCATCAGCTGGGGCGGCAGCGCCGGCACATGGTTCTGGATAGATCCGACGAACGATCTCTTCTTCATCGGCATGATTCAGCGGTTGGGCGGTGTTGGTCCGGGTCTGGACGCCACAACCCGAACGCTGGTCTATCAGGCTCTGGAACAGCCAGACCAATAGGGCGGACATGGGCAAGGGACGGTTTGAAGCCTTTAGTGATGGCGTTCTGGCCATCATCATCACCATCATGGTGCTGGAGCTCAAGGTTCCCCACGGTGCCGAACTGGCGGTGCTCAAGCCCCTGGTCCCGGTGTTTCTTAGCTATGTGCTGAGTTTCATCTATGTCGGCATCTACTGGAACAATCATCATCACATGCTGCATGCGGTGACCTCGGTCACCGGCCCGATCCTGTGGGCCAATCTGCACCTGCTGTTCTGGCTGTCGCTGGTGCCGTTCGTCACCGCCTGGATGGGCGAGAACCATTTCGCGTCCATTCCTGTAGCGCTTTACGGCGGCGTGATGCTGATGTGCGCCCTGGCCTTCATGCTGCTGGCCCGACTGCTGACCAGGCACGAGGGCGCGGAGTCGAAACTCGCCCTGGCCTTTGGCAAGGACTACAAGAGCAAGCTGTCCTTGGCGCTCTACGTCGCAGGGATCGGCCTGGCCTTCGTCAATTCCTGGGTGGCTGTCGGCTGCTATGTGGCTGTGGCGGTGATCTGGTTCGTGCCGGACCGCCGCATCGAACGCGTGCTGAAGGCCGACTAGTTCAAACACATGTTTGCATGATGGTGTGGACCCAGTCATGCTCCTCACCAAAGAGATTTGGGAGGGGCGCATGAACCCGGCAGCAGACTTCGACATCATCGTTTACGGCGCGAGCGGCTTCACCGGCCGGCTTGTGGCTGAGTATCTGGCCCGGCAGTATGGAGTCGGCGGCAAGATCAGCTGGGCCATGGCAGGGCGGAGCCTCGAAAAGCTGGCTGCGGTCCGTGACGAGATCGGCGCGCCGGCCGATACGCCCCTGGTCGTGGCGAACGCTGATGATCCCGCTTCGGTGGACGCCATGGTTCGTCGGACCAAGGCTGTCCTGACCACGGTCGGTCCCTATCAGCTCTATGGCTCGGCCCTGGTCGCGGCCTGTGCTGCAGCCGGCACCGACTATCTGGATCTCTGTGGCGAGCCGGCCTGGATGCGCCAGATGATTGACGCCCATGAGGCGACGGCGAAGAAGACCGGTGCCCGGATCGTCTTCTCGTGCGGGTTCGACTCCATCCCCTTCGAACTGGGCGTCTGGTTCCTGCAGCAGGAGGCCGGCAAGACACTGGGCGGTCCGGTCCCACGCGTGAAGGGTCGGGTGCGGGGCATGAAGGGCGGCTTCTCGGGCGGTACTGCGGCCAGCCTGAAGGCAACCATGGCCGCCGCTGCGCGCGATCCTGCGCTGGTGGCCCTGCTCAAGAACCCGTTCGCCCTGGTTCCCGGCTTCGAGGGGCCGGCCCAGCCGTCAGGCAACAAGCCCATGCTGGACGAGGATCTGGGCGTATGGGCTGCGCCCTTCGTGATGGCGGCGATCAATACCCGCAATGTCCACCGCTCAAACGCCCTGCTGGGCCAGGCCTATGGTGCCGACTTCGTCTATGACGAGATGATGCTGACCGGGCCCGGCGAACAGGGCGAACAGATCGCCCAGATGATCGCGGCCTCAGGCGGGGGGCTCGGTGGCGAAGGTGGCCCCAAGCCCGGCGAAGGGCCCAGCAAGGAAGAGCGCGAGACCGGGTTCTATGACGTGCTGTTCCTGGGCATTGCCGCAGACGGCCGGCAGGTCCGGGCCAGCGTCAAGGGCGACAAGGATCCCGGCTACGGCTCGACATCGAAGATGATCGCCGAGTCGGCCATCTGCCTGGTGACCGAGGCAACCGAGGTTGCCGGCGGGATCTGGACCCCCGGTGCGGCCTTGCAGGGCAGGCTGGTTTCCCGACTGCAGGCTTATGCGGGCCTGACGTTCGCGGTCGAGTAGCGGCATTGGCCTGCTCCCCGACCTTGTCGGCGAGCAGGCTTTGCAGACCTAGAAAAACTGGCTGCGCAACCGCAGCAATTCACCTTAAGGTCGCTTCAAACAAGTGTTCGAGGAATGCGCAGGATGACTTTGGGTCGGCTGTTCGGGACTGCTGTTGCGGTCGGTTTTCTGGCGCTCGCCGCGCCGCTGCAGGCAGCTCCAAAGAGTGGCCCGGCCGTCACCCTTGGCAGCGCATCGCCAGAAAGTGTCGGCTTTTCCAGTGAGCGGCTGAAGCGTCTCGACGCCAGCATGCAGGCGCTCGTGGATCAGGGCCATCTGCCCGGCGTCACGACCATGGTGGTTCGACACGGCAAGGTCGTTGCCTTCCAGGTCCATGGCAAGAAGGGCTTCGAAGGCCCGCCCATGACCCAGGACACGATCTTCCGGATCTATTCCCAGACCAAGCCGGTGACCGGCGTGGCCATGATGATGCTGTACGAAGAGGGCAAGTGGCGCCTCGACGACCCGGTCAGCAAATACATCCCCGAATTCGCCAATCTGCGTGTCTACAAGGGGCAGAATCCGGACGGGACCTTCATCACCGAAGCGGCCAATCGCCCTCCGACGATGCGCGAAATCATGAGTCACGCCGGCGGGTTCGCCTACGGGCTTGTCCCCGATAACCCTGTCGACAAGGCCTATGTCTCGACGGGCGTTCTGGGCAGCAAGACAGGCCAGGAGTTCATCGAGAAGATCGCGGCTCTGCCGCTCGTCGGCCAACCCGGCGCGCAGTGGAAGTACAGTGCTTCGGTCGATATCCAGGGCTATCTGGTCGAAAAGCTGTCGGGCCTGACCCTGGCCGACTTCATGCGGACGCGCATCTTCGAACCCCTGAAGATGGTCGATACCGGATTCTATCTGCCGGCCGAGAAGGCCGATCGAATGGCCTCGCTCTATGTCTGGGCTCCCAAGGCTCAGAAGCTGGTCCCGGCTGAAGGGTTCATGGTCCTGGACATCAGCAAGCCGCCCGTTGTGGCCTCGGGAGGCGGGGGCTTGGTTTCGACCAGCGCTGACTATGCGCGCTTCTCGCAGATGATCCTGAACGGCGGTGAGCTGGACGGTGCGCGCATTCTGTCGCCCAGCACCATCAAGCTGATGGGTTCGAACCATCTGAACGACGACATCATGACGGGCAAGGAGGGCTCGTTCACAAACGGTCGTGGCCAGGGGTTTGGTCTGGATTTCATGGTCATTACAGATCCTGCCAAGGCCGGCACACCGGCAGGCGAGGGGACGATCAGCTGGGGAGGCGCGGCCGGCACCTGGTTCTGGATCGACCCGAAGAATGACCTCTTCTTCCTCGGCATGATCCATATCCTCAACAAGGACGGTAACCCGGCCCTTCGCAATCTCGATGATATCAGCCAGCAGCTTGTCTATTCGGCTTTGGTCAAGCCGTCAAAATAACTGAATTAAAACAATAAAAAGATGGTTGGGGAGTGAGCGCCATGAAGGCTGCCGTCTATTACGAAACCGGTTCGCCGGACGTACTGCGCTATGAGGATGTCGCCGATCCGGCCTGCCATGCTTCTGGCGTGGTGATCCGGGTTGAAGCCGTCAGCATCGAAGGGGGCGACACCCTCAATCGTGGCGGCGGTCAGATGGCGGGTAGCCCGCATATCGTGGGCTACCAGGCGGCCGGCGAGATCGTCGAGGTCGGCGCTGGCGTCACTCACCTGAAGGTCGGCCAGAAAGTCGTGACCGTGAACGCCTTTGGCTCGCACGCCGAACTGCGCTCGGTTCCGGCCCGTAACGCTTGGCCGATCCCGGATGGCTTCGACATTCTCAAGGCCTCGGCCATTCCGGTGCCGTTCGGCACGGCCCATGAGTGCCTGTTTGGTCACGGCCAGCTGAAGGCCGGCGAGACCGTGCTGATCCAGGCCGGGGCGAGCGCCCTTGGCATTGCCGCCATCCAGCTGGCCAAGCGGGCCGGGGCGACAGTGCTGGCCACTGCCTCCAGCGACGCGCGGCTCGAGCGCCTGAAGGCCTTTGGCCTCGACAATGGGATCAATTACAGCCGCGACGACACGGTCGAGCAGGTGATGAAGCTCACGGGCGGCAAAGGCGTCGACCTGGTGGTTGATCCGGTAGGCGGAGCGACCCTGCAAGCCAGCTTGGGATCGCTGGGCTATCGCGGCCGGGTTTCGCTGGTCGGCAATGCCGGGCGCGAGCCCATGATGGTGGATGTCTCATCTTTGATGGGTGGCAACCGGCGGCTTTCGGGCGTTTTCCTGGGCGCCGAGATCATGACCGACCGCGTCCACGACATGATCCAGACCCTGATCGATGAAGCCACGCGCGGTGAACTGCAGGTGATCATCGACAAGACCTTCCCGCTTTCGGAAGCCGCCGCCGCCCACGCCTATATCGAGAGCCGCCAGGCCGTGGGCCGGGTGCTGCTGATCCCATGAGCGAGACGACAATGAACCGCGTTCTGGCCCATACGGGTGCAAGATATCCCATCGTTCAGGCTCCGATGGGCTGGATCGCCCGCTATCCCCTGGCTTCGGCGGTGTCGCGGGCCGGCGGGCTGGGGATCATCGAGACCTCGTCCGGCGAGACCGAAACCTGCAAGGCCGAGATCCGCAAGATGGCCGAGGCGGGCCTGCCGTTCGGCGTGAATCTGCCCATCATGTTCCTGCGCGACGACTCGATGCTGAAGTTCGTCTGCGAGAGCGGGGTCAAGTTCGTCACCACCTCGGCGGGCAGCCCGGCCAAGTTCATCGGCCCGCTGAAGGACGCCGGCATCGTCGTCTATCACGCCGTGCCGACGGTGGACGCGGCAGTCAAATGCGCCGAAGCGGGCATCGACGGCCTGGTGGTCGAAGGCGCTGAGGGCGGTGGCTTCAAGAACCCCGAAGAAGTCTCGACCCTGGTGTTGCTGCAGGCCATTCGGGCCCGTGTTGATGTTCCCCTGATCGCGGCCGGCGGAATCTGCGATGGCCGCGGCATGGCGGCCGCCTTCGCCCTGGGGGCCGAAGCGATTCAGATGGGCACCCGGTTCGTAAGCTCCGCCGAAAGCCCGGTGCACGAAAACTACAAGGCTGCCATCACGGGCAGCAAGGAGACCGGCACCTGGATCCTCAACAAGAAGGCCAGTCCGTGTATTCGCGCCCTGAAATCTGAGCGCACCAAGACCATCCATGACGAAGGCCTGATGCCACCGGACGCCTTGAAGGGCATCCTGGGCGTCTATTTTGGCGGCGACATGGAAGCGGCCCCCGCCTTGGCGGGCCAAACCGTCGGCCTGATCGATGAGGTCAAGACGGCCAAGCAGATCATCGACGAAACCGTGAGCCAGTTTCACGACATCACCGGGCGTCTCGGCGCGCTGGCCGCTAAGCGCGGCTTCTGAAGGACCTGACCATGCAAAACCTTTTCTCGCTCGAAGGCCGCGTTGCGGTCGTGACCGGCGGCTCGCGCGGTATCGGCGCGATGATCGCCAAGGGCTTCCTGACCTATGGTGCCAAGCGGGTCTATATCACTGCCCGCAAGGCCGCTGCCTGCGACGCCGCCGCTGAAGACCTGAGCCAATACGGCGAATGCGTCTCGCTGCCGGGCGATATCTCGACCATGGAAGGCATTGAAGGCCTGGCGTCGCGGATCAGGGAGCGCGAGGACAAGCTCGACATCCTGGTCAATAACGCCGGTGCGGCCTGGGGCGCGGCCTTCGACGAGTTTCCGGAAAGCGGCTGGGACAAGACGGTCGACCTGAACATGAAGACCCCGTTCTTCCTGACCCAGGCCCTGATCGCTCCGCTACGCGCTGCCGCCCAGGACCGGGTGGCCAAGGTGATCAATATCTGCTCCATCGACGGCCAGTCGGTGACCCGGGACGAGACCTATCCCTACGGGGCGTCCAAGGCGGGTCTGTTGCACATGACCAAGCGCATGGCCCTGCGCCTGGCTGCCGACAATATTGCGGTGTCGGCCATCGCGCCTGGTGCCTTCGCCTCGGACATGAACAAGGTCGCTCGCGACCATGCCGACGCGGTGGCCAAGGCCATTCCCGCTGGCCGTATCGGCTCGGAAGAAGACATGGCCGGCGCAGCCATCTATCTGGCCTCGCGCGCGGGGGACTATGTGATGGGCGGCGCTGTTACGGTTGATGGCGGAGTCAGCTTCGCCCGCTAGTGATTGAGCGCCCTAGATTTCCTGCAGGATGGCGGGCTGGGCATCGCTCATGTTCAGCTCGTCATCACCGGCGTCGCGCAACAGAGTCATGGAGCGCGGCGAGCGGGCACCGCGTTCGCGGGCGGACATCAGGGCCCAGCCACCGGGCTTGAGGATCTCAAGAGGCGAGAAGCGGGCCTTGTAGGCCATCTTCTCGCTGCCCGGGACCCAGTAGCCCAGATAGACATAGGGCAAGGCCGACTGCTGAGCCTGGACCAGATGATCCAGAATGATGAACGATCCCAGGCTTCGTTTGATGAGGTCCGGATCGTAGAAGCTGTAGACCAGCGATAGGCCGTCCGCGAGCACGTCGACCAAGACGCATGCGATCAGGTCGCCGGGTCCGCGGTCTTGTGACTTGCGACGATACTCGATCAGATGGGTTCGGACCGCCGTGTCCTCGACCATGGCCACATAGTCGGGCCAGGTCATTTCAGCCATGCCGCCGGCGGCATGTCGGGTCAGGAGGTACCGCCGGAGCAGCTCGAACTGTTCCAGGGTCGCTTCAGACTCGACCAGGTGGCGTTCCAGATCGCCATTGCGGGCGAGTACCCGCCGCTCTGACCGGGAGAAGACGTAGTCCCCAGCCGGTGCACGAGCGGATTGACAGGCGCGGCAGGTTTCGCAGGCGGGCCGGTAGGCGATGTTCTGCGACCGACGAAAGCCGACCTGGGTCAGACTGTCATTGACGGTGGGTCCATCCGAGAGAGGGAGGTGCGCAAACACCTTGCGTTCTTCCCGGCCCGGCAGATAGGGGCAGGGGGTCGGAGCCGTGAGGAAGAACCGAAGCTGTCGCGTCGGAAAATGCTGCGTCACGGAAGCGTCCGTCCCCTTTTCAGCGGCTCTTAGCCGTCAGATGATTAGGGGGCGCCGCGAGCGCTTGTGCAAGCGTCGCGAGCCTCGTGAGCGGCATACGGTCACAACCCATCGGGCAGAACCGGCTTTTCACGGAGCAGGACGATCGAGATCCGCCTGTTGCCGGCCAGGGTGGGGTCGTCCGCATAGAGCGGCTCGGAATTGGCCTTGCCGGAGACCTGATAGATCCGGTCGTCATTGACCCCGGCATTGCGGAGCACCAAGCGAGCGGCGTCGGCGCGGGTGGCCGAGAGCGACCAGTCGCTGTCGCTCTTTCTCCCCAGCGCATTGGCACTCGTGTGGCCCGAGACCGTAACCCGGTTGGGCAGCTGGGTGATGATCTTGGCGACAGCGCGCAGCAGGATCTTGGCGCGGTCATTGGGCTCCTTCGAGTTCTCCTTGAACATCGAGCGGCCTTCCTGGTCGATCAGCTGAATGCGCAGGCCTTCAGGGGTCTGGTCGATCATGATCTGTTTGGACAGTTCGGCCAGTTCCGGCATTTCCTGCAGGGATTGACGCAGGGACTGTGCCGCCGAGGCGAAACTGTCCTGTTCCTTCTTGGCCAGGGCATCGCGGAGCGCTTCCTCGCTGGCGGAGTCGAGGCTGGCGGTCGTTGAGCTCTGCCCATCCTTGTTGGTGTGGTCAGGGGCTTCCGGTGCCATTTGCTCGACGACCGACATCTTGCCATCGGCCTTGGCCCCGTCATCGCCGAGCGATGTGCCACCAAGAATGCCGCCCGATCCGCTGGTCGTGGACGAGATGCTGGCCGGGGCAAAGTAGTCGGCGATGCCTTGCTTCTGCTCCGGGCTGGTGGAGTTGAGCAGCCACATCAGCAGGAAGAAGGCCATCATGGCGGTCACGAAGTCGGCGTAGGCGACTTTCCATGCGCCGCCATGGTGGCCGCCGCCGACCACCTTCTTGACCTTCTTGATGACAATAGGCGCTTCGCCGCTGACGGCCATCGTGCTTAAGCCTGCTTAACCCTGTTCCACGGAAGTTGCCCTGCGGACGTTAAGATGGGGTTGCGAAGCGGGCGTGAGCAGGTGAAATCGCAGGGTCTTCGGGGAGTGCTTGGTATGAAAACGGCGTTTATCGGCCTTGGCGTGATGGGCTACCCCATGGCGGGTCATCTCAAGGCTGCCGGGCACGAGGTCAGCGTCTTCAATCGCAGTCCTGACAAGGCGAATCGCTGGGCGGCCGAACATGGCGGCGCGGCCTTCGAAACGGTCGAGGACGCTGTCGCAGGCTGTGAACTGGTCGTGCTCTGCGTCGGCAACGATGATGATGTGCGTGGCGTCATGGCGCGAGCTCTGCCCGGCCTGCAGAAGGGCTCAGTGATCGTCGACCACACCACGACATCCGCAACGGTCGCGCGCGATATGGCGGAACTGGCCAGGCAATCGGGCTGCTTCTTCATTGATGCGCCGGTGTCGGGAGGGCAGGCGGGTGCAGTGAATGGGCAGCTGACCATCATGGCCGGCGGTGACGCCGATGCGTACGCTCGCATCGAACCGGTTATCGCAGCCTATGCCAAGGCCAGCCGGCGCATGGGCGAGGTGGGCTCCGGGCAGTTGACCAAGATGTGCAACCAGATCGCTATCGCCGGCCTGGTCCAGGGTGTGGCCGAAGCCCTGCATTTCGCCAAGCGCGCGGGGCTGCCGACCGACGACGTCCTCGCAGCCATCTCCAAGGGGGCTGCCCAGTCCTGGCAGATGGAAAACCGCTGGGCGACCATGGCCGAGGGCAGGTTCGACTTTGGCTTTGCCGTCGACTGGATGCGCAAGGATCTGGGGATTGCCCTGGCCGAAGCGCACCGCAATGGTGCCAAGCTTGAGGGCACCGCCATGATCGACCAGTTCTATGCCGAGATCCAGGCCATGGGCGGCAACCGCTGGGATACATCCAGCCTCGTGGCAAGACTGGAGCCATAGTCATGCTGATGCGCCGTCTGTCTCTCATTATCGCGGCTCTCGCCGCGTTCGCAGCCCCGGCCGCAGCCGCACCGGCCGTCGCGCCGAAGGAGGGGGATTTCGTTGTCCGGGACTTCAAGTTTCGCACTGGCGAAGTGCTGCCGGAGCTTCGCCTGCACTACACCACACTGGGAGAGCCCCGGCGCGACGCCAGTGGCCGAGTGACCAATGCGGTGATGCTGCTGCACGGCACCGGCGGGACGGGAAGGCAGTTCCTGAGCCCCCAGTTCGCCGACGAGCTGTTGGTCCCCGGCGGCCTGCTGGACCCAGCCAAATACTATGTGATCCTTCCGGATGGCATAGGCCATGGCAAGTCGTCCAAGCCCAGCGACGGCCTGCAGGCGCGCTTTCCGCAGTACGACTATGACGATATGGTCGCGGCACAGCACCTGCTGCTGACCCAGGGCCTGAAGGTGGATCGGCTGCGACTGTTGCTCGGAACGTCGATGGGCTGCATGCACGGCTTCGTCTGGGGTGAGACATACCCGGACTTCGCCGTCGCCATGGCCCCCTTTGCCTGCCTGCCCAACGAGATCGCGGGTCGCAATCGCATGTGGCGCAAGCTGCTCATCGACGCGATCACCAAGGATCCGGCCTGGAAGGGTGGGACCTATGTCGAGCAACCGAAAGAAGGCCTGCGCACGGCGCTGGGCCTGCTGATGGTGGCCGGCCTCTCGCCGCTGCCCGCCCAGATCGCCAGCCCGACCCGCGAGGCCGCTGACAAGGCGGTGGATGACTATTTCACTGCCCGGCTGCCGCCGCTGGACGCCAATGACCTGATCTATGCCGTCGGGGCTTCCCGCACCTATGATCCGTCGCCGAAGCTGGAGAGCATCACCGCGCCGGTGCTGTGGATCAACTCGGCCGACGACTTCATCAATCCGCCGGAGCTGGGCATCGCCGAG
This sequence comes from Caulobacter sp. AVps16, assembly GCF_058681455.1. Lineage (NCBI taxonomy): Bacteria > Pseudomonadati > Pseudomonadota > Alphaproteobacteria > Caulobacterales > Caulobacteraceae > Caulobacter > Caulobacter sp. AVps16. The sequence goes on from NZ_CM178739.1 coordinate 1,315,543, forward strand.
GCCCAGGCCAAGCGCCTGAAGAACGGGACCTTCGTTCTCTTGCCGATCAGCGAGAAGACAAAAGGGCATGGCAGCCATACCTGGGCAGTCCTCTGGAAGGACAGGCTGGCCGCGTTTCTGAAGGCTACGGAGCGATAGGCGATCCAATGCGGGGCTGGTTCCGCCAGAACGCCTTGTTTATGCGCTCCTGGCGCTGGGCATTTTTGGGGTCGAGGTTCTGATCGCGCTTTGCGTCACCGACCGTCTGATCCGGCCCTATGTCGGAGACGCCCTGGCGGTCGCGCTGGTCTATCTGGCGCTGCGGGCAGCGACGTCAATCAGGATGGCAGCTGCGCTGGCCGTGGCCCTGGGTCTGGCGTTTGCCATCGAACTGGGCCAGCGGATGAATGTCCTTGGCCTTGCGGGCCTGGAGGACAATCGGCTGGCCCGGACGATTTTCGGCGGCGTCTTCGACTTTAAGGATTTTGTCGCCAACGCCGCCGGCGGCGCGGTTGTCTGGCTCGTGGAGCGCACTCGAAGGCGGAACTAGGGCTATTCCGCTGCCATGGCCGGGGTGAACTGCTCCCGCATGCCCGCCAGGCGCTCGCGATTGTCGTGGTCCCAGGGATGAAAGCCCGGACGATACCAGGCCCGGTACTCCCGCCCGCAGCGGCGGAACAGGCCCGGCGTTCCGAACAGGAACCACAACACCTTGGCGCGGGCGACACCGCGCTTCATGCCGTCGGCGACCAGCAGGTCCGAGGCATAGACCGTGATGTTGCGCGTGAACATGATGCTGATCAGAACCATAACCCTGACACGCAGCTTGTAACGGTCCAGTGGCTTCCAGTGCTTGGTGACTTCCTGGAAGACGTCGAAGGCCACGGCCTTGTGTTCGGTCTCTTCGAGGGCATGCCACTGCCAGAGGCGCTTCATCTCGGGGTCGGTATTCGCAAACAGGTCGTCGTCACGCATGAAGGCGTCGGCCATCATCGAGGTGAAATGCTCCAGAGCGATCGTCGCGCCGAGCATGGCCATCGGGCCCCGGCCGCGAACCATGGCCGTGCGCTCCTTCACCTGGGCCTCGATCGCCGCGACCGGGTAGCGGCTGCGGTCCAGGCCACCGTTCATCGCCACATGTTCGCGCGAGTGAATGGCTTCCTGGGTGATGAAGGCCTTGGCGTCATCCAGCAGCTTGCCTGACAGCTTGGGCCGATAGTGGCGCACGGCGTCCATGAAAAGGCGCTCGCCATCTGGGAAGGTCAGGGACAGGGCGTTGAAGACGGCGGTGCCGACGACATCGCCACCGAGCCATGCGCCCTTGCTGGCGGCCTGGGTGTCAAAATGTAGATCGCGCGGGATGACAGAAACGTCGTCCGGAGTGCTGCGTTGGGTAGCCATGGCGTTCTGTCCTGCCTCAGGATAGGGCTTGTATGGTCAAGCCTGACGCTACAATTGGTGTTACCGACAAAAATGTCAATAGAGCATTCGCAGTGTCGTACGCGACATCGTCGTTCGCCTGAGGCTTCGCGCGACAACATCCTGGCCGCCGCCGAGACGATCCTTCTGGCCTCGGGTCCGCAGGACCTGAAGCTCGTCGAGGTGGCCAAGGGGGCTGGTGTGGCCAATGCCACGGTCCTGCACCACTTCGGGTCGATCGACGGCGTGCAGACCGCCCTGATGGAACGGATGATCCGACAATTGGTCGACGACGTGCTGGCCATCACCACCGGCGAGGGACGGGGCGCGGCCTTTGCCGGCGAGGGCATGAGGGCCCTGTTCGACGCCTTCGAGTCGAAAGGGGCGGCGCGTCTGGCCGCCTGGCTGGCCCTTACCGGACAGGCGTCTCGCATGACCGGCGTTCAAGAGGCCGTTCAGGAAGTCATCGAAGCGCGCATCAGCCAGATCGACGGCGTCTCGGCCGAGGTGATGGGCGACTTCATTCTGGGCTGTGTGACCTACGCGCTGGGGGTCGGCCTGTTTGGGTCGCCGCTGGGCGAACTGCTGGGCAAGCCGCCCGGCCGAGCGCGCGAGGTGGCGCTGGGTATTCTGCAAGCCCGACTGGCGGCGGCGGCGCTCGGCGCCTAGAGGACGGCCAGCACCACGCGCATCAGGGGCGCTAGACGGATATCGCCCGGCGCGGCGATGTCGATCCAGGCCATTTCCTCGATCTCGGCGTGCACCCCGATCTCGCCCTCGACCTTGGCCAGATAGGTCGCCGCGCGAACAAGATGGTCCGGCTCGTTGGCGGCCGGCGCCTCGAACCGTCCCAGCAGCGTGGCCTCGACCAGCCGGCAGCCCAGTTCCTCGTCGAGTTCGCGGGCCAGGGCCGTGAGGTCGTCCTCGCCCGGCTCGCGCTTGCCGCCGGGCTTCATGAAGATCGCCGTGCCGCGCTTGCGGACCACCAGCATCCGGCCGGCATCGTCGTGGATGACGGCGGTGACGATATCGAGGATCGGCTGGATCATGGATCCAGCTTGGCCAATGTGAGGCCGCCCGCGCCGTCATAAACTGTGCCGTCAGATCGGCCACGTTGGTTGGCGATAGTGGCTACGAAGTGTCGACCGTATGGCTTTGAGTCCGCGAAGCGAAGCGTCAGGCGTGAGAAGTCGTCGAGCGTTGCGCCGTGTATTGCCGCCAGCTCATGAAGCCATCGAGTGTATTGCAACAATGCGTCGGACAAGACCGTCGACGGCATGGCACCGCATATGGCACCCGCGATGAAGTCGATTTCGAGGAAGCCTTCTGATGAGTTCTTAGCTTCTTCAAAGATGTCGTAGCCGTCGAGCCCTATCGGCAGGCCAAGCCCCGTTGAGATAGAGTCACCCAGATTGTGAGCGATTGATCTCAGCGTACCAAACCGCATCAGCCGAGCTTTTCCGCCGCCCAGGGCGCGAAATAGCTGATGATCCCGGCCGCGCCGGCCCGTTTGAAGGCGGTCAGGCTTTCGAGGATGGCCCGTTCCTCGTCGATCCAGCCGTTCATGCCGGCGGCCTTGATCATCGCGTACTCGCCGGACACCTGGAAGGCGTAGGTGGGCATGCGGAACTCGTCGACCAGACGGCGCAGGATATCCAGATAGGGCATGCCCGGCTTGACCATGACCATGTCGGCACCCTCGGCGATGTCGAGCGCGACTTCGCGGATGGCCTCCTCGGTGTTGGCCGGGTCCATCTGATAGGTCTTCTTGTCACCCTGGCCGCCGGCCAGCTTGGCCGAGCCGATGGCGTCGCGATACGGGCCATAGAAGGCCGAAGCGTACTTGGCGGCATAGGACATGATCAGGGTGTCCTGGAAGTTCGCGCCTTCCAGCGCCGCGCGCAGGGCGCCGATGCGGCCGTCCATCATGTCGGACGGGGCCAGGATATCGGCACCGGCCTGCGCCTGCATCAGTCCCTGTTCGATCAGGCGTTCGATGGTCGGATCATTGAGGATCTTGCCACCCTCGACGACGCCGTCGTGGCCGTGGTTCGTGAAGGGGTCCAGGGCCACGTCGCACATGATCCCGACTTCGGGTGCGGCGTCCTTCATGGCCTTGACCGCGCGAGGGATGACGCCGTCCGGATCGGCGGCGATCGAGCCGGCGGCGTCTTTCCTGGCACCGTCGATGTGCGGGAAGATGGCGATAGCCGGGATGCCCAGGTCACGGGCCCGGACAGCGGCCTTGGCGGCTTCCTTGACGCTCAGGCGCTCGACGCCCGGCATCGAAGCCACCGGGATCACGCCTTCGCCTTCATGCACGATCATCGACCAGATCAGGTCGGAGGGGCGCACCTCGGCCTCGCGGACCAGGCGGCGGGTCCAGTCAGCCTGGCGAACGCGGCGCAGGCGGGTAGCGGGGTAGGGGGCGAGCGGGGGCGTGGTCATGGTCTAGGGTTTCGCGCGGTCGGGCCCGCGAGGCAAGCCACACCTGCCCTTAAGGCGTGTTCTAGGGGCTGACCGAGGACGCCATGACCGAGCTCGGGTCCACCCGTGTCCAGATTTGTGACTTGCACAGAATGCCACCCAGCACGCAGCCCTTGGCCTTAAGGGTCTTGGCGTCCAGTACCTCAGCGGTGCCGGCGAAGGTCATGTTGAGATCGGGCACGAAGACCCTGCCGCGCCATGCCCCGTTCTTGTCAGGCGCAAAGTCCCGAAGGAGCTGCAGGCCGACGAGGTTGGCCGAACCGCCCTTGCGGGCGTCGGCCTTGGCATGAGCACTGGCCCAGACCACCACGCCGCAGGCTGTTGCGCCGCAATCCTTGATCTCGAGATGGACGCTGTTCTTGGGGTTGCGCCACACGCCATAGGTCGTGGCGTTGTCGGGGGCGCTGGCAGCCACGGCAGGGCTGGACGCCAGGCCAAGCGCCGCCGAGACCGCAATCACGCCGAACATTCTCATACGCATCTTGGTTAGCGCCTCCACGGGTGAGCAGACTTGGAGGCAGGCCGGTCCATTGGCAAGGGGGAGCGCGCCGCAGGCGACTTCGAAACCGCTCGGGGTTCACGGCGCGGATCGCTACCGGATCACCGGATCCGGCCACATCCGCGCCCCAGCGCGATCAGGAATAGACGAAGCTGGCCTCGTCCAGATCGATGGCCGGCAGGTCATCCTTTTCCCGCCAATAGTCCTGGGTATGCCGCCACTCCGGCTTGTCGCCAGCCTTGGGCAAGAGATGCATGCCGCGCATCAGATAGCCCGGATTGAAGTTTTCCGGATCAATCCAGCCCGACAGTGGCATGTCCTTGTCTTCCGGACGGAGCGCGACCTCGACCTGTTTGGCCCCCTTGGCCTCCATGTGGGACAGCAGGCGGCACACGAAATCGGCGATCAGGTCGGCTCGCAGGGTCCAACTGGCGCGGAAGTAGCCAAAGACCCAGGCCATGTTGGGCACGCCGGTGAACATCATGCCGCGATAGGTGACGGTGTCCGCGAAATTCAGCGGCTTGCCGTCGATCGCGAAGTCAATGTCGCCCAGCACATTCAGGTTGAAGCCGGTCGCCGTGACGATGATGTCCGCCTCGAGCTGTTCGCCCGATTTCAGAAGGAGCCCGGTCCTGGTAAAGCGTTCGATCTCGTCGGTGACCACGGAAGCCTTGCCCGAGGCTATGCCCTGGAACAGGTCGCCGTCCGGCACGAAGGCGATCCGCTGGCGCCAGGGGCGGTAGTGTGGGGTGAAGTGCTTGGCGATGTCGAAGTCTTCGCCGAGGAAGGCTTTCACGCCCTCCAGCAGTTCGGCCTTGACCGCGTCGGGCTCGGCGACCGCGCGATGGGTGAACATTTCCTGGTCGAACAGGGCCTTGCGACGGACGATCTCGTGGATCCAGGTCTCGTCGATCTGCAGTTCACGCAGGGTATTGGCCAGGTCGTTCTCATTGCGCCCGGGGACGAAATAGGTCGGTGAGCGCTGCAGCAGGGTGACGTGGCTGCAGTCCCCGGCAATGGCGGGCACCAGGGTCGCCGCCGTGGCCCCCGAGCCGATGACCACGACCTTCTTGCCCTTGTAATCGAGGGCCTCGGGCCATTCCTGCGGATGGATGATCTGGCCCGCATAGTCGGCCATGCCGGGCCATTGGGGTGTGTAGCCCTGCAATTGGCGATAGTAGCCCTGGCACATCCAGAGGAAGTTGGTTGTGAAGCGCAGAACCGCTCCGTCGTTGCGGGTGACCTCCAGCGACCACAGCTTGTCCTGGCTGGACCAGCGGGCTGTGGTGATCCTGTGGCCATAGCGGATGTGGTTGCCCAGATCGTTGTCCTCGATCACCTCGCCCATGTATTTCAGGATCTCGGCGGCGCTGGCGATCGGTGGTCCGACCCAGGGCTTGAACCGATATCCGAAGGTATAGAGGTCGCTGTCGGAACGGATGCCGGGATAGGTATGGCTGCGCCAGGTTCCACCAAAGTCGCCGAGCGCTTCGAGGACGACGAAGCGTGTTCCCGGGCGTTGCTGGGTCAGGTGGTAAGCCCCGCCGACACCGGAAATTCCGGCCCCGACGATGATCACGTCGAAATGCTCGATCGACGACTTTTGCGGCGCTCTCTCGAGCGTAGAAGTGTCCGTCATGCGCGTCTTCCCTGGGCGGAGAACCCCATGAGGTCCGCCGCGTGCCCTCGCCAAAAGTCGATGCCTCTGCGGGCATCTAACTAAACGCCGTAAACCTACACGCTGCCGCGAGGTTTGATCAGGATCAAGCGCCTTGTTGTCATTGGATAGGCTGGGGGCCGCAACGGGCAGCGATGGATGGGCCGCAAATCGTTGGGATGAGCCGGATGCGGCTGCCTAGCTGGGAGCGCGGCCCGTGCTGGCCGTGACGGTTTCGACCCGGGTCCAGATCTGTGACTTGCAGATCAGCTTGCCGAGTACGCACCCCTTGGCGTGCATCGTCCGGGCGTCAAGGAACTCTGCTGTGCCAACCAGGGTGACCCGCAAGGTGGGCACGAAGACCTTTCCGCGCATCATGCGATTTCCGACGGGCTCAAATTCTCGCAGAAGCTGCTGGCCGATCAGGGTGTCATAGCCACTCTTGCGCGCATCAGCCTGGGCCTTTGGGCTGGCATAGACGACCACGCCGCAGGTCGTGGCCCCGCAGCTCTTGATCTCGACCCGAACATTGTCCTTCGGATTGCGCCAGACGCCATAGCCTAGCGCGCTCTCGCCGGCCGCATGGGCAGGAACAGAGATGAGGCCGACAACTGCGGCAGACAGAACTGCGACGAGCTTCAAACTATGCATGCGAAAAGGTAACGCCTCCGGAGGCGTGATCTGCGATCAATGCGCTCTATGATCAAGGGGTTGTGGCATTCCAGGCACTACACAACGTGTAACAGTGGATTTCAGGATACAGGGTCTGGTGGGGCAGTGTTTCGGGTTCGGGCGTTGAAGGATGAGCCACCTGGACGCCGTTGACATCGATGGCGTTGCGCGGCACGTCCGGCAGCAAGATGTTGCGAGGGCGGTTCTGCCCCGCATGGGAGGATATCGCGCATGGATTTCGCACTGAGCGACGATCAGATCGCCATCCAGGACGCCGCGCGCGCCTTTGCTGAGGGACAGCTTGCCCCGCATTCGGCGGAATGGGACGAGAAGAAGCACTTCCCGGTCGATGTGCTGCGTCAGGCTGCTGAACTGGGTTTTGCCGGCATTTATGTGCAGGACGATGTCGGCGGCACCGGCCTGAGCCGTCTGGATGCCTCGATCATCTTTGAAGCCCTATCCTATGGCGACGTCCCTACGGCCGCCTATCTCACCATTCACAACATGGCCTCGTGGATGATCGACCGGTTCGGGTCCGCGGATCTGCGCCAGCGCTATCTGCCGCGCCTGACGACCATGGAGCTGATCGCCAGCTATTGCCTGACCGAGCCGGGTTCGGGCTCTGACGCCGCTAACATGCGCACCAGCGCCAGGCTGCAGGGCGACCACTATGTGCTGAACGGCGGCAAGGCCTTCATCTCGGGCGGTGGCGTGTCGGACGTCTATGTGGTCATGGCCCGCACCGGCGGCGACGGCGCCAAGGGCGTCTCGGCCTTCGTGGTCGAGAAGGGAACGCCGGGCCTCACCTTCGGCGCCAACGAACGCAAGATGGGCTGGAACAGCCAGCCGACGGCCCAGGTCAATTTCGATGATTGCCGCGTGCCGGTGTCCAACCGCATCGGCCAGGAAGGCGAGGGCTTCCGCTTCGCCATGATGGGACTGGACGGCGGGCGCCTGAACATCGCCTCCTGCTCGCTGGGCGGGGCGCAGTTCGCGCTCGACACCGCCAAGGCCTATCTGGAGACCCGCAACCAGTTCGGGCGGCCGCTGAAGGACTTCCAGGCCCTGCAGTTCAAGCTGGCCGATATGGCCACCGAGCTGGAGGCGGCCCGCCTGATGGTGCGCCGCGCGGCCCATGCGCTGGACAACCGCGACCCGCAGGCCACCAAGCTCTGCGCCATGGCCAAACGCTTCGCCACCGACGCCGGGTTCCAGGTGGCCAATGATGCGCTGCAACTGCATGGCGGCTATGGCTATCTGCAGGACTATCCCCTGGAGCGCATCGTCCGCGACCTGCGGGTGCACCAGATCCTGGAAGGCACCAACGAGATCATGCGCGTGATCATAGCGCGCGAGATGTTTCGGCAGTAGAGCCACGCCAGCCCTTCGCCGAACCCAGGACCTGACGTGATCTATCTCTGCCGCCACGGCCAGACCGAGTGGAACCGCGAACGTCGCCTGCAAGGCCAGACCGAGGCCGACCTGACGCCGCTCGGCCGCTTGCAGGCCGCAGCCATGGCCGACCTGCTGCATGATCTGATTGCGCGCGACCCTTCAGCCGTCTGGCGGATCGTCGCCAGCCCGCTGCGTCGGGCGCGCGATACGGCCCAGGCCATCGCCGACCGGCTTGGCATGACGGTCGCCTTCGATGATCGGCTCATGGAGCTGACGGTCGGCCAGTGGGAGGGGCGGCTCTATGCCGATGTGCAGCGCGAAAATCCCGAGGCTTTCAACAGCCCAGAATGGTTCTTCACCGCGCCGGGCGGCGAGACCTATGAGCAGGTCATGGCGCGAGTGTCCGATTGGCTGGCCGAGCAGGCGACTGAACCGGAGCGCCGGCTGATCGTGGTCAGCCACGGCATCGCCGGCCGGCTGCTGCGGGGGGCCTATGCGGGCCTCTCGCGCGAAGCCACCCTGGCCCAGGACGTGCCTCAGGACGCGCTCTACCGATTGCACGGCGGCCAGATTGATCGCCTGGACTGTGAACCCGTCGAGGAACCGGCATGCTGAACGACACCGCCGAAATCATTGTCCGCGTTCATAAAAGCGTCGGCCGGATTACGCTCAACAGGCCCAAGGCCTTACATGCCCTGACCTTGGGCATGTGCGAGACCATGATCGAGACCCTGCTGGACTGGCAGGCCGATCCCGAGATCGACATGGTCATGATCGATCACACCGGCGAGCGCGGCTTCTGCGCCGGCGGTGACATCCGGATGCTGGCTGAGAGCGGGGCGGGCGACGGCATCGCGGCTTGTCAGTTCTTCCATACCGAATACCGGCTCAATCACCTGATGTTCCACTATGACCGCCCTATCGTGGCGATCATGGACGGCGTGGTGATGGGGGGCGGCGTCGGCATCTCGATGCCGGCTCACTACCGGATCGCCACGGAACGAACGACCTTCGCAATGCCTGAAACCGGCATCGGCCTGTTCCCTGATGTCGGCGGCGGCTGGTACCTGCCACGCCTGCCGGGCAAGGCGGGGCTGTGGCTGGCCCTGACCGGCGCGCGGATCAAGGGCGCGGACTGCCTGCGCCTGGGGATCGCCACCCACTTCGTCGAGTTTGGCGCGATCGAGGGGCTGAAGAAGGCGATCATCGCCGATCACCGCCGGATCGACGAAACCTTGAAAATGTTCCGGGCCGATGCGGGCAAGGCTCCCCTGGCCAGCATCGAACAGGACCTCAACCGGCTGTTTGTCGGGGACAGTGTCGAACAGATCTTCGAGTTTCTGGAAATGGATTCCAGCGACTGGGGCAAGGCCCAGCTCGCCGCCCTGAAGACCAAGTCGCCCCAGACCCTGAAGGTCGCTTTCCGGCAACTGGCGCTGGGGGAGTCCGCCGAGGACTTCGGCGAGCACATGGCGATGGAGTATCGGATCGGTGCCCGTGTTGTCCGGAAGCATGACTTCCTCGAAGGGGTCCGTGCCGTGATCATCGACAAGGACAATGCGCCCCAGTGGGCTCCGCAGTCTCTTGAAGGTGTGACCGAAGCGATGCTCGACGAGATTTTCGCACCCTTGCCGCCGGAAGATGAATGGACGCCCCTGACGTAAGGAGCGTGTTGCGCTAACCTTGTCGTAACAAAAAGACTACCGGTCGGAAGGAATGCCATGCGTAAGCCGCTTCTCAGTCTCGTTGCCGTACTCGGGCTTGCTGCGTGCGCCACGACACCCGTGGGTCCGCCGCCTCCGCCGCCTCCGCCTTCTGGAGCGGTCGCTGTTGCGATCCCGGCCAATATCGCCGCTGCAGTCTCTGACCCGACGCGCCCAGCCACAGACATGGTGCGGGACAGCGACCGACTGCCGGGGGAAGTCCTGGCCTTTGCCGGCGTCAAGAGCGGTGCCAAGGTCGCAGACCTCATTCCAGGCGGCGGCTATTTCACCCGGATCTTTGCCAAGGCCGTAGGGCCCAAGGGCAAGGTCTATGCCTATGTCCCTGACGAACTTACCAAGCTGGCGAAGCGCGAACCTGCGGTGAACGCCGTGGCGCGTGACTCGGCCTACAAGAACGTCACCGTCATTCTCAATACGCTTCCCAACTTTGCGGCACCCGAAAAGCTGGACCTCGTGTTCACCGCCCAGAACTATCACGATATGCACAACAAGTTCATGGGCCCGGCAGACCTGGCGGCCGTGAACAGGGCCATTTTCCGCTCCCTGAAGCCCGGCGGTGTCTACCTGGTCATCGACCATTCGGCCGAGGCGGGTTCCGGTCTGCGCGATACGGAAGGCCTGCATCGCATCGACTCGGCTGTGGTGAAGTCGGAAGTGACCGCAGCTGGCTTTGTCTTCGAGGGCGAGAGCCGTGTCTTGCGCGACCCTGCGGACAAGCGCGCTGTCAGCGTTTTCGACCCCTCGATCCGCGGCAAGACGGACCAGTTTGTCTACAAGTTCCGCAAGCCTGCCGGTGCCCGGTAGGTTCGGTAGCACAGCGATTTCAACGATAAGAGCCGCGCCCATGAGGCGCGGTTCGCATTTGGGAGCTCCAGCATGACCCGCATCGCCTTTATCGGACTTGGCAATATGGGCGGTGGCATGGCCGCCAACCAGGCCAGGGCCCAGCATCAGGTCAAGGCGTTCGACCTGTCGCACGAGGCGGTCGCGCGGGCTGTTGCGGCGGGATGTCACGCCGCCGATTCGGTGGCCGAGGCCGTAGCCGATGCCGAGGTGGTGATCACCATGCTGCCGGCTGGCCCGCACGTGCGCAGCGTCTATGGCGAGCAAATCCTGGCCCATGCGCCCAAGACGGCCCTGCTGCTGGACTGCTCGACCATTGACGTTGAGAGCGCTCGTGCTGTGGCCAGGCAGGCAGGCGAGGCAGGCTTTCGCTTTGCCGATGCGCCGGTATCGGGCGGCATCATGGCCGCCGAGGCCGGGACCTTGGCCTTCATGGTCGGCTGCGACGCGGCTGACTTTCCCGCCGTTGAGGCGGCGCTGGCACCGATGTCGCGCGTCACCATCCATGCCGGAGACCATGGTGCAGGGCAGGCGGCCAAGATCTGCAACAATATGCTGCTGGGGGTGTCGATGATCGGGACCTGCGAGGCCTTCGCCCTGGCCGAAAAACTGGGCCTGGCGGCTGACCGATTCTTCGAGGTTGCCAGCAAGTCGTCAGGCCAGTGCTGGTCGGTCTCGACCTATTGCCCCGTACCCGGTGTGGGCCCCGCCACGCCCGCCGATCGCCAGTATGAAGGCGGATTTGCCACGGCAATGATGCTCAAGGACCTGAAGCTGGCCCAGGACGCCGCCGCAAAGGCCGGTGCCTCAACGCCCATGGGGGCCCAGGCCGAGGCGCTTTACGCCCTGTTCGACGCCAATGGTTTTGGGGGCAAGGATTTCTCGGCTGTGATCCAGATGCTGCGCGGACGGCTCGCCGATCTGGCCTAGGCAGGTCTTGACTTGGATCAATGTGACAAAAGGCCTAATTCTTAAGCGTAAGTAATCGTCCCTATGTGGACAGCTGCGGCCAGCGCGTGCGAAACGCGGTTTATCGAGAAGGGGACCGGCGGTCCGGCGGCCTTGTCCGTCTGGCGGTCGAGCAAGAAGACCATGGACTATAAAGCCGCGTTCCGCGCCGCCGTTGATCAGATCCGTGATGAGGGGCGTTACCGCGTTTTCGCCGACCTCAAGCGCCACCGCGGCGCTTTTCCCCACGCCACCTGGACCCGGCCGGACGGCGGTGAGAGCGACGTCGTGGTCTGGTGCAGCAATGACTATCTGGGCCAGGGCCAGAACCCGATCGTGCTGGATGCCATGCACACCGCCATCGACCAGCATGGCTCGGGGTCCGGCGGAACGCGCAACATTTCCGGCACCAACCATCACCACGTCGAACTCGAGGCGGAGCTCGCCGACCTGCACGGCAAGGACGCAGCCCTGCTGTTCACCTCGGGCTATGTGTCAAACGAAGCCAGCCTGAGCGTCCTCTACAAGATCCTTCCCGGCCTGATCATCTTCTCGGATGAACAGAACCATGCCTCGATGATCGCCGGCATCCGCAACGGCGGTGGCAAGCGGCACATTTTCCGCCACAACGATCTGGCGCATCTGGAAGAACTGCTGGCGGCCGCTCCGGCCGACGCGCCCAAGCTTGTGGCTTTCGAGAGCGTCTACTCGATGGATGGCGATATCGCCGATGTCGGCGCGACGGCGGCCCTGGCCAAGAAATACGGCGCTATGACCTATCTCGACGAGGTCCACGCGGTTGGCATGTACGGTCAGCGCGGCGGCGGCGTCGCCGAGCGCGACAATGTCATGGACCAGATCGACATCATCGAAGGCACCCTTGGGAAGGCCTTTGGCGTGATGGGCGGCTACATCACGGGCAATAGCGAAGTGATTGATGCCATCCGCCTGATGGCTTCGGGCTTTATCTTTACGACGTCTCTGCCGCCGGCCCTGACCGCAGGAGCCCTGGCCAGCGTCAAATGGCTCAAGCTGCACCCCGAAGTGCGCGAAATGCACCAGGAACGCGCCCAGACGCTGAAGGCCATGTTCAGGGCTGCGGGCCTGCCCGTGATGGAGAATGACAGCCACATTGTGCCGGTGATGGTGGGCGACCCCAACCACACCAAGCTGATCAGCGACCTGCTGCTGGCTGAGCACGGCGTCTATGTGCAGCCGATCAACTATCCGACCGTGCCGCGCGGTACCGAACGTCTGCGCTTTACGCCGACGCCGTTCCATACCGACGACATGATGCGCAAGCTGGTCGGAGCGATGGAGCAGTTGTGGGCGCACTGCAACGTGGCGCGCATGGGCGGTCACGCGGCCTGATCACCCAGGGTGTCTGACCCGGCGGTTCACCCCGGGTTCTTGGACCGAACGCTTTCAGAGGCCGCGCCTGACGCCCTTGCCCAGGCCAATCTGTTTGGCGAATTCCGATCGCCTCGCGGCATAGGCCGGTGCCACCATCGGATAGTCCGCCGACAGGCCCCATTTTTGACGGTAGGCCTCGGGGCTCATGTCGTAGTGCGAGCGCAGATAACGCTTGAGCATTTTCAGACGTTTGCCGTCTTCAAGACAGACGAGGTAGTCGTGCTGGACCGAGCGTGACACCGGAACCGCCGGCCTGACCTTTTCGGCCGGGGGCTTCGCTTCACGGCGTTCCAGGCTCACCAAGGCCGCGTGAATCGTGCGGATGAGTTCGGGAATGACGACCTGCTGCACGATGTTGTGGCCGACATAGGCCGACACAATTCCGGCACTCAGCGTGAGAAGATCGCCGGATTGTTCGCCCTCGAGAATTACAGCCCCGGTTTGCGCCGTCATCGATAGTCGCCTTTTGATTGCTGCGCCTTGGGACCGAGGATCGGTTCCTCCGTCCGGGCAAGCGACGAACGCCCAAGCTTATCGATAGTTCCGTGATTGATCGCGGCGCGAAGGCCGCTAAAGAAGGCGCCACCGACTCCCCGCAGCGTCTGGAGACCGCCCATGACCGCACCCGCTTCCACCCTGACCGCATTTTTCGGCGCGGACCTCGCCACGGCAGACCGCGACATCTTTGATCGGATCGGTCTTGAGCTGGGTCGTCAGCAGAACCAGATCGAGTTGATCGCGTCGGAAAACATCGTTTCGAAGGCCGTGCTTGAGGCTCAGGGGTCCATCCTGACCAACAAGTATGCCGAAGGTTATCCGGGCAAGCGCTACTATGGTGGCTGCGAATTCGTCGACGAAATCGAACTTATCGCCATCGAGCGGGCCAAGCAGCTGTTCGGCGCGAGCTTTGCCAATGTCCAGCCGCACTCTGGCTCGCAGGCCAACCAGGCTGTGTTCATGGCCCTGCTGCAGCCCGGCGACAGCTTCCTGGGCATGGATCTGGCGGCAGGCGGCCATTTGACGCACGGCAGCCCGGCCAATCAGTCGGGCAAGTGGTTCAAGCCGGTGTCCTACACCGTGCGGCAGCAGGACCAGCTGATCGACTATGACAACGTGGCTGAGGTGGCTCAGCGCGAGAAGCCCAAGCTGATCATCGCCGGCGGCAGCGCCTATAGCCGTGAGATCGATTTCGCCCGGTTCCGCCAAATCGCCGACAGTGTCGGGGCCTATCTGATGGTCGACATGGCCCATTTCGCGGGCCTCGTGGCCGGCGGAGTTTTCCCGAGCCCGATCCCCCATGCCCATGTCGTGACGACCACGACCCACAAGACCCTGCGCGGCCCGCGTGGCGGCATGGTGCTGACTAACGATGAAGCCATCATCAAGAAGGTCAATTCGGCGGTTTTCCCTGGCCTGCAGGGCGGCCCGCTGGAGCACGTGATCGCCGCCAAGGCCGTGGCTTTCGGCGAAGCGCTGCGGCCGGAGTTCAAGGCCTATGCCCAGCAGGTGATCTCCAATGCTCGCGCCCTGGCCGAGGCCCTTGGCAAGTCGGGCGTCAATATCGTCTCCGGCGGCACCGATAGCCACCTGATGCTGGTGGATCTGCGGCCCAAGGGTGTGACCGGCCGTGACGCCGAGCATAGCCTCGAGCGTGCCAACATGACCTGCAACAAGAACGGCGTGCCGTTCGATACGGCACCGTTCACGGTGACGTCCGGTATCCGCCTTGGCACACCGGCCGGTACGACGCGGGGCTTCAAGGAAGCCGAGTTCACTCGGGTGGGTGAACTGATCGGCGAGGTCGTCAATGGCCTTGCCGCCCATGGCGCTGACGGCAACGCAGCCGTCGAAGCCAAGGTGCGTGAAGAGGTCCTGGCCTTGACGGCGCGCTTCCCGATCTACAACTAATAGGTTGGATAGAGCCGGGGAGGGCTAGATCATGCGCTGCCCGTTCTGTGGACATGCTGAAAGCCAGGTCAAGGACAGCCGCCCATCGGAAGATGGCGCGGCCATCCGCCGTCGGCGCGCCTGCCCGGAATGCGGCGGGCGATTTACCACTTTCGAGCGGGTTCAGTTGCGGGAACTGACCATCCTCAAGCGCTCTGGTCGCCGCTCGCCGTTTGACCGGGAGAAGCTTGTCCGTTCGATTGCCCTGGCGACCCAGAAGCGCCCTGTCGAGGCTGAGCGGGTCGAACGCATGATCAATGGCATCGTCCGGCAACTGGAAAGCATGGGCGAAACCGAACTGCCGTCCTCGACGGTCGGAGAAATGGTCATGAAGGCGCTGAAGGCGCTCGATGACGTGGCCTATGTCCGCTACGCCTCGGTCTATCGCGATTTCAAGGAAACTAGCGATTTCGCAAAGTTTCTGGGCGAAGAGGGTCTGAGCGACGTCGCGGAAGAAGAACTATAGGCGCATTCTGTTTCGGTTAAGGCTGAGTCTGTTGGCGATGCGCCGGCACCGGCCCGGGAGTTCGAGCTAGATGGTTGAAGAGAAGATCCGCCTGCTGATCGTGGAGGGCCGAAGCTATTCGGGTATCTCCGACGAGTTGCTGCGCGGAGCCGTGCAGGCGATTGAAGCCTATGGCGCGGAGCATGACGTCATCACAGTCTCGAGCGCGCTGCAGATCCCGGGTGCCGTGGCTCTGGCCGAAGAGGCCGGCCACAGGCCAATCGGGGTTCAGTATGATGGTTATGTCGCCCTCGGTTGCGTGATCAGGGGCGAGACCTACCATTTCGAGATCGTCGCCAATGAAACGGCGCGTGGCCTGCAGGATCTCTGCATCGGCAAGCGGCTGGCGATCGGCTTCGGCGTTCTGACCGTCGACGAGGAAGACCAGGCCTGGACGCGCGCCCGCGTGAGTGAAGGCGACCGCGGCGGTGCCGCCGCCAAGGCCTGCCTCGAAACGATTGCCCTGAAGCGCCAGTTGCTGGGGCAGCCCCGATGAGCAAGAGCCGCATTCAACCGCGTTCGGTGGCGCGACTGGCCGCTGTTCAGGCCCTCTACCAGATGGAAGTCTCGGGCGTCGGCGTTGACGCTGTGGTTCGGGAATTCTCCGAGCACCGTTTCGATCGTGACGTAGACGGCGAGCAGATGGCCGCCGCAGACGAAACTTTCTTTGCGGAACTGGCCAAGGGCGTAGTGGCTAAGCAGGGCGAGGTCGATCAGGCGATCGTCAAGCGCCTGGCTTCTGGCTGGCGGCTGGACCGGCTGGATGCAACAGCGCGCGCCGTCCTGCGGGCGGGTGCGTTTGAGCTGATGCACCGCCCGGATGTTCCAACCGAAGTCGTCATTGACGAGTATGTCGAGATCGCCAAATCGTTCTTCGAAGGACCGGAGGCCGGATTCATCAATGGCGCACTCGACGCGATCGCCCGCGATGCACGAACCTGAGGCAGACGACGACTGGTTTGCAGATGACGGCCCGTCGGAACCGGCGGCTGAGCCGGCCAACGAGTTCGACCATATTGCCCGTCTTCTACGTCCGCTGACGCGCGGTGATCCGGTCGCCCTTGACCTTCTGGATGATGCGGCGGTGCTTCCGTCCCGCCTGGATCATGATCTGGTGATCACCAAGGACGCCATGGCCGGTGGCGTCCATTTCCTGACCGGTGAGGCTCTCGACCTGGTCGCCAAGCGCCTGCTGCGAACCAATCTGTCCGACCTGGCGGCCAAGGCGGCCGAGCCTTACGGCTACTTCCTGTCGATCGGCTGGCCGTCCGGCACGACCGTCGAGGATCGGGAGGTCTTTGCCCGCGGCCTCGCCGAGGACGGCGCTCTTTACGACATCAGCCTGCTGGGCGGCGACACCTTCAGCACCTCGGGTCCCCTGGTCGTGTCCGCGACCTTCCTCGGTTGGGTACCCGCCGGAGACGCGGTTCTGCGCCGTGGCGCGCGCGTCGGTGACCGTCTGATGGTCAGCGGTACCATCGGCGACGGTTGGCTTGGGCTTCTGGCGCACTGGGGTGAAGTCGAGGATCCGGATGGCAGTCTGGTCAGCAGCTATCGTCTGCCACCGCCGCGCCTGAGCGTTCGCGACGCCTTGCGGGCCTATGCGCGCGCTGCTGCTGATGTTTCGGACGGCCTCCTGGCTGACGCCGCCCATGTCGCCAAGGCCAGCGGATTGCGGGTCATGGTCGATCTGGATCGACTGCCTCTGTCGCCGGGGGCCCGCAACTGGCTCAATGCCCAGCCGGAAGCCGGCGAAGCGCGCATGTCGCTCGCCTCGGGCGGCGATGACTATGAAATCGTCTGTGCGGTGGACCCGGGTGACGTCGCAGCCTTCCAGGCCGCTGCCATGGCGGCTGGCGTTCCCGTGCGCGATATCGGTGAGTTCGTCGAGGGGGAGGGCGTCTGTGCCCTCTTCAAGGGCAAGGACATCACACCCGAGCGCCTCGGCTGGCTGCACGGGTAGTAAACCAGCAAGCCTTGCCGGGTAATAGAAGGGGCATGACCCTTCGCCCCGTCCCCTCGCGCCGCTTCTTCCTTGCCGCCGGCCTCCTGGCCCTGGCCAGCCCGGCTCTGGCTAACGAGTCTGGCAAGAAGAAGGAGGGAGAGGGCCCTCCGCCGGATCCCAAGATCAAGCTGCAGCCCATCGCCATCCCGATTGTCGTGGACGGCAAGCTCCTCAACTACGTCTTCGTCAACTTGACCCTGACCCTGGCGTCGGCGGTGCCCGTGACAACCATGGAGGGCAAGGAGCCGTTCTTGCGCGATGCTGTGGTCAAGGCGGCTCACCGCACTCCCTTTACCGCTGCGGACACCTACAACGAAGTGGACGCCGAGAAGCTGAAGCTTGCCGTGTTGCGCGAGGCCGCTGGCCTGGTCGGCAAGGGCAAGGTGGCGTCCGTTGAGATCACCAAGCAGATTGCCCGCAGACAAATTCCGCATCCGTCCGGGCCGCGGCGCCCGTCTGCTCCGCCCCCGTCTTCAGGGTCGACTGCAGCGCCCTCTGCGCATCACTAAGTCCATTTAGAACAATTGTTTCATTCTCGCCGGGGCTTGTAAGGCCACGGGTTGCGCACTGTTGTGCCATTTGGCACTGTCCTCGCCTTGGCGCGCCGTGCGCGTCAATTCAGGGAGCATCGAGGGGGCATGAGGCCATAAGGCCCGTCCGTCGATCCGGGGTATCGATCTGATCAAATGATCTGGTCGTGTGCTGCGTCCGGACCGGCATCCCCCTCGTGAATGGAAGCGCGAAGGGGCAATTCTCGAATGAGTTCTTGGCTTATACTGGCTATAGCGGCCGGGCTGCTGGCGGTGCTGTACGGTGCCGTACAGACAGCCGGCTTGATGCGGGCTTCGGCCGGCAATGCAAAGATGCAGGAAATCGCTGCGGCGATCCAGGAAGGCGCTCAGGCCTATCTGAAGCGGCAGTACACCACGATCGCCCTTGTTGGCGTGGTGGTCATCGCTCTTCTGGCCTTCTTCTTTAAATCCTGGGAGCAACCGGTTGGCTTCGCCCTGGGGGCAATCCTGTCCGGAGCTGCCGGCTTCGCGGGCATGTTGATCTCCGTGCGCGCCAATGTGCGTACGGCCCAGGCGTCTTCCGAGAGCCTGGCCAAGGGTCTTTCGATGGCCTTCACCTCCGGTGCCGTCACCGGCATGCTGGTGGCCGGTTTCGCCCTGATCGGAGTTGCGGGCTATTTCGCAGTGCTGACCGGTCCTGGCGGCTATGACGGCACGGACCGCGTTGTGGTCGACTCGCTGGTGTCGCTGGGCTTCGGTGCCAGCCTGATCTCGATCTTCGCTCGACTGGGCGGCGGCATCTTCACCAAGGGTGCGGACGTTGGCGGTGACCTGGTGGGCAAGGTGGAAGCCGGCATTCCGGAAGATGACCCCCGCAACGCCGCGACCATCGCGGACAATGTCGGCGACAACGTCGGTGACTGCGCCGGCATGGCCGCTGACCTGTTCGAGACCTATGCCGTGACCACCGTCGCGACCATGGTCCTGGCGGCGATCTTCTTCCGCGGCACCGAAGCGGTCACCGCGATGATGCTGCTGCCGCTGGCCATTTGCGCGGTCTGCATCGTCACCTCGATCGTCGGCGCGTTCTTTGTCCGCCTGGGCAAGAGCCAGAACATCATGGGGGCTCTCTACAAGGGCCTTATCGTCACCGGCCTGCTGTCGATCCCGGCCGTCTGGTACGTGATCCACCAACTGGTTCCGGCCGCTGTCACGGTCGGTGATCAAACCTTCGACGCCAACAGCCTGTTCT
Organism: Caulobacter sp. AVps16; assembly: GCF_058681455.1. Classification (NCBI taxonomy): domain Bacteria; kingdom Pseudomonadati; phylum Pseudomonadota; class Alphaproteobacteria; order Caulobacterales; family Caulobacteraceae; genus Caulobacter; species Caulobacter sp. AVps16. The sequence continues at coordinate 1,334,800 of NZ_CM178739.1, forward strand.
ATTGCGGCCTGGCGGGTCTGGCTGTCACCGCCCTGATCGTGATGATCACCGAGTACTATACGGGCACCAATTTCCGCCCGGTGAAGTCGGTCGCTCAGGCCTCAGTCTCGGGTCATGGTACCAATGTGATCCAGGGTCTGGCCATGTCGCTGGAATCCACGGCCCTGCCGGCCCTGACCATCATCGTCGGCATTGTTGTGACCTACAATCTGGCGGGCCTGTTCGGGATCGCCATCGCCACCACCACCATGCTGTCCCTGGCTGGCTTTATTGTCGCCCTGGACGCCTTTGGCCCGGTGACCGACAACGCCGGCGGCATTGCCGAAATGGCCGGACTTCCGCCGGAAGTCCGCGTCACGACCGACGCACTTGATGCCGTGGGCAATACCACGAAGGCCGTCACCAAGGGCTATGCCATTGGTTCGGCCGGCCTGGGTGCCCTGGTCCTGTTTGCGGCCTATACCGAAGACCTCAAGTACTTCTCGGCCAATGCCGCGCCGGGCAGCTTCTTCGAGGGTATGGGTCCGGTGACCTTCGACCTGTCCAACCCCTATGTGGTGGTTGGCCTGCTGTTCGGTGGGCTGCTGCCGTTCCTTTTCGGCGGCATGTCGATGACGGCGGTCGGCCGGGCGGCGGAATCGGTTGTGGCCGAGGTTCGGCGTCAGTTCCGTGAGAACCCGGGCATCATGACCTATGAGGTCAAGCCGGAGTACGGCAAGGCCGTGGACATCCTGACCAAGGCCGCCATCCGTGAAATGATCGTGCCGAGCCTGCTGCCGGTTGTTTCTCCGGTGGTGCTGTTCTTCACGATCCAGGCCATCGCCGGCAAGGTCGATGCTTTTGCTTCGCTCGGCGCGATGCTGATGGGTGTCATTGTCACGGGCCTGTTTGTCGCCATCTCGATGACCAGCGGCGGCGGTGCGTGGGATAACGCCAAGAAGGTGATCGAAGAAGGATTCACCGACAAGGACGGCGTCCTGCACAAGAAGGGCTCCGAAGCTCACAAGGCCGCTGTCACCGGTGACACCGTTGGTGACCCCTACAAGGATACGTCGGGTCCGGCCGTGAACCCGATGATCAAGATCACCAACATCGTGGCTCTGCTGCTGTTGGCCGTTCTGGCCCACGGCGTCTGATCTACGACGGCTTCTAGACTGCAAGACGCCCCGGGGAGCGATCTCCGGGGCGTTTCTTGTTTCAAGCAGCACTTGCCTAGAGGGAGGCGAGCTCTGGTCCGCCCATGTGGGTTCTAGTAGACGTCTTCGGGGTCGAAATCTTCCCCGGCTGCCTCAGCTGCGGCCCGACGTTCCTGTCCGGCGAACTCGTGGTCGATCCGGCGACGGCGGCAAGGTCCGAAATAGTCGCCCACCCGAACAAACGGGCGCGGGTTGTTGATCACCTCATTGAGGCGGTGCATCACGCCGCGCGCATTCAGGGGCTTGGCCAGGAACTCTGTGACCCCCGCCATGCGGGCCTCATCCAGGCTGCGCTTCGTGGCATGACCGGTGACCATGATGATGGGTACAAACCGACAGGGGCTGGCGGTTGATGTGCGGATCCACCGAATGAAGGCCAAACCATCGACGGGTTGCATCATCAGGTCGGTGAAGATGATGTCGACTTCTTTGCCATTGAGAATGCGGAGCGCCTGTAGGCCGTCATCTGCTTCTTGAATGTCGCGAATGCCGAAGGACTTCAGGATCGCACCCAGGATCTTGCGCATGTTCTGATTGTCATCGACGAGCAGAAGCGACAACGCCTTGAGGTCCATCCCGTTCATTCACCGCCTCCCAATCTTGGCAAGGTCTTGGTTCTTTAGCTTAGCCGTCTTGTTAATGAGCTTGCCTTGACGCTGGTTGATGAAGTGTTTCAGGCAAGGGGTGGGCGTAACAGAGCGTCGGGATCTAGCTTTGACCACCAATCCCGTCGCGTCTGAGTTTGCCTATGCCCTTAATCCTTAGAGACCGCTAACAGTCACATGCGTAAAAAGGCCGCACGCTCTGAGCATGCGGCCTTTCGAAAAACATCCCAATTCTAAGCTTTAGCGGCGATCGCCAGGGCGGCTACCGGGAACATTATCCTGATCGTTGGGTAGCATGCCGCCACGGCCCACATTGCCAAGCAACTGCTCAAGGATCGTCATCTCGCGTCCGCGGGTCGGCGTTTCGCGTCCGTTATAGGCAATGACCTTGCCGTCCTTCAGCGTGAAGGTGTTGATCGAGGAAACCTTCTCGTCGGCCGGGTTGAACTTGATGGCGATCACGTCGCGCTTGATCACCCGCGGCATGTAGAACGCCACCCGGTCGGTCGTCTGGGACACATAATACCAGGTGTTGGGGTCGAAAGTCGAAACGGTCGAGGGCGAGCCCAGCTTTTCCATGAGGGTGGACTTGCTGTCTTCACCGATCTTCATGTCGGCAGGCTTGGCTTCAATGGCTTGAAAGCCGGAGTAGCTCGTCAGCGGCGTGCAGCCGGACACAACGGCAGACAGGCCGAGGGCGGCGGCGACAAAAACGGCGGGACGAAACATGAGGTCTCCGGAACCGGAAGAATGCTGGACTTTGACCTATCGCCCGGAGGGGCTTAGTTCAATGGTCCGCGTGGACCAGATGCTCATCTAGCGACGGCACGCGGCGAAATAGAGGCGTTGAATGATTCTCGAACGGCTGTTGAAGCCCAGACCCTCCAAGGCGGCAGGGGCCAAGCTCTATGCTTCGGCGGTCGCCCAGGCACGGTCAGCTCCGCTTTACCGGGAGATGGGCGTTCGCGACTCGCTTGAAGGGCGGTTCGAACTTTTCACGCTGCACGTCGTGCTCCTGCTGGAACGCTTGAAGGGGCAGGGCGACCTTGCGGCAGAAACTTCGCAGGCGGTGTTTGACGCCTATGTACGCGGTCTGGACGATGCATTCCGCGAGATCGGTGTGTCGGACACCGCAGTCGGCAAGAAGATGAAGAAGCTGGCCGGGGCCTTCTATGGCCGATTGAAGGCGTTTGACGAGGCCGTCGCCGGCCTGCCTGATCGCGCCGCCCTGGCCGAAATGATCGGCCGCACGGTCCTGGAGGAGCGTGGCGAGGGGGATGTACAGGCGCTGATGGACTATGTCGTCGCCGCCCGTGAGAGCTTGGCGGCCCAATCGCTGACCGCACTGCTGCAAGGAGAGGCGCAATGGCCGAACCCCTGACCGTGGCCTGGCCCTATGAAGTCCCTCTGGCCCGTGTCGATCGCGGTGATGTGAGCCTCAGGTTCGAGCCTGATGCCGACCAGCGCAAGGCCATTGCCCGGCAGCTGGGACTGGTGCGTCTCGAGGCTTTCTCCTCCGAGGTCTATCTGAGCGCCTGGCTGGATGGCGCGGAAGTCTCGGGCCGCCTCAGCGCGCGCGTCGTTCAGACCTGCAGTGTGACGGCAGATGACTTTGAAGACGCCATTGAGGCGCGCTTTACGGTGCATGTCATCCCCGCCAACAGCAAACATGCGCCGGCGCAGGATGGTGGTGAACTGGGCCTCGATCCCGAGGCTGATGACCCGCCGGACGTCCTTGAAAGTGATGTGATTGATGTCTCTGGTTATGTGCTGGAACATCTGGCGCTGGAACTGGATCCATTCCCCCGTAAGCCGGGAGCCGTGTTCGAAAACCCGCTGCCGACTGCGGAAATCTCACCGTTCGCCGCGCTCAAGGCGCTCAAACCCAAGGGCGAGTCGGACTAAAGCGAGCCGACTCACCGCCCTTGCGTGTTAGTCACGTGAGCGTCCCAGGAGCAAAAAGCGTCAACGTGTCCAAGACCATAGTCATTTCGATCGACGCCATGGGTGGCGATCACGGCCCGTCCGTCGTCGTGCCTGGGGTGGCAAGGGCCGCTCAGGCGCTGCCCGGCGTGCGCTTCCTGCTGCATGGTGATGAAGCCAAGCTTGGCGCTGAGCTCGCCAAGGCGCCGGCTGCCAAGGCGGTGAGTGAGATCCGGCACACCGACAAGTGCATCGCCATGGAGGAAAAGCCTGCCCAGGCCATGCGCCGTGGCAAGGGGTCGAGCCTCTGGAATGCCGTCGAATCGCTCCGAGCGGGCGAGGCCCATGCCTGTGTGTCCGCCGGCAATACCGGCGCACTGATGGCGATCTCCAAGTTGATCCTGCGCATGGGGGCCGGCCTGGAGCGCCCGGCCATCGTCGCCAACTGGCCCAACATGAAGGGCGTGACGACCGTCCTCGACGTCGGTGCCAATGTCGAAAGCGACGCGGCCCAGCTGGTCGAGTTCGCCATTATGGGAGCGGCTTATCACCATGCCGTTCACGGCTCCAAGCGACCGACCGTGGGCCTGTTGAACGTCGGCTCGGAAGACCAGAAGGGCCATGAGGAAGTGCGTGAGGCCCACGCCATCCTCCGTGAGACCAAGCTGGACTTCGACTATCAAGGTTTCGTCGAGGGCAATGACATCGCCCTTGGCACCGTCGATGTCGTCGTGACCGACGGCTTCACCGGCAATGTCGCCCTGAAGACGGCCGAAGGTTTGGCGCGGTTTTTCTCGAACGAGATCAAGACGACTCTGACCTCGTCCCCCCTGGCCATGCTGGGCGCGCTGATCGCCTCGAGCGCGCTGGGCAAGATGAAGCAGCGGCTGGATCCGGGCCGGGTGAATGGGGCACCTCTGCTTGGCCTGAACGGCATCGTGGTCAAGAGCCACGGCGGAGCGGACGCGAACGGCTTCTTTTCGGCGATCCGGGTCGCAACGGATTTGGCGCGCAGCGATTTCTCGGCAGAGATCGAGCGCAATCTTCAGCGCCTCACTGCACCTTCGGACAAGGCGGAAGGCGACCCGGTCAGCGCCGTGTCTGATGGAGTGCCTGAGTGACCGTCATTCGCAGCGCTGTAACGGGGATCGGCGCATACCTCCCCCCCAAGATCGTCACCAATGATGACCTGTCTAAATTTGTCGATACCAGCGACGAGTGGATCGTAGAACGTACGGGCATCCGTCAGCGGCATCAGGCGGCTGAAGATCAGGCCGTGTCTGATCTTGCGCTTGAGGCAGCGCGGTCAGCGCTTGAGGCGGCGGGCAGGACCGCGGCTGAGGTCGACCTGATCATCGTCGCCACCACGACGCCCGACCTGACCTTTCCGGCGACGGCGACGATCGTGCAAAGGAAACTGGGCGCGCCGGTCGGCATCGCCTTTGACATTCAGGCCGTTTGTTCGGGTTTCGTCTATGCCCTGAGCGTCGCTGACGGGTTCGTCGCGCGCGGGCACTCCAAATGTGCCCTGGTGATCGGTGCCGAAGCCATGACTCGGCTGATGGACTGGTCCGATCGTGGCACCTGCGTGCTGTTCGGTGACGGGGCCGGTGCTGTGGTCCTCGAACCGCGTGAAGGGCAGGGCACGACCGCCGATCAGGGCCTGCTCAGCTTCGCCCTGCGGGCGGATGGGACCAAGCAGGACTTGTTGTTCGTGGATGGTGGTCCGTCGACTACCGGTACGGTCGGTAAGCTCCGGATGCTGGGCAATCAGGTCTTCAAGCATGCCGTGGTCAATATCTCCGAGGCCATCCGGGCGGCTGCGGGATCAGCTGGAGTCGAGATCGCTGATGTCGACTGGTTCATCCCCCATCAGGCCAACCAGCGGATCCTTCAGGGGGTGGCCCACCGCGTGGGCCTGGATGAGGCCAAGGTTATCTCGACCGTGGCCATCCATGCCAACACATCTGCGGCCTCGATTCCGTTGGCTTTTGCGCATGGCGTTGCCGATGGCCGCATCAAGCCCGGCCAACTGTTGCTGCTGGAAGCCATGGGTGGCGGGCTGACATGGGGTGCCTGTCTCTTGCGCCTCTGACCGCCAGCTGGACAGGCTTGTGATCGAGCGTGAAGTCTCGCCCTTGAGTCTTTGACTTCATGCGATAATCGCGGCATGCAGGCTTGCTCAAACGTCAGCGTTCGCTCAGTAGAGGCGATGTCTGCCGTTTGGGTGGTCCAAGTGTTTTCAATCTGGCACCGTGCATCACGGATCCGCCAAAGCGCGTAGGGGGCGTCATGAAGGGCGCGACATTGACCCGGGCCGACCTCTGCGAGGCTGTCCATGAGGAAGTGGGACTGACCCGACAGGATTGCGCCGGTCTGGTCGAACGTACTCTCGACCTTGTCGCTGAGGCGCTTGAGGGGGGCGAGACCGTCAAACTCTCCGGATTTGGCGTGTTCCAGGTTCGTGACAAGCGCGCTCGCATGGGCCGCAATCCCAAGACCGGGGAGCCCGCCGAGATCGAACCCCGTCGGGTTATCGGTTTCCGCGCCTCACAGGTCATGAAGGCGCGCATCGACCGCGCCCTGGGCGGCTAGGCACGCGCGCGGTGGCGAAGGGACCCAACGCCTTCCGCACGATCTCCGAAGCCGCAGACGAGCTGGGCGTGCCCCAGCATGTGTTGCGCTTCTGGGAAACCAAGTTCTCGTTCATTCGGCCCATGAAACGGGCTGGCGGGCGGCGTTTTTACCGTCCGCAGGACATTGCCGTTCTGAACGGCGTGCGCGTGCTGCTGCACGGCGAAGGCCTGACCATCAAGGGTGTGCAGAAACTGCATCGCGATCAGGGCCTGTCGCATGTGATCGCGGCGGGCCTCGGCTCCAACGGCTCGGCCAATCTCGACGCTGACGTCAGGCACTCCGTTGAAGGCGATGCGAGCCTGGACCTGGCTGGCGAGGCACGCGATCGTCTGACCTTTGCGCTGGGCGATCTGGAGGTCGTCAAGGCGCGCCTGGATGGGCTCCTCAGGCGTCTCTAGGCCACATCGAAAATCAGCCGGAATACCGGTTGCAGAGCTCTGGACCGGCGCCTATAAGAGCGCCTCTTCCGTCGGAGCGTGGCGCAGCCTGGTAGCGCACTTGACTGGGGGTCAAGGGGTCGCAGGTTCAAATCCTGTCGCTCCGACCATTTCCTCAGGGGAATAAACGGAAGAACGGAAAGGCCGCCCCAAGGGGCGGCCTTTTTCGGTTCAGGGCCTTTCAGCGGATGACGGGTTTGTCGGCCTTGCCCATCCACGACATCAGAGGCATCAGCGGCAGACCCCAGGCGAGGCCTATGACCGCGAAATAGATCAGATGCACCGCGCGATTGTCGGGCAGGAAGTCATAGAGCGTGGTGGCGATGGCCACATAGACGGCCAGAAAGACCATGATGCCAAGGGTGCCGATCAGCTTCCTCAGGCGGGCCGGAATGATTGGGGCGCTCAAGCGGTTCTCCGGAAAACGAGGCTGAGTACGGCCAGAAAGAGGATGGCTCCGACGCTGGCCACAAGGAGTCCACCCCAGAAGCCGGTGAACGGCAGGGCGAGGCGCTGGGCGATGAAGACGCCGATAAAGGCACCGATGACACCGATCAGCAGCTTGGCGAACAGCGAATGACGATGTCCCAGCACAATATCGGCGATCCAGCCGGCAAATATGCCGATCACCGCTGTGGCGAACACTCCAACACCGCTCATCAGGGCCTCCGTGCCGGACCCGTCGTCCGCGCGGCATCATCGCACGAAAATCCCTTAAGCGTCATCGGTCATGGACGGCAGACTGCAGCGGGAGTACGGGACGGCCGGTCGCATTTCGGCCCAGACTTATCGCTTTGTCCGGTAACATGACGTCATTCCTGCGCTCTGATCGTTCCCGCCCTGTCGCCATCTGGCTGTTCGTCGTGGCGGCGCTGGTTTTCTGCATGGTCGTTGTCGGTGGCGCGACGCGCCTGACCGATTCGGGCCTGTCGATTACCGAGTGGAAGCCGATCATGGGGGCATTTCCTCCGATGTCGGAGGCGGCCTGGCAGGCCAATTTCGAGCTCTACAAGGAAATTCCCCAGTACAAGCTGGTCAATGCGGGCATGAGCCTGGAAGCCTACAAGACTATCTTCTGGTGGGAATGGGGGCACCGGCTCCTGGGCCGTCTGATCGGCGCTGCTTTCGCCATTCCCTTCGCCTTCTTTCTGATCCGCGGCATGATCCCCCGACGCCTGATCTGGCGGTGCGGGGCCCTGCTACTGCTGGGCGGGCTGCAGGGGTTGGTCGGCTGGTGGATGGTCTCAAGTGGGCTGTCCGAGCGGGTCTCCGTCGCGCCCGAGCGGCTGATGACCCATCTGGGCCTGGCCCTGGCGCTGTTCATCGTGCTGGTCTGGACGGCCCTTGATGCCTGGGCTGGTTCGCCCCGTATTGAGGAACGATCACCCTGGCGTGGCTGGGCCCTGGCCTTTCTCGGGGCGGTGTTCTTTCAGAGCCTGTTGGGGGCTCTGGTGGCCGGTAATGATGCGGGCCTCGTCTATAACGACTGGCCTCTGATGAATGGCCACTTCTGGCCTGATGCCTATTTGGGCAAGGGGCTTTGGGGCACGCTGGCCCATAGCCAGGGCGCAGTGCAGCTGCACCACAGGCTGGTCGCCTATGGCCTGTTCGCAGCGGGGATCGCCCTTGGTGTGATGACCTACCGCGCGCGCCATCTGCCCCGCGAAGCTAAGGTTGCAGGGCTTGCCGTTGCCGTCGTCGTCGCCCTTCAGGCTGGGCTCGGCGTCTGGACCCTGATGGCCCAGGTGCCGCTGGCCCTCGGCGTCCTGCATCAGGCGGGGGCAGCGGTGCTGCTGGCGGTCGCCACGACCTTCGCCTGGCGCGTGCGGCGGCCCTAGGGCTTTTCCCGTCTAGATGGTGCCATCTAAACGGGATGAGCAGTTCCTAGGCCTTCAGGCTCGACCAGGGCCCCGTGATGGCCAGGGTCATGCCTGGCCACTGCACATTGACGAATAGCGTCTGGCCATCCGGCGAGAAGCAGGCCCCTGCGAACTCGGCGTTTCCTCTGAAGACGTTGCGCGCCAGGGTGTAGACCTTGCCAGCGGGTGTCACGCCCCGGATGTGGTTGGGCTTGAGGTCCGAGTAGCGGTCCTCGCAGACCAGGATATGGCCCAGCGGCGAGATCGTGATGTTGTCCGCATAGTCGAGAACGTTCTCGTTCTTGCTCTCGACGAAGAGCTGCAGGCGACCGGGTTGGTCGGTCTCTCCGGCCTGGCCTTCCTGAGCGCTGGGGACGTAGCGGAAAATCTGGCCCGCTCCCACTGCGCCGCCCGAGGTGGCCGTAAAATAGAGTTCGCCCTTGCCCCACCAAAGACCTTCACCTCGTGCGAAGAAGGCAGCGCCCTTGGCGTGCCCGCGCAGGCGCAGGTCATCATAGGGATTGTCGACACCGTCCAGGTCGATCCAGCGCGCCTGGGTCCAGGAACCGGGCTTGAGGTTGTCCTCGCCCTCCTGATTGCGGGTATCGGCATCCTCGGTCACGCCAACCAGGCCGAGGGCCTGAAGTCGGCCGCCCGCCGCGAGGTTGCGACGATCGTTCGGCAGATAGCGATAGAACAGGCCGTCCTGCAGGTCCTCGGTCATGTAAACGATCCCGGTGCGGGGATCGATACAGGCGGCTTCGTGCTTGAAGCGGCCCATGGCTTTCAGCGGAACGGGATCGACCAGACCCTTGGCGCTGCTGGGAACCTCGAAGACGAAGCCATGATCCTTGCCGACCTCGAGTCCGGCGGACAGGGTCGTCTCCTCGCACGTCAGCCAGGAGCCCCAGGGCGTCACGCCTCCAGCGCAATTGACAGCGGTACCGGCCAGGCTGAGGTGCTGGCTCACCACTTGGCCACTGCGGGGGTCGTAGATCATCGTGGTCGTGCCGCCAGATAGCGGGATGCCGGTATCGCTGAAATCATAGGCGCGGTCCTTGGGCAGGCGGTCCGCCAGACGGGCCCCCAGTCCAAAGGCGCTGTAGTCAAAGGCCAGAGGGCCCAGTTCGTGATTGCGAACCAGGGCGAGTTTGCCGTCGCCGGCGTCGAAACAGCCCATGCCGTCAAAGGCACCAGGAACCAGAAAGCCGTCCGCCATGGTCTCGCCGGCCTGGCTGATGACCCGGTAGGAGAAGCCGGCAGGCAGTTCCAGCATGCCCTTGGGGTCCGGCCGCAGCGGTCCGTAGCCTTCAACCTCGTTGATATAGGCATAGTCCTGGGCCTCGTCGCCCTGGGCCCGGGCCTGGAAGGCGGTGAATGCCAGGCTGGTTGTGGCAGAGGCCATGAAGGCGCGACGGGAGAAGGTCATGTCTGGAGACTCCGGGCTATCCACGGCCTATGCCTGCCTTGCATGACGAGGCGATGACGTTCAAGGTTGAGGTATTATGATACCTCACGCAACAAACCCTTATACTGCAAGGGTTTGGCGAGTTTCTGGTGTGCACATTGTTGACAGGTCGCGAACCCTCCTGTACCAGCCGCCCCTCACGCAGACGGAGCCGTTCCTTTGGCCCCTGACGCACAAGGAATACGGATCAATCCCATGCAAAAGACCACGGCTTCCCTGAAGCCCGCCGAGGTCGAGAAGAAGTGGATCGTGGTCGACGCCCAGGACGCCGTTGTCGGTCGTCTGGCGACGTTCATCGCCATGCGTCTTCGCGGCAAGCATCGTCCCGACTACACCCCGAACGTTGACTGCGGCGACTTCGTCGTCGTGATCAACGCCGACAAGGTGAAGTTCACCGGCAAGAAGATGGACGACAAGGTTTACTACCGCCACACCGGTCACCCGGGCGGCGTGAAGTCGACCACCCCGCGCAAGCTGCTGGAAGGCCGCTTCCCGGAGCGCGTCCTCGAAAAGGCCGTCGAGCGCATGCTGCCCAAGGAGAGCCCCCTGGCTCGCAAGCAGCTGACGCACCTGCTCATCTACAACAACGGTGAGCACCCGCACCAAGCGCAGAGCCCGGAAGCGATCGATTTCGCTGCGCGCAACGCCAAAAACACCCGGAGCGCCTAAGTCATGTCTGAAGCTCAAGGCTTTGACGCGCTGGCCAGCCTGTCCAGCAACCCCGAAGCGGCCGCTCCGGCCGTCCAGAAGATCGACGCTCAAGGCCGCGCCTACGCGACCGGCAAGCGCAAGAACGCGATCGCTCGCGTCTGGATCAAGCCCGGCAAGGGCACCATCACCATCAACGGCCGCGACCAGGCGATCTACTTCGCCCGTCCGGTTCTGCGCATGATGATCGCTCAGCCTCTGCAGGTCACCGACCGCGAAGGCCAGTTCGACATCGTTGTCACCGTTGAAGGTTCGGGCCTGTCGGGCCAGGCCGGCGCCGTGCGCCATGGCCTGTCCAAGGCCCTGACCTATTATGAACCCGCGCTGCGCCCCGTCCTGAAGCCGCACGGCTTCCTGACGCGCGACAGCCGCGTCGTCGAGCGCAAGAAGTACGGCAAGGCCAAGGCCCGCCGCAGCTTCCAGTTCTCGAAGCGCTAAGCGCGGTTCTACGCGTTTGGAATGGGGCGCTTCGGGAAACCGAAGCGCCCTTTTTCTTGGCCCCTTGCCTGGATTGGAGGTCACCATGGCCCCGAAGGTCTTCATTGATGGCGAAGCTGGCACTACCGGCCTGCAGATCCGCGAACGCCTGATCGGTCGCACAGACCTGCAGCTGATTTCGATCGATCCCGACAAGCGCAAGGACCCCGCTACCCGCGCCGAGATGCTGAACAGTGCTGACGCGGTGATCCTCTGTTTGCCGGATGAGGCGTCGAAGGAGGCGGTCAGCCTGATCGAGAACCCGTCGGTCAAGGTGATCGATGCATCGACCGCCTTCCGGACAGCCGAAGACTGGGCCTATGGCTTTGCGGAACTCGACCGGCGCCAGCGCGGCAGGATCGCAGCCGCAACCCGAATTTCAAATCCCGGGTGCTACGCGACCGGTGCCATCGCCCTGGCCAGGCCCCTGGTTTCGGCGGGTATCCTGCCCGCCGACCTGCCGGTCTCCTTCAACGCCGTCTCCGGCTACACGGGCGGCGGCAAGGCGATGATCGCCGAGTTCGAGGACGAGACGGCGGCCAACTTCACCAAGGTCCCTTATCGGATCTACGCCATGGGCCTGTCGCACAAGCACGTGCCCGAGATTCAGAAGCACAGCGGCCTGCTGACCCGGCCGATCTTCACGCCCGCCGTTGGGCGATATGCCCAGGGCATGCTGGTCGAGCTGCCCCTGCATCTGGCGACCCTCGATGATGGTCGATCGCTGGGTGAGATCCACGCCGCCTTCGCTGCCCACTACAAGGGCGAGCGGTTCGTTCAGGTTGCGTCCCTGGACGAGGCCAAGGGTCTGACGACTCTGGATCCCGAAGGCCTGAACGGCTCAAATCGCCTGAAGATCTTTGTGTTTGGCTCTGACACCAGTGGTCAGGCTCGCTTGGTGGCCCTGCTCGACAACCTGGGTAAGGGGGCCTCCGGCGCTGCGGTGCAGAACCTCAACCTGGCCCTGGGTCTCCAAGAAGCCGCAGGGCTGTAATTATCTGCCCGGCGGGGTGGCTGCCGCCAGAGTCCCTTGTTCGCCCCGCTCGGCTATCCCTGACCCTCTATTCCGCGCGGCGCAGGTTTCGAGAGGCCTGCCAGTCTGAAGTTATGCGGTACGGGCCAGACGCGCTCTGGCCCGTACCGCCATCGCCTGACGATCAGGCGTCAGACCGCACGCGCACATAGCTCCCTGGGGCGTCTTCGATCGGCTTGAGCTTGCCCTTGGCCGGGTCGCGGGCCGGGACCAGGGGGCCTGACTTGGCGCGCAGCCACTCGGCCCAGTGCGGCCACCAGGACCCCGGATGCTCCTGCGCTCCGGAAATCCAGCCCTCGACCGAGCAGGGCAGGCTGTTATTGGTCCAGTGCTGGTACTTCTTGGCGTCAGGATGGTTGATCACGCCGGCGATGTGGCCCGAGCCCGCCATGGTGAAGGTGACCGGCCCGCCGAAGGCCCTGGCACCGCGATAGACGCTGCGATAGGGCGCGATATGGTCGTCCTTGGACGACTGGACATAGATCGGTGTCTTGACCTTGGAGAGGTCCAGCTTGACCCCGCCCAGGGTCAGTTCGCCGAGGGCCAGGGCGTTGTCCTTGTAGAAGTTGCGCAGGTAGAACATGTGCAGCGACTTGGGCATACGGGTCTGGTCGGCATTCCAGAACAGCAGGTCGAAGGGGCGTGGCTCCTTGCCCATCAGATAGTTGCTGATGAAGAAGGACCAGATCAGGTCATTCCCGCGCAAGGCGTTGAAGGTGTCGGCCATGGACTGGCTGGGCAGGAAGCCGCCCGTTGCATCCATTTGCTGCTCGATCGACTGCAGCCACTCCTCATTGGTGAACAGCAGAAGATCGCCTGCCTCGGCGAAATCCTGTTGGGCCGCAAAGAAGGTGGCCGAATTGATCCGCTCGTCGCCCTTGGCCGCCAGGTGGGCGAGGGCGCAGGAGAGCAGGGTGCCGCCAATGCAGTAGCCGACGGTATTGACCCGATCGACACCCGTCTGGGTCATGACCTGCTGGGTGGCGTCGTAGATGCCTTCAAAAAGGTAATCCTCGAAGGTCTTGGCCGCGAGGCGCGCGTCAGGATTGACCCATGAGGCGACAAACACCGTAAAGCCCTGGCTGCTCAGCCAGCGGATCATCGAGTTCTCCGGCCGCAGGTCCATGATGTAGAACTTGTTGATCCAGGGCGGGAAGATCAGCAGTGGGATTTCGTGAACCTGGTCCGTGGTCGCATCGAACTGCAGAAGCTGCAGGATGTCGTTCTGGTAGATCACCTTTCCGGGAGCCGTGGCGACGTTCTCGCCGACCTTGAACTTCTCCAGGTCCGTCTGGCTGATGGCCAGTTGGCCGCCGCCTCGATCGAGGTCCGCCGCGAAGTTTTCCATGCCCCGCACCAGGCTTTCGCCGTTGGTTTGCATGACTTCACGCAGGGCGGCGGGGTTGGAGATCAGGAAATTCGACGGCGAGAAGGCGTCCGTCAGCATCTTGGTGAAGAACTCGACCCGGCGCTTTGAGGCGGGGTCCACGCCGTCAACCTCGGACACCAGGCCGTTCAGCCAGTTCGAGGTCAGCAGATAGGACTGCTTCATCATGTCGAACATGGGATTTGCGGCCCAGTCAGGATCATTGAAGCGCTTGTCCCCGCTGGCCGGTGCCACGACCGGCTGGGTGTCTTCGCCGGCGGCGCGGCGGGCGGCGGACTGCCAAAGGTCCATGTAGCGGCTGAAGAGGTCTGCCTGGGCCCTCAGCATGCGGTCGGGTTGGGCGGCGAGCCGTGACATGACTTCGTTCATGGCCGGGGCCACGTGGAAGGGATCGGCATTGAGGGCGGCAGGGCGATCGGCCTGTCTCAGGGCCGCTTCGGCTATGGCCCCCTGGGCCGTGACGGCCGCGCGGGCCAGATTGGCCGACAGGGTTTCGAGCATGTTCCGCTGGTCGGGCGACATCATCGCCTCAAAACCCTGAAATTGCGCTGCGCCGGCGGAAGCCGCTGCGGCAAAGGGCGATTCGCGGCCGGGCGTAGCCGCCTCAGGCGGCACCTCCGACGGCTTGGGCTTTGCCGCAGGCTTGGGTTTGGAATCGGCCGGTTTCGCCTTGGCTGCAGAGGCCTTGCGCGGCTTTGCAGGTGTTTTCGCCGTAGCCATGCTGGTTCTTCCCGCTGCTTTTCTCGCCGTTTGGTCAGCGACCTGACGCGCTCGGCCTTTTGTTCGTCGCGATCATCGCATAAGACCGGAGACAAGATGAACGGCGCAACAGGCAAAATCGTACGTCCCGGCGTGCTTATCGCTCTCACGGCACTCGCCGTGTCGGGCTGCGCCTCGCCGTTCAAGACTGCCACGATCGATCCGACCTCGCCGGTCGCGGAGGCGACCCGTGTTGCGGCCGGCCAAAAGGGCCGCCGTCCGACCTTCGCTGAGATCCCGGCTGTGCCGACTGACGTCCGTGGGCCGGCTCGGATCAAGGCCGTTATTGAGGGCGAGCAGCGCGCTGCCGCCAAGCTGCGCCGCGACGCTGCACCGGAAACCTTCAAGCTCAAAGACACCGAAGCCTATGCTGCTCAGGCGCGCGCGTCGGCCAAGGCACCGGACTTTGCTGCGCCCACCGAGGCTGACCGTGCTGAGACGGAAGCCTTCGCGGCTGCCGCCCGTGGCCGAGCTAGCGCGCCTTCGTCGCAGCCCAAATAGGCCGACGAAGGCATAATCTTCCTTGAACCGGCTTGGCGCGACCCTGTTCGGGGTCTATCCATGCTCGACCTTTGCTCCCGACGCGCCGGAGCGGCGCATTGAGCCAGACATGACCACCGATTTTCACCGTATTCGTCGCCTGCCTCCCTACGTCTTTGAAGAGGTCAACAAGATCAAGGCGCGCCTTCGCGCCGAGGGAACCGACATCATCGACTTTGGCATGGGCAATCCCGACATGCCGACCCCGAAGCACATCGTCGACAAGCTGATCGAAACGGCCCGCGATCCCAAGGCTGGTCGCTACTCCGCCTCCAAGGGCATCCCGGGCCTGCGCCGGGCCATGGCCGGATACTATGACCGCCGCTTTGGCGTGAAGCTGAACCCCGACACCGAGGTGATCTCGACGCTCGGTTCGAAGGAGGGCTTTGCCAACCTCGCCCAAGCCCTGACTGCGCCGGGCGATGTCATTATCTGCCCGAACCCTGCCTATCCGATCCATGCCTTCGGCTTCATCATGGCGGGCGGCGTTATCCGTCACGTGCCCGCCCTGACGCCTGAGGATTATCTGTCCAACATCAGTCGGGCGGTGAAGCATTCCGTGCCGCCGCCCAGCGTGCTCATCCTGTCCTACCCCTCCAATCCGACGGCCCAGTCGGTGGATCTGGATTTCTACAAGGATGCCGTGGCCCTGGCCAAGAAGCACGACCTGCTGGTGATCAGCGACGTGGCCTATGGCGAGATCTATTTCGAGAATAATCCGCCGCCGTCGATCCTGCAGGTCAACGGGGCCAAGGACATCGCTGTTGAAGTCAATTCGCTGTCCAAGACCTATGCCATGGCCGGCTGGCGCGTGGGCATGGTGGTGGGCAATGCCCGGATCTGTGCCGCCCTGGCCCGGGTGAAGTCCTATCTGGACTATGGGGCCTATACCCCGGTGCAGGTGGCGGCCGCGGCGGCGCTCAATGGGCCGCAGGACTGCGTCGACGAGATCCGCGGGATCTACAAGGGCCGGCGCGACGCCCTGGTGTCATCCATGGCGCGCGCGGGCTGGGATATCCCCAATCCCCCAGCGTCGATGTTCGCCTGGGCCAAGATCCCAGAAGCCTATCGCGAAGCCGGCTCCATGGTGTTCTCGAAGCTGCTGATCGAGGAGGCCGGCGTTGCCGTGGCCCCGGGCGTCGGCTTTGGTGAGTACGGCGAGGGCTATGTCCGTATCGGACTGGTCGAAAATGAGCATCGCATTCGGCAGGCGGCCCGGAACGTGAAGAAATTCATCACCAATGCCGACGCCATCCTGGCTAAGCACCATAATTCGGTGGAGCCGGCCTAAGGCCCGGCTTCACGTTTAGGATCCCACGATGACGAACAAAACCTGGCGTGTCGGCGTCGCCGGCCTCGGCACGGTGGGCGGTGGCCTTCTGCAGTTCCTGGCCGACCGACCTGACTTTGCACCGGCCGGAGACCGCGCCGTCGTCACGGCCGTTTCGGCGCGCTCGAAGTCGCGGCCCCGCACGATCGACATCTCGGGCCTGACCTGGTTCGACGATCCTGTGGCCCTGGCCGGTTCGTCCGACATCGACCTTTTTGTCGAACTGGTCGGTGGTTCGGATGGCCCGGCCAAGGCCGCTGTGGAAACGGCGCTGAAGGCAGGCAAGCCGGTCGTCACGGCCAATAAGGCGCTGATCGCCGAGCACGGCGCCGAACTGGCCGCCCTGGCTGAGGCCCGGGGCGTGCCGCTGATGTTCGAGGCCGCCGTGATGGGGGGGGTGCCCGCCGTCAAGATCATGCGCGAGGCCCTGGTCGGGGACGACATCGATTCCGTGGCCGGCATCCTCAACGGCACGTGCAATTTCATCCTGAGCGAGATGGAAAAGACCGGTCGCTCGTTCGCTGATGTCCTGCGCGAGGCCCAGGCCCTGGGTTATGCCGAGGCTGACCCGACCATGGATGTCGGCGGCTTCGACGCCGGTCACAAGATCAGCATTCTCGCCGCCCTGGCCTTTGGTTGCGCGCCCAATTTCGCCGCCGCCGAGATCGAGGGCATCTCGAATGTCGAGTTGCTGGATATCAAGCTGGCCAAGGATCTTGGCTATCGGATCAAGCTCGTCGCCTCGGCCTCGCGCACGGATCATGGCGTTGCGGTCAAGGTGCATCCGTCCCTGGCCCCGCTGGATCACCCCCTGGCCCAGGCCGGCGGGGCGCTCAATGCGCTGTTCATCGAGGGCCGTCGCGTCGGACGCATCTTCGTGCAGGGCCCGGGAGCGGGGGCGGGACCGACCGCTGCCGCCGTTGCCGCCGACATCGCCGACGTCATGACGGGGGCCGTCCGTCCGGTGTTCCAGGCACCAGCGGGCGAACTCAAGCCCTTCATCGCTGTTGATCCTAGTCGCACCGTGGGCAAGGCCTATCTGCGGATCATGGTCCGGGACGAGCCGGGGGCCATTGCCGCCATCTCGGAAACCCTCGCCGAGTGCGGCGTGTCGATCGACAGCTTCCTGCAGAAGCCTGTCGAAGGAGCGGGTGGGGTCCCGATCGTGCTCGTTACCCATGCGACTCCCGAATCCAATCTGCTGGATGCGATTAGCCGCATCGAAAAGCTGCACGCCGTGCTAGAGCGTCCGCGCCTTTTGCGCGTTGCGCGCATCTGAGAACCGCGAAAAGCGGCCGAGAATTAGCCTTTTTAAGGCTGGGAGATGCTGATGAGTTCGAACACCCTGGACCGGTCGCTGGTCCTGGACGCGGTCCGCGTTACCGAAGCCGCCGCCATCGCATCCTGGACCAATGTCGGACGCGGCGACGAGATTGCTGCCGACCAGGCCGCTGTCGACGCCATGCGCAACGCCCTGAACGAACTGGCCATCGACGGCGAGATCGTGATCGGCGAGGGCGAACGCGACGAAGCGCCCATGCTCTATATCGGTGAGAAGGTCGGCACCGGCAAAGGGCCGGCCATCGATATCGCCCTCGACCCGCTGGAAGGGACGACCCTCGCCGCCAAGGCCATGCCCAATGCCCTGGCCGTCATGGCCTGGGCCCCCAAGGGCACGCTGCTGAATGCGCCCGACACCTATATGGACAAGATCGCCTGTGGGCCCGGGCTTCCCGCCGGGGTGATCGATCTGGACCGCACGCCGGCCGAGAACGTGCTGGCCCTTGCCGCAGCCAAGGGTGTCGACCCCTCGCACATTACGGTCTGCGTGCTGGACCGCCCGCGCCATGCCGAAATCATTGCCAGTGTCCGCTCGGTCGGAGCGCGGGTCTATCTGATAACGGACGGCGATGTCGCCGGCGTGATCAATACGACGGACCCTTCAACGGGGATTGATCTCTATGTCGGGTCCGGTGGCGCGCCCGAGGGCGTACTGGCCTGTGCGGCCCTCAAATGCGTCGGAGGCCAGTTCCAGGGACGGCTGCTGTTCCGGAATGCGGACGAACGTGCCCGCGCCGCCAAGTGGGGCATTACCGAACTCGACCGGAAATATGACCTGCACGACATCGTCCGCGCCGATGCCATTTTCGCTGCGACCGGAGTGACCTGGGGAAATCTTCTCGAGGGCGTTGTCTACAAGGATGGCTTTGTCCACACCCATACCCTGGTGATGAATTCCTCGACGGGCACTGTCCGGGAAGTGCGGATGAAGCGCAAAGCCTAGGCTTGGGTCTGAACGGGGCATCGGCTAAAGGTCTCGCCCTGCACCTCAACCCCGGGATTTCCAGATGACCACCCTGATCGACCTCGCCGGCCATCTCGCCGCCGAGCAGGCCGCCGACGAAGCGGTCAAGGACGTGGTCGCTGTGATCGCCGCCGCCTGTGTCCAGATCAGCAGGGTCGTGGCCTCCGGTGCCATCTCCGGCAGCCTGGGTGCGGCCGGACAGATCAATGTCCAGGATGAAGAGCAAAAGAAGCTCGACATCATCACCAACGATATCCTGCGCGAGGCGCTGAAAGCCTGTCCCGCCGTCGCGGGCCTGGCGTCGGAGGAGCTGGAGGCGATCGAGACCGCCAGCCGCAAGGGTGGCTTCCTGGTGACATTCGACCCGCTGGACGGCTCCAGCAATATCGACGTCAATGTCTCGGTCGGAACGATCTTCTCGATCCTGCCAGCACCGGGCGACCGGGAGCCGACCGAGCAGGACTTCCTGCTACCGGGCCGCCAGCAGGTGGCGGCCGGCTATGTGGTCTATGGGCCCCAGACCATGCTGGTCCTGACCCTGTCCAGGGGCGTGTTTGGCTTTACCCTGAGCGCGGACAGTACCTGGCTCATGACCCATGACGCCGTGGCGATCAGCCCCGAGACGGCGGAGTTTGCGATCAATATGTCCAACCAGCGCCACTGGGCTGAGCCGGTGAGGCGCTATATCGACGGCTGCCTGCAGGGCAAGGACGGCCCGCGCGGCAAGAACTTCAACATGCGCTGGGTCGCCTCCATGGTGGCCGACGTCCACCGTATCCTGATGCGGGGCGGCATCTTCATGTATCCGTGGGATGCTCGCGAGCCCGACAAGCCGGGCAAGCTGCGACTGCTCTACGAGGCCAATCCCATGGCCCTGATTGTCGAGCGCGCGGGCGGCAAGGCCACTGACGGCCAGACGGCGATCCTCGATCTGCAACCGACCAAGCTGCATCAGCGCGTGCCGGTCGTGCTGGGCTCGGCCAATGAGGTGGATCGCGTTTCGGCCGCCTAGGTGTCCCCCGGCTGATCTCAGCCGGGCGCATGGAGCGAATCCCGGGAAGCGGCTAGGCTGACCTCATGGCCAAAGCACTACGATCCAGGGTCGACTAGCGATGGCCGATGGTCATGATTCCGTCGAAGACAATGCCTTCCTCGGCGTCTCGCGGTCGCTGAGTGGCCGCGCCTGGCGCGAGCGTCCGGCCGATCCGGCGGTGGCGCGCAGCCATCAGCAGGTCCATGGTCTTTCCGAGCCCCTGGCCCGCGCCCTGGCTGCTCGCGGTGTGGATGTCGACGGGGCAGAAGACTTTCTGCGACCGACCCTGCGGGCCCTGTTCCCCGATCCCTCCCTCTTTACGGACATGGACCGGGCCGCGGAGATCCTGATTGACGCTCTGGAAGCCGGTCGGCCGACCATGGTTTTTGCCGATTACGATGTCGACGGTGCCACCAGCGCCGCCCAGCTGGTCCGCTGGTTTCGACATATGGGCGTCGAGCTGCCGATCTATATTCCCGATCGTCTGACCGAGGGCTATGGCCCCAGTCCGGCCGCCTTCAAGACCATCCGCGAGACCGGAGCCGAACTGGTCGTGACTCTGGACTGTGGCGCGGCGGCCTATGACGCCATTGCCAGTGCCGCCACCATCGGCCTCGAAGTGGTGGTTATTGACCACCACCTGATGCGCGAAGACCCCCCTGCTGCGGCCGCCGTGGTCAATCCCAATCGTCCGGGTTGTCAGAGCGGGCAGGGGGTTCTGGCCGCCGCCGGCGTGACCTTCGTGCTGCTTGCCGCCCTCAATCGCGAGGCCCGCAAGCGCGGTCTGTTCAGCGAAGAGAGACCCCAGCCCGACCCTCGCCAATGGCTCGACCTGGTGGCCATGGGCGAGGTCTGTGATGTCACCCAACTGGTCGGCTTCAACCGTGCTCTGACGACCCTTGGTCTTCGGGCCATGTCCAGTTGGGGCAACCCCGGCCTCAAGGCCCTGTTCGAGGTCGGCAAGGGCTCTGGGCCGGCATCGGTATTCCATGCCGGTTTCATTCTGGGCCCTCGCATCAATGCCGGCGGCAGGATCGGCCGATCCGACCTCGGCGCGCGCCTGTTGTCGACGGATGATCCTGAAGAAGCTCGGATGCTGGCCGAGGAGCTCGATGCCCTCAATACCGAGCGCAAGGCGGTCGAGGCCTCCGTGGTCGAGGAGGCCGCCGCAGTTCTGGAACGTGGCAGCAACTTCAATCCCGACGCGCCGGTCATCGTTGTGGCCGGTGAGGGGTGGCATCCCGGGGTGATCGGCATTGTCGCCGGCCGCCTTCGCGAACGCTATCGCAAGCCCGTGGTGGTGATCGGCATCGACCGTGCCGCCAATGTCGGCAAGGGCTCGGGCCGTTCGCAGCCCGGCGTCAATCTGGGCGCCGCCATCCAGGCCGCATTCGAACAGGGCCTGCTGATGTCAGGCGGTGGACATGCCATGGCCGCCGGACTGTCGATTCGGCCGGACTCCATCCCGGAACTACGCGCTTTTCTGGAGGAGCGGCTGGCGGGCGAGATGGAGGCCGTTGGCCCTGAGGCCGTCGAGATTGATGCCCTGGTTCAGCCGCGCGGGGCAGACCGGGCGCTCTATGAGGATTTTCAGCGTCTGGCGCCGTTCGGACCCGGCAATCCCGAGCCGATGTTCGCCCTGACGGGGGTCCGCGCCGACCGGGTGATGGCGCTGAAGGGAGGGCACGTGAAGCTGGATCTGGTCGGCCCGACCGGCGAGCGTCTAAAGGCGATTTCCTGGCGCAGTGCGGAAACGGATCTTGGCCGCCGACTCCTGTCGGGCGGCGGCGTGCTCCACGTCGCGGGCAAGCTGAAGCCGGATGACTATAATGGCCGCAATGGCGTCCAGCTGGAGATCGAGGACGCCGCCGACCCGCGCGCCGTTTGATTTTCATCAGCAATTTGGGTCGCCTGTGGGTGAACGGAAAAAATGCTCCCCTGCGGCTTGCGCACCCCAAACGGCGCGGCTATACACCCGCTTCCTCGCGGGGCCGTGGTCCCTTCGTCTATCGGTTAGGACGCCAGATTTTCATTCTGGAGAGAGGGGTTCGACTCCCCTAGGGACTACCACCCGCGAGGCTTTCAAACTGGTCTTCCGACGATGTCACCGCCTGCTTGCGGCGATGTGGTCCCTTCGTCTATCGGTTAGGACGCCAGATTTTCATTCTGGAGAGAGGGGTTCGACTCCCCTAGGGACTACCACCACGGGCTGCGTTTCGGCGCCCTGAGGCTGTATTTCAGATTTGTTTGCCGGGATTTTCCGCGACGAAATGTCGCGGTTGGCCTCTGTGCGCGTGCTTGAGGCGAATTGTCAGTTGACGGCTCTCCTTACGCGAGAACACTGTTCTCCCTGTGGCGCTCGTCCCTTTGGGCTGTTTGGGCGAGCCAGAGGGGCGGAATGTCTGGTTACGATTTCGATACCGCAGGTGCGCACGAGGACTTCGTGCGGATCAGCGGGCGCGTAAAATGGTTCGACGTGGGCAAGGGGTACGGTTTCATCATTCCCGATGATCCCGGACAGACCGGCCTTAAGGACGTGCTTCTCCATGTGACGTCGCTTCGTAATTGCGGACGCGAAACGGCGCTTGAAGGTGCAGTGATCGTCTGTGACGTCGTTCGTCGCCCCAAGGGCTGGCAGGTCAGCGAGGTCGTTGATCTGGACGAAAGTTCCACGGCGTCGCCCCTGGAGCGACCGCGCCGCACCTTCTCGGATGCCGGGCCGCGCAAGGAGCGTGACGGCTTTGCCAACGGTCTACGTTCCGGTCTGGACAGCGGCAGCGCTCGTCAGGCCCTGACGCCGGAAGGGCCCGCAGAGCACGCCAAGGTCAAGTGGTTCAACCGGACTAAGGGCTATGGCTTCGTGGTTCGCGATGCCGAGCCGGGTGACATTTTCGTCCACATTGAGACCCTGCGTCGTGGTGGCCTCGAGGACCTGCAGCCGGGCGACGATGTCCTGGTGCGGTTCGCCAAGGGCCCCAAGGGCCTTGTGGTGGCCGAGATCAATCCTGGCGACGCCTAGAGACCGGTTGCCCTTAAGCCATTTCGTGTTCAGGCCCGGCGCGCTAGGCTGCCTGGACTTGGGTTGGGCGAGTGGGGGCTTCAGTTGACGCAACATGGACCAAACGGCCGGCGGGCCTTTCTGGCCGCTCTGACGGCAGGGGCCCTTGTCGCCCTCGATACGGCCCAGGCCAGATCCGACGGCAAGCTTGAGGTCGTGGAGATTGTCACGACCAAGGGGCGCGCGCGCTTTCAGGTCGAGATCGCTGCGACACAGGCCGAGCAGCGGCGTGGCCTGATGTTCCGCAAGTCTCTTGCACCCGACCGGGGCATGCTTTTCACCTATGCGAAGCCGCAGGCGGCGTCGTTCTGGATGAAGAACACCCTTATTCCGCTGGACATCATCTATATCGCGCCCAGCGGCAGGGTACTTTCGATCGTTCGCAACGCCCAGCCTCACAATGAAACGCCGCTGCCTTCCGGTGGCGCTATTCTCGGGGTCCTGGAGATCGCCGGTGGCCGCGCGGCTCAGCTTGGCATCCTTCCGGGTGACCGGGTCTTGCACCGGATTTTTCCGAAAACTTGATTGGGGCCAGGTTTGGCGTGGTTCCCGTTTGATCCGGGCGACGAACCCCTGTAGAGCAGCCCCCTGCCGAAGTGTCGGAGCGTAGCGCAGCCTGGTAGCGCATCTGGTTTGGGACCAGAGGGTCGCAGGTTCAAATCCTGCCGCTCCGACCATCGGCAAACTATTGGAGAGGTTCATGCTGGCCCGCATCTATCGCCCCGCCAAGACCGCCATGCAGTCCGGCAAGGCCAAGACCAAGGACTGGGTGCTGGAATTCGAACCCGAGTCGGCCCGGCGGTCGGATCCCTTGATGGGCTGGACCCAGTCGAGCGATATGAAAGGCCAGGTTCGCCTGACCTTCGAGACTCGTGAGGAAGCCGTCGCCTACGCCCAGCACAATGGGCTGGCCTTTCAGCTCTTTGAACCCAAGACTCCCAAGCGCATCATCAAGGCCTATGCGGATAACTTCGCTGCCGGCCGTCGACAGCCCTGGACCCACTAGGGCCCGTCTACAGGCTTTCCAGGTTCGCGCCCTTAGCTCAGCTGGATAGAGCACTCGCCTTCTAAGCGAGCGGTCGCTGGTTCGAATCCAGCAGGGCGCGCCATGGGGCCCCGCTTGCAGAAAGCGGCGGCCTTGCAGATGTCCGGTCTATCGAGCCAAAGCCGCTGGCTTGCGCTCCAGCCACCAGAGCAAGCCCAGAACGACCAAAAGGCTGGCCGCCCAGCCCCAGGGCGACCCTGGAACCGGCGCAGCCTTGACGGTCGCGCGCTGCGCCGAGGCCTCCACCAGATCAAGCGTGGCCCGCCGTTGGCCTTCCTGTCGCAGCGATGGCGCGGCGTCGGTGGCGTGGACATAGAAGGTCGTTATGACCTTGTCCTCGGCCAGCTGGTGCCAGCCCGCCTTCCGAGGCCAGAAGGCGGCGCAGGCTGCAGGCCCTGTCGCGGGGTCGGGTTGGGGCCGGCTCTCGCGTCCATCGGGATCCAGGACCCGCAGTGGCCTGCGGGCGGGGCAGAGGGCAAGGCGTTCACCGGACCAGGCCACACCGCTCAAATGGGGCTCTTGCTGCTCGCCAGGGCGCGCCAGGGTCTCGAAAAGCTGGCTCCAAAGCTCGTTATGTTGAAACCCTTGCCCGGCCAGGACCAGGGCGTAGCTGTCGGCGACCGTCCAGAGGCCGATGCGGCCCTGGCCGCGCGGACGCCAGTCCGCCAGCGCCTTGCCGCTGTTGTCCCGGATCAGCGGCACGGCATCCTTTTGGCCTTCGATTAGGCCCTTTCGATTGAGGGCCAGTGTGGGCAGCAGGGATGAGCCGGCGAAACTGACGGCCCCTTCAGGGTTGTCTGCCGAGACGGCGGCTCCGAGGGCTGACCAGTCACGCCGCGTGGTGGCGGAGAGTGGCCCCGTCGAGCGCAGGAGAAGACCCAGGCCGTCCTCGATGGCTTGGACCAGGGCTGCGCGGGCGCTGGGCGGAAGTGTTTCCCAGCGACGGTCGTCAACAACCACGAGATCGATGTCGGCGAAGGTCGAGCGGGTGAGTGGAGTTGGAGGATCACCCATAAGGGTGCCGCCGCCGAGATCGATCTCGGCCCTGAGATCAAGGCCGGCATCCTGGGCCCATCGGCGCAGGTATTTGATCTCCGGATCGGCCGACCCGGCCAGGACCAGGACTCGCGGCGGCTGATGTGTGCGCGCCACCACGGGAATCTCCAGGCGTTCCACAAGGCGGCCTGAACGGTCTTTCAGCCTTAGATCGAACAGCGTCTGGCCGCTGACACGGGCCGAGGCTGCTAGGCTGAAGCGCCCCTGGGCCCGCACTTCTGCCCGGTCGACCAGGGCCCCGGCGGGATCAAGCAGTTCGATGACGCCAGCGGACATGGATCCAACCTGTCCTTGCAGGGTGAAACGCCCGCCAGGAGGCAGGGGGCCTGGCAGGATCAGATCAACAATGCCCCGGGGTGCCGGTGCCGGCTTGAACCGGGCCGGACGGTCAAGGGGGATCTGGTCCCGGGCCGTGAGTCCCTGTCCCTCGATCACCAGAAGGCCCGGGGTGGGATAAAGGCGCAGGGCCGTGGCCAGGTCGGGCACTCTGGCCGCCCCGGACATGGGTTTGGCTTCCGGAAGGGTGACCAGCAGGTCGCCAGACAGGCGCGGCAGAGAGGCGGCTCCCTGTGTTGCGATCACCAGTCGACCCGGCGGCGTGCCGCCAAAGGGGGGGAACAGGGTCAGGTAAAGCAAGAGCCCGCTCGCCACCTGCAGGGCAACCAGGCCTGCAAGATGCCAAGGCCGGGATCGCCGGCCGTCAGGTCCTGCTCGGTGGCGAAGCCACTGCCGGCCGGCCCCGCCGACGACGGCGACGGCGATCAGAATCCCGGCCCAAAGGTTGGGGGTTGCGATCATCGCAGGGCATCCAGGTAGCGCTGGCCCCCAGCATCGCCGGGAGATCGGCGAAGAACACCCACGGGGGGACGCTCGAGTGCCGTCCAGAGCAAGGCGCGCAGCTTCTGCCGGCACTCCAGGCAGTTCGGCTCGTTTCTGACTGTGTCGATCTGGGCGGACAGGGCCAGGGGATCAGCAAGGCGTCCCTGATGGTTCACCACCCATCTGGCCAGCTCGTCCAAGGGCAGGGCACCGGACTTTCCGGTCTGGCCCAGCGCCTGCCAGGCCTTCATCGCAGGTGTGTCATCCGGTGCCCGCGTCGTCGTTGCGAACCGGCCCGGCCGGATGCCGTCACGTTTGCCACTGAGCCGTCGGGACAGATCGATCGGCGGGATTCTCGGCGGCGTCCGGGCCAGGTAGATCCGTGTCGCCTGCTGTGCTGTCTTCAGCAAAGAGAGCGCTTTCAGGGCGTGCGGCAGGGCCTCCTTGGGGCGACCCTGACGCAGGGCGCGTTCAGAGGCCCACATGGCGTCGAGGGCCTGGGCCAGGGTTGATCGCGTGTCGGGATCAAACAGGGTCGAGGCGTCGCCGGTGTCGTGCGCATGGCCAAACTGCGCAACGACGTCGCCCATCTGTCCAAAGGTCGTCGTGTCCGAGCCATGGTCGTGGCCGTCGTCCGCGCTATGGCCATGATGCGGCTCAGGCTGGGTGGCGGCCGCAGGCGGTGGTCCGTCATTGGTCGGGAGGTCCAGGGTCGGCGTGTCATTCGTCGGGATTGCCAAGCCCGGTCCACCGCCTTCAGCCTCTTCCCCCATGAACTGGCCATAGCGCAGGCGGAGCTGGGCCTGGTCAGACCCCAGGGCATTGGAGCGCTCGAGGAAGACGTCCGGCGCAGTGCGTGCCCGCTGGGCAATCAAGGCCTCGGCGTCGATGATGATCTGGCGCTGGCTGCGGAAATAGACCGGCAGGATCTGGCGCGCCATACCATCCAGGCCGTCGCTGAGGCCTCCCGGCTGGGGCTGGCGAAGGATGACCGCCGGCCCTTCGACGACCTGTGGCGACGGGCTTCGATTATCCCAAACCACCAGTTGCGCAATCAGGTCGTTGCCCGGTTCCAGTCTTTCACGGACCAGGTCCAGGCGGGTGGAAAAGCGTTTCAGTCGCATGGTGCCCTGACCGGTCAGGGGCAGGGATCGTTCGGTTGTTGTGATCATCTCGCCTTCGCCGCGGGTAACGGTGAGGCGCAGCATGGCCGAGTTGGCGACGCCGTAGTCGTCACGAGCTTCAAAGCTCAGGTCCCAGTGCGCTTGATCTGCGGATGCCAGATTCAGGGTGCGGTCCGGGGCCAACATCCGAACGGTCGGCGGAAGATCGGCGATCATCTCGAGCTGATGGAGGCGCTGTCGGGGCAGGCCGCTGGCCTCAAGGCGATAGAGGGCAGAAGCCGTGAAACGCCGGCTGCCTGCCCATTTTCGGTCGGTGGGAGCCAGGTTCATGGGGGCCTGGCCCGGGAAGCTCAGGTTGACGGAGGCGGGCTCAGGCCGGAGCGACAGGATCCATTCAATGGTCGATCCTGCCGGGGCGCGCACATCCAAGCCCGTCTGGTCAAAGGGCCTTTGGCCCGTGTAGGCGGGAGGGGTCACACGAAGCCGGACCCCAACGAGCCTGGGCTTGTCAGGCAAAGGCCATGACGGTGCACTTTCGCCCCCAGGGCCTGTTTGGTTCTGTCGCGGCCAGACGGCCGCCGTGACGGAAACCACCAGGCTGGCCCCGACCGCAGAGGCAATCCAGCGCCAGGACCAGGCCGGACGAAGGTCCAGGGCGGCGGCTTCCGCCAGCCTGTCCAGCAACCTCTGCTGCTGCAGAGCCGCCAGACCCTGTAGCCCATCGGAATCCCGCAGCAGCAGTGCGCTGCTGTCTTCGAAGGCGGGAACTCGGGCATCGAGCACCTGGACGAGCCAGGCCTGGTCGAACCTTCGGACACGTCGCCAGGCGATCCCGCTGAGGATCAGGGCTGCGGCGATCATAACGATGCACGCTGGTCCGACTCCGGCCAAACGGCCCGCGACTGCGCCGAGGGCCATGACGATGGGCCACCCGATCGCAAGCGTGTCGAGCAGGCTGCGCTGACGGGCGGCGCTCAGATGTCGGGCAAGCGCGGCGATCAAGCGGCGATCCTTCGACCGCGTCGGGTGGCCAGCCAGCGTTCCAGAAGGAACAGGCTGGTGATCAGCAGGATGAGCCAGGGGCGCAGATCCAGGGCTGTTGGGGTCTGGATCATGCTTTTCGCCATCAGCTGGACGGTCGGTGCGTAGTCGCTTGCAGCAACGCGCCCCGGTGCCGGCGGTGGCTCAAGTAGCGTCCAGAGCTCCCGGGCGAAGGCGGGTTCGGCCAGGGCCGGCAGTTCCCTTGGCTCGACCGGCCGCGTGAGGTGCAGGACGCGACCTTTGCCAAACCGGCCGGACGTCGCCAGGGCGTTACCTTCCGGGTCCCGCCAGCTCACACGCAGGGGGCCTTCGACGGGCGTGGGCGTATCCTTGGACAAGAGCACGACGCCGCCCGCTTCAATCCAGTCGAGGGCCGCCGAGGGCAGGGGGGCATTTGTCAGCCAGACGAGATAGCGCGCGGACCGAGGAATGGGGCGATCTGTCGGGGCAGCATCGAAGGCGGGGGGCTTTCCGGGTTCGGCAAAGGCCACCGCTGCGGCGCGGAAATAGCGAACAGCATCTTCGTACCGCGACGCGTACCGCACCGTGAGCGACGGCGGAACCGGCGGGCGCGGCGAGGCCGAACGCGGCCTGGGCGGCAATACCCGCCAGTCGATGGGGCGTGACAGTACCAGTCTCTGGCCGTCGACTCCGGACAACAAAGCCGGGACCATGACGGCAAGTCTCGTTCCGGCGGGTGTCTGGGCATCCAGCTGCCGGATCAGGCTGGCCTGGTCGTTCGGCAAAGGGGGACGTGGTTGCTTCAGGTCCGGAAATCCGGGTGCCAGCCAGACATGCCGCTCCGCGCGATCTGCCATGCCCGTGGCATCTACGGCCGGTGACACGGCGACAATCGGTCGGTCGCTGGCGGCGGAATTCAGGACAGGGCGGGCCAGGGCCAGGACGATCGCCGCAGTCAGGGCAACCCTGACGGCCAGCAGCCAGGGCTCATCGAGTTGCAGGCGACGAACAGGCTTGGGGTTGGGCGTCAGCCATCGCAGGGCCGCAAAGTCGATGGTCCGGGTCTCGGTTCTTCGAGCAATATGGATCGCCAGGGGCACCAGGACGGCCGCCAGGGCCGCCAGTGCGGCAGGGACCAGAAGGACCGGGATCACGACCGCCCCGTCGCAAGCGACAGGGCCTGGATCGGCCCATCCGGATCCTGGTCGGTGAAATGCTCGGCAAAGCGAATGCCGCGACCTTCAAGCCGCGCCCTGAGGTCCGCACGGGCCTGGGCGAAACGCGTCAGGTACGCGGCTCGCAGGTGGCGGCCGTCTGCGGCGATCTCGGTCTCGAGTTCCGGATCGCGAAACCTGTGACTGCCGTCAAACGGGAAGTCGCGCTCGTCGGCTGTCAGAACCTGGATCAGCGAGACATCGCGTCCCGCCGCCGACAGCTGTTCTGCGGCCGTGATGCAGCCATCATCGAAGCCGTCAGTAACGATGATCGCGACATCGCCCTGCGCGATATGCCCACCCAGCGTCGCCAGCTGGTGCTGCCATGCCGGTATCCCACCGGGGCGCAACGGTCCCAGGGCGAGGCGAAGGCGATCCTGGTGTCGGCGGTCCTGGGACGGGGGCACGACAAGCGGGCTATCCGCCTGAACGACGATGGTGCCGAAGCGATCGCCCTGCCGCAAGGCAATGTCCATGATCGCGGCCATCAGCCGTTTTGCGGCATCAAACCGTGACCAGTTGGGACTCGCCAGGTCGGTCTGGCCCATCGAAGCGCTGGCGTCGAGGACGATCCAGATGGCGACCGGACTCTCGCGTTCGGCGTCGCGGACGAAGAACCGGTCTGATCGGGAGTACAGTTTCCAGTCGATCCGCCTGAGATCGTCGCCTCGCTCATAGGCGCGATACTGGGCGAACTCCATGCTGCCGCCGCGGTTGCGACTGGCGTGCATCCCGTCACTGACCAGGGCCGCTGCCGATCGCGGCGCGAGCGACAGGCGTCGCAGGCGGCTGCGCAGATCGGGCGGGAGGTCGAAGGGCGACATGTCCCGAGGTCAGTCCCGGGCCGGCGCGGGCAAGGCGGCAAGCAGGGCCGTGATTACGTCGTCTGCCGTCTTGCGTTCTGCTTCCGCTGCGAAAGACAGCAGGATACGGTGGCGCATGACCGGTGCCGCCAGGGCGATGACGTCGGCCCGGGTGGCAGAGAGGCGACCCTGAAGCAGGGCGCGGGCCTTGGCCGCCAGGACCAGGGCTTGGCCGGCACGCGGACCGGCTCCCCAGCGGACCAGGGTCTGCACTGCAGCCGGGGCTTCCGGGCCGGGCCTGCTGGAGCGCACCAGAGCGGTGATCCAGGTCAGGAGGGCGTCACTGACATGAACCTGCCGGACCCAGTTTTGCAGTTCGACAATGTCGGCGCCGGTCATCACCGCTGCGGGCGGGGCGACGGAGCCACCGGTTGTTAGGGCCAGGATCGCGCGTTCCTCTGCCGCAGTCGGATAGTCGACCCGGATGTTCAGCAGGAACCGGTCCAGCTGCGCCTCGGGCAGAGGATAGGTGCCAGCCTGATCCAGGGGATTCTGTGTAGCCAGCACGAAGAAGGGCTCGGACAGGGCATGGGTGACGCCCGCATAGCTCACGGTGTGTTCCTGCATGGCCTCCAGCAGGGCGGCCTGGGTCTTGGGCGGCGTGCGGTTCAGTTCGTCAGCCAGCAGCAGGTTGGTGAAGACCGGGCCGCGCTGAAAGCGAAAATGCCGGTGGCCGGTCCCGTGATCTTCCTCCAGCACTTCAGTGCCGAGAATATCGCTGGGCATCAGATCGGGGGTGAACTGCACCCGGCGGAAGTCCAGGGAGAGGGCTTGGCCCAGGGTGCGGACCAGCAGGGTCTTGCCAAGGCCTGGGACCCCCTCGATCAGGCAGTGGCCGCCCGCCAGAAGCGCGATCAGCAACTGCTCGACGACCTCGTCCTGACCGACGATGGCCTGACCGATAGCGATGCGCAGCTGGCCCAGGCGCTCGATCTTGCGCGCAATGTCAGCTTCGGTTGGGGTCTGGGTCATCTCGGGTCCGAAGTGGCGGGAAACGGAATCAGGCGGTCAGGGCGTAAAGAATGATGTTGACCGCGAACTTGGTGTTGTCTTCAGCCAGGAAGCGCTTGTTGCGCCAGTCGTAATCCCACTCGCAGCCATAATCCTTGTTGCTGTAGAGCAGGCCCAGTCGACCACCGATCTCAATGCCCTTTAGATAGTCATGCACGAGATCGTCACCCCAGCCATTCAGCTCGAAGCTGGTGGCCGGCGGGCCATCGAACTTGAAGAAATTGCGATAGATGGCGTGGTCGTTGGGCAGCTTTTTGAGGGCGTCGGCCCCGAACAGCTTGGCCATCTGGCGCTCGAACGACTTGGCGAACAGGCCGTCGATATCGTGGTTGCAGTCGTCGACCAGGACGAAGCCGCCGTTGCGGACATAGGCCTCGAAATTGGCGGCCTCGGCCGGGCTGAATTCCACCAGCTTGTGGCCGGCCAGATAGCAGAACGGGGCCGTCAGCATGGCCGGATCCGATAGTCTTATGACCCGTTCTTCGGGATCGACCCTCAGGTTGGTGTAGTCGACCAGGGAGGTCAGGATGTTCGCGGGCATGCGCTGGTCCACGTCCCAGTCGCCAGAGTCGTATCTCAGGCGTGTGAACCAGAAATCATAGGCGGCTGCGGCGTGTGTGGTGGACGGGAGACTGGCGAGCCAGCCTCCCAAAACACTCCCTGCGATCAGGCGCAGGCACTCGGCACGCGTTACTCCGTCACCCGCCATGCTGACGTCAAACGGCGTCCGACAGCGAGGAGAAGGTGAAGTCGCGCACGCGCATGGCCGGGATCATGTACTGCATCTGGCCCCCCTCGCTGACCCGAACGGGCCGGCCAAGGTCGTCGATGTTGTTGAGCATGATGACCGGCGACTCGTTGAAGCGGAAGTTCTTCAGCGGGTACTTCAGCTGGCCGTTCTCGATGTAAAAGGTGCCGTCGCGGGTCAGGCCAGTCAGCAGCACCGTCTGGGGATCGACCATGCGAATGTACCAGGTGCGGGTCACCAGGATGCCACGCTCGGTTTCGCGCACCAGGTCGGCCGTCGATTTGGTGCCGCCGGACATAATGATGTTGCCCGGTCGGCCGACGACCTTCTTGCCCTGCTTCTGGGCCCAAAATGGCGAGTACAGGAGGTTGGCGATCTTGCCCTTCTCGACCAGTGGCATCCGCTCGCGAGCCCGGCCCTGGCCGTCCCAGGGCAGAACCGCCAGTTCGGGGTGCCAGGGGTCGGCGGTGAAGTTGACGCGCGGATCATAGACCTGCTCGCCCAACTTGTTGCCGCCGCCCTTCTTGGACAGGAAGCTGCGGCCCTCGTCGGCCTGGCGGGCGTCGAAGAAGTTGAGCATGAACGAGATCAGGCCCGAGGCCGCGGCCGGCTCGAGGATCACGGTGTACTTGCCCGGTTCCAGCGACTGGGCTTCGGCGGACGCGCTGGCCTTGCGCATGGCAATTTCGATATCGCTGGCCGGTTTGAAGGCGCTTGAGTCCTGCAGGTTCCGGCTGACCCAACCCGAGCCCCGACCATCTGCCGTGCGGACGGTGCAGGTGTAGTCGAGCTCTGTCGCCTTCTGATAGCCGAAGGCACCCTTGTTGTTGGCGAAGGCGACGAAGCTCTGCTCATCGTTCAGAAAGCCGGCGGCAATCAGATTCTTGGCGCGGCAAGGCGCGATCGAGGCCCGGGCGATCTCGGCCCTCTGTTCGGGTGTGATGGCAGCGGTGGTCGCGCTGAAGGTAGCGCTGGGCTTGTAGGTCTGAGCCTCGATGGCAGAGACGAATTCCGGATTCTCCGGCGCTAGCTTGGCCAGCTCCTCAGCTCGCTTGACGACGCGCGCAAGGGCAGCGTCCGAAAAGTCGTTGATCGAGGCTGATCCGACCCGCTTGCCGAACGCCACCTGAACCGACAGGTCGGTATTGCTGACCACGCCGCTGGTCGAGACGTTGTTGAGGGCGAAGCGGATATTGCCTTCGACCGATCCGGTCAGCTGCGCGGTGCACTCATCGGCCGTCGACAGCTTGATGACCTTGTCGAGGATCGTCTTGGCCTCGGCTTCTGTCATGATGCTCATTGGACTGTCTCCCCCGATCCGATCAACCGAGCGAGCGCGCGGTATTGATGACATTGATGTCGTCGAACCGGGTGGTCGACGAACCGTGGCTCACAGCCGAAACCTGGCTGGGCTGACCCTTCCCATCAAAGAAGGAGCCAAACAGGCGATAGTCGCGCTCGTCGCAGATCGCCGAGCAGGCGTTCCAGAACTCGGGCGTGCGCATCTGATAGGCAACGTCTTCGAGCGGCTGGGTAATCTTGCCGTTCTTGATTTCGTAGAACAGCGTTCCGCCGAACTGGGCATTGTAGCGCTGCTGGTCGATCGAGAACGAGCCGCGGCCCAGGATGTAGATCCCGTCCTCGACACCCGAAATCATGTCGTCCAGGCTCATCTTCTTCTTGCCCGGCTGCAGCGAGACATTGGGCATGCGCTGGAACTGCACCGTCGACCAGGAGTCGGCATAGGAGCAGCCGTCGGATTCGGTTTTGCCCAGGATGTGGGCCTGGTCGCGGGTCGCCTGATAGTCGACCAGCTTGCCATCCTGGATCAGGGGCCAGCTCTTGGTACGAATGCCTTCGTCATCATAGCCGACCGCGCCGAGGCTGCCGGGCTGGAGCTTGTCGGCGACGACGTTGACGATCTCATTGCCGTACTGGAAGCGCTGTTCGCGCTTGTCGAGGGTTGCAAAGCTGGTGCCGGCAAAGTTGGCCTCGTAGCCGAGAACACGGTCCAGTTCGAGCGGGTGGCCGATCGACTCGTGGATCGTAAGACCCAGGTGGTTGGGGTCCAGCACCAGATCATAGCGGCCGGGCTTGACGGACTTGGCCGTCAGTTTTTCACGGGCCTGGACGGCGGCGGCCTGGGCATCCTCGACCATGTCATAGGACTTGCCGTAGCTGATCAGGCCATTTGGCGAGAGGCTCTTGTCCTCGGCTTTCGGGTCCAGATACTCGTAGCCCAGACCCATGGGGGCCGAGAGGCCCTCGCGCGAACGGAACTTGCCGCTGGCCTTGTCGATGGCGGTTACCGTTAAGGGGGCCCAGATGCGATGGACGTCCTGATCGATGTAGGAGCCATCCGTGCTGGCGAAGTACTTCTGCTCGTTGATCAGGAACAGGCTCGAATTGACGAAGCTTGCACCGGCCTTCAGGGCAGCGCCATTGACCCGCATCAGCAGGTCGACCTTCTCCTGGAGCGACACCTCCATGCCATTGCGGCGGATGGGGGTGGCCCATTTGACCTCGCCGACGCCCTTGGTCGGCGCCAGGCGCACGGGCGCGGTCTGACTCTTGGCATTGGCCTTGGCGATCGCGGTCGCCAGGCGAGCGGTCTGGGCGATCGATTCCGCCGACATGTTGTTGGTGGCGGCAAAGCCCCAGGCCCCGTCAGCGATGACGCGGACGCCTACCCCGCTGGACTCGGTATTGGTCACAGCCTGGACATTGGCCTCACGGGTGACGATGAACTGGCGCAGATAGCGGCCGATGCGAACATCGCAATAGCTGGCCCCGGCCGCCGTCGCGGCACTCATGGCCGCGTCGGCCAGGCGCTTCTTGATCGCGACATCGAGGGTTCCGACCAGCTGTTCCGCAGCGATGGCCTGACCGAAGCCCGGCAGGAGGACGCCGCCGGCACCGATTCCGCAGGCGGCAAGGAACTGACGTCTATCCAAGGCTCTTCTCCCCAGTGGCCCACGATCTGGGGCGCTTGCGTCGCGATCCGATCCTTTGGGAATCTGACGCTGTGGAAATTCTGTGCCGAGCCGTGTCCGAGGTCAAATCTTTCCCGAAGCTGGGTGCGAGGCCTCATCGGATTGCGCGAAAGCCGGGCTTGATGCGGCCGTGAGGTTCCGTAACGGCATCGCCTCGCTGGGCGCGTATGGCGTTCTCACCATTTCGCCCGACTTCGATCGGAGCTGGCCGATTTCACTTGACCTGAAAGGCGGCTGGGTCGATTTGGACGGCAGATATCAGGTCGCTGCAGGCGGCCAGGCCGCGCCCCTGGCGAATTCGGTCCGGCGTCCGTCGATAACCGGGCGCCACGACAGCTTGATCCATGTTTTTGGAGGCCGCCGTGGCATTTGAACCGACGCCCAGACTCCCGACGCCCAGACTTTCAAAGCGCGCAGTCTCAGCCTTGCGCGAGTTTCTTCGCCAGGAAGCGGCGGGAGGCTATGTGCTGATGGCCGCAGCCGCCCTGGCCTTGATTATCGCCAATTCACCCTGGGCGAATGCCTACAACGCCGTACTGCATTTCGAGATCGGCGGAACCATCGCCGGCCTGGCCCTGCGCGAAAGCCTCGCGCATTGGATCAATGACGGTCTGATGGCCGTGTTCTTCCTTTTGGTCGGCCTGGAGATCAAGCGAGAGGTGCTGGACGGGCAGTTGTCCAAGCCTTCGCACCTGCTCCTGCCCGGCGTCGCGGCGCTGGGCGGTGTTGCGGTGCCGGCCCTGATCTACAGCGCGGTCAATCTTGGGACGCCCGAACATCTTCGCGGCTGGGCGATCCCGGCGGCCACCGATATCGCCTTTGCACTGGGAGTCCTGTCACTGCTGGGATCACGGGTGCCTGCGTCCTTGAAGATCTTCCTGGCCGCCATTGCCATTCTGGATGATCTGGTCGCGATCCTGATCATCGCCATTTTCTATACCGACCAGCTCAATGTGCTGGCCCTGGTCCTGGCCGGCGGTTTCACGGTCGCACTCATCGCCCTCAATCGGTTCAAGGTGACCTTGCTGTGGCTCTACCTTCTGCTGGGCCTGGCCCTGTGGCTCTGCGTCCTGAAGTCCGGCATTCACGCCACCCTGGCGGGTGTCGTTCTGGCCATGACCATACCGCTGCGTCCCTCACGGGGGCGGCCCGATGACCCGCATTCGCCGCTCCACCAGCTTGAGCATGCGCTGCACAAGCCGGTCGCCTTTGGGATCGTGCCGCTGTTCGGGCTGGCCAATGCCGGCGTCAACTTTGCAGGCGTGACCCTGGCGACGGTCATGGCACCAATTCCGCTCGGTGTGGCGCTCGGGCTGTTCTTCGGCAAGCAAGCGGGCATCTTCCTGGCCGCCATGGCCGTGATCCGGCTGGGCCTTGCCGACCTGCCTCGGGACGCGACGGTGCGTCAACTGTATGGCGTGGCGGTGCTCTGTGGCATCGGCTTCACCATGAGCCTGTTCATCGGCAACCTGGCCTTCGCGGACCCGCACCTGCTGGATCAGGTCAAGATCGGCGTGCTGGGCGGGTCTGTGCTGTCCGCTGCCGTCGGCTACTGGCTGCTGGCGGGAGCGAAATCGGCAGACTCGCCGACCAGATCCGCACCGATGGCTTGAACAACCGTCCAGGAGCGGCTGGTGATCCGGGTCGCCAGGGCCTTCTCGACAGTGCTGTTGCCGAACTTCGATCCGCCGAGCCCGGTGGGATAGGTGACATAGAACTGGCGGCTTTCGACCCGGAGTTGCTGGCCCTCCGAGAGTTTGGTGCGCAGGGCGCCGATGATCTTCTTGTCCGGCGGATCCTTGAGAAACAGGGTCATCAGCAGCCCGGGATCACTTTCGGCAAATTCGACAAACGGATTGGCCGAGATGATGGCGGCCCAGGCCTGGGCGGAGCGAACATAGACGTCGGTCCGAAGACCCAGCCGTGACTGGATTTCGGTTTCAAGAAAGGCCTGCAGCTCGGCACCGGTGCGGTCCGGACTGTCGAACACCAGATTGCCGGCCCCACTCACGGTCCGGGCATTGGGCAGGCCCAGGTCCGTCAGCAGGGCCGCGAAGGTTTCTGCATCGATGGGCTTCTGACCGCCAGGGCTGACGCTGCGCAACAGGGCGATATGGGTGGTCATGGACTTAGGCCTGACTGTTCAGAGCGGCGAACCCGCGCTCCAGATCGATGATGAGGTCGGCCGGGGCTTCCAGACCGATATGCAGGCGCAGCAATGGGCCTTCCATCTGGACGGGGAAAGAGCGGCTGTGCAATTGCGGATCGCAATGGATGGCCAGGCTCTCGTATCCGCCCCAGGAAAAGCCGAGACCGAAAAGGCGCAGGGCATTCAGGAAGGCGTGGACCGCCTTTTCTGGGGCCGGTTTGAGCACCACGCCAAACAGACCGCAGGCGCCGGTGAAGTCGCGCTTCCAGAGCACATGGCCTGGATCGTCGGGCAGGGCGGGATGCAGCACCCGCGCCACCTCTGGCCGTTGTTGCAGCCATCGGGCGACGGCAAGGCCGTTTTCGTGGTGACGGGGCAGGCGGGTGGCCATGGTGCGCAGGCCGCGCAACATGGTGTAGGCGTCGTCCGCCGACACGGACCAGCCGATATCCCACATGGCGTCGTCCAGCGCCTTGGCGATGGTCGGGTCGCAGGTCGAGACCGAGCCCATGAAACAGTCCGAATGGCCGCCGACATATTTCGTCAGGGCCTGAACACTGAGTGTGACGCCGTGGGTCAGGGGCTTGAAATAGAGTCCTGCCGCCCAGGTATTGTCGATCAGGGTCAGGATGCCACGTGCCTTGGCGGCCGCCGCAATAGCCGGGATATCCTGCATGTCGAAAGTCAGGGAGCCGGGCGTTTCCAGCAGGATCAGCCGGGTCCTGGCCGATGCCAGCGCCATAAGCTGATCGGATGTCAGGGCAGGAT
Source organism: Caulobacter sp. AVps16 (assembly GCF_058681455.1). Lineage (NCBI taxonomy): Bacteria > Pseudomonadati > Pseudomonadota > Alphaproteobacteria > Caulobacterales > Caulobacteraceae > Caulobacter > Caulobacter sp. AVps16. The sequence continues at coordinate 1,372,347 of NZ_CM178739.1, forward strand.
CATAATAGGTGGTCGCGACGCCGAAGCGGCCCAACAGCCGGTCGCAGAACCGGCGGGTCGGCTTGTAGGCGCTGTCGACGACGAGGATTTCGTCACCCGCCTTCAGAACTGCGAGCAGCGCTCCGGTGATCGCCGCAAGCCCCGAAGGATAGAGGGTCACGTTCGACGCGCCTTCCAGCTCGGCCAAGGCCGTCTGCAGGGCGGCCGGTGAGGCCAGGCCCGTGATCCCGTAGTTGATCTGGTCGTCATCATAGAGCGACGCCGCATCGGGCATCAGCACCGTTGAACCGCGCTGGATCAACGGGTTGACGGTTTTGGCTGAGGCAGTCGATGACGCGCCGGTGCGGATCAGGCGGGTTTCTTCATCCATGAACAGGGCGCTCCGGGGCGACGCGGCAACTGGGCGTGGTTTAGGCGGGGTTGCCTGACGCGCCAAGCCGTAGGCGGTTTCAGGCCGGGCCGGTGACGACCGGTGTATCGGCCAGTCCACCCCATTCGGTCCACGACCCGTCGTAGACCGCCGCACGCGGATGGCCTAGGCGCGCCAGGGCCAGGGCCACGACCGAGGCGGTGATGCCCGACCCGCAGGTCGCGGCGATTGGCTTGCCGATGTCGATACCGGCTGTGGCGAAGACCGCGGCCAGCTTGTCTGGAGTCAGCATGGTTCCGTCCGGGGCCAGCATGTCACCCAAAGGAATATTGCGAGAACCGGGAATATGGCCGCCGCGCAGACCCGCGCGGGGTTCTGGTGTCTCGCCCGTAAAACGGCCGGCCGGCCGCGCATCGATCACCTGCTCACGGCCGGTCTCAAGATTGCGCTTCATCTGCTCGACCGAGCGGACGATGTCGGCCTGATAGCGTGAGGTGAAGTGGCGCTCCTGCGGCATGGCCGGTCCATCCTCGACGGGGTGGCCCTCGCTGATCCATTTGGGCAAGCCGCCGTCCAGCACGACGGTGTCCTCGTGACCCATGGCGCGGAATGTCCACCAGACGCGGGCGGCCGGCAGGATGCCCAGGCTGTCATAGACGACGATCCGCGATCCATCGCCCAGACCCAGCTTGCGAACCCGAGAGGCGAACTTGATCGGACTGGGCAGCATGTGCGGCAGGGACGAGGTCTCGTCCGAGATCTCGTCGATATCGAAAAAGACCGCACCTGGGATGTGGTTCAGCAGGAACTCGGCCTGCGGATCGCGCGGCGTCCCCGGCATGAACCAGGAGGCATCGACAATGCGGACGTCGGGGGCGTCGAGATGGTCGCGGAGCCATTGCGTCGAGACGAGGGGGTCCTGGATCATGGCTGCGCCTTTCGGGGTCTGACTCGTCCGAGTTCTGGAACGTCAAGGATCGCGGTATCCGCCTTGCCGGGCAAGCGGTCCAGCGTCCTTAAGCAGCGAGCAGGATTACATCCAGCCGGGCGTTGGCAGACCCCTCTCGGCCAGGAAGGCCGAATTGAACAGCTTGCTCTGGTAGCGTGAGCCGTGATCGCAAAGAATGGTCACAATGGTGTGGCCGGGACCCATGACCCGCGCCAGTTCGATTGCGCCGGCGATATTGATCCCGGCCGAGCCGCCCAGGCACAGGCCCTCATGCTCGACGAGATCGAATATGACCTTGAGCATGTCCTCGTCACCGATCCGGAAAGGATGGTCGACGACCAGGCCCTCGAGATTGGCAGTGACGCGGCCCTGGCCGATGCCCTCGCTGATCGAGGTACCTTCCGACTTGAGTTCGCCGTCCCGGAACCAGCTGTAGAGCGAGGCCCCGTGCGGATCAGCCAGACCGATCTTCACCGAGGGCTTGCGCTCGCGCAGGGCCGCTGCGACCCCGGCCAGGGTGCCGCCTGACCCAACGGCGCAGATGAAGCCATCGACCTTACCCTCTGTCTGGTCAAAGATTTCAGGGCCTGTAGTCAGGTAATGCGCCTGGCGATTGGCGACATTGTCGAACTGATTGGCCCAGATCACGCCATTGGGTTCGGTCGCGGCAAGTTCCTCAGCCAGGCGACCGGAATAGCGGACATAGTTGTCGGGGTTTGAATAGGGAACGGCGTCCACCTCGACCAGTTCGGCACCGAGCAACCGGATGGCGTCCTTCTTCTCCTGGCTCTGGGTGCGGGGGATGACGATGGTGGTCTTGTAGCCCAGGGCCGAGGCGACCATGGCCAGGCCGATCCCGGTATTGCCGGCCGTGCCCTCGACGATCCGTCCGCCGGGTTTGAGCAGTCCCCTGGCTTCGGCATCGCGGATGATGCCCAGGGCCGCACGGTCCTTGACCGACTGGCCGGGGTTCATGAACTCGGCCTTGCCGAGGATTTCGCAGCCCGTCGCCTCGCTTGCGCGATGCAGGCGGATCAGGGGCGTATTGCCGATGGCGTCCAGAACACTGGGGGAGACGCTGGCTTTAGCGGTCATGGGTGCGGATCGGTGAAGCTGGAGGGCTGCGGGGGCGTGTGAGCATGGTAGATCGTGTCGCGGCGACCCGAAGCAAGCCCAGATTTCCTGATGGTCGGGTCGAGGAACGGACAAGGCGTAATGAAGTCGGGTTTGGGCGCGCTGCGGCTGGTGCTGGGCGATCAGCTGAGTGACGAGCTTTCGGCCCTGGAGGGACTGGATCCGGCTTGCGACCTCGTCCTGATGGCGGAGTCTGTCGCAGAAGCCACGGCCTGGAAACATCACAAGCAGAAGCTCGTCCTGGTCTGGTCGGCCATGCGCCAGTTTGCCGAACGCCTGAGGGGCCGGGGCGTGCGGGTCCGCTATGTGGCGCTGGATGACCCGGCCAATACCCGCTCGATCAGCGGCGAGATCGTCCGGGCCCTGGCCGAGGAGCCGCTGGGGCGCGTGATCCGCACGGCCTGCGGCAAGTGGGGGCTCGAGGACCATCTGCTGGCCCTGGCCCAGACCCTGTCGGTCCCGATCGAGACGCGTGAAGACGATCGATTCCTCTGCTCGCGTGCCCGGTTCGCTGCCTGGGCGGAGGGGCGAAAAGAACTGCGGATGGAGTACTTCTATCGTGAGATGCGTCGCGCCACAGGTCTGCTGATGGATGGCGACAAGCCGGTGGGGGGTCAGTGGAATTTCGACGCTGACAACCGCAAGAAGCTGCCAACCGGCATGCGACCACCGGCGCGGCTGCGAACCCCGCCCAACCCGACGACGCGCGAGGTGATGGCGATGGTCGGCAACGGCTTCGACGCCCACTTTGGTCAGGTCGACACCTTCGCCTGGCCGACCAATCCAGACGAAGCCAACACCATCCTCGACCACTTTATGGCCGATATGCTGCAGGGCTTTGGCGACTGGCAGGATGCGATGAGCTGGCAGAGGCCGTTCCTGTGGCACAGCCTGATCTCACCGGCCCTCAATATCGGCCTGCTGAATCCGCTGACGGTTTGCAGGCGCGCCGAGGCGGCCTATCGGGAAGGCAAGGCACCGCTCAATGCCGTTGAGGGCTTCATCCGCCAGATCCTGGGCTGGCGGGAATTCGTTCGCGGGGTCTACTGGCTGAAGATGCCGGAATACGCCCTGCGCAACGCCCTGGACGCCCAGGGCAAGCTGCCGTGGTTCTACTGGACCGGCGAGACCGACATGGCCTGCGTCGCCGACGCCGTCCGCGCCGCGCGGGATCACGCCTATGCCCACCATATCCAGCGGCTGATGGTCACCGGCAATCTGGCCATGTTGCTGGGCGTCCATCCCGACGCGGTCGATGACTGGTACATGGTCGTGTTTGCCGACGCCTACGAATGGGTCGAGATGCCCAATACCCGCGGCATGGCCACCTTCGCCGATGGGGGCATTGTCGGTTCAAAGCCTTATGCCGCCAGCGGGGCCTATATCGACCGCATGAGCGACTACTGCAAAGGCTGTCGCTACGACGTCAAGGATCGTAACGGGCAGAATGCCTGTCCGTTCAACGCCTTGTACTGGGATTTTCTCGATCGCAACGAGGCACGGCTGGCGGGGCTGGGACGGATGATGATGCCCCTGAAAACCCTGTCCAGAATGCCGGAAGCCGAGCGAACGGCGTTTCGCGCCAAGGCTGCGGCGACCCGGCAGGCCATGGGCGTCTAGTCGGTCAGGTGGGATCCAGGGTCTGAATGACATTCAGCAAGGCCAGAGCACCGCTGGTCGTGGTCGCCGCGCACCAGACCCCGAGCAGGTCCTCGACCTCGACCAGCCGGTTCTCAACCGCGTCCTCCAGAATGCCGCGTGCGACGTCTGAGGATGGTTCTCCAAGAAGTTGATTATCTTCGAGTTCCTTGCACCAGGCTGCAACAGCCTCGACGGGGCCTGTGGCCCGGAACTGCGAGATATAGGTCCCGCCATGATAGTCCAGCACCAGGGTGTACAGGCTCATGGCGGTTCCTTTCAGGTGCGGCTCAGCCCCAGCTGAATGACATTGGTCCGCTCGGTACGGAAGCCGGCTTCGCAATAGCTGAGATAGAATCTCCACAGCCTGCGGAAGCGCTCGTCGAAGCCGAGCCGGGCAATCTCATCCCAGGCGGATTCAAAGCGCTCGGCCCACTCGGCCAGGGTGTCGGCGTAGTTCTGGCCAAACCGATGGATTCCGCGCCAATCTAGGCCCGCACGGCGGGTCTCAGTCTGCAGGCGCGTCTCACTGGGCAGCATGCCGCCCGGAAAGATGTAGCGCTGAATGAAGTCGGTTTGGGTTCGGTAGTGCTCGAACAGGTCGTCACGGATGGTGATGACCTGAAGGCCGGCAAGTCCGCCCGGGCTCAGCACGTCATGGATCTTGCCGAAATAGGCGGGCCAGTAGGCCTCACCTACGGCTTCGAACATCTCGATCGAGGCCACGCGATCGAACTGTCCCTGAACGTCCCGATAGTCGATGAGCTGGATGTCGGCCTTTTCGGCCAGGCCCTGCTCGAACAGGCGCTTTCGGGCGAAGTCGTGCTGGGCCGGCGAGATGGTGATGGCCGTGACCTGGGCCCCGATCTCCCTGGCGGCATATTCGGCAAAGCCGCCCCAGCCGCTGCCGATTTCCAGGAGGCTGTGCCCCGGCTGCAGGTCGATCGTCCGGGCCAGGGCGGCATATTTGGCGGTCTGCCCCTCGGCCAGAGACTGGCCCGGCTTGTCATAGAGCGCCGAGGAATAGGTCATGCTGGCGTCCAGCCAGCGGGCGTAGAAGGCGTTGCCCAGATCGTAGTGGGCATGGATGTTCTTCCTGGATCCCCTGCGGTCGTTTCGGTTGAACAGGTGAAAGAGCGCATTGGCCGTACGCATGACGATATTGCCCTCGACCAGCTCGTGCAGCCGGTCGAAGTTCAAAGAGAAGGCTTCCAGCACGGTCGAGAGGTCGGGCGTATCCCATTCTCCGGCGATGAATCCTTCGGCAAAACCGATATCGCCCGAGGCCAGGGCGCGACGGACAAAGCGGTAGTCGCGCACCTGGATCACCGCGTGGGGGCCCGGCTCCCTGCCGGCGATCTCGAACCGCTTGCCGGAGGGCAGGATGAAGATCAGGGACCCCGTCGCCCAGTTCTCGGCGGCAATCCGAACCACGGCCCGGAAGGCTCCCGGCGCACTTTTCAGCTCAGGATCTCGCCATAGTGCGGCTTCGGGAAGGGTCATGGCGGTCCGCATGCAGTCTCCTGGCAAAAACGCTCTGGGGACCGTTGGCGTGGATCGGCCCCCTAGCCAGACTTCAGGCTATGGTAGGCGGCCAGGGCCCGCGCCCGGGCCTCAGCGTGATCAACGATCGGTCTGGCATAGATACGCCGGGCGGTGATGTTGAGATGCGTCGGTGCCGTCCAGGGCTTGTGGATAACAGCGTCCGGCAGAGCCCTGAGTTCCGGAACCCAGCGGCGAACATAGGTCCCGCGGGGATCGAACTTTTCGCCCTGGGTGATGGGATTGAAGATCCGGAAGTAGGGTGCAGCGTCAGCCCCGCTGCCCGCCGTCCACTGCCAGTTGCCGACATTGTTGGCCAGATCGGCGTCGAGCAGGGTGTCCCAGAACCAGGCTTCGCCCTCTCGCCAGTCAATGAGCAGGTGCTTGATCAGGAACGAGGCCACAATCATTCGCACCCGATTGTGCATGTAACCCGTGGCCCAGAGTTCGCGCATGCCGGCATCGACGATCGGATAGCCGGTCTGGCCCCTGGTCCAGGCCTGGTAAGCTGCGTCGTCGCTGTTCCACGGAAAGGCGTCGAACTCGGGCCGGAAACTGGCGGTGACGATGTCTGGCCGGTTGAAGAGGATGGCGTGGTTGAACTCCCGCCAGCCGACCTCCGACAGGAACTTGTCCGCCTGGACGGCGGGGACGTTGCCGGCCGCCACCTCTGCCCGGGTCGCGGCCCAGATTTGACGGGGCCCGATCTCGCCGAAATGCAGATGGGGCGACAGCAGCGAGGTGACCTCGACGCCAGGGATGTCGCGCTGGTCAGCATAGTTCTGGATTTTCGAGCTCAGGAACGCCACCAGACGATCGGCCGCGCCCGCTTCGCCGGGCGACCACATTGTGAAGCCGGTCGACCAGTCGGGCCCTGTCGGATGCAGGCCCCAGTCGGACAGACTGTCGCTGGACGGCCATTCGGCGGGCGACGGAAGGGCGACGGGTGCCGGCATGACGTGGACATCGCCGATGTGCTCGCGGGCTGCGCGCCAGTACGGGGTGAAGACCTTGTAGCCTTCGCCGGAGCCATTCTTCACGGTCCATGGCTCATTGAGCAGGCTGGCATTGAAGCTCTTGCAGGCCATGCCTCGCGCGCGGAGGTCAGCCTTGATCGCGGTGTCGCGGTCGATGGTGGACTTGTCATAGAGTCGGTTCCAGACCACGCCCGCCGCGCCGGTCTCGGCGATCAGATCATCCAGAACCTCGGCCGCAACGCCGCGGCGTAGGATCAACCTCCCGCCGCGTTGGTCTATATCGACGCCGAGGGCGCAGAGCGACTTGTCCAGCCACCACAGCGACGCGGCACCCATGGGGCGCATGCCCGGCGTTTCATCCAGAATGTAGAGCGGAATGACGGGCCGGCCTGTCGCAACCGCCGCGTTCAGGGCCGGATTGTCAGTCAGTCGAAGGTCCTTGCGAAGCCACACCAGGACCGGTCCGTCGCCGTCGATGTCGATCCGCACTTGCACCATCCCGCTTCTGAGGCCACCTGTCTGACCGGAAATCGTCACTCGCCGGAAGCCTTGCCTTGAGTCAGCCCCAAGCCGTAGCCCCAAACGCCGTCGTCGAGCTCAAGACCTCGACCGGTACGCCCGTTCGCATTGGCAATGGCGAGAGGCTGTCGATCATCGCAGGCCCTTGCCAGATGGAAAGTCGGCAGCACGCCCTGGAAACGGCCCATGCCCTGAAGGAGATGGCCGCACGCCTCGGCGTTGGCCTGATCTACAAGACCTCCTACGACAAGGCCAACCGCACGTCTGCCAACGCTCAGCGCGGCATCGGGCTGCATGACAGCCTGCCGATCTTCCAGGAGATCCGCGAGGTCACCGGCCTGCCGACCCTGACCGACGTCCATGAGATCAGCCATTGCGCCCCGGTCGCCGAAGCCGTCGACGTGATCCAGATCCCGGCCTTCCTGTGCCGTCAGACCGACCTGCTGCTGGCCGCCGCCGCAACCGGTCGGGCGATCAACATCAAGAAGGGCCAGTTCCTGGCTCCCTGGGACATGAAGAACGTCATCGCCAAGGTGACGGGGGCGGGCAATCCCAATGTGATGGCCTGCGAGCGCGGCGTATCGTTCGGCTACAACACCCTGGTCAGTGACATGCGCTCCCTGCCGATCATGAAGGAGATCGGCTGTCCGGTCGTGTTCGACGCCACCCACAGCGTGCAGCAGCCGGGCGGCCTGGGCGGCTCGTCCGGTGGGCAGCGGGAATTCGTCCCGGTCCTGGCGCGCGCCGCCGTTGCGATCGGGGTCGCCTGTGTGTTCATGGAAACCCACCCCGACCCGGACAATGCCCCGTCTGATGGCCCGAACATGGTGCCCATGAGCCAGTTCGAGGCCCTGGTTGCCAACCTCTTAGAGTATGACGCCCTGACCAAGCGCGCGGCCTGATCCCATGACCCGTCGCACCGTCCTCGTCACCGGCGGCGCCGGTTTTATCGGCTCCAACATCGTCGCGCGCCTGTGCGAGGATCCGGCCATCGACGTTGTGGTCTGTGATCGCCTGCGCGAGGCTGAGAGCGGCAAATGGCGCAATCTCGCCAAGTCGCCGATCGCCGATTTCGTGGCTCCGGAAGACCTGTTCGCCTGGCTGGCCAAACGGGGTGGCGACGTTGAGCTGGTGATCCACATGGGCGCGGTATCCTCGACCACCGAGCCGGATGCCGACAAGATCATCCAGTCCAATTTCGTGCTGTCGCGCGACCTTTGGGAATGGTGTGCCGAGCATGGCCGCCGGCTGATCTATGCCTCTTCGGCGGCGACCTACGGCGACGGAAGCCTTGGTTTTGACGGCCGGGACGATATCGAGTCGCTCAAGGCCCTGCGGCCCCTCAATGCCTATGGCTGGTCCAAGGCGCTGTTCGACATCTATGCCGTCCGCGAAGCGTCCCGGGGCCGTGCGCCTCTGCAATGGGCGGGTCTGAAATTCTTCAACGTCTATGGGCCCAACGAGGACCACAAGGACGGCATGAAGTCGGTGGTCGCCCAGATCTGGCCCAAGGTCGCGGCGGGGGAGGGCGTCAAGCTCTTCAAGTCGCACCATCCTGACTATGCCGACGGCGGGCAACTGCGTGATTTTGTCTATGTCCGCGATGTCGCCGATATCGTCGGCTGGCTTTCGGACAATCCCCAGGTCAATGGCGTCTACAACCTGGGCTCGGGCCGGGCGCGGGCCTTCAAGGATCTGGCCGAGGCGACCTTCCGCGCGGCGGGCCAGCGGCCGGACATCAGCTATGTCGACATGCCCGAAGTATTGCGGGGCAAGTACCAGTACTTCACCGAGGCCAACATGGATCGGCTCAGGGCGGCGGGCTATGTCGCGCCGATGACCAGCCTTGAGGACGGGGTAGAGGACTATGTCGCGGGTTTCCTGGCGACAGACGATCCCTATCGCTGACCATGCCGGTCAGAAAACCTGACGGAGCTTGACGAAGCGGCACGCTTGAAGACCCCCGGCACCGGCGCCTAGGCTGCTCCCAACGAGACAAGTTCAAGGGATGGAGTCATGGTCGGCATCGCCGCCTGGGGAGCCTATGCACCGCGCCTGCGGTTGAGCCGCAAGGCGGTGGTCACAGCCAATGCCTGGGTCGCCCCGAACCTCGTCGGCAAAGGCAAGGGCGAACGGGCCATGGCCAACTGGGATGAGGACGCCCTGACCATGGCCGTCGAGGCCGCCCGCGACGCCCTTGGGCCCGCCGACGACCGGTCTCACATTGACGCCCTGTACTTCGCCTCCACGACGGCCCCCTTCGCCGATCGACTGAATGCCGGCGTGGTCTCCGCGGCCCTGACCCTCGAGAAGTCCATTTCCGCCAGCGACGTCACCGGCTCGCAGCGGTGCGGGCTTGCCGCCCTGGCCCAGGCCCTGGACTCGGTGTCTGGCGGATCGGCCAGGTCAGCCCTGGTGGTTGCCGGCGAGCGCCGCAAGGCGCGCGCAGTATCGGCCCTGGAGCTGGATTGCGGCGATGGTGCTGCGGCCTTTGTCATCACCGCCGAAGGGGGCGCTGCAGACTTCCTCGGACGCGGCAGCGTCACAGACGATTTCGTCGACCATTTCCGGGGCAATGACGGCGGCTTTGACTATGCCTGGGAGGAACGCTGGATCCGCGACGAGGGCATCGTCAAGCTGGTCCCCCCGGCCGTTAAGCGAGCCCTGGAGGCCGCCAAGGTCACCGCCGCCGAGGTCGCCCATTTCTGCTTCCCGTCGACCTTTGCGGGCATGGCTGCGACCCTGGCCAAATCCCTGGGCATTCCAGCCGAAGCGGTGCGCGACAACCTTGCCGCGGTGCTGGGCGAGGCAGGCTCAGCTCACGGTCCGTTGATGCTGGCCCATGCGCTGGAACAGGCCAAGGCCGGCGAGATCATCGTCGTTGCCCAGTTCGGTCAGGGTGCTGACGCCCTGGTCTTCCGGGCCACCGGCGTTGCAAACACCAAGCCGGCTCGGGGCGTCAGTGGTTCGCTCGCTGACCGTCAGGAAGAGACCAACTATCTGAAGTTCCTGATGTTCAATGGCCTGGTCGAGTGGGACAAGGGCATGCGGGCGGAGAAGGACAACAAGACGGCCCTGACCACCCTCTATCGCAATGAGGACATGATCCTGGGTCTGGTCGGTGGCCGCTGTCGCGAGACCGGGGTCGTGCAGTTCCCGCGCACCCGGATCTCGGTGGCCCCAAACAAGCCCGCCCTGGACACCCAGGAGCCGTACCGCTTCGCAGAGCGCAAGGCCTCCGTGCTGAGCTATTCGGCGGATTATCTGACGTTCTCAATGGCCCCGCCCAACCACTACGGCATGATCGTCTTCGAGGGCGGCGGCCGGATCATGATGGACATCACCGACGTGTCGCCCGGCGACGTCGACACCGGCCTGCCGGTCAAGATGGTGTTCCGGATCAAGGATATCGACGAGAAGCGCGGGTTCGTCCGCTACTTCTGGAAGGCCGCGCCGGATCGCTCCGCCCAGGCCGCTCAAACCGCCGTCGCGGCCGAATAGGAGACACGAACATGGCGCAAGGCATCCGCGACAAGGTCGCCATCCTGGGCATGGGTTGCAGCAAGTTCGGCGAGCGCTGGGACTGCGGTCCCGACGACCTGATGGTCGAGGCCTATATCGAAGCCATGAGCGACGCCGGTATCGAACCCAGCCAGCTGGACGCGGCCTGGTTCTCCACCCACGTCGATGAGATGGGCACGGGCAAGGGCGGCACGCCGATGTCGATCGCCCTGCGTCTGCCCAATATCGCCGTGACCCGGGTGGAGAACTTCTGCGCCTCGGGCTCGGAAGCCTTCCGGGGCGCGGTCTATGCCGTGGCCTCCGGCGCTGCCGATATCGCCATCGCCCTTGGCGTCGAGAAGCTGAAGGACACCGGCTATGGCGGCCTGCCGGTCGCCAATCCTGGCACACTGATGCCTCAGGTCATGCCCAATGGCTCGGCCCCCGGCAACTTCGCCCAGCTTGCCAGCGCCTATCGCGCCAAGCACGGGGTGTCCAAGGACGACCTGAAGCGCGCGATCGCGCATGTCTCGGTCAAGAGCCACGCCAACGGGGCCAAGAACGCAAAGGCGCATCTCCGGAAGGCTGTGACGGTCGATCAAGTGCTGAACGCCCCGATGATCGCCGAGCCTCTGGGCCTGTTTGACTGTTGCGGCGTGTCGGACGGCGCGGCCTGCGCCATCGTCACCACGCCCGAGATCGCCAAGGCGATGGGCAAGAAGAACCTGACCATGGTCAAGGCCATCCAGCTGTCGGTCTCCAACGGCTATGAGAGCCAGTACAACGGCTGGGACGGCAGCCATTTCCACACCGCCCGCATCGCCGCCGGCAAGGCCTATCGCGAGGCCGGCATCGAGCGGCCGCGTGAGCAGATCTCGATGATCGAGGTGCACGACTGCTTCTCGATCACCGAGCTGGTGACGATGGAGGACCTGTTCATCTCGCCCGAGGGCCAGGGCTGGCGCGACGTGATGGACGGCTTCTATGACGCCGATGGCGGTGTGCCCTGCCAGATCGACGGCGGTCTGAAGTGTTTCGGCCACCCGATCGGAGCCTCGGGCCTGAGGATGCTCTACGAAATGTACCTGCAGCTGCAGGGCCGGGCCGGTGAGCGCCAGTTGAAGGACCCTGTCTTCGGCATGACGCACAATCTGGGCGGGGCACCGGCCAGCAATGTCTGTTCGGTGGCGATCATCGGGCAGGAGGGGGCTTAAACGCCGGCCGGCCTTGGTGTACCCAAGGCCATGGGTGATGCTTTAAAGGGCTTCAAGCGCTGGATCTTCGCGGGGGCAGTTCTGCTGCTGGCGTTGCTGGTCGCGGCTGCCTTTGTCTGGCGATACGACATCCTGAGCAATGCCCTGGATCCCAAGGTCCCCTTCCTGACCTACAAGCCGCCGCCGCCGCCGAACTACGCCCAGGCTTCGGCCTGGGCTCTGCGGCCCAAGGATCCGACCAGCCCGGCGCTCTCCGATCCGCCCGTGGATGTGTTTTTTGTCCATCCGACCACATTCGATGGCGGCCAGGACTGGAATGGGGCCATCGACCAGCCCAAGGCCCAGAAGTTCCTGAACCGTGTCGTGCTGCCCAACTATGCCGGACCGTTCTATCGCGTCGGCCGGGTCTTCGCGCCGCGCTATCGCCAGGCCAGCCTCTATACCTATCTCACGCTCCGGGATGATGCGCGGGAAGCGCGGCGCTTCGCCTATGGCGATGTGCGCGCGGCCTTCAGGCTCTATCTGGCCCGCTACAATAGGGGGCGACCCTTTGTCGTCGTTGGGGTGGAACAAGGTGGCGCGATGGCTGCCCGACTGTTGCGCGAGGAGATAGCTGCGGTTCCGGCGATCCGGCAGCGTCTCGCCGCAGCCTATTTGATCGAAACCATTGTGCCGGCGGAGGAGTATGGTCCGGCTTCGCTACTGCCGGCCTGCGAGCGGCGGGGGCAAACGGGCTGTGTCGCAGCGTGGGCTTCGGTCCAGGATGGCGACTTCCAGCGCATGCAGGAAATGACCCATCGCTCCCTGATCTGGGATGCCGGCGACCAGTTGATCGACCTGAACGGTCGCCTGGCCTTGTGTTTCAATCCCTTGTTGGGCGGATTGGGCGAAGATCGTGCGCCCGCGAAGATGAACCAGGGTGCGGCCAATGCCACGGGCCTGGAGTGGGGCGCACGCCCGGCCTTCCTGCAGCGGCAGGTCTCGGCCGGGTGCGAGGGCGGTCTGCTGCATACCAGTCGCCCCAAGTCGACGGCCTTGCGGGATGCCGGCTCCTGGGCTGATCGCCGCAAGGTCGATGGTTTCAATCTGTTCTATGCCGATATCGAGGCCGATGCCCTGGAGAGGGTCGGCGCATTGGTCAACAGTTCCACTCAACCAGCCAGCAGCGCCTCCAGCCCGCTATAGCCTGGCTGGTCGATCGCGATACGAGCGATCGCCGTTGCACGAAGATGCGCCAGCAAGGCCGGAGCCCGGGGCGAGATCACACCGGCCTTGAGGTCCTGGCAGAGGCGGTGGTTCATCATTTCGATGGGTCCGTCCAAGTCCAGCAGGTCCCTGAGCCGAGCCTGCTCTTCGGCCTGGGCAATGTCTCCCAAGGCGGATTCGCGGTCGAGCAGGGCGCGAGCATTGTCGGCGACCCTGGCCAGGAACTGGCGGCGGGGGTCTGAGGGAGGCGTTGGGTCCTGGTCGAACAGGGTGAGCGCGGACCGGAGCTCGTCAGCCGTGGGGCAGGTGATCACGGCATGATCTCCATCAGTCGGACAAGATCGATTTCTGTCTCGCTCACCCTGCGCCCGATCATTGCCCGTTCGATCGAGGGATCCGCACCGGTCGCGAAACTGGAATACATCATCAGGCACATGACGCCCCATTTCAGGGTGCCCAGAGCTTGCCAGAATTGCAGTCGCGCCAGTGGAATCTCACTGCCGCGGGTATGGGCATAGCCCTCCAGCAGGGCCTCATAGTCGCCGAAGCCGCCGACCGGTCTGCGCCATTGGCCAAATCGCCAGGAGTTTACGCAGATCCAGCCCAGGTCCTCGGCCGGATCCCCGAGATGGGCCAGTTCCCAGTCCAGCACGCCGACCAGGCCCTGCTCGGGATGGATCATCAGGTTGCCATTGCGAAAATCGCCGTGGACCAGGACGGGGGCCACCGGCTCTGGGGCCGAAGCCTCGAGCCATCGAAAGGCCGCCTCGAAGGTCGGTCGCTGGGCGTCAGTCTGGCGATAGATCTCCTCATAGCGGGCCAGTTCCCCGCGTGCGTCGGAGGTGGCCAAGGGTGGCAAGGCTTCCAAGGGGGCACTATGGATCTGGCCCAGCACCTCGCCGCAGCGCTGAGCAAGGCTGGGACGGATCGTATCAAAGGCCGCGTCGCGGACTATGCGCTTGCCGAGGGTTTCGCCTTCGAGGCGTCTCATGACGAAGGCTTCGCCGAGACCGTCTTCGGGCGCGCAGACGCGCTCAACGATCGGCACGGGCGCGCCTGCACGGCCAGCGGCCGCGATCAGTGCAGCTTCCTGTGCCAGGGACGCTGCGGTTTCGCGGGAGGGCGCGCCATCGGGCCGCCGTCGCAGGATCAAGGGCGTACCATCGTCGAGGTCGAAGGCCCAGGTTTCCAGGCTGGCTCCGCCTGACAACCTGCGGGCGTTCAAGGTCCCGGTCGCGGTCGGTGACAGCAGGGGGGCGAGACGGTCCAGGGCAGCCAGAAGGGTCATGGGCCCTAGGTTTCAGCCCTCACCCTGCGTCAGGCAAGCGATCGCGCAGTGACATTGCCGGCGGATCACCACACCTTGCCGGCACGCACAGTCCTGACCCCTGCCGAGAGTTCCATGCCCTCTGGTCTCGCCGCCTTGCTGGATGATGTCGCCGGCATCACCAAGATCGCCGCAGCGTCGCTCGACGACGTCGCCGGCGCGGCCGGCAAAGCCGGCACCAAGGCCGTCGGCGTGGTCGTCGACGACGCGGCCGTGACGCCGGGCTACGCCATGGGGTTCACGCCGGACCGGGAACTGCCCATCGTCTGGAAGATCGCCGTGGGATCCTTCCGGAACAAGCTTGTGTTCCTCCTTCCCGGGGCCTTGCTGCTTAGCGCCTTCGCGCCCTGGGCGGTGACACCGATCCTGATGGTCGGCGGCTCCTACCTGGCCTTCGAGGCAACCGAGAAGATTCTTGAGGCCTTGGCCGGCGAGCATACGGCTGACGAGCCGGAAGAACTCGCGCTGAGCGGGCCTGAACTCGAAGCCCAGAAGGTCAACGGGGCGATCCGCACGGACCTGATTCTATCCGGCGAGATCATGGCCATTGCCTTGGCCGACGTCGCGGGCAAGCCCCTGCTGGTTCAGGCCGGAGCCCTTGCCCTGGTCGGCGTGCTCCTGACGGTCGCGGTCTATGGCGTGGTCGGTCTGATCGTGAAGATGGACGACATCGGCCTGCATCTAGCCCGGCGCAAAAACCCCGTCACGCGGAGCCTGGGCCGGGGTCTTGTCAAGGCCATGCCGATCACCATGGAAGCCCTGACCCTGATAGGCACTGCCGCCATGCTCTGGGTCGGCGGTGGGATCATCGTCCACGGCCTGGAACACTTCCATCTGACCCCCATACCTGCCTGGGTCGAGGGCCTGTCGCACTGGGCACAGCGCGTTCCGGTCGTGGGGGCTGTGACGGGTTGGCTCGCCTTTGCCCTGGGATCTGCCGTGGTCGGTTTGGCGGTCGGCGGAACCCTGGCGGGCCTGATCCACCTCTGGCACCACCGCAAGCCCGCCGTCGCCCCTGACGGAACGGCCTGATCAGGCAGATTCTACAGTCTCGCTGACCGGGAAATCAGGCAGGGTCAGCATGTCAAAAGGCTCATTGCGATCATTGGCCGTTTTCAGGTAGCGGCAGCCGGTGCGGCTTGTCTGGGCTTCGACCTTCACTTCCACGTCGCCGCGCACCACGAAAAAGCGCCACTTGCCGCTATCGACCAGCTTGATGGCTTCCTTGATGGTCAGCTTCCAGGGCTTGTCTCCACCACCGCCAATATGGGTGATCCGCTCATAGGTGCTATGGCGGCCGTTTTGAGCGGCGCAGGTGATTTCGGCGCGTTGAGCCATTGAGTCGTCCGGGTCGGCGCAGTTTTAGGTGAGGCGCCGGTCGGTTTGCGCGATCACGCTAGGCCGGGGTGCCAATAAGGCCTGTCTGCTGGTGCAAAGTGCGCTGAAGAGCAGCGCTCAGCCACTATAGCAGTTCGACCGGTCCTTGGGGGATCATTCGACCAGATCAGCCCGCATCATGCTGGGGAGAGGTCGGTTTCCAGTCAAAGAGCGCCTGTAGGGTCTGGACGGCCTGGCCCCGGGGCGAGATCAGTTCTGGATCGCGGGCCAGGATCAGCCGAGCGTCGTCAGCGGCGACTGCGATCAGGTCGCGATGGGCAACTGGGTCAGCCAGGCGATAGGCCGGAAATCCGCTTTGCTTGAGACCGAGCGGATCGCCGCCGCCCCGCAGTTCGAGATCCTTCTCGGCGATCTCGAAACCGTCATCCGACCGGCGAAGGATGTCGAGGCGTTGCTGGGCCGTCTCGGACAGCGGTAGATCATAAAGCAGGACGCAGGAGCTTGGCCTGGCCCCCCGTCCTACCCGGCCACGAAGTTGGTGCAGTTGGGCCAGACCAAAACGCTCGGCCTGCTCGATGACCATGATGCTGGCATTGGGCACATTGACCCCGACCTCGACCACCGTGGTAGCCACCAGAACCGAGACCTTGCCGTCAACAAAGTCCGCCATGACGGCATCTTTTTCGGCAGCCGGCATCTGTCCGTGAACCAGGCCGACCGATGAGCCGATGATCTGACGCAGGTCCGCTGCGCGATCCTCGGCGGCGCGCAGGTCGATCTTCTCGGACTCAGACACCAGCGGGCAGATCCAGAACGCCTGGGCCCCACTGGCGGCCGCTGCCTTCAGACGGGCGATGATCTCGGGCAGGCGCGGCATGGGAACAGCACGGGTGGCCACGGGCGTTCGGCCTGGTGGCTTCTCGTCGATGCGGGAAACATCAAGGTCGCCGAAGACGGTCAGTTCCAGGGTGCGTGGAATTGGTGTGGCCGACATGGCCAACAGGTGCACGCCACCGCCATCACCCGCAGGGCCCTTGTCCTGCAGGCGCCGCCGCTCGTTCACGCCGAAACGATGCTGCTCGTCGATGATCGACAAGCCCAGCGCCTTGAAGACCACGTCATCCTGGAACAGGGCATGGGTGCCGATGGCGACCGCATGGACCCCACTCGCCAGGCCTGAGAGCTTGCTGGCACGTGCGGCACCCTTGTCTCGGCCGGTCAGCAGGATCACCGACAGGCCCAGCTGCTCAAGAATGGGGGCGATGGTCTCAAAGTGCTGGCGCGCGAGGATTTCCGTGGGGGCCATCAGGGCAGATTGCAGACCCGCGCCCGCCGCGTCGGCGATGGCCAGCATCGCCACCACCGTCTTGCCGGAGCCGACGTCGCCCTGCAGCAGGCGGCTCATGCGCTGACCCGAAGCCAGATCACCGCGGACCTCCGAGAGGGCCCGAATCTGGGCCCCGGTCAGTTTGAAGGGCAGGGCCCTTTCTGCGTCTGCGGCCAGTGGGCTGGGGCCGATCGACGGCGCGGGTTGGGCGCGACGCGAGGCCTTGCGTTGGGCCAGGGCCAATTGGTGCGCCAGCAGTTCGTCATAGGCCAGGCGACGTCGATGCGGCGCGAGCGGATGGACATCGGCCTCGCCCTCAGGGCCATGAGCGGCGGCAAAGGCCACTCGCCAGGACGGCAGGGCCTCGCGAGCCTGCCAGGCGGGATCCAGCCAATCCGCCAGGTCGGGAGCGCGGCTGAGGGCCTCTAGGGCGAACCGGCGAAAGCTCCGCGACGGCAATCCAGCAGTGGCGGGATAGACCGGCTCAAAGGCCGGGATGTCGCCAACCCGGTCCTCAGGCAGCAGATACTCCGGGTGAGCGACCTGTATCTCCGAGCCGAACCGCTCGACCTTGCCGCTCACGACACGTCGTGCGCCGACAGGGTGTTGCCGCTCTAGATGCGGGCCATGGCCCTTGAACCAGGTGAGGGTCAGAAAGCCTGTCTCATCCCAGGCCCGGATCTTCCAAGGCTGCCCCAGCCGGCTTGGTGGCTGGTGGGCATCAAGGCTGACCGTAAAGGTCTGGACCTGGCCATCGATCGCCCGGTCAACCGTTGTGGCCGTCCGGCGGATCACGCTTGTCGGCAGGGTGAAGAGAACATCGCGGACGATCGAGCCGGCGAGTTTTTCGACCAGAGGCGCAACACGCGGCCCCACGCCTTTCAGCGTGGAGACCGGCGCGTAAAGCGGAAAGAGAATCTCGGGTCGCATCGACCAACCATAGCGAACCCGGGGCCGGATGGGGACGCTTAGGCTTCGCGGTTCATCACGGGATCGAGGGCCGCGATCAGGTCGGCATACTCTTCGGAGCGCGAGGCACCGGAAACATTCAGGCGCGTATAGAGGCTGGCCGCGCTGTGGCGGCTCTGAGCCTCGCCCCAGCGGGAAACAGCACCGATCAGATTATTCGTCTCACCGGCAAGCAACACGGCACCAGCGGCGTCCAGATAGACGAAGTTGCCCGCGATGGTCGTGCGAGGGTCGGCATCCTCGGCGAGCTTGTAGCGATAGACAGCGCCCGAGGCGCCTTTGAGTTCGATATAGGGTTTCACAGGACCTCGCCTAAATGGCACGCGGCGTTGGCGGCGATCTGGTGAAGGGCGCCCAAGGCCAAAATATGGCTCAGGACGTCGCCACCTTGCCGAGGAATCGTCGCGTACGCTCCTCCTTAGGCGCTCCGAACAGCGCGCGCGAGGGGGCCTGTTCGACGATCACGCCCGCATCCATGAAGATCGTGCGGTCAGCTACGTCACGGGCAAAGTCCATCTGATGGGTGACGATCAGCATGGTGCGGCGTTCTTCGGCCAGTTCCCGGATCACGGCCAGGACTTCGCCGACCAGTTCGGGGTCGAGGGCGGAGGTTGGTTCGTCGAACAGAATGACTTCTGGGTCCATCGCCAGAGCCCGGGCTATGGCGCATCGTTGCTGCTGTCCGCCGGAGAGTTCGGCCGGATAGGCGTCGATCCGGGCACCCAGTCCGACCTTGTCCAGCAGGGCTCTCGCGCGGGCCTCGGCAGATCGACGAGTTTCACCGCGCACAATGATCGGCGCTTCGGCAACGTTTTGCAGGGCGGTCCGGTGTGGGAAGAGATTGAAGCTCTGAAACACGAAGCCGACGCGGCCCTTCAGGGCGCGAGCCAGTGGAGGGCTCTGTGCCGCCTCGACGCCGGCGATCTGCAAGGATCCACCGTCCAGGAGCTCAAGCCCGGCCAGGCACCTTAGCAGGGTCGACTTGCCAGAGCCGCTGGGCCCGATGATGGCCAAGACCTCGCCCTGGGCGACCTCGATATCGACACCGTTCAGCACGGTGGTCCCGTCGAAGCGCTTGATCAGCCCTGTAGCCGAGATAGTGCTCATCGACGGCCCTCCGCCGCTCGCCGCTCCAGCATGGCCTGACCGGCCGCCAGTAGGGTCGAGACGAGCCAGTAGATCGCGGCGGCCGCCAGATACATCGTAAAGATCTCGAAGGTCCGGGCGGTGATCAGTTGGGTCTGTCGGAACAGTTCCGGCACCTGGATCGTGGCGGCCAGGGAGGTGTCCTTGACCAGGCTGATGAAGCTGTTGGACAGCGGGGCGACGGCCGTGCGGGCCGCCTGGGGCAGGATCACTCTGCGCATGGTCTGGCTGCGGCTCATGCCGAGCACCGTGGCGGCCTCCCACTGGCCACGATCGACATTGGCGATGGCGCTGCGCAGGATTTCGCAGGCATAGGCCGCGACGTTCAGCGAAAACCCGATCCCGGCCGCAATCAGGGGCGGCAGCTCGATCCCGAACTGCGGAAGGCCATAATAGATCAGGAAGAGCTGCACGAGCAGGGGCGTGCCGCGAAAGGCCGAGACATAGGCGGCGGCGGGCCATCGCAACAGCACGCTCGACGACAGCCGCATCAGGGCAAGGCCAAAGCCCAGCACCAGGCCAAGGCTCATCCCGATCAGGCTAAGCGCCACGGTATAGCCTGCGCCCTTGAGGAGGAGCGGAGACGACTCCAGCAGTAGGGCGATTATCGCGTTCATGCCTATTGCGTAACGTCGGCGCCGAACCAGGTCTGCGAGATCTCTGCCAACCTGCCGTCGGCCCTCATGGCCGCGATAGCCTGATCCACCAGCACCTTCATGGCCGGGTCCTTCAGCATGGCCACACCCTGGTTCTGGGGTGCGAAGGCCGGGCCGGCGGCTATGAACTCCGGCGAGTTCTTGACGAAGTCTGCGGCCACCAGCCGGTCATTCAGGACCGCATCGATACGGCCCGCCCTGAGATCCTGGTACTTGGTCGGATCATCATCATAGGTGCGGATGTCGGTTTGGGGGGCATTGGCCCGAAGCCAGGCTTCATAGTTGGTGCCCAGGCCCACACCGACCTTCTTGCCGGCGAGTTCTGCGGGCGAATAGGGTCCGGCCTTGCCGCGCAGCACAATGATCTGGATGCCGGACACCGTATAGGGTTTTGAGAAATCGTACTTTGCCGCGCGCTCCGGCGTGATGGTGATCTGGTTGATCACGACGTCGATACGCTTTGATTCCAGCGCACCCAGCAGGCCGGCGAAGGGCGAAGGACTGAATACCGGCTTGAGACCCATCTGGGCGGCCAAGGCCTTGCCAAAATCGACATCGAACCCCGCCAGCTGGCCGTCCTTGTCCTGAAAGTTGAAGGGCGGGTAGGTGCCCTCCAGCCCGATCCGGAGTGTCTTGCTGGCCTGAACGCGTTGGGCGGTAGTCTGTGTAGCGGCGTGCTGCGCCTTGTCACTGCAGGCCGCAAGGGTCAGGGCTCCCGCGCCCAGTAGAAGGTGTCGACGGTCGGGGAATCGCATGAAAGCCTCGAAGATCCGCAAGCGGTCCATTTCTATACGCCACGGCGACCTTCGCCAGTGGCAAGCGCATCCGACGGACGACATGACAGTGTCTGTCAGGGAATTAAGCTGACCTTGCGGACGGAGTCTGCCCTTCTCCCGTCCAGAATGCAGAGGGGAGGGGCCATGTCCCAGAAATTCGACGCGGCTGCAGCGACGGCCACCTATCTGGCGCAACTGTCGCCAGCGGTTCATGCCAAGGCGCAGGCCTATACCCAGGGCGGCCACTGGCTGCTCCTATGGGGCTTTCTGATCTCGCTTCTGTCCGCGTTTCTGATCCTGCGAACGGGTGTGTTGGCGCGCACGCGTTTGCGCCTGGAGGGCCATCGCCGCCGACCACTCTTGGCCAGTTTTGGCGTGGGTGTCGTCTTCCTGCTGATGGACTGGCTTCTGAACCTGCCCTGGTCGGCCTACTCCAACTGGTGGCGGGAAAAGCAGTACGGCATGACCAGCCAGGCCTTTGTCGCCTGGCTGGGCGAAGGGGCCCTGTCCTTTCTGATTTCGGCCGTTTTCACGGGGCTGTTCCTCGTTGCCCTCTATGGCCTGATCCGCAAGGCGCGGCGTTTGTGGTGGCTTTGGGCCGGCGGACTGAGCGCCGGTTTCATGGTGCTGGGGATGCTGGTTGCCCCGATCTATATCGAGCCTCTCTTCAACACCTATACGCCGGCGCCAAACGGCGAAGTGCGCACCGCGGTGGTCGAGATGGCCAAGGCCAACGGCATCCCCTCTGATAAGATCTTCATCTATGACGGGTCCAGGCAATCCAATGCCTATACCGCCAATGTCTCCGGCCTGTTCGGCTCTGCGCGTATCGCCATGAGCGACACCATGTTCAAAAAGGGGGCGGATCTGGCCGAGGTCCGCGGCGTTGTCGGCCATGAAATGGGTCACTATGCCCGGGGGCATAGCTTGTGGATTACCGGCATCTTCAGTCTGCTAGCGATCCTGGCCTTCTTCCTTGTCGACCGCTTTTTTGCTCCCATGCAAAGGCTGCTCAGCGCCGACGGCGTGACCGGCATTGCCGACCCGGCCGGCTTGCCGGTTCTCGCGGTGATCCTGGCCGTGCTGGGCCTGTTGGGGACCCCGATCCTCAATACGGTGATCCGCGAGATCGAAACCGATGCTGACCGCTACAGCCTGGAGCATGTCGGCGAGCCCGATGGCCTGGCCAAGGCCCTGGTCAAGACCATCGAGTATCGGGCCGCGACGCCGGGCAAGATTGAGGAAGCCCTGTTCTATGATCATCCGGCCGTGGGCGTGCGCATTCGCCGGGCCATGGACTGGAAGGCGGCGCATCCGAAGCCGCAATAGGGCCCGGCACGCCGGGAGCCTAGTGGCAACACGAGGGGCCCGGGGGAACGCATAGCGTTTGCCCCCGGGCCTCGACGCTCTGCCCCGTCGCGTCGGGCCTTTTTTTGCAGTAGCGCCGAGCTAGCGCTTCCTCACGAACACCGTTCCGGCGGAATAGCCTGCGCCGAAGCTGCAGATCAGTCCTGTTTCGCCGGCGGCAAAATCGTCATTGGCCGAGTGGAAGGCGATGATCGAGCCGGCGGAGCTGGTATTGGCATAGGTGTCGAGGATGATGACGTTCTCGCCCGGGGCAGGGTCGCGGCCGAGGACCTTGCGGCCGATCATCTCGTTCATGTTGATATTGGCCTGGTGCAGCCAGAGGCGCTTCAGAGCCTTCGGATCGAGGCCAAGGTCGGCGGCGTGTTCGACGATCATCTCGCTGACCATCGGCACCACTTCACGGAACACCTTGCGCCCCTCCTGGACGAACAGCTTGTCGCGGGCCCCTTCGCCTTCCGGCGCTGCACGGTTCAGGAAGCCGAAATTGTTGCGGATATTGTTGGAGAACTGGGTCTTCAGGCGCGTGCCGACGATCTCCCAGCCGCCGGTCGCCTGGGCCGCATCCTCGATGATCACCGCCGTGGCCACATCGCCGAAGATGAAGTGGCTGTCGCGGTCCTTGAAGTTCAGATGGCCCGAGCAGATTTCGGGATTGACCATCAGCACGGCCTTGGCGCTGCCGGTGGCGACAAAGTCGGCTGCCGCCTTGATGCCGAAGGTGGCCGAGGAGCAGGCCACGTTCATGTCGAAGGCGAAGCCCTCTATTCCCAGGGCCTGCTGAACCTCAATCGCCATGGCGGGATAGGCCCGCTGCATGTTGGAAGCTGCGCAGATGACGGCTCCGATCTCCGACACTGGCTTGCCCCAGGCCGCGATGGCCTGCTTTGCGGCTTCCACTGCCATTTCGGCCAGGATCGAGATCTCTTCGTTCGGGCGCTCGGGCAGGACCGGTCGCATGATGTCCGGATCGATGATCCCGTCCTTGTTCATCACGAAGCGCGACTTGATGCCCGAGGCTTTCTCGATGAATTCGGGCGACGACGGGGCCAGGGCGACGACGTCGCCAGCGGCAATGGCCTCGGCATTGGCGGCGTTGAAGCGCTCGACGAAGGCATTGAAGGCCTCGACCAGCTCGGTGTTCGAAATGCTGAACGGCGGGGTGTAGAGCCCCGTGGCGGCGATGACGGCTTTATGCACGCGACTAGTCCCGATGATGCGCGCAGGCCTCTGCGAACCTGCGATCTTTTGCTTATGGCGAGGTTGATATCATGGAAGACGCTCCCGTCACCCATGACTCACCGCACCCCTGTTTCGCTTAGTCCATGAAGGCAGGTTGCCGCTGCGACAGGCAATGGCCAGAGGCACCAACCGGGCTTCGAGCTCTGGACTAGCGAACCACGCGGGCATGGGGTCGAAGAAACTTGACGCAGGCGTCACTCTTGACGTGGGGCACCTGTGGCCCGACGCTGGAAAAAAAGGGAGGGCGGCGTCAGCTTGGAAAAGGCGATGCTGATACAACTGATCGGGTCGGCGATCGCGATCAGCGTGCTCGTGGGCCTATCAGCCTTGGCGGGAATCGCCAGGCCAACCCCGCCGCTGGATGCCACCAGCCTTTCAGCCCTTCTGGCGCAGGAGTTTCCGGACCATCGCCCGATGGCGCGCTGGATATCGGCCGATGGGCGGGCCGCCCTGGCCAGGGACGGCGATACTGCCTTGGTGCTCTGGAGGCGCGGCGACGGCTATGTGGCGCGTGATCTGGACTGGGCCGCCGTGGCGACCGCGCCTTCGCTCAGGGGCCTCCGGATCCTGAAGACGGCTGACGGCCGTCCGGCCCTCGCTGTCGCCGATGATGTCTGGCCCCCGAAGGAGTTGGCGGCATGAAAGCCGAAATCGATCCCGTCCAGATGGCGATACCCTTCTTCGTCCTGGCCATCATCCTCGAGATCGGCCTGGCGCGCCTCGGCAAGGCCAAGGCCCATTACGAACCCCGGGACACGGCCATGTCCCTGGCCATGGGCTTCGGCAGCACGGTCGCCGGACTGCTGACCGCCGGTCTGGTCTTCGCCGCTACGGTCTGGGTGTACGAGCACCGGATCTTCTCAATTCCGATGACCGCCGTCTGGGCCTGGGTTGTACTCTTCTTCGCCGAGGACCTGACCTATTACTGGTTCCACCGCATCGCCCACGAGCGGCGGTTCTGGTGGGCCAGCCATGTGAACCACCACACCTCGACGCACTACAACTTGTCGACCGCGCTGCGGCAAACCTGGACGGGCGGCATTGCCGGGACCTGGATCCTGTGGCTTCCGCTCGTGTTTCTGGGCTTTCCGCCGGCCATGGTGGCCATCCAGAAGGGCATCAGCCTCGTCTACCAGTTCTGGATCCACACCGAGGCGGTCAAGCGCATGCCGCGCTGGTTCGAGGCGGTGTTCAACACGCCGTCGCACCACCGGGTGCATCACGCCCGTAACCCTCGCTATCTGGACGCCAACTATGCCGGCATCCTGATCATCTGGGACCGGATGTTCGGCACCTACATCCCCGAGGTCGACGAAGAGCCCTGCCGCTATGGTACGGTGAAGAACCTTGGCAATTTCAACCTGTTCCACAACGTCTTCCACGAGTGGATCGGCATCGCCAAGGATCTGGCCGGTTCGAAGTCACCACGCGAGGTACTGGGCTTTGTGTTCGGTCCGCCCGGATGGAGCCCGGATGGCTCACGGGATACCTCCCACACCCTGAAGGCCAGGTGGCGGGCGCGGGTGGAGGCGGAGAGGGCTTCAGACGAAGCTCCCGCAGCTGCGGAATAGTGGGTTTCAGTCGCGCAGAAGCGGCAGGCTGAGGCCGCTGGCCGGGCGCGCCACCAGCATTTCACGGCGGAACCGGAACAGTTCGGCCGGACGCCCACCGGTCTCGGCGTCGAGTCTGCCCAGCCCCTCGACCAGATCCTCGCGCTCGACCACCCGGCGGAAGTTCTGCTTGTGCAGCAGCACGCCGGCGATGGCCTCCACTGTGCGCTGCAGGGTCGAGAGGGTGAACTCTTCGGGCGTCAGTTCGAAGACCACCGGACGATACTTGATCTTGCCGCGCAGGCGCGACAGGCCGGTCGCCAGAATGCGACGGTGGTCCGAGATCATGGGTTCGCCGAGGGCTGCCGACAGGGCTGCGGGCTCCGCCGGATCGTCGCCATCGGCGCGGGCCTGGTCGCGAGCGGCCTCCGGGGCGAGGCCAGCTTCGTAAAGGAGCTCGTAGCGCTCCAGGACCCGTTCCTCGTTCCAGGGAGCGCCATCCAGAGCAAAGGCCAGACGGGCGCGAGACCATTTGGCCGCGTCGTCCCCGGCCCAGCGCTTCAAGGCTGGGGCCAGAACGGTGTCCAAGAGGGCAGGCCGGCCCTGCCGCCAGTCCTCCCAGGGGAAGAACCGCGACCAGGGAGCCCAGGCCGTATCGGGAGCATTGGTGTCAATGGCGTCGGGGGTCAGGCCCAGATAGCCGACCGAAACCACGCGCGCGGCTCCGGCCCCGACCTCCGCCCGGGGCGCGTCGCGGCCCTTGTCGCCGAAGGTGTAGAGTTGTTCGACATAGCCCAGCTGGAACCGTGTCTGCTCGGTCACGAAGGCCCGCAGGCCAAGTTCGAAGGTTCGGTGGCCTTCCGGGTCGAACGGACCAAAGGGTAGGCCGGGCAGGGGCGAGGCGACGTCGGTGACAGCGTCATGCGGGCGAACCGTCAGCACGACGGCCTCGCCGTCGCGAATGGCGACGACGACGGCGGAAAGCCCGATGACGACCGACGCGGTCATTCGGTTTCCAGGACCGCGAGGGGGGCTGATTCAAAGCCGGCGGCCCGGGAGAGCACGTGGAATCGCTGCACGTACTGAGCCTGGGCTTCGAACGGGGCCTGCGGCCGGATCTGCAGATCGTATCCCGGGGGCGGCGCTCCGAAAATCGCCAGGGACTCGGCATGTTCGAAGCCGGCCAATTGGGTCGCCTCGAAGAAGGCGCAGGCGCGGTCTGCCTGCTTGATCAGCTTCTTGATCGCCGGCGGCGTCTTCACGGGCAGTCCGAAGCGGATATGGATTGCATCTTCCAGCCGCCCTTCGAAGTCCTTGTAGCTGACGCCGAGTGCAGCCTTGAACGGGCTGATCATGTCGCCGATCACATATTCGGACGCATCATGCAGCAGGGCGGCCAGTCGCCATTTCGGCTCGAGGTCGGGCTTGATATGGGCTGCGATTTCTTCGACCACCAGGCTGTGCTGGGCGACGGAAAAGCCGTGGTCGCCAACCGTTTGGCCGTTCCAGCGGGCGACCCTTGCCAGGCCGTGGGCGATGTCCTCGATCTCGATGTCCATCGGCGACGGGTCGAGGAGATCCAGCCTCCGGCCGGAGAGCATCCTTTGCCAAGCGCGGGGTGCCGCGCCCCTATGCAGCCCTTTGGCCACGAGATCGTTCCTTACGGTGAAGTTGGACTGACTGGCCCATTGGTTGACAAAGATCAATGAGCGGAGCGGCCTGATCTGTGGAAATGCACGCCAAAGGGAGTTCGATCATGAGCTGGGCGAGAATAATGGCTCCACTCGCGGGAGCCCAGGCCGACCGGGAACTTCTTGCGTCTGCGGCCGTGCTAGCCAAGGCCTTTGAGGCTGAGCTGGCCTGTGTCCATGCGCCGGCGGATATGGCCGACCTCATGCCCTGGATGGGTGAAGGCTTCATGGGCGGCGTGCAGGTCACGGCCATGGAGAGCCTGAAGGAGGCGGCCCTGGAAGGTGCCCGCGCCGTCGGGGCCCTGGCTGCCGAGATCGGCTATGGCCGGACCCGGGTGATCAGCCTGGACTCGCCGGTCTGGGCGGGATTGGCCATGGAGGGGCGACTGTCGGACGTCATTGTGTTCGACAACGCCTCGGCGCGCGGCAAGGGGCCGCTGGCGGAAGCCTTTCAGCAGTTGGTGGCGGACGAGCAGCGACCCGTCGTGGTGGCGCGACCGGGCTTGAAGATCGGCGGCGTGGCCCTTGTCGCCTGGGACGGCGGCAAGGAAGCCAGCCGGGCGGTACGCACGGCCTTGCCGCTGTTGCAGAAAGCCTCATCGGTGATCGTTGCCGGCGCGCCAGGCGCGTCATCGCGGCATTTCGATCTGAACCGGTTGGTCGAGTTCCTCAGTTCACGCGGTGTGGCGGCGACCAGTCAGGTCCTGCCGGGTACTGGTGATGCTGCCGGCGTCCTCCTTGGACAGGCTCGGGACATTGGGGCCGACTTCCTGGTCGCCGGGGCGTTCGGCCATCCGCGGCTGCAGGAGTTCATCTTCGGCGGCACGACCCGCAGCCTGCTCAACAGCGATGGTCCTTCGCTGTTCCTGTCACACTAAATCGGCCGTCATTCTCAAAGGGAGGCTTCAATGTCCCTGTCTCGCATCGTGCTGCGCCTTGCCCGCAACCCTGGAACGGAGTTCGCCGGGGGCGACGACCATCGCGGCTACACCCTCACGGCCCCTCTGACGTCCGACGGGCATCTGGATGAAGCGGCCTATGCCAAGCACAGAGCGGCCTGCAGCGTGCGCCGCTTCACGCCCGACGAGGATGCCGTCGACGGCCGGCTGGCGCGAAAAGGGTCACGCTGGTTCTTCGACTACGACTCGGCTGACACGGCCGATGACGAACCTGTGCACCGGCTGGGCGATCACCGATTTGCCCTCGGTGAATATGTCACCGTGACCGACGAAGACGGTCGTGCCCTGACCTACAAGGTGATGGAGGTCGCCGTCATTCCGGCCTGATCTCAGCCACCGACATTGTGGCGAACCAGGGCCTTCATGTCCTTGAAGACGTCATGGTCACCGGAATTGCGGTTCTTGGCCTTGATGGTAGCGACGGCCAGCGGTCCCCCCTTGGGGCCGCGGGCCTCGTAGCCGACGACGCCATAGCCGCTGGGGGCCTTGTCGCTGGCCAGGATCAATGTGGAACGGATCGAGTCCCCGCGCTTGCTGTGGCGGATCTCGGCACCGCCATCGCTGGCCCGGATATTGACGTCACCCTCGGCATCCTCGCCATCTGACGTGGTGATGCTGACACTGTCCTTGTGGCTGTCGCCCTTGACCGTGACGTTCTTGTCGATCTTGACCTCAGATGCGCCACCGTCGCTGCTGTTGATCGTGATGTGGCCAATCTTGATGTCCGCACCGCTGTCGCTGGCATCAATTCTCAGGCCGGGCAGGTGGATGCTGGTCTTGTTGCGCTCGGCCTTGTCTCCAGCCTTGGGCTCGGCCGCAGGCTTGACCGTAGGCATCAGAGTTTTGAGCTCCGCTTCGATGGGGGCGAGGGCGGCCTCTGCGTTGCCGGCGTTCAGCGCGACCAGGCGCAGGTTGACCTCGGCCCCATTGCCGGCATAGGCGCACGACAGGCCATCAGCGGCCACGCTGACGCGCTTCAGTTCCCCCTGGATTTCCGGGCAATCGAGTTTGCTGATTACCCGAATGGGCTCGCCAGAGCGATGGTGCTCAAGCTTCTCGGTCTTGTCCGTTTCACTGCGATGACAGGCCGTCAGAGCCAAGGCGCTGGTGGCGGCGAGCAAGGCGATCCAAGTCGAACGACGCATGACCATTCCTTTGATTTCACAAGGAAGGTGAGGGGGCTCGTGACTCGCGTCCAGTGAATTCCCGGTAAGGCCTTACTGCCCCGGTCGACCGCCGGCCCCCTCACGCCGGGCCAGAAAGGCCAGGCGTTCGAACAGATGGACATCCTGTTCGTTCTTCAGGAGCGCTCCGTGCAGGGGCGGGATCAGCTTGGTCGGATCCTTCTCGCGCAGCAGGCTCTCGTCGATGTCCTCGACCATCAGCAGCTTCAACCAGTCGAGCAGTTCCGAGGTTGAGGGTTTCTTCTTCAGTCCCGGCACCTTGCGCATGTCGTAGAAGATGCGCAGGGCCTCAGAGACCAGCTTCTGCTTGATGCCGGGATAGTGGACATCGATGATGGCCTGCATCGTCGCTTCCTCGGGGAAGCGGATATAGTGGAAGAAGCAGCGCCGCAGGAAGGCGTCCGGCAGTTCCTTCTCGTTGTTGGACGTGATGATGATGATCGGGCGGACCTTGGCCGCGATCGTCTCACCGGTTTCGTAGACATAGAACTCCATGCGATCGAGCTCTTGCAGCAGATCGTTGGGGAATTCGATGTCGGCCTTGTCGATCTCGTCGATCAGCAGGACGGGGCGCACCGGGCTTTCGAAAGCCTCCCAGAGCTTGCCCTTCTTGATGTAGTTTTTGACGTCCTTGACCCGCTCGTCGCCCAGCTGGCTGTCGCGCAGGCGGGTGACGGCGTCATATTCGTAGAGGCCCTGATGGGCCTTGGTCGTCGACTTGATGTGCCAGGTCAGCAGCGGCGCGCCCATGGCCTTGGCCACTTCGTAGGCGAGCACCGTCTTGCCGGTGCCCGGCTCGCCCTTGATCAGGAGCGGACGTTCCAGCGCCACGGAGGCATTGACCGCGACCTTGAGGTCGTCAGTGGCGACATAGTCGGAAGTGCCTTCAAAGCGCTGGCTCATACCCACCCTCTGCCGGATCGATCCGGTCTCGAACAAGTGTTCAAATCAGATGTTCAAACTACCGGGCGGCGCGCGCTTGGCAAGAGCGTCTGGAATTGAAACCGGAATGTCCCGAAACCCTTAGTTCGGCGCCTGCCCCGAATAGGTGTCGGCCAGGGCCTGGGCCACCTCATTCATCGTCGGTGACCAGTCATAGTAGTCCGATGACGAGAAGCAGCGGATCTGCGGATACCAGGGCAGGCTGTCCGTGCCGAGGCGCGTCCAGGATGCCGCGCCACTGATCTGCCAGACCTTGGCCCCGCAGGCTCCTGCCAGGTTGATCGTCGCATTGGAGAAGCCGATGATCAGGTCCATGGCACAGCAGAGAGCCGCGACATCGTCGAGGTCTTTTTTCAGGTCGATGCCTTCCGGCTGCCAGATCTCGACGCCCAGCTCATCCCTGGCGTAGGCGATTTCCTCTTCGCAATCGCCATACTGCAGATTGACGAAGGTGACGCCGGGCGTCTGCAAGACCGGATGCCACAGGTCAAAGGGCGAGAACTGGCGCGCACGCTCGCCATTCAGCTTCAGGCTTTTCCAGAGTAGCCCGACCTTTGGGCCCTGGGGGGCGGCTTCCAGTTGCTGCTGCCAGTGGGCGATTCGGGCCGGGTCGGCTTTCAGGAAGCTGGGGCGCTTCGGGAACGACTCGATGCTCGGGCGCAGAACGGGCAGCAGCGAGCCGATCGGTGCCCAGAGGTCGATCTTGCTCCAGTCTGATACATTAGGTGCCGTACGTCGTACGCGTCCCTCAAAGGCGACCGTACGATGGGCTGTCACTTCGGCGTCGGGGAACGAGCGCTGGACCAACGGGATCAGCCGGTGTTCGACGGCAATTGAAAGTGAGCCTTCCGGGCCAATTGCCTCGATGATGTCCGGCAACAGATTAGCGAACATGACTTCGTCGCCCAGACCCTGTTCGGCGCAGATCAACATGCGCTTTCCAGTCAGGGACTGGTCGGCTGACCAGCGCGGCGCATCGATCAGGAAGCGCGGCGCGTCGGAAAGATCGTGTGAAAAGCGAGACTCATAGGCCGCCCAGCCTTCGCTGACCCGGCCAAGACAGAGCAGGATGGTTGAGCGGGCGAACTGCATCATGGCCAGGTCCTCGACGGACTCGGCGTGGGCAATGGCCGCTTCGCAGTCGGCCAGGGCACCCGGGACATCACCCAGGTCGAGACGGGCATAGGAACGATTATGGTAGCCCTTGCCGAACGATGGCGCGAGCCGGAGCGCCTCATCAAAGAAGGTCAGGGCCTGCTGGCCGTCACCCAGGCTGCACATCACCGTGCCCAGCGTATTCCACAGGATGGGCTGGCCTTGGTCGGCCATGATGGCCGGGCGAAGTATGTCGATGGCCTCGGCGCATTGGTTGAGATCGCGCAGGGCGCAGGCAAGGTTGTTGGTCGCCTCGACGCAGTCGGGTCGTGCCAATCG
This sequence comes from Caulobacter sp. AVps16, assembly GCF_058681455.1. Lineage (NCBI taxonomy): Bacteria > Pseudomonadati > Pseudomonadota > Alphaproteobacteria > Caulobacterales > Caulobacteraceae > Caulobacter > Caulobacter sp. AVps16. The sequence continues at coordinate 1,403,303 of NZ_CM178739.1, forward strand.
GTAGTGGGCGAAGAATTTCGCGGCCAGCTCCGGCATATCCATGCGGTAGGCCAGTCGGCCCAGATCCCCGGCGACCGGACCGTGGTCCGGCAAGAGCTGCAGCGCTGCCTCATAGGCGCGCATCGAGGAAACAAAGTCGCCGTTCTTTTCGCGGGCGATTGCCAGGACATGCCAGGCGACCCCCTGACGTTCGTCCTTCTCGAGCACGGCCAGGGCCAGGGTGTCGGCTTTCTGAAAGTCGCGAGCATGAATGGCGGCGATTGCTTCGCCGAGCAGACGGGCTGTTTCGCGGTTTTTCAGTTCCTTGGCGGCGCGGTCCAGCCGGGCGAGAGCTTCTGCGGAGGCCGAGTCTCCCATGGTCGTCCCGGCGATCCCGCGCTGGACGATCGCCGCCGCCGTGACTTCCTGCTGGGCCAGCGAACTTCCAGAGCCTTCAAGGGCGCGTTTGCGGGACATGGTTGAGCCTTGCAGGTTTGGAGTTAACCATCCTGTGAGGCAGTATGCTTAACTGAGTCCTAAGCTGCGGCTCACGGTCACAGGGCCAGCAAGACGGTGTTAACCCGATCCGTCATAGCTTTCTTCTGACCCGCTAATCCTGGCGGACCGGGCTGTCGTGGCGATTGCAAAAGGGAGCGGCATAACGTGCCTTTGAAGCTTTCGCTGAAGCCCGGCGAGAAGTTCGTTTTGAATGGCGCGGTCGTCCAGAATGGCGACCGACGCGGCGTTCTCGTGCTCCAGAACAAGGCCTCCGTCCTTCGAGAGAAGGATATCATGCAGCTGGATCAGGTGACGACGCCATCGCGTCGCATCTACTTCCCCGTCATGATGATGTACCTTGAAGAGAGTGTCGCTGAACGGTTCTACGAAGACTTCGCCACGCGCCTGAACGAGTTCATGAGCGTGGTGCGCAACCCGGCCGTGCTTGCAGATTGCATTGCGATTTCAAAGCACGTCATGGCGCGGGAATACTACAAGGCGCTCATGTTGAGCCGAAAATTGATCGAGTACGAAGACGAGAGGTTGGGGCATGTCTCTTCGAGCCTATCAGCAGGCGGCGACGAGGGCTGAAAATCCGCGTGAACTGGAATATCGCCTCTTCGGACAGGTGACTCGCGCCCTTATGGACGCGGCTCAGTCTCCCGAAGACGATATTGCCAAGCGGATCGATGCGCTGGACTGGAATCGCCGCGTCTGGTCGGCGATGGCCACCGACTGTTCCTTGCCTGAAAACGCCCTGGCACCCGAATTGCGGGCGAGCATCATTTCCCTGAGCCTTTGGGTCGGGCGCCATTCCAGTGCGGTCATGCGCAAGGAAGAGGATTTCGAACCGCTGATCGATATCAATCGCACGATCATGCAAGGTCTGGCGGGGCGCGTCGAAGGGGGCTGATCCCTCAGGCGCCAATTGCCCAGCTGTTTAGGAAGTTCCTGCCGCCCGGCGAATCTTGCATTCGCCGGGCGGCTTCGTTTTGGAGCTTGGCTGGTCTATAGTTCAATAAAATCATTGACTTAAAATCTGGTCACATGGGTCTGCGAGTGGCCCGCCCCTTGCGATGGTCGCTGCAGGCAAAACGCCCAGCCGGCTCGCGCCGGAGAAATCCGACCAAAACGGTAGGTGACCCATGATGAACTCAATCAACACCAACAGTGGTGCGCTTATCGCACTGCAAAACCTCAACTCGACCAACTCGGAGCTCTCAACAACCCAAGGCCGCATCAACACCGGCAAGAAGGTCGCCAACGCCAAGGACAATGGCGCGATCTGGTCGATGTCAAAAATGCAGAGCTCCAGCTCGAGCTCGTTGAACTCCGTGAAGGACTCGCTCCAACGCGGTCAGTCGACGATCGATGTGGCGCTCGCAGCTGGCGACACGATCACTGATCTGCTCAGCAAGATGAAGGAAAAGGCCCTGGCCGCTTCCGACACCTCGCTGAACACGGCAAGCTTCAACGCCCTGAAGGCAGACTTCGAGTCGCTGCGTGATCAGATCACCAAGGCGGCCACGAACGCCAAGTTCAACGGTGTCAGCCTGGCTGATGGCACCACGGCGTCGCTGACCTTCCTGGCCAATGCTGATGGTGGTGGTTTCACCGTGGCGTCCAAGACCCTGTCGCTCGTCGGCATCGGTTTGGCGGCCGGCTCGACCTTCACGGATGCTGCCACGGCCAAGACGATGATTGCCACGATCACGACTGCTCTCACCACTGCGACCAACAAGCTGTCGTCGCTGGGCACCAACTCTGTCGGTCTGGACACGCACCTGACCTTCGTTGGCAAGCTGCAGGACAGCCTGGAAGCGGGTGTTGGCAATCTGGTCGATGCGGATCTGGCGAAGGAAAGTGCCAAGCTGCAGTCGCTGCAAACCAAGCAGCAGCTGGGAGTGCAGGCCCTGTCGATCGCCAATCAGACGCCGCAGTCGATCCTGTCGTTGTTCAAGTGATCCGACAAGCCGGGCGACCTTCGGGTCGCCCGGCGCCTCCTTTTCAGGGCATCAATTGCCCGGCAGAATTTGCCCACGACAACAGCCCCCGGCAGAAATTGCCGGGGGCTGTTGTCGTAAATGGACCTATAACGCTTATTTTTCAAGCCCTTGGCGCATGTTGCCTGGGCGGCAAGTTTGGCCCGGTCATTGCTTCCCACCGACCTGAGCAAAAAGCTCCCGGCAGTCAAAATGACGTCGGACCACCTTGAAAAGGAAAAGTCGTTATGGCGCTGAATAGCATCAACACGAACAGCGGCGCGCTGATCGCGCTGCAAAACCTGAACTCCACCAATTCGGAGCTCGCGACCGTCCAGCAACGCATCAACACCGGAAAGAAGGTGGGGAGTGCGAAGGACAATGGTGCGATCTGGGCGACGGCTAAGAACCAGTCCTCCACGGCCTCCTCATTGAATTCGGTCAAGGACTCGCTGCAGCGCGGCCAGTCGACCATCGACGTGGCCCTGGCCGCCGGCGACACCATCACCGACCTGCTGGGCAAGATGAAGGAAAAGGCGCTCGCAGCGTCTGACACCTCGCTCAATACCGCCAGCTTCAACGCGTTGAAGGCCGACTTCGAGTCGCTGCGTGACCAGATCACCAAGGCGGCCACCAACGCCAAGTTCAACGGCGTCAGCATCGCTGACGGAACCACCACCAAGCTGACCTTCCTGGCCAACTCGGATGGTTCGGGCTTTACGGTCACCGCCAAAACCCTGTCGCTGGCCGGCATCGGCCTGACGACCACCTCGACCTTCGCTGACGCCACTGCTGCCAAGACCATGATCACCACAGTGTCCACGGCCCTGCAAACGGCGACCAACAAGCTGGCTTCGCTGGGCACAAGCTCAGTCGGCCTGGACACCCACCTGACCTTCGTCGGCAAGCTGCAGGACAGCCTGGATGCCGGCGTCGGCAACCTGGTTGACGCTGACCTGGCCAAGGAAAGCGCCAAGCTGCAGTCGCTGCAAACCAAGCAACAGCTGGGCGTGCAGGCACTGTCGATTGCCAACCAAGCTTCGTCATCGATCCTGAGCCTGTTCCGTTAAGGAGCAGGGGAGGCGGGCCAGGGTCTGGTCCGCCTCCGTCTCATTCAGGCCTGAAGGCGAGGAGAACCCGCACCACCAGAGGACGCCGCCGCGCAGGCGCTGGCGCAAGGAGAGATGGAAACCAAAGCCGCTCTGTCGGCCCCCGCAGCCGACCCGGTTCCAACGAGCCCCTATACAAAGTTGAACGCCCCGGAGACCTCCGCGGGCGATGTCGGCGTTTCAGAAGCGCGAAAAGATGCTCCTGTGGAACATCAGCCCGGCGATCTTCGCCTCGTCATCGAACAGGACGAGGACAGTGGGGCCTTCATCTACAAGACTGTAGACCGTCGAACGGGAGAGACCCTCCAGGTCCTACCGCGAGAAGACGTGCTGAAGCTCAAGCATGCGGCCAGCTATGACCCTGGCGCGGTGTATGACGGCCTGACCTGAGGCGGCCCTTTTGCCTCTTCCTCCCCTGCGGCGGCGCGCCGCGGGGCGATCCGGTTATGGTTTATTTCCGTTAACCATAACCTTACCTTCTGATCCTACGGTCGGTTCCGTGAGGGCTCGCTCGCCATGAGGCGTGCGGACCAATCCCGGAAAAAATTTCCGATCGGAGGCCGAGAATGACCCTGAGCGTCAACACCAATCAGCCCGCGCTGATCGCTCTGCAAAATCTGAACAGAACCAACGACGACATGCAGGGTGTGCAAACCCGCATCAACACGGGTTTGGCTGTTTCGAGCGCCCAGGATAACGCCGCCGTTTGGTCGATCGCCCAAGCGCAACGCGCCGACATGAACGCCTTGTCCGCCGTCAAGATGAGTCTCGACCGCGCCACCTCCGTCGCTGATGTGGCCCTGGCGGCCGGCGAATCAGTCTCCGACCTCCTCAACCTGATGCGCGAGAAGGTCGTTGCGGCCAAGGACACCTCCTTGACCACCAAGTCTCGCGAGGCCTTGAACGCCGACTTCCAGGGGCTGATCAAGAATCTCAACCAGGTGCTTTCCAGCGCGACCTTTGACGGCGCGAATCTGCTGAACGGCAGCCTGGCGACCGATGTTTCGTTCCTCGCAGACGCCGATGCCGTGGCTGCAATTACCCTGAACCTGCAGAATCTGTCATTTGGTGGCACGATCAATACGCTGTCGGCGACTGACGACATTCTCAATGTGACCAATGCCACCGGCGTCCTGACGCGGCTGGACGCCACCATGGGGGCCGTGAACCAGGCGGTCGGCAATATCGGTACCCAGGCCAAGCAGATCGACGCCCATCAGACTTTCATCGCGCGTCTTTCCGACGTTCTGGAAACCGGCGTCGGCAATCTGGTCGATGCTGACCTGGCAAAGGAAAGCGCTCGACTCCAGGCCCTGCAGGTCAAGCAGCAACTCGGTGCCCAGGCCTTGTCGATTGCCAACTCGGCACCGCAGATCATCCTCAAGCTGTTCAACGGCTAGCCGTGTTGCGGCGAGACGGCGTCCGCGCACTAGGCCAGACCCGGCGCGCGCGATACGCTTGGAGGGGCAGGATGAGGAAACGGCCAGAATGATCGATCTTCGCGATCTCTGCGACGAGGATGAGGGCGTGCTGTTCAAGTGGCGCTCGGAACCTGAAGTCGATCGTTGGATGTCCGATGCGGCCTTTCCCAGCCGTGAGGCCCATTCGGCCTGGTTCAGCCTTCTTCGCTCGGATCCGGATATGCGCGGCTGGCTGATTACCCGGGGTGGAACGCCGTCGGGCCTGCTGACCCTGTCGGGTTTGCTCAGCCATCATCGGCGAGCGAGCTGGAACTGGTTTCTGGGATCGGCTGAAGCCCGAGGTCGCGGCGTGGGTCGGGCCGCACAGGTGCTTGGGCTGGATCGTGCCTTTGGCGAGCTTGGCCTGCACAAGGTGTTCGCCGAGGTGATGGCTGACAATGACGCCGCGCTAAAGGCCCAGGCTGCCACGGGATTTCGGCGTGAGGGCTATCTGCGCGGCCATGTGCTGAAGACGGGCGTTGCGCGGGATGTCGTGCTTCTCGGAATTCTGGCTTCCGAGTGGAACGCGTTGCGTGAAACGGCCCGCCGCAGGCTGGTGGAGGCGAACCTAATTGCCCCGTAACCACGGGCCTTAATCAGATTTCAGCACAAGCCGTTCAAATAGAAGCGGGGAGCCTCGTGCCTCCCGACAGGACTTGCCGTGATCACCTTCGACACCAGCGCACTGCTTGGCTACTATCAGGCTCGCACGGGCCAGGTGAATGGTGCGCCGACTGCAGCGACTTCGTCCGGTAGATCCAAGGCCGTGGTGCCCACAGCCCCTTGGGTGGGTGGATCAGCCGAGCCCAGCACCCTCGTCAAGGCGGCGCTCAATGGCCGCAAGTTTGTTGACGAAGAGGGCAATGCCACCAGCCTCAAGGGGGCCAGCGGCGACTACAAGAAGCTGTTCGCGACCTATCAGGCTTTGAACACCCTTTCAGCGATCGCCGCGCGAGCGTCTGAGAAAGGGGTGTCCGACGGCGAGATCAAGCGTCTGCAGACCGCGCTGACCAAGGGTCTTTCCGAAGTCACCAGCTACACCCAGAACCTGAGTCTGGATCAGGGGCGTTTGACCCCGGGCTCGGTCATGACGACGGCCCGGTCGACGGTCGGGGTTCCCAAGAACGTCTTCGGCTACATCACCGATACCATCTACAGCGGTCAGTCCGATGATCCGGTGCCCAAGTTCCAGGGCAATGTCAGCTTTGATCTGGCTGTCCGGAAGTTCGGGGTTACCACCAATCTGACCATGGACCTCGCCGAGATGGGCGCGACGCCCAGGACGATGTCGAACGTCGTCAGCTTCATGAATGGCAAGCTCAAGGCCGGTGGGTTCGAGACCAGCTTTGCGGTTGAACGCAAGGTCGGCGAGACGCGAACTGTGCAGGTCAACGGCCAGCCGGTGACCCTGCCGGCTACGGGCGATGACTTTGCCTTGCGGGTGCGTGGCGACTCGAGCGAGCAGCTGACCTTCACCGCGACCGCCGCCACGCCTGCCGTCTATATCACTACGGCCGCCGGCAATCCCGATCCTGACAAGGATACCAAGACCGAGGACGCGGTCATTGAAAACACCCTGACCAAGTACAGCGCCGCCGGGGGTGGCCAGGCGGGCGGAAAGGTGTTTTCCGAAACCCTCCAGGGTACGATTTCAAGCGTCCGCAAGACGGTGTCGGGCAGTGACGGCTCCATCTACATGCTCGCAGACGTCACCAAGGACGTCAGCGGTCAGGTCATCAAGGGCGATCAGGACGTCGCCCTGCTGAAGTACGATTCGGCGGGCCATCTGCTTTATGCCCGAAGCCTGGGCGCCACCGATTCCGCCAGCGGTCTGAACCTGGCCGTGGCCAGCGACGGAAGCGTGGCGGTTGCGGGCTCCGTCACCGGACGGCTGCAGGGTGCCGTCGATGGACCCATAAATTCTGACGCCACGTCGGGCAAAACCGACAGCTTCGTTACGCGGTATGATGCCAGCGGCGACGAGCAGTGGACGGTCCGGCGCGGCGCGATGCTTGAAGACGAAGCCACTGCCGTGGCCTTCGGTTCGGACGGGATCCTCTATGTCGGCGGGCGATCCAAATCCGACCTGCCCGCCTCAACCACCGCAACGGGTGGAGGCTACGATTCCTACCTGACGGCCTTCGCCACGGACCTGAACGGCGGACCCAAGGCCCTTTTCACTGAAAAGTTCGGTACGACCGAGAACGACTCCGTGTCGGATATTGTCGTCAACGGGTCGCAGGTGGTGGTCGGCGGCAAGGAGAATGGCAATGCCGTTCTGCGCAGCTTCACGGTGGCCCCAACCGTGGTCACTGAGAACGCTTCGAGCATGACGTCTGCCGGCGTAACGGTCACGACGCCTGTCACCTATACCAAGGCTGCCGCCCTCACGGCGGGGACGGTGCGTGATCTGGGATCGCTCAAGGGCGGTGAGTTGGTCGGCCTCAAGATCGATGGCGGTCAACTCTATGTCGGGGGGCACACCTCGAATGGGGCACTGAGCCTGGCCAACACGACCAGCGGTGCCTCCGGCGGCTCTGATGGATTCGTCGGCCGCCTGTCGCTGGACCTGAGTGATACGAGCGCCGATACCCTGGCCTATTATGGTGGAACGGGTGATGACACCGTGACCGGCATGGCTATCGCCAACGGCTCGGCCTGGCTCGTGGGAGCGGCCGGCAAGAACCTCGAAGGCCAGTCGACGGTCGGCGAAAAGGACGGCTATGTCGCGCAGATCGACGTCGGGACGGGGGCTGTGTCCTGGTCGCAGCGACTGACCGGCAAGGACGGTTATGCAACGCCAACCTCCATCGCCGTCGATCAGGCCGGTTCCAGCAGTCTTGACGCTTTTGGATTGCCCAAGGGCAAGATGGATTTCACGCAGTCGGAACGTTTGGTCTCCGCAACGGCGGCGCGTGCCGGCGATACCTTTCAGATCCGCACCCGTGAGCGCGGGACGCTGACGACGATCACGATCGACGCCAAGGACACCCTGGAAACCCTGGCAGACAAGATCAAGCGGGCCTCGGGTTTCCGGGCCAAGGTCGAGACCTCCAGTGATGGCAATGCCCGCAAGCTGAAGATCAGCCCGGCCTATGCCACCTCGACCATCGAGGTGCTGGCGGGGAAGGGCGGCACGGACGTGCTTCAGGCCCTCGGTCTTTCGGCGGGCGTTGTGCGCAGCACCAAGACTGAAAGCGGCAAGACGGTCTCGGCCGATGGTGGCGGGCCCGTGTTCGGCCTCCAGCTTCCGCCGGAGCTGGACCTCGCTGATGAGACTGGCCGCAAGAATGCCTCATCAGTGATTACGCGCGCCATGTCGGCGGTGCGCACCGCCTACCGGGAAATCGCCGACAATGCGCTCGGCATCAACAACAGCGCCACCAATACGGCCGGCAAGACAGGCGGAACCGTGCCGGCCTATCTGAAGAACCAGATTTCGAATTACCAAGCCGCGCTGAACCGTTTGACAGGCTGATCGTTAGGTCAGTGACTTCGTGACGCTTGAAAGCGTCATCTTCGCGTCGTAGCCAGTGTTCATGGAACTTCTGAAAGACCGACGCATCGTTCTGGCAGGCGGCGCCGCCCTGGCTCTCCTGGCGGGTATCGGCATTGCCGGTGCGCTGCTGGGTGGCAAGGGAAAGTCCTCAGAGCCCCCCCCGGCGTCGCGCGCAGGCCTGATCGTCGAGACCGGACGGGCGGACGACACCAAGCTCGACCCCGCGCGCCCCCTGCGCTGCTTCGTGGGCGGCCAGTTTGTCGGCGAGACCACCCTGGCCGAGTGCGCCAAGAAAAATGGCGTTGCGACTGGAGCTCTGGACGTCGGCGTGGACGAGACCGGTGCCCTGGCAGCGGCCGACCAGGCCGGCACGGTGCTGACACCCTTGCCCCCGCCCGCCATGGAAACGCCGCCCCTGCCTGCTGCGGTGCCGGGACCCGCTCCTGTACCTGCTGCGACGACCTCAACGGCACCTCTGGCGGCCTGCTGGCGCTATTCGGGTGCCGAATGGCGGCGGTTGCCTGGGGACATCACTCTGAACGCCTGCGCCCAGGCCCTTTTTGGCGGTCGTTGCGAACGTTCCGGCGGAGCCACCTATGGTCGCTGGGGTGAGGAAACCCTGCGACTGGTACCCGGCAGGATTGAAGCCTCGTCCGACAACCGTTCCTTCCATTCCGTGATCGAGCAGGGGCCGAACTGCTCGATCCCCGCCGCCGGCTAAACCGAGTATTGCCATGCGCCGTCAGCTTCTGATTGCCGCCACCGTCGTTGCCGCCGCCGGGCTCGGGCTGGTCGCCTGCGAAAAGCAGATCAAGGCTCCTTTTGAAAAGGGGGTCTGCTTCCATGTCGCGACCAACAAGGACAAGACCCTGCGGTTCAATCCGGTCGAGCGGAACGTGGCGACCATGGAGCAATGTGCGGCCATCCTGGAGGGGGTGCGTATCCGCTTTGTCCGTATGGGTAGCCCCAACAGGACCCTGACAGGATCCTACCAGGGCAGCTTCATCTTCCTTGAGAAGGAAGGGATCTATCTTGGCCAGACCTATGACGGGGCCCGCTTCATGTCGCTGGTGCGGACGGGCGACGGTCGGCTTGCGGTGCCGGGTGCGATCCGCGAGGTCCCGGCCCAATAGGAGCGCCGGTGCGGCCTTTCGGTCGTCCACAGGAACGTATTGAGAACAAAATTGCGTTGACCAGCCTGCTCCGTTAACGTCTTGATCAGATTCCGGCGCATGGGTCGCCGGGCGTGAACAAGGTCGAAGCGATGGCGGGCAGCGTCAACAAGGTCATTCTGGTGGGCAACCTCGGGGCCGATCCGGAAATCCGCAGCCTGGGATCCGGTGACCGCGTCGCCAATCTCCGTATTGCCACCTCGGAGAGCTGGCGTGACCGCACCTCGGGCGAGCGCAAGGAAAAGACCGAGTGGCACCGGGTGGTCATCTTTAACGACAACCTGGTCAAGGTTGCCGAGCAGTACCTGCGCAAGGGCTCGACGGTCTATATCGAGGGGGCGATCCAGACCCGCAAATGGACCGACAATACCGGCGCGGAGAAATACTCCACCGAGATCGTGCTGCAGAAGTTCCGTGGCGAGCTGACCATGCTCGGCGGTCGTGGTGACGGTGCCGGCGCGTCGTCCGGCGGTGGCGATGACGGCTATTCCAGCGGCGGCGGTGGCGGCGGCTATGGTGGCGGCGCCCCGCGCAGCCAGCCCAGCGGCCCGCGAGAGAGCTTCTCTGCAGATCTCGACGACGAGATTCCGTTCTAGTCGCCCTTAGCGATCCAGCAGGCATCAACAGGTGGCCAGGTTCTGATGAACCTGGCCATTTTGCTTTGCGCAGATAGCAGCGAGGCCTTCAGGCGTCCGCAAGACGGCAGGGGCCGCTTGGCGCATGCCGTGCCCGCCCGAAAAAATAGCCAATCGGAACGCGATTTCGGGTACAGGCTGAGGTTCTCCCGAGCTGAAACGACCGGAAATGCTGCCATTCCAACCGCATAGATTCTCCGTGGCCCCCATGATGGACTGGAGCGACCGTCACTGTCGGTCGTTGCACCGGACCCTGTCGCGCCACGCTCTGCTCTATTCGGAGATGGTCACCAGCGGGGCCGTGGTGCACGGGGATCGCGAAAAACTGCTGGGGTTTGAGGCGGGCCAAAACCCCGTGGCTCTGCAGCTTGGAGGCTCGGATCCCGCAGAACTGGCCCTCGCGGCCAGGATTGGCGAGGATTTTGGTTATGACGAGATCAACCTGAATGTCGGATGCCCCTCGGATCGGGTGCAGAGCGGGCGGTTCGGGGCCTGCCTGATGCGCGAACCCAACCTGGTGGCCGAGTGCATGGCCGCCATTCGGCAGGCGGTCTCGGTGCCGGCGACGGTGAAATGTCGCATCGGCGTCGATGACCAGGAGCCGGAAGAAAGCCTGTTCGCCCTGGTCGATGCCAGTGCGGCTGCCGGCGTCGACAGTTTTGTCGTTCATGCCCGAAAGGCCTGGCTCAAGGGTCTGTCACCGAAAGAAAACCGTGACATCCCGCCGCTGGACTATGAGCTGGTCTATCGGCTCAAGCGCGAACGTCCGAACCTGACCATCGTGATCAATGGCGGTGTCACCGACCTGGATGCGGTCGAGGCCCATCTGGCCCATGTCGATGGGGTGATGCTCGGCCGCTCAGCCTATCATGAGGCAGGCCTGCTGGGGGCTGTGGACCGTCGTGTGTTCGGTGCAGCCGTCGCGGATGTCTCAGAGTTCGAAGCTGTAGAGCGCTACAAGCCCTATATCGCGCGGCGTTTGGCGGAGGGGGTGCATCTGGCCGCCATGACCCGCCACATGCTTGGCCTTTTCCATGGCCTGCCTGGCGCGCGGGCCTGGCGGCGGATCCTGACCGTGGAGGGGGTTCCGGCAGGGGCCGGGATAGAGGTTGTCGATCGTGCCCTGGCGGCCGTACGGCAGGCTCTGGAGGCTCGGGAAGCCCGTTTCGCCGAAGCATGACCCGTCAGGGGTGCAGGATCAGCGCCTTGGGGGTCGCTTCGAAGCGTGACAGGCGACCCAGATAGCTCATCCCAAGAAGCGATGTCTCAAGACCTTTCTCGATGACCAGGGCGTCGACATTACGCACGCGCGCCCCGGCGATGGCGACGCTGGCGAGCTGCACGGAGGCGGCCCGCGTGCGGCCATCGGCGGTGATCACGCTGTAGTCATAGGTCAACTTGTCGGTGTCGATGCCAAGCCGTTTGGCGTCGGCCAGGCTCAAGGATACGGCCGTCGCGCCGGTATCGACCAGGAACCGCACGGCCTTGCCGTCGACAGCAGCCTCAGCCCAGAAGTGACCGTCAGGGCCCTTGGTCAACTGGGCCGCGCCATCGGGCCCACCGAGCGTTGCACTCGCTGCAGCCGGGGCGCGGAGGTCTGGATGGCGCAGATCGTCCAGGGACACCACGGCCTTTGCGGCTCCCACTGCCGAAAGCGCGCCTAGCACCGCAATCGCCACAAACTTCAACATCGAAGACACCCCGCCTTAAAGGCTTTGTGACCGTTTTCTTCGGCCGTTGGGGTTCACTCTATCTGAAAAGGCCTTTTCAACCCGTGAATGGGATCGTCGAATTATTTCCTATAGTTAATGTTGCGGTAATTATGATTGCTGAATTTCGATAAAAGTTGTTCTTTAATCGAGATAAATGAAATATGTACTGAAATTAACTTAGTCTGTGTTGTGAAATGAACTATCCAATTGCTCAGTATTTGTTTTTGCTGATCGAGGGGATCTTCGTGAAGTCGACGATTGCAGCGGCCGTTGTGGCCATGGCCTTTGCGGGTGCCGCAAGTGCTGCAGGAGCGGAGTCCAGGGTGTCGGATTCCGGGTTTCTGCAAGCGGCGCGCTGTCGGGGCCTGGCCGCGTCTGAAGGCCTCGGCCGGCTCGATACTGCCGCCATCGATCAGCTTTTACGGACCGAAGGCCATAGCCGCACCCTGGCGGCCAAGGCGTCGGCCTCGAAGCGGATCACCGCGGCCCAGGCTCAGGGGGATAGGGCTCAGGGTGGCAAGAAGGACAGGTTGTTGGCCGAGCGCCAGTCAGCCTGCGCCGTCTGGCTCAAGGGCGGTCGCTGACGCCTAGGCCTGGCCGGCCACGAGGCTGATCATCGGAACTGGCCGGGAAGGGAGTTCAGCCAGAATGGCGCTCCGCTCGTCGTCGCTCTTGCGGGCCCAGCTCGCAATTTCCGGAAGGGTGCGTCGGCAGCCCAGGCAGTATCCGCTTTGGCCGTCAACGGCGCAGACCTTGATGCAAGGCGAGACGATCGGGCGCGGCGAGGAGGCAGTGAGGTCCATGGCTTGATTGTCTCTGGTTCACAAGCGTCGCGCAACATCCACCGCAAATTAGGTCTCAACTCCATGAAGGGGAGCTCATCCATGATCGTTCTAAATCTCTTTGTCGGTTCTCTGGTCCTGGCGGTAGCGACCCCGGTTCTGGCCGGGCCACGCCTGACCGATAGCCAGTTCGTGCAGGCTTCGCGGTGTCAGGCTTTGGCCAGGGCGACCAGCCTTGGGGTGGCAGACGCTGCAGCCTACAATGCCCTCGTGAAGGTCCAGAGGCAGGGGCGGGCAGACTATGTCGTGGATCGGGCGTCGGACGCCGTGATCGTCGTCAGCGGTCAGGCCCGTCGGGCCGAGGGTACGGCACGGGCAGACCTGATTGCTGAACGCGACGGTCCCTGTCAGGCCTTGCTGGCCCGCTAGGCCTCAAGCGCTTTACAAGTGGGGACGCGGGCGCCAAAGCCCGGGTCATGACCGCTTCTCCTTTCGACGATATTCGCGCCCTCGCGGCCAGCCCGCCAATGGCAGATACTACGCCTGACCTGGCCCAGGGTGATCGGCTTGCAGAGATCTCATCCTGGCTGTCGGCCTGGACCGGCAAGGCCCGCCCTGCGGTCAACCGCCCCGTCGTAGCCCTCTATGCCGGCGCGCGTCAGGGTGTTGGACCACGCGGCTATGCCCGTGACCGGCTTGAGGCCGTGGCTTCCGGCGCGGCGACGGTCTGCCGGTTGGCCGGCGCTCAGGGGGCGGGGCTTGAAGCCTTTGATCTGGCCGTGGATCGCCCGACCCCGGATGCCGTCGACAGGCCGTCGATGAGCGAGAAGGAGTGCGCTGCCACCATGGCCTTTGGCATGGAGGCCCTGGCCAAACAGCCGGATCTGCTCGTGCCCGGCGTGATCGCCGCCGAGTCCGACCTGATTGCCGCCTGTCTGGCCATGGCCCTCTTTGGTGGCGAAGCTGAAGACTGGAGCGAGGCTCCTGCTTTGGTGACGCGGGCCGTTGCCCGCGCAACGGAGGAGGGCGCTCTGAGCGATCCTCTACAGGTTCTGCGGCAACTGGGTGGCCGTGAGACGGCGGCGGTCGCCGGGGCGATCCTGGCGGCGCGGATCCAGAAGATTCCCGTTCTGCTCGACGGTTACGCCGCAACAGCTGCCGCTGCGGTGCTCTACAGGCTTGAACCGGCCCTGCTGGATCATTGCCTGGCCGCCCATGTCGGCACCTCAAAGGGTCACGCCCGGCTTCTTCAGGCCCTGGGCAAGCGCCCGCTCGTGGCGCTGAACCTGGCGGAGGAAGAGGGCGTGGGTGGGGCTGCGGCGATCGCTCTGGTCAAGCTGGCCTGCGAGGCCCGCTAGGCGCTAACTGAACGCGGATCATATTCGCTTCCGTTGACGCTAACGTCATCTTTCCAAACGCCCGTTCGACATCTATCGTGGATCCCGACACAACAAATCGGCCCTCCACATAGAGGCCGAAACCGGGAGCCCGCCATGAATCTCGATTTCTCGCCCGAGGATGTCGCGTTCCGCGACGAAGTCCGCGCCTTCATCGCCGAGAACTATCCGGCCGGCCTGCGTGAAAAGCAGGAAGAGGGCGAGGAAATGGCCAAGGAGGACTTCCTGGCCTGGCATCGTGTCTTGGCCAACAAGGGCTGGGTGGCTCCGGCCTGGCCCGAGAAGGTCGGTGGTCCGGGCTGGACTTCGGTTCAGCGCTACATCTGGTCGGAAGAGACCGCCCGCGCCGACTGCGTGCCGATCCTGCCCTTCGGCATCAACATGGTCGGGCCCGTGATCTACACCTTCGCCACGCCGGAGCAGAAAGAGCGCTTCCTGCCCAAGACCCTGTCGGGTGACATCTGGTGGTGCCAGGGCTATTCGGAGCCCGGCGCGGGTTCCGACCTCGCCAGCCTGAAGACCAAGGCCGAGCGCTTCACCGGCGATGATGGCAAGGAATACTACCTCGTCAACGGCCAGAAGACCTGGACCACCCTGGCCCAGCATGCCGACTGGATCTTCTGCCTGGTCCGCACCAACCCGACCGCCAAGATCCAGGAAGGCATCTCGTTCCTGCTGATCGACATGAAGTCGCCGGGTGTCACGGTGCGTCCGATCATCACCCTCGGCGGCGAGCACGAGGTCAACGAAGTCTGGCTTGAGAACGTCAAGGTGCCGGTCGAGAACCGCATCTTCGAAGAGAACAAGGGCTGGACCTGCGCCAAGTTCCTGCTGGCCCACGAACGCTCGGGTATCGCCGGCGTCGCGCGTTCCAAGCGTGGTATCGAACGTATCCGCGCCATCGCCTCGACCGAAATGTCGGATGACGGCGAAAACCTGCTGGCCGACCCCGTGTTCAAGCGAAAGGTCGCCGAACTCGAAATCGACCTGACCGCCCTGGAATACACCGAACTGCGTACCCTGGCAGGCGAAGCCGCCGGCAAGGGCCCGGGTCCGGAGTCCAGCGTTCTGAAGATCAAGGGCACCGAGATCCAGCAACGGATCACCGAGCTCGTGCTCGAGGCTGCGGGCCACTATGGCGCGCCCTATTTCCGGGGCTTCCCGAACGACGGCGACAACGCCCATCCGATCGGCCCGGACTTTGCCCATCGCTCGGCGCCCCACTATTTCAACGTCCGCAAGACGTCGATCTATGGCGGATCCAACGAGATCCAGCGCAATATCATCGCCAAGATGGTGCTGGGCCTCTAGCAGCCTGTCAGCCTGGATGAGCTGCGGCGCGGCTCATCCAGGACCGCCCAATTCAAAGACCTTGACGTTCCCGGCCATCGGCCAAGCCACGGCCGGGATGACAAAACAAAAAGACGGGAAACCCTGGGATGGATTTCAACTTCACCGAAGAGCAGTCGATGGTCCGCGACACGGTCGCGAGCTTCCTGCAGGACAAGTACGATTTCGAAACGCGCCGGAAGATCGTCGCCTCAGAGAGCGGCTGGCGGGCTGACTACTGGAAGGCCTTCGCTGAAGAACTGGGCATCCTCGGGGCCTCATTCAGCGAAGACCTCGGCGGTCTCGGCGGCGGGGCGATCGACAACATGATCATCATGGAAGAGTTCGGCAAAGCCCTCGTCATCGAGCCCTATCTGGGCACGGTGGTGATCGGCGGCGGCTTCATGAAGCACTCCGGTTATGCCGGTGCGGCGAGCGTGATCGAAGGCATCATCGGCGGGTCCACGACCATCGCCTTTGCCTATGCCGAGCCCCAGAGCCGCTACACCTGGCGCGACCTGAAGACGACCGCCAAGAAGGACGGCTCGGGCTACATCCTGAACGGCCACAAGGCCGTCGTGGTCGGCGCGCCCTTCGCTTCGCATCTGATCGTCACCGCCCGTACGGGTGGGGCTCAGCGGGACACGGGCGGCGTCTCGGTGTTCCTGGTCGACAAGAGCCTACCGGGCATCGTCACCCGCGACTATCCGACCGTGGACGGCGGCCGCGCCTCGGAAGTCTATTTTGAGAATGTCTCGATCCCGGCCGACGCCCTGATCGGCGGCGAGGGCGAGGGCCTGCCGCTGGTCGACAAGGTCATCGACGAGGCCACGGCAGCGGTTGGTGCCGAGGCGGTGGGCGTACTGCGCAAGCTGCATGAAAACACCCTGGATTATGCCAAGCAGCGCAAGCAGTTCGGCACGGCGATCGCCAACTTCCAGGTCCTGCAGCACCGCATGGTCGACATGTTCATCAATGTCGAACAGGCCGTCTCCATGACCTATATGGCCAATATCAAGATCGACGAAGACGCGGCGACCCGCGCCAAGGCGATCTCGTCGATGAAGGTGCAGATCGGCCGGGCCTGCAAGTTTGTCGGCCAGAACGCCATCCAGATCCATGGCGGTATGGGCATGACTGATGAGCTGGCCATCGGCCACTATTTCAAGCGTGCGTCGATCATCGAGGGCCTGTTTGGCTCGGTTGACCACCACCTGAAGCGCTACGAATCCCTGTCCTTCGACGCTGCCGCCTAGGTCAAACTCTGGGTCCGGGCGGATGACGCCCACGGAGGATCTGGACGAACTCGATTAAGCCGCCTGCGTCATGCCGACGCAGGCGGCTTTTTCTTTGATCCATGCCCCTGCTGCAGGGTTCCGGCGCCGGACCAGGCTGCGGGCATCGCCAACCGCAAGGCGGTTGAAAGATGCGCCAGGCCTGCAAGGCGGGGCGGTGAAGGTGGGGCTATTATATTCTGTATACAGATAAAAATATGGCACGGTTTAGCGGCGTAAATCAGAATGTTCCGTGCGCGGATATGCTCCGTTTACGGAATAAAAATGATTGCGGAAGGTCGTAATTGACGCATGCTTAACCCTGACGCGCTGACGACTAGGAGGGGTTCACCCCTGTAAGCCGCGCGCGTCTCCTGGTCCAAACGGCCTGTCTGGGAGACGCCGCCATGAATGTATCGAAGATGAACCACGCCATGCTGTCCTTCGCCCTGATGGGCGGAATGCTGGTCGGGTCCAAGCCAAGTCCGACGGCCAAGCCGCCGAAGTCAGATGCACGGCCCACAGGCCGCAAGTAGAAAAATGGGCGATCCGCTGCGAGCGGATCGCCCATTAAGCTTAGGGTTTGGCGGCGGCGTTACAGTCCGTCAGGCCGGCTGCATCCAACTCCTTGCCGCGATAGTTGAACGCCACTATCTCGCCCAGTTCTGCTGCGAGCTTGCGGCAGGTCCGACCGATGGGCATCGACTTCACTTGGCTGGCGGCACAAACGTCGCCGGTGCAGCGCCAGGCTGAACCATCATGAATCAGGCTTTCGACCTTGGCGGGGGCCTTCAGCTTGAGGACCGCGCCTTCTGCGGCCATTGCGCCCGTGGACAGGGCAGATGCCGCGACAAATGCGGCCAAAAACATACGCATGACTATTCCTTTATCCCCACGGCCGACGGGGAGGTCGACCGGGGAGGAAAGTGCGTTGCGTTTTAAAACTAAGTCAAGAGCCGAACGCTTGTTTGTGGTCCGCTTTGATAGAATTCGGCATCCCATGACAAGAGTGCCGCGGTCACGTCCTCGGCCTTGTCCACGGCGCGCCAGGTCTCGGCCAGGGCCGCCGGGGTGAGGCCTTCATTGATCGTGTGTTGCAGAAGGGCAAACAGCGGATCCCAGAACCCGCGCGGGTTGTGGAACACGATGGGCTTCTGATGCAGGTCCAGCCGCCGCCAGGACAACAGTTCGATGATCTCCTCCAGCGTGCCGATGCCGCCTGGCAGGACGACAAAGGCGTCGGCCTGTTCGAACATCAGCATTTTCCGCTCGTGCATGTTGTCGACCACGATGGTCTCAACGTCGTCGAAGGGCTGCTCCCGGCCGGTCAGGAACTTTGGAATGATCCCCAGCACGCGACCGCCGGCGCTATGAGCTCCCCGCGCCGTTGCGCCCATCAGGCCAACCCCGCCACCGCCATAGATCAGTTTGAGGCCGGCTCGGGCGAAACTTTCGCCGATCTGACCTGCCGCTGCGATGAAGGCCGGATCGGCGTCATTGGACGATCCGCAATAGACGCAGACGGAGTCCAGGCGCCTAGACTCATCAGCCATCGTCGTTCACTCCAGCAAAAGAAAGGGCGCGCCGTCGCAGCGCGCCGCCTATGTAGAGGCCGGCGCGAATGGGCGCGCCGACATGAGCGCCACATGATCTGGATTCGCACCGCCCCTTTCAAGCTGAAGCTCGCTCCGCAGGCTCTTTATGGAATGCTGGCCCTGGCCACTGCCACACTTGGGGCCTGCGATGGCGGCGGACGGGACGATTGGCGTCCAAAGGTTGCGCCGGCTTCAACCCAGGCTGATGCGGCCGAGGCTGGCTATGTGGCACCACCCCATATCCGTCAGGCCCTGAAGGGGGCGGCAGGTCTCGTGCTGGTGGGGCAGTCCGCGCCCAATGCCAATGTGCGGCTGGGCGCACCGACGGGAGAAGCCCTGGTGGCCCGGGCGGATGCGGCCGGCGGCTGGCGGCTGACCGTGCCGCCAAGCGATCGCGTCCGCCTGTTTGGCCTTTCGATGACCCAGCCTGGCCGCACGGTCCAAGCCGAGGGCTATGTGATGATCACCCCCGACGGGATTGTCGCCCTGTTGCGGGCCGGGTCGGGGGCCTGGCGACTGGCTTCCGGGTCGGCCTCACCCAACATCCTAGCGGTCGATATTGATCCGGACGGTGGAGCCGTGGTCTCGGGCATGGCCGCGCCAGGCGCGGGCCTGGGCGTACGCGTCGACCGGACTCCGCGTGCCGTCGGCGAGGCTGCCGATGATGGGCGGTTCTTTCTGTCTCTGAGCGAAACGCTTGGACCCGGCGGGCACGACATCCAGGTGAGCGGCGAGGGCGGCGAGCAGCGGATCAGGATCAATGTCCTGCCCCCCGCGCCGCTGGCCAACGGTCCCGTGCGCGCCCAGCGCGAAGCCGGTGGCTGGCGGATTGACTGGCTGACTCCCGGTGGCGGCGTCCAGACCACGCTCATCACCTCGGCTGCTACCGAATGAGAGGCTTCGGCTCGGCCCCCTCTGCGCGCCAGGCTGTGACCGGCGCGATCTCACCGCCCGCCGTCCAGATCCGGTTTTGGAGCGCGATGAGCGATCTTTTCCGTCTGGTGCTGCGCTCGAACGCGCCAGGTCTGCGCTGGCGGTTGACCGTAGCCCTTTCCCTGACACTGCTTGGCAAGGCACTCGGCGTCCTGGCCCCTCTGATGCTGGGTGCTGCGGTGAATCGGCTTGCCGCGGGGCAAGGAGTCGCTGCGACCGTGAGCTGGACCTTTGCCGGTCTGGCCGCAGGCTGGGCCCTGGTCCGTTTCATCGCTTCGGCAACCCCCCAGGCCCGGGACGCCGTCTTCACCCCTGTGGCCCAGGCCGCCCAGAACCGCGCTGCGGTGGAGACCTTTGCCCACGCCCTGTCGTTGTCGATCGATTTTCACCAGTCGAAGCGGACCGGCACACTGTCGAGGGTGATCGACCGCGGTGCACGGTCGATGGATTTCCTGCTCCGCAGCCTGGTCTTCAATCTCGCGCCGACGGGCATTGAACTCCTGATGGCCGCGGCCGTCCTGGCCAAGGCCTATGACTGGCGATTTGCCGCGATCGCCCTGCTGACGGTCGGGGTCTATGGCTACATCACCTTCGCCATTTCGGACTGGCGCATCGGGCATCGTCGTGCCCTGAACGAGGCCGACGCAGAGGCTGCCGGCCGTGCGGTGGACGCGCTGATCAACTACGAGACGGTCAAGTCCTTCGGGGCCGAGGACCGTGCGGTCGGTGGCTACAAGCGGGCGCTGGACACCTATGGCCGCGCCCAGATCCAGGCGACCAACTCCCTGACCCTCCTCAACATCGTCCAGGCGGCGGTCATGAGCGTCGGTCTCGGGGCCATGGCAGTGCTGGCGGGGGGCGAAGCTGCGGCGGGGCGCATGGGCCCGGGCGATGTCACGGCCGCCGTGCTGATCCTGATCAATCTTTACGCGCCCCTCAACATCCTGGGGTTTGCCTATCGTGAGATCCGGCAGTCCTTCATCGACATGGAGGCCATGCTCGATCTTCGCCGGCAAAGCGCCGATGTCGCGGATGCCCCAGGGGCCACAGACCTTCCGCCCTGCGCCGATGCGCGCGGCGGGGCCGTGGTCTTTGAAGGCGTGTCCTTCCGCCATGGTGCGCGGTCGGAAGGACTTCTGGACGTCAGCTTCTCGATTCCCCCGGGCCAGACCGTGGCGATCGTCGGTCCGTCGGGCGCGGGAAAGACCACCTTGGTGCGCCTGGCCTTGCGGATGATCGACCCGCAGTCTGGCAGGATCACACTCGATGGGTGCGACCTGCGTGATCTCAGGCAGGCATCCTTGCGTCGGGCCGTAGCCCTGGTGCCGCAGGATGTGGCGCTGTTTAACGACACCGTGCTGAGCAATATCGGCTTTGCCCGACCGGAAGCGACCGAGGCCGAAATCTGGGCGGCAGCCGAGGCCGCTGAGCTGGGCGAGTTTATCCGCAATTTGCCCGAAGGCATGGCGACCAAGGTCGGCGAGCGCGGCCTGAAGCTGTCCGGGGGCGAGCGCCAGCGTGTCGGTATAGCCCGGGCGCTCTTGGCCCAGCCGCGCGTGCTGATCCTCGATGAAGCCACCAGTGCGCTCGATAGCCGCACCGAGGCGGCCATTCAGGAGACACTGCGCAAGGCCAGAGCCGGGCGAACCACCCTGGTCGTGGCGCACCGGCTCTCGACCATCGCTGATGCCGACGAGATCGTCGTCCTGCGCCGGGGCCGGATCGTCGAACGCGGTGCCCACAGCGTCCTGCTCGCGGCGGGCGGGGAGTATTCGGCCCTCTGGCGGCGGCAGACCCGGGACAAGCCGGCAGACTGATCGTCCTTCGCTCGCGGGCCGGGAAGGGCTATAGCCGAACGACACAGTCCTGGAGTTTCGCCTTGCGCTATCTGCACACCATGGTCCGGGTCCGCGACCTCGACGCTTCGCTGCGGTTCTATTGCCAGGGCCTGGGCCTGACCGAGATGTATCGTGTCGACAATGAGCAGGGACGGTTCACCCTGGTGTTCCTGGCCGCGCCTGAGGACGTCGAACTGGCCAAGGAGCGCAAGGGCCCCCTGGTCGAGCTCACCTATAACTGGGATGCCGAGGACTATGCCGGCGGTCGCAATTTCGGCCACCTGGCCTACCGCGTCGACAATATCTACGAGACCTGCCAGCGCCTGATGGACATGGGGGTGACGATCAACCGCCCGCCTCGCGACGGGCACATGGCCTTTGTTCGGTCGCCGGACAATATCTCGGTTGAACTGTTGCAGGACGGGAACCTGCCTGCCTCTGAACCCTGGGCCTCCATGCCCAATATCGGGGCCTGGTAGGTACCGTCAGGGGCGGGCCGCGGCCAGTTCTTCCAGTCTGCGACGGGGGTGGTCTGCAATGGCCGCCCAGATCAGTTTTTCGAGGCGCAGGCGATAGGCGGCGTCATAGCCCATGGTGAAGGGCGATCGGGTGCTGCCTGGCGGCTCGGCGATCAAGGCCCGCAGGAATTGCTTGCGGGCCACGATGGCCTCGCGATTGACGGGCGCTTCCTTGCTCTCGGCGGCGACCCACTGGTCGAGTTCGATCGCGGCCTTGACGGCGGTCTGGATCAGCGCCGGCAGGATGGTGAGATCCTGACGGACCTCGACGGTCAGGCCCTGTGGGTTGGCCTTTGGATCCGCAAGTTTGAAATGCAGCAGAGCGACAACGCGTTGCAGGGTCGCAGGCCAATGGTCATCAGCAGTCGTCATGATCGAGCCATAGCGTCGCCAGCAGAGTCGGTGAAGGGCGACTAGCGCCTTTCGCACGGTCAAGGACCAGGCCAAGCCGACGCAAGCTCAGGCTACTTTGGCACCTGACGCTCAACATTTCACCGAAATCGCTTTTTTGGGATCAAAGCGCGACCTTCGTCGAAACGAAGGTCGCTGCTCAGGCCGGAGGTGGCTCCGCGGGTAGGATTCGCTCAACCATCTCATGTGGTCTCTGAGTGTCTCAACCCCCCTTTGCAAACAGGGGGTTTGCGGTTTCTATCGTCTCCGGTCGTCTCACCGTTTCTCACACAATCTCATGTGTCGGTGTAGGGCGTCATGTAGGGCGGATGCCGGGGGGGTAGGTTGGGTCGCGAAGTAAACAAGCTCTCGGCGAGGACGGTTCTGACCCTCAAGACACCGGGAATGCACGGTGACGGAAACGGGCTTTATCTCCTGGTCGACGCCACCGGCGCAAGGCGCTGGATCTATAAGTTCCAACTGAACAAGCGCCGGCGGGAAATGGGCCTTGGGTCCCTGGCCGAGGTAGGCCTCGCCGATGCACGAGCGAAGGCCAAGGAAAAGGCCCAACTGGTTGCGCGCGGGGTCGACCCGATCGAGGAGCAAAAGACCCCCGCCAGCGCGGCAAACTTTGGCGAAGCGGCCGACGCATTAATCGAGACGCTCAAGCCGGGCTGGCGCGGCCGCAAGACCGAGGCGGGGTGGAAGCGATCGCTCGTCACACAGGCCGCCAAAATCCGCGCTACGCCCGTCGACCAGGTGACCACCGAGGCCGTGTTGAGCGTCTTGCGGCCGATCTGGTCAACCCGGCCTGAATCGGCCGCAAAGCTTCGTCTGCGGATTGAGACGGTTCTCGATGCCTCACGAGCCCTCGGCCACATTCAAGGGGCGTGGGAGAACCCGGCGCGGTGGCGCAATCACCTCTCTGTCATCCTACCGAAGCGCCAAAAGCTCACGCGGGGCCATCACAGGGCGATCCCCTATGGCCGGGTCCCTGCCTTTATGCGGGACCTACGTGAGCGCAAAGGAATGGGCGCTCTCGCCCTGGAATGGACCGTTCTAACCGTCGTCCGCGAGACCATGACCCTAGAGGCCACGCGCAAGGAAATTCAGGGCGACGATTGGGTGATCCCGGCCGAGCGGATGAAGATGGAGAAGCCGTTCCGCGTCCCGCTATCGCCCGCCTGTAAGGCGATCCTGGCGAAGGTCTGTCCCGAGGGCGGAGATCCCGAAGATCTACTCTTCCCGAGCCGCACGACGGGCGGCGTCATGTCGAACAATACCATGGACGCGGTTCTTGAGCGGATGAAGGTCGACGCCACGCCGCACGGCTTCCGGTCGACCTTCAGGGATTGGGCGGGCGACGAGACCGACGCCCCCCGCGAGATCGCTGAACAGTGCCTCGCGCATGAGATCGGCGGCGAAGTCGAGCGGGCCTATCGTCGGGGTGACGCTCTCGAAAAGCGTCGAGAGCTCATGGTCTTGTGGTCGGCCCATTGTGACGGGCTCACGCCGAGCGCGCGAGCTCCATCCCGCCCGATCGCCGTTCGATCTCACGCTCGATCTCAGCCCGCCTAATCAGAACGCGGCCGCCCCACGGGAAGGTTCTGATCTCGCCGGCCTTGATCGAGCGATAGAGGGTCGCCCGGCTAATGCCGATTGCCTGAACGGCTTGAGGGATGGTGTAGGACAGCTTGTCGCTCATGTGCGGTCCCCCTCGATCACCCCCAAGGCCGCGCGTCGGCTAGCGGCCGGGGTCATGCGGCCTTCTCCTCGCGGACGAACATGGCCGCGTCGGCGATCAGCGGCTCGAACTTGGCGAGGATCTCACGGGCCGTCTCAATGTCGGCGTGTGTCACGATCCCGCCCTCGACGTTCTTGAGCGCCCCGATCGCTGTTCGCCCGATCGGAACCAGGCGGTTGATGATCTCGCGGAACGGGTCGTACTCGCGGAGGATCTTGAACTCGGCAACTTCGGCCGCGCCGAGCGCGGAGGTGCTCTCGTCGGTCTCGGCTTCGTCGCTGGCGGCCTTGGCGTGCTCGATCACGTCCTCGACCGCGATTGCGCCGGCGGCGACCCGGTCCTCAACGGTCTTGTTCGCCTTGAAGAACCTTCGGAGGCGCTTGCCGTCCTCGGCCGAGGCATCGCCGTCGCGGATCGCTTTGATCACCGGCGCTGGCAGGTTCAGGAGGTCGAGGCGTAGCTGAACATAGCGCCGCGACTTCTTGACCCTGTTGGCGATAGCGTCGGTGTCGAGGTCGAGGCCCAATAGTTCCTTGAACTGCCGCGCCTCGTCGATCGGCGGCAGGTTGTCGCGTTGCAGGTTCTCGACCAGGCCTTCGATGATGTGGTCAGCTCGGCCGAGTTCTTGCCGGATCTGACAGACGAGGGGCCGGGTGGTCGGCCAGGAACCGCGCTCGATCAACAGGCCGACCGCCCGCCGGCGGCGCTCCCCGCCGCGAAGGTAGTAGAACCCATCGGCGGCGCGCGGCCGCACGATCAGGTTTTGCAGGAGCCCGCCGCGCGCCTCGATGTCGTCGGCCAATTCTCCGAGGGTGATCTCGTCAAATGTCTTGCGAGCGTTGTCGGGATCCGAGCGGAGATCCTCAAACAAGATCCCGACGAAGCCCTCGGGGATAAGGATCTTGCCCTCAGCCACGTCGAGCGCGGTGATCGCGCGCCGGCCAGCTTCGGTGTTGGCGATCTTGTCGCCCTTGTCGACGAAGCCCTCGCGCTCAAGCGCCAGGACGCTGCGACGGGTGTTCGCCTTGTCCTTTCCCGTCCCCTCGGCGATTGCTGCGAGGGAGGTCGGGCCGGCGGCCGCGAGGTAGCGGAGGACGTGCGCGGACTGAACGGCGATCGGGTGCATTGCCACTCTCCATAAGGTCAAGGGTGACACGCATATCAGCGTCACTTTTGACCATCAACAAAGATTATAAGCAACGCTTCTAAATCAACGATCGGTGCTAGTGATCGGGAGAGATATTTTTTGACAGCCGCCCATGGCGAATGCCGTTCGCGGCCTCACAGCGCCCGAGGATTGACCGTTGCGAAGACGGGGACTGCCCATTCAACCTCTACCTCGGCCATATCCGTCGAGCCGATCGACTGTAGCGTGAACCTGCCGTAACGGGAGCCACGCTTGAGCGTCTTGACGAACATCTGGCCGTCGCGAAGGCGCACGACGCAGCGCTGATCGATGCAGCGATCAGAGTCGAACGTCGGCACGTCCCGGAAAACGAGGACGTAACCGTCCGCCGCTTCCGGAAGGTTGAAGTCGCCACGGGCGACGAGGCCCTTAAAGCCTGCCCCTATGTGAAATGGGAGCTCGATTTCCTCAAGCCCGCCCTGTGTTTCCGGCTTTTCCAGCGTCACCAAGCCACCTGCCCCAATGATACCAATGATTGGGACACGCTCAGCTTGCGCCGGCT
Organism: Caulobacter sp. AVps16; assembly: GCF_058681455.1. Taxonomy (NCBI): domain Bacteria; kingdom Pseudomonadati; phylum Pseudomonadota; class Alphaproteobacteria; order Caulobacterales; family Caulobacteraceae; genus Caulobacter; species Caulobacter sp. AVps16. Next base: position 1,428,837 of record NZ_CM178739.1, read on the forward strand.
CTTCCCCGAACCCTAGGTAGCTAACCGTTTTTTGTAGCAGGTTGGCAATACGGCTGAGCTTCTCGGGCTCGGGCCTGGTCGATCCTTGCTCCCATTGGGAGACGGCGGTTTGTTTCACGCCGATAGCCTCGGCCAGCGTGGCTTGAGACCAGCCGAGCGCCTTACGTCCCTCGCGGATACGTCGCCCTAGGGCGACATTGCTGTCGATCGCGACTTCAGGATCCGAACTGGTCAACGCCAAGCCCCCTTTGCATAAGTGCTGCGTCCTGGTGGTCTGCCGCCGTTCGGCTTGTGAGTCGAACAAGTGACGCTGTTGACGAATCATAAGCAACGCTGTTATCGCAGCACTTATGCACGTCGGAATTGCAATCATCCGCGCCCGCACCTTCGGCTTGACCCAAGCCGAATTCGGTTCGCTGTTCGGCGCATCGCAGGCCACCGTTTCCAACTGGGACCGGGGAAAAGGCCTCTCTCTCGCCGACGTCGCCCGCTTTCGCGCCCGCGCCAAGGCCCAGCGCCTCCCGTGGCGCGACGAGTGGCTGTTCGGCGAACGGCCTGATCATGAGGCGGACGCCCTCGGCCACTCGCACCAGGGCCAAGCGGTAGAGCGGGCCGACGCCCGCCCGAGCGGCTGAGGGTCTGGTCATGGTCACGGCCTCCACACCTCAAGCTCTAGCTCAAGCCCCAAGGCGGCGCTTCCCGAATAGCGCCGCGACTTTCGGGAAGGGATGACATGACCAAGCCGCGCAAGCCCGGCTCCCTGGCCGACGCGATCATGACGATCCTCGGCGCGATCGGCCGGGACACGGCCGCCGCTTTGGTGAAGCGCGGTCAAGACGTCGTGTACGATTGGGCCGACGAAGAGAACCCGGCACTTCCCGATCTGGACCGTGCCGCGCGGCTCGACGCTGCGTTCGTCAAGGCCACTGGTGAACGACCACCGGTCCTTTACGCCTATCGAGCCCGGATCGAGGAGCTCCTCGGCGCGCCGCTCGAAGACGCTCAGCGCAAGGTCGCGCCGGCGGATCGCCTGTCGCGGCTCATGGTCGAGGTGAGCGACGCGGCGCGGGCCTATGCGGAGTGTTCCGCCCAAGGTCGCCCGGACCCGGCGCTGACCCGAAAGCTCAAGCGCGAGATCGAGGACGTCCGCGTTCAGCTCGCCGGCATGGCGTCCGACCTCGGCGGGGACGTCCCGTGATGCGCTTCCTCGCCAGAGAGGCCGCCGCCCTGGCGGCCGTCGGCGGATTTGCCGCCCTGGTGATCGGGCTCGCCGTCCTGGTGGCGGGGGGCGAGCATGTCTAGGCCGTCGCCTGGCGAGCTCAAGACCTGGCGCGAGTTCGCGGCTGCCGCGAACGCCGCCGCCAGGAAGCCCACGGCCCGCGCTCGCGAGCTCGCGAAGCTGACGGCCGTGGCGAGCAAGACCGTCGTCCCGTCGCGGGACGCCAATGACTTCGCGCTCTGCGAACTTCTCGTCAGGACCGCCCGGATCTTCATCGAGGCGGCAGCTTCGCGCCGCCTGGTGATGGCTCCCGGCCTCGCGGCGCTGGCCGGTGAAGTCGCAGGCCTCGCGGGCGAGCCCCCGCTGGCCGCCGTGCCGGCCGAGGGCGATCCGGGATTCCGGCGAGATCTCTTCGGTTAGTCGGGGGCGGGGGCATGACACAAAAATCCTGCGATCAATGCGAGTTCGTCACGGTCGACGCCGCGCGCGGCCGCTCGAAATGCACTTGGGCCGAGGCCAAGGCGCACAAGTCCGCCCGCGAGGGCGAGAGGGACGCGATCGCCGCCGCCTTCGAGCGTAACGGCGCGGGTTGTCTCGGCTTCGCCCGCCGCCTCGGGCCGCCCCGGTGAGAGCCGGCGAGCGCCATTCGCCGCCGGCGCGGCCCTGGACCCTCGCGGGTTTGGTGGCCCTGCGCGCCGTGATGGCCGACGGCGGGAGCCTGGACGACGCGGCCGACGCCCTCGGGCGCGATCCGGCCGACTGCAACATCGCGCTCGATAGCCTGATTGGCCGCGCGCTGGTCGACGCGCTGCTGAGCCTCAGCTTCCGCACTCTAACCACCCGAAAGGCAAGCCATGACTAAGCCCAAGAAGGCCCGCGCCCCCGCGCCGGCCGTTGATCCTGTCGCGCCGTCGACTTCGCCCGTTCTCGTCATTGAGGGGGCCGAAACAGCGGCGGCGCTCAGGGCGGCGCTCGGCGACGGCGTGGCCGTTGTCGTTCCCGACCAGAGTCAAGCCACCCCCGCCGGGGAAGCCTGGTCGCTTGAGAATTGGCAACTCGCCGCCGCCGGCTTCGTCGACGGTTACGCCGGACCGCTCGACGAGACCCCGCCCTCCGTCGGCGTTGACCTGTCGTCGAGCGAGGATCTTACCGTGTCGTTCGCGCGCAGCGACGCGGTCGAGACCTTCCTTCTGCAGCCAGCCACCGCCCCCGGCGAGACGATCTATTTCCTCACCGACTACAGCGACGAAGGCCTTCCGTGCGCCCCGACCCTGGCTGCGTGGGCGGGCTGGCTGGCGACGGGCTTGGCCGAGGAAGGTCCCGGCCGCGAGGTCGACGGCGACGAGGAGTTCGACGCTTTGGTTATGACGTTGCTTCCCGACGTCATCGCCACGCGAACCGCCTCGGCCTGGTCGATCGAGGGCGAGGTCGGCCCCGGCGCGACTTGGTTTGCTGCGCGCTCTGCCGTGGGGATGGGCTGGTCGGCCGACACAATCGAGGACAGCTTCGAGCGGATCCTCGACGCCCACGCGCCGGCCTATGCGATCGGCGACCGCCTCGTCGTGGCAGTTGCCCGCCATGACCCGCCGGTGCGACTGGTTTATCGCCTTGGCGAGGAGCGCTCGTCGCTCGAAGTCCTAGGCGCGGTGCAGTAATGACCGCCTCGCCCAACATCGGCTTGCCATACCTGGCGGCCTCCCAAGCGCAAAAGCATGTGACGGTGAATGAGGCCCTTAGGCTTCTCGACGCCGTCACTCAGCTTTCCGTCAAGAGCCGGGGCCTCAACGTCGCCCCGGCGTCGCCGGCCGAGGGTGACCGCTATATCGTCGGCTCGGCCCCGACCGGTACTTGGGCGGGCCGCGCTCTCGACGTGGCCTTCTTCGAGGGCGGCGCCTGGTCGTTCCTTGACCCCCGCGAGGGCTTCCTCGCCTGGTCGGACGCCGACGATAGCCTGTTCGTCTATACGGGCGGGGCCTGGCTCCGCTTCGGCGACGTCCTCGCGCTTACCGCGTCCGGTGGCATGTGCGGGATCGGGGCCTTCGAGCAAGAGGTCACGCTCGCTGGCGCGTTCACCGACACGACGGCGTACTTCCCTGATCGGGCGGTAATGCTCTGCGTTGGGGTCCGCACGACGCAGGCTGTCACCGGCGCGACGTCTTTCAATTGCGGCATCGTCGGCGACACCTCGAAGTTCGGCGGATCCCTCGGGATCGGGCTCGGATCGACCAATGTCGGCGTCATCGGCCCGACGGCTGTCTATTCGAATACGCCCGTCCGATTGACGGCGGTCGGCTCGAACTTCACCGGCGGGAAGGTCCGCGTCGCTGGCTACTATCTCAGGTTCACGGCGCCCGCGTCATGAACCAGGTCGCGGCCTCATTCGTCGTCGGCGGACGTCAGGACATCGAAGATTTCTTCGAGTTCCTGTACGCGCGCATTGCCGAGCTTGAGGCTGCGATCGCCGAGGATCACTTCGAGCCGCCGCCGGCCTGGCGGCTAACGAAGACTGAAATCGGCGTCCTTCAAGTTCTCCTCGCCCGCAAGGTTGCGACGCGCGAGGCGCTGATGGCGCACCTTTACAGCCTGTCGCATGGGCGCGAGCCGCCCGAGGCGAAGGTTCTCGACATTCACATTTGCCGGCTCCGCAAGAAGCTTGCGCGCTACTCGATCCTGATCGAGACCCGCCACGGCCGAGGCTGGGCTCTGGCCGATGACGCCAAGTACGCAGTTCGCGCCGCGCGTACGATGCCAGCGGCCGAGACGCCGGCCACCGACGGCGGGATTTGGACCGAGGACCGGATCACTGGCCTCAAGACGCTTTGGCACGAGGGCTTTAGCGGCGCGGTGATTGCCGAACGCCTCGGCCTCGGCCGTGATGGCAAGGCCGCCGTGTTTGGCAAGGCGTATCGCCTCGGCTTGCCGCTACGCCGCAACCCCGACCCCGAGATCCGGCCCGAGGACCGCATACCGTCCGAGGCCGCCCGCCGCCTGGCCGCCTTCGATCCTGTCCTTCGCCGCGCCGTCGAGGCTTTCGATCGGAAAAGGGGCGCGGCATGAACCCGCGTGACGAACGCCCGCCGCTCGACTTCGATCGCTTGATCGACGAGGCCAAGGGCCGGACCCTCGACATTGCCCGCGAACTCTTCCCGAACGGGAACCTCGAAGACGCCCGATCGAGCGGGATCTATGCGCCGCTCAACCTGACCCGCGCGGACAAGAGTCCCGGCTCGTTCTGCATCTACACGACGGGGAGCCGGGTCGGCGGCTGGACGGACTTTGCCACCGGCGAGACCGGCGGGATCTATGACCTCGTCGCCTATCGCCTCGGCCTCGGCGACATGCGGGCCGGCCGCAAGAAGGCGCTCCCGTGGCTGATCGACTTCCTCAACTTCCAAACCGCCGGCCCGCGCCAGGCCCGGCCGGCGCTTCCCGAGGCGGTCAAGGCTACCGAGCGGGAGATCGAAGACGCCAGGGCCGAGAAGGCGCGCGGCCGCGCCCAAGCCCGCTACCTGGAGGCGCAACCGCTCATCACCGGGACGCCCGCAGGCGAGTACCTCAAGGCCCGAGGCGTCGACGTCCAGCGCCTCGGCCGACAGCCCGGTGCGCTGCGCTTTCATCCTCGCCTCTACGAGCCTGAGACGAAGTCCGAGCTCCCGGCGCTCATCGCGGCCGTGACCCGCTGGACGCCCGAACGAACGGGGTTCGTCACCATTCACCGGACCTTCCTGGCCGAGATCGGAGGGACCTGGTCGAAAGCGCCGATCGCCGACGCGAAGAAAGCCTATTCGTCATATCGCGGCGGGGCCGCCAACATCTGGCGCGGCATGTCCGGCCGCCCGATGAACGCCGCACCGGACGGCGATCGCGTCCTCATCACCGAGGGCCTTGAGGACGCCTTGACGGCGGCCTTGGCCTTCCACCTAACCGCCCCCGAACGCGCGCCCCGGATCCTGTGCGCGATCAGCCTCGCCAACATGCGGAACGTCAATCTCCCGGCCGCTTGCTCGACGGTGATCCTGGCCGCCGACAACGACGGTGAGAACGAGGCTGCGTCGCTGGCGATCAAGGCCGCGTCCGAAGCCTTCAAAGGCCAAGGCCGGCGGGTCCTGCTCGCCCGAGCGGCGGCGGGGAAGGATCTCAACGATCAACTCAACTATGGGAGTTCGCAGAATGGCGAGGATGGATAGCGACGCCCGCGTCGGCCTTCGCCGGCGGATCCTCACGCTCGCCGCGTGGCACGCCGAACAGGTCTCGGGCCTCGTCGCCGAGGGGCACCCTGACAACCTGGTCGACCTGGTCGAGCATCGACAGGCGGCCGAGGATCTCCGCGCCGTGGCCCCACACCCGACGACGGTGTTCGAGCTCCGATCTGAAGATCCTGGCGCGACCTGCCTCGTCGGCCTTTACGCCCTCGTGCTCCTCGGCCGCATCGCCGACGCCCGCCGGCTGTTTGACAGCCTGGTTCGCGAGGCCGTCGCCGTGACCACCCCCCGTCAATTCGAGATCGCAGAAGCCGCGATCGCCGCTCACGAGGCTATGCGCCTCACTCAGTTCCAAGGGGGTCAGCTTGACCGCTAAGATCTATGACTTCACCGGCGTCGTCGACGCGGTCGAGGGCGCTGAGGGTGACGACGACGAACCGCCGTTCGGCGGCGGCGGCGGATCTGGCGGAGGTTCGGGCGGCGGATCTGGTGACGACGAGACGTTCGATCTCGCGCCGCACCTCCCGGCTGGCGGCCCGGTCGTTCCCCTCGGAAAGGGCGAGGACGGCGAGACCCATTTCTATCTAACGGCCGACCGGATCGTTCTCGGCCTGGCGGCCTCCAAGCACCAGGCGAACGCCCTGATTTCCATGTTCGGCACTCAGGCCGGATGGGCGTTCAAAAAGTTCCCGCGCGCGATCAAGAAGAAGGGCGAGGCCCGGTTCGACAGTCAGAACCTGGCGATCGCGCTCATGACCGCGTGCGCCCACGCCACGGCGAAGAACGGCGTCTTCAACCCGATCAAGCGGATGCGCGGGCGGGGGGCTTGGCTCGGTGCAGCCGGCGAGCTCATCGTTCATTGCGGCGACATGGTCTTCGTCGCCGGCGCTACTCAAAGGCCCGGCGTGATCGGCCGGCATATCTACTCGGCGGCCGAGCCCGTGGGCTGGCCGGTCGACGACAAGGAGACGCCCGAACCTGGTTACGGCGAGGATCTCTTCGAGACGCTCCGAACCTGGAATTGGCTTCGCAAGCATCGGGATCTCGACGCGCGCCTTTATCTCGGCGCGATCGGGGCCGGGATGATCGGCGGGGCGCTCAAGGTCCGGCCGATCGCTTGGGTCACGGGCGACGAAGGCACGGGCAAGAGCGCGCTCATCAAGATCACCGAGCATATGTTCGACCGGGCGGTGATCTGCACCACCGACGCGACGCCTCGGGGGATAGCCCAACTCCTCGGCCGCGACAGCGTCCCGGTTCTCCTCGACGAGTCCGAGACCCGCGAGGACAATTCCAAGCTTCAGGCGATGGTCGAGCTCGCCCGGTCCGCCTATAGCGGCGGCCTCAGCGTGCGCGGATCCTCGGACCACGAGGCCAAGCTCTTCATTCTGAACTCGTCCTTCATCCTCGGCTCGATCCTTCTCCCTCCGTTGGAGAACCAGGACATATCGCGCATGGCGATCCTGGAGCTCCGCGAGCTCTCGTCGGACAACCCGCCGCTAGACACCGAGACCGCCGCCCCGTGGGCGCACCTCGGCCACAAGCTGCGCCGGCGGCTCATGGATCGGTTTCGCCAGGTGGGCGAGACGATCGCCGTCTATCGACAGGCCCTCATGGGCGTCGGCCACTCGCATCGCAACGCCGACCAGTTCGGGACGCTGCTGGCGATCGCCCACGTCATGAAGTGCGACGTCCTGCCTTCGGAGGAGGAGCTCGCGGCCGACGCCGAGCTCTTGCATCCCGCCAGACTCTCGGAGACCCGCAAGGTCCCCAACTGGCGACAGTGCTGCGACCACGTCTTGAGCGCGACGATCGACGCCTTCCGGTCGGGCGAGCGCCGGCTGATCGCCGAGGCGATCAAGGACGCCAACGCCAACACGTTCCGGGGCATGGGCTCCCGTGATTCCATGCAGCGGGACCTAGAGCGGTCGGGCATCAAGATCTTTATCCACCCGACCGAGAACCATCCCAACGGCAAAGAAAAGCGGTTCCTGGCTGTCGCCTGGTCTCACCGAGGCACCGCGACCATTTTCGAAAAGAGCAAGTGGGCCGGGCGCGCGGGACTAAAAGGGCCGTGGGTTCAAGCGCTGTCCCGCGCGCCTGGCGCCGTGGAATGTTGGGGGACCCTTCGGTTTGCTGGCGTGGCCTCCCGCGCTGTCCTGGTCCCGCTAGAGACCGTCGTCGACCAGGCCGACGACGATGAGGATCCGAAGCCCGAACCCTCTTCCTCTCGCCATCCATTTCCCGACCCCGACCCGGACCCCCGATCCTATGAATAACAACCGCCGCCCGCGAACGCCGTTCGTCGGCGTTCCTGCCCGTCGCCGGGTTGGTTTTCCGGGCGGAAAGGGTCGGGGAACGCAACGAAACCCGTTCGCCTGTTGCCGTTGGTTGCGGTGGCGTTGCGGCGCTGTTGCAGATAACCCACTGAACTCGCTCGGCTAATCGCGATCGCGGTCAGGCGCAACGGGATCTAGGCCGCCGCTCCACATGCGCGCCCATGCACGCGCCCCATGTGTAATCCCTTGTTTCACTGTTGCGACTTGAGAGAGATCTAAAAGGATAAGAGGCTCAATGCTTTATCTGAAACGGGAGCGCAACGAGACCGCAACGCGCGGCCTTGGCCGTTGCAGCGCCGGCGAACCTAGCCGCCAAGGTGGGTGATGCGCCCCGCCAGTTCCGCCCGCCAGGCTGGAGGCCGCGCGCCACGCGCAAGGCCGAGGCCGATGCACGCCGCGCCTCAGCGTGGAAGCGGGGCTATGACGCCACCTGGTACGAGTTCCGCGACGCCTGGATCCGCGAGCATCCGCTCTGTTGCGAGTGCGAGGCGGGCGGCCTGTCGGTGGCGGCCGAGCACGTCGACCACGTCATCCCGTTCGACGGCGTTGACGATCCGCTTCGCCTGGATCCCGAGAACGTCCAGTCGCTTTGCCGGCCCTGCCATTCTCGCAAGACGGCGGGCGAGCTCGGATGGTCAGGCCCGGCGCGGGCCGGGCCCAAGCCCGCCGGCGTCCCGCCGCGCTGGATCCCGCGCGGCCCTCGACCTCGCGGGACGTGACCCGACCGAAAAGCAACAGGTGCGATCCGATCGCACTTGACCCCGAGGCCGCGCCGGACGTGGGGGGTCAAAATCGAGGGGGTCCAACCGCTTAGGACCGGCGGAGGAAGTCTCTCGGTGCAGAATGGAAATTGAACCGGAAAGCCCCTCGGTTCGAGGATCTGAAAATAGCAGCGATTTCGAAAACCGATAAATGAAAACGCTCTCCCGTGCGGCGGCCTCTTTACGGGGCTCGGGCCGGGGGTTTGGGGTTATGAGCGCAGGACGAAAGCCGAGCTTCCTCACGCTGATCGAGAACGCGCCCGCCGCCTATGTCGCCGAGAAGGCGGCTGAGGGGAGGGCGAAGGTCACGATCGAGCCGCCGGACCGCGTCGCGGCGCGGCCGCTGGCGTTGAAGTATTGGCACGCCCTGACCGGATGGTGCGCGGCGGCCGGCCTGTTGCAGGACGTCGACGCGATCCAGTTGGCCGAGCTCGCGGAGCTATGCGCCGACCGCGAGGATCTCCGCGACAAGATCAAGACCGATTGGAGCTATAAGACCGTCGGTCGCAACGGGATCCAGTTCAAGACCCGGCCTGAGGTCGCGCAACTCAACCTCGTGAACCGCATGATCTCGTCGCTCGCGGCCGACTATGGCGCGACGCCCGTCGCGCGGCTTCGTCTGTCGGGCGGGTTGCAAGGGGACCTCTTCGGCGACGATGGTGACGGGTGGGGCCTTGGCCCGTCGAACGACCAGGCTTGAGGCCCTAGACGAAGTCACCGCCTACGCGATGGCTGTCGTTGAAGGGTACTACCCGACGGGCCGCCTCGTGCGCCTGGCGTGCGAGCGCCACCTCCGCGACATGCAGTTCGGAAAAGAGCGCGGTCTCTTGTTCGACGCCGAGGCCGCCCGCCGCCTGTTCAGGTTCTTCGCCCGGCTGAAACACACGCAAGGCCCGTTCGCCGGGAAACCGTTCGCTCTGTCGCCGTGGCAAATGTTCGTCATCGGATCGGTGTTCGGTTGGAAGCGGGCCGACGGCGCGCGGCGGTTCCGTTGGGTCTATTCATCGGTCGGCCGGAAGAACGGTAAGTCAGCGATGCTCAGCGGCGTCGCCCTCAACTGCCTCGGCCCGGACGGGGAGGCGGCCGCTCAAGTGTTCTCGGCCGCGACGAAGCGCGACCAGGCCCGCGTCGTGTTCAACGAGTCGCGGCGCATGGTGGCGACCTCGTCGTTCCTGTCGCGGAAGTTCAAGGCGTCGGCGAACGTCATTCGCCATATGAACAGCTTCTCGGAATATCGGCCGCTTGCCTCGGACGCCTCGACCCTCGACGGCCTCAACCCTCACTTCGTCGTCGTCGACGAGCTCCACGCCCACAAGAGCCGGGACCTTTGGGACGTCATCGCCTCGGCCGTGGGGGCGCGCCTGCAGCAACTTATCTGGATCATCACCACGGCCGGCCACGTCCACGGGGTGAACTCGATCTGTCTCGAAAAGCACGAGTATTCGGTGAAGGTGCTTGAGAGCCTGATCGAGGACGACGCCTGGTTCGCCTACATCGCCCAAATCGACGAGCTCGACGATTGGCGCGATCCGGCTTGCTACATCAAGGCGAACCCGAACCTTGGCGTCTCGATCTCGCTCGACGAGTTGATCCGCCAGGCCAAGGAAGCCGAACACCTCCCGTCCGCTCAGGCCGAGTTTCAGCGCAAGCGCTGCAACCTCTGGATTGCGGCCGTCAATCGGTGGTTCGAGGGCGGCCTATGGGATGCGGGCGCCGCGCCGATCGACCCTGAGGAATTAATCGGCCGGCCGTGCTTCGCGGCGCTGGACCTGTCGAGCAAAACCGACCTGACCGCCTTTACGCTTCTCTTCCCGCCCGAGGCCGAGGGCGAGAGTTGGAAAACCCTTGCCTGGTATTTCTGCCCCGAGAAGGGGATCGAGCGGCGCTCGCGCATCGACCGCGCGCCCTATGAGGATTGGGCCAAGCGCGGGTTCTTGATCCCGACGCCTGGCGCGCGCGTCGACTATGACGTCGTCCTGGCGACGATCGAGGAGCAACGCGATCGCGGGTTCGAGATCGAGGCGATCGCGGTCGACCCGTGGAACGCGGCCGGGATCGAGCAAAAGCTCATGACGCGCGGCTTCGACGTCGTCGAGTTTCGCCAGGGGATGAGGAGCTATTCGGGTCCGTCCAAGGACTTCGAGGCCCTGGTCGTGTCCGGCGACCTGCAACACGGCGGAAACCCGATAACGGCGTGGATGGCCGAGAACGTGTCCGTTCGGGTCGACGACAAGGAAAATTACATGCCGTACAAGGCGTCGCGGACGTTGCGTGTCGACGGCGTCATGACGTTGGTCATGGCGACCGGGCTCGCGTTGAACCCGCCCGAGGGCTCGCCGGGTTGGGTGCTCCCGGCCGGCTATGGGGGGCGCGCGTGAGCGGCCCCCGGTTCCTTGATCGCGTCGCCGGTGCGGTGCGTAGCCTGGCCGGTGAAGCGACCGAACCCCGCGAACTCGATCCAAGATATTGGGGGCCAGGCGGATCCGTCGGGGCCGCCGGCGTTCGGATGACGCCCGAGCTTGCCGCGAGCGTCCAGACCGTGGCGGCCGTGATCTATCGGATCTCGCTGTCGCTCTCGACGTTGCCGCTCGAAATGATGGAAAAGCGGGGCGAGGAGCGGTTCGAGGCTCCCGATCACCCGATCGCCGACGTCCTGGACGTGATCGCCAATCCCGAGCAAACCGCGACCGAGTTCCGGTTCTCCTGGTGGTGGGATTTCGAGCTCTGGAACGCGGCCTATGCCGAGATCATCCCCGGCCGGCGCGGCGCGGTCGACACGCTCGAACGCCTCGACCCCGAGTACGTCAAGCCGATGCGCGCGGCCGACCGCGAACTCTGGTTCGAGATCCGCGCGCACAACGGCCGCCCGCGTCGCCTCCTTCACCACACCGAAGTCATGCACATGCGCCGGCCGCCGTACCGGTCGGACGGGATCACGCCGATTCCGATGTGGGAGCTAGCGTCCGACACCCTGGCGAAGGCGGTCTCGATTGTCCGCTATTCCGGGTCGTTCTTCCGCAACTCAGGCATGGGCGGCGGGATCATCTTTCCCGACATTCCGCCGAAGAACGAGGAGCAATACTCCAAGTTCCTCGACATCTTCCGCAGGGACCGGACGGGCTTCAATGCTCACCGCGAGTTCGTCTTCCCCTTCAAAGCGACGTTCCATTCGACGAGCGTGAAGCACAACGAGGCTCAATTCCTCGAAACGGCGCGCGAGGTGAAGTTCGAGATCGTCCAGCTATGGGGCCTGCCGCCGCACGCCGTCGGCCTCTTGGACAAGGCGACGTTCACGAACATCGAGCAACAGGCGATCGATTTGGTCACACAGGCCTATCAGCCGCGTTGCATCCTGTTCGAGAAGGTGATCGGCCGAGATTTGATCGTCGCTCCCCGCCGCTTTTACGCAAAGCACAATTTGGCGGGCCTCCTCCAAGGGGACTTGAAGAGCCGCTATGAGGCGTGGGCGATCGGCAAGCACGCCGGATGGCTGAGCGCGAACGACATTCGAAAGATGGACGGGAAGAACCCGGTTCCCGGCGGCGACGTGTACGCCTTCCCCTTGAACATGACCCCGGCCAGCGGCGGCAAGCCGGGGCGCAACGGGACCCAAAATCGCGGACCTGGTGTCTCTAAGTCAAAGGTAGGGGGCGCCCGCATACTGGACGACCAGCGCCAGACACATGGTCACTCTGCGTCACGCCAAGGGACGGGGAGTAAGGTCCTCTGACGCGCAGCGTGCCATTTTCCGCTTTCGCCCATAGCAAAGATCGCATTGCGCAGCTCGCCGACATGGGTGCGACGACGCTCGACACTCCGCGAGCAATTAAATGAACTCCCGCCTTGCTTGTATGTCACGGCACCATAAAGCTAAGCTCGACCTATTCAGGCCATCCAGGCCTGGCCAAGCCCGTGGCGACGCGAGGCTCCTAGGGCGACAAAATCGATGGCAGATCCCCGCGCGTTCATTAGCTTTGACTTTGACAACAACGAAAATGCGAGGATGCTTTTCGTTGGCCAATCGAAGAACTCCAAGACCCCATTCACAATTCAGGATTGGTCGTCGAAAACACATTTGTCCCAGCACGAGTGGGAGGCGCTAATCAAGGCAAAGATAAACAAGTGTAACTTGATGATTGTTCTTTGTGGACGATCAATGTCGAGCGCCTCAGGGGTAGCCAAAGAAATAGCGATGGCTCGCGAGCAAAATGTCCCATTCTTCGGTGTTTACGTCGATGGAGCCGGTACAGCGAGCGCGCTACCAGTTGGACTTGCCCGAAACCGCACAATAAGCTGGACATGGGACGGTATCGCAGGAGCCATTACACAAATGATGGGTGAGGGTAAGAATAAACCCTAGCGTGGCTGCGAATTCTCGATGCGGTTAGTGTTTCAAATTTAGCTTAGTTTTCTTTTTTTGCTTGGTGATAAATTATGATGAATATTTTAAGACGCTAACAATATTATTAGGAGTTTGAGATTGTTCACCATTGGCATTACCGGGCACCAGAGTCTTGCTGATGGCTTATCGTGGGATTGGACCAAGTCAGCTTTAAGGGAAAATCTGATATCTGTAGATGCTCCCTGGGAAGCCGTATCCTCTCTCGCCGTCGGCGCGGACCAGCTATTTGCTGAGGTAGCGCTGGAATTGGGAGCTCACTTGTTTGTTGTTCTTCCTTTTGAAGGCTACGAACGAACCTTTAGTTCTGAAGGTGATATTTCAAATTATAGAAAACTTATTGATCAAGCTAGCGATGTCGTGCTTGCAAAGCCGTCCGACACCGACGAGTTAGCGTTTTTGAACGCTGGCCTTGAGGTCCTGCGACGATCAGATCTTCTTTTGGCAATTTGGGATGGAGATGAAGCTCAGGGCTTGGGCGGGACTGCCGACATCGTGTCGGTCGCCAAATCACGAAACACGCCCTTGATCTGGCTCGATCCGTACAAGCAAAACGTCCTCAGGCTTTAGAGTCGGACGCCCAATGAGCGGCGAATAGCGATCAGCCTTGGCGCAAACGCCCGCCGGAGCTTACAGACCTTTCAGGTTGACGAAATGGTCAAGCTGCCCGAAAAAGTTGTCTCTTCGGGAGGGGCGCGTGAGCACGCATCAGGTTCATGTCTTTATCAGTCACTCGTGGTGGTACAGTCAGCACTATGAGAAGCTCGCGCAATGGATTTTCGAAGATTCGTGGTCGATAGGTCAGGCGGCTATCAAGTTCCATGACCATTCGATCCCAAGTAACGCACCGATCAACAACGCGCCGAATGCAAATCTGCTCAAGGCTGCGATTCATGAACGCATAGGGAGAAGCCACGTTGTGGTGATCCCGACCGGTATGTACGCCAACTATAGCAAGTGGATTCGCAAAGAAATCGACTCAGCAAAGGCCTTGAGAAAGCCAATTGTGGCCGTAAATCCTTGGGGACAACAGCGCACCGCTAGCGTCGTTGCGTCGGCGGCAGATCGTGTAGTTGGTTGGAACAAGGAGCCCTTAATTGGAGCGATCTGGGATCTTCACTATCGAGGCGCTTGATGGCTAGACGCTCTTTGAATCCTACGACGCCCCCGGCTGGGCCATCAATATCCACCCCCTCCATTCCGCCACCGCCACCCGTGCAGAACCTGGCCCAAGTTCTGGAAATCTACAAGCTTCTGGTGGAGATGGCTGATCGAGTGAGCCAACGAAGGCAATCGAATAACAACTTCTATATGACCGTCAATACGGCCGTTGTCGGGACGACAGCGTACCTCGCGACAGTACAGCTGAAATGGCTGCCAACTGTTGCCGTATCAATGGCTGGACTTGTGATTTGCGTGGCATGGTGGCGAAGCATCCACAGCTACCGAACGCTTAACCAGGCTAAGTTCAGGGTTATTGATGACCTTGAGAATAATTTGGTGGTTAAACCATTTACTGACGAGTGGGTGCTTCTCAAATCAGATAAAAGGCATGTCCAATTTCATTCGGTCGAAACGGTCGTGCCTTTTGTTTTTGGAGCGCTACACTTAGTACAGCTAGCGCTACAGGCGCGGTGGGCGGACTTTTTCAAGTATTGCGCTGAAGTGTCGACGGGCCAGTAGGGTACAGGCACCGGTGAGCGGGTGTCTGAGATGCAGGACCCGTCCCTTCGTCCTACCGATTTAGTAGGCGCTCTCGGGCGCCACATGCCGGCCTTACGCCGCCGCAGCGACCCGCAACCCCGGATCGAACCTGGAGCTTGCGGCAAGCTCGATGATGCGCTCAGGCGGAATGGGCACGTCGATCGTAGCTTCTTGAGTATGCGGTCCCCATCGCAATGACCGGCGGCATCCTCTAAAGGCGTCGACAGAAAACCGAAGGACGAAACGGTAGGATTAGGGCGCGAACAAGGGAGTTCGCCGCCTATGCACGCGTTGCCGCTGTCGCCCGGACTGTGGGCGATCGACCAGGAAATGTTGAGCGCCGGCGAGACCGGCTCGCGGGCCTCGGCTCAAATCGGCGCGGCGCGGGTCTCGGGAACGGTGGCTGTCGTCCCGTTGATCGGGATGATCCTTCCCCGCGCCAGTTGGGCCGGGACCGGCCTCGATCAATTCCTCTCGCGGCTCCGCGAGGCGGCCGACGATCAGTCCGTCGACTCGATCGTCATCCTCGCCGACAGCCCTGGCGGCCTGGTCGACCGTGTCCAAGAGGCGGCCGACGCCGTCTTCGCCGTCCGCGCGAAAAAGAAGATCGTCGCCGTCTCTGACACCCGCATGGCCTCGGCCTGTTACTGGATTTGTTCGGGCGCTCACGAGGTGGTCGCCTCGCCGTCGTCGATGACGGGATGCGTCGGCGTCATGCGGATCTGCATGAGCTACGCCGAAATGTTCGCAAAGGACGGGATCGCCGCGAGCGTCTTCGTCTCGCGCCCGTCCAAGGGCTGGAACAACCCTTATGAGGCCATGCCGGAAGAGGCGAAGGCCTTCAATCAAGCGCAAGTCGACGAAACCGACACGGCGTTTATCGACGCCATCGCCCGTAACCGCCGCATGGACGCGAATGCCGTTCGCGAGATCCCGGCGCTCGGCCGCTCGCTGTCGGCCGACGCCGCGCTCGCCGCCGGCCTGGTCGACCGGATCGCTACCCTCGACGACGTGATCGCCGGTCTTTCGGGTCGCGGCTCGGCGCGCGGCGTGTCGAGGTCCGCGCGAATGGCATTCGCTGGCGTTTAACCCCTTCGCGGCTGCCGGGGGACCGGGCGGCGGCTGCGACCCTTCCAGCCTGGTCCAATTGGAGAAGGGACAGCATGTCTCAGAAACTCAAAGAGCTCCGCGACCGGCTGGCCTCCCTACAAGGCCAAGGCCGCGCCAAGGCCAAGGACGCCGACGGCCTCGAAGCCAAGGCCACCCGCACGGCCGACGAAGACGCTCGTCTTCAAACCCTGGCCGGCGAGTGCGACAGCCTCGCTAGCGAAATCGTGGGCGTGAACGAAGAGATCCGCGCCGAAGAGGGTCGGATCGAGGCCAGCCGTCGCCGGGCCGCCGCTTTCGGTTCGACCTCGATCGGCGGCCGCACTGCTACCGAAGGCCAGGACCGCACGCGCGGCCAGGTCCCGGCGTTTGAGGCGGGCCGCACCGTGGGTGAACTCGACCCTTCCCGAACCTATGGCTTCAAGTCGACGACCGAGTTCGCTCGCGCCGTCATCGACCAAACCACGGGCGCCAGCTTCGACGAGCGCCTCGCCGGCCCGTCGACCTTCAACCGTGGCTCGGGCTCGGCGGGCGAGGGCTTTGTCGTCCCGCCGGCGTTCCGCGACCAACTCTTCGAGTTGGCCTTCGATACCTCGGGCCTGCTCGGGATGGTCGACTATGAAGAGACCGGCGGGAGCTCCGTCGAGATCGGCGCGGACGAGTCGACCCCGTGGGGTGCGACGGGCGTTCAAGCCTACTGGCGCGGCGAAGCGCAGGCGATGAACGCTTCGAAGGCCGACACCGACAATCGCGTCGTGAAGGTCCATGAGCTTTACGCCTTCGTCACCGCGACCTCGGAATTGCTGGCCGACGGCCCGCGCCTCCGCGATCGCCTGACCCGCAAATCCGGCCAGGCGATCCGCTGGAAGGCCGAGGATTCGGTCATCAACGCCAACGGCGCCGGGAAGCCGCTGGGCTTCCTGAACGCCCCGGCGAAGCTGACGATCGCCAAGGACGCCGGCCAGGCTGCGAAGACGATCACCGTTAGCAACATCGCCAACATGTTCGCGGCGATGCTGGTGAGCGGCGACATGTCGTCTATGGCCTGGATCGGGAACACCGAGATCCTGCCGCAGTTGATCGCCCTGACGATCGGCAACGTGCCCGTGTTCACCCCGCCGAACGCGGGGATGAAGGACGCGCCCGGCGGCTATATTCTCGGCCGCCCGGTGATCTGGACGGAATCGGCGAAGACCCTCGGTACGGAAGGCGACCTCAGCTTCGTCAACCTGAAGGGCTATTACAGCCCGCGTCGGGGCGGCTCGTCCGACAACGTCGAGTTCGCTGAGTCGATTCACCTGTACTTCGACCAGGCCCTGACGGCTTTCCGCTGGACCTTCCGCATGGGCGGCCAGCCGCATCTGTCGAAGCCTGTGACCACGCCGACCGGCGGAAAGAAGTCCCACTTCATCACCCTCGCGAACCGTCCCTAGGTCGCGGCCGGCGCGGCCGTCCCGGCTGCGTCGGCTCCTCTTCATCCGGCCCCCGACCCGGTCGGCGGCAAACGGAAGGATCATCACATGTCGAACAAGCTTTTCTCGGACGCGAACGCCGTCCTCGGCGTCATTGGTCCGGTCTCCACCGGCCCCGGCGCGGTCTCGACCGGCTGGCTCTCGGCCAGCGCCTTCGCCGTTTTCGCGGCGGTCATCAAGACCGGCGTTCTCGGCGCGTCGGCGACGCTCGACGCCAAGCTCGAACAGGCCACTACGGCGGCCGGCGCGGGCGTCAAGGACATCGTCGGGAAGTCGATCACCCAAATCGTCAAGGCCACCGGCGACAACAAGCAAGCGATCATCAATCTTCGCGAGGAGGACCTCGACCTCGCCCTCGACTATGGGTTCTTTCGTTTGACCGTGACGGTCGGCGTCGCCGCCTCGCTGATCGACGCGACGGTGTTCGGCTACGCTGGTCGTTATGAGCCGGCGTCCGACTACGGCGCGACGTCGGTCGCCCAAGTCATTTACGGCTAGGGCGGCCCGCTATGCGTTTGAAGCGCACGGTCGCCCCTGTCGGCCAGGCCGTCACGACGGCGGAACTCAAGGCTCAATTGCGGATCACGCATGGCCTTGAGGACACCTATCTTGACGGCCTGATCGCGACCGCCGCCGCCCACTTCGAGGGCCGCGACGGATGGCTGAACCGTGCGCTTCTCACGCAAACCTGGATCCGTACGCTCTCGGCGTTTCCCGCCGGCGGCGTCGATCTTCCTTTCCCGCCATTGCAGTCGGTGACGGCCGTTCGCTACCTCGACGCCGGCCTCGTCGAGCGCGTGGCGGATCCCTCGCTCTTTTACGTCGGCACCGGATCCGAGCCGGGTCGTATCGAGCTCCTCCCGACCGCCGTCTTCCCCTCAACCGCCGATCGCCCCGACGCAGTGCGGATCGAGTTCGTTTGCGGGTACGGCACGGCCGCCGACGTTCCCGCCCAACTCAAACACGCGATGAAGATCCTCGCGGCGGGTTGGTATGCGAACCGCGAGCCCGTCGTCGTCGGCGCGATCGTCTCGGAGCTCCCGCTCTCCGTCCAGGCCTTGGCCTCGCCCTTCAAGGTGTTCCAATGCTGGCAGGACAGCTAGACCGCTTCATCAAGATCCTGGTCGCCACTGAAAATCAGTCGGCGACCGGGGATCCTTTGTCGACCTGGTCGAGCTACGCCGAGGTTTGGGCCAAGCGGACCGACCTGGTTGCGAATGAGGGCGCGAGCCAAGATCAGCGCGCCGCCGTCGGCCGCGCGACATTCAAGATCTACTATCTCGACGGCGTCGTTCGAAAGATGCGCGTCGACGACGACGGCGAGATCTTCGATGTCGTCGGGATCCAGATGCTTGGCCGCCGCGAGGGCTTGCTCCTCACTGGCGAAAGCGAGCCGGCCTAGTGGTCCGCACCGTCCGCACTCCGCTCCATGGCGTCCGCGAGCTCGACCGCGCTTTGAAGAACATCGGCGATGCGGCCGGGACCTCCGTCATGGAGGCGGCCATGATGGACGCGGCCGAGCCGTTGCTCGCCGAGATGCAATCCCGCGTTCAGGTTCGCACCGGCCGCACGAAAGGATTGCTGAGTATCTGGAGCGTGGTGACGGGGGTTTCCCGCAAGGTCAAAATCGGTGTTGGCGCGGGTATCGGCGTGTTTTGGGCTCGCTATCTGGAGCTCGGCACGGTCGCCGGGACCAAGGGTGCCAAGGTCTATGTCGGTGGCCGCCGGCGTCGCCAGTACCGCAACCACTCCGGGGCTCGCGCCTATCCCTTCGCCCGACCCGCTTGGGAAGTGAAGAAGCTCGAAGTTCTCGACCTCTTCATTCAGCGCATTCGCATCCACCTAAAGCGGGAGGCCATGAAGCACGCCGCCCCGCGTCATCCGAAAAGGCGATGACATGGCGTCCGTCGGCTCACTCCTCTTTACGCGCCTGACTACCTTTGCCGGGCTCTCGGCCGTGGGGGCGCGGGTCTATCCGGTCCGCGCCAAGCAAGGCGCGGCCGCGCCGTACGTCGTCTATCTGACAGCCGGAAGCGCTGGCCGGGAAAGCAAGATGACGGCCGACACCAAGATCGAGCGGCCGCGCATACAGGTCGACGTCGTGTCCAAGTCGTTCGACGAGCTCGAGCTCCTCGGCCAGGGGGTCAAGGACGCCCTGAACCGGTGGGAGACCTCGGCAGGAGTTCCGCAAATCGAGACGACCTTCTTCCTAGGGGAGCGGGACGATTGGGACGCCGAGCGCGGCCCCGACGATCTGCTTCGCAGGATCTTGGAGTTCCAACTCGTCGTGAGGACCGCCTGACATGGCCGAGAGCGTTCTTCGGAATCAACGGATCTGGCTGAACGGCCGTGCCCTGCAGACGCAGGCGAACGCCGTCGCACTGTCGATCGCGGCCGACGAGCTCGACCGGACGTCCCTGGCCGATAGCTTCAAGGTCCGCCGGGGTGGTCTCAAGAGTGGCGTCGTATCGTGCGAGGGCTTTTTTGACGCTGATCTCGACGCGGGCCTCGATCAGGCGTTCGGCGTCGCCGGCCAGATTGTGACGATCGGAGCGCCGGACGTAGGGGAGGGGGCGCTCGCCTATGGGCTCAAGGCCCTCGCTGGCGACTACAGTCCGTGGGGCGGCAAGATCGGTGACCTGGCCGGCTTCTCTCTTGGCGCGGTGTCCGACGGCGAACTCGTGCGCGGCGCGATCGCCGCCGACCGGACGGTGTCGGCCAACGGGACCGGCGTCGGGATCCAGCTTCCGGCCCCGGCCGCGCCGCTGCGTCTGTTCGCGGGCCTGCACATCCTTTCAATGTCCGCCGGCGCGACCCTCGACGTCGAGGTCAAGTCGGCCCCGACGAACGCCTTCGCCGGCGGTGGAACCACGCGGATCGACTTCGGTGTCGTCAACGCGGCGGCCGCGCCGTTTGCGGCCTGGTCATCGTTCGCGGCCGGCACGACGGAGACCTGGTTCCGAGCCGCCTTCACCCTCACCGGCACGACGCCGCAAGCAGTCGTCGCGCTCTTCCTCGGCGTCGCATAGGAGATCCTCGCCAATGGCCGAAACGGTACTCAAGAAAGCGTTCGTCTCGATCGGCGGGACCGACGTTAGCGCCTTTGTCCAGAGCGTGGCGCTGAACTACTCGGCCGACGAACTCGACAACACCACCATGGGCGGCGACTTCAAGAAGCGCCTCGGCGGCCTCAAGGATTGGTCGGTGACGGTGACGTTCGTTCAGGACTACACCACGCTCGATCCGATCCTGTTCAACGGCGTCGGCTCGCTCCTGGCCTTCGAAGGTCGGCCGACAAACTCGGCGGTCGGCGTCGGGAACCCGAAATTCACGGGCTCGACCCTGCTCAAGGAATACAACCCGATCGAGGGCAAGGTTGGCGACCTGGCCGTCGTGTCCGTGTCCATGCCGGGCTCGGGCGCCCTGACGCGGGCGACGGCCTAATGTCGGTCGTCATCCTTACGAAGGCGGCGATCCTCGAAACGGCCGACCGCGAGTTCGTCGACGTCGAGGTTCCCGAGTGGGGCGGAAGCGTCCGCGTCGCCATGATGAGCGCCGCTCAGCGCGACGCCTGGGAGGACTATCTTCGGTCCAGCCCGGCCGGCGAGGTTCCCGCCAACACGCGGGCCTATCTCGTCGTCATGACGGCGGTCGACGAGGCCCTGAACCCGCTCTTCACCGCCGACGACGCCGAGGCCCTCGGCGCGAAGAACGCGGACGCCGTCGAGCGGGTCGCCCTGGCCGCCTCGAAGCTGAACAAGATCGGCAAGCAAGAGATCGCGGCCGCTGAAAAAAACTCCTCAGGCGCCCCTCGCGACGCTTCCTCTTCAACCTCGCCCGCGACCTCGGAATGACGGTCGCTGAGCTCGGCCGGCGCATGTCGTCGGCGGAGCTCAGCGAATGGGCGGCGCTGGAAAATTTGGAAGAGCGGGAGGCGCGGGAAGCGGATCTCGAAGACCGAGCGATCGCCGGTGTGCGGAAGCTCCGCAAGACTAGGAGGGGACGTTGACCGTCGTCGTTGGCGAGCTCGTCGCCGATCTTTCCGCCAATTCGGCGGCCTTCAAGGATGACATTCAAACGGCTCGAAAGAGCCTGGCCGACGGAGCTCGCGGGATCGCCCGCGAACTCCTCGGCATTGATAACCGGTTCCACAAGACCCGAGAGGGGATCGAGGCCACCGGCAAGGCCGGCGCGGGGTGGGGCAAGGTCGCTCAAGCCGCCGGCGTCGGCGTGGGCTTCCTGGTCTCGGGCTTGATCCTGGCCGAGAAAAAAGCCCTCGACACGGCCGCCGCGCTCGACGGCGCGGCGACGAAGGCGGGGATCACGACAAAGGAACTCCTCGGGCTTCGCTACGCGGCGTCGCAGACCGACGGCCTCGACAAGCTTGACGCGGCTCTCGCCAAATACTCAGAGAACGTCGGCCAGGCGCACGCCGGGACCGGCTCGTTCCTCAAGTACCTCCGCGACACCGATCCGGTGCTGGCCACGGCGGTCCGCGCGACCAAGAACCAGAGCGAGGCGATCGCCGTGCTCGCGAACGCCGTTCGCGACACCGAGGATCCGTACAAGCGGACGGCCCTGGCGACGGCCGCCTTCGGCGACGCCGGTAAGGACCTGGTCGACATGCTGAGTGCGGGCGACGCCGGGCTTCGGACCTTCAGTCAGCGCGCCGAGGATCTCGGGATCACGCTCGACGAGAAGCTGATCGCCAACGCCGTCGACGCCAAGAAGCGGCTTGAAGATCTGCAACAGGTCATCGGGATGCAATTGACGTCGGCCCTTATCAAGGCCGCCCCGCAAATCTCGGGCTTCGCCGAGGATCTCGCGCTCGCGATCCCCGACCTGATCGAGTTCGGAAACCGGCTCATGGACGTCATGAACCTCGGGACCGGGGGGATCGATGGCAAGCGCAAGGAGCTCAAAAAGCTCCGGCACGACATGGAAGTGTTCGACGGGATCTTCAAACCGAAGGCCGACCCGATCAATAACTTCCTCACCCGGATCGGCGCGAACGGAAGCAAGGACCAGCGCGCCAGGTGGCAAGGCCAATGGCAGACGGGCCACGACGCCAACCAAGCCCGGATTACCCGCCTTGAGGGCGAGATCTCAACGCTCGAACGGATCAAGGCCGAGCGCGCCACGCGCCTGGCTAAGCCGGTCGCGGGCGGCAAGCCTGCCGGCGCCGTGACGAACGACCCGCTCGAAGACAAGCCGAAACCCAAGCCGAGGGGCGGCGGTGGCGGCGGTGGCCGTACTCGGGTCGACGAAGCTCAAACCGAGGCCGAGCGCCTTTACGAAACCACGCGCTCGCCGCTCGAACTGTATCTCGCCAACCTCAAAGAGGTCGCCGACTTCGAAGGCTCGACCTATGCCGCAAAGTTTGGCGGCTTCGAGACCGCCAGCCGCGCCCGCGCCGACGCCTTGCTCGACCTGGCGCAAAAGGCCGACAGCGCGACGATGGCCCTCGACGAGCTCAATCAGCTTGAGGCCGACGGTTCGATCGCCGCCGTCGACGCGGCGGCCGTTCGCGCCAAGCTGGCCGACCAGGCGGCGGCCGAGGCGACGCGGGCCACCTCGATCTATGCCGGCATGACCGAGGCGCAAAAGGCCGCCTATGACTCGGCCGAACGCATGTGGTCTCAGGTCGCCGGATCCTGGGCGGACTATCGCCACGCCCTGGAAGATCTCTCCGAGTTCGAGAAGAACCAATTCGCCGGGACGTTCGGTGGCTTCGAGACCGCGTCGCAAGGCCGGATCGACGCGCTCGTTCGACTGACTGAGGCGACCGAGGACTATATCGGCGCCCTGGTCGAGTTGAACCGGCTCCTCGACGCCGGGCTGATCTCGTCGGACGACTACAAGGAAGCCGAGGGGCGGATTAAAGGGGTCGGCCAGGAAACCGACAAGGCCAAGGACAAGACCACTACGCTCCGCGACGATCTCCGCGCGGCCTCCAAGGATCTATCGCGCGACATCGCCGCCAACTTCTCGCAAGTGGTGAGCGGGTCGAAGTCGGCCGGGGCCGCCTTACGCGACACCTGGACCAGCGTGATCGAAAGTATCTCGGCCAAGATCCTCGAGCGCTTCGTCACCAAGCCAATGGAGAGCGCTCTCGACGGCCTGTTCGATAAGATCCTTGGCTCGGCCGGCGGCGCGTCCGGCGGCGGCGGCGGATCCTCGGGCGGCTGGTCGGGGCTCATGTCGGCCGCCAAGGGCGCGAGCAAGTGGTTTTCCGGCCTATTCAAGGCCGCGCCTGGCGCGGCGAACGGGACCGACTTCGTCGTTCCGGGGGTCGGCGGCACTGATACGAAAATGCTCGGCCTTCGTGTTTCACCAGGCGAGCGGGTCCGCGTCTCGAAGACGCCGGGCGGCGGAAGCGACGACGGCAGCGGCGGCGCCCGGCCGAGCGTGAACGTCACCTTCAATCTTAGCGGCGCGGGCGGCCTGGCCGGCTTCCAACAGAGCCGGGGCCAGGTCGAGACCGCCGTCGCTCGCGCGGTGCAGCGCGGCATGAGGAACACCTGACATGGCCTTTGACGAGGTACAGTTCCCCGTCGACGTCTCGCGCGGATCCAAGGGCGGCCCCGAGCGACGGACGGCCGTCGTCGAGCTCGGGAGCGGCCGCGAGGAGCGCAATTCGCCCTGGGCTTCGTCGCGCCGGCGGTACGACGTCGCTTACGGGATCCGAACCGCCGACGAGCTACACGCCGTCGTCGCCTTCTTCGAGGCCCGCCGCGCCAAGCTGTACGGGTTCCGGTTCAAGGATTGGTCGGACTACCGCTCGTGTCCGCCGTTGCAGAACACGACGGCGCTCGACCAGGCGATCGGCACGGGCGACGGGACGAAGGTGGCCTTCCAACTGGTGAAGATCTACGGCGACGTCGCGCGGACCTATGTTCGCGAGATCCGCAAGCCTGTCGCCGGGTCGGTGAAGGTCGCCGTCGCCGGCGTGCAAAAGACCCTCGGCACCCACTATAGCCTCGACGTGACGACGGGTGTCGTCACCTTCGTCACCGGATCGAAGCCGACCGCCGGCCAGGCCGTCACCGCCGGCTATGAGTTCGACGTTCCCGTGCGGTTCGACGCTGATCGGATCGACGTGGATCTCGACCACTTCCGCGCCGGCGAGATCGGTTCAATCCCCCTGGTCGAGCTCAAGCTATGAAGGCCCTCCCGACCGCGCTCGCGGACCACCTGGCGACCGGGACGACGACGATCGCCCATTGCTGGAAACTCACCCGCGCCGACGGCCAGGTGATGGGCTTTACCGACCACGATCGGCCGCTCACCTTCGCGGGCGTGACGTTCGAACCCGAGGCCGGCTTCACCGCGAGCGAGATGCGCTCGGAGCTCGGGCTCAACGTCGACTCGGTCGACGTGAAGGGCGCGCTCTCTTCGGCCAGGATCGTCGAGGCTGATCTCCTCGCCGGCCTTTATGATAATGCCGGGATCGAGGTCTATCGCGTGAATTGGCAGGACGTGGCCGCCCGCGTCTTGATCCGCGTCGGGAGCCTCGGCGAGATCCGGCGCGGCCGCCAGGCCTTCGAAGCCGAGGTTCGCAGCCTGGCGCACCTGTTCAATCAGCCGAAGTCGCGGACATACCAATATCCGTGCGACGCGGATCTCGGCGACACCCGTTGCGGCGTGGACCTGACCGCCACCGCCTATCGCGGCGTCGGCGCTGTAGCGGCCCTGGTGAACGACCGCACGATGACCGCGACGGGCCTCGGCGCTTTTGCCGGCGACCTGTTTTCGCGCGGACGGCTGGTCTGGTTGACGGGCGCGAACGCCGGCCGGCCGTTCGAGGTTCGCTCTCACGCCCTGGTCGGTGCGACCGTCAATCTCGAACTCTGGCGACCGCCGGCGAACCCGATCGTCGCCGGCGACGCCTTCGTCGTGACGGCCGGGTGCGACAAGAGCTTCGCCCGCTGCAAGCTCTTCGCGAACGCCGTCAACTTCCGAGGCTTCCCCGACATGCCGGGGAATGACGTGGTGTCTCGGGTTGTCTAGCGCCGAGGCGATCAGCCCGACCGCTGTCGTCGCCGAGGCCCTGGCGTGGGATCGCACACCTTACCACCACCAGGCCTCGGCGCGCGGCGTCGGGTGCGATTGCCTCGGCCTGGTGCGCGGCGTCTGGCGGGGGCTCTATGGCGACGAGCCCGAGCAACCGCCGCGCTATTCGCCCGATTGGGCCGAGGCCACGGGGGAGGAGACCCTCGCGGCGGCGGCGCGCCGGTGGCTGATCGAGATCCCGCGCGAGCAAGTCGCCGCCGGCGACGTCGTTCTATTCCGCATGATCGCAAACGGGCCCGCCAAACATTGCGCGATCCTGATCGACGACGGCCGGATGATCCACGCGACCAACGGCGACGGCGTCCGGTTGGAGACCTATTCGCGCCCTTGGCGCACGCGAACGGCGTTCGCTTTCCGCTTCCCGCCTCTGAAAGGTTGAACCCATGGCGACGGTCGTTCTTCAAATGGCGGGGACCGCGATCGGCGGGCCTATTGGGGGTTGGATCGGCGCGACCATCGGGTCGTATATCGACAGCGCGTATCTCTATCCCGCGCTCATGGGATCGCAGACGATCCCCGGCCAGCGGCTAGACCAACTCAAGGTCATGACCTCGACCGAGGGCGCGACGATCTCGCGGATCTACGGAAGGATGAGGACCGCCGGTCAGGTCATTTGGGCGACGGACTTCAAGGAGACCCGAACGACGCAGCGGGTCGGCGGCAAGGGCGCTGGCGGCCAATCGACGAAGGTCGAGGAGTATCTCTATTCGTGTAGCTTTGCGGTGGCCTTGTGCGAGGGCGTCGTCGCCTCGATTGGCCGCGTCTGGGCCGATAGCAAGTTGCTCGACCTTTCTGGCGTCACCTGGAGGCTTCACACGGGGAGCGAGGACCAGGCGGTTGACCCGCTGATCGCCTCGATCAAGGGCGACACCCCGGCCTATCGCGGGACCGCCTATGTCGTGTTCGAGGATCTCCCGCTCAAGGCTTTTGGCAATCGCCTTCCTCAACTGAACTTCGAGGTGTTCAAGGTCGACAAGGATCCCGACGCCCTGGAAAACCGTCTCAAGTCAGTGTGTATGATCCCCGGCTCGGGCGAGTTCGTCTATGCGACGGAAAAGGTCATTCGACGCACGAGCCTCACCGTCACCACGGCCGAGAACGTTCACGGCTCTTTCGGTGAGAAGACGGACGTCGAGGCCTCGCTCGATCAACTCGACGAGATCGCCGGCAACATGGCGAACGTCTCGCTCGTGACGTCCTGGTTCGGGACCGATCTTCGCGCCGGATCCTGTCAGATTAAGCCGGGCGTCGAGATCCCTGATAAGCCGACGATCCCGTTCGAGTGGCGGGTCAACGGTGTCGAGCGCGGGGCCGCCTACCAGGTGTCGGCCACGGCCGGCCTTCCAAACTACGGCGGGACGCCTTCCGACCTGGCCGTTCTGCAGGGCATCGCCGCGATCAAGGCGCGCGGCTGGGGCGTGACCTTCTATCCGTTTATCCTCATGGATATTCCGACCGGTAACGCCAAGCCGGATCCCTACGGCGGGGCCGAGCAAGCGGCGTTTCCATGGCGCGGCCGGATCACCTGTCACCCCGCGCCGGGGAAGGCCGGCTCGCCCTACGGGACGGCCACGGCTGCGACGCAGGTCTCGGCGTTTTTCGGAACCTGCCTCTCGTCGCACTTCGCCGCCGCCGGCGACACGGTGAGCTATTCCGGCCCGGCCGAGTGGTCGTACCGGCGGATGGTCCTGCACTATGCCAAGCTCTGTCAGATGGCAGGCGGCGTCGACGCCTTCCTGATCGGCTCGGAGTTGATCGGGCTTTCGACCGTCAAGGGCGCTGCCGGGGCCTATCCGACCGTCGCGGCCTTGAAGCAACTGGCGGCCGACGTGAAGGGTATCCTCGGGGCCGGAACGAAGGTCGGTTATGCGGCGGACTGGACCGAATACAACGGCGTCAAACCCTATGACGACGCTACGGGCTGGACCTTCCACCTCGATCCCCTGTGGTCCGACGCCAATGTTGATTTCGTCGGGATCGACAACTATTGCCCGCTCGCCGATTGGCGCGACGGATCCGGCCACGTCGACGCCCTGGCCGGCGCGCCGTCGACCTATGATCGCGCCTATCTGCAATCCAATATCGAGGGCGGCGAGGGCTTCACCTGGTTCTATGCGAGCCCGGCCGATCGCGCGTCTCAAACCCGCACGCCGATCACCGACGGGCTCGGGAAGCCGTGGGTCTATCGGGTCAAGGACTTCCGTTCGTTCTGGACGAACCAACACTATAACCGCGTCGCCGGCGTCGAGGCCGGATCCCCGACGGGGTGGGTTCCTCAGTCAAAGCCGCTCTGGATTACCGAGCTCGGCGTTCCGTCGATCGACAAGGGAGCCAATCAGCCGAACGTCTTTTACGATCCCAAGAGCGCCGAGTCGGCGTTCCCGTACTTCTCCACGGGCTCGCGAGACGATCTCATTCAGCGCCGGGCGCTTGAGGCCTGGTTCGCCTATTGGGATCCAGCGGCTGGCCACAACCCGACCTCGTCCGTCTATGGCGGACCGATGATCCCGCTAGAGCGGGCGTCCGTCTGGTGTTGGGATGCGCGGCCCTATCCCGATTTCCCGCAACGCTCGACCGTTTGGAGCGACGCCCCGAACTACACCCTCGGCCACTGGCTGAACGGCCGCCTCGGCGGTTCGTCCTTGGCCTCGATCGTTCAGGCCGAGTTCGACCGGGTGAAGCCTGGCGTCGCCGACACAAGCGACCTGACGCAGGCGGTCGCTGGCTTCCTGGTCGACGGCGTCGTGAGCGCGCGCCAGGCGATCGACCCGCTCATGACCGTCTATCAGTTCGACGCGGTCGAGGTGGGCGGGACGATCCGCTTTGTCATGCGCGGGCGGCCGTCGGTGGCGACGATCGACGAGAGCGAACTTGTCTCGACGAATCCCGAGGAGGAGGATTTCTCGCTCACGCGAGGGCAGGAGACCGAGCTTCCCCGGTCCTTGAAGTGGGTCGCGATCGACGGGAACGCCGACTATCAAAACCTTTCGGCCGAGGCCCGCCGCTTGATCGTCTCAGCCGACCGCGTGGCCGCCTCGCAATTCCCGATCGTCATCGGATCCGGTGAGCTCCAAGGCCTCGCCGACCAGGCCATTCAGGATCAATGGGTGATGCGCGAGCGCGGGACGTTTGCGCTCGCGCCGTCGCGCCTGGCGCTGGATCCGGCCGACGTGGTGACGATGGTTCTCGGCGGCCGCTCCTATGACTTCCGCTTGTCGGCGATCGGCGACGGCGAGGCGCGGGCGGTCGAGGCGGCCGCTACGGATCCGAGCATCTACGGCCTTCGCTACTACGTCGACCGCGTTCAGGAGCCACCGTCGCTCCCGATCTATGGCCCGCCCGAGGTCATGCTTCTCGACATTCCGCAAATCGTCGCGGATCTGCCGGCGCATCGGCCCTACGCGGTCGCGGCCGCCAGCCCGTGGCCCGGCGCCGTGGCGATCTACAAGAGCCCGACGACCTCGGGCTTCGAACTCGCGACACAAGTGACGCGCGGCGGGATCCTCGGCCAGACGGCCGCCGCCTTTTCAGCCGGGCCGCTGCACCGGTTCGACCAGGCGAACGCCCTGGTCGTCGATGTCGAGGGCGGGATCCTGACCTCGGCGACCGAGGCCGAGGTGTTCGCCGGCGCGAACGCGATCGCGGTCGAGGCCTCGGCTGGGGAATGGGAGATCGTTCAGTTCGTCGACGCGACGCTCGTCTCGCCTGGCCGCTACAGCCTGACCAGGCTCTTGCGCGGGCAACTCGGAACCGAGGCCGCCATGCGCTCGCCCTTGGCGGCCGGGGCGCGCGTTGCGCTTCTCGATTCGTCCCTGACCTCGATCCCGTTCGATCGCGAAATGCGCGGCTTGCCCTACAACTGGCGCTATGGGCCGATTGGCTCGGCGCTCTCCGATCCTGCCTTTACGGGCGAAACGGCGGCGATCCAGAGCAAGGGCCTTCGGCCGTACTCTCCCGACCATGTCCGAGGATCCCGCGCCGCCGGCGGCGACGTCACGTTCGCCTGGATCCGCCGCACGCGAACCGGCGGCGACGATTGGGCGGCGGCCGAGGTCCCGCTAGGGGAAGATTTCGAAAGCTACGCGGTCGAGATCTTCAACGGCGCGACCGTCGTTCGCACGCTCACGAGCTCGACCCCGAGCGTCGTCTATGCGGCGGCCGCGCAAACCTCGGACTTCGGCGGTTCGCCCGCGACGATCGAGGTCGCCGTTTATCAACTCGGCGCGGTTTGGGGGCGCGGCACGCCCTGGAAAGGAACCGTCCGGCTCTAGGAGATCTCGACCCATGACCTATCCCGTAAACACCGACAAGGATCTGACGGCCGCCGGCGCGACAGAATGGATCAAGTTCTCGGGCGGCCTGTCCGTCCAAGTCACCGGGGTCGCTACGGCGATCACCGGAACCGTTCAGCGGTCGACCAGGGATCCCGCCGGCGCGTCGCCGAATATCGCCACCGTCGCGCCGATCACCGGCAACCCGTCGACGGGGATCGCACCGGCGTTTTTCAACGAGCCTGGCGTCGCCTGGTGGCGCGTCGACGTCTCGGCTCTGACCGGGGCCGGGGCGACGGTGGCGATCACCGGCTCGGGAGCCTGAAACTCGACCGCAAGCCGATACGCATGAGCCTCCCTTCGTCAGCGGGCCTAGCTCGCACCGTGGGGAGGGCGGGCTATGCCCGACAAGTGGGCGAACCTCGATCTTGGTCTCGGAATCGCCGGCGCGATCGGCGGGCTCCTCACGGGACTGCATGTCCTGGTTTCCAGGCTTCTCGCCCCCGATCGCCCTCGCGGCCGCGAGCTCATCCGCGCCTTCTATGACTTCGTCATGGGGATCGTGGTCGGGTTCGCGGCCGCAATCACGTTCGCCCCCGGCGTCGCCAAGGCGATCCCCTGGTTCGGAGATCAGGGCGCATTCGCTTGGGCGCTGGCGATCGGGATGCTCGCGTTCCGGCTCTTTCCGATCGTGCTCAGCGAGGGACCCAAGGTCTTCAAACGCTTCCTCGGCGGGGTGTCGAAGTGATCGCGAACCTGACCTTGCTCGACCTGGTCGCCGTTGCCGTTCTGGTGATCGGGGCCTTCTTCATCGGTTGGCGCGCTTCGGCGCTGGATCCGAAGGCCTCGGGCTTCCCGGCCGCCCATTGGGTGGTTCGCGCTGCGATCGACCTGGTCGCGATCGCGCTCGCCTTCCGCGCCGCCCTGGTGCTCTTCGCCAAGATCCACGTCCAGCCGGCCGACCTGTTCACCTACACCGCCGTCGCGGTGTCGGCCGTCGCCTTGCTCGCGAACGTCGTTCGCCAGCGGCCGCCCAATCCTTCCTCCTCGAAGGCTCCGCCGGGTCCGCCCCGGCTGATCGCTGGCGGTCGCCGAGACTGATCCTCCTCCCTGCAACTGGGGTCGCCTCGCTGGCGGCCCCGTTTTTTTTTTGAGCGCTTATGGCTCTCCGCAGGGTAATCTAGGCGGACCCGATGGGGCTCGTCCGGTTCAAGATTGATAGGCCGCCGAAGGCCTGTTCCCGAAAAGATGCACAAATTTGGAGTCGACCGCTCAGGTTGCGTTCGGTTAGCGTCGGGTCATGGGCGACGTGCACTACATGAACCCAACGAACGCCGACGAGAGGATCCGGCGTCGCGCCTTCCGAGAACGGGAGCGCGCGAGGCGTCGAGCCGTGAAGGCAGAGGAGCACGCGCGGCGCCGCGAGATCTGGACGGCCGAGATCGAGCGTCGCGAGCTAAATCGGACCGCCCGCCTGGTCGCCGGCGAGGCGCGATTCTCGCCGGGCGCACTGATGGCCTGGAAGGTTGCCTTCGCTCCTGTGTGGGTGATCTACATTCTCGGCGGTATCGCTGGCGTCGCCGTGCAGATGTACATCGTCGGCTATTTGGCGTGGAAGGCCGTCACCTGGATCCTTCACGTCATCGGCGCGTAGCAGGGTAGTGGCCCCCAGCGTAAAGTACGTCCAGCGCCAGACATCTGGTCGCTCAGCGCCACGCCGATGGACGCCCTCAAGCGGCCATTGGCAACTCCCGACGAGGGTGATGGAATGAAGCCTCTGCGCGCAAGATCCCGGCTGTTCCGCTCGGGGCCAAACAGGAGCGGAACTCAGCCTTCCGTCGGCAACCGGACCTTCAATGACCCCGCTCCAGCGCGCGCTCGTCACTTGATCACATGACCTCAGGGATGGCATTGCTCCAGAAGAACGCGCAAGAAGTCACCTCCCCAATTGCAGGCTGGCGCCCCAATGAGTCTTATCAAGTCGAAGAAACGGGTCGCCGATCACGGAGAGGTCTTTACCCCGCCATGGCTGGTCCAGCGCATGCTCGATCTAGTGAAAGGCGAAAGCGAGCGGATCGATTCGCGGTTTCTTGAACCGGCCTGTGGCAGCGGCAACTTCCTCGTTCCCATCCTGGCTCGAAAACTCGACACGGTTGAGCTGAAGTATGGGCGATCGTCGTTCGAGAAGCGTATCTACGGCCTTGTCGCAGTGGCGTCATGTTACGGAATAGAACTGCTGGCCGATAACATCGCCGAATGCCGCACGAATATGCTGGCCTTGTTCAGCGACTACATGTCGGCAACGCCCGAGGATGAGATCTGGCATGCGGCCTCAAACATCCTGTCGCTGAACCTAATCCACGGCGACGCCCTGTCGATGGTGGCGGCGGACGGCGGAGCGATCTCCTTCGTGGAGTGGGGTTATATCGGGAACGGCAAGTTCCAGCGTCGTGACTTCCGGCTCGACCGCATGACCCAGTCCGCCGGCCTGCGGGAAGAGGGCATGCTGTTCCAGCATCTCGGCAAGCATGAGGTCTTCCAGCCAGTGAAGACTTGGCCCCCGATGACGGTGCGCGATCTCTCAGCGCTGGATCGAACGCCTGAGGGCGCTGCCGCATGACCGACGCCACGCCGTTTGCCCTGCTGAAGCGCAACCCCGACGTCCTAACCTGCATCGCCAATCTGTCGAACGATGAGGTGTTCACACCACCCGAGTTCGCCGCGCGGATGCTGGACACCGTGACCGAGGGGTGGGCGGCGGCCAACGGCGGCGCGAAACTATGGACCGACAGTTCGGTCACCTTCCTGGACCCTTGCACCAAGTCTGGGGTCTTCCTGCGCGAAATCGCCAAGCGGCTGATCGACGGGCTGGTGGAAGAAATCCCGGATCTGAGGACCCGCGTCGATCACATCCTAACCCGCCAAGTTTTCGGCATCGGCACCTCTAGCCTGACCGCGCTTTTGGCCCGCCGCAGCCTGTACTGCTCTAAATGGGCTAATGGCGAGCACTCCGTAGCGCGCGACTTCGACGACGAGGACGGCAACGTCTGGTTCGAGCGAATGGAGCACGATTGGCAGGGAAACAAATGCCGGTTCTGCGGAGCGCAGAAAACCGCGCTGGATCGTGGCGATCATCGTGAGTCCTACGCCTACCCCTTCATCCACACGGACGACCCCGGGGTTCGTCTCGCCGAAATGTTCGGAGCCGAAATGCAGTTCGACGTGATCATCGGCAATCCGCCTTATCAGATGGCGGGCGGCGGCGGCGGAACCAACGACTCCGCGATCTATCACCTGTTCGTCGAACAGGCTGTCAAGCTTGAGCCACGCTTCCTCAGCATGGTCATTCCCTCGCGTTGGATGGCCGGCGGACGGGGCATGGAGGATTTTCGCCGGACAATGCTGGCGGACCGCCACATCAGCCACCTGGTGGACTACCCGAACTCAGGTCAGGTCTTTCCAGGAGTGGATCTTAAGAGCGGTGTCTGCTTCTTCTTGCGCGGCCGGGATTACGAGGGCGACTGTTCGGTCACCCTCATTCGGGATGAGTACATCGGGCCGACCAACCGGAGGCTCGACGAACATGACGTTTTTATCCGAGACGAACGCGCTGCGACGATATTGAAGAAGGTGCTTGCACTGAATGAGCCGAGCTTCGCGGACCTACTAACTGGCGACACTCCCTTCGGGCTCGCCACCAACTTCTCTGCCTTCCGCAAGGGTGAACCGGGGGATGGAGAGGTCAAGGTCTATGCGAGTTCCAACGCCGGCCGCCGCAGCGGCTCGATGCTGCGGTCTGCAATAACGAAGAACACACACCTCATCGACAGCTGGAAGGTCCTCGCGCCGAAAGCCGGCCCAGGAAGCAGTGGCGGTCATGTCATTCCGGACATCGTGCTCAGCAAGCCGGGTACGGCCGAACCGAACTCAGTGTGCACTCAGACTTGGATTGTCATGGGGCCTCTTGAATCCGAAGAGGCGGCAGATAGCGCAGTCAGCTATCTCCAGACACGCTTTTTGCGCTTCATCGTGTCGCTTCGGAAGATCAGTCAAGATGCCATGAGAGGCGTCTATCATTGGGTTCCTCAACAGTCTTGGGACCGCACCTGGACCGACGCTGCGCTCTACGAAAAGTACGGAATCACGGCTGACGAACAGGCTTACATCGAGAGCATGATCCGCCCCATGGAGACGGCGGATTGAGCCGGCCGATCGAGGACATCCTGCCGCCAAGGGCAGATGTCAATCCGCGCCTCTATGCCTATTCTATCGACGCGCCGTCGCACGCGGGTCTTCTGAAGATCGGCCAGACTACACGTGATGTAAGGCAGCGGATCTCAGAACAAACCAAAACAGCTGGCATCACGCCGCGCATCGAACTGGACGAACCAGCCACACGCGACGACGGCTCAATCATCTCGGACCATGCCCTCCGCAACGCCCTGATTGCTCGGGGCCATGAGAATCCGAAGCTGGAATGGATGCGATGCACCGCCGCCGACGTGCGCGTAGCCCTGCATCAGCTACGTACGGGCCAGATCGTCACTGGGGCCCGCGACCAGCGCTTTCCCCCGCGCGCCGAGCAGCTGGCGGCCGTGGATGCCACTTATGCCTATTTCCAGTCTCGCTGGGCCGATGATGAGGCGGCCGTTCCGCGTTTCCTGTGGAACGCCAAGATGCGGTTCGGAAAGACCTTCACCGCGTACCAGCTGGCCCGCAAGCTCGAGGCCAAACGGGTGTTGGTCGTCACCTTCAAGCCTGCGGTCGAGGACGCCTGGCAGGCCGATCTGGAAAGCCACATCGATTTCGAGGGTTGGCAGTATCTGTCCCGCGCCTCCGGGCGCGATCCACGGGATGCCGACCACGATCAGCCGCTGGTCTATTTCGGGAGCTTCCAGGACCTTTTGGGACGAGAAGCCGGAACCGGCGCGATCAAGCCCAAGAACGAGTGGTTGCACACGACGAACTGGGACCTCGTGGTCTTCGACGAATACCATTTCGGGGCTTGGCGTGACACTGCCAAGGAGCTGTTTGAGGGCGAAACGGACGCTCGAGCGTCGAAGGTCGAATACACCGCCGATCTAGAGCAGGTGAACGAGGACTTGGGGATCTTGTCCGAGGCCGAGGCCGAGTTTCTGCCCATTACCACCCGCGCCTATGTTTATCTGTCGGGCACGCCGTTCAAGGCGCTGGCGACCGGCGAGTTCATCGAGGAACAGATTTTCAACTGGACCTATACCGATGAGCAGCGCGCCAAGGCCGCGTTTACGGTGGAGCACCCGG
This sequence comes from Caulobacter sp. AVps16, assembly GCF_058681455.1. NCBI lineage: Bacteria > Pseudomonadati > Pseudomonadota > Alphaproteobacteria > Caulobacterales > Caulobacteraceae > Caulobacter > Caulobacter sp. AVps16. The sequence goes on from NZ_CM178739.1 coordinate 1,463,667, forward strand.
GAGTGCGGAATCCCTACGCCGCCCTGCCCGAGATGAGGTTGCTCACCTATCAGATGCCGGCGGAGCTGTTGGCTATCGCCAGCGGGGGCGAGTTTGATGAGTTCGATCTGAACGCCTTCTTCGCCGCGACCGGAACAGGCGCAGCAGCGACCTTCACCCACAAGGATGACGTGCAGAAATGGCTTCAGGTCATTCGCGGTGAGCATGCGCCCGGCGACGCGCTGAAGTCCGGAGCTCGGCCGCCGTGGCCCTATGCCGACAGCCAGTTGCTGCCTTGGCTGAACCACGCCTTCTGGTTCCTGCCCAATGTCGCTGCCTGCGAGGCGATGAGGAACCTATTGGCCGAACCTCAGAACGTCTTCTGGCATGACTACCGCGTCGTCATGGTGGCAGGCGCAAACGCGGGCATCGGGCTGGACGCTGTCCCGCCGGTGCGCGCGGCTATCGGTGAGGGTTTCAAGACCCAGACCATCACCCTGTCGTGCGGAAAGCTGACGACCGGCGTCACCGTCCCCCAGTGGTCATCAATCCTGATGCTTCGGAACCTGAAATCGCCCGAAACTTATTTTCAGGCAGCGTTTCGGGTCCAGTCGCCGTGGTCTATCAAGAACCCGGACGGCGACGATCCTAACCGCGAACAGGTCGTCAAGCCGGTGTGTTTCGTGTTCGACTTCGCCCCGACGCGGGCGCTGCGCCAGCTGTCATCTTATGGCATCGGCCTCTCGCCAGGGGCGGCGAACCCGGAACAGGCGGTCGCGGACCTGATTTCCTTCCTGCCGGTGCTGGCCTACGACGGCGCTGTCATGAAGCCAGTCGATGCCGGCGAAATCCTGGATATCGCTATGGCCGGGACCACGGGCACGCTTCTGGCCCGCAAGTGGGAATCGGCCCTGTTGGTCAATGTTGACAACGATACCCTGCGCCGGGTCCTCGACAGCGAAGAAGCCATGGCGGCTGTGGAGCGTATCGAGGGCTGGCGGAGTTTGGGTGACAACATCATCGAGACCATCATCGCCAAGTCCGAAGCTGTGAAAGACCTGAAGCAGAAGTCTCGGGAGGGCGATCTTTCGGAAAAGGAGAAGCGCGAGCTGACCGCTGAGGAGAAGGAATACAAGTCGTTGCGGAAGAAGGTTCAGGAGAAACTGATCAAGTTCGCCACCCGCATCCCGGCATTCATGTATCTGACCGACTTTCGCGAGAACAACCTGAAAGAGGTCATCACTCTGATCGAGCCGGACCTGTTCCAGACGGTGACCGGCCTGACCGTCGCAGACTTCCAGATGCTGGTGGATCTACGTGTCTTCAACACCGAGCGAATGAATGAAGCGGTCTTCGCGTTCCGCCGCTACGAGAACGCCTCACTCAGCTATACCGGAATCGACAGCCACCCTGGCCTCGACCGGGTGGGTGGCTACGACACTGTGGTGGCGATCAAATAAGCGGTCGATGTGACCCCCTAGGGAAGCCTGTCGGGCCGAAGCTGAAGGGGAGGGGCTTCGCCGGGCTTGTGACCGTTCGCCCGCTCATAGAACGTCGGCCTCGGCTCGGGCTTGTCGGGCGCGCTCAGCGGTTCGAAACCGGCGCGAGGGTGGTGTCGGGCTAGAAAGATCACATGCCCGCGACACATGACCTTCCGACACCGCGCCTTCCTATTCCAAAGCGAATAGCGCGGCCCCAGGACCGTGATGACGACGCGCCAATCGACCTCAAGCTCAAGGCGACAGGTGTCGCAGCGAGAGCGAAGTTTCCAGCCGGCCTTTGCCATCCGCTCCACGGTCTCGAAGGCCGGGCGAAGTTCGCTAACGGAAATGCGATCTGGATTGCGGCCACCCATGAGGCCGCGAACAGAAGCAGAACATTGAGGGACTGTCGAGTCGGCGTCGGATCGAAACCACGCCGGCGAAGCGAATGGCGTTCGCCTGGTCCCGAATTTTCGGCCGCTATAATTGGGTTACGATGTGGGGCGCAATGTAGGGCGCTCTCATCTCCACTCCTCCAAGATCCCTTACCCATAAGGGCCTCGGGGGGAGAGGTGGCTCCGCGGGTAGGATTCGAACCTACGACCAGCCGGTTAACAGCCGGCTGCTCTACCACTGAGCTACCGCGGAACAGGTCGCCTCAGGAAGAGGCCGGGTGATAGCCGCCTCGTTGACTCGGCGCAAGCGCCTTCGAACAAAAAAACAGCCCGGCTTGCGGCCGGGCTGTGGAAAGTCAGTGATGGTGGGGTGTCTTCAATGAAGACAGGCCGAAAATGCGCGATTATGGTTAATCGGGCCTTAAATTCTGGGCCGACCAAAAGGTCGCGGGCTGTTGCGGCACCCCTAATCAACCCTTCGCATTGCCTTGAGGGGAGGGGCGGACCTATAACCCGCTCGAACGTCAAGTCCGACCGAGGGATTCCATGAGCACCGATTTCGCCGCCGCGCGGCTGAACATGGTGGAAAGCCAGATCCGCACCGCCGACGTCACCGACCTGCCTCTGCAGGATGCTCTGCGCGTGGTGGCCCGCGAGGCTGTGGTTCCTGCCAGCAAGGCCTATCTGGCCTATGCCGACGCCGAGGTCGAATATGCGCTTGGCCGCTGGCTACTGCGCCCGCGCGACGTCGGGAAGCTTCTGCAATATCTCAAGCCGCGCGCCGGCGAGACAGCACTCGCCATCGCAGCCCCCTATGCGGCGGCGGTTCTGGAAGCCATGGGGCTGACGGTGACGCGCCTCGACGGCGAGGATCTCACGAGCCCCGCCGGAGCGGGCTATGACGTGATCATTTCCGAAGGTGCCGTGGGCGCTGCGCCGGTCGCCTGGACCAAGGCCTTGGCAATTGGTGGCCGGCTGGGCGTCGTCGAACGCGCGGGGCCCGTGGGGCGGGCCACCATCTATGTGCGCGCAGAAGATGGTGTCGGTCGCCGAACGGTTTTTGACTCGACGCCGCCGGTCCTTGCGGGCTTCGGCGCAGAGCCGGGTTTCGCCTTCTAGGGCTGTCTGTGACTCAAGGTTTTTCGCTCTCGAAACATCCGCGCAACGCAAGCGTGAAAAAAGCTTAACTGGCGGCCTGTGGCGCTCGGCCCTACACGCGCTCATATAGAAGTGCGGGCGCAAGCCTCGCCGGTCTTGGGGATTGAACTAGATGTCGAATAGCCGTCGGGCCGGATTGTTGGCCGCCGCTTGCAGCTTGGGCCTGATGGCCGGCTTTGGGTCCGCCGTTCAGGCCGAGACCCTGACCGATGCGATTGCCCTGGCCTACCAGACCAACCCCACGCTGCAGCAGCAGCGCGCGTCCCAGCGCGCCACCGATGAGAGCGTTGTCCAGGCCAAGACGGCTTTCCGTCCTTCGGCCAGCCTGTCGGCGGATGTCACTGGGTCTCAACGCGATCCCTTCGGCGGCACGCGCGTCGAGACGTCGGCCAGCGGCGCGACCCTTTCAATCAGCCAGCCACTGTTCACGGGCGGCAAGGCCAGTGCCAATCTGACGGCGGCGGAAGCCGACGTCCTGGCCGCCCGCGAAGGCCTGCGAAATGTCGAACAGAATGTCCTGATCAATGTGATCCAGGCCTATGTCGATGTTCGTCGCGACCAGGAGCGCCTGCGCATCTCCCAGGAGAATGTCGCCGTCCTCGACCGACAACTCGACGAATCCAAGGCCCGCTTCGAGGTCGGGGAAATCACACGCACCGACGTCGCCCAGTCCCAGGCTCGTCGCGCTGCAGCCCAGGCGGCCCTGAGCTCGGCTCAGGCCCAACTTTCATTCAGCCGCGCGTCGTATGCCGCGATCGTCGGCCAGAATCCTACGGATCTGGTGGCTGAGCCCTCGCTAGCCGGCCTGCTGCCGCCGACCGTCGAACAAGCCTTTGACGCAGCCGAGAACAACAATCCGCAGGTTGCCGCCGCGCGGTTCAATGAGCGCGCCGCCGCGGCCCGCGTCGCCTCGGCCCGCGCTGCGCGCCGCCCGACCGTCTCGGCCCGTGCCTCGCTCGGCTATGACTCCAGTGAAGTAAATGGTCGCGGCGACCAGTTCGCCGACTATGACCGCTCCCTCTCGGGTGCAGTTACCGCTTCGGTTCCGCTGTTTACCGGTGGCCTGATCTCGTCCCAGGTCCGTGCTGCCGTCGAGCGGGAAACCGCAGCCCACAATGCTGTGGAAGGTGCCAAGCGATCGGCCTTGCAGTCGGTGTCCAATGCCTGGAGCAATCTTCTGGCCTCGCGATCGAACCTGGTCTCCAACGAGGAGCAGGTCCGGGCAGCGCGCATCGCCTTTGAAGGCGTGCGCCAGGAGCAGCAGGTGGGCCTCCGCACGACCCTGGATGTCCTGAACGCCCAGCAGGAACTGCGGTCCGCTGAACTGGCCCTGGTTTCGGCCCGTCGTGACGAATACGTCGCCAGCGCTTCGGTCCTGCAGGCGATGGGCGCGCTCGATATCGCCGCGCTTGCTCCCGACGTTGCGCGCTATGACCCCAAGGCCTCCTACAACCGGGTCAATCATGCCCTGGGTTGGGTGCCCTGGGAGCCTGTCGTTCAGGTAATTGACAAGGTGGGTGGACCCTCCACCAAACCGGCTTCCAAATAGATTTCACCGCGTCGATTTCGCCCACCTGCGATCCTTGCGCTTGCTTAAGGCGCTCAAGTCTGCACCATCGGGTCTAAGCGCCCTTTGGGTGCGCAAGGATTCGTACCTCTTTCCGACGGCCCCCGCACATGTCCGACCAGAGCTCTCAAGAACCGACCATGGAGGAGATCCTCGCCTCCATCCGGCGCATCATCTCCGAAGATGATGCCCCGGCGGAGCCCGAGGCGGCCCCCGCGCCTCCGCCTGCGCCCGAGCCTGTCTATGAAGCTCCGGTTGAGGACGACGTGCTTGAGCTGACGGATCCGATCTCGCCTGAGCCGGAGCCAGAGCCGCTTGAGAGCGTCGGCGATCTTGATGTCTATTCGCCGGCCGCGCCGGAGCCCGAACCGGCTCCTGCCTATACGCCGCCGGCGCCTTCGCCGGCCTTCAATCGCGACGAAGTGGCCGACAACCTGGTAGGCGATCACGCCGCCGGTCTGGCCGCCAGCGCCTTTGGCAGCCTGAGCTCGGCCCTGCTGATGCCCAAGGATGCCCGGACCCTCGAGGATGTGGTGCGCGAACTTCTGCGCCCGCTGCTCAAGGAATGGCTCGACCAGAACCTGCCGCGCATCGTCGAGGCCAAGGTCGAGGAAGAAGTTCACCGCATCGCCCGCGGTCGCGGCGTATAATTTCGGGTCTTGCGCTGGCCTTGGTCAGGCGCGGACCTCGAAACCTGAAGAGGCGGTCGCTGCGGCGGCCGCCTTTTTCCGTTCAAATTCTCTTTGAATCCAGGTCGCCCGGTTTCGCGCGGCGGCCGCAGATGGCATACCCGCACCGCCATGCTTGACAAGACCTTCGATCCCAAAGCCGTTGAACCCCGCCTGTACGCCGCCTGGGAGGCCTCCGGGGCCTTCAAGCCGAGCGAGGACCCGAACGCCGAGCCGTTCGTGATCGTCATCCCTCCGCCGAACGTGACGGGCTCGCTGCACATCGGTCACGCGCTGAACAATACCCTTCAGGACGTGCTGACCCGCTTCCATCGCATGCGCGGCAAGGCCGCCCTGTGGCTGCCGGGCACCGACCACGCGGGTATCGCCACCCAGATGGTCGTCGAGCGCCAGCTGGCTGCCGCCGGCAATGTCGGTCGCCGTGACATGGGCCGCGAGGCCTTTGTCGACAAGGTCTGGGAATGGAAGGCCGAGAGCGGCGGGGCCATCACCAACCAGCTGCGCCGCCTGGGGGCCAGCTGCGACTGGTCGCGTGAGCGCTTCACCCTGGACGAGGGCCTGTCGGCCGCCGTCCGCAAGGTGTTCGTCCAGCTCTACAAGCAGGGGCTGCTCTATCGTGACAAGCGTCTGGTCAACTGGGACCCGCAGTTCCAGACCGCCATCTCAGACCTCGAGGTCGAGCAGAAGGAGGTCGACGGGGCCTATTGGCACTTCGCCTATCCCCTCGCCGACGGCGTCACCTATCAGCACCCCATCGCCTTCGACGACGAGGGCAAGGCCACCGAGTTTGAGACCCGCGACTATATCGTGGTCGCCACGACCCGGCCGGAGACCATGCTGGGCGACACCGGCGTCGCGGTTCATCCCAGCGATGTGCGCTACAAGGATCTGGTCGGCAAGTTTGTGACCCTGCCGATCGTCGGCCGTCGCATCCCGATCGTCGCCGATGACTATGCCGACCCGACCAAGGGCTCGGGCGCGGTCAAGATCACCCCGGCCCACGACTTCAACGACTTCGGCGTCGGCAAGCGGGCCGGGCTTGAAGTCATCAATATCCTGACCGTCGAGGCCAAGCTCAATGACTCCGTCCCGGCCGACTATGTCGGTCTGGACCGCTTCGCCGCGCGCAAGGCCATCGTCGCCCGCGCCGAGGAAGAGGGCTGGCTCAAGGAGATTGAGAAGACCAAGCACATGGTCCCGCATGGCGACCGTTCCGGCGTGGTCATCGAGCCCTTCCTGACCGACCAGTGGTATGTCGATGCCAAGACCCTGGCCCAGCCGGCCCTTCAGGCCGTCGAGAACGGCGACACGGTTTTCGAGCCCAGGCACTGGGAAAAGACCTATTTCGAATGGCTGCGCAACATCGAGCCCTGGTGCGTCTCGCGTCAGCTCTGGTGGGGTCACCGCATCCCGGCGTGGTTTGGGCCTGACGGCCACATCTTCGTCGAAGAGACCGAGGAAGAAGCGATCGCCGCGGCCACGGCGCACTATGGTTCGCCCACGGAACTCAAGCGCGACGAAGACGTCCTCGACACCTGGTTCTCCTCCGCCCTGTGGCCGTTCTCGACCCTGGGCTGGCCGGAAAAGACCAGCGACGTCGCGCGCTTCTACCCGACCAGCACCCTGGTCACCGGCTTTGACATCATCTTCTTCTGGGTCGCCCGGATGATGATGATGGGCATCCACTTCATGGGTGAAGTGCCGTTCAAGCAGGTGTTCATCAACGCCCTCGTCCGTGACGAGAAGGGTGCCAAGATGAGCAAGTCCAAGGGCAATGTACTGGACCCGCTCGTCCTGATCGACGAGCTGGGCTGCGACGCGGTGCGCTTCACCATGACGGCGATGTCGGGCCAGGCGCGCGACATCAAGCTCAGCAAGCAGCGCATCGAGGGCTATCGCAACTTCGGTACCAAGCTGTGGAACGCCTCGCGCTTTGCCCAGATGAACGAGTGCGTCCGGGTCGAGGGCTTTGATCCCGCCACCGTTCAGCAGCCGATCAACAAGTGGATCCGTGGCGAAACGGTCAAGACCGCCGCCGAGGTCACCCGCGCCCTGGAAGCGCCGTCGTTCGATGCGGCGGCCAGCGCGCTCTACAAGTTCATCTGGAACGTCTTCTGCGACTGGTATCTGGAACTGGCCAAGCCGGTCCTGAACGGCGACGATGCTGCCGCCAAGGCCGAGACCCGCGCCACGGCCGCCTGGGCCCTGGATGTGATCCTCAAGCTGTTGCACCCGGTGATGCCGTTCATCACCGAGGAGCTGTGGGAGAAGACCGCCGAATTCGGCGCGCCGCGCAAGGGCATGCTGATCGTCGAGGCGTGGCCCGATCTGCCGGACAGCTGGATCGATGCCGAGGCCGAGGCCGAGATCGGCTGGCTTGTCGAAACCGTCAGCGAGATCCGTTCGGTCCGCGCCGAGATGAACGTGCCGCCGGGTGCCAAGCCGCCTCTGACCCTGATCGGCGCCAGCGCCGAGACCAAGGCCCGCCTGGCCCAGCACCGCGACCTGCTGCTGACCCTGGCGCGACTCGACAGCGCCCGCGAGGCCGAGGCCCCGCCGACCGGCGCCGTGCCCTTCGTGCTAGGAGAGGCGACCGGTGCCCTGGCCATCGCCGAGTTCATCGATCTGGCGGCCGAAAAGGCGCGCCTGACCAAGGAAATCGCCGGCCATGTCAGCGAGATCGACAAGACCAACAAGAAGCTGAACAACCCCGACTTCCTGGCCCGCGCCAAGGAAGAGGTGGTCGAGGAAAACCGCGAGCGCCTCGCCGACGCGGAAGCCGCCAAGACCAAGCTCGAGGCAGCGCTCAGCCGTCTGGCGTCGGTGGGGTAGGGGGCTCTAGTTCCCCATGTCTACAGGGAATGGGGGTGGCGTCGAGTGGGGCCACCCCGTCCCATCGGCCTGGCAGGCTGCTCGTCTGAGGTGCCGCCACAGGCCTGCGAGCGGAGTGCCCGATGCCGTCGGCATGAGGGCATTCACAAGGGCAGGCCCCATAACTTATCATTGTTCCCTTAGGGTCAAACGGACGTTTGCATCAAGCTCTCGGCTGTGCTTTCTCGCTAGCGAACGCGCTCATTGAATAAGGCGCGACCATACCGGGAGAGTAACGATGACCCAGGCCACCCCCGCTTCCATCCCGTGGCCCGCAATGTCGGTTCAGCAGGCCTATGCCATGATCACCCAGCCAGGGACGGCGGGCGAGATGGAGGAGGTCGAGATCCGCGGCATCAAGACCCGGACCTGGAAGAATGCGCCGCCGACCCTGCGGGATACCCTGGTCCTGGGCCGGGCCCATGGCGAAAAGATCTTCATGGTCCATGAGGACGAGCGGGTCAGCTTTGAGGCCTTTTATCGTGCCGTGACCGTGTTCGCAGCCGAGCTGGCCGCCAAGGGCGTTCAGAAGGGCGATCGCATCGCCATCGTCATGCGCAACCTGCCCGAATGGCCAGTAGCCTTCTATGCCGGCCTGTCCCTGGGGGCGATCGTCACGCCGCTGAACGCCTGGTGGACCGGCGGAGAGCTGGAATACGGTCTGCTGGACTCCGGGGCCAAGACCCTGGTGGTCGATGTCGAGCGCTATGAGCGCCTGGCCGAGCACCTGCACAACTGTCCCGACCTGCAGCGGGTCTATGTCAGCCGCTCGCGGGAAGAGATCGCCCACCCCTATGTCACCCGTCTGGAGACGGTGATCGGCGGTCCCAGCGACTGGGCCGCCCTGGAGGAAAAGCCGCTGTCGACCACGCCTCTGGCGGCCGATGACGATGCGACGATCTTCTATACCTCGGGCACCACGGGCAAGCCCAAGGGCGCGATCGGCACGCACCGCAACGTCAACAGCAATATCTTCGCCGCCGCGGCCGCAGGGGCCCGCAGTTTCCTGCGCCGGGGCGAGGCTCCGCCCGAGCTGGATCCCAATGGTCCCCAGCGCGGCTCGCTGATCTCGGTACCCTTCTTCCACGCCACCGGCTGTTTCGCAGTGCTGAATCCCTCGCTGTTTGGCGGGGCCAAGCTGGCCATGATCCGCAAGTGGGATCCGGACAAGGCGATGCAGCTGATCGAGGACGAGCGTCTGACCCAGATCGGCGGGGTCCCGACCATCGCCTGGCAGATCATCGAGCACCCCAATCGCGAGAAGTACGACCTGTCGTCGATCGAGGCCGTGGCCTATGGCGGCGCGCCCTCGGCTCCGGAACTGGTGCGCAAGATCAAGGAAGTCTGGCCCAAGGCCTCGCCGGGCAATGGCTGGGGCATGACCGAGACCTCGGCCACGGCCACCAGCAACTCGGCCGAGGACTATGAAAACCGTCCCGACAGCTGCGGCCCGGCCGTGCCGGTCACCGACCTTAAGATCATGTCTGTCGAGGAGCCGCATCGGGAACTGCCGATCGGTGAGGTCGGCGAACTGTGGTGCCGTGGCCCGCAGGTGGTGCGCGGCTACTGGAACAAGCCGGAAGCCACCGCTCAGACCTTCATCGACGGATGGGTGAAGACCGGCGACCTGGCGCGTCTCGACGCCGAAGGCTTCTGCTTCATCATCGACCGCGCCAAGGACATGCTGATCCGCGGCGGTGAAAACATTTACTGCATCGAGGTCGAGAACTGCCTCTATGACCACCCGGCGGTGATGGATGCAGCCCTGGTCGGCATCGAGCACAAGACCCTGGGCGAAGAGCCTGCAGCAGTCGTGACCCTGAAACCCGGTGCTGTAGCCAGCGAGGCCGAATTGCGGGCCTTTGTCGCCGACCGTCTGGCGGCCTTCAAGGTGCCGGTGAAGGTGGTGTTCTGGCACGAAACCTTGCCGCGCAACGCCAACGGCAAGATCATGAAGAACGAACTCAAGAAGGTGTTTGTCGAGGGCTAGAGCCCTCTCCGGAGGCGGCGATGGTCCAGTCGAAGGCAGCGAGCGTGGATGACTTCCTGGAGGAGGTGGAACCCGATCGCCGCCCGGCACTGGACCGGTTGCGGGCGCTTTGCATCGACGCCTTCGGGGCCGAGCATGAACGCATGGCGTTCGGCATGCCGGCCTATGGCGACCCCAAGTCGCCGTGGATCGCCTTCAACAGCCAGAAGCAGTATGTGGCCCTGTATGCGGGGCAGGGGGCAATCGAGCGCTTTGGCGATCGCCTGGTCGGGGCCAGTTGCGGCAAGGGCTGTATCCGCTGGCGCAAGCCGGAGGCGATGGACTTCGCGCTCATCGCCGAGATTGTTCGTGATGTGAAAGCGCACAAGGCGAGCGGGTGCGCGTGACGCCCCCACTCGCCCTCGTGACCTAAAGCGAGGTCGGCGGCTTGCGGTGAGCCCAGGGCTGCGCCGCCTCCAGCTGATAGGCCAGCTGGAACAGCAGCTTTTCGGCTCCCATGCGCGCGGCGAAGTGCACGCCGACCGGTAGACCTTGCGCCGTCCAGTGCAGGGGCACGCTCATCGCCGCAGCACCGGCGACATTGTGCACCGGCGTATAGCCCACATAGTGCATCAGGCGGGCCTGCAGGGTTTCGAACGTGACCGCACCGCTGACGAAGCCGAGCTCGGCAGGCGGGCTGCCCAGGACAGGCGACAGGATGATGTCGTACTGGGTCAGCCAGGTGTCATAGGCCCTGGCCGTGGCCTGCAGCCGGCCGACGGCGGCTTCGATGTCGCCTGGCTTCAGGCCCGCGACCAGGTCGGCCATGCCCAGGGTGAAGGGCTCGAGCACAGAGCTATCTGCCTTGCGTTTCATGGCTTTGCTGACACCGGCGGCAAGTTCGGCGGCACCGGTGGACCACAGGGCGGTGAAGTCCCGCCCGAACTGGGCGCCGTCCATCGGCCAGCGCGTGGGTTCGACATGGTGGCCGAGGCTGGCCATCAGCTTGGCGGCACCTTCGACGGCGGCAATGACCTCGGCATCGGGCTTCTGGCCGGTCCCGGTCTCGATCATCAGGCCGACCTTAAGGCGCTTCTTCAGTGGATCGGTGACCACCCCGACCGGTGCGAAGGGCGAACCCGCCGCCGTGCGCTCGCTGGCCGCGAACAGGGCTGCCGAGTCGCGCACGCTGTGGCTGACGCAATGGGCTACGGACAGGTCGATGCCGCGGTCGCCCGGCCGGCCCTGGATCATCCGACCGCGCGACGGCTTCAGGCCAAACAGACCACAATTGGAGGCCGGGATCCGGATTGAGCCGCCGCCATCGCTGGCATGGGCGAAGGGCACGATGCCGGATGCGGTGGCTGCCGCTGCACCACCGGATGAGCCGCCAGAGGAATGGTTCAGGTTCCAGGGATTGCGGGTGGGCAGAAAGCCCAGTGGCTCGGTCGTCGGCAGGAAGCCGTACTCCGGCGTCGTCGACTTGCCGATCACCACCAGGCCTGCCCGGTCATAGGCGTCGACAAAGGCGGTCTGAGCTTTTTCTGGCCGTGCGCCCATCGAACTGCGCGAGCCATAGCGCGTTGGCAGGCCGGTATAGGCGTCCAGGTCCTTGATCAGGAATGGAACGCCGGCGAACGGGCCGGAGAGCTGCCCCCCCTTGGCCTTGTCCATCGCCCGGTCGAAGTCGGAAGTGACAATGGCCCCGACCTTGGGCTGCAGCGCCTCGGCCTTGCGAATGGCTGCCTCGACCACCTCGGCGACGCTGACCTCCTTGCGGCGGATACGGCCGGCGATCTCCGTGGCGTCCGGAGTCCAGGCCGGCTGGCCGGCGGCGCGGGGCTTGGCTTGGACGGACGGAGCGGCGGCGATGGCGGCCGAGGCGGCCAAAAGGCCACGGCGACTGAAGTGCATGGAAGTCCTCCCGGGTGACCGGCGTCTTGGCGCGCCGGTGATCGGCGTTCAGTTGATCCTGAAGCGACCGCGACCGCAAGTCTGTGATAGAGCCGGCGGATGACCCGTCGACGTGTAGATGTTCTGATGATGGAGCGCGGCCTGTTTGACAGCCGCGCCAAGGCCCGTGAGGCCATTGAGGCCGGGCTCGTGCAGGCCGACGGCGTGCTGGTGCGCAAGCCCTCGGAAATGGTCGAGGAGCATGTATCGATCCGTGCCTCGGCAGCCCACCCCTGGGTCGGACGCGGGGCCCTGAAACTGGTCCATGCGCTGGATCTCTGGCCCATTGTCGTCGAGGGCAAGGTCGCCATCGATGTCGGGGCCTCCACCGGTGGCTTCACCGAGGTCCTGCTGTCGCGGGGGGCAGCCAAGGTCTATGCTGTGGATGTCGGCCGCGACCAACTTCACCACAGTCTGGTCGAGCACGAACGGGTCGTGGACCTCTCGGGGACGGATGCGCGACTCCTGGACAGCAGCTGGATCGCGGAGGATCCGGAACTCATCGTCAGTGACGTCAGCTTCATCTCGATGACCAAGGCCCTGCCGGCCGCGCTGGATCTGGCCGTTCCAGGCACGGATCTGGTCGCCCTGATCAAGCCCCAGTTCGAGGCGGGGAGAGAACATGTCGGCAAGGGTGGGCTGGTCAAGGATCCGGAGACGATCGATCGCGTCCATCGCGAGATCATCAGCTTCCTCGAGGTGTCCGGCTGGTCCGTCATGGGGCAGGCCGAGAGCCCGATCACCGGCGGTGACGGTCAGGTCGAAGGCCTGATCTGGGCGCGTCGCCAATAGCCAAACGGCCGCCCGCTAAAAGCGGACGGCCGTCTCTTGGCAGATTAACCGAGGGCTTGGTCTCTAGTCGACGACCTGGAACCGTCCGCTGGCGTCCGGGCAGACCCGAACGAAACGCTTCTGAACGCGGCCATCGGGCAGATAGATCGGGCTTTCGGCCAGGGTGCAGCCGTTGATGTCGGCCGAACGCTGATCAACCCGATAGGTGTCGGAGCTGCGGCGATAGGCGTCGCGCTCCGCGTCCCGACGGGCGTCTTCATAACGCGGATCCTGGTACGAGCCTGTGTCATAGGAGCGGGCGTCGTAGGGCCGGGCGTCATAGCTGTTGTCATAGCGGCTGTTGACGGTCGGCGGCGGCAGGCTCGTGCCGGAGCGGCAGGCCGCCGAGGTCTTGCCGATATTGGAGCCGATCACTGCGCCGAGCAGGCCGCCCAGGACGGCCCCTTCGGTCTTGGCACCACGGCCGGCGATGCTCCCGCCAATGGCGGCACCAAGGCCTGCACCGGCCAGTCCGCGCCGCCGGTACCGCGCTGGGTCGTGCTGCGGCGGCAGGGGTCATAGTAGTAGCCGTTGCTGTCATAGCTGCTGTCACGATAGCCGGGCTGGCCATAGGACTGGGCGCTGGCAAGGGTCGGGGCCAGCGCGCCGGCGGTGACGGCGGCGAGGGCGGCGCAAAGAGCGATCTTCATGGTCGGCGTCCTGTTGGTCATGACCGGTATCTCAAACTGACAAATGGCAATTTTGGGGTGGCTCGGAACGATGCTCCGATGACCTTATGGCCAAACATGCCGGGATGAACATGAACGGACCTTGAGCGGGTCATTCATCTTCGTTCATGCCAAGCGACCCTTTTGCGGGTATGGACACCCTTGACGGGACCTCCGGGTTCCAGCGCCCCGGGCCGCCTTGGCCAAGGGCCTGATTGGTGGGGCTGTGCAGGCCCCGACCGCGAGATTGGATTTGGAATGCGTGAAGTGATCATCGACGCCGTCGGTGCCCAGGGCGACGGTATCGTCCGACAGGGCCCGGTGTTCGTCCCCCTGACCCTCCCGGGCGAACGCGTCACCGTCAAGATCGACGGATCGCGGGGCGAGTTGATCGACATTCTCGAACCGAGTCCCGACCGTATCGCGCCATCCTGCAGGCATTTCGGCGACTGCGGGGGCTGCACCAGCCAGCACTGGGCCCAGCAGCCCTATCTGGCATGGAAGTCTGAGCTGGTCCGCGTCCAGCTTTCACACGAGGGCCTAGAGACCGAGATCCTGCCGACCTTCGCCGCGCCTGCCGGATCGCGCCGCCGGGTGGCCCTGCATGCCCGGGGCGGCAAGGGCGGTGTGCGGCTGGGCTTCAAGGAGCGCCGGTCCTGGAATTTGGTGAAGATCGAGGACTGTCCGGTCGCTGATCCCCGCCTCGTTGCCGCCTTTCCGGCCCTGGCGCGACTGGCACAGCCCTTCCTGGAACACCCGAAATCGGCACCGACCCTGCATGTCACCCTGACGGCCACAGGGCTCGATATCGACATCACCGGCGTTGAGGCCAAGAGCGGGGGCCTGTCGGCCGATGCCCGCATGGTGGCGGCCATGGCGGCCAGTGACGGCGATTTTGCTCGCGTCACCCTGGCCGGCGAAGTCGTCTACATGGCCCGTCAGCCTCTGGTGAAGCTCGGTCCGGCCGTCGTCGCCCTGTCGCCGGGCAGTTTCCTGCAGGCGTCGCCCCAGGCTGAGAAGGCCATGGTCGCCTTTGCGGTCGAGGCCGCTCAGGGCGCTACGAAGATCGCGGATCTGTACTGCGGGGCAGGGACCTTCACGTTCCGGCTGGCCGAGATTGCCGCTGTCTATGCCGCCGATTCCGCTGCTCCCGCCGTCGCTGCCCTGAAGGCCGCGATCGGCGGTGCACCGGGCCTGAAGCCGATCATCGCCGAGGCGCGTGATCTCGTCCGTCGACCGGTTCTGACCATGGAACTGGCCAAGACCGACGTGGTGGTGATCGATCCGCCGCGCGCGGGGGCCCTGGAGCAGACCGTCGAGATCGCCAACTCCAAGGTCTCCCGGGTGATCAGCGTCTCGTGCAATCCCGCGACCTTCGCCCGCGACGCCCGGCTCCTGGTCGATGCCGGGTTCAGGCTGGAAAAGGTGCTGCCAGTGGACCAGTTCGTCTGGTCACCCCATATTGAACTGGTCGGGATCTTCTCGCGATGAGGCAGCCATGGACGACCGAGCCATTGCACGACGTCAGCGGCGGGCCTTCGCGCTAGAGGCCGTTGGGCAAAGTGCCAGGGCCGCAGCCAAGGCCCTGTGGTGGACAGCCGCCGGTGGCCTGGCCCGCGCCCTGACCCAGCCGACGCGCGGCGAGGCTGCGCGCAACTTCCAGCCCGAGGGGCCGCCGGTATCCGGTGCCCGCCTGCGACAGGTCTATCTGGAAGCCTTTGAAAAGGACGCCCGGGATGTCGCCGCCGGCCTCTACCCGGCCCTGGAAGGGGCTTCGACCGGACCGGTAAAGTCGCTTATGCGGACCCTGGACTTTCTGGTCGATGCGCGGGCGGTCGATCAGCGTCGCCGGCGGGGCGATGGGGTCGAGGTCCGGTCAGAAACGACGGCGGGGGCCTATCCGAATTACTATCGGCAGAACTTCCACTTCCAGTCGGGCGGCTGGTTTACCGCCGAAAGTGCCGAGCGCTATGACGCCCAGGTCGAGGCGCTGTTTGCCGGCACGGCCGCCGCCATGCGCCGCAGAGGACTGTCGCTCCTGGCCAAGCACTGGCGCGGCAGGGATCATCGCGACCTTCGGATCGTCGATGCAGCCTGTGGAGCCGGATCCTTCCTGCAGGATCTGAAGGCAACCTTCCCGCGCGCGTCCCTGGCCGGACTCGACCTGTCGCCGGCCTATCTGGACCGGGCCCGGGCACGCTCGGGCATCGGCATGGTCCAGGCCAATGCCGAGTCCATGCCCTTCGCCGACGGGTCTCTGGATGCCGTGAGCTGTGTCTACCTGTTTCACGAACTGCCACCGCGGGTACGGCCTGTCGTGGCCGCCGCCATCGCCCGGGTGCTCAAGCCCGGCGGTGTTCTGGTCTTTGTCGATTCGGTGCAGCCGAAGGATGAGCCCGATCTGTCACGCCTGCTGGAGGCCTTTCCGGTCTATTTTCACGAGCCCTACTATTCGACCTACGCCCAGACCGACCTTGCCGCCCTGTTCAGCGGTGTCGGCCTGCGTGTGATTGCGGAGGACCGGGCATTCCTGACCAAGGCCCTGCTGTTGCAGAAGGCCTGAGGCTGGACGGGCGGTTCCCGGCGCGGCACTAAGCGTCCCGTTACCGGGGGTGAGCATATTGGGGCCAGCAATCGAAGTCGGGCGGCGCTACGAGGCCCTGGACGGCCTGCGCGGCCTCGCGGCGGTGGGGGTGCTTCTCTACCATCTGGGGGGCTGGACCTATCGCCCCTGGCTGATGGCCCATGGCTATCTGGCGGTAGACTTCTTCTTCTGCCTCAGTGGTTTCGTCCTGGCCCATGCCTATGGGACGCGAGACATCAGCTGGCCCAGTTTCATGCGGGCGCGCCTGATCCGGGTCTGGCCCTTGATCGCCCTGTCCATGGTCGCAGGTGCCCTGGTGATGATCGGACACCGGGATGGCATCCTAGGCTGCCTGGTGATGGGCCTGCTGGTTCTGCCCCGGATCTGGGTCGGGGACGAGGACAGTTTCTCGCCGCTGTTTCCCCTGAACCCGCCGGCCTGGTCGCTGTTTCTTGAACTGCTGGCCAGCGCCCTGTGGTTCCCGGCGCGCCGCCTTTCCACGCTGTGGCTGGTGCTGGTCATCGTCGTTTCCGGCGCTGTCCTGATCGGCATTGCCTATGGCATGGGCGGGGTTCAGACCGGCTGGGACCGAGCGACCTACTGGATCGGCGTCATCCGGACCATCTTCCCCTTCGCCCTGGGCTGGGCCTGCTATCGGATTCAGCCCTATTTGCGGATCGGAGCACCGGTCTGGCTGCTGGCCCTGGTGTTGCTGGCGGTCCTGGCCATGCCACCGTTGGACTATACGGCGACCTATGACCTGGTCTGCGTCGCCATCGTCTTTCCCCTGATCGTGCTGCTGGGCCATCGCGATCCCCAGGGGCGAGGGGGGGCGCTCTGTCGGGTCAGCGGCGAGATCTCCTATCCGCTCTATGCCCTGCACTGGGTGCTCTGGGAGTTGCTGCTGCGCGCCTTCCGCGCCCTGGGTGGCAAGGGCTATCCGGAGGGCTTCGTCGCCCTGGCCGTGGTCCTGATCCTTGCCGGGGCTTGGGTGGCGCTGCGCACCTACGACATGCCGGTACGCCGCTGGCTGAAGCTGCGGGCCCGGGTCGGCTGAGCTCAGGCTGAAGGGGCCAGGGTTCAGAACAGGGTCAGCTGATCGCCGGCCCTGGCGGGAACCCTGAAAGACCCGACATCCATCCGCTGGGACGGCGCATCGAGTCCAGATTTCCGTCTGGCGATCAGGAAGCGCTGGTTCATCACTTCCGCCACCGGGCCTTGCCCGGTCATGCGCTGGCCCCATTCAGAATTATTGACCGCACCCCCGCGCATCTGGCGGACCAGGGACATGACCCGTTTCGCACGATCCGGGTGATCGGTACGAAGCCACTGCTGGAAGAGATCGCCGATCTCGAGCGGCAAACGCAGGGCAACATAACCCGCGGAGGTGGCACCGGCCTCGGCGGCCCGCTGCAGCACGGCCTCCATTTCATGATCGTTCAGCGAGGGAATGGACGGGGCGAACATGACGGTGACCGGGACGCCCGCAGCCGCCAGTTGCCGGATCGCATCGATACGGCGCTCAGGCGTGGCCGCGCGCGGTTCCATGCTGCGGGCCAGTTTGCGGTCAAGGGTGGTGACCGAGACGGCTGCACGGACGAGGCCTGCCTTGCCCAGAGGGCCAAGAACATCCAGGTCGCGCGTGATCAGGGCCGACTTGGTAATGATCGTAAAAGGGTGGCTGAAACGCGCCAGGGTCTCGATCACCGCCCGGGTGACCCGCAGGGACTTTTCCTTCGGCTGGTAGGGATCGGTGTCGCCGCCGATATGGATGACCTCAGGTCTATAGCCAGGCTTAGAAAGCTCCCGTTCCAGCAGCCGTCCTGCCTCGGGCTTGAAGAACAGGCGGGACTCGAAATCCAGTCCGGGCGAAAGCCCCAGATAGGCATGGGCGGGGCGGGCATAGCAGTAGATGCAGCCATGTTCGCAGCCGCGATAGGGATTGATCGACGCGTTGAAGCCGATGTCTGGGCTGTCATTTCGCGCGATGATGGTCCTGGACTTCATCGGCTGGATGATTGTGGTCAGGGGCCGCGCGGCTTCGTCCGCTTCGGTCCAGCCGTCGTCGAAGGATTCCGAACGATAGGTCTCGAAGCGCCCCGTCGCATTCGAGCGGGCACCACGGCCACGCAGGGCGACACGATTCAGATGGGCGGGCGTGGCCATGGCCAAAGTCTATCGTCATTTTGGGAACATAACAAGAACGAGACTTGACCTCATCACTCCGGACCCTGAAGCAGGCTACATGATCACCGTCGTCATTCCGACCCGCGACAGCGCCCGTCTCATTGGTCCATGCCTGACGAGTCTTGTGGCTGCTGCTGTGGATGGGCTGGTGCGTGAGGTTGTCCTGGCCGATGGCGGTTCGACCGATGGCACGCTCGAAATTGCCGAGGACTGTGGGGCCCGGGTCGTGTCAGCTGCGGATGATCTCGGCCTGGGGCTTGCAGAGGCCTGTGACCGTCCGCGTGGCGAATGGCTGATGCTTCTGGAGCCTGACGCCCTGCTGCCCGAGGGATGGCGTCAGGTGGTGGAGAAACAGGTCAATGCCGGTTGGGACCGGGCGGTCAGCCTTACTCGGCCGGGCGTCAGCTGGTTTCGTAGACCGTTGACGCCACCGCAGGGCTTGCTGCTGTCGGCGCGGCTCTATCAGGCCAGGGGCGGCTTTCGTTCCGGAGACCGGGACTTCGCCCGTCTGATCAAGGCGGTTGGCGCGCGTCGCCTGACCTGGTGACCTAAAGATCCAGACGGATATCGATCTCGCGGGCCCCCAGGGCGACGGCATCCAGGGTGCGTGTCTCGGCACCCATCAGGCGTCGATAAGCCCAGTAGGACGCGACGACCTTTTCGACATAGTTGCGGGTCTCGACGGCCGGCAGGCTTTCGATCAGCAGCAGGCTGTCGCAATCCGCGCCAAGCTGGGCCTGGGTCTTCAGCAGGGTGCCGGGGCCGCCATTATAGGCCGCCACGGCGCGCAGCATGTCGTTGCTCTGCAGTCCGCGATCCATAAGCCAGGTGAAATAGTCCTGGCCGACCCGCAGATTGAAAGCCGGGTCAAAGAGCGGGGTATTGTCTTCGAGCAGCTTGTCGTCGCCCGCAGCTCGTGCGGCAGCGATGGGCATGAGTTGCATCAGTCCGACAGCGCCGGCCCCGGACACCGCTGTGGGGTCAAAGCGGCTTTCCTGACGCACTAGGGCATAGACCATCGCCTTGTGGATCGTGAACCCGCCCTTGGGTTCCAGCGGGGGCAGGGGATAGTCGTCCGAGCCCAGGCGGGCGACAGGGCGACCGGCATTGAGCGGCGCACGGGCGTTGAGGGCCAGGGTCAGGCTCATCCAGTCACCCCGGGCCTTCTCGGTCTCCGCCAGGGAGAGACCCGCTCTCAGTTCCTGGCCGGCCTCGGTCCAGCGGCCGATCTGGGCCAGGCCCGCAGCGCGTCGGGCACGATCGTCGGCAGCCAGCAGCCGGTTCAAGGACGCAACATCGGGCCCGTCATAGCTGAAGCGGCTAATCAGGGCGGCGATCGGGTCATCGGGGTCGTTCGGCAGAGCTACGCCGGCCAGGGTCAGCTGGCGGGCCGCGATCATGCCGTAAAAGGTATTGGGCGAGCGGGCCGCTTCAATCAGGGCGTCGCGGGCATCGCTCGTGCGGCCGGCGGCCGTGGCAGCGCGCGCCGCCCAGAACGCGCCGGCGGAGCGGAGCCAGTCATCCTGGCTTTCATCACGGGCCACCTGGTCGAAATAGTCCTGGGCCCTGTCATTCTGGCCAAGCCGGTAGGAGGCCAGGCCCGCAATCCAGCGTTCGCCACTGATCTGGGCCAGGGCCAGGGCCTTGGTGATGTCGCCCGAATAATAGGCCTCCCTTGCCCCCCTGGCCTTGTCGGCGGGCGGCGGGCCCTTGTCTGAGGCCACAAACAGGGCCGGCGGGCGGGGCGCGGCTGCCTTGGCCGGCTTGCGCTTGACGGCCAGGGTATAGACCTTGTCGGCTCCGGCTTCGTCGCCATAGGCCTTCAGCCAGGCCGTCAGGTCGTCATACTCTGCAGTATGAGCCGTCGGGTGCATGAGCTTGGCATAGGCCAGGCGGCCTTCAAGGCTCTTGTTGCGAGTATTGGCGAAGGCTGCTTCGGCGGCGTCGAAATCGCCGCGTTCCGTGGCCGAAAAAGCCGCGCGGTAATAGCGGACGTCATCCTTGGACAGGGGCTCAAGGCTGGAGGCCCGCACGCTGACGGCAGCGCACAGGCAAAACAGGAGGGCCGAGACAACGGCCAGAGGTCGAGCGATGCGCTGCAATGCCATTCGCGCGTCCCCGAAGGTGGCGCGTCCCCGTTCCGACTGGTCGCCGAGAGTCCTAGTTTGGACGGGCCGGGCGATCAAGTCTTTCGGACAGGGTCAGCAGATCCTGCCAGGCTTTCTTCTTGGCGGCGGGCTGCCGGATCAGGAATGCCGGGTGAAGGGTTGGCAGGGCCGGCAACTCCCGACCGCCGTCCGCGGAGGTCCATTCGAACCATCGGCCGCGCAGGGTGAGAATCCCGTCATCGCGCCGGAGCAGCGCCTTGGCGGAGGCACCGCCGACCAGGAGCAGCATTCTGGGATTCACCAGCGCGATGGCGCGCTCCAGGAACGGCGCGCAAATGGCCTGTTCCTGCGGGGTGGGGGTGCGGTTGCCCGGCGGGCGCCAGAAGACGGTGTTGGTGATGAAAACCCGGTCTGTCAGGCCGGCCGCCTTGAGCATCCGGTCGAGCAGTTGGCCGGCGCGACCGACGAAGGGCTGGCCTTGGGCGTCCTCATCGGGGCCGGGGCATTCGCCAATGATCATCAGGGGCGCGTCGGCCGGGCCGCGGGACACTACGGCCTGCCTGGCACCCTGGGTCTTGAGGGGGCAACCGTCAAAGGCGGAGATTGCGGCGGCGAGCGCGTCCAGATCCTGACAGGCCGCAGCTGCCGCCTGGGCCTCGGCGATGGCTTCTGAAACCTTGGTCGAGGAACTGGCCACCATGACGGGGCGGGGCGCGACAACGGCGGGGCCGGGCTGGCTGCGGGCCCGCAACAGGGCCGCGCCTTCGGCTAGGCGGTCGATCGGCACCTCTGAATAGGTGGCGTCGACGCCCGCATCCGCCCAGAAGGCGAGCAGGCTTTCGACGGCGCGAGGATCGACGGCGGGGCTCATCGCCCCTTCCTTAGCGCGATCTTTGTCGGCTCTCCACGCTGCGACGCAACAATTCGCACCGCTTTCTCCTTGACCATCGCCGCGTCACGTTCGGATAAGGTCAGACTCAACAGCAAGAAACACGGGTCCCATTCCAGAATCTGCCGGGCCCGGGGCGGGAGATCCCATGAGCGAAGTCCTCGAACGCGAGTCGATGGAATACGACGTCGTCATCGTCGGCGGCGGCCCCGCCGGCCTGTCGGCCGCCATTCGCCTCAAACAGCTTGCCGCCGAAGCGGGCACCGAAGTGTCGGTCGCCTTGCTGGAAAAGGGGTCCGAAGTCGGGGCGCATATCCTGTCGGGCGCCGTGATTGATCCCAAGGCGCTGACCGAACTCTTCCCGAACTGGCGTGAGGATGACGCGCCGCTGGAAACTCCGGTCACCAAGGACCGTTTCCTGATCCTGGGCCCGCAGGGCGAGCTCTCCCTGCCGATGTTTGCCCTGCCGCCCTTCATGCACAATGACGGCTGCTACATTGCCTCCCTGGGTAATCTGACCCGCTGGCTCGCGGGCAAGGCCGAGGAACTCGGCGTCGAGATCTATCCGGGCTTCGCCGCCTCGGACATGGTCTGGAACGATGACGGCTCCCTGAAGGGTGTCGTGGTCGGTGTTGTCGGCATCGGCAAGGACGGCCATCACAAGCCCGACTACCAGCCCGGTATGGAACTGCACGGCAAGTACGTCTTCATCGCCGAGGGCGTGCGGGGTTCGCTGGCCAAGCAACTGATCGCCAAGTTCGACCTGTCGGCCGGCAAGTCGCCGCAGAAGTACGGCATCGGCATCAAGGAGCTCTGGCAGGTTCCGCCCGAGAAGCACCAGCCCGGCCTGGCCGAGCACACCACCGGCTGGCCGCTGGACGACAAGACCGGCGGCGGCAGCTTCATGTACCACTTCGGCGATAACTACGTGTCGATCGGCTATGTGGTGCACCTGAACTACAAGAACCCGTGGCTGTCGCCGTTCGACGAGTTCCAGCGCTTCAAGCACCATCCGTCCGTCAAGCCGCACCTGGAAGGCGGCCGCCGCATTTCCTACGGCGCGCGGGCCATTACCGAGGGCGGCTATCAGTCGATCCCGAAGCTGACCTTCCCGGGCGGCGCGCTGATCGGCTGCTCGGCCGGCTTCGTCAATGTGCCCCGCATCAAGGGCAGCCATAACGCCATGAAGACCGGCATGCTGGCCGCCGAACAGGCCTTCAAGGCCCTTGGTGCCGGCCGTGCCAGCGACGAGTTGGTCGAATACCAGACCGCCTTTGAAAAGAGCTGGGTCGCCAAGGAACTCAAGGTCGTTCGCAACGCCAAGCCGTTGCTGGGCAAGCTGGGCACCTTCCTGGGCGGGGCCGTCGGCATGTTCGACATGTGGGTCACCCATCTGACGGGCGGCTTCTCGTTCTTCGGCACGATGAAGCACGACAAGACCGATGCCGCCTCGACGGGCCTGGCCAAGGACTTCAAGCCGATCGTCTATCCCAAGCCCGACGGCGTCATCAGCTTCGACAAGCTGTCCTCGGTCTTCCTATCGGCGACCAACCACGAGGAAGATCAGCCCGCCCACTTGACCCTGAAGGATCCATCGATCCCGATCTCGGTGAACCTGCCCAAGTATGGCGAGCCGGCGCGGCTCTACTGCCCGGCGGGCGTCTATGAGGTGCTGTACAACGAGCAGGGCACCGACCCGCGCTTCCAGATCAATGCCCAGAACTGCGTCCACTGCAAAACCTGCGACATCAAGGATCCGTCGCAGAACATCGTCTGGACCACGCCTGAGGGCGGCGGCGGCCCCAACTATCCCAACATGTGATGCCAGGGCCTCCCGGTCGTTCTGATCGGGAGGCCTTTTTCCGGGCCGGTTGAGGGCGCAGTCTCTTCTCCTGCCGTGCGTCGCAGGCTTGCGGCGCGCGTCGAAACCCAACAGGGTGCCTGGATGAACTTCAGAATTCTTCTCGCGACAGCGTCACTGCTCGCCCTGACCGCCTGCGCGGCGACCCCGAACGTTGCCCTGCGCGGGCCGGTATCCGGCAGCTATTCGTTCTTTGATGCCCGTACCGCCTATGGCCAGTTCCTGGCTGGCCAGGCGGCGCTTCGTGACGGCCGCACCAGCCAGGCGGCTGACTATTTCGGTGTTGCCGGGGTTTTGAGCGACAATCCCGGTGTCGTCAGTGAGCGGACCTTTACGGCCCTCCTGCTGTCGGGAGAGGTCGCCCGGGCTGCTCAGGTCGCACCGCGTGGCGAAGATGTGAGCGAGGCGGTCAAGCGTTTGGCCTCGCTGACCCGCGTCGTGGACCTGCTGGCGTCCGGCAAGGGGAAGGAGGCCCAGACGCTTCTGAAGGCCGAGCCGATCGCGTTTCCCCATCGCCAGGCTGCAGCTCTGCTGGGTCCCTGGGTGGCTGCCGCGGCCGGCGATGCCGAGGGCGCGGCCGTTCAGCCAAGCCTGCAGAATGATCGCCTCGTGCAGTATTTCGGTCAGTTGGGCCAGGCGCGGCTGTTCGAGCGCGCCCGACGCTATGACGAGGCTGAGACCGACTACAAGGCCCTGACATCGTCATCGACAACAGCCGGCATCTTCGTGCTGGATCACGGGGCCTTTCTCGAGCGGCGAAAGCGGCATGCCGATGCCATAGCCCTTTATGACCAGGCCCTGTCCGCCGACCCGACGGATGTCGCTTTGCAGCAGGCGCGGGCGCGGGCCGTCGCTCGTAGCGCCGCGCCACCCCTTGCGACCGTTCGGCAGGGTGCCGCCCAGACTCTGGTGGCCTGCGCTGCGACCTTCGCCGGCGAACGGCAGAGCCAGTTCGCCCTGGCCTATCTGCGGCTGGCCCTCCGTCTGGATCCTGAGAGGGAGGACGCCTGGCTGCTGGTCGGCGACCTGCTGAACCAGGCCGATGATCATGCCGGGGCCGTTGAAGCCTACGGCCACATTGCCGTTGGTTCGCCCCAGTCCGTGGTGGCCCGAAGCAAGCTGGCCTGGACCTATCAGCAGGCCGGAGACAAGACGCGGGCGCTGGACGTGGCGCGCCAGGCGGTTCAGGCCGCGCCAGACGATCGGGCCGCCCAGATCGCGCTCGCCGATCTGTTGCGGGCCAACGAACGGTGGGACGAGTCGGTTCAGGTTCTGGACCCCCTGATCGTCCGGGAGGCCGGGAACCCGGACTGGCGGGTACTTTATCTGCGCGGGATCGCTCTGGAACGGGCCGGGCGCTGGACAGAAGCTGAGCGGGACCTGGGCGCGGCCCTGAAGCTTAATCCGGATGAACCGGAGTTGCTGAATTTCCTCGGCTATTCCTGGATTGACCGCAATCAGCGGCTGCAGGAGGCCCTGGCCATGGTCCAGAAGGCCGTTGAGGCCCGGCCACAGTCGGGGGCCATGCTCGATTCCCTGGGCTGGGCCTACTACCGTCTGGGCGATTACAAGTTGGCCGTTGAAAAACTTGAACGTGCGGTCGAGATGGAGCCGGGTGATCCGGACGTGAATGGTCACCTCGGAGACGCCTACTGGCGCGCGGGCCGACAGATCGAAGCCCAGTTTCAGTGGCAGCGGGTTCTCAGCCTCGAGCCGGATGCCCGACAGAAGGCCGAGGCCGAAGCCCGCCTGAAGGATGGCCTGGGTCCCGTCGGACCGGCTGTGTCATCGACCGTCGCCCATAACTGAGCTATCGCACGGGCATTACCGAGTTCGACTAGAGGGCACTCCATGCGCCTTTCCGCCTTTGCTCCGGCCAAGGTCAATCTGTTCCTGCACGTCGGCGGTCCGGATGCCGAGGGCTATCATCCGATCTCGAGCCTGATGGTCTTTGCTGACCTCGGCGACGAGGTGTCCTTGCAGGCCAGTGACGCCCCTGGCTTCGAAACGACGGGTCCCTTTGGTGCAGCCATTCCTGCGGGTGAGGACAATCTGGTCCTGAGGGCAGCGCGCGTTTTTCATGCCGCTGCGGCGGGGCCCTTGCCACCTTTCCGATTGATGCTCGACAAGCGCCTGCCGATCGCAGCCGGCCTTGGTGGTGGTTCGAGCGATGCCGGGGCCGCCCTGCGCCTGTTGCGGGACGCACTGATCCCGCAATGCTCTGACGCGGCTCTTGAAGCGATGGCGGCCAGCCTTGGAGCCGACGGCGCGGCCTGTCTCTGGGGGCGACCGGTCATGGCCGAGGGGCGAGGCGAGCGTCTGACAGCCGCGCCGGGCTTGCCGCCTCTGAATGCCGTTCTGGTCAATCCGCTGGTGCCATCACCGACGGGTGCGGTCTATCGCGCCTATGATGCCGCCATCGCGCCGGAAGGGGAGGCAAGGCCCTGGATGCCAGAGGCCTTTGAGAGCGCCGAGGAAGTTGCCGCGTGGCTGGTCGCTGCGACCCGCAATGACCTCGAAGCCCCGGCAATCGCGCTCGAGCCCCTGATCGGTGAGGTTCTGGAGGTTCTGCGGGACGAGCCCGAAACCCTGATGGCCCGGATGTCGGGATCGGGTGCGACCTGTTTTGCGCTCTGCGCCAGCGATATCGAAGCCGAGGGTCTCGCCGAAAGGCTGGAGACCCTGCGGCCCGGCTGGTGGATCAGGCGCTGTCGGCTGGGAGGGGGGCTGTCCTAGGGACGCTGGTTGGCCGAGACTGGAGCCAGTTCCTGGATCAAGGCGGACCACTGCTCAGCGCGACGATTCCAGTCACAGTGGGTCCGGAACCAGGCCATCTGGTCGTCGATGAATTGCCCGTAGGCCGCCGGATCCTGCCGGGCGCGCTGGACTTCCTGGACGATGTTGCGGGCAAAGGCTCCCGACCAGCCGGATCGGGAGTTTGTCAGGGGCGCGAGCCGCCCGAACCGTCCGGAGGTTTCGCGCAGGGCCCCGATGTCCGAACCCACCAGCATGCACCCCGCCGCTGCGCCCTCCATCATCACGATACAGGACGTCTCAATAAAGGTTGTCGGATAGGCCCAGATGTCGGCCGATAGCATCTCTTCGGCCAGCCTCGATTGCGAGACCCCGCCGACATAGTCGATGCCGGGGAGGCTGCGGGCCACTTCGTAATAGACCGAGAATTCGTCGTTCTCTGGCCGTATCTGGTACATCGCCTGGTCGGAAAAGATCTTCAGACGCACGTTGGGCAGGGCCTTCCGGATGGTCGGGAACGACATCAGGAGGAAGTCGAGACCGCGGCCCGGGGCGCTGGCATAGAACAGGACCGGATCCTCGCCGCGCTCGACGAAGCTGGGCGCTGTTCGCAGGGTACGCGCCAGGGTCGGGTTTATCGCATTGCCGATAACCTCGCCGGTCATGCCCCATTTGCTGGCGAAAGTGTCGCGCTGATAGGCGCTGACAAAGATGGTCGAGGTCCAGGCCGCACGCTCGTCCGGCTCAGCAAATGGTGCCGCACCATTGCTGCCGACAGCCTTGTGCTGCCAGTTGAGCAGGGGCGCAGTGACGCCCGCCTGCCGCAGGCGAGCCGCGATCGGTGTCGTCAGCACGATGACGGCGTCATGATCGTTCAGCTCGGCAGCGGCGGATCCAAAATCGAAACCCGCGCACCGCACGCCCATCACCAAGGCCTCGGGCGCGCCAGGGGACAGCAGGCTGACCTTGTGGCCCTGAGCCGCCAGGGCACTCGACAGAAAACAGGCCGCCGACTGCGTGCCGCCCAGCGGCTGCAGAAAGGGAGTCTCCGGCGTGTAGGTCAGGCCTGAGGTATCAATAAATGCGATCTTCACGGCAATCCCGGGTGGCGTTCATCAAGCGTGTGCAAGGTGCATGCGATAGGCCTTTCCGATTGGCAATCCACTTGCCAGCAAAAAGGAATGCTGGTCGGTTCCGTGATTGCCTGCCCTGAGGAGTGTCCATGCATCGCCGCGATCTGATCGCCATAGCCCTGACCCTGGTCGCCGCACCGGCCCTGGCCCAAGGCCCGCAGGTCGCCGCACCGACCGCGCCTGCGACCGTCCGGGTCAATCTGGAGACGGGGCAGGGCGTGATCGTCATCGAGCTCTATGTCGACAAGGCCCCGATCACGACGGCTAACTTCCTGCGCTATGTCGACCAGAAGCGCTATGACGGTGCCACCTTCTTCCGTGCGTCACGATCACCTGGACCGGTTGATTACGGCCTGATCCAGGGCGGGTTGCAGGGTGATCCGGCGCGGGTTCTGAAGCCCATTGCCCACGAGCCCACGACCCAGACCGGCATCAAGCACACCGATGGCGTCGTCTCGATCGCTCGCAATGCCCCGGGCACTGCAACCTCTGATTTTTTCATCTGCGTGGGTGACGCGCCCTATCTGGATGCCGATCCGGCCGCCCCAGGCGACAATGCGGGCTTCGCCGCGTTCGGCAAGGTCGTCGAAGGCATGGACGTGGTCCATAAGATCATCAACCTGCCGACACCGGGCGTGGCGGTGAACCCGGTCATGAAGGGGCAGATCCTGGAACCGGCCGTGCCGATCCTCAAAGCCCGCCGGATCCCCGTGGCCCCCTGATCGTCTGGCCTGGCAGATAAAAGAAAGGGCGCGGAGCCAGGCCCCGCGCCCTTCGCCTTTTCAGCTGGACCGAAGCCTAGCTGTGATAGGCGCGCTCGCCGTGTTCGGCGATGTCCAGACCTTCTTCTTCAGCGTCCGGCGCAGCGCGGAGACCAATGATGAGCTTGATCGCGAAGAAGACGATGGCCGAGGCGATGGCCGACCAGAGAACCGTCACACCCACGGCCTTGGCCTGGATCAGCAGTTGGGCGATCGGCTCGTACGAGGCCAGAGCATCGCAGGTCGAGATGTCGCCGTCCTTGGCACAGGTGGTGTAGTCGACGATGCCGGCGCCGCCCCAGGCGGGGTTGACCAGCAGGCCGGTGGCCAGAGCGCCGACGATGCCGCCGACGCCGTGAATGCCGAAGGCGTCCAGGCTGTCGTCATACTTCAGCGCGTTCTTCACGACCGAGCAGAAGAAGATGCAGAGCGGCGAGACCACCAGACCCAGGATCACCGCGCCCATCGGACCGGCGAAACCGGCAGCCGGG
This sequence comes from Caulobacter sp. AVps16, assembly GCF_058681455.1. NCBI lineage: Bacteria > Pseudomonadati > Pseudomonadota > Alphaproteobacteria > Caulobacterales > Caulobacteraceae > Caulobacter > Caulobacter sp. AVps16. The sequence goes on from NZ_CM178739.1 coordinate 1,491,996, forward strand.
GTGACAGCGACCAGGCCGGCAACCACGCCCGAAGCCAGGCCGAGGGCCGAAGGCTTCTTGCGGGTGACCCATTCCACCAGGATCCACGAGAGGCCGGCGGCAGCGGTGGCGACGAAGGTGTTGATCATCGCCAGCGAGGCGTAGCCATTGGACTCCAGGTTGGAGCCGGCGTTGAAGCCGAACCAGCCCACCCACAGCAGACCGGCACCCACGAGGGTCAGGGTCAGGGAGTGCGGCGGCATAGGTTCTTTTCCGTAGCCCTGGCGCTTGCCCAGGATGATGGCACCGACCAGAGCCGCGATACCGGCGTTGATGTGGACCACGGTGCCGCCGGCGAAGTCGAGGGCACCGAAGCTCCAGATCAGGCCCGCCTTGATTGGGGCGGTCGGATCACCGGCGATGGCGTCCGGACCAGGCCACCACCAGACCATGTGGGCGATCGGATAGTAGGACAGCAGCGGCCACAGCACCGCGAAGGCGACGATGGCGGCGAACTTCATGCGCTCGACCAGCGAGCCGATCACCAGAGCGGCGGTGATGGCAGCGAAGGTCGCCTGGAACGAGATGAAGGTCAGTTCCGGGATCACGACACCGGTGGAGAATGTCGCGACATTGCTGGCCGGGGTCACGTCCTTGAGGAACAGACGGCTCAGGCCGCCGACATAGCTGTCCCAGCTGCCGCCGTCGGTGAAGGCGAAGCTGTAGCCCCACAGCACCCAGGCGACGAAACCGATGATGGCGACAGTCGAGACCTGCATCATCACCGACAGCATGTTCTTCGAGCGAACCAGACCGCCGTAGAAAAGGGCCAGACCGGGCAGGATCATCAGCAGGACCAGGACCGTCGAGGTCAGCATCCAGGCATTGTCGCCCTTGTCGGGGGTCGGTGCCGCGGCGGCCGGCGCAGCTTCAGCGGGCGCGGCGGCTGCAGCGGCTTCGGGTGCTGGGGCGGCCTCGGCCGGCGCGGCGGCGGCTGCCGCAGGCGCGGCCTCCTGGGCGAAAGCCACGGCCCCCATCGGGGCTCCGGCCAGTGTCGCGGCGAGCATAAGCCCCGCCAGCGGTTTGAAGGTCAATTTCATCGTCGGTTATCCCCTGTTCCCGATGGCACTAAAGAGCGGCCGGGCCGGTTTCACCGGTCCGGATGCGTACGGCGTCTTCCACGTTCAGAACGAAGATCTTGCCGTCGCCGATCTTGCCTGTGGCGGCCGCAGCCTTCACGGCCTCGACCGCTTTGGCCGCAGACGCATCGTCCACGACCGCTTCCAGTTTCACCTTGGGAACGAAGTTCACTTGGTACTCCGCGCCCCGGTAGATTTCGGTCTGGCCCTTCTGGCGGCCGTAACCCTTGACTTCCGACACCGTCAGCCCCTCGACGCCAGCGGCGACAAGCGCCTCACGGACCTCGTCGAGCTTGAAAGGTTTGACGACCGCTATGATCAGTTTCATCCGCCTTGCTCCGGCCCGCCGATATCGCGGGCTCCCCTTGCTTGGTTACCGGGCTCATTGGCCCGGATGATCACCGCCGACGCTGCCCTGACGCGCTGCATCGTTTTCCCCGGCGTCCTTCACGCTATCGGTCGGGGTCGGCCAGGGGCGGTCGCGCGGCAAGGTTTGGGAAAGGAATTGGGTGTGCCGCTCAAAAAGCAGGCAATCGACCGTCCGGGTGCGTCAAAAAATGGCGGTTTACCGGGTTCGGCTGCGGGGACCGGGAACCGTGACCCTGCCGGCTGGACGGCTTCCCCGCCCATCACCGGCTCGCCCGCCGTGACCCGACGTGCTCGCCCGGGTCACGAGGCTGTGAAGGCGGGCAACCGACGGCGGTTCCGGGCGTAGTTCAGGCCTGGAACACGAGGAGATCCTTGATGACGACGTCCCGTCTGTTAGCCACCGCGGTCGCCACGGCCCTGTTGTCAGGCGCTGCCCTGGCCCAGACCACCGACATGACCCTCGATGCCCCCGTTGAGCCGATCGTTCAGCGGGTCGCCCCCGCTCAGCCGGTCAACCCTTTGATCCTTCCGGCCGAAATCGCCCTACCGGGGACGGTAACGCCGGGCCCTGAGCTGCCGCCATCGGCCTCAATGCTGGGAACCGACACCGCCGGCGTCGTGCCGATGTCGTCGCAGTCACCGGAGGTCCAGGCGACTTTGAAGGCCGGCGATCCGAACGTGATTTCCAATGCGCCCATCGCCGATACGCCAGCGAACCGAGCCCTGTTTGGCAAGCCCCTGTCCAATGCGGGCAAGCGTTCGGCCCCAAGGGGCAACTAACCATTTGGCGAGTACGTCAGCATCGTTTGAAGCACCTTTCGGCGGACCCTATGGAACGCCGGCCCCATGAGGAAATAGGGATAGCGTTAGGTGCGTTGCATTGAATAAATCATTGTATAGATGAGGGTTTTTACGGCTGAGTGAGTGGCGGTGGAAAGCCTGAGCAGGCTCATCTGTGGATTCTCTTCGGGGTCGCTTTTCAGCCGGAGACGCTAAGCGCAACAGCACGCGCCGTGCAGCCCGCCGCTCGCCCATATCTTCCTCTTTTGTGGGAGAGTCCTCACCGGCCCCGGCTCTTTCTGCCGGGGTCGATGCCGTTCAGCAAATCCAACACCCGGCGAAGGCGCTCGGCCTCTGCGCCGGCGGCACGGACCAGAGCGCGCTGAACCTTGGCCTGGGCGGTCGCTACCGAGCCAGTCGTCCGGATCAGGGTCGTTGCCTGGCGGAAATCGCTCTCCGGGCAGCCGGCCGCGAACCGCCAGAGCGATTTGGACGCGTCGCTGCTCAGGACACACCGCTGCTCTGGCGCGAGACTGAGCCAGATCACGGCGCGGAAGTCATCCAATGCCGTGCCGGAAAAGTCGTCATGGCCCAGCAGGCCACCGCTGGCGGCTGTGGTGTCTACCGTTTGCAGACCGCTGAGGAGCAGAGGGACATGAGCGTCTCCTGCCCGCGGCATGTTGTTGATACGACTCGACAGGGCCAGGGCCTTGTCGCGCCCGGAGGCATAGACCGTGGTCCGGCGGGCGACCTGACGGATTGTAGGCCAGACGGCTTTGAATTCGTCGACGCCGACATCGGGGGCCGCGAATACCACCTCGCCGAAAACCTGTTTCGCCCCCCCAGCGGCCAACTTGTTCAGTGCCCGTATGAGATAGCGATTACCCATGGAGTGGGCCACGACATTGACCCGTGTCGCGCCGGTGCGGGTGGCAACGTCGGCGAGGAACTGAGCCAGTTCGGCGATACGGGTTGAATCCTCGGCCGTGGCTGCGTCGGACATGTAGCCCATCAGCGATGACTTCGAGGGCCAGGAATAGAGAATGGGCGCGCCGTCCAGGCCCAAGTCGACCGCAAGCTGCGCCGTGCGCTCGGCACCGTTCTCAAAACTCATATTGAAGCCGTGGATGAAGACCATCACTTCGCGCAGACGGGACTTGGACACGCGGCCGGTCACGTTGTCGAAGAATTGCTGGCGGGTTCCGTATCGCTCCACACGATTGAGGACGAAATGCCGGGCCGGATCAGGCCGAAACTCGAACGCCCAGGCCTGGGGAGTCGGCAACTCTCCGGGGGAACGATCCCGCGGTACACTGACCACTGCCTTGCCATAAGAGATCTGACCCGGCTGCCCCCCGTAGAAGGCGGTGGGGAGTTTCGAACCAGTGGCCTTTCGAGTGGTCGCGTAGAAGACGTCCACCAGGGTGAAGGCGCTCTCGACGGGAGCCGCACTGGCTACGCCCCCACGCGGCGCTGCCGCGGCTGCTGCACTCCCGTTCAGCGGGGCAATCCAGCCAGCATGGCGCCAATCGGCGGGAAAGCCGGAAAGTATGGCGCGCACCCGTAAATCACGACCCAACTCGGCGCGGTCTTCTTCAGAGACACCTGCTGCTTCGAGAGCGCCCAGGGCGATGCTCAGCTGGCGAAGAGCCTCACGGCGATCGGTGTCGAAAATCAGGTGGGCATAGGCGCGGCGCACCTCAACCGCATCAGTGTCGCCGTCATCGACACCTTCGAGCGCCTTGGCATAGGCTGTCGCGGCCTCGGCTGGCCGGCTCGCCCGCAGCAGGGCTTCGCCAAGCCCCGCATAGATCGAGCGCCCCGTTTCTGCATCCAGGCTGACCGAAAGTTGTGGATCATGCAGCGCCGCGACGAGGGCTACAGCATCCCCTGTGTCGAAGGCGCGGATGGCGTCTTGCAAAGGCGTCGCTGCGGCGGCCGCGACCCCGCACCCCAGCGCAGTACCCCACGCGATCAAGGCCAGCGTTGTGATGCGCAAAACCATCTCGGGTCCTCGGGTGGATAGCGGCTATGCTATAGATAGCAAAATGGGGGTATCGTATGTTTAGGCGTTGGAGTTTCAGTTCGGTTTTATACTGCAATTTCAAAGTTAAATACTAAGGCGCGGGCATCACGCTCATCAGCCGTGACGCCTGAATTCGGTACGACACGACCCGATGAACGGCGCGCCGTCGGCTGATCCGAAGGCCACCTGATCAAAGATCAGGCCTCCATCGGCCGTCAATGCCACCCGTCCTTCCCAACGCCCATTGCCCGGCAGGCTGTTACCGCCCTCGACCTTCAACACGATCCTTCCCGTGGCCGGGTCATAGGCGTAGTGGCCCCAGTAGTCCTTGTAGCTCTCGAACGGCTGCCAGGTCACACTGAAGCGCCCGGCGTCGTCGAGGGACAGTTCGCCTACGTTCACAGGCACCGACCCTGCTTCGGTCTGGCATCCACGCACTTCGATCTGACTGTAGAAGCCAACGAGTGAGACTTCATTAGCCTCAGCCACCCTAAATGAAGTCTCGACCGGCGTGGTCAGGCCGCGCACTCGAACCGATAGCGTCACCACCCGTCCCGGTACGGCCCCACGCCGAACCAGGAGCGCCAAATTGTTGGCGATGAACCGGCCTGATCGAGGGTCCGACACTTTCCAGTGCGTCAAGCACACACCGGGAATACGCTCGACCACGCCGGGTCTGGCCGACTGTGTGACCGAGACCCGCAAAGAAGTGCCGGGGCGAGCGGGTTTGCGCTCAAGGCTCAGACTGTGCCCGCCGGAAGCGTAGGGCGCGCATCTGGCCGCCTTCCAGTCTGCGGCGTGCGCGATCATCGGCATCGAGAAGGACACCAATCCCGCCGCCATCACGAGGGAAAGAAGCCGACGGAGTATCATCATGTTGGCCCGGCCTTTCAGCGCACTACTGGTCCATGCAGCTCAGAGTGTGTCGATGTGAAAACACCATTCGTTCCGCCCATGACATCGACTGAGGATCCTAGGACATACAGGGATCGAACGCGGCCGGTGCTGATCGCCGGCTATGCTCTATCGCTGAGACGCTTCGGCAGGGTGCCAGTCCGGCGGTGCATACTCGCCTGTGCAGGTGGCTGTGGCTTTACACACGCGCTCCTGGGTCCTGGCTTTGAGAGGGCCGCTTTCCACGACGGAACAACTGACCTCTCCAAGTGTGTAGCCGTCGCGGGCCAGTGCCATCTGGCAATTGCCGCGAGCCTTTTTGTCCAAGGTCTGCCTTAGCGACAACTCACTGGCAACACTCGCAAATCCGTCGGCCTTGAGTTGAAACACACGCTGAACCTCAGCGGCGTATGACGCAGAAAGGACCGCTCCCGACGCCAGCATACCAAGGGCCAAAAAGCCCATCCGGCCAGGGATGATTTTCATGTGTTCAGCACCCTCCAGGGGGCCGCAACCAGGGCTAACATGACCACGGCGCGCGGCTTTCATCCGCCAGTTTTCGCCAGGGTCGATCCGGCTGGTAGCCCCATTTGTAGGGCTACCGGCATTGGGGAACTTTCCGTCAGCTCAGATACCCCGGGACTTTTGCCCGTGTGGGGATACCTGACGTCACGTGAAACTGTCTCCGGCCCCTACATTTGGGGATGACCACCCATTTGGCCCTGCCGCACAAACAAGGCCCCCGGAGGTGAGCTCATGATCAGCTTCTTATGCCGCCTTGCGCGGGCAGCCTCGCCGATCTTTGCAGAGCGCGGGAGCCTAAAGGCACCGTCCAAAGTCTTGCAACATGCCTATGCTGGCGGGATCGCTATAGCATTGGTATGGGCAAGCGTAGCCAGCGCACAAATTGATACGGCCGGCGCCAAGCTGAAGGAACGCGGCGTCATATTCGATGTCGATGATCATGAAAACATACGCGCGGCATTCAAAACATCGACGAAAGGTCGCGGGCAGCAAGTTTTTATAAATAGAGAAACAAAGCCATTATTGGGGATCAATATTCGCACGATATGGTCCCCTGTAGCTCAAATCGGTAATGACAAATTGGGCGGTCCATCGGCGCTACGATTGCTGGAAAACAACGGTGGGGCATCGCTTGGTTATTGGGCAATTTTGGACAATTATCTCTGTTTCATCGTCAAGATAGATGACAGCATCGATGCTGAAACTCTCCATTTTTTGATGGTCAATGTTGGCGAGGTCGCTGACAAGAAACAGATGGAGATTAGCGGTGAGCGCGATGAATTCTGATACCGGGCCCCATCGTCAGTTCGACCGCAGTGAATGGCGTGCATGGCTGCTAGGGCCGTGCCTTGTCTTGAGCCTTTCGCTGCAAGCCGTCGCAGAGCCTCGCGTCGCCCAGACAATCCGAGCGCCCTACGCGCCCGAGGGCTACACACTTCAGCTCACTGAGGACTGTGAAATTGTCTCCAGGGGTGGTGCGCCGGACGCCTACCTGCGCTGCGCGCCCGGACTGGGGTGGCGGCTTCAGGATACGGCGGGCGGACTGATCTACCCAAAGGCAGGATATCTGCCCTCAGACACCGAGTGGGCGTTCGCCGGCGATCAGGCCGTGGCCTTTGCGAGCAACCGGGGTGTAACGCTGGTCAAGCTACCATCGGGCAGTGCCCAGGTAACGGAGTTCAGCGCGCTTGTGCCCCTGCACCTGGACGGAGCAGATGTCTCGGCTGTGCTCTGGAAGCGAGCATATGTCGGTGCGCCTTCGATCGCAGCTCCCCTGCTGAGCGATGGGAGCGTCGGCCCGCAAATGGGCGACAAGGCAATTGCCAGTGTGGACCTGACCTCGGAACGGCGGTGCCTTGAGGCCATGGCCATTGCCCTTCTAGGCGCAGAACAGCTTCCAAACCGGAAGTGGTCGAAGATCGTGCGGGAACCCTCCGAGGCACCCGGTCAGGCATGGACTTGCGACAGTCTGTCTTCGGTTCGGTTTGCTGGTCGCTCATCAGACGGCCGCTGGTGGGCATTGGACCCTTTGACGTTCAAGGCGCTTTCAGCCGAGGGCTTTGACCACGTGGCCCAAGCCTTGGCGGCCGTGAACTAAGATAATCTCCCCAGTTCTGAAACCAGCCGCTCAGGATGGGAATAGGAAATGAAACGCCCTGCATCGCTGACCTTCACAAGGCGCGCGTCGGGCAGGACCTCATTCCAGTAAGCAAGGTTTTCGTCGGCATCGTGCATGAAATCGGTCTGGCCAATGACGAGTGTGATGCTTGATGTTCCCGGGACGGTCGACGGCTTTCCCATAGTCGCTTGGAACACCTGCTCGCGAACAAAGCCGTCGATCCTGCCCTTTCGGAATGGAAGGAGCTTCCGATAGAAATCCATCATCAGGGCAGGGTCGCTCATCGCCGCACGGTCAGAGGGACTTTTCGCGGTCCAATCGCGCATGAATGATGAGACGCGGTCAAAGCTGGCCAGCGCGCTCAGAATCCTGACCACGGATGCGACCGCCCAAGGTCGCCGAGCGAACTGCCTCTTCAGTTCGCTGAGCATCCCGCCCGGAGCCGAGCCGTACGCAGAATCCGGCTCGGGTGCGTCTATGACAATCCCCTCGATCAAATCAGGTTTTGCACGATAGAGGGCCAGCGCGACGTGGACGGGCCCATGCGCAATGACCGAAATCTGGCTCCAGCGCATTTCCTCGCAGATCAGGGCGATGTCCTCCACGCAGACATCAAGATAAGCCTGTCCATGGCAGTGCTGAGGTGGCGGGTCGGTGTCCCCGTAGCCTGGGCGATCATTGGAGATCGGACGATAGCCACTGGCTTGCAGGGCACTGACCAGAGAGCGGTCGACACCCCGGCAGTTCATCGTGTTGTGCAGAACCAGGATCGGCTTGCCGCCCCTCGGGCCATAGTCACTGACAGCGATACGGCGCCCATCGCTGTCGGTTAGAATCAGGTTGCGGCTTGGCGGCGGCGGATGGGGTTCCGACGGCCCGTTGTGGGACCGGGTCACGATCGCCAAGCCCCGCAGATCGGCAAAAATCCGGGCAAGCCCCGTTGCGTTCGTTACGCCAGTCGCCGCGTAGACTGCGGCCAGCTCCTTTTTGGCGACTGCATCGGATATGCCGAGGGTCAGGGCGGCCGCGATGCGGCTGGATCCATCGGCAATCAAGCCGGCCAGCTGACGCTGACGTTCGGATAACGAAAACAACTCGGCGGCAGGGTGATCACTTTCACCGCTTGAGTCCGCGCCGACGGATCCCACTCCCGCCCAGGTGATCAGTCGTGGCAGGTTAGGTGCCCACACCGTGGCGCGCGCCTCGCTCAGATATCCCCGCGCCGTATTGAAGCTGACGCCCGCAGCGGCGGCGGCATCCTTGACGTCACAGTTTTCATAAAGCGCGACCAGAACTCGCATCACCGCCGGCGACAGACCAAAGGCCTCTCCGAATGCGTAGATCCGTCGCTGCACACCCAGCTGCGAAAGACGGCAAACGGCGACAGCGCACTTTGAGGCGGAGGCCGACACCGCTAGGTCGCGCACCTGCCAGGTCCGAGCCTGTTCGAGCGAACCCACGGCGACCACGACAGCTGCGCCGCCACCGCTGTCGACGACCTCATAAGATGTGACGCCCGGACTTGTGCGGGCCAGCTCGACAAGGTGCGCGCGATCCAAAGGCCTGATCGCGGCCAGGAATCCGTCGTCATCATCGAGGATCGAACCGTCCGAGAGCAAAAGGCCGATCTGGGTGAGAGCTGCCGAAACGGTCGTCATCCGCGAAGCCAGGCGGCTGCTGACAAGCAATGCCGCAGGCGCTCTCCAAGCATTCGATCTTGCATCGGGAAGGACAAGTCGTCTGGATGGCGATCAGGCCACCAGCGCCCGGCACACAAGGCATCCGCCCCTGGCACTTTGCTCATCTAGTCTAACTCTGACGGGGCTGGGATCGTGGCCCGGTCGCTTTTCCTAGCTTGCGGGCAGCCAGTCCCACAACTGCAGACTTGGGCCAATCCGGCAGGAAGGGGCGCCCTCCAACCGAGCGCCAGCCTTCGGCGCAGTTCCGCCAAAACTGTGAACGGGAGACCTGGAACTGAGCAGCTGCGTCTATCCGACGCCACAGAACAGGTTCGGCTTCACGCCCGTCTGATCCTGCCAGATACACGTCCTCAGCGGCTCTGACCCGGCCATATATCGCGTTGCCCGGAGCAGGCTTTAGCCTGTTGCGCGCAAGCCAGCGTCAAGAGTATCGGTCGATTGCAGGCTGATCCGGGCCTCCCCGGCCAGGCGCTCCCCGCTAGGTCCAGCCGCTTCAAGGCCTCTGATGGTTCAGCGCCGGGTCGGAGATGAGACCTGTGTGTGCCATTCCTGCAGACCCGCCACGGTCGAGCAGGAAACGGCGCGCATCCCTTCACCTGATCGGGTGAAGCGCCGCCGGCCCGCAGAGCAATGAAGACCGTACAAATGGGGATGCGAACGGAGGCTCCGCAGACCGACACTGGGGCCTCACCGCGCCGGCCGCTCCGGACTGGTGGAACCACCGCCATAGCCAAACGGCACGCAGGAAGGACAAGGACTCTCCGGTGAAATCGTTCAACTGTCTCCGACTGGCTGTCACCGGCCTCGGCCTGGCGCTGGCCGCCGCCTCGGCAGCCTCCGCCCAAAACGTCGCTGCCGACGCGATCCGGAAGGGGATGGCCGACAGGGGTACAACCAGCGGTTTCTCAATCGACACCAATATGTGGTACGCTGCATCCTCGGATGGCGAATTCCGAGGCCTTCGGCAGAGCGCGGCGCATGCGACGGTCAACGGCGGTGACGGGTGGGCGGTCGTTATCTACATCGAGAACCTGACGGACACACCGTTTTGTATCCGTCCGAAGCCACAGGGCCTGCCCGCCGGCTCCAACTACTATGTGCAGACGGTGAACCAGATCGTCGAGCCACGCGACAAGCTGTTGATCGTAAGTATCAGCGATGCGGGCTATCAGGCGGGCGGGAGTTATCGACTGCCTTTCGCCTACTGGCCACCCAACTATGATGCGCCAGAAGGAACCTGGTGTCGCTCAAATGCCCCCGATGGCCTACAGGACTGGCTGGACGACGCAAGCGCATCCTGGTTCCCTCGTAGCCGCCGGGACTGACCCGGTAGGATCCCTGTTCGCCGATCACTGGATCAGTCGCCGTCCTCAGGTCCAAAAGGGCCAACAGCGGTAGCCGGTGAGTCACATCCCGGTTGATGCCATCACCCGCTGGTCCGGAGTGACCAGGCCTGTCGGGGGTCGGTGCCGCAGGCGGTCATGCGAACGACGATGCGCCCGTGCTCGTCACGCGCTTCAGCGCACTGCCCAAAGCCGTCCACAAGCCGACCGTCCGGCCTGAACAGCCACATCATCGCTCTACCGGATCCGCATGCCCCGATCGTCAGGACCTCACCGAGACCCGACCCTGTCAGGCATCCGCCCTTGCTTCGCCAATGGCCGAAGCTGTCCTGACGACGGCTGAATCGCTGACTTGCGCTGTCATCACATGCGGCCAGTCCGATAAAGGATCCAGCCTCGATCCAGGCTAGGCACTCCCCGCTGTGTCCGGCGGTTTCCAGACCTCCGACGGCGTTGCGATATGGCGGTGGTGAGACCTGTTTGCGCCAGCGCTGCGGACCCGACACGGTGGAGCAGGAACCGGCATAGATCCGTTCACCCGAACGGCTGGAAAGCCCGAGCACGGCCAGACACTGGCCGGCGGCGTTGCGGACTTCACCACCGGGGGCCATGGACCAGGTCTGTCCGGGCGAGCCGTTGCAGTCCGTCGCGAACAGTTCGGGATAGAGCCCGCCGTCGCGCGGGGCGAGGCATCGACCGGCATGCCCGATGGGGCCAGTCCCCATCGGGAAGATCAGGTCCTGTGTCGGACCGCCGTCGCATTCCCGGCTTTCCGCTTGGCCGTCCTCACCGCTCATGGAAAGGCACATCCCGGGCAGGGTCATCGGCTCCAGCGTGGCCGCTTCAGCCCCGGTTCGGGCGCCGCCCAGGCCGACGACGAGAACGGCCAACACCGTGGAGAGACAAATCCGCGTCAGGGCCGAGGACCACCGACCGGTGACAGGGAATGGATCAAGGCTGGGCATCACGGTTCAACTCTACTCGGCACTGGTTGATGGCGATCATGGCGTCAGCGTCCGGGACATCCAGGGCGGCCGGCGCATCGCAGCCTTCGATAGTGACCAGCATCGATCCCGGCGGTGGATTGATGGGGGGATAGAGTAACCAGCCAGACGAGGTCGGCTTCGCGTCAGTGGCGCTCTCGTACAACCGTCTTTCTGCGATCATGATTGTCATCGCCCGCCCGGCATAATCCCCTGAAACCCTTAGGCGCAATGGCGTCGTCCGGATCTGGGACGGATCTGTGACCCTCTGGCCGGCTTCATCGAAGTATTCCGGCGGCGAAAACTCGGTTGAACGCGTGACCTCGTCCGGCACCCCCTTCGGGACCTCAAGCGCCCGCATGATGGATCCCGCCAGCCAGCGTGTCTGGCAGATGTGGACCATGGTCCGGACACCCTGCGCCGTTTCTATCTGCAGGTAGAATGGCGCACCGTCGAAACAGGGTTCTTTCTTGCCGCTCCGAAGTCGCAGCACTGCAGGTCCAAGGTCAGGTTCCCGGGACAGGCAAGGGTCACCCAGCGCGGCTTCAAGCACGGCGGCGAGACCAGGCTCCAGCCGGCCCTGCAGGCGATGAAATTGTGGCCGACCACCCCCCCGCCTCATGTCCCAAATCGGCTCCGTAAGGTCCGCTGGCGGTGGCGGCGGCGGATGCGGGATTCTGGAATAATCGTCCCGCACAAAATGCCAGGTGCCGTTAACACGCCGCGCCGTCGTCCAGGTCGAAATGTCCCCGCCGAACCCTGGCGGAGCAAAGAAGCGGATCACGACATCAGCGTCGCCGAGATCGGGCTCACTTCCGGCCTTAAGGCGCTTGCGAGCAGCCTCGACGGTGGCCGGATCAATCTGTTGAAACATCGAATGATGCAGTTTGGCGATCGCGTCGCATCTTGGCGCGGCCCTCGGCGCGCCCGCGAGTCCCGCCAGCATCAAGAAGGCCGCAATCGGGGCGAATTTGAAAATCATGCGGTTGAACACCGGAGAAGTCGTTTCAGAAACTTACGCCGCAGGGGCCGGGATGGTCCGACGTCCGGAACAATCTGGCCATCCCCATTTGCAGGGGCGCCGTTGTCACGCGGATCTTGGTGGTCAGTCCGCCTCCCGAACGCCCCAGAACCTGTTTCGAGGCCCTACCTTTTCCAGTTGCCGTAGAGCTCAGTCGATACGCCCTGGGGGTGGCTTCATCGCAAGCAGGGCGGCAGTTGGCTGTGCTGCTTGGCCCGGCAACACAAGAAAGGCATCACGGGGCTGTTGGACGGAGGTTGGGGACGGTGTAGTCAGGCCCCCGAAATTCAGTGCATCCATCCTGGTTGGAGGCTTGGAAAGCGGCCTGGCAGCTTGCTGTTCGTTCCTTTCCAGCGCCAACTTTTAGGGTGTTCTTTAGGGCTCGATCTAGCAAGGTTCCAAATGGCTGAGCCAAATTAATCCCTTAACGCAATCCATCGCTGGACCTATGGTCCGCCGACTTTTTTCTGGCCCTGTTCGGACACTGATGTCGCGCCCCAAGCCCACCTCGTTTCAAGCCCTGATCCTGACGCTCCATAACTATTGGAGCGAACATGGCTGCGCGATCCTGCAGCCGCACGACATCGAGGTGGGGGCAGGGACCCTGCATCCGGCCACGGTGCTGCGGGCCCTCGGTCCCAAGCCCTGGAACGCCGCCTATGTGCAGCCCTCGCGCCGTCCAGGCGATGGCCGCTATGGCGAGAACCCAAACCGCCTGCAGCACTATTACCAGTACCAGGTGATCCTGAAGCCCAACCCGGCCAACATGCAGGACCTTTATCTGGGGTCGCTGGAAGCCATCGGCCTGGACCTGCGCCTGCACGACATCCGCTTCGTCGAGGACGACTGGGAAAACCCCACCGTCGGTGCCTGGGGCCTGGGCTGGGAAGTCTGGTGCGACGGCATGGAAGTCAGCCAGTACACCTACTTCCAGCAGGTCGGTGGCCTGGACGTCTCGCCGGTGGCCGGCGAGCTGACCTATGGCCTGGAACGTCTGGCGATGTACGTGTTCGGCGTCGACAACGTCTATGATCTGCCGTTCAACGACCCGGACTCGCCGCTGGGGGCCATGACCTATGGCGACGTGTTCCTGGAGAACGAGCGCCAGCACTCGGAAGCCAATTTCCACGGCTATGACGTGGCCGTGCTGAAAGGCCAGTTCGAGGACATGGAGCGTCAGGTTCCGCTGATGCTGGCCCGGGAATACCAGGGCAAGGCGCTTGTCCTGCCCGCCTACGACATGGTCCTCAAGGCCAGCCACCTTTTCAACCTGATGAACGCCCGCGGCGCGATCGCCGTCGCCGAGCGCGCCAGCTACATCGGACGCATCCGCGACCTTTGTAAGTTGTGCGCCTCTGAGTGGGTGAAGCAGCAGGAAGCCGCGTAAGTCACATGCCCCAACTTCTCCTCGAACTGTTCTCTGAAGAAATCCCGGCGCGCATGCAGGCCAATGCGGCGCGCGATCTGGAACGCATGGCGCGCGAGCATCTGGCCGCCGCCGGCTTCCTGCCCGAGGCCCTGAAGACCTTCGCCGGTCCGCGCCGCCTGACCCTGGTGGTCGAGGGCCTGCCGATCGCCCAGGCCGACCGCAAGGAAGAGCTGAAGGGGCCGCGCGTCGGCGCGCCGCCGCAGGCCATGGAAGGCTTCCTGCGCAAGGCGGGCCTGACCCAGGACCAGCTGGTCGAACGCGACGGCGTCTATATGGCCTTCATCGAGAAGACCGGCCGCCCGACGACCGAAATCATCGCCGAGATGGTCGAGGCCATCGTGCGCGGCTTCGCCTGGCCCAAGTCGATGACCTGGGGCACCTGCAAGCTGCGCTGGGTGCGACCGCTGAAGCGCATCCTGTGCGTCTTCGACCGCGAGGTCGTGCCGTTCAGCATCGAGGGCATCGAGAGCGGCGATATCTCCGAAGGTCACCGGTTCATGGGCGACGCCCAGCCGTTCCGGGTTCGCGACTTCGACGAATACGCCAAGGGCCTGAACGACCACTTCGTCGTGCTGGACGTCGAGGAGCGCAAGGCGCGTATCCTCGAGGGCTGCAAGACCCTGTGCTTTGCCCGCAATCTGGAACTGGTCGAGGACCTGGGCCTGCTGGAAGAGGTCGCGGGTCTGGCCGAATGGCCCACGCCGGTGCTGGGCGACATGGATCCGTCGTTCCTGGACCTGCCGGCCGAGGCGATCCGCACCTCGATGCGGACGCACCAGAAGTATTTCGCCGTCCGCGATCCGGCCCGTGAGGGTCTGGCCCCGCACTTCATCACCATCGCCAATATCGCCGCCGCTGACGGCGGCAAGGTCATCGCCGCCGGCAATGCCAAGGTGCTGTCGGCCCGCCTGTCCGACGCCCGCTTCTTCTGGGACGAGGACCGCAAGGCCGGCAATTTCGAGGAATGGCTCGAGAAGCTGAACGGCGTCACCTTCCACGCCAAGCTCGGGACCATGGCCGAGCGGGTGAAGCGCATCGAGGCCCTGGCCCGCGAGATCGCGCCGCTGGTCGGCGCCGATGTGGAAAAAGCGGGCACCGCCGCGCGCCTGGCCAAGGCAGATCTGAGCTCGCTGATGGTCGGCGAGTTCCCCGAACTCCAGGGCCTGATGGGCGGCTACTACGCCCGCGAAGGCCAGATGGACCCCGAGATCGCCGACGCCATCCGTGACCACTACAAGCCGCAGGGCCCGGCCGACGCCGTCCCGACCGCACCTCTGAGCGTGGCGGTGGCCCTGGCCGACAAGCTGGACACGCTGGTCGGGTTCTTCGCGATCGACGAGAAGCCGACGGGGTCGAAGGACCCCTACGCGCTGCGTCGGGCGGCGTTGGGGGTTATCCGGACGATCCTGGAGAATAACCTACGTCTGTCGCTGGCGAAATTTGGCCAGGTAGATCTTCTGGCCTTCTTCGCCGACCGTCTGAAGGTTGCGCTGAAGGACCAGGGCAAGCGCCACGACCTCGTCGACGCCGTGTTCGCTCTGGGCGACGACGACCTCGTGCGCATTGTCGCCCGGGTCGAGGCGCTGGACGCCTTCCTGAAGACCGACGACGGCAAGACCCTGATGGCCGGCTACAAGCGCGCCTCCAACATCCTCAAGGCCGAGGAGAAGAAGGGCTGGAAGGCCGAGGGCGAACGCGGCCTGCTGGACGACGCCTCGGCGCCGGAAGTGCAGTTGCATGATGCCCTGCGCCTGCTGGAAAAGCCCCTGGCCGAGGCCCTGGCCCGGGAAGACTTCACGGCGGCCATGACCGAACTGGCCGGCCTGCGGGGTCCGGTCGACGCCTTCCTGGACGGCGTGTTCGTCAATTCCGAGGTCGCCGCCGAGCGCGACAACCGACTCAAGACCCTGGCCGCCGTGCGCGACGCCATGGGTCAGGTCGCGGACTTCTCGCTGGTTGCGGGTTAAAGTTCACCGTCCTCCCGAAAATGCGCGGGAGGACGGGATTTATTCGGATGCGGAGAGAGTTTCCCGGATCACGATTCCGTCGCGTTCCGTGAAATCTCAGTCAAGACAACGTTGTCATTGGAAATATTTGCCGAATTTCGGGAGTTTATCCCGGAACGCAAAGCGCCGGTGGACGCGTTCTTGACCAAAGTGCTAGTGAACGCCCCGGATATTGCAGTGCGGGATCACCATTGCACGCAATGTCCCAAGGCAAGACGACCACCCAGAAGGTCGCGGCCTGTTTCACTTATCGCAGGGTGAATTCGATTATGCCGGTTGAGACGCTGACCAAGTCACGTTGGGTCTATTCGTTCGGAGGGGGCGGCGCTGATGGCGACGCCTCGATGAAGAATCTGCTGGGGGGCAAGGGTGCCAACCTGGCCGAGATGTCGTCCCTGGGCCTGCCCGTGCCGCCTGGCTTCACGGTCACGACCGAGGCCTGCGTGCACTACTATGCCAACGGCAAGCAGTATCCGGCCGAGCTGGCGCAGCAGGTCTCCGACGGCCTCGCCACGATCGAGAAGATCACCGGCAAGCTGTTTGGCAATGTCGCCAATCCTCTGCTGGTTTCGGTGCGCTCTGGCGCCCGGGCCTCGATGCCGGGCATGATGGACACCGTCCTGAACCTGGGCCTCAACGACGAGACCGTCGAAGGCCTGGCCCGCCTGTCGGGCGACCGCCGCTTTGCCTATGACAGCTATCGCCGCTTCATCCAGATGTACTCGAACGTCGTGCTCGATCTGGAGCACCACATGTTCGAAGAGATCCTCGACGATCACAAGGATCGCCTGGACATCCATGTCGATACCGGCCTTTCGGCTGACGACTGGGCCGGGGTGATCAAGGACTACAAGGCCGCCGTATTGGAGCAACTGGGGCGTCCGTTCCCGCAGGATGCCCAGGAGCAGCTGTGGGGTGCCGTCGGTGCCGTCTTCGCCAGCTGGATGAACGACCGGGCCAAGTTCTATCGCCGCATGCACGACATCCCCGAAGCCTGGGGTACGGCCGTGAACATCCAGTCGATGGTGTTCGGCAATATGGGTGAGACCTCGGCGACCGGTGTCGCCTTTACCCGCAATCCCTCCAATGGCGACAACCGCCTCTATGGCGAGTTCCTGATCAATGCCCAGGGCGAGGACGTGGTCGCGGGCATCCGCACGCCGCAGTCCCTGACCAAGATCGCCCGCGAAGAGATGGGCGACACGGTGCCGTCGATGGAAGAGGCGATGCCGGTGGTGTTCGCCCAGTTCAAGTCAGTGGTCGAGACGCTCGAGCGTCACTATCGCGACATGCAGGACATCGAGTTCACGGTAGAGCAGGGGACGCTCTACATGCTGCAGACCCGCAACGGCAAACGCACGGCCAAGGCGGCTCTGAAGATCGCCGTCGACATGGCTGCCGAGGGCGTGATCTCCAAGACCGAGGCAATCAACCGGGTTGAACCGGCGTCTCTCGACCAGTTGCTGCACCCGACCATCGATCCTTCGGCCCAGCGGGACGTGATCGCCACCGGCCTGCCGGCCTCGCCCGGCGCGGCCACCGGCAAGATCGTCTTCGACAGCGACGCCGCCGAAAAGGCCTCTGCCGCCGGCGAAGCCGTGATCCTGGTGCGCGAAGAAACCAGCCCGGAAGACATTCACGGCATGCATGCGGCGCGGGGCATCATCACCGCCCGCGGCGGCATGACCAGCCACGCGGCCGTTGTGGCGCGCGGCATGGGTCGGCCCTGCGTTTCAGGGGCCGGTGACGTGTCGATCTTCCCCAAGGAAGGCCTGTTCAGGGTTCGCGGTCGTGAGTTCAAGGCCGGCGAGATCATCACCATCGACGGCTCGACCGGCGAGATCCTGATGGGCTCGCCCAAGATGATCGAACCGGAACTGACCGGCGACTTCGCCACCCTGATGGGCTGGGCCGACGAGGTCCGTCGCCTGAAGGTCCGGGCCAATGCCGAGACGCCGCTGGACGCCAAGACCGCCCGGGGTTTCGGGGCGGAGGGCATCGGTCTCTGCCGTACCGAGCACATGTTCTTCGACGACACCCGGATCGCCGCCGTGCGCGAAATGATCCTGGCCGACGACGAGAAGGGCCGCCGCGCGGCCCTGGCCAAGATCGCGCCTTTCCAGAAGGCGGACTTCGTCGAGCTGTTCACGATCATGGAGGGCCTGCCGGTCACGATCCGCCTGCTGGATCCGCCGCTGCACGAGTTCCTGCCGCACACCGAGGAAGACGTCGCCGCCGTGGCGCAGGCCACCGGCCTGGATGCCGGCAAGCTGCTGCGACGCGCCAAGGAACTGCATGAGACCAACCCCATGCTGGGCCATCGCGGCTGCCGCCTGGGCGTCTCCTATCCCGAGATCTACGAAATGCAGGTCCGGGCCATCATCGAGGCGGCCTGCGACATCGTCAAGTCCGGCAAGGCGGCTCCGATCCCCGAGATCATGCACCCGCTGGTCGCCAAGGGCGAAGAGATGAAGTACCTGCGCGACCTGACCGACCGCACGGCCAAGGCGGTGCTGGAAGAGCAGGGCATCGCGATCGAGTACACGGTCGGCACCATGATCGAGCTGCCCCGCGCCGCCCTGCGGGCCGGCGATCTGGCCGCCAATGCCGAGTTCTTCAGCTTCGGCACCAACGACCTGACCCAGACCACTTTCGGCATCAGCCGCGACGATGCCGGCAAGTTCCTGGGCGCCTATATCGATAAGGGCATTTTCGACAAGGACCCCTTCGTCAGCCTCGACCAGGAAGGCGTCGGCGACCTGATCCGCATCGCTGCCGAACGCGGCCGCGCGGCCCGTCCGGACGTCAAGCTGGGCATCTGCGGAGAACACGGCGGTGACCCCGCCTCGATCACCTTCTGCGAAAGCGTTGGCCTCGATTATGTGTCGTGCTCGCCCTATCGCGTGCCGATCGCCCGTCTTGCGGCCGCCCAGGCGGCCCTGGCCAACAAATAGGCTTCTAAAGGCTGGGCAATCAGGGGCGGTCGTCGAAAAGGCGGCCGCCCCTTTGTCGTTTTCGAACATTGTTATCGATTTGCCGCGCGTCATGGTTAAGCTCCGGCATCCCCGCGCAGACGGGGCATGCACAGTGGGAGAAACACCTATGCGGACCTTGATGATGGCGGCCGTTCTGGCCCTGGGGATCAGCGGCACTGCCCTGGCCGATCCGATGGCCAGCGCCTACGGAAACACCGTCACGATCACCTATCCCAATGGCGCAGTGGCCAAGATGCACATTGACGCCAACGGGACCTATGTGACCAAGACTCCCGATGGTGCCTCGTCCAAGGGCACCTGGAAGATCGAAGGCGGCAACACCTGCTTCAGCCAGACCGAGCCGGCCCCGCCCGCCGGCATGGCGGCCAATTGCAGCCCGACGGCCGAGAAGAAGGTCGGCGATAGCTGGACCGCTCCTGGCCCCAATGGTTCGACGATCACCGTGGCCATCGTCGCCGGCCGCTAAGGACGAGGAGCCGCCGCGTTACAGGACGACTCCGCGGCGGCTCCAAACCTTTTTGCTGGCGATCCGGCGCGGACTCGCGCATCCAGACCGTAAGACTTCTGGGAGGAAGCGTAATGTTGGCCATGTTCGCGTTCGGAGTCGCCCTCGCGATGACACCGGTAGCAAAGCCGATGGCGTCCGACCTGAGCCTCCCTTTGGCGATCGATCTGGCTCAAGCGGCCCTCGAGATCTGTGCGACCCGTGGCTACCCCGCCAGCGCCAGCGTGGCCGACGCCAAAGGAGTCGCCCTGGTGATCCTTCGCCACCCCGATAGTCCCAAGCCGCCGGTGGCCGCGCCGCGCAAGGCGGCAACTGCCGCCTTTTTCGACGCACCCGGCAGCGTGATGGAACCGCGCGAAAAGACAGACCCGGCCTTTGGCGCCCGCATCGCCGCTGAGCCAGAGCGGTTCAATGCGCACGGCGGCTCTCTGCCCCTGCATGTCGGTGACCGACTGGTGGGCGGCCTGGCTGTCGCCGACGCGCCCCATGACATCGCCGATCAGTGTGCCAGGGCGGCGCTGGCGCGATTTGCCGATCACGTCCAATGACCCCGCGCCCGCCGCTCAAGGAGCAAAAAATGTCGAGACCTCTCTGTATGATGATGGTCGGGCTGCTGGCACTGCCGCTGGCGGCGGCAGCCCAGAGCGTGCCGGTCCCGCCGAAACTGATCTCCAAGATGGAGAAGCCGGACACTGAGGGCCAGAAACCTCGCGCGACGGTCGTCTATGCCCCCTATCGCTTTGACGACATTCTCTGGGAGAACGACCGTACGGCCCACCGCATCTATGGTCCCGCCCTGCAGGCCTATGAGCCGCCATCGACCTCCGGCATCGACGCCTGGGGCAAGTTCGTGCGCTGGCCCTTCATGGCGCGTCAGCTGAAGACCGGCCAGCAGCACGATTTCCACGGAGAGGGTCTGGACTTCTACAATGTCGACACCTCGCGCGGGGCGGGTGGCCTGGGCGTCTGGGCGGACAACAAGCTGTGGGTATCGCGAAACTGGAAGTCCTACGCGATCCTCAAGGACGGGCCGGATACCGCCGCGTTCAAGGTGGACTATGCGCCATGGCCGGTCGATGTGGGCCGCAAGGTCTGGGAGACCCGGACCTTCACCCTGCCGATGGGAACCAATTTCACGCGGATGGTCTCGACCATCAGCTCGGATACCGCTGAGCCGCTGGTGGTGGGCATAGGGATCGCAAAGCGCAAGGGACCTACCGGCAGTGGCGTCTTCGTCAAGGACCTGGCCCCGGGGCGCGTGTCCTACTGGCAGCCGACCGATCCCGACAAGGGCACGATGGGTGTCGCCCTTATGGTCGACCCGGCCACGGTCGTTGAGGTCCGGCAGGACTTTGACAACTATCTGGTCCTGATCCGGGTCCAGCCCGGCAAGCCGTTCGTCTACTATATGGGCGCGGCCTGGGACAAAGGCCTCGACTTCCACTCGCGGGCCGAATGGGAGTCCTATGTCCAGGCCCAGGCCCCGGACTTCGATCCGGCGCACTAGGGTCTTGCCCCTCCGGGCTGCCAGGCAGCGGGGAGGGGCAAGCGGCGCGGCCTAGCCGTGCAGCTTGATCGCGGTCTCGGCAATCCTGCGGCCCTGATAGCGGGCACCGGCCAGCTCGTTGTCGCTGGGCTGACGCGCGCCGTCGCCGCCGGCGATGGTCGTGGCACCGTAGGGGCTGCCGCCGGTGACTTCGTCGAGGGTCATCTGGCCGGCAAAGCCATAGTCGAGCCCCACGATCACCATGCCAAAGTGCAGCAGGTTGGTGAGGATCGAGAACAGGGTGGTTTCCTGACCGCCATGCTGCGTCGCCGTCGAGGTGAAGGCGCCACCGACCTTGCCGTTAAGGGCACCGCGGGCCCAAAGGCCACCGGCCTGATCCAGGAAGGCCGCCATCTGAGATGACATCCGGCCAAAGCGCGTGCCAGTCCCGATAATGATGGCGTCATAGTCCGCCAGCTCGGCGACCGTGGCGATCGGCGCGTCCTGGTCGAGCTTGAAGTGGGCGTTTTGAGCCACCGCCAGCGGAGCGGTTTCGGGCACGCGCTTGATATCGACCGTTGCGCCGGCCTCGCGGGCCCCGTCGGCCACGGCCCGGGCCATGGTTTCGATATGGCCGTAGGACGAATAGTAGAGCACCAGAACCTTGGCCATGATGGCCTCCTTGGGGGGGAAGGTGAGGGAGGAATGGGCGAGGGAAACCTTGCGTTCCGTCTCGCCCTGGGATTGAAGGCAAGCGACGCCCTAGGCGGCGTCGACCAGAACCAGTTCAGCATCGTCCAGGGCGGTGACGGTGATAGCGTCCTCACCGGTGATGGCGGCACCGTCACGGGCGTCCAGCCGCACGCCGTTGACCTCGACCGAACCGACCGCCGGCACCAGATAGGCATGACGCGTCTTGCCCAGGTCGTAGGTCGTGCTCTCGCCGGCTTTCAGGGTCGCGCCGAGGACCCTGGCATCCGTGCGGATCGGCAGGACGTCGCTGTCTTCGGCAAACCCGCTGGCCAGAGTCACGAACCGGCCGGAACGCTCACCCTTGGGGAAGGGCTTGGCCCCCCAGGAGGGGGCCCCGCCGGTGCGGTTGGGCTCGATCCAGATCTGGAAGATGCGGGTGGTGTCGCTCTCCAGATTGTACTCGGAGTGACGGATCCCCGTGCCGGCGCTCATGACCTGAACGTCGCCTGCTTCGGTGCGGCCCTTATTGCCAAGGTTATCCTGGTGGGTGATCGCACCGCTCCGGACATAGGTGATGATTTCCATGTCGGCGTGGGGATGGGGCGGGAAGCCGGTGTTGGGGGCGATTTCGTCATCGTTCCACACTCGCAGGGCCCCCCAGTTCATGTTGCGGGGGTCGTAATAGCTGGCGAACGAAAAATGGTGCTTGGCCTTGAGCCAGCCGTGGTCGGCTCCGCCAAGCCTGTCGAAGGGTCTGCGATCGATCATGACCTTGAACCTCTGTGAACCTCGGGGTGTCGCCATCGACACCCCTTGCTTGAGGTGAAGATAGCGATCAGGATCGCGATCGAAATAGAAACTATTGAAATCCATTGTTTCCAAAATGAGCAAGCTGCCTGACCTCGAAGGCTTGGCGATCTTTGCCAAGGTGGTGGAACTGCGGTCCTTTGCCGGGGCCGCTGAGGACCTGGGCCTGTCGAAGGCGACGGTCTCGAAAGCGGTCACCCGTCTGGAAACGCGGCTGGGTGCCCGCTTGTTCAATCGCACCTCACGCCGCCTGGCCCTGACGGATGCAGGTCAGGGTCTGGTCGAGCCGGCGACCCGGGTCCTGCTCCAGGGCGAAGCGGCTGAGAATGCCGCCCTGGCCCAGTCGGCTGCGCCGCGAGGCCTCGTGCGGCTGGCCGTACCCATGTCATTCGGCCTTGCCGAGGTGGCACCGGTCCTGCCGCAGTTTCTGACCGCCTATCCGGAGGTTTCCGTCGACCTGCATCTCAGCGACGCCATGGTCGACCTGATCGGCATGGGCTTCGATGCGGCCTTGCGGATCGCGGATCTGCCAGATTCTTCCATGGTGGCCCGGCGTTTGCGGCCGGTGAAACGCCTCGTCGTGGCCGCGCCGAGCTATCTGGCGCGGAGGGGGCGGCCAAGCCATCCCGGGCATCTCGCCGAGCACTGCTGCCTGGGCTATGCCTATCTTCCGACTCCTGACACCTGGCGGTTCGTCAATGGGGCAGGGCAGGAGGCGTCCGTTCGCCCGGCCGGCCCCCTCAGGGTCAACAATGCTGACGCGCTTCTACCCGCCCTGCTCGCGGGACTGGGCCTGGCGGTTCTTCCGGATTTCATCGCGCGCGCGGCCTTGGCCGATGGCCGGCTTGAGGCGGTGATGCCGGACTGGACACCGCCTCCCATCGCGCTTCACCTGGTCATGCCGCCTGGCGGTCCCAGACCGGCGCGCGTCGAAGCCCTCACGGTCTTTCTCACCTCGGCCCTGGGGGGAAGAGGTGGCGAGTCTAAAGGTAATCCAGCTGGTCTGGCGTAAAGGCACCCACCTGGAGCGGGCTCATGGCGGCAATGCTGGTTGTCGACAGCCATTCCAACTGGGTGCTGGTCAGACCAGGGATCTGGTCCGGCGTCAGATAGCTGATCTGGGTCGTGGTCATGCCGTCGATCACGGTGGTCGACAGGGCCGAGACCTGGGCGGCGCTAAGGGCCCCGATCTGCGTCCCGTTCAGGCCGTTGAAGTCGTCGAGGGTCAGGCTACGCACCTGATAGGCCGTGAGGCCGCGCATGGCCGTAGGACTGATCGCCCCGATCTGGGTGGTATCCAGCGCCGCCAGACTGGTCACGGACAGGGCACCCATTTGCGAGGCTGTCAGGCCTCCGATCTGGGTGGCCGAGAACTCGCCAATGTCGGTGACCTTCAGGCCTCCCAGCTGACTTGCCGTCAGGCCGCCCAGCTGCGTCGTCGAAAGACCCCGGACCTCGGTGGCGTTCAGGCCAGAAAAATTGCTGCTTGAAATGCCGCCCAGCTGACTGGCGGTCAGATTGGCGATTTGCGTCGTCGAAAGTTCCGCAAAGTCGCTTGTGCCAAGACCGCCCATCTGGATCGCCGTCAGTCCGGCGAACTGGGTGCTGGTCAGCGCCCCGATCTGGGTGCTGGTCAGAGCATTGAGATTGGTGGTCGACAGCGCGCCGAGCTGCGAGGCCGTCAGCCCGCCCACCTGGGTCGTCGTCAGCTCCGCAAAATCAGTGGTGCTAAGGCTTGCGATCTGGGTGGTCGTCAGGCCGCTGATCTGGGTAGCACTGAACCCGGCCACCTGGGTGGCGGTCAGGGCCGAAAGACCAGTGGCATTCAGGCCGCTGAGCTGGGTCGCGGTCATGACCCCGACCTTGGTGTCCGACAGGCTCGCGACCTGGGTTCCGCTCAGACCGGCGACCTGGGCGGAGGATAGGGCGCTGATCTGGCTGGTCGTCAGCACATCCATCTGGGTGGCGCTCAGGGCGCCGATCTGGCTGGCGGTCATGCCGCCGATCTGGGTGGTCGACAGGCCGGCCAGCTGGGCGGCGGCAAAGGCGGCGATGGCCGCTGCCTCCAGGGCCCCGATCTGGCTGGCCGCGAGTCCGCCAATCTGGCTGGCAGCCAGCTCGCCAATATCGGTCGTCGACAGGCCGGCCATCTGGCTGGCCGTCAGGCCGGTCAGCTGGGTGACCTCGAGCGAGGCGATCTGGGTGGCGTTCAGTCCGGAGAAGCGCGTGGCCGAGAGCGCGCCGATCTGGGTTGAGGTCAGGACATCCAGCTTTGCCGCATCGAGCCCGGCCAACTGGGTCGAGGTCATGGCTCCGACCAGTTCACCACTGAATGCCGCGAGCTGGTCGGCATTGAAGGCTACGCCCGCGCCGAAACTGGGGATCTGGCTGGCCGAAAGGCCTTTGACCTGTGTGGACGACAGGGCATCGACCTGGGTCGCATCGAGCACGGCGACGCCGCTGGCGTTGATAGCCCCAACCTGGGTGCTGCTGAGCGTCGCGAGCTTCGTCGTCGACAGATCATCGATGATCGTCGTCGGGAGCGCTGCGATCTGCGCGGCCGAGAGGTAGGAGATCGGCAAAGGGTTCGTCCTGACCGAAGTCGCAGGCCTGTCGCTGCGGCGACGCGGCTCGCCTTTCGAGAAGATTAACCTTCACGCTAGGTCGAATGCGAGATTCGGTCCACGCGACAAAGTAGAGCAGTGGGGCGGAGGCCTTGGCCCTGCAGATCAGGCAGCGGAGTGGACGGCGGCCTGCATGGTCCAAAGGCCGAGGTCGGTTTCGCGGCCGATCAGGGCCAGGCCCGAAGCGATGGACTCAAATTCGCCGCCGCTTTCGATCCGGTCGGCTGCAAAGCGACGATAGAAGATCTCGCGCACGGCGGGCACGAACGAGCTGCCGCCGGTCAGGAAGACGCGGTCGACCTGCTGGGGCGGCAGATTGGCCCGGGCCAGGGCCTGGTCCACCGCGGTTTCGATGGCCGTCAGTTCCGGGGCGATCCAGCCCTCGAAGCTTGCCCGCTCGACCTCCTGTTCGATCAGGATCGAGCCAGCCTCGAAGCGAAAGGTCGCGCGGTCATGGGCCGAAAGCGCTTCCTTCAGGCCCGACACAGCGCGGTAGAGGGCGTAGCCGTGATTGTCGTCCAGCACCTCGATCAGGCGACTGATCTTTTCCGGCTCCAGGGCGGTCTTTTCAAGGGAGCGGATGTCGCGCATGTCGCGCGAGGCCCGCAGCAGGGCCAGCTGATCCCAGCGGGCGAAGGCCGTATAGTAGCGCTGCGGGATCGGCAGGCGGTTATCGAAGGCGCGATAGAGTGAGCCCTTGCCCAGGGCCGGCGAAACCAGCTGGTCGATGATGCGGTAGTCGAAGGCGTCGCCGGCCACGCCGACGCCGGAATGGCTGAGTGGCGTCGAGCGTAGGGTGCCGTCGGACTCGCGCTCGAACCGGACAAGAGAAAAGTCGCTGGTGCCGCCGCCGAAGTCGGCGACCAGCACAGTGGCGTCCTGTTTCAACTGGCGAGCGAAAAAGAAGGCCGCGCCGACGGGCTCATAGGCATAGCGGATGTCAGTGAAGCCCAGCCGCGCAAAGGCCGCCTCGTAGCGCTGCAGGGCCAGGGCCTCATCAGGATTTCCGCCTGCAAAGGTGACCGGTCGTCCGACGATAACCCGGGGCGGCAGGTCGGCCATGGCCTCGCCCGCATGCTCGCGCACCTTCAACAGAAAGGCGGCCAGCAGGTCCTCGAACAGGTAGCGCTTGTTGAGGATGCGGGTCTCGGTGAAGGCAGCGCTGGCCGCAAAGCTCTTGAACGACTGGATGAACCGCGTTTCCAGCGGATCCTCGAGATAGGCCTCGATCGCCCAGGGGCCGGCCTCGACCACCCGCTCGTTGGCCTCGCCGCCCTGTCCCTGGAGATTGTGGAAGCTCAGGGCCGACCGGAAGGCAAACAGGTCGCCCTCGGTGGTCGGAAAACGGACCAGGCGTGCAGGGCCATCGCCGTACGTCATCGAGACGACGGTATTGGTGGTGCCAAAATCGATGCCGATCGTCGGCGGGACGACGGACGTCATGGGCGGGGCCAATCTGCGGATGCGGGGGGCGTGCGTCGTAGCGGCTGGCGGGCACCGGTTCAAGGGCATGATTGACTTCGCAGAGCGCGTCCTATGGAAGAACGCGATGGAACAGTTCGATGTCTTGGTGATCGGGGCCGGCGCGGCCGGCATGATGTGCGCGATCGAGGCGGGCAAGCGTGGCCGCTCGGTGCTGGTGGTCGATCACGCCAAGGCTCCTGGCGAGAAGATCCGCATCAGCGGCGGTGGACGCTGCAATTTCACCAATATCCACACCGCCCCGGCCAACTTCCTGTCGGCCAATCCGAAGTTCTGCGTCTCGGCCCTGCGTCGGTACACCCCGAAAGACTTCATCAGCTTGGTCCAGAAGCACGCCATCGCCTTTCACGAAAAGACCCTGGGCCAGCTCTTCTGCGACGGCTCGGCCAAGCAGATCGTCACCATGCTGCTGACCGAGATGGAGGCCGCCCGCTGCGAGCTGCGGCTGGAGACCGGCGTCGACCGTATCGCCAGGATCGACGGGGGTTTCGAACTGGCCCTGTCCAGCGGGGCCAATGTCCGCTGTCAGTCACTGGTCGTGGCCTGTGGCGGCAAGTCCATCCCGAAGATGGGCGCGACGGGCTTCGGCTACGAGATCGCCAGGCAGTTCGGGGTCGGCCTCGTCGAGACCCGACCGGCCCTTGTGCCCCTGACGTTCGAGGTCCGGGCCCTGGAGCGTCTGGTTCCCCTGTCAGGCGTGGCGCTCGACGCCGTCGTGGCCCACGGCAAGACGAAGTTCCAGGAAGGCATGCTGTTCACCCACAGGGGGCTGTCCGGTCCGTCGATCCTGCAGATTTCGTCCTACTGGCGGGAAGGCGACGAGATCCGGGTCGACATGGCCCCCGGCGTTGACGCCCTGGCGGCCCTGAAGGCGGCGCGCACCGCGACGCCGAAGCGGGCGGTGTCGACGGTGATGGCGAGCTTCCTGCCGCAACGGGTGGCCCAGATCGTCTCCGACGACGAAGGTGCCCAGGGCAATATCGCGGACTGTTCCGACAAGGTGCTCGGCAGGCTGGCGGCTGCCGTGAATGCCTGGACCTTTAAGCCCGTTGGCTCTGAGGGCTATCGCACGGCGGAAGTGACGCTAGGCGGCGTGGACACCAATGATCTGGACTCGCGGACCATGCAGGTAAAGGACGTCCCTGGCCTCTATTTCATCGGTGAGGTTGTAGACGTCACCGGCTGGCTGGGTGGCTTCAATTTCCAGTGGGCCTGGGCCTCGGGCTGGAGCGCCGGCCAGGCGGTTTAGCGCGAGAAGCGCAAGTCCTCCCCCTGAAGGGGGTGGCGGCCCGAAAGGGCCGGAGGGGGTGGCCGGCAATGCGCCAACAGAACTTCCCCCTCCGTCCGCTTCGCGGACACCTCCCCCGCTAGGGGGAGGATTTTCAATCCATAGCTACTTCTTTTTGAACGGCTTACCCGCCGGCTTGCCGCCGTCGAAACCCTTGGCCTTGAAGGGCTTGGGGCCCTTGAACGGCTTGGCGGGACCCTCGCCGCGCGGCTTGGGCGAATAGGTCGTCTGCGGGCCGGAGGCCTTCTCGCCGAACGCCTTGGGCGCAGCGCCTGCACGGGGCTTGAAGTCCCGCTTGGGAGCATCATCCCGGCCTTCGGCGCGCGGCTTGTAGGCGCGCTTTGCACCGCCTTCGCTGTCGGCCGGCGAGTACGGACGCGGCGCGTCATCCCGGGGCGCGCGGGGCTTGAAGTCGCGTGGGGCAGCGTCGCGCTTGAATTCTGCACGGGGCTTGAACTCTCGCGGCGCGGCATTGTCGCGATCGCGAGGGGGGCGAGCCTTGTAGTCGCCCTTCGGCTCTTCGCCCTTGCCGTAAGGCTTGGCGGTGCTGAAGCCGTCATCGCTATAGGTCGAAGGGCGCGGAGTGTGATCGCGCGAGCCCGGAGCGTTGGCACGCGGCGAACGCGGCGCTTCATCGCGAGGCGGACGTGGCTTGAACTCACGCGGCGCGGCGTCGTCGCGGGGCGGACGCGGCGCATATTCCTTGCGCGGACCGGCATCGCGAGCGGCCGGAGCTGCGGTCGGAGTGATGGCGACGTCGTCACGGACGGTGGCCTGCACCGCCGCGCCGAACTTCACCGCAGCCTCGGCCGAGATCTCGAACTTGGTGTCGTAGTCGAAGATCCGGATTGAACCGATGTCCTTTTTGGTCACGTGGCCCAGACGGCAGATCAGCGGGATCAGCCACTTGGGGTCCGCGTTGTTGCGACGGCCGGTATTGAGGCGGAACCATTCGGCACCGTTCATATCAGTCCGTGGCTCGCGTTCGGGACGGTCGCCACCGAAGTCGCGGTCCTGGCCGAACTCGCGGGGCTCGCGGCTGCGCGGGCCCGGATCGGCGCCGTGGCGCGGGTCATCATAGATCTCTTCCGGCGCCGGCAGCTTGGCGCGGCGAGTGCGGATCAGGGCGGCGGCGATCTCAAGCGGCGTACGCTTGGCCAGCATGGCCTCGGCCAGGGCGGTGTCTTCCTCGACCACGGCCTCGTCGAAGATCGGATCGTCGAGCAGACGCTCGGTGTCCTTGATGCGGATCTCGTCGGCGGTCGGGGCACCGCCCCAGTGGCCTTCGACGCCGGCGGCCATCAGCAGCTGCTCGGCCTTGCGACGGCGGGTATAGGGCACGACCAGGGCCGAAACGCCCTTCTTGCCGGCCCGGCCGGTGCGGCCCGAACGGTGAAGCAGGGTGGCCTTGTTGACCGGCAGTTCAGCGTGGATGACCAGGCCCAGATCGGGAAGGTCCAGACCGCGCGCGGCGACGTCGGTGGCGACGCAGACGCGGGCGTGACCATCGCGCAGGGCCTGCAGGGCGTCGGCGCGTTCACGTTGCGACAGCTCGCCCGACAGGCCGACCACGGCGAAGCCGCGCTCGCGCAGCTTGCTGTGCATGGCGCGGACGCTTTCGCGGGTGTTGCAGAACACCAGGGCGCCGGGGCTTTCGAAATAGCGAAGCAGGTTGACGATCGCGTGCTCGATCTCGTTGGGGGCAACCCGCACGGCGCGATACTCGATGTCGCGGTGCGGTTCATTGCGGCCGACGGTGTCGATGCGCAGGGCGTCGTTCTGATAGCTCTTGGCCAGCTGCACGATCTCGCGTGCCAGGGTTGCCGAGAACAGCAGGGTGCGGCGTTCCTTGGGTGCGGCGTCGAGGATGAACTCGAGGTCTTCGCGGAAGCCCATGTCTAGCATCTCGTCGGCCTCGTCGAGGACGGCGACCTTCAGCTCCGACAGGTCCAGGTGGCCCCGCTCGATATGGTCCCGCAGGCGGCCAGGCGTGCCGACCACGATGTGGGCCCCGAAATTCAGGGCGCGTTGCTCACGGCGTGCATCCATGCCGCCGACGCAGTTGACGACCACGGCCTTGGCTTCGGCATAGAGCCAGGCCAGCTCGCGATTGACCTGGATGGCCAGTTCGCGTGTGGGGGCGATGACCAGGCACATGGGCGCGCCGGCCTTGCCCAGCACTTCGGCGTCGCCGAGCAGGGTGGGTGCGGCGGCCAGGCCGAAGGCGACGGTCTTGCCGGAGCCGGTCTGGGCGCTGACCAGCAGGTCGCGGCCGTCGGCATCGGCTTCCAGCACGGCGGCCTGGACGGGGGTGGGCTCAGCATAACCCTGAGCAGCAAGAGCCCGCTCAAGAGCGGGGTGGGAGGCGGGGAAGGGCATATAGGTCCAATTCGGTTCAAGCGGACGGCACACACACACGTGCGGCCCGCGCCACGACCAAATACGACCCCCAAATGGACCGTGTTCTTGGTCTTATCTTCTGAAATATAGACCTTTTTGGCCGCCTTGCCGATGAGGCGCGGGCGAAAAGAGGTCCGATGGGCCGCTTAAGGAGGCTAAAACAGTCGGGATTGCAAGGGCGAGGCGGCAATTCTCACCAGGTGCGGCGGATTCGCCGCAGGTGTGAGGGGCGCGAGACCGGGACCGAACGACCCCGCGCCATGACGGTGACTAGTCGGAAGAGGGCAGGCCCCGTGGAGGCTCCGTGGCCAACTCGCGACAGACGACCGCCGAGAAGGTGGCCAGCAGGCCCAGGACCAGCAGGAGCAGCATTTCCGCAAAGCCCGGGGCCAGTACCGTCAGGCTGGGAACCGCCGGACTATTGGCGATACCGACAGCTCCGGCGAGCAGGGTAAACAGGCTGGCGGCGCCGGCGAGCAACGGCGCGCCCCTGGCGAGGGCGGACAGGGCTGCGGACCGGCCAAGGCTCAGCAGGACCGGAGCGCAAAGGGTGGAGGCCACCAGCAGCAGCATGATCAGTTGGACGGGCAGGGCGGCATGACCGAAGACCTCGACCAGGGTCAGGTGTTCGGCTGCGGGAGCGGCCAGTGCCGGCGTGGCCAATGGGAACGTTGCGGCAGCTGACAGGGCAATGAGGCGCATGGAAGTCTCCAAATGAATTACCGCTGTAAGATTAGCTAGAATTACGGTGGTAATTCGGGAAGTCAATGCCGAGCTTTTCAGGCGCCAAGGGGCCGTTCGGTGGGCCTGCATGCGGAATAGGCCAGGCCCCCGCCAACGCGCGAGCTCGTGATTTCAGAGGGAAAGGATCATGGGTGAAACCTCAGAATCCTTGACATCAACGCCCCCCCATGCGCCTTTCCGCGCCTTGCAAATCAACGCGTTCCCGCGACTTTCGAAGACTTTGTCATGACCACGATGCACGCCTACCGCACCCACACCTGCGGCGCCCTTCGGGCTTCCGACACCGGCGCCGATGTCCGGGTCTCAGGCTGGATCCATCGCAAGCGCGACCATGGTGGCCTGGTCTTTATCGACCTGCGCGATCACTACGGCCTGACCCAACTGGTCCTGCATCCCGAAACGCCCGGCTTCGCCATCGTCGAGCGCCTGCGCGCCGAGAGCGTGATCAAGGTGGATGGCAAGGTGCTGGCCCGCGACGCCGCGGCGGTAAATCCCAACCTGCCGACCGGCGAGATCGAGATCCACGTCACCGCCGTGGAAGTGCTTTCGGAAGCCGCCGAGCTGCCGCTGCCGGTGTTCGGCGAGCCGGACTATCCCGAAGAAATCCGCCTCAAGCACCGCTATCTGGATCTGCGCCGCGAGACCCTGCACAAGAACATCGTGCTGCGCAGCAAGGTGATCCACTCGATCCGTCACCGCATGGTCGAGCAGGGTTTCCTTGAGTATCAGACCCCGATCCTGACGGCCTCATCGCCGGAAGGCGCACGCGACTTCCTGGTGCCGTCGCGTCTGCATCCTGGCAAGTTCTACGCTCTGCCTCAGGCCCCGCAGCAGTTCAAACAGCTGCTGATGGTCTCGGGCTTCGACCGCTACTTCCAGATCGCCCCGTGCTTCCGCGACGAAGACCTGCGCGCCGACCGCTCGCTGGAATTCTACCAGCTCGACGTCGAGATGAGCTTCGTCACCCAGGAAGACGTGTTCGCGGCCATCGAGCCGGTGATGCACGGCGTGTTCGAGGAATTCTCGGGCGGCAAGCCGGTCTCGCCGATCTCGGGCACCCATACCTTCACCAACGATTTCGGCGCGTCGCTGGAGCACAAGGGTTTTGAGCGCCTGACCTATGCCCAGTCGATGGCCTGGTACGGCAGCGACAAGCCTGACCTGCGCAACCCGATCAAGATGCAGGATGTCTCCGAGCATTTCCGCGACGGCGGCTTTGGCCTGTTCGCCAAGATCCTCGGCGCTGATGCCAAGAACAAGGTGTGGGCCATTCCCGCACCGACCGGCGGCAGCCGCGCCTTCTGCGACCGCATGAACAGCTGGGCCCAGGGCGAAGGCCAGCCCGGCCTTGGCTATGTCTTCTGGTCGGAAGACCAGGGCGGCTGGGGTGGCCCGATCGCCAAGAACCTCGGGGAACCAGTCTCGGCCCTGATGGAGAGCCTCGGCCTGAAGAACGGCGACGCCGCCTTCTTCGTGGCCGGCGATCCGGCTGTCTTCGCCAAGTTCGCCGGTCTGGCTCGCACTCGCGTCGGCACCGAGCTGAAGCTGGTGGACGAAGAGCAGTTCAAGTTCTGCTGGATCGTCGACTTCCCGATGTTCGAGTGGAACGAGGACGAAAAGCGCGTCGACTTCTCGCACAACCCGTTCTCGATGCCGCAGGGCGGTCTGGAGGCCCTGGAGACCCAGGACCCCCTGACCATCCGCGCCTATCAGTACGACATCGTCTGCAATGGCTACGAGCTGTGCTCGGGCGCGATCCGGAACCACAAGCCCGAGATCATGCTCAAGGCCTTCGAGACCGCCGGCTATGGCGCCGAGGTTGTCGAGGAGCAGTTTGGCGGCATGCTGAACGCCTTCCGCTTCGGGGCTCCCCCGCACGGCGGTCTGGCCCCCGGCATCGACCGCATCGTCATGCTGCTCGCCGAGCAGGTCGCCATCCGGGAGGTCATCGCCTTCCCGCTGAACCAGCAGGGCCAGGATCTGCTGATGAATGCCCCGGCTGAAGCCCAGGACCGGCAGTACAAGGAACTGCACATCCGTTCGGCACCGCCGATCAAGGTCTAGTTTCCAGACCTTCGCTTGAATGAAAAAGGCCCTGGTCGTGAGACCAGGGCCTTTTGATTTTGCGGCTAGTACTTGGGGGGCTTGGGCGGTGCTGGCGGCTTGGGCGGCTTGGGGATTGCAGCCTGAGCCGCGCGCTGGGCCTCTGCGGCCGCCCGTTGCCCTTCGGCGGCGGCGCGCTGAGCCTCGGCCTCGGCCTTGGCCCGCTGGAAGTCGACCATCACGCGGATCTGCCGCCGCTCGCCACGGCAGGCACGCACCGTCAGTCCGCGCGGCAGTCGGGTCGAGCTGTCCCCGCAGGCCTCGTCCAGCTGATCCTGGTCCAGACCCTTCGCATTGGAAAGGTCCGCGCCACCCAGTGACGCGCCCGACAGGTCCGCGCCTCGGAAATCGGCACCATGGAAGATCGCGCCGCGCAGGGTCGCCCCGGTCATCTCCACGCCCCGCAGGTCGGTCTGGTCGAACCGGCCGCCGGTCAGGTTGGCGGCATTGAGCTCGGCGTTCCGGAAATCGGCTCCGCGGGCATTGACCGACATCAGGTTGGCCCCTGTCAGTTCCGCACTGGAGAAGTTGGCCTTGCCGAGATTGGCCCCGACCATGTTGGCACCGTGCAGTTCAGATGATGAGAAGTCGGCGCGGCTGAGATTGGCATTGGCCAGGTTTGCGCCGCTGCTTTCCACGCCCGACAGGCGGGCATCGGAAAAGTTGGCATTGACGAAATTGGCACCCCGCATCTCGGCCCCGCGAAGATCGGCACGGCTCAGATCCGCACCTGAGAAGTTGGAGCCGTAGAAGGCTGCACCCCGGAGGTCCGCGCCAATCAGGATCGCGCGGTCGAAATTGGCACCGGTGAACTTGGCACCGGTCAGCTTACGGCCCGACAGCTCGCAGCTGACGCACATGCCGCCGAACGACACCAGCCGAGCGACGTCCTTGTCCTCAGGACCGGCTTGGGCCTGTCCGGCCAGGGTCGAAAGAGCCAGGGTCAGAACCGCGAGTGAAACGCCCATGCGGGACATGATGTTCTCCTACCCGTCAGTACGCGACGGCATGGATACGATTTGGGGCCGGGAGCCGCCCGGCGCCACTTAAATCGCCGTAATGACAGGACCTTAACGGCAACCGGGGAGGGTAAGGCCACGCGGTAAACGGGTGGCGGGATCGCCGCAGGCCCGGTTCAGCTGGGCCTGGGTCAGTCCCAGGGCGCGGTTCATTTCGGCCCCCGAGAAATTGACACCACCCAGATTGGCCCCGGTGAAATTGGCCCCCGCAAGGTAGGTGCCGACAAAGCTGGCATTGGTCAGATCCGCCCCGGCAAAGCTGGCTCCGCTGAATACGCCGCCATAGGCATTGGCATCGCGAAGATCCGCCCTCGCGAAACGGGTGCGGTTCATGACGACCGTGGAGAGCTCGGCCTGGCGCAGTCGTGCTCCGGACAGATTGAGGCCGCGCAGGGTCAGGCCGGTAAGGTCCGCCTGAAAGAGATTGCAACCCGGGCAACTGGCACCCTTGCGCACCTTGGCGATCTGCCCGGCGTTCTGGGCCAGCACAGGCTGGGCGCTCGCCACAGTGGCAAGGCTGAGGACAAGGGCGGCAAGGCGGGCGATCGGTGTCATTCTGGAACGCATCCTGGCGGGTAAAGGCGCTAGGACCATGGCTCAGCAACCTTAAGGCCAGACGAACAGGGACCCCCGGCGAGGATCAGCTGGCCGGCTCAGAGCGGTTGGACTGGGTCCCGCAGCTGTCACAGACCGTGATGGCACCGCGCTGTGTCAGGGCGATGTCGCCGCAGGCCGGGCAGAAGTCGGCTTCGCTGCTGGCGGCCCGTCCACTGTCCTCGAGCTTGCGTCCACCAAACGGCAGGAAGACGAGGTTGTCTGTGGCCGCGCCGCGCGAGAAGCCCTTGGAGATGAACTTGCTGGCGGGCAGGGGCTCGGCCGCAGCCTCGGGAGCGTCGGCCTTGCCGTGGCCCAGGCCGTCCGCATTGAACTCCTGCGGGTCAGCATTGGCGAGGTCGTCCCGGCCGAGATAGGAAACGCCGAGTTCGCGGAAGACATAGTCGAGGATCGAGGTCGCCGACTTGATGGAGTCGTTGCCCGTTACCGGTCCGGCCGGCTCAAAGCGCGTGAAGACAAAGGCATCGACAAATTCGTCCAGAGGCACGCCATGCTGCAGGCCCAGCGACACGGCGATGGCAAAGTTGTTCATCAGGCTGCGGAAGGCGGCGCCTTCCTTGTGCATGTCGATGAAGATCTCGCCGACCTCGCCATCGTCATACTCGCCGGTATGCAGATAGACCTTGTGACCCCCGACGGCCGCCTTCTGGATATAGCCCTTGCGGCGGTCCGGAAGCTTGCGGCGCGAGCGGTCACGCTCGACGATCTTCTCAATGACCCGCTCTGTGACGATGGGCTCGCGAGCCGCCGGTCGCGGCGTCTCGACGGGTTCTTCCGGCAGGTCCAGCTTGAAGCTGGCCGGCGGCTCGGCCCGTTGCAGGCGAAGGGCGCGTACCCCGGCGCGGGCGGCTGCGGCCTGCAGGCGCGCACCATCCGCCGGCCGGGAGTCGAAGGGCAGGTGCAGCTCAACCGGTACCGGCAGGCAGGCGAAGGTCTCCACGGCCACCGCCATGGCCAGGCGATCGGCCAAGACCGGCGCTTCGGCGGAGAGAAAGACGGCACGGATTTCGGGGCTGAGGGCCTCGCAGTCGGCCAGTCGGCCGGTACCGAGGGCATGGTGCTCCGCGGTGAGGATCTCGGCCGGCGAAAAGCCAGCAAAGGCCAGGGTATCGAAATCGGCCTGGGCCAGGGCGCGGGATGGCGCACCGAGGACGTCGCTCAGGAATCCGGCCCCGACGATAGCCGGCGCAAAGGCCTGCCGAAGCCCGCTGGCCGATCTCAGAGTGTCCTCGACCTGTTCGATCTCGTGGGATGTAAAGCCTCGCGCCTGCAGGACGGCGTGGTCGATGGCCGGAGAGTCGATCAGAGACCCATGGCCGAGGGCATGGCGGCGCGCGGCGTCTATATCGGCCTTGGCCCCGGACAGGCATCCGAAGGCGGCGGCGCTGAACGCCGGCACGAGCAGGCCATCCGCGGTCTGGGTGACGGATACCGGCGATGCGACACCCGCCCAGCCCGTTGGGCGAGCACCCAGCCGGAGGGCCGCTTCGGGGTCCTCGAAAGCCGAGATCAGGGCGCAGGACCGCAGTCCATGCTTCTTGGCCAGGCCGTGGGCCATGGCCAGGGCCGTGGCCGCTTCCGAGGCCAGGGGTGAACGCAGGGCGGCTGCCCGTACCCGTCGCTCGGCGAGACCGCGCAGGACAATCTGCCGATCCTGGATGAAGGCCGGTTCGGCCCCCAGGCTTGCAGCGGCTTCCGCACTGGCGGACAGGGCGGCACCGACGGTCAGCGCCCAGAGGGCTGCGGCACCGTCGCGACCGTCACTGCTCGCCAGGGACAGGCCCTGGGTCAGCAGCCAGTCGCCGACGCCGGCCAGGCCGAGCCTTGCGGGCTGTTCCCCGCGCTCGATTTCCAGCGCCGTCGCCCAGATGTGAACGGCATAGGTGAAGCCCTGGATGTCGAAGCCGTCGTCCTTCTGAAAGGCGCAGGCATCGATCACTGCACCAAACCCGCTCCCGCGGGCCAGGACTTCGGTGTCTTCCAGGGATAGGGCCAGGGTCAGGGCACTGGTTTCCCAGCCGATCTGGGCGGCGAAACTGGCATTGTCATCGCCGGCAGAAACGGTGGCGCGCGAGCCAGACGCCACTATCGAGATTTTCGGCGGCGCGCTGTGATCAAGCAGCGGTGTCCGGCTGGCGCCGGCCAGGGCGATGGCTTCGGAGATCATCCGGTCATCGGCCCCAAGGTCGCGGGCCCGGCGGGCGGCGCGGGCGAGGGCGCTGTTCTTGCGGGGATCTGCGCAGGCCTTGGCGTCGCCATGGCAGCGCTGGACGGTGTCTCCCACCTGGGCAAGGGCAGCGTCCAGCCGTCCAGCGGCCCTGCTGGCCAGGGCATGGCTTCTCAGGCGCCCCAGCTGGGCTTCGGCGGCGTGGCGAAATTCGATCTCGGCGATGTCTGGCAGGGGCGTCAGGGCCAACCCGGCCGAGCCTGGCGTCGCCAGGCCGCTGAGCATGGTCGTCAGCAGTGCGTCCTGGAACGCGCCGGCATCCGCAGGATCGGCGAACAGGCCCTTGGCCAGGCCCGCCTTGGCGAGACCTTCGGCATAGCGGGCCGGCCCGCCTCCCAAGAGTTCGTCTGCCGCCTGGGGTTCACCGAACCAATCCAGCCAGGCTTCGACCCGAGCATCGGTCCAGGTGGAGGGTGCGAGGACCTCAACGACGCCGTTGCAGCGCTCAAGCTCGCGACGTTCCGCCCGGTAAGGTTGATCGACAATTCCGGACTGACTGCGCATGGGCGATTCCGCGGCTGAGCGCCAAGAGGCCGACAATCTAGATCGAGGTCCGCGGCGCTTCAATAGATGTGGGGGTCCAGTTGCATACCATCCACAAGATGTTGAATTGCCATCGCCCGGTCAGAAGCTGGACGCTAGAGGCTGCGCGGCCTATAGTCCGAGCGCTTCGTCGTGCTGGGCGCGATCATGAAGGCCTTGCAAACTCGGGTGCAGAAGTAGTGCTGAAAGCGATCTTCACGTGGTGGAACGGCGCGACCCTCGGTCAGCGCTTCCACATTGGCCGTCGCGGCGTGTTCGTGGGTCAGGACGATTTCGGCAATCGCTATTTCGAAGCCCGTGACGCCAGCGACAGCTATGACAGCCACAAGCGCCGCTGGGTTATCTATGACGGCTATGCCGAGGCTTCGAAGGTGCCGGCCGAATGGAGCGGCTGGTTGCACTATACCTTCGATGAGCCGCCGACCACGAACCCGCTGCCGCGTCGCAGCTGGGAAAAGGATCACATCCCCAACCTGACCGGGACCGTCCACGCCTGGCGTCCAAAGGGCTCCCTGTCGCGGGGCGGAGAGCGCGCCGTAGCGACGAGCGACTACCAGCCCTGGAAGCCGGAATAGGTCTGATGACCCGCAGGGCGAAACTCGGCCTGGTCGTGCTGGCCCTTAGCCTGGCGGCTGTTGGCGGCGTGTCCGCGCGTCAATCGACCGCTCCTGTAGCCCTGCAGGCCCCGTCGGCCCCCGTTGCTCCGGCACCGGACTCGGTCCAGCCGCGGCCGGCAACGCCGGTCATTCAAAGCGATGCCGTGGAAGAACCACCGGTCGCCAAGCCCGCCGCCGTCAAGCCAGCAACAGTGTCAAAGCCGCTCGAGCCGGCCAAGCGGGCGCGTTCGAACGTCGCCATTCTGCAGGCGCTCGACAAGGTGACCACCGAAACCATGCGGTTCGAGGCCCCGGTCGGCCAGCCCATCCGTTACAAGACGCTGATCTTCACGGTGCGGGCTTGCGAGACCTCGGCCTCCGACGAAGTGGCTCCGGAATCCACGGCCTATGTCCTGGTCGATACCCAGCCCAAGGCTGTGGCCGGTCGGGTCGCCCCTCCCGGGCGCCAGGTCTACAAGGGCTGGATGTACGCCAATTCGCCGGGCATGAACCCGTTGCAGCATCCCGTCTATGACGCCTGGCTGATCGCCTGCAAGACCTCCGCGCCGGTTGCGCCCGCCGAGAAGCGGTAGAAGTCGGCCAGGCCCGGCAAGGCGCTCCTGAGACGCCGCCGGTAGTCTGCTCTCGGAATTTCGACGGCTCCGAACTGCTGCAGATGGTCGGTGATGAACTGGGTGTCGAGCAGCGTGTAGCCGCCGAACTTCAGCCGCGCCGTCAGGTGGGCCAGAGCCACCTTGCTGGCGTCGCGTTCGGTCGAAAACATGCTTTCGCCGAAAAAGGCCGCGCCCAAGGCGACGCCGTAGAGACCCCCGACCATCCGGCCGTCCCGCCAGCATTCGACGGAGTGGGCCAGGCCACGGGCAAACAGCGCCCCATACATCTGCTGGATCGGGGCATTGATCCAGGTTTCCAGCCGGCCGGGACGGGAGGCCGCGCAGGCCTCAACGACGCCATCGAAGGCGCTGTCGATCCGGACCTGGAAGAGATCCGAACGAACCGTCCGCGCGAGGCGACGGGGGATGTGGACGCCCTCAAGCGGCAACACGCCCCGTCGCTCCGGGTCGATCAGGAAGATGCTGTCATCCTCACGCGCGTCGGCCATCGGAAAGACGCCGCGCTCGTAGCATCGGATCAGATCATCGACTGTGAAGGCGTCCATCCGCGCGCCTTCGCCAGCCCTAGCCCTGCGCCTTGATCCAGCGCTCCAGCCAGTGGATGTCGTAGTCGCCCGCCAGGATGTCTGGCTGGACCAGCAGGTCCTGGAACAGCGGGATCGTGGTTTCGATACCGCCGACGACCATCTCGCCCAGGCAGCGCCTCAGGCGGGCAATGCACTCCTGACGGTCGCGGCCATGGACGATCAGCTTGCCGATCAGGCTGTCGTAATAGGGCGGGATCGCGTAGCCGGTATAGATCGCCGAATCCAGGCGAACGCCCAGGCCGCCGGGGGCGTGGAAGTCAGTGATGGTGCCCGGCGAGGGCGTGAAGGTCCGGGCGTTCTCGGCATTGATCCGGCACTCGATGGCGTGGCCTTCGAACACCACATCGGCCTGGGTGAAGGACAGGGGCAGGCCTGCGGCGATGCGGATCTGCTCGCGGACCAGGTCGATGCCGGTGATGGCCTCGGTGACCGGATGTTCGACCTGCAGGCGGGTGTTCATCTCGATGAAGAAGAACTCGCCGTTCTCCCACAGGAACTCGATGGTGCCGACGCCGAGATAGCCGATGGCCTTGACCGCATCGACGACGATCTTGCCGATCTTGGCGCGATCAGCGGCGCCGAGGGCGGGCGAGGGGGCTTCTTCCAGAACCTTCTGGTGGCGGCGCTGCAGCGAACAGTCGCGTTCGCCCAGGTGCACGACATTGCCGTGGCTGTCGGCGATGACCTGGATCTCGATGTGGCGCGGCTTCTGGAGGTAGCGCTCCATATAGACCGTGTCGTCGCCGAAGGCCGCACGGGCTTCCGAGCGGGCGGTCGAAACCGCTTCGGCCAGATCCTCACGCGTCTGGGCGACCTTCATGCCGCGACCGCCGCCGCCGGAGGCGGCCTTGATCAGCACGGGGAAGCCGATCATGTCGGCGGCCGCAAAGGCCTCTTCCTCGGTCGCCACGCCGCCGTCGGAACCCGGAACGACGGGGATGCCGGCGTCCTTCACGGCCTGCTTGGCGGTGATCTTGTCGCCCATCATCCGGATATGTTCCGGCTTGGGACCGATGAAGGTGAAGCCGTGTGCGCCCACGATCTCGGCGAAGCGGGCGTTCTCGGAGAGGAAGCCGTAGCCTGGGTGGACCGCCTGGGCGCCGGTGATCTCGCAAGCGGCGATGATCGACGGGATGTTCAGGTAGCTCTTGGCGGCGGGGGCGGGGCCGATGCAGACGCTTTCGTCGGCCAGGCGCACCCACATGGAGTTGGAGTCGGCCTCGGAGTGGACCGCCACAGTGGCGATGCCCATTTCCTTGCAGGCGCGGTGAACCCGGAGCGCGATCTCGCCCCGGTTCGCGATCAGAATCTTGTCAAACATGATCGTTACTCGATGACGACGAGGGGTTCGCCGAACTCGACGGGCTGGGCGTCACCGACGAGGATCTCGACGACCTTGCCGGCCTTCGGGGCCGAGATCGGGTTCATCGTCTTCATGGCCTCGACGATCAGCAGGGTCTGGCCCGCTGCGACCGTGTCACCGACCTTGATGAAGGCGTCCGCGCCGGGCTGCGGCGACATGTAGACGGTGCCGACCATCGGCGACTTGACCAGATCGCCGGCGGCGCGTGCGGCGGGCGCGGCTGCGGCGGGCGCTTCAGCGACCGGAGCCGCTGCAGCCATAGGTGCCGGCGCAGGTTGCGGCGCATAGGCTTGCGGGGCCTGGACATAGGTTGTGGCCGAGGCGGCCACGGTCAGTTCGCGCGCGACCCGGATCTTCAGTCCGGCGTGCTCGACCTCGATTTCGCTCAGGCCGGTGTCCTTCAGGATGTCCGCCAGTTTGCGGACCAGGCGGGCGTCGATCGACGGAGTTTCGACCGGATCGGCGGAAGCCTTGGAATTGGACATTGAAGCTACCTTGTTCTCGTGGCCCGCAGGGTTTGACCCAGCGGCGGGCAGGACCTAGTTCGCGCCGATCAGGCCGATAGCGGCCTCGATCGCCAGTTCATAACTCGCCGCGCCGAAGCCGGAGACGATCCCCGTGGCTGCCAGCGAGACATACGTATGGCGGCGGAATTCCTCCCTGGCCGCCGGGTTGGACAGGTGGCACTCGATCACCGGGATGCTCAAGGTCTTGAGGGCATCCAGCAAGGCGATCGAGGTGTGGCCGTAGCCAGCCGGGTTGAGGATCAGGGCGGAAGCCGACACACGCGCCTCCTGGACCCAGTCGATCAACTGGCCCTCATGGTTGGACTGAAGGAAGACCACCGAATGGCCATGCGTTGCCGCACGCGCCTCGCAGCGCGCCCGGACATCGTCCAGCGTGTCCTTGCCATAGATCTCGGGCTCACGCGTTCCCAACAAGTTGAGATTGGGGCCGCTCAGCACATGGATCGGTTTTACCATTCGGCTCCGCCGTCGATTCCGAAGGTCTTGTATAGCCGGTTCCGCCGGGTCACAAGCAGCGCTCGCGCAGGAGGTGAGATGAGGCTTTTTCTGAATGGCGACGAGCGAGACATCGCTGACGTTACCAGCGTCGCAGATCTGGTTCACGTCCTGGGTCTCGACGCCCGCAAGGTCGCTGTGGAACGCAATCTCGAGATCGTGCCGCGATCGACCTATGGTGAAACGGCCCTGACGGACGGCGATCGGATCGAGATCGTGACATTTATCGGCGGCGGCTGACCGACAGGTTTGAATCCGCGCCTGCCGGGGCGTAAACCACCCCCATGAACGCGCATGTTTCCCCCGAATCCGCCCTGACCTCCGACGACAGCTGGACGGTCGCCGGTCGTACCTTCACCTCGCGCCTGATCGTCGGCACGGGCAAGTACAAGGACTATGCGACCAATGCCGCAGCGGCAGAGGCCGCCGGTGCCGAGATCGTCACCGTGGCGGTCCGGAGGGTGAATCTCACCGACCCGAGCCAGCCCCTGCTGGTCGACTACATCAAGCAGGACCGCTTCACCTACCTGCCCAATACGGCGGGCTGTTTCACCGGCGAGGATGCGGTGCGAACTCTGCGCCTGGCCCGCGAGGCCGGTGGCTGGGACCTGGTGAAGCTGGAAGTCCTTTCCGATCCCAAGACCCTCTTCCCCGACATGGAGGAGACGCTTCGGTCTCTGAAACTGCTCGTCGCTGACGGGTTTCAGGTCATGGTCTATTGC
This sequence comes from Caulobacter sp. AVps16, assembly GCF_058681455.1. Classification (NCBI taxonomy): domain Bacteria; kingdom Pseudomonadati; phylum Pseudomonadota; class Alphaproteobacteria; order Caulobacterales; family Caulobacteraceae; genus Caulobacter; species Caulobacter sp. AVps16. The sequence continues at coordinate 1,534,265 of NZ_CM178739.1, forward strand.
TCGGACGATCCGGTCTATTGCCGCAAGCTCGAGGAGGCCGGGGCCGTGGCGATCATGCCGCTGGGGGCCCCGATCGGGTCAGGCCTCGGCATTCAGAACCGGGTCAATCTGCGCATCATCATCGAGAACGCCAAGGTTCCCGTTCTGGTCGACGCCGGGGTCGGCACAGCCTCGGATGCTGCGATCGGCATGGAACTGGGCTGCGACGCCATCCTGATGAACACGGCCATCGCCGAGGCCAAGGACCCGATCCGCATGGCGCGCGCGATGAAGCATGCGGTGATCGCCGGCCGCGAGGCCTATCTGGCCGGACGTATGCCGATGCGTCGCTACGCCGATCCGAGCTCGCCTCTCGCGGGTCTGATCTAGGCGCGTTTCAGCGCCGCAGCCTTGGCCTTGGCGATCGCCAGTTTCAGGGCCTGAATGTCGGCCCCGGGAATGATGGTGTCCCCGACGATGTAGGCCGGCGTGCCTTCGATGGCCAGGGACTGGGCCAGGGCGTGGGTGTCGGCGAGGTGCTGGGTTACGCCTGCCGATGCGCCAAGACTGCGAGCCTTGGCAACGTCAATGCCCAGGCCGGCCGCGATGCGGTAGGCTGAGGCTTCATCCAGGCTCTTCTCGGCCATCAAGGCCCGGTGCAGCAGCAGGGACTTGCCCTGGGCCTTGGCTCCCAGCATCAGGCGTGCGGCGGCTTCGGAGTCGCGGCCGAAGATCACGAAGTCCTTGAAGACAAACCGCACATCCGGGTTTTCGGCGATCAGCTTCAGGATCTCCGGCGCGGCGAGCCGGCAATAGCCACACCGGTAATCGAAGAACTCGGTGACCGTGATCGTGCCGTTCGGATTGGCGACGAAATCGCGGGGATCGCGTTCGATGGCCTGCCGGAACTGATCAAGCGCCTTGCGTCCGGCCTCGGCGGCCTTGGTGGCCTGTTTCTGCTCCAGCTTGGCGCTGACTTCCAACAGCACTTCGGGGTGCTCCAGAAGATAGGCGCGAACCTTGTCGCCAAACTCCTTGTCGGCCTTGGCCGGAGCGCAGGCCCCCAGGAGGATGCCCGAAAGGGCGAAAGACAGGACGAGGGCGCCGGGGCGGCGGAAAGGGCTCATAAGAGTCTCAGGTTTGGGGTCTGGTTTAACGACGGAAAACGGACTGGGTCGCGCCTTCCTTGGCGAGATCCTTAAGGTCCTGATTGCTCGGACGCGAGGCCAGGACGATATCCGTGGCCCGTCGCCACTCGGGGGTGTCCTTGGTCAGGAGCTCTCGTGCCCGCATGGCGAAGACTCGCGCCTCCTGGGCCGCGCCGAGCGAGAAATACTGTTCCGCGGTCGCCAGACGCGCGTCGCCGTCCTTGCCCTGCTTGTCATAGGCCTGGGCCAGCAAACGCCAGGTCACGGCATTGTCGTTGTCATTGAGAAGGGCGCGCTTGAGCTCGCGCACACCCTCCTCGACCTTGGCGGTGTCCTTCAGGCTGATCAGGGTCTGGCCCAGATTGATGCGCAGCAGGGGAGCGTCGGGCTTCAGGGCCACGGACTTTCTCTGAGGCGCTTCGGCCTGTTCGACGCGATTGAACTCGAACAGGACCTGACCCTTCAGTTCCCACAGATACGGGTTCTCGGGATTGTCCTCGAGCAGGCCGTCGATCAGTTTCAGGGCCCGGTCGGGCTCCTTCATCTGATAATAGGCGATCGCGCGGGCATAGCGGGCCGGGAAGCTGGTATCGGCTTCCCTGTATTTCATCAGCGCAATCTGAGGGTTGAGAAACCCTTCGAGCTTGGCCCGCATGATCTGATGCTCGGCCAGGTCCGCCGGACTGTCCACGGCGTCGTAGTGGGACTGGCGCTCAACCCGGCTGCGCAGGGTCTCGATCCGCTCTGAGGACAGGGGGTGGCTGCGGAAATAGGCGAACCGCCGGGCCTGATCAAAGACTTCCTGGTAGCGGAAATTGTCGAAAAACTCGACCAGCCCGCGGCCGGACTGACCGGTCGCTTCCAGGAAACCCGCGGCGGCCTGGTCGGCGCGCGACTCCTGGTCCCGGCTATAGCCGAGCGCGCCGAGGGTCCCGAAATAGGAGGCGTTGCCCAACAGCACGGCACCGGCGTCCGGGGCCCCGGCCAGGGCAGCCAGCACGCCAAGGCCCATGGTCAGGATCATCGGCTTGAGGCCGGCGCGCATCATTTCTGAAGACCGGATCGGGTGACCGCCGGCCAGGTGCCCGGCTTCGTGAGCAATGACACCCTTCAGTTGGTTGGGCGTCTCGGTCTGCAGGATCAGGCCGGTATTCAGGCCCATCATCAGACCCTGGGTCGCGAAGGCGTTCAGGGACTTGTCGCCGACCAGCAGGATACGAACGGTTCGGGAATCCAGCCCCGCCGCCTCGAAGATCGGATCCGCATCACGATGCAGGATTTCCTCGATCTCGGTGTCGCGGATCAGAGAGGGCCCTTCCTGGGCGGCGGCAGGAGCCCAGGTTGAAAGGGTCAGTGCCGTGACCAGGGTCACGGAGCACAGGGCGCGAAGCCTTAGTTCAGCCCACCGCTTTCGCGAGGTCATCCAGCGTCTCCAGTCGCGCCCCCGCGATTGAGGCCAGTCTAGCGCGCTACTTGCCGGTCTGTGAACCGTCGCTTTCGTTCGCGACACTGGCATATGGGGGTCATGGACGGCCAGACCAGAGTCCGGCCGTCCATCAACGGGCATCAGCCCCGGCGCCACCAGCCGCCACGCGGCTTGGCCGGGGGGGTGGTGATTTCGGCCGGGTCCGGCGTGACCGGGGCCGTCGGCGCGATAACCGCTTCCACGGCCGGGGTCGGCTCGGGCGCGGCTTGCACCTCTACCGCCGGCGGCTCAGCGACCTGGGGCACTGAAACAGGCTCGACGGCCACGGGCTCCACCGGCGCGGCCTCTTCCGGCGCAGCGGCGTCGGAGGTGGCCTCGATGGTGTCCTCGATCACCGGGGCGTCACCCTTGCGACCGCGTGAGCGGGGGCGGCGGGCCTTTTTCGGCGCATCGACGCTGGGGGCCGGCAGTTCGACCCAGATGTCGCTGGGCGGAGGCTCGGCGATGACGGTCGGAATCGGCGGCAGCTCGACATCGGCCACAGGCTGAATGGCGGCAGGCCGCGCATCACGTTCGCCTCGGCCGCGACCACGGTTGCGGCTTGAGCGGCCTTCGGACCGTTCGGCCCGTTCTGGTCGTTCCGACCGTTCGGCCCGTTCCGCACGCTCTGGTTTGGCCGCGGCCTGGGTCGGCTCAGGCGCAGGTCGGCGCGGCTCGCCGCCACGGCCGTCCAGGGCTGCGGGGTCATGCCAGGCAAAGGCGCTGTCGCCGAACGGGACACGCGGACGGATCCAGACGAAGGCGTCGGTCGGACGATCACCGTCTTCGCGACCCCCGCGACGACCGCCCCGGCGGCCGCGGCGGCGGCGGCGGCGGCGGGCTTCTTCGTCCTCACCCTCGATGGCGAAGTCGCTGCGGTCCCCTTCGGCGTCGTCTTCACCTTCGGCCTCTTCCGAGGTTTCATCTTCCGAGCCGGCGTCGACATCGTCACGACGCCCGCGCCGGCGCCGCTTGCGCTTGCGATTGCGGTCGCTGTCGTCACTGGCAGGCTCAGTCCGAGGCTTGGCGCGAGCTGCAGCGCGGACGGCCGAGGCGTCATCATCGCCGTCTTCATCGTCGAGCGACTCTTCATCGAGGATTTCTTCGTCCTCGTCGGCTTCATCCTCGTCGTCATAGGCCTCGTCGTCGAAGTCCTCTTCCGACAGAGGCGGCGGGGCGATGGCGATGCGTTCGCCCAGCTCGGTGCGCTCGATCTCGTTCTCGGCCGCGTGGAGGCTCTCGTCGACCAGCACCGTCACGAACAGGCCGTGGGTCTGCTGCAGGCGGACCAGGTAGGCGCGCTTTTCGTTCAGGATATAGATGCCGACGGCGCGCGAGACCTTCAGGGTGATGGCACCGCTGCCCTTCAGGGCCTCGACCTCGACGGCCCGCAGGGCCGCCAGGGCGCTGGACTCGACCGAACGGACCCGGCCGGTGCCTTCGCAGTGTTCGCAGACGTGGGTGGTGCCTTCCAGGACGCCCGTGCGGCGGCGCTGGCGGCTGATTTCCATCAGGCCAAAACCGCTGATCTTGCCCATCTGGATGCGGGCGCGATCGTCCTTGAGCGCGTCCTTGAGGACCTTCTCGACGGCGCGGTTGTTCTTGCCTTCATCCATGTCGATGAAGTCGATGACGATCAGCCCGGCCAGGTCGCGCAGGCGCAGCTGGCGGGCCGCTTCTTCTGCGGCTTCGGTATTGGTCTTGAGAGCGGTCGCCTCGATGTTGCGCTCGCGCGTCGCCTTGCCGGAATTGACGTCGATGGCGACCAGGGCTTCGGTCTGGTTGATGACCAGATAGCCGCCTGAGCGCAGGGGCACGACCGGCGAATAGATCTGCGCCAGATGGTCTTCGATACGGTGCTTGACGAACAGCGGCGCCGGATCGCGGTAGTGGAACACCTTCTTGGCCTGGCTGGGCATCAGCATGCGCATGAAGTCGCGCGCTTCGCGGAAGCCGGCTTCACCCTCGACCCAGATGCCTTCCAGTTCCTTGTCGTACATGTCGCGGATGGCGCGTTTGACGAGGTCTTCTTCCTCGTAGATCAGCGCCGGGGCCACCGAATGCAGGGTGGTCTCGCGAATGTTCTCCCACAGGCGCAGCAGGTAGTCATAGTCGCGCTTGATTTCCGCCTTGGTGCGCTTGGCACCGGCCGTGCGGATGATCAGGCCCATGCCCTGGGGCACATCGAGGCTCTGGACCACGCTCTTGAGGCGCTTGCGGTCAGTGACCGTCGTGATCTTGCGGCTGATGCCGCCGCCCCGCGCCGTATTGGGCATCAGAACGCCATAGCGGCCGGCCAGGGACAGGTAGGTGGTCAGGGCCGCGCCCTTGTTCCCACGCTCTTCCTTGACGACCTGAACCAGCATGATCTGCCGGCGGCGGATCACTTCCTGGATCTTGTACTTGCGCATCAGCCGGCGCTTGCGGCGCGCCAGTTCTTCTTCGACGGCGTCTTCCTCGTCGTCGACGTGATCGCCATCCTCGTCATCGCGACGGGCGGAGACATGGTCGTCCTCGTCATCGTGCGAGTCGTCGCGCATGAGCGCTTCCCGGTCGGCGACCGGGATCTGGTAGTAGTCGGGATGGATCTCGTTGAAGGCGAGGAACCCGTGGCGATTGCCGCCATACTCGATGAACGCCGCCTGCAGGCTGGGTTCGACGCGGGTTACCTTGGCGAGATAGATGTTTCCGCGAAGCTGTTTGCGGGTCTGGCTTTCGAAATCGAATTCTTCAACCCGGGTTCCGTCCACGACGACCACACGCGTCTCTTCGGCGTGTGCTGCGTCGATAAGCATCTTCTTCGACATTAAGGGAATCTCCACGGCGCACGACGGGCTCCTGGCCCGGTCGCCGAAATGAAAGACAGGCGCGCGCGTCACCGTCCGTCGCTCCGCCAGTGCGGTTGCGAGAGGTCGGATGCCAATGGCGGACGGGTGCGGCGCAGCCCATGAGGTTTCTGTTTTCTCTACCGCACCGTGAGGCGCGGACTGGATGGTTTACCGGGTCGCACCGAAGTGGCGCGGATCGGATGGCGCGTCGTCGCCGGAAGGCGGAAAGCCCGACGCGGGCCCTGTGGACTTCTCCCAAGACAGGCATCTGCCTGCGGACAAGGGGTCGATCCTCGGATAACTCGTCTAGTCGCGGCGCACGTCGTGAAGGTGGCGAAAGGCCACCAACGCTACGCGGTCGCTCGCGCGAGCTTCCATGACGATCACGTCGCTCGCACGCCGGCGAATTGTAGCAACATCGCGAGGCAAAAGGAAAGCTCTGGACAACAGGCCCTGATTTAACCCTTTCGCTACCGCGGATGCCCGATAGTGGCGGTTGGTCCACCGGCATCGGAATACTTGGGCGAGGGATGCGCAGAGTTCTCATCGGTTTAGCGCGAACGGGCTGGTTGCGAGCGGCGTTGATCGTCGGCGGCCTGACCCTGGCCGGCGTGGCGGTTGCCACCGCCCAGGGCCCTGCGCCGGCATCCGGTGTTCAAAAAGTTCGTTTTGGCGGCGATCGCGCCGAAACCCGGGTGGTGATCGACCTGGATCGCGCTGCTGTCGGGCGTCTGATCGCCGACGGTGCCCTTGATCAACGTATTGTCATCGGCCTGCCCAATGTTTCGGTCTCGGGTGACCTGCAGGGGGCCGGTCAGGGCCTGGTCAAGCGCTGGGTGATCGACGAGGCCGGGGGCGGCGCGCGCCTTCGCCTCGATCTGGCCGGTCGGGCCGAGGTCCGGCGGCGGTTTCTGCTGCCGCCCGGTGATGGAGCCACGGCCTATCGCTATGTGATTGATTTGATCGCAACGGACGGCACCGTCCCCGAGGCCGCGCCGAAGCTCACCTTTGCTTCCAACCCCGTCAAGGCACCGCCTCTGCGGCTCAAGAAGGTGATCGTCATCGACGCCGGCCATGGCGGCAAGGATCCCGGCTCAATGGGGGCCTCTGTCTACGAAAAGGACGTCACCCTCGCTGCCGCGAAAGCGCTTAAGGCCAGGCTGGAGCGTACGGGCCGATTCCAGGTCGTGATGACGCGGGAGACTGACACCTTCATTCCGCTGGAGGCGCGTGTCCAGATTGCCCGCCGGTCGGATGCCGATCTCTTCATCTCAATGCATGCGGACTCGGGCCCCGACGCCACCACGCGGGGTGCCAGCGTCTACACCCTGTCTGAAAAGGGCACTGAGCGCGTGGCGCGGGTGCTCGAAAAAGACGACTGGCTGATGAAGGCCAACCTGCCGGGCCGTGATCGCGCGGTCAGCCAGATTCTGCTGGATCTGTCGCAGCGGGCTACCAAGAACCGCTCCGCCGCCTTCGCCCAACTCTTGCTGGACCGGGTGGGGGAGGAGACGCCCCTTCTGCGTCGCAGCCATCGTGACGCGGGCTTTATTGTGCTCCTGGCACCGGATGTCCCCGCCGTGCTGCTCGAGATGGGTTTCATCACCAATCCCGATGACGAGCGTCTGCTGAGCAACCCCGCCAGCCGGACCCGCATCGTCAATGCCGTCGGGGACGCGATTGAGTCCTATTTCTCGGCCCAGATCCGCAAGTCCTGAGGCAAGCGCGCCGTTGGCGCCCGCCCCGATGCAGGCTAGAGGCTTGAGTCAGAGTCCGGACGCGGCCTTTTGACCGCAAAACCGCTTACACTTTTGCGGATCGGGCTCTAGAGGATGAGAGCAGGGCGGGCGAGAGTGCGTCGTCCGACGGAGGCCGTGTGGATCTGAAACCCACCGAACGATGGATGGCCATCGCCGGCGTTGCGGTGCTTTCCGCGATCGCCGTGGCGGGCTTTGCGATCGCCGTCTATGCGGCGTGGCTGTTCCACGACATGCCCGATGCCGGTGAACTGCAGGACTATCGTCCGCCGACGGCGACGCGCGTCTATGCCTGGGACGGGACCCTGATCGGCGAGTACTCCAAGGAGCGCCGGATCTTCGTCCCCTATGACCAGATCCCGCCGCAACTGGCCCAGGCCTTCATGGCCGCCGAGGACCGCAATTTCTTCCGCCATAGCGGTGTCGATGTCGGCGGCTTTTCGCGCGCCATGCTCAAGAACGTCGGCAATGCCGCGCGGGGCCGGCGACTGGAGGGCGGTTCGACGATCACCCAGCAGGTCGCCAAGAACGTTCTGCTGACCAGTGACGCCACGGTCGGGCGCAAGTTCAAGGAAGCGATCCTGGCCCATCGCCTGGAGCAGTCGCTCGACAAGCAGCAGATCCTTGAGCTGTATCTCAACGAAATCTGGCTGGGCTACCGCTCGTTCGGCGTCGGCGCGGCCTCGTACAACTATTTTGGCAAGTCCCTGCCGGAGCTGACCTTGGCTGAGTCCGCCTATCTGGCGGCCCTACCCAAGGGGCCGGACAACTATCATCCGATCCGCAACAAGGCCAAGGCCAAGGGGCGTCGGGACTGGATCCTGGGCCAGATGGCCGAACTGGGCTGGGTCTCACAGGCTGACGCTCAAAAGGCCATGGCCGAGGATCTGGTGGTTCAGGCGGCACCCAAGCGTGCCGCCTATCGTGATGCCGACTATTTCGTCGAGGAAGTGCGCCAGCGTGGCGTCGCGACCCTCGGACCGCGCCTCAGCGAGGGCGGCTATTACATGCGCACGACCCTGGATCCGCGCATGCAGACTGCGGCGCGTGTCGCGCTGATGGACGGCCTCGAGCGTTACGATCGTCGTCACGGCTGGCGGGGTGCCTGGGGGCATGTGACCGCCGATGACGCAGACTGGGAGAAGGCCGCGCGCGGCAAGAACCCGCCTTCGGAGCGTCAGGGGTGGCGTGCGGCCGTCGTGGTGTCAGGTGATGGTCGGGTTCGACTGGTCAAGGGCGAGGGCGAAGGGGCCATCGTCAGTGAAGATATGGCCTGGGCCAGGGCGGGCAAGGGTCTGAAAGCCGGCGATCTGGTCTTTGTCGAGAAGGTCGAAGGTGCAGCCACCTATCGCCTGCGGCAGGTGCCGGCCGTCAACGGGGCCCTGGTGGCCATCGAACCCTTCAGTGGCCGTGTCGTGGCCCTCGTCGGGGGCTACAGCTTCTCGCTGTCGAATTTCAACCGCGCCACCCAGGCGATGCGTCAGCCCGGCTCGGCCTTCAAACCGTTCGTCTATGCCGCCGCTCTTGAGAACGGCTACACCCCGGCCAGCGTGATCGTCGATAGCGCCATTACCCTCAAAGGCGCGAATGGCGAGGACTGGAGCCCGGAGAACTACCACAAGGAGTTCTATGGCGCTCAACCCCTGCGCAAGGGCCTGGAACAGTCCATCAATGCCATGACCGTGCGCCTCGCCCAAAGCGTCGGGATGCGCAAGATCATCGACTTCTCCAAGCGCACCGGTGTCGTGCGCGACATGCAACCGGTCCTGGCCATGGCCCTGGGGGCGGGCGAGACCACGCCGTTCAAGCTGACATCGGCCTATGCGCCGTTCGTCAATGGGGGCCGCCGGGTCGAGCCTCACCTGATCGAACTGGTCCAGGACCGCGAAGGCAAGGTCATCTTCCGCGCCGACAAGCGTGAATGCGTGCGCTGTACTGCCGGATTCAATGGCGACGAGAGTCCGCGCTTTGCGGCCCCGGGCGAGCAGGTCATGGACCCTGTCACCGCCTACCAGATCACGTCGATGCTGCAGGGTGTCGTGCAGCGTGGCACGGCTGCCGCCGTCAGTTCCCTGGGACGCCCCCTGGCGGGCAAGACCGGGACCACCAATGAATACCGCAGCGCCTGGTTCGTCGGCTACTCGCCCAACCTGGTGGTCGGGGTGTTTATCGGCTTTGATGACAACCGTTCACTGGGCGAGGGTGAAACGGGCGCGGCCGGACCCGTGCCGGTGTTCATGGACTTCATGAAGGTCGCCCTGAAGGGCCAGCCGGTCAGCGACTTCAAGCCGCCAAAGACGGCCAAGTTCGCCATGGTGCGCGGGATCCGGGAGGCTTTCCGTCCGGGCACAGAGCCGAAAACCGAAGTTCCGGCTGCGGTAGACGGCCCCCAGCCCTATTCGACCACATGGCCGAATGGGACGCCGACTGGAGCCAACAACGCTGCAGAGGCGGCCAAACCTCCGCCCAAGACTGTTGATCCTCTGAGCGGCCTCTATTGATCCATCATCGGCGTTGCGCCGCCGTCCGACGCGGGCTATCTCCCGCGCCCCTTCTTTTTGTCACGGAGTAACGTGATGCGACCGGATGTTGAGGCCTCTGCGGCCGACATCGAGCAGTCCGTAGGACTGCTCAGGAGGCGTCTTTGACTGGGATGCCGCACTTCGAAAGCTCGATGAGCTGAACGCCCGGGTCGAGGACCCGACCTTGTGGGACAAGCCCGCTGAAGCCCAGGCTGTCTCGCGCGAACGCGCGGGCCTTGCGGTGCGCGTTGAAGCCGTTCAGGCCCTTGAACAGGGCCTGAAGGATGCGCTGGAATATGCCGAGTTGGCGGACATGGAGGGCGACGAAGCCCTGCTGGAGGATGCCCGCGCCCAGCTGAAGGACCTCAAGGAGCGGGCTGGTCGCGCTGAGCTGGAGGCTCTGCTGTCTGGCGAGGCTGACGGCAATGACTGCTATGTCGAGATCAATTCCGGCGCGGGCGGGACCGAGTCCTGCGACTGGGCCGGCATGCTTCTCCGGATGTATTCGCGCTGGGCGAACGCGCACAAGATGAGCGTGGAACTGGTAGAAGAAACCTCCGGTGACCAGGTCGGCATCAAGTCTGCGACCCTGCTGGTCAAGGGGCCCAATGCCTATGGCTGGCTGAAGACCGAGGCCGGGGTGCACCGCCTGGTGCGCATCAGCCCCTATGACGCGGCCGCCAAGCGCCATACCAGCTTCGCCTCGGCCTGGGTCTACCCGGTGGTGGATGACACGATCGAGATCGAGATCAACCCTTCGGACGTGCGCACAGACACCTACCGCGCCAGCGGTGCCGGTGGGCAGCACATCAACAAGACCGACTCGGCGGTGCGTCTGACGCACATTCCGACCGGTATTGCCGTCGCCTGCCAGTCTGGCCGCTCGCAGCACCAGAACCGCGAAGAGGCCTGGAAGATGCTGCGCGCGCGCCTCTATGAGGCCGAACTGCAGAAGCGGGAAGCCGCCCAGCAGGCGCTTGAAGACCAGAAGACCGACATCGGCTGGGGTCACCAGATCCGCAGCTACGTCCTGCAGCCCTATCAGATGGTCAAGGACCTGCGGACCAATGTCGAAACCTCCGACACCCAGGGGGTGCTGGATGGCGATCTGGACGCGTTCATGGGCGCGTCTCTCGCCCAGCGGGTCGGTGCCACCCGCGACGCCTGACCAAGGGTAGAGCCCTGAAAAGCAAAACGCCCCGGAGTGATCCGGGGCGTTTTTCTTGATCGTGTCTCGGGGTTAGGCTGGTTTGGCCTGCGGCTCGGGGACCGAACTGAGGACGGGCGTGGGGACCGGAGCCGGCTGATGAGCCGGACGCTGGAACTTCAGGCTGCGGCCCTGGAAGAAGGCACCGGTTTCCATGGCCAGTTGTTCGTGGGTGATGTCGCCGTCGATATAGGACGTGCCGTACAGGCGGACCTGCTTGGAGGTGATGGCACCGACCACCCGGCCGCGGACCTCGACGGCCTCGGCATAGACCGAGCCTTCGACGTGACCGGTTTCACCGACCGTCAGGCGACCCACGCGCACATCGCCTCGCACGACGCCGTCGATCTGCAGTTCGCCATCACCGGTGACGCCACCTTCGATGGTGATGTCGGCCGAGATCAGGGACGCCACTTTCGGGGCGACCTTGCGCACCTGGTCAACACTGGCGACGGGCGTGGGCAGGGGCTCGATCTTGGCCGGGCCCTTGGTGGAGCCTTTAGTTTGCTTGCTGAACATACTCACCAGCCTTCAAAAAGCGATTAGGGTTCTGGGCCCTGCCATTGGCCCAGACTTCGTAGTGCAGGTGCGGCCCGGTCGACCGGCCGGTCGAGCCCATGGCCCCGACGCGCTGGCCGATCGCGACCCGTTGGCCCACGCGCACGGCGATAGCCTGCAGGTGGGCGTAGCGGGTCTTGAAGCCGCCGCCATGGTCGACCTCGACCGTATTGCCGTAGCCGGACCGAACGCCGGTGAACGACACCACGCCCGGCGCGGTCGACATGATCGGGGTGTAGAACGCGCCCGGGAAATCCAGCCCCGAATGGAAGGCCGGCCGGCGCGTGAACGGATCAAACCGCACGCCGTAGCTGCTGCTCATGGCCGGATTGCTGGTGGGGCGGAAGAAGGGAAGCTTTTGTGCCGCGGCATTCAGCGAACGCATGTCGGACATGTCGGTCGCGGCGCGGTGGATACGGGTTGCGAACTCTTCGTCGACGTCGAGGACGGCGGCGAGGGCGCGGGGGTCCTTGGCTTCGATCAGGGGGCCACCCAGGGAGACGCCGCGGCCGGTATAGTTGCTGGCGTCGAGGCCGGCCATCCGCATGGCCAGTCGCAGGCGCTCGGCGCGGCTCTTGGCAAAGGTCTCGGCAGCGTCAATCAGGCGTTCCTGATCCATCCGGGTGGCCTGGATGCGCTGGACCGGTGTCGCCGCGAGAAGGTGGGGCTGTGAGGTCTTGAGGGCGTCGGCGGCACCGGGCACCCCCTTGAAGTCGCTGACCAGCATGGCGAGCGCCGAGTGGCGCTTTTCGACGGAGGCCGCCAGTTCGTCCAGGGAACCGTTGGTGGCGGAAAGCTGGGCGACGGCGCTGTTCAGCCGGGCCTGACGGTCGGCATTGAGCCGCTCATAATAGGCGCGCTGCTTGATGACCTGCTGGTCGGTCGAGCTGACCGCCAGGGCATTGACCATCATGGCGGCGGTGCAGACGCCCATCCACAGCGCGGCGCAGCCGACGGCGGTCGCGGCCAAAAGCTGCTTGTTGGTCGAGAAGACGTAGCCCCGCATCTCACCGCCTGAGCGGATATAGAGATGCCTTTCAGGGAACAGACCTTCGAGGGATTGGCGCAGTCGCTTGAAGCGTTTGATGGCCATCGCTCACGAAACCCCCGTTTACAGAACACGGGGATATGCAACGATATTGCGCAGCCGCGCAAGGCTCTTCACGCTCCAGGAGAGCGTGAGTCGGAAAATAGAGCTTACCCCGCAAATCGTTAATGCGAGCTGAACAGGATCAGCAAGTCCGGGGTCCGGTTTGTTGCCACTTGGCTGAGGGGCGCGGCGCAAATACAACACCGGTGCGCGGACCTGGTTCCGCCTCAGGCGACTCCGGGCGCTATTTCAGCGCCTTGGCGGCGGTCAGAACCGCCTTGATGTGACCCGGCACCTTTACCTTGCGCCAGACTTCGCGAACGACGCCTTCAGCGTCGATCAGGAAGGTCGAGCGGTCGATCCCCATGTACTTGCGGCCGTACATGCTCTTCTCGACCCAGGCACCGTAGGTTTCGACGATCTCACCTGTGGTGTCGGCGGCGAGTTCGACGGTCAGGTCATGCTTCTTGCGAAACTTGGCATGTGAGGCGGCACTGTCTTTCGAGACCCCAACGATCACCGCGCCGACCTTGGCGAATTCCTCGACCTCGGACGAAAACTGCAGGGCTTCGGACGTGCAGCCCGAGGTGTCGTCCTTGGGGTAGAAATAGAGAACGATCTTCTTGCCCTTCAGGCTCGCGAGGCTGACCCGGCCCGTATCGGTCGGCAGGTCAAATTCGGGAGCCTTGTCGCCAGCTTCCAGCATCGTCTCTCTCCACAAGTCCGAGGTCTTTACCCGACCCGCGCGCGCGAGTCGGGACTGCGCGCAGCTTAGACCGGTTTGATCAGAACGATCTTCTTCTTGCCGGCCGCCAGCTTGACGACACCGTCGATCAGGTCGGCCTCCGTTACCAGGCGGTTGGCATCGGGCTCGGCCTGGTCATTGACCTTTACGCCGCCGCCCTGGGCCAGGCGACGGGCTTCGCCGCGCGAGGCGGCCAGGCCGGCATCGGCAAACAGGTTGGCCAGGACGATGCCGGCCTGCAGATCCGCCGCAGGAATCTCGAAGGTGGGCAGGTCGGCGGAGGTCACGCCCTGCTCAAAGGCTTTCTCGGCGGCGTCGCGGGCAGAGCGTGCGGCCTCCTCACCATGCGCCATGCGGGTGGCCTCGTCCGCCAGAACCTTCTTGGCGTCGTTCAGCTTGGCTCCCGGCAGGGCTTCAAGCTTCGCGATCTCTTCGAGCGGCAAATCCGTGAACAGCTTCAGGAAGCGCCCGACGTCGGCGTCTTCGGTGTTGCGCCAGAACTGCCAGTAGTCATAGGGGCTAAGCTGCTCGGCATTCAGCCAGACTGCGCCCGACATGGTCTTGCCCATCTTGGCACCCGAGGCCGTGGCGAGCAGGGGCGTGGTCAGGCCGTAGGCGGCCTTCTGGTCGACCCGTCGCGTCAGCTCGACCCCGTTGAGGATATTGCCCCACTGATCCGAGCCGCCCATCTGCAGGACGCAGCCATGCGAGCGGTTCAGTTCAAGGAAGTCGACCGCCTGCATCAGCATGTAGTTGAATTCAAGGAAGGTCATCGGCTGTTCGCGTTCGAGCCGCAGCTTGACGCTGTCGAAGGCCAGCATGCGGTTGACCGTGAAGTGGACACCGTAGTCGCGCAGGAACTGGACGTAGCCGAACTTGGACAGCCAGGCGTCATTGTCGACCATGATCGCATCGGTCGGGCCGTCGCCGAAGGTCAGGAACTTGGCGAACACCGACTTGATGCCGGCGATGTTGGCGGCGATGTCGGCATCGCTGAGCAGCTTGCGGCTCTCGTCCTTGCCGGTCGGGTCGCCGACCTTGGTCGTGCCACCGCCCATCAGGACAATCGGCTTGTGGCCGGCCTGCTGCAGGCGACGCAGCATCATGATCTGGATCAGTGAGCCGACGTGCAGGGACGGCGCGGTGGCGTCGAAGCCGATATAGGCCGTCACGACGCCGGAGGTCGCAGCGGCGTCCAGCTCGTCCGGATGGGTGATCTGGTGGATATAGCCGCGCGCCTGCAGGGTCTGAAGGAATTCCGACTTGAAGGCGGCGGGGGCGGACATGGCTCGACTCTCTAATTCTGACGACGCGCCGTCTAGCACGGGCGGGGCCGGATGTGGCGAGGGTTTCATAAGGTCAGTCTCCGGATAGGGCCGGAGCGCTTTGATCTGGTGAGACGCGACCCCGGCAGGGCGGGGGCGCATCGACGTGTCAGGCCGGCCTCCCGCTATTTCAGCGGGCGGTAATAGGCGCGGACGGGGAGGCGGACGACGATCATGGGGTCTAGCTACAGGCCCGCCGGCATGGCAGTCAACGGCCATGCGCATCCTGGGATTCATGACCGGCACCTCGCTCGACGCCGTCGACATGGCGGTGCTGGAGACCGATGGCGAGACCATCCAGGCCTTCGGCCCGGCCGGTGAAAGCAAGCTCCGCGAGGCAACCCGTGACCTGTTGCTGGAGGCGACAGACCAGGCTCGGGCCTGGCCGCGCGGCGAGCCCGAGCCGGCCATCTTTGACGACGCCAGGCGGGCCGTCGCCGACGAGCATCTGTACGCCGCCGAGCGGTTCATCGCCGAGCATGGCCTGGCCTGGAAAGATTTCGACCTGCTGGGCGTGCACGGTCAGACCGTGCTGCACGAGCGCCCCCAGCCCGACCGGATCGGCCGCACCGTTCAGCTGCTGGATGCCCAGAGGCTGGCCACCGGCAGCGGACGTCCCGTGGGCTTCGATTTTCGCACCGCCGATGTCGCGGCTGGCGGAGAAGGCGCGCCGCTCGCCCCGGTCTATCACGCCGCCCGGGCCCGGGCCTCGGGTCTCGCCGCCCCCGTCGCGGCGCTCAATATCGGTGGGGTGGCCAACATCACCCTGATCGATGCCGAGGGCACCTTGCTGGCCTTCGATACCGGGCCTGGCAATGGCATGATCGACCTGCTGCTGCAGGGGCGGGGCCTGGGCCGTTTCGATGAGAACGGCCGCCTGGCCGCATCAGGCACGGTCGACGAGACCGCCCTGCGGACCCTGTTGTCGGGAGGCTATTTCGACGCCCCGGCCCCCAAGTCGCTGGACCGCTATGACTTCAGCCTCGACGCCGTCGAGCGGCTGTCGACAGAAGACGCGGCAGCCACCCTGGTGGCCTTCACGGCCGAGGCCGTGGTCAAGGCCTTCGACAAGGGCGCGCGGCCGAGCGCCCTGATTGTCTGCGGTGGCGGTCGGCACAATCCGGAGATCATGCGGGTGCTGGCCGCCCGTGTGCCGGTGCCGGTCAAGACGGCCGAGGCCGTGGGCTGGCGCGGCGATGCGATCGAGGCCGAGGCTTTCGCCTTTCTGGCCGCCCGCACCGCCCGGGGTCTGCCTATCAGTTTTCCGGGAACCACAGGCGTCGCTGCGCCGATGACCGGCGGCCGGATCGTTCAGCCCTGAACGAAAAAGGCCTCCCCGAAGGGAGGCCTTTGAACTGTCAGACCGGGAAGGATCAGATCGGGTTCATCTCGATCCGCTTGTCCAGATAGTCGCCGACGCTCTTTTCCACGAAGGGCAGGTGCTCGGTCCAGAAGTGGCTGGCCTTGTCGATGACCTCGTAGTCGATGACGATGCCCTTCTGGGTGCGCAGCTTCGACACCACGCGCTCGACTTCCACCGGCGGGGTGATGCTGTCGGCCGAGCCGGTCAGGAACAGGCCCGAGGCCGGGCAGGGGGCCAGGAAGCTGAAATCGTACATGTTGGTCGGCGGCGAGACGCTGATGAAGCCATCCGTCTCCGGGCGACGCATCAGCAGCTGCATGCCGATATAGGCCCCGAAATCGAAGCCGGCGACCCAGGTCTGGCTGGCGGCCGGGTTGGAGGTCTGCAACCAGTCAAGGGCCGTGGCCGCGTCGGCCAGCTCGCCGATGCCGGCGTCGAACTCGCCCTGGCTGCGACCCACGCCGCGGAAATTGAAGCGCAGGGTCGCGAAGCCGCGCTTCATGAACAGGTGATAGAGCTGCACCGAAACCGGATGGTTCATATGGCCGCCGGCCTTCGGGTGCGGGTGCAGGATCAGCGCGATCGGCGCGGATTCCGTCTTGCCCGGCGAGTAGCGACCTTCGATCCGTCCGGACGCGCCAGTCAAAATCACATCAGGCATATCGACCCCATCGTTTCGACAAGCGGCGGACGATTCCGGGTCTTTCGACCGATGGAATACTTGACCACTGCGCTTGGTCTTCCTAAATCCAACCAGCGACGCGGACCCTGGGGTCCGGCGCGAAGTCGCGGCTTGTAGCACACGCAAAAGCCGATGCGCGCGGAATCTGCAAGGAGTAAGGCGCATGCGCCTGAGCACCAAGGGACGATACGCCGTCATGGCCATGACCGACCTGGCCAAGCGCCAGGACGAAGGGGAGGGGCGCGCCGTCGCCCTGGCCGAGATTGCCGCCCGTCAGCAGATCTCTTTGTCCTATCTGGAACAGCTTTTCGCGCGCCTGCGCCGCAAGGGTCTGGTCAAGAGTGCCCGCGGTCCCGGCGGCGGCTATCGCCTGGCCCAGGGTGCCGAGACGACCCTGATTTCCGACATTGTCCTGGCGGTCGATGAACCGCTCCGGGCTACCCGCTGCGGCCTGACCAAAGGCGGCCCAAAGGGCTGCATGGCCGGTGGCGAGCGCTGCATGACCCATGACCTCTGGGAGGAGATGGGCCGGCAGATCCATGGCTATCTGGCCTCGGTCTCGGTGGCCGACGTGCTGCAGGGGCGTCTTCGTCCCGGGCCTCTGGAGATCGCGGCGGAGTGACCCCGTCCCGCACCTCGATCTATCTCGACTACAACGCGACCGCGCCGATCCGTCCTGAGGCGCGCGAGGCACTGCTGCGCGCCCTTGAGGTGCCGGCCAATCCCTCCTCAGTCCACGCCGCCGGCCGTGCCGCGCGGGATGTCGTCGAAGCGGCTCGGGCCCGGGTCGCCGCCCTGGTCGGCGTGCCGTCGGGCTCGGTCACCTTTGTCAGTGGCGGCACCGAGGCCAATGCCCTGGCCATCGAGAGCGCCCGGGCCAGTGGTTTCACCCGGATCATCGTCGGCGCGACCGAGCATGACGCGGTTGTCGAGACCGCCAAGGCCAGCGGCCTGCCGGTCGAGACCTGGCCGGTCGATGCCAATGGTGTCGCGCACCTGCCCTGGCTGGAAGCGGACCTGAAGGCCCCCGGCCGCGCCCTGGTCTGCCTGATGCTGGCCAATAACGAGACCGGGGTCATTCAGCCGGTCGCCGAAGCCGCCGCCCTGGTGCGCGCGGCCGAGGGGTGGCTGCATGTCGATGCGGTCCAGGCTGCCGGCAAGCTCGCCATCGATTTTTCCGCCCTCGGTGCCGATACCCTGGCGCTGTCGGCTCACAAGCTGGGCGGTCCTCAGGGCGTCGGCGCCCTGGTCGCCGGCACCCGCGCCACCTTGCATCGTCGTCAGCACGGCGGCGGACAGGAGCGGGGACGCCGGGCCGGCACCGAGAATGTCGCGGGCATAGCCGCCTTCGGCGCGGCCGCCGACGCGGCGTCGCGCGACCTTGCCGCGATGGCCGAACAAGCCCAATGGCGCGACGCCCTGGCGGAACGCGTCAGGGCTGAAGGCGCTGTCGTGCTCGGGGAGGCAGCACATCGCCTGCCCCAGACCCTGTGCTTTGCCGGCGAGGGCTTCGGCTCCGAGATCCAGGTGATGAACCTGGATCTGGCCGGCGTGATGGCCAGTGCCGGCAGTGCCTGCTCGTCGGGCAAGGTCAAGGCCAGCCGCGTGGTGGAGGCCATGGGCCGTTCCGACCTGGCACCCTTCGCCCTGCGAGTCAGCGGCGGCTGGGCGAGCACGGAAGACGACTGGATCAAATGCGGCGACGCCTGGATCGCCGCCTGGAAGCGTATCGGCGCCCGGCGCCGGGAGGTGGCATAGTGGCCGCAGTTAAAGAAACCGTCGAAGCCGTTGCCTCGCTTGAGAAATACGAGCACGGCTTCACCACCGAAATCGATCAGGAGTTTGCCCCCAAGGGGCTCTCCGAGGACATCGTGCGCTTCATCTCGGCCAAGAAGGACGAGCCGCAGTGGATGCTGGACTGGCGTCTGGAGGCCTATCGTCGCTGGCTTGAGCTTGAAGAGCCGGACTGGGCCAAGGTCAGCTATCCCAAGATCGACTACCAGGACTCCTACTATTATGCGGCCCCCAAGACCAAGGAGGGGCCCAAGAGCCTGGACGAGGTCGATCCCGAGATCCTTGCCGTCTACGCAAAGCTGGGCATCCCGCTGAAAGAGCAGGAAGTTCTGGCCGGCGTTGAAGGTGCCCCGCGCTATGCCGTGGACGCCGTGTTCGACAGCGTCAGCGTCGTCACCACCTTCAAGAAGGAACTGGCGGCGGTCGGGGTGATCTTCTGCTCGATGAGCGAGGCGATCCGCGAGCACGGCGATCTGGTGAAGCAGTATCTTGGCTCGGTTGTGCCGACCTCGGACAACTATTTCGCCTGCCTGAACAGCGCGGTCTTCAGCGACGGATCCTTCGTCTACATCCCGCCGGGTGTGCGCTGCCCGATGGAGCTGTCGACCTATTTCCGCATCAATGCCAAGGACAGCGGCCAGTTCGAGCGCACCCTGATCATCGCCGACAAGGGGGCCTATTGCTCCTATCTCGAGGGCTGCACGGCCCCGATGCGCGACGAGAACCAGCTGCACGCCGCCGTGGTCGAGCTGGTTCTGCTGGACGACGCCGAGATCAAATATTCCACCGTCCAGAACTGGTATCCGGGTGATCCGGAAACCGGCAAGGGTGGCATCTTCAACTTCGTCACCAAGCGCGCCGACTGCCGGGGCGATCGCTCCAAGGTCAGCTGGACCCAGGTTGAAACCGGCTCTGCCGTGACCTGGAAATATCCCTCCTGCGTGCTGCGCGGCGAAGGCAGTTCGGGCGAGTTCTATTCGATCGCCGTGACCAATGGTCACCAGCAGGCCGACACCGGCACCAAGATGATCCACCTGGGTGCCAACACGAAGTCGCGGATCGTTGCCAAGGGCATCAGCGCCGGCAAGTCGACCAGCACCTATCGCGGCCTGGTCAGCGCCCACCCCAAGGCCAAGGGTGCCCGCAACTTCACGCAGTGCGACAGCTTGCTGATCGGCAAGACCTGCGCGGCTCACACCATTCCCTATATCGAGGCCCGCAATGGCGAGTCGGTGTTCGAGCACGAGGCCACCACCACCCGCCTGTCGGACGACCAGCTGTTCTATTGCCAGCAGCGCGGCCTGAACCAGGAAGAGGCCGTGGCCCTGCTGGTCAACGGTTTCGTCAAGGACGTGCTGCAGCAGCTGCCGATGGAGTTCGCCGTCGAGGCCCAGAAGCTGGTGGCGATCTCGCTGGAAGGCTCGGTCGGCTGATGCTGTTGGCGATCGACCATGTTCAGTTGGCCATGCCCGCCGGTGGTGAAGCCGCTGCGCGCGCCTTCTATGGCGATGTGCTTGGTCTACCCGAGACTCCCAAGCCGCCGAAACTCGCCACGCGCGGCGGCTGCTGGTTTGAGCGCGGGGCGCTCAAGATCCATCTTGGCGTCGAGGCCGACTTCCACCCCGCCCTCAAGGCACATCCGGGGCTGCTGGTCTCCGATCTTCAAACGCTGAAGGCTTTGCTTCGGGACGGCGGCTACGTGCTGCGGGACGATGAACCGCTCGAAGGCTACGACCGCATCTATGTGGACGATCCCTTTGGCAACCGGATTGAGTTGCTGGAGCCCGTGACATGATCCCCGCCCGCTTCGGTCTGAACGACAAGGAATACAAGTACGCGCGCCAGCTGGCCTATCAGGCGGCGCACGGCACGTGGATCAATCCCTATGGCGACGAGGCCCCGTTGATCGACCGCTGCGCCAAGCTGCTGGCGAAAGGCAATGCCGATGCCGCAGCCGAGCGCGCGCTGCTGACTGAACTTCTGAAACTCGCCGCCTATAGCCCCGAACATGAATGGGAGGCGCCGGCCCTGACCGGCAAGCCGACCACCTTCGCTATCCAGACGCTCGAAAAGATCACGGCTTTCAATGCTTAATATCCAGAACCTCCACGCCCGCGTCGAAGACAAGGCCATCCTCAAGGGCGTCACCCTGGACGTGCCGGCCGGCGAGGTGCACGCCATCATGGGGCCGAACGGGGCGGGCAAGTCGACCCTGTCCTACGTCCTGACCGGCCGCGGCGGTTACGAGGTCACCGAGGGTTCGGCCAGCCTCAATGGCGAGGACCTGCTGGCCTTGGACGCCAATGAGCGTGCCGCCAAGGGCCTGTTCCTGTCCTTCCAGTATCCTCTTGAAATCCCGGGCGTTCCGGCCCTGACCTTCATCCGCACCGCCCTCAACGCCCAGCGCCGCGCGCGGGGCGAGGATGAGGTCGCCGCGCCGGCCTTCCTGAAGCTGGCCAAGGAGAAGGCCGCCTCGCTGAAGATCGACTTCGAGATGCTCAAGCGCGGCCTGAATGTCGGCTTCTCGGGCGGCGAGAAGAAGCGGATGGAAATCTTCCAGATGGCGATGCTGTCGCCGAAGTTCCTGATCCTCGACGAGACCGACAGCGGCCTCGACATCGACGCCCTGAAGATCGTCTCCGAGGGCGTCAACGCCCTGCGCTCTCCCGAGCGCGGTATGCTGGTGATCACCCACTATCAGCGCCTGCTGGACTATATCAAACCCGACCGCGTCCACGTGCTGGCCGCCGGCCGCATCGTCGCCTCGGGCGGTCCGGAGCTGGCGCTGCAGCTGGAAGCCGAAGGCTACGACAAGTATGCGAGCGCCGCGGCATGAGCCTGGCTCTCGCCCTGAAGACTGGAGACGCCAGCCGTCTGCCGTCGCGACGTGATGAGGACTGGCGCTGGACGGACCTGCGCGGGCTGATCCGGACCATCCCGGCTGAGTCACCGGCGTTTCTCGGCGACGTCGGCGCGGGTCCGTTCGACGCGCTGGCCGACGCGACTGTCCTGATCGTCAATGGTTGGGTACGCGAAGGTGAGCCGGTGCCCGAGGCCGGGGTGTTGGCTTTGCGGTTCGTGTCCCACGCCGACGCCACGGCGCACGACGCCGAGTTTGCGGTGACGGTCGCGCCCGGCCAGACCCTGACCCTGCTGGAAAGCTATGAAGGGCAGGGGGCGGGCGGCTATCTGGCCAATATCGGTCTCGACGTCTCGGTTGGCGAAGGCGCTCGTCTGGAGCGGATCGTCCTTGTCGACGACCTGGCCGATGCGGTGACGGTGAGCACGGCCGACGTCGCCCTGGCGCCTGGCGCCACCTATGCGCAAACCATCCTGACCTCCGGCGCCCGACGCCAGCGGCTCGAGACCCGCGTCGCCCATCCCGGTGCCCATGCCGACCTGCGCCTCGACGGGATCTACCTGCTGGACGGGCAGCGCCACGCCGACCTGACCACCCAGGTCACTCATGGCGGCGTCGAGGGCGTAACCTCGCAGCTGACCAAGGGCATGGTCGCCGACCAGGCGCGCGGCGTGTTCCAGGGCCGGATCATCGTCCAGCCCGGCGCTGACCAGACCGACGCCCGCATGGGTCACCACGCCCTGATCCTGTCGGACCGGGCCGAGGTCGACGCCAAGCCCGAGCTGCTGATCTTCGCCGACGACGTGTCCTGCGCCCACGGCAACACCATCGGCGCCTTGGACGAGCAGGCGATCTTCTATGCCCGCCAGCGCGGCATCCCCGAGCTGGAAGCCCGCGCCATGCTGACCGAGGCCTTTGTCGGCGAGGTGGTCGAGCGCATCGAACATGATGCCGCCCGCGAACTGGCCCGCGCCTGGGTCGCCCAGCGGCTCGGACGGAGCGCGACCTGATGGCGTTCGATGCCCCCTTCGATGTCGAGGCGATCCGCACCCAGTTCCCGGTCCTGCAACGGACCGTGCACGGCAAGCCGCTGATCTATCTGGACAGCGCCGCCAGCGCCCAGAAGCCTGATGCGGTTCTGGACGCCATGATGGGTCTCGCCCGCACCTCCTATGCCAATGTCCATCGCGGCCTGCACACCCTGGCCAATGAAACGACGGAAGCCTATGAGGCGGCTCGGGAAACGGTCGCGAAGTTCATCAATGCCGAACCGACCGAAATCGTCTGGACCAAGAGTGCGACCGAGGCGGTGAACCTGGTGGCGGCGACCTTCGGCCAGTCGCTGAAGGCCGGGGACGAGATCGTCATCTCCGAGATGGAGCACCACGCCAATATCGTGCCGTGGCACTTCCTCCGCGAGCGCCAGGGCGTGGTCCTGAAGTTCGTGCCGGTCTTGGACGACGGCCAGCTCGACATGGAGACCTATCGGGGCCTGCTGTCCGAGCGCACCAAGATGGTCGCCCTGACCCAGATGTCGAACGTGCTGGGCACGGTCAATGATGTGCCCGAGATCGTCCGTCTGGCCCATGCGGCCGGGGCCCAGGTGCTGATCGACGGCTGCCAGGGCGTGGTCCACTCCAAGGTTGATGTGAAGGCCCTGGACGTCGACTACTACGTCTTCTCTGGCCACAAGCTGTACGGCCCCACCGGCATCGGCGTGCTGTACGGCAAGGCCGAACGCCTGGTCGCCCTGCCGCCCTATCAGGGTGGCGGCGAGATGATCGGCTCGGTGTCGATGGACGTCATCACCTATGCCGACCCGCCGCATCGCTTCGAGGCCGGCACACCGGCCATCCTCGAGGCCGTCGGCCTTGGCGCAGCGATTGCATGGCTCACCGGCCTGGATCGCGACGCCATCTTCGCCCACGAGCATGCGCTCTATGACCGGGTTGCCGAGCAATTGCGGGGCGTCAACGGGCTGAAGATCCTGGGCGAGGCCCCGGGCAAGGGCGCCGTCCTGTCCTTCACCATCGAGGGCACCCACGCTCATGACATCGCCCAGGTGCTGGACCGTTACGGCGTGGCCGTGCGGGCCGGCACCCATTGCGCCGAGCCCCTGATGCGCCGCTTTGGCGTCACGTCGAGCGCCCGTGCGTCCTTCGCCCTATATAACACCGAGGCCGAGGCCGATGCGTTCGTGGACGCTCTGGCCAAGGCCCGCCGTTTCTTCAGTTGAGCCCTTCATGACCGACGCTGCCGTTCCCGAGACCGCCTCAGCCCTGCCCAAGGAAGAGCTGGCCAAGCTGACCGATCTGCTGATCGAGAAGCTGAAGTCGGTCTATGACCCGGAAATCCCGGTCGACATCTATGAGCTCGGCCTGATCTACAAGGTCGATGTCAGCGACGACAAGGACGTGGCCATCGACATGACCCTGACCGCGCCGGGCTGCCCGGTGGCCGGCGAGATGCCGGGCTGGGTGCGCGATGCGGTGATGGAAATCCCGGGTCTCAAGTCCTGCACCGTCGACCTCGTCTTCGACCCGGCCTGGGATCCGTCGCGGATGAGCGACGAAGCCAAGCTGCAACTGAACATGTTCTGATCGGTTCGAAACCCATGGAAACCGCCATCACCCCCCGCGTTCGTCGCCCCCGTCCCAAGGTCGTCACCCTGACCGACGCGGCGGCGGCGCGCGTGAAGGAGATCATGGCCCGCAAGGCGCTTGAAGAGCCCGACAAGCCCTATGCCGGCCTGCGGGTCGGTGTGAAGAACGGTGGCTGTGCCGGCTCGGAATACGTCTTCGACTATGCCCTCGAGAAGAACCCGCTGGACGAGGTGGTCGAGGACAAGGACGTCACCATCCTGATCGACCCCAAGGCGGTGCTGTTCCTGATCGGCACGACGATCGACTATGAGACCACCAAGCTGTCGTCGAAGTTCGTGTTCAACAATCCCAACGAGACCGACGCCTGCGGCTGTGGCGAGAGCGTGACGATCCAGCCTGCGGTCGAGTCCGCCGATTGACCCAAAGGCCGCCGGCGGCCTAATCCAGACCATGGTCAAGTCGATCCTGGTCTATTCGATGGGTGAGGTGATCGGTGACGGGCTGATCAAGCTGCCCTTCATCGCCGGCCTGCGCGCCGCCTTCCCCGACGCCACCATCAGCTGGTGCGCCGCCAAGGGCGAAACCGTCTATTCGGGGCCCCTGAAGGCGGTCGTCGAGGGCTATGTCGACGAGATCCTGTCCAAGGACGTGACCGGAGCGCGACTGCGCGACCTGCTGCCCTGGGCCCGGCCCTTCGGCGGCCGTCGGTTTGATCTGGTCATCGACACCCAGGAAAACCTCCGCCGCAGCGTCGTGGCCCGGCGGGCCGCCACGGGGCGCTTCATCTCCGCCGCGCGGCTGGCGCGCAGCAAGGACTGGCCGCTGGCGGTGACAGATCGTCTGGCGAGGCTGCTGTCCCTGGCGACGGACGGGCAGGGCGCGCCGCGACCAATTGCCCTGGCCCATTCCGACGCCCTGGCCGCTGCCCGGGCCCTGCTGCCTGACGGTCAGGCCTATGTCGGACTGGCCCCGGGGGCGGGCGGTCAGGAGAAGCGCTGGCCGCTGGAGCGCTATATCGCGCTCGCCAGCCATCTGGAGCAGATCGGCGCGACGCCGGTATTCTTCTTTGGTCCGGACGAGGCTGAGGACGCTGCCCGGGCCCGGGCCGAACTCCCCAAGGCGTGCTTCCCCGAGCGCGAGCGCACCGACGCCTTTCCGCATGTGAAAGGGCCGCTCCTGGTCATCGCCTTGGCCGGTCGTCTCTGTGCGGCCGTCGCCAATGATGCGGGGCCGGGCCATATGCTGGCGGCCGGCGGCGCGCCGCTGTTGTCGCTGCAGAAGGACGCCCGCAAGGCGGTAAAGTTCCGTCCGGCCGCCGCCCGACTTGAGATGCTGGTCGCGGAGGACTACGGAGACGCCATGGCCGCTTTGCCCAGCGAAGCGGTTGAGGCGGCGTTGTCGAGGTTGATGGCGCGGGCCTGAATTGCGGAGTTGCCCTCATGCCTATCCTTGCGCCGATCTCGGCCGGCGAACTGATCGACAAGATCACCATCCTGCGGGTTAAGGCCCAGCGGATCGGCGATCCGGCCAAGGAGGCCAATGTCCGCAAGGAACTGGCCCTGCTGGAGGCGACAGCGGCCTCGCACCTTCCGGCCAGCGATGAAATCGAGCGCCTGACCGGTGACCTGACGGCCGTGAATGCCGCGCTGTGGGATGTTGAGGACGGCAAGCGCGATTGCGAGCGCCGGCAGGACTTTGGACCGGACTTCGTGGCCCTGGCGCGCCGGGTCTATATCGAGAACGACCAGAGGGCCGCCATCAAGCGCGCCATCAATGCTGCGGCCGGGTCGGAGATCGTCGAGGAGAAGAGCTACAAGCCCTATCTTGATGCTCCGGGCGCATGACGGAGATCGTCCGGGACCGTCAGACCATGCTGGCCGGACTCTCGCCCAGCCTCCAGCCTGGCCAGTTGGTTTTCTGCGCTGCCGACGAGGATTGGGCCAGGCATCAGCCCCTGGGCATGTTTCGCGAGGTCGAGGGCGTCAGCCTGATCCTTGACCGCGACCAGGCCGAGGCAGAGGGATTTTCCGTCGCAGACCCCATGCGGCTGATCACCCTGAATGTCTATTCAGCCCTGGACGGGGTCGGCCTTACGGCTGCGGTGGCATCGGCCCTGGCGGAAGCCGGGATCGCCTGCAACATGGTCGCGGCCCTTCACCACGACCATGTCCTTGTGCCGGCCGAGCAGGCCGAAGAGGCCCTGCGGATCCTGCAGGACCTGCAGACAAGCTCTAGCGCCCCTTGAACTGAGCGACGCGCTTCTGCAGGAAGGCGCTGACGCCTTCGATGAAGTCCTCGGTCTTGCCGGCGAACTTTTGCGCCTTGCGCTCTGCGTGCAGTTGGCCGTTCCAGTCGGCGTCGAGGCTGTCCCAGACCAGCTTGCGGATCGCCCCCAGGGCCACCGGGCCGTTGGCCAGTTCCCGGGCGATGGTGGTTGCCGTGGCCATCAACTCGCCATCGGGTACACAGCGGTTTACCAGGCCCCATTCGAGCGCCTTGGTGGCCGGGATCCTGTCGCCCAGCAGCATCATTTCCATGGCCCGGGCCTTGCCGACCAGGCGCGGCAGCAGATAGGTCGAGCCGCCGTCGGGCACCAGGCCGATACGTCGGAAAGCCTGCAGGAAATAGCCGCTCTCACCGGCGACAATCATGTCGCCCATCAGGGCCAGCGAGCAGCCGACGCCGGCGGCGGCCCCATTGACAGCCGTGACGATCGGATAGGGAAAGTCGCGCAGCGCCGTCATCATCGGATTGTAGACGGTCTCAAGCGCTGAGCCTGCGTCAGGCTTGCCGTCGACGTCCAGTTCCCGGGCGGCGGGCCCACCGCCGGACAGATTGGCTCCGGAGCAGAAGCCCCGGCCTTCCCCGGTGATGACCAGGGCCCGTGCCTCGATCTTGCCGTGGGTGATGGCCGCGAGGGCGTGGGTGATTTCCCGCGCCAGGTCGAGGCTGGCTGCGTTCAGCGTGGTCGGGTCGGCCAGGGTGATCGTGGCGACGCCGTTCTCGGCCGTCAGGCGGATTCTCTGATAGTCCATGGCGTCCTCCCAAGGCATTCATTCTGGCGCACGGCGGTCGCCCAAACCGGCTGTCCGGTTTGGCCGCCATGCTCTTTGCGCTCTTGGGGCCTAGCTAGGCGCCCCTGACCCGGCGGAAGGCCAGAGGGAATTTGACACGAAAACGCCGCCGTTCGCGAAAACGGCGGCGCTCTTCGAAGGTCCAGGGCTGAAAAGCCTAGGCGGCGTTGGCCGAGGCGGCTGCATCGGCGGCCGAGCTGACCTTGTTACGGCCACTGCGCTTGGAGGCGTAGAGCGCCGCGTCAGCGCGTTCCATCAGCGAATGGCTGCTTTCGTCGCGAGCCCGTTCCGCAAAGCCGGACGAGATGGTGATTGTCCCCAGATCCTCATTGGTCGAGCGGCGCTTGAGCGTCCGCGAAGAGACTTCAACCCGGATTTCCTCAAGGCAGCTGGCAACGATCGCGGCCGATTCCCGCGGGAAGATCATGGCGAACTCCTCGCCGCCGTAGCGGGCCGCGAAGCGCGGCATGGCGGCGACGCGGCCGATCACCGAAGCGACATAACGGATGACCTGGTCACCGGTCTGGTGGCCCCATGTGTCGTTGAAGCCCTTGAAATGGTCGATGTCGAGCACGGCCAGGCAAAGGCTGGAGCCTGCCTCATCACCTTCGGCGCAAGCCCGATCGAGCTCTTCGTCGAAGGCCTTGCGGTTGGCGAGGTTGGTCAGGCCGTCCGTCGTGGCATCCCGCCGGACCTGTTCGAGGTGTTCGCGCAGGCGATCGACCTCGGCCGTCGATTCGGCCAAGCGGGCCTCGAGCGACTGGTTCTCCTTGTGGACCCGCCTTGTGGCCTGGGCCAGGCTGGTCACCACCGACTTGATGGCCCCGACATCGGCGCTGGCATTGAGGTCCTTGGTCGCGCCATCCAGCTGTTTGCCGAAGGCCGCATTGGTTTTCTGGGCGTTCTGGATCGCCTTGGAAACCGAGGCCAGTTCCTTGCTGAGCAGGTCACCGGCGTCGCGGATCTGTTCGTTGAGGCGCGCCTTGGGAAGGTAGGCTGCTGCGAGCTCTTCGCTGATGATCTCGGTCATCGGCTCGCCAAGCGAAATCAGCCGTGTGAGTTCACGCGCCAGAGCGCCGTCCGGGTCCGCAACAAAGTGGGTCCACAGTTCGAAATTCAACGCGGTAGGCCAGACCTGATGGCGTTCCATGAGGTCCAGAGCGCGTCGCGCAATCTTGTAGGCCTCGGGGCCACGCAGCGTAATTTCGACGTCCGACATCTTTTCTTCCCCAGTCGGCGTCTTCCCGTAGCGAGAATGCCGAGCGCTTGGAGCAGCACTCTAGGCCCGAGAGTTCAAACGAGCGGTTAAGAGCGAACAAGGTTCTCTTGCACTTCACGCCTTCGCCGATCATTGTGAACAGTGATAAGATGAGCCCTCAGAGGGCCGACGGGAGGACAGCGACCATGAACGCACCCACAAATCTGACGCTCGAGGCCCACAAGGCCGAGATGAACCATGTGCTGCAGCGCCAGAAGGCGGCTCACCTACAGGACGGCCCCTGGACCGCGGAACAGCGAATCGCGCGGCTGGATCGCTGCATAGATCTGCTGGTCGGGCACCAGGCCGAGATCGCCAAGGCTGTCAGTGCCGATTTCGGATCCCGCTCGCCGGAAGCCACTGCCCTGACCGACGTCGCAGGCTCCATCGGGCCGCTGAAGTTCGCCAAGGACAATCTGGCCAAGTGGATGAAGCCGCAGAAGCGCAAGACGACGCCGGCGATCCTGGGTCTGTTTGGTGCCAAGGCCAGCGTCCAGTACCAACCCAAGGGCGTGGTCGGGGTGATCAGCCCCTGGAACTTCCCGGTCAATCTGACCTTTGCCCCCCTGGCGGGCATTCTGGCGGCGGGCAACCGCGCCATGATCAAGCCGTCGGAGTTCACGCCGGCAACCTCGGACCTGATGAAGGCCATGTTTGCCAAGGCGTTTTCCGAGGATGAAATCGCTGTCTTTGTCGGGGGCGCTGAGGTCGGGCAGGCCTTCTCCGGACTGGCTTTTGACCACCTCGTCTTCACCGGCGCGACATCCGTGGCCCGGCACGTCATGCGGGCCGCAGCCGAGAACCTGGTGCCGGTCACCCTGGAACTGGGCGGAAAAAGCCCGGTGATCCTGTCGCGCGGCGTGGACATGGCGACCGCCGCGGCCCGGATCATGAACGGCAAGACCCTTAACGCCGGCCAGATCTGCCTGGCCCCGGACTATGTCTTTACCCCGGCCGATCAGCTGGACAATTTCGTGGCCGAGGCCAAGACGGCGGTCGGCCGTTACTTCCCGACGCTGAAGGACAATCCCGACTATACGGCGGTCGTGGCGCAGCGGCATTTCGACCGGATCACCGGCTATGTCGAGGATGCCCGGGCCAAGGGGGCCACGATCGTCGAGATCAATCCGGCCAATGAGGACCTGTCCCAGCAGCCGCACCGCAAGATCGCCCCGACCCTGATCCTCAATCCGACCGACGACATGGCGGTCATGCAGGAAGAGATCTTTGGTCCCCTGTTGCCGGTGAAAACTTACCAACGGGTCGAGGAGGCGGTGGACTATATCAATGCCCATGATCGCCCTCTGGCCCTCTACTGGTTCGGAACGGACGAGGCCGAGAAGGATCGGGTGCTTGAGCGCACGACCAGCGGCGGCGTTACGGTCAATGACGTGATCTTCCACGTTGCCCAAGAAGAACTGCCGTTCGGTGGCGTGGGCCCCGCCGGCATGGGCGCCTATCACGGCCATGACGGCTTCCTGGAGTTCAGCCATCGCAAGGCCGTGTTCCAGCAGCTGAAGAAGGACATTGCGCCGATGCTCGGCCTGCGTCCGCCCTATGGCGAAGGCATCCGCAAGTATCTGGCGGGCCAGATCAAGCGCTGATCCCGCCGGCTCCAGGGCCTGCAGCACAAAAAAGGCGCCTGGCCAGAAGCCGGGCGCCTTTCTTTTTGGGCAGAAACCGCGACGCGGCTTCAGTCGTCGGTCGGAACCTTCGGCAGGCGCGGCGGGGCGCGCATCAGGAAGGCCGGGGTATCGGAGCCGAAGCCGACGACGCGGCGATCATCATCGTCCTCGCGGCCACGCACCGGCTGGACGCCGCGCACCGGTGAAGCCGGTCGGGCCTCCCGCTCGGGGCGCGGGCGATCATTGCGCTCACGCGGCGCGAAGGTCTCGGTTTCGACGGCAGCGGGAGCCTCAGTCCGTTCCGGGCGGGGCGCACGCTCCGGGCGACCGCGTCCACGGTCGCGACCGCGATCCCGAGCCGGACGGGCTTCGCTCTCGGCCTCGACAGGCTCTGCAACGGCTTCGACAGTCTCGGCCTGGACGACCCGTTCAGGGCGATCAGCGCGGGGACCGCGTTCGCGGGGCTTGCGCTCGCGCGGCGGCCTCGGTTCACGAGGTTCAACTGCAGCGGCTTCTGGCTGGCTGTCGACCGGGGTGGCGGCTTCAGGGGCGACGGCTTCGGCGTCGCGGTTGCGAGCCCCGCGGCCGCCACGGGCCGAGCGTTCACCCGGTTCGCGTTCGCCGCCGCGATCGCGGCTGGGCGGCGCGCCGCGGCCACCGCGCTTGCGGTCCCCGTCGCGATGGACAGTGACAGCCTGGGAATAGTCGAGCTCGAGCTTTTCTTCGTCCGGTGTCGAGCCGATCAGCTTGACCACCTTGTCGAAGCCCTTGTCGTCGGCCGGGGTGACCAGCATGTAGGTCACGCCCGAGCGTCCGGCCCGACCGGTGCGGCCGATGCGGTGCACATAGTCGTCGGCGTGGTGCGGCACATCATAGTTGAAGACGTGGCTGACCGCCGGAATGTCCAGCCCGCGGGCCGCAACGTCCGAAGCGACCAGGATCTTCAGCGAGCCGTCGCGGAAGGCCGCCAGGGTCTTCATGCGCTGGCTCTGGTCGAGGTCGCCGTGGATGGCAGCGGCGTCAAACCCGTGCGAGCGCAGGGACTTGGCGACGATGTCGACCTCGGTCTTGCGGTTGCAGAACACGATGCCAGTTTCGATCTGGGCCTTCTCGATCAAGGCGCGCAGCGCCAGGCGCTTGGCCTTCGGATCGGAGGAGGGCACCTTGACCAGCAGCTGGGTGATGTTTTCGTTGGTCGTCGCCGGACGAGCCGCCTCGATCCGCACGGGATCCTTGAGGAACTGCTTGGTCAGGCGGGTGATTTCCGGCGGCATGGTCGCCGAGAAGAACAGGGTCTGCTTCTTGGGCGGCGTCATCTTGAAGATGCGCTCGATGTCCGGGATGAAGCCCATGTCCAGCATGCGGTCGGCTTCGTCGACGACCAGGAACTGCACGCCGGTCATCAGCAGCTTGCCGCGTTCGAAATGGTCGAGCAGGCGGCCGGGGGTGGCGATCAGCACATCAACGCCGCGGTCGAGCTTCTTTTCCTGGTCGCCGAACGAGACGCCGCCGATCAGCAAGGCCCAGGAGAGCTTGGTGCCCTTGGCGTACTTCTCGAAGCTGGAGGCGACCTGGTCGGCCAGTTCGCGGGTCGGGGCAATGACCAGGGCGCGCGGCATGCGGGCCTTGGCGCGACCCGTCATCAGCTTGTCGATCAGGGGCAGGGTGAAGGCGGCGGTCTTGCCGGTGCCGGTCTGGGCGATGCCCAGAACGTCCTGACCGGCGAGGGCGACCGGGATCGCCTGGGCCTGGATGGGGGTAGCTGTCGTATAGCCGGTGTCTGCGACCGCCTGGAGGGTCGTGGGCGACAGCCCGAGTTCGGAAAATTCTGTCATGTCATTCTGGCTGAAATTCGAAGCCACCCGTATTTGGGCGAACGGGTGGCGCGGATTCGCCTGACCTGCTCCGAAGCTGGGGATAAATAGGCCGAACCCCGGCAAAGTCAATGATGGCAAGCAGTCGAGGCGAGAGACCAAGATGGACGACGGGGGATGGAAGAGCTCGGCCAAGGCCTGGATCGACGATATGGGCGAAACCGGTGATTTTGGCCGCCAGTATGTCCTCGATGGTCCAATGGTCGAGAGGCTGCGCCGGTTGACCAGGGGTGCGGCCCTGGATGTGGGCTGCGGAGAAGGGCGGTTCTGTCGCCTTCTGCGGGCCGAGGGGTTCGAGCCTGTCGGACTTGATCCGACCCCGGAGCTTCTGGTTGCGGCACGGACCCGCGATCCTGACGGTGTCTATGTCGAGGGTCGGGCCGAGACGCTCGACTTCGCCGACGGGCAGTTTGATCTCGTGGTCACCTATCTGACACTGATCGACATCGAGGGGGCACAGGCTGCGATCGCCGAGATGGCGCGGGTCCTTCGCCCGGGCGGGACCCTGCTGGTCGCCAATCTCAGTGGCTTCAGCACCGCCCGCGCCCATGATGGCTGGCAGCGCAATCTGCTGGGCCGGCTCGTCCATTTCGCCATGGATCACTATCTGGAGCGGCGGTCGACCTGGGAGCGCTGGCGCGGCATTTCCATTCGCAACTGGCATCGGCCGCTCAGCGATTACATGCAGTGGTTCCTGGCCCAGGGGCTGGTCCTGACCCATTTTGACGAGCCCGCAGCCACCGGTGGCCCACCGGCCAAGGCCGCGCGCTACAACCGCGTGCCCTGGTATGTGATCCTGGAGTGGCGCAAACCCGCCGCTTAAGGGGCTTGAGCGCTGGCGCCCGCCCGCTGGGCCCTCTATATCCGCCGGGCACATGACCATTGATCACGACTCCCGCCTCCGGCGGCTTCGGTTCCGCGCCTGGCATCGCGGGTTTCGGGAAGCGGACCTCATTCTGGGGCCGTTTGCGGACAACCACGCCCAGACCCTGACGCCAGAACAGCTGGATCGGCTCGAGGCGCTTCTGGAAAATCCGGATCGCGAGATCTATGCGTGGATCGTCGGCCAGGAGGCCACGCCCGAGGCGTTCGAGACCGACGTCCTGGCCATGATCCGCACCTTCCGTTTTGAGGCCCATGCGGTCCGCCCGATCGGCGACGGCGCTTAAGAGGGTCCCATGGCCTACGATGCCAAGCAGATCGCCAAGGCGGCCGGTGGGCTGACTCTCGCCGGCGCGCCCGAGGGCTTCGATGCCCTGGTCATGGCCGACATTGCCCGGGCTCGGGGTGGACTGACCGCCTTCGTCGCCCGCGATACCGCCCGTGCCAATGCCTTTGTCGACGCGCTGAAGTTCTTCGCGCCGGAGATCGACGCCGTTCTGTTCCCGTCCTGGGACTGCCTGCCCTATGACCGGGTCGGGCCCTCGGCCGGCGTGGCCGCCCAGCGGATGGCCACCCTGTCCCGCCTGGCCCGTGGCCTGGGCACCGCCAAGCCCGCCCTGCTGGTGATCGCGGCACCTGCCATGCTGCAGCGCGTGCCCGACAAGTCCGTTCTGATGCGCGCCAGCTATTCGGCCACGGTCGGCAACAGCGTCGATATCAAGGATCTGGAGCGCTATTTCGCCGTCAACGGCTATGTCCGCGCCTCCACGGTCTCGGAAAAGGGCGAGTTCGCAATCCGAGGCGGGGTCATCGACGTCTATCCCTCGAATGCCGAGGAACCCGTCCGGCTGGATCTGTTCGGCGACACGCTGGAGAGCATCCGTGCCTTCGATCCCGAGACCCAGCGCTCGACCAAGCAGCTGAAGGACATCGACCTGCTGCCGGTCAGCGAGGCCCTGCTGGACGCCGACGGCATCTCGCGGTTCCGGCGTGGCTATGTCGCCAAGTTCGGCGCGCCGGGCGATGATCCGCTCTACAATACGGTCAGTGAAGGCGGTCGCCGCGCCGGCCTCGAGCACTGGCTGCCGCTGTTCTACGAGCGGATGGCGACCCTCTTTGACTATCTGCCGGCCGGATCCCTGATCGGCGTCGACCATCAGGCCACCGAGGCGCGCGACGAGCGGCTGGCGATGATCGCCGACGCCTATGAGGCTCGCGCCAGCGCAGACCGCAAGTCGGCCTATCGTCCGCTTGAGCCCAGTGCGCTCTACCTGACCGCTGCAGAGTGGGAAGAGGCCCTCGACGATCGTCCGCACCGCCGGTTCACGCCGTTCCAGCCCCAGGGCCTGGATGTGATCGACATGAGCGCAAAGCTCGGCCGGGTGTTCGCCGCCGAGCGGGCCCAGGACAGCGTCAATCTGTTCGAGGCCACCGCGGCCCATGCCAGCGACCTGACCAGCAGTGGCAAGCGCGTGCTGTTCGCTTCCTGGTCGGAGGGCTCCTCAGAGCGCCTCGGGACCATGCTGGCCGACCACGGTCTCAAGAAGATCCCCTATGCGGCCTATTGGCAGGCGGCCAAGGCCAATGATCCCAAGGTCCCGCAGCGGGTTGTCCTGCCGCTCGACCACGGCTTCGAGACCGAGAACCTGGCGGTCATTTCCGAGACCGACATCCTCGGCGACCGCCTGGCCCGACCGCGCAAGAAGCGCCGCGCCGCCAATTTCCTGGCCGAGGCCAGCGCCCTGACGCCGGGCGATCTCGTTGTGCATATCGACCACGGCATCGGCCGCTATGAGGGCCTCAAGACCCTCGACGTCCAGGGCGCGCCGCACGACTGCCTGGACCTGCTCTACGGCGGCGAGGCCAAGCTCTATCTGCCGGTCGAGAACATCGACCTCCTGACCCGCTACGGCACCGACGGCGAGAACGTCCAGCTCGACAAGCTCGGCGGCGCGGCCTGGCAGGGCCGCAAGGCCAAGGCCAAGGAACGCCTGCGGGTCATGGCCGAGGGCCTGATCCAGATCGCTGCCGCCCGCCAGCTGAAGTCGGTGGAAGAGACCGATGCGCCGCAAGGTGTGTTCGACGAGTTCTGCGCCCGCTTCCCCTATGAGGAAACCGACGACCAGCTGTCGGCCATCGCCGATGTGCTGAGTGATCTGGGCTCGGGCAAGCCCATGGACCGCCTGATCTGTGGCGACGTCGGCTTCGGCAAGACCGAGGTCGCCCTGCGCGCCGCCTTTGTCGTCGCCATGAGCGGCAAGCAGGTGGCCATCGTCTGCCCGACCACCTTGCTGGCCCGCCAGCACTACAAGACCTTCAAGGACCGCTTCCAGGGCTGGCCGGTCAAGATCACCCGCCTGTCGCGTCTGGTCACCGGCAAGGAAGCCGCCGAGACCCGCGAAGGCCTGGCCAATGGCCAGATGGAGATCGTTGTCGGCACCCATGCGGTGCTCAGCAAGCAGGTCTCGTTCAAGGACCTGGGCCTGGTGATCGTCGACGAGGAGCAGCACTTCGGGGTCAAGCACAAGGAGAAGCTCAAGGAGCTTCGCGCCGATGTGCACATGCTGACCCTGACCGCTACCCCGATCCCGCGCACCTTGCAGATGGCGCTCAGCGGCATTCGCGAAATGTCGATCATCGCCACCCCGCCGGTCGATCGCCTGGCGGTGCGGACCTATATCAGCCCGTTCGATCCGGTGACCCTGCGCGAGGCCCTGCTGCGCGAGAAGTATCGCGGCGGCCAGGCCTATTACGTCGTGCCGCGCATCAAGGACCTGGAGGAGATCGAGAAGTTCCTCCGCACCCAGGTGCCGGAGGTGAAGTACATCGTCGGTCACGGACAGATGGCGGCCACCCAGCTGGAAGACGTGATGACGGCCTTCTATGAGGGCCAGTACGACGTGCTTCTCGCCACGACCATCGTGGAAAGCGGGCTGGACATCCCCTCGGCCAACACCCTGATCGTGCACCGTGCCGACATGTTCGGCCTGGCCCAGCTCTATCAGATCCGCGGCCGGGTCGGCCGGTCCAAGGCGCGGGCCTATGCCTATCTGACCACGCCGAACGAAAAGACCATCACCCTGTCGGCCGAGAAGCGCCTGCAGGTCCTGCAATCCCTCGACAGCCTGGGGGCCGGCTTCCAGCTGGCCAGCCACGATCTGGACCAGCGCGGCGGGGGCAACCTGCTCGGGGACGAGCAGAGCGGCCACATCAAGGAGATCGGGGTCGAGCTCTATCAGCAGATGCTGGAAGATGCCGTCGCCGAACTGCGCCAGCGCCAGGGTGCCGAAGCCCTGCTGGAGGATCGCGGCTGGTCACCCCAGATCAATACCGGCGCGGCCGTGATGATCCCGGACGAGTATGTGCCGGACCTCAATGTGCGCCTGTCGCTCTATCGCCGTCTGTCGGAAGCCGAGAAGTCGGCCGACCGCGAGGCCCTGGCGGCCGAGCTGATCGACCGCTTCGGCCCGTTGCCGCCCGAGACTGACAGCCTGCTCAAGGTTGTCGCCATCAAGGGCCTGTGCCGCGAAGCCAATGTCGCCAAGATCGATGTCGGGCCCAAGGGGGCTGTGGCCAGCTTCCGCAACGATACCTACGCCAACCCGCTGGGGTTGATGCAGTACGTCGCCAAGAACAGCCTGATCTGGAAGGTAAGGCCCGACCAGAAGGTGGTGATCAAGGGCGAATGGGACAGCCCGGCCCAGCGGCTGGATGCGGCGGAGAAGATCCTGGGGCACCTGGCGCGGATCGCGCGGGAGTAGGGCAGGGCGGCGACTTGCCCCCTACGGATCGCTTCGCGATCATCTTCCCCCGGAGGGGGAAGATCGGTAGCGCGGACCTCACCATCTTCCCCCTGCGGGGGAGGAGCGCCGAAGGCGCGGAGGGGGCCAGTGGTCCGGAAACCAAAAAAGGCCGCCCCGACATCGCCGGGACGGCCTCAAATCTCGCCAAGCCTGAAGACCTAGTGGTACCGGCGAATGAGCCCCACCAGTTTGCCCTGAACCTCGACCTGATCAGGTCCGAAGATGCGGGTCTCGTACTTGGGATTGGCCGCCTCCAGGGCGATTGAGCCGCCCTTCTTGCGCAGGCGCTTCAGCGTGGCTTCCTCGCCGACCAGGGCCACGACGATCTCCCCCGAGGTGGCCGTGTCGCCCTTCTTGATGATGACATAGTCGCCGTCGAGAATGCCGGCCTCGATCATCGAGTCGCCCTGCACCTCCAGAACATAGTGCTCCCCGCCGCCGAGCATGGATTCTGGCACTGGCAGTCGATCGCGTTCGTGCTGGATGGCGTCGATGGGCGTGCCAGCGGCGATCTTGCCCAGGATCGGCAATTCGCGGCTGTCATTGGCGGCAGCCGTCGTGGCCCCGGCGGGAGCTGCGGGAACGGAGCCGCCACCCTCCAGCACCTGGGGCTTGAAGGTGCCGCGCCCCTTGGGCGGGGCAGCCGTCGTGGCCTGCTGCGGAAGCTTGACCACTTCCAGCGCCCGGGCCCTGTGAGCCAGGCGGCGGATGAAGCCGCGCTCTTCCAGCGCGGTGATCAGGCGGTGGATGCCGGACTTCGAGGCGAGGTCCAGGGCCTCTTTCATCTCGTCGAAGGACGGTGAAACCCCGCTCTCCTTGATGCGTTCATGGATGAACATCAGCAGCTCGTGCTGCTTGCGCGTGAGCATCTCGACCTCGATGAAGACGCGGAACAAACCGCAAACCTTGCGAATGTTCTCTAGGCGTTCTTCCTTAATGTCAAGTTGACGACCTGGGTCGCGTCGAATGGCCCGTAAGGCGCATCATGGCCCGGGGCGGAATGGAATTTCCCTTTGTCGTCATGGGCTAGGGCCTGAAACATCATTCGCAGCCTGGAACCACGGGCTGGCAGGCTTCTCCCGGCGCGCCGCCAGAAACGGTGAGCCAAAGCGCTCCGAACACCGCAAGGATGCTTTGATTCCGACGCGGATCTCACCGGCCGAACCCTGATTCGACTCAGGCTGAGGGTGACCTGGCAGCCGCCGACAGGTTCTTGAAGGTCCGGCTCCAGCGCGGCCCCTTGGCCGGAGCCCAGGAAAACAGCACGCGCTCGGCCCGCCCCACCAGGTTCTCGGCCGGTACAAAGCCCATGCCCCTTTCGGGGGGCAGATGACCGTCCAGGGCGCTGTCCCAGGCGCAGCGTGCATATCCGCGCGGGGCCGGTCCGGGATCGAACCGGCTGTCGACCGAGTTGTCGCGATTATCGCCCATCATGAAGTAGCAGCCGGCCGGGACCTGATAGACGCCGGTATTGGCGGCCGGTGTCTGCGGTCCCTGGGTGTAGGTCAGATAGGCCCGCCCATTGGGCAGGCGCTCGGCCACTTCCTCGACGACCGTCGGCTGACCGTGATCGTCCTGGACGCGGAGGGCCTGGGCAAAGTGCTCGACAGGCGAACCATTGATCATCAGCACCCCGTTGCGGACCTGGATATGATCGCCGGGCAGGCCGACCAGCCGCTTGATGATGTCGGTGCGGCCGTCGCCAGGCCGCTTGAACACGACGATGTCGCCGCGCTCCGGCTGACGTTCAAACAGGCGTCCCTGTCCGATGGGCGGGCTGAAGGGCAGGGCGTGGCGGCTCCAGCCATAGGCGTATTTCGAGACCAGGATGCGGTCACCGATTTCCAGGGTCGGTTGCATCGATCCTGACGGGATCAAGAAAGGCTGGGCCAGGACGGTCCTGGGGATCATCAGGATCGCCAGGGCCACGGCGAAGAAGCGGGTCCAGTCGATGACCTCGGCCAAGAGTGGTGGCTTGGGGCTCGAATCGGCCTTGTCGTTCATCGCACGCTCCCGGAACTCAAGTGGGATAGGGGAAAGGCCGAGCTTGTCGAAATCGTGGCGCCCTCAGCCCTGAAAGGTGGTCGCCCGTTCCGGGTACTTGGGACTACAGGACTGGTAGATGGCCGCCAGCTTGACCATGTCCTTTTCGTAGTCGCCCGAGGCCATGATGGCTTCTCCCAGGCTCACGACCTTGCGGCGATAGTCCATCATGCCACAGACCATCGGCACGCCGGCCTTCAGGGCGATGTTGTAAAAGCCCGTCTTCCACTGGCGAGCCTTGCCGCGCGTGCCCTCCGGCGCGATGGTCAGCATGAATTCGTCGCGCCGCGAAAACTCCTCCGCCATGACTGAAACGGTATCGCGCGACTGCGAGCGGTCGATCGGCACGCCGCCGAGGTCGCGCATGATCCCCGCGAAGGGCCAGCGGAACAGGGACGCCTTGCCCATGAAGCTGAGATTGAGGTGCAGGGCGTCGGCTGCGCCGATGAAATAGACGAAGTCCCAGTTGCTCGTATGGGGGGCGGCGATGACCACGAACTTGCGTGACGCCGGGGCCTGGCCCTCTACGCTCCAGCCCTGAAGGCGGAAGTAGGTGGCCAAGGCCCATTTCACCAGTCGAGCTATTGGGCTCATCGGCGTCTCTTCTCCCTCGGCGCGTTCCTGTCGGGTGGGTGTCGCGGAACGTCTTGAGTCGTCAGGTTGGACGGTTGGGCGCAGGAACGCCAGATGTTCGGTGCTCAGCCGAGCAGGGTGCGCGTCGCTTCGGCCACATTGGCCTGCCGCATCAGGCTTTCGCCGACCAGCATGGCCGTGGCACCGGCGGCTTCCATGCGCACGACGTCTTCCGGGGTGAAGATGCCGCTTTCCGTGACCAGCAGGGCCTCGCGCGGGGCCCGGGCGGCCAGTCGCTCGGTGACGGCCAGATCGACCACGAAGCTTTTCAGGTCGCGATTATTGATCCCGACCAGGGTTGCACCCAGCCGGCCGGCCCGCTCCATCTCGGCCTCGTCGTGCACCTCGACCAGGGCATCCATGCCCAGGCGGGCGGCCTCGCTCATCAGATCGGCGGCCAGGGCGTCGTCGATCATCGCCAGGATCACCAGTATGGCGTCTGCGCCCAGGGCGCGGCTCTCGGTCACCTGCCAGGGGTCGACCAGGAAGTCCTTGCGGATACAGGGCAGGCTGGCGGCGGCACGGGCGTCGATCAGATAGGCATCCGCGCCCTGGAAGCTGGGGCCGTCGGTCAGGACAGAGAGGCAGGCCGCGCCGCCGGCCTCATAGGCACGGGCCAGGGCCGGCGGATCAAAATCAGCGCGGATCAGCCCCTTGGAGGGCGAGGCCTTCTTGATCTCGGCGATCAGGGCCAGCTTGCCCGGCGCATGGGCGTGGCCCAGAGCCGCCTTGAACCCGCGCGGCGACGAGGCATTGCGCGCAGCGTTGTCGAGGGCATTCAGCGTGCGGCGGCGCTTGCGATCCAGCACTTCGTCGCGCTTGTAGGCGGCGATTTTCGCCAGGATGTCGGTCATGCGTTGGCCAGTTCGGTATTGGTCGCTGCGACCAGTCCGGCAAGGGCCGCCTTGGCCGCGCCGTTATCAATGGCGGTTGCGGCCATCGCGATGCCTTCGGCCAGGGTCTCGACCTTGTCGGCGACCAGGAAGGCCGCAGCGGCATTCAGCAAGACGATGTCCCGATAGGCGCTCTTCTCGCCGTCGAGCAGGCGGGTCAGGGCAGCGGCATTATACTCGGGTTCGCCGCCGGTCAGGTCGGACAGGGCGGCGCGCGGCAGGCCGACCGCTTCCGGCGTGATCGTGAAGAAGCGCACGACGCCGTCGCGCCATTCGGCCACCTCGGTTTCGCCGGTGGTGGTCAGCTCGTCCATGCCCTGGCCGTGCACCGACCAAGCGCGCTCGGCCCCCAGGGCCCCGAGGGCCCGGGCGATGGGCTCGACGAAGCGGGGCGCCGAGACACCCATGACCTGGCGCCGGGCCCCGGCGGGGTTGGTCAGTGGACCCAGCAGGTTGAAGATTGTCCGGAAGCCCAATTGCTGGCGGATCGGGGCGACGTGCTTCATCGCGCCATGGTGGGCCTGGGCGAACAGGAAGCAGATCCCGGCCTCATCGAGCGCCTTGCGCTGTTGTGCGCGGCTGGCGTCGATATTGACCCCGAGGGCGGCCAGGACATCGGCCGTACCGGACTTTGAGGTCACGGCCCGGTTGCCGTGCTTGGCCACCTTCAGGCCGCCGCCTGCGGCCACAAAACCGACGGCGGTCGAGATGTTCAGGGTGTGCAGGCCGTCGCCGCCGGTCCCGCAGACGTCGATGACCTCATAAGGATGGTCCAGCCTGACGGCGGCGCGCCGCATGGCGCGGGCGCAGGCGGCGATCTCGCCCACCGTCTCGCCCCGCAGGCGCATGGCGGTGACCGCCGCGCCGATCTGGGCCGGTGTGGGCTCGCCGCGCAGGCAGGCGCTGAAGAAGATTTCCGCGTCATCTTCAGACAGGGTCTGACCGTCGGCCAGCTTGGCCAGCAGCGGCTTGAAGGCGTCGGACATGCTCGGCCTAGGCCCCGACCGCGAGGTCGCGCTTGACCCCGGCCAGGTCGAGGAAATTGGCCAGCATCTGGTGACCGCCCTCGGTCGCGATGGATTCGGGGTGGAACTGGACGCCGTGGACGGGGCGGGTGCGATGCTGCACGCCCATGATCTCGCCGTCAGCGGTCCAGGCGGTGACCTCCAGCTCGGCCGGCAGGTCTTCGCGGCGCACGGCCAGGCTGTGATAGCGGGTGGCGGTGAACGGGTTGGGCAGGCCCTTGAACAGGCCCTTGTCGGCGTGATGGATCGGGCTGGTCTTGCCGTGCATGACGTCCTTGGCGCGGATCACTTCGCCGCC
Organism: Caulobacter sp. AVps16; assembly: GCF_058681455.1. NCBI lineage: Bacteria > Pseudomonadati > Pseudomonadota > Alphaproteobacteria > Caulobacterales > Caulobacteraceae > Caulobacter > Caulobacter sp. AVps16. Next base: position 1,575,599 of record NZ_CM178739.1, read on the forward strand.
ATAGGCCTGACCGATGGCCTGGTGGCCCAGGCAGACGCCCAGGATCGGCATGTCCTCGGGAGCGCCCCGCAGCAGGGGCAGGCAGATCCCGGCCTGGTCGGGGGCCTTGGGGCCCGGCGATAGCAGGATCGCCGCCGGGCGCAGGGCCAGGGCCTGCTGCACGGTCAGGTCGTCGTTGCGATGGACCAGCGTCTCGGCCCCAAGCTCGTTCAGATAGTGGACGAGGTTGTAGGTGAAGCTGTCGTAGTTATCGATGACCAGGATCATGGGCTAGCTTCTAGAACGGCTGGGCCGGGAGCGGGAGGGGGTTTGCGGCATTTGGGCGCGAGAAAGCCTTAAGCCCGTTACAGATCCGGTCGGGTCGGGCAAGCTGCCGCCATGGTCTCGTCTGATTCCGCCCTCGATCCGGTCGCCATCGCCTATGCCCGCGCCCTGCTGCGGCCGCGGGAGCGTCGCCAGAGGATGGGGCCCGTCCTGGCAGCGGCGGCCTTTGCAGCGTTTTGCGCGCTGAGCTTCGCCACGGTGATGGTGCTGGCCCCGCCGGCCGTGACGCAGCACCTGCCGGCTGACCGCCTGGGGTACTGATACTGGGCGCGTGACAGGCGCCGAAACCGGAATCCACTTTCGGCTGTCACGCTTGCCGTCAGGCGAAACGCCAGGCCTCTTCCGCCGCCCGCTTTAGGGCGCGGGACTTGTGCAGGGTCTCGTCATATTCGGCATCGGGATCGCTGTCGGCGACCACGCCGCCGCCGGCCTGGACATACATCATGCCGTCCTTGACCAGGGCTGTGCGCAGCACGATGCAGGTATCGACCGAGCCGTCAGCGCCGACATAGCCGACTGCGCCAGCGTAGCCGAGGCCGCGCTTTTCGATTTCCAGCTCGTCGATGATCTCCATGGCCCGGACCTTGGGCGCGCCCGAAAGCGTGCCGGCGGGCAGGGCGGCCATCAGCACGTCGACCGGATCCACGCCCTCGGGCGCGACGCCTTCGACATTGGAAACGATGTGCATGACGTGGCTGTAGCGCTCGACCTTGAAGCTCTCGGTGACCTTGACGCGCGGGCCCTGGTGCGGCTTTGCGGGTTCGTTCTTGCCCGGCTCCTTCAGCATCGAGACGCGGCCGACGTCGTTGCGGCCGAGATCCAGCAGCATCAGGTGCTCGGCCCGCTCCTTGGGATCGGCCAGCAGCTCGGCCTCGAGGGCCAGGTCCTCTTCCGGCGTCGCGCCGCGCGGGCGGGTGCCGGCGATCGGGCGGATGGTGATCTTGCCGTCGCGCAGCCGCACGAGGATCTCGGGACTGGACCCCACGAGGTGGCAGCCATCGAGGTTGAGGAAATAGAGGAACGGCGACGGATTGGTCCGGCGCAGGGAGCGGTAGAGGGCGAACGGATCCAGGTCGAACGGGGCCCTGAAGCGGTGGCTGGGCACCACCTGGAAGATGTCGCCGGCTCGGATGTAGTCCTTGGCCTTCTCGACCACGACGGCATAGTCCTCGCGACTGACCGGGGTGGTGAACTCGATCGGTGCATGGCCCTTGCGCGGCGCTTCATGCGCCAGGGGACGGCGCAGGTCGGCCATCACCGTTTCGATGCGGGCCCGGGCGGCGTGGTGGGCCTCCTCGGCCGAGACCCCGGCCACCGGGCGCACCGTGGTCACCAGGATGATTTCCTGGGCGATAGCATCAAACACCGCCACGATCGACGGCCGGGTCATGATCCCGTCGGGCAGGCCCGTGGTGTCCTCGTTGATGTCGGGCAGGCGTTCGGCCAGCCGCACCATGTCATAGCCCAGAGCGCCGAAGACGCCGGCCGCCATCGGCGGCAGGCCGGCCGGCAGCTCGATGCGCGAGCGGGCGATCAGATCGCGAAGGCTGTCCAAAGCCCCGCCGGCCTGGACGGTGAACTCACCCCGGCCGATGGCCTCGCCCTCGGCCACTTCGGCGACATCGCCGCGGCAGCGCCAGACAAAGTCCGGCTTCATCGCCACGATGGAATAGCGGCCGCGCCAGGCACCGCCTTCGACACTTTCGAACAGGAAGGCGTAGGGCTTGCCCTGTCCGATCTTCAGATAGGCCGAGACCGGCGTCTCGAGATCGTCGATCAGCCGGGTCCAGACGACCTGGGGCTGTCCGGCCTCATAGGTCCTGGCGAAGGCGTCGAAGGCCGGCTCCAGGCTCATTTCTGGGCCTTGCCGGACTTGGCGGCTTCGGCCTTGGCCAGGGCGTCGGTGTCAACGCCGATGGCCTGACGGGCCAGGGTCAGGTTGGTCTTGGTCTTCAGGCTGGCCTGGGCCCCAAGACGCGCGGCCTCGCCGAGATCGCGCATCAGACCGCTGTCGACCTGGGGCCGAATGGTCTGGCTGATGCGGGCCATGTCGGCGATCTTGCCCGAGCGAACGGCCTCCAGCTTGGCGACGACGAAGGCCATCTGGCCGGCCCGCGAGCTGAACACCTCGCCCGGCTTGGCAGCGAAGGTGGCCAGCAGCAGGTCACGGCCGAGGCCCTGATGCTGCTGGGCGTTTTCGCGGCTGATGCCCGGAACGCGCTGAACGCGAGATCCCGCTGCGGCGGCGACGGCCTCAAGGCTCTCGCCCTTCTTGACACGCGCGGCCAGGGACTCGGCCTTGGCCTGCAGGCGATTGGTCATCTCGTTCTGCAGCCAGACCTGGGCCAGCTGCGGCCGGATGTCAGCCAGGGCCGGCAGAGCGGCCGGGATGACCTTCTCGACCTTGACGGCATAGTACTCACCCTTGCCGATCTCGACGAGTTCGCTTTCGCCGCCGGAGCTCAGGTCAAAGGCGGTCTTGAGGATGTCCGGCGTCAGGCCGGGAATGGGCTGGCCGGTCTGGTCGGTACCCTGGGCGGTGATCGGGGCCGAGGTCATGACCATGGCTCCGGCCTTGGACGCGGCGGCGATCAGGTCGGAACCGGCGTCGTGGGCGTCCTGATAGGTCTGGGTTTGCTCATAGGCCTTGGCCTGGGCACCCTGGACGCGGAGTTCGGCTTCGATCTGTGAGCGCACGCTCTCCAGGCTGGGGACGGCGCCGGGGGTCACCTTGGTCACCTTGACCACCGAGATGCCGAGGCTGCCCGTGATCGGTGCGCTGACCTGGCCTGCGGCCAGGCTGAAGGCGGCGTCGGCGACCTTGCGGTCGGGCAGGGCGGACTTGGGCTTGTCGTTGAGGATCACCGGCTTCTGGCCAAAGGCGCTGGCGACGACGGCCGGCTGGTCACCCTTGGCCAGGCGCTGGGCGATCACGCCGGCGGCCTTGGCGTCCGGGGCGACGATCTGGACCAGCGAGCGGGTTTCCGGGGTCGCCAGGGTTTCCTTACGGAAGTCGAAGGTCTTTTGCACATCGGCCGGATTGATGGTCACCGAAGGCTCGAGGGCCTGGGCGCTGACGCGCATGATCGACAGGACCCGGGACTCCGGGCGGGTCAGGCGTTCCGCGTTCTGCTTCATGAAGGCCGTTAGTTGGGCGTCGGTCGGATTGCCCGGGCGCTCCACCGTAGCCGGATTGATCGCAAAGGCAGCCAGGTCGCGGCTCTCCAGACCATAGGCAGCCTGCAGGGCGGCATAGATGCGCGGGGCATGCAGGCCATTGGCCACGCCGGTGAAGACATGGGTCTGGGCAATCTCGTCGCTGATCGAGGCCTGGTAGCTGTCCGGCGTCATGCCGTTCTCGCGCAGCAGGGCCTCGTACATCTTGGGATCGAACTTGCCGGTGATCGGATCGAACGGCCGCTGGTTGGGATGCAGATTGCTCATCTGCTCACGCACGACATTGCCGACCAGCTTGTCGGAAGGCTGGATCCCGAACTTGCGGATCACTTCCGACATCGATTCCTGCAGGGCGATTTCCTGCAGGATCTGCCGGTCAATGCCGCGCTCGACGGCCTGGTCGGCCGTCAGGGTCTCGCCGGACTGGCGCTCGGTCCCCTTGCGATAGTTCTCGTAGCGGGTCTTGAAGTCTGCGGCCGAAACCGAGCGCGAACCGGCGGCGACGACGCCGGACAGGCGCGGTCCCTTGAACACGTCGCTGATCCCGAACACGGCGAAGCTGACAATCAGCAGGCCGAAAAGGATCACCGCGAAGGGCGATTTGGCGAAGGTGCGGAAACCGGCGAGCATACTTGCGAAAACCTTCCTGACTTGCCGTATCCGCGCGGCCCCGAGGAGCGACCTTGGGGCAACGCGGCGGACGCGAGCAGCGGGTATAGTAGAGCCGGAGGCGAGGGGGCAAGCCACGGCGGTCTTGACTTCCCTCGGGAGGGGAGGGTCAAGAGCACTCCATGACCCTTTCAAGCCTGAAGCCCCGGCCGCTGATCGCCGGAAACTGGAAGATGAACGGCCTCGCCGAGTCGCTGGATCAAGCCCGCGCCGTCGCCGCCGCCCTGGACGCCAGGCCCGCGGGGGCGCGCGTTGCGATCTGCCCGCCGGCCACGCTCCTGGATCGCCTCAGCGCGGCCCTGGACGGCTCAAGCGTCCTGACCGGCGGTCAGGATTGCCATGTGAAGACCAGTGGGGCCCATACGGGCGACATCGCGGCCGCGATGCTGATCGATGCCGGGGCCAGCCTCGTCATCCTCGGCCACTCCGAACGCCGTGAGGACCATGCCGAGACCAGCGCCCTGGTGGCGGCCAAGGTCGAAACCGCCCTGACGGCGGGTCTGGAGCCGATCATCTGCGTCGGCGAAAGCCTCGCGCAACGCGAGGCGGGCTCGGCACTGCCGGTGGTGACCGCCCAGGTCCGCGAATCGCTGCCGGCCGCCCTGGCGGGCCAGGCCTTCTCGGTCGCCTACGAGCCGATCTGGGCCATCGGCACTGGCCGCACGGCGACGGTCGCCGACATTGAAGAGATGCACGCGGCGATCCGGGCCCAGCTGGTAGAGCTTTTCGGCGGTCACGGCGCGACGGTTCCGATCCTCTATGGCGGCTCGGTCAAGCCAGACAATGCCGCCGAGATCCTGGGCGCGGCCGAGGTCGGCGGGGCCCTGGTCGGCGGGGCGTCGCTAAAGGCGGCCGATTTCCTGGCGATCATCGCGGCGGCGTAGACGGGGAAGGCCTTGTTGATGGGCCGGCCGGCGATCGTTTGGCCGCAGGGGTCAAGGAGGGTGCCAGCTTGGCTGCGGAGGCAGGGCGGTGTTTCCCGGCCAGCGCCGCAGGCCCCTTCCTGACCTGCTACGCAGGTCGTCCTCCCCCCTGCGCGGGGAAGATGAAACGCGCCGACCTCATCTTCCCCCACCGGGGGAAGACGGTCGCGAAGCGACCCGTAGGGGGCAAGTGCGGGGATAAGCTGCGCGCTATCCACAAGGCTTGGCTGCGAAGGCCAGCAAAATCAACACCCTGAAGATAAGGCGAGCGCGCCCATCCGACGCGCCCAATCCTCCCGTATTCTGTACCCACCTCGTCGCGAGGAAAGGGCGCAGGGCCAGCGACCATTGCGGCGGCGGGGGGTGATCGAGCGGGGCAGGGGTCGAGGGGGATACTCGACCGGTCCGGGGATCTGGTTGCTGGCCAGACCCGCCCGCCGTCCGCGTGGTTGAAGGCAAAAGGGCGTGTCTGGCTGTAAGCCCGTCCTCTTCGACCGCCGGAGCGCGCTGGAAACGGCGGGATCCGGGTCCCGGTAAGGCCTCAACAGGGCCACCTGGCGGGAGGCGGACGGATAACGGTCGCGCGGAGCGCTCGGCTTCGTCGAAACGGTATTTTCTATTCTCATCCGGACGTGGTCCGGACGCTCCGCGACCCTTTCCAGAACCTCAGCGAGAGATCGCGTGAGGGATTGAAGCCGTGCCTAGAATAGCAACCCGAACAGCCGGCAGTCCCGCCGCTCGCCGTCGCGATGGACATGACCCTTCAGATAGCCTTCGGCCTCGAAGCCCAGCCGTTCCAGCAGGCGTTCAGCGCGGAGATCACCAACATGGGTGCGGGCGATCAGGCGCTTGAGCCCGATCGAGGCGGCGTGGGCCAGCAGGGCGCGGACGGCTTCCAGACCATAGCCATGCCCCCAGGCCTCGCGGGCGATCATGACACGAAGTTCGGCGCGGTGATGGCGCGGGTCGATATCGACCAGTTCGCAAGAGCCGAGAAAATCGCCGGTTTCCGACAGGCGAACCGCCCAGTAGTGGGCCTTGCCCTGGTCCATCTCGGCGACCTGGGCGGCGACACAGGCGGCGACCTCGTCGGGATCCTCGATCGGGGCCTGGTCCCAGTGGGCCATGACTTCCGGATCGCTGAGAAACGGATAGACATGGGGCGCGTCCGTTTCGACCAGGGGAGCCAGGGTCAGTCGCTCGGTTTCGAGGATCATGGCTTTGACGGGTTTCGCGCCGGGGGCTTGAGTTGACCGGCTTCCTTCCCAGCTATGGCGTGAGCGCGCCGCTAGTGGTAGAGGGGCCGCTTCGTTTTTCATGACGGTTGTCGCCGTCGCCCGGATCGAGATCAGTTTCCTCATGCTCATCGGCATCCTGCTCGCCATCAATATCGTCGTCTGCCTTGGCCTGATCGGCGTGGTCCTTCTGCAGCGCTCCGAAGGCGGTGCCCTGGGCATGGGTGGTGGCAATACCGGTTTCATGACGGCACGCGGTGCCGGTGACCTGCTGACCCGCATCACCTGGATCCTGTTTTCGATCTTCCTGGTGATCAGCCTGGTCCTGACCATCCTGACGGGCCGCATGGGCGGGGAGTCGGCCGTGGATCGGCTTGATATCGACAGCCTCGACACCAAGACCCTGAACGCCCCGATCACGCCGGTCGCGCCGGTCGGTCAGACCCCCGGAACCGCCCAGCCGGGCGCCATCCAGGCCCCGACCCCCAGCATCAACCAGCCTCTGACCTCGCAAACGGCCCCGGCCCAGCCGTCGGCGCCGGCTCCGGTGCCGGGTCAAACCCCTGCGCAGTAAGCCTTTTCAGCGAAAGCTGTTGATGAACGTTGGTCTTTTCGCCGCGAACGCCGAATCGCGGCTAATCTGAGCGCCCATGACCCGGTATATCTTCATCACCGGCGGCGTGGTTTCCTCGCTTGGAAAAGGCCTCGCCTCCGCAGCGCTCGGAGCGCTCCTTCAGGCTCGCGGCTACAAGGTCCGCCTTCGCAAGCTTGACCCCTATCTCAACGTCGATCCCGGCACGATGAGCCCGTATCAGCACGGCGAGGTCTTCGTGACCGACGACGGTGCCGAGACGGACCTCGACCTTGGCCACTACGAGCGCTTCACCGGCGTTTCGGCGACCAAGGCCGACAACATCACCACCGGCCAGATCTACAAGACGATCATCGAGAAGGAACGCCGCGGCGACTATCTGGGCGCGACCGTCCAGGTGATCCCGCACGTCACCAACGAGATCAAGGACTTCGTCCTGTCTCCGGCCATGGACGAGACGGGCGAAAAGCCGGTCGACTTCGTGCTGGTCGAGATCGGCGGCACGGTGGGCGACATCGAGGGCCTGCCGTTCTTCGAGGCCATTCGCCAACTGCGCCAGGACCTGCCGCGCGGCCAGAGCTGTTATGTCCACCTGACCCTGCTGCCGTTCATCAAGACGGCCGGCGAGATGAAGACCAAGCCGACCCAGCACTCGGTCAAGGAACTGCGCTCGATCGGCATCCAGCCCGACATCCTGCTGTGCCGCTGCGAGCAGGACATTCCGGTCGAGGAAAAGCGCAAGATCGCGCAGTTCTGCAACGTGCGGCCCAGCGCCGTGATCCAGGCGATGGACTCATCGTCGATCTATGCGGTGCCGATCGACTATCACAAGGAAGGCCTGGACGCCGAGGTGCTGGACGTGTTCGGCATGAGCGACGCGCCCAAGCCCGACCTGACGCGCTGGGAAGCCATCGACGAGACGGTCAACCACCCTGATGGCGAAGTCACCATCGCCGTGGTCGGCAAGTACACGGTGCTGAAAGACGCCTACAAGTCGCTGATTGAGGCCCTGCACCACGGCGGCCTGGCCAACAAGGTCAAGGTCAATCTCGACTGGGTCGAGAGCGAGACCTTCGAGGGTGACCCCGGCGCGGCGGCGGCCCGGCTTGAGAATGCCCATGCCATCATGGTGCCCGGCGGCTTCGGCGAGCGGGGAGCGGAAGGCAAGATCCGCGCGGCCCAGTTCGCCCGCGAACGCAAGGTGCCCTATTTCGGCATCTGTTTCGGCATGCAGATGGCGGTCATCGAGACCCTGCGCAATGTGGCCGGCATCACCGATGCCAGCTCCAGCGAATTTGGGCCCACCGAGCGTCCCGTGGTCGGGATCATGACCGAGTGGATCAAGGGCAATGAGAAGGTCGAGCGCCGCAAGGGCGACGATCTGGGCGGCACCATGCGCCTGGGGGCCTTCGACGCCGTCCTGACGCCGGGAAGCAAGGTGGCGGCCATCTATGGCGACACGGCCATCAGCGAGCGCCACAGGCACCGCTACGAGGTCAATATCGGCTACAGCCACCGGATGGAGGAGTCCGGCCTGAAACTGACCGGTCGCTCGCCTGATGGCGTCTTGCCGGAAATCGTCGAACGCGAGGACCATCCCTGGTTCATCGGCGTGCAGTTCCACCCGGAACTGAAGAGCCGTCCGTTCGCCCCGCACCCGCTGTTCGCCAGCTTTATCGCCGCGGCGAAAGAGCAGGGCAGGCTGGTCTAACAGGTGCTGTTGCATGTCTGAAGAGATTCAGGCATAAGCGCGCCCTCACGCGGCGGCCTGGGTTCATCCCGAGTCGCCGCTTCCGATTTTCACGCTCAGCGAGCAGAGTCACTTCGATGGCCGTTCCTAAAAGAAAAACTTCGCCTTCTCGCCGGAACATGCGCCGGTCGCACCACGCCCTGGGCGCCAACTCCTTCGTGGAAGACAAGGACTCGGGCGAACTGCGCCGTCCGCACCACGTCGACCTGAAGACGGGCCTGTACAACGGCAAGCAGATCCTGACGCCGAAGGAAGACTAAGCTCTTCCCGAGGTATCAACGGTTTCGAAAGCGCCGCCCGGCTTGCCAGGCGGCGCTTTTCGTTATGCCTACTGGGTCCGGGCCCGGGCCTGGATCGCCGCCCGGCGGGCCTCGACCGACTCCGGGGTGACGTCACGATTGTGGGCGCTGGAGCGCTTGTGCTCGATCTCCAGCCCCTTGTTGAACGACCGGCCATAGCCCTCGTCGATCAGCGACTTGTAGAACGACAGGGTCTCGACCGGGATGGAGGCCATGTCGGCCGCCAGTTTGAGCGCCGTCGGCATCAGCTCGGAGGCCGGAACGACGCGATTGACCAGGCCCCAGGCCTCTGCCGTCGCGGCATCGATGAAATTGCCGGTCAGGGACAGCTCCTTGGCCCGGTAAATGCCGATCAGTCGCGACAGCTTCTGCGACAGGCCCCAGCCCGGCATGATCCCGACCCGGGCATGGGTATCGGCGAAGCGGGCGTTTTCCGAGGCGATCAGGACATCACAGGCCAGGGCCAGCTCGAAGCCTCCGGTGATGGCCACGCCGTTGATCGCGCCGATGACCGGCTTGCGGCAGACCTCGATGGCGCGGACGGGATTGGAGTCGGCCCCCTGGTCATTGGCGGCGCTCATGGCCTTGGGATCACTGCCCAGCTCCTTGAGGTCGAGACCGGCCGTGAAGGCCCGCTCCCCGGCACCGGTCAGCACCACCACACTGATGGCCGGATCGGCGTCCAGTTCGAACATGACCGTATGCAGTGCCGCCCGGAGCGCTTTCGACAGGGCGTTCATGGCCTCCGGTCGGTTCAAGGTCACGACGGCGATCGGTCCGCTCTTCTCGACGGTCAACATGGCGTTCTCCCTATGTGTGACTGATGATCAGTCGGCGTGGGGCCGGGAAGTCAAGTTGCGCCGCGTCGCCATGGCGGTTAAGCCTCCCGCGCCTTTCGCCTTGAGGAGCTTCCATGACCGAGATCGTCGATATCATCGCCCGCGAAATTCTCGACAGCCGGGGCAACCCGACGGTTGAAGTCGATGTCGTCCTGGAAGACGGCGCCTTTGGCCGGGCCGCCGTACCCTCAGGGGCATCGACCGGTGCCCACGAAGCCAGCGAGAAGCGGGACGGTGACAAGAGCCGTTATCTGGGCAAGGGCGTTCTTCAAGCCGTCGAGTCCGTCAATGGCGAGATCTTCGATGCCCTGTCGGGCGTAGACGCCGAAGATCAGCGCCGGGTCGACACCCTGCTGATCGGCCTGGACGGCACGCCGAACAAGGCGCGCCTCGGTGCCAACGCGATTCTCGGCGTCTCGCTGGCGACGGCCAAGGCTGCTGCGGAATCGGCCGGTCTGCCGCTCTACAAGTATGTCGGCGGGGTCAATTCACGCGTCCTGCCGACACCGATGATGAACATCATCAATGGCGGTGCCCACGCCGACAATCCCATCGACATCCAGGAATTCATGATCCTGCCCACAGGCGCGGCGAATTTCTCCGAGGCCCTTCGGATGGGCGCAGAGATCTTCCACGGCCTGAAGAAGGCCCTGAAGGACGCCGGTCATAATACCAATGTCGGCGACGAGGGCGGCTTTGCGCCCAACCTCGGCTCGGCCGAAGAAGCCCTGGCCTTTATCGTCAAGGCCAGTGAGGCGGCCGGCTACCGGGCGGGTGATGACTTCGTCCTGGGCCTTGATGTCGCGTCGACCGAGTTCTTCAAGGACGGAAAGTACCATCTGGAAGGCGAGGGCAAGGTCCTCGATCCGGCCGGCATGGTGGCCTACCTCGCGGATCTCGCGAGCAAGTTCCCGATCCTGTCGATCGAAGATGGCATGGCCGAAGATGATTTCGACGGCTGGAAGCTGTTGACAGACACCCTGGGCAAGACGGTCCAGCTGGTCGGCGACGACCTGTTCGTGACCAATCCCAAGCGCCTGCAAATGGGCCTGGATAAGGGTCTGGCCAATTCGATCCTCGTGAAGGTCAACCAGATCGGTACGCTGTCTGAAACGATTGACGCCGTCGATCTGGCCCACCGTGCCGGCTATACCAGCGTCATGAGCCACCGCTCGGGCGAAACCGAGGACAGCACGATCGCTGACCTCGCTGTGGCTCTGAACTGCGGCCAGATCAAAACGGGTTCGCTGGCGCGTTCGGACCGGTTGGCGAAGTACAACCAGCTGCTGCGCATCGAGCAGATGCTGGATGATCAGGCGGTTTACGCCGGCCGGGCAGCGCTCAAGGGGCGCTAGTCGCGGATACGGATGTCTCCGGAAAAGGCGCGGCCTGTCATGCAGGCTGCGCCTTTTTCATGTCGGGACCAGATCTGAAGCTGCCCCTCAGACAAGTGCGCCCCACCGGCCTGGCAGCGCAGTTCGGCGGTCGATTCTGGAGGACCAAGGGTGCTTCACAAGGCCGAAGGCGAGTGGTTTGCAACCTGTCCGCCCCCATTTTTTCTATAAGCTCCTTTTGGCGCGATGAAGACTGCCGCCAAGTGCCGTTCGCGGCTGCGAATGAAGTGTTGCGTTGCGGTATCTAGATGCCGATGAAACCATCTCAATTGAAAGCATCGCGACGCCGATGCGTTGCTCTGAGGGCTGCTATCCGTGAGCCCTTATTCAGAAGGCGTTAAGCACGATCTGAGACCCTGAGAATCCCCTTCCGGGAATCCAAAATGTTCGCCCGACTGCAACCGATCCTGCCGACTGCGGCGATCCTTTTTCTGATCTTCTACTTCGTGTTTCACGCTCTGACGGGCGAACGCGGTCTCTTGTCGACGTCTGAACGGAATGCAGATCTTGCCGCAAAGACCAGGGAGCTCAGGAAGATCCGTGCCGAAAGGATGGACCTGGAGGCCCGGGCTCGTCTATTACGCAGCGGCAGTCTGTCGGCAGATCTTCTGGAAGAACGGGCACGTTCTCTCCTTGGTTATGCCGACCCGAAGGACTTTGTGATCCGCACGAAGCGCTAGCGACGTCGGACCTTGCCTTCTGACAGGACTGTCGATCGTAACTGGGCCCTTACATGCCTGGAACGGTCTGGGCGTCATTTGATGGGCATATCCTTCGAGGGACCGACGACGACTTCGGCGGGATTTGTTCTGGGATGAAGGCCGCGATGAAGATTGGCCAGGGAGAGTTGAATGGCGCGTACGCGCAAGGCTGAATCCACCGAAGGCAAAGGTGGTGACATCGGTGGCAACACCTTTGTCAGCAAGGACGAGCTTCTGAAGTTCTATCAGAGCATGCTGTTGATCCGCCGCTTCGAGGAGCGGGCCGGGCAATTGTACGGCATGGGGCTGATCGGCGGGTTCTGCCACCTCTATATCGGCCAGGAAGCCATTGCGGTCGGCATGCAGTCGATCTCCTCCAAGGGCGACCAGATCATCACCGGTTATCGCGATCACGGTCACATGCTGGCCGCTGGGATGGATCCTCGCGAGGTCATGGCTGAACTGACCGGTCGCGCTGGAGGCTCCTCGCGCGGCAAAGGCGGCTCGATGCACATGTTTGACATCGAGACCGGCTTCTACGGCGGTCACGGTATCGTTGGGGCTCAGGTGGCGCTTGGCACCGGCCTGGCACTGGCCAACCACTACAAGGGCAATGGCAACGTCTCCTACGCCTATTTCGGTGACGGTGCGGCCAACCAGGGCCAGGTCTATGAGAGCTTCAACATGGCCCAGCTGTGGAAGCTGCCGGTCGTGTACGTGATCGAGAACAATCAATATGCCATGGGCACGAGCGTTGAGCGCTCAGCCTCTGAAACCGCCTTCCACAAGCGCGGTGTCTCGTTCCGGATCCCGGGCGAGGAGATCGACGGCATGGATGTGGTGGCCGTGCGCGAAGCCGGAGCCCGCGCCCGCGAGCACGCGGCCAGCGGCCAGGGCCCCTACATCCTCGAGATGAAGACCTATCGCTATCGCGGTCACTCGATGTCGGACCCGGCCAAGTATCGCTCCAAGGAAGAGGTCGACGAGGTCAAGCAGACCCGCGACCCCATCGACCACATCAAGGAACGCCTGGCTGCGGCCGGCGTCACCGAAGACGACCTGAAGGGCATCGACGCCGACGTGAAACGCATCGTTGCCGAAGCGGCTGAATTCGCCCGGACCAGCCCCGAGCCGGATCCGTCTGAACTGTACACCGACGTTTATCTGGAGGCCGCCCAGTGAGCCTGGACATCCTCATGCCTGCCCTTTCGCCGACCATGGAAGAGGGCACCCTGGCCAAGTGGTTGGTCAAGGAAGGCGACACCATCAAGGCCGGCGACGTGATCGCCGAAATCGAGACCGACAAGGCAACGATGGAAGTCGAAGCCGTCGATGAGGGCGTGGTGGAAGCCATCCTGATCGCTGCCGGTTCCGAGAACGTGAAGGTCAATACGCCGATCGCACGTCTGGCCGGCGAAGCCGGGGCTACGCCCTCGGCACCTGCGCCCGTCGTCGTTGAAGCGGCCGCGCCGGTCGCTGCGGCAATGCCCGTCGCTTCGGCCTCGAGCTTTGCCGATCCGGAAATTCCGGCCGGCACGCCGATGAAGAAGATCACGGTGCGCGACGCCCTGCGCGACGCCATGGCTGAAGAGATGCGTCGCGACGATCGCGTGTTCCTGATGGGCGAGGAAGTCGCCCAGTATCAGGGGGCCTACAAGGTTAGCCGCGACCTGCTGCAGGAGTTCGGCGACAAGCGTGTCATCGACACACCGATCACCGAGCACGGCTTTGCCGGCATGGGCGTCGGCGCGGCGATGGCGGGGCTGAAGCCCATCGTCGAGTTCATGACCTGGAACTTCGCCATGCAGGCGATTGACCACATCATCAACTCGGCGGCCAAGACGCTCTACATGTCGGGCGGTCAGATCAAGTCGTCGATCGTGTTCCGGGGTCCCAACGGTGCGGCCTCGCGCGTGGGTGCCCAGCACAGCCAGGACTATGCAGCCTGGTACGGCAACGTCCCCGGTCTGAAGGTCATCGCGCCGTATGACGCCGCTGACGCCAAGGGCCTGCTGAAAGCGGCCATCCGCGACCCCAACCCCATCGTCTTCCTCGAACACGAGATGATGTACGGGCTGGAGTTCGATATCCCGGACGTCGAGGACTATGTCGTGCCGATCGGCAAGGCCAAGGTCCGCCGCGAAGGCACGGATGTCACTCTGGTGGCCTACAGCCGGATGGTGGGTTTCTGCCTTAAGGCCGCCGAGGCACTGGCCGCTGAAGGCATTTCCGCTGAAGTCATCGACCTGCGGACTATTCGCCCGATGGACCACGCCACCATCCTGGAAAGCGTCAAGAAGACCAACCGTCTGGTCACTGCCGAAGAAGGCTGGGGCCCGATGGGCGTCGGGGCCGAGATCGTGGCCCGCATCACCGAGCACGGCTTCGACTATCTGGATGCACCGCCCCTGCGCGTACACCAGGAAGACGTGCCGCTGCCCTATGCGGCAAACCTCGAGGCCCTCAGCCTGCCGTCGGTCGAGAAGATCGTAAAGGCAGCCAAGACGGTCTGTTATCGCTGATGCCGATGCGGCTCATGTCTGGCGGGATGGCAGGGATCCCTGCATATCTGTCGGATGTGAGCCGTATCGAATCCGGCCAAGAACTAAGCCTCGCTGCAAGGCGAGATCGCGCGGACGCCGGCCCGGCCGACAACGTCCCGAACGCTTGAGGAAGACACTCAATGTCGATCGACATCCTTATGCCCGCCCTGTCGCCCACCATGGAGGAGGGGACCCTCGCCAAGTGGCACGTGAAGGTGGGTGACACCGTCAAGGCCGGCGACGTGATCGCCGAGATCGAAACCGACAAGGCGACGATGGAAGTCGAAGCCGTCGACGAGGGCGTGGTCGAGGCCATTCTGGTCGAGGCCGGCACCGAGAACGTCAAGGTCAATGCCCTGATCGCCAAGCTGGCCGGAGAGGGTGAGAACCTGGCTCCGTCGCCGGCCGCCGCTCCGGCCACTGAAGCGCCCAAGGCCGCTGCACCCGCTGCCGCTGCGCCGGTTGCGGCAGCACCGGCTCCGGTCGTCGCCGATAGTTCTCGGGTTTTCGCCTCGCCGCTGGCCCGCCGTCTGGCCCAGGCCGCTGGTCTGGATCTGAAGACGGTCAAGGGCAGTGGCCCGCATGGCCGTGTGGTCAAGGCGGACGTGGAAAATGCAGCCAAGGGCGGCCCAGTGGCCGCACCGGCGGCCAAGGCGGCACCCGCTGCTGCGCCGGCCCCGGCTGCTGCGGCTCCGCGTCAGGTCCTGTCGCTGGAGCAGATGGGCATCCCCGCTGGCTCCTACGACCTGGTGCCGCTCGACGGCATGCGCAAGACGATCGCGCGGCGTCTGACTGACAGCTTCCGCGACGTGCCGCACTTCCCGCTGACCATCGATCTCGAGATCGATGCCCTGCTGGCGGCGCGCGGCAAGATCAACAGCCTGCTGGGTGACCAGGGCGTGAAGGTGTCGGTCAATGACATCATCATCAAGGCCGTGGCCGTGGCCCTGAAGCGCGTGCCTGAGGCCAATGCCTCCTACACGCCGGAGGGCATCGCCATGCACAAGCATGCTGACATCGCCGTGGCTGTGGCCATCGACGGTGGCCTGATCACCCCGATCGTCCGTGCCGCCGAAACCAAGGGCCTGGCCCAGATCTCGGCCGAGGTGAAGGATCTGGCGGCCCGCGCCAAGGCAAAGAAGCTGAAGCCTGAGGAATTCCAGGGCGGCACCTTCTCGGTTTCCAACCTGGGCATGTTCGGGATCAAGGCCTTCGCCTCGATCATCAACGAGCCGCAGGGCGCGATCATGAGCGTGGGGGCCGGCGAGCAGCGTCCAGTGGTCAAGAACGGTCAGCTGGCCGTGGCCACTGTGATGACCGTGACCTTGACCTGCGATCACCGCGTGGTCGACGGCGCGATTGGTGCCAAGTTCCTGGCGGCCTTCAAGCCGCTGATCGAAGAGCCGCTGACCCTGATCGTTTGATCAAAGGAAAGGGCAGGAGAGCGCCATGTCGGTCTATGACTACTCGGCCAAGACGCTGGACGGCCAGGACGTGAGCCTGGCCGACTATCGCGGGCAGGTTCTGCTGATCGTCAACACGGCCAGCAAGTGCGGGTTCACTCCGCAGTATGAGGGCCTTGAGGCGCTTTACCGCGACTACAAGGGTCGCGGCCTGACCGTCCTGGGCTTCCCCTGCAATCAGTTCGGCGCTCAGGAGCCTGGGAACGCCGAAGAGATCGCCAGCTTTTGCTCGCTGACCTATGACGTGACCTTCCCGATGCTGGCCAAGATCGACGTCAACGGCCCTTCGGCCCATCCGCTCTATGCGTTCCTGAAGAAGGAACAGAAGGGCGTGCTGGGCACCGAGGGCATCAAGTGGAACTTCACAAAGTTCCTGATTGGCCGCGACGGTGAAGTCGTCGAGCGGTTCGCTCCCACCACCAAGCCCGAAGACCTCAAGGTCGCGGTCGAGGCGCTGCTCTAATTCTCCCGGATCGGCTTGCAGGCCGATCGATCGAGGCCGCCCGGCTCCCCTCGGGCGACGTTCAAGCTAGGGTAAGAACACCATGTCCACGGAATTCGATGTCGTCGTCATCGGCGCTGGTCCTGGCGGCTATGTGGCCGCCATTCGCGCCAGCCAACTGGGCCTGAAGACGGCGATCGTCGAGCGGGAAAACCTGGGCGGGATCTGTCTGAACTGGGGCTGTATCCCGACGAAGGCCCTGTTGAAGTCCGGCGAGATCTTCGAGCAGTTGTCGCACCTCGACGCCTATGGCCTCTCGGTCGAGAAGCCCTCTTTCGACTTCACCAAGATCATCGAGCGCTCGCGCGGCGTGGCCAAGACCATGTCGGGCGGCATCGCCTTCCTGATGAAGAAGCACAAGATCGAAGTGATCGAAGGTGATGCCAAGCTCGAAAAGGGGACCCCGGCTCCGAAGGTGGTCGTGGCCCTGAAGGCCGGCGGCAGCCGTACGATCCAGGCGAAGAACGTGATCCTGGCCAGCGGCGCGCGTGCCCGGAACATCCCTGCCATCGGCGCGGTTTCGGACGGCGACAAGGTCTGGACCTATCGCGACGCCCTGGCACCGAAGACCATGCCCAAGTCGCTGGTGGTGATCGGCTCGGGTGCCATCGGCATCGAGTTTGCCAGCTTCTATCGCGCCCTCGGTGCCGAAGTGACCGTCGTCGAAGCCGTTGACCGCATCATGCCGGTCGAGGACGCCGAGGTGTCCAAGGCTGCTCAAAAGGCCTTCGAGAAGCGGGGGATCAAGTTCCGAGTCGGTGCCAAGGTCACCAAGATCGACAAGACCGCCACGGGCGTCTCGGTGTCGGTCGAGGTCGGCGGCAAGGCCGAGCAACTGACGGCCGAGAAGTGCATCGTTGCTATCGGCATCGTGCCCAATACCGAAGGCACCGAAGCGGTGGGCCTGACCACCGATCGCGGCCACGTCGTCACCGGCAAGCACGGCGAGACAAACGTTCCGGGCCTCTACGCCATCGGTGACGTCGCCGGCGCGCCGTGGCTCGCCCACAAGGCCAGCCACGAAGGTATCCACGCCGCCGAATTCATCGCCGGCTACAAGACCCCGGCCGTCCATTCGCCGATCCCGGGCTGCACCTATGCCAACCCGCAGGTCGCCTCGGTGGGCTACACCGAAGCCGCCGCCAAGGCCGCCGGCATCGACGTGAAGGCCGGCCGCTTCCCGTTCAAGGTCAACGGCAAGGCCGTGGCCGCCGGCGAGACCGAGGGCTTCGTCAAGACGGTGTTCGACGGCAAGACCGGCGCGCTGATCGGTGCACACATGATCGGCCACGAAGTGACCGAGATGATCCAGGGCTTCGTCACCGCCATCACGCTGGAGGCGACCGAGGAAGACCTGCACGGAATCGTCTACGCTCACCCGACCATGTCGGAAGCCATGCACGAAGCCGCGCTCGATGCGTACGGCCGGGTGCTGCACATCTAGGGGCCTGAATGGCGCGAGTGACGGCCACGACCACTGACAAGCCGGCCAAGGTCGCTGCCAAGACCAGGAAAGGGTCTAAGACCACCCTTTCCGAGGCCAATCTCGCCGATCTGGGCGCGGAGCGGCTGGCGACGATCCTGATGGATCTGTCGGTCGACAGCTACGTCAAGCGCGCCTTGCGGCTGGAGCTGTTCGCCGAGGCCAGTCCGGAAGGCCTGGCGCTGGAGATCTCCAAGCGTCTGGCGGCCATTGCCAAGGCCACCTCGCGCATCCACTGGCGCAAGCGCGCCGCCTTCGCACGCGACATGGATCTGCACTTTCGGATGATCCGGCGGCTTGCGGAAAGCGACCCCAAGGCGGCCCTGGCGCTGCTGATGGATTTTCTGGACCTTGCCGGTTCGGTGTTTGATCGCATCAGCCAGCCCGAGGGACCGATCGGTGAGGCCTTCGCCGAGGCGCGGGACGCGGTCGGCGACATCGCCCCGAGTGCCAAGATCGCGCCCGTCGATCTGGCCGATAGGGTGGCGCGGCTGATCCTGTGCGACGATCATTTCGTATTTGGCCCACTGGTCGCTGTCGCGGCCCCGTCTCTGGGCGTGGCCGGTCAGGCGCGACTGGGCGAGCGCCTGCAGGCCGCCTTGACCCAGCGCTCAGCGCGGTCTGCGGGGGCCTATGACGCCAAGGCGTCAGTGGTCCGGGATGCCTTGCGCCGCCTGGCCGACATCAAAGGTGACGTGGGGGCCTTTATTGCGACCTTCAGCGAGACCCAGCGGCGTTTTCCAGCCATCGCTGCCGAGATCGGGCGCCGTCTTCTGGCCGCTGGAAAGGCGGGCGAGGCCCTGGCCGCTCTGGAGGCCGCAGCAGCTCTGGTCAAGCCACGCGGCCCGCTGTCGGTGCGTGCCGAGCCTGACGATCCGGTCGAGCGCGCTGCCTGGGAGGATGTCTATCTCGAAGCGCTACAGGCCAATGGTCGCCAGGACGAGGCCCAGCGCCGGCGCTGGGCGGCGTTCGAGGACACCCTGTCGATCCCGAGGCTCAGGGCGTTCCTGAAGGGCCTGCCAGACTTTGACGACGTTGTCGCTGAGGATGACGCCAAGAAGATCGCGGCCGAGTTTCCGCGTTTCGAGGCCGCCCTGGCCTTTCTGATCGAGTGGCCGGATCTGGCCGCGGCGGCGCGACTGATCATCAACCGTCACGGCGCCATCAACGGTGCGGACGAAGACCTGCTGACCGCCGCCGCGCGTCGTCTTGAAGGGACCTATCCGCTGGCGGCGACCCTGTTGCTGAGGGCCATGATCCGCAATGTCCTGACCTATGGCGTCGCTGGCCGCTACAGGGCTGCTGCCCAGCAATGGCTGGAGATGGAAAGCCTGGCACCGATGATCTCTGACTTCGGCGAGTTCCCGGACCACGAGACCTTCATGGCCGACCTGAGGGCCATGCACGGCCGCAAGCAGGGCTTCCGCGCCGAGCTGGAAGCCCTGGGCGGGTCCTTCTAGGGCCAGTGTGCACTTGCACTCTGACGAATGGGCGGCGGTTGGCCCGAAGAGCAGGAAGCACCCGAGTCGACCTCGACGCATTCCTGCCCATTGGTCTCACGGTTTCGGTCTATGCGGCCTTAGCATCCTGGTCGGCCATGCGCTGAATGGCGACATAGTCGGTTTTGCCACTCCCCAGGACCGGTACCTCGGGGACCTTGAGAATCTTGCGCGGCACGGCCAGTTCGGGCGCTCCGATGGTCTGGGCATGTGCGACCAGTTCTGAAACCGCTGCATCATGGCGATCCGTGACCAGGATGAGCCTTTCGCCCTTCTTCTTGTCGGGCATGGAAATCACGGCATGGCGTCCATCCGGCCAGACGGCTGAGGCCAGGTCTTCTGCCGCTGTGAGCGAGACCATTTCACCGGCGATCTTTGCGAAGCGTTTCACGCGCCCCTTGATGGTGATCCAGTTGTCGTCAGTCATGGCGACAACGTCTCCGGTGTCGTGCCAGCCGCCGTCCGGAGCGTCGATGCCGCCATCTTCCCTCAGATAGCCGAGCATCACATTGGGACCCCGGACCAGCAGTCTGCCGCCGCCGGAAATCCCCTCAACCGGTTCAATCCGGAAGTCCTGGCCGGGCAGGAGCCCACCGACGGTTCCCCGACGGTTGTCGTCAGGCTTGTTCACCGCAATGACCGGAGATGCCTCTGTGGCGCCATAGCCCTCAAGAACCGGCACGGGCCCGAACTTTTCATGGATGAGATTATGGGTCTCTTCCCGAACCTTTTCAGCGCCACAAACAATAAATCTGAGGCCAGAAAGCTCATCACCATCCGAAGCGCGCGCATAGTGATTGAGGAAGGTGTCCGTGGCGAACAGCACGGAGGCCTTGGTGTCCTTGACCAGGGCCGGGATCTGCTTGGTGTGCAGCGGTGAGGGATACTGGAAGGCCTTCATGCCCTTCAGCAAAGGCAGGATCACCCCACCCGTCAGGCCAAAGCAGTGGAACACCGGAAGGGGATTGAAGAACACCCAGTCCGGATCGAGCTCGATATGAGCCGCCACCTGTTCGGCATTCGAGACCATGTTGGCCTGGCTCAGCACTACGCCCCGAGGGGCACCAAAGCTGCCCGAGGTGAACAGGACGACGCCTCGATCCGACGGCTTGGCCGGCGCTCGGAACTGGCGCGGGAAGAGACCTGCCGTTGCAGCGAAAAGCTTGTCGGCAACCCCAATCGAACCGCGAACGTCTTCGAGATAGGTGATGGTCGTCTGGGCTTCGAGGGCGTCGACGATATCGTGCAGGTTGCCCAGCTCGATGAACTTGTGCGCCGTCAGGACGCGCTTGACCTTGGCCAGCGCGCAGGCGGCCTTGAGGTTGCGCAGGCCCGCCGTGAAGTTCAGCATCGTCGGGACGCGGCCGAAGGCGTGCAGGGCGAAGAAGGTCACCACCGCTGCAGACCCCGAGGGCAGCAGGATGCCGACATTCTCTCCCGGCTTGGTCATGGCTGCGATCTTGCGGCCCAAGGCAAAGCTCGCGCGGATCAGATCCGTGTAGCTAAGCGGGTTCCGGTCCTGGTCCTCAAGGATGGGCTTTTTCGCGCCGTAGGTGTCACGCGCGTCGATAAGGGCGTCGAAGAGAGCCTTCTGGCCGTCTTCCGCTTTGAAAACTACCGGCATCCCGGCGAAACCTCCCCGAAAAGCGTGCTCGCTTTCGTTCGTTGAGGGGGGAGTCTGCCGGGGAAGGTCCAGCTTTGCAAGGAAGAGTCACAAAGCGTGACATTAACTGTTGCGGCGTTGGGTCCTGGCGGCAATGCGAGTCCTTATGAACCCGTCAATTTCCGCCAGCCAAACATTGCGAACGGCATCTGATTCCATATGCAGGACGTGACGCCCGGCGGGAAAACTGACCATCCGGCAATCGGCGAGCGCCGAGCAGGTTTTGGATGCCAGGGCGTTAGGCGTCACCGTGTCCTTGCCGCCAGCCAGGATCAGGACTGGAGCTTGAACCCGGGCTGTCTTGGTGCGCACGAGGCCTGAAGCCTCTTCGTGCGCGGCTTGCCAGCCAATGCTGGGTTCGCCCATGCGCAGGTCGGGATTGGCCGTAAGCCAGGCCTGTTGAACGCCTCCGCGGACCCTGTCGCTGGTCAGGGCTGACTGGAACTCATCAGGACCAGCACGGCTCCAACCCTTCTCATGGGGCGATCGGATCCAGCCCAGCTTCAACCGGTTGGCCCATGGATAGAGGGCACTGCTCCGACTTGACGACGGCTTCAACGCGAACGTCGGCGAGGACAGGATCAGCCCGTCCGTCGGCAGGCCATCCTCGACACTCCCTAAAGCGACCAGAGCGCCATCGGCGTGACCCAGGAGGAGGAGCGGTCTGTCAGCTCTCGGCCGGATGACGACCTTGACCAGGGCACGGAGGGCTGCGGCATCGGGCTGAAAGCTGTCGACATGCCCCAGGTCCCGCCAAGGCGTCAGGCGCTCGGAACCACCCTGGCCCTGGCGCTCGAGGATCCAGACCGTGTAACCGGCTGAATTCAGGTGCTGGACCGTTTCGAACCATTTCTCCGCGGGTTCACCATAGCCGGTCAGTATGACGATGGTCGCCCTGGGCCCGATGGGGGGCGCCGATACGCCGTAGCGCTGGGCCGGGCCATCTCCGACGCGGACATAGCCCCAGGCCCAATTGTCCGGCGGGTAAAATCGAGAGGCGAGGGACGGCGGGGTCCGGCTTTCCGCAAACGGTGCGCGAGAGCCGCCGTCGGTACAACCGGCCAAGCTCAGGAGAAGCAGGACTGCGAGAAAGCTGCGGCGCATGGCGGCCAGTCATTTCGTGCCTTTGCCGTACATGCAAGATCGCGTGCTTGATCCGGAGCGCAAGAAGTCCGATTTAGGCAACATGGCCACAGTGATCGACACGCTGAAGGCGCGCAGTGCGGAAGATCGTGCGGCGCGCCACCCCGAAAAGCAGAACCGCCCGGATACGGCCGTCCTGCGCAAGCCCGACTGGTTGCGTGTGCGCGCTCCCGGGTCTCCAGGCTACAACGAAACCCGCAGCATCGTGCGTGACCACAAGCTGACCACGGTCTGCGAGGAAGCAGCCTGCCCGAACATCGGTGAGTGCTGGAGCCAGAAGCACGCCACCATGATGATCATGGGCGAGATCTGCACGCGAGCCTGCGCCTTCTGCAATGTCTCCACCGGCCTGCCCAATGCGCTGGACGCCGACGAGCCGCGCCGCGTTGCCGAGGCCGTCGCCAAGATGGGCCTCAAGCACGTGGTCATCACTTCGGTGGACCGCGACGACCTCGCCGATGGCGGGGCCCAGCACTTCGCCGAGGTGGTCCTGGCCATCCGCGCCGCCGCACCCGGCACCACCATCGAGATCCTGACCCCGGACTTCCTGCGGAAGGATCGCGCGGAAAACGTGGTGATCGACGCCCGTCCGGACGTCTTCAACCACAACCTCGAAACCGTGCCGCGGCTCTATCTGAAAATCCGCCCGGGTGCCCGCTACTACAACTCCCTGCGCCTGCTGGAGCGGGTCAAGGAGCGCGATCCGGGCCAGTTCACCAAGTCGGGCCTGATGGTCGGTCTGGGCGAGACCAAGGAAGAGGTCATGCAGGTGATGGACGACATGCGGTCCGCCGGCGTGGACTTCATCACCATCGGCCAATACCTGCAGCCTACCCGCAAGCACGCTGCGATTGACCGGTTCGTTACCCCGGAAGAGTTCAAGGCCTATGAGGCCATTGCGCGCGCCAAGGGCTTCCTGATGGTCTCTGCCAGCCCTCTGACGCGGTCATCACACCATGCGGGCGAGGATTTTGCGAAGCTTCAGGCCGCCCGCCGTGCCCTTGATGCCAGGACGGCCTAGGCTTGCACCGTCACGTTGTCACCCGGGTCCTGCCTTACACCCCTGAGCAGTTGTTCACCCTGGTGGGTGATGTCGATGCCTATCCCGATTTCGTGCCCTGGCTTACCGGCATGCGAACCTGGAACGCACGCGAGGATGGCGGAATCAGCACGGTCGACGCCGAGGCGCAGGTGGGCTTTTCGTTCCTGAGGGAGCGGTTTGCCACGCGCGTGAGGCGGGATACCGAGCAACTGACGGTGGATGTGAGCCTGCTCTACGGCCCGTTTAAGCGCTTGGCCAACCAGTGGCGCTTCAGCCCGGACGGTGGCGGCACCAAGGTTGAGTTCGTAATCGACTTTGCCTTCAAGTCGCGGATGCTCGACGCTCTTCTCGCGTCAAATCTGGATCGGGCCGCCGACAAGCTGATCGCCTGTTTTGAGGAGCGTGCCCGACAGATCCACGGGCCTAGCCTCGCTTAGCCACCGCTTCGCGAAGCATTTCGAGCGCGGTCCTGACGGCTGCCAGTTGTACCGCCTCACGGGTTTGGCCATCGAAGACCTCGTGTCGGTGCACAACCGAGCGATTGGATCGCGCCAGCGCAAAGTGGACGGTCCCCACCGGCTTCATTGGCGTGCCGCCACCTGGACCGGCTATGCCGGTGATCGAGACGGCGACATGGGCATGGCTTTGGGCCAGGGCCCCTTCGGCCATCATTCTGGCGACGGGCTCGGAAACGGCGCCGTGGTCAGCGATCAGATCACCAGGAACGCCCAGCATCTCGGACTTGGCCCGATTGGTATAGGTGACAAATCCGCGTTCGAAGACGTCTGAAGCGCCGGAGATCGAGCAGATTGCTCCGGCAACGAGCCCCCCTGTGCAACTCTCGGCGGCGACCAGCCGCAAGGACTGGTCGCGCGCCTCGGCGACAAGCAGTCGGGCCAGGGTTTCGATCTCGAGCGGGAACATCAGGTATCTCCAGCAGCCATAGGCCTGAGCCTATACCCTTCAGGCCGGAGTCTCGACGGCGACGACGGCCTGAGCCGCCAAGCCTTCGCCTCGGCCGGTAAAACCCATTTGCTCGGTTGTCGTCGCCTTGACGCTGACCCGGTCGAGCGGAAGTGAAAGAATCTCCGCCAGACGCTCTCGCATCGCGGCACGGTGAGGTTTGATCTTTGGGCGCTCGCAGATCAGCGTAACGTCGACATTGATGAGGGTGCCCCCCTTGCGACGGACAAGGTCTGCCGCATGCTGCAGGAACCGATCCGACGATGCGCCTTTCCATTGGGGGTCAGTCGGCGGGAAATGGTCGCCAATGTCGCCTTCGCCAATGGCCCCCAGAATGGCGTCTGTCAGGGCATGCAGACCGGCGTCAGCGTCAGAGTGTCCGATCAGGGTTTCATCGTGGACGATTTCAACGCCACAGAGCCAGACAGAGTCGCCTGGGCCCCAGCGATGGGCGTCGAATCCTTGACCTATGCGAGTGATACGGGCTGCGCCCGCCAGGCGTTCGGCCATGTTGAAATCCTCGGGGTAGGTCAGTTTCAGAAGGAGCGGATCACCTGTCACCAGGGCAACCTTGCCGCCGACGGCTTCCATGACCTGGGCATCATCGGTGGGTTCAAGCGGGCCTGACCAGGCGGAATAGGCGGAGATCAGGCGCCCTCGGCGGAAAGCCTGCGGCGTTTGGGCTCGCCAGAGATTGTCCCGTGATGTGGTTTCCAGGGGAGAGCCGGGTAGGGCGCGCTTCAGGGTGTCCGCGACAGGGAGCGCCGGTATGGCGCCGTCCGCCTCACAAAGCTTGTCGAGCAGGGCCAGGATTGTACTGCGCGTCACGAAGGGCCGGGCAGCGTCGTGGATCAGGACGGCTTCGTCAGACGGCCGTTCAGACAATGCCGCAAGGCCGGCCTGCACTGAAAGCGCCCGCGTTGCGCCGCCCCGAGCGCTGCGCCAGCCGTCTAGTCCCGCCAGAACCTCTGGCAGCATGTCCTGCCCGTCGTCGGAGGTGACGATCACCACGTCAGCGGCCCCTGCGGCAAGGAAGCTCTCGACCGACCAGCGCAGAACGGGTTTCCCGGAGAGGGAGCGCCATTGTTTGGCTTGGCCCGGGCCTGCCCGGGTCCCGGTGCCGGCAGCGACAATCACGACGGAAAAGGTCATGTCCGCTGTTTAGTCCGGCGGCTGCGGTTGTCCAGTCGATCCGGGCTTTACTGCGGCGCACAATGTGCCTAAAAACACAGCGGTGGGGATGATTACAAAATGAGCAACTCGCTCGATATTGGCGGTGTGGAAGTACCGGGACGCGTTTGGATCGCGCCCATGACCGGTGTTTCTGACCTGCCTTTCAGAGAAACGGCCACGGCGCTTGGCGCACCCTATGTGGCGACGGAAATGGTGGCCTGCGCCGAGTTTGCGCGCGGACGGCCTGACGTCGTTCGGCGGGCCGCAGTCGGCGAGGGCTTGCCGCTTATGGTGGTTCAGTTGGTCGGTCGCGACGTGGCCTTGATGGCCCAGGGTGCACGCATGGCGGCAGAAGCCGGGGCTGAGATCGTGGATCTCAATTTTGGGTGCCCCGCCAAAGAGGTTTCCGCCGGACAGCAGTGTGGTTCGGCGCTTATGCGCGAGCCAGCCTTGGCCGAAGCCCTGGTCGCGGCGGCAGTCGCCGCCGTCTCTGTTCCGGTCACAGTGAAGATGCGTTTGGGATGGGACGATTCAACTCGCAATGCCGCCGACATCGCCCGCCGGGCCGAAGCGGCGGGTGCCAAGGCGATCACGGTCCATGGCCGAACGCGCAGCCAGTTCTACAAGGGCATTGCGGATTGGTCCGCCGTTGCTGAGGTCAAGGCGGCGGTCTCCATCCCCGTGCTGGTCAATGGCGATATCGTCGACGGTGACAGCGCGCGCCGGGCGCTCGACCAATCCGGTGCCGACGGCGTGATGATTGGCCGTGGAGTCTATGGTCGGCCCTGGATCGCGGGTGCCATTGAAGCGACCCTGGAGGGCCGATCCTTCGTTGAGCCTGATGCCGAGGCGCGGCTGGCGATCGCCCTGACCCACTTCCGGCGGAGCCTCGAGTTCTACGGGCTGCCTCTCGGCCTGAAGATGTTCCGCAAGCATCTGGCGTCCTACATCGATGCCGCACCCTGGCCTGAGACAGCCGAAGAGCGCCGCGCCGCGCGCTCCAGCCTCTGTCGCCTGGATGAACCTGAACGGGTTGAAAGCGCCTTGACGCGCCTTTGGCTCGGAGACCGGAGGATCGCTGCATGAGCGACCACGCCCGCGCACTTGGCGGCAAGGCCCCTGAGACCCTGAAGGCGGCCGCCTTTGACCTGAGCCCGGAACCCGCCCTGGTCGTTGACCGCGATGGCGGTCTGGTCGCCGTCAATGAAGCGGCTGAGGCGCTGTTTGGTCATGGCCTGTCGCTCCTGGCGCGTGGTCGCTTTCGCGCCGCCCTACCGCCCGGGTCCGTGCTGGTATCTCTGCTGGACCGTGCCATCTTTGAAGGGGCACCGGTTCGCGAGCATGGGGTTGAGGTCAATCTCTTTGGTCAGCCGCCTTTTGAGGCTGACGGGGCAGCCGCACCGCTTGGAGACGGCTCAGTCCTCCTGACCCTGCATGTCAAGGGTGTGCTGGGCGTAGATCGCAGCGCGGATGCCGCCGGGCTGCGCTCGGTCGTCGGGCTGGGCAAGATGCTGGCCCATGAGATCAAGAACCCACTCGCCGGAATTCGCGGTGCCGCCCAACTTTTGAAGACCGGTGCCTCTGCGGCAGACCAGCCCCTGGCCCAACTGATTGTCGATGAGACGGACCGCATTCGGCGCCTTGTCGATCGTATGGAAGCCTTCTCCGAAGACCTGCCGACGCCGCGAGAGGCGGTCAATATCCACCAGGTCCTTGATCGCATCCGCGCCCTTGTCGCTAACGGAGTCGCCGATGGGCTCACCCTGCGAGAGACCTATGACCCATCCCTTCCGGCGGTCTGGGGCGATGAAGATCATCTGATTCAGATCTTCCTGAACCTGGTGAAGAACGCCGCCGAAGCTGCTCACATGCGTGGCGACGGACGCGGCGCTATTTCGATCCATACAGCCTGGCGACCGGGCGTTCGGGTTCGAGGGGCCAATGGCAAGGCGGCCAGCGGTGCACCGATCGAGATCCGGGTGCAGGACAATGGTCCTGGCGTTCCCCAGAGCCTTCGCGACCACCTGTTCCAACCGTTCGTCACCACCAAGCCCAATGGCACCGGCCTTGGCCTGGCCCTGGTGACCAAGCTGGTCACCGCCCATGGCGGTTTGATCGATTTTGAGTCCGAGCCCGGTCGCACCGTTTTCCGCGTGCTGCTTCCTGTGGCGCCTGAACCCTCCGCCGGAGACGCGTAAGCATGAACGCCGCAAGCAAGAAGATCCTGATCGCGGACGATGACTCGTCGGTGCGGCTTGTTCTCAGCCAGGCCTTCACCCGGCTGGGCTACCAGGTTCGCGCCACCGGCAATGCTACCACCTTGCTCAAATGGGTCATGGATGGGGAAGGTGACCTGGTGGTCACCGATGTCATGATGCCCGATGAGAACGTCTTCGACGTCCTGCCGCGCATCCGCAAGGAGCGCCCCAAACTGCCCATCATTGTGATGAGCGCACAGAATACCCTGCTGACAGCCGTCAACGCTGCCGACGCGGGTGCCTTCGAGTATGTCTCAAAGCCTTTTGATCTGGACGACGTCACGGCGGCGGCCAGGCGCGCCCTGTCTCGCCCGGCCGATGCGGAGGCCTCCAAGGCCCAGGCCCGGGCCATGCGCGACGAACGCTTGCCGCTGATCGGCCGTTCGGCACCTATGCAGGAAGTCTATCGGACCATCGCCCGCTTGGTTGGCGCGGACCTGACGGTTCTGATCCTGGGTGAGAGCGGCACGGGCAAGGAACTGGTCGCCCGCGCGCTGCATGAGCTGGGCCGTCGCCGCGATGGCAAGTTCGTGGTTATCAACCTGGCGGCCGTCCCGCGGGAAAGGGTGGAGACCGAGCTCTTTGGTCGAGGCGATGGTGATCTCGGACGGTTGATCGAGGCTGATGGCGGTACTTTGTTTTTGGACGAGATCGGCGACATGCCGCTCGACGCCCAGACCCGCCTCCTGCGTGTCATCGACGGCACTGAACCCGTCCTGAATCCCAAGACCGGACGCCGTCCTAATGTGCGCATCATCGCGGCCACCAATCGCGACCTGCGCGGACTGATCCAGCAGGGGTTGTTCCGCGAGGACCTGTTCTTCCGGCTGAATGTTGCACCGGTCCGGCTGCCGCCCCTGCGAGACCGAACTGAGGATATCCCTGATCTGGCCCGCACCTTCCTGCTCCGCGCCAACCGTGAGGGCCTGCCGGCCAAGACCATCGATTCCAGCGCTCTAGATCGACTCAAGGCTCATTCCTGGCCGGGAAATGTTCGCGAACTGGAGAATCTGATCCGGCGGATGTGTGCCCTCTACGCCGAGGAACTGATCACGGCGCGCATCGTCGATCGGGAATTGCAGGACCACACACCGGCGGTTCGCGCTGATGAAGGCCCGGTGACCCTGTCCATGCTGGTCGAGCGCCATCTTGCCGGGCATTTCGCAGACCAGCCGGACGGAGTTCCTGCCGCTGGCCTGTATGATCGGGTCCTGCAGGAAGTGGAGCGCCCACTGATCCAACTGACCCTGTCTGCTACCCGGGGCAACCAGGTGCGCGCGGCTGAGATCCTCGGCCTTAACCGCAATACCCTGCGCAAGAAAATCCAGGATCTGGGCGTTGAGATGTCTCGCGGCAGGCGATGAAGCTAATATAGCACATAGCTGTTGATTTTGAGGCACACTCACTCCTAAACTGGTCCCATGGCGTCAGTCATGTCCGCAGTTGGGTCAGAGCTCCCCGCGCCCCGGTTCAGCCGGTCCTGGTGGTCGGAGGTGCTCACGTCGCGCTCTGTCTTAGGCGGAGCTTACGCCCTTGCAGTGATCCTGACTGTGACAGGCGTGGCCCTGGTTTCGTCACCGCCCAAGAGCGGCCCGATAAGCCCTGCCAGCACCGCGATCCTCGTCGTACTCGGTTTCAATCTGGTCCTCATCCTGGCGATTGCCACGGTGGTGGGGCTTCGGCTGTTTGAAATGATCGACGCCCGTGCGAATGACGCCGGCGCTCGACTACACCTTCGATTTGTTGGCTTGTTTTCGTTCGCTGCGGTTGCTCCCGCCGTCATTGTCGCTCTGTTCTTTGGGGTTCTGGTCAATCGCGGTGTCGAAGGCTGGTTCAGCCAGAGGGTCCGAACCGTCGTCGAAAATTCGGCAAAGGTGGCGCGGTCCTACGTCTCTGAGCAAACCAGCTTTATCAGCGAACACATCCGTCCGATGGCGGCCAACCTG
Organism: Caulobacter sp. AVps16; assembly: GCF_058681455.1. Taxonomy (NCBI): domain Bacteria; kingdom Pseudomonadati; phylum Pseudomonadota; class Alphaproteobacteria; order Caulobacterales; family Caulobacteraceae; genus Caulobacter; species Caulobacter sp. AVps16. The sequence continues at coordinate 1,605,180 of NZ_CM178739.1, forward strand.
AACGACGCCGCACCGGCGATGTCGCAGTCGCCGGTGGTTTTCAGCCATTTCCTGGCCGGAGAAACCGCCAACAGCGGCTTTACAGCCGCCTATGTTCTGGACCGTGATGGACGGATCCTCGCCCGGGCCGAAATGCCGGGGGCTCCGGCCTTCCTGGCACCGCCGCCCTCTACCTTTGAGGGCGCCGATTCAGGCGTGGCCATGGCCCAACGCTTTGTGTCCTCTGACCTCTTTCGCGCACTCTATCGGCTGAAGGCCTTTCCTGACGCCTATCTCTATGTCGTCCGTCCGATCGACACAGGTATTTTGAGCCACCTGATCGAAGCCGAGGATTCGCTGATTTCTTACCGGGATGCTGAACGCAGTCGGGTGCGAATTCAGGCCATCTTTGGTTTGAGTTATGCCGAGACTGCTCTTCTGGTTTTGGTCGCGGCAGTCTGGGTCGGGATGGCCGCTGCCAACTCGATCGCCGGTCCCGTCGCCGGGCTGGTGGAAGCGGCGGGCCGCGTATCTGCGGGCGATCTGAATGCGCGGGTGGATGCTGAGATTGGCCCTGAAGAGATACGGGCCTTGTCTCATGCTTTCAACATGATGACGACAGATCTTCAGGTTCAGCAGGCGGCTCTTCGGACCGCCAGTCTGGACGCGGAGACCCGAAGGCATTTCATCGAAACAGTCTTGTCCGGGGTCAGCGCAGGCGTCGTGAGCCTGGACAGCCAGGGCCGCATCTCGGCTCTGAACCGACGGGCGGTGACCCTGCTCAGCCTGCGCGAGGATGCTGTAGGGGTTGATCTGATCGCGGCGGCACCGGAATTTGACGTCGTCGTCGAGACGATCCTGGAGGGGCGCTCGGACGCCGAGGTCGAGGTTGATCTGGTGCGGGACGGCGAGACACGGCGCCTGCGTGTTCGTGGCGCGGGACAGGTCGCCGAAGGGCTTGTTCTGACCTTCGACGACATTACGCGATTGGTCGCCGCGCAGCGTAATGCCGCCTGGAAAGACGTTGCCCGACGGATTGCCCACGAGATCAAGAACCCCCTGACTCCGATCCAGCTTTCTGCAGAGCGCATCAAGCGCAAGTACCGCAAGGAAATCTCCAGCGATCTCGATACCTTTGATCGCTGCACCGAGACCATCATCCGGCAGGTTGGAGACATTGGCCGAATGGTCGATGAGTTTTCGGCTTTCGCCCGGATGCCCGCTCCGCGTTTCGAGCCCGCGAACCTGACGGAGATGCTGCGCCAGAGCGTCTTTGCCCAGCGTTTTGTCGACCCGGAAATCGATGTGGTGCTCGACGAGCCGGGTGAAGACATCCTCATCAAGTGTGATGCACGCATGGTGGGGCAGGCCCTGACAAACATTCTCAAGAATGCCGGCGAAGCCGTAGGGGCCCGACGGCACATCACCCCGGAGCCACGGGGTCGCATAACTGCGACCCTCGTTGCGCAGGAGGACGACCTTTGCGTGTTCATTGAGGACAATGGCATCGGTCTGCCTCAGCGTGATCGGGACCGCCTGACTGAGCCCTATGTCACGACCCGGGAGAAGGGAACTGGCCTGGGTCTGGCGATCGTCAAGCGGATCATGGAAGACCACGAGGGTTCGCTGGTTCTGACCGATGCCCAAGTTGTGCCCGGTGCCCGGGTAATCCTGAAATTTCCGGCGACCGCACGCCTGTCCGCGTCGGCCCTCGGTGGCGTAGAGGAGCTGATATGAGCGCTGACGTGCTTGTCGTTGACGACGAGGCCGACATTCGCGATCTCGTGGCCGGCATACTGGAGGATGAGGGCTACGCCGTGCGGACGGCTGCCGATTCCAATCAAGCCCTGGCGGCCTTGCGTGCGCGGAAACCGGCCTTGCTCGTCCTGGATATCTGGATGCAGGGCGGGGGTATGGACGGGCTGGAATTGCTCGACATGGTCAAGGGACTGGATCCTGATCTCCCAGTCATCATGATTTCAGGCCACGGCAATATTGAAACCGCGGTCAGTGCGATCAAGCGCGGTGCCTATGAGTTTCTGGAAAAGCCTTTCAAGGCGGATCGGCTGTTGCTGGTGGTCGAAAGAGCGCTGGAAGCCGCAGGACTGAAGCGCGAAAACCGCCGGCTTCGCGCCCAAAGCTTCACATCTGACGGCTTGATGGGAAAATCGGCCGCCGCCCAGGCCCTTCGCCAGATGATTGCCAAGGTCGCGCCTGCGAACAGCCGAGTGCTGGTTTCCGGGCCCCCAGGCTCAGGAAAGGAACTCGTCGCCCGCCTCATCCATGGCGCGAGTGCCCGGACCCGTCAGGAGTTTGTGGCGGTGAGTTCGGCCGGCATGGCCCCGGAGCGTCTGGACGTCGAGCTGTTTGGTGAGGAAGGCGAGGGCGGACGGCCCCGGAAGATCGGCGTCTTTGAGCGTGCCCATGGTGGCACCCTGTATCTTGATGAAGTGGCCGATATGCCGCGGGAAACGCAGAGTCGCATTCTGCGCGTCCTGGTTGAACAACGTTTCCGTCGCGTGGGTGGCGATAGTGACGTGCAGGTCGACGTTCGCGTCATATCATCGACCTCGCGCGACCTGCGGGACGAGATCGCAGCCGGTCGCTTCAGAGAGGACCTGTTTCATCGGCTGAATGTCGTGCCCGTTCGCGTTCCGGGCCTTTCGGAGCGTCGCGAAGATATTCCCGAACTGATCAGCTTCTTCATCGACCGCATCGTTGAGGCCACCGGTTTGCCTCGGCGGCGTTTGGGCGATGACGCCCTGGCGACCCTGCAGGTGCAGACCTGGCCGGGCAATGTCCGCCAACTGCGCAACAATGTTGAGCGTATGCTGATCCTCGCTGCCGGCGAACCCGGTGACCTGATCACCGCCGAGATGCTGGCCGGATCAGAACAGCCATCAGCAGGTCACGCGGGTGCCATCGGGGCTGAGCGGATCATTGCCTTGCCGTTGCGCGAGGCACGAGAGCTGTTCGAGCGCGAGTATCTCAATGCCCAGATCCTGCGTTTTGGCGGCAACATCTCCAGAACGGCCAATTTCATCGGGATGGAGCGGTCGGCACTCCACCGCAAGCTCAAATCCCTGGGTGTGGCCGGCGCTCGGGCGGACGAGGAAGACTAGATGTCGCGCTTTGCCTATGTGAACGGCCGTTTTGTCCGCCATGGCGACGCCGTCGTACATATTGAGGACCGTGGCTATCAGCTGGCCGACGGCGTCTATGAGGTCTGGGCGATTTTCGACGGCAAGCTGGCCGATGCTGAAGGCCATTTTGCGCGCCTGTGGCGCAGTCTGGATAGCTTGCGTATCGCGCATCCGATGGGCCAGGCGGCTCTGACCTGCGTCCTGCGCGAAGCGATCCGCCGAAACATGGTACGGGATGGCTTGGTCTATCTGCAGGTGACGCGGGGCGTTGCGCGCCGCGATCATGCCTTTCCAAATCCCGCCGTCCCGCCGTCGGTGGTCGTCACCGCCAAATCAACGGATCGTGCCCTGGCTGAACGCAAGGCCGAACAAGGTGGGGCTGTGGTCAGCGTGCCTGAGAACCGATGGGGGCGCTGCGATATCAAGTCGATTGGTCTCTTGCCGAACGCCTTGGCCAAGCAGGCAGCGCGGGAACGTGGCGCGATCGAAGCCTGGTTTGTTGACGACCTTGGGCTGGTTACCGAGGGCGCATCGTCAAATGCCTGGATCATAGACGCCGAGGGTCATCTGCGGACCCGGGACACCAATGCCAATATTCTGCGTGGCGTCACTCGCTCGACCTTGTTTGAGGTGATCCGGGACGCAGGCCTGCCCATCAACGAAAAGCCCTTCACGATTGCCGAGGCGCAGTCTGCCAGGGAGGCCTTCATCACCGGAGCGGGCACCCTGGTCTTGCCCATTGTCAGCATTGACGGGACCAAGGTTGGTGACGGATCGCCTGGTCCCGTAGCGACCCGGTTGCGGCGTCTTTACATCGAGAGGGCCAGAGCGAAAGCCATCTGATCATCAGCCTTTCTACAGGCTGGAAACAGCGCGATTTCGACGCAGGACGCATTTTCCCACTGAATGGTGATCGCGTTCAGCGAAAAATGAACTAGCATGGACTTGTTTGTGTGGAGGGTGCTTTGCCCTCCGAAACAATAAGAGGGGAACCCCCAATGTCTGCCGAAAAGAAACAAAATCTGCAGGATACGTTCCTGAACAGCGTGCGCAAATCAAAGACGCCGCTCACCATTTTCCTGGTCAATGGCGTCAAGCTGCAGGGCGTTGTCAGCTGGTTCGACAATTTCTGTGTGCTTTTGCGGCGCGATGGACAGTCGCAACTGGTCTATAAGCACGCCATCTCGACCATCATGCCGGCCCAGCCTGTCCAGCTGTATGAGCCGAGCGCCGATTCCGACGATTGAATTAGAGACGCTTGTCCAAGTCTTCCAAATCCGTAGATCACGCCGCGCCGATCCTTAAGGCGTTCGTCATTCATCCGGTCCGGCCATTGCGGGGCCCGGCTGCTGCCTTGGCCCGCGACCCACAGTCGCGGCTCGAGGAGGCGGTAGGCCTCGCTGTGGCGCTTGATCTGAATGTGGTCGAAACGGCCATCGCGCCGCTGCGCGTCGTCACGCCTGCGACTCTGTTCGGCAAGGGCAAGATCGAAGAGTTTGCAGCGATCTGTGAGGTCGAAAAGATCGACGTTGCGGTCTTTGACGATCAGTTGACCCCGGTTCAGCAGCGCAATCTGGAACGCGGGTTGAACGTCAAGGTCGTCGATCGGACCGGTCTGATCCTGGAGATCTTTGCGCGGCGGGCGCGTACCCGCGAGGGCAAGCTCCAGGTCGAACTGGCGCGTCTGGACTATGAACGGTCGCGTCTTGTGCGGACCTGGACCCACCTGGAGCGCCAGCGTGGTGGTACGGGCAATACAGGCGGGCCAGGCGAAACCCAGATCGAACTGGATCGCCGCCTTATCGCCGATCACATTCTCAAACTGAAGCGTGAGCTCGAAGAGGTCCGCCGGACTCGAACGCTCCACCGCAAGGCCCGCAAGAAGGTGCCTTATCCAACCGTAGCCCTGGTCGGGTATACCAATGCCGGCAAGTCGACGCTGTTCAATCGGTTGACCGAGGCTGAAGTGCTGGCCAAGGACATGCTGTTTGCGACCCTGGACCCCACCCTTCGAACTGTGAAGCTTCCCGACGGCCGCCCCGCGATCCTGTCCGACACCGTGGGCTTCATTTCTGACCTGCCGCACGAACTCGTAGAGGCATTCCGCGCCACCCTGGAGGAGGTGCAGGAAGCCGATGTCGTCCTGCACGTCCGAGACATCGCCAATCCGGACAGCCAGGCCCAGGCCCGGGATGTCGAGTCCGTTCTCGCCGAACTGGGTGTCACCTTCGACGAAGGCAAGACCGTGGTCGAGGTCTGGAACAAGTTCGACCTCGTGGCTCAGGATGAGCGTGAGGCCATTGAAGGTGGTGCCCGCCGCGCTGAGGCTTCGCCGGTTTCGGCGGTCACAGGAGAGGGGTGCCAGGCTCTTCTCAAGCGTATTGCTGGCCTGATTGATGACTCGCCGCCCATCGCCATTCGGCTATCGGCCACTGAAGGTGAGGCACTCGCCTGGATCTATCGCAATGGACGCGTGATGACGCGTGAGGACGAGGCTGAGGGCGGCGTGATGATCGTTGCACGGCTAGACCCGCAAGCCCTGGGGCGATTTGAGCGCCAGTTCCCGGAAGCCTTTGTGATGGTTACGAACTAGAGGCTTTTTCGTCGACCTTGGCGGCATCCCACAGTGCGTCCATCTCCGCCAGATCAGACTGATCAGGGGTTCTGCCGTCGCGCGCTAGCGCCGCCTCGATAAAGGCAAAGCGCCGGCTGAACTTGGCATTGGTAGCGCGCAGGGCATCTTCGGGTTCGACATCGAGTTTACGGGCCAGATTGGCGCACACGAACAAAAGGTCCCCCAGTTCTTCCCGAGCCTTGGCCTTGTCTCCTGCTGCGATCTCGACCTCGAGTTCAGCGACCTCCTCCTGCAGCTTGGCCAAAACCTCGCGCGTTGACGGCCAGTCAAATCCCACGCGTGCGGCGCGCTTGGTCAGTTTTACCGCACGGGTCAGGGCTGGCAGGCCGATGGGAACGTCGTCCAGAACGCCGACCTTGGCCTTGGCTTTCCGCTCCTGAGCCTTCAGGGCCTCCCAACCCGCTATTTGGGCGGCCTGATCGTCATAGGCGTGGTCCCCGAACACGTGGGGGTGGCGGCGGATCATCTTATCGGAAATGGCGGCCGCGACCTGGCCGAAGTCAAACGCTCCCTGTTCTTCGGCCATGCGAGCATGGAACACGACCTGAAGAAGAAGATCACCCAGCTCTTCCTTGAGATCGCCCAGATCGCCACGCTCGATCGCGTCAGCGACTTCATAGGCCTCCTCCACGGTGTAGGGCGCTACGGTTGCAAAGGTCTGCTCCTGATCCCACGGGCAGCCGCCGAGGGGATCGCGCAGGCGGGCCATGATCTCGATCAGGACAAGAAGCGGATGAGCCGAATCATTCAGCAGGGGCGGGGTAGGCGGCATGTTTCTGCGGTTCCGGCTCTGGGTGCTCCAGACTCGCCGCATCACGCGCCGCGAGTTGGCTCTGAATCTCAGCAACGCGAGTCGCGTCGAGCGGATAGCGCAGCATGACGACGGCTACCACAAGACCCATGGCCGCCGGGATGACCGAGTAAAGGGCAATGAGTGCCGTCTCGCCTGTGGCCGTAGGCAGTTTGGGATCAAAGCCCAGCCAGGCCAACAGGGGGAAGGCCCCGATGGCCAGGGCATGTCCCAGCTTCACGGTACCACTGACCAGGGCATAGAGCAGACCGGTCCGATCAGCCCCACTGGCCAGGCGTTCTTCATCGCCGATGTCAGCCATCATGGACCTGACCAGAAGTGGCGCGGCAGAGTAGGGGAGGCCTGCCAGGATCAGGACCAGCATCCCGGCCCAAGAGTTGCCAGCCGGGGTCAAGACGGCGCACACCTGCACGACGGCGTAGACGACGGATGCCACGGCAAGGGCCTGGTGTTTCCCGATCCGCTTGGCCAGAACCGGCCAAATCGGTGCGCCGGCCAAGGCGGCCAGGAAGTAGACCAGCAGCAGGATGCCTGCCTCGGTTTTGTCAAAGCCCTTGATGCGCTCGAAGAAGAAGAAAAACAGCGCTCCGGCGATGCCCGGTGCGAGACCCATCAACAGGTCCGCAATCAGCAATTTCTGGGTCGACTTGCGCTTGAGCAGCGCAAAGTACTGATCCAGGCCCGACTTGTGTCGGGAAGGCGGGACCGGGCGTTCCCCAACGGCGCGCGTCGCGAGAAGAACCGTGAACGGGATCAGCAGGACAATGAACCAGCCCATCGAGCGGATCCCTGACGCGTGATCGCTCTTGAACGCCAGGGCCATGATCGGCGGGAGTGTCAGCACGAGGATCATGCCCACCACATTGCCGGCCTGCCACCAGCCATAGATCCGGGACCGTTGCTGGTAGTCGCTTGAAAGTACCGCAGCCCATGCTGTGTGGGAGAGGGTCATCATGGAATAGCCGGCATAGACCACGATGAGGCAAAGCCAGAGGTATGCCGGGCCAATGCCTGGCTGAGCCATGAACAGCCCAAAGGCTCCCAGCATCACCAGCGGTGAGCCAATTACCAGCCAAGGTCGGAAACGGCCCCATTGGGTTCGTGTTCGATCCATGACCCCGCCTATGAACGGGTCGAATATGATGTCGATCAGTCTGACGATCAGGAACGCAGCGCCGACCGCGCCGAGCGAAAGGCCCAGCTCACTGACGTAGAACTCGGGAAGGTAGACCACGAGTGGCAGGCCAAGCGCAGAAAGGGGCAGGCAGGGCGCGGCGAAAGCCGCCAAGGACCAGGCTGATTTACGATCAGACATTCTGCCTATATCTCTCCCAGTACTGCGGGATGGTTCCCGTCTTATTGGTGCGTCCAGCGCTGGCGCCGTTCGCGTATCCTAGTCGTTGGCTTTGAACCCGTCCTTGACGAGGCGTTCGGCAAGTCGATCAAAGGCTTCGTCCGCATCGCTCCAGGTGGATCCGTACTGGGCCCAGCGAATATCGGTTTCATACCAGCTGTAGTCGACCGGGGTTCGAGCACCGGTCGGCGCGCGGTACTCACCGCTAATGCGGGCACCACCCACGCCAAAGCTTTGGTAGGAAAGGCCGGGTTTAGCGGCCATCTCCCTAAAAGTGGGACGATTGGGCCGGGCATCTTCAATGATGAGTTCGAGTTCGCCGCCTGCAGGGTCCAGCGCTCCCGATCGGTCCAGCCGCTTCTCGACGGAGCGTTTGAGTTCCCGTGTCAGATAGTCGAACTCCCGGGCATCCAGCGTTTGGGTCTGCTTGGCCAGATCCGGACCAATTGACACGCGAACGCTGGAAACCTGGGGCGCGGCCGAGGCTGGCAGTGCGAAACCCATCGCCAGAGCCGAAAGTGCCATCGGGATTTTCATGGTCGAAACTCCGCATCAAGTCTCACGGAGGGAACCTTGCGGCCGCGCGTGGCAAAACGCCAGTGACCAATGCGCGCTCCCGAACAATTGTTCGGATTAGGCCTTGAGCTTTCCCTTCCGGCAGTCGCTCCGATCATCCGAAGGCCAAGATTGACGCTCTAGGGCTCGCCCTATAGGTCTGGCCATGCGTCAGGTTCCTCGCAAGAGGATGAATAGGGAACGGGGTTCAAAACCCCGGCTGCCCCCGCAACTGTAAGCGGCGAGCTTGCGCGTCACATGCCACTGGGATCTCGGTCCTGGGAAGGCGACGCGCCAAGCCGTGACCCGTGAGCCAGGAGACCTGCCCGGCGCAGTCGTTCATCGTCCGGCCGGGGTGCGCCGAGCGAACGGGATTTCCCGCGAAACGACATGTCAGTCGGGCCGTGTCACGGCCTCTGGCCGTTGGCGCAGTCCTGCGCTCAGGGCTTGAGGACGTGTGCCGGTCATTCAAAGGGAAAGACCATGATCAGAGCGCACCTGTGCTCCAGCGCACTCGCCATTACTCTCATCTCCGGACCCGCAATGGCCCGGGACCAGAAGGCTCCAGAAACCGATGTCGCCGGCCGGACCGGCGCGACCGCTCTCGCCGATCTCGTGGTGACGGCCACGCGATCGACACAGCCGATCGAAAAGGTTGGTTCATCCGTCACCATCCTGACCACCGAGGCCATCAAGGCGAGCCAGGCCACGACCGCCGTCGAACTCTTGGTCCAGACCCCCAGCGTCAGCTATAGCCGTAACGGAGGCGCAGGCTCTGCGACCAGCCTCTATATCCGGGGGGCGGAGAACCAGCACACCGTCGTTCTGATTGATGGCGTCAAGCTGAACGATCCTTCTTCGACCCAAGGTGGATTCAACGCGGGCAACCTTCTGGTTGGTGACATCTCGCGCATCGAAGTTCTGCGCGGCGGTCAATCGACACTGTGGGGCAGCCAGGCCATTGGTGGCGTGATCAATCTGGTGACCGCCGAACCGACTGCGGCCTTTGAAAGCTTTGTCAGCGGGGAGGGGGGCGCAAGAAACACCGCCTACCTCCGGGCGGGCACAGGCGGCATTGGTGATCACCTGACCTGGCGAGTGGCTGGCAGCTACTACACCACAGACGGCTTTTCCGCCTATGCCGGCGGCAAGGAGAAAGACGCCTATCAGAACTCAGGGCTGTCGGCTCGGATGCGGCTTGCCATCAATCCGGCGGCTTCGGTCGAGATCCGGACCGTTTATTCGCGCGGCAAGGCCGACTTTGACGGCTTCAATACGGATTCAGCCGAGTTCGGACGCACTGATGAACTCGTGGTCTATTCCGGCCTGAATTTCACTCTTCTGGACGGCCGCTGGAACAACCGGTTGGGTTATGGCCACACGGACACCGATCGGGAAAACTTCAACCCAAGCCGGGTTGCCCAGCCTTTGACCTTCGATGCTGCCGGCAAGAACCGCCGCTGGGAGTATCAGGGCGCTTTTGCGCTCAATGATGCGGTGACCGCCAACTTTGGTGCGGAGCGAGAACGCTCAACCATGAGGACGCGGTCGCCGAGCCAGTTTGCCCCCAATCCCGCCTTCAAGACCGGACGGATTGGCGTTGATAGCGTTTATGGCCAAATCCAGGCCGAGCCCGTTTCAGGCCTGACCCTCACCGGAGGCCTCCGCCATGAAGACCATGATGCCTATGGGGCCCACAGCCTTGGTCAGGCGGCTGCAGCCTGGTCCTTGAATGAAGGCAAAACGGTTGTGCGCGCCAGTTTCGGCCAGGGATTCCGTGCCCCCGGCCTCTATGAGCTGTTCAGCGAATACGGAAATCAGCAGCTTCAGGCAGAGGCGTTTGAAAGCTGGGACATCGGCACAGAGCAGCAATTCTGGGGACGCAAAGCCAGGATCTCAGCCACGGTCTTCAAGCGCGAGGCGGACAATGAGATTCGCTTCTTTTCCTGCTCTTCGTCATCGGTTGATCCCATGTGCCGGCCAGCGGGCGTTCAGCGCTTTGGCTACTACAAGAACATTCAGAAGACCCGAGCCCAGGGCCTCGAAATGATCGGGCAGGTGCAGGCGACCGACCGGCTAAGCGTTGTCGGCAATTACACGTTCACGGAATCCGAGAATGCCTCCGGGAGCAATAGCGGCAAGCAACTGACGCGTCGGCCAAAACATCTCGCCAACATCTCCGCCACCTATCGGTGGCCAGTTGGCCTCAGGACGACTGTTGCGGCGCGCCATGTTGGCAAGACCTATAATAACGAGGCCAATACGGTCGTTGTCCAAGGCTACACGCTGGTGGACCTGCGGGCTTCGTACCCGATCAATGACCGCCTGGAAGTCTATGGCCGTTTAGAAAATGCCTTCGATGAGGCCTACCAGACCATTCTGAACTATGGCACGCCCGGACGGGGGGCTTTCCTCGGGCTCCGTGCCAAGTTCTAGCGCGCTTGGCGCTGCCATATCTTGAGTTGTACCCGATGGCATGGCGGGCTTCCTCTTTGAAGCCCGCCACGTTACGGGCAGGATCTTAAGGGCAGGGCTGCCTTTCCGGCCTAGCGGTTTCGGGCGTGCGGCTCTGGTGTCTGAAAGTCTGTGCGGTAGCCGGACTGCGCCGGATCCAGGACGGAGGCGTGGTCGGACGGACGCAGGCCGCGCAGGCCATGGCCTGGCGTAAGCCTCCGACTTTCGACATGGATCCTAGTGAGCTGAAGGCCAGGGCGGTGCTGGTGCCCAGTTAGTTTTGTTCGGCCTAGTGGGCGATAACTGGCTTGCGCTGAACTACCAGGAGAACAAGGGCGGATTTTCCGGAGACGGTTGTCCAGAGCTTCCCTTCAATTGTTCGTCTAAGGTATATTATCGGAAATAATGTAACTCGATGCGTAGCGCCACATAGGCCCTGAGGTTTATGGGTTTAGGGAAAAAGCGTGGCCAACTGCGGAACGCAGTCAAGACCGATGTCGTTACGTTTCCGGGCTCTGGCTGCGATGCTCGGCGCAACTCTTTCTCGGAACGAACCCCTTGGCCGTCGAAGAACCAGCCTACAGATCGGTCCTGCGAGTTGGAGCGTTCGAAATTCGCGACTACCCAACCCTCATAGTGGCTGAGGTCAGCGTCAGTGGCGACCAGAAGGTAGCGGCCGGATCGGGCTTTCGCCTGCTTGCCGGCTACATTTTTGGTGGCAATACACGACGTCAAAGCATCGCCATGACCGCGCCAGTCACCCAGGTCCAGAGCGCCGGAAAATGGATCGTGCGTTTCACGATGCCGAGTGCCTATTCTATGGCCACACTGCCGGAACCGAACGATCCAAACGTCCACCTGAGAGCCGTGCCGCCGACTCGCTTTGCGGTGCTGAAGTTCTCCGGCCTGGCGGGCAAGGAAGACGTCGCCGCAAAAGCCGCCAGGCTCGAAGAGCTTGTCAGAACTCACCATCTAAGTGCCACCGGCCCGGTTTCGCTGGCCCAGTACGATCCGCCATGGACCCTCTGGTTTATGCGACGCAACGAACTGATGCTCGCCGTCGCACCCTGAACGGGCTGGGGCAGTCTGACATCACGCCCGAGGGGCGACAGCCATCACAGGTCATATCGCAATCTTCAACGCACCGTCCGGATCTGCGGCCAACTCCATCGCGGTCCATTGCAGATCGCCGGCATAGCGCCAGGCCATCCTGCCGGCTTCATCAAGAGCGAAAAGATGGAGCCAGCGATTGTCGAATAGTGTGCGAACCCCCTCATGCCGTTTGAGGATTTCGGACATCGCTTCGCGGGGCGCTTCGATACAGACAGACAGGCGCAGCGGTTCATGGACGTAGCGTTCGCCATCGTGGACCGATTGCCAGGGAAGCCCAGCGCGCATCACGCCGCCATTCCCCTCAACAACGCCTACTCCGCCGGTCACATTATGCAGCAGCTTGTTGCCGCCGCCGAACACCGCCGGTGCCACAGTAGACCCGTAGTACTGCAGGCTGATCCAGCTCGCGACGACCACCGGTGCGGTCAGGATCAGCTCAAGAACGCCAAAGTCCTTGTCGATCTTCCAGTCGTAGTCATGCAGGAAGGCGCGCCCTTCGAGGGTCTTGCCAGCGGTACGCCGACGGGGCGCGGCAATGAACGCCTTGCAGCCGGCCAGCGCCCATTCGGGCCGTACTTCCGCCCAATCTCGGCTTCGACGCTCAAGACTGCCCTCCCCTGTCGCTCTGGGCAGTCGCATGGCTCGCTCGCCCCTTGAGATGACGCCCGCCCCTTCCAGCCAAAGCTGGACCTGGCGGATATCGGACTGATGGGACAGCGAGGCCTGATCGTCTGCATAGAGCATGACCGCGTCCGTCGTCGTGTCATGCAGCGCGGCGAGGAACAGGGTGTCGGCCGGGATGTCGATCCCCTGAGGAACCAGGCCCGCGCGGACCTCCGAATCGTTCAGCAGGGTCGCAAGCAGCCGGGCGTTGACCTCGCCGGAGTAACCGCCGCACGCCCCACAATGAAGACCGCTGGCGTGGGGGTTGTTGACGACGTTCGCACCGTGACCGGCCAGAAGGACCAGTCTTGCGAAGTTGGTGGTCAGGGACATGGCTCGCAGCACCGTTTCGGCGGCCTTGGTCCTGGTCGTCAGGTCGAGCGCGGGATCCAGCCGGGGCGCGGGTTCATTCGGCGCGGGCGTGACATGAAGCCCCAAGGCGTCGCTGACCAGCTTGCTGGCATAGACCGGGCCCGTCGCCTCTACGAAGGCGAAGGACGAAACAGCGGCGAGCTTGAAGCGCCCCCAGGCCCGCTTCGCACGGGCCTTGAACCGCGCCGACTGGTCAGCCTCGGCGTCCGCGGGACCGCCAGAACAGGTGGTCACTCCCGGATTAAGCAGCACCGGCAGACGGAGCTCCTGCACATCCGATGCAAAGCGACGATGCGAGGCGGTCAGGCCAAAAAACCCGGCGAAACCCAGGGTTTGGATCTCGGGATTGACGGATTCCAGCGCCCGCCGAAACACCTCGGAGCGGACATCGATACAGAAGGCGGCCTGGACGACCGGGCGCTTTTCGGGCGCGTCGCTCCCGGGCGCAGCGAGGGTTTCGGCCAAAATCCGCTGCGCGGCCCGTTCCGCCGCATCCTGGAGAATGGCGTCCACGACCTGATCATGCGTCGGCATGATCGGGTCGACATGGGAGGCGACAACCGCCTTCCAGCGATTAGCGATCTTGGCCTCATATCGCTCTAGGAGCGCGGCTTCCCAGATCAGACGGATCGCCAGAAAATCGGTGAGGGTCGAGTCGGCAGTCCCGGCCAACTCGGCCTGCCAAAGCCGGTAGCGCGCATACTGTGCCCAGCCACCCAGCGTCATCAGCATCTGGTGGAAGTAGGTTTCCAGCGCCTCACTCGGAACAGCGATCTGCTGCGCGACGCCGGCAATCGCGCCCGAGGCGGTTTCCGGGGCCTGAGAAACATGGGTGGCGAAACCCGCCAGGCCGACAATCTCGGGTGTCAGATCATGGGTTGCGACGGCGCGCCAGGCCGCATAGGCACCTCGCCCGCGTGGCGCGGCCCACAGCGCCTGCCCCTCGTCAAAATAACCTGCTGCCCAAGCGCCGAAGCGCTCTGCAATCAGAGCCGGCCAGTCGATACCCGACACATCGGCGGCAAGGTCTGCGATCGTCGGCAACGCATAGACTGTCGGCCTTGAGGCCGCAGCGGCTGACTTGAGCGCGGCGAGGCTCGCAGGTCGCGTGGCCTCCTGTGTGCTGCTCAAGGCGTCGGTCAGATCGCCGTCGGTGATCACACCGCTGGCGATTCGCTCCTGGTACCAGTCGCGGGGCAGCGTCACCGATACGCCGGCCACTCGCCCCAGGCGCGCAGCGACCGAGGCCAGGTTTTCATGGGTCTGGCCGAGAAAGGGGTTGACCGCGACGCTCGATGCCAGCGGCCAGACCGGAGGGATCGCCCGGGCGGCCCGATCAGCGGCGGCGTCCAGGTCCAGGGTGGCCTGCAGAAGCGGAGTCTCTGAATTCGTCATCGTCATGCTCCAGTCAGATCAGGACGCGCTGCGCAAACGCCAGCCGCGGAGCAGCCGGTCGAACACCGCGTTGGCGTAGAAGCCATTGGAGAGATGCACGCGCAGGCCGGCGGCCGCCGGGTGATAGGCCCAGAGCGGGAACATCGCCTGGACCACGGCGACGAGGCCGAAGCTGATGACCGCCAGCACGATCAACGCCCACTGTAGCGGTCCCGGTGCCGGCGCGGCTGGCAATGCTCCAGAGGTGAGCCAGACAGCCAGGACCTGCAGCGCGAAGTAGCTGACCGAGGTGGCGACGGCGTAGACGATCGTCCGCCGGGTCAAGGCCCGCGGCGCGGCGTCGGCGAGACCCTGGGCCAGCATGTAAGCCACGCCGAAGATCAGGATGGCTCCCAGAGCGATGGTCTGAGGGGATTTATCTTGGAATCCGAACGCGAGACCGACGATGCCATAGATCGCCAGAGCCAGAAGGAAGGCGCGTCCAACCGCGCCGGCCTTGGGAATGGCCACCGGACCTGGCCTGCGATTGGCAGCGATCAGGTCGACTGCGCCGCCGGAGGCCAGGAAGGAATGGGCCTTGTAAAGGGAATGAGCGACGATGTGCAGCAGGGCGAGCGGGAAGAGCCCAAGCCCGCACTCCAGGATCATGAAGCCCATCTGGGCGACCGTCGACCAGGCCAGAGAGGTCTTCACAGCAGGCTGGGTCAGCATCACCAAGCCGCCGAACAGCGCGGTGAACCCACCGATCATCACCATGACCGCCAGGACGCCCGGTGCCAGCAACATCACATCAGCAAATCGGATCAGCAGGAACCCGCCGGCATTGATGACGCCGGCATGCAGTAGCGCCGAAACGGGCGTCGGGGTTTCCATCACCTCTGTGAGCCAGCCATGCAGAGGAAACTGCGCCGATTTCAAGAGGGCCGCCGCGGCCAGAAAGCCCGCCGCCGTTATCGCGAGACCGCCACCATTCCCGGCGCGAGCGCTGCTCAGGATCTGCGCGATGTCGGCTGTGCCATAGGCCAGGGCCAGCAACACCGCCGCAACGATCAAGGCCGCATCGCCGAGGCGCGCGGTGATGCGTTTCTTCGCGGCCGCACGCTGGGCGGCGACGCGGTCCGGATAGAACAGCAGAAGCCGGTGCAGAAAGAGGCTCGTCGCGACCCAGGCCAGGACGAGCTGGACCAGGTTCCCTGACAGTACCAGCAGGAGCACCGAGGCCAGGGTCATGCACAGCCAGCCGGTGAACGCCCCTTGCCGCGCCTCGCCGTCCAGATAGGTCGCAGTGTATCGCACCACGACCCAGCCGATGAACGAGACCAGCAGGAACATCACGGCGCTGACAGCGTCGAGCCTGAGGGACAGACCGACACCGTTCAGGCCGATCAAACGGCTGCCCCCCGCCCCGTCCAAAACGAGCCCCACCGCTGAGATCGCCGCGACCACAAGGGCAATAAGGGCGGAGGCTTCGGCCAGCCGAGGAAGGTGACGAGGCCTGCGACCAGGGTTCGTGAACCCGACAGCGGCGCACAGCAACAGCACCAAGGGCGCGGCAAACGGCAGGAGATCGATTGGCAAAGGTCTTCCCCTTCAACGCACCGTGCGGATTGGCGAGACCGGTAACCGATGCCCCGGCCGCGCAAAAATTCATTGTTCCTTCGACATCGTTCTGTTTTATAGAACGATGTGAAAAGCCTGAACTTCAACCATCTTCGCTACTTCTGGGCGGTCGCGCATGAGGGAAGCCTCACGCGAGCAGCCGAGCGTCTGAACCTGTCGCAATCTGCGCTTTCGGTGCAGATCCAGAAACTCGAACACCAGATGGGCCACCCGCTGTTCGAAAGGGTCGGCAAGCGGCTCGTCCTGACTGAGGCCGGGCAGATTTCGCTGGATTATGCGGATACCGTTTTCCAGGCCGGCGACGAGCTGATGAGCACGCTTGCGGGACGTCCCCAGGCCAGCCGCCAGGTTCTGAGAGTCGGGGCGCTTACGACCCTGTCGCGCAACTTCCAGCTTGAGTTCCTGCGCCCTTTGGTCGGTCGTACTGACGTGGAGCTGATCGTGCGCTCCGGCACGACGCGCGATCTGCTCGCGCAGCTCGAGGCCCATGCCATCGATGTGGTGCTTTCCAATAGCGTCCCGCAGAGGGACGCTCGCGCGCCCTTTAGCAGTTACTTGCTCAACCAGCAGCCTGTCAGCTTGATTGGTCGGCCCAGACCCGACAAGCCGCCGTTCCGATTCCCGGAGGATCTGCGCAGCGAGCCGATACTGCTTCCGAGCCTCGACAGTGACATTCGGGTCGGGTTCGACCGCCTGCTCGACCTAGCTGGAATCCGGCCCATCATCCTGGCCGAAGTCGACGATATGGCAATGCTGCGCCTGCTCGCCCGCGAGCGCGAAGGTGTGACCCTGGCTCCCCCCATTATCGTGCGCGACGAACTGAAGTCCGGCGTGCTGGTCGAGCACTGCCGGATCCCACAGCTTACGGAAAGCTTTTACGCCATCATTCAGAACCGTCGGTTCCCAAACGCTTTGCTCGCGGACTTGCTTGCAGGATATGAGAGCGCCAAGCCCAATGTAGTCTTGTCCTGATGCAAGCCGCGCCCGCCAAGGAGCCGATGAATGACGATCTCGGATAGTTCGGTGACCGAAGCCCGCCCCAATCCCTCCTCGCAATCTCGCCTGACCCTTCGCCGACCCGATGACTGGCATGTCCACCTTCGTGACGGCGACATGCTGGCCTCCGTCGTCAACTACACGGCCAGGCAATTCGCGCGGGCTATCGTCATGCCCAATCTCGGCCCGCCGATCACGACCGTCTCGGCGGCGAGGGCCTATCGCGACAGAATCCTCGCGGTCGTCGAGCCGGGTCTGGCCTTCGAGCCGCTGATGACCTGCTACCTGACTGACACCATCGACGCGGGTGAAGTTGAACGCGGCTTTGCTGAGGGCGTCTTCACGGCCTGCAAGCTCTACCCCGCGCACGCCACCACCAACTCAGCGCACGGTGTCACGGATATCCGCAACATCCATGCCGTGCTTGAGGCCATGCAGCGGATCGGCATGCCTCTGCTGATTCATGGCGAGGTGACGGATCGCCATGTCGACATCTTTGACCGGGAGGCCGTCTTCATTGAGCGCATTCTCGGCAAGCTGATCGCCGATTTCCCAGCCCTCAAGGTGGTGTTCGAACACATAACGACGGCGGATGCCGTGGCCTTTGTGGAAGCCAGCGGGCCCAATATCGCGGCCACGATCACGCCGCACCATCTGGCGATCAATCGCAACGCCATGTTCGAAGGCGGGATCCGCCCGCACTTCTATTGCCTGCCGGTCGTAAAGCGGGAGACCCACAGACTCGCCTTGCGCAGGGCGGCGACTTCAGGTTCCGCCAAGTTCTTCCTTGGCACGGACTCCGCGCCGCACACCGTCGGTGCAAAGGAAGCCGCCTGCGGCTGCGCCGGCGTCTTCAACGCGCCCTATGCCATCGAAAGCTATGCGAAGACCTTCGATGAAGAGGGCGCGCTCGACCGCCTGGAAGCCTTTGCGTCGGAAAACGGCCCTCGCTTCTATGGCCTACCGCTTAATGACGGCGTCGTTGTCCTGGAGCGTAGAGCCAGTCCGGTTCCTGAAAACATGACCTTGGGGGCCGCGGTTTTGGTGCCGTTCCATGCAGGTGAGACCCTGAATTGGCACTTCGCCGGGCACCAGGCGGAACAAGAATTTGTCAAAAGGGTCCGCTAACAGCCTGACTAAGTTCGAAAAATGCCGGAATTATCTCTTTGGCTTTTCACGCATCTGGATAACTTCTGAGCGCTTCGAGCGCGATCCTCTTGGCCGCAACCGCTAGATCGAGAAGCGTAAGCCATCAAATGCAGGAAAGACGTCAGCCGGAAGTTTTTCCGATAAGGCCTTGAAATCCAGGTCAATATGGAGGTTCGTTAGAATGGCGCGCCGCGGCTTGGCCCGGGCAATCCATTCCAGCGTCCGTTCAACATGGGCGTGGGTCGGATGGGGTGTCCAGCGCAGGGCATCGACGATCCAGACATCCAACCCCATCAGGGCAGGCCAACTGTCCTCCGGAATGCCAACGACATCGGGCGTATAGGCCACCTTGTCAAAGCGATAGCCGACGGAGCGGATGTTGCCGTGATCCAGGTCGAAGCTCAGGACCGGGATGTCACCGCTTGGCCCTGTGATCGCCCAAGGCTCGCCGTGAGGGGGAATGGGCCGCGGCTCGCAAATCGCCGGATAGCCGCCCTGCGTCGTGAACACATAGTCGAACCGGTGTGTGAGCCCAACGCGAGTGGCCTCGTCCATAAAGGCAGGGATCTTATGGCGCTGATTGAGGAAGAATGGCCTCAGGTCATCAATGCCGTGGGCTTGATCGGCATGGTCGTGCGTGAACACCGCGGCGTCGATCCGCCTGGCCCCAGCAGCCACGGCTTGCAGACGGAAGTCAGGTGACGTGTCGACAACGATGGTGGTCTCGGCCTTGGGCCCGCCCTCCCCTTTGCGTCGGACCAGCAAGGAACACCGGGTCCGCAGGTTCCGCGGATCGGCGGGATCGCAGTCGCCCCAGTCGCCATCGGCCCGTGGAACGCCGCCTGAAGAGCCGGAACCCAGGATCGTGAATTCCAGGGCTCCGTTCACGGACGCGGTATCCGGTCGAACAGCGCAAAAAACGCATCCTCTGTGCGGGCTTCGGCCTCAGAGCGCGTCCAACCTCGAATCTCGCCGAGTTTGTCCACAATGTGGGGCAGATAGGCTGGTTCATTGCGTCGGCCGCGCATCGGCACAGGTGCCAGATACGGGCAATCGGTTTCGACAATGATCCTGTCGGCCGGCATGTCGCGAATGATCGCCCGGACATCTTCGGCCGCTTTGAAAGTCGCGATCCCTGAGACCGAAAACCAGGCTCCCAGGGCGGCCGCCCGCGCTGCCAGCTCGGCACCGCTCGTGTAGCAGTGCATCAGCAACTTGAAGGCCCCACGCTGGTGTTCCTCTTCGAGGATCTCAGCCATCAGCGGATCCGCTTCGCGAGTGTGGACGACAAGGGGCAGACCCGTCTGGCGGGCAGCCGCGATATGAGCTCGGAAAACACGCGCCTGAATGTCGCGGGGCGAAAAGTCGTAGTGAAAATCCAGGCCGCACTCGCCGATGCCTATCACGCGGGGGCGGTCGGCGAGGGCCACGAGGGCCTCGACCGAAAGGTCCGGGTTCTCTTTGGCTTCGTGCGGATGGGTACCCACCGTGCACCAGATGTCCGGCTCGGCCATGGCAATGGCATGGACGGCCTCGAAGGATGAAACCTTGTCGCAGATGGTGACCATCAGACCGATGCCCGCCTCTCGGGCGCGGGCAATCACGGCGTCGCGGTCTTCATCATACTGGTGCGCGTGGAGATTGACGTGGCTGTCTATGAGCATGGCGCTCACATCGCCGTCTTGGCGGCGGCACGCAAGTCCGAGATCACGCTCCAGAACACATCCGCGCGATCCAGGTTGATGGCCTCGGCTTCGCCCGGCCAGCGCACCAGACGGTCCCAGACCGATGCCCAGCGGTCCAGGGCAGACGAGGAACCGGTTGCCGCGAGGCGCGTGGCCATGGCGTGGATCTGATCGGCCAGTCGTTCCAGCAGCAATTCAAACCGGGCGGCACCCTCGCTGCCGCGAAAGCTGTCGGCCAGGGCAAGAAGCGCCCCTTCATCGATGGCGGGCAGGTTTCGCAGAATCTCGCTGGCGGCGTCATCCACGGCCAGGGCCCCTGATGAGGCCAGTTGGAGTGCCCTGCCCGGCGCGCCGTGGGCCATGCGAGCCAGGCGTTCAGCCTCCTGGTGAGCCAGGCCGCCACGCTGGCTGACCATTCTGGTTGCGGCCTCGACGCCCGGCGCAGGAACCATTAACCTGCGACAACGCGAACGAATGGTGGGCAGGAGCTTTCCAGGCGCGTGGCTGATCAGCAAGATCACGCCGCGGGCGGGTGGCTCCTCAAGCGTCTTGAGCACGGCATTGGCGGCATTGACGTTCAGGTCGTCAGCCGCGTCGATGATTGCGACGCGATAGGGCGATACCGCCGGCGAATTGGCGAAGAATTCCGGTAGCCGTCGGGCCTCGTCGACCGGGATCGATTTTCGCGTCTTGGCGTCATCCGTGGCGCGCTCCAGGACCATCAGGTCCGGATGCGACCGGGCAGCGACCTGGCGGCTGGTGACATCAGTTGGGGCGGCACCCAAAAGGCCAAAGGCTGGATCATGAGCCGCACCGAGAAGGCGGCGCGCCATGCGGTAGGCCAGAGTTGCCTTGCCTACGCCCTCGGGTCCGGCCAGTAGCCAGGCATGATGCAGACGGCCACGGCCAAGGGCGTCAAGGAACGCAGACTCAGCGGCAATCAGGCCTTCAAGCGCATAAACCTCGCGAGGATGCGGAGGCGGCTCCATCTCAAAGGGCCAGCCTGGTCGATACGACGGTCCAGACGGCTTCAGAAACCTGGTCGGGCGTGGCGTTGGCGTCGATCAGCGCACAACGCTTTGGTTCCCCCTGGGCGATGGCCATGAATCCGGCCCGCAGTCGCTCATGGAACTCAAGACCCTTGGACTCGAATCGTGCGGCTCCGCCCCGCGCGGCGGCACGGGCCAGGCCGACGGCCGGGGGAAGGTCGAAGATCAGGGTCAGGTCCGGAACCGAATCGCCAAGGACATGCTCCTCGAGCGCCGCGATCAGGGCCGCCGGAGCATCCCCTCCTGCGCCCTGATAGGCCCGGGTCGAGTCGGAGAACCTGTCGCACAGGACCACTGCACCGCGTTCCAGGGCTGGACGGATCACCCTTTCGAGGTGATCGCGCCGTGCCGCGTACATCAGCAGGGTTTCAGTGACCGGCGACCATCGGTCCGCTTCGCCATTGACCAGCAGATCCCGAATCGTCTCCGCACCAGGGCTTCCGCCAGGTTCACGCGTCAGGACGATATCGGACCCGCCGGATTGCAGCCGGTCGGCAAGACGACGGATCTGGGTCGACTTGCCTGCCCCCTCCCCGCCTTCAAAACTGATGAATGTTCCGCGTGCCACGGGTCTCAATTCGACCGGAACGCAGAGCTTGTCCAGTGGCCTTTGATAAAGGAATCAGGGGCGCAGCACTGTCGCCCCGGAATACCCCAGAGCTACCACGCGATCTCGCAGCGTCCAGGCCTGGGCTTCATCCTCGCCGGCAGAAACGGTTACGCGATAAAGGGTTCCGCTGTTCCTTTCGAGCCGTTCGATCGTGGCCGAACCCGCAGACTGCAGTTGTGCAACGGCGCGCTCGGCATTCTCCCGGCTGGAAAAGGCACCAGCCTGAACCTTGAAGGCGCTTTGACGTGGCGGAATGATCTGGGTCCTGACCGGCGGCGGCTCGGCTGGCCAGACAGGTTCAGCGTCTTCCCTCACAGGCTGGCGCAAGGGAGGTTGGGGTGGGGAAACGGGTGTTTGGGCGTATTGCCGCCCGTCAAAGGCTGACTTGGGAGCCGGGCCGACATAACGCACCCGCACGCGTGCAATGCCCTGACGGCGATAGCCCAGCTGATCAGCTGCCGCTCTGGAAAGGTCGATCACACGGTCACCGACAAAAGGACCGCGATCATTGACCCGGATGATCATTTTGCGGCCGTTGTCGAGATTTGTCACTTCGACCAGGCTGGGCAAGGGCAAGGTCTTATGGGCCGCCGAGACGGCGTCCATGTCGAATATCTCGCCGTTGGCTGTCTTCCGATTGTGAAACTGCTCACCGTACCAGGAGCCAATGCCCTTTTCATCATAGTCGGGATCGGCCTTGGGATAATACCATACACCTTTGATCTGATACGGCTTTTCCGTTCCCCTCAGGGGCTGTCCAGAAGGTCCGGTCATGGGGCCGCGGGGCGCTGCCGAGCCACGGTAGTCGGGACTGACCCTTGTCTCGAGCCTGGGTTTGGGCGTGGCGCATGCCGCGAGGCTTGCGGCAGCCAGGGCCACCATGCCCACAGTGCGCAGTCCGCGCCAAAGGAGCCGATCCATTACCATGCTGACGTCTTTCTGACGCGGGCGAGCCCTTCCGAATTTTCAGCATGCCCCAGTTGTTTTGAAGTCTGGTTAAGGCGAAGACGCACTGATATAGCCGCCGCTCCGGACAGATGGCCGAGTGGTTTAAGGCAGCGGTCTTGAAAACCGCCGTAGGTGAAAGTCTACCGTGGGTTCGAATCCCACTCTGTCCGCCACCCCGTTCTCCGCCGCGCCGGCCAACCATAAGCCGGTGCGGCGGGCTTCCAGGATACCGATGTCAGCACCCCGCACCGCGTACTACGGCCTGGCCGATCATGATCTGGCACCAGTCGCGGCCGACGCGATTCAGGTATCCCCGCTGGTGGTTGGCGCTACCGACTTGGCCTCCATCCCGGACCAATCGCTTGAGGCCTTTGCAGTGCGTGCGCCGGCCGGCGTTGTCGAGCGCCGCTATGTCCTTGCGCAGGCTCTTCGGACGCTGAGTCTGGAAGGCCGACTGACGGTCTTTGGCCCGAAGGACCGGGGCGGTCTGCGACTGAAAAAGGAACTTGAGGCTTTCGGCTGCGTGGTTGGCGAAAGTTCCAAGAAGCACCATCGGATCTGTGTCGCGCTTCGCCCCGCAGTGACCGAGGGTCTGGAAGTCGCGATCGAAGCCGGGTCACCGCGCCGCGCCGTGGACGAACTCTGGACCCAGCCAGGTGTCTTCAGTTGGGACCGACTGGACCCCGGCACGGCCCTGCTTCAGAAGACCCTGCCACCGCTTTCCGGGGCAGGAGCAGACTTTGGATGCGGCATAGGCTGGCTGTCGCGCAGCGTTCTGACCTCCCCGAAAGTAACGAAGCTGACCCTGGTTGATCTCGATCGGCGAGCTGTGGATGCAGCCTGCCGCAACATCGACGACCCTCGCGCCGAGTTCCTCTGGGACGATGTCCGTCAGGCCGGCGGCCGGATGGAAAAGCTCGATTTCATCGTCACCAACCCACCGTTCCATGAGACCGGCGGCGAGGACAGATCCCTGGGTCAGGCTTTCATCAAGACCGCGGCCGCATGCCTGCGCAAAGGCGGCGATCTTTGGCTGGTGGCCAACCGCCATCTGCCCTACGAGGCGATCCTGAAGGAGCACTTCACACAGGTGCGCCTGGCCGGAGAGACGAACGGCTACAAGGTCTTCGAGGCGCGCAGGTGACCAAGGCCTTGATGGCCCGGCTGGACAGGCTGCTGGCCAATCTCGGCTATGGCAGCCGCAAGGACGTTCAGGCCCTGATCGCCAGCGGCAGGGTCGTCCTGGACGGCAAGATCCTGAAGGATGTCGGGACAAAGGTTGCGGTCACCCCTGACTTGCCCGGACGCATGACCATCAAGGGCGCGCCGGTTGATCCGCCTGCCCCGCTTGTCGTGTTGATGCACAAGCCCCTGGGCGTCGTCTGTTCCCACAAGGAAGATGGCGAGCGGATCTATGATCTGCTGCCCCGTCGCTGGCGGATCCGTGACCCGGGACTTTCGACGGTCGGGCGCCTGGACAAGGACACCTCTGGCCTCATCCTGATCACCGATGACGGCGACTACCTGCACCGGGTCATTTCGCCCAAACGCCATGTCCCGAAGACTTATCTGGCGACCCTCGATCGGCCGCTCTCGGGCCTGGAAGGTCCGCTGTTTTCTTCCGGCACATTGATGCTGGAGGGCGAAGAAAAGCCACTTCTGCCCGCCGAGCTGGTTCCGCTGGATGCTCATCGCGCCCGTCTGACGGTGACTGAGGGTCGATACCATCAGGTCAGAAGGATGTTCGCCGCGGCCGGCAATCATGTCCTGGCCCTCCATCGGGAGCGGATCGGCGGCGTGAATCTGCCTGATGATCTTGAGCCCGGTCAGTTCCGGATCCTGTCCGAACTCGAAGCCGAAGCGGTCTTTGTCGATGGCTAGCCCGACCCTTGTCGACGCGAGAGGTCACCGTTGTCCGGTGCCGACCCTTAAGCTGCGCCGGGCCCTGGAGACTGCACCGCCGGGCGGTCAGATCCATTTGATTGCAGATGATCCAATGGCCCGGATCGATGTCCCGCACTTTGCTTCAAGTACTGGTGCCACGGTGGACTCGATAACGGACGGAGATGGCGGATCGATCAGCTTTCTGGTGACGAAGGCACCTTGAGCGGGATAGCGCGTGGACCCTCGACGAGGGCCCGTGGGCGCTCATCAAGGGCAATCTCAACCTCTGTTGCCAAGGCCCCGCCAAGGAAAATGGCGTTCACGCTCCAGGACAGCCAGATCAGAAAGATGATGACCGCTGAAATCGAACCGTAGGTGGCACCAAGCTGGGCCACCTTGTCGACATAGAAGGCGCTGGCTGACGACATGCAAAGACAGAGGATGGCTGCGGCGACGCCGCCTGCTGTCGAGGCTCGCCAGCCGACGGGCGCTCGAGACATGGCGTAGCGATAGATCAGGGTCATCCCGATCACCACACCCAGACTGGCCCATGTCCACTCGCTCTGGACCCATGGCACGCCTTCCAAGGGTCGCAAGTGCAACGCGCTGCTCAGCAGCCGCAAGATCAGGAAAATGCCGGACATCATAAACAGCAGCCCAAAGGCGGCGATCAGGACGATCAGGGCCATCAGATTGAAGCCCACAAAGCCCCTCTGGTCCTCCTCATCGTGGATGAAGGAGAGGCCGGCCAATAGGGCCTTAAAGCCTCTGTGAGCGGCATAGGCACCGATGACGAGGGCGACCGCGCTCTGGGCCGAAACGGCCTGTTCGGGGGCATGGGCCAGGCGTGTCAGCTCGCTTTGAAACAGGGACCTGGCACCCTCGGGCATCAACTGCGCAAGGTTTTCAGCCTGAGCGGCCGCCACGGCTGGCGTTAGCAACAGGCTGTAGATCCCGATGATGATCGCCAGCGCCGGGAAAACGGCCAGCAGGGCGAAGAAGGAAACCCCGCCGACATAGAGCATGACGTCGCGTCCCCAGATCCGCGACAGCGCCAGACCGAGGACGCGAAGTACCTCCCGCGCCCAATGGATCGGATCAAGGTCCAGGTCGCGCCAACGGATGGGTTTGGGGTCTTGCATCGGCCGGAACCTGCCCGCGCTCACCGCCATGCGCAACCCCAGGCCCTAACGGACAGAGACGCGCCGCCTCAGGGAAAGGCGACGCGTCTCCGCAGGACGGGCCTGAAACCGGATGCCGCATCGAGGGACGGAATGGCGCAGCGCCCGGAACATCGCCAGGCTAGGAGGCGCTGCCTGAACCGACGCTGAACGGCGCGAGTCCGTTCAGCGTCAACTTTCAGAGCGCCCCCTTGGCCTTCAGGGCGTCAATAGCCTCGACCGTGAAGCCCCAATCCCGCAGAGCCGTTTCATTGTCGCCGCCCACCTTGGGGGGCGGCCCCTGGATCTTGCCGGGTGTGGCTGAGAAACGCGGGGCCGGTGCGGGCTGGATTACGCCCGCAACTTCGACAAAGGTTTCCCGCGCTGAATTGTGGGCATGTCGGGGTGCTTCTTCCATCGACAGGACGGGCGCGAAGCAAACATCCGTACCGTCCATTAGCTCGCACCATTCATCCCGGGTCTTGGTGCGAATGACCGCAGCGAGCTTGTCACGCAATTCCGGCCACTCATCACGGCTCATCTGATGCTGGAACTGGGGATCGGTGATGCCCGTCTTTTCCAGCAGCAGCAGATAGAACTGTGGTTCGATCGACCCAATCGAAATCCAGCCGCCATCGCTGCACTGATAGGTGTCATAGAAATGCGCACCGCCATCGAGCAGGTTGGCGCGACGGCCGTCACTCCACATGCCGCCGGCCTTGAACCCATAGAACATGGCCATCAAGGAGGCGGCACCATCGCTCATCGCGCAGTCGATGACCTGGCCCTCGCCGCTCGACCGCGCATGGATGATGCCGGCCAGAAGACCGAAGGCCAGATAGAGCGCACCGCCTCCGAAATCACCGACCAGATTCAAGGGCGGGACGGGCTTGTCCGTCGTGCCAATGGCATCCAGAGCGCCCGTAATGGCGATGTAGTTCATGTCGTGGCCGGCCGCCTTGGCATAAGGCCCGAACTGTCCCCAGCCCGTCATCCGGCCATAGACAAGCTTGGGGTTGCGGGCCAGGGCGACATCGGGGCCCAGGCCCAGGCGTTCCATAACGCCGGGCCGAAAGCCTTCGATCAGCCCGTCTGCGCCTTCAAGCAGGGTCAGGCAGGCTTCGATGGACTCAGGCTGCTTGAGATCCAGGGCCACTGAACGGCGCCCCCGCGCCGTAACGTCGGCGGGTGAACCACCCCGGCCCTGGCCTTTCCGATCGATCCTGACAACGTCGGCTCCCAGGTCAGACAGGAGCATGCCGCAAAAGGGACCCGGTCCAATGCCGGCAAACTCGACAATCTTCAGTCCGGAAAGTGGCCCCTGGCCCATGGTGGTCTCCTCAACGGCGCGATGTAAAACGACGGACAGGACTAGAACGATGCTGACCCTCGGTCATGCAAGCGCAGGATTTGGAGAAGACGGCGCATCCTCGGGGCAATTCGGGTTCAATTCGCGCTTGGCGATGCGTCGAATGCAATTTGCTGGCCCGACCGCGACGTTGCGTCCCTATCCCCTCTGAACGCCTCTGCTATGTTGCACCGTCGAATCCCGACGGTCGAATGCGACCGGCGTTCGGCGGGATTTCGGGCGGAGGTAGAGTGTGGCGGTTGACGCCCGAATTCTGATCGTGGCGCGTGACGATCTGCGCGCAGGCCCCCTTGCGGAAGGTCTTGACCGGCTTGGCTGGCGGACCATTACGGCGCGCGGGCCCTATGCCGCCTTGGCCGCATTGGGTGATTTGCCGATCGAGGCCGTGATTGTTGATCTCGCCAGCGCTGGACCGGACACCCAGTCGCTTGCCAGGCGCCTGAAGGCTGCCGTCTCGCCCCGTCGTTTGCCCGTGATCGCCATTGGCGAGCTCGATGGCGGACAGTCGAGCCAGGCCTTTGATCTAACCCTCTCCCCGCCCCTGCATCCTTCCCAGGCAGCCCTGCGTCTGGAATCCCTTGTCAGGACAGCGGTCGCTGAAGAGGAATTCGAGCTGCGGCTTGAAACCTTTGGCGACCGGGGTCGCCGGATGGATTTGCCGGAACCGCAACCCTCGCCTTTCCGCATCCTTGCCGTGGGTGAGCCGGCTCCGCAGTTTCTGGCCCTATCCAATGCCCTGAAACGCAGCGGTGCCGAAGTGGTGGGGGCCTTCACCGCCTATACGGCCTTTGACTATCTGCATGAGCGCGCCTTCGACTCCGTTGTCCTGTGGGCGGGAGACAATCAGCAAGAAGCGCTGTCGATCGCCGCAGGCATGCGCCGCAACACTCGGCTCTTCCATATTCCGGCCATGCTGTATCTGCAGGCCGAGAGCTATGTGACCATGTCCGAGGCCTTCCATCGGGGTGTATCCGATGTCGCATCGCCAGAGACGCCCGAGGTCGAAACCGCAAGGCGGGTGATTGAACTCGCGCGCAATTACCGCCGCGGAGAGTCCATCCGAGGCGCTCTCGAGAAGGCCCGCAGCTCGGGTCTGATGGATGCCGCGACCGGACTCTTTACGCGGGATCTTTTTGCCGCCCACCTGGCGCGCCTGACTGCGGCGGCACGGGAACGGTCGCGGCCTCTGTCGATCTGCGTGCTCCGGGTCGCTGACAAGCCCGATACCCTGTGGGCGCGGCAGAACGGTTGGCTGGATCGGGCCATTCCGCAGATCGGTTCGATGGTCGGCCGCCTGGTCCGGGTGGAAGATACCGCAGCGCGACTTGCGCCGGAGGTGTTCGCGCTTGCCCTCCCGGCGACCAATCTGAATGCAGCCCGCGCTGCGGCAGAGCGCATTGCAGCGGTGATTGGCTGCACAGCCTTTGACGCCGGCGAGGATCGGCCTCCCTTCGTGTGTGAGTTCGATATCGGCGTCTCCCAGATCGAGGCCGGAGAAGGTGCCGTGAAGGCTCTCGAGCGGGCGGCGGCACTTGCCCTGCAGCGCGAAGCCAGCTGAGATCCGCCATGAGCCAAACGATGATCGTGGACGTCGTCGCCGATGTGGTTTGTCCATGGTGTTATCTGGGTTGGCGGCGCGTGAAGGCGGCCCTCGCGCTCAGGCCCGATATCGACGCCAAGCTGATCTGGCGGCCCTATCAGCTGGACCCGACCCTTCCCGAGGACGGAGTCGATCGCAAAGCCTATATGGCCGCGAAGTTCAAGGACCCGGGGAGTCTCAAGGCCGTGCATCAGGCCTTGATGGAAGGTGGCTCTGAGGACGGGATCACTTTCAACTTCGAGGTCATCGAGAAATCGCCAAACACCAATGCGGCCCATCGGCTTATCCGCTGGGCCTTGACCGCTGGCGTGCAGGATCATGTGGTCGAAGGGCTGTTCGCAGCCTATTTCACCGAGGGGCGCGATATTGGCGATCCTCTGGTCCTTGCGGATATCGCCGAAGCGGCGGGCATGGAACGGCTCGTCGTCCTTCAATTGCTTTCGGAAGGAGCCGATAGCCAGTCGGTCTCGCGCGAGCACGCTCTTGCCGTTCAAGGCGGAGTCACGGGCGTGCCCTATGTGATTTTTGGCGGCAAGGTCGCTGTAGTTGGTGCGGAGACGCCTGACCGGATCGCCATGGCCATCGATCAGGCTCTTGGCCAATAGCGCCGGCGAGATGACCTCGGTCTTGCATTCAGTAAAGGCCGCCAAAGCGCGGTAACTCGTCTTTTCGAGCTAGGCAGCCGAAGGCGAGGCTGAAATGGGCGGGCGGCATGCCGGCTTTTTCAATCCTGAAGACTCCAGGGACGCCGTCCCCGCAGTGGCTGAGCCCAAACAATCCACCAGCCATCATGCCGTCGATAAAGCTCAGCTGCTCCGCCGCGCGCAAAATCCTCTGCCGTCAGGATAACGCGATCTGCGCATTGGGGCGGTATCTGTCCCGTGAGGTTTCCGCGCAGAACAACAACTTCTGCGGCTGAGCAAAGCGCCCCAAGAGCTTCGCCCGCCAGCGCTTTTCGACTCCAGGAGAGTGCAACGGGTCCCGGGGCATCACTTCTGGGTCGGCAAGCATAGGCGGCGCATTCAAATCCAAATGTGGTGGCAATCGTAAGGCCCTGCCGGCGAGCCCAGAGTTCCGCAGCGAACCGCCGACTGTCTGGTCGAAGCAGAATGGCTGTCTGCTCAAAGCGCACTGCAGCGGTCGCTCCATCCGACGCGATCCAGATGTCTGGCGGTTCGGGCCGCGGCCATAGGGCCACGGCCAGGGCGAGAGGCGCACCAACCCAACGGACCTTTCCCTGCCAAAGACAGAGCAGCATCAGGCCGAGGAAAGCGATGGCCAAGGTGAATGGCGGTGCGCTGGAGACCAGGACCTGGCCACCGAGCGACTCGAACTTCCGGGCCACAGCGACCATGGCTTCGACACCCCATCCCGCGATTTGCAGAAATGGCCGACCCAACTCCGTGGCCTCGAGCGCTGCGCCGAGCGCCAGAAAGGGCATGATGATGAAGGAGGACAACGGAGCCACCATCAGATTGGCCGGCAGGCCCCAGATCGCGACGCGATTGAAGTGCTGCATGGCGAAAGGGCCAGTCGCCAGCCCTGCCACAAAACTGGCCCCAATACTGATGGCCAGCCAATTGATGGCGGCCTGGATGATCCGGATCAGCCATGGGACCGAGATTTCGCGCGCGGGCCTCGGCCACCCTTCGGCCAGAGCGATCAGGCCCGTCGTGGCTGCAAACGACATTTGAAAACCCGGCGCGCCGGCGGCCTCAGGCTGCATCAAGAGAATGATCAGCGCCGCCAAGGCCAGGCCATGGAGACTGACAGCCTGACGATCAGCCAGAATGGCGGCAAAGGCTACGCTGGCTGTGATGGCCGCTCGCTCGGCCGGCGCGGGCGCACCGGAGATTACCAAATAGGTCGCGACCGCAAACAGTCCTGCGGTTGCTGCAATCTTCTTGCCGGGCGCACGAAGGGCCAGCCAGGGACAGGCTGCAATCCCTAGCCTGACAGCGCCGAATACAAAGCCTCCAACAATGGCCATGTGCAGTCCGGATATCGACAAAATGTGAGCCAACCCAGACGCACGCATGGCCTCGGTCTGCTCGGCGGGGATCCAGTTTTCATGGCCTGTGACCATGGCCGCTCCGATCCCTCCGCTGGCTGGGCCCATACGAGTGTAGATGCGCTCTGCCAGGCGCCATCGGAAAGCATTCACCGCCATCGTCGCTTTGAGCCGCTGCGGCGCTGCCTCGAGACGAACCCTGTCCACGCCGCTAAGCGAAAAACCGACCGCACCGACACCGTTGAACCAGGCGTCGCGGGCGAAATCATATGCACCGGGAGCCGCAGGCGGTGGCGGAGGCCCCAGTATGGCGCGTAGCCTTACGGCCTCTCCCGGACTCGGCAGATGTTCGGCGTCCACCGTTATGCGGACTCTTTTCGGCGTATCACGAGGCTCCAAGCCGCTGATCGCAACCGGAGCGATGAGTAACCTCGGCCCGCCTGCGCCTGGGCTGACCACATCAACAACAAATCCCTTCACCCAGCGCGGCGCACGCTCGCCATCGATGACCGGTGTTGAGACCCCATCGCTGCGGATCTTCGCCGCAAGTCCTCCGACAAAGGCGAAGGCGAGGAGCGCCGCCATCACAGCGAGGACGGGCTTGGCCGACCTCGCCCGCCACCAAAGTGCGCAACCTCCAAGGGCCAAGATCACCAATGAGAGAAGCGGCGGTTCAATCGGAGCCTCAAGATAGGCTGCAGCCCCCATTCCAAGGCACACAGGGCTCCAAAGGAACCAGCGTTTCAGATTGGCCTCGAACTCTGCGGCAAGCTGTCCGAACAGAGTCGACGGACTAGGCCATGCGCGAAACGCCGTGCTAAGACGCCCCGCCCAAGGCGCGCCCAGGCGCGCACTCCTAGCCGTCTCGGCGGCGTCAAGCTTGTCAGCATTGAGTTCGATGTCGAACCCCTCCTCCACCGACCGCGGCGTGGTCACCCGCTTCGCCCCCTCGCCCACCGGCTTCCTGCATATCGGCGGGGCGCGCACGGCGCTGTTCAACTGGTTATATGCGCGCCATACGGGTGGGAAGTTCCTTCTTCGCGTGGAAGATACAGATCGGGAGCGTTCGACAGAGGCTGCCGTCGCAGCGATCTTTGAGGGTCTGGACTGGCTGGGCCTGACATCGGACGAAGAACCGGTGTTTCAGCACACCCGCGCGCCCCGTCACGCCGAGGTCGTGCAGCAGCTGCTGGAGCGTGGCCGGGCCTATCGCTGCTGGATGAGCGTCGAGGAGCTAGAGGTTGCCCGCGAAAAGGCTCGTGCAGAGGGCCATGCCATCCGCTCGCCCTGGCGTGACGCTGCCGAGCCAGGCGATCCTGCCCTGCCGCACGTCATCCGCTTCAAGGGACCTGCCGACGGCGAGACCCTGGTCGATGACCTGGTCAAGGGTCCGGTGACGTTCCGCAATACCGACCTGGATGACCTGGTCCTGTTGCGCGCCGACGGAGCCCCGACCTACAACCTCGCCGTGGTGGTCGATGACCACGACATGGGCGTCACCCACGTGATCCGGGGCGATGATCATCTGAACAACGCTGCCCGCCAGACCCTGATCTATCAGGCCATGGACTGGGATCTGCCGGCGTTTGCCCACATCCCACTGATCCATGGTCCCGACGGGGCCAAGCTGTCCAAGCGCCACGGGGCTCAGGCCGTCGGCGAGTTCGCTGACATGGGCTACATCCCCGAAGGCCTGCGCAACTATCTCGCGCGGCTCGGCTGGGGCCATGGCGATGACGAGGTCTTCAACGACGCCCAGGCCATCAGCTGGTTCGACGTCAAGGATGTGGTCAAGGCTCCTGCCCGACTGGACTGGGCCAAGCTGAATCACATCAATAGCCAGCACCTGCGCCTCGCCGACGATGCGCGTCTGGCGGACCTGGTGCTGAAGGCCCTGATCGCTCAGGGCGCGAATTTGCCGGCCGACGCCGCCACCCGGCTGCTCGCCGTGGTGCCCCAGGTCAAGGAAGGGGCCAAGACCATCCTCGAACTGGCCGAGCATTGCGCATTTGCGCTGAAAATTCGTCCGTTCGCCCTTGAGGAAAAGACGACCAAGCAACTGGTTGCCGAGACCGTCGAGCGGCTGGCCCGCTTGCGGGATCGCCTCGCCCAAACCCCGGACTGGGAGGTTGAGGCCTTGGGCAGTCTGTTGAAATCCTTCGCGGAATCCGAAGGCGTCGGGTTCGGCAAGTTCGGCCCGTCCCTGCGCGGCATCCTGACCGGCGGATCACAGGCTCCCGACCTGAACAAGATCATGGCTGCCCTGGGTCGAGATGAGAGCCTGGGCCGTCTTGACGACGCGCTGGCTGAGCGCGCATGAGGCGCTATAACGCACTCGCGAAATGAAACTTGGACTGCTCGTTCCATCGATGAAGGGGGTTCCCGCATGACCGATAAAGCCACACTGACGATCGGCGAAAAGAGCTACGACCTGCCGATCCTCAAGGGCAGCACGGGTCCTGACGTCGTGGACGTTCGCAAGTTCTACGGCGACAGCGACCACTTCACTTTCGATCCGGGCTTCACCTCGACCGCATCCTGCGAAAGCAAGATCACCTATATCGACGGTGACGCCGGCATTTTGCTGCACCGCGGCTATCCGATCGACCAGCTGGCCGAGAAGTCGTCGTTTCTTGAGGTCTGCCACCTGCTGCTGAACGGCGAACTGCCCTCGGCCGACGAATTTGCCAAGTTCGAGCACAACATCACCTACCACACGATGTTGCACGCCCAGTTCGACAGCTTCTTTCAGGGCTTCCGCCGCGACGCCCATCCGATGGCGATCATGACCGGTGCCGTCGGTGCCCTCTCGGCCTTCTATGCAGACAGCCTGAATGTCGATGATCCCAAGCAGCGCGAGATCAGCGCCCACCGGCTGATCGCCAAGATGCCGACGATCGCTGCCCGTGCCTTCCAGTACAGCGTGGGCCGTCCGTTTGTGTCGCCACGTAACGAGCTGTCCTATTCGGAAAACTTCCTGCGCATGTGCTTCTCCGTGCCGGCCGAAGACTGGGTGCCTAACCCCGTCCTGACCCGCGCCATGGACCGCATCTTCATCCTGCACGCCGACCACGAGCAGAACGCCTCGACCTCGACCGTTCGCCTGGCCGGCTCGTCGGGCGCGCACCCGTTTGCCTGTATCGCGGCCGGCATTGCTTGCCTGTGGGGCCCGTCGCATGGCGGTGCCAACCAGGAAGCCCTCGAAATGCTCGAGGAAATCGGCACGGTCGAGAACATTCCCGCCTATGTGCAGGGCGTGAAGGACAAGAAGTACAAGCTGATGGGCTTCGGCCACCGCGTGTACAAGAACTTCGACCCGCGCGCGAAGGTCATGCAGAAGACCTGCCACGAAGTGCTGGGTCAGCTGGGCATCAATGACCCGCTGCTCGAAGTGGCCATGGAGCTGGAAAAGATCGCCCTCAGCGATCCCTACTTCATCGAACGCAAGCTCTATCCCAACATCGACTTCTATTCGGGCATCACCCTGCGGGCGATGGGCTTCCCGACCAACATGTTCACCGTGCTGTTCGCCCTGGCCCGGACCGTGGGCTGGATCAGCCAGTGGAAGGAAATGTTCGAGGATCCCTCGCGCAAGATCGGTCGTCCGCGCCAGCTCTATACGGGCGCGACGCAGCGCGACTACAAGCCGCTGGACCAGCGCGGCTAAGGTTTCCATCGCCTGTTGAACTGGAAAAGCCCCGTCGATCGACGGGGCTTTTTCTTTGCTCAGCATGGCTTGAAGCAGAAGCTCAGGCGCTCGGTGGCATGACCGCAGGTCTAGCCTTCAAAAATGCGAGGAGCGCTTCGGCCGCAGCGTCCGAGGGATCAGGCATGCCTCGTCCCATCAGTTCAAGAGCGGCATTCTGCTGTTCAACCTGGTCCTGACGAAGAGCCGGATCATCGAGTCTGGCCGCTACGGCCCGACACAGGGCAGAGCCTTGCATCGCGTCCTGGAGATACTCGGGCGCTACGGATTTTCCGGCCGCAATGTTGATCAGGGTAACCCAATGCGGCTTGAACAGGAGCTTCAATAGTCCGTAGGTGATCGCACCCGTGCGATAGCCTACGACAATCGGGCACCCGGCCAGGGCCAGTTCCGTCGTCACTGTACCGCTGCAGGCCAGGGCGACCGTCCCGGCCACCATAGCATCGTCCTTCAGGGCCTCGTCCTCGATCACGTGGGCCCGGAATGGCCAGCCTGCAACGCGCGCCTTGACGGCACTGGCTACAGTCGAGGCAGCGGGAACGACAACGGCAAGATCGGGACGTCCCGCCTTCAATTGCCTTACCGCATCCTCGAAAACCGGCATGACCCGCTCGAT
The DNA here is from genome assembly GCF_058681455.1 of Caulobacter sp. AVps16. Lineage (NCBI taxonomy): Bacteria > Pseudomonadati > Pseudomonadota > Alphaproteobacteria > Caulobacterales > Caulobacteraceae > Caulobacter > Caulobacter sp. AVps16. The sequence goes on from NZ_CM178739.1 coordinate 1,640,057, forward strand.
CTCGGAGGGGCGACTACCCGGCAAGACCAGCAGAATGGGCTGGTCGTTCGTCAAACCGAGCGCCCTGCGCAAGCGGCCACTGTCGGCCTGGCTGAAGTCCTTGGCGAGGGCCGAGTTGCCGACAAACACGCTGTCCAATCCAGCGCGGTCAAAAAACGGCCGATCCATCGGCTGGATGGACAGAAGCAGATCAACAGCCTTCGCCAGGGCTCTGGCGCGTCCGGGCCTGTAGGCCCAAACCTGAGGGGCGACATATTTCACCAAGGGAAGCCCAGGATCCTGCCGCCGCAAGGCCTGGGCGAGTCGGATGTTGAAGCCCCAGGAGTCGATCAGGACCGCAACGTCGGGCTTTTCACGTTCAGCCAGGGCCAAGGTGTCCTTGAGGCGCGCCATGGCCCTGGGATAGGCCCTGAGGCTTTCCACAATTCCGATGATCGAGAGCTGGGCGATATCGAACGGACTGACCAATCCCTCCGCCGCCATCTTGGCACCGCCGACTCCAACGAAGCGCACGGCTTGCTCGCCCAGCCGGTGCTTCAAGGCCTTTGCCAGACCGGCACCCAAGGAATCGCCAGAAGCCTCGGCGGCAACAAGCATGATGGTCAGGGGCTGGGTCACGCAGTGGCCTATGGCTCAACGCCAAGCACAAACAGGCCGAGATCGTCGGCGCAGGCGATCACGGCGGCACGATCGACGATCAGCAGGCGACCGGCCTCACCGACAATACCCGCCAATCCGGCTCGGGCCGCGCGCTGCAAGGTGGCGACCCCGATGGTGGGCAGGTCGACCCGGGTTTCCTGTATCGGCTTCGGGGCCTTGGCCAATACGCCGCGACGCGCTTCAGCTGTCCCTCGGATGGCTTCGGGTAGGTCCGCAACCCGTCGGAGCATCGCGTCAGTGCCTTCCTGCGCCTCGACCGCCAGGACCAGGCCTTCGCAGACAACCGCGCCCTGCCCGACGTCGAGATTGCCGATCGCACGGGCGACGAGCAGCGCCCGGTCGATGTCAGGCCTGTCCTCAGGACGCGGAGCATGGGCTCCGAGCGGCCCGGGCGGAAGGGTGAGCTCGCCGACCACCTCGTGGGCCCCCTCGACCTCAAAGCCTTCCTTCTCAAACTCAAGGAGAACGCGGCGTAGCAGGGCGTCATCGCCCTGGCGGGCGGCGCTGATCAAACCGGGAATGACAGCCATGCCGCGAAGGTCAGGCATGATGGCCGCAAAATCAGGCCGATCGACCGTTCCAGCGAAGCAAACGACTTCGCAGTTTTCCGCCCTCAGCGCCTTGAAGATCTTGCCGAACTCGCCAAGTCCGACTTCAACGCCGGCATAGTCGGCCAGGCTGGGTTCAGCAAAGCTGCGCAATCGCATGACGCTGAACGGCCGTCCAGCAGCCTGACAATGGGCTGCCAGTTCGACGGGGAGTGCGCCACCACCAGCAATCAGGCCAAGCTTGCGCATTCGCGGTGCCTAGACTTCCCGCTCGGGCAGGCAGAGGGGCCGGTTGTTGTCCGACCGGATGAAATTCACGATCTCCATGACCTCAGCATTGGAAGCATGGATTTCGGCCACGTCCTCGAGCCGCTCCTGGAAGGTTCCCTCGTCTGCGAACAACAGGCGATAGGCGGCCCGCAGGGCGTTGATGGCCTCCCGGCTGAAACCTCGACGCTTAAGACCCACGAGGTTCAGACCCTCGAGGTGCGCGTGGTTCCCCCAGACGGAGCCATAGGGGATGACATCCTTGGTGACGATGCCGCCGCCGCCTACGAACGCGTAGCGACCAATGCGACTGAACTGGTGAACGGCACAAAGACCGCCCATGAACACGTAATCATCAACGGTCACATGGCCGCCAAGCGTGGCGCTATTGGCGAACGTCACCCGGTCGCCAACGATGCAGTCGTGCGCGACGTGAGCGCCGACCATGTAGAGGCTGTCGGACCCAACCCGCGTTACGCCGCCTCCGCCCACGGTCCCGGTTTGCATGGTCACATGCTCGCGGATCAGATTGCGGTCGCCGATTTCGAGCCGTGTATCTTCGCCCTTGTGAGCAAGGTGCTGGGGTGGCGCGCCGAGGACCGCGAACGGATAGACGGTGCACTCCGAGCCAATCGAGGTCGCGCCGTCGATCACGACATGGGAGATCAGACGCACGCCGTCGCCGAGCCTGACCTTCGGGCCCACCGTGCAGAACGGGCCGATTTCGACATCGGCACCCAGTTCAGCACCAGGAGCCACCAGGGCGGTAGGATGGATCTGGCTCATTTGGTCGGCGTCTCCACCACCATGGCGGCAAACTCTGCTTCTGCCGCGACCTTCTCGTTCACCTTGGCAACGCCCTTGAACTTGAAGATGGTCGAGCGCGAACGGGTCACCTCGACCTCCATCCGCAGGACGTCACCGGGGCGGACCGGATTGCGGAAGCGGGCATTGTCGACCGACATGAAGAAGATCGTCTTGCCTTCCGTATCGACCTCAAGCGACTTGCTCATGAGCACGGCTCCCGTTTGGGCCATGGCTTCAATGATCAGGACGCCCGGCATGACCGGATTGCCGGGAAAGTGGCCCTGAAAGAAGGGTTCGTTCACGGTGACGCACTTGATGCCGACGATGGACTGATGTGGACGATAGTCCTCGGCCCGGTCGACGAGCAGGAAAGGATAACGGTGCGGGATCCGAGCGAGGATCTCGGCGATGTCGATATCGGTTTGCGCCGTTTCGGCGATGTCCTGGCCCATACTTAGCCCCTTGTTCCCCGGCCACCCGCCATGCGCGAGAGCCATGCGGTTTCCCGGAGCCACCGCTTCAGCGGCCGGGCCGGAAATCCAGTCCATGTTTCACCGTCAGGCACGGCCTTAAACACTGCCGCAGAAGCGCCAATGCTCGCGCCTGAGCCGATCGTGAGATGGTCGGCTACCCCGGCCTTGCCTCCAAAGGCAACGCCATCACCGACAACGGTGCTGCCAGAGATACCGGTATAGGCCGCCAACACGCAATTGCGACCTATGCGGACGTTGTGCGCGACGTGGACCAGATTGTCGATCTTGGTGTTCTCACCGACGGTCGTATCGGAAAAGGCTCCGCGATCGATACAGCTGTTGGCCCCGACGGTAACGCCGTCCTGAATAATGACCCGGCCAAGCTGTGGAAGATCCACCACCCCTTTGGGCCCGGCTGCGGCCCCAAAACCGGCCTCGCCAATCACGGCTCCAGCATGAATGTTGACGCGGTCACCTATGATGGCAAACCCGATCACGGCATTGGCCCCAATCAGACAGTCACGGCCCAGAGTGACGCCGGGCCCAATGACGACACCGGGTGCCAGTCGGGTCCCTCGGCCAATCCGGGCCCCCTGCCCGATTGTAACGCCGGGAGACAACCTGACGCCCTCTTCCAGTTCACAATCGGGATGGATCTGGTCTGTATCAGGCTCGTGCCGGCGTGGGGCATACAGCCTCGCCGCTGCGGCCGCCCAGGAAGCCTGAGGGTGGGCCGTCAGCAGGGCCGCGCAGCCAGGGCCTAGCAGATCGCGATATTCAGGCCTGACAAAGCAGGCCCCCGCCTGAGTGGCGGCGGCAGCATCCCGACGCTTGACGTCCGAAAAGAAGGCAATGGCCTCGCTGTTGGCGGCGTCGAGTGGCGCGACCTGGGCAAAGGCTCGAGACGCCTGTCGAGCGTCGGAGAGTTCGGCAGAGCCCAGGAGTGCGAGCTCCTGAAGTGACGCCGGACCCAGGTGATCGAAAAATCGTGGGTCCGGCATCTGGTCCTCTCGGCGAATGGCACGGCGCTCAGCGCCTGCCGAGTCGCTTATTTCTTGGTCGGCGTCAGAGCTTGAGCGCCGGCGGCCGGTTGGTCCAGACGTTCGCGATCGAAGGTCAGGGTCTTGATGCGAGCGTCCAAGGCCACGACGACGGCGTCAGTAATGTCCATGGCGGGGTTCGCCAGCAGAACCGACTCGCGGTCAACCAGAATGCCGCAGGTGCGTTGCTGATAGACCTGCTTGATGGCCGGATCGAGCTCCTGATAGACGCGCGACAGCGCCTTTTGCTCGGTTGCTTCGACTTCCTTCTGGCGAAGCTGACCCTTGCGCTGCCAGGCGTTGGCCTTGACCTGAAGGCCCGCGGCTTGCTGCTCGAGTGCACCTTGATCCAGCGTGGCCTTCTTGGCGTCCAGCGCCTTGGCTTCATTGTCGAGCGTGGTGCGTTCGCCGGTCAGTTCAGCATTCACTTGCGCAATGATCGTCTTCAGACGGGCGTCGACCGCCTTGCCGACAGCCGAGGAGCCGACAGCGCGCTGGCTCGAAAAGATGCAAACACCTGCAATCGGTGCGCCGTGCGTGATCGCCGGTGCGGCGGTAGCGGCGGCCGGTGCTGTCTGGGCCAGGGCGGTGCTCGACATGGCGATGGCGACGACGCCCGAAGCGGCCGCAAACAGGAACTTGGAAGTCATGATCATTGGAACCTTGTGGAGGTGGAGAACCGGAACGTTTCGGTCCGGTCGTAGTCTTCCTTGGAAAGGATTTTGCTGAAGTCGAACCGGATCGGACCCATGGGCGACTTCCAGTCGATGCTGATACCCGCCGAGGCCCGAAGACCCAGGTTGTCACGGATGTTCGGGTCAAAGACGCCAGCCGAAGACTGACGGTCTGAGTCATCGAGCAAGCCCGCAGTACCAAAATCGCTGAACAAAGCCGCCTTGATCCCGTACTGCTCCGGCAGAAGCGTCGGAACGGTTAGCTCGAACGTGCCAATGGCGTAGAGTTTCGCGCCCAGCGAATTGCTCTGGGTCGAGATGTCACGCGGGCCGATGCCAGCCGTTTCAAAGCCACGGAAGTTGGTGCCGCCCTTATAGAAGCGGTCATTGATGCGGACATTGTCCCCACCCCAGCCTTCGATATAGCCGGCGGAGCCCGTAGCACTGAAGATGAAGTCCTTGTTGAAGCCCCAATACCAGCCGGCATCGGTTTCGGTCTTGAGGTACTTCACGTCGCCGCCAAAGCCGGCCAGATCCTGGTTCAGGTCTGCGAACCAGCCACGGGTCGGCTGGATCGGGTCATTTCGCTTGTCGATCCTAAGGCCGTAGCCCACCAGCGAGGTCATATAAGCACCGCGCTGCAGGCAGAGAATTTGAGAAACTGACCCGCTGTTGCAGAGGCCGTCAGAAACACTGACCTCATCCCGCCGCAGCGTATAACGCATGCTCATGGAGGCGTTTTGGGTCAGTGGGAAGCCGACGCGAACATTGCCCCCCAGCGATCGGGTGTCATAGGCCGCATAGTCACTCAGGTCATAGCGGAACGAATAGATATCGACGCCTGCGACCAGATTGCGATTGAGGAACCGCGGCTCGGTAAAGGCGAAATCGATCTGCTGACGCAGGGAACCGACGGAAATCCGTCCGCGCATGTTCTGACCGCGGCCTCGGAAATTGCGTTCCGTGATGCCGACGTCGAGCACAAGCTTGTCCACCGAGCTGTAGCCGGCGCTGAACGAGAGTTCCCCGGTCGGCTGTTCCTCGACCTTCACACGCAGGGCTGTGCGGTCTGGTGCGCTGCCGGGAACTTCCTCGATCTCGACTTCCTTGAAGAAGCCGAGGCGGCGGATGTTGTTTTTCGAACGGTCGACCAGCACACGGTTATAGGCGTCGCCTTCGGCCACTTCGAGTTCGCGGCGCAGGACATAGTCCAGGGTACGCGTATTGCCGACGATATCGATCCGGTCGACATAGACCCGCGGGCCTTCACGAACCTGGAAGACAACATCAACGGTGTTGGTTTCGCGATTGGGCACATAGCGGGGGCGAACATCGACAAAGGCGAAGCCTGCCGCGCCGGCCGCAAAGGTCAGAGCATCGGTAGCCTGTTCGATACGCTCGTCTTCATAAAGCTGGCCGGTGCGGATCGGCAGAATCTGGGCAAGCAGGGTGCCGTCCAGCTTCTTGAGTTCAGTCTCAACCGTGACCTTGCCGAACTTATACTTCGGCCCTTCGTCCAGGGTGTAGGTTACGGCGAACCCGTTCTTGTCGGGTGCCAGCTCGGCCATCGAGGAGACGACCCGGAAATCAAAATAGCCGCGGTTGCGGTAGTGCTTGCGCAGTTGCTCGCGGTCGTACTCGATCCGGTCGGGATCGTAATTGTCGTTGCTGGTCAGGAACTTGTACCAGTGCGACTCCTTGGTCACGATCACATCACGCAGATCGTTGTCGGAGAACTCCGAATTTCCGAGGAAGTTGATGCCCAGAACGCCGCTTTTGGGGCCTTCATTGATCTCGAAGACCAGATCGACGCGCTTCTGCGGCAGTTCCACGACCTTGGGCGTAACCGTCGCCGAGATACGTCCAGACCGGCGATAGAGCTCGATAATCCGCTGAACATCGGCCTGAACCTTGGCGCGGGTGAAAATGCCCCGCGGCCGGATCTGCACTTCGTCCTTGAGCTTGTCTTCCTTGAGCGACGAGTTCCCTTCAAAGACGACCTGATTGATGATCGGGTTCTCGACGACCTTCACGATCAGGTCGCCCGAGATCATGTCGATCTTGACGTCTGCAAAGAGATCCGTGCGGGCGAGAGTCTTGAGCGCCAAATCGAGCCGCGCGGCGTCCACAGTATCGCCGGGTTGGATCGGCAGATAGGACATCACGGTCCCCTGCTCGATCCGCTCATTTCCCTGCACGACGATTCTCTGAACCACACTGGTCTGCGCCGACTGGGCGAATGCCGCAGCGGGCGCGACCAACGCGGTCGAACCGAAGAGAATCGCCACACCGGTGGCGAACGCGGCGCTGTGGGCGCGAATTTTGCTCATGGGACCAATCATGGACGGAAGGTGGCCGTTCAAGAGAACAACCCACCAAAAAATTTGAAGACGCTCAGGCGCTGCAGATCATTCCAGGTCGCGAACAACATGAAACTCAGCAAGAGCGCAAGACCAACCCGGTAACCAGCGGCCTGAAGACGTGCGCCAAGCGGACGCCGGGCGATCGCTTCATAGGCGTAGAACAAGAGATGCCCACCATCCAATACAGGAATCGGCAACAGGTTCATGAAGCCGACGCTGACGGACAGGATGGCTGACAGCCAGATCAGAGCCACCGCTGACCCAAGCAGCATGGACGGAAAATCGGCCGCACCGGCCGCACCGGCCTGAGCCAACTGGCCAGACGTCTTGGCAATGCCGATCGGACCGCTGATCTGTTCGGCCGAAACCTCCAGGCGAATGACGCGCCCCAGATAGTAGACCGTGGTCTCAAGAACATCCCACGTACGGGCCACGCCGCCGGCCAAGGCCTCAACCGGATTGTAGCGAACACGCTGCACGTCGCTGGCTGGCAGCCCACCGGCCACCCCAAGTAGGAGGCGCGTGCTGGGCTTACCCGCCGCATCGGGTCGGGTCTGGAGCCTCGGGGTAGCGAGGACCTGGATCGTCGCGCCGTCACGATAGACATCAAACGCAATCGGGCGGCCACCACTCTGGGCTACATGTTGCGTGAGGTCTTCGAAACTGCCGATCGCAGCGCCATCAGCCTTCTGCACAAGGTCCCCGCGGCGCAGCCCAGCCTTATCAGCGGCCGAGCCTGGTTCCACATTGGCGATCAGAGGCGGAGCGCCAAAGCCGAGCTCCCCGGCCTTCTGGCTGCCGCCGAAACCATCTGAGACCTCAACCAGGGCCGGGGTCGCCACCAGTTCGAGGGTTTGCTTGTCGCGTTCGATCTTGAAGCGGATTGGAACATCGCTGCGCAGCAGGGCGTAGGTTTCCAGTTCGCCAAAATTCTTGACCGTGCGGCCGTCGGCCGAAAGAATCACGTCGCCTTGGCGGAAGCCCGCGGCGGCTGCAGGGCTGCCGGCGTTGACGCCACTGATGACGGGGCGACGCACTGTTTCGCCAAACACGCCGAGCAGAGCGGCGAACAGCACGATGGCCAGGACGAAATTGGCCAGAGGCCCCGCCACGACAATAAAGGCTCTTTGCCAAAGCGGCTTAAAATGCAGATAGCGACTGACTGCTGCCTGCCCCTCCCGACGCTCGATGGCGGTGCGCAGGCTTGCGAGGTCCTGCTGGTCAGGAACGCTTGCCGCGTTCTCATCACCGGCGAACCGTACATAACCGCCAAGGGGCAGCCATCCGATCTGCCACTGGACGCCGTCGCGATCACGCCACGATACGATGGCGCGCCCGAAACCGATGGAGAACTTCTCGATCTCTACCTTGCAGGCCTTGGCCGCCCAGAAGTGACCAAGCTCGTGCACGGTGACCACAACGAGGATCACGAGCGGGAAAGCGATGATATAGGCGATAGCCGATTGCATGAAGCCGAGCATGTCGGTTTTCTTCTCGTCTTCAGTTGTGCCGTTGAACTTGACGCACAACCTCGGCCGCAATGCGGCGGGCGCTCGCGTCCGTAGTCATGGCGCTTTCGACTGGATCGGCGTCAGCTTCCATCAAGGCCCCCAAGCTATTCATGCGTTCCAGGGTCCCCGCCACCGAAGCGGCAATATCGAGAAAGCCGATCTGACGGTCAAGGAATGCCGCTACGGCCACTTCATTGGCTGCGTTCATAGCAGCCGGAGCGCCACCGCCTAGCCGCATCGCCTCTCGGGCGATGCCGATGGAGGGAAAGCGCTCTTGATCCGGTTGCTCGAAAGTCAGCTGGCCATAGGCCGCCAGATCAAGTCGGGGCGCCGGCCAAGGCAGGCGATCAGGCCATGCAAAGGCGCAGGCGATCGGGCTCCGCATATCCGGAGGTCCCAATTGGGCAAGGGTCGAGCCGTCGACATACTCGACCAGGCTGTGAATGACGGACTGTGGGTGGATCACGGCCTCGATGCGCTCTTCAGGTGTATCGAACAGATAGGACGCCTCGATCATTTCGAGGCCCTTGTTCATCATGGATGCGGAATCGACCGAAATCTTGGCGCCCATCGACCAATTTGGATGAGCCACGGCTTGTTCGGGCGTGGCCACGGCCATCTGCTCGCGAGTCCAGGTTCGAAAAGGCCCACCGGAAGCCGTGAGGATCAGTCGCGATACCCTGTGGATGCAGGCCGGCTGCAGCACCTGAAAGATCGCGGAGTGCTCTGAGTCGACCGGAATCACGCATCCGCCTGCTGCGCGGGCAATCCGCAACAGCGCAGGTCCAGCACAAACAAGGCTCTCTTTGTTCGCCAGAGCGATCACGGCTCCGGTCCGCGCTGCCGCCAGGGTCGGTGCCAGGCCAGCAGCCCCGACGATAGCCGACATCACCCAGTCGGCACCCATTGCCGCAGCTTCGACAATAGCCGAGGCCCCGGCAGCGGTTCGGATGCCCGTGTTTTGAAGGCCGTCTCGAAGCCTGGGGAGCAGCGCCTCATCTTCAATGACCACAACGTTGGGCCGCCAGCGTAGCGCCTGTTCGATCAACTTTTCGACGTTGCGACCAGCCGTGAGCGCCAGGACGTCAACCTCGACGCCAGAGGCTTCAAACAGGCTCAGAGTCGAAACACCGATTGAGCCAGTGGAGCCCAGAACCACGACCTTCCGGATCGGCGTCAATTGGCCCATCCATAAAGATAGATCAGGCGGATGCCCGCGATGACGATGGCTGCGAACATCAACCCGTCTACCCGGTCGAGCAGGCCGCCGTGTCCAGGGATCAGATCGCCGGAGTCCTTCACGCCGAAACGCCGTTTCAGCATCGACTCCCAGAGATCGCCCATCATGGTCGAGAGACCACCCAGCAATCCAATCAAGGCCGCCACGGGCCAGCTGAGATTTAGGTCGGGCAGAGCCGGGAGATGACGGGAAAGAACATCAATTCCGACAGCCGCGAGGGAAGCTGCCACCAGCCCGCCGAAAAAGCCCGACCACGTTTTGTTAGGCGAGAACCGGGGCCAGAGCTTGGGCCCCTTCAGGATACTGCCGACGACAAAGGCGAAAATGTCTGCAAACCAGGTGACGGCGAACAGCAACAGCGTCCAGCTTAGCCCCACATCCAGACCACGTAACCAGACCAGCGCGATACAGGCCGGACCAATATAGATCACGCCATAAGCAGCGTCCGCGCGTCGCTCAACTGCGCCGCGGGCGAGCAATGCGGCCAGGATCGCCCCTGCAACGAGGAGCGGCCAGGTAAGATAATAGTGGCCTCTATAGGCTGCAATAACGGCAACCAGCACTGCCGCACCGATGGCAAAGGCAACGCCACCTGAGGCTCTGGGCGCACTCATCTTGCCCCATTCGCGGGCCAAAAGCGCAACACAGACGGCGACAAGTGCCAGGAACCAGATCTCACCAAACCAAACGGCGGCCACGACCGTAGGCACGAGTACGGTGCCAGACAGCACGCGCACTCGCAGGTTTTTCCAGTTGAAGCGTTTAGCCGGCGACGGCGACGTCATCGGCAGCAATGCCTCCATAGCGACGGTCACGACCGCGGTATTCTGTGATGGCCGCAGAGAGGGCTTCGGGTCCGTAATCGGGCCACAGCACGTCCTGGAAAACCAGTTCGGCGTAGGCACATTCCCAAAGCAGGAAGTTTGAAATCCTTTGCTCTCCGCTGGTGCGCACAATCACATCAGGAGCCGGCGCGGCGGATGTCGAAAGAAGGCTTTCGAAAACGGCTTCATTGAGGTCGGCCGCCTTGGCCTCGCCACGTTCCACGGCTTCAGCAAAGGCCCGGGCAGCATCAGCGATATCGGCGCGGCCACCGTAGTTGAAGGCGACCTGAAGCGTGAACTTGGTGTTGCTGGCTGTTCGCCGCTCCGCCCGCTCGATAATCTCCTGTATATCCGGAGCTAGGCCCGTTCTGCGGCCGATGATCCGAACCCGAACCCCCTCTCGGTCCAGACGCTCCAGATCGGATTCCACATAGGCCTTGAGAAGGCCCATCAACTCCGACACTTCATGCGCAGGACGGCTCCAGTTTTCGGTCGAAAAACCGAACACGGTCAGAACGCCGACACCCTGGTCTGGGGCGGCTTCGACCGTGCGCTTGAGCGCGTTGACGCCGGCGCGATGACCCAGCGCACGCGGCATCCCGCGACGCTTCGCCCAGCGACCGTTCCCGTCCATGATGATGGCCACATGCAAGGAGCGACTCGACGCATCGCCCCCAGCGCGCGCCGAAACATCCTGCAGGCCGGTCGTCGCCGACATCGTTTCAAGCCTTCCCTAACCGTCCCATATACTCAGGCCGGTCCTTAAACTTGCATGATCTCTTGCTCTTTGATTTTCAAGGCCTCGTCGACCTTCTTGATGGCTTCGTCGGTCATCTTCTGGACCTCGGTTTCCATCTTCTTGAGCTCATCCTCGCTGATGACGCTCGCCTTTTCGGCCTTCTTCAGATCGTCATTGGCGTCACGGCGGATGTTGCGCACGGCCACCTTCTGGGCCTCAGCGTATTTCCCAGCAATCTTCGAGAGGTCCTTACGACGCTCTTCGGTCAGGGGCGGGATAGGAATGCGAAGGTTATTACCTTCAACGACAGGGTTCAGCCCGAGATCCGAATTGCGGATCGCTTTCTCTACCGCCGAGACGACACCCTTGTCCCAGATATTGACATTGATCTGACGCGGCTCCGGAACACTGATCGAGGCAACCGTATTCAGTTGAACCATGGAACCGTAGGCATTGACCATGATCTGGTCGAGCAGGTTTGAAGACGCGCGGCCCGTCCGCAAACCGGCGAAATCTTCTTTCAGAGCCAATACGGATTTTTCCATGCGCTCTTTATAGCGGGACAGAACGGGCTTTTCGGCGGCGGCCATGGCGGGGCTCTCTTCGCTTGAGTTAGGCGGCGGCGTCTTGGGCGACGACGGTAAAGGTGCCTTCGCCACGCAGGACATTCAGCAGATTGCCGCGCCCTTTGATGGAGAAGACTACGATCGGGATGTTGCTGTCACGCATCAAGGCAACAGCTGACGCATCCATGACTCTAAGGTCCTTGGCCAGGACATCCATATAGGTCAGGCGGTCATAGCGTTCAGCCGTGGCATCCTTCTTGGGGTCAGCCGTATAGACACCGTCGACGCTGGTGCCCTTGAACAGGGCATCACACTGCATTTCTGCGGCGCGCAGGGCGGCGGCGGTGTCGGTCGTGAAGAACGGATTGCCAGTCCCGGCGGCGAAGATCACCACCCTGCCCTTTTCCAGATGGCGCTGGGCACGCCGGCGGATGTAGGGCTCACAGACCGTTGCCATCGGAATGGCAGATTGGACCCTCGTGGAGACACCGATCCGCTCGAGGGCATCCTGCATCGCCAGGGCGTTCATGACGGTCGCCAGCATGCCCATATAGTCAGCACTGGAACGTTCCATGCCCTTGGCGGCACCGGCCATGCCCCGGAAGATATTGCCGCCGCCGATCACAAGGCACAGCTCCACGCCGGACTTGACGATCTCGGCAATGTCTTCGGCTACGGACTGAACGGTGTTGGTGTCGATCCCGTAGGGCGTATCGCCCATCAGCACCTCTCCAGAGACCTTCAGGAGGACGCGGCGAAAGCGTTTGGGCATGGCGGGAGCGGTTTCAGACATGGGCCGTGCTGTTCCTGAGTCGTCGGAATGCAACATAGTGCGGGTTCAGAAAAAGTGGGATTGGTTTTGCGCCGGGGCGGCACCGCTCGGCAAAGCAAGTCGTGAGCGGCACCACGCAGGCGCAACAAAGGCGCGACGCGCAAAACGCGCCGCGCCTCTTGAAGATATCGGATGACGAGCCTCCTGCGAGGCCCATCAAACCCCGGACCTTAGGCTTGGCCAGCCATTGCGGCGACTTCAGCGGCGAAATCGCCAGCCGGTGCCTTTTCGACGCCTTCGCCCAGGGCCAGACGAACGAAGCCCTTCACCGTCAGCGGCGAGCCCAGTTCCTTGCCCGTTTCGGCGACGAGTTGTTCGACGGTCTGGTCGGGGTTCATGACGAAGGCTTGCTTGAGAAGCACGACTTCTTCCAGGAACTTGCGGATCCGGCCTTCGACCATCTTCTCGACGACGGCGGCGGGCTTGCCCGACTCCAGCGCCTGTTCGGTGAAGATGGCGCGTTCCTTTTCGATCGCGGCCTGATCCAGATCATCCGGCGACAGCGACAGCGGCGAGGTCGCTGCGACGTGCATGGCGATCTTGCGGCCGAGTTCCAGGATCTTGGCCTGGTCGCCAGCACCTTCGATAGCCACGAGCACGCCGATGCGGCCGAGGTCCGGTGCCGTAGCATTGTGGATGTAGGTCGAAACCGCGCCCTGGGCGACGCTGAAGCGCGCCGAGCGACGGGCAACCATGTTCTCGCCGATGGTGGCGATCAGGTTGGTCAGCAGGTCGGCAACGACTTCGCCGTCAGCGGTCTTGCCGGCGCTGATGGCTTCAACGCCATCATTGTCCAGACCAACCGCCGCGATCTTGCGGACGGCGTTCTGGAACAGTTCGTTGCGACCCAGGAAGTCGGTTTCGGCGTTCACTTCGACGGCCGCGGCGGTCATGCCGGCGCCATCGGTGCGAACGGCGATGCCAACGAGGCCTTCAGCGGCAACCCGGTCAGCCTTCTTGGCGGCCTTGGACAGGCCTTTGGCGCGCAGCCAGTCGATGGAAGCGTCGATGTCGCCGCCATTTTCCTGCAAGGCCTTCTTGCAGTCCATCATGCCGACGCCGGACTTCTCGCGCAGTTCCTTAACCAGCGCAGCCGTGATCTCAGCCATGGAAAATCTCCATATTCAAACGGTTAGCGACCGGGCTTGATAGCCCGGTCGCATGTCAGGGTCACAACAGCCGCCGCCTGGCGGCCGTCGGATATCAGCTCGCAGCCGGCTCTTCAGCGACGGCTTCGATGGCCTCTGCAGTCGCTTCCTGAGCGGCCTCCGGGGCGGCGGCTTCAGCCACCGGCTCGGGGGTCAGCTCGCGGGCCAGGGTCGGTTCCATCGGAGCCACCGAGGCACCCAGATCGACGCCCGAAGAGGCTTGGCCAGCGGCCAGACCGTCCAGAACCGCATCCGCGATCAGGTCGCAGTACAGTTGCAGGGCGCGAGCGGCGTCGTCGTTACCCGGGATCGGATAGGTGATGCCATCCGGATCGCAGTTGGTGTCGAGGATCGCGATGACCGGGATGTTCAGCTTGCGGGCTTCAAGGATCGCGATCGCTTCCTTGTTGGTGTCGATCACGAACATGATGTCGGGGATGCCGCCCATGTCCTTGATGCCGCCCAGCGACAGCTCGAGCTTGTCGCGCTCGCGGGTCAGCTGCAGCAGTTCCTTCTTGGAACGGCCCTGGCCTTCGCCCGACAGAACGCCTTCCAGCTCGCGCAGGCGAGCGATCGAGCCCGACACGGTGCGCCAGTTGGTCAGGGTGCCGCCGAGCCAGCGGTGATTGACATAGTACTGGGCGCAACGCTTGGCGGCGGTGGCGACCGGATCGGAAGCCTGGCGCTTGGTGCCGACGAACAGCACGCGGCCACCGGCTGCGGCGACTTCACGCACCTTCACCAGAGCCTGGTGCAGGAGCGGGATCGACTGCGACAGATCGATGATGTGGATGTTCGAACGCGAACCAAAGATGTAGCGGTCCATCTTCGGGTTCCAGCGGTGCGTCTGGTGGCCGAAGTGGGCGCCAGCTTCGAGGAGCTGACGCATGGAGAATTCGGGAAGCGCCATGAGGCCTATAATCCTTCTTCCGGTTGAACCTCCGCGGACACCCCCGATCCAGACATCTGGAGCGGGACCGGAACGGCGATGCCGGGATGTCTCCCCGGGTCACAGCCGAACGTCCGCGTGTGGAATGGCGCGCAGATAGGCGGGATTGATCCAAAAAGCAAGCCTTGTCCGACTGCAGCGGAAAGAGGTTGGCCATGGCCGGTCTCGATCGGATGCCACGGAGCGGACCCTATAGCCCATGGTTCAGAGACTAGCTGGACCCGGCCCCGGACTGGCCCATCCGTGTAGAGGATGGTGCCGAGACTTCTTCGTTGAAGCCATCGACAATGGCTTCGAACAAGTCGGCTTTGGCACCCATGCCACCGGCGCTGAGCGCATCCGCGACGTGACCCGCGCGATCCGCCAGAATAATCCCCCAGGCCGCAGTCTCCCTGGCCACCCCGTCGGCGGCATATAAACCGGACTTGAGCGAGCAATGCAGTCCTTGCTCCGCGATCCAGACGGGAGCCAGTACCATAGCGTTGATGTCGCGAAGCGCGGCCGGGGGGACAGCTAGGGCATCCACTTTGACGTCATGAACCAGAGCAAGGCCTTGTGAGCTGCAGGAGGCTGGTCCGACGCTGCTGGCTCTAACCCTTCAGAACGCCTTGCCGTTCACCTGAACGGGCTCAAGCGCGAAGACATCGACCTCGTCGAGGCAACGCACATTGATCGCTGCCATTAGCACGCCGCCGGGACCTTCACCGCGCCCGAAGGATTCGATCCCGCACTCGGAACAGAACAGATGGGCGATCTTGCCTGTATTGAACCGGTACTCGGTCAGAGCGCCCTGCCCCTGCAGGAGTTTGAAATCATCCTCGGCCGCAAAGGCCAGAACCGAGCCCAGCTTGCCACAACGCGAACAGTTGCAGCTGATGAGGTCCTGGAGCTCGACTTCGACCTCGAACCGCACCCTGCCGCACTGACAACCGCCTTGATGCCTGCCCATCCTTAGACGTCTTCCAGAAGCGCCACGCCGGGCGCGGTCTTCAAGGCCCCGCGCAACGACGCATCCAACGCATAGCGGCCGGGCAGCTTCAGTTCGATCTCGCGTCCACCGCCGATCGCAGCGATGAAGCTGATTTCCCCGCCTTTCTGCGACACGGCCGGCTCAAGACGTTTTCGTAAGGCTTCGATTTCCGTCGCCGACGGCGATAGGTGGACGCGCAGTCCCGCCACGACGTTCTCGATCGCCTTCTCGATAGGCTCAGCGTCGTCACCAAAAAAGCGAACCTCACCGTCTCGCGCCTTGGCCCGCACCTTGATGGCCACAGACTTGCCGGGCTCCAGCACGTCCCGGCACTTGCGAAGGGCTTCTGGGGGGAAAAGCACCTCATACTCTCCGGTCGGATCGGATAGCGAGACGAAGGCGAACCGCTCTCCGTTCTGGGACGCCCGCTCCTGTCGACGACGGACCACGCCGCACATCCGGAAAGCTTCCATGCCCGCTTCGGCCTGGGGGATCACCTCGGTCAACATGGCAGTGCGCTTGCGGCGCAACAGCCCCACCATGTCTTCCAGCGGGTGCCCGGTCAGATAGAAGCCAACGGCGGCCAGTTCCTCATCGAGCAGATCGACCTGGCTCCAGGGCTCGGTCTTCTTCAGGCGGGGCCGTCCTGCCGCCGGATCACTTCCGAACAGGGCGTGCTGGCCACCCTGGCGGTCCGCAGCGATGCTCTGGCTGTGGGCGATCAGCACATCGGATGAGGCTAGGATCTGGGCCCGGTTCTTGTGGAAGGAGTCAAAGGCTCCCGCCCGAGCCAGGTTCTCGATCGCCCGCTTGTTGACCTGTTTGGGATCGACCCGTTCGACGAAATCGAAAATGTCACGGAAGGGGCCACCCTCTTCGCGCACAGCGACCAGGTGCTTCATGGCTTCAAGACCCACATTGCGCACCGCGCCCAGGGCGTAAAGCACCTCGCCGTTCTCGACCTCGAAATCCGCGCCCGAGCGATTGACGTCGGGTGCCCGAACCGTGATGTCGAACCGGCGCGCGTCCTGATGGAAAACCGCCAGCTTGTCGGTGTTGGAGATATCCAGGCTCATCGACGCAGCGAGGAACTCGACCGGCGTGTTGGCCTTCAACCAGGCCGTCTGGTAGGCAATCAGCGCGTAGGCGGCCGCGTGGCTCTTGTTGAAGCCATAGCCGGCAAACTTGGCCACCAGTTCGAAGATCGAGCCGGACTGTTCTTCCGGAACGTTCTTCTGTTTTGCGCCGTCGACGAAACGGATCTTCTGCAGATCCATTTCTTCCTTCTTCTTCTTGCCCATGGCGCGGCGCAGAAGGTCGGCTTCGCCCAGGCTGTAGCCCGCCAGGATCTGGGCGATCTGCATCACCTGTTCCTGATAGACGATGACGCCATAGGTCTCCTTGAGCACCGTCTCGAGTGAGGGATGCAGTGTATCGACCGGCTTGCGACCAAACTTGCAGTCAACAAAGGTGTCGATGTTGTCCATCGGACCGGGGCGGTACAGGGAAATCAGGGCGGTGATTTCCTCAATGGACCCGCAGCGCATCTTGCGCAGCGTGTCGCGCATGCCCTGGCTTTCCAGCTGGAACACACCGACCGTCTGACCAGACGCGAGCAACTCGTAGGTCTTGGCGTCGTCAAACGGCAGCTTGCCCAGATCGACGTCCGCGCCCCGCTTTTTTAGATGCTTTATGGCCCGGTCCAGCACGGTGAGGGTCTTGAGGCCCAGGAAGTCGAACTTCACCAGACCAGCGCTCTCGACCCACTTCATGTTGAACTGGGTGGCCGGGAGATCCGAGCGCGGATCCTTGTACAACGGCGTCAGCTGGGTCAGGGGCCGGTCACCGATGACCACACCCGCCGCGTGGGTAGAGGCGTTGCGGTAAAGGCCTTCCAACTGCAGGGCGACATCGAGACAAGCCGACACATTGCCGTCTTCCCTCTTGGCCTCCTTGAGTCGCGGTTCCAGCTCGATCGCCTGGGCAAGGGTTACCGGGGCAGCCGGATTGTTCGGCACCATCTTGCAGAGCCGGTCCACAAGGCCGAGCGGAAGCTGCATAACGCGGCCTACGTCCCGGAGGACGGCGCGGGCCTGCAGGGAGCCGAAGGTAATGATCTGGGCCACACGGTCGCGGCCATACTTCTCCTGCACGTAGACGATGACCTCTTCCCGTCGCTCCTGACAGAAGTCGATGTCGAAGTCGGGCATGGAGACACGTTCTGGGTTCAGGAACCGCTCGAACAGCAAACCAAAGCGCAAGGGATCCAGATCGGTGATCGTCAGCACCCAGGCGACCAGTGAACCGGCACCGGACCCCCGTCCTGGGCCGACGGGAATGCCGTGCGACTTCGCCCATTTGATGAAGTCGGACACGATCAGGAAGTAGCCGGGAAAACCCATGCGGGTGATGATGCCGAGCTCGAAATCCAGTCGGTCCCAATAGACCTGCTCCTCCACCGCCAGGACGTTTTCGGCCAGCCGGGCCTTCAGGCCTTCTCGCGCCTGGTGCGCCAGTTCTTCGGGCTCGCTGCGGCCGTCTCCAGTTGGGAAACTGGGCAGGATCGGATCGCGCTTCTTGACCAGAAAGGCGCAGCGCCGCGCAATATCGAGGGTGTTGTCGCAGGCCTCGGGCAGGTCGGCGAACAGCTTGCGCATATCGGCTGCTGGCTTGAACCAGTGCTCTGGCGTCACCCGGCGGCGTTCATCCTGTCCGACAAAAGCGCCATCGGAGATGCAAAGCAGGGCGTCGTGAGCATCATAGAGCTCTGCCTTGGCGAAATAGACGTCATTGGTGGCCACCAGCGGCGCGTCATGCTCATAGGCCCAGTTCACCAGACCGGGCTCAGCTGCGGCCTGCCTGGGCAGGCCGTGCCGCTGAAGTTCGACATAGAACCGGTCACCAAACACCCGGCTCATCTCCGCCAGGGCCTGGGTGGCCTCTGCGCCTTTTCCTGCGGCGAACAAGGCGTCCACCGGGCCGTCGGTACCGCCCGACAGCAGGATCAGGCCTTCAGCGTGTTCAACGACCCTGGCCCAAGGCACGATGGGTTCGGCCAGTTCACCGCTTTCCAGATAAGCGATCGAAGAAAGTTCCGAGAGATTGAGATAGCCACGCTCATTCTGAGCCAGAAGGGTAATGGTCGGGGCTCGTGCCCACCGCTCAGTCGGGCCCGCGCCGATTCCTGACACCGGCAAGGCGCAGCCAATGATCGGCTGGATTCCAGCGTCTTTTGCATAGGACGAATATTCGAGCGCGCCGAAAAGGTTGGCCCGGTCGGTCAGGCCAGCGGCCGGCATGTGGCTTGCCTCTGCCAGTTTGCCGATCTGGTCGGCCTTGATGGCCCCTTCGAGGAGTGAATAGGCCGAGCGAACCCGAAGGTGGACGAAACCCTGTCCTTCGCCGTCCGCCATAGCTCCGCCTCCGTTCGACTCAGGCCACCAACTGGGCGACCGTGCACATCATCCAGACGAAGCTGACGACGGATACAAGCGCCAATGACTCACGCGCGATACGGACCATGGGGACCTCCACATTTGTTTCGTGTTTGTTCCGTATTCTACTTTTGTTCCGTTCACAAGATGTTCCAGAACGTTCCACCGCTTTTTCTGTGAACGTGCCATGGAGCCTTGCGGCCCGGTGTTGGCGATAGGCCCCAGATCAGGTCAGATCGGGCCATGCGCCTGATCATCGACACAGACACCGCCGGGGATGACGTTTTCTCCCTGATGCTCGCCCTTACCCGTCCGGGTGTGACTGTTGAGGCCATCACCATCGCCCACGGCAATGTGGGCTTCGTGCAACACGCCGAGAACGCGCTCCTCACCCTAGCGGTCTGCGACAAGGCCGGGGTGCCCGTCTATAAGGGTGCCCAGGCGCCCTTCTCCCGCGCGCCGCTCGATGCGGCCTACGTCTTCGGCGCGGATGGCATGAGTGACATGGACTTTGCGCCCGCCAGCCAACGCCCGGCCGCCGGTCATGCCGTCGACGAGATCGTCAGACGAGTGATGGCTGCGCCCGGTGAAATCACCCTCATCGCCCAGGCCCCCCTGACCAATATCGCCCTGGCCTATCTGCGCGAGCCCCGCATCGCCCAGGCCGTGAAGCATCTCTGGGTGATGGGCGGAACCGACAACGGGGTCGGCAATGTCACGCCCGCCGCCGAGTACAATTTCTATGTCGATCCCGAAGCCGCCAAGATCGTCGTCAATGCGGGCTTTGACCTGTCTGTTGTGACCTGGACCGAGACTTTGCGCGATGGCCTCCTCGACCTTGCTCAGTTGGCCGAACTGGAGGCACTTGGCACGCCACGCGCGAGGTTCTTCACGCAGGTCAACCGGGCTTCCCTGGCCTTCGCACAGGAAACAGAGGGCCTGAACGGTAGCCTGCATCCCGACGCCTTGACCTGCGCACTGGCTCTGGATCCCTCACTGATCCTGGAGGCCGATCAAGCCGTGGTTGATGTCGAAACCCTTGGCGAACTCACACGCGGCTATCTCAGTGTTTCGCATGCCATTCTGCCCGATATCGAGCTGGCCGATCCCGCCCTGAAGCGGAAACCGCCGAACGCTCGTGTGATCAAGAAGGTCGACCAAGCGGCCTTCTTCAAGGCCATGCGCCAGGCGCTGCTCTAACCGTCACGGCCCCTAGAAGGTCTGTGGCGCGAGGTAGCCGTCCTTCAGGGCGAAGACCCGATCCATGTAGCGTGCCAGGTCCATATTGTGCGTTGCGATCAGGGCGGCTACGCCCTGTCCCCGCGCCAGGCTGTAAAGGGACTGAAACACCGCCGCTGATGTCGTCGGGTCAAGATTGCCGGTCGGTTCATCTGCCAGCAGCAGTTGTGGCTTGTTGGCCAAGGCCCGGGCTATCGCAACCCGTTGCTGCTCGCCGCCGGACATCTGGGCAGGCTGATGGTTGACACGGGCGGTGAGGCCAAGCTCGCCGAGCAGCTCCAGGGCTCGGGCTTCGGCGACCTCCCGGCTACGCCCGGCGATCAGGCCCGGCATGGCGACATTCTCGAGGGCCGTGAACTCGGGCAAGAGGTGATGGAACTGATAGACGAAACCGACCGTGCCCAGACGAATGCGGGTACGGACCCGCTCTGAAAGCTTTGAGCAGTCGCGGCCACCCAGGGCGACGATCCCCGCGTCTGGCCGTTCCAGCAGCCCGGCAGAATGCAAAAGCGATGACTTTCCCGACCCGGAAGGGCCGATCAGGCCGACGACTTCGCCAGGATACACGTCGATATCGACACCGCGAAGTACGGGCAAATCACCAGCTTCGGTCTTGTAGACGCGTTCAACCCCGCGCAGCGACAGAACAGGCTCACTCATAACGCAGCGCCTCAACCGGATCGATACGTGAGGCACGCCAGGCCGGCGGAAGCGTCGCCGCGACGCTCATCAGGGCGGACAAGCCGACGATCCCGCTGACTTCAACCCAGTCGATCTTGGCCGGGATGTGGGAAAGCATATAGACGTCGGCGCTGAACACGGCCGTTCCGGTCACCCACTCAACGAAGTTCTGGATAGGGGTGATGTAAGCGCAGAACAGTACGCCCAACATCAGCCCTGCCAGGGTGCCGGCCACACCGATCGAGGCCCCGGCCATCACGAAAATTCGCAGAACAGCCCCCTGCCCCGCCCCCATGGTGCGAAGGATGGCGATGTCCTTGCCCTTGTTCTTCACCAGCATGACCAGACTGGAAATGATGTTCAGGGTGGCAATGGCCACGATGCAGAACAAGATCAGGCGCATGACTTTCCGCTCGACCTGGAGCGCCGTGAAATAGCTGTGGTTCTTGTCCATCCAGTCGGCGACCAGGGCCCCGGGACCACTGGCGGCTTCAACAGCAGGTTTCAGGAGCTTGGCGTCGTCTGGGTCGTCGACCTTGATCTCGACATAGTCCACCGAGGTGTCACGGCCAAAGAACAGCTGAGCTTGCTCAAGGGGCATATAGACATAGGCCTCATCGAACTGGCTCATACCGACGCTGAAGACGCCGCCGACGATGTAGTCCTTCTCCCGGGTCGAGGATCCGAACGCTGTTGCCGGCCCGGAGGGCGAGATCAGTGTGATCGCATCGCCTGGGCCGACACCGAGATTGGCCGCCATTCGGTCTCCGATGAGCACGATGTCGCCACCGAACTCGCCTTGGCCAAAGCCGGCGAGCGAGCCCTTTTTGATGTTTCCGGAAATGATCTTCAGGCCGAGCAGGTCACGGGGGGTGACACCGCGAACGATACCCCCGGTCACCTGTCCCGGACCGATGACCATGGCCTGGGCCTCAACCATCGGGACGGCCTGGATCACGCCCGGCACTGCCCGAATTCTACTGATCACACCCTCGCGATCCGGACCGTTGATCAGTGGTGATTGGGCATACAGGTGCCCATTGAACCCCAGAATGCGACCCAGCAGCTCCGCTCGGAAGCCGTTCATGACGCTCATCACCGTGATCAGGGCGAAAACCGCCAGCATCACGGCGCTGAACGAGATCACCGAAATCAGGGCGACGCCGCCGTTCTTGCGCTTGGCGAACAGGTACCGCCGCGCGACGGACCTCTCCCAGCGGCTGAACGGTCCGGCCGCCCGCAGATCGCTCATTAGCCGGCCTTGCTTTGAATGAGGCCCGCCAGAACGGAATCGAGCGACGCGGTGGAGCGTTCGCCCGTCGCCCGGTTCTTGATCTCGACCACGCCTTCAGCAATGCCCTTGGGACCAATGATCATCTGCCAGGGCAATCCAATCAGATCCATGGTGGCAAACTTGGCACCGCCCCGGGCATCGGTGTCATCATAGAGCACCGTCTTGCCGGCAGCCGTCAGGGCTTTGTAGGCCGCTTCGCAGGCCGCGTCGCAAGCCGCATCGCCCTGACGCATGTTGATGATTCCGACATCGAACGGCGCGACCGATTCCGGCCAGATGATCCCGGCGTCGTCATGGCTGGCCTCGATGATCGCGCCCAGCAGACGCGAAACGCCCACACCGTACGAGCCCATCTGAACCGGGACGTCCTTGCCGTCCGGTCCGGTGACCAAAGCCCGCATCGGCTCGGAATACTTCGTGCCGAATGAGAAGATATGGCCGACCTCGATGCCGCGAGCCGACAGACGATCGCCTTCCGGTACCGCAGAGAACGCGGCCTCGTCGTGCATTTCCTCGGTCGCCGCATAGAGCGCCGTACGCTGATCCACGAGGGCCTGGAGGTCGCCATACCAGTCGACGTCTGGACCAGGCGCGTCCATCTCGACCAGGTCCTTGTGACAGAAGACGGCGCTTTCACCGGTTTCGGCCAGAACGATGAACTCGTGGCTCAGGTCGCCCCCGATCGGTCCGGTGTCGGCGCGCATCGGCACGGCCTTGAGACCCATCCTCGAGAACAGGTTCAGATAGGCGACGAACATGCGGTTATAAGACTTGCGCGCGCCATCGGCATCGAGGTCGAAGCTGTAGGCGTCCTTCATGAGGAATTCACGGCCACGCATCACCCCAAAGCGCGGGCGTCGCTCGTCCCGGAACTTCCATTGTACATGGTAGAGGTTCTTGGGCAGGTCCTTGTAGCTTTTCACCGAACCCCGGAAGATCTCGGTGATCATCTCTTCGTTCGTCGGCCCGTAGAGCAGCTCGCGCTCATGACGGTCGGTGATGCGGAGCATTTCGGGGCCATAGGCATCGTAACGCCCTGACTCGCGCCAGAGATCCGCAAGTTGCAGGGTCGGCATCAAAAGCTCGATGGCCCCTGCACGATCCATCTCCTCCCGCACGATCTGTTCGATGCGGTTCAGGACGCGCAGGCCCAGCGGTAGCCAGGCATAGATACCCGCCGCTTCCTGGCGGATCATGCCGGCACGCAGCATCAATTGGTGCGATGCGATCTGGGCATCGGACGGAGCTTCTTTCAGCACGGGCAGGAAATAGCGCGACAGGCGCATCAGAAAGACGTCTCCGAGGAAATGCGAGGGCCTGAGATAGCCTCTTGGCCGTCAGCTTGGCAACGCACGCGGCGAAAAGATGGCCACCAAGTCCGTTGCAAACGAAAAGAAGGCCGCGCGATCCTCGCGCGGCCTTGCAAGTTCGTCGTCGGGGAAGACGCCACAGAGTGAGATCAGGAACATCCGATCTCGCAAGGTCACCCTAGTCCCTCGAACAACTGTTGGGGCATGTGCATGCCAACGGCCTGGAGCTTTAGGTCTTTTCGCCCAAGGCTTGGGCGATTGCAGGGAGAAAGCTCGCGCGACGCCCAAGGCTTGGGCAACCGGAAGGCCTAATAGGTCGCCGGCAGCTGCGGCAGGGTGATCAGCTGGAAACGGATGATCAACCAAAGCACAGCGAACACGACGACAGACACCCAGGTCGTCGTGATGAACTTGCGCTTCAGGTTTGGATTGACCGGCGCACCCGGGTCGCCGCCGCCCGGCGGCTTCAGCCCCATCTCGTGGTAGCTTCGCGACCCCAGGGGCAGGACGACGAACAGCACCGTCCACCAGATAGTAAAAAAGATTGCGATCCCGGTGATTGGGCCCATCAGTGCTGCGCCTCCTTGGGCGTCTCCATGAGTTCGACCAGAAGGCCGCCCATGTCCTTGGGGTGAACGAAGATAATCAGGGTGCCATGTGCGCCGATGCGCGGCTCGCCCAGGACTGTCGCACCTTTTGCGACCAGGGCGTCGCGCGCCTCGTAGATGTTGTCGACCTCAAAGCAGATATGATGCTGCCCACCCTTGGGATTTTTGGCCAAAAAACCATGGATCGGCGACTTCTCGCCATAGGGTTCAATAAGTTCGATCTGGCTGTTGGGCAGGTTTACGAAACAGACCCATACACCCTGTTCCGGCATGGCCCATTTCTCGGTGACGGAGGTCGCGCCCAGAAGGTCGCGATACATCACGAGCGCCTCATCGATGGAGGGCGTGGCGACGCCAACATGGTTCAGCTTGCCGATCATGGCCCTTAGTCCTGCCTATCCAATTGCCCGCGCGAAGACCTAACATCTAGGCCCTGGCGCGAACAGGTTGCGCCCGCCGTGGCAAAATCACGGCGGGCAGTCGCTTGCTAGATGTCAGGTGCGCAAAACGGTGGTCTCGACCACAGGCTTGCGCTCCCAGATGCGGAAAGCAGCCTTTTTTACAGCGCGAGAAATCGCATTCTCGATCGCTTCATCGCTTTCCCTGTCGTCGCCGCCCAGGCGCTTGAAGGCGCTCTCGGCTTCCTCAGCCAGATCATCCATGGCTTCGTCCAGCGGGTAGTCCTTGTCGCCTGCGAGACCCAGGCCGCGAACCTGCGGCCCAGAGACGATGCGGTTCTTGCCGTCAATGACGATTGAGACGGCCAACATGCCGTTGAACGCAGCGTGTCGACGCTCTCTCAGGGCTTGACCATTCTCGGGCGTCACGACGCCGCCATCAACATAGAGTCGACCAGACGGAACCTCGTCGATGATCTCGGGGTGCCCTGGGGCCAGGCGAACCATGTCACCGTTGCGCGGCGAAATGGCGTGTGGAACCTGCAGATCCTTGGCAAAGGCCGCATGCTCGATCAGGTGGCGCCGCTCCCCATGGGTCGGGACAGCGATCTCTGGACGCACCCACTGGTACATCTGCTTGAGCTCATCCCGACAGGGGTGACCGCTGACGTGGATGCCGGGCGTATCGCGCTCGGTATGCAGACGGACACCTCGGTCGGCCAACTTGTTCTGCAGGTTGCGGATCGGAATTTCATTGCCCGGAATGACCCGTGAGCTGAAAATCACGTGGTCGCCTTGTGAGAGCTTCACATGCGGGTGGTTGCCCTCGGCAATACGGGACAAGGCTGCCCTCGCCTCGCCCTGACTGCCCGTGCACAGGAACAGGACCTCGTTCTCCGGCAGATACTTGGCTTGATCGTCTGTTACAAACGGCTCTAGTCCCGTCAGGAAGCCGACCGATCGGGCCGCTGCGGCCATGCGGTGCATTGAGCGGCCGGCCAGGCAAACCTTGCGTCCGGCGGCTTGAGCGGCGCGAATGACGGTGTCCATACGGGCAACGTTCGAGGCAAAGCAGGCGACGGCGATCTTGCCGCTAAGGCCCGAGATCAGCCTGTTCATCGCCACGCGCACATCGGCCTCAGAGCCGGCCTCGCCATCGACGAAGACGTTGGTCGAGTCACAGACCATGGCCAGAACGCCTTCGTCACCGAGACGACGGAGGCCTTCGATGTCTGTGGCTTCGCCCAGTTGCGGGTTCGGGTCGATCTTCCAGTCGCCCGTGTGCAGGATCGTTCCCAGCGGGGTCTTGATCGCCAGACCATTGGGTTCCGGGATCGAGTGCGTCAGGGTGATCATTTCCAGATCGAAGGGGCCGATCTTGAACTGTCCACCCAATGGAATCTCGGTGATCGAGACCTCGTCCAGCAGACGAGCGTCGCGCAGCTTTTCCCGGAGCAGGAAGGCTGTGAACGGGGTTGCGTAGACCGGGGCCTTCAGACGGGGCCATAGCCAGTGGACGGCACCAAGGTGATCTTCATGGGCGTGGGTCAGGACAATGCCCAGAATGTCGTCGGCATAGGCCTCGATGTATTCGGGATCAGGCAGGATGATCTCGACGCCGGGCGTTGTCTGATCGCCGAAGGTCACACCAAGATCGACCACGATCCACTTGCGATCATGGGCAGGCCCAAAGCCATAGAGATTGAAATTCATGCCGATCTCGTTCGACCCGCCTAGCGGCAGGAAGACGAGTTCGTCTTGGGAGGATTTTGTCATCAGGTCTCTGAGATGGTGTTGCGACGGTGAATTTCCAGGAGACCACGAATGGTCAAATCGGGATCGAAGTGGTCGATGCTGTCGGTCGCGCCCTCAAACAGGGATGCGACGCCGCCCGTTGCGACCACGGTCATGGATTCTGAGCGTTCGGCCTTGATCCGCGTGATCAGGCCTTCGATCAGGGCGATATAGCCCCAGAACACGCCGGATTGCATGGCCCCGACGGTGTCCTTGCCGACCACGCGAGCCGGCCTTTGGATTGCGATCCGCGGGAGCTTGGCCGCCGCCTCGTGCAGGGCCTGCATGGAGAGATTGATGCCTGGCGCGATGATCCCGCCTTCAAAGGCTCCATCGGCAGCGACGATGTCAAAGGTGGTCGCCGTGCCGCTATCGATCACGATCAGGGGGCCCGGATAGACCATGCTGGCCCCGACGGCATTGACCAGACGGTCCGCACCGGCCTCTGACGGCTTTTCAATCCGGACATCCACCCCAAGCTTGGCGTTCTCGCCGATCACGAGAGGTTCGACATTGAGATAGCGCCGAGACAGGTTGCGCAGATTGAAAATCGACTGCGGCACCACGCTCGAGATGATGCAGGCATCGATGGCCCTGAATCCCAGACCCTGCATGGACAGCAGTTGGGACAGCCAGACGACATACTCATCGGCGGTGCGCGTGCTCTCCGTCGCGGACCTCCACTGGGCAATCCAACGCTCGCCATCATGGATGGCGAACATGGTGTTGGTATTGCCTTGTTCGATCGCCAGCAGCATCAAATCGCCTCGCCGAAAAAGACATCGCCAGCTGTGATGCGCCGCAAGCGCCCATCAGGCAAACGAAGCCTCAGAGCACCGTCATCATCCAGCCCTTCGGCTATGCCCTCGACGGTCTCAGTCCCCAATCGCGCTACACAAGGCGCGCCCAGACCGTGGGCTCTTGCAGTCCAGGCGTCAGCAATGGCCGGGAATCCCAGGCTGTCCCAAACCAGCGACCAACGGTCGAAGGCCTCGGCCAGAATCTGAACAGCCTCAGTGGGCAAGGGCGGCGCGCCAGCAAGATGAACCGACAATGCGGTCGCTGGACGTTCACTTTCGAGCGGTTTGGCGGCCAGGTTGACCCCGAAGCCAACTGCGATCCAAAGGCCTCCCGAAGGCCGCGTGCCGGATTCAACCAGTATTCCGCTGACCTTCAATCCATCGAGCATTGGGTCGTTCGGCCATTTCAGACTGACCATTTGGGACGGAACAAAACTCGCCAGCAGGTCTGCCACGGCAAGCGCTGCCACGAACGACACCTGGGCGGCCACTGCCGGCGGCTTGTCGGTTGAAAAGAGCAGAGTCGCCGCGAGATTGCCTGCGCCTGTTTCCCAGGCCCGCCCCCTCCGGCCACGGCCAGCGCTCTGCCTCAAGCCCAGAAGCCAGACAGGCCCGGGCTCGCCCGCCTCGGCGCGACGGCGCGCCTCGGCATTGGTGGAGTCAATCTCGTCAAAGACGACGACAGGGCGCGCTGCAGGCGCTGGGGGTTCGCCCGTCACGTCACGCGTGGCCAAAGGCCGCTGCGGCTGCCTTTGCAGCCGGGTCTAGCCAGACCAGGGCAACCAGAACCACCGGGAACGAAAACAGTGCGGCGGCAAAGCCCACGGCCCGCGCCGCAGGCGCAGGCGCATCGACAGGGCCCTTGGCGGCATCGAACCAGATGCTCTTGATCAGACGCAGATAGTAGAAGGCCCCAACCACGCTTCCGACCAGGCCCAGCACGGCGGCCCACTGCATCATCACGTCGCCCGTGCCGATCGCGGCCTTGAAGACATAAAACTTCGACCAGAAGCCAGAGAACGGCGGCAGGCCGAGAGCCGACAGCGAGAAGGCCGTCATGGCGAGGGCGATGCCCGGACGTTCCTTGATCAGGCCGGCCATGTCCTCGATGGTTTCCATCGGCTTGCCGTTGCGGCTCAGGGCCTGAAGGCAGGCAAAGAAGCCGGTCACGTCGACCATATAGAGCACCATGAAGACCAGCATGGCATGCAGGCCGGTCTCTCCGCCGGTGGCGACGCCCAGCAGGGCATAGCCGACATTGGCGATCGAGCTATAGGCCCACAGACGCTTGAGGTTGGTCTGGGCCAGGCCCGCGAAGGCACCGACAAAGACCGAGATCAGGGCGGCGATCACCAGGACCTGGCGCCATTGAGCGACGGAGTCCGGGAAGGCGTCGCCCAGCACGCGGGCGA
Source organism: Caulobacter sp. AVps16 (assembly GCF_058681455.1). Lineage (NCBI taxonomy): Bacteria > Pseudomonadati > Pseudomonadota > Alphaproteobacteria > Caulobacterales > Caulobacteraceae > Caulobacter > Caulobacter sp. AVps16. Next base: position 1,668,638 of record NZ_CM178739.1, read on the forward strand.
ACATCATCATGGCCGCCAGCTTGGGCGCGGCTGCAAAGAAGCCCACGACCGGAGTCGGCGCACCCTCATAAACGTCCGGTGTCCACATATGGAACGGCGCGGCAGAGACCTTGAACGCCAGACCGCAGATCAGGAACACCAGACCAAACAGCAGGCCCACGCCGTGTGTGCCATGGGCGGCGGCGGCAATGTCAGCGAACCGGGTGGAACCCGCAAAGCCGTAGATCAGCGACGAACCATAAAGCAGCAGGCCCGATGACAGAGCACCCAGGACGAAATACTTGAGGCCGGCTTCGGAGGCTTTGGCATCGTCACGGCGGAAGGCCGCCAGCACATAGAGCGCCAGGGACTGAAGTTCGACGCCGATATAGAGGCTGATCAGGTCGCCGGCCGAGGCGGTGACGCCCATGCCCAGCGCCGCCAGGATCACCAACACCGCATACTCGAACTTCTGATCCCCACGCTGGGCCAGCCAGCGGTCGCCCAGCACGATGCCGATGGCGCTCGAGATAAAGATGGCGACCTTGGCGTAGGTCGCCGCAGCATCTGCCGAATAGACGCCATTGAAGGCATGTCCGTGCGGCCCGACGACCGCAGCGACGGCCGCCGCCAGCAGCGCCGCCACAGCGGCCAGAGTGAACAGGGGGCTCGTCTTGCCCTGGAACGCACCCCAGACCAGCAGCACGAGGGCTGAACCCGCGAGAATGACCTCAGGGAGGATCAGCGAAAGATTGGCTGAAAGCGTCATCAGTCCCTCACCCGGCCAAGGCGGCGCGCCAGGCGCCGACCAGCGCGTCGACGGACGACGCGGTCAGGTCAAATACGAAATTCGGATAGATGCCGAGCACCAGGGTCGAGATGATCAGCGGCGCGAAGATCAGGATCTCGCGCTTGTCGAGGTCGGTGATCGTCTTCAGTTCAGGATTGACGATCTCGCCGAACATCACCCGACGATAGAGCGTCAGGGCGTACATGGCCGAGAGGATCACACCGCTCGCAGCGAACACCGCCGTCCAGGTCGAGGCCTGATACACACCGGTCATGGTCAGGATTTCGCCGACGAAACCCGAGGTGCCCGGCAGGCCGACATTGCCCATGGTGAACAGCAGGAAGGTCGCGGCGTACAAAGGCATGCGATTGGTCAGGCCGCCATAAAAGGCGATCTCTCGGGTGTGCATGCGGTCATAGACGACGCCGACGCAGAGGAAGAGCGCGCCGGAAATCACCCCGTGGCTCAGCATCTGGAAGATCGCGCCCTGCTCGCCCGCCGCATTGCCCGAGAAGATCCCCATGGTCACAAAACCCATATGGGCGACGGACGAATAGGCGATGAGCTTCTTGATGTCGGTCTGACGGAAGGCAACCAGAGAGGTGTAAACAATCGCGATGGCCGACATCGCAAACACCAGCGGCTGGAACATCTCCGATGCATTGGGGAACATCGGCAGGCTGAAGCGCATGAAGCCATAGCCACCCATCTTCAGCAGGATGCCCGCCAGGATGACCGAACCGGCCGTCGGTGCCTCGACGTGTGCGTCAGGCAGCCAGGTGTGGACCGGCCACATCGGCATCTTCACCGCGAAGCTGGCGAAGAAGGCCAGCCACAGCCAAGTCTGGAGCCACGGGGCGAACTTGAAGGTCATCAGTTCGGGGATCGAAGAGGTTCCCGAGATGGTGATCATCGCCAGGATGGCGGCCAGCATCAGCACCGAGCCAAGCAGGGTGTAGAGGAAGAACTTGTAGGCCGCATAGATCCGGCGCTTCCCGCCCCAGATCCCGATGATCAGGAACATCGGCACCAGGCCGCCTTCGAAGAACAGGTAGAAGAGGATCAGGTCCAGCGCACAGAAGACGCCAATGACCAGGGTCTCCAGAACCAGGAAACAGATCAAATATTCGACGAGCCGCTTCTCGATCGAGCGCCAGCTGGCGAGGATACAGATCGGCAGCAGAAAGGCCGTCAGCAGGACGAACAAGATCGAGATCCCGTCAACGCCCATCCGGTAGTGCAGGCCCGCAAACCAAGACACGTCTTCCACGAACTGGAAGCCCGGGTTCTTGGGGTCGAACTGGGCGACCATCAGGATCGACAGCGCGAAAGTGACCAGCGTGGTCGCCAGGGCGATCCATTTGGCCAGGGCGTCGGTAGCCGCATTGTCACCCTTGATCGCGCGAACCGCCAGAAGGATGGCGACGCCGGCGAGCGGGGCGAAAGTGGTCAGGCTGAGAAGGCCGCTCATAAGCTCCGTCCCCCTCAATGGAAGGCGTACAGGGCGAAGCCAAGCAGACCGGCGACGCCGAGCAGCATGACAAACGCATAGTGATAGACATAGCCGGTCTGGAGCTTGCCGGTCCGGCGGCCGACCTCGTAGCTCAGGGCGCTGACACCGTCAGGTCCAAGCCCGTCGATGATCTTCTGATCACCGCCCTTCCAGAACAGGTCACCCAGGAACTTGGCCGCGCGCACGAAGGTGGCTTGGTACAGTTCGTCGAAGAACCACTTGTTGTAGAAGAACACGTACAGCGGGCCGTTGCGGGCGGCGAGTTTGGCACCCAGGCCTTCTTTCAGAATGTAGACATAGAAGGCACCCAGCAGGCCCAGAACGGACGCGACCAGCGGTGCCCACTTCACCCAGGTCGGAACCTCATGGGCCAAATGCAGGACATGGTTGGTCGGGGCGTTGTAGATCGCGCCGCGCCAGAATTCTTCCTGATGGTGGCCGACGAAGTATTCGACGAACACGAAGCCGGCCAGAACAGCCCCGATCGACAGCACCACGAGCGGGAACAGCATGATCAGCGGGCTCTCGTGCGGCTTGTGGTCATGGCCATGGCCATGATCGTCGTGGCCGTGATCAGCGGAGGCGGGCGCAGCATGGTCGTCATGGCCATGGGCGGCGTGCGCGTCATGGCCGTGATCGTCATGACCCCAGCGGGCGTGACCATTGAAGGTGAAGAAGGCCAAGCGCCAGGAATAGAAGGCGGTCAGGCCGGCCACCAGCAGGCCGATGACGAAGGCGAACATGGCGATGGAATTCTCGCCGCCGGCCGCAAAGGCCGCCTCGATGATCGTGTCCTTCGAATAGAAGCCGGCGAAGCCCAGGTGGAGCGGCGGGAAGCCGAGACCCGTAATCGCAATCGTGCCGATGGTCATGGCGATGAAGGTCACTGGCAGCAGCTTAGCCAGGGCACCATAGCGACGCATGTCTTGTTCATGGTGCATGCCGTGGATCACCGAACCGGCACCCAGGAACAGCAGGGCCTTGAAGAAGGCGTGGGTGAACAGGTGGAACATGGCCGCCTGATAGGCACCGATGCCGGCCGCGAAGAACATGTAGCCCAGCTGCGAACAGGTCGAATAGGCGATGACCCGCTTGATGTCGTTCTGGGTCAGGCCGACCGTGGCGGCGAACAGGGCCGTAATCGCGCCGATCACCGTGACGATGTTCTTGGCGATGGGGGCATATTCGAACATCGGCGACAGCAGGCACAGCATGTAGACGCCGGCCGTGACCATGGTGGCCGCGTGGATCAGGGCCGAGACCGGGGTCGGGCCTTCCATCGCATCGGGAAGCCAGGTGTGCAGGAAAAACTGCGCCGACTTGCCCATCGCGCCGATGAACAGCAGGAAGCAGGCAATATCCATCAGGGGCCAGCTGTGGCCCACAAACTCCCAGGTGCGGCCGGCATTGGCGGCGATCTGCGGGAACAGCTCGGCGAACTGGATCGTTCCGAACGCCCAGTAGGTGGTCATGATGCCCAGGGCGAAGCCGAAGTCACCGACCCGGTTGACCACAAAGGCCTTGATCGCTGCGGCGCTGGCTGAGGGCTTCTTGAACCAGAAACCGATCAGCAGATACGAGGCCAGACCCACCCCTTCCCAGCCGAAGAACAGCTGCATGAAGTCGGCGGCAGTGACCAGCGACAGCATGGCGAAGGTGAACAGCGACAGATAGGCAAAGAAGCGCGGCTTGCTGTCGTCCTCGGCCATATAGCCCCAGGAATAGATGTGCACGAGGGCCGAGACCGTCGTGACCACGATCAGCATCACGGCCGACAGGGCGTCGATACGGATCGACCAGTTGGCGACAAAGTCGCCGATATGGATGAACGGCAGCAGGGTGACCGTGAAGGCCTCCATGTGCCCCCAGGTCCACTGGCTGAAGGTGTACCAGGACAGGCCGCAGGCCAGCAGCAGGGCGCCGGTCGTGACGGCTTGCGAGGCCACGTCGCCGATGCGTCGGCCAAACAGGCCCGCGATGATCGCCGCGACCAGCGGGGCGAAAACGAGGATGGTGACGAGAGACTGCATGATGTCGCTTAGCCCTTCATCATGCTGGCATCGTCAACCGCGATATCGCCGCGGTTTCGGAAGAAGGTAACGAGGATGGCCAGGCCGACGGCGGCCTCTGCCGCAGCGACGGTCAGCACAAACATCGCAAAGATCTGGCCGACCACGTCGTGCAGATAGGCCGAGAACGAGACCAGGTTGATGTTTACGGCCAGCAGGATGAGCTCGACCGACATCAGGATGACGATGATGTTCTTGCGGTTCACGAAGATGCCGAAGACGCCGATCGTGAACAGGATCGCAGCGACAACGAGATAGTGCGACAGGCCGATCATTCGGAGATCCCCTCACCCGGCTTGATCTGAACCAGTTCCATGCCGGTCTTCGGCGAACGGGCGACCTGATCGCCGATGTTCTGGCGGCGGACACCCGGCTTGTGGCGCAGGGTCAGGACGATGGCACCGATCATGGCCACCAGCAGAACCATCCCGGCCAACTGGAAGAAGAAGGCGTAGTCGGTGTAGAGCACCCGACCGATCGCCTCGGTGTTGCTGACACCTTCCGGCGACGCCAGAGGCTGGGCGTTCTTGCCGGCAGCGCCGTTCGTGGCGACCGTGGCGGCGACGAAGATCATCTCCAGCGTCAGCACACCCGCCACCAGTCCGCCGATCGGCAGATACTGGGCGAAGCCCTTTCGCAGTTCCTCGAAGTCGACGTCGAGCATCATGACCACAAAAAGGAACAGCACCGCGACCGCGCCGACATAGACGACGATCAGCAGCATCGCGAGGAACTCCGCGCCCAGCAGGACGAAGAGGCCGGCGGCCGAGAAGAAGGCGGTGATCAGGAAGAGCACCGAGTGCACGGGGTTTCGCGCCGAGACGACGAGAAGACCCGCCGCCAGCGTCACAAAAGCCAGCAAATAGAAAGCGATCGCCTGCAAGGCTGCTCCCCTGAAAACTACATCCACGACAACAGCGCCGATCGGCGCGTCGCCCTCTTCGGAATCGCGCCCCGTCCTTAACGGTAAGGCGCGTCCAACTCCAGATTCTTCGCGATCAGGCGTTCCCAACGGTCGCCGTTATCGAGAAGCCGTTCCTTGTCATAATAGAGTTCTTCGCGCGTCTCGGTCGCGAACTCGGTGTTCGGACCTTCGACGATCGCATCCACCGGGCAGGCCTCCTGGCACAGGCCGCAATAGATGCACTTGACCATGTCGATGTCGTAGCGGGTCGTCCGGCGGCTGCCGTCCTCGCGCGGTTCGGCCTCGATCGTGATCGCCTGGGCGGGGCAGATGGCCTCGCACAGCTTGCACGCGATGCAGCGCTCCTCGCCCGACGGATAGCGACGCAGGGCATGCTCGCCCCGGAAGCGCGGCGACTGCGGGTTGCGCTCGTTCGGATAGATGACGGTCTTCTTCGGCGCGGCCATGTACTTCATGGCCAGACCGAAGGCGTTGGCGAAGTCGAGAAGGGCCGCACCCTTAATCGCCTGGGAAATGCGTTGCATCATGGCCGTCAATCACCCTTCGGAATGACGCAGGTGTAGTTTGAAAGCTGGGCGGGATCTCCCCCGTCCTGCTTGGCTTGCAGCACCCCGCCGTCGGCCTTGCACTTGTCGCCGGCCCGGCGGAGTTCGTCATAGTTCACCACGCCGCGGCCCAGCGAATAGGACCGGTCCGACGCCATCGTGGCCGAACAGGCCGCGAGTGAGGCGAAGGTCAGTCCCATCAGGGCAATGGCGACTTGGCGGTTCATCAGGCACCCGGACCAAACACGCGCCAGGCCGCGACCAGGACGACCAGCACCAGAGCGGTGGGCAGGAACACCTTCCAGCCCAGACGCATCAGCTGGTCATAGCGGTAGCGAGGCACGATGGCCTTGGCCATGGCGATCATGAAGAACCAGAAGCAGATCTTGGCGAAGAACACCAAGGCCAGGAAGAAGTTACCCCACCAGCCCCAGGTCACCAGGAAGTCGGTCGGGAAGCCCGGGTTCCAGCCGCCAAAGAACAGGACGCTGATCATCGCGCACATCAGGACGATGTTCGAATATTCAGCGACCATGAACAGCAGGTACGGGGTCGAGCTGTACTCGACCTGATAGCCGGCCACGAGCTCGGATTCGGCTTCGGGAAGGTCGAAGGGCGGGCGGTTGGTCTCGGCCAGGGCCGAGATGTAGAACATGCCCATGGCGATCACCATGACCGGCAGCAGGACGATGTTCTTGAGGCCGCCGCCGAAGACGTTCCAGTTCCAGAACCAGCCGGACTGGGCTTCGACAATCGTCGTCAGGTTCATCGAACCGGCCAGCAGGATCACCGTGATGATGATCAGGCCGATTGAAACCTCGTAGGAAACCATCTGGGCCGCCGAGCGCAGGGCTCCCAGGAAGGGGTACTTCGAGTTCGAAGCCCAGCCACCCATGATGATGCCGTAGACGCCCAGCGAGCTCATCGCCAGCAGGTACAGGATGCCGACGTTCAGGTTGGAGACGACCCAGCCCGGAGCAAACGGAATGGCCGCCCAGCCGACAAAGGCCAGAACCAGGCTCAGCAGCGGCGCCAGGATGAAGACCACCTTGTCGGCACCAGCCGGGATGATGATTTCCTTGAGCACGAACTTGAAGAAGTCGGCGAAGGACTGCAGCAGGCCGAAGGGACCCACGACATTGGGGCCCTTGCGCATCTGGACGCCGGCCCAGATCTTGCGGTCGGCCAGCAGCAGGAAAGCCAGGCTGAGCAGCACCCAGATCACGACCAGCAGGATCCCGCCGGTGGTCAGCAGGGTCCAGGTTACGGCAGGGTTGGAGAGGAACTCGCTCATGTCGGCCTACTCCGCCGCGATCTTGGCCGCGCCCGACGCCGTGGCCGCACATTCGGCCATGGTCACGCTGGCGCGCGCGATGGGATTGGTCAGGTGGAACGCCTTCACCGTGCTCTCGAACGGGGCGTCCGACAGATCGCCGGCTTCGCCCAGGGCCGAAGCGTCGAACACGGTCGGGATCGAACCCGGCGCGAAGTCGATCTGGCCAAAGGTGGGGTGGTCGGCAAACAGCTTGGCCCGAAGCTGGTCCAGGCTGTCATAGGGCAGCTTATGGCCGAGGACCTCGGAGAGGGCCCGCAGGATCGACCAGTCTTCCTTGGCCTCGCCCTTCGGGAACACGGCCCGTTCGCCCATCTGGACGCGGCCTTCGGTATTCACATAGAGGCCGTTCTTCTCGGTATAGGCCGCGCCCGGCAGGATCACGTCGGCCTTGTGCGCACCGTTGTCGCCGTGAGTGCCAAGATAGATCTTGAAGGCGTCCGAAGCGGCCGTCTCGCACTCGTCGGCACCGAGCAGGAACAGCACGTCCAGCGCGCCCGGCTTCAGCATGTCGCCAGTCGACAGACCGCCCTCGCCCGGCACGAAGCCCAGATCGAGACCCGCCACACGCGCGGCGGCGGTGTGCAGCACATTCCAGCCGTTCCAGCCCTCGCGGACGATCTTGAAGCTCTTGGCGGCAGCGCCAGCTGCCTTCAGCACCGCAGCGCCGTCGGCACGGGTCAGTGCGCCCTGGCCGATGATGATCGCGGGACGTTCAGCGTTCTTCAGAGCGGTGACGAAATCGGACTTGCTCTTGCTCAGGCCCGAAAGGGTCTTCGCGCCGACACCCAGATAGTCATAGCCGTAGGTCAGTTCTGACTGCTCGCCGATCACCCCGACGCGGACCTTGCCGGCCAGCCATTGCTTGCGCAGGCGGGTGTTGAGGACCGGCGCTTCCAGGCGCGGGTTCGTGCCGACCAGCAACACGACATCGGCGTCTTCAATGCCGGCGATCGTCGAGTTGAACAGCCAGCTTTCGCGTGGACCGGCACCTAGCGCGACGCCATCCTGGCGCGCATCGAGGTTCTTCACGCCCAGGGCGGCGAAAAGATCCTTGGTCGCTTTCAGGCTTTCGGCATCCTGCAGGTCACCGGCGATGACGCCGATGCGCTCGGGCTTGGCAGCCTTGATCTTCTCGGCCACGGCCGCGAAGGCCTGGCCCCAGGTCGCGGGCTGCAGCTTGCCGCCGACGCGCACATAGGGCCGGTCCAGACGCTGGCGCTGCAGGCCATCAACGGCATAGCGCGTCTTGTCGGAGATCCACTCTTCGTTGACGTCCTCGTTGACGCGCGGGAGCACACGCAGAACGGCGGCGGCGCGGCTGTCGACGCGGATCGCCGAGCCCAGAGCGTCCATGACGTCGATGCTCTCGGTCTTCTTCAACTCCCAGGGCCGCGCCTCGAAGGCGTAAGGCTTGGAGGTCAAGGCACCGACCGGGCAGAGATCGATCACATTGGCCGACAGTTCTGACGTCACTGCCGCGCCCAGATAGGTCGTGATTTCAACGTCTTCGCCGCGCGATATCAGGCCGATTTCCGGAGAACCGGCCACTTCCGTGATGAAACGGACGCAGCGCGTGCACTGAATGCAGCGCGTCATCACCGTCTTGATGAGCGGGCCCATGGCCTTCTCTTCAACGGCGCGCTTGTTCTCTTCGTAGCGGCTGTCGTCGCGGCCATAGCCCATGGCCTGGTCCTGCAGATCGCACTCGCCGCCCTGGTCGCAGATCGGGCAATCCAGCGGGTGGTTGATGAGCAGGAACTCCATCACCCCTTCGCGGGCCTTCTTGACCATCGGGGTCTTGGTAAAGATCTCCTGGCCCTCGGCAGCCGGCAGGGCGCAAGAGGCCTGCGGCTTGGGCGGGCCGGGCTTCACCTCGACCAGGCACATCCGGCAGTTGCCGGCGATGCTGAGACGCTCGTGATAGCAGAAGCGCGGGATCTCTTCCCCGGCCAGTTCCGCGACCTGCAGAACCGTCATGCCGGGCTCGAACTCGACCTCGACGCCGTTGACCTTGGCGATAGCCATTCTTGTTACTCCGCCGCGATCAGCTTGGCGCCCTGCACGTGCAGGCGACCGCTACGATAGGATGCGATCCGGTCCTCCACCTCGTGGCGGAAGTGACGGAACAGGCCCTGGATCGGCCAGGCGGCCGCATCGCCCAGGGCGCAGATGGTGTGACCCTCGACCTGGGTCGTCACGTCCAGCAGGGTGTCGATCTCTTTCGGATCGGCCTCGCCGGTGACCATGCGTTCCATGACCCGCCACATCCAGCCGGTGCCTTCGCGGCACGGCGTGCACTGGCCGCAGCTCTCATGCTTGTAGAAGTACGACAGGCGAGCGATGGCGCGGACCAGATCGGTGTCCTTGTCCATAACGATGACCGCTGCGGTCCCGAGACCCGAACGAAGGGCGCGCAGGGCATCGAAATCCATCGGCAGGTCTTCGCACTGCTCGGCCGGGATCATCGGTACGGACGATCCGCCCGGGATCACGGCCTTCAGATTGCCCCAGCCGCCCCGGATGCCGCCGCAGTGATCCTCGATCAACTGGCGGAACGGGATGCTCATCGCCTCTTCGACGTTGCAGGGCGTGTTCACATGGCCGCTGACGCAGAAGAGCTTGGTCCCGGTGTTGTTGGGACGACCAAAGCCCGCAAACCATGAAGCCCCGCGACGCAGAATCGTCCCGGCGACAGCGATGCTCTCCACGTTATTGACCGTCGTGGGCATGCCGTAGAGGCCTGCGCCGGCAGGGAAAGGCGGCTTCAGGCGCGGCTGGCCCTTCTTGCCTTCCAGGCTTTCCAGCAGGGCCGTCTCTTCGCCACAGATATAGGCACCCGCACCGTGGTGGACGTAGATCTCGAAGTCCCAGCCATGGACATTGTTCTTGCCGACCAGCTTGGCCTCGTAGGCCTGCTTGATGGCAGCTTCCAGAATTTCGCGCTCACGGACATATTCGCCGCGGATATAGATGTAGCAGGCGTGGGCCAGCATGGCGCGCGAGGCGATCAGGCAGCCCTCGATCAGGAGATGCGGGTCATGCCGCATGATCTCCCGGTCCTTGCAGGTGCCCGGCTCGGATTCGTCGGCGTTGACGACCAGATAGTGCGGACGACCGTCCTTCACTTCCTTGGGCATGAACGACCACTTCAGGCCGGTGCCGAAGCCCGCCCCGCCCCGGCCGCGCAGGCCGGAGTTCTTCATGTTGTCGATGATCCAGTCGCGACCCGCGTCCAGGATGTCCTTGGTGCCATTCCAGCAGCCGCGCTTCTTCGCGCCCTCGAGGCCCCAATCCTGGAGACCGTAGAGGTTCGTGAAAATGCGGTCCTTGTCTTCGAGGATACCGACCATGACTCAGCTTTGCGGATCGAATGGATGGGCGCGCACATAGCGCGTCCGACGTAGGATGACATAGGCGAAAAGCAGCCAGCCGACTGCAATAGTCACAAGACCGAGTGCAACGGCCCATTCGGGCGCACCAGCCACGACCCGGCCCCAGATCAGGAGCAGGGCACCGAGCAGACAGGCCACGAAGCCGATGCCGCGTTCGCGGCGACCAAGAACACGAATCGACTCCAGATAGGCCGCCTTGCGGGTGTTGAAGTCGCTGTCGTCGATCATGACGTTGCGCCCCCTTCACGCTTCACGGCGCGCATCCAGCCCAGCACAAACCAGATCTGTGCGCCGAGACCGGCCGCCACGAGAACCAGGAAAGCCGGCAGAAGCCAGCCGATTCCCATGGCCACATGGCCGACAATCGCCGCGCCGGCCAGCACGAAGCAGACCGCGTCGATGGCAAGCATCGCGGTCAGTCGCTTCTTCTGCAAGACGGCGTCAGCGTTCATCAGGCGGCAGGCTCCGCCTTGGCCTTCTTGGGCTTTTCGGGGAGGTTCGGGATCTTGATCTTCTTGGCCAGCGAGCCGTCATAGAGCTTGGGATCGGTCAGGGTCTTGATCGAGTCCTTGGGCTCCGAAGCCTTGCGGCCTTCATAGCTTCCGGGCTGCGGCGACTTGCCGGCAGCGAAGTCATCGAGGATCTGGGCCAGGCTCTCGGGCGTCAGGTCCTCGTAATAGTAATCATTGATCGCGGCCATCGGCGCATTGCAGCAGGCGCCCAGGCACTCGACTTCTTCCCAGCTGAACTTGCCGTCAGCCGAGACGTGGTGGGCTTCGCCGATCTTGTCCTTCAGCACCTGGCGCAGGTCGAGCGCGCCGCGAAGTTGGCAGGGCGTCGTGCCACAGAGCTGCACGAAGGCGACCTTGCCGACCGGCTGCAGTTGGAACATCACGTAGAAGGTCGCGACTTCCAAGACCCGGATGACCGGCATCTCGAGCTGCTTGGCGATCTCCTGGATCGCGGGCTCAGGGATCCAGCCTTCCTGCTTCTGGGCCAGCCAGAGCATGGGGATCACCGCCGACTGCTTGCGCTCGGCGGGGTACTTGGCTTTCCACCAGTCGGCCTTGGCCTGGCTGTCCTTCGAAAAGGCGAAGCTGGCGGGCTGTTCCTTGGCGAGACGACGAACGGACATGCGTCAGGCTTTCACGAAATCAACGCGGGCGATCTTTTCGCCGGCGAAGGTGTAGATGGCGGCGACCTCGAAAGGCGTCGCGTCGGGCGAACGGAAGACCCGCTCGTGGTCGATGACCTTGTTGCCGATCACCACGCGCGACAGAAGTTCGGCGCGGTTATCTGGAAACTGCGCGAACAGGCCAAGATGGCGCTCGCGAAAGGCTTCGACGCCGTGCAGGTTTGGCTCGGCGTTCAGGTCGGCGACGGCCATGTCGTCGGCGAAGTGGCGGCAGAGACCGTCCACGTCCTGAGCGTTGTAGGCATCCAGCTGGGCTTGAGCGACGGCAGCGAAGCTCACCGGTCGATCTCCCCGAACACGATGTCCAGCGAACCCAGGATGGCGGAAACGTCGGCCAGCATGTGGCCGCGGTTCATCCAGTCCATGGCCGCCAGGTGCGGGAAGCCCGGTGCGCGGATCTTGCAGCGATAAGGCTTGTTGGTCCCGTCGGAGACCACGAACACGCCAAACTCGCCCTTGGGGGCTTCGACGCAGGCATAGACCTCGCCGGCCGGCGTGCGGAACCCTTCAGTGTAGAGCTTGAAGTGATGGATCAGGGCTTCCATCGAGCGCTTCATCTCGGCACGACGCGGCGGGCTGACCTTGTTGTCCTCGGTCATCACAGGGCCCGGCGTCTTGCGGAGCATGTCGCAGGCCTGACGGATGATCTTGGTCGACTCGCGCATCTCCTGCATGCGGCACAGATAGCGATCGTAGCAATCGCCGTTCTTGCCGAGCGGGATATCGAACTCGAACTCGTTGTAGCACTCATAGGGCTGATTGCGGCGCAGGTCCCAGGCGATGCCAGAGCCGCGCACCATCACACCCGAGAAGCCCCACTCAATCGCCTGCTCGCGCGTCACCACGCCAATGTCGACGTTGCGCTGCTTGAAGATGCGGTTGTCGGTGATCAGGCCTTCAATGTCGTCGCAGATCTTCGGAAAGGCCTTGGCCCACGTGTCGATGTCTTCGATCAGCTGCGGCGGCAGGTCCTGGTGGACGCCGCCCGGACGGAAGTAGTTGGAGTGCAAGCGAGCGCCGCAGGCGCGCTCGTAGAACACCATCAGCTTTTCGCGTTCCTCGAAGCCCCAGAGAGGCGGCGTCAGGGCGCCGACATCCATGGCCTGGGTCGTCACATTCAGAAGGTGGTTCAGAACCCGGCCGATTTCCGAATAGAGCACCCGGATCAGAGAGCCACGGCGGGGCACATCGACGCCCAGCAGCTTCTCGATGGCCAGGCAGAAGGCGTGCTCCTGGTTCATCGGCGCCACGTAGTCGAGGCGGTCGAAATACGGAATGTTCTGAAGGTAGGTGCGGGCCTCCATCAGCTTCTCGGTGCCGCGATGCAGCAGGCCGATATGCGGATCGACGCGTTCGACGACTTCACCGTCCAGCTCAAGCACAAGGCGCAGCACACCGTGCGCGGCGGGGTGTTGCGGGCCGAAATTGATGTTGAACTTGCGGACTGGAGTTTCCGGAATCGCCGGAACCGTCGACTCGTCCTGAACGAGATCAGTCACCGCTGCGGGGGTGTCATGGCCGGTCATGCTTCCTGGCCTTCCTTACGCTGCTCGATGCTGAGCGAAACTAGCAGCCCGGCAACCAGCAGAACGGCGCCCAGCAGCGTGATGATGGTGGTCGCGACATCCCAGGACTGGGAAATCGCGGCTTGTGACAGCGGCAAAGCCAGAAGGACGGACGCCGCCCCGAGAAGCGCACTGCGGAGCTCGGCGATCTCCATGCGACGAAGCCCGGCCCCAACCGCAAGGGTCATGACCGCGATCATGATCGCAATCCCAAGCCCCTTGTTCTGTTCGACCGTGATAACCGGTGCCCGCGTGAACCAGCCTGTGAGCCTCATGCCGATGGTCATCAGGAAGGCCGTCGAAAAGGTCACCAGGAAAAACGCTGTGGCGGAGCGAAACGTCGGCCGGCGCAGACCCATGATCATGCATCCCCTGCTCTCTTCTCGGCCTTCTCATCGCCCGGCAGGGCGTACTTCGCGCCTTCCCAGGGAGAGAGGAAATCGAACGCACGGAACTCGGTAATCTTTACGGGCTCATAGACGACGCGCTTCAGCTCGTCATCGTAGCGAACCTCCACGTAACCCGTCATCGGGAAGTCCTTCCGCAGCGGATGGCCGTGGAAGCCGTAGTCGGTCAGGATTCGGCGCAGGTCCGGGTGCCCGTCGAAGAAGATGCCGTACATGTCGAACGCCTCGCGTTCGAACCAGTTGGCCACTTCGAACACCGGAGTGACCGTCGGAACCGGCGTATCCTCGTCGGTCGAGACCTTCAGACGGATGCGATGGTTCTTCACCAGCGACAACAGGTGGTAAACCACATCAAAGCGCGCAGCGCGTTCCGGATAGTCGACGCCAGCCAGGTCAATCAACTGGTGGAAACGGCAGGCGGCGTCATCACGCAGGAAGATCAGCGTGTCGCAGACCGTCGCCGAGCGCGCCACGATGGTCAGCTCACCAAAGGCTACCGAATGACCGAGCACCCCGGGACAACGGGCGACGATATCCTGGCCGAGAAGTTCGAGGGTTGCGCTCATCGCTCGATCGTCCCCGTGCGACGGATCTTCTTCTGCAGTTGCAGCACGCCATAGACCAGTGCCTCTGCGGTCGGCGGGCAACCCGGAACATAGATGTCCACCGGCACCACGCGATCACAGCCGCGAACGACACTGTAGCTGTAATAATAGTAGCCGCCGCCATTGGCGCAGCTGCCCATGGAGATCACGTAGCGCGGCTCGGGCATCTGGTCGTAAACCTTGCGCAGAGCCGGAGCCATCTTGTTGGTCAGGGTACCGGCGACGATCATCACATCGCTCTGGCGCGGGCTGGCCCGCGGTGCGAAGCCGTAACGCTCAAGGTCATAGCGCGGCATCGAGGCCTGCATCATTTCCACAGCGCAGCAGGCCAGGCCAAACGTCATCCACATCAGCGACCCCGTACGGGCCCAGGTGATGAGGTCGTCAGCAGCGGCCGTGATGAAGCCCTTGTCGGCCAATTGACCCGAGATGCCGTCGAAGAACGGATCGTGCAACTTGGGATCATAACCCTGCACCGTCGAGCGACCAGCGGAGCCGGCTGGTATCAGGGGCGAGCTATTGCCGGGAACGATCACTCCCATTCGAGGGCGCCCTTCTTCCATTCGTAGATAAAGCCGACAGTCAGGATGCCCAGAAACGTCATCATCGACCAGAAGGCGAAGACAGCCGCCTCATGCGGCAGCTTCATCAGTGTGACCGCCCAAGGGAACAGGAATGCCACTTCCAGGTCGAAGATGATGAAGAGGATCGACACGAGATAGAATCGAACGTCGAACTTCATGCGCGCGTCGTCGAAGGCGTTGAAGCCGCATTCATAGGCGGACAGCTTTTCAGGGTCCGGCGCCTTGGGTGCCAGGACAGCAGCCGCCGCAAGGAATGCAACGCCGATGATGGTCGCAATCCCGAGAAAGATCACGATCGGCAGGTATTGGAGAAGGAAGGCGTTCATGACAGCCCTTGGCTTGAATCGTGCGGGTTGTAGCCCATGCCCGCCGACGCTTCAAACACCTGCGACACATTGAGAAACGGTCGCAACTGATCGTCAGTGACAGATGGTACGACATGGCCGTTGACACGAGTCCGCGCCCGACATATCAGACGCGCCTCGCCGAAGGGCGGGTCGCACCTTCGCTCCGGCGGAGGCCCAATGCGGATGTAGCTCAGTTGGTTAGAGCGCCGGCCTGTCACGCCGGAGGTCGCGGGTTCAAGTCCCGTCATTCGCGCCACCTTTCTTGGGTGGTGGTGATGCTTCCCACTTCAGTGGCGAAATACGGACGACCGTCGCGCCATGGCGCACGACGCGGATGTAGCTCAGTTGGTTAGAGCGCCGGCCTGTCACGCCGGAGGTCGCGGGTTCAAGTCCCGTCATTCGCGCCACCGTCCTGCTTCAAAAGCAAGATCCCATATTTTACAGTTGTTTGGCTAGCCTCCGACCAGTTGTCTGGTGAATTGGGGTTGAGCTTTTCGCGCGGCGGCATGATCTAGCATCAATGGCCCCTCCCCCCTCCCCACGGCTTTCCGTTCTCGACCTCTGCCCGGTCCCGATGGGCTCCAGTGTTGGGGATGCCTTGCGAAACAGCCTCGATCTCGCAAGGCAGACCGAGCGCTTGGGCTATCACCGCTATTGGCTGGCCGAACATCACAACATGCCGGGGATCGCCAGTGCGGCGACAGCGGTCGCGATCGGTCATGTCGCGGCGGGCACATCAACGATTCGGGTCGGCTCCGGCGGAATCATGCTGCCAAACCATGCGCCCCTGATGGTCGCGGAGGCATTCGGCACCCTGGCGGCCATTTTTCCCGGTCGCATCGATCTGGGTTTGGGTCGGGCGCCGGGGACGGACCAAGCCACCCTGAGGGCACTTCGACGCTACATGGGCGCTGTTGATTCGTTCGCGCAGGATGTCGTTGAGCTTCAGGCCTGGTTCAAACCGGCCACTGCCGATCAAGCCGTGCGCGCCATACCTGGCGAGGGCCAGGACGTTCCGCTTTGGCTGCTGGGATCCAGTACCTACAGCGCCCAGCTTGCGGCGGCCCTGGGCTTGCCTTTTGCTTTTGCAGCCCATTTCGCGCCAGACCAACTTATGGACGCGATCACCCTCTACCGCCGCCATTTCAAACCCTCGGAATCATTGGCTGCGCCCTATGTGATGATCTGTATTGGCGTCTGCGCGGCGGACACGGACCAGGAGGCCCGCAGGCTTTCCACGTCTACCCAACAACAGTTCCTGGCCCTGCGGCGTGGCCGACCAGGGCTGCTTCCGCCGCCGGTGGACGATATCGGCGAGATCGCTTCGACGTCAGAAATCGCCGGCTTGGACCAGATCTTCCGCTACTCGGCCGTGGGCTCGGCAAAGACCGTCCAACAGAAGATCGAGGCGGTCCTCGCCCTGACGGGTGCCGACGAGCTCATGGCAGCATCGCAGATCCATGAGCATGCGGCGCGTGTTCGCAGCTATGAAATCCTGTCCGGCGTGTTTGAGCGTATTGCTCTGCCCGCCTGATCAATGCGCCTGGTGCCGTGGTAGCGTCGAACCTTGGGAAAAACCCGCTGCGCCCGTGAGACGGCCATAGATCTGGCAAAGGGCGGTGAAAACCGAGTCCCAGCCATGCCGCTCTTCGGCGCGACGCCGCGCAGCCTGACCCAGCTGAACCGAACCGCGCGCGAAAACCGACTCGATAGCCTCCGCGAACGCGCCAGCCTCCGACGCCGTGGCAAGTTCGCCAACCAAGCTATCCACGGATTCCGCCACGCCTCCGGCCGCTACGCCAATAACCGGCAAACCACAGGCCATGGCTTCAAGAACGACAAGACCAAACGGCTCATTGTCATTGGCATGCACAAAGGCGTCGCAACCGGCCAGAATCGCGGCCAGGGCCAGAGGATCCCGCTGATAGTCCAGGCAGACCACGCGATCGCTGGCCGGAGCTCCACTGCCGGCACCGATCAGAAGCAGCACGTAAGGATCGCCGAGTCGCTCGACGGCCTCCACCAGCACGTCCAGCCGCTTCTCGCGCGCAGGTCGGCCAGCGAAAACGAGAATGCGGTGGTCTGGCCTCAGGCCGAGAGTCGTCTTGAGTTTGGCCCTGTCGCCGCATCGGGGGTGAAAGACATCCACATCCACGCCTAAGGGCAGCCCGATCGCATTGGCCACTCCGGCCTCGATCAGGCGACCCGCGATGAAGCGGCTCGGCGCAACGGCCTGATCAAACTGGCCGTAGATCGCAGCCCAGCGCTTCTGCACAGGCTTCTCAGCCCATTCACCGATATGCAGCGCCGCCAGCGCCCCGAGGTCGGTATGGCAGAATCCGACGACCGGCACGCCGAGACTGTCGCCGGCACGCAGAGCCGCAAGCCCGGGCGTATAAGGGTCTCCCGCTTCAATGATGTCCGGACTTTGGCGGATCAACCTCTCCATCCAGGCCTGCTTGACGACAGGCCAGCGATATCCGTCCCCGAATGGCAAGGGCGCGGCATAGATCGAAACCCGACCCTGCCCGTCATGAGCGTCACGAGCACCAGGCACGACAAGGGTATGCTGGACCAGCGGACGGTGAACCGAAAGCCAGGCACGCTTTGAATTGAGGTAGCGGCGAACGCCACCGCTGCGGGGCGCATAGAGCATTGTCGTGTCGACGAGGCGAACGCGCGCATCATATTCAGCCTCGCCGCGCGCAGGCCCGACCCTGTTGATCGGGTGGTTCGATCTCATGTCCGTCACGCCGAATCCTCATCGTAACCCCGACCACGCATTCGTGCTCAGAACGATAAAGCTTTCACGACAACTCGGGTTCCTCACTGCCTGGCGGCAGCTTAAGCGACCTCCCGCGACGGATAAGAGCTTCCCGCAGCAGCATTTCAACCTGGGCGTTCACGCTCCGCAGTTCTTCTGCTGCAAGGCGCTCGACGGCGGCCAACACGTCTGGGCGGACGCGCATCAGGAACGATCGCCGCACTGTCTTACCCGTTTCCTCCGGCACCGCTTTCAAGGCTTAGCCGTAAAGGGTGCCGGTGTTGACGACCGGCTGAGCTTCTCGATCCGCGCACAGGACCACGAGGAGGTTGGACACCATTGCGGCCTTGCGCTCGTCGTCCAGGACAACGACGCCACGTTCATTGAGCTGATTGAGGGCGTTTTCAACCATCCCTACGGCCCCGGCTACGATCGTGCGCCGGGCAGACAGCACCGCTTCGGCCTGCTGCCGCTTCAACATCGAGCCGGCGATTTCGGGCGCATAGGCAAGGTGCATCAGATGTGCCTCATCGATGGCCACGCCCGCCACGGCGATCCGGGCCTGCAGGTCAGCCTGCAGCCTGGCGCCAACTTCCTCTGCATCGGCCCTGAGCGTAGGCTCCCCCTCTTCGGCATGGTCGTAGGCGTAGTGCGAGGCGACCTCCCGCAGGCCGGTCTCAATCTGGATGTTCACGAAGGCGACATAGTCATCGACATCGAACAGAGCCTGAGCCGAGTCAGCGACGCGCCAGACAATGTTGGCAGCGATCTCGATGGGATTGCCGCGCTTGTCGTTGACCTTGAGCATTTCGCTTGTGACGTTGCGAACCCGAAGGCTGATCTTCTTTCGCCCGTACCAGGGTAAGACCCAGCGCAGTCCCGTTGTGCGGTCGGTTCCGACATAGGCCCCAAACAGCGTATTCACAGACGCTTCGTTCGGCTGCAGCGAATAGAAGCCGCAACCAACCAGAACGGCCGAGGTGACCAGAATGGCCCCAAGCGCGTTGTAGCCACCCCCATAGGTTTCAGCGCTGATAAAGGCCCAGACCCCTAGGCCAATGAGCAACGGCATTGACAGGAGTGGTAGACCTCCGCTGCGACCGGCTCCGATCCGCTCGACTGATCTGTTGATGGTGTGCACCTGGTCCATCGCCATTCTCCAAATTGATATACAAGTGATATCACTTTGATCGCTATTGGCAAGGCGAACCCGGACCGCGTAAGCCCTTGAGCCGACAGAGTGAGGACGAGATGCCGCGATATCTATTCACGACCTGGGAAGGCGGCGGACACGTCCAACCCATGCTGCTCGCAGCACTGGAACTCAAAGACCGCGGCCACAGCGTCTTGATCCTGAGCGACATCTGCAATGCGTCAGACGCAGCCGCCCTGGGCCTGGACTTCCTGCCCTGGACCAAGGCGCCGAACCAAACTGGAAAACGACGCGAGGATGATCGCCTGAAGGATCATGAAGCCGACAATCCTCTGGAGGTCATTCACCGGTTGATCGAACGGGTCATGGCCGGCCCGGCCCAGGCCTATGCAGAAGACACCTTGTCGGCCATCGACACCTTCAGGCCGGATGCCGTGGTCACCCAGGAACTGCTTTTAGGCGTTATGGCCGCTGCTGAGGCGCGCAACCTGCCGCTGGCCCTGTTCGCTGCCAACATCTGGTCGCTCCCTACCCTGCCCGGCGTCCCTCCGTTTGGTGCCGGCATGCTACCGGCCAACTCGGACGACGAACGGGCCATGCACGCCATGGTGACCCAGATGAGCCGGGGCTTCTTTCAGGTCGGGCTGGAGGAACTCAATGCGGCGCGTAGCCACCTCGGCCTAGAGGGCCTGAACGATCTGTTTGCGCAACTTAACGCAGCGAGTCTGATCCTGATTGCCAGCAGCCGCGCCTTTGACTTCGGGCCGGACCCGCTCCCAAAGCCCTTTGCCTATGCAGGCCCCTACCTCGCTGATCCGGCCTGGATCGAACTTGAAGCGGTCCCGGCCGGGACAGCTCCTCTGGTGCTAGTCTCCTTTTCAAGCCTCTATCAAGCGCAAGAGGCCGCACTGGCCAATGTTATAGCCGCCTTGGGCCGACTCCCGGTGCGGGGCCTGGTTACGACCGGCCCCACCCTGGACCCCGCAGAGTTTTCTCACCCTGAAAATGTCACGGTCGTCCGCAGCGCGTCCCATGCTGATCTGCTGAAGCAAGCTGCGGTCTTCGTGACTCACGCGGGCCATGGCTCGACCCTCAGGCCGCTGATGGCTGGCGTTCCCTTGCTTTGCCTGCCGATGGGACGCGACCAGCTTGACAATGCAGCACGTGTCTCGGCCCGCGGTGCCGGGCTGCGTCTGGCACCCGACGCTGGTATTGAGCCGATCACGGCAGCACTTGCAGAGCTGCTGGAGGATAGCCGCTATCGCCAGGCCGCCGCAGCCCTTGGCGAAGCGATCAGGGCCGATCAGGACCAGCGATCCGCCGCAACCCTGCTGGAGGGCCTGCTGACGTGAACCAAGACATTCTGGTGGGCGGTGAGGGGATCGAACCCCCGACCCTCTCGGTGTAAACGAGACGCTCTACCGCTGAGCTAACCGCCCTCTAGAGATGCCGAAGCGGCCTTCTAGCCGTCAGTAGCGCCCCTGAAAAGCGCCAACAAAAAAGGGCGGTCCGCCAAGTGGCGCACCGCCCTGTAATCTCATAGACCGTTTTAGCCGTTCAATGTGGTCTTCAAGCCTTCGCCGACCTGGAACCGCGCCGTCTTCGAAGCCGGACGGTTGACCGTTTCACCGGTCCGCGGATTGCGGGCAGTGCCCGCCGCCCGGGCAACGGCCTTGAATGTGCCAAAGCCGACCAGGCGAACGTCATGGCCTGACTTAAGAGAGTCGGTGACGGTTTCGATGAAGGCTTCCAGGGCGTCCTTGGCCTGGTTTTTATTGATGCCCGCCTTCTCGGCGATCGCCGTGACGAGTTCGGCTTTTGTGGTCATGTTTTTCTCCCAGCCAATAAAGCGGCGGCGCTTCGCAAAAGCCTACGCCACTTCGCTCGGCCGGGATTATGGCGGCGGAAAATGCCCCGTCAAATGAAGGCGGCGCGGCAAAGTCCCGCGCCGCTCAACTTATCAACAATAACTTACATTCAGTGAGTCAAAATGGCGTCAACCTCGCCCTCATCCGCCTTCGCACTTGCAGCAATTGGCTCATCCGCTTCATTCCATTCAATCGGCGTCAGCGGACCTGTAAGGGCGTGTTTGAGAACTTCATCGGCAGTCGAGACCGGAATGATCTCCAGACCGTCTTTGACGGACTGCGGGACATCGACCAGATCCTTCTCGTTCTCCTGAGGGATCAAGACCGTCTTCACGCCCGAACGCAGAGCCGCAAGGAGCTTTTCCTTGAGCCCGCCGATGGCCGTAATCCGCCCCCGCAGGGTGATCTCACCAGTCATGGCGATATCCTTGCGGATCGGAATTCCCGTCAGTACGGACACCATGGCGACGGCCATGGCGGCACCTGCGGAAGGACCATCCTTGGGCGTGGCCCCATCGGGCACGTGGATGTGCACATCCGTCTTTTCAAAGATCGGCGGCTTTACGCCAAAGTGCAGAGCCCGAGACCGCACATAGGACTGAGCGGCCGAAATCGACTCCTTCATGACGTCCTTGAGATTGCCGGTCACCGTCATGCGGCCCTTGCCGGGCATCTTCACGGCTTCGATCGTCAGGATGTCGCCGCCAAACTCCGTCCAGGCCAGACCGGTCACGATTCCGACCTGATCAACTTCGTCGGTTTCGCCATAGCGGTACTTCTTGACGCCGGCGTACTTGGCCAGACGCTCATCATCGATCGTGATCGATGCCACCTTTTCGCGGGAGAGGTCACGGACCGTCTTGCGCGCCAGTGCGCCAAGCTCGCGCTCAAGCGACCGCACACCGGCTTCCCGTGTGTAGTAGCGGATCAGATCACGGATCGCCTTTTCCGGAACCACGAACTCAGCCGCCTTCAGACCATGATCCTTGGTCAGTTTGGGCAGGATATGGCGCTTGGCGATCTCGAGTTTCTCATCCTCGGTATAGCCGGCGATCCGGATGATCTCCATGCGATCCAGCAGAGGCTGGGGCATGTTGAGGCTATTGGCCGTCGTGACGAACATCACCTGGCTGAGATCGTAATCCACCTCCAGATAGTGGTCGCCAAAGGCCGAATTTTGGGCCGGATCCAGGACTTCCAGCAGTGCTGAAGCCGGATCACCCCGGTAGTCGCTGCCCATCTTGTCGATTTCGTCGAGTAGCACGAAGGCGTTGGTCGTCTTGGCCTTCTTCATCGACTGAATGACCTTGCCGGGCATCGAGCCGATATAGGTCCGCCGGTGACCGCGGATCTCGGCTTCGTCGCGAACCCCACCCAGGCTCATGCGAACAAACTCGCGCCCCGTGGCCTTGGCCAGGGACTTGCCCAAGGAGGTCTTGCCGACCCCGGGGGGGCCGACGAGGCAAAGGATGGGGCCCTTCAGCGAGTTTGTGCGGGCCTGGACGGCGAGATATTCAAGGATGCGCTCCTTGACCTTCTCCAGCCCATAGTGATCCGCGTCGAGGATCTCCTCGGCTTCATTGAGGTCAATCTTCTTGGTCTTGGCCTTGCCCCAGGGGATCGACAGCATCCAGTCGAGATAGTTGCGAACAACCGTGCTTTCCGCTGACATCGGACTCATGTTGCGAAGCTTCTTGAGCTCGCTCTCGGCCTTGGTCCGGGCTTCTTTCGACAGACGGGTCTTCTTGATCCGCTTTTCGAGATCAATCAGCTCATCCCGCTGGTCGTCGGGATCGCCCAGCTCGCGTTGGATCGCCTTCATTTGTTCGTTGAGGTAGTACTCGCGCTGGGTCTTTTCCATCTGACGCTTGACGCGCGAGCGGATCTTCTTCTCAACCTGAAGGACGCTGATCTCGCCTTCCATCAGGGCGAAGACCTTTTCAAGCCGCTTCACGATGTCGAAGATTTCCAGCAAGCTCTGCTTGTCGCCAATCTTGACGGAGAGATGGGCAGCGATGCTGTCCGCCAGCTTGCCGGGCTCCGCGATTTGAGGGATCGAAGCCAGGGCCTCCGGAGGCACCTTCTTGTTGAGCTTGACGTAGTTTTCAAACTGCTCGACCACAGCCCGCGACAGGGCCTCGACCTCGGGGCCAGCGCCTTCGTCTTCGCTGACCTCACCGATTTGGGCCTCGTAGAACGACTCCTGTTCCGTGAACTTGACCACGGCGGCCCGTCCCTTGCCCTCGACCAGAACCTTCACGGTACCGTCAGGCAGCTTCAGCAACTGAAGAACGGTGGCCAGAACCCCAACGTCATAAATGTCCGTCGGCGACGGATCATCGTCTGCAGAGTTCTTCTGGGTGACCAGGAGAATTTGCTTGTCGCCGCGCATTACCTCTTCAAGGGCGCGGACAGATTTGTCGCGCCCGACAAAGAGCGGCACCACCATGTGCGGGAAAACAACGATATCCCGAAGTGGCAAGACTGGAAGCGTACGAAGTTCAGACATGATGCTCTTACTCCCGGCCGTCGCGACATTCGCGCTCGGCCATGCGGGCCGGCGTTATTCAGACGATGCGCCTGAGTCGCTCGGTCCGTCCGTCCGGGACTGGACGGAATGGTCCCTATTTATGTGGACGTTTCGCAACTGCGTTCAAGCCGAGTCGCCTGATAGCGGCGACGAGTCGCGCATTAGTCGCCAAGCTGAAGGGGATATGCCCCCAAAGGGTTCCATTGCGCAAATTCGTTCCAAAATCAGGGATCAGCTGAGCTGGAACGACTTGACCACTCTCACAGGTCACTAATGCAGATTGGGTCGGGCCCGGCCGAATAGCCGCAGCGACTCACGAAAAAGGCGCGCTCCAAGGAGCGCGCCTTGATCACTGGATTGGAGGCGAGCGTCAGGCTGACGCAGCGCCACCCTTCTTCTCGGCATAGATCAGTAGAGGCTGGGCACGGCCTTCAACGACCTCTGCATTGACCACAACCTCCTCGACGCCCTCATAGTTGGGCAATTCGAACATGGTCTCGAGCAAGATCCCCTCCATGATGGAACGGAGGCCCCGCGCACCTGTCTTGCGGGCGATCGCCTTGGTCGCGACCCCGTGAAGCGCATCCTCAGTGAAGGTCAGACCGATATTCTCCATCTCGAACAGTCGCTGGTACTGTTTGACGAAGGCGTTTTTAGGCTCGGTCAGAATCTTGACCAGAGCGATCTCATCCAGGTCTTCAAGGGTGGCGACCACAGGAAGGCGCCCGATGAACTCCGGGATCAGGCCGAAGCGCTGGAGGTCATCCGGCTCGACGCCGCGCAGGATTTCGCCGGTACGGCGCTCTTCCGGATCTGCGACCTTGGCACCGAAGCCAATCGACTTACCTTGGCCCCGCGCCGAGATAATGCGCTCCAAGCCGGCGAACGCCCCGCCACAGATGAACAGGATGTTCGTGGTGTCCACCTGCAGGAACTCCTGCTGGGGATGCTTTCGCCCGCCCTGGGGCGGCACGGAGGCGACGGTGCCTTCCATGATCTTCAGCAGAGCCTGCTGCACGCCCTCCCCCGAGACGTCACGGGTGATCGACGGATTGTCGGACTTGCGGCTGATCTTGTCGATTTCATCGATGTAGACGATGCCCCGTTGGGCACGCTCGACGTTATAGTCGGCCGCCTGCAGGAGCTTGAGCACGATGTTTTCGACATCTTCACCCACATAACCGGCTTCGGTCAGGGTCGTGGCGTCGGCCATGGTGAAGGGGACGTCGATGATTCGGGCCAGGGTCTGGGCCAGCAAGGTCTTGCCGGTACCGGTCGGGCCGACCAGAAGAATGTTGGACTTGGCCAGTTCAACGTCATTGTTCTTCGACGCATGGTTCAGACGCTTGTAGTGATTGTGCACCGCTACGGCGAGCACCTTCTTGGCGTGCCCCTGTCCAATCACGTAATCGTCCAGGACTTCGCAAATTTCACGCGGCGTCGGAACGCCGTCCTTTGACTTCACGAAGGCTATTTTGTGCTCTTCGCGAATGATGTCCATGCAGAGCTCAACGCATTCATCGCAAATGAACACCGTCGGTCCCGCGATGAGCTTACGCACCTCATGCTGGCTCTTTCCGCAGAAAGAACAATACAGAGTGCTCTTGGTATCGCCGCTCGCGGCTTTCGTCATGGTCGCTTCTCACGCTATGGCGGCGACGGCCACTGCCGTGACGCCCGCTCCTGGCTCACATGCCGCCACCGAAGCGACAGCTTACAGGCCGGGAGTTGTCTAATCCTTGACATTCCCCGATCCGGCCGCAGTTCACAAGCCTTGGAGGCTTTTTCGGCCGCCCAACCCGTCAATGCGCCGTACCCTGTAACGATCTTAGAGTCTAAAATGGTTACCAAGGTCGTAGACACAACGACAGGGCTATTCCGATAGCGTTCGAGGGCGCGGAAGCGTTTAGAGCGCAGCCGGGAATCGTGTTCGAACAACCGCTTGATGAACGGGACGCGCCAGGCGCGCGTGGAGTAGAATGGCGAAGCGCTCATTGATGTCCAAAGGCCTTACGGCCTCGATGCCGATGACAGGGGAAATGACTGACGCCCCGGCGCTGGTGGCCTTTGACTTCGATGGCACCCTGACCGTTCGCGACAGCTTCAACGCCTTTCTGAAATGGCGCGCCGGGCCCGCGCGCTGGACACTCGGAATTGTCCGCCTGTCGCCAGCTCTCTTGGGCTACGCGTTCAATCGCAATCGCGGCAAGCTCAAGGCTGCGGCCGTTCGGGAGTTCCTGAAAGGCGCAACCCAGACCGAGCTGGAATCAGACGCACGCACCTTTGCTGAACTCTACGCCCCTTCCCTGTTTCGGCCCGACGCTCTTGCGGTTTGGCGGCGCTGGCGGGCCAAGGGCGCCAAGATGGTGATCGTCACCGCGTCTCCCGACATCACGGTCGCACCCTTCGCCCGAGGCCTTGGCGCCGACGTTTTGATCGGCACAAGGCTGGCCTTCGGTCCAGATGATTGCGCCCTTGGCGTCCTGGCCGGACCAAACTGCCGCGCCCGGGAAAAGGTTGTCCGACTGAAGGAACTGTTTGGCGAAGAGGTTCGGCTGACCGCCGCCTATGGCGACACCTCCGGAGATACCGAGATGCTGGCCATCGCCGATGAGCGTGGCTATCGCGTCTTTCGCGGCAGGCCGATCTAGGCCGGCGCAAAAAAGCCGCCGACCTTGCGGGCGGCGGCTTGATCACCTGGTGAGGGACGCTTTGGCCTAAGCCTTGGCGTCGGTCTCGTCGCGGGTCTCATTGATATGGTCGATCAGACCCCAAGCCTTGGCCTCTTCAGCGCTCATGAAGTGGTCGCGGTCCAGGGTGCGCTCGACCTCTTCATAGGTGCGGCCGCAATGCTTGACGTAGATCTCATTCAGACGACGCTTGGTCTTGATGATGTCTTCGGCATGACGCTCGATATCAGAGGCCTGACCGCGGAAGCCACCCGAAGGCTGGTGCACCATGATGCGCGAGTTTGGCAGTGAGATCCGTTGCCCAGCGGCACCGGCGCACAGCAGCAGGCTGCCCATAGAGGCCGCCATGCCCATACAGACCGTCGAAACCGGGCTCTTGATGTATTGCATGGTGTCGTAGATCGCCAGACCAGCGGTCACCACGCCGCCCGGCGAGTTGATGTACATCGCGATTTCCTTCTTGGGGTTCTCGGACTCCAGGAAGAGAAGCTGGGCGCAGATCAGGCTGGCCATGCCGTCCTCGACGGGCCCGGTCAGGAAGATGATCCGCTCCTTGAGCAGGCGCGAGAAGATATCGAACGCGCGCTCACCGCGGCTGGTCTGTTCGACCACCATCGGAACGAGGTTCATCGCCGTTGCAACCGGATCGTACATAGGGTTCGCCCTTTTTCGCGTTTTGGGGCTGCGCGAATCAGACCTCGCACAGCGTCGCCAACGCATATCGCGTGGCGATTAACAGGTTGCAAGGAGCCGAAGGCCCTCGTGGGCCAAAGAAAAAGGCGCGACCCTTGCGAGTCGCGCCTGGTCTCATTTCTAAACGGAAGCCTTAGCCGCCGTAGCCTTCCGGCAGATCGTCCTCTTCAAGGAGCTCTTCCTTGGAGACTTCCTTTTCCTCGATCTTGGCCTTGCCGAAGATCAGGTCCACGACCTTGTCTTCATAGATCGGGGCGCGCAGAGCGGCCTGCAGATCGGTGCGCTGACGGTACATGTCGAACACCTGCTGGGCTTGCGCGCCATACTGGCGAGCTTCGCGCATGATAGCGTCGGTCAGTTCCTGGTCGGTCACAACCACCTCGTTCTTGCGACCGATTTCGGCAAGCACCAGACCCAGGCGAACCCGACGCTCGGCGATCTTGCGATACTCGTCCTTGAGTTGGTCTTCAGTCTTGTCGGCGTCCTCAGGCGGCAGGCCGCCCTGCGCCTTGTCCGCCTGAACCTGCTGCCAGATGCCCGCAAACTCGGCGTCGACCATGCGCGGCGGCAGGTCGAACTCGTGCTTGGTGTCCAGGATGTCCAGCAGGGCGCGCTTCAGCTTGAACCGCGACGAATTTTCGTAGCGACCCGAAAGGTTTGACTTCAGCAGTTCCTTAAGGGCAGCGAGGTCGGACAGGCCCAAACGCTTGGCCAGTTCGTCGTCGGCCTCGGCGTCGAGCGGAGCGCGCACTTCCTTGACGGTCGTGGCGAACTCGGCGGCCTTACCTGCGAGATCCTTGGCCTGATAATCTTCCGGGAAGGTGACCTTCACGACCAGTTCGTCGCCCGGCTTGGCACCGATGAGTTGGTCCTCGAAGCCCGGGATGAACTGGCCCGAACCGAGGACCAGTTCTGCGCCTTCGGCCTTGCCACCGGCGAACTCGACGCCATCGACGGTGCCGACAAAGTCGATCAACAGCTGGTCGCCGTCCTTGGACTTCAGGCTCTTGCCCTTGCGGGGCTCATAGGTGCGGGCCTGCTTGGCAAGCTCGGCCAGGGCCTCGTCGACCTCGGCGTCCGAGACCTTGTAAACGGGCTTGGTCAGCTCGATGCCGGCCGGATCGATCGGCTCGAAATCAGGCATGATTTCGATGGCCACCTCGAAGGCGAGGTCTTCGCCGCCGGCGA
The DNA here is from genome assembly GCF_058681455.1 of Caulobacter sp. AVps16. Classification (NCBI taxonomy): domain Bacteria; kingdom Pseudomonadati; phylum Pseudomonadota; class Alphaproteobacteria; order Caulobacterales; family Caulobacteraceae; genus Caulobacter; species Caulobacter sp. AVps16. The sequence continues at coordinate 1,696,776 of NZ_CM178739.1, forward strand.
CAACCTTTTCCATGTCAGAGGAAGGCTTCAGTTCGGGCTGGCCAGCCGGGCGCAGCTTGTTGTCGTCCAGAACCTTCTGGGTCGTCTCATTGAGCGCCTGCTCAACGACTTCACCCATCAGGGCCTTGCCATAGAGGCGGCGCACATGGGCGGCGGGGACCTTGCCGGGGCGGAAGCCCTTGACGTTCATTTGCGGCGCGACTTCAGCGATCCGCGCTTCGAGACGCGTGGCCAACTCGGCGGCGGGCACGGTCACCCCATAAACGCGGCTGAGGCCTTCGCCCGACTTTTCAACGATCTGCATCGACATGGTCATATTCTCGAACCTGCGACGCATGCGCCGGGGGTCCGCCCTGGGGTCAAAAACATCGACGCCGCCCGCGAGGCCGGGGCGGCGAAAGAGCGCCCTTATGTCACGACGTGCGCGACCATCCAAGAGCGCCAGCGGCAAAAGTCACGCCCATCCCTCTTCATCGGGAGAGCATTAGGTCGATCTTGGTGCGGATGAGAGGACTCGAACCTCCACACCTCTCGGTGCCAGAACCTAAATCTGGTGCGTCTACCAGTTTCGCCACATCCGCATTGGGGCAGGCCTTACGGATTTCACCGCCCCGAGGCAAGTCCGCTGCGCTTGACGCTAGGACGTCGAGCCAGGAGTCCGGCAAGGACGGCAGGCGCGAGATTCGGCAAATCCTCAGCGATCAGACCCGGCCCTTGTGCACGGCCACATTCGGCATGAATCCACACTCCGGCGCAGGCTGCCTCAAAGCTCGTCATGCCCTGGGCGATCAAGCCGCCGATGAACCCCGCCAGGATGTCGCCCGATCCGGCCGTTGCCAACCAGGGCGAGCCATTGAGCGACACGGCAGCACGTCCATCCGGGGCGGCAATGACCGTATCGGGGCCCTTCAGCAATACAACGGCGCCAGCCAGTCTTGCGGCTTCGCGAGTTGCCGAAATCCGTTCGGCCGAGCGTGCCAATAGACCAGGGAAAATCCGTTCGAACTCACCCGGATGCGGCGTCAGCACGTCATCGCGATCGAGGGCAGAAAAGAGCGCCTCAGGATCCTGCCGGAAACTGGTCAGGGCGTCGGCATCGACCACAAGGGCCGAACCGGTCCCGGCGAGGGCGAATAGGTTTCGAACCGTCGTCTCGCCTACGCCCGCTGAAGGTCCGATCACAACAGCGTCCGCTGTTTCCCCCGCAGCCCGCAGATCTGCATCGCTTTCAAAAGGTGCCAGCATCACCGCTTCAAGGTGAGCCGCGTTTTCGGCAAGGGCTCCGGATGGGGATAGAAGGGTGACAACGCCTGCGCCGATCCGAAGGCCCGCGCGGGCAGCCAATCGCGCCGCCCCGGTCTTCCCGGCGTCGCCGCTAACGACCTTTAGCCTGCCCCGTTGGTACTTGTGCACATTCAGAGCCGGCCACGGAAAATGCCTCTCCCAGAGATCAGGCGTGTTCTCAAAGAGCGATGCAGTCCCTTCTGACGCAGGCAAGCCGATATCGGCCACGACAACTTCGCCACAGGCAGCCCTCCCCTCGTAAAGGCAGTGCCCGACCTTCAGGCGATGGAAGGTCACCGTGAGATCGGCGCAGAAAACAGCCTCGCCCAGACGTCGCCCCGTATCCCCATTGAAGCCACTGGGTAGATCGATCGCGACGACCGGCTCATTCAACTGGGCGCACGCACACGCAAGTTTGGCCACGTCACCCTCAAGGCCGCGCGACAGACCAGCGCCAAACAGCGCATCCACATACAGATCCGCTGGGAACGGTGAAGGCGATAGCGGAACCGTTTCGCCCTTCCAAAGCGCAGCGGCTCTTTTGGCGGCCTCCGTCGCCGGGGCCGCGGCGGCTTCAACCCGAACGGACCAGCCTTTGTCGTGCAAGCATCGCGCAACCACATAGCCATCGCCGCCATTGTTGCCCGGACCACACCAGATCACCGCTCGGCCCGGCGGAAAGCGCTTCATGACCGCTTCCGCGACTGCAAACCCGGCTCTGTCCATTAGCAGATCGATGGAAAGGCCTTGCTCGACCGCCTGGCGGTCAGCCTGCGTCATCTCAGCGACGGTCAGAATTTCCCGCGACACGTCGTCTCCCTCAGAGAACCTGACTCTGAGCTTCGCGTCCTTTCTCGATCAAGAGCAAGCGCGTATCCTGAATATCGAAGGTTGTGACCGAACAGTGGTCCGGCCTGAAGGCGGCTACCTGCCTATTGCCGGTCGCAACGCCGACGGCTGCGTTCAGGGCGACAAAGTGGCTGAATACGGCTGTCAGGGGGTACTCAGCCACCGCAGCTGCCACACCCCTCGCCCAAGCGGCGTAGTCCATATCGCCTACGATCTGGTCCCATTCACCGCCGAACGCGGTCCTGAGCCAGGCGGGACGCTCTGGATCTGACAAGGCCGCCGGCGTTGGGATCTCGCCAACGCGGGCATCAATGTGCAGATCCAGACCCAGTGCCTGAGCCAGAGGCTCAGCGGTCTCCCGGCATCGACGGAGCGGCGAAGAGACCACCCGTCGCGGCCTTGTCGCCTCGGGCAGAGTCAGCATGGACTCCATCACCTCGATGGCCTGCTGGCGGCCGATCTCATCCAGCCCGGGGTCGCCGTCGTCCCCTCCCCAACTCGATGCCGGACGGCCATGTCTGATGACGTACACGCGGGCCATGGGATCAATCCGGAATAAAGAGATTTCGGACGCCATCAGGATGTGGACCGACGATCCCGGTGCGACCGACGCCCTCCCGAGACTCAAGATCTAGAAGGGTTGCAGGATCATCAGGTGTATGGGCGACGAAGCGACGCCCCGAAGCGTCACGCCCCACGACAATGCCCATCCGCACGCCCTCTCGTGAGTGGACAACGGTGTAGGTCTCGATCGTCGATGGCCCGACGGGTCGCTCGACAATCTCCGGATGGGGCAGGCTGTCGATCTGCGCCTGAATTCGTGAGGGAGCCTCGCGCACCCAATCGCCGTCGAACGGCTTGGTGGAATAGATCCCGATCGATTGCTTGGTCAGGAACCAGCCATTGGCCGTGCAGAGACCAAAGGCACCGGGACGTTCCCGGAGCCGGGTCATCATCTCCGCGATCGAGTGCAGAGCGTAGTTGTTACCCGGTCCACCAAAATAGGGCAGACCTCCGGTAATCGTCAGACCTCGCGGATCATCAAGCGCCAGGCCCAGTTCCTCTGCCGCCACCTGAACAGCGGACGGAAAGCAGGAATAGAGGTCGATGATGTCAATATCGGCCAGGGTGACCCCCGCCATCTCCAGGGCGCGCTCTCCCGTCAAACGGATGGCCGGGCTGGAATGGAAATTCTGCCGGTCCAATGGATACCAGAGATCAGCCGCATCTGCGCAGCCGTGCAGGTACACCCACTTGTCTTCCGATACGCCTAGTTCCCGCGCCTTCCGGACGCTGCAGATCAAGATCGCAGCGGACTGGTCGACCTCCATGATCGCATTCAGATACTTGGGATAGGGAAAGCTGATCATCCGGTTCCGATCGGTGACCGTTGTCAGCTCCTCTGCTGACCGTTCCAGCGGGAACCAGGCCATGGGATTGCCGGCCGCCACCTTGCTGAACGGCGAAAACAGCTCACCCAGGCGCTGCTGGTGGTCCTGCAGAGACCGGTCGTCGCGCGCCCGAAGTGCATTCTCGAACAGCGGATAGGTGTTGACCGGATAGCCGAGGCCATGCGCGGCCTCCTGAGCTGTCACGCCAGGCCGGGAGTCGCCCATTCGCTCTGGGGCTTCAACGAGGTCATCGCCCCATCCGTCAAAGCCATGCCCCCCTTTCAGGCGCTTCATCAAAGAACCGAGAAACTCGGCACCCGCTACGAGCGCCAGCTCCGAGCTTCCCTGTGCGATGCGCTCGCAGACCGCATTCACGGCTTGCTGGGGACTGTTGCCGCCCGTCTCCGTGTAGACTTTCCATGCAGGGTCGGCACCAAGCGCCCTGGCCAGACTTGCCGGAGGATTGATCAAGCGCGGCATCGGAAGCTTCGAAAGCCCCCCCGGCGCATCGATACTGAATGCGATGACCGCCATGGCGTCGAGTCCGGCAAGATCCGACCCCAAGAGGCCTGCATCTGCCACAGCCCTTTCCGCTGCAATCTTCAGCAGTTGCAGGGGAGACGGTGAATTTTCGATCTCTCCGCGAAAGGTGAACTGGCCGGCCCCGATCAAAACTGGCGTGTTGTCACGCATGTTCACCCCCGTTCAAACGCTTGTTGGGGCCGATCCTAGGGGCGAAACAGCGCACGGCAAGGTCAATTGGACGGCAATCTCGCTATGACTAGTTTTCATGCTCGCGCTGCACAAAATTTGAACATCACGATCAAACCGCCCTCAGGCAGGCAGATTCCTCCGGGGCGGCGCTTGCGAGTCCCCCGGGGGGCGTGGTCGGTGCCCGTCACAAGCGACGCGGCGCGTCGGCGGGCCCGAAAGTGGAACCGATGAAGAAGATTGAAGCCATCATCAAGCCGTTCAAGCTCGATGAGGTAAAGGAGGCCCTCCAGGAGATGGGCGTCCAGGGCATGACCGTGCTCGAAGCCAAGGGTTATGGCCGCCAGAAGGGTCACACCGAGCTTTATCGCGGCGCAGAGTACGTCGTCGACTTCCTGCCGAAGATCAAGGTGGAGGTCGTCATCGAGGATAGCCAGTTGGAACCGGCGCTGGAGGCGATCACTCGCGCCGCCCGGACGGGCCGCATCGGCGACGGCAAGATTTTCGTCTCGGAGATCGCGGAAGTCATCCGCATCCGAACCGGAGAAAACGGTCCAGCTGCCGTCTAGGCACGGACCTTTGAACGCATACGACGCTCAAGAAGGGGATACGGAATGAGCACGGCCAAGGAAATCCTGAATCTCATCAAGGAAAAGGACGTCAAGTATGTTGACGTTCGCTTCACCGACGTGCGCGGCAAGATGCAGCACGTCACCTTCGACATCGATCTCGTTGATGACGACTTCCTCAATGACGGCACCATGTTCGACGGCTCGTCGATCGCCGGCTGGAAGGCCATCAATGAGTCGGACATGAAGCTGCGTCCGGACCTGACGACGGCCATCATCGACCCGTTCTATCAGCAAACCACCCTGGCGCTGTTCTGCGACGTGGTGAACCCTGACACCGGCACGCCCTATAACCGCGACCCGCGCTCGATCGCCAAGGCTGCCCTGAACTACGTCAAGGCTTCGGGCATCGGTGACACCGTGTTCTTCGGCCCCGAAGCCGAGTTCTTCATCTTTGACGACGTCAAGTGGAACACCTCGCCGAACGACACCAGCTACTCCTTCGATTCCGTCGAACTGCCGGGTAACTCCGCCAAGACCTATCCCGAGGGCAATATGGGCCACCGCCCGGGTCCCAAGGGCGGCTACTTCCCGGTCAACCCGATTGACTCGGCGCAAGACCTGCGCGGCGAAATGCTGGCAGTCATGGGCGAACTCGGCATGAAGCCGGAAAAGCACCACCATGAAGTGGCACCGGCCCAGCACGAACTCGGCCTGAAGTTCGACACCATGGTGACCATGGCCGACCGTCTGCAGCTGTATAAGTACGTGATCCACAACGTGGCCCACGCCTACGGCAAGACCGCCACCTTCATGGCCAAGCCGATGTTTGGCGACAACGGCTCGGGCATGCACGTTCACCAGTCGATCTGGGGCGACGGCAAGCCGCTCTTCGCCGGCGACAAGTATGCCGGTCTGTCCGACATGTGCCTGTGGTACATCGGCGGCATCATCAAGCACGCCAAGGCCATCAACGCCTTTTCGAACTCGACGACGAACTCCTACAAGCGCCTGGTGCCCGGCTATGAAGCTCCGGTGAAGCTGGCCTATTCGGCCCGCAACCGCTCGGCCTCGATCCGGATCCCGCACGTCGACTCGCCGAAGGCCAAGCGCCTGGAAGCCCGCTTCCCCGACCCGATGGGCAATCCCTATCTGACCTTCGTGGCTCTGCTGATGGCTGGTCTCGATGGCATCAACAACAAGATCGATCCGGGCGCGCCCGCCGACAAGAACCTCTATGATCTGCCCCCGCGCGAGCAGAAGAAGATCCCGGAAGTTTGCGGCAGCCTCCGCGAAGCCCTGGAAAACCTCGACAAGGACCGCGCCTTCCTGAAGGCCGGTGGCGTGATGGATGACGACTTCATCGACAGCTATATCGAACTCAAGATGGAAGAAGTGATGCGTCTGCAACTGCATCCACACCCGGTTGAGTTCGAGATGTATTACAAGTGCTAACCTAAGCGTCTTCCGAAGTTCGGAAATGGGTCAGAGAGCATTCTCTGGCCCATTTTTTTTGCCCGAGCTGTCCCAGGGCCCGTCGCCGAATGAGAATGACTTCTTACTTAGGCAGCATCGGCTGAACAAAATTGTCGCAACTCCGCAACAGAACCGCCGCAATCCACCATAACCGCCTGAAATCAGACAATGGACGATATCGCCATCAGGCGAACTGAGCGTATCGCATCTCCCACGGAAGCGACGCGAACGCCCTCGTTAGAATCGGCATCTCGAAGCTTGGTCAGCACAGGATCTCTCCATGCAAAGCTCCAATAAGCTCCTTCGCCGCGCTCTGCGCGTCACCTGCGGTTTCGCCGCCCTCAGCGCAGCCATCGCAGCCGCACCGGCCGCGATGGCGCAAGATACCGTCAGCGACATCATCGTGACCGCCCAGAAGCGCAGCGAAAACCTTCAGGATGTCCCGGTCTCGGTGACCGCTCTCGGTGGCGAGCGGCTGCAATCGGCTTTTGCCGCCGGTGACGACATCCTGGCGCTGTCGGCCAAGGCTCCTGGCCTCTATGCCGAATCCTCGAACGGCCGCGCGGCCCCGCGCTTCTATATCCGCGGCCTGGGCAACAGCGACTTTGACCTGGCCGCCTCGCAGCCGGTCTCGATCATCCAGGACGAAGTCGTTCTGGAAAACGTCGTCCTGAAAAGCTCGCCGATCTATGACATTGATCAGGTGGAAGTCCTGCGCGGTCCGCAAGGCACGCTTTTTGGTCGCAACACCACGGCCGGCATCGTCAAGTTCAGCTCGGTCAAGCCGAGCGAAGAAACCAAGGCCCGCGCCGCCCTGTCCTATGGCAGCTTCAACACCCTGACCTTTGACGGCGGTTTTGGTGGCGCTCTGGTCCCCGGCAAGGTCGCGGCGCGCGCCTCGCTGCTCGTCCAGCACCGTGACGACTACATCAATAACGCCTTCACCAAGAAGAATGACGCCCTGGGCGGTTTCGACGAAAAGGCGGCGCGTCTGCAGGTCCTGTTCACGCCGACCGAAGCAATGAGCGCCCTGTTCAACATTCACGGCCGCGACCTGGACGGCACCTCGGCCACGTTCCGCGCCAACGTCCTGACCAAGGGCTCCAACAAGCTCAATGCCAACTATGACCGCAAGACGGTCTATTTCGACGCGGGGGCCGGCAACCCGCAGAAGTACAAGGGCTGGGGCACCTCGGCCAACATCGGTTACGACTTCGGCGACGTCACCCTGACCTCGATCACCGCCTATGAAGAAACCCACGGCTCCAGCCGCGGCGACATCGACGGCGGCAACCTGAAGGGTCCGGGCTTCATTCCCTTCCCGTCGGAAAGCACCGACGGTATCAAGGAACTTGACCAGGTCACCCAGGAACTGCGCCTGGCCAGCGATACCGATGGACCGCTGAGCTGGCAGGTTGGTGCCTTCTATTTCGACACCAGCTACCAGATCCGCACCGACCCTGGCTTTGCGCCGGTGACGACCCTTGAGCAGAAGAACACCTCCTGGGCCGTCTTCGGCCAAGCCTCCTACAAGGCCTCCGAAGCCCTGACCCTGACGGGTGGCCTTCGCTACACCAGCGACGACAAGGACATGCGCGTTGTGTCCGGTCCGAACAAGGTGGCCCCAGTCTCGGTCTCTGACGAAAAAGTCAGCTGGGATCTGAGCGCATTCTATGAAGTCGCAGACAATGTCAGCGTCTACGGCAAGGTGGCCTCGGGCTTCCGTGGTCCGTCGATCCAGGGCCGCGACATCGCTTTCTTCGCTCCCGCCTCAGTCGCGCAGTCCGAAACCATCCTGTCCTACGAAGTCGGCCTGAAGAGCGAACTGCTCGATCGCCGCGTTCGCCTGAACGGCGCGCTGTTCACCTATACGATCGACAATCCTCAGTTCAGTGCAGTCGGCGGCGGCTCGAACTCCAACCGCCTGATCAACGCCAACAAGGCTGAGGCCTACGGTGTGGAACTGGACGCCGAGTTCGTCGTCACGGACAATCTCGTCGTGACGGCGGGCTATTCCTACGCCAAAACCGAGATCAAGGACTCCAAGTTGACGACGGCGACCTGCGCTCAGTGCACGGTAACCGATCCGCGCACCTCGACCGGCTTGGCCCTGATCAACGGTAACCCCTTCCCCAATGCACCCGAATATACCTTTGACGTGACGGCCCGTTACGCTGTCCCGTTCGGTGCTGATGGCGAGCTCTTCGCCTATACCGACTGGAAGGTGCAGGGTCTGACGAACTTCTTCCTCTATGAATCGAAGGAGTTCTACAGCAAGGGCGACTTCGAAGGCGGCCTCAAGCTCGGCTATGCCAAGCTGGACGGTGCTTGGGAGGCGGCGGTGTTTGCCCGCAACATCACCGATGAGAACAACCTCAAGGGCGCGATCGACTTCAACAACAACACCGCGTTCGTCAACGAGCCCCGCGTGATCGGTGTCTCGCTGAACGTGAAGATGTAGCCGATCCCGTAGTCGGAAAATCGAGGGGCCGCAGAGCGATCTGCGGCCCCTTTTTCATTGAGGTCAGCGTCCGACTGCCGGACAGAAGATAGTGGTAATCTGGGGGGAACGGACGTTTCAAACAGCAAGGTCCCTTGCCTGGACCGGTGTTTTCGTCTGTGCTTCTCCCTTCTGCGGGAGTCGGGGATTTTCATGTTTGAATGGCGTCGCGCGGCTGCGGCTGCAAGTCTGCTTGCGCTAGGTCTATCGGCCTGCGCGACTACGGGTGGGGCCGGAGCCAAGCCTGGCACACCGGCCGCAAAACCGGCGGAGAAGGTCGAGATCAAGCCCTTGCCAAAGGGCCTCGACGGTGCAGCCTCGTCAGGCTTCCCATCGACCTATTCGCCCCTGCCCTCAAAGGCCACGGCCATAGTCGGTGCCACGGTGCTGACCGCGACGGGCGATCAGATCGAGAGCGGCGTCGTCTTTGTTTCCGGTGGCAAGATCGTCTCGGTTGGTGGAGCTGACACGCCCATCCCGGCTGATGTTGCAGTCATCCAGGCCAAGGGCAAATGGCTGACGCCCGGCATCATCGATGCACACAGCCACCTGGGCGTCTATCCGTCGCCCGGTGTCCAGGCCAGGTCAGATGGCAACGAGGCCACCGACCCCAACACGGCCCAGGTCTGGTCCGAGCATTCGGTCTGGCCGCAGGACCCCGGCTTTAACCGGGCCCGCGCTGGCGGGGTCACGACCCTTCTGATCCTGCCCGGCTCGGCCAATCTGTTCGGCGGCCGATCGGTGACTCTCAAGAACGTGCCGTCGACCACCATGCAGGGCATGAAGTTTCCTGGCGCACCCTACGGGCTGAAAATGGCCTGCGGCGAGAATCCCAAGCGCGTCTATGGCGGCAAGGGTCGCACACCGTCGACAGCGATGGGCAATGTCTTCGGTTTCCGCAAAGCCTGGATCGACGCTGCGGACTATACCCGCAAATGGGACGACTATCGCGCCAAGGTGCAGAAGGGCGAGAAGGCCGATGCGCCGAAACGTGACCTTCAGCTCGAGACCCTGAGCGGTGTCCTCAAGGGCGAAATCCTGGTGCAGAACCACTGCTATCGCGGCGATGAAATGGCCGTGATGATCGATATTGCCCGCGAATTTGGCTACAAGATCACGATGTTCCACCACGCCATCGAGTCCTACAAGGTCGGTGCCCTGCTGGCCAAGGAGGACATCTGTTCGGCCACCTGGGCCTCGTGGACGGGCTTCAAGATGGAGAGCCTGGACGGCATCGACGCCAATGCGGCCCTCCTCTGGAAGGCCGGTGCCTGTGTCGTCATCCACTCTGATGATCCGATCATGACCCAGCGCCTCAACCAGGAGGCCGCCATCGCCATGACCGCCGGCAACAAGCTGGGCTATGGCATCAGCCGGGCCGAAGCGATCAAGTGGATCACTGCCAATCCGGCCAAGGCCATGGGCATTGGCGACAAGACCGGCTCGATCGCCCCGGGCAAGGCTGCCGACCTGGTGATCTGGAATCGCGACCCGTTCAGCGTCTATGCCCAGGCCGAGCAGGTCTACATCGACGGTGCCCTGACCTATGATCGTCATGATCCGAAGTACCAGCCCAAGTCCGACTTCGAACTTGGCCAAACCGGCCAGGGAGCGTTCAACTGATGATCCGGTCCATCCTTCTCGCAGGCGTGGCCTGCGCGGCTCTCGCGGCACCCGCAGTCGCCCAGACCATTGCCATCACCAATGCCCGGATCGAGCCGGTCAGCGGCCCGGCCATCCCTTCGGGGACCATCGTCCTGAAGGACGGCAAGATCGCCGCCCTGGGGCCCCAGGTCACGGCCCCGGCCGGGGCGACGGTGATCGACGCCAAGGGTGGCGTGGTCACCCCCGGCCTGATCGCGCCGTCTTCCAACCTGACGGCCTCGGAGATCAGCGGCGTCCGCGAGACCCGCGATGACGGCACGGGCTCCGCGCTCTCGGCCGCCTTCGACATTTCCTACAGCGTCAATCCGGCCTCGCCGAAGATCGGCCTCGCCCGCGACGGCGGGATCACGGCCTCGGCCGTGACGCCAGTGCTGTCGGGCGCCGGCGGTGGGGCTCATGACCATGCGGACGACGGCGTGGTCGAAGAAATGACCGCCGGTGCCGGTGGCTCTGGCGATCCGCCCCTGTTCGGCGGCCAGGCAGCCTTTGTTCGGCTTCAGGCGGGTGACTCCGATCTCGTCGAGGGCTCCAGACTTGCCGTGACCGTGTCGCTGGGCGAGTCCGGGGCACGGGCCGCCGGCGGATCGCGCGGAGCCTCGATCGTCCTGATCAAGTCGGCCCTCGAGGACGCCCGCGCCTTTGCCCGCAATCGGGCGGCCTTCGAGCAGGGCGCGACCCGGGACTACGGCCTTTCGCGCCTCGACCTTCAGGCCCTGGTGCCGGTCGTGCAGGGCAAGACGCCCCTGCTGATCAGTGTCCACCGGGCATCGGACATCCGTCTGGCCCTGAAGCTGGCGGCCGAGGAAAAGGTCCGGATCATCCTGGAAGGTGTCGAAGAGGGCTGGGTCGTCGCTGCCGAGATCGCCAAGGCCGGCGTTCCGGTGATCGTCGATCCCCAGGCTGACCTGCCCGAAAGCTTCGAGACGATCGGCTCGCGGCTGGACAATGCCGCCCGGCTGCAGGCGGCCGGGGTCAAGGTGTCGATCAATGGCTCCCGCGACCTGGCCAACCTGCGCCAGGAGCGCCTGAACGCCGGTCTCGCTGTCGCCAACGGCCTGCCCTATGCCGAGGCCCTGGCGGCGATCACGCTCAACCCGGCCAGGCTCTGGGGCCAGGCCGATCGCATCGGCTCGCTCGAGGTCGGCAAGGTCGCCGATGTCGTGCTGTGGACCGGTGATCCGCTGGAGACCACCACCTGGCCCGAGAAGGTGTTCATCGGCGGGGTCGAGCAGCCGAAGGACAGCCGCCAGACCCAGCTGCGCGACCGCTATGCGGCCCCCGATAACGGCCTGCCGATCGCCTACCGCTAGCCGGCGACCGGGCCCTGCCACAACGGCAGGGCCCGGTTTCCCCGGGATTTTCCGGCCCGCGACGACACGCCTCTTTTCAGGGGGCGATGGGAAGCCCATACGGAGCTTCCGCCCGAATCGACGCATGTTCCCGTAATGTCCTCTTCTGACGATTCCAACTCCCTGTTCTCGCTGTTCGGCGACGAGCCCCAGCCGCCGGCCAAGGCTGCCCAGCCTGCGCCGACGCCGGCTCCGCGCGCCCCTGCCCCGCCGCCGCCTGCCCCGGCTGCAGCGACATCGGGCGGCTACACCGCCAGCGACATCGAGGTGCTGGAGGGGCTGGAGCCGGTCCGCAAGCGACCGGGCATGTACATCGGCGGCACCGACGAGCGGGCCCTGCACCACCTGTTCGCCGAGGTGCTGGACAACTCGATGGACGAGGCCGTGGCCGGCTTCGCCAAGACCATCGAGGTCAAGCTCGACGCCGACGGCTTCCTGTCGGTCAAGGACGACGGCCGGGGCATGCCGGTCGACCCCCACCCCAAGCACCCGGGCAAGTCGGCGCTGGAGGTCATCATGACCGTCCTGCACGCCGGCGGTAAGTTCAGCGGCAAGGCCTATGAAACCTCCGGCGGCCTGCACGGCGTCGGCGCCAGCGTCGTCAACGCCCTGTCGGAGCTGGTCGAGGTCACCGTCTGGCGCGACGGTTTCGAGCACCTGCAGGTCTTCTCGCGCGGCAAGCCCCTGGGTCCGGTCGAGAAGATCGGCCCCAGCAAGAAGCGCGGCACCATGGTCCGCTTCAAGCCCGATGACGAGATCTTCGGCGAGGGAACCAATTTCAAGCCGGCGCGTCTGTACCGCATGGCCCGCTCCAAGGCCTATCTGTTCCGTGGCGTACAGATCAAATGGTCCTGCGCGGCCGAGCGCATCCAGGATCAGACCCCGGCCGAGGCCGTCTTCCACTTCCCCAATGGCCTGGCCGACTTCCTGGCCGAGCGCACCAAGGGCCTGGAAACTGTCACCCCCGAAAGCTTTGCCGGCCGCATCGAGCGCCAGGGCGAGGCCGGGGCCGTCGAATGGGCCATCGCCTGGACGCCACGCGGCTTCGGCGAGCATGACGGCTTCATGCAGTCCTACTGCAACACCGTTCCCACCCCCGAGGGTGGCACCCATGAGAGCGGCCTGCGCGCCGCCCTGACCCGGGGCCTCAAGGCCTATGCCGAGCTGAAGGGCGAGAAGCGGGCGGCGATCATCACCGCCGACGACGTCATCGCCCAGGCCGGGGCCCTGATTTCCGTGTTCATCCGCAATCCGGAATTCCAGGGCCAGACCAAGGAAAAGCTGTCCTCCTCCGAGGCCCAGCGCTTCGTCGAGGCCGCCCTGCGCGACCCGTTCGACCACTGGCTGACCGCCTCGCCCAAGAGCGCCCAGGCCCTGCTCGACTTCGTGGTCGAACGGGCCGAGGAACGCCTCAAGCGCCGCAAGGACAAGGAGGTCCAGCGCGCCAGCGCCACCCGCAAGCTGCGCCTGCCGGGCAAGCTGGCCGACTGCGCCGGCGGCGCGGTCGACGGGGCCGAACTGTTCATCGTCGAAGGCGACAGCGCCGGCGGCTCGGCCAAACAGGCCCGCAACCGCAAGACCCAGGCCATCCTGCCCCTGCGCGGCAAGATCCTCAATGTCGCCTCGGCCACCGGCGAGAAGATGAGCGCCAACAAGGAGCTGTCAGACCTGATGCTGGCCCTGGGGGCCCAGGGCGGCAACAAGTATCGCGAGGAAGATCTGCGCTACGAGCGGATCATCATCATGACCGACGCCGATGTCGACGGCGCCCACATCGCCTCCCTGCTGATCACCTTCTTCTACCGCACCATGCCCGAGCTGATCCGCGGCGGGCACCTGTTCCTGGCCCTTCCGCCCCTCTATCGCATCAGCCATGGCGGCAAGAGCGCCTATGCCCGCGACGACGCCCACAAGGACGAGCTGCTGGCCACGCAGTTCAAGGGCAAGAAGCCCGAGATCGGCCGCTTCAAGGGCCTGGGCGAGATGATGGCCGCCCAGCTCAAGGAAACCACCATGGACCCGGCCGTCCGCACCCTGGCGCGGGTGACCCTGCCGCGCTCGGAAGAGGCGGTGGAGTCCCTGGTCGAGACCCTGATGGGCCGCAAGCCGGAACTGCGCTTCCGCTTCATCCAGGAAAACGCCGAGTTCGCCGCGGCGGATCTGGACGTCTGATCCTGATCCTCCCCTCCGGGGGAGGTGGCCCGAGGGGCCGGAGGGGGCCATCTGGGCGAAGGCCACATTAGCCCCCTCAGTCGCTCCGCGACAGCTCCCCCAGAGGGGGAGCAGCTACAGCTCCACGCCCCCACGCGATCCCTCGCTGAGGTTCTGGAAAGGGTCGCGGAGCGTCCGGACCACGTCCGGATGAGAGATAGAAAATACCGTTTCGACGAAGCCGAGCGCTCCGCGCGACCGTTATCCGCCAGCCTCCCGCCAGGTGGCCCTGTTGAGGCCTTACCGGGACCCGGATCCCGCCGTTTCCAGCGCGTTCCGGCGGTCGAAGAGGACGGGCTTACAGCCAGACACGCCCTTTTGCCTTCAACCACGCCGACGGCGGGCGGGTCTGGCCAGCAACCAGATCCCCGGACACGCTTCAGTATCCCCCTGAAGCCCAGCCCCGCTCGATCACCCCCCGCCGCCGCAATGGTCGCTGGCCCTGCGCCCTTTCCTTGCGACGAGGTGGGTCAAGAATACGGCAGGTTTGGGCGCGTCGGATTGGCGCGATGGTTGTTTTTGCAGGGCGTTGATCGGGTTGAGCTTTTCCCTGAAAGCCCCGGGGATTGATTGGTCTCTATCCCCGCACTTGCCCCCTACGGATCGCTTCGCGATCGTCTTCCCCCGGAGGGGGAAGATGGGTTCGCGTGTTTCATCTTCCCCCCGCAGGGGGGAGGACGACCGCGTAGCGGTCAGGAGGGGGCCAGCGGCGTTGGCCGGGGGAGCGCGGCCCCCTCCTCCCGCATCCGGTAGGCCATCACCGCCGTCACGCCCAGGTGCTCGACCAGCCGCCAGTTGACGATGGCCCCGACCGGAGCGCCGACCACGGGCAGCAGCTGGGCCAGCTTGGCCAGGTCGATATGGTCGCGATACTGCTGCTGGAAGGCCCGCCAGTCGAAGGCCTCGAGGCTGGCGGGACGCTCCCCGCGCCGGGCGTTCCAATCGTCCATGGAGGCCAGCACCCGGGCCCGGTGCCCGGCGTCGGAAAAGGCCAGCTCGAAGATGTGCAGGATGTAGAGCCGCTCATCGAGGTCAGTGCCGTCATGGCCGAAAATGGCGGCGATCTCGAACAGCAGCTTGATCTTGAAGCTCATCAGCAGCGGAAAATCCGCCGCCGCCGCCAGAAAGCCCCCGGCTCCGGTGATCCCGCCCTCGACACTGGCGGTCTTCTTCCAGCCGTCGATGGCCGCGGCGGCCTTGGCGCGCTTTTCGTCCAGGCTCAGGCCGTGCTGCGGCGAGCCGGTGGCGAAGTCGGCCCCGGTCAATATGCCCCGCGTCAGGCCCTCCATGGCCGTGGTGATGGTGGCATGGACCTTTTCGGGGATGATCTGGTTGATCCTCACCTGGGCCTTGCGCGCAAGGCCGCCGAGCGGGCCGGCGGGCTTGGTCATCTGGGCGCGCCAGGCGGCGAGGTCGGGGGGTGGGTGTTGCATGGGTGAGATATAGGGCCCCCACACCACTCCCCATACCCCAGTCATTCCCGCCCTTGTGGCGGGAACCCCTGTTTCAGCTTGCACGTGAGGCGCAAGCGAAGTGCGCGCGCACTTCGCCCCTTCTGCACCTGCAGCGGCGCGAGGGGTTCCCGCCACAAGGGCGGGAATGACGGGAGTATTTGGAAGCGTAGAATACCCCCATGACCGACGCCCAAAGCCTGACCCTGGTCCGCGCCCTGCACACGGTGATCTATGTCGTGATGGCCGGCGCCAGCCTCGTCGTCCTCTATGCCGGGATCACCGGCGCGCACGGCCCGTGGCTGTGGGTGGCGGTCGCTCTGGTCGCCGTCGAGAGCGCGGTCTTCGCCGCCTTCGGCCTCAAATGCCCCCTGACCGCCATCGCCGTGAAGTACGGCGCGACCAGGGACGGGGCTTACGACACCTTCCTGCCGGAGCGGATCACCCGCTGGACCTTTGCGGTGTTCGGGCCGGTGATCTTGCTGGGGTTTGGGTTGTTGGCGGTGCGGTGGGGACTCTGATGGTCCCCCATCCACACCCCGCCCCACTCCATCCCCACCTTCCCTCCCCGCCCCACTCGCCCTGACGCCCCACCCGGCCTATACCAAACCATCCCGTAACCACGCCGGACCCCTCGCGTTTGTCCCGTCAGTTCAGACTGCCGCTGCACAGCCCGCCATCGTTTGCACGGGAGCACTTTGCCGTGTCGCCGACCAACGCACTGGCTCTGGCGGCCCTGGACACCTGGCCCGGCTGGGTCGAGGGACGGTTGGCCCTGATCGGCGAGGCCGGGGCCGGCAAGACCCATCTGGCGCGCGACTGGGCCCTGAAGGCCGATGCCTTGGTGATCGAGGCCGCCAATCCCCTGTCGGAGCCGGTCGACCTTTCGGCCCTGCGCGGCCGGGCCGTGCTGGTCGATGATGCCGACCGCCGGGCCGAGGGCGGGCACCTCGATGACGAGGCCCTGTTTCACCTGATCAACATGGCCGGGGTCGACGGCGGCACGCTGCTCCTCACCGGCCGACTGGCGCCAGTGGCCTGGGACTGCGCGGTGCCGGACCTGCGCTCGCGGCTCAATGCCACCAGCGTCGCCCGCATCGACGAGCCCGACGACATCGTGCTGGAGGCCGTGCTGCGCCGGGCCTTTGCGGCCCGGGCCATGACCCCGGCCGAGGAGGTCTATCCCTATCTGCTGCGCCGCATCCCCCGCTCGTCCCTGGAGGCCATAGCCGCCGTCGACCTGCTGGACGAGGCCGCCTCGGCCGAGGGCCGGGCCATCAGCCGGTTGCTGGCCGGTCAGGTCCTGGCCTTTGACGCGGATGAGGCGGAGGACTGAGGGGGCACTCCAATAGGGCTGTCATCCCGGACGAACGCGCAGCGTGAAGATCCGGGACCGACGCCTGAGCCCTGCGCTCCCGGCGGTCCCGGATCTGCGCCCGGCCTTCGCCGGGCCTGTCCGGGATGACGTGCCTGGTTTGTGGGCACGCCCCCGCTGTCTTGCCCCTGTCACCTGCCGCGTTCACCATGTGCGAACACAGTTCGCCTATGGTTGCCCGCATGACTGACGCCGCCGCCCTGCCGACCGCCGCCAACGAAACCGCCGCTCCAGCCGGGCCGCACGACGTCACCTGCCGCCTCGACATGGCACTGATGGCCTCGCCGGAGCGGTTCATCAATCGCGAGACCTCGTGGCTGGCCTTCAATGAGCGGGTGCTGGAAGAGAGCGCCAATCCGCGCCATCCGCTGCTGGAGCGCCTGAGGTTCCTGTCGATCTCGGCCAACAACCTCGACGAGTTCTACATGGTCCGCGTCGCCGGCCTGAAGGGTCAGGTCCGCGAGGGCGTGCGGGTGATCAGCCAGGACGGCCTGACGCCCGGCGAACAGCTGGCCAAGATCAATGCCTCGACCAGCGACCTGATGGCCGAGCAGCAGAAGATCTGGCGCGAGATCCGGGCCGAGCTGTGGGCCGAGGGCCTGAAGCTGCTGGATGCCAAGGACATTGTCGGCGAGGACTGGGTCCGGGCCGAGGAGCTGTTCCTGACCCGGATGTTCCCGGTGCTGACGCCCCTGGCCATCGACCCGGCCCATCCGTTTCCGTTCATCCCCAATCTCGGCTTCTGCCTGGCGCTGAAGCTGCGCCGGATCGCCGACGACAAGCACCTCTATGCCCTGGTGCCGGTGCCCAGCCAGGTGCAGCGGTTCTGGGAACTGTCCAGCGTGATGACCCGCGGCAAGAAGCGCCAGCGCAAGATCGTCGCCCTGGAAAGCTTCATCATCCTGTTCCTGGATCACCTGTTCCCCGGCTATGAGGTCGAGGGCCTGGGCCTGTTCCGCCTGATCCGCGACAGCGACCTCGAGATCGAGGAAGAGGCCGAAGACCTGGTGCGCGAGTTCGAGGCGCGGCTGAAGAAGCGCAGGCTGGGTCAGGTGGTGCGGGTCAAGATGCAGACCACCATGCCGGAGGACCTGCGCGAGTTCATCATCGAGGGCCTGCGGGCCGAGGCCGAGGATGTGGTGCTGGTGGAGGGCAAGCTGGGCCTGGCCCAGATGAGCGAGCTGATCCCGCCTGACCGTCCCGACCTGAAGTTCAAGCCCTATAATGCGCGCTTCCCCGAGCGGGTGCGCGACCATGGCGGCGACTGTTTCGCAGCGATCCGCGAGAAGGACATCCTGGTCCACCACCCCTTCGAGAGCTTCGATGTGGTGGTGCAGTTCCTGCGCCAGGCGGCCCGCGATCCCAATGTGCTGGCGATCAAGCAGACCCTTTACCGCACCTCCAAGGACAGCCCGATCGTGGCGGCCCTGATCGAGGCGGCCGACAACGGCAAGAACGTCACGGCCCTCGTCGAGATCAAGGCCCGCTTCGACGAGGAGAACAATCTCAAATGGGCCCGCGACCTGGAGCGCGCGGGCGTCCACGTGGTGTTCGGCTTCGTCGACTGGAAGACCCACGCCAAGCTGTCGGTGGTGGTGCGGCGCGAGGGCGATGCCCTGCGGACCTATTGCCACTTCGGGACCGGCAACTATCACCCCCAGACGGCCAAGGTTTATACCGACCTGTCGCTGTTCACCTGTGATCAGGCCCTGGGCCGGGACGGCGGCAAGCTGTTCAACTTCATCACCGGCTATGCCCAGCCCTCGGGCCTGGAGAAGCTGAGCTTCTCGCCCGAGACCCTGAAGCCGGATCTGCTGAGGATGATCGCCCGCGAGGCCGAGAACGCCCGGGCCGGCAAGCCCGCAGGCATCTGGGCCAAGATGAACTCGGTGGTCGATCCGCAGATCATCGATGCCCTCTATGCCGCCAGCCAGGCCGGGGTCTCGATCGATCTGGTGGTGCGCGGCATCTGCTGCCTGCGTCCGGGCGTGAAGGGCCTGTCGGAAAACATCCGGGTCAAGAGCATCGTCGGGCGGTTCCTGGAACATGCCCGCATCGTCGCCTTTGCCAATGGGGCCACCCTGCCCGGCCCGCAAACCCGCCTGTTCATCAGCTCGGCCGACTGGATGCCCCGCAACCTCGACCGCCGGGTCGAGACCCTCGTGCCGGTCGAGAACCCGACCGTGCACCAGCAGGTGCTCAGCCAGATCATGGTCGCCAATCTCAAGGACGAGGCCCAGAGCTGGAACCTCAAGAGCGACGGCGACTATGTCCGTAATCCGGCCTGGGACAGGAAGGGAGCCTTCTCGGCCCACGACTATTTCATGACCAATCCCAGCCTGTCGGGGCGCGGCCACAAGGTGAAGGATCTGCCCATGGCCTTTGACCATGTGGGACCAAGGCGCGGCTAGGGCCGCGGGCCTTGAAGCGCCTCGCCGCTCTGGCAGTCCTGGGCCTGGCCGGCTGCGGCCCTGCGCCCGCGGAACAGGCCGAGATCTGCGCCATCCTGGCCGCGCCCGGCGTGCCCGGCCTTGACCGGATCGGCGACGGCGGCGCCCTCGCCCCTGTGGACCGGCAGTTGCAGGCCAAGGGCAAGATCTATGGTCCGGGACTGCGTCTGGGCCAGATCCGCTCCTGGGGCCGCTGTCCGACCCACGCCCCGACGGTCGAGATGCTGCTGCTCGACGGGAATCACGCAGCCACCAAGGGTGGGTTGCGGGCCGACGGGGCGCAGAAAACCTTCGGCACCTGCTTCTACGTAAGGACCGAAACCCGCTGGCGCTTGCTGGCCTGCCGGATTAATGGCGCGTCCTGACCTGTTGCAGCGATTTTCTTCCGGCCCCGCTTTCTCCTGCGGCCGAATAGGCTAAACCACGCCCATGCCTTTCCCGGCGCCGCGCGACGCGGCTGTGATCGATATCGGATCCAACTCGGTGCGCCTCGTGGTGTACCGGCTGGAAGGCCGCGCCATCTGGACCGTGTTCAACGAGAAGGTGCTGGCGGGCCTGGGCCGGGACCTCGGCGACCATGGCCGCCTGTCGCCCGAGGGCGTGCAGCAGTCCCTGGCGGCCCTGAAGCGTTTCCGCGCCGTGCTGGAGGCCGTGGCCCCGGCCGAGATCTTCGTGGTCGCCACCGCCGCAGCCCGCGAGGCCAGCGACGGGCCTGACTTCGTCGCAAGGGTCAAGGCCGAGACCGGCCTGAGCGTCCGGGTGCTGTCGGGCGAGGAAGAGGCCCATTACGCCGCCCTGGGCGTCCTGGCCGGCGCGCCCTCGGCCACCGGGGTCGTCGGCGACCTCGGCGGAGCCAGCCTCGAGCTCGTCCGACTGGAAACCACCGGCGCGGGCCTCGGCGTCACCCTGCCCCTGGGCCCGTTCAGCCTGGGCCTGTCGGAGGGCTTCGACGGCGAGCGCGTGCGACGGCTGTGCGCCCAGCGCCTGGCGCCCGTGGCCAGCGCTTTCCGCACCGACACCTTCCATGCGGTCGGCGGAGCCTGGCGCAACCTGGCCCTGCTGCACATGCGGCTGTCAGGCTACCCGCTGCATGTGGTGCACCAGTATGAAATGAGCGCCAGCGAGGCTCTCGATGCCGCCCGGCTGGTCTCGCACCAGTCCAGGGCCTCGCTCGAGCGGATCGAGGGCATGAGCAAGAAGCGCTCGGAAACCCTGCCCTATGCTGCGGTGGTGCTCGAGAGCCTGATCGATAGCCTGGCGCTCAAGCGGATCGAGATCTCGGCCTTTGGCGTCCGCGAAGGACTGCTGTTCGAGGCCATGCCGCCGCGCACCCGGGGTCTGGACCCGCTGATCGAGGGCTGCGCCTCGCTCGGCGCCCGACAGGGCGTCGCTGACGAACTGGGCCAGGGCCTCAATGCCTGGCTGGCCCCGGCCTTTACCAGCCTGCCGCCGCTGTTCGAGGGCGGGCGGGACGAGGTGCTGATGTCGGCCGCCTGCCGCCTGGCCGATCTCGGCGCCCGGCTGCATCCCGACCATCGCGCCGACCTGGTCTTCGAGCAGGTGCTGCGCGCGCCGATCGCCGGCCAGGATCACGCCGAGCGGGCCTTTCTGGCCACTGCCGCCTATGCCCGTCACTCCACCGCCTTCGACCCGCCCGAGATCGAGGTGCTGCATCGCCTGCTGAGCCCCCTGCGGCTGAAGCGGGCCCGGGCCCTTGGCGCGGCCATCCGCCTCGGCTGCGACCTCTCGGGACGCAGCGCGCCCCTGCTCGCCCGCTCACGGCTGATGATCGACAGGACCCAGCTGACCCTCACCGCAGAGCCCGGCTATGCCGACTTGCTGCTGGGGGAACAGACCAGCAAGCGTGCCGGCACGGTCGCCCATCTGCTGGGCCTGAAGTTGAAGATCTCAACATCCTAAACAAGATGTTGCTGAGTGTTAGACGTGCTTAATGCAGTCTAAATCTACCCATAATGCAAACGAGGCCGAATGACGCAGTCAAACTGCTGTCGTTTGAGCATAATTTGTTAGCTTCACTTCGCTAGCGTGTCTGTAACGACATAAGGAGGCCAGTGATGCTGCAGCGTAAAGTGGACTACCTTGACGCTATCGCGCCCAACCCGCGCAAGCGTCCTGATCTACGCCTCGCCAATGATAATGATGCGCCGGTGGAAAGTGCTGCGCACAGTCTCCAGCATGAAATCGGCCGGGTCTTTGCCCAGGAGTCGACCTGGTCGGTCCGACGCACCGTCGCGATCGCCATCGTCTTCCATGTCAGCGTCCTGGTCGCCCTGGGTCTCGCTGCCGGCGGCGCGGTCCTGCCCCACTAACAGTCTTTGCCTCCCTGGCCTCGCGCACCGCAAGGCCAGGGGGTCCGACGCCCGCCCCGGCCTGGCGCGAACATTGTCGATCATTGGAAGGGCCCAAACTGGATCTTGGGCCAGTTCTCCCGGGACGCCACCGCCAGCAGGTCGGCGAGAACAGCAGAGGCTGGAGCAGAGCCCTCTGATCCTGCCAGGGCAAGCATGAAGCACGCCCCTTCGCCCGGACGGCTTTCCGCCGCCAGGCTTCTCCAAAAGACAGATCAGGGCATGGCCAGGCTAGGTCCTTGGTCAGCAAGGCCGATAGCAGGCCGCCCATGGCGCAGCAGGGTCACTAAACTGCCCGCAGCCTAAACTTTACTCGCTATGGCTTGAACGCCCGGCGGACGCACGCCTCAGGCTTCAGAGTCCGCCTTGGGGGCCCGTCGAACTTCCACGACCCGCACCCGGGCACCATCCAGCACCAAGGCCAGCTCACCACGTTTGATCTTCAGGGCGTCAGCCCCGAAGGCGTCGCGGCGCCAGCCCGCCAGGGCGGGGGTACTGGCATTGTCGTCGGCGGCGATCTTTTCCAGGTCCGAAACGGTCGCGATCAGTTTCGACGCGACGCCGGCTTCCTCGGCCCGGGCCTTGAGCAAGACCTTCAGCAGCTCGACCACGGCCCCTGCCGACGGCGGGTGCGCGGGACCGGCCTTTTCCAGAACGGGCGCATAGCCTTCAGGATCTGCCAGGGCCGCCTTGATGGCCGCCAGCAGGTCCGGGCCAAACTTGCTGCCGCCGAAGCCCTTGGGCACGCCACGCAAGGTGTTGAGCCCGTCCAGCGTGGTCGGTGCCTGGGTGGCCAGCTCGTCGATGGCCTCATCCTTCAGGATGCGGCCCCGCGGCTGGTCCCGTTGCTGGGCGGTGCGTTCGCGCCAGGCGGCGACCGCCTTGAAGACTGCCAGATATTTCTGCGCCGTCTTGCGCGGCCGCAGTCGGCGCCAGGCCTTTTCCGGATCGACATCGTAGAAGGCCGGATCACACAGGGCCTGCATCTCTTCCTCGACCCAGGCCAGCCGTCCCGCGTCCTCCAGACGCTGTCGCAGCATCGGATACAGCGAGGCCAGATGGGTGACATCGGCCAGGGCATAGGTCAGCTGGGCCTCAGACAGGGGACGCCGCGCCCAGTCGGTAAAGCGGCTGGACTTGTCGAGCTCGATCTTCAGCATCTGGCGGACCAGGGCGTCATAGGCGATCTGCTCGCCAAACCCGGCGGCCATGCCGGCCACCTGGGTGTCGAACAGTGGTCGGGGCATGGCCCCCAGATTGTTGAAGATCTCGACGTCCTGACGGGCGGCGTGGAACACCTTGAGCACACGCTCGTCGCGCATCAGATCCAGCAGGGGCGTCAGGTCGATACCCTCCGCCAGCGGATCGATTACGGCCTCGACATTGGGGGCGCCAACCTGGATCAGGCAGAGCTTGGGCCAGTAGGTCGTCTCACGCATGAACTCGGTGTCCACGGCGACAAAGGGCTGACCCTGCAACTCATTACAAAACGCCGCCAGCGCGGCGGTAGTGGTTATCGGCTTCATCGGCTGCTAATAGCCTCGCGCACCCCCGAGTCTGCAAGCGTCAAGCAGCCCCGGGGCGCAGATTTCCGCGAATTGAAGGCGCGTTGGCGTCCTCAACTAGACCAGAGCAAGCGAATGAGCGATCAGCAGAGCGGCCTCACCTACGCCCAGGCGGGCGTTGATATTGATGCCGGCAACGCCCTGGTTGAAGCGATCAAACCCCTGGCCAAGGCCACGCGCCGCCCCGGTGCCGATGGCGGCCTGGGCGGTTTCGGTGCCTTGTTCGACCTGAAGGCCGCCGGCTACGACGATCCCCTGCTGGTTTCCACCACGGATGGCGTCGGTACCAAG
The DNA here is from genome assembly GCF_058681455.1 of Caulobacter sp. AVps16. Classification (NCBI taxonomy): domain Bacteria; kingdom Pseudomonadati; phylum Pseudomonadota; class Alphaproteobacteria; order Caulobacterales; family Caulobacteraceae; genus Caulobacter; species Caulobacter sp. AVps16. The sequence continues at coordinate 1,720,282 of NZ_CM178739.1, forward strand.
CTGCGGATCGCCATCGACGCCAAGATGCATGGCTCGGTCGGCATCGATCTGGTGGCCATGTGCGTCAACGACCTGCTGGCCCAGGGGGCCGAACCCCTGCTGTTCCTGGACTATTTCGCGACCGGCAAGCTGGACCTGGCCACCGCCACCAGCGTGGTCGCGGGCATTGCCGAAGGCTGCAAGCTGGCCGGCGCGGCCCTGGTCGGCGGCGAAACCGCCGAAATGCCGGGCATGTACAGCGACGGTGAATATGACCTGGCCGGCTTCTCGGTCGGTGCCGTCGAGCGCGACGGTGTCCTGCCCAAGCTCGACAAGCAGAGGGCCGGCGACATCATCATCGGCGTGGGCTCTTCCGGTCCCCATTCCAACGGCTATTCGCTGGTCCGTCGGGTGGTTGAGCGCTCGGGTCTGACCTGGGACGCCCCGGCTCCCTTCGAAGACGGCAAGACCCTGGCCGAGGCCCTGATGGCCCCGACCCGGATCTATGTGAAGTCGATCCTGCCCCTGCTGCAGTCAGGCCGCGTCAAGGGCGGGGCCCACATCACGGGCGGCGGCCTGATCGAAAACCCGCCACGCTGTATCGCCCAGGGCCTGGTTCCCGAGTTTGACTGGAACGCCTGGCCCCTGCCCCCCGTGTTCGCCTGGCTGCAGGAGGTCGGGGGCATCTCGGATCACGAACTGCGCCGAACCTTCAACTGTGGCGTCGGCTTCATTCTGGTGGTGGCGTCCAGCGATGCCGAACCCGTGCTGGCCGCCCTGCTCAATGCCGGCGAGGACGCCTTCATCTGCGGCCAGCTGGTCGCGGGCTAGGTTTGGGCCCTCTCCCCTTGCGGGAGATGGATGGGGTGGACCTGATGGCCTCGAAGACCAAGGTGGCTGTTTTCATCTCCGGGCGGGGCTCCAACATGGAGGCCCTCGTCCGATCGGCCCAGGCCGGGGACTGCCCGTTCGAGATCAGCCTGGTCCTGGCCAACAAGCCGAAGGCCGGCGGTCTTGCCACGGCCCAGTCGGCCGGGATCGAGGCGCTTTGCGTGGACCAGAAGCCGTTCGGCAAGGACCGCGAGGCCCATGAACGCGCCATAGACACCGCCCTGCGGTCGCGGGGCATCCAGGTCATCGCCCTGGCGGGCTATATGCGCATCCTGACACCCTTCCTGGTCGATGCCTGGGCCGGACGGATGCTGAACATCCACCCTTCCCTTCTGCCCGCCTATCCGGGCCTGGACACCCATGCCCGGGCGCTGGCCGCTGGCGAGGCCGAGGCCGGTTGTACCGTCCACCTGGTCACGGCCGGGGTCGATGAGGGGCCCATCCTGGGCCAGGCCCGCGTGCCCATCCTGCCCGGCGATGACGAACACGCCCTGGCCCTGCGGGTCCTGGAGCAGGAGCACAGGCTCTATCCCCAGACCCTGGCCAGCTTCTGCCGGGGCCTAGGCTGAAGCCTTCTCGAAACGATAGCGGGCCACCGCCAAGGCCGTGACAACCAGGGCCGCACCCCACAGGGCCATGACGCCAAACTTCAGATAGGCCGCCGCACCGAGGGCTCCGCCGAGGGTCAGGCCGGTCCAGAGCAGGCAGAACGGGACCCAGGCCCAGCGGTCACCGCCAGTCAGCGCCGCAGCGATCCTTTGGCCGGCTTTGACCAGGGCCCCGGTCATATAGGTCAGGCCGACGCCGACATCGCCATTGCGCTGGAAGACCGCGTTCTCGGCCCCCATGGCCAGGACCATCGCCGCAACGCCCGGGCCGTCCAGCCCCATCATGATCAAGATCGCAGCGCTGACCAGCAGACCGGCCACCAGAGCCATGACCGCGGACCGTCGGTCTTCGCCTACCCTTCGGGCGACAAGCGCGCCCAGCACCACCCCGGCCACAAAGAGGCCGATCAGACCCAGGGCCGTCAGGGCCGCCGCGACATGGCCGGTGGCCAGGCCCACACCCAGTCGCGTCGAGTTGCCACTCATGAACGACACAAAGAAGCCGCCCAGCTTCAGGAAACCGATGGCGTCGACATAGCCGGCCACGCCGGAAAGAGCCGCCGCAAGGGCTACGTCACGCCCGGCATAGTCCTTCAAGGTGAGCCTCCGTGAACAGGCTATCCCGCCTGGGCCCAGCCGCACCCGATCTGTGACGCAAATGGGGCGGACCCGGCGAGACCGAATGTCGCGCTTCGAATTGGTAACCATCCAGGGTCAGGGAGTTGTCACTATTCGGGGTCAGAATGGCGGTCATGGAATCGCTCCTGCCCCAACTGACCGAGACGATCGCCCAGAACAGCCTCTGGGCGGGGCTGGCCCTGTTCGTCCTGACCCTGCTGGAGGCCCTCCTGCTGGTCGGACTGCTGATCCCCATCGTTGCTGTCATGGTCATGGCTGGTGCCCTGGTGGCCCAGGGTGTTCTGCATCCGGTCGAAGCGATCCTTTGGTGCAGCGCCGGGGCGATCATCGGTGACGGCCTGTCCTATCTGCTCGGCCGGGGTCTTGGAGCCCGGCGGCTCGCCAACGGCCTGCTGGCCGGTCACCGACGGCTGCTGGCCCGCGCCAAGCTGGTTTCGCGGCGGCATGGGATCATTGCCATCGCCCTGGCACGCTTCATGGGCCCGGTTCGCCCGTTCATTCCGATCGTGGCGGGCATGACCCGCTCTCGGCCCTGGGCCTTCCAGGCCGCCAGCGTCCTGACCGCCCCGCTCTGGGTCATTGCCATGCTGGCCCCGGGCTACATGGCCGCCCGAAACCTGCACCTGCTGACGACAGACCCTGTCGCCGGCGTCGCCCTCGGGACCGGCCTTCTGCTGTTGGGGCTCCTGGCATATCTGGGCTGGAAGCGCCTGTTTCCCGTTGCCGGACGCGGCTTGCGCCCCGCCTGAACGAAAAAGGCCGGAGCTTTCGCCCCGGCCTGATCGGTGTGCAAGGGCTGGAAAGCCTTAGCCGACGATCTGGTCTTCCGTGAAGAACTGGGCGATCTCGATCGCGGCGTTCTCCAGGCTGTCCGAACCGTGGACCGAGTTTTCGCCGATCGACAGGGCAAACTGCTTGCGGATGGTGCCCTCGTCGGCATTGGCCGGGTTGGTGGCGCCCATGACTTCGCGATAGCGCGCGACGGCGTTGTCGCCTTGCAGAACCTGAACCACGACCGGCTCGGCGGTCATCTGGCCGACCAGTTCGCCGTAGAACGGACGCTCGGCGTGCACTTCGTAGAACTTCTTGGCTTGGGCATCGGTGAGATGCACGCGGCGCTGGGCGACGATGCGCAGGCCGGCGGCCTCGATCACCGCATTGATGGCGCCGGTCAGGTTGCGACGCGTGGCGTCCGGCTTGAGGATCGAGAAGGTGCGTTCGGTCACGAAGATATCTCACACATAAAGTTGTGAATTGGGAGGTTGCGGGCTTATAGCCGGGCGCTTCCTCCCCGCCAACCCGCCGCGTAGTCGTCCTTACAAATGCTTCAGATCAAAGACCTGACCTTCAACGCCTGGGGACGGAAGTTTTTCGACCATGCCAGCGTCAGCCTGCCGCCGGGGGCGAAGGTGGGTCTGATCGGCCGCAACGGCGTGGGCAAGTCCACCCTGTTCAAGCTCATCCTGGGCCAGCTTGCCGCCAGCGACGACGAGATCAGCCTGCCCAAAACGGCGCGCATCGGTTCGGTCGACCAGGAGCACCCCGCCACGCCGGTCTCACTCCTGGCCACGGTGCTTGAGGCCGACGAAGAACGTCACAGCCTTCTGACCCGGCTGGAGGACGCCCCGCCCGAGGAAATGGGCGAGATCTGGGCCCGCCTGATCGAGATCGACTCCGATGCGGCACCGGCCAAGGCTTCGGAAATCCTGTCGGGCCTGGGCTTCTCCCAGGATGACCTGCAGAGGCCGATGGCCGAGTTCTCGGGGGGCTGGCGGATGCGCGTCGCCCTGGCCGCCGCCCTGTTCGCCGAGCCGGACATGCTGCTGCTCGACGAACCGACCAACTATCTCGACCTCGAAGGCGCCCTGTGGCTGGAAGCCCGGCTCCAGAAGTACCCGCACACCGCCCTGATCGTCAGCCACGACCGCGAACTGCTCAACAACAGCTGTACCCACATGCTGCACCTCGCCGGCGGCAAGCTGGAGCTCTACACTGGCGGCTACGACGATTTCGAAAAGCGCCGGGCCGAGAAGGCCCGCCTGCAGCTCTCGGCCAAGGCCAAGCAGGATGCCGAGCGCGCCCACCTGCAGTCCTTCGTCGACCGCTTCAAGGCCAAGGCCTCGAAGGCGGCCCAGGCCCAGTCGCGAATGAAGCGGCTGGCCAAGATGGAGCCCGTCGCGACCACGATCGAGGAGCGCGTCGCGCCCTTCACCCTGCCCTCGCCCCCCCGCCCCCTGCCGCCACCGCTCATCCGGCTGGAGCGGGCCAATGTGGGCTATGAGCAAGGCCGGTCGATCCTCAAGAACCTCAACCTGCGCATGGACCTGGACGACCGGATCGGCCTGCTGGGCGTCAATGGCGCGGGCAAGTCGACCTTCGCCAAGATGATCGCCGGGGCCCTCGGCGTGCAGTCCGGCGAGTTCCACCGCGACCGAAAGATGAAGGTCGGCTGGTTCCACCAGCACCAGATCGAGGCCATGGATCCGGACGACACCCCGCTGGAAATCATCCGCCGGGCCATGCCGGACGCCTCGGAATCCTCGCGGCGCTCGAAGCTGGCCCAGTTCGGCCTGGGCTTCGACAAACAGGAGACCACGGTCGCCAACCTGTCCGGCGGCGAGCGGGCCCGTCTACTGCTCAACATGGTGGCGATGGATGCGCCCCACATGCTGATCCTCGACGAGCCGACCAACCACCTGGACATCGACAGCCGCCGGGCCCTGCTGGACGCGCTCAATGACTATGAAGGCGCGGTCATCCTGATCACCCACGACCGCTCGCTGATGGAACTGGTCGCCGACCGCCTGTGGCTGGCCGCCGACGGCACGGTCAAGCCGTTCGACGGCGACATGGACGACTATGCCAGGTTCGTGCTGGATCGCGCCAAGCAGGCGGTCAAGCCGACCCAGGTCGCCCGGGATCCGGCCAAGCCGGACGTTCCCGCCGCCCCGCCACGCAAGACCGTCGCCATCGAGCCCCTGAAGCGCAAGATCGAGGCCGCCGAGCAGGTCGTCACCCGCACGACCCGCCAGGTCGCCGAATTCGACGCCCAGCTCGCCGACCCCCAGCTCTACAAGAACCCCACCAAGCTGGCCGAACTGACCAAGCGTCGTGAAACGGCCAAGTCAAAGCTCGACGAAGCAGAGGCGACCTGGATGACCCTGGCCGAGGAACTGGCCGAGGCCGAAGCCTGAGCCTCAGCGCATCTAGGCCGCCACCATGGCCGCCGAGATTGCACCGACCAGGGACGCGACCGTCATCGGCTTGGATACCGAACCGTCAAACGGCACTCCGGGCGGGCCCGAGCTGACATCGGCCGAGAAGGCGATGATCGGGCAATGGGCGCTGGGCCCCGCCCCGCTGCGGATCCTTTCCGCCGCCTGGACGCCGTCGAGGCGAGGCATGCGCAGATCCATCAGGATGACGTCAAAGGTCTCGCCTTCGGCGGCGCTGACACCCTCTTCGCCGTCTGCCGCCTCGCTGACCTTGGCCCCGAAGGCCTCCAGGATCGTCCGGACCAGTTCGCGATTGGTCGCATTGTCATCGACCACCAGCACCCGGCAGGCCGGAGGCAGAGTCAGGACAGGCTCCTCACCCTCCGACAGGCCGTCAATCGGTACGGGCGCGCTGAGGTCGAACCGGAAACAGGAGCCTTCCCCCAGCCGGCTTTCAACGCCGATCTGACCGCCCATGGCTTCCACCAGCCCCTTGGAGATCGCCAGCCCAAGGCCAGTGCCACCATGCTGGCGACGGATCGAGGCGTCGACCTGGGAGAAGCGCATGAACAGCAGCTTCATGTCTGTCTCGGCGATGCCCTGGCCAGTATCCCTGACCGCCACCGAAAGCCTTTCGGTGTCCGCTGCATAGCCGAGACTCAGGGTCACCCCACCGGCCTCGGTGAACTTGATGGCATTGCCGATCAGGTTGAGCAGGACCTGCCGCAGGCGCTCGGGATCAAGCCAAAGCTGGTCCGGCAGGGCCTCAAACCCCTCGCTGGTCAGGGCCAGACCCTTGTCGGACGCCTGCAGGCTGAAGATATCCAGAGCCTCGCGCGCCAGTTCCGCCACAGCCACTGAACGCGGCCGGATCTCCATCTGGCCGGCCTCAAGCTTGGAAAAGTCCAGGATGTCATTGATGGTCGCCAGAAGCGACCGGCCGCCATCGACGATCCGGCTGACATGACGGCGCGTTTCGCTCGCCAGGTTCGGCTGCTCGTCGACGAGATTGGCAAAGCCGATCACGGCCGTCAGGGGCGTGCGCAGCTCATGGCTCATATTGGCCAGGAACTCGCCCTTGGCGGCCGCGGCGGCCTCGGCGGTGGCGCGGGCTTCGCGCAGCTCCTGCTCCAGGGCCTTGCGCGCGGTGATGTCACGGACCACGTCGGTCAGGCCGATCTTCTTGCCGCTGACGGGATCCAGGGCCAGTGTCGGTCGTGATTCCAGCCAGATGGGCGTGCCATCCTTGCGAAAGGCCAGATACTCAATGCGGTCGGGATAGCCTTCGCTTCGGCCTTCAACCCGCGCCTGGCTGATAGAGACCACGGCCTTCACATAGTCTGGGTGAACGAGCTCGATCGGACGCCCGCCGGTCAATTCTTCGGCCGTATAACCGAGCACGGCGACGACGGAGGGCGACATATAGGTCACCCGACCGGCAAGGTCGCTGTGGACGATCACATCGAGGGCATTCTCGGTCAGCAGCCGATAGCGCGCTTCACTGCGGGCGACGGCTTCGCTGGCCTGGGCCATGCGATCGAGGATATCGCGCCTTTGTCGCTGATAGGCGGCTACCGGCAGGCTTACGAAGATCGACACGGCCAGAAAGGCCTGGAGGATGATCGACTGTTCAGAGGTCGAGCCGTGGATCAGATGGATGGGGCCGAGGCCGGCCATGGTGAAGACGACAGCGATCATGGCGACCATGGCCGCCCCGATAACGCCCCCCAGAATTTCCAGCCGCGAAGCCACCAGCAGCATCACCGGCGGAACCACGAACAGTAAGGGATAACGACTCTGGGCGAAGACAACCGTAGTGACCAGAAGTAGGGCCGCAAGGGCCACCAGCCCCTCGCGGGTCACACTGCGCTCGGCGAGATTGGCCCTGGCCCGGACCAGCACCAGAATACACGGCGTCACGGTCAAAACGCCCAGAATGTCGCCCAGAACCCAGATGGCCATATTGGTCCAGATCTCGCCACCCCGGGTCACCGTATGCAGGAGCGAGGCAATAACCCCGGTCACCAGGGGCACAGCAAAACCGGCCAGGCCGACAAAGCCGATCATATGCCTGGGCAGACCCAGGTCTATGTCCCGTCCCAAAAATCGGCGGGTAGACCAGGCGCAAAGCCAGATCTGAACAATGTTGCTCGGGGCTAGTACAAGATTGACCAGCAGGGAGTCGCCGGCATGGGCCCCTGCCAACAGCGCCCCGGCCAGGGCCGCAGCCAGCATCCAGGGCCAGCGCGACGTATTGACCGCGAGTAGGCAGGCGAGGACGAAGCCGTTGGACAGCCAGATCGGCGTCACCTGCCCGTAGGCGCGGGGCACCTCGACACCGACATAGGCGAGCAGGGCAAATCCCAGCCCCGCAATCAGCGAGGCCAGCGCGGTGCGCCCCATCTCCTGCGCCGCTAGCCGCACTTGACCTCTTTCACCCTGCCGGTGTCGGCGTCGAACAAGATGTTCAGGCGATCTGGCCGAAAGTCCATGGTCACCGGACAGGTCGTGCAGGCCACCCGCCAACGGGTGGGGTCCACGGCGGCCGGCAATTCAGTGCGATTCTTGCCGATATAGGCCTTGGCCTCAACCATGCCGCACTGGTCCTTCGGCTGGGGCGGGGCAATCGCCACCGGCGGAGGAGCCACCGGCGTCTCCGGAGGTGGCAGGGGCGCGGGTGGTGGCGCACTGGTGCAGGACACCGCCAGAAGGGCCGCAGTGACGGCAACGCCCAAAACCCGCAAGGATGTCATGCCTGCTTCTCCCATCCGCGTTCGGCACCCTGCCGCCAGTATGACACCGGATGGCCGCCCTTCTTGAAATATGTCCAGCGACCCCGGGCCTGAGCCAGGGCCGACTCGTCACGACCATCGAACAATAGGACACAGCGGGCGAAGCCCGCCAAATCCCCCGGCTCGGCCCCGTCCAGCAGGAACAGGGCATCGCCGCCATTGGGATTGTCCAGCCCCTCGGTCAGGAGAACCGGCTGCCGGTCGGCCATGGGTTCATGGGCCAGTCCGTGCGGCAGGAAGGCGTCGTCGCGATAGGTCCAGAGAAGACCGTCCAGGGTCTCCAGTCGACTGCGATCAACCCCGCGCACCAGGGCCTTCCAGCCACGCCCGAGGGTCTTTTCCAGAAGCTCGGGCAGCACCTGCTCGGCGCTGCTTCGCTCCAGATGGTAAAACCAGACCTCGCAGGGCGCGTCGGACATCCGCCGGATCAGCCTTCGTAGGCGTCGGCGACCAGGCGATTGAGCAGGCGCACGCCAAATCCGGCGGCACCGTCCGGCACGGTCGGATCGGTCGAGGGCTTGCGCCACGCCACCGAAGCGATGTCGAGGTGAGCCCACGGCACGCCATTGACGAACTTCTGCAGGAACAGACCCGCCGTGATCGACCCGGCCGGACGCCCGCCGATATTCTTCATGTCCGCGATCGGGCTTTCGATCTGCTTCTCATAGGCCGCCGGCAGGGGCAGCCGCCAGAGGTTCTCGCGTTCAGCCTTGCCAGCCGCCAGAAGTTTCTCCGACAAACCATCGTTATTGCTGAACAAACCTGCGTAGTCATGACCCAGCGAGATGATGATGGCCCCGGTCAGGGTGGCCAGATCAATCATGAACTGCGGCTTGAAGCGTTCCTGGGTGTACCAGAGGGCATCGGCCAGAACGAGGCGGCCTTCGGCATCGGTATTGATGACCTCGATCGTCTGGCCGGACATCGAAGTGACGACATCGCCTGGACGCTGGGCGTTGCCGTCCGGCATGTTCTCGACAAGGCCCAGAACCCCGATGGCATTGACCTTGGCCTTGCGGCCCGCCAGGGCGTGCATGACGCCGGCCACAGCGGCCGCGCCGCCCATGTCCCACTTCATGTCTTCCATGCCGTCGGCCGGCTTGATGCTGATGCCGCCGGTATCGAAGCAGACACCCTTGCCGACGAAGGCGATGGGCTGGGCCGCCTTATCGACTGCGCCGTTCCATTTCATGATCACCAGCTGGCTCTCGCGGACGCTGCCCTGACCGACGCCCAGCAGGCTGCCCATGCCCAGTTCGGCCATCTCGGCCTCGCCGAGGATCTCGACCTCGAGACCCAGGCTTTCCAGGCTCTTGGCACGGGCGGCAAATTCCTCGGGATGCAGGATATTGGCGGGCTCGGAGACCAGATCCCGGCTGAACAGAATGGCATTGGCCAGGGCATCAAGCCCTTCGAAGACCTTGGCCGCCTTGACCGGATCGGCGGCAGCGACCTTGACCACGGTGACCGACGGCTTCTTGTCCGCCTTCTCGGTGGTGCGATACCGGTCGAAGCGATAGGCGGCGAGCTTGACCCCGAAAGCGGCTCGAGCTGCCGTTTCGGCGTCCGCGCCGAGCTTCAGCACCAGTTCGGTGACCCCGGTGGCCTTCACGGCCTGGAAGGCATGGGCCGCGGCGGTCTCGATCCCCTCCGGCTCAACAGCGCCGACGCCATCCACACCAACAAGCACGACACGCGCAGCATCCAGGCCGTGGGGCGCGACCAGGTCCAGGATCTGCCCCTTGGCCCCCGTGAACCGCCCGCCGGCAATGGCCCGCGACAGAGCTCCGCCGGTGGCCTCGTCGATGACGCGCGCTTCCGGCGACAGGGCGGCAGCCTGATGGGCCAGAACCGCCACGGCGGCCGTAGCCCCGGCATGGAGATCGGCGGGAACGAACTCGATACGCATCACACGCTCCTGATTTGGCTTCGCACCTTGAACTCCGCCAAACGCGTGGCGACTCGCGGCGCGGCCTTTTTGCTGGGCCGTCTCGACCTTGATGAGGCGGCATAGTCTAAGCCTCGTCGAGAGAAAAGACTCGCGGCGCCGTACCCGGCGAGGTCTTCGGTTGTGCCGGGGCAAAGCGCCCGTGTAGAACAGCCCATTCCCTGGGGTTCGCTCTTCCCGAATCCGTCCGACCGAACCCCCATTCGATGCGCCTGATCGAACGCTATCTTTTCCGCCAATTGCTGGGTCCGACGCTCTTCGCGACGGCAGCCCTGGCGGCGCTTGCGCTATTGGCCCGAAGCCTGTCGGAGTTCGATATCCTGGTCACTCAGCGCCAGAGCGCGTTGGTTTTCCTGAAGATCATCCTGCTGGCCCTGCCCCAGCTCCTCAACATCGTCCTGCCCATTTCGCTGTTTGTCGCCGCCCTCGTCGCGCTCAACAGATTGCATACCGAGCAGGAGATCGTGGTCTGTTTCGCGGGCGGGATGAGTCGCTGGAAGGTGATCTCCCCCGCCATGCGCCTTGCCGTGTTTGCGGCCCTGTTCTCGCTGTTCCTGGGCCTGTGGGTTCAGCCGTGGAGCGCCCGTCAGATTCGCGAGACCGCCTTCGCGGTGAAAACCGATGTGGCCTCGACCCTGGTGCAGCCAGGGCAGTTCACCGAGCCAGGGCCAGGCCTGACCGTCTATGCGCAGTCGATCGACCGCGACAACCTGATCCACAACCTGTTCATCCACCAGGAACGGCCGGATGGCGGAGCCTCGACCTATTCCTCGCGGGAAGCGGTGATCGCCACCCGCAACGGGGCCCCGGTCCTGATCATGCTGAAGGGTTCCAACCAGCAGTTCTCCAATGCCGGCGTGCTCCAGTACACCTCGTTCGAGGAGTACACCTTCGACCTCTCGTCCCTGTTCCAGAGCGACGAGCTGCTGCACTACAAGATCGCCGACCGCTACCTGCACGAGCTGTTCTATCCCGACCTGACCCAGGAGTGGGAGCAGAAGAACCGGACAGGCCTGCTGGCCGAGGCCCATTCCCGCTTCGCCACGCCGTTGTACAATATCGCCCTGATGGCCATGGCCCTGGCCGCCGTGATCGGCGGTCAGTTCAGCCGCATGGGCTATGGCAAGCGCATCGCGGCCGTCGGTGCGGCGGCGGCGGTCGTGCGGATCATCGGATTCGGCGTCCAGGCCGCCTGCGAAGACTCCGCCTGGCTGAACATCCTGCAATATGTCGTGCCCCTGGGGGCCCTGTGGTGGGGACTGGCCCAGATCTTCCGGCAGAGGGTGTCACGGCACATCGCGATCGGACGACGCAAGGCCGCCTACGCCCCGCAGGCAGGTGCCGCATGAGCCTTGGCATCGGCATGGTCGAGCGCTACGTCCTCCAGCGCACCATGGCCTCTCTGGGGGCGGCCCTGGCCGTGCTAGGCTCGATGGTGATGCTGATCGCCTTCGTCGACATTGCCCGCAATGTCGGAACCCGAGCCGACATCAATTTCTTCCAGCTGCTTTATCTGACGATCCTTCAGGCCCCGGCCACGATCCTGGTGCTGACGCCGTTCATCTTCCTGTTCGGCACGCTGGGCGCCTTTGTTGGCCTGAACCGGCGCAGCGAACTGATCGCCATGCGCGCCGCCGGGGTCTCAGCCTGGCGCTTCATCCTGCCGGCGGCCATGGCGGCCTTTGTCATGGGCGTCCTGACCATCACCCTGCTCAACCCCCTGAGCACGGCCATGACGGCGCAGTATGAAACCACCCGCGACGCCCTGATGGAGAACTATCTCAAGGCCGCGCCCAAGGGCACATGGCTGCGCCAGGGCGACGACAAGACCCAGATTGTGATCCGGGCCCGCGCCCGTGACCAGGTCGATGGCTCCGTGCGGCTGAGGGGTGTTTCTCTGTTCGTCTATACGCTCAACAGCAAGGGCGTGATGGACTTCTCCCGGCGGATCGAGGCCAATGAGGCGAGGCTCGAGCCTGGCTTCTGGCGGTTGATCGGCGTGCGCGAGGCCACCCCGGGAGCCGGGGCGATCCGCTCGGAAAGCCTGTCGATTCCGTCCAATCTCGATGACCGCACCGCCTCCGAGCGCTTCAACTCGCCCCAGGCCGTCGCACTCTGGCGGTTGCCGACGACCATTGCGCGGACCGAAGACGCCGGGTTCTCAGCGACCCCGTTCAAGCTGCGCTATCATCAGATCCTCGCCACACCGCTGCTGTTCGCCGCCATGTCGGTCCTGGCGGCGGCCTTTTCACTCCGCCTGATGCGTCTCGGCGGACTGGCGGCCCTGGCCGGTTCGGGGGTTGCCCTCGGCTTCGGCTTCTTCTTCTTCAACGAGCTGTGCAGCGCGCTGGCGAAGGCCGAGGTGCTACATCCGGCAGTCGCCGCCTGGACCCCGCCCCTTGTCGCGCTTTTGGCGGGCTTCACCCTACTTTGCTATACCGAGGATGGTTGAGTCCGTGTTTCCGAGGTCGTTCATGATGGATCAGCGTCAAGGCGCTCTGCCCCTGCGGGCCCGCCTGTATCTGCTTGGCGGCGTCGCCTCGCTGGTGCTGGCCGCCACGGCGGCCCAGGCCCAGCAACCCCTGGCCAGCACGCCGCCTGCGCCCGCCATCAAGGCCCCGCCGTCTGACGGCCTGGGCGAAGAGGGCTATTATCTCGAGTCAGACCTGCTGATCCGCGATGACAAGACCGGCGTGCTCACCGCCCGCGGCGAAGTTGAGGCCCGCTATCAGGGCCGTACGCTGCGCGCCGAGGAAGTGGTCTATGACACCAAGGCGGGTGTCATCACGGCCAAGGGCAAGGTCACCCTGATCAATGGTGACGGCACGGCCCAGTTCGCCGACGAGATGACCCTGGACAAGGAGCTGAAGGCCGGCTTCGCCCTCGGCTTCTCGGCGCGCATGGAAGAGAACGTCAAGATCGCAGCCGTCTCGGCGATCCGGCGCAATGACAGCATCCAGGAGCTCAACAAGGCGATCTATACGCCGTGCGAGATCTGCGCGGACAAACCGACGCCGACCTGGTCCGTGTCCGCCGACAAGGTGGTTCAGGACAAGGACCGCCAGCTGGTCTATTACAAGAACGCGGTCATTCGCCTGTGGGGCGCGCCGCTGATGTACCTGCCGGTCTTCTGGCATCCAGATCCGCAGGCGACCCGGAGCTCCGGCTTCCTGACCCCCAAGCTTGGCGCGTCAAAGCGCCGGGGGATGTCCTATCAGCAGCCCTATCTCTACGTGATCTCGCCGTCTCAGGATGTGGTCCTAAGCCCTCAGATCAATTCAAGTATCAACCCGTTCCTGAATGCCCATTGGCGCAAGCGCTTCTATTCCGGCATCGCCGAGGTCCGGGGCGGCTTCACCTATGAAAAGGACATCGACAACCGGGGCGAACGCTTCGGCGAGGCCACGCCGCGCAGCTATATCCTGGCCCGCGGACTGTTCGACATCAACGACAAGTGGAAGTGGGGCTTCAGCGCCGAACGCACGTCCGACAAGCTGCTGTTCGACAACTATTCGATCAGTGACGTCTATCAGCAACGCGGCCTGTTCACGAGCGAGGACCGCCGCCTCAGTTCGCAGATCTATGCCACTCGCCAGGACCAGCGGTCCTACCTGTCGCTCTCGGCCGTCACGGTTCAGGGCCTGCGGGTGTCGGGTATTGATGCGGTCACCGGACTGGCCAGCTTCGAGAACAGCGACGTCTTTCCGCTGATCGGTCCACTGGTCGAGGGACGCTGGCAGCCCAAGGATCCGGTGCTAGGCGGGCGCCTGCGGCTCCAGGGCACGGGCGTCATCCTCACCCGTTCGGAGTCACCCTATGGCGCGACCCTGGACGGGGTCGACAGTCAACGCGGCAGCGTCAGCGCCGACTGGCGTTCGACCCTGACCCTGAAGTCCGGCGTGCGCATCTCACCCTTCGCCCAGGCCCGCGGTGACGCCTATCGCGTCTCCGACCTGCCCGGAGCCGACGACAGCCAGACCTATTCGCGCGCTCTCGGCGTGACCGGCATCGATGTCAGCTACCCCTTCTTCAAGCCGCTCAAGGGTGGCTCTGTCATTCTTGAGCCACTGGCCCAGCTCGCTGCCGGCTCCGAGAGCCGCCGCGTGCCGATCGTGGTCGGATCCAGCGGGACGACACGCTACCTCTATAACGAGGACAGCACCTCATTCGAGTTTGACGAAACCAACCTGTTCCGCGCCAACAAGTCGCCGGGCTTCGATCTCTATGAAGGCGGCCAGCGCCTGAACCTTGGGGGCCGTGCGACCGTCAAGTACAAGGACGGCCGGGGCGCCAGCATGCTGGTTGGCCGCAGCTTCCGCAGCGAGTTTGACCCGCTCCTGCCGTCCCGCTCGGGCCTGCAGCAAAAGTCGTCGGACTGGATCGTCGCGGCGACCGTCACCCCGGTTCAGGGCGTGACGGGCTTTGTCCGCACCCGCTATGCACCGGATCTGGCCAGCAACAAGTTCCGGCGCATTGAGGCCGGCCTCAATGCTGTCCACAAGGTCGCCAACGGCTCGGTGCGTTATATCAAGGATCAGCAGGACGCCGTCGGCGCGCCGCTGGAAACCTTCGAAATGAGCGGCCAGCTCAACCTGACCAAGCGTTGGGGCATAACGGCCTATGGCGGCAAGGACCTCGTTGCCGGTGTCTGGCGTCGGCGCGATCTGGGCGTCGTCTATAATGACGACTGCATCCGCATCGACGTGATCTACCAAAACGAAGACCGATTCAGCCAGGCCTCAACCGGTGGCCTGAAACTTCAGGCCGATCAGTCCGTCGTGTTTCGCCTAACCCTCGCCACATTGGGTGATACAGGGTACAGCCAGTAAAAATGATCCCGCGTCGCCGCCGGCGCGCGTGATTTTCGCGCGCGTGATCGGCACGATGCGCCTAGAGGAACGACACTACCCATGCGGCCTGCGCGTAGCGTGAAGACCCTAGCCGCGGCCGGAGCCGCGTCCATCATCGCCCTGGCCATGGCGAGCCTCGGCGCGCCGGCTCTCGCCCAGGACACAGCGCCGGTCGAGGCAACGCCGCCCCGGGCCCCGGCTGCGCCCCGCCCGCTGTCGGAAAGCGTCGCGGCCGTGGTCAATGACGATATCGTCTCCAGCTACGACCTGACCCAGCGCATGCGCCTGCTGATGGTCAGTTCCGGTGTTCAGCCGACCGAAGAGAACCTGCCCCAACTGGAGCAGGAAGCCCTTCGCTCGCTGATTGACGAGCGCGTCCAGCTGCAGGAACTGCGCCGGGTCGAAAAGGCCCAGAAGATCACGATCATCTCGACCGACAAGGAAGTCGACGAGCAGATCGACGACATAGCCAAGGGCAACAATGCCAACATGACCGGTGCCATGCTGATGGCCCAGTTGGCCTCGCAAGGGGTTGGCGCTGAGACCTTCCGCTCGCAGATCCGCATCGACAGCAGCTGGCAGAACTGGATCAGCGGCCGCTACGGATCGCGCCTGCGGGTGGGTGAAGACCAGATCAAGGCCTTCCAGCGCCGCCTGGCCGAGTCGGCCAGCAAGCCGCAGTATCAGGTCAGCGAAGTGTTCATCGACGCCACCCGCGTGGGCGGTATGGAGACAGCTGTAAACGGGGCCACCCAGTTGGTCGGCCAGATGCAGCAGGGCGCACCCTTCCCCGCGGTCGCGCGCCAGTTCTCGTCGGCCGCCACCGCAGCCAATGGCGGAGACGCCGGCTGGGTCGGCCCGGGCGAGATGCCGCCTGAAGTCGACGCGGCCCTTGAAGAGCTCCGCCCCGGACAACTCTCGCGACCCATCCCGGTGCGGGACGGCGTCTATATCATTTATCTCCGCGACAAGCGCGCCGGGGCCAAGACCGCTCTGGTCGATCTCAAACAGGTCGCCTATCCGCTGGCCGCCGATGCCTCGGCCCAGCAGGTTGAAGCCGCCAACAGCGCCCTGCTGGCCCTGAAGCCGCAGATCACGAGCTGTTCGGCTCTGGAAGCGGCGGCCAACAAGGTGGACGGACTGGTCGCCGGCGACCTCGGCGAAGCCGAGATCACCGACCTGGCCCCGGCCTTCCAGGCTGCGGCCTCGGCTCTGGATATCGGTCAGGTTTCCGATCCGATCCGTACGGACGCCGGGCTCCACCTGATCGCCGTCTGTGGCAAGCGACAGTCGGGCGGTAATGCGCCGTCCCATGACCAGATCGAGAACCGTCTGCGCGGCCAGCAGCTGGCCCTGATTTCGAAGCGCTACCTGCGCGACCTGCGCAACTCGGCGACCATAGAAACCCGGTGACGATCGCCCCCCTGGCCCTGAGCGCCGGCGACCCCGCCGGCATCGGGCCCGAGATCATCGCCAAGGCCTGGACGGCGCTGCGCTGGGAAGGCCCGCCGTTCATGGTCGTGGGTGATGCGCGATCCCTGGCTGCGGCCGGCTCGGGCGTCCGGGTCAGGACCGTGACGGGTCCGGCCGAGGCCATGGATCTGTTTCCAACCGCCCTGCCCGTGCTGGATGTCCCCCTGCTGAGCCCCGTGATCGCGGGCCAGGCTTCCAGCACCCACGCCGCCCAAATCATCCGCTGCATCGAAACCGGGGCGGGCCTGGCCCTGTCCGGCTCAGTCTCGGGCCTGGTCACGGCCCCCATCGCCAAGGCCCCCCTCTATGAGGCCGGATTTGCCTTCCCGGGCCATACCGAGTTCCTGGCCGAACTGACGGCCGGGGCACCCTGCGAGGGCCTACGTGGCCCCGTGATGATGCTGGCGGCCGGCAATCTGCGCGCCACCCTGGTGACCATCCACAAGGCCCTGAACGATGTTTCGGCCGCCCTGTCGGTGGAGGCCATCGTCACGGCCGGCATGGTCACCCACCAGGCCCTGAAACGCGACTTCGGCATAGCCCACCCGCGACTGGCCCTGGCGGCCCTCAATCCCCACGCCGGCGAAGGCGGGGCTCTGGGCCGGGAGGAGATCGAGATCATCGAACCCGCCGCCCGCGTCCTGCGCGATCTGGGCGTTGAGGTCATGGGGCCAGCCCCCGCCGACACCCTGTTCCACGCCGAGGCCCGGGCCCGCTATGACGCCGTGCTGTGCATGTATCACGACCAGGCCCTGATCCCGGTCAAGATGCTCGACTTCTGGGGCGGCGTGAATGTCAGCCTCGGCCTGCCGATCGTCCGCACCTCGCCAGACCATGGCACCGGGTTCGACATTGCTGGACGCGGACTGGCCCGAGCCGATAGCCTGATTGCCGCCATCCGGATGGCGGCCCAGATCGCCGCCCGCCGGGCCGCCTGACCTCTTGCCGAGACCCTGAGCCCATGAGCCTGGCCGATATGCCGCCGCTGCGCGACGCCCTGGAGCGTCACGACCTTCTGGCCCGCAAGAGCTTTGGTCAGCACTTTCTGCTGGACCTCAACATCACCCGCAAGATCGCGCGGCTGGCCGGCATCGGTCCCGAGGACGTGGTGGTCGAGGTCGGGCCCGGTCCCGGCGGCCTGACCCGCGCCCTGCTGGAAACCGGAGCCCGCGTGGTCGCCATCGAGATGGACAGCCGGTTCATGCCGATCCTGGCCGAACTGGGCGAAGCCGCTGACCAGCGCCTGGAGGTCGTGCAGGGCGATGCCCTTAAGGTCGACGCCAGCCGCGCCGTCGGCGGCGTTCCCGCCCATGTGGTCGCCAACCTGCCCTACAATGTCGGTACCCAGCTGCTGATCAACTGGCTGACGGGCCCGTTCCTGCCCGTCTCCATGACCCTGATGTTCCAGAAGGAAGTGGCCGAACGTATTGCCGCCCAGGTCAATGACGACGCCTATGGACGGCTTGCCGTCATCGCCCAGACCGTCTGCGAGGCCAAGATCGTCATGGACCTTCCGGCCCGCGCCTTCACCCCGCCGCCCAAGGTCAATTCGGCGGTGATCAAGCTTGTTCCCAGAGCGGTCATCCCGCCGGCCGCCGAACTGGCCGCCCTGGAACGCGTGACCGCCGCGGCCTTTGGGCAGCGTCGCAAGATGCTTCGCTCCAGCCTCAAGGCGCTCGGCGGCGGCGATCTCTGTGAAAAGGCCGGCATCAGCCCCGACATCCGCGCCGAGAACGTGCCGATCGAGGGCTTCCTGGCGTTGGCCAGGGCGACCCTGTCCTAGAGCGTATTCCGATAAGTGTGCACCGGTTAGAGGATCGGAAAACGCTCTAACCTTCTGATTTAGAGCCCTTTTCGCCCGGGCCTGATGAAGCCATCAGGTTGGAAAGGGCTCTAGGCCTCGCGGTTTTGGACAGCGGGCTTCACGCCGCGCCATCGGGCCAGGATCACCAGCAGGACGATCACCGCGACCAGGCCGGGCAAGCTGGCCTCCAGACCAAAGGTTCCGCCGGTCAGCCAGGTGATTCCACTGTCCAGGGTCGGTGTCAGCAGGCCCGCCTCAGAGGCCCCGCTCACGCCGAGACCCAGAATGCCGCCCTGGGTGACATTGGCCATGAAATGGATGCCGATCGGCAGGGCCAGGCTCCGGGTTCGCAGATAGGCCAGTCCGAACAGGATCGAGGCCAGGAAGATATTGATCCCCGCCCAGATCTTGGTCGCGCCGTGCATCCCCTCATTGTCCAGATGGGTCAGCAGAAAGAAGCCGCCGACCAGGATCTGGGCCGGCCACTCGCCCAGACCGGCCAGCAGCCTCTGGAACAGGAAGCCGCGGAACATCAGCTCTTCGGCCACGGCCACGGCAGCCATGAGCGCCAGACTGGCGATGAGGGCATCGAGTCCGGTCGAATTCGGTTTCCAGTTGATCCATCCGCCCAGCGCCAGGAGTGCGGCAGGTGCCAGCATCAGGGCTGCGCCCAGCGCACCCCCGATCCCAAGTTGCACAGCCCAAAGCCCGTCCAGCCGGCCGACGACCTCCGTCAGCGGTCTGCGGCGCAGGAGCTGACAAAGCCAGGTCGTCACCAGAAGGATGAGTGCCTGCTCCGCAATCGACAGTTCGCGACCCAGGTGCTGGGATATCAGCAGAGCCGGAAACAGCAGCAGCGTCAGGACGACCATGAAGATCGCCGCCCACCAGCCACTGCGTAGCTTGCCCTGGGCATCAAACATCATCGTGGCGAGCGACATGTGGCCCTCCCTGCCCCGGTCATTGAACCGGAAAGCCTTGCAATACACGGTACCTTGCGCTGCAAGGTAATGAGATAGGCAGAAAACCGACCAGGACCGAGGTCCAGGTCTCCTAGATGTTTTCCTTCAGAAGGCTTTCAACCAGGTCGCCGATCCACGGATTGCGGGCCCGCTTCTGACGCTCGGCATGATAGATATGGGCCAGATCGGCATAGGCCTTGTCGAAGTCGTCATTGAGGATGACGTAGTCGAACTGCTCCCAGGCAGCGACTTCATCCTTGGCCCGGGCCAGACGACGGTGGATGACCTCTTCGCTGTCCTGGCTGCGGGCGTGCAGGCGACGGCTCATCTCGGCCAGGGACGGCGGCAGGATATAGACAAGCACGCTATCAGCGCCGGCCTGCTTGTGGACCTTCATCGCGCCCTGGAAGTCGATATCGAACAGGGCGCTCTCGCCGCGGTCCAGGGCGTCCATGATCGGCGGCTTGGGGCTGCCGTAGAAATTGCCATAGACCTCGGCCCATTCGAGGAATGCGTCAGCCGCGATCATCTCCTGGAACGTCTCGCGGGAGACAAAGTGGTAGTCGCGCCCGTTGTGCTCGCCCGGACGAGGGGCCCGGGTGGTGGCGCTGATCGACAGGTGCAGGTCGCCATGGTCAGCCACCAGGCGGCGGGTCAGGGAGGTCTTGCCGACGCCAGAGGGCGCGACGACCATCAGCAAGAGGCCGCGGGTCTTATGGTGGGACTTATTCAACGTTCTGAACCTGTTCGCGGAACTGCTCGATCGTCGCCTTCAGCTCCAGACCGATTGTGGTCAGGCTGCTGAGGGCCGATTTCGAGCAGAGGGTATTGGCCTCGCGCATGAACTCCTGGGACAGGAAGTCCAGCCGGCGACCGGCGGCGGCATCACCGGTCAGCAAGGTGCGGGCAGCTGTGACGTGGCCGGCCAGACGATCCAGTTCCTCACGGACATCGGCCTTGACGGCCAGGGCAGCAGCTTCCTGGATGATACGGTCCTCGGACGCGGCCTCGCCGAGCAAATCGGCCATCCGGCGCGCGAAGCGGTCCTTCAGAACGGCCGGCTGACCGGCAGCCTCGGCACCGGCCGCCGTGGTCAGCCGCTCGATGGTATCGACCTGGCCATTCAGGACGGGCGTAAGGGCAGCCCCCTCCTCCTGCCGGGCAAGCTTCAGGGCTTCCAGGGCCTGGACGATGGAGGCAGCCATGGCCTGCTCGACGGCGGCGCGGGTCTCTGCGTCATCGTCTTCCTCGCGGACCTCGATGACGCCGCGCAGGGCCAGCAGGCCATCGAGGGAGGGCTTTACGACCATGCCGGTGGCCACATAGGGGCCGCCCGCCTTCAGATAGCGCTCGAGAGTCTCGACGCTGACCTGGGTTTGCCCCACAGCCTCGGCCCGCTTGCCCTGGACATTGACGGTCAGCTGGCCGCGCTGGAAGCGGGCCTGGGCCCCGTCGCGCGCCACGCGGTCCAGGCTGTCAAAGCCCGGAGGACCCCGAAAGCGGGTCTCGAGGTTGCGGCCATTGACGCTGCGGGCTTCCACGGCCCACGACCAGGCTCCCAGAGCCCCGTCGACGCGGGCAAAGCCGGTCATGCCCGACAGCGCCACCTCAGCCTCCGCTCAGGGGCGTGGCAGCCGTCTTCTTGGCTGCCCGGTTGCGCTCGACCTGCCGCCACTTGGCGACATTGGCCTCGTGCTCGGGATAGGTCCTGGCAAATACGTGGCCGCCGGTGCCGTCAGCGACGAAATAGAGCTCGTCACTCTTGGGCGGATCCAGGACGGCGGCGATAGCGGCCCGGCCGGGATTGGCAATCGGCGTCGGCGGCAAGCCGTCGATCAGATAGGTATTGTAGGGTGTCTCGCGCCGAAGCTCCGACAACAGGATGCCCCGCCCGAGAGGCCGTCCGCGCGTCAGGCCATAGATGATGGTCGGATCAGAACCCAGCCGCATGCCGGTCCGAAGCCGGTTGACGAACACGGCCGCCACGCGGGGACGCTCCGACGCGATGCCGGTCTCCTTCTCGACGATCGAGGCCAGGGTCATGGCCTCGTCCTTGGTGGAGAAGGGCAGATCCTTCTGCCGCTGCGACCACAGCTGGTTCAGCAGTTCGTCGCGATCATCCATCATGCGCTGCAGAACCGCGGCGCGATCCTCGCCTCGCTCGACCTGGTAGGTCTCGGGCAGGATGGCCCCTTCCGGCGGGGTCGGGGCGACCCCGGTCAGGACCGGCGAGCGCATCAGGATCTCGACGGCCATGTCAGAGGTGACGCCTTCGGGAATGGTCACGAAGTGACGCACGACCTTGCCCTTGCGGATCGTCTCCAGAACCTGGGCCATCGAGGCCCGGCTCTTGAACTCGTATTCGCCGGCCTTGAGCGCGCGCGCCGCGCCGGTGATCTGGGCGGCGGTCATGAACAGCGACGAGGAGCGGATCACACCGCCGCGTTCGAGGCTGGCGGCGATCTCCGGCACACTGGCCCCGCGACGCAGGACCACCGAGGTGATGTCGCCGCCCTTAGCCGCCGGTCCAGGCCCCTGGTAGAGCCACAGCGCACCGGCCACGACAACCATGCCGATCACGGCGAGGGTCGCGGCGGCGGCAAAGGCCATGGCGATCAGCCGTCGACCGATCGGGGCGGTCTCGGGCTTGCCGGGCCGACGCGGCGAGGCGGCTTTACGGCTCACGAGACTTTACGGAACACGATGGAGGCATTGGTGCCGCCAAAACCGAAGCTGTTGGAGACGGCGACATCGATCTTCATCGGAACGGCCTTGTTGGGGGCCAGGTTCATGGCCACGTCGACATTCGGGTTGTCGAGATTGATCGTCGGCGGCGCGATCTGGTCGCGGATGGCCAGCACCGAGAAGATGCCTTCGATGGCACCCGCAGCGCCCAGCAGGTGACCGGTCATCGACTTGGTCGAGGACATCACGACGTTGCTGGCGTGATCGCCGAGGAAGCGTTCAACAGCCTTGGCCTCGATGCCGTCGGCCATGGTCGAGGTGCCGTGGGCATTGACATAGTCGATGTCGGAAGGCTGCAGGCCGGCATCCTTCACGGCCGCCGAGAGGGCCCGGAAGCCGCCGTCGCCGTCTTCGGACGGGGCCGTGATGTGATAGGCGTCGCCCGACAGGCCATAGCCGACGACCTCGGCATAGATCTTGGCCCCGCGCGCCTTGGCGTGTTCGTACTCTTCCAGCACCATGGCACCGGCGCCCTCGCCCATCACGAAGCCGTCGCGATCCTGGTCATAGGGCCGCGAGGCCTTTTCCGGCGTGTCGTTGAAATCGGTCGAGACGGCGCGACAGGCGATGAAGCCGGCAATGCCGACCTTGCAGACGGCCGCCTCGGCCCCGCCGGCCACCATCACGTCGGCATCGCCGTACTTGATCAGGCGGGCCGCGTCGCCGATGGCATGGGCCCCCGTGGCGCAGGCCGTCACCACCGAGTGGTTGGGGCCCTTGAAGCCATAGCGGATCGAAACCTGGCCCGAGATCAGGTTGATCAGGGCAGAGGAGATAAAGAACGGGCTGATCTTGCGCGGCCCCTTGGCCTCAAGCTCCAGGGCCGTATCGGCGATGGTCGACAGACCGCCGATCCCGGATCCCAGGATCACGCCGGTGCGGTAGCGGTCGTCTTCGGTCTCCGGGACCCAGCCCGAATCCTTCACGGCCTCATCTGCGGCGGCGATGCCATAGAGGATGAAATCGTCGACCCGCTTCTGATCACGCGGGCTCATGGTCAGGTCGGGATTGAAGGCCCCTTCCACGTCCGGACCGCCACCACCACGGCCGTCGACGCGCGGAACCTCGCAGGCCACCTTGCAGGCATAGTCGGTCGGGTCGAACGCCGAAATGCGATTCGCACCCGACTTGCCGGCGAGAATGTTCTTCCAGGACACGTCAACGCCATGACCCAGGGGGGTCAGCAGTCCCAGTCCGGTGACAACAACTCTACGCATGGATCACTCCCAACCTTCTCGCGCGCCACCGGAGAGACGGGCGAACCCGTCGGCCCGCGCGGCGCGAATCCTGGCCACATACGAAAACCGCCGCGCGCACGATGGCAAGAGCCCGTGCTGCGCGGCGGTTGAAGACTTGTTCGCAAGAGGCGAACGGGGCCCTTAGGCGCCGGTCTTTTCCGTGATGAACTTCACGGCGTCGCCAACCGTCTGGATGTGCTCAGCGGCGTCGTCCGGAATTTCGATGTCGAACTCTTCTTCGAACGCCATCACCAACTCGACGTTGTCGAGGCTGTCGGCGCCCAGGTCATCGATGAAGCTGGCCTTCTCGGTGACCTTCTCGGGATCGGCATCCAGATGCTCGATGACGATCTTACGCACGCGCTCGAGAATGTCGGACATTCTGTTAGTCCCTCAGTTTTGAATCTGTTGTCCGCCAACGATTTCGGCCGAAGCCTCGCCATTGACGGGAATTGTCGGCCTCCGCCTATCACGTTCTTTTTCGGGTGACCAGCGGGTCACCAGCGAAGA
The DNA here is from genome assembly GCF_058681455.1 of Caulobacter sp. AVps16. Lineage (NCBI taxonomy): Bacteria > Pseudomonadati > Pseudomonadota > Alphaproteobacteria > Caulobacterales > Caulobacteraceae > Caulobacter > Caulobacter sp. AVps16. The sequence continues at coordinate 1,743,936 of NZ_CM178739.1, forward strand.
TACGTGCCGCCCGGGTCTTTGCGAACACAAAGAACCCGAGCCAGGCAGTGGCGGCTAGATCATCGCCATGCCGCCGTTGACATGCAAGGTCTGGCCCGTGACGTAGGCACCTTCCTGGCTGGCGAGATAGACACAGGCGGCGGCGATATCGTCGCCCTCGCCCAGGCGGCCCGCCGGAATTCCCGACAGGATACCGGCCTTCTGGGCATCGGTCAGGGCGTCGGTCATCGGGCTGGCGATAAAGCCGGGTGCCACGCAGTTGACGGTGACATTGCGGCTGGCCAGTTCCTGGGCCAGGGCCTTGGAAAACCCGATCATTCCGGCCTTGGAGGCCGCATAGTTGGTCTGGCCCGCATTGCCGGTGACTCCGACCACCGAAGTGATGCCGATGATCCGGCCGGAGCGGCGCTTCATCATGCCCTTGGCGGCGGCGCGGGCCAGTCGGAAATAGCCCTCCAGATTGACCTTGATGACGGTGTCCCAGTCCTCGTCCTTCATCCGCACGATCAGGCCGTCGCGGGTGATGCCGGCATTGGCGATGACGATGTCGAGCGGCGCGCCGGCGGCCTCCTCGGCCTTGGCGACCAGGCCGTCGACGGCCTCGGCGTCAGAGAGATTGGCGACCACGAAAGAGGCGCGCTCGCCGAGCTGGGCCTTCAGCTCGGTCAGGGCTGATTCGCGGGTGCCCGAGAGCACGACATGGGCACCCTGGGCATGCAGCGCCCGGGCGATGGCCCCGCCGATGCCGCCGGTGGCACCCGTGACGAGAGCGGTCTTGCCGGTAAGATCAAACATGATGGTTCTCCGTTCGGAGTCGTTAGAGCGATTTCGCGAAAGCTTCGAGGTCGGCCGGGCTGTTGAGCGGCGTCGCCTCGGAATCCGGCGCGATACGCTTGGCCATGCCCGACAGCACCTTGCCGGTCCCGGCCTCGGCGAAGCGCGTAACCCCGCCCTCGCCGGCCAGCCAGATCATGCTCTCGCGCCAGCGCACCCGGCCGGTGACCTGCTCGACCAGCAGGCCCCGAATGATGTCGGGATCGTGGACGGGACCCGCAGTGATATTGGCCACCAGGGGCGCACGCGGCGAAACGATCGTGGTGCCCGCGAGGGCCTCCGCCATCTCGTCGGCCGCCGGCTGCATCAGCGGACAGTGGAAAGGAGCCGAGACGTTCAGCGGAATGGCCCGCGCGCCCAGTTCCTTGGCCTTCTCGATGGCCTTGTCGACCGCAGCCTTGTCACCGGAGATCACGACATTGCCGTTGTTATTGTCATTGGCGACAACGCAGACACCGACCTCGGAGCCGGCCGCTGCGGCGGCCTCGGCCAGGGCGAGATCGGTCTTCGGACCGATCAGGGAGGCCATGGCCCCCTCGCCCACCGGCACGGCGCGCTGCATGGCCTGGCCGCGCAGCTTCAGCAGCCGCGCCGTATCCGCCAGGGTAATGGCCCCTGCCGCCGCGAGGGCCGAGTATTCGCCCAGCGAATGGCCCGCCACAAAGGCGGCGCGATCAATCCCGATGCCGAACTCCTTTTCCAGCACACGGCTGACCGCGAGGCTGACGGCCATCAGGGCCGGCTGGGCGTTCTCGGTGAGGGTCAGGTCGCTCTCGGGACCCTCCTTCATCAGGGCAAAAAGCTTCTGGCCCAGGGCGTCGTCGACTTCCTGAAACACCTCGCGGGCGGCGGCAAAGGCCTCGGCGAGATCAGTGCCCATGCCGACGGCCTGGCTGCCCTGACCGGGGAAAATGAAGGCGATGCTCATGAAAGCCCGCTCCGTTCTAGAGATTCATGCGGTTCCTGGGGGCGGAGGGTTAGGGGAAAGGCTCCGGCCCGGCAAGTGCGGGGCTTTTCCGACCATGGCTTGTATTCCATCTTCAGGCGTCCAAATTGCCGGGCGCACCGTAACTCGGGCACGAAAACCGTGGAGTCTCCTATGAACCGCCTGACCGCAGGCCTCGCGGCCATTGCCGTGCTCGCTGCATCCCCTGCCCTGGCCGCCCTGAAGCCCGGGGCCAAGGCTCCGGATTTCACAGCGCCTGCCGCCCTGGCCGGCAAGGACTTCAGCTTCACCCTGTCCAAGGCCCTCAAGAAGGGGCCGGTGGTGCTGTACTTCTTCCCGGCCGCCTACACGTCGGGCTGCACGGCCGAGGCCCACGAATTCGCCGAAGCCACCCCGGATTTCGAGAAGCTGGGTGCCACCGTGATCGGCGTCACCGGCGGCAATGTCGACCGCATCAAGGACTTCTCCAAGGAGCACTGTCGCGACAAGTTCGCCGTGGCGGCCGCCTCGCCGGCCCTGATCAAGAGCTATGACGTCGCCCTGCCGGTCAAGGACACCTGGTCCAATCGGACGTCCTATGTCATCGCGCCGGACGGCAATATCCTGATGGCCTACACCGACGGAAATTTCGCCGGCCATGTCAGCAAGACCATGGATGCAGTGAAGGCCTACAAGGCCAAATAGTCGGACCGATCTTGGGGCTGGTCCAGTTTGCGACCAGCCCTTTTCGATTTCGACCAGCCGGCCGGCTTGAGGCTCGGGCGGTCAGGCGCGAGGATCGGACATGACCAACCCCGATCTGCTTGAAGCCGTCGCCCGCGGCATGGCCATCGGCGCTTTCGCCGCCACCGGCCTGGCCCTGGCCGCCAGCCGCAAACTGGCCCCGATGCGCTGGATCGGCGCCCTCTTCTTCGTTTGCGCGATCGCCCATGTAATCGACGGCTGGTCTGGTGATCGACATCCTTCCAAGCTGATCTGGGCCCTGTCCGTGACGGGGACCGGCGTGTTCTGGCTGTTTGCCATCGGACTGTTCGAGGATGCTCCGGTCCCCAGGCCCTGGCGGTGGCTGCCGATCCTGGTGGCCTTCGGGTTCTGGCTGGCGGCCGTCGTCTCCCCGCCCGACGTCTGCGTCTGGATCTGGAAGGCCTTTTCGATCTTTTCAGCCGCCATCGTCGTCCACGTCCTGATGGTCGCCTGGCGCGGCTGGCGTGATGATCTGGTGGACCAGCGCCGCCGCCTGAGAGCCCCGCTGGCCGCGGCGGCCGCCGGCTATGTCCTGATTCAGGCGGCCTGTGATCTGGGCTGGCCGGCGGCGGTACGGGCCCTTGACGCCTCCCTGGTGCAAGCCTTCCTTTTGGCCGGTCTGGGACTGGGTGCGGGACTGGCCCTGCTCCGGGTCGAGCCCCTCCTGGTCGAACAGCCGACCGGAACCGGCCAGACTCTGTCAGACGCCCCCCGGGAATCCCTGGCCCTCAGCCCGGCCGATCGTTTGGTCCTGGTTCGGCTGGAACGGGCCATGACGCAGGACGAGGTCTGGCGGGGCGAGGATCTGTCCATCGGGGCCCTGGCCGCCCTGGTGGGCGCACCGGAGCACAGGCTGCGCAAGCTGATCAACGGCATGCTGGGCCATCGTAACTTCGCCGACTACGTCAACAGCCGGCGTATTGCCGCCGCCAAGATCGCCCTCGCAGATCCCGAACTGGCACTGAAGTCCGTGTCCGCCATCGCTTATGAGCTTGGCTTTGCATCTCTGGGCCCCTTCAATCGCGCCTTCCGGGCGGAAACCGGCGCGACCCCCTCGGCCTGGCGCCAGCAGGCCTGCGCCGGGGCACCGCGGCTGCGCTTGGTTGAAACCGGTGAAACCGCCCCGAATTCAAACAAGTCGGCCTGATTTCAGGTTTCGGCGCGACCGCGATCAAACGGTCAGACGTCCTGGCGACACCAACCGCGAGGACGCCCCATGAGCTTCGAGACCATCCAACCTTTTCTCCACAACTGGCTACAGGCGGCCCAGGCCGACGTCCTGCGTTATGCCATTTTTTCCGTCGGCGTCTGGCTGACCCTCTGGGTGGTGCTGGCCAGGCCCCTGGCCGCCCGCAAGATCCGCGAGACCCATCCCCCAGGTCGCCAGCTGGTGCTGGAGTTTCTGATCTCGATCCGCTCGGTCATGATCTTTTCGACCGTGGGTCTTCTCAGCTTCAGCCTGTTTCGCGCCGGCTGGATGCCCGGCCCCCATGTCGCCCGCGACCTGGGCCCGGTGTGGTTCTGGATCAGCCTGGTCCTGATGATCGTGGCCCATGACGCCTGGTTCTACTGGACCCACCGGCTGATCCATGACCGTCGCCTGTTCCGGACCTTCCACCGGCGGCATCACCGCTCCAACAACCCTTCGCCCTTCACCGCCTACAGTTTCGACCTGGGCGAGGCAGTGATCGCGGCACTGTTCGTGCCGGTCTGGATGATGATCGTGCCGACCCAGTGGCCGGTGGTTGGCCTCTATGTCCTGCACCAGATCGCCCGCAATACGATTGGCCACAGCGGCTACGAGCTGTTCCCGGCCCGCAAGGACGGTCGCCCTCTACTTCCCTGGGTGACCACTGTAACGCACCACGATCTGCACCACGCCCAGGCAGGCTACAATTACGGTCTCTACTTCACGTGGTGGGACCGCTGGATGGGCACAGAGCATCCGGACTATCTGGCACGGTTCGCCGAGGCTACCCGCCGCAAGGGCCGGGCTTCGGGCGAGACTACCAGCTGGCCTTCACCAGCCTGACCATCAGGCGACTGTCCTGGAGCCGCCATGCATCCTGGGTGGCGGCTCCACGCAGGCTGACCGTGAACTCGGCCGGGATTTCGAAGGGCCGGGTGACGCTGACATCAACCCCCTCGTCGCCCATCGACCCGCCGCCGACCGCGATCGAACCGATCGGCTTGCCGTCCAGGGTCAGGGCCGAGCGGACATTGGCCCGCGCCACCGGGATCTGGCCGGGGACGGCAATGGGCTGGGCCGCGTTCATGTCCATCGACAGGCTGACATAGTTGGCGCGCGGCAGCAGGCCGAAGCCGAACATCTTGGACACCGACGACCGGAGGCGGGCCTCGCGATCGTTCCAGGAGGCCCCCAGCGCCAGAGACCGCTTGCCGAAGTGCTCGGCATCCAGCTTGCGGTTCAGATTGAGGTCCAGGTCATAGGTCGGCCGTTCCAGAGTACCGGCAATCCTGGCGGTCACCCTGGCGGACTCGGTGTCGGTGGAAAGGTCTACAGGCAGGGCGGCCGAATAGCCGGTGAAGCGACCGTCATGGGCCGAAACCGAAAGATCGGGCTTTTGAATCGCCTGGGCGGCGGTCGGCCCGACAAGGCTCACCGCCAGCGCAAGGCCCCCGAGGGCGCTCATGACAGCGCTAGACATCATGCTTGCTGTCTAGCACAACCTGCCCTTGCGGCAAGATCAGGCTCCTCCGTAACTGCCCCTTCCGCCGCGACGGTGTGTGGGCCAGGGCCGTCGCGATGGCGATGCATTCTTGCGTTCCGGGCCCGTCTCCTGTAGTAGCGCGCGTTCTCACGGATGGCGGTCTTTGGCGCAGCCCTCACGGGTACGGGATTTCCCGCTCGGCGCTCAGGAACCATCGTGGTTGTCGGACTTCCGCCGTCAGCCGCGCCGCCCTCCAAGCCGGAAGAAGGAAAACATGGCGTTCTACGAACACGTGGTCATCGCGCGGCAGGATATCTCGCCGCAACAGGCCGAAGCTCTGAACGAGCAAATCAAAGCCCTGATCGAAGAAGGCGGCGGTCACATCGCCAAGATCGAATACTGGGGCCTGCGTAACCTCACCTATCGCATCAAGAAGAACCGCAAGGGCCACTATTCCCTGCTCGCCATCGACGCTCCGGCGCCGGCGGTCAAGGAAGTCGAGCGCCAGCTGCTGATCAATGAAGACGTTCTGCGCTTCATGACCATCCGCGTGGAAGAGCTGGACCTGGAACTGTCGCCGGTTCTGGCCCGTCGCGACCGCGAACGCAGCGAGCGCCCCGAGCGTTCGGATCGTCCGCGCGACGACTTCGCCGCCGCGTAAGGGAGAAGAGAGATCATGACCGATACCACTGCTCCCGAAGCCGGCGCGCCCGCTGCCGGCGGCGCCCGCCGCCCGTTCTTCCGTCGCCGCAAGGTTTGCCCGTTCTCGGGCGCCGGCGCGCCGAAGATCGACTACAAGGACGTCAAGCTCCTGCAGCGCTACGTTTCCGAGCGCGGCAAGATCGTTCCGTCGCGCATCACCGCGGTGTCGGCCAAGAAGCAACGCGAACTGGCCAAGGCCATCAAGCGCGCCCGCTTCCTGGCTCTGCTCCCCTACGTCGTGAAGTAAGGGAGACACCACGATGAAAGTCATTCTGCTCGAACGCGTTGAAGGCACTGGCACCCTCGGCGACGTGGTCACCGTGAAGGACGGCTTCGCCCGTAACTTCCTGCTGCCGCGTCACAAGGCCCTGCGTGCCAACGCCGCCAACCTGAAGTCCTTCGAAGTTCAGCGCGCTGAAATCGAAGTGCGTAACGTGAAGAACCGCGAAGCCGCCGGCGCTGTCGGCGAGACCCTCGACGGCACCCAGTACGTCATGATCCGTCAAGCTGGCGAAAGCGGCCAGCTGTACGGTTCGGTCGCGGGTCGTGACGTCGCTGATGCCATCAAGGCTGAAGGCGGCAAGGTCGATCGCTCGATGATCGTCCTCGACAAGCCGATCAAGACCCTGGGCGTTCACGAAGTGAAGGTGAAGCTGCATGCTGAAGTGACCGTCACGGTCACCCTCAACATCGCGCGCAGCGCCGACGAAGCCGAGCGCCAGGCGCGCGGCGAAAACGTCATCGCCGCTCAATTCGAAGAAGACCGCGCGGCTGACGCCGAAGCGGCCTCGGACATGGCCGCCGGTGGCGCCGGTTCGTTCGAAGGCGATCACTACGAGTCCTGATCCTTTTCCAAGGATCTGTGATTTATCGAGAAACGGCGCGGAGCAATCCGCGCCGTTTTTTTCTGCGGTGCAACAAAGAAATGTTGAACTTGTAGGCGCACGCTTGTGCGCCCATGTTCTTCTCACGAGGCGTTAAGCCTCCGTACCCGGACAGACCGATCATCAACTCGGCCCCGGCGTAACCATGAGGGGAATGCAAATGAGCTTTCGAATTCTGCTGTTTACGGCAGCCTCGGCCGCCGCAATCGCCGGCTCGGCCCAGGCCCAGTCCGCGCCGCCGCAAGATGCCGCCAACCTAGAGCAGGTGGTCGTTACCGGCACCCGCACGGCGGGACGCACACGCCTTGACACCATCGCGCCGGTCGATGTCGTCAGCGAAAAGGCCCTGACCCGCACGGGCACGACCGAGCTGGCCCAGTCCCTGTCGACCCTCGCGCCCTCGATCAACTTCCCGCGCCCCGCCATTACCGACGGTACGGACCACATCCGTCCCGCGACCCTGCGCGGCCTGGCTCCCGATCAGACGCTGGTGCTGGTCAATGGCACCCGTCGCCACGCGACGGCCCTTGTGAACGTCAATGGTTCGATCGGCCGTGGTTCGGCAGCGGTCGACCTCAACGCCATTCCGACCATTGCCCTGAGCCGGGTTGAAGTCCTGCGCGACGGCGCGTCGGCCCAGTATGGCTCTGATGCCATCGCCGGCGTCATCAATCTGCGCCTGCGCGAAGCCCGTAGCGGTGGTGGTGTGGTCGCCACCTATGGCCGCTATAACAGTGAAGTGAAGACGGCCCGCAATACCCAGGGCCGCGACGCCAGAGACGGCCAGACCGTGACCCTGCAAGCCTGGCAGGGCCTGCCGCTGGGTCCTGAAGGCTTCCTGACCATTTCCGCAGAGTACCGCGATCGTAATCCGACCAGCCGTGGCGATATCGACGTCCGCGTGACCCCCGCCCGCGTGACCTCGCGCTATGGCGACGCCGAGGTGACCGACAAGACGATCTATTTCAATGCCGGCCTGCCGGTCAGCGAGAGCTGGGATGCCTATGGCTGGGCGGGCTACCAAGCTCGCGAGGGGGCCAGCGCGGCCTTCCCGCGTATTGTCGGCGATGCCCGCCAAACGCCGGTGGCCTCGATCTATCCCGACGGCTATCTGCCCATCATCGCCAGCGAGATCACCGACACGACGGCCGCCGGCGGCCTGCGTGGCGACCTCGGCGGTTTCAAGGTCGACCTCAATGTCGCCTACGGCAAGAACGAGATCGACTACCGCACCGAAAAGTCTGCGAACGCGTCCTATGGCGCAGCCAGCAAGACCAGCTTCAACTCCGGCGGCATGAGCTATGACCAGACCGTCGTGGGCCTGGACGTCTCGCGCGGTGTCGATATCGGCGCCTTTGAGCCCCTGAACGTTGCCTTCGGTGCCGAGGCACGCTGGGAGGACTATTCGATCCGCGCCGGTGAGCCGGCCTCCTATAATCGCGGTCCGATCACGACCTCAGCGGCCGGCGCACAAGGCTTCCCGGGCTTCCAGCCGTCGAATGTGCTGTCCAAGGACCGCGACAATGTCGGCGTCTATCTGGACCTGGAATCCCGCCTGACCGAGCGCTTCACGGCTTCGGTGGCCCTGCGCTATGAGGACTATTCCGACTTCGGCGCGACGACGACGGGCAAGCTGGCCGCCCGTTTCGAGCTCGCCGAAGGCCTCGCCGTGCGCGGTGCCGTGTCGACCGGCTTCCGGGCTCCGGCCCTGCAGCAGCAGTTCTTCACCACCACCTCGACCAATTTCATCATCATCAACGGCGTCTCGACCCCGGTCGAGGTCGGCACCTTCCCGGCCACCAGCGCGGTGGCCAAGGTGCTCGGCTCCAAGCCGCTGGAAGCGGAAGAATCGACCAACACTTCGCTGGGCCTCGTGTTCCACAAGGGCGCGTTCGAAGTGACCGTCGACGCCTACCGGATCAACATCGACAACCGCATCGTGCTGTCGGAAAACATCCAGGGCTCCGCCACGGGCACCCCCACCCAGCAAACGATCAACAACCTGCTGCTGCCGTTCAACGTCACGGCCGCCCGGTTCTTCATCAATGGTGTCGAGACGGAGACCCAGGGCATCGACATCGTTGCACGGTATCGCCTCAATGCGGATGACGCCGGGGTCTTCGACCTGACCGCCGCCGCGAACTTCAACGAAACCGACGTCACGAAGATCCCGACGACCAATACCCTGTCGTCTCTGCCGGTTCCCCCGACCCTGTTCGGCCGCGCCAACGTCCTGACGTTTGAAGAAGGCACGCCCAAGCACAAGGTCACCCTGGCCGGCGACTGGACCAAGGACCGCTGGGGTGCCAGCCTGAAGACCACCTTCTACGGCACGGTCCTGTCACCCAACAATGACGCGACGGGAGCCTTCGATGTCCGGACCGGCGACAAGGCCGTTGTGGATCTTGAAGGGCGGTACGGCATCACGGACAACGTGACCCTGGCCATCGGTGCCAACAACCTGTTCGATGAGTACCCCAACCGTACGCCGGTGACGGTCAATACGACCAACGCCACCAGCTTCACGTCCTTCTCGCCTTTCGGCTTCAACGGGCGCTTCCTGTACAGCCGTATCAGCGTCAACTGGTAGTCCCGGCTCCAGTCTAGGGAACAAGGCGCGGAGAGCGATCTCCGCGCCTTTTTTCTTGCGCAGCCTTCGGGGCAGAACATACACAAAACATCCCCGTTCATCTTGGACGTGCGTCGAGACGACGCGCGCATGCGGAAAACCGGCGCGTTAACCTGTGGCCATGTCTCTCGTCCCCGCTCTCGACCTGCGTCCGCCCTATCAGGACGTCACCATCGCCGTGGCTCCGCACAACCTCGAAGCCGAGCAGGCTCTGCTGGGCGTCCTGCTCTATGACAACGCTGCCTATGAGCGCCTGACCGATGCCCTGAACGGTCGCCATTTCTATGAGCCGTTCCACCAGCGGCTGTTCCAGTCGATCGAGACCCATATCCGCAAAGGCCAGCTGGCCGAGCCGATCCTGCTGGCCGACGAGTTCAAGAAGGACCCCGCGTTCGAGGAGCTGGGCGGCCTGCGCTATCTGGCCGACCTGGTCGACCGCGCACCGCCGGCCGCCAATGTCGGCGACTATGCCCGCGCCGTTTTCGACCTGGCCCTGCGCCGCGACCTGATCCGCATCGGTGGTGAAATCGCCACCTCAGCCCATGGCGGTGGCGACGAGATCCGGCCGGCCCGCGACCAGATCGAGGCCGCCGAGCAGCAGCTCTACACCCTGGCCGAAAGTGGCACGGCCTCTTCCGGTTTCGTGACCTTCGGCGAGGCCCTGCGCGGCGCAGTCGAAATGACCGCCGAGGCCTATAGCCGCGACGGCGGCATGTCCGGCGTGGCCACCGATCTGGTGGATCTCGACCAGAAGATCGGCGGTCTGCACCCCTCCGACCTCGTGGTCCTGGCCGGACGTCCGTCGATGGGAAAGACCGCCCTGGCCACCAACATCGCCTTCAATATCGCCCGCAAGTACGCCTATGAGATCCAGCCCGACGGCACCAAGAAGACTGTCCAGGGCGGGGTCGTCGCCTTCTACTCGCTGGAAATGAGCGCCGAGCAGCTGGCCCTGCGTATGCTCGCTGACGCCTCGGGAGTCTCCGGTGACCGGCTCCGCAAGGGCGAGATCGACGCCTCGGAGTTCGGCCGGGTTCGCGACGCCGCCATGGAGCTGCAGGAAGCGCCGCTCTATATCGACGCCACCGGCGGTCTCTCTATCGCCAAGCTGACCGCTCGGGCCCGCCGCCTGAAGCGCCAGGTCGGTCTGGACCTCGTCGTCGTCGACTATCTGCAGCTGGTCACCGGCTCGGATCTGGGCTCCAACGCCAACCGCGTCCAGGAGGTCAGCCAGATCACCATGGGCCTCAAGGCCCTGGCCAAGGAGCTGGGCTGCCCGGTCATCGCCCTGTCGCAGCTGTCGCGTCAGGTCGAACAACGGGAAGACAAGCGCCCCCAGCTTTCCGACCTGCGGGAGTCCGGTTCGATCGAACAGGACGCCGACATGGTCTGGTTCGTCTATCGCGAAAGCTACTATGTCGGCCGCGCCGAGCCGCGCGAAGGCACGCCTGAACACCTGACCTGGCAGGAAGACATGGATCGCCTGCAGGGCCTGGCCGAAGTGATCATCGCCAAGCAGCGTCACGGCCCGATCGGAACCGTGCGCCTGTCGTTCAACAGCGATACAACCCGCTTCGGCAACCTCGCCCGCGACCACTATTTCGCCCAGGCGCGCAACATCCCCTCCGACGAGTAGACCGTGGATTTCAGCCCCCTGCCCGTCTCCAGCCTGATCGGGGCCTTTCTGCTGGCCTTTCCGGCCCTGTTCTCGATCGTCAATCCGGTCGGAGCCTCGCTGATCTTCGACCAGGCCATGGGCGGCCGCAGCCGTGCGGAACGCCAGAAGCTGGCCCGCAGCATCGGCTTCTATTCCTTCCTGGTCCTGTTCGGCTCCCTGCTGCTGGGCGGCTACATCCTCAACTTCTTCGGGGTCAGCCTGGGCGCGCTGCGCGTCGCAGGCGGACTCGTGGTGGCCATCCGGGCTTGGGGCCTGTTGATGGACCCGCAGGAACAGGAGGATCGCAAGACCAGCGACACCGACCCCGTCCGCCTGCAGGAAGACATCGCCTTCTTTCCGATGACCATGCCGTTCACGACCGGACCGGGCTCGATCTCTGTGGCCATAGCCCTGTCCTCGCAGCGGCCGACGGAAGGCAGTGCCGTCGGCTTCTTCGTCGGGGCCAGCCTGGCGGCGGCCGGGGTCGCGGCCCTGGTCTGGCTGCTCTACAGCGCCTCGGACCGGGTCACCCGGCTGCTGGGACAATCCGGGGCGCGGGTCCTGTCACGGCTTGTGGCCTTCCTGCTGCTCTGCATCGGCGTGCAGATCACGGCGTCCGGTTTCGAGAACCTCGTTTCGGTGTTCCTGGCCGCGCACCCAAACGCGTTCTAGCTGGAAAAGCCTGACGGGCTCCGCTACGCCCAGACGCGCCGCCTTCCTGCCCCAGAGCCCTCGTGACCGATCCTTCCGACTCCCGCCTGACGATCGATCTCGATGCCCTGTCGGCGAACTATCATGCGCTCAGGGCCGCGGCCTCGGGCGCGGACGTCGCTCCGGCGGTCAAGGCGGATGCCTACGGTGTCGGCGCGGCCCTGGTCGCAGACAGACTTTGGAACGAGGGCGCGCGCAGCTTCTACACAGCCCGGCTTTCCGAGGGCCTGGCCCTGCGCCGGAGCCTGGGCGATCGCGACGCAACGATCCATGTCCTGGACGGGGTCACGCCAGGGGCCGCCGACGCCCTGGTAGCGGCCCGCCTGACGCCGGTTCTGAACAGTCTTCCGCAGATCGAGGCCTGGAACAGCCAGGCCCGCGGCGGCCGGCTGGCTGCCAGCCTGCATATCGACACCGGCATGAACCGTCTGGGCCTGCGCCTGGAAGAGGTCCGGGTTCTGCTCGCGGCTATGGACCGTCTCAAGCATGTCGAGGTGACCCAGGTCATCAGCCACCTGGCCTGCGCCAACGAGCCGGACCACCCCCTCAACCCCAAGCAGCTGGAGCGCTTTCACGAGGCCGTGGCCCTGTTTCCTCAGGCGCGCCGAAGCCTTGCCAATTCCGCAGGCGTCTTCCTCGGCGAGGCCTATGCCTTCGATCAGGTTCGGCCGGGGATCAGCCTCTATGGCGGCGGACCGCACGACAGACCCGACCCACGGATCAGGGCTGTGGTCACCCTGGAAGCCCCGATCCTGCAGACCCGCAACGTGCCGCGCGGTGAGAGCATCGGTTACGGGGCGACCTTCACCGCAACGGACAATACCCGGGTCGCCATCCTGGCGGCCGGCTATGCCGACGGCATTCCGCGCGCCGCTCATCCTCGAGGCGCGGTCTGGTTCGACGGCCGGCGGCGCCCGATGCTGGGCCGGGTATCCATGGACCTGATCGCCGTCGACATCACCGACTGCGACGCCGCCCGCCCGGGGGCCATGATGCAGATCATCGGCCCAGATCTGTCCGTCGACGACGCGGCAGCAGCGGCCGGGACCACGGCCTATGAACTCCTGACCCGGATCGCACCCCGGGCCCACCGGGTGATCCTCTGATCCCACGTCCGGCTTTGGCGCAAGGCTCCATCACCCTGTAGGCTCCATCCATCCGAGAATCAGGAGCTTCCATGGCCCGTGACGGCGCCGTCTATGCCTGCCAGTCCTGCGGGGCGGTCCAGACCAAGTGGTCGGGCCAATGCCCGGCCTGCCAGGCCTGGAACAGCCTGGTCGAGGAAGTGGGCGCACGGCCACCGGGGGCCCTGTCGTCCACCAAGGCGACGCGCACGCGCGGCCTGCAGTTTCAGGGTCTGGAAAGTGACACCCCCGCTCCGCCCCGCATCGTCACCGGAGTCGACGAGTTCGACCGTGTCTGCGGTGGTGGCGTGGTGCCGGGCTCAGCGATCCTGATCGGCGGCGATCCCGGGGTCGGCAAGTCCACCCTGTTGCTGCAGGTCTGCGCCAATGCCGCCTCGCGGGGCGTGTCCTGCGCCTATATCTCGGGTGAAGAGGCCGTCGAGCAGATCCGGTCGCGGGCCGAGCGCATGGGCCTGGCCAAGTCGCCGGTCAGTCTGGCGGCGGAAACCAGTCTGCGCGACATCCTCGACGGCTTGAAGCGCGACAGTTTCGACCTGGTGGTGATCGACTCCATCCAGACCATGTGGAGCGACGCCCACGAAGCCGGTCCGGGCACCGTGACCCAGGTTCGCGCCTGCGCCACCGAACTGGTCCGGCTCGCCAAGAAGAAAGGGGTCGCCATCCTGTTGGTGGGTCACGTGACCAAGGACGGACAGATTGCCGGTCCGCGGGTGGTCGAACACCTTGTCGACGCCGTGCTGAGCTTCGAGGGCGAGCGCGGTTACCCGTTCCGCATCCTGCGCGGGGCCAAGAACCGCTTTGGGGCCACTGACGAGATCGGGGTCTTTGAAATGGGCGATGTCGGTCTGCGCGAGGTCAAGAATCCCTCGGCCCTGTTCCTCAATGAGGGTGGGGAGCGCGCGGCGGGGGCCGCTGTCTTTGCCGGAATCGAGGGGTCCCGGCCGGTCCTGGTGGAATTCCAGGCCCTGGTCTCACCCTCTGCCTATGGAACGCCCCGACGGGCGGTGGTCGGCTGGGACTCCGGACGCCTGGCCATGGTGCTGGCCGTGCTTGAATCGCGTTGCGGCCTTGGTTTTGGCGACAAGGACGTCTATCTGAACGTCGCTGGCGGCCTGCGCATTACAGAACCGGCGGCGGATCTCGCGGCGGCGGCCGCCCTGGCCTCATCGGCTTTGGATGTCGCTCTGCCCCAGGACTGCGTCGTGTTCGGCGAGGTCAGCCTGTCGGGCGAGGTGCGGCCTGTGAGCCGGATGGAGACGCGTTTGAAGGAAGCCGCAAAACTCGGTTTTGGCCGGGCGCTCGGACCGCTTTCGGGACTTCCGGACGGTGGCGGAGCCTTGCCGGTGGCCGGGGTGGCCAGGCTGGCAGATGCGGTGCGCCGGATCGGCGACGAAATCTGGGGCCAGCTGACGTGACGCCCTTCGACATCATTGCTGGCCTGCTGCTGATCACCTCGTGCTCTGTCGGTTTTGCCCGGGGCGCGTCGCGCGAACTGACCTCGGCCCTGTCCTTCATTTTCGCCGCAGCCCTGGCCCTGTTCAGCCTGCGCGTCAGCGGCCCGATCTTCCGCGACCTGATGGACCCGGACTGGGCCGCGACGGCCTGCGCCCTGCTCTTCGTGTTCGTGGCCGCCTTTGTGGTCCTGAGGTTCCTCGGCGGCCGGCTCACCGCCGGTCTGCATGAAAGTGCCCTGGGACTTCTGGACCGTGCGGTCGGCGCAGGTTTCGGCCTGATGCGGGCCCTGGTGATCCTGGGCGTGTTCAACATGCTGTTCCACATGGCCACACCGCCCGACCGCGTGCCGTCTTGGGTCGAGCGCTCGATCTTCTACCCCCTGTCCGGGGCCAGTGCGAAGGTCCTGAGAGTGTTTGCGCCAAAAGGCAGCGAACTGGCGGGCAAGCTTGCCCCGGCCATCGAAGGCGCGGTACGCGGGGCCAGCGACAATCCGCCGGACCGCAAGCCCGGCGAAACCGACTATGATCAGAACCAGCGTCAGGATCTCGACGATCTGGTGGAGAAATCGCGATGAGCTTTATCGGCCAGTCGACCGACCGGTTTTCCTCCGCGCCCTGGCGTGATCCCGAGGACGACACCCTGCGACTCGAATGCGGCGTGTTCGGGGTGTTCGGCGTTCGCGACGCCGCCGCTGTGGCCGCCCTTGGCCTGCACGCCCTGCAGCACCGAGGTCAGGAAGCCTGCGGCATCGCCGCCTTCGACGGCCAGCGTTTTCATACCGAGCGCCATATGGGCCATGTCGGTGACGCCTTCACCGGCAATGACCTAGTCGAGCGCCTGCCCGGCGGCATGGCCATCGGTCACACCCGCTATTCCACGGCCGGTGGCAGCGGCATCCGCAATGTCCAGCCGATGTTCGCCGATCTCGAGACCGGCGGCGTGGCCATTGCCCACAACGGCAACCTGACCAACTTCCTGTCGCTACGCGAACGGCTGGTGCAGGAAGGCGCGATCTTCCAGTCGACCAGCGACAGCGAGGTGATCCTTCACCTGATCGCCCGCTCACGGAAGGCCCGCATCGTCGACCGCTTCATCGACGCCGTGGCCCAGATCGAGGGCGGCTACGCCCTGGTCGCCATCACCAACAAGAAGATGATCGGTGTGCGCGATCCGCTGGGCATCCGTCCGCTGGTGCTGGGCGACCTGGACGGCCAGCCGATCCTGGCCTCGGAAACCTGCGCCCTGGACATGATCGGCGCCCGGTTCGTGCGCGACATCGAGCACGGCGAGATGGTGATCATCTCCGATACCGGCGTGAAGTCCCTGAAGCCGTTCAGCAGCCTGGCCGCGCGGCCCTGCGTCTTCGAATATGTCTATTTCGCCCGCCCCGACAGCGTGGTGAACGGCCGCTTTGTCTATGATGTGCGCAAGCGCATGGGCCAGCGGCTGGCTATCGAGACCGGGGTCGAGGCCGATGTGGTCGTGCCCGTGCCTGACAGTGGTGTGCCGGCTGCCATCGGCTATGCCCAGCAGAGCGGCCTGCCGTTCGATCTGGGCATCATCCGCAACCACTATGTCGGCCGGACCTTCATCCAGCCGACCCAGGGCGTGCGCGAACTGGGTGTGCGCATGAAGCACAGCCCCAACCGGGCCGTGCTGGAAGGCAAGCGCGTTGTGCTGATCGACGACTCCATCGTCCGCGGCACCACCTCGCTGAAGATCGTCCGCATGGTCCGCGAGGCCGGTGCCAAGGAGGTCCACCTCCGCTCGGCCAGCCCGCCGATCAAGTGGCCGGACTTCTACGGCATCGACATGCCCGAGCGCGAACAGCTGCTGGCGGCCAACAAGTCGCTGGAAGAGATGGCGCGGTTCCTGGAAGTCGACAGCCTCGGCTTCCTGTCGGTCGACGGCCTTTATCAGGCCCTGGAAGCTGGCCCGCGCGACCCGGTGACCCCGCAGTTCACCGACCATTATTTCACCGGCGACTATCCCACCCGCCTGACCGACCGCGAAGTGGCCGAAGGCCGCAACGAGGCCAATGACAAGCAGCTGTCGCTGCTCAGCGCGTAACCGGGCGTGCTCAACGGACTTTCCAACCTGCTCTCCAGGCTGAAGATCGACGGCTACATCGTCCTGCTGTTCGGCATGGTGGTGCTGGCCTCGGTCCTGCCGGTGCGTGGCGAGCTCGCGGCCGGGCTGAGCCTGGTGGTCAAGCTGGCCATCGCCCTGCTGTTCTTCCTGCATGGGGCCAAGCTGTCCCGCGAGGCCGTGGTGGCCGGGGTGACCCACTGGCGGCTTCACCTGACCATCCTGGCCTTCACCTATCTGCTCTTCCCGCTTCTGGGCCTGCTGGCCGCCCGCACCGGGATCCTGTCGCCCACCCTGGCGGCGGGCCTGGTGTTCCTGGCCTGCCTGCCCTCGACAGTGCAGTCCTCGATCGCCTTCACTTCCATCGCCCGAGGCAATGTCGCGGCCGCCGTCTGCGCCGCCTCGGCCTCGAACCTGCTGGGCATTTTTCTGACGCCGGTTCTGGTCAGCCTGCTGATGCACGCGCAGGCCGGCACAGCGGGCTGGAAACCGATCCAGGACATCGTCGTCCAGCTTCTCCTGCCCTTCATCGCTGGACAATTGGCCAGGCCCTGGGTCGGAGCCTGGATCGAGAAGCACAAGCAGCTAGTGGGCTATGTGGATCGCGGCTCGATCCTGCTCGTCGTCTATTCGGCCTTCAGCGCCGCCGTGGTCGCCGGGCTCTGGAAGCGGGTCACACCGCTCGAACTTCTGCTGCTCCTCGGGGTCTGCGGCCTTCTCTTGGCGGTCATCCTGCTGGCCACGACCTTCGGCGCGCGGGCCCTGGGCTTTGCCAAGGCCGACGAGATCGCCATCGTCTTCTGTGGCTCGAAGAAGAGCATGGCCACCGGCGTACCCATGGCCGGCATCCTGTTCCCCGGGGCCACGGCCGGGGTTCTGGTCCTGCCGCTGATGATCTTTCACCAGATCCAGCTGATGGCCTGCTCGGTGATCGCCCAGCACTATGCCCAACGCCCGGCGGATGACGCCACGGACGGGCTTCAAGAAGCGCCGCTCAGCCGCTAGAACGCCCCATGGATTCTTCAGCAAAACCGCTCGCGGGCCGTATCGCCCTGGTCACCGGCGCAACCCGGGGCATTGGTGCCGCCATCGCCCTGGGACTGGCCGAGGCTGGGGCCCATGTCATCGCCCTTGGTCGCACCCAGGGGGCGCTCGAAGCGCTCGATGACGCCATTTTTGCGGCGACGGCGGAGCATGCCACCCTTGTGCCGCTGGACCTGCGCGAGCCCGACGGCCTCGACGCCCTCGGCGCGGCCCTGCACCAGCGCTGGGGCAAGCTCGATATCGTGATCGGCGCCGCCGGTGTTCTGGGGGCCCTGACCCCTGTGGGCCACCTGGATCCCAAGGGCTGGGACATGATCATGGCCACCAACCTGACGGCCAACTGGCGCCTTATCCGGGCCATGGATCCCCTGCTGCGCGCCTCCGACGCCGGACGGGCCCTGTTCCTGACCAGTAGCGTGGCCAAGAGCCATCGCGCCTTCTGGGGCGGCTATGCGGCCTCCAAGGCCGGGCTGGAAGCCATTGTCGACTGCTATGCGGACGAGATGGAGAATACCCCGGTTCGGGCCCTCTGCGTCGACCCTGGGGCCATGCGGACAAAGATGCGCTCAGGCGCGTTCCCGGGCGAGGATCCGATGACCGTCCCGGCCCCCGAAAGCATAGTTCCCTATATCATCGATCTGGTGCGCCCCGATCGTGACCCGCCCCGGGGCGTGGCGCGGTTCAAGGAGCGGGGTCAGGAATCGGCCAGCCTCGGCTGAGCCCGGATCTGCAGCGCGACAAGGCCGCTCATCAGATCTCCAGCAGGTCTCGCCCGATGATGATCTCGCCGGAAAAATGCGGCCGCACGGCGTCCAGCCAGACGCTGTCGTCGAGGAACGGATAGCCACCGGGGACAAAATGCGACAGCACCAGGGTCTTGACCCCGGCCTGGGTCGCGATCCGCCCCACCTGCTCGGTCGTGGTGTGGCTGGCCAGCAAATGGTCCTTGAGCCGAACGGCATTGGGTTCGGAGGCCAGGAGCTGTTCCAGGGCTGGCAGGTACATGACCTCATGGACCAGCACATCCGCGCCACGGGCCAGCGTGACCAGCGCCTCCGACGGGGCAGTGTCGCCCGAGATCACGATGGACCGATCAGCCGTGTCGAAACGATAGGCAAAAGCCGGCGCGACCGGCGGGTGGCGCACAAGGGCGGCCGTCACCCTCACCCGGTCGTCCTGCAGGACCAGGCCGGGCCTGGTGATCTCATGCGGATGGATCAGGGGCCGCAGCGGCGGCCGCCCCTCGTCGGCGATCCGTGTCTTGATGTCGAAGCCGTTCAGTTCCAGGACCTGCCGCGTCATGGCCGCCAGGGGTGGCGGACCATAGGCGTCCACCCGATGATCCAGGTCTGCCGCCCAGGCCAGCAGCAGCAGATTGCCGTAGTCGGCATTATGGTCGGAATGGTGATGGGTAATGAAAACGTTGCGGATCGACCCGAGCTTCAGGCCGGCCGCCACGATCTGGCGCGCAACACCGTCCCCGCAGTCAATCACATAGGTCACGCCGTCGACGACGATAGCCTGGGCCGGTGCCGACCGGTTCTTCTTGGGCGTGGGGCCGCCGCCGGTTCCCAGCAGGATCAGCCGGGTCCCGGTCGTTGCCCGGGCCGGGCCGGATCCCGCCGACAGGGCCGCAGCACCAAGCGCTGCGCCCTGAGACAGCAGCCGACGGCGATCCAGAAGCATGACCCTTGGCTCCAGCCCTATTTGCCCTTGGGTTTCCCCGGGCCCTTGTTGCCGCGAACAATGCCGGAGCCGGCCACCGGCCGCCTTGGACCGCTCGCAGCCTTGCCGCCGGCAGCCTTGAAGCCGACCTTGTAGCTGGGCGTGCTCGAGACCTTCTTCTGGGCGCGCGGCCCCTGCTTCTTCACCGACTTGACCGCGCCCTTGCCCGGTTCGGCCGCAGGCGTGGCGACAGCCGCGCTGGTGGTCTTGGCCTCGGCCTTGACGGTGGGCTTGGGGCCCCTCACCGGCTTCTTCTCGGGCGTCGGCAGGCCGGCTTCGGCTGCCGCAGCCGCGGCGGCCTCGTCGGCCAGGCGCTTGGACTTCTTGACGGTGTTGCGTGAGGCGCGGATGCGCTCTTCCTCACGCTCACGGCGTTCAAACTCCCGCTTGCCGCGACCGCTGTGGCCCTTGGCCTCGCCATCGGCATAGGGATTGGCCCCGGACTTGATGGTGATGCGCAACGGCACCCCCGGCAGGTCGAAGCTTTCCCGCAGGGAGTTGATCAAATAGCGCCGATAGTGATCCGGCATCTGGTCGGCCCGGCTGGAGAACAGCACGAAGGTCGGCGGGCGGGCCTTGGTCTGGGCCATGTACTTGGGCTTGACGCGCTTGCCGCTGACGGCGGGCGGTGGATGGCGTTGCATGGCCATCTGCAGCCAGTCGTTCAGGTCACGGGTCTTGACCTTGGTCGACCAGTCCTTGTGGATCTTCAGCACGGCCGGCATGAGCTTTTCAATGCCCTTGCCGGTCTCGCCGGACAGGGCCACCACCGGCGCGCCGCGCACCTGGGGCAGCATACGCTCGGCATGTTCGCGGAAGGCCGCCAGCTGGGCGGCCGGGTCTTCGACCAGATCCCACTTGGCCAGGACGAAGACCAGGGCCCGCCCTTCCCGCTCGGTCAGGTCAGCGATCTGCAGATCCTGGATCTCGAACGGATGGGTGGCATCCATGACCAGAAGCACCACCTCGGCGAAGGTGATGGCCCGGATCGTGTCCTGGGTGGAGAGCTTTTCCAGCTTCTCCTGAACCTTGGCCTTCTTGCGCAGGCCGGCCGTATCAACCAGCCGGACCTTCTTGTCGCCCCAGACCCAGTCGACCGAAATGGAGTCGCGGGTGATCCCGGCTTCAGGGCCGGTCAGGAGGCGCTGCTCGCCGATCAGGCGGTTGACCAAGGTCGACTTGCCGGCATTGGGACGACCGACAATGGCCAGCCGGATGGGCTTGTCGTCATCGTCCTCATCGTCGGAATACTGGTCTTCCGGAAAGGCTTCCAACATGGCCGCATAGAGTTCGGCCATGCCTTCGCCATGCTCGCCCGAGATCGGGATCGGCTCGCCGAGGCCCAGTTTGTAGGCCTCGCCGATCCCCGACTGGCCGGCTTTGCCCTCGGCCTTGTTGGCGGCGATGATGACCGGCTTGCCCCGGCGACGCAGCAGGGTGGCGAAGACCTCGTCCAACGGGGTCACCCCCTCACGGGCGTCATAGATGAACAGCGAGACGTCGGCTTCCTCGACCGCCAGCTCGGTCTGATGGCGCATGCGGGCCTCGAGGCTTTCGTCCGAGACGTCCTCAAAGCCGGCGGTGTCGATCAGCTCCAGTTCCAGGTCGCCGAGGCGGCCCGAGGCGTAGCGGCGGTCACGGGTGACCCCGGGCTGGTCGTCGACAATCGCCAGCTTCTTGCCGGCGAGACGATTGAACAGCGTGGACTTGCCGACATTGGGGCGGCCGACGATAGCGAGTTTCAATGGCATAGGTGTGCAGTAGTCGATTTTTCCGGTTCCCGCAAAGCGGACAACCCGGGTCGGCTTGTGCCGACCCGGGCTTGGGAACCTCTGGAGATTGATCGCCGGGCCGAAGAGGCCGGCGCAGAAGACTTAGCGGATCGCCACCAGCTGGGCGTCGTCAGTGACGAGATAGACCGTATCCCCGACCGCGATCGGGGCGAGCAGCACCGGGGCACCGATCTTCAGGGTCTTTTCCGTGGCCCCGGTCTTGGGGTTCAGGGCAACGGCCTGGCCGTCGCTCGATACCGTGATCAGCCGGCCCGAGGCCAGGATGGGGGTCGACCAAAGGCGTGGATGCTTGGCCAGCTTCTTCTTCTGGCGCTTCGACTGGCCCAGGCCTTCGTTGAGGTCACGGATCCAGTAGACCGAACCGCTTTCGCGCGCGACGCAGATCACCTGGCCGGACTTGTCGACGACATAGACCACGTCTCCCGCTGCCCAGGGACTGGTGATCCCGGTGATCGGCAGGCTCCAGCGGGCCTGACCGGTACGCAGATCGGTGGCCGAAAACACGCCGGAATGGCTGACGGCGAAGACGTCGCCCTTGTAGATAACCGGTCGGCCCGGGATGTCGCGGATCTCGGACAGGGCATTGGTCCGGCTGGCCCGCGACAGGGCTTCGCTCCACAGATCATTGCCATTGGCCGCTCGCAGCGCCACCAGTTCGCCCGAGGCGAAGCCAGCGACGGCCGTGTCGCCACTGACCGCGACACTGGGGGCCGACAGGATGCGGGCCGGCTCGATCAGGGCCTGGTAGGTCCAGCCGGGCGCGCCCGTGCCGGCATTGAAGGTCAGGAGTTCATTGTCGGTCGACACGACGAACACCCGTCCGTCGACCACGGTCGGGGCCGCATGGATCGGGGTCGAGGTCGTCTGGCGCCAGGCCTCGGTCCCCGTTGTCGCGTCGAGCTGGGCAACGAACCGGAAGCCGGAGGCCACGATCAGCTTGTTGTCCGGGCTCAGGGCCAGACCGCCGCCGAAGCCCAGACGATCATTCTTGACGCCACCGAGGCCGAAGAAGCCGCCCTTGCCCGGTCCGGCCGAGGGACGCAGATCCTTGCGCCAGTCGACCGTGCCGGTCTTGGCATCAATCGCCGAGACCGTGGACTCGCCGTCCATGACATAGATCCGGTCCGCGGTTGCCACCGGCGGGGCCGTAATGTGGAACTTGCGATTGCCCTTCTGACCGAAGCCCTTGCGCCAGGCGATCTCGAACGCCTTGCCGGCATCGACATGCTCGACGGACTGTTCGGCATTGCCGCCCGGCAGTCGCCATTCCGTCTGAACGGCAGGCTCCGGCAGATAGAATTCGGTACCCTTGAGCGCCTCGGCAGCCTCGACCTTCTGATCAAAGGCGATCACCGAGATGCGCTGACCCTGGGTCGCCTTGGCCTTGTCCTTTTCGGCCTTGTCGAAGGGATTCAGCTTCGAGACCGACGAGGAGACCGTGGAACAGCCGCTCACCGCCATCGCCGCCGACATCAGCGCGATCAGCGCTGTAGAACGCTTGGAAATCATGGGGCGGCTCATTGGGCGCCGGTGGGCGCGGTTTGCGGTGCAGTCGGCAGAACGGCCAGGGGCGGCAGGGCAATCGACGCCTTGACCACGGCGGCCAGATCCTTGGCCGAGCCGGAATCGATCATTTGCATGGCCGCCTGGGCGCGCTGGCGCACGCCTTCAGAATTGTTGTCCAGCAGGTTGGCCAGGATGGAAAAGTCCTCGCGAGCCCCCTTCAGGTCGCCCGACTGAAGCTTGGCGAAGGCCAGGGCTTCTTTGGCGTTCACCCGGTATGGGCTCTTCTCCCCCGTCAATGGCGTCAACCTCGTTTCAGTGTCCTTGAACGAGGCCGTATCCATCAGGGCCAAGGCGGATTTGAGGCGCGCCAGATCCCCGATGACCGGGTCCGACGAAAGCTTGGCCGCCTCGTCGAAGTAACGCACCGCGTCGGCCGTCTTTCCCTCGTCGAGCCGGATGCCGCCCAGATGCATCAGGGCCAGGGCGCGGTAGCCCGGCGAACCGCCCTTGGAAATCGCTTCCATGGCCGAGAGCCCCTTGGCCGCCCCTTCGCGGCCCATGGTCTCCAGAGCGGCCTGATAGGCTTCAGAGGCCTTGGCGGCTTCCTTGGTCTGATAGGCCGTCCAGCCCCAGAAGCCGCCGACACCGATGACAACCGCCACCGTGGCCGCGCCGATCCAGGGCAGCGCCTTCAGCGCGAGGGTCCTGTAACGGTCGGAGCGAAGCTGCTCTTCGACCTCGTCAAAAACATCGACCACGAACGAGGCTCCGAAACGGACGCTCACAGCGCCCTGACGCATCAGCGCCGGACGGATCCGGCGATGACGCATGGTTTACAACAGAATGCGGCCGGCAAAGGGCCGCCAGCGCAGGCGGGGAACCTATAGCGGGAAAGGGCCAGCCGCAACGGGCCCTGGCGCAAGCACTAGCTCTTCTTGGCGTAGTAGGTCTCGGCCTCGCCCGGGAAGGTCCGGGCCTTGACGTCGGACGCATAGGTCTGCGCCGCCCGCTCGATCTCGCCTTTCAGATCGGCATAGCGACGCACGAACTTGGGCGTCCAGTCGAACAGGCCCAGCATGTCGTCGGTGACCAGGATCTGGCCGTCACATCCCGCTGAGGCCCCGATGCCGATGGTCGGCGGAGCGATGGCAGCTGTAATCTCGCGTGCCAGACTTTCGGCGACACCCTCGACGACCACGGCAAAGGCCCCGGCATCGGCCGTACGGCGGGCCTCCTCGAGAATCAGGGCGCGACCGGCCTCATCCCGCCCCTTGGCCTTGAAGCCCCCATCGACCAGCACCGCCTGGGGGCGCAGGCCCACATGGCCCATCACCGGCACACCGCGCTGGGTCAGATATTCAATCGTCGCCGGAACGGTGGGACCGCTCTCGACCTTCACGGCCTGGGCACCGGTCTCCTTCATGATCCGCACCGCATTGGCATAGGCCAGTTCAGGCGACGCCTCATAGGATCCGAACGGCATGTCGACCACGACCATGGCCTTGCGCGAGCCCCGCATCACGGCCTGGCCATGCAGGATCATCATCTCCAGCGTGACCCCGACGGTATTGGGCATGCCGTGCACCACCATGCCCAGCGAGTCGCCGACCAGCAGCAGGTCACAGGCGTCGTCGAGCGCAGCCGCCACGGGCGCGGTGTAGGCGGTCAGGCAGACGATGGGCACACCGCCCTTGCGGGCGGCGATGTCGGGGGCTGCGAGGCGGCGAACCGTCTCATCACGGTGCGAGGACAGAACCATGCTCCAGGTCAGGCCCCGATAGGGGCGAAGGCGCGCTGTTGTCGGCCAGATCGCCCCGCACTGCAACATGAACAGCGATCAGTCGATATCGCCTCAGAACTCTTCCATGGCCCGGGTCACGGCGAAGCCCAGGGCCAGAAGCGCCAGTCCCGCCGCCAGCCACAGCGCTTCCATGCTGGCGGGCGTTGCGACCACCTCGCTGAACTTGGCAAAAGCCAGGTCGATATCGGCGTTCAGATCTCGGGTTCCATTGCGCGACAGGGTCTGCAATTCGGCAGAGAAGCGGGTGGCCACCAGCTGCACTGCCGCAATCACGCCCGCCGCGACGCCCGCTCCGCCAATCAGAAGACGACGCAGCGCCCAGCCACGGTCAAGGCTGGCAGCAATCTGGGCGGTAAACAGCTCGGCGTCCGGAAAAGCCGGTGGCTCATTGAAAAGCCGTGTCAGCCGCGCTTCGAAATCGGGTTCAGCCATGAGCTTCCCTCCTCGCGCTTTCAGTCGGTGGGGCCAGTCTGGCCCTGAGTTTATCCAAACCACGTTTGACATGGGATTTCACCGTGCCGATCGGGATGTTCAAGGCCTCGGCGACCTCGGCGTGGGACCAGTCGCCCCCATAACAGAGCGAAACGCAAAGCCGCTCGCCTTTCGACAGGGCCTTGAGGGCCTCGTCCAGGTCGATCCGGTTGGCCGTCCGCGGCTCATTTAGGGCAGCAGGATCGTCACCGTCCTGGGCCTGGTCGGTGAAGATCATGCGCGCTTCACGCTTGACCTTGCGAAGATAGCAACGCGCTGCGATCCGCTTGATCCAGCCGGCAAAAGCGCCATCGCCGCGATAGTCCGCCACCTGTTCGAAACCGGCCAGGAAGGCGTCCTGGGCCAGGTCGTCGGCGGTCGCCGGGTCGGCCCCCATGCGGCGCAGCAGGCCCCGGACTGCCGAGCCGTGTCGCCGGACCAGCTCGCCATAGGCGCGCCGGTCGCCCGCCGCCGCAAAGGCGGCGAGCTCGACATCGTGACCCGTTGGTGGGCGGTCCATGGACATGCCGTTCCCCTCGCCAAGCCTTTGTCGTCAGACGCGCTTGTACTTGTTGGGATTGAAGAAGCTGAGAATGACGAAGGCCAGGCCGATCACGATCGGAATGCAGGCGATGCCGAGGCCCGGCGAGTGAAAATCATGATCGCCGAAGTCAGCAAAGAAACTGAAGGCTGCGAAGCCGATGCCGATAGCCATCCAGATCACGCCTGCGCGCATGTCGCTCAGCGAGGTGGGAGCGACCTTCACGTTACGCGTCAGAGCGTCGATGACTTCCGGAGGCACCGGTTGCCCCTTGTCAATCGCTGCACGCAACGTCGACTGCATCTCAATGCGTTCGCGGCTCTTCAGCCAAACCGGCACAATCACGATGGCTGCGATGACCATGAAAAAGATGATGGGGATCCAGACCTCATCCATAGCGAAACTCCTCTTGTTGGGGGCGAGACATCCATGTCGCCGCCTTCTGACTATAAGAGGCACCGGGACATGTGTTTGGAGGCACCCGGCGAGATGAAACTTTCGTAAGCTAGCGGGAGGCCAGCAACCGGTCCCCCACAACCAAAGCGGCAAGCGCCACGAGCAACATGCCCGCCGCCGGGGCGAGGCTAGGGGCCAGGGTGTCAACTGCCAGGTTCAGGATCGGCGCGCAGGCCCACAGGACCACGCTAGCGGCCAAGGCAGCAAAGCCGCCAAGGGCCAGCCGATCGAGCAAGATCCTGCGTTCAACGGCCTCCATGACCTCGGCCACGAAGACACCAGACGCCTGCGGCGCGGGCGTTTCGCCCAGAAATTCTGCCAGACGATCTTCGGGACTCATGACGGATCTCCCAGAACAGCCAGCAGTCTCTCACGACCACGGGTAACATGCGACTTCACCGTGCCAAGCGGCAATTTGAGGACCTCGGCTGCCTCACCATGCGACCAGCCCTGACCGAGGCAGAGGGTGACACAGGCACGCTGGTCTTCTGGCAAGGTGTCGAGCGCCGCCTGCAGGGCCAGGCGCTCGTCCTGGCCGACCTCGCCAGAGGCTTCCAGGGCTTCCTGACCACGCCAGTCCTCGTCGCGGCGAGCCGATCGGCGCGCGCTGCGACTCTGGTCCTGGGCCTTGCGCCAGGCGATACCAAAGAGCCAGGCCCGGAACCCCTCATCGGCGCGCAATCGTCCCAGGCTCGTCCAGGCCGCTACAAAAGCGTCCTGGGCGATGTCGTCGGCGTCAGCCCAGCCGCTCTTCCGCAGGAACCCCCGGAGGGGTTTCTCGTGGATTGCGACCAAACGAGCGAACGCTGCCTGGGATCCGGCCCGCGCCGCCCTGACGAGCGGCGCATCCATCAGATCTTCGGGCCTCGACCCGTAAGCACCGACACTAAAGACGCCAGGCTGAGCGCGCCCATGACGAAGGCGACGATCAGGAAGGCCGGGCCGGCCTCATAGAGATCTGACGTCGCGGCATAGGCGAAACCCATGCACATCACGCCAAACAGCACCACATAGTACCAGCCACTCTCACGGCGATAGCGTGACCGCATGTCATCACGATCATCGTCGAGATCGTAGTTGCTGCGCTTGTTCAGGCGCGCCACCAGCTCCTGCGGCGGCTCGCGCCCGCTCGCAGCATAGGCCTTCAGCAGATCCAGCGTGTCGCGGTTGCCGCGATAGGACAGCCAGCTCTGGAAGCCGCCATACACAAACCAGGCCAGTGGAAAGATCAGCCACCAGAACGAACGGAACAGGTCTTCCATGATTTTCCCTCCGAGAACTGTCAGTTGGCTTTGAGACGGGCGAACAGTTCGGCCGGCGGCTCGCGCCCAGCCTTGGTATAGGTCTCGATCAGATCCACAACGTCACGACGGGCCTTGTAATCCAGCCAGGCGCGCCAGGCGGCAATCAGGAACCAGCCCAAGGGAAAGACCAGCCACCAGAAGTCTCGAAACAGGCTCAGCATGGTTTGGGCTCCAGAGGGTGCCAGGCTCGGCACCGTTTTCTGAAGGTTAGTCGCCGCCGGACGCCGCCCTGGATGCAACGAGATGCGAAATAATTTCCGACGGCGATTCAAACACGATGGTCGGACCATGCTCGGCCAGGATCGCCCTCTTGGCAGCACCCCAGGTCACGGCACCGCTGGCCAGGCCCAAGGCGCGGGCCGCTTCGATATCGCGGGTCTCGTCCCCAATGCAGATGACCCGGTCGCGCGCGGCACCGGAGGTCACCTTGCGAAACTTGCGGGCCTTGCCGAACAGCGAGGCCCCACAGGAGAACTGGCTGATCAGACCCGACAATTCCGGCCCGAGCACCGCGCGGATGGTGCCTTCGCTGTTGGAACTGACCACGGCGAGGCGAAGCCCCGCCTCGTGAAGGGTCCGCAGCATACTGGCTGTTTCCGGAAACAGCGGAATGGACTCGCACTCGGCCGCCATCAGCTTTTTGCCGTGCCGGGCGATCATCGGCAGTTTCCAGGGCGAGATGCCCAGATAGCGAATGACCTCGCGCGTCCCGCGGCCGCGCAGCATATCGATTTCTTCGTCGGTGACGGTCTTGAACCCGAACCGCTGGGCCATGGGATTGACGGCCTTGATCATCCACGCCGCGCTGTCGGCCAGCGTGCCGTCAAAGTCAAAAATGACCATGTCGTAGGACGGAACGGGTTGGGCCCCCACGGAACAGTTCCTGCACTTCTGGTTTCAAACGACGCGAGCTTGGCCGAAATAGCCCCGCCTCGCCCCGATTGTCGTCTTAAAAATCAGCCGACTCGCGTCTGGCGCAAAACCAATTGGCCTCAAGCGGCCGCTTCGAACAGCCGGGCATAGAGATCCGGCTTGAAGCCCGCGGTCAACGCTCCATTGATGTCGAGCATGGGCCGCTTGATCATCGAGGGCTGGGCTAGCATCAATTCCACGGCCTTTGCGGCGTCCAGGCCTTGTTTCTGGACCTCCGGCAGCTTGCGGAAGGTCGTGCCGGCCCGGTTCAAAACCGCCTCCCACCCCAGGCCCTCGACCCAGCGGACAAGATGATCGCGGTCGATACCAACGGCCTTGTAGTCGTGGAAGGCGTGGACGACCCCATGGTCGTCCAGCCAGTCCCGGGCCTTCTTCATGGTGTCACAGGCCTTGATTCCATAGACGGTCACGGTCATGGCCCTGATCCCTCCGTCGCGCGTCACGCCGCCTTGGCGGCGGCCAGGCTGGCGCGAAGACGTTCAGCGACTGCGCCCAGGGTGATGGCCGACAGCGCTTCATCAACCTCAAGCGCATCGTCGGTCGATGCGATCAGGGCCAGGCGGTGGGTGAAGTCCGTCACTGCCGTGATGTGCTGCGCCAGAAGGTCGACAGTATGCAATTCCTGCATGACCTGATTGCGGCTCTCCGGCGGGCTCGCCGCCAGGATCTGACCCAGAGCGTCGTCCAGCTTGCCGCAGGCCTCGGCCGCAATGGACATTTCCGCCGACACGGCGGCCAAGATCGCGGCGATGCTGGAACCCGCGCTGTCCTGTTCCGAACTCATACTTCCCCCGACTTTGGACTTCTGACGATTTTTTGGTCCCAACACGCGTCGACGTGAGGGCCTTGCGGTGAAGGTGGAGTGATCCCGGGTCCAACCGCAAGGACCATTTACACCAAACAGGCGAATTGCGACCTTCGATCCGGGTCTTGCGCCTCAGGCCTCGATGATATGCGGCACGAAACGCGCCAGGTTTTTGGTCACCACGCTGTCATCCTCGCGAATGCCGATCCCCGCAGGCCGATTGCCGACCATCCAGGCCCCGACCACGGGATGCTTGCCTCCAAAGGTCGGAGGCGGGTGAAAGGCCTGCACTATGGCACCCTCCCGGCCGTAGCCCTGGTCCAGGACCGGCTCATCCCCGCCGATGATCTCGACATTGGCCCCTTCGCGCGAAAACAGGGGCTTGCGCACATGGCGCGGGCCCAGGTTCGAGGCCCGCGTGTCATCCTCGAAATAGGCTTCCAGAAGATTGGGGTGGCCAGGATGCCGCTCCCAGAGCAGGGGCAAGATGCCCTTGTTCGACAGGATCGCCTTCCAGGGTGGCTCAAGCCAGCGCACAGCGGCGGTCTTTAAATGGGCCGCATAGGGCTCGCGTAGCATGAACTCCCAGGGATAGAGCTTGAAGGCCGCCTTGAGGATGAACCCCTCGCTGTCGACAAACTGGCCCTCGGCGTTCACCCCAATGGCATCGATCGCGACGAACCTGGGATCGAGCCCGGCCTGCAGGGCCAGGTCTTCCAGGAAGCGCACGGTCTGGCGATCCTCAATGGCCGCAGCATCACTGGCGAAATGCACGAAGCCACCGGCCGGGAACAGGGTTGCGAAGCGGTCCCGCAAGGCCTCGAACAGGCTGTTGAACTGATCGGTTCCCGCCTGCAGCGCGCCGGTCGCCATGAGGTCTTCCAGCCAGAGCCACTGAAAGGTCGCCGCCTCGAACACGCTGGTGGGCGTGTCGGCATTGTACTCATAGAGCTTGGGCGGGCCTGAGCCGTGATAACCGAAGTCAAAGCGGCCATAGAGCGAAGGCTCGCGGGCTCGCCAGGAGGCAGCGATGAAGTCCTGATGCTCGGCCGGGATCGCCAACCGGGTCATCAGGGCCTCGCTCCCCACGGCCTCATCGACGAGGTCGAGGCAAAGCTCGTGCAGCACTTCCGCCGCCGGCTCCAGATCGCCTTCAATCTGGGCCAGGGTGAAGGCATAGGCCACCGACTCATCCCAATAGGGCTGGCCGTCCGTGTGGTGGTAGACGAAACCGACAGCGTCAGCCTTCGCCTGCCAGTCTGGTCGGGGCGTCAGATCAAGTCGACGCACGCGGATCAGGCGTCGCTGGCTTTGGGATCGGCCGACTTCTGCTCGATCTGCAGAGGCGGTGCGGCCGGCGGGGCGAGACGCGCCAGAATGTCATCGGCCGAGGACTGACCTGGACCGATCCCGGCCAGGCGCAGCTTTTCGTCGAGGTCGGCGCCCGTACGGCGATCTTCCAGTTCGCCGGCGGCCTTGATGCGCTCGCCACGAATGGCCTGACGCTCCTTGATCCGGGCCAGGCTGTCGGCAGCCGAACCGAGGGACGAGCCTGCACCCGCGCCTCGTGCCGCCACCGCAGCCTGGGCCTTCTGGACAGATTCATTGACCTTCACGACCTCGACCTCACGGCGCAGGGTCTCAACCCGGCGATCCGTGGCGGTGATGGCCTGATGCAGCTGGTCCTCAGCCTGACGCATGCCCTCGATCTGGGGCTCCTTCAGGGCAATGTCCTGCTCAAGGTCAGCGATGCGCTGGGCGACCTGACGCGCAAGATCCATGTCGCCCTTGCCGACGGCTGCGCGGGCAGACCCTTCGTACTTGGTCACCTGCTCGCGGAAGCTGGACACTTCCTTTTCCAGGATGCGCCGCCGGGCCACGAGGGTGGCCAGGTCGTCACGGGCCTTGCCCTGGGCGGTGTCGGCATCGCGGATTTCCTGGTCCAGGATCCGGATGGCATTGGCGTCGACGACGGCGGCCGTGGCGTCATGCGCGCCTGCGCGGCCCAGGGTGAACAGCTTGCGCCAGATGGACATCGGGGGGTCTCCGGGAACGATTTCAGGCGGGAGTGAAGGACGAGCGCAGATCGGACGCTGCCTCGATGGCATTTTCGGCCAGCACGCGCAGTTCGATCAGAATGTCATCGAGCGACGAGGACGGCGCCAGTTCGCCGAACAGTTCGTAATAGTCACGGTCACCGACTGTGCCGATGCCGAAATTCGACAGGGGCACCAGTTTCTGGGCCTTGAGCAGGAACTCGTTGAAGGCGTGGCGATCTTCCTGCTCGTCGACCGGCCACAACAGGACCGAAGCCGCGATCTGCTGGTCGCTGGCGCTGACGAAGATCTCCAGGTCGCCCTGCTCGTGCATGGTGACCAGCAGGATCGGATCCGCCCCTTCGACGACCCGGGCCGTCAGGGCCTCGCCCCCCCCTGTGGACAGGGCGGCCTGCAGCGAGCGAACAGTCCAGGCGGCGGTCGTCATGGGGATTCATCCTCTAGAGGTCGTGGCGTTTCATACAAGATGGGAGGCCGAATGCCAGTCGTCGAGAGCCTCGCGAAAACCTTGCCCATGACAAGTTGGTAATGGCGCGGCCCCTTTTGCAGAAGCACCGCGCGTCGTACAGGTAGAGGGAGTCGCCACCGGGTCCGCTTTCGATGTTCAGCAAGCTTTTCGGACGCAAGGACGTTGCGCTCGCCGCGCCGGCCCTGCCCGCCATACGCAATGTCACCCTGGGTCGAACCGTCTGGCTCGACACCCTGGCCTGGCGGCGTTTTGGCGGCGACACCCGGTTCTACCTGGACCGCGACACGCTGGAGATCTCCGCCCAGGGCTTGGTGGACCTCAAGGACGGCGGCTTCGTCCATCGCTTCTATACCGATGATCATGTGATGTTTCAGGCTGTCTCCGACGATCGTGAAGGCCAGCGCCTGACCGACGTGACGGTCTTCATGCCCTGGGACAGTGCCTATCCCGGCGGTCGCGCCGATCGTGAGGCCTGGACCGCCCGGCTGCAGGCCCGCACCTTCACGGCCAAGGGCCTGCCGGACTATCTCCGCCTGTGGTTTGGCGATGAGGCCGAGCACCAGGATCCCGTCACCTTCTGGGAAGACTTGCATGATGACCGGGACGGCGTTCCCGACCGGCGGATCTTCCAGACCTGCATGCTGTTCGCCCGCGACCTTCCGGGTGACGGCCGTGAGTTACTGCTCGCCATTGAGCAGGAGAGCGAAGACCATGAGGTCTCGTTCGAGATCATGCTCGGCATCCCGCTGGAAGCCGGCGAATTCAAAGCCTGAACGGAAAGAGACAGACCATGTTTGATCTTCAGGGGTTCGCCACCAGCGCCCTCGCCTTTCTGGTGGCCTTCGTCGCCGCCGGCCTGTTCACCGTGGCCTTCAAGGTCATCTACCAGTGGGTGACGCCCTATCATGAGGGCAAGCTGATCCGGGAGGGCAATGTCGCTGCCGCCCTCGCCCTCGGCGGTGCCCTGGTCGGCTATGTCCTGCCACTGGCCTCGGCCCTCAGCCACACCGTCTCGCTGGTCGAGTTCTGCGCCTGGGCCGCCCTGGCCGGCATCATCCAGATCGCCGCCTTCACCCTGATCCGCGTCGTGGTGATGAAGGACGTCGCCGCCCGCATCGAGCGCGGCGAACTGGCCGCCGGGGTCTATCTGGCCAGCATCTCCCTGGCCGTGGGCCTGATCAATGCCGCCTGCATGACGTCATGAGCCGCCCCATGTCCGATCAAGCCCAACCCCGCCTGAAGCGCTCGCGCAGCCTGACCCTGACCACCCTGATGGCGGGCGCTGCGGTGTCGATCACCGCTTGCGACAGTGCGCCGGCCGTCACCCAATGGGGCGATCCGCCGGCCGCCCAATCCGGCCGCGCCGTCGAGGCCCGCACCTTTACCAGTCTCGACGAGTGCAAGGCCTCAGGCGACTTCACCGCCCAGCAATGCGAAACGACCCTGGCCCAGGCCCAGAAGGACAGTGCCGAGAACGCCCCCAAGTTCAACGACCAGCAGAGCTGCGAGGAACGCTATGGCGTTGACCAGTGCGTGCCACGCTCCAGCCAGGGCGGCGGCAGCTTCTTCACGCCGCTCCTGACCGGTTTCATCATTGGTCAGGCGCTCGACAACATGGGCGGCGGCTATCGCGGCGCGCCCATGTATCGCGATCGTAACGGGACCTATTACGGCGGTGGCGGCTATCCGCTGTCGCGCGACTATGTCAGCGGCCGGACGCGCGTACGTTCGGAGAGCTTTGACGCTCCGTCGAGAGCCGAGGCCCCGGCGCGGGTCCAGAGCCGCAGCTCCGTGATCTCCCGTGGCGGATTTGGCGGCGGCCGGTCGTTCGGCGGTTGATCGGCAGCATGTCCTCCGCGCTTTCCCGCACCGCCGCCGAGGCCATGGACGCTGCTGATCCCCTGGCGGCCTTCGTCGACGAGTTCGAACGTCCGGCCGGTGTGATCTATCTGAATGGCAATTCCCTGGGCCCCGCCCCGAAGGCCGCCCTGACCCGGGTCGCCGAGGCAGCGCGCCAGGAATGGGCCACGGACCTGATCACCAGCTGGAACAAGGCGGGCTGGTTTGATCTGCCCTATCGACTCGGCGACCGTCTGGCCGGTCTGATCGGTGCCGGGCCTGGAGAAGTCGTCCTGACCGACGGCACCGGTCTGAACCTCTATCGCGTGGTCTCCGCCGCCCTGGCCCTGCGCCCCGACCGTCGGGTGATCGTCATGGAAGGCAGCAACTTCCCGACCAATAACTATGTCGTCCAGGGCCTGGTCCAGTCCCTCGGCCAGGGACATCAGATCCGCTTTGCCGAACTGGATGACCTTGCCGCCGCCATAGACGACGATGTGGCCGCCGTCGTCCTGACCCATGCGCACTACAAGTCCGCCCATGTGCTGGACATGGCCGGCATCACCGCCAGAGCCCATGCCCACGGAGCCCTGGCGATCTGGGACCTTTGCCACAGCGCCGGGGCCATGGCGGTCGACCTGAACGGCTGCGACGCTGACTTTGCCGTCGGCTGTACCTACAAGTATCTGAACGGTGGCCCCGGCAGCCCGGCCTTCCTGTTTGTGGCCACACGCCACCAGGCAACGGCTACCCAGCCCATGACCGGCTGGTGGGGCCATAGCGCGCCCTTCGCCTTCGAGCGCGACTACCGGCCTGCCACGGGGATCGGTCGCATGCTGACCGGAACCCAGCCGATTCTCAGCCTCGTGGCCACCGAGGCCGGGATCGACATGATCGCGCGGGCGGGTACCGGGGCGATCCGGGCGAAGTCCCAGGCCCTGGGTCAGCTGTTCCAGTCCCTGATGGACGAGCGCCTGCCCGACGCCGGCTTTATCCTGACCAGCCCGGCGCACCCGAAGGACCGCGGTGGCCACATCGCCTTCGACCACGCTTCGGGCTATCCGATCATGAAAGCCCTGATCGCCCAGGGCGTGATCGGCGACTTCCGGGCCCCGGCCACCTTGAGGTTTGGCTTCGCGCCCCTGCATCTGCGGTTTGTGGATGTGTGGGATGCGGTGGATCGCCTGGCCGGGATTATCCATCAGGGCGTCTGGCGCGATCCTGCCTATGCCGCCGTCGACGCCGTGACCTGAAGGACGTCAATCCGGCCAATTGGCATCAGGGGACAGGCCTCGGTTTCGTCAGGTCGAACGATACCCGAAACAACCTCCCGGGCCGCGACAGCTGGTAGACGAAGGCGCGATCGGTCATCTCCAGGGTCCAGACATTGGTATTGGACACCGCCCTGTTCAGACGGGTGAAGAGGGCCCGGGACTCCGCATCGACCGGAAAGGCCTGAACCTCGACGGAACCGTCCTCGACCGTGTCGCCGCCATAACGCGAGAGCTCGTCCTCGACGCCATCTGGATGGCGATGATCATGCTTGAGACGCAGGCGCTGGTTGTCCAGCCGGTTGATGACCCAGGTCCGGGATCGATCCTCGCCCACCCGAAACGGAATGCGGATTTCGACGGCGTCGCAGGATGACACGGTCATTACCAGCTCGGCCTTGCGAAAGGCCTCATCGGCCGGATCACCGCTGACGACCTGGCCCATGAAACTCTGGCCGCACAGACCGCGCAACCGCTCGAAGAAACCTTCGGCGGCCGTTTGCGCCGACGCCTGGGTCTGCAGGGTCGCAAGCCAGGCCAGGGCACAAAGCGCCGGGATACGTTTCATGTCTGTCTCCTCGCGTGGCTCGGACGATTACCCACCCGGCGGGCGGCAGACGTGCGAGACTAGGATTAGTCGACCTGCACGGATCGCCGCCATGGCCGTCCCCAGTCGACAGTGTTGCCATGGCTGACGGCGCGCTGCCAGCTCAGCCCTGTGCAACGGAAAGAGCCGCACCATGAAAGAGACCAAGGGCAAGTCGAAGAAGCCGGCCCCTCCGAAAGCCAATGCATCCAACCCCAGCGTCAAGGGCGAGATGGCCACGCTGTTCAAGAAGAAGTAGCGCCCCGCCCGCCGGCCGGCCTTCGCCCGAAGGTCCGGTCGGTGCTGCTCCAGCTGGATGCGTGGTGCTGCAAAGTGGCAAGCCCAGGCCAGTAAAATTGACATAATGTTATAAATGACATTATGTCGTTTTATGACTCTGAAACCTGCTGCCCCCAAAGGTGCCAAGCGCGCCAGAACCCGTGACGCCCTGCTCGTCTCGGCCCAGACCCTGTTAATGGAGCAGAATGCGTCAGCGCTCGGTTTGCGCCAGATCACCGACCATGCGGGGCTGGTTCATGCGAGTTTCTACACCCACTTTCCCGACGTAACGGCCCTGATCGAGGATCTGGCCGAACTGCTCGCCGCCTCACATGCCGCCGCCATGCTGGGCCTGGGCGTCGGCTTGGCCGATCCGGCCACCCGCTTTGCCCGGATCACCCGCCAGTCCCTGCGGATCATCGGCCAGAAGACGGGTCTGGGACGGCTGATGTTCGATGTTGGCCTGCCGGCCGGCGGCCTTGGAGCCGAGCTACGCCTGCGACTCCATCAGGACATCGCCGAAGGCGTGCAGCTGGGCCTCTTCAAGGCAGACGATCTTGAGATCACCGCCAGCCTGGTCGCCGGTGCCATCAGTGGACTGGCCCTGGATCTGCATCGGGGAGCCCTGCCCCTCGAGTCCATCGATGATGCCACAGAACGGCTGCTGATCCTGCTGGGCGTCGACGGGGACCTGGCCCGGCGGCTTGCGCACGAGCCCGTCGATTTCCCGGCTCCCCGCCCTATGCCGATGCGCTGGCTGGATCTGCCGCAACGTCCGACGCCAGACCTGGGGGAAACGCCGTGACACCGACCAAGACCGCTGGACGGGTTCTCAGCCCGGGCGCGCCGGACTTCGATGCCGCGCTCCGGGACAGTAGCTTCAATGCCCAGGATCCGGGCCACCGACCCAAACTGATCGTCCAGGCCAGGGAGGTCGCCGACGTCGTCGCCGCGGTGAAGCGGGCGCGCGACGAAGGTCTGCGGATCTCCATCTGCTCGGGCGGACACAGCTGGGCGCAAAACCATTTCCGCGAGGGGGCACTCCTGCTTGATCTCTCGCGCCTCAACCTCATCGTCCTCGATGAAGCCAACGGCACGGCAAAGATTGGCCCGGGCTGTCTGGCCGGCGACCTCGACAAGGCCCTGGCCCGCCGCAATCTCTTCTTTCCGACCGCTCACGCCTATACCGTCGGCATGGGTGGCTTCCTCCTGCAAGGCGGCTTTGGTTGGAACAGTCGCGCGCTGGGCCTGGCCTGCCAGAGTGTCATCGGCGTAGACGTCGTTCTGGCTGATGGCTCTATCGTCCACGCCACCGAGCGCGAAAACCCCGAACTGCTTTGGGCCGCCCGCGGCGCTGGCCCAGGCTTCTTTGGTGTCGTGGTCCAGTTTCACCTTCGACTGCATGAACGGCCGAAGTTCATCGGACTCAAGCTCCAGGTCTTCCGCATCCGCCATCTCGAAGAGGTCATGGCTTGGGCCGATGCCGTCGGCCCCGAGGTCCCCGCTTCGGTCGAGTTTCAGATGGTCATGAACCGGCGCGCCATGGGAATCTTCGCCCATGGGCTGGAGGTCTATGGCCCTGTCCTGACCAACAGTCGGCGCGAGGCTCGCGATGCCGTTCGGTTCATTGACCAGGGCCCGCTTCGCAAGAAGGCCAGCCTGACCCTGCCGCTGCTGCCCGTCTCCCTGGGTTTCATGATGAACTCCGGCGAGAAGACCCTTTTCCTGCCCAATACCCGCTGGACGACCGACAGCATGTGGATGGACACTCCCATTTCGCCCCTGCTGCCGGCGATGCGCGACATCGCTGACAGCCAGCCGCCGGCCCCGAGCCATGCCTTGTGGCTGAACTGGAATCCGCCGGCCTCGCGGCCCGACATGGCCTTCTCACTCGAGGCCCGCACCTATCTCGCCCTCTATGGCGGCCTGCGCGGCAAGACCCAAAGACCCGCTGACGAGACCTGGGCGACCGACCACATGCAGGCCCTGCAGCCCCACAGCCGTGGCATTCAACTGGCCGACGAGAATCTGGGGCGACGGCCCGCACCCTTCATGGCTCCGGCCCACCTGAACCGCCTCGAGGCCCTGCGGGCCCGCTTTGACCCCGATGGCCGGTTCAACAGCTATATGGGACCTGCCGGATGAAGAGCAGCAGGCCGGTCCCGGGTCGTTATCTGGGCTATGAGGCGGCGGATCTCGCCCAGCCCTATGCGCCCTTCTTCAAGCCGGACATCGCGCCCCTGGCACCGCACATCTGTGCCGCACTCGATCGCGGCGGCGTACCGGACATCCTGATGCCCGGCCTGGATCGGGCGGCGGAGTCGCTGTTCGGCGACACCTGCGGCCTTGAGGACGGCTTTGTCCTGACGGCAGACGGCGGCATGCGGGTCAGTGTTCGAACGGCGATGCCCGGCGTGACCCCGGCCATGGTCGACTGGTGGTTCGGCTGGCACGGCGATCAGTCGGCCAAGTACAAGCTCTGGCACCCCCAGGCCCATGTCCATGTCGGCTGGCGCACTCCACCGCCCGCAGGCTCTCAGGGGCGCTCTCGCTATGTCGGCCAGACGTCGCTGGTCGACGAGTATATCGGCAGCGATCTCGTGCGCGGCTCCATCCGTTTCGTCCCGCCTACCGAACTGGGCTTGCTCGATCGCACTCTCGAGTACGATCGCGAGGCCACGGTCATCTGCGCGCGGATCGGCCTGGGCGACGCTCCGATCGAGGTGGGCTATCTGGCGCACCATGTCCGCCGGGTCGCGGGCGGCAGTGAAATGCGCTCCAGGTTCTGGATGGGCGGGTCCCACGTCGCCGGCAGGAATCTGGCCGGAACCCTGGCCGCGGCTGTGGCCAAACAGGTGCTGAAGCTGACGGAAAGCGATGCGCGCGCCCTGCTCGTCCATTGCGCCCAGGAGATGCCGCATCTGGCCAGTTTCCTTCCCGGACTGCATGCCCAGTTCAAGGATCAGGCATGACACCCACCGACCGCGCGGCCCACATTGCGGCACGAAACGGCAGACCCTGACATGCGCCTAAGATCGATTTCCGTCCTGCTGTTCCTGCTCCTGGTTTCGGCGGTCGCCATCCTGGCCCTCTGGCCCACCAAGCCCAGGCTGCCGCCGCGTCCGGCCCCGACAGCGCCCTTGCGCGCCAGTCTAACGATCGCCCCACCGGACGAAGCCCTGACCTTTGCGCGCTATCACGATGGCTCAGGCCTGCGAACCATGGCGGTCCGCCGCTATCAGGACGGTGTCGTCACCGGCGTTGATCTGGCCCCGCTGATGCAACCCGGTGAGGACGCCATCGCCCTCTATAACCGCCTGGGCTACGGGGCCGTGGCCGCCTTCATCGATGCGGGCAAACCAAGCCTGAGCCACGACGCGGCGACCCTGACTGTGCCTGTCGACCTGCGGGGTGTGCATGCGGCGGCGGCGACCAACTATCCCGAGCACGCCAATGAGGCCAAGGTCGAGGATGGCCCCTTCATGTTCGCCAAGGTGGCCCAGCCGACCACCCCGCGCGCTGCCGTGCCTGCCATCGACGGCCTGCTCGACTATGAGGTCGAGCTGTGTCTGGTCACATTGAAGCCGTTGCCGGCGACGGGCGGCGCCAGGGGCGGACTGATGCTGTGCAATGACATCACCGACCGCGCGGCCCTGCTGCGCGGGGCCGATATCGCTGACATTACATCGGGCAAGGGCTTCACCGACGGCAAGAGCGGCAGGGGCTTCCTGCCCGTCGGCGACCTGCTGGTCATCCCGCGAGACCTCAAGGCCTACGTCAAACCGCTCGAACTGAACCTGTCCGTCAATGGCCAGGCGCGGCAGCAAACCCGCGTCACCCAGTGGATCTGGGACCTCGATCGCCTTCTTGTCGAAACCGCCAAGCGCAAGGACGCCGTCTGGACCTGGCGCGAGGGTCAGGCCCGCCTGCCGATCAGTGCCGAGGGCGTTCTTCCCGATCGCACCCTGATCCTGGCCGGTACGCCTGCGGGCACGGTGTTCAAGGGGCCCGGGCCCTCAACCCTTGTGCGCGGCGCGCTCGACTGGATGGCCGGCTTCGGAAAGCAAAGCCTCGTCCAGGCCGTCGTCGAAAGAACCATCGCCGACGACAAGGCTTCAGAGGCCTATCTGCAGCCCGGCGATGTGGTGACCATCCGGGTCGACCGGATGGGCACGCTCGAAAACCGTGTCGAACTGCAGGACCAGCCCTAGGGCTTGCCGCCTATTCCCACTCGATCGTGCCGGGGGGCTTGGACGTTACGTCATAGACAACGCGATTGACGCCGCGGACCTCGTTGATGATCCGGGTGGCGGTCTTGCCCAGTACGTCCCAGGGGAACTCGAAGAAGTCGGCGGTCATACCGTCGGTCGAGGTCACCGCCCGCAGGGCCAGGACATTCTCATAGGTGCGGGCGTCGCCCATCACCCCGACGGTCTTGACCGGCAGCAGCACGGCAAAGGCCTGCCAGATCTTGTCGTAGAGTCCGGCCTCGCGGATGGCTTCCAGATAGATGGCATCGGCCTGCTGCAGCACGGCGACCTTCTCGGCGGTGATCTCACCCGGAATCCGGATGGCCAGGCCAGGGCCGGGGAATGGATGGCGACCGACGAAGGCCGGGGCCAGGCCCAGCTCGACCCCGAGGGCGCGGACCTCGTCCTTGAACAGTTCGCGCAGCGGCTCGACCAGCTTCAACTTCATGAAGTCCGGCAGGCCGCCGACATTGTGGTGGCTCTTGATGACCGCCGAAGGGCCACCGCGCGCCGAAACGCTTTCGACCACATCCGGGTAGAGCGTGCCCTGGGCCAGGAAGTCGGCACCGTCGATCTTGGCGGCCTCGCGGTCGAAGATGTCGATGAACTTGCCACCGATGATCTTGCGCTTGGTCTCGGGATCGCTGACCCCGGCCAGGGCCCCGAGGAACTCGGCCCCGGCGTCCACATGGATCAGCGGGATATTGTAGTGGTCGCGGAACAGGGTGACGACCTGATCGGCTTCGTTCTTGCGCAGCAGGCCCGTGTCGACGAAGACACAGGTCAGCTGATCGCCGATCGCTTCATGGATCAGAACGGCGGCGACCGAGCTGTCGACCCCGCCCGACAGGCCACAGATCACCTTGCCGGTCCCGACCTGGGCGCGGATCTTGCCGACCATCTCCTGGCGGAAAGCCGCCATGGTCCAGTCGCCCTTCAGGCCGGCCAAGGCGAGGAAGTTGCGATAGATCTGAGTGCCGTTGACGGTGTGGACCACCTCGGGGTGGAACTGCACGGCGTAGATCTTGCGCGCATCATCGGCGATGGCGGCGAACGGTGCGCCGACCGAAGTCGCAATAACGTCGAAGCCGTCCGGGATGGCGGTGACGCGATCGCCGTGGCTCATCCAAACGGTTTCCAGCTCGCCGACGCCGGCCAGGCCCTCGAACAGCGGACTGGCCTTGCCGATGGTCAGCTCGGCGCGGCCGAACTCGCCGGCATGACCGCCCTCGACCTTCCCGCCCAGCACGTCGCAAAGCAGCTGCTGGCCGTAGCAGATGGCCAGCAGGGGCACGCCCAGATCGAACAGCTTCTTGCCGATGCGGGGGCTGTCGGCTTCCAGCACGCTGGCCGGTCCGCCGGACAGGATGATGGCCGACGGGGCGTAATCATCGACCAGGGCCTCGGCCTTGTCGAACGGATGGATCTCGCAATAGACGCCGGCCTCGCGCACCCGGCGGGCGATCAGCTGGGTGACCTGGCTGCCGAAGTCGACGATCAGAACGCGCTGGTGGTGGGCGGGGGCGGTCATGGCATAGGTCTCCGGCGTCGTTCGGGTCGGACCCTCTTCCCGGGGGAAGACGGCTAGTGAGGTGTTCGTTCCAGCACGGCGGCGAAGAAGCCGTCCGTACCGGCGGTGTGGGGTGTAAGGCGCAGAAAGCCCTGGTCGGTGACATGGCCTGAGATCGCTTCCAGGCTGATCGGCCTGACCGCGAAGCCGGGATGCCCCGCCAGGAAGGCGGCAATGCGATCCTCGTTCTCCTCGACCAGCAGCGAGCAGGTCACATAGATGAGACGTCCGCCGGGTCTGACGAAATCGGCAGCGTCGGTCAGCACGCTGTCCTGCTCGATCTGGCGCTTGGCCAGCTGGTCCGGCGACAGGCGCCACTTGGCATCCGGGTGGCGGCGCCAGGTGCCGGCACCCGTGCAGGGGGCATCGACAAAGACCAGGTCCAGTCGGCCTTCCAGGCCCTTCAGCGGCTCGGCCTCGATCGGAGAGCGGATCTGCAGGTTGCGGACCCCGGCCCTCTGGCCGCGACGGATGGTGTCGGCTAGGCGGCGGGCGTCGCTGTCGTGCGCGAAGATCTGGCCGCTATTGCCCATGGCCGCGGCCAGGGCAAGGGTCTTGCCGCCACCGCCGGCGCAGAAGTCCAGCACCTGCTTGCCCTTGATGTCCCCGGCCAGGGCCGCTGCGATCTGGGAGCCCAGATCCTGGACCTCGAACCAGCCCTTGGTGAAGGCCGGGACGGACTCGACCGACGGCGTCCGGTCCGCGGCCTGGGGTGCGGGAATGCGGAAAGCGTTGGCGAGAATCCCTGCCGGCTCGGCACCGATCAGCGACACGGCCTTGGCCCCGCGCTCGACATCCGTCTTCAGAGTGTTGATGCGCAGGTCGACCGGCGCACGCTGCGAGAGGGCCGCCATTTCCGTGCGAACGCCGTCGCCAAAGGCGCGGAGCAAGCTGGGTTCGAGCCAGTCCGGATAGTCACCCGCCACCGGAGCCGGTGCATCGTCCAGGGACGCCGGTGCCGTCAGTGCCTTGTGCTCGACCTCGGCCAGGGCACCGGGTCCATGCTCCTCGCCCGCCATCTGGGCGATGCGGTCAACCGGCCAGGCCCAGACCTGGGACAGCACGCCCAGCACCACGGCGCGGGCCGAGGTGTCACCCATCATGAAGCCCAGCGATCGCTTCCGACGCAGCGCATCCAGCACCAGCCCCGAGACGAAGGCCCGGTCCTTTGAACCGGCATAGCGCGAGGCTTCGCCCCAGCGCTTCAACGCCATCTTGACTGGAAAATGCCGCGCCTCGATCTCGGTCAGAACCTCGATCGCGGCGGAAACCCGTCCTCCGTCCCGCATGGGCTCAGACCACCAGGGCCAGGAGGATCGCGATGATCCCGAACAGTGACACGAACCAGGCGATACTGCGCACCCAGGGCACGCCGAAGGCATAGAGCGGCAGGTAGGCCACCCGGCCGACGACATAGAGCAAGGCACCGATCGACGTCAGGACGCCGATGCGGCCGCCGAGATAGGTGACCACCACAGCGGCGACGAACAGCGGAAAGGTCTCGCGGAAGTTCGCGAAGGCCCGCTCCAGCCGACCGCCAAGACCGGTCAGCTCGATGCGGGCATCGCGTGGTCCGGCGCTCCACTTCAGACCCCGCTGCACGTCGCCGATAACCGCCACGCACAGCAGATGGACAAGGCCGATCAACACGGCCACGCCCACCATCTGAAGTTCGAACGCCATCCGCATGATCTAGACCGCGCTCGGGTAGTTGGGGGCTTCCCGGGTGATCATCACGTCATGAACGTGGCTCTCGCGCAGGCCGGCACCGGTGATGCGCACAAAGCGGGCGCGATTCTGGAACTCGGCGATCGTCGGCGCACCGACATAGCC
The DNA here is from genome assembly GCF_058681455.1 of Caulobacter sp. AVps16. Classification (NCBI taxonomy): domain Bacteria; kingdom Pseudomonadati; phylum Pseudomonadota; class Alphaproteobacteria; order Caulobacterales; family Caulobacteraceae; genus Caulobacter; species Caulobacter sp. AVps16. The sequence goes on from NZ_CM178739.1 coordinate 1,786,936, forward strand.
CATGGCGGCCCGAAGACCGCCGACCAGCTGGTGCAGCACCGGAGCAATGGCACCCTTGAAAGGCGTTTGGCCTTCAATGCCTTCCGGCACCAACTTGAAGCTGTCGGTCACTTCCTTCTGGAAGTAGCGATCGGCCGAGCCGCGAGCCATGGCACCCACCGAGCCCATGCCGCGATAGCTCTTATAAGAGCGCCCCTGGTACAGGAACACCTCGCCCGGTGCCTCTTCGGTGCCAGCAAACATCGAGCCCATCATGGCCGTGCTAGCCCCGGCGGCGATCGCCTTGGCCAGGTCGCCGGAATACTTGATCCCGCCGTCGGCGATGACCGGCGTACCGCTTTCACGGGCGGCGCGGACGGCCTCCATGATTGCGGTCAACTGCGGTACACCCACGCCCGCGACGATGCGGGTGGTGCAGATCGAGCCCGGACCGATACCCACCTTCACGGCATCGGCACCAGCGTCGATCAGCGCGCGGGCGGCGTCATAGGTGGCGATATTGCCGGCCACGATCTGGACGCGGTTGGCTTCACGTTTCAAACGGCTGACGGCCTGGGCCACCTGGCTGGAGTGGCCATGGGCGGTGTCGATGACGACCACATCGACGCCGGCGTCGACCAGGCCCATCGAGCGCTCAAAGCCGGCGTCGCCGACGGTCGAGGCGGCACCGACCAGCAGCCGACCCTTGTCGTCCTTGGCGGCCAGGGGGTGAGCCTGGGCCTTCTCGATGTCCTTCACCGTGATCAGGCCGACGGCGCGATAGGCGTCGTCGACGACGATCAGCCGCTCGATCTTGTGCTTGCGAAGCAGTTCGCGCGCCTCGCGGTGATCAATGCCTTCGGACACCGTGATCAGATTTTCGCGGGTCATCAGCGACGAGGCCGGAACGTTGGCGTCCCCCTCGAAGCGCATGTCGCGATTGGTCAGAATGCCGACCAGCTTGCCTGTGTCGCGTTCGACCACCGGGAAGCCCGAGATCTTGCGGCGCGCCTTGATCTCGCGGATCTCAGCCAGGGTGGTTTCCGGATTGATGGTCAGCGGATTGATGACCATGCCGCTTTCGTAGCGCTTCACTTCGCGCACATGGTCAGCCTGTTCGTCCACCGTCAGGTTGCGGTGCAGGATGCCCATGCCGCCGGCCTGGGCCATGGCGATGGCGAGGCGGCTTTCCGTCACCGTGTCCATGGCAGCGGACACAAGCGGGATGTTCAGACTGATTTCACGCGTGAACTTGGTCTCGGTCGTCACCTGGGTCGGCATGACGTCGGACGGACCGGGTTCGAGCAAAACGTCGTCGAAGGTGAGCCCTTCGCGAATCTCCATGGGAGTCTCCATTTTGCGGCGCGGGTATAGCGGCGAGGCTTGGGTTTGTCGAGGCGCTCAAGACACTTCGCGAACCCGATCTAGGCCTTGGCCAAAGGCGCGTCCTCGAAGAGACGGTCCAATGCGCTCCGTCCGAGCTTGGAGAGCAACACCAGACCGTCACCAGGCTCGACGATATGGTCAGCGAGAGGCCTCGTGACGACAGTTCCGTTCGGGCGATTGATCTGCAGCAGGAAGGCGCTGCGGGCACGGCGCTCGATCTCGCCGACCGTCAATGTGCCGGGGGCGACATCCTGCGGCACGACCAGGATTTCGAGATCCAGGCCGAGACGGTCGAGGGCCCGGTCGAGCGACCCGCTGGCCTGTCCGCCCCGGAAGATCTGGGCCATTTCAGGGAACAGGATCAGTTCAGCGATCCGTTCAGCCCCGATGTGGGTCGGCAACACCACCCGGTCCGCGCCGGCCTGCAGCAGCTTGCCCTCCGTCGACGGTCGCTCCCCGCGGGCGATGATCTGCAGGTTGGAGTTAAGGCTGCGCGCCGAGAGCGTGATAAACACATTGTCGGCGTCATCGGCCAGGACTGTGGCCAGCACCTTGGCGCGCTCGATATGCACGGCCTTCAGCAACGCTTCGTCTGTTGCGTCGCCTTGCCGGCAAAGATGCCCGAGTTCGAGGGCTTGATGAGCGCGGGCGTCGTCGCGCTCGATGACCACCAGCGGCGCTCCGGCCGCAGCCAGTTCACTCGCCAGCATCATCCCGATCCGGCCAAAGCCACAGATGATGGTATGGCCTTCCAGCCGTTCGATGGTTTTTTCCACGCGTTTGCCGAAAAATTGCTCTAGCTGGTTGAGGGTCAGGACCTGGACGAGCGCGCCCGTGACCACAATGGTCCCGGTGCAGCCAAAGATCATTGTGGCGATGGTCACGGCGCGCAGGTAGGCCGTGTCGACCGGGTTAACCTCTCCATATCCGACCGTGAAAATGGTGAGGGTGACCATATAGGCCGCGTCGGCGAGACTCCATCCCGCCAGGCCGTAGGAGGCCGTCGAGAGCGCGCCGACGACCAGAACGAACAGCACGGCATAGATCAGATTTCGCAATGGACGCGAGAGAAGATCCTTCAGCATCCGCCGACCGCCCTCACCGCCCCCGGAACCCCGTCGCGACCAGGAAGACCTCCGAGCTGTCAGCCCGGCTGGCCTTGGGCTTGAAGTGCACGACCCGGTCGAAGTTCTTCTTCAGCCGGGCAATGACGTCCGCCGTTTCCCCGCCCTGGAAAGCCTTGGCGACAAAGGCACCGCCGGGCTTGAGCACGTCTATGGCGAACTCGGCCCCCATCTCGATCAGGCCCACGATACGAAGGTGGTCGGTCTCCCGGTGACCCACGGTGTTGGGGGCCATGTCCGACAGCACAACGTCCGGCGCACCGCCCAGCAGTTCGATCAGCCTGGGCGGACAGGCATTGTCGGTGAAGTCCATTTCCAGGATGTGGGCCGGCGCAACCGGATCAACGGGCAGCAGATCGACGCCGACCAGCTGGGTCACACCGCGCTCGACCGCGATCTGTAGCCAGCCGCCCGGGGCGCAGCCCAGGTCGATGACCCGGACCCCCTTCTTGAAGAAGCCGAACTTCTCGTCGATCTCGCTGATCTTGAAGGCCGCGCGGCTGCGATAGCCCAGCGCGCGGGCCTTGGCCGAGAACGGGTCATTGATCTGGCGCTCGAGCCAGGCCTGTTGCGACGTGGTCCGGCCATAGGTCTTTTTCAGGCGTGCCGGCTTGGTGCGACCAGCGTCGGTCCCGCCGACTGGCGGCTTGACCATGCGCTTGCGGGGCGGTTCTTCTTCGGTCATTCGGACACCGGCTTGAACTTGGACGCCCCGCCCCGGCGTCGCCGACGCGGGCGACGCTGCTGTTCGGACATCAGGGACATCAGAAGCCCCTCTCTAAGCCCTCGATCGGCTACACGCACGCGCGAACACGGCCAAAGCTCCTGAACGGCCTGCAGAATTGCTGCACCGGCCAGGACGAGGTCCGCACGGTCGGCACCGATGCAGGGCTCCAGGGCCCGTTCGGCGGCCGTAAGACTCAGCAATCGGTCCGCCGCGATCTCGCAATCCCGGCGGTCCATCCAGAGGCCGTCGACGATGGTGCGGTCATAGCGCTGCAGGCCAAGGTGCAGGCCGGCCAGGCTGGTGATCGCGCCCGAGGTTCCGACCAGATGGGCCCGCCCGCTGGCAAACACTTCGCGCATCGGTTCGGCGTGCGGGAAGTCTGCAATCCTCGCCTTGACGTCTTCGACCATGGCCCGGAACCAGACCTCATCGGCCCGCTCGCCCTCTGGGAAGCGTTCGGCCAGGGTCACCACCCCGACCGGTATCGACAGCCAGGCCTTGATCGGCAGTTTCCAGGCGGCGAACTGGCGCGGCTTGGCATCCAGCCCTTCGCCTTTCAGATCAACCCAGGACAGTTCGGTCGAGCCGCCCCCGACATCGACCACCAGGGCGGCGTCAGACTGGCGATCGAACAGGCTCATGCAGCCGGCGACCGAAAGCTGGGCCTCCTCGCGCGGCGTGATGATCTGCAGCCGCAGGCCGGTTTCTTCCGCCACCCGGGCCACAAAGGCCGCGCCATTGTCTGCGCCCCGGCAGGCCTGGGTCGCCACGGCCTTGATCTTGATCGCCTTGCGCCGGCGGATCTTCTCGGCGCAGACCTTCAGGGCTGCCATCGAGCGGTCCATGGCGGCATCGGACAGGCGACCGGTCTGGGACAGGCCTTCACCCAGGCGCACGATGCGGGAATAGGCCTCGACGACACGGAAACCGCGCGGAGACGGCGTCGCCACCAGGAGGCGACAGTTGTTGGTGCCAAGGTCGAGTGCCGCATAGCACGACTGCTCGCCCGGCGGCCGCCGACGCCGCCCGTTCTCCTCTCGAGGAGCTCTCGGGGCGTCGGGCGCACGCAGCGCCTCCGACATGGTCTTTCCACCTTGTCTTGCAGGTGCCGCAAATCACGACACCTCACTTCGCCGACAAGCATAGCAACGCAGGCGCAGGGCGAAAGGCTTGTTCTCCGCCTGCGGAATTCTGCGTTCAGGATTCAGTCAGGTGGTCCTGCTATCATCCCGTCCATGAATTCGAGATTCGCCAAGTTTGCGATCGGCCAGGTGGTCAAGCACCGGATCTTTCCGTTCCGGGGCGTGGTGTTCGATGTCGATCCGGTTTTCGCCAATACCGATGAATGGTGGGAATCGATCCCGGAAGACATCCGGCCCATCAAGGACCAGCCCTTCTATCACCTGCTGGCCGAGAACGACGAGAACACCTACGTGGCCTATGTGTCGGAACAGAACCTGCTGGCCGACGAGACCGGCGAGCCGGTGCAGCATCCGCAGACGGCGGTGATCTTTGAGTCCTTCGATCACGGCGCCTACAAGCTTCGCCCCCGGATCTCACACTAGACGCAAGATTCATCCGAATGTTTCGGATCCCGAGGCAAATTCCGAACGATATTTGCGGCATGCGGGGCGTAGCGTCACTGCATGAGCGCTGACGGTTTTTCCCCCTCGCCGCCGCCCGGAGCCCGGGCGGACTGGACCATCGATCAGGGTTGGGATCGCTATTCCCAGGCCGAGCACGAGGTCTGGATCACCCTCTATGAACGCCAGACGGCCATGCTGCCGGGTCGGGCCTGCGATGCCTTTCTGCGCGGCCTCGACGCTCTGGACCTGCACCGTTCCGGTATCCCCGATTTCGCCCGCATCAATGAAGAACTGCAACGCCTGACCGGCTGGAGCGTGGTCGCGGTGCCAGGCCTGGTGCCTGACGACGTGTTCTTCGACCATCTGGCCCATCGCCGATTCCCGGCGGGCCAGTTCATCCGCAAGCCCGACGAACTCGACTATCTGCAGGAACCCGACATCTTCCACGATGTGTTCGGGCACGTGCCGATGCTGACCGATCCGGTCTTCGCCGACTACATGCAGGCCTATGGACAGGGCGGCCAAAGAGCCCTGGACCTGGGCCATCTGGCCCACCTCGCGCGTCTCTACTGGTACACGGTCGAGTTCGGCCTGATGCAGACGGCGGAGGGTCTACGGATCTATGGGGCGGGCATAGTCTCGTCGCGGTCGGAGTCACTGTTCGCCCTGGACGATCCGTCCCCCAACCGCATCGGGTTCGATCTCGAGCGGGTGATGCGCACCCCCTACCGGATCGACGACTTCCAGCAGGCCTATTTCGTCATCGACTCCATCCAGACACTGCAGGACGTCACCCTCCGGGATTTCGGGTCGCTCTATGATCGTCTGGCCGTCGCCAGCGACATCGGTATCGCGCAGATCCTGCCCGGCGACACCGTGTTCACCTGCGGGACCCAGGCCTATGCGCTTGGCGGCGGACGGCTGGCGACTGACCGGGGCTGAGACTTCAGGCCAAACAGCCACCGCACGATCGGAATGCGGCGGACGACCTCATAGCAACCGAAACAACCGGCAAAGGTGGCGACCACCAGCAGGCCGGCCTCCTGGCCCTGGGGAAGTCCCAAGGCCGCAAGGTGATGCGCCAGGACCACGATCAGGGTCTGGTGGACAATGTAGAGCGGGAAGACCGCCAGGGTCAGGTAGCGAAGGACCGGCGCATCACGGTTCAGGTGCTTGGCCCCAAAGCCCAGGATGGCCGCGATCGCGCACCACTGGTCGGTGGCATAGACGCAACGCATCACCAGTCGCAGGGCCTCGGGCGGGTTGGCGTCATCAGCGCGATAGACCCATGCATAGCTCGCCCATCCCGCCCAACAGACCAGGGCCAAGGCAAGGGCCGTCCAGCGCACACTGACCAGGCGACCGCGCAGAACCTCGGACTTGGCCAGCCCAAAGCCCAGAAGGAAGGCCGCGAATGACACGGCGTGATTGTACCAGTCATCGGTCAGGGCATGACTGATCTCGAACAGCGGCAAGAGCACGATGCGGGTCAGGGCCAGGTAGACTACGGGCCAGATCAACAGCCCTATCCCCTTAAGCACCCGCTCCAGACCGGCTTGCAGCCGATCGCCCAGCCTGGGACTGATCCTCAACAGCAGAGCCAGGACCAACGAATAAACAAGCAGATAGGCCACGAACCACATGTGGTTCCAGGTCGGGGTGACAAGGCATTCGCCCTCATCGGGCCCACACCATTGGCCCGAAGCTGTGGCGTACTTCAGCCAGAACTCGCCATAGGACTCGAACCCCGTGGCCCAGCCGGGATGAGCGGCCGCGTATTCAATGACCTGAAAATAGCTCTGCGGCGGCACGATCACGAACATGGCGAAGGCCAGCGGTGGCAGCAGCCGCGCAATCCGCGCCGTGGTCAGTTTTCCGACCGTGACCTTGTCGGCCATGAACCGCGTCGCGGCGCCGGACACCAGAAACAGCAGGGTCAGTCGCCAGGGATTCGTCAATTGCATCAGGGGCTCAAGAGCCTCGACCGGATGCGGGCTCTTCACGTGCCAGTCCCAGGGCACATAGAACATGCCGACGTGATACAGAATGAGCAGGAAGAACGCGCCGACCCGGATCCAGTCCAGGTCGTAGCGGCGGTCGAAGGAAGATGTCGTCGTGGTCATGAAGAGGCACCCGGCTTGAAAAGGGATGCGAAGGTCGTGCCTCGAGCCCTCCAGGCCCGCCAAGAGCGCGGGGATCGGCGGGCCCCGTCGGGGACGAGCGGAAAACCGGCCGTGACGACCGGCGCGCTTTTCGGGATGAGCGGCGACGAGCGTCGTGCGATCGCGCGGGCCTGGCTGCTGGGCATCGGCCTGATCGCCACCATCTGCGTCGTCAACATCCTGACGATCCGCCACGATGATCCGGATCTGCCACCCCTGTTTCCCATCCTGTGGGAAGGCAGCAGCGCACTGGTCACCCTGGCGATCTTCGCGATCCCGGCTGCTGTCGCCCTCTGGACTCATCGCAGCGGGCCGCGCTGGTGGCAAGCCGTCCCCGTCCATCTGGTCGCCGTCCTGGCCTATTCGGCCCTGCATGTGGCGGGCTTCGTGGCGCTACGGAAACTGGCCTATCTGCTCCTGCTTCAGCAGGACTATGATTTCGGCGATCTCACCCGCGAGTTCCCCTACGAGTTCCGCAAGGACCTGGTCGCCTATGGCATTGCCTGGTTCATCTTCCAGGTGTCCCTTCGCCAGGGCCACCAGCCGGCTACAGCCCCGACCATGGCCTCGCCCAGGACCTTCGACATCCAGGACGGAACGCGCCTGGTCCGGGTGCCCATCGACGACATCCTGGCCGTCCGCTCGGCCGGCAACTATGTGGAATTCGTGCTGGTCGACAGCCGCCGGCCTCTGATGCGCACCCCGCTGGCAACGATCGAGACAGAGCTGGCCGAACACGGCTTTGTCCGCAGCCATCGCTCCTGGCTGATCAACAAGGCCAGGGTGACCGGGCTACGTCCAGAAGGGTCAGGCGACTATGCCGTCGAACTCGGCAGTCAGGAGGCACCGCTATCACGGCGCTTTCCCGAGGCCCTCGCGCGCCTCCGACGTTAGAGCAGCAGACCCATCAGGATGTCGTCTTCGAGACGGCCATCCGGATAGCGACCACGCGCCACCTGACGCCCCTCGTGCTGGAAGCCCAGTCGCTCGTACAGACGGATCGCGCCTGGATTGCCCGCCCCGGCGGCCAGTTCGATCCGCAGGATCGGCGGCTGCATCGACCGGGCATGGGCAATCAGGGCCTCGAACAGCCTGGACCCAATCCCCCGCCCCTGACGGTCAGGATGAACCGCGACCGTCAGGCTCGACAGCACATGCGAGAACAGAGCCACCGTCTCGCGCGCCGCATGGATCTCGCCCCAGATCGTGCCGTCTGGCCCGACGGCGACGAAACTGATCCCGGCGATGCAGCGTTCCACATAGGCTTGGGTGATCTCGTCCGGCCGGCGGGCCAGCCCGTCCGGAACGGCCGCCGCAGCCTTGTGCAGGGCGATCAGGGCGGTGATGTCCTCCGGACCGGCAGGCCGGATAGTATAGCTCATGCGCCCCTCTGGAACGGATAGAAGTCACTGCCCAGGTCGAGGATGACGGTCAGTTCGTCCAGGGCTTCACGGACCTCAGTGAGTAGCAGAGGATCGGCCAGATCGCCCGGCACCAGGCGGTCGCGATAGCGACGCTCGACCCAGTCCGCCAGGCGGTCATGCAGGGCAGCATCGAACCTCTGAGCCGGATTGGCCGCCGCCAGCTCGGCCTCGGTCAGCACGACCCGCAGGCGCAGACAGGCCGGTCCGCCGCCATTGCGCATGCTCTGGCGCACATCGACATAGTCGACGCGTCCGATCGGACCATTGGAGGCGGCAAGGCTTTCAGCCACGGCATGGGCGCGAGGATTGTCGCGGGTCTCGGCCGGGGCCAGCAGGACCAGCCGATCCTCGCCGGGAATGACCAGCAGCTGCGAATTGAACAGGTAGCTGGCCACCAGGTCCGCCATCGGCAGATCGGCTTCCGAGATCTCGACAAAGGCCGGCTCGAACAGTCCGTCCGCCGCCCGACGGACCGACGCGATCATGGCGTTGCGGTCCTCGAAGGCGCTCTCGTGGAAAAACAGGCATTCGCGGGTGCCGACACAGACGACGTCGTTATGGAACGCCCCGCCATTGATCGCCGCCTTGCCCTGACGCGGGAAGATCGCCCGTGCCGCGCCGTGGCGACGTTCAACCGCCTCAAAGGCCTCGCGGGTCTGGCGGGCCGGGTAACGGCCATCCCAGTGTTCCCAAGCCTCACGACCCCAGACGAACATGTTGACGCCCGGCGCGCCATGCTCCGCACACAGGCGCACATGGTTGGCCGCGCCTTCATCGGCAAAATGGGGCTGGGCCGGCAGCGGATCGTGCACGGCGAACCTGGACTCGTCCGCAAACAGCCGCCGCAGGCTGCGCGTAGTCTGCGGGCCCTCCAGGCTCCGATGCAGATTGGTCAGCAGATTGGCGGGGGTGAAGTGAACCCGTCCGTCCGCCGCGTCAGCGCTGGGCGTTACGGTGGCGGCATTGGCAGCCCACATCGGCGAGGCCGAACAGGCGGCGGAGGCCAGGGCCGGAGCCTCCTTCCAGGCCCGCTCGAGCACGGTGCCATCCGATCCGGAAAAACCCAACGCCTTCAATAGGCTTAGGTTCGGACGCTCATGTGGAGGCAGGGCGAACTGCGGCACGCCCCAGTCGGCGAGCTTGCGCATCTTGCCAAGACCTTCGAGCGCCGCACCGCGAGGATTGGAGACCTCGCCGGCATTCTTCTGGCTGGCGAGATTTCCCGGTGACAGGCCAACATAGGAATGGGTCGGCCCGACCAGACCGTCGCAATTGGCTTCAACTGCCGAAGTCATGCTCGCAAACCCTTGATATCACTAAATGTATTTAGGACTGCATCCGCTTCAAAACTGGCCACCGGATAGGCGCAATAGTCGGCGGCATAATAGGCGCTGGGACGGTGGTTGCCGGAGGCCCCGAGACCCCCGAACGGCATGCTGCCTGCGGCACCCGTCGTCGGCCGGTTCCAGTTGACGACGCCTGCGCGGATCCGGTTGAGGAACTTGTCCCAAAGCCCTGACTGATTGGAGATAAGTCCAGCCGACAAACCGTAGCGGGTGGCATTGGCCGCCGCGATGGCCTCCTCGAAGCTGCCGACCCGGCGCACCTGCAGCAGGGGCGCAAACAGCTCTTCGTCCGCCACATCGACGCCGGTGACATCGACAAAGCCCGGGGACACGAAGGCGTCGCTGAGACCGTCCAGACCACCCAGTGTCCGAATGCGCTGACCGCCCAGGGCGTCCGCGCCGGCCTTGGCCAGGGCTGCGGCCCGCGCCGAGATCAGGGGCCCCATGAAGGGCTCGCTTGGACCGTTCCAGGGTCCGGCCGTCAGGCGATCCGACAGGGCTGCAACGGCCTCGATCACCGCCCTGCCCGCCGCGTCATCCGACACGATCAGGCGCCGGGCGCAGGAACAGCGCTGACCGGTGGTGATGAAAGCCGACTGCACGACCAGGGCCGCTACGGCCTCGGCGTCGCCGGCGTCCCAGACCACCAGGGGATTGTTGCCGCCCAGCTCGAGGGCCAGGATCACGTCAGGGCGATCCGCGAAGTACCGCCGGAAGAAGGCACCCGCCTGGGCCGAGCCGGTGAACAGCAGGCCGTCGATCTCTTCGGCGATCAGGGCCTGGCCGGTATCGCGCCCGCCCTGGACAAGATTGATCACGCCGGACGGAACGCCGGCTGCCTCGAGGGCCTCAACCAGCAACTGACCGACCAGCGGCGTTTCCTCGGACGGCTTGAATACCACCGTGTCGCCGGCCAGCAGGGCCGGCACGATGTGGCCATTGGGCAGGTGACCTGGGAAGTTGAACGGGCCCAGCACCGCCATGACGCCATGGGCGCGATGGCGCAGAACAGCGCGCCCGAATGGCATGGCGTTTTCGACGCCGCCCGTGCGTTCGTCATAGGCCCTGATCGACAGGTCGACTTTGCCGGCCATCGAGGCCAGCTCGACCCGTGTCTCCCACAGGGCCTTGCCGGTCTCGCGGCTCATGGCCTCGGCGAAGGCCGGTGTGCGCTCGACCAGGATCTCCTTGTAGCGGCGCAGGATCGCGATGCGGGCTTCGCGCGGCTGATCGGCCCAGGCCGGAAAGGCGCGGCGTGCGGCGGCCACGGCAAGGGCGACGTCGGCCTGTGCCGCCGACGCTTCACGCCAGATCGTCTCGCCCGTGGTCGGGTCGATGGAAACTGCTTCCGGTCCGGCACCTGCGCGCCAGACACCATCAATAAACACGCCGCCACTCATGCTTTCACCTGCACCATGTCGCCTTCGGAAACTCGCAGCGCCGAGGCCGCGTCGCGCCCCATGATCGCCGTTTCACCGTCAATGAACACCGGGGCCCGGACCGCCCTGAAGCCGCCGATCTCGCTGGAGGAGACCAAGGCCTCCTCGCCATAGGCATCTTCGCCCAGCTTCAGGCGCAAACGGCGCGCCTCGCGGACCGTCTTGATGTCGTCGCGCCGCGCCGCAACCGTGGGCCCGGCATCGAAGATGTCGATCAGGCCCTGGAAGCGGAAGCCTTCGGTTTCGAGCATGGCCCGAGCGGCCTCGCCCTCGCGATGCACGCGCCCCAGAACCTCGCGCGCCTCCTTGGGCAGCAGTTCGGCATAGATGGGATGGCGCGGTGCGAGGTCGAGAATGAACTGCCCGTCGGTCGAGGCGCTCATCATGTCGGCCTCGTCAAACTCCAGGCGGAAAAACTTGCTGGCGACATGATCCCAGAACGGGCAGCCGCCATCCTCGTCGAACCAGCCGCGCAGTTCGGCCAGGATCATCTCGGCAAAGCGCTGCGGCTCCAGCCCGATCAGCATGTAGCGCGACTGGGCCAGAAGCCGCCCGGCCCCGCCCATCCGGCGTTCTGGCTTCAGGAACAGCGAGCCCACCTCGGACCAGCCGGCGCACTCATTGACCAGCACCAGGGCGCGGTGATCGAAGCGCTTGTCCAGGGTCGGTGAGGACTGGGCGAGGGTGACGACCCGGAACGAGAAATGCGGTCGCTTCAGACCGACGCCCGCCTTGACACCAGCGACGCCGATCACGTCCCCGGCCTCGAGGTCTTCCAGCATCAGGGTGTACCAGGCCTCGGGCGCGGCGACCTCGGCCTTGAAGCTAGCCGCCGACAGGTCCAGTCGGGCGCGCAGGGTCTGCTCGTCCTCGGGCAGGCTGGTGAAGCCTCGGCCCGACAGCAGGGCCAATTCCATCAGGGCGTCAAAATCGGTCGGGCCGGCGGGGCGGACGACTAGCATTCAAAGGTTCTCCATGGACGCGCGGATCGAACGTCCGTCGATCTCGCCGCTGGCCAGTTTCATCAGGATCAGGGCCGAGAGCTGGGCGCGCTCGACAAAGCTTTCGGGCCAGGCGTGTTCGGCTTCGCTGTGGATGTCGCCGCCGCGCACCCCCAGGGTGTCGACATTGGGCAGGCCCGAGGCGAACAGGTTGTTGCCCTCACAGACCCCGCCGGACGGCTTCCAGGCGATGTCCTGGCCGAGCAGGGCCCCGGCCTCCTTGACGGCACCGAACAGCTGTTGCTGGGCCGCGTTGAACGGCTTGGCCCCGCGGGTGATCAGGCCGTGCAGGTGGACATGCAGCCCCTCACGTGGTTCCGCGACGATCCGGGCAACCTGCGCCTCGAACCAGGCGGCACCCTCGGCATCGGGGAACCGGACATTGAACCGGGCGATCGCCACATCCGGCACCATGTTCAGCGGCGCGCCGCCATCGATCCGGGCGACATTGACGGTCACACCGTCGCGCTGGCCGTTCAGTCCATGCAAAGCCTCGGCAATGCGGGCCGCGCCGATCACGGCGTTGCGCCCCGCAGCGAAGTCGCGGCCGGCATGGGCTGCCTTGCCATGCACGACGATGTGGAAATTGCCGGACCCTTTGCGTGATGACGCCAGGGAGCCATCGGCCAGGGCCGGTTCATAGGTCAGGCCGACATGGCCCAGCCTGGCAAACTCGGCCAGGACGGGACCGGACGCGACGGAGCCGATCTCTTCATCCGGCGACAGCAGGACGCGATAGCCGACCCGGCCCGCATCAGGATGCCGCTCAAAGGCCTCCAGCGCCGCCAGCATGACGCTGATGCCGCCCTTCATGTCGGCGATCCCCGGCCCGTGCAGAGCGCCATCAGGCCGTGTGGTCACCGCCTGGAAACGGCTCGTCTCCGGATAGACGGTGTCATAGTGGCCCGTCAGAACCACCTGGACCGGGGCCTCGGGACGCACCACGACGGCAATCGCCGGCGTATGCTGCTGCTGGCCGACGCGACCGTCCGCGCCGATCACCTCGGATGCCGCGAGCGGAATCTCGGTCGGCGCGCCAGGCAGGGCCGCCACGGTTTCGAGCAAAATCTGCCTTTGGCGCTCGAGGCCCGCCAGATGCAGGCTACCGGAGTTTATCGCGCACCAGGCCACAGCCCGGTCGATAATTCGCGCGCCATCCGAGGCCAGAGCCTCCAGAACAACGCGTTCATGGTTCTCGAGTCGCATAGGCATGCCGGTCCTCCCCCAGTCACAATAAACCAAGGGCCGCGGGTAAATCGTGCTTCCTCAGACGAGGTAAACGGGCGCCCGCGCAACAGCCTTGCGCCCCTAATAGTCCTTTCGCCAGCGAACGGAAAGCTTTGCGTCGCCCTGACCGCCAATCTTTGACACCAGAGACAGGGTCCGACGGATCCTCCACTCAACCTGTGCGGCAGGACCCTCACGTCCACCACCGATGATCTCCAGATAGACATCGTCGGTGACATACTTGCCGCCCGCCACCGTCACGCCGGTGGCGCTGTTGGCGAAGGCCAGGCGATCCAGCCGCGCGAAACTGCGCAGATTGCCCATCACATCGAAACCGCCGCCTCCCGCCAGGGCCGCCAGGGCCGAGGCCAGTTGGGCGGCTTCAATCGGCGACAGCTGGGCGGCCGAGGCCCCGAAGAGCACCTGGCTGAGCACTTCATCGCTCGGCAGCTCAGGTGTCGAGGTCAGGGTGATTTCCGGCTTGGCGGCCGTGCCAGCGATCTTGACGATGGCGGTCAGCGCCGTGTCCTCACGCCGGGCGCTGAGGTTGAGACGGATGCGATCCAGCTGGGTCGAAAGCGTAACGACACCCGTACTGTCGAACTCGAACCGCTTGCCCGCGAAGTCGTACTCGCCACGCACCATGCGGGCCACGCCGTCGAGACTCGGCGCAAAGGAGGTCCCGCCGACATGGGCGTCCAGCGATAGTTCGACGTCCAGGCCCCGCCCTTTCACGAACACCCGGCGCGGGGCCTTGAGGTCGAGATCCAAAGCGATGCCGCCGCCGGGACTGGCCCGCCGGGGCTGGGTGCCCTGGTCGAGGTCCGTCGGACGATTGCGCTCTATGACATCCAGATTGACCACGCCGGCCGGGGTCTTGCTCTGGGCCGAGACATCGGCCCGATCGATGACGAGGTCTCCGCTCAGCTTGACCTTGCCGTCGGCCGAACGATTGACGGTCGCCTGGCCGGTGGCAGTGGCGGTGGCCAGGTCATTGTCGATCAGGCGGAAGGCCTTGAGGTCGAGCCTGAAGCTGCTTACGCCTTCGCGGTTGAGGCTGATGCGTCCCGCGCCGGCCAGGGAACCGCTTATCCCGTCTTCCGCCGTCGCCTGGCTTACGTCGATCGCATTGTCGGCCAGCGCCATGCGCAGGGTAATGTTGCGCAGACGCAGGCCGGTACGCCCCTCTTCAAAGCCGCCGCCATCCAGGGATGCCCGCCCGACCAGCCGCGGATCGGCCAGGGTTCCGCCGAGAGAGCCCTCGGCATCGATCTTGCCGGACAGCGACCGTTCCGGCCCCAGCAGCAGATCCCATAGGGGTTTGATCTCGCCCTGGGCCTTGAAGGACCCCATGACGGGCCGCCGACGATCGATCGCCAGTCGCAACGGCGAGGCCGAGGCTTCGGCCGGCAGCTGCAGGCGCGCCTCGGATGTGAGGCCCTGACGATTGGCCCCCTCGGCCACGAGCGTCAGCACGCTGTCTTTCAAATCACCATGGATCTGGGCGTTCAGCGACTGCTCGATCTTGGACCCACGTTCCCGCGCGCCGGTTAGCTTGGCTTCAAACTCGCCGAGCAAGGTTTCGCCCTGGCCGGAAAGATTGAACGTGCCATCAATGTCGCCGGCCAGGTCCGGATCGAAGGCCGAGAGACTGACGCCGGCCAGACGCGCCTTGAGACTGGAGCGTTCCGGACCGATGTCGGTGTCGAGGTCGGCCTGGCCGTCTCCGATCAGAAGCCGCAGCCTCGAAAGGATCGAAGCGCCCCCAAGGCGCATCACTGACGTCTCACGCGTCTTGATATCGGTCCGTCCCATGCGTCCGGAAGCGTCGAGAGACAGGGTGTAGTCATCGCCGGACTGCGCGAGCGCACCCGTTCCCGCCAGCCGCCAGCGCCCGCCGGGTGCCAGGCCCTGTGCATCGACCGTCAGGGGCAGATTGCCCAGGGATCCATCGGCCTTGATCCGAGCCGTACGCAGTTTCCAGTTGCCGCTGGCGATATCCTCGGCGGTCAGATCAAGGGTCGCGCGGGCACTGTCGCTCCCCTCGACGATCCGGACAGAACCCGCGACCCGCCCCTGGGACAGGAAGGCGCCTGGTCCGATCGACACCAGCAGATTCGCTGAAGCCGGCTGCCGTCCGCGCAGAGACACATTGCCCGTCGCTTTCGCCCCGCCTGCGTCAAGATCAAGGTCTGTGAGTTCCAGCCCGCCTGCCGCAAAACGGAAGGCCGCTCCAGCTCGGGCCGGTCCCTGGAGACTCTGGGCCGTAAGCCGTGCGACCCCGTCGGAGCCGTCTGAGGTACGCTCAAAGGTCAGGGCGAGATGGGCCTGGGTCAGGGGCAGTCTCGGAAGATCGATCGAGTCAAAATCAGCCGTCAGGTCCAGCCTTGGCCTGGCCAGTGTGCCGGCGACGGTGCCATCGCCCTTGGCCTTGCCGGTGACTTCGATGGGACCGGCCGTGAACGGCCCCGTCGCCGTCCAATCCAGCTTGAAGCCCAGAGTGCCGTCACGTCGCATCGCACCCGAGGTCCGGACTTCAGCCGCCGTCCCCTCAAGTTTGGCATTGTCGATCGTCAGGACTCCATCCTGCCACGCCCCCCGACCGCTGAGGCGCGGCGACTTGCCCAGCAGGCGATCCAGTTCCGCCAGGCCGGCTGCAAAGTCCTGACCTTTGGCATCAACGGAAAAGGCCCAAGGCCTGCCCTGTGCGCTGCTGGCCGACCACTTGGCCGCCAAATTGCCGCGCGCCCCGGCCCGGACCGGTGCAAGACTGGCGACACGCGCCTCCCCCCGGAAGCTCAGCCCCCCCAACAGACTTCGATCGCCCTCACCCGTCACCACCAGGTTGGGCGCGGTGATCCTGGCCGAGCGGATCAGGAACGGGCCGTTCTTTAGCCGCACGCCCTCGAAATCGGCCTTGGGGCTTGCCCCGAGCACCGCCAGGATCCCGGTTCCGCCCCCGCCCTGTCCGGCGGCTTGGGCCTTGATCGTCAACTCTCCCTTGGACCATCGCACCGAAGCCGGGCCGCGGGCGCGTTCCAGGTGATAGCCCAGCAGGGACAGGTCCGAGACATCGGCATCCCCCTCGACGGTGAAGCCGCCCTTTTCCAGCCGAAGCCGGCCCTTCACCTGCCCGGCCCCCATCTCAGGAATCGAAACAATCGTCTTGAGCGACCCGATCTTCGCCGTGAAAGGCAGACCGTCGGGGCCCGTGCGCCTCTTGCCGATGTCGGCCAGACCTCGCGACTCAAGAACAAGGTTCGCGGACCTGATCCGGGTGGTCAGATCAAACAGACCGCCCTTCGACTTGCGGCCTTCAAGGCTGAAGCTGGCCTCGGGACCAAACATGGCCTCCAGGCGGTGGGTCAGGCTGGAGGCTCCCAAGTCGATCCGCCCCCGCGCTGAGCCGCCTTCAGGCGTCCAGGCACCGGTAGCGTCGAGGGGTATGTCTGCCCCCGATCTCGCCGTCAGACTGAAGGCTCCGCGCGTCATCGCGCCCTCGGCCTTGGCCTTGAGATCGAAGGCCCGGTCGACCGGCAGACCCAGGGCCCCGGCTATGGCCCCGCCATCGGCTTCGACGGCTTCGGCCTTGAGCCGAAGCGTGTTCTTGCCCCCCAGATCGAAGTCCAGGTCCAGCCGGTCGCCCCGGTGTAGCCGACTGGCCAGGCTCAGCCGGCCCTTCTGACCGCCCATGCGTGCAAACTCGTAGGACCCGGCAACATCGAAATCGCCTGCCTGGCGACTGAAGGCGGGCCGGGTGACCAGCCGAAGCTTGACCCTGTCCAGGTCTACCGACACTGGGGCCTGTGCGGGCTTGCCTGCAGGGCCGAGGATAGGCCGGCGCAGGACCGTCACATCCCCCGCCTGGATCTGTTCGGCATGAAAGCGTCGCGTCAGGAGTTCGGATGGTCTCCAGACGACCCGCACATCATGGGCTTCCAGCCAGGGGCCCTTGTCGTCCTGGATCGCCAGGCGACGCACACCAAAGTCCCGCCAGATGTCGCCTCTCACGCCCTCGACGGTCAGTCGGCCGATGCGGCCCAGCTTCAGGCCGCTGACCCTGGACTCCAGGAGCAGGCGCCCCTGCGGGGTGGTCGGCCCATAGCGCAGACCACCGAGAACCGCCCCGATCAGGACCAGGACCGACACCAGGGCAATCAGCAACCTGCCGGGTCCTCCGCGCTTCCGGACCGGAGCGGCCGGAGCCTCGCCGGGCGGTTCTTCAGGGGCGTTCTGGGGGCGGACCTCGGTCAAAAGCTCTGCCCGATACTGATGTAGATCTGAAAGGCCGGGTCACCCGAGCGCTTGCCCAGAGGGATCGCGATGTCCGCCCGGATGGGACCAAAGCCCAGATCATAGCGAACGCCGATTCCGGCCCCGAACCGAAAGTCTTCGGTGTCGGGCTTGCGCTCCGGCCCGATCGCTCCAGCGTCCACAAAGGCAACGCCGCCCCAGCGCTCGGTGAACCGATGGCGCACCTCAAAGGACGTCTCGACCAGGGATACGCCGCCCTGCGGAGTATTGTCGGCCAGTCGTGGACCAATGGCCTGGTAGGCATAGCCCCGCACGGAGCCGCCCCCGCCAGAGAACAGCCGACGCGACGCTGGTATCTCCGACACCAGGGCCCCGAATATGGCCCCCACCTTGACCCGTGCCGCCAGGACCGTGCCGGCGTCCGCGCCGAAGGGAACATAGGCCGCGCCCTGCACCTGGGCCTTCAGATAGGCCAGGGTCGTATCGCCAAAGCTGGTTGTCGGTTCGGCTCGGGCCTCAAAACGCCACCCCCGGGTCGGATCCAGGATATTGTCCGACTGATCCCAGGCCACGGCACCCAGGGTGGTCAGGGTCGCCAGGTTCAGAGTCTCCCGCACGGCGGCACCGTTTGAGGTCACCAGTTGTTGTGACTGGGCCAGGTCCAGCGCCACCCCCAGGGTTCGATAGGACGTGGTCTTGCGTCGCCGGGTCAGGTCCGCGCTGATCGTCGCGCCGGTTTCGTCATAGGCGTCCGTCGTTTCCTTGAAGACGGCACCGTTCAGCTTCAGGGTCTGCTGCGGCCGACGCCAGTGCGGCAGGGCCACTTCGCCGCCGACCCGTTTTTCCAGCTTGGCCAGCCGGACCGTGTAGGTGGTGGTGTCCGCCCGCTGCAGGCGGTTGTAGCGGATCAAGCGGGCATCCACGCCCGGCCCTTCGCTGGTCGAATAACCCGCGCCCAGTTCGACCGTCCGTTCAGGACGATCGGTCAGATTGACCACCACCGGCCTGAGCCCGCCTGGCCGGACCTTGTCGCGCGGCGCGAGGGATACCGACACCGAGTCATAGACGGCGGTATCCCTGAGGCGGCGCTCCAGTTCGGCAACATGCTCCGGATCATAGACGTCGCCCGCCTGCCAGGGGACCAACTGGGCGACCCAATCCGGATTGCTGCGGCCCTTGGTCACCACCTCCACGCCCTCAAGCCGGGTCAGTTCGCCCGCCACGATATTGAAGGTGGGGCGAACCGTATGGTCCGCATGGTCGACAATGACTTCCCGCGGTTCGGCCGCGGCGTCGGCATAACCCAGCTGCTGCACCTGGGCGATGACCCGCCCTTCAGCCCCAAGGATGGCGGCCGCGCGGCCAGGGTCGCCCGGGGTCAGACGCATAGCCGCAAGCGCGCTTCTGTTGACCCCATCCTCGGGTGGGGCCCCCTGCCAGATGATCTTCGGTTCGGCGAGAACAAAGACCGGCCCCGGGTTCACCTTGACCACACCGCGTGGCACCTCCTCCTCGGTGATGTCGGGTTCGACGGCATAGGCGTAGTAGCCCTCAGCCCGAAGCACGGCGACGACGTCGTCGCCGGCGTCGCGGGCACGACGACGTGCTTCAGCGCGGCTTTGCGGCGCAGCCTTGGAGGTCGAGAGCACGCGCAGGATCGCGTCGCGCAGAGTCTTGTCTTCTACCCCGGTGATCGTGGCCGAAGGCTCGTCAGCCCATGCGGCACCGGCCAGCAGCCAGGCTGCCGTCGCGATCCCGAGGGCCAATCGTCTACGCACCAAGCCGTATTCCCCGCGCGGAGCGCCCCCGCTCCCCTGTAGTCGCCGACCTCGCCGCTGTCACCGTTGGAAATGCAGCGGCCCGGACGGTGGCTCCTTCCCTCACCGACCAAAAGGCGCCCAAATGTTAGGCAGTCATGCGCAAAGGCGCGGCGACGGCGAAATTCGCCGACGTCAGACGCCGTGACGTTCTAGGGTTGGACACGGCACGTCAGACTCGGCGGAGCCCAAGGCAAACAGCGTGGATCAAGGCGTGGCGGCGAAAACTCAAGACCTGGAAGCACCAGCCCTTCCCCTGACCGAGGCGGCCTACCTGCCTGGTGTCGCCTATGACGAGATGTTCGCGCCCGGTGGCGCTGTACGTCCGCACTACGACCCTCTGCATGCGCGTATGTCCACGCTGGGCGGGGCAGAACTCGCGGGGCGGCAGCAGACCCTGGAGCGGTCTTTCCTGCTGCAGGGCATCACCTTCACGGTCTATGGCGGCGGCGAGACCACGACCGAGCGGATTATTCCGACCGACCTCTTCCCCCGCATCATCCCGGCCCAGGAATGGGCCAAGATTGAAGCCGGTCTGACCCAGCGCCTTCTGGCCCTGAACCTGTTCCTGGCCGACATTTATGGCGAACAGCAGATCCTCATGGACGGCGTGGTGCCGCGCGAACTGGTCCTGGGCGCGCCCTCCTACCGGCGCGAGATGCAGCACATCTTCGTGCCCCATAAGGCCTATGCCAATGTCTGCGGCAGCGACCTGATCCGCTGCCAGGACGGACAGTTTGCCGTGCTGGAGGACAATCTGCGGGTGCCGTCCGGCGTGTCCTACATGCTGGCCAACCGCGACGCGGCCAAGCGGACCTTTCCGGGGACCTATCGGGCTGCCGGCGTGCGGCCCGTCGAGCGCTATCCCGATCTGTTGCTGGCGACCCTGAAAAGCATGAGCCCCGAATGGCGGCCCAATCCCCAGGTCGTGGTCCTGACGCCGGGTGTTTACAACTCGGCCTATTACGAGCACGCCTATCTTGCCCGCCTGATGGGGGTTCCGCTGGTCGAGGGCCGCGATCTCGTGGTCCACGACAACATGGTCTACATGCGCACGACCACCGGCATTCGCCGGGTGGACGTGATCTATCGGCGGGTCGATGACGACTATATCGATCCCCTGACCTTCCGCCGGAACTCGTCACTGGGTGCTGCAGGCCTGTTCAATGCCTATCGCGCCGGCAATGTGGTCATCTGCAACGCCCCCGGCACCGGGGTCGCCGACGACAAGGCGGTCTATGCCTATGTCCCCGAAATCATCCGCTACTATCTCGGCGAGGACGCCATCCTGCCGAACATCGAGACCTATCTGTGCCGCGAGCCCGCACAGCTGAGTTTCGTTCTGGCCAACCTGGACAAGCTGGTCGTCAAGGCGGTCGGGGCCTCCGGCGGCTATGGCATGCTGGTGGGACCGCATGCCTCGCAGAAGGAGCGTGACGACTTTGCCCTGGCCATCAAGGCCGATCCGGAAAACTACATCGCACAGCCAACCATCCAGCTGTCGACGGCACCCTGTCTTGTGGATGGTCGTATCGAGCCCCGCCATGTTGATCTGCGGCCCTTCATCCTTTCGGGCGAGAAGACCATCGTCACGCCGGGTGCCCTGACCCGTGTCGCGCTGAAACGCGGCTCTCTGGTGGTCAATTCCAGCCAGGGTGGCGGCTCCAAGGACACCTGGGTCCTGGCCGAGGACCATCACGCCAACGGCCTCGGAGGAGCCCGCCCATGATGCTCGCTCGCGTCGCCGACAGCCTCTACTGGCTGGGCCGCTATATTGAACGCGCCGAACACCTGTCGCGGCTGTCCAGCGTGATGCTGAACGCCACGCTGGACCAGACCGATTCTGGCGTCCAGGCCGTGTGGATCGCCCTCTCTGCTGTCGGCGAGCCGGACGTGAGCAGCGCCGTCGGCTCGTTCGAAGCGGCTGAGGCCCTGGCCCTGGACCGCTCGGATCCCAATTCGGTGGTGTCCTCCCTGGCCCGCGCCCGCGAGAACGCCCGGCAGGTCCGCGACCAGATCACGACCGAGACCTGGGAACGGCTGAACCTGCTCTATCTGAAGGTCACCGACGAAAACGCGCGCCGCGATTTCGCCGAAGGCTCAACCACCTTTCTCCAGGACATCATCGCCGACCTCCACCTGTTCAAGGGGGCCGCCGATACCACCATGAGCCACGGGGAAAGCTGGCGGTTCATGATGCTCGGCATGTATCTGGAGCGAGCCCAGCTGGTGTCCCGTCTGTTGGAGGTCTGTTTCGCCGAAACACCCGGCCGCCAGATCAATGACCATATCGCCCTGGTCAGCCTGCTGCGCATGGCCTGCGCGCTGGAACCCTATCTGCGGGTCTATACGGCCGAGATCGAACCGCGCCACATCCTCGAATTCCTGGTCTTCGATGAAGACTTCCCGCGCTCGATCCGCTTCGCCACATCGCAGATCGAGGCCAATCTCAGCGTTCTCGCGCGGCGATCGGCCAGCGAAGGTGCCGGACCTGAGCGGATTGCCGGGCGTCTGAAAGCCCGACTGCAATTTGCCGACATCAATGAGCTCGAGAACCAGGGTGCCGGAGCCTTGCTGACCTCTGTCGTCAACGAGTGCGCCAGAATCCACGAAGCGATCTACGAGACCTTTGTCGCCTATCCCCTTGAGATGCGTCTTCCGGCCTAGGACCACACACGTCCGCTCGCCAAAAACAACAGCGGTTTCACCGACCGCAACGCGACCCCGTAAGGACTGACCCAGTGCTGCTCGAAATTCGCCATGTGACCCAGTACCACTATGAGCGCCCGGTTCGGGAAAGTCTGATGGAGCTGTGGATGCAGCCCCAGAAGACGCCCCGCCAGCGCCTGATCAGCTTCGAGCTGGACCTCAACCCGGTCGCCCAGGTCTTTTCCTATGCCGACAGCTTCGGCAATGCCGTCTACCACTTCGACGTGCCACAACCGCACGACAACCTGACCATCGTCGCCCGTTCTGCGGTCGAGACCGAGGCACCGGGCGAGCGTCCGGATGCCCTGGACATGGGGGAATGGGACCGCCTGCGCAGCGAGTTTGTCCGGGGCGAGTGCTTCGACTTCCTGCGCCTGCACGGCTTTGTGGAATCGACCGAGGCCTTGAGTGCCTTCGTCAATGAACACAATCTCGACGACCTTCGCCGGCGCGATCCCCTGACCGCGATCCGCCGCCTGTCCGAGACCATCTATCAGGCCTTCGAGTACCAGCCGGGGGTGACCGACGCCGACAGCCCGATCGATCTGGCCCTGAGCGCCGGCCGTGGGGTGTGTCAGGACTTTGCCCACATCATGCTGGCCGTCTGTCGCTCCTGGGGTGTCCCGGCCCGTTATGTGTCGGGCTACCTGTTCACCGACCGCGAGGCCGGCGACCGGTCCGATCCGGATGCGACCCATGCTTGGGTGGAAGTGTTCCTGCCCAGCCTGCGCTGGGTCGGGTTTGATCCGACTAACAACATGATGACGGGTGAACGCCACGTCGCCGTGGCCGTGGGGCGCGACTATGCCGACGTCACGCCGTCACGCGGTGTCTATAAGGGCGACGCCCTCAGTGAACTGGCGGTAGGCGTTTCCGTCCGCCGCGCCCGCGCCGCCCTCGCCGAGCCAGAGTTTCTGCGGATGGCCCGGCCAAACTTCTCCGGCGGGCGCCGCCGCCCCGACAAAGCCGCCGCACTCCGGCAGGACCTGCATCAGCAGCAACAGCAACAGCAGCAGTAGATCAGGCCGGATAGACGTGCGCTTTCCGGGCGGAAAGCTTGACCGCGCCGGTGAACAGGTCGGCCTGGTCGCGGGATACCGTCACCTCGATCCGCTGGCCATCGACTGTAACGCCGTCGACGGCGGCCAGGGCACCTTGGACGTGCACGCGGTTGATGCGAACCTCAAAGCCGTCAGCCGCCAGGTTAAGATCATGAGGCCGAACAAAGGCCACAGCCTTGCCATCAGCCACAGTCCCGGCGGAAAGGCTCACGGCTCCCGCAGCGAAGCGCCCGCCGGAAACCGTGCCCTCAAAGCGATTGGCCTCACCCACGAACCCGCAGACGAAAGGCGAAACCGGCTCGTCATGCACCTGGGCGGGTGTTCCGACCTGCTCGATGACGCCCTGGTTCAGGATCGCCACGCGGTCGGCCAGGTCGAGAGCCTCTTCCTGGTCGTGGGTGACGAAGATGGTGGTCACGCCGGTGGCATCGTGAACCCGGCGCAGCTCCTTGCGCAGCGACTTGCGGACCGTGGCGTCCAGGGCCCCGAACGGCTCGTCCAGAAGTAGGACGCTCGGCTGTACCGCCAGGGCGCGTGACAGGGCCACACGCTGACGCTGTCCGCCTGAGAGCTGGGAAGGATAGCGCCCACCCAGGCCCTCCAGTTCGACCAGGCGCAGCAGGTCATCGACCCGCTTGGTGATCTCAACCTTGGACGGCTTGTCCTTGCCCTTGCGGACATCCAGGCCAAACGCAATGTTTTTGGCCACGGTCATGTGCTTGAACAGCGCATATTGCTGGAACACGAAGCCCACGCGGCGTGCGGCGGCCGAGGCATAGGTGACGTCCTGGTCATGGAACAGCACCTGGCCGGCATCGGGAAACTCCAGGCCAGCGATAACCCTGAGCAGGGTCGTCTTGCCCGAGCCTGAAGGGCCCAACAGGGCCAGCAGCTCGCCATCGGCGATCTCGAGCCCGACCTTGTTCAGCGCCGGATAGCGGCCGAACTTCTTGTCGACGGAACGGATGGAGATGGTCATGGGACGGGCGTTCCGATCAGTGGCCGCCGCGCCGGCTTGCGCCGGGCTGGACGACTTCAAGCACGGTCTTGAGGACGAGGGTCAGGATCGCCAGCAGGCATAGCAAGGCAGCCACTGAGAAGGCTCCGACGAAATCATACTCGTTGTAGAGGATCTCGACATGCAGGGGCATGGTGTTGGTCAGGCCCCGGATATGCCCGCTAACCACCGACACGGCACCGAACTCGCCCATGGCGCGGGCGTTGCAAAGCAGGACGCCGTAGAGCAGCCCCCAGCGGACATTCGGCGCCGTCACACGCCAGAAGGTGTAGAGGCCCGAGGCTCCCATCGAGACCGCAGCTTCCTCTTCACTGGTCCCCTGTTCCTGCATCAGCGGGATCAGTTCACGGGCAACAAAGGGGAAGGTCACGAAGATGGTCGCAAGGACGATGCCCGGCACCGCGAAGATGATCTTGATGTCGTTCTCGACCAAATGGTCGCCGACCCAGCCCTGCAGACCAAAGACCAAAACATAGATCAGGCCGGCCACGACCGGCGAGACCGAGAACGGCAGGTCGATCAGGGTGATCAGCAGGCTCTTGCCCGGAAACTCGTGCTTGGCCACAGCCCAGGCGGCGCAGAGTCCGAATACCACATTGAACGGCACGGTAATCGCCGCCGTCAGGAGGGTGAGCTTCACGGCCGCAATGGCATCAGGATTGGAAATGGCCTCAAGAGCTGGCTGGAGGCCCTTGCGCAGGGCCTCGGCAAAGACCGCGACCAGCGGCAAGACCAGCACCAGCCCCAGAAAGGCCAGGACCAGGCTGATGATCAGCACCTTGGCCCAGGCGGGATCCTCTGTGGAAAGACGCGGAGCAGCCATCAGACGTACCTCCTCGCCCAGGCCTGGACCGCATTGATGACCAGCAGCATCAGAAATGACGCGCCCAGCATGACCACGGCGATCGCTGCGGCACTGGCATATTCGAACTGCTCTAGCTGGATGATGATCAACAGCGGCGCGATCTCGGACTTGTAGGGCATGTTGCCGGCGATGAAGATCACCGAGCCATATTCGCCAATGCCCCGGGCGAAGGCGAGGGCGAATCCGGTCAGCCAGGACGGGCCCAGCGCCGGCAGGACAATCCGCGCAATCGTCGACAATCGTCCAGCTCCGAGGCTGGCAGCGGCTTCCTCGACATCGTCAGAGAGGTCGCGCAACACCGGCTCGATGGTGCGCACCACAAAAGGCAGTCCAATGAAGATCAGGGCGATGGTCACGCCGACAGGGTTGTAGGCGGCCTTGATCCCCAACGGGGTCAGGTAGGCACCAACCCAGCCATTGGGCGAATAGAGCGTGGCCAGGGCAATGCCGGCCACCGCCGTCGGCAGGGCGAAAGGCAGATCGACCAGGGCGTTGACCAGGGCCTTGCCCGGAAAGTCATAGCGGACCAGGGCCCAGGCCGTCAGCACACCGAAGACGCCGTTGATGGCGGCGGCGACAAAGGCCGCGCCAAAGGTCAGGCGGTAGGCAGCCAGGGCCCGTTCCGAAAAGGCGGCGGCGACGAACTGTGCGGGCGAGAGTTCAGCGGCCTTCAGGGCAACCGCTGACAAAGGGATCAGCACGATCAGCGACAGCACTGTCAGGGTGACGCCGAGCGTCAGGGTAAATCCAGGTATGGCGGATCGCCGCCGAAACAGCGGCTTTCTGGCGACAGGGCCAATACGGAGCGCGGCGGCGGTCTCGGCGGTCATGGTCTGATCGTCGTCCTGGTCCAGCGAAGTCCGTTGTGAAACGCCCCGGCATCCACACGGGTGCTTAGGCGACAAGTCAGGGCGCTTAAATCCCCACCAGCCCGGTGGGGTCAATTCAGAATTCCGCCGTCAAGCACCCAGAAAAACTCACCGGTGGGCCGCCGCCTGGCAAGCCAGCATGAGGTGGCAGTGACCCTTCGCCTAGCCTTGCGGTGGTTCAGCCTGCAGCCAGCCCATGGCGGACGCAACGGTCTCCCCCCAGTCGCCGGGGCGGGTCTGACGCAGGATTTCGATGCTGTCGTACCAGGGACTGTCCGACCGGTCCTGCAGCCATCGCCAGTCGGGCCGCGATGCCGGCAACAGCAGCAGGGTACGCTTGCCCATGGCACCGGCCAGATGCGCCACCGAGGTATCGACAGTCACCACGGACTCCAGCTTGTCCAGGATGGCAGCGGTGTCTGCCATGTCACGGACCTTGGTATCTTCAGGGTGAAGACTCACCGCCCCGGGCATCTTCAAGAGCGGTGCTGCGTCGTCCGCCGTCAGGGATCGATGCATGTCGTTGGCATGGCGCGGATTGCCGCGCCACACGACGCCATGCCGGATGTGGCTGGGCCAGGCCTCGAGTCGGCCGGGCGGGGCCGACAGATAGGGTCGACCCGACAGCATCGACAGGGTCAGGCCCAGGCGATGAGGCAAGGATCCGAGCATGATCCAGGCGTCGTGTCGTTCGATCGAGACCTTGCCGTCCACCGGCCTGACCTTTGCGCCGAGCCCGCTGAACAGGGCCGCCAGGGCTGGATGGGTGTAGACGGTGACCGAGATCCCGCGCGCCACCAGATCCGGCACGAACCGCGCAAACTGGATCTGATCGCCAAGCCCCTGTTCGGGCAGGACCAGCAGGCTCGACACGGCCTCCCCATGCCATTCCGGAAAGGAGAGCTTGGGTTTTGGGGTCGGACTACTGCCCCTCCGGAATCGTACCGTTTCCCAGAGGGCGAAACCCTCGGCATACTGGCCGCTGGCCAGCAGAGACCAGGCGCGCTCGAACGTTTTGAGGTCTTTATCCTTGGACATGCCCGCAGCCATACCGGCGCAGGCCCGCCGGGACCAGTAGGCCATCGTTCAAAGATCAATGGGCTTGGCAAAGGATCGCACGCCAGGCCCCGCAAGCGGGCACAAGACGGCTCTGGTAGAAAATTGGTAGGCCGGGTGGGGTTCGAACCCACGACCATTCGATTAAAAGTCGAATGCTCTACCACTGAGCTACCGGCCCGCTCACGACGCGGCGAGGCCGGTGGAAGCGGCGCGGAACATAGTCGGGGGGCGCCGCAGC
The DNA here is from genome assembly GCF_058681455.1 of Caulobacter sp. AVps16. Lineage (NCBI taxonomy): Bacteria > Pseudomonadati > Pseudomonadota > Alphaproteobacteria > Caulobacterales > Caulobacteraceae > Caulobacter > Caulobacter sp. AVps16. The sequence continues at coordinate 1,814,227 of NZ_CM178739.1, forward strand.
CGCAAGCGGGCTTTCGTCGCTAGTTTGACATGACGGCGCCGCTTTTGACGCGTTAGGCTTGGTCCATGCGTGGTTTGCTCGTCCCCCTCGTCATGATGCCGCTGGTTTTGGCCGGTTCGCAGGCGTTCGGCCAGTCTGCACAGACCCCTTCCCCTCCTGCTGATTCGAAAATTCAGACGACCTCGGACGCCAACAAGGACGGTTTGACCGGTGCCGTCAGCGCGCCCCTGCGCGACGTCAACATCATCCGCACCAAGATCCCGCCCGTCCTGATCGATGCCATGGCCGACCCCTATGCCAAGCCAGCCAAAAACAGCTGTGCAACCCTGTCCAGCCTGATCGCGCCCCTCGACGTGGCCCTGGGCGATGACCTCGACGCGCGCCCGCCCGAGGACAATGAGGATCTGATGGACCGTGGCCGTCGGGCGGCGGGCTCGGCAGCCCTCGGTGCCGTAGCCAGCGCCGCCCAGGACATGATCCCGATGCGCGGCTGGGTCCGCAAGCTCAGCGGTGCCGAGCGACATGACCGGCTGGTGCAGAGCGCCATAACCTCCGGCAATGTCCGCCGGGCCTATCTGAAAGGTCTGGGTGAGGTGCGCGGCTGCCCGCCACCGGCGACGCCTCTGCACAAGCCACCGACCGTGGCCCCCGTCATCGACCCCGGCATGCCGCCCATGCCCGAGGGCCGGAGGCCGCGCTTTCCGATCCGGAACTAGGCCTCAGCCCGCGTTGTGTCGCCGGGCAAAGTCCTGGCGGAAAGCCTCGAACCGGCCTTCGGTAATGGCCGCGCGCATGGCGGCCGTCAGAGCCTGGAAGAAGGCGATATTGTGCCAGGACAGCAGGACCTGACCGAGGATCTCTTCGGCCTTGAACAGGTGACGCAGATAGGCCTTGGAATAGTCCCGGCTGGCGGGGCAGTCGCTGTCCGGATCCAGAGGGGTGTCATCCTCGGCATAGCGGGCGTTCTTGATGTTGATCGCCCCGTCCCAGGTCCAGGCCTGACCGTGGCGGCCCGACCGGGTCGGCAGGACGCAATCGAACATGTCGACGCCGCGGGCCACCGCCTCGACCAGATCGATCGGCTTGCCGACGCCCATCAGGTAGCGGGGCTTGTCGGAGGGCAGCATGTCGGGCGCATAGTCCAGCACCTCGCACATGGCCGCATGGCCCTCGCCCACGGCCAGACCACCGATGGCATAGCCGTCAAAGCCGATGTCCTGCAGGCGCTGCGAAGACTCGCGGCGCAGGTTTTCGAAGGTCGAGCCCTGCTGGATGCCAAACAACACCTGGCTGTCGCGGGTTCCGAACGCAGCCTTGGAGCGCGCCCCCCAGCGGGCTGACAGTTCCATGCCCTGGCGCGCCCTCGCCTCCTCGGCCGGCCAGGCGACGCACTCATCCAGCTGCATGACGATGTCACTGCCCAGCAGGTCGGCCTGGATCTCCATCGACCGCTCGGGGGAGAGGACGTGCTTGGAGCCGTCGATATGGCTGGCGAAGGTCACGGCCTCTTCGGTGACCTTGCTGATCCCGGACAGGCTCATCACCTGGAAGCCGCCGCTGTCGGTCAGGATCGGCTTGTCCCAGCGCATGAACCTGTGCAGCCCGCCCAGGCGCTTCACCCGCTCGGCCGTCGGCCGCAGCATCAGGTGATAGGTATTACCCAGGATGATGTCGGCGCCGGTGTCCTTCACCTGATCGACAGTCAGGGCCTTCACCGTCCCGGCAGTGCCCACAGGCATGAAAGCCGGGGTGCGGATGTCGCCGCGCGGGGTCTTCAGCACGCCGGTACGCGCCTTGCCATCAGTGGCGGAGATCTCGAAGGGGAAGGCCATAACTTAGGTCTCGGCTGGGTCGGCGGGAAACAGCAGCGAACTGTCGCCATAGGAATAGAAGCGATATCCCGTCGCGATCGCCCGCTCATAGGCCGCGCGCATGGTCGTCTGGCCGGCGAAGGCACTGACCAGCATGAACAGGGTCGACTTGGGCAGATGGAAGTTGGTCATCAGCACGTCGGCAGCGCGGAAGCGATAGCCCGGGGTAATGAAGATGGCGGTCTCGTCGGCAAACGGCCGGATGACGCGATCTTCGCCGGTCGCGCTTTCCAGAAGCCGCAAGCTTGTGGTGCCGACACAGACGATCCGGCCGCCGGCGGCGCGAACGGCGTTCAGGGCGTCGGCGATCGCGGCCGTCACCTCGCCGTACTCGGCATGCATCCGGTGCTCGGACACCTCATCGGTCTTGACCGGCAGGAAGGTGCCGGCTCCGACATGCAGGGTGACGAAGTGCAGCGAAACGCCCCTGGCCCTCAGCCGCTCCAGTAGGTCCGGCGTGAAGTGCAGGCCGGCGGTCGGCGCAGCCACCGATCCATCCTCGCGCGCATAGACGGTCTGATAGTCGGCGCGGTCGCGATCATCTTCCGCGCGTTTGGCTGCGATATAGGGCGGTAGCGGCATTTCGCCGTGCCGGGCGATGCCGACGTCAAGTTCTGGCCCGGACAGGTCAAAGGCCAGCAGCACCTCGCCGCCCTCATGCTTTTCCAGCACGGTGGCATCCAGGCGGTGCTCGTCCGAGCCGAACGCCACATGGTCGCCGACCTTCAGGCGCTTGCCCGGGCGCATAAAGGCTTTCCAGCGATCCGGCGCGATGCGCTGGTGCAAGGTGGCTTCGACCGGGACTGGCGCACCGTCGCCACCGCCGGTCGTACGCGCATCGCGCAGACCGGCCAGCCGTGCCGGGATCACGCGTGTATCGTTGAAGACCAGGGCGTCGCCGGGACGCAGGATGTCAGGCAGGTCGCGGACGATCTGGTCGGCGATGTCCTCCCCCGGCCGGACGACCAGAAGGCGCGCGAAATCGCGCGGCTCGGCCGGACGCAGGGCGATATTGTCCTCAGGCAGGACGAAGTCGAAATCGGAAAGGCGCATGGGGCGGTTTCAAGGACACGGCGAGAGCTGCAGGTCAAGATACTCGCCGCAAGGCGAGCGCCGTGGACAAGCGCGATCCGGTGCCGCCACTCTGTCCAGCAACAAGAGTCTTCGGAGGAGGATCGCCTTGAGACACCTGCGGTTTTCTGTCGCCCTGCTGCCGTTCCTGCTGCTGGCCTGCGGTCAGGCCCCATCGCAACCGGCTGACGCCACCGCGGCCACGCCGTCCCCGACTACAGCGACAGACTCCTCACCACGCCCCGCTTCGCCCCCGTTCCAGCATGATCCGCGTCTCGACGTCTTTGGCTATTACTTCAGCCAGACCCCAATCCAGGTCGGCAACTGGGCGCTGAAATCCGTCAATCTCGGCGCGCCCAGCGATTTCGCCGCCTGGGAAGAGGGCAAGCGCCCGAGCAACTTCGGTCCGGTCTTTCTGGAATTCGAAGACGTCACCAGCCCGACCGCCGAAAATGAACTGGGCCAGACCTATCATACCGTCAGCTTCCGGCTGCTGGCTGACAGCTACCGGGTCGGGGCGGGCCAGGTCACCTTTCGCGGCAAGGACACTAGGATTGGCGAGGTCAGTTTCTCAGGCGGTCTGGACCTTGCGGGGCTGCAAGCCGCCAGGGCGGCCGGACCCGGTGCAGCGGGCAAGCCTGTCCTGACCGGCGACCTGCAGATCGGTGCCAACCGTCTGCGCAATATCGGCTTCGTCTATTTCGCAGGCGACTGAAACCATCGCCCTGGCCCCGGTCCATGATAAGGGCAGGTCATGGACCTGCTGCTTCGCCTCCTGAGCCTGTTCTTTCGCGGCACCGCCCTGATGCTGGGGGTGGTCGGCACGGGGTTCGCCCTGGTCTGCCTGGGCGGTGTATTCAGCGACCGGCTGGACGCCTTCAGCCACCTGTCCCCGCTCTGGCTGGCCATGGCCACCGGAGCAGTCGTGACGGGCTGGATCTTCGCCCGCGGTGACGAGCGCAAGGCCATTGTCGGACTGGGAAGTCTCGGCCTCCTGGCCTGCGCCATCCTGATGGGGCCCGAGCTTCTGGCCGCCGCCGGCAGCAAGCGGCTCGCCGCTCGCCCCGGTGACCTGAAAGTCATCCAGTTCAATGTCTGGCACGAGAACGAAACGCCTGAGCTGGCCCTTCGCTGGCTGCTGGACCAGGATGCCGACGTCGTAGTTATCGTCGAGGGCGGTGGCATGGCCGGTCCAACGGTCAGGGGCCTGAAAGCCTACTACCCTTTCTCAGTCACCTGCGACGGCCGGAAGGCCTGCGGCACCATGATCTTCAGCCGCAAGCGCATGCTGGCCCGGAACGGTTTCTATCCGGAGGGCCATGAACTGGCCGGGGCCTGGGCGACCCTGGCCGACCCGAAGGGGGCTTTCACCGTGGCCGGGATCCACTATGTCTGGCCCATTCCCGCCGGACCTCAGCAGCAGCAGGGCAAGCGACTGCTTGCAGCCATGGACCGCTTTGACCGGTCCACCACCATCCTGACCGGCGACTTCAACTCAACGCCCTGGTCATTCACCCTGAAGCGCCAGGACAAGGCTCTTGGCCTTGAACGCCGGACACGCGCCCTGCCCTCCTGGCCATCGGGCCGCTTCTCGCGACTGGCCAATGCCCCCGCGCCCTTCCTGCCGATAGATCATGTCTATGCCGGCAAGGCCTGGAAGACGGTCAGCGTCTCCCGCGGCCCGGCCCTGGGCTCGGATCACCGTCCGATTGTCGTCCGCCTCAGGCGGGACTGAAGGCCCAAACAGAAAACGGCCCCGGATCGCTCCGGGGCCGTCTTGCTATGCAGCAGCGACTATCAGGCGTCGGCAGCGATCTTGGCGCTGACGATCTTGCCCGGCTGGCGCGGCGGCTCGCCCTTGGGCAGGGCATCGACATGGTCCATGCCGTCCGTGACCTGGCCCCAGACCGTGTACTGGTTGTCCAGGAAGGTGGCGTCGTCGAAGACGATGAAGAACTGGCTGTTGGCCGAGTTGGGATCAGGGGTACGGGCCATGGAGCAGATGCCGCGCACGTGCGGCTCCTTGGAGAACTCGGCCTTGATGTCCGGCTTGTCGCTGCCGCCACGGCCGGTACCCGACGGATCGCCGCCCTGGGCCATGAAACCCGGGATCACGCGGTGGAAGACCACGCCGTCATAGAAGCCCTCGCGGACCAGTTCCTTGATCCGGTCGACATGGCCGGGGGCCAGGTCAGGACGCATCTGGATGGTGACCGGGCCGCTTTCCAGCGTCAGGATCAGGGTGTTTTCTAGGTCGGCCGACATGGTCATCCCTTGATGTGGCGGGGGCTTTTGAATGATGATCGCGCTTCTAGCGCGCTTTTCCCCCCGCTGTGAACCTGCCGCGCTCCGGAAACAGTGACGCGCTAGCGGATATCCGCAGGGATCGACAGGTCGCAGATGGAAAAGTCGGCACCCCTTGCCTCGCGCTGACGGCGGATTTCACCGGCAAACCACGGACCCTTCGGATCGATCACCCGCACGGTTGGGCGTTCGGCCGAGGGGATGTCTGACAGCATGCGAACCTTGTCCATGCGGTCCTGCGGTGCGGCCACGGGCTCGCCAGTCTTGATCGCGCGGATCGCCTCAAGCCCGCTGATCACCCGGCCAAAGGCGGTGTAGCGCTTGTCGAGCGAGGGATAGGGCTGGCGCATCAGGAAGAACTGGCTGTTGGCCGAGTTGTTGTCGTCGTCGCGGGCCATGCCGACCACACCGGGGCAGTAGGTTCCCCAGGCCGAAACCTTGCCGTCGCTGGTGACCTCGTGCCAGCTCCAGTGCTGGCTGAAGACCGGCAACGAACCCAGCACACCCACTTGCAGACCCGACGGCTCTGCAGCCGGGACAAAGCCCGTGGTCTGGGCTCGGCGGAAGGTGAACTCGGCCTTCAGGTTGGGCCGGTCGCTATTGCCCTCGCCCGTATCCTTCGGATCTCCGGTCTGGGCCATGAAGCGGTCGATCACCCGAAAGAAGGTGCGGCCGTCATAGATACCGGCCCGGGTCAGATCCCTCAGGCGCGCGACATGGCCCGGCGCCACTTCGGGGATCAACTCGACGATCACCCGGCCCTTGTTGGTGTCGATGACCATCACCGTGTCAGGGTCAGGCGTGCGCCAGTCCGCCTCGGTCGGCGGCGTGACCGCACCGGTCGGCTTGGTCCGGGGGGCAGACAGGGCCGGCTGGGCCAGGACGGCCAGGGTCAGTCCGAGGGCAATGGCGGCGGATGGCTTCATTTGACCTGCACCGGGATGTCGACATCGCAATTGTTGAAGCTGGGGCCCACCTCCGCCCGGCGCTTGGCCACCAGGGCCGCAAAAGCGGGGCTGCGGGTATCCATGACCTGAACCGAAGGGCGCTTGTCGGCCGGCAGATCGGCCAGAAGCCGGACGCTGATCATTCGGTCCTGCGGATCGGGTGCCGGCTCGCCCGTCTTGATCGAGCGGATCACATCCAGGCCCGACAGGGCGCGACCAAAGGCCGTGTAGGTCTTGTCGAGCGTCGGATAGTACTGGCGCATGAAGAAGAACTGGCTGTTGGCGCTGTCCGGATTGCTGGCCCGGGCCATGCCCAGCACGCCGGGACAGAAGTTGCCCCAGGTCGCCACCTTGCGGTCGGCGGTCATCACCGCCAGGGCCGCCGGCTGACTGGTCACCGGCAAGGCACCGACAAAGCCGGTCTCGTTGCTGCCCGCCTTGCCGAGCGCGGCCAGGGGCGCATCGAGGCCGCGACGGAAAGTGAATTCGGCCGTCATGTCCGGCTTGTCCGACCCGCCGGTGCCGGTGTTGTTGGGGTCGCCCGTCTGGGCCATGAAACTGTCGATCACCCGGAAGAAGGTCAGGCCGTCATAGAAGCCGGCCTGGGTCAGTTCACGGATCCGGGCCACGTGGTTGGGCGCAGCCAGAGGATTGAGCTCGGCGATGATCCGGCCCTTGTTGGTCTCCACGACCAGCACGTTCTGGGGATCGGGCGTACGCCAGTCCGAGGTCTGGGCCAGGGCCGCGGGCGCAAGGGCGCTCGCAGCCAGAAGCGCCAGGACGGCGACGGAAGAGACAGGCTTCATAGAATTCCCCGAATAGAAAGGCCGGTGGGGCGTAGAACGCCGCCGCCACCCCGACAAGCTCGTCGTGTTGAAGCCTAAGATTTCGACAGCTTCACGGCAGACCCGCGCCTCAGGCCTTGTGCAGCTTCGCAACCAGCTGCTCGCCCACCCCGGCGGGCACGAACTTGGAGATGTCACCGCCCAGGGCGGCGATTTCCTTGACCAGCCGCGAGGCAATGGCCTGGTGCCGGGGATCGGCCATCAGGAACACGGTCTCGATCTCGCGATCGAGCTGCTGGTTCATGGCCGTCATCTGGAACTCGTACTCGAAGTCAGCCACGGCCCGCAGGCCGCGGACGATCATCTGGGCCCCGGTCTCGCGCGCGAAGTGCATCAGCAGGCTGTTGAACGGCTTGACCTCGATCACGGCCACCTTGGACAGGTGAGCCGTCTCGCGCTCGAGGATCTCCACACGTTCCTCAAGGGTGAACAGCGGCCCCTTGCCGATGTTCACCGCCACGCCGATGACCAGCTTGTCGACCAGCTTTACCGCCCGACCAATGATGTCGAGATGGCCGTTGGTGACCGGATCAAACGTTCCGGGATAGAGCCCGACCCTCATGCAACCCCCTGCGTTTCGGCGTCTTACGGGGTCTCGTCCGCCCCGCTGGCTTCGCCCTGATCGTCGTCGCTGCCGCCGGCGTCAGCCAGCCGCTCCACACTCACGACATGCTCGTCCTTCGCGGTGCGGAAGACGGTTACGCCCTGAGTATTCCGCGCTGCAACACGAATTTGCGCGACGGGGCACCGTATCAACTGTCCAGCGTCTGTCACCAGCAGGATTTCGTCGCTGTCTTCGACCGGGAAGGAGGCTGCCAGACGGCCCCCGCGCTTGGAGAGGTCCTGAGCCGTCAGACCCTGACCACCCCGGCCCGTACGGCGATAATCATAGGCGCTGGTCCGCTTGCCGAAGCCCTCTGACGAGACCGTCAGGATGAACTCCTCGGCGGCACCGAGTTCCGCAATCCGTTCCGGCGTCAGGCTGGCCTCGCCGACATCCTCATCGGCCTCTTCCGGGGCCGGGGCGTCATCGCCTTCTTCACCCGCTGCACGCAGCATGGCGCGGGCATGTTTCAGATAGGCGGCACGCTCAGCCGGCGTGGCGTCGACGCCGCGCAGGATGGCCATGTTGATGACGCTGTCGCCCTCGGCCAGCTTCACGCCGCGCACGCCGGTCGAATCGCGGCTGGCGAAGACCCGCACCTCGTCGGCCGAGAAGCGGATACAGCGGCCCACCGCAGTGGTCAGCAGGATGTCATTTTCGGTGCCGCAGACCCCGACGCCGACAATGCCATCACCCTCGTCCAGCTTCATGGCGATCTTGCCGTTGCGGCGGACATCGACGAAGTCCGAAAGCTTGTTGCGACGGACGCTGCCCGAGCGGGTAGCGAACATCACGTCAAGACGATCCCAGGTGCTCTCGTCTTCTGGCAGGGTCAGGATCGAGGTGATGGTCTCGCCTGGCTCGATCGGCAGCAGATTGACGAAAGCCTTGCCGCGCGAATTGGCGGCCCCCAGGGGCAGCCTCCAGACCTTGAGCTTGTAGACCTTGCCGCCCGAGGTGAAGAACAGCAGCGGGGCGTGGGTCGAGGCCGAGAACACGCGGGTGACCGCGTCCTCCGTCTTGGTCGCCATGCCCGACTTGCCTTTGCCGCCCCGATGCTGGGTGCGGTAGTTGGCAAGTGGCGTGCGCTTTACATAGCCGCCCATGGTCACGGTGATGACCATGTCCTCGCGGACAATCAGATCCTCGTCTTCCACGTCGGCGTCGCCGTCGACGATCTGGCAGCGACGCGGCACGGCGAACTTCTCGCGCACCTCGACCAGTTCCTCGCGCACCACGGCCATGATGTTGGCGCGGTCCGACAAAAGCTCGAGGTAGCCGCGGATGGCTTCAGCCAGGGCAGCGGCCTCATTGCCGATCTCTTCGCGGCCAAGACCGGTCAGGCGTGACAGGGTCAGGGCCAGGATGGCGCGGGCCTGCTCGTCGGTGAGGCGGATAAGGCCGCCCTCTTCATGCAGGCTGCGCGGATCGGCAATCAGCTCGACCAGGGGCAGCATGTCGCCGGCCGGCCAGGCCTTGGCCACCAGACGCTCGCGCGCTTCGGCCGGATCCTTGGACGAGCGGATGATGTGGATGAACTCGTCGATATTGGCGACGGCAATGGTCAGACCGACCAGCACGTGGCCGCGATCGCGGGCCTTGGAGAGCTCGAACTTGGTCCGCCGGACCACGACCTCTTCACGGAAATTGACGAACACCTCGATCAGCTGACGCAGGCCCATCTGTTCCGGGCGCTTGCGGTTCAGGGCCAGCATATTGACGCCGAACGAGCTCTGCAGGGCCGTGAAACGATAGAGCTGGTTGAGGATCACTTCGCCCGAGGCGTCGCGCTTCAGCTCGACCAGGATCCGCATGCCGTCGCGGTTGGATTCGTCGCGGATGTCGCTGACACCCTCGATCTTCTTGTCGCGGACCAGTTCGGCGATGTGCTCGACCAGATTGGCCTTGTTCACCTGATAGGGAATGGCGGTGATGACGATGGCCTCACGGCCCTGGCGGATCTCTTCCACCGTGGCCAGGCCGCGCATGATCACCGAGCCGCGTCCGGTCAGCAGGGCTTGGCGCGGGCCCGCCCGGCCGATGATTTCGCCCCCGGTCGGGAAGTCCGGGCCCGGCACGATGTCCAGCAGGGTCTCAGCACTGACCTCGGGATCGTCGACCATCGCCAGGCAGGCGTCTATGATCTCGCCCAGATTGTGCGGCGGAATATTGGTGGCCATGCCGACGGCGATGCCGCCCGCGCCATTGACCAGCAGGTTCGGAATCCGCGACGGCAGAACCGTCGGTTCCTGTTCCTTGCCGTCATAGTTGTCCTGGAAGTCGACCGTGTCCTTGTCGAGATCGGCCAGCAGGGCCAGGGCCGGCGGGGCCATGCGGCATTCGGTGTAGCGCATGGCGGCCGGCATATCGCCGTCGACCGAACCGAAATTGCCCTGACCGTCGATCAGGATGAGGCCCATCGAGAAGGGCTGGGTCATCCGGACGAGGGTGAAATAGATCGAGGCATCGCCGTGCGGGTGATACTTGCCCATCACGTCACCGACCACGCGGGCCGACTTCACATAGGAGCGGTCCGGCGTATGGCCTTGTTCGTGCATGGAAAACAGCACGCGGCGGTGGACAGGCTTGAGGCCGTCGCGCGCGTCCGGCAGGGCGCGACTGACAATCACGCTCATCGCATAGTCGAGATACGACCGGCGCAGTTCGTCCTCGATGAAGATCGGGGCGATATCCCCTCGCGGCCCTTCGGGAGGGGTAGTGATTTGATCGTCGCTCAAGGGGATTTTTCGCCGTCAGAATCGGACACGGAACTGTTGTGAACCGTTAGCATTCCGCCAAGGATGGCGCCACCTTTCCGGGGCGGCGCAGTCCCCCGCCCGCTTGTTTTTGAAGGATTTCCCATGCGCTCCCTCCTTGCCGCGACCCTCTCCGGCCTGATGCTTGCCGGCCTCGGTGCCGCGTCCGCTCAAGCGGCCGAGGCCCAGACCGCTACCGCCGTCGTCAAATCCGGCAGCGGTCAGGACCTTGGAACGGCCAGCCTGAGTGAGGGACCGCACGGCGTACTGGTCCGGCTGGAGCTCAGAGGCCTCACGCCGGGCTGGCACGGCGTGCATTTCCACGAGAAGGGTGACTGCAGCACGTCGGACTTCAAATCGGCTGGCGCCCACGTTCACACGACCGCCAGCGTGGTGCACGGTCTGCTCAACCCCGCCAGCAATGACAGTGGAGACCTGCCGAACGTCTATGCCGGCCTGGACGGCCTCGCCATGGCCGAGATCTTCACGCCGTTCGTCTCGATCAGTGGTTCAGGTGGCCGGCCGGCCCTGCTCGACGCGGATGGCTCGGCCATCGTCGTCCATGCCGCACCGGACGACCATAAAAGCCAGCCCATCGGTGGAGCCGGCGCGCGTTCCGCCTGCGGCGTGGTGAAATAGGCAGAGGACCAGGCCGGCAAGGCCGCCCCGGGGTCTCTAGACCGTCTCGGCGGTCATGGCCTCGGCGCGCGCCGCCCGCTTCTCGGTCAGGGCCACCAGGGCCACGCCGGCCATGGTGGCCGCCCCGCCGATCAGAAGCTGCGGGGTGAGGCGGTCGCCCATGAACAGAATGCCGATCGTACAGGACACCAGGGGGGTCAGCAGGAAATAGGGCGTCACCCGCCCCGCCTCCCGGCGCTGGACCAGCCAGAACAACAGGGCGCTCGCCCCTATGGTCGAGACGATGCCGGCAAAGGCCACGCAGGCCCAGGCCAGGGGCGGAGCGCTCATCACGCGTTCGACGACGCGCGACTCGAAGGCGAAGGACATGGCGATCAGGGTCGGGGCCGCGACGATGGCCGTCAGGCCCTGCACCTTCAGCGGCTTCACCCCGGGGTTCATGCGCACCAGCACCGTGGCTACGGCCCAGCAGGCGCAGGCCAGCACCACCAGGGCCACGGCGGGCAGATCTCCGGCGCCATGGGGATCCAGACTCATCCAGGCCACGCCAACAAAGGCGATCACCAGGCCGATGACAGCCGGAAGGCGCATGGTCTCGCCCAGCATTCGCCACGCCGCGACGGCCGTGAACGGAATCCACAACTGGCTGGCCACGACCAGCGGGCTCAGGGAGTGGCCCATGCCGAAGGCCACATAGATCAGGCCGAAATGGATCGGACCCGAAAGCAGGATGATCCAGATGAGTTTCTTGGGCTCAGGAAAGGGCGGGCGGATGAAGGGCACCAGAAAGATCAGGGCCAGGCCGAACCGCAAACCGCCCACCATCATCGGCGGCAGGTGCTCGGTCGCCACCTTGGCGGCGGCATTGTTCAGCCCCCAGGTCAGGATGATCGCCAGGATGGCGAGACGTTCCAAACCGGACAGGGGGGAATTGGCGGGCATGGCCGCTTGGACCAGACCAGACGGCGCCGGTCAATCGACGGCAGCGGTCTCGACACCGGCTATTCGACGCACGGCCCGGATCAGCAGGGCCAGGTCCGGGTCCGGGATCGAGAAGGCCGGGGTCAGATAGATCACCTTGCCCATCGGCCGGATCCAGACGCCCTCGTCAACGAAACGCGCGCAGAGGTCGCCGACAGGAACGGGGGAAGCAAACTCGACCACGCCGATCGCGCCCAGCACCCGGACATCGACCACACCCGGGGCAGACCGGCAGGGCTCAAGCCCCGCGGCCAGGGCGGCCGAAACCCGCGCCACATCGTTGCGCCAGGCACCGTCCTCAAACAGGTCGAGCGAAGCGTTCGCGGCAGCGCAGGCCAGCGGATTGGCCATATAGGTCGGCCCATGCATCAGGGCCGCTTCCGGATCCTCCGAAAGGAAGGCTTCGAACACCCGCCTCGAGGCCACGGCGGCCGATAGAGGCAAGGTGCCGCCGGTCAGGGCCTTGGACAGGGTGACGATGTCGGGCTCGATCCCGGCGGCCTGCATGGCGAACAGAGAGCCCGTGCGGCCAAAGCCCGTGAAGATCTCGTCGAAGATCAGCAAGACCCCATGCGCATCGGCCAGACGGCGCAGAGCCCTGAGGGTGTCGGGACCATGCAACAGCATGCCGCCCGCGCCCTGGACCAGGGGCTCGACCAGGATGGCGGCAATCTCTGAGCCCTGCTGGGCCAACAGGGCATCCAGGGCCGCTTCACCGGCGGCATCACGCGGCAGGTCGGCGATCACCTGGGCCGGCATGACGCCCGTGAACAGGCTGTGCATCCCCTCTTCCGGGTCGCAGACCGTCATCGTGGCCAGGGTATCGCCATGATAGCCGCCCCGAAACGACAGGAAGCGGGTTCGCCCCGTTTCGCCGCGATTGATGTGGAACTGCAGGGCCATCTTCATGGCGATCTCGACCGCCACCGAGCCCGACTCGGCGAAAAAGGCATGGTTCAGATCACCGGGCAGCAGGTCCGCCAGGCGACGGGCCAGCCGATAGGCCGGCTCGTGGGCCAGCCCTCCGAACATGACGTGTGGCATGCGCTCGATCTGGTCGTGCAGGGCGGCGGCGATGTGAGGATGGTTGTAGCCGTGGCAGGCCGTCCACCATGAGGCCAGGCCGTCGACCAGTTCCCGCCCATCGGCCAGCACCAGCCGCGAACCGTGGGTGGCAACCACCGGCAGGGGTGGCCGGGCCGTCTGCATCTGGCAATAGGGCCGCCAGACATGCCCTGCGCCCGTCGTCATCCAGTCCGGAGTCGTCGCCGACATCTGCGATCCTCTCATTGCGCCGCGAGGGCGGCTTGCCTATGCCGTGCGGCCTGCCTTCGCAAACGGGAAACAGCATGCAGAGCCTCGACGCCTTCGCCGGCGACAAGCTGGCGGCCCTCGAAACCAGGAGCCTTCGCCGCCGCCTGCAGCCGACCCGGCGGCTGGAGGGTGCCGTCGTCGAGCGCGGTGGCCGCAGGCTGATCTCGTTTTCCTGCAACGACTATCTGAACCTGTCGCAGCATCCAGCTGTGCGGGCCGCCGCCGCCGAAGCCGCCCTGAACTATGGTGCCGGGGCCTCGGCCTCGCGTCTGGTTACAGGCGACCATCCCCTGCTCGGCGATCTTGAAAAGCGCCTGTCCCGGCTGAAGGGCACCGAGGCCGCCTGTGTGTTCGGCTCCGGCTATCTCGCCAACACAGGCGTGATTCCCGCCCTGATGGGCCCCGGGGACCTGATCCTGGTCGATGCCCTGGCCCATGCCTGTATCTGGGCCGGAGCCAAGCTGTCGGGTGCCCGCACGGTCGCCTTCCGGCACAATGACCTTGCGGACCTGGAGCGTCTGCTCAAGTCCGAGCGGACGACGGCGGGCCATGTGCTGGTCGCCACGGATGGCGTGTTCTCGATGGACGGCGACCTGGCACCGCTGGGTCAGATTTCGGCGCTCTGTGCGCAATATGACGCCTGGCTGCTGGCGGACGACGCCCACGGGGTCGGCGTCCTGGCTGAAGGCCGTGGCTCTGCGGCACTGTTTCCCGATGCGGAGGTTCCGCTTCAGATGGGGACCCTGTCCAAGGCCCTCGGATCCTATGGCGGCTATCTGTGCGGCTCGCGGGTTGTTGTGGACCTGCTGAAGACCCGGGCCCGCACCCTCGTCTATGCCACAGGCCTGCCTCCGGCCTCGGCCGCAGCTGCCCTCGCAGCGCTCGACATCATTGAGAGCCAACCGGCCCTGACCGCCCTGCCCCTGGCCAAGGCCCGCGCCTTCTCAGCCGCCCTCGACCTGCCCCCCGCCCAAAGCCCGATTGTCCCGGTGGTGATCGGCTCAGCCGAAGCGGCTCTGGAGGCCTCAGCCCGGCTCGAGGCCGAAGGCTTTCTCGTGGTCGCCATTCGTCCGCCGACGGTCCCGGACGGAACAGCCCGGCTGCGGATCGCCTTCAGTGCCGCACATTCGGACGCTGAGGTGATGCGACTGGCCGAGGTAGTCGCGGCGATCCGCAGGGACCTGGCCCCATGAAGTCCGTTTTCGTCGCCGGCACAGGCACCGATATCGGCAAGACCCATGTCGCCTGCGCCCTGATCCGCGCCCTCCGCCTGCGGGGCCTGAGCGTCGACGCGTTCAAGCCGGTGGTCAGCGGCTTTGATCCAGACGATCCGGATGTCAGCGATCCCGGCCGCCTCGCCCAGGCGCTGGGCGAGCCGGACGCCCTGCCCCGCATCTCGCCCCGCCGCTATCGCGTCCCACTGGCCCCCAACCTGGCCGCAGCGCTGGAGGGCGATGTCCTGCGCCTGGATGATCTGGTTGGCGACTGCCGGGACCGACTGGAGCGAGCCGACCGCGATCTGCTGCTGATCGAGGGTGCTGGCGGGGTGATGTCGCCCCTGACCGACACGGCCACCAATCTCGACCTGATGGTCGCGCTGAACCTGCCTGTCCTGCTGGTCGCGGGGTCCTATCTGGGCACGGTCAGCCACGTCCTGACGGCGCTGGAGGTAATCAGGGCCCGAGGTCTGAGCTTGGCCGCCCTCGTCATGAGCGAAAGCCTCGCCGCGCCAGATCTGGACCAGACCGGCCAGATGCTGCGGGGCTTCGAGGCCCGCGTGCCGCTGATCCTGGCCCCGCGCGACGCGGACTGGAGCGCGACCGAGCTCGCCGACCTGATCTTCCCTGAAGCGCCGAAAGACTAGGCCGCCAAGCTCCACTAGGGTGGCAGCATGCGCACAGACTATCTCGGCAACCCTGTCTCCGTCGCCAGTGACCCCGCCCTGGCTGCTGTGGACGATTTCATCGCCGGCTTCCTGGCCTACGAGACCCGCGCCGCCAACATCCTGGTGGCCGCCGACGGCTCGCCCGGCGAGCCTCTGCTCAATGCCTATGCGGCAGTCCTGTGGCTCCTCCTGGAGGCACCGGACGCTGCGGCCCGCGCGGCACCCTATCTGGAAGGCGCCCGGGCAAGCCTCGGCGGCGCTAATGAACGGGAGCGCAAGGTCGTGGCCTTCGTCTCGGCCTGGTCCGCCGACGACATCCCCGGCGCGCTGTCGATCGCCGACGCCATTCTCGAGGCCTGGCCGCGCGATCTGCTGATGCTGAAGCTGCGGCACTACCACGACTTCAATCGGGGCGACTTTCCCGCCATGCTGCGCGCGGCCAGTCGCTGCCTGCCCGCCGCCGCCGACATTCCCCACCTGCACGGCATGCTGGCCTTCGCCTACGAGCAGTGCCACCTGCTGGACGAGGCCGAGGCCGCCGCCCAACATGCCCTGTCCCTGCAGCGCAAGGAGCCCTGGGCCCAGCACGCCCTGGCCCATGTCATGCTGACCCAGGGCCGCATCGACGAAGGCGTCGCCTTCCTGGAGGGCGTGCGCGACACCTGGACCGACCTGAACTCGTTCATGGACACCCACCTCTGGTGGCACCTGGCGCTGTTCTATCTCAGCCAGGGCCGGTTCGAGGCGGCGCTGTCGGCCTATGACGATCACTGCTGGACCCAGGCCAGGGACTATTCACAGGACCAGGTCGGGGCGGTCTCCCTGCTGGCCCGGCTGGAGCTGGCCGGCGTCGATGTCGGACCGCGCTGGAACACTCTGGCCGACTACCTGGTCACCCGCGCCGATGACGTCGTGCAGCCTTTCCTGTCGCTGCAATATCTGTTCGGCCTGGCCCGCGCCGGCCGGCCCGAAGCAAACCAGCTTCTGGCGGCGATCCGGCGGGCGGCCATCGAGGCTCCCGACTTCGTACGTTCGACATGGCGTGATGTCGCCCTGCCCGCCGCCGAAGGCCTGGTCGCCCATGCGCGCGGCGACTATCCGGCCGCCCTGCGAGGCCTGCGCGCCGCCCTGCCCCGTCTGGCCGAAGTGGGTGGCAGCCATGCCCAGCGCGATCTTTTCGACCAGATCGTACTGGACGCCCTGATCCGCTCCGACCGCCTGTCCGAAGCCCAGCAGATGCTGGAACTGCGCCGCGGTTTCGATCCCGACGGCCTGCCCGTCAACCAGGCGCTTGCGGACCTGTACGAGCGCCTCGACCTGCCGGCTCAGGCCGCTGTGGCCCGCGAGCGCGTGGCGCGCCGCCGCGCGGGCCTCTAGTTCCGCGACCCTAGGCCTCGATATCGACGTCCTTGGTTTCCTTGAGGAACAGGATGCCGATCACGGCCGTCACGCCCGCAACGACGATCGGGTACCACAGGCCGTAATAGATATTGCCCGTGGCCGCGACCATGGCGAAGGCCGTGGTCGGCAGGAAGCCCCCGAACCAGCCATTGCCGATGTGATAGGGCAGGCTCATCGAGGTGTAGCGGATATTGGTCGGGAACATCTCGACCAGCATCGCCGCGATCGGCCCGTAGACCATGGTCACATAGATCACCAGCAGGGTCAGGATGCCCACCACCAACGGCTTGTTGACCAGGGCGCTGTCGGCCTTGGCGGGATAGCCGGCCGTCTTGAGCGCCGCGCCAAGCTCGGTTTCCCAGGCCTTCTTGCGGTCCTTGAACGCCGCCTTGTCCAGCATGTCGCCCGCGAAGGACGGTAGGACGGTCTCGCCGATCCTCACCGAGGCCACCGCCCCGGCCGGGGCCGCAGCGTTCACATAGGTGACCCCGGCCTTGGCCAGATAGGACTTGGCCAGGTCGCAAGAGGTGTTGAACACCGTCTTGCCGACGGGGTCGAACTGGAACGAACAGTCGGCCGGGTCGGCCACCACCGTCACCGGCGCGGCGGCCACGGCGGCCGCCAGTTGCGGATTGGCGGCGACGGTCAGGGTCTTGAACAGCGGGAAATAGGTCAGGCAGGCCAGGATGCAGCCCGCCATGATGATCCATTTGCGGCCGATCTTGTCCGACAGCCAGCCGAACAGCACAAAGAACGGCGTGCCGATCAGCAATGAAATGGCCACCAGTCCATTGGTCAGGCCGCCCTCGACCTTGAGCATCTTTTCAAGAAAGAACAGCGCGTAGAACTGGCCCGTGTACCAGACCACGGCCTGACCGGCGGTCAGTCCGACCAGGGCCAGAATGACGATTTTCAGATTGCCCCATTTGCCGAAGCTGTCTGCCAGGGGCTTCTTGGAGCCCTTGCCCTCGTCGATCATCTTCTGGAACGATGGACTTTCGGAAAGCTGCAGGCGGATCCACAGCGATACGCCCAGCAGGAGCACCGAAATCAGGAACGGAATGCGCCAGCCGAACTCCTTGAAGGCGTCTTCGCCGATGACGTGGCGCGTAGCGAGAATGACGATCAGGCTCAGGAACAGGCCAAAGGTCGCCGTGATCTGGATGAAGCTGGTATAGAGGCCTCGCCGATTGGCCGGGGCATGCTCGGCGACATAGGTCGCCGCCCCGCCATATTCGCCGCCCAGGGCCAGCCCCTGGATCAGGCGCATGGCCACCAGAGCGATGGGAGCGATGATTCCGATCTGCTCATAGCTGGGCAGCAGTCCCACCACGAAGGTGGACAGGCCCATCAGCAGCATGGTGATCAAGAAGGTGTTCTTGCGGCCCCACAGATCGCCGAGGCGGCCGAAGACCAGGGCCCCGAACGGGCGCACGGCGAAACCGGCCGCGAAGGCCAGAAGGGCGAAGATGTAGCCCGTGGTCTCGTTCACCCCGGAGAAGAAATGGTGGGTGATGTAGGTGGCCAGCGAGCCATAGAGATAGAAGTCGTACCACTCAAAGACCGTGCCCACCGAGGCTGCGCCGATGACGAGTCCGTCCTTGCGACCGACGACAACACCGTCTTTCGCCCCCTGATTCCCGGCCACTGCCATGTATTCCCCCCGATTTCTGTTATCGCTACCATGGCAAGAGTTGAGCGTCACCTCGCCGCGACCCACCGATCTCGGCATGTTGTCAGAGTTTTTGGCGGCTGGGGAGGTGAAGCTTGCCCCTATGACCGCAGAAATGCCCCTATTTGCTGGGATGACGTGACAAATCCTTCCCGTTTCGTCAGGCTCGACGCTCCTTGATTCCACATTGGATGAGCTATCAAAATGAACGTTTCCGATCTGGTCGACGCCGCAGTCGCCGCTGACGACAAGCTGACCAAGGCTCAGGCCAAGGCGATCATCGACGGCGTGTTCAAGGCCGTGACCGACGCCGCCGTTAAGGGCGAAGAAGTTTCGATCCCGGGCTTCGGCAAGTTCAAGGTCCAGGCCAAGCCGGCCCGTACCGGCCGCAACCCGGCCACCGGCGCGGCCATCGAGATCGCGGCCTCCAAGAAGGTCGCCTTCACGCCCGCCAAGCAACTCAAGGACGCCGTCAACGGCTAATCCTCGGGATTGGGACGCGATCGGCTAGCTACAGGCCGGCCGATCGCGTCCTTGCCCCTATTGGTAAGTCAGGGTCCAGGACAGGCTCAGCGGCTCCGCAAGGCGGATCGGCCCCGTCGAACACTGGACCAAAGACGTCATGGCTCCGGTCGGCGTGCGATAGGCCGCCTCATTGGCCAAGGCTCGAGACCGGCAAGACTTGTAGCCACTGGTTGCAAAGACCTTCACGTCGCCCTGGCTAAAGCGCGTAAGGCCGCCCTTTGTAGCTGGCCCCTGAGAAAATCCCGCAAAGTCGACATCGATGCTCACCGCCGACAGCGGTGACTTGGGCGTGATCACATCGGTCCGGGTGATACGCCCCGGCGAGAATTCATACTGCGTGCGAACGGACAGGCGGTCATCGGCGACCGGGGCATCGCCACCCAGCCGGTCGACCTGGTCCTGCTCGAACCTCACCGTCGTCTTCCGCCCCTTGAACCGCACCTGGGCCTTCCGGGCATAGGCCAGGGGGGCCAGGGTCGTGCCATCCTCAAAGGTCACGGTGGGCAGGAGCTGCGGAAACTGGCCATCAGCCACCCCTGACAGCATGCCCGGCGAGAAGGGCACAGGATAATAGGGCGAGTTCTCGTGCTGCCCCTTGCCGCCATTGATAACCGGCAGGCTGACCAGTCGCCCCCTGTCGCGCAGCGTGACCAGCAGCCGATCATGCTCCCCGCGGGCAAACCAGGTCACGGTCTGTTGGGGCAAGGCGTCCAGCCAGGCGGCATAGCCGGGGTCCGGCACCCGGTCGGCAAAGCCCTGCTCGTTCCAGATCGCATTGGTATAGAGGTGCTGACGGGCCAGGCTGAGGGTCTCGCCCAGGATGCGGTGCTTGCCGCGATAGGCGTCGGTGCGACGCCCCCGCTCCCAGAGATTCACCGAGCCCATGGCCGGATCGAACCAGAAATCCATGTGTCGCGCGCTGACCCGGGACGAGAAAGCATAGGCCATGCTCTTTTCCTGGGGAGTCAGGACATCCAGCTTGGCTGCAGCGGTCAGCACCTCGAGGAAGGCCGTTTCGCCATAGGCCCCGATGCTGCGGCCATATTCGAACCCTTCGCCGCGCAGGTTCAGGCGCGGGAGCATCAGGTCGACCGACTTGCGCAGCCAGGTCTTGACCTCGGGACTGGCCGGCATGCCCGCCTCGATCAGGCGATGGGCGATTTCCCCGATCAGCAGGACGCTGTAACGGTCATACCGCCCTTCCCCGTCGGTCTCATCGGCAAAGCCGAAGTCGCCGGAGTACTTCCGGTAATGATCGAGCGTGCGGTTCAGCAGGGCCTCACTGGCCGAGGCATCTTCCCAGCCCAGTTGATACCGCAGCCGGGCGATGCTGAAGGCCACGCCAAAATAGTTGTTGGGCAGGTTGATCAGGGTCAGATCTTCCGTGCGGACGAACCGCCGCCAGTCCAGCTTGAGCTTCAGGCGCTCAAGGGTCGCTGGTGACACGGCCTGGTCCAGCAGTCCTGCCTGCTGCAGCATCCGCAGGGCCTGGGCGTAGTAGTAGACACCCCAGGTCTCGTTGGTGTCGTCGATGGTGAGGTCCGCAATACGCCGGAACCCCGCCAGATAGGTCGCGAACCGCGGGTCGTCCCGGGGGGTATCGACCAGCAGATAGGCCAGACCGATCGCGACCTTGCCGGGCAGGAACTTGTCATCGCCGCTGAACACGCGCGTGCCGTCGAGCGTCATGTCGCGCTGCTGAACCAGCAGGGCGTCCAGGAGCTTCTCCAGTTCCGGCTGCAGTCGCTTCTGTACGGTCTGGTTCATCGGCGCGACCGTGGTCAGCACCGGGCCGCGGACATCCGCCACGGCCAAAGCCGGCGCGGCGGTTGCGATCAGAAGCGACAGGGCCAGTCCCTGACGGCGGGCGAAGGTCCAGGCGTGCACAATCATCCCGTCTCTGCTCGAATTCAGATTCTGGAAAAAGAAACGCGGGCCGGATATCCGGCCCGCGTTGGGGTCATCAGAACTTGTAGCGAACGCCCAGGACGAATTCCCGGCCCGTATGCTCGTAGTTCAGCATGAACTGGTCGGTGCTGTTGGTCCAACGCTCGTCGAACTGGTCGGTGAGGTTGATGCCTTCGAACGAGATCGTGAAGTTCTTGTTGAGGTCATAGGACATCGACATGTCGACATTCAGCGCCTCGGCCTTGCCATCGACGTCGTTGCCATAAAGCGTCGGCACCCGGGTCAGGTACTCGTCGCGATAGGTCCCGGAGACCCGCGCTTCGAACGGACCGTTTTCGTAATAGAGCGTGGCGCTCCATGACTTGGGCGACTGACCCACGATCGGTTGCCGCGAGAGCGCTCCGGTCGTGGTGTTGACGATGTAGTCGATCGCCGAGTCCACCTTGGTGTAGTTGAACAGGCCACCGAACTTGTCGAACGGGCCCGGCAGGAAGGTGAACGGCGTCTGCAGGGTGATTTCGTAGCCGTCCAGATTGCCGCCGGGGGTGTTCTGGCTGGAGGTGAAGATCACCGTGTCGCTGGCCACGACTCCGACGGGCAGAATCGAGTTCGGGAAGCCCGTATCGGAGAACAGCATCGCCTGACGCGTGGTCTGGACGTAGGAGGAGATCTCCTTGCGGAACAGGGCCAGGCTGAACAGGGCCCCCTTGTAGGGATACCATTCGATGCTGACGTCGTAGTTGTTGGCCCGGATCGGATCCAGGAACGGGTTGCCGACCGTCAGGGTCGTCTCGGAGACGCCCCGGGAAACCGACCCGCCCGGGGTCAGCTGGTTCAGGGCCGGACGCGCCATCACCTTGGCGGCTGCGAAGCGAACCATGACATTCTCATGTGGTTCGATCGACAGGTTCAGGGCCGGCAGGGTGTCGTTGTACTTGTTCTTCAGGTTCAGCGGGGTGGTGCCCAGGATGCCCGTGGCGTCGACCTCGGTCTCGACATAGCGCACGCCGAGATTGCCACGCACCGGCATGTCCATCAGCTCGGTGCGGAAATCAGCCTGCAGGAAGCCGCCCGTCGAGGTCTCGGTCACGTCACGGACTTCGCCATTGAACGGCGTCAGGCGGAAGTCGCCATAGGAGTTGACGCAGTTGCAGCTGAAGCCGATCAGGGCGTCCAGCTTGTTGATGTCCGGGATCACCCAGGTCAGGGGCGTGCCGGCAGGCACATCCAGGCCCTTGCCGAAATTGGTCACCCGGGTCGAATAGTCGGCAATGGTCTTGCCGTCAGCTGCCAGCTTGGCCAGGGCCGTTGCCGGCACGCCTTCGACAGCCTTGCGGACCTCATAGACCGAGAAGCCGAACTTCTTCTTTGACAGACCGCCCCTCAGGGTGACGGCGTCGGTCAGGTCATAGGTAAGGTCAAACTCTGCAGTCTCGTAGCTGTTGACCGTCTTGTTGGGCCGCAGGCGGATGATCGAGGCGTCCCCAAGGGCGTTGGACGACATCAGGGCCCAGTTGGCCGGATTGTTGACGTCGAAGCCGTAGTTCATCCCCGGCTGGTTCTTGTCGGTGAAGTCGTAGGAATAGCCATCGACGTCATGACGGTCGAACGACAGCGTGGTCTGTTGGGGGTTGCGGCCGATGGCGCGCGAGACGCCGTACAAGGCATTCAGCTTCAGTCGGTCGCTGAACTCATGGGTCAGGCCCAGGGAGTTCTGGAAGAAGGCGGTCGAGAGAATGTCGATGCGCTGCTCGCTGCGGGCGTCGACATCGTCAAAGGCCGCCTTGATCAGGGTGCGGTTGGGACCGATGGTCCCGTTCAGCAGATCCATGGCGCGGAAGCCCTGGACGCCGGTCTCGCGGGCCGGGCTGATGATCTCGACAAACTCCTCGCTGCGGGTCTGGTCCAGCTTGGCATAGAGGGTGTCGAAGGTCAGGCGGGTCTTGTCAGAGACGTCGAACTGAATGGCACCGGTCAGGCCCAGACGCTCGCGATCATAGCCGATGCGGCCATAGCGCGGGATACGGGGGTGAGCCGCGCCCCAGGCCGCTTCCTGGGCGGCCAGGCCGGTCACCGTCGTGCCGTCGGCCTTGGTTATGGTCCCGACCGACTGATAGCAGGACGAGGCGTTGACATAGGAGGTGATGACGCCGGCGCTGTTCTTGGTGGGCAGGCAGAGGTGGTCGCCCGGAACGCGGAAGCCGACCGAACTGGCCCCTTCTTCATAGGTCTTGCGCTTGCTGTAAGCCGCCGAGAACAGGGCTCCGAGGCGGCCGTCCATCCAGCGATTGCTGACCAGGAAGGTGCCGCGCGGATCGGTGCCTTCGGTCAGGTCGTTGTAAGAAGCCTGGGTCCCCATGGCCATGACGAAGCCGGGATAGTCGAACGGCCGGGCCGTCTGCAGATCCACAGTCGCACCGAGCGAGCCCTCATTGATCGAGGCTTCCTGCGACTTGCGGACCTTGATGCTGTTGAACAGTTCAGAGGCGAAGACGTTGAAGTCGAAGCCACGGTTACGATTGGCGCGGCCACCGTCGCGGCCACCGGTCGTCGCCAGGGCCTCCAGGCCATCCAGGCGCACACGCACGAAGTCCGAGCTCAGGCCGCGGACATTGATCGAACGGCCCTCGCCGCCGTCGCGGTCGATCTGAACGCCCGGCACCCGCTGCAGGGAGTCGGCCAGATTGAGGTCGGGGAAGTCGGCAATGTCTTCGGCACTGATCGCATCGACGATCGAGGTTTCCGAGCGCTTGACCTCGATGGCCTGCTGCAGCGACTTGCGGAAGCCCGTGACGACCACTTCTTCGACCACGTCCGTCCCGGCCGGCGCGGTCTGGGCGTAGGCGGCCCCCGCTCCGACACTCAGGGCGCAAACGGCGGTCGAAAGACTGAGAATGGACTTGAGCGACATGCTTCCCCCTTTTTCATCCCTCATTGGTGGGGACGATCATAATTTGGTCATACCATTTGCTACCGGTGTCATAGATTTTGTCAAGCCAATTAGCCACGCCGGCTCAGCCTCCACATCGGCCCACCTGATGCCGGCGGATCACGGGATCACCAGTTGAACATCGTGCCGTCTTCCAGACGGTTCACCGGCAGATAGGCGCGCCTGTAGGGATAGCGGGCGGCCAGGGCCTCATCGAGATCGACACCCAGACCCGGCGCTTCGCCTGGGTGCAGCATGCCGTCGGCAAGGCTGTAGCCATGCGGGAAGACCGCGTCCGTCTCGGGTGTGTGACGCATGTATTCCTGCAGGCCGAAATTGGGGATCGACAGGTCGAAATGCAGGGCGGCGGCCATGGTCACCGGGGACAGGTCCGTGGCCCCATGACAGCCGGTCCGCACATGATGAAGATCAGCGAAGGCCACGATTTTTCTCAGGTTCGTGATGCCGCCCGCATGCAACACCGTGGCCCGGATATAGTCGATAGACTGCTCCTCAATCAGTTGTTTGCAGTCCCAGACGTGGCTGAAGATCTCGCCCACGGCGAGCGGGGTGGTGGTGTGCTGGCGGATGAGCCGAAAGCCCGCTTGGTTCTCTGCGGGCACGGCGTCTTCCAGCCAAAAAAGACGGTAGGGTTCGAGATCCTTGCCCAGACGTGCGGCCTCGATCGGGGTCAGGCGATGGTGAACATCGTGCAGCAGATGCACATCCCAGCCCAGGACCTCGCGCGCCCGTTCGAACAGCCTGGGCGTATGGTTCAGGTACTTTGCGGTCGACCAAAGGTTTTCGGTCGGAAGGTCTGCATCCGCCGGCTCGTAGAACAGCTTGTCGCCGGACACCCCATAGGTGCTGGCCAGCCCCGGCACGCCGGTCTGCAGGCGAATGGCCTTGTAGCCCATGGCCTTGTATTTCTCGGCTTCGGCCAGGGTGTCTTCCACGGTTTCGCCATTGGCATGACCATAGACCGTGACCCCGTCCCGGCAGGCCCCACCCAGCAGCTGATAGACCGGCAGCCCGGCGACCTTGCCCTTGATGTCCCACAGCGCCATGTCGACGGCCGCCAGGGCGGTCATGGCCACGGGCCCACCACGCCAGTAGGAGCCGCGGTAGAAGAACTGCCAGATATCCTCGATCCGGTGAGCGTCCCGCCCGATCAGGCAAGGGATCATGTGGTCCTGCAGATAGCTGACCACCGCCAGTTCGCGTCCGTTCAGGGTCGCGTCGCCCAGGCCATAAACCCCATCCGATGTGGTGATTATCAGGGTCACGAAGTTGCGGCCAGGACAGGTGACGATGACCTTGGCATCTGTGATCTTGAGCATGACCCGGAATCTGGTTTGGGGCGGAGCCATATTGGCCTGACCACATTAGAGTGATTGCGCTACCATGCCTAGAGCGTCGGACGGTGGCCTTGCCGTTAGAAGTGCCCTAGCTTGCGGCCGCGCCGGTCTGACCGGACCCCGCCCTATTGAGACTGCCATGACCACTTCAACCGCCGAAACCCGAAAGCTGTACCAGCAGGTCGCCAACGCCATCGCCGAGTCGATCCGGGACGGCCAGTACCAGCCGGGCCAACGCCTGCCGTCAGAGCGGGATCTGGCAGAAGACTACAGCGTCAGCCGCCCGACGGTCCGAGAAGCCATGATTGCCCTGGAGATCCGCGGACTGGTCGAGGCGCGGCACGGTTCTGGTGTCTACATCACCGAGGCACCGATGCCTGAGAGTCAGCCGCCGGAGCTGGATATCGGTGCCTTCGAGCTGACCGAGGCCCGCCGCCTGATCGAGGGCGAGAGCTGTGCCCTGGCCGCCACCACGATCACCGACCCCGAACTCGCGCAACTGGCCGCCATCATGGACGACATGGTGGTCGAGAACGACCGTGACGTGAAGGGTGAGCTGGCCGACCGCCGCTTCCACGTCGCCATCGCCCAGGCTACGCGCAACAGCGCCCTGGTGACTGTGATCGAAAACCTCTGGGACCTGCGCTACAAGTCGCCCCTGTGCCGCGCCATGCTGGAACGGGCTCGCGAAGTGGGCGTCCGCCCGCTGATTGATGACCATCAGGAGATCCTCCTGGCCCTGCAGGCGCGGGATCCGAAGGCCGCACGCAACGCCATGCGGGAACATCTGGGACGCGTGATCGACAATCTCCTGACTGCCACGGAAATCGACGCCCTCGCCCAGGCCCGGAGTGAGGTTGAGGCACGACGCCACGAACTGGCGCGTCGCTCGCGGGTCTAGACACCAAAATCTTGAAGGTTGGGCGGCTGGGGGGAAGGCCCCAGCCGCCCTTCGTCGGCAAACCTCGGGAGGAGGTGCGGGTGAAAGGAACGCATCACCCGCGCAGGTCGACGAATTTCAGGGTTCGTAGGGCGCGATCAGAAGGTCACCCAGACTCACAGAACGTGCCTTGGCGGCCAAAGATGCAGCCGCACCAAAGGCTTCATCGCCATAGGCCCAGGCGGCATAGGTCAGGAGCGGCGCAGCTGAGGCTGCCGCCTTGTGTGGCTCCAGCTCCTTGAAAGGAAAGCTCTCCTCCCTTCCCACGTAAGGGGCCAGGAAGGCGAACCCCTTGCGCAGGCTGCGGCCATCCGCCGTTTCGAACTGCCAGAGATCCTGACCGGTACACCGCGCGAGGTCAGCCAGGCCCACCAGGGGCTCAAGAGCAAAATAGCTATAGTGCAGGGCTTTCGTGCGCTTCAGCTCCTCGGGCAGCGAGCCGTCCGGGGCCATCTGGCTCGCAATGCGCTGTGGCCCGACCGTCGCGATCACCCGGCGAGCCAGATCGTCCTGACGTGCAAACAGAGCGAAGGTCGCCAGCTGATAATCGTACCAGTTGCCGTGATTATTGGTCGCCGCCCGCTCTTCCCGTCCGGTCGGGCTGGCCTGCATCCAGGCGGCATAGTCGGCAAACCAGCGTTCCAGCCCGGCCTGATCCGCTGCGGTCAGGGTACCTGACGGCCCCAGCAAGCCGATCCCCTCGACAACCCGCAGCAGCCTGAAGGTGTCGAGGACACCCTCTGCCCGCCCGGGCGTGCGCCCTGGAACGCCCTGGGCGAAACTGGCATTCGGGTTCATCCGGGTGGCGGCATCCAGGAACCAGGCCCGCAGAAGCTGGGCGGCCTTGTCGGCATAACGACGGTCGTCGGTGAAGTAATAGGCCAGGGACAGCGCCTCAATGGCACCACTCATGGCCTCGAGGTCGGAGACATCAAAGGCGTCGGTGCTGCGCTCGGGATTGACCTCGCCGTCACGTCGGACATAGGGCTCGCCATTGGGCTTACCGGGGTCGGGCCACCAGTAGGGGCCCATGCTCATATAGTCGTGCTTGTCGCCGCTGGGCGGCGTCTTCAGCTTGTCGACGACGGTATAGGTCGGTCCCGCCAGCGCCGCTCCGGCCCGTTTGATCAGCAACTGATAGGCTGGAGCCAGGTCAGGCCGGGTGAGCGCGCCCTTGGTAGTGGCCATCCAGTCCGGCCTGAGCCGGAACGTCCGTCGTCCGGCGAAGCTGGCGGCATGTCCCTCGCTGCCCAGGCATTGCGGCGCCGGCTTTGCCACGCCGGCAGGGGCTCCATCCGCCCAAGCCGATCCGCCTGCGAACAGGGCCAGTGTCATCAATGCGGCTTTGACCGGGAACCGGTTCATGATCACCTTCGGAACACCTGCGGCAGAGCAAGAGGCAGACGGTCGGGGAGGCTGCTTCCAGTGCCTCCGCCAGACTCGCGGGGTCACCATAGTCGAATTGGTCGGCCGGGCAAGAAAATTGGCCTTACCAATTTCCGCCACACGGGCGAGGACGATGACCAGCTCCTACAAAAGCGCTCTCGGTCAGAGTGGTCAAACGCTCCTTAGATGGCTAGGCTGGACGTCTCGCCGCCGGACGCGCTTGGCCCACTGGCTTGACCACAATGGCAAGGTGCCCGAAATCACTGCTCATCCAAAAGGGAGTTCGATGCGCGCCAGCCTGATCCTCGCCCTGGCCCTGATGGCCATGACCACAGGGTGCAGCAGTGTAAAGGTGCCCGGCCCGCCCTCCCGAGCCACGGTCGCTCCGGCAGCGCCGAGAGAAGCTGATGTGCTGGCGCTGGGACGCAAGGTGGCGGACTGGCAACTCGCGCGCCTCGACAGCTTCGACTACATCCGCACCTTCAAGCACAATACGGTCGATCCGCGAGGCTGGATCCAGGGCGCGCTCTATACCGGCCTGTTCACCTTTGCCGACCGCACCGGCGATCCGAAATATGCCGAGGCTCTGCTCGCGCACGGCGTTGAGCAGGATTGGCAACTGGGCCGCCGGCCGCTGCATGCCGATGATCATGCGATCGGCCAGAGCTGGCTCTGGGCCTACGGCAAGACACCTGATCCTGTCCGGATCGCCGCCCTCCGCACCCGTTTCGACGCCATCCTGGCCGATCAGCCCACCGGGGATCTGGCTTTCCAGGACGGGGTCGGCGAGCCGCCCTGCCAGACCCGATGGTGCTGGAGTGACGCCCTGTATATGGCCCCGCCGGCCTGGTTTGGCCTGTCCAGGGTCACCGGTGACCCTCGCTATGCCGCCTATGCCGACCGTGAGTTCTGGGCGACTACCGACTATCTGCTCGACAAGGATCAGAGCCTCTATTTCCGGGACAGCCGCTACTTTACGCGTCGCGACGATCAGGGCCGGAAGATCTTCTGGAGCCGCGGCAACGGCTGGTCCTATGCCGGCATCGTCAATGTGCTGAAGCTGCTTCCTGCGGACCATCCATCCCGCCCCCGCTATGTGGCGCTGTTCCGGGCCATGTCGGACCGGCTCGTCGACCTTCAGAAGGCCGACGGCTATTGGGCCCCGTCCCTGCTGGCCCCCGAAGGATCGCCACCGGAAACCAGCGGCACCGCCTTTTTCACCTACGGGCTGGCCTGGGGGGTGAATACGGGTCTGCTGACCGCGCCGCGTTACCGGATCGCGGTAAACCATGGCTGGTCAGCGCTGGTCCGCGCCGTGACCCCCGAGGGCAAGCTGACCTGGGTGCAGCAGGTCGGCTATGCACCCGAACAGGTCGAGCCAGACGACACCCAGCTCTACGGGGTGGGCGCCTTTCTGCTGGCGGCCAGTGAGGTCGGGCGCAAGCCGCACTGAGCCGGCCCTGACCTGGCCTCCGCCTCGAATAACACTTGGGACTCGGCGCAGTCGGGATTAAGCCGGTTCCTCATAAGCATTGCATTCTGGCCCTGATGATCTCGATTGCACCGTCTTCAGCCCTCGTCGTGAGGCGCAAGGTCCGCCCCCGTCGACGCAAGTCGGTCAGCGCACTCAGGCTGATTCTTCCGGCGATCGCCGTGATGGTCGGCGGGGCCATAGGCGTGCAGGCCACGATCCGGGCTGCAGAGGCCCGGTCGACCCGCGTGGCGACCAATGCGCCGCTGCGGATGGAAAACCCCCGCTTCACCGGCGCGATGAAGGACGGCCGCGCCTTTCTGATCGTGGCCAAGACCGCCGACCGCGATCAGACCAGCCCCAGTCGCATCGCCTTGGTCGCGCCCCAGCTGACCCGGGGCTATGGGTCCATCAATCCTACCCAGGTGATCGCCCGCAAGGGCACCTATGATGAGGAGAGCGGGGCCCTGCTGCTGACCGGTGACGTCCAGATCGGCAACGGCACGGACTATGCCTTCCGGACCGAGAAGGCCGTGATCGATACGCGCACCGGCCAGGTCGTCGGCGACGGCGGCGTGCAGGGAGCCAGCGGCGGCAACCAGGTTCAGGCCGACAGCTATGCGGTGTCGGATGAGGGCGATCGGGTAGTCTTCAAGGGCCGGGTGCGTTCGCGCCTCACTCCTGGCCATTGATCCGGTCGGCGCAACGGCAATGAGCCAGGCCCCGTCCGACAGTTCCAGGCCCAGGATCTGCTTCCTTTACATCGCCCAGACCCACCAGATCCTGCACAGCCTGCCGATTGCCGTGGCCCTGTCGCGCGGCTGGCCCGGCCTCGAGGTCGAGATTGCGGCCACCACGGAGGACCACCTGGACTATGCCCGGCAGTTGCTGGACGCCGTCGGTGGCGCGCCGATCAGCCTGCGCCTGCTGCCGCCGGCCTGGCTGCGCAGGGTGCGGCTGAAGGAAACCTCCACGCCGCCCAAGGCCCTGATGCTGGCCGCCAATGCCCTGGCGCTCGGCCGGATGGACGCCATCGTCACCCCGGAGCGTACCACCGCCCTGCTGCGCCGATTGGGGGTCAGGCGGTCCCTGCTGGTCTATACCCAGCACGGCGCCGGCGACCGGGGCGGGGTGTTCGAGCCACGTCTGCGCCAGTTCGACCTGGTGATGGCCGCCGGCCCCAAGCAGCGCGACCGCATGGTCGAGGGGGGCTGGGTCCGCCCGGAAAACTGCGCCATGGTCGGCTATCCCAAGTTCGACATCATCGACGCCCTGCCCGGCTCGCCCCTGCCGGTGTTTCCGCAAGCCAAGCCCCTGGTCGTCTACAACCCGCACTTCCATGCCAGCCTCGGCTCATGGCCGCGCTTCGGGGTCCGGGTGCTCGAACAGTTTGCCGCGGACGATCGCTTCAACCTGATCTTCGCGCCGCACATCCGGCTGTTCGATGGAGCCGGCCCGGCCATGCTGTCCGCCCTGGATCCTTTCCGCCGACACCCCCGCATCCATATCGATCTCGGCGGCCCGGCGGCCATCGACATGACCTATACCCGCGCGGCCGACATCTATCTCGGTGACGTTTCAAGTCAGGTCTACGAGTTCCTGCGCACACCCAAGCCCTGCCTGTTCCTCAACCCGGGTGAGGTCGAGTGGCAAGGCGATGAAAGCTTCCATCACTGGCAGTATGGCCCGGTCCTGACCTCGGTCGACCATCTGGTCGAGGCGGTTGAGGCGGCGCGCCGGAGCCATGGCGACTATGTCGCGATCCAGACGAGCGGCTTTGCCGAAAGCTTCGACCTGACCGCCCGACCCTCCTCGGAGCGCGCCGCCGAAGCCATAGCCGACCGCGTCCTGGCCCGGACCACCAGGACCCGATGAGCGCCGAACGCTCTGTCTTCGCCCGGGTCCTGGCCAATGCCGGAACCCTGCTCGGCGGCCGCACGGTCAATGCGATCATCGGACTGGCCTATATCGCCCTGACGGCCCGCGGCCTCGATCCGGTCCGCATGGGCCTGCTGTACCTGATCACGACCTTCGCCCAGTTCCTGGGCGAGGTGGTCAAGTTCCAGTCCTGGCAGACCGTCCTGCAGTACGGTGCCGAGCCGCTGCTGAAACAGGATCGCCGGACCTTCCAGCAGGTGGTTCGCCTGTCGCTTTTTCTGGATCTCAGCAGCGGCCTGGTCGGGGTGACCCTCGGCGTGATCGGAGCCCTGGCGTTCGGCTCGCTCCTGGGCTGGTCACAGGACATGGCACCCGCCGCTGCGCTCTATGCCCTGACCATTGTGGTGATGACCTCGGCGACCTCGGTCGGCCTGCTTAGGCTGTTTGACCGTTTTCGCTATCTGGCCGGCGAACAGGCTGTCAGCTCCATGGTGCGGCTGATCGGTTCGGCGATCGCGTTCTGGCAGCAGGCGCCGTTCTGGGCCTATCTC
The DNA here is from genome assembly GCF_058681455.1 of Caulobacter sp. AVps16. Classification (NCBI taxonomy): domain Bacteria; kingdom Pseudomonadati; phylum Pseudomonadota; class Alphaproteobacteria; order Caulobacterales; family Caulobacteraceae; genus Caulobacter; species Caulobacter sp. AVps16. Next base: position 1,845,463 of record NZ_CM178739.1, read on the forward strand.
CTGGCCTGGGCCGCCGGGCCCCTGGCCGCGTTCCTGTATGTCGGCGTCATCGCCTGGCGGGAGCTTGCCCAGCGCGGCCTGACCGACGGCTTCAGGCTTGTCGGTCCGCTTGGCAAGGGCCTGCCCGGTGTGTGGAAATTCGCCTGGGCGACCAATTTCAGCAGCAGCCTGGACGTGGCCTTTACCCATGTGATCACCCTGTCGGTCGGAGCCCTGCTCGGCCCGGCCCAGGCCGGACTTTGGCGGATTGGTCGACAGGTGGCCGACGGCCTGGCCAAGCCGGCCCGCCTCGTGATCCCGGCCCTCTATCCCGAACTCGCCAAGCTCCGGGCGCTCGGCGGTGATACCGCCATGCGCAAGCTGGCCCGACAGGTCGCCCTTCTGGGCGGGGCCGTGGCCGGCCTGCTGCTGCTGATCACCTGGCTGTTCGGCAAACCTCTGCTCGGCCTGATCATGGGCCAGGCCTATGTCGGTGCCGCCGACGTCATGACCTGGCAGGTCACGGCAGCGGCCATCGGCATCCTCGCCTTGCCGCTCGAACCTATGCTGGTGTCCATGCGCGCCGCGCACCTGGCCTTGAGGGTCCGCCTGGTGGTCAGCGCGATCTTTCTGCTGGCCTTGTTCCCCCTGGTATCCAGCCTCGGCATGAACGGCGCCGGGGCCGCCCTGGTCGGGGCCGCAACGGCCATGGCCATAGGGATGTTCCTGACCCTCCGCGTGCGCCTTGCTCGCTCCGGACAGCCGGATGAGAACGAAGCCTCTTGCGCCGAGGATGCAAACGACGCCAAAGGCGACAGGTGATGATGATAACTCCGACCGGCACCTCGCGAACGGTTCGCTTCGCAGATTTCCCCACCCTGACGGCCGCGCTGGATTTCGCAGCCCGGGGCGAGACGGGCGTGAACCTCTTTTCCCTGCGCGGCGAGCTGCTCGAAGCCCTGCCCTATGCGCGCCTGCGCGACGAGGCGATGGCCCTGGCCAGGCGCCTGCTGGCCGCCGGAGCCCGGCCCGGCGACAGCGTTGGCCTGATCGCCGAGACCGACGCCGACTTCGTTCGCGCCTTCTTTGCCTGCCAGTATGCCGGCCTGCCGCCCGCCCCCCTGCCCCTGCCGGCACCGCTGGGCGGCCGCGAGGCCTATATCGAACAGATCGCCAGGATGCTGGGCTCGGCCCGGGCCTCTGTCCTGATCGGCCCGGCCTCGATGGCGGCCTGGCTGCCGGACATCGCTGCCCGCCAGCCCTTGCGGTTCGCCGGTGCCCTGGCGGACCTGCCTGAGGCCGAGGATGCGGACCTGCCGGTAATCGAGCCCGACCGCACCTGCTATCTGCAGTTTTCGTCGGGCAGCACCCGTTTCCCGACCGGCGTCGTCGTGACCCACCGCGCCCTGATGGCCAATGCCCAGGCCATTACCCGGGACGGGCTGAAGGTGCGCCCCGATGACCGGGCGATCTCCTGGCTGCCGCTCTATCACGACATGGGCCTGATCGGCTTCCTGCTGAGCCCCATGACCAGCCAGATGTCGGTTGACCTGCTGCCGACCGGGGCCTTCGTCCGCCGGCCGCTGATGTGGCTGGACCTGATGACCCGCAACGGGGGCACGATCAGCTACAGTCCCACCTTCGGCTATGAGCTCTGTGCCCGCCGGGCCGAGGCCGCGTCGATCGAGCATCTGGATCTGTCGCGCTGGCGCAGCGCCGGACTGGGCGGCGACATGATCCGCACCGGGCCGCTGCGGGCCTTCGCCGAACGCTTCAAGGCCGTAGGTTTCTCCGACTCCGCCTTCGTCGCCAGCTACGGCATGGCCGAGGCCACCCTGGCCCTGTCGATGTCACCCCTGGGCGAGGGCCTGAAGGTCGAGACCCTGGATGTCGAGCAGCTGGAACAGGGCCTGGCGGTGACCAGCACCGACGCCGGACGTTCGCGGGATTTCGCCCGCAATGGCCCAGTCCTCCCGGATCACGACCTGGTCGTCCGCGACGCGGCCGGACAATCCCTGCCCGAGCGCGGCGTTGGCCGGATCTTTGCCCGTGGGCCCAGCCTGATGCGCGAGTATTTCGAACAGCCGGAAGAGACCGCCCGGGTACTGTCGGCCGACGGTTGGCTGGACACCGGTGACCTCGGCTATCTGGTCGAGGGCGAGATCGTCATCACCGGCCGCGGCAAGGACCTGATCATCCTCAATGGCCGCAATATCTGGCCCCAGGACCTGGAATGGACCGCCGAGGCCGAGATCGACAGCCTGCGCAGCGGTGACGTCGCCGCCTTCTCGATCCCCGGTGACGGCGAAGAGCTGGTCATGGTCCTGGTCCAGGCCCGTGGCGGTGACGCGGAGACCCGCAGGGCCCTGGCCGAACAGGTCGCGACCGTCCTGCGGCTACGCCATAGCGTCGAGACCCGCGTACAGCTGGTCGGGGCCCATGCCCTGCCCCAGACCTCGTCGGGCAAGCTCAGCCGCTCCAAGGCCAAGGCCGCCTTCCTGGCGGGTGCCTATGCGGAGCAGCCCTGACAGTGGGCCGGGGCGTCGTCGCCGTCACCGGAGCCACGGGCTTCCTGGGCCGGCATCTTGTGAGGTCCCTGGCCGCCGATGGCTGGACCGTGCGCATCCTCGCAAGACGGGACATCATCGATCCTGACTGGGCCGGGCTTGAGCCCGAGCTGGTTCTCGGCGGCCTGTCCAATGCCGAGGCCCTGACCAAGCTCTGTGCCGGGGCAAAGGTGGTGATCCATGTGGCCGGCCTGATCAAGGCGCGCTCCAGGGCCGAGTTTGACCAAACCAATGTCGAGGGCGCGCGCGCCGTGGCCGCCGCCGCCAAAGCCAACGGTTCCCACCTGATCGTGGTCTCCAGCCTGGCGGCGCGCGAGCCCGCCCTCTCGGACTACGCGGCCAGCAAACGCGGTGGCGAGGATGCAGCCCGGGCGGCGTATGGTGACTCCCTGACCGTGGTCCGGCCGCCGGCCATTTATGGACCCGGGGACATGGAGACCCTGGGCCTGTTCCGGGCCGCCCAGGATTCGCCCCTGCTGCCGACCCTGGACCCAAGGGCGCGGATCGTGATGATCCATGTCGAGGATGCTGCGGCCCAGATCGCCCAACTGGCGGCGAGCCCGACTGCGGGCGTCTTTGCCCTGTCAGACGCTCGCATCGCCGGCTACAGCTGGACCGAGCTTATGCAGGCGGCGTCCAGGGCGGTGGGCAAAAACCCTCGCCTGATCCAGGTCCCGGCCTGGTTGATCACGACCCTGGCGCGCCTGTCTGAAGGAATTGGACGCGCCTCAGGGAAGATTTCCATCTTCACGCCTGGCAAGGCGCGGGAAATGCTGCATCTGGATTGGGGCGTCTCGGACACGGATTTGCCGCCCGGCGCTATCGCGACGCGATACGGGATCGACACCGGATTCTCCCAAAGCGTGCAATGGTATCGCGCCAAGGGGTTTTTAGTTGCTTCGCCTCGACTATAGCAGCCAATTTTGACAGGAATCCGACAGTGGGACTGTTACAACCTGAATCAGTCGGACCCGCTCACGGGGGTATCAGCGAGTCGATATGAAAGCGGTTACGGATCTTACCTTGAGGGAAATCGGCCTGGCGGTGTCCACGGTGCTCGGACGCACAGTGGAAGTTACCGACGAGACCCATATTGGTCGTGACCTTCAGGTCGATTCCCTGGCCCTGATGAACATCATCATGGAGCTGGAAGACGCGTTCGATATCTCGATCCCCCTCGATCGTCTGGCCTCGGTCGAGACGGCGGGCGACCTGTCCAATCTGATAAAAGACCTTCGGAGTAAGGGATAACTATGGGGCTGTTCGACAAACACCTCGCCTATCGCGACGCCTACCAGGCGATCCGGCAAGCTGGGGCCGATCCCTTCAACGTTCGACTCGACAAGGTGGTTTCACCGACCGAGGGCGTCATTGACGGCCGCCCGACGATCCTGCTGGGCACCAACAATTATCTGGGTCTGACCTTTGACGCCGAGAGCATCGCCGCCTCGGTCAAGGCCGTACAGGAACGGGGCACGGGCACGACGGGCTCGCGGATTGCCAATGGCAGCTTCGAAGCCCACGTGGAGCTGGAAGCGGCCCTCGCCCGTTTCTATCGCCGCAAGCATGCCATGGTCTTCACCACCGGCTATCAGGCCAATCTGGGCGTGCTGTCGACCCTGGTCGGGCGCGGCGACCACCTGATCCTGGATGCCGACAGCCACGCCAGCATTTATGACGGGTCCCGCCTGGGCCATGCCGAGGTCATCCGCTTCCGCCACAACGATCCGGAAGATCTCTACAAGCGCCTCCGGCGCATGAAGGATCTGCCTGGCGAGCGACTGATCGTCGTCGAAGGCATCTATTCCATGATCGGTGATACCGCGCCGCTCAAGGAGATCGCCGCCGTGAAGCGCGAACTGGGCGGCTATCTGCTGGTCGACGAGGCCCACTCGATGGGCGTTCTCGGCGAGCACGGCCGTGGCCTGGCCGAACAGGAAGGCGTCGAGGACGATGTCGACTTCGTGGTCGGCACCTTCTCCAAGAGCCTCGGTGCCATTGGCGGCTTCTGTGTCAGCAATGTCGACGACTTCGACGTCATGCGGGTCGTCTGCCGTCCCTACATGTTCACCGCCTCCCTTCCTCCGGCCGTGGTCAGCTCCACCCTCGTGGCCCTGAAGCGTCTGGAAGAGATGCCTGAACTGCGCCATCGCCTGATGGCCAATGCCCGCCAGCTGTATGACGGCCTGACCGCCCTGGGCTTCCAGACCGGACCGACGGCCAGCCCGATCGTGGCCATCACCATGCCGGACCAGGAGCGGGCCATCGGCATGTGGAACGCCCTGCTGCAGAACGGGGTCTATCTCAACCTGGCCCTGCCGCCCGCAACGCCCGACAGCCGCCCACTGCTGCGCACCAGCGTCAGCGCCGCCCACACGCCCGAGCAGATCGACAAGGTTCTGGCCGTTTTCGCCAAACTTGGGGCCGCCATGGGCCTGATCGACAACCAGCGCCAGCGCGCCACGGCCTGACGCTCAGAGGGGCCGGGACCTCAGGTCTCGGCCTTTCGCGCCCTTTGGGTGCGCCACAGCCGCCACAGCACGCCCGGGGCGGCGAGCACCGGATGCTTCTCGCGCCAGGGCGTCAGGGGCACAGCTACACCCGTATGGCGCTCGATCTTCCAGGCCGCATAACGCGCGGCCCCCTCGAACGTGAAGGCGGCCTTGACCAGGCGTGCCACGTTCAGGGACTTGCCCAGCCGCCGCCGCACCTGCCAGGCGCGTCCGAACCGGGTCCGGGCTTCCTCGGTCAGGTTGGGCTGCACAGAGGTCGGTGAGACGATATCGAGCAAGCCCTGCTCGCGCCAGCACGCGACCAGCAGGCGATCATAGCGCCCGGCATCGAAGGCCAGGATCGATTGCTCGCGCCCGCCGCGCTCGACCCGAAACTCGGCCTTGTAGGTCTGCTGGAACAGCGCCGACCAATAGGCTTCCGAAGGGCCTTCGACGGGTCCGAGCGCGGCTGCAAAACGCGCCGCCGAATGGGTCGCCTCGGCAACGGCGGCGATGACGACGGGCTCGACCTCAGGATCCGAAGACCAGACCAGAGCCGAGGGCTGAACAAACCGCGTCCAGATGGTCGTGTCGATCTCATGGCCTCGTGCCGCCAGATTGAACTGGTCGACAGTCATGGCCGCAACCTTGGCGCGGAGAATGCGGCCTTCGTGCTCGATCTCGTGATAGCTGACATCCGGCCAGAGCTTGCGCGCCAGCACGCCGCGCCAGCCCCGACGGGCCTGGCGGGTCAGGACATAGAAATCCATCACCCCGTCCAGGTCTCCCGTCCGCAGCACGGACCCATAGAACAGGACGGCTACCGGATCTTCAAAGGCGCTCACCAGTCGCTGGGCATAGGCCACGGCATGCGCCGGCGCGGGCGCGCGCAGTTCGGCCTCGATCATGGCCAGGACCTGGCTGGTCACGACGCCAGGAACCTCAGGGGTGCGCCCAGCTCAACGGTCATGCCACCGCTGGAGTCATAGACCTCCCCGTCGACCACGAAGGATTCGCCGGTCACGACACGGACCGACCGGGCGTCGCCACGCCGATAGCCGAAGCGCGGAAGCCAGTTGGCGTCGCCACCGCCCAGCAGCAAGGCCAGGGCCGGAAGCAGCCGACGAGGCGGCGCATCAACGTCGAGAAACTTGAGGCCTTCGCGCGGCGGCCCGAAAGGCTTCAGACCAAGCGGCAGGCGCTTGAGCGTTGTGGCCATCAGCAGAAAGCGCGGCTGGTCCGTCACCGGCTGCTCATCAATCGCCAGGCTGAGGGGCACGCCCGCCCGCCAGTGATCGCGCGCGCCGCCCAAAAGCACACCGACGGCTGCTCCGGCTACGGTCAGGGCGACTGAAAGGCCGTGAAACGCCCCCATGCGGTTGACGGTCCTGGACATGGTCGTACCGCGCACAAACGCCCCAAGCCCGAACACAAAGCCGCGCAGGGGCGAGCGGCCATCATCCCAAGCGACCTCAAGGGGCGCGCGATGCTTGATGACCGCCCGGGGCGAGCGGGCCGCGATCAGCACGTCCTGCAGGCTCCGGTCAGACGGTATGCCCAGGTCCACGGCCAGGACATTGGTCTTTCCGGACGGCAGGATGGCGATCAGGGGCGGCGCGTCACCGAAGGAATTGGGCAGCAGGCTCAGCACATCGCGGATGGTGCCGTCACCGCCATCGATCACCAGCAGTTCCACTCCTCGGGCGGCAAAGGCCGTGAGATCGACCGTAAGCGCCTCCAGGCTGGCCGGCCGGACCAGCATCACATCGTCGGGGGCCCACGAGTCGGCGCTACGCCCCATATTGGCGTGGCTGCGCGGGTTGTGGACGACACCAACCTTCATCAGCGGGAAAGCCAGGACGTAACGCCGCCCTTGGGCGTGAGCAGGCCCTGCACGATCTGGCTCGCATGGACAACGAAGCAGATCGCCGTCCAGGCTGCGACCAGGATGAAGCCGACGTCCGGACGACCGACCAGGGTCGAGGCGGTCAGGAACAGCAGGTTCGGGTTCCGCCGGGCGGTGATCAGCCGGAAGAAGCTGTCAAACGGGCGCCAGGCGTGCATCTCGACCTTGAACAGGCCCAGGAAGATGCCCTCCTCCACCCGTTGGGCCACATAGCCGCCAACCACAATGGCCAGCAAAAGTCCGGCATGGGGCGGCGAGAGGCCCAGGGAGCCCAGGCCGACCAGCCAGGCCCACCACCAGAAGGGAGGATGGATCAGGTCGATCCCGTGATCGAAGACATTGCCCCATTTCGACGAGGTCAGGGTCACCCGGGCCAGCTTGCCGTCGACCGTGTCGAGGAAGGTCATGATCCAGGCGCAGACCAGGCCCCAGCCGTATTGACCGGTCCAGAACAGGGCGAAGGCGGCCAGGACCATCAGGAAACTGGCGAAGGTCACCTGGTTGGGGGTGATCCTGGCCAGGGCGCACCAGCGCGTGATCACGCGGGCCGGGGCAGGCCAGACATACTTCGTCACCAGATCGGTGACCCCCTTGTAGGACCCCTTGAACAGCCGCTTCTCGACGGCGTCGACCGTCTCGGGTGTCAGGCGTTCCAGCACCGGCGGCTCGCGCTTGCGCAATTCGCTGTTGTAGGATGAACCGATGTCCAGGGCGGACAGGCGGGGAATCTCGGCCGGCAGGCCAGCAAGGTCGCCCGCCACCGCCCCTGTGGCCTGATCGACAGGCAGATGCGCCGCCACCACCCGACCGCTGTCATCCACCATGGCCACGCCCGGCCGACCGGCCAGGGCGCGGATCAGCGCCTCGTCGAACACCCAGCCGGCATCGACGATCACCACCTCGCCCAAGGCCGGCAACGTCTCGGCGGTCGCTTCGGCCAGGCCGACACGTCCATAGATGCGCGACAGGCGCTCGGCCGAGCTCATGCCCCAGATCCGCGTCGAGGCCTCGCCGATCGTGATCGCCGTCCGCCTCGCGGCGCCGTCCTGATTACTTCCGTCGGTCAATGTGCGAGAACCCTGTGAAAGCCGTGGCGATTGATAAGCCGCTTCGCGGCCCCCTGACCAGAATCCGTGGCCCAGACTTGTCTATTTTCCGTATCGCTCACCTGTCAGATCCGCATTTACCGCCACCAAAGGGGGCCTTTGGCTGGCGCGACCTGGCTTCAAAGCGCCTGCTCAGCCGGATCGCCTGGCGCCGGAAGCGGCGAGAGCATCAGCCGGAGGTGCTGGCGGCCCTTGTCGCCGACATCCAGGCCCATGCGCCAGACCACATTGCCCTGACCGGCGACCTGACCAATTTCGCCTCAAAGGCGGAGTTCGATGCCGCGCGCCAATGGTTGTCCGGCCTGGGACCGGCCGAGGGCGTGACCCTCAGCCCCGGCAATCATGACGCCCTGGTACATAGCCCGCGATCCGACCGGTTCTCGACCTGGTCGGACTGGCTCGGCGACGGTGAGACCGGGGACTTTCCCCGCCTGCGCCTGCGTGACGGTGTGGCGATCATCAACCTGTGCTCGGCCGTGCCGACCGCCCCTCACCTCGCAACGGGCCAACTGGGCGACGCGCAGCTGGCACGACTGGAGGCCCTGCTGATCGATCTGGCCGATCGCGACCTTGTCCGGGTCGTGCTGATCCACCACCCGCCGGCTCCGGGCGTGGTGTCACGACGCAAGGCGCTGGACGATCAGGCGGCGCTCCAGGCCATCCTGCAGCGCCGTGGCGCTGAGCTGATTTTGCATGGCCACGCCCATGAGGCCCTGGTCACCACCCTGGCCGGCCCGAACGGTCGTGACATTCCGGTACTCGGCGTGCCCTCGGCCTCGGCGGTCGGGCGGGGCAAGCACCCCGCAGCGCGCTGGCATGCCATTGAAATCATCAGAGAAGGCTCCGGACCGGCCAAAATCCGCGTGATCGCCCGCGGCCTTGATCCTGTAACCGGCAGACCCACCGAGCTGGGACGCTACAGTCTGGTCTGAACCTCAGGGCTGAAGGCTGGCCGCAACAGGATCGTCACATTCCCTGCGGATCGCCCTTCCCTGAAAAAGGCCGGGTGCCTATTGTGAATCGGCGGCGGTCAGCGCCAAGAGGCGAACCTTTTTTCCATGAGCAATCCGACCGCCCTGGCCTTCGGCTATCCCGACAACAAGGTCGCCGAAACCGACCACTGGCTGGTTCTCGTCCGTCCCAAGCAACCGACCTTCGGGTCGCTGGTCCTGGTCTGCAAGGACAGGGCCGAAGCCTTTTCAGATCTGAGCCCGGCGGCCTTCAGCGACCTGAAGCTGGCGATCGACGGTATCGAGCGCCTGCTCAGACAGGTCGTGGCCTATGAGAAGATCAACTATCTGATGCTGATGATGGTCGACCGCGACGTGCACTTCCATGTGATTCCCCGCTACAGCGGCGAGCGGGTCCATGCGGGGCGTGCCTTCGTGGATGCCGGCTGGCCGGCCGCGCCGGCTCTGGGGACTACTGTGGACCTCGACGCCGCCGCCGCTGCGGACCTCGCGGCCTTGCTCGCCAAGACCTGGTCGGCCGCGTGACCGTCTTGCGCCTGATCGATCGCTACATGCTCAAGCTGGTGGCCTGGCCGATGGTCGGCTGCCTCGGCGTGACAGTCGTCGCCCTGTTGCTGGAGCGCATCCTGCGTCTGCTCGACGCCCTGTCGCAAAGCAGTGCGCGCTTCGGCTATGTCACCGAGCTGGCCGCCAATCTGGTGCCGCACTATCTGGGCCTGGCCCTGCCGGTGGCTTTCTTCGTCGCCCTGTTCATCGTCATCACCAAACTGTCCGACGACTCCGAAATCGACGCCCTTCTGGCCAGTGGCCAGTCGCTCAGCCGGATCGTCATTCCCTTCGTCTGTGTGGGCCTGGTCCTTAGCCTCTTCAGCGTCGCCCTGTTCGGCTACAGCCAGCCCTACAGCCGCTATGCCTATCGCTCGGTGATGCACGAGGCCGTCAATGCCGGCTGGAACGGTCGGCTGTCCGGCGGGGCCTTTATCGACGAGGACAACCTGCTGATGACGGCCGACGATGCCGATCCGGCGGGCCAGAGCCTGACCCGGGTCTTTATCCGCCGGCTCGACGACAAGGGCCGCGAGGAGGTCATCACGGCCGAGACCGCGACCCTGAGCGCCAGCCCGACCGGCGACAAGGTCACCCTGCTGCTGCGTCGCGGCCAGAGGATCGGCCAGGACGCTGCCGGTGCCTATCGCACCCTGGCCTTCGACCAGTTCGCCACCGAGCTGCCCCTGGCGGGCGCGGCCACCCTGTTGCGGGCCCGGGGCGGTGACGAGCGCGAGCTGACCCTCAATGAACTGGCCCGGCAGGCCGGATCGAACACCTCGGCCCTGCCCAAGGAGACGCTTCTGGCGGAGCTCTATGGCCGCCTCGCCCGGGCCGCCTTCCTGCCCTTCCTGCCGCTGCTGGCCTTTCCCCTGGGCCTCGCTGCCAAGCGCGGCAATCGCACCCCGGGCCTGATCGTGGCCGGACTCCTGCTACTGGCCTTCCAGCATTCGCTGCAGCTCGGCCAAAGCCTTGCCGAGGGCGGAAAGGCCAACCCGATCCTGGCGATCTGGGGCCCGTTCCTGCTGTTCACCGGCTTCTGCGTCTGGATGTTTGTCGGCAGTCTGAAGCGCCCCGGCGACACCCCCATCAGCCGTGTGGTGCGCCGGATAGGCCAGACCCTCGATCAGGTCCGACGCCTGGTCACGCCCCGCCGGAAGGCCGCATCATGAGCCTCCAGCGCTATGTCCTGAGCGTTACCGCCACCCGGATCCTGGCGGCCGCCGCCGTCCTGATGGGCATTCTTCAGGTCCTCGACCTGCTGGAAGTGACGACCGACATCCTCGATCGCGGCCTGGGCATGGGCGGAGTGCTCTACTACGCCGCCCTTCGCACGCCGCGACTGGTCGAACAGATCGCACCGATCAGCGTCCTGGCCGGCGGCCTGTTTGCCTTTTCGCAAATGGCTCGAGAAAGCGCGATCATCGCCATGCGCGCTGCAGGCATCTCGGCCTATCGCATTGTGGCCATGGCCGCGCCGGCGGCCGCTGCCATGATGCTGCTGGACTTCACCTGCGCCCAGTGGATCGCCCCGCGCACGGATCCGATCCTCAATGCTTGGTGGGAGGCCCACACCCCCGCCGCCGATCGCAAGGCGAGCGGTCCTGTCAGCTTCCGGGTCGGCGACGACCTGGTCACGGCCGCCAGCGCCTCCGCCGACGGCCATGCCCTCGCGGCCGTGAAGGTCTATCGCCGCGACACCAGCGGACAGCTGATTGAACGGGTCGATGCCCAGTCCGCCACCTATACCGCCAAGGCCTGGAGCCTGGCGAAAGTGACGACAACCCGCTTTTCCGGCCAGCGGACCGACACGGTCACGGCCAGCCAGATGACCTGGCCGTCAGCCCTGCGCCCCGTCGATGTCCAGGCCCTGTTCTCGGACAATCCGGCCCCATCGGCGGGATCGGCCCGTCGCGCCCTGCTCAATGGCGGCACCGACCGGCCACCCAGCTATTACGAAACCCGGCTGCTGGGGGCCTTTGCCGGCCCCTTCGGCGCCCTGGTCATGCTCCTGCTGAGCGCACCAGTCGCCCTCGCCAATTTCCGCAGCCGCCAGGGTGCCGTCCTCCTGACCGCCGGACTGGCGGCCGGGCTGGTGTTCCTCGTCGTCGACGGCCTGCTGTCGGCCCTCGGCGAAAGCGGCGCGATCTCGCCTGTCCTGGCCGTCTGGGGCGCGCCGGTCGTGTTTGGGGCCCTGGCGATCAACGCCCTGATCAATCTGGAGGGCTGATGCCGTTCGACTCGCAAGACGCCGACCTCAGGGTCATCCCGGTTCGCACCCGCGCCCAACTGGCGCGGTTCATCCGGCTTCCGGCCCGCCTCAATGCCGGTGATCCCCACTGGATCACGCCCCTGATGATGGAACGGGAGGAGGCCCTGTCTCCCCGGACCAATCCGTTCTTCGAACATGCCGAGGTCCAGCTCTTTCTGGCTGAACGCGCGGGTCGGATTGTCGGCCGGATCAGCGCCCAGATCGACGCCCTGGCCCCTCAGGCGGAGGGCCAGAAGACCGGCAATTTCGGCCTGATCGCCGCCGAGGATGATCCGGCTGTTTTCAGGGTACTGTTCCGGGCGGCCGAAGACTGGCTGCGTGACCGCGGCTGCATCCGGTCACTCGGCCCCTTCAACCTGTCGATCAACGAGGAGGTCGGCCTGCTGGTCGACGGCTTCGACACCCCGCCTATGGTGATGATGGGTCATGACCCGGCCTATGCCGGAGCCCGGGTCGAGGACCAGGGCTATGCCAAGGCCAAGGACGTCTATGCCTATGTCTGCGACCCGACCGCAGACCTACCGGACGTGGTGGTGCGCCGCGTGAGACGCGGTCTGCCAGCCGGGGTCGTGCTGCGCGAGCTGGACATGAGCCGCTATGACGAGGAGGTCGTCTCCCTGACGGCGATCCTGAACGACGCCTGGGCCGGCAACTGGGGGTTTGTGCCCACCACCGAGGCCGAGACCCGGCAACTGGCCAAGGCGCTCAAGCCCGTCATCGAGAAAAAGATGACCCTGTTTGCCGAGATCGACGGCGAGCCGGCCGGCTTCATCGTGCTGCTGCCCAATGTCAACGAGGCCATCGCCGACCTGAAGGGCAAGCTGCTGCCCTTCGGCTGGGCCAAGCTGCTGTGGCGCCTGAAGGTTCGGGGCCTGACCTCGGCGCGGGTGCCGCTGATGGGCGTCAAGCGCAAGTTCGCCGAGACCATGCGCGGCCAGCTGCTGCCCTTCCACCTGATGAACGCCGGCCGCACCGCCTCCCTGGCCCTGGGCTACAAGCGGTTCGAGTTCTCCTGGGTCCTGGAGGAGAACCTGCCGATGCGGCGGATCTCCGAAGCTATGGGCGCAACCATCTACAAGACCTACCGCATCTACGAGAAGGCGCTTTGAGCCCTTCCGGAGGGACCTTTCAGGCCCTGGTTCTGGCCGGTTCGCGCGGCGGCATAGATCCGGTCGCCGCCTATGCCGGGGTCAGCCACAAGGGCCTGATTGTACTGGGCGGCGAAACCCTGCTGACGCGGGTGCTGCAGGCCCTGGATCAGGCCGGTGCAACGCGGATCGGGGTGTCGACCTCCGACATCGCCGTGGTCGAAGCCCTGGCCGGCGTGGCCAAGGCCTCGCCCCTGCCCGCCGCCGGTGGTCCCAGCCAGAGCGTCCATGACGCCGCCAGCCTGATGGGCACGCCGCTGCTGGTGACAACCGTCGACCATGCCCTGCTTCAGGCCGAATGGATCACCGAGTTCCTGGCCAAGGCCCCAGGCGACGCAGACATCGCCGTCCTGATGGCACCGGAAGCGGTCGTCCGCGCGGCCGCGCTGGAGACCAAGCGTACCTACTGGCGCTTCAGGGACGGCGGCTATTCGGGCTGCAATCTCTTCCTGCTGAAGACCGAGACCGCCCTGAACGCCGTAGCCTTCTGGCGCAAGGCCGAGGCCCTCCGCAAGCAACCCTGGAAGATCGCCGCCCTGCTCGGCCCGGTAATGCTGGTCCGCTACCTTCTGGGCCTGATGACCATCGACGAGACGCTGGAGCGTCTGGGCCGGGCCGCAGGCGTCAAGGCTGCCATCGTGCGCTCGTCCTACGGCCTGGCGGCGGTGGATGTGGACAAGCCGTCGGACCTGGATCTGGTCCGGACGATCATCGAGCGCTGAACGGCTCGAACCCAGGGAGGACGCCCATGACTGACCTGCCCCAACTGCACCCCGCCGCCGCCAGAAGCCTGTCGGCCTGGCATGAGATGGTCGCCAAGGGCGACCTTGGCGACCTGAGGTCCATCGTCCATCCCGACGCGACGTTCCGCTCGCCGGTGGCTTTCAAGCCCTACAAGAGCGCCGACGCTGTGGTCCTGGCGCTGAGCACCGTGCTGACCGTGTTCACCGACTTCGCCTATCACCGGCAGGCCACGACCGACGACGGGATGAACGTCGTGCTCGAGTTCAGCGCCAGGGTGGGTGACAAGGCGGTCAAGGGGATCGACTTCGTCCGCTTCGACGAAGACGGCCGGATCGTGGATTTCGAGGTCATGATGCGGCCGCTGAACGGCGTTCAGGCCCTGGCCGAAGAAATGGGAAAGCGCCTGGGCGGCATCATTCCGGCCTACAAATAGGCCGCAGCGACCCTAGGCCTCCACCCGCTCTGCCACCCACGAGGCCGCGAGCTCGCGATTGCGCGGCAGGTCTTCGGGGAAGTCCATCTCGGCCCAGTCCAGGCCCTGGATCGACTGCACGCGCACCACGTCATGGTGCTGGGCGATCTGGTTGATCACGCTGAGATACCAGCGCTTAAGGCCTTCGGGCGTCCGCAGAGCGGCTTCGACAATGCCGGTGAACAGGGTCGCGCCCTCGGGATCGAAGCGCAGGAAACCGATCGACTCGGCATCAAAGGTCTCGATGGTCTTGCCGATGGCCCGCAGGGACAGGCCGTCGGTCGCCACCTTCATGTCGTCGGCGTCGTAGCCGGCCTTGCGGTCGATGGTGACCGTGATCCGGGCCGGCGGGGCGGAGATCAGTCGCTCGGCGATGGCCGGCTCGAACAGGGTGTCGCCGTTGAGCAGCAGGAAATCGCCGACCATTTCATGCCGGGCCAGCCAGCAGGTGGCCAGGTTGTCGGTCAGGCCGAAGAAGGGGTTGAACAGGGTCCGGACGGTCATGCCGGGCAGATCCAGTCCGGCAATCTCGCGCTCGACCGTATCGGCGGCAAAGCCCGTTACCACAACAACCTCGGTGATGCCGGCCTGGCCCAGATGGCGCAGCTGCCAGTGCAGGACAGTGCGGCCCGAGAGCTCGACCAGGCACTTGGGCCGGGTGTCGGTCAGGGGCGACAGGCGCTTGCCCTGGCCTGCGCTCAGGATGATGGCTTTGGTCGGATGCGCCACGGCGACTCGATTCACTTCTCGCCGCACGTGTCGGCATCTGATTCAGAACGGGAAACTACAGGATAGCGACGCCACCACCTAGGGCCAGCGAGCTCGCCCGACAGGGAGCGGAAAACCGCCTTCAGGCCCCACCCGCTACGGCCGCCGACGGCGCGTTCGGAGGTGCGGCGTCACCCCGGGCCTTCCGTTCGCTATAGCGATCGACCAGATGGTCGGCATGGCCACGGGTCAGCAGGGTGAACTTGACCAGTTCCTCCATCACATCGACCACGCGGTCATAATAGGATGAGGGCTTCATCCGGTCGTTATCGTCAAACTCCCTCCAGGCCATAGCCACGGACGACTGGTTCGGAATGGTGATCATCCGCATCCACCGGCCCAGCAGACGCAGGGTGTTGACCGCATTGAAGGATTGAGACCCGCCGCTGACCTGCATGACAGCCAGGGTTCGCCCCTGGGTCGGGCGCACACTGCCCATCTCAAGCGGAATCCAGTCGATCTGGCTCTTGATCACGCCGGTAATGGCCCCGTGACGCTCGGGACTGCACCAAACCTGGCCCTCGGACCAGAGCGACAGGGCGCGCAGTTCCTGCACCTTGGGATGGCTGGCATCGACCGAGTCTGGTGCCGGCAGATCGCGCGGATCAAAGACCCGGGTCTCGGCCCCCAGACTTTGCAGGATGCGCGCCGCTTCCTCGACGAGCAACCGACTGAACGACCGCTCCCGCAGGGATCCATAGAGCAACAGAATCCGCGGCGGATGTGCCGGTCCGGCCGGGGCCAGGGCTGCGGCATCAGGCTGGGCCAGATAGCGGGAATCCAGGGCGGGAAAATCAGTCACGGGCACTCCAGAGGACAGCTTCACAAGGTTCATTAGTTCGACTATCGTCGAAATATGGAAATGACTAGCGCCGTTGCAAGCCTTTCAGCCCTCGCCCATGGCGGACGGCTGTCGGCCTTTCGCATGCTGGTCCAGGCCGGGGCCGCCGGCCTTGCCGCCGGCGAGATCGCCCGTCGCCTCGACATGTTGCCCAACACCCTGTCGAGCCATCTGTCGATCCTCGACCATGCCGGACTGATCCACGCCCGCCGCGAAGGTCGCTCGATCATCTACACCGCCGACTATGGTGCCATGCAGGGGCTGCTGGGTTTTTTGATGGAAGACTGCTGCGGCGGCTCACCCGATATCTGCGCGCCCCTGGGCAACATTCTCGCCCGGGCCACGGCCTGCAATGGAACCTGCCTGACCGAACTGGAGACCGCATGACCGCTCAAGTCCGTCTCGATGACGTCAGCAAGACCCAGGACTGATGACCTTCTCCCTGACCCGCCGCCTCGCCGCAGAGGCCCTGGGAACTGCCCTGTTGCTCGCGGTCGTGGTCGGTTCCGGCATCATGGGCCAGCGGCTCTCCGGTGGAAATGACGCGATCGCCCTGCTGGGCAATACCCTGGCGACCGGCGCGGCCCTGGTCGTGCTGATTACGGTTCTGGGTCCGATCAGCGGCGCGCATTTCAACCCGGTCGTGACCCTGGTCATGGCCACGCGACGCGAGATCTCGGCGCGCGACACCGGCCTCTATGTCGGCACCCAGGTCCTGGGTGCCGCGCTTGGGGTCTGGATGGCCCATCTGATGTTCGAGACCCCCATCCTGCAGGTCTCGACCAAGCTGCGGGACGGCCCGGCCCAGGTGTTTTCGGAAGCCGTGGCGACCCTTGGCCTGCTGGCGACCATACTGGGCGTCTCGCGCTTCAGGTCCCAGGCTGTCCCCGCCGCCGTCGGCCTCTACATTACCGCCGCCTACTGGTTTACCGCCTCAACCTCCTTCGCCAATCCGGCCGTCACCCTGGCCCGCAGTCTGACCGACAGCTTCGCCGGCATAGCCCCGACCTCGATCCCGGGCTTTCTGCTCGGACAGGCGCTAGGCGCTGCGGCGGCCGGGCTTGTCTTCTCCTGGCTCCTGAAAGAAAACTCCGTACAATGAGCAATGCTGACTTCCCCGTGGTGATCTTCCACAACCCCGCCTGCGGCACCTCGCGCAACGTGGTGGCGATGGTTGAAGCCGCCGGCTACACGCCCTCGGTGATCGCCTATCTTCAGGCCGGCTGGACCCACGAACAGCTGAAGGACCTGGCGCACGAAGCCGGTGTCACCCTGCGCGACATGATGCGTGAAAAGGGGTCGCCCGCCGCAGAGCTGGGCCTGCTGGAGGCCGGCGCGACGGAGGCCCAGATCCTCGACGCCATGGTCGAGCACCCGATCCTGGTCAATCGCCCCATCGTCGTGACGCCCAAGGGCGTGGCTCTCTGCCGCCCCTCCGAACGGGTCTACGCGCTGCTGGACAAGGCCCCCGAGACCTTCACCAAGGAAGACGGTGAAGTGGTGACGCGCGACTAGGGCTCCCTGGAGCCACAAGGAATCCCTCCGACGACGGAGGAGATGTCGCGAAACCGTCATCAAACTGTGACATTAGCCCGCTGACCAAGGCCACGGATGCCGCCGGCCGACGATACGGGATAGATGTCATGAACAAGCTTCTGGGAGCCGCTGCCGCCCTTGCAATGCTGGCCGCCGCCGATTCCGCCTATGCCGCGCGCGACTATGTCTGGGCCGCTGGGTCCTCGACAGTTTTCCCGTTCTCGACCCGCGTGGCCGAGAACTACGCCAAGAAGACCGGCAAGAAGTCGCCCAAGGTCGAAAGCCTGGGCACCGGCGGCGGCATCAAGATGTTCTGCGGCGGCATGGGCGAGAAGTATCCCGACATCGCCAATGCCTCGCGTCCGATGAAGAAGTCCGAGTTTCAGGCCTGCCAGAAGGCGGGCGTCAAGGACATCGTCGAGCTGAAGATCGGCTTCGACGGCATCGTCGTGGCGATGGACAAGAAGACCCCGGACTTCAATTTCAAGCTGGAGCATCTCTATCTGGGCCTGGCCGACCAGAGCCTGCGCGGCGGTCAGTTGGGCAAGAACAGCTTCAAGACCTGGAACGAGGTCAATTCGGGCCTGCCCAAGACCCGCATCCTGGCCTATGGCCCGCCGCCCACCTCCGGCACCCGCGATGCCTGGGTTGAACTGGCCATCGAGAACGGCGCGAGCAAGCTGCCGACCCTGGCCAAGCTGAAGGACAGCGACGAAAAGGCTTTCAAGGCCAAGGTTGCACCGATGCGCGGTGATGGGGCCTGGATCGATGCCGGCGAGAACGACAATGCCGTCGTCGGTACGATCCAGAAGACCCCCAACGCCCTGGGCGTGTTCGGCTATTCGTTCCTCGAGCAGAACGCCAACACCATCAAGGCCGCCAGCATCAACGGCGTAAAGCCGACGGTGGCGACGATCGCCAACGGCACCTACCCGATCTCGCGCTCGCTCTTCATCTATGTGAAAAAGAGCCAGATCGGCGTGACCCCGGGCCTCAAGGAGTTCGTCAACGAATTCACCTCGGACGCTGCCACGGGCCGGGGCGGCTATCTGCAATCGCGGGGCCTGATCCCTCTGCCCCCCCAGCAGCATGACGCCAATAAGGCCAAGGCCAAGACACTGCCGGTCATGGCGGCCCCGAAGTCCTGATCTGGCGCGTCATCCCGGACTCAAGCTCCGGGGTGACGCCGCCCGCCGGGCGTAAAGCAGGCTGAGCCCGAGAGGACGCTAGTTGGTCGGCTGATCCGTCGCCGGGCGCGAGGTCATGCCGGCGGCAGCGGCGTCCTCGGCCATCTGGGCATCGACCGGTGGTGTTTCCCGGACCGGGGTATCGACAACGGCGGGCGCGGGCGCAATCACGGGGGCCTCGACCTTGCGGGGTTCCGGGCCCGCGCGTGTGGCAACCAGGGCCTCTGCGGCCGCCGAATCGGCGGCCGTGCGTTGCTCGTCCGAGCCCTGATCATAGCCGCCCAGGCCCGCCGTCAGGAACAGGATGGTGCCGAAGGTCGCCATGACGCCCACGACGAAGCCCAGGAAGATCCATCCGAACGGATTGCTACGACGCTCAGCGCTCATTCCAGCCCCCTGCCCTCGCGGGCTCAACTTCCCTGCCAGCGCCGGACCGGCCCGACATCGACGTGTACGAACTTGCTGTCGGGATAATAACCGACGCCACCACGCTGGAGATCGAGTGCGGCGGCGCGCAGATGCTCCAGGGCGACATCTTCCAGATAGATGTCCATGGCCTTGCCGTCCATGTGCAGGCTGCGCTTGGCGACCTCGCCGCTGCGCTCCGACAGCAGGCGGTTGCTGGTCGGCGAACGATAACCGGAAATCACCTGGAAGGCGGCCGTCGTCTCGGTCTTGCGATGCAGATCGGTCAGCAGGTCGAACAGCTGCACGTTCATCGGGGCCACCTCGCCGGTCCGATGGTCGCGCAGCACCCGGTTCAGAGCCTCGAGAGCGTCGGGCACATAGGTCCCGTTTTCCCAATAGACCGCCTGGAGCTTTTCCTCAGTGTGCAGGTTGTGCAGAGCGATCTGCCGCGGCGCAGCGTCTACGGGCGGACGGAGCACCGCGGGCCGAGGAGAATTCGCCTCGAGCAGGGCACCGATGATGTCTTCCTGAGCCTGGGCCGAAGGGGCCACCGAAACGGCCCCCAGGGCGCTCAAGCCCAGCTGAAACAGCCTCCGCCGTCCGATCATGACGCCCTACTCCGACACTCTACTGCCGGCAGGACACCCCAGGCGAACCAGAAGGTCAAGCTGAGCCGCTCAGGGCTGCGGCAATCCGCTGCACCAGCAGGCGGTCCCAGCCATAAGGGTCGTCGCGGAAATTGACCTGACCGTCCGGGGTCACATAGGCCGTCCAGTACAGGAGATAGACGGCGATTTGTTGCGGGAGCTGAACCCGCACGGTCTTGCCGCTGGCTATGGTCTCATCCACCCGTTGAGGGGTCCAGAGGGGGTCGCCTTCCAGTACGGCCCGGGCCAGGTCGACGGGCTTTTCCACCCGCACGCAGCCATGGCTGGCCAGCCGGCTGAAGCTGGCGAACCGCGCGCGGCTGGGCGTGTCATGCAGATAGACGCCATAGGGATTGGCGAAATCGAACTTGATCAGCCCGAGCGCCGCCTTGGGTCCCGCCTTCTGCTGCAGACGCGAGCCCCCGCCTTCCAGCGGGATGACGATGAAATCATTGCGGGCCAGATAGCCCGGATTGGCCCGCTCCTTGGGCCAGAGTTCCCGCGAGGCGATCGAGGACGGCACGTTCCAGGGCGGGTTCAGAACAAGGCTGTGGATGCTGGACGACAGCATCGGGGTCTCGTCCCCCGGACGGCCGGTCACGGCCCGCATGGTCAGGGTCGGAACATCATGGTGGAAGACCGAAAGGACCGCAGCGGCGATATTGACCTGGATGCGGTCGGCCGGAAGCACCTGGGGCAGCCACCGCCAGCGTTCCATATTGGCGACGATCTGGTCCAGACGCCGCTCGACCGGGGTATTGAGGGCGTCGAGCGTCTTCTTGTCGAGCACGCCGTTGGGATTGAGGCCAAAGCGCTTCTGGGCCCGCATCAGGGCCTGGGTCAGGGCCTCGTCGAACAGGGCGACACCATCGACGGCGACCGTGGTGTCCTCTGCAGCGAGGCGCGCCTCGAGGGCGATGACCCGGGGATCGGTGGACCCCAGCTTGAGCTCCGGGCCCGCCGGCAAAAGGGCCCAGCCGCCCCGCGCCGCGATATCGCGATAGGTTACCAGGCCCCGGCGCAGGGTCTGATAGCCGGTATAGGGCGGTGGCAAGGTGTCCAGCCAGGCCGCCAGACGGTCCTGGGCGACAGCCTGCACAAAGTCGGGACCCGGGTCATAAGGCGTTGGCCGCAGGCCCCAGTCATATGGAAAACTGGCCAGCGGCAAGCGGCCCGAGCGAACGGACCGGGCATAGGCCAGGGTCAGGGCGATCAGCTGGGTCTGCCCCGCCTGCCGGGCCGCGACATCGCGCGACGCCAGCAGCGCGAGGGCCTGGTCCGGGACATAGGCCGTCGACTCGAATCCATGAGTCGGAGCCTCGGCCAGGATCCGGCCGAGCAGCTCGATCTGATCGCTGCGCAAGGCCACAGCATAGGGACTGGTGGGAAAGGCCAGCGGCTGCTGCGGCGTCCCCGGCACAGGACGCAGGGCCGGTAGAGACGACGCTTGAGGCTGGGCCTGCACGCCCCCTCCCGCCACAAGACACAGCGCGGCCAGGGCCAGCGCACACCCAACTCGGGACAAGCCGTTCACTGTCACAGGATCTCGTAACACCTTGCCACGCGAACCGTTCGCGCGTTTACCAAATGGCGGTTCGAACGGGTCGCCGTCAACGCGAGTATCGTGAAAGGCGAACCCCTGGCCGGTCGAGGGGGTTGTTTTTGCGCCGCAGGAACCGGGAAGCCACACAGGGGTTTGGGTCTGTCCTCCCGCCGCCCCGTGCCCGGCCTCACCCTGCAGACCGTTTAACCGCGAGCCTTGTTCGGCTCACGACCAGGCCCTTGCTGCATCTGCACCTTCAACAACCTCACCCAGGTTCAGTGACACGGCGATACTTCGATGCCCGGGAGTCCTGGAGGCCAAGGCACCGGCCGCGCGGCTCGGCTTTAGCCTCTGGGGTCGCCGGCTTCCCCATGGCGCGGAGCCCGCAAGACACCGCTGCGCAGGATGGGCAGCAGGAAGGTCACCAGCAGAAACAGGTTCGGCAGGGCGTTCAAACCGTAGCCGGTGGCGATCGACATCGGGGTGTCGATGATGAACCAGGTCAGAACACCGGCGGTCAGCCAGAGCCAGACCGGCCGGCCGCGCTCGCCTAAAAGCAGTCCAGCCTGGATCATGCCGGCGGCAGTCACCGCCCACCCGATGGAAACCGCGCCCATGAGGGCCAGGCTGAAGCGCATCTGGGCGTTGAGATCCAGCGGCATGGGTCCGTCCAGAAAGCCAAAGATCAACCGGACCGGCCCGCTCGTGGCCTCGAACCCGCCGCCCACCAGCACCGCGCCGAACAGGACGACCGACCCGCACCAGGCCATCAACCAGTTACGCCAAAACCCAGACATCGCTCTCTCCCGATTTGAGTTGATACCCAGGCTGTCGGATCGGCCGCAGTTGAACAATTACCTGCCAGGTCATGCTCAGGTCGACGGCCGGATCTGGGCTCGCGCCCCGGCCTAGGGCTCGAGTGACACCGACATCCGGGCAAAGACCACCACCTCCGGCCAGATGACCGCGGCGGCGGCCGGGCGCGGCGGGCCGAGGGGTTGAGCTGTCCAGGCCGCGACGGCGGCCGTCAGACTCAGCGCCGTGACCAGGACGCCCCCCAGGGCCGCGCGATGCAGAGACGGCTGCGGTCGACCCAGCATGGCCACCCGTTCTTCCAGGGGATGGGGCTCGCCCGCTGGCCAGTGGCAGCCCAACGGCAGCCCCCTCGCGCCGAGCTGGGTCTTAAGCAGGGTTCGCGCATAGAGGCCGCGCGCGCGCCATTGTCGGCCCATGACCCGGGCGTCACAGGCCAGCTCCTGATCAAGGCGCGCCTCCCGTACGGCCAGATGCACAAGCGGATTGAACCAGCCCAGGCACTGGATCAGCGCCATCAGGGCATTGATACGGGGGTCCAGCCGCTCGATGTGCGCGCGCTCATGGGCACGGATCAAGCCCCGTTCGGCCTCGGAGTAGCGCGACTGATAGTCGTCCGGCACCACCATGCGCGGTGCAAGGATGCCGACCACGGCCGGCCCGGCCTGACCAGCCCGCGCACGGCGCAGAAACTGGACCTGGCTCCAGGCCAGAAGGATCACAGTCAGGCCGATACCGGCCAGCCAGACACCGCCCAGCATCGGCGCATGTTCAGTCGCGATCGTAAACCGGGGTGTCGCCATGGTGCCCGGCTCAGCCGCCCGCGCCGGCAAGAGGGCCGCGAGTCCGGCTGCCAAGGGCAACAGCCACAGCAGATAGGCCACCTCCGCTCCGAACAGGCCCCGCGCCGGGCGGCGGAGGCCCAGCACCAGCAGGATCGCCAGGCTGGAGGCGAGGCTGCCAAAGATCAGATGGGTCAGAATCTCAGCTGCCATCTTCGAGCTCCTCGATCAGACGTTTCAGCCGTGCGATCTCCTCGGCCTTCAGCGCGCGATGCTGGGCGAAATGACTGATCATCGGGGCCAGTTGGCCTTCGAAAAGGCGGTCCAGAAGACCCTGGCTTTCAGCCTGGACATAGACACTGCGGGCGATCAGCGGCCGGTAGCCGTGCTTGCCCTCGGCCCGCTCGGACCTGATGGCCTTCTTCTTCAGAAGCCGGTTGATCAGGGTCTTGACCGTCGCCTCGCCCCAGGACTGGCTGGTCCCGACCTCGGCCACCAGTTCATCGGCCGTCAGTGGCTCGCGCCGCCAGAGCGCTTCCATGACGTGGCTTTCGGCTGAAGTAATATGCATGGCTCATTACATCCGTAATTCGATCAGACGCTATACCTGCATCCCAGCCTGTCAAGCGATCGCGGCGGGACGACGGCAAAGGGCCCCGCAGGATCGCCAGATCTCGCTTTGTCCACCGGTAACCATCCTCCTCATTGTCAATGACACCGGTTTCCATTACAGACGTTTCAACCCCCGAAAACGGGTGACTGAGTGACGATAGGGAGGAAAAGCGGCGTGACCGTTTCAGCGGCCAAGAGCGACGTGTTCGCACCGGCTTCGATTGCTTCCCAGTTCGTCAAGGCCCGCCTCGCCGGCACGTCCGTTGCCGGCTATCCTGGCGGCGTGCTGCCCGAGACCATGGCCGAAGGCTATGCGGTACAGGACCTTGCGATTAACGCGTGGCCAGATGAACTGGTCGGCTGGAAGGTCGGCTATGTCCCGCCGCAGCATCAGGCCCGACTGGGGGCCGAGCGTCTTGCCGGCTGCATCTTCAAGAATAAACTCTGGGAAGCGGCCGAGGCCCCTACGCCCTTCCGCGCCATCGAGGGCGGATTCACCGCCGTCGAGGCCGAGTTCATCGTGCGCCTGGGCAAGGATGCGCCCGCCGACAAGACCGACTGGACCGCCGAAGAAGCCGCTGACTATGTCGGCGACCTGATCCTGGGCGTCGAGATCGCCGGCAGCCCCCTGGCCACGATCAATGTGCTGGGCCCGCCCATCGTGGCCTCGGACTTCGGCAATAATGACGGCCAGATTCTGGGTCCGGTGCTGGCCAACTGGCGGGACATCGCCTGGGAGGACATGGCCGTCGAGACCACGATCAATGGCATCGTCGTCGGCACGGGCACGGCGGCCTCGATCCCCGGCTCGCCCCTGGCCGCCCTGGCCTTCCTGTTGGGCCATGTCGCTGCGCGCGGCCGGCCGCTGAAGAAGGGCATGCTAGTCACAACCGGGGCCAGCACCGGCATCCACGATGTGGTCGCCGGGGATGCTGCACGGGTTAGCTTTGGTGCCCTGGGACAAGTGGAGTGCATCGCCGTCCCGGCACAATAAGAAACGACAATTCAGGGTAAGGAGACGAGTAAATGGTCATCCCAAAGGCCCCCGAGCCCTCCGAGAAGATCGGTCGGTATCGATGGGTGATCGTCAGCCTCTTGTTCGTGGCGATGGTCATCAACTATGTCGATCGGCAGACGATCGGCATTCTGAAGTCGGACCTGTCCAAGGAGTTCGGCTGGAGCGAAGGCGACTATGCCGACCTCGTCTTCTACTTCCAGCTGTCCTATGCCGTGGCCTATCTGGTCTGGGGCAAGATCATGGACAAGATCGGGGCCCGCTGGGGCTTCGGCATCGCCTTCCTGATCTGGCAGGTCGCCCACATCGCCCATGCCGGGGCCAAGGGTCTGAACGGCTTTATCTTTGCCCGCATGGGTCTGGGCATCGGCGAGGCCGGTGGCTTCCCGGGCGGCATCAAGGCCGTGGCCGAGTGGTTCCCCAAGAAGGAACGCGCCTTCGCCACCGGTATCTTCAATGCCGGCACCAATATCGGCGCGATCGTCACCCCGCTGGTGGTGCCGGCCATCGTGCTGACCTGGGGTTGGCAGATGGCCTTCATCGTCACCGGCGTTGTCGGCCTGGTCTGGCTGCCGATCTGGCTGATCATGTACCGCACGCCGCGCCAGCATAAAAAGATCGGCGCGGCCGAGCTGGCCCATATCGAACAGGACGAAGCCGATCCGGTGGAGAAAATCCCCTGGATCAAGCTGCTGACCAAGCGCGAAACCTGGGCCTATTCGATCGGCAAGTTCCTGATCGACCCCATCTGGTGGATGTTCCTGTTCTGGCTGCCTGACTTCCTGGGCAAGCGCTACGGCCTGGACCTCAAGACCTTCGGCCCGCCGCTGATTGCCATCTATCTGCTCAGCGACGTCGGCAGCGTCGGCGGCGGCTGGATGTCCTCCAAGTTCATGAGCATGGGCTGGAGCATCAACAAGGCTCGCAAGATCACCATGCTGATCTGCGCCCTGCTGGCCGTGCCGGTCATGTTCGCCTCCTTTGCGGACAGCGTCTG
This sequence comes from Caulobacter sp. AVps16, assembly GCF_058681455.1. NCBI lineage: Bacteria > Pseudomonadati > Pseudomonadota > Alphaproteobacteria > Caulobacterales > Caulobacteraceae > Caulobacter > Caulobacter sp. AVps16. The sequence goes on from NZ_CM178739.1 coordinate 1,870,815, forward strand.
GCTGGCCGTGCTGATCATCGGCGTCGCCACCGCGGCCCACCAGGGCTTCTCGGCCAACCTCTACACCCTGCCCTCCGACGTCTTCCCACGTGCAGCCGTCGGCTCGGTGGTGGGCATCGGCGGCATGCTGGGAGCCGTCGGCGGCATGGTGTTCTCGAAGTACATCGGCAAGGTCCTGGAGGAGATCGGCACCTACACCCCGATCTTCATCATTGCCGGCAGCGCCTATCTGGTGGCCCTTCTGGTGGTGCACCTGCTGACCCCGAAGATGGAGCCGGTGAAGATCTAGATCTTCACGGCATCCAGAATTGCAAAGCCCCCGACGCCAGCGCGCCGGGGGCTTTTTTCTGGTCCCAGGCCGAGTCACGACCTATGCCGGGCCTCAACGTCAGGAGGTTGCCATGTCCCCCGCCCCGCTGAAGGTCGCCCTGGTCGGCTACGGCCTCGCCGGCAAGACCTTTCATGCGCCCCTGATCACGGCCACCGACGGTCTTGAGCTGCACACGGTCGTCTCAAGCGATGCAGCCAAGGTGCGGGCAGACTTTCCGGAAGTCGCGGTGGTCGCCGGCGACCTGAAACGGGCCTTAGCCAATCCAGAGATCGATCTGGTGGTCATCGCCACACCCGACAGCCTGCACGCGGATCAGGCCCATGCCGCTCTCGAGGCCGGCAAACACGTCGTCATCGACAAGCCCTTTGCCGTGACCCTCGAGGCGGCCCGCGCCGTCGCCGACCACGCCCGCAAGGTCGGCCGGCTGGTCAGCGTGTTCCAGAACCGGCGGTGGGATAGCGATTTCCTGACCCTCCAGGCTCTGATCGACCAGGGCCATCTGGGCGAGATCGTCCAGTACGAGAGCCATTTTGACCGCTACCGGCCAATGGTCCGGGACCGCTGGCGTGAAAAGCCTGGTGCCGGCGTGCTGCTGGACCTCGGGCCCCACCTGATCGACCAGGCCCTGGTGCTGTTCGGCAAGCCCCAGGCGGTCTATGCCGATGTCGCAATCCAGAAAGAGGGCGGCGTCACCGGCGACTATTTCCACCTGCTCCTGCGCTATCCGCGCCTGAGGGTGCTGCTGCATGCCAGCCAGATGACCCAGGCGACCAATCTTCGCCTGGCCGTGCATGGAACCGCCGGCAGTTTCATCAAGAGCGGCCTGGACGCCCAGGAAGATCAGTTGAAGGCCGGCATGGCCCCCGGCTCACCGGCCTATGGGGCCGATCAGCGGCCAGGCGTCCTGATCCAGTTGGAGGACGACGAACCGATCAGCACCGCGGTCCAACCCCTGCGGGGGCGCTATGACCACTTCTATGCCGGCATCCGCGAGGCGATCTGCAAGGGCAGCCCGCCGCCCGTGACGCCTGAAGAGGCACTTCTGGTCATGGAGGTCATCGACGCTGCCCAGCGCAGCGCAGCGGAGCGACGCGAGATCGGTCTTTGACCACCTGCGGCCAAGACAGCGAGAGCTCTGGACCCTAGTGAGCCCGGCCGCTGATCTCCCGCCGGCCTGATATGTTCAGGCCGGCATCAAGGCCGCGCCGCCACAGCAGTTCGGCGTCATAGATCACCACACTGTCGATCAGAGTCAGGCGCAGCAGAAGCCTGGTCGGTAGCAGGAGGGTGCGCCGCATGGCCACCCGGGCCCCAAAGGCGGTCAGGTCCAGAACCGCCACCGGCTCGGCCCGACCTCCTCCAATGACCACATCTCCGCGCAACAGACAGGCCCGGCGGCTCTCGGCGCGCCGCTCAATGGGCTGTTGCAGGAAGGAATCCACGTCTGACATGGACCATACCGTAGGGCGGCAGATGTCTAGGAAGCGTTCGTGAAGGTCATGAGTGAAACCTTAAGGCCGGGCGGGGTTGCGGTGGGGACTGCATCTTGCGGCGGGCCCGCCCTGAGCTCTGGGTAAACAATGACAACCTATTGGAACTAGCCCTTGCGAGCCCACCGACAGGCCCTACAAGGAGGGCCAGTTCAGTCGTCCACGGGCCCCAGGCGAATGGCCCGCCCCCAGAGTTCGAGTATGGTACCGTCCCGCGTAGCAAGACCCTCTCCGTCGGAACGTGCCGCCGCGCATCTTGGCAATCAGCAGTGGGAGCGCGCCCGGGACATCTACCGCAAGATGCTGCGACAAGACCCGGCCAATGCCGCAGCCATGAACGGCCTCGGAGTCCTTGCCCTGGAACGGCGCGACGAGACCGCCGCCTTGCGGCTGTTCCGCCGGGCCGTAGCGGTCCGCCCCACCTTCTTTGAAGCGCACCTCAATCTGGCGCGCGTGCTTCATCACGGCAACCAGCTGTACGAGGCGCTCGCAGCGGCTCAGACGGCGGCAGCCCTCAGGCCCGATGCGCCGGAGATCCACCGGCTTTTGCATACGATCTACAGTTCGGGAGGGCGGCCGGACCTTGCCCTTCCGGCCATTCGACGCGCGCACGCGCTGGATCCAGACCATCCGGCCAGCCTGCCCAGCCTGGTCGGAGTCAAACGCTCCTCCTGTGACTGGAGCGACTTCGATCAGGATGACGACCGTCTCCGGGACCTGGCGGCGACCGGTCATCGGCTCAATCCCTTCACCCTGCTGTACACCCGTGCGGACCAGGCCGAACAGCAGGCCTGCGCCCTGGTCTGGGCCGGAGCCTTTGAGCTCCCGCATGAGCAGAGCTTTCCATCGCGCCCGGCCAGGTCCGGCGACCGTCTGCGCCTGGGCTATCTGTCCGGCGACTTCCACGATCACGCCACCTCCTATCTGACGGCCGAACTGTTCGAACTTCACGACCGGTCGCGGTTTGAGGTCTACGGCTATTCCTACGGTCCGCGGGACGACACGCCGATCCAGGCGCGCATAAGGACCGGCTTCGATCACTTTCGCGATCTGGAGTCCTTCTCGTCCAGGGATGCCGCCAAGGCCATTCACGCCGACCAGATCGACATCCTGATCGATCTGAAAGGCTATACGGACCGTGCCCGCCCCCAGATCCTCGCCTACCGCCCGGCCCCCATCCAGGTGAACTATCTGGGCTTTCCCGGCACGATGGGGGCGAACTTTGTCGACTATCTGATCGCGGACACTGTCACGGCCCCGCCGGGGACCGAGGCCTATTGCACGGAACGGCTGGTTCGTCTGCCTGACGGCTTCCAGCCCAATGACAGTCTTCGGGCAGCGGTCGAGATTGCCCCGCCCCGCGCCGCTCTGGGCCTGCCCGCCGAGGGCTTTGTCTTCTGCGCCTTCCATGCGGCCTACAAGATAACGCCGGCCATCTTCGATATCTGGATGCGTCTGGTGCAGGCCACGCCCGGATCTGTGATCTGGCTGCTGAGCCGGAACGCCTTGCAGGAAGACAATCTGCGCCGCGAAGCCCTGGCAAGGGGTGTTTCCGATGACCGGATTATCTTCGCGCCCCGAGTGCCCCATGCCGAGCATCTGGCGCGCCTGCAGGCGGCGGACCTGATGCTCGACACCCTGCCGGTGGGAGCTTTCACGACAGCGAGCGACGCGCTCTGGGCGGGCCTGCCCCTTTTGACCTGCCTGGGCACGACCGCCGCCGGGCGGGGCGGAGCCAGTCTGGTGCAGGCGGCCGGCCTGCCGGAACTCGTGACGGACAGCCTTGCCGACTATGAGCAAGAGGCCATGCAGCTGGCGCGGAATCCCAAACGCCTGCAGAACTTGCGCGATCGCCTCCGGCAGAACCGCAGTACAGCGCCCCTGTTCGACATCCCGCGCTTCGTGCGCCAGCTGGAAGACGCCTATCTGGCCATGACACCCCGCCCCTAGGCGGGTCCGGCATGGCCGGGGGCTGGCCTCAGGCGCCCCTCAGGTCTTTCTTCGTCGTCCTGTAGGCCTTCTGCAGGGACAATTGCCGCCGCCGTTCGGCCTCCCGGGCGATCCGCTCAGCCTTGTCCTCCACGGCCGCCAGCTCCTGGCCCAGCTTCTGGAACGAGGCCCAGCGCTCAGGGTCGAGCGCGCCACTCTCCAGCGCGCCGCGCACCGCGCAGCCCGGTTCGTTGGCATGGCCGCAATCGCGAAACCGGCAGGCCTCCGCCAGGCGCTCAATGTCGTCAAAAACGACGCCCAGCCCCTCCTCGGCGTCGATCAGCCCCACCTCGCGGATCCCCGGCGTGTCGAGGATCAGCCCGCCGTCCGGCAAGCGGAACAGCTGGCGATGGCTGGTGGTGTGCCGCCCCCGGGCATCGTTTTCACGGATCGCCTGGGTTGCCATACGGTCTTCACCCGACAGGTGGTTGACCAGGGTCGACTTGCCAACCCCGGACGAGCCGATCAGGACGCAGGTCTCGCCCGGCGCGATATGGGCCCGCACGGCGTCGAGGCCCACGCCCTCGCGCGCCGAAACCACAATCACCGGACAGCCCGCCGCCAGGGCCGTGACCTGGTCGGCCAGGACCTGCGGGGCGTCCGACAGGTCCGACTTGGTCAGCAGCACCACCGGCCGCGCCCCGCTCTGCCAGGCGGCAGCCAGATAGCGCTCCAGCCGGCGCGCATTGAAGTCGGCATTCATCGAGGTGACCACGAAGGCCACGTCGATATTGGCGGCAATGACCTGCAGGGTCTGGACGCTGTCGGCCGCCCGGCGGACAAAGGCCGTACGGCGCGGCAGGACCGCATGGATCGTGGCCAAACCTTCAGAGGGGTTGGGTACCAGCGCCACCCAGTCGCCAACCACGGGCACGCCTCCTTCGCCCGCCTCATGCAACAGGCGGCCGGACGGCTTGGCCCGCAGTTCGCCCTGGTCGGTCGCCACTCCAAAGGCGCTGCGCCGCTGAACGATCACCCGCCCGGGGCGGTAGCCTGCGCGCGCATGCGGTTCAAAGTCCCGCGCCAGGGCGTCGGACCAGCCATAATGATCGATCAAGGGCGGCATCTTTCCATACAGGCGAGCAGTCTAGCACCCCGCACCCGACAAGGCTTCATCCCGACCGTCGTTCGGGACCGATCCTGTATCCCCCCTGCTTCCCGCGCCTAACCCCCTGAAATCCCTGGCCTGCAGAGCGCCAAGTCCACGGAGATCCGCACCGCCATATACTGGCTTCATCTCGGGGCGATGGGGAGGGCGCGCGGCCAGCGACCTTTGCGGCCCCAGGGTGTGGTCGAGCGGGGCTGGGGTCGAGGGGGATACTCGACCGGTCCGGGGATCTGGTTGCTGGCCAGACCCGCCCGCCGTCGGCGTGGTTGAAGGCAAAAGGGCGTGTCTGGCTGAAAGCCCGTCCTCTTCGACCGCTGGAGCCCGCTGGAAACGGCGCGGTCCGGGTCCCGGTAAGGCCTCAACAGGGCCACCTGGCGGGAGGCTGACGGAAAACGATCGCGCGGGGCGCCTGGCTTCGTCGAAACGGTAAACTCTACCTCTCATCCGGACGTCGTCCGGGTGCCCCGCATCCCTCCCCACCCTCGCGGTTTCCGCCGCGAGCCTATCGTCATGCCCGGAGAATCCGATGCCCCTGCCCCGCCAGCACCACAAGAAACCCGACGCCAATGGCACGCGCGCCAGCCGGCGCCACTTCCGGGACGTCGCCTGGCTACAGGCCACGCTCCTCGAGCGCGTCCATGCGCTCGCGGCGCAGCTTGAGCAGCGAAAACAGTGGACCTACAGGGGGCCTACGGGGTGATTAGCTACTTCCAGCCGGGAGAAACGATCCCGCCGGGCTACCAGAAGGTCGAGTTTGATGAAAACGGCCGGGAGACGCCGCCCTACGTCAAAGAAAAAGCCCCCGGTCTTTCGGCCGAGGGCTTCAACAATCTTGTCATCCCGGCAGAGGAACTGAGACCGCCGCAGATCCGGCCACTGACGGACTAGCGGATGACCCGCGCGCCCTTGCCCTTCATTACGGCCTCGACCTCGGCCTGGCGCACCATCGAGGTGTCGCCGGGCGTGGTCATGGCCAGGGCACCGTGAGCCGCGCCGTACTCGACGGCGGCCTGAGGCCCCTTGCCTTCCATGAAGCCGAAGGCCAGGCCCGAGGCAAAGCCGTCGCCGCCGCCGACCCGGTCATAGATCTCGAGGTTCTCGCGCATCATCGAAGCGTAGAACTCGCCGCCGGCATAGAGGATCGCCGACCAGTCGTTGACCGAGGCGGTCTTGGCATTGCGCAGGGTGGTGGCGGCGACCTTGAAGTTCGGGAACTGCTTTACGGCCGTCTCGATCATCTTCTTGAAGTTGGCCGGATCGATCGAGCTGATGTGCTCGTCCAGGCCTTCGACCTCAAAGCCCAGGCAGGCGGTGAAGTCTTCTTCGTTGCCGATCATCACGTCCACGTACTGGGCGATGTGGCGGTTGACCTTCTGGGCCCCTTCCTTGCCGCCCTGCGACTTCCAAAGGCTGGCGCGGTAGTTCAGGTCGTAGGAGATCACGGTGCCGTACTTGCGGGCCACTTCGACCGCTTCGATCACGGCTTCGGCCGTGTTGCTGGCCAGGGCCGCGAAGATGCCGCCGGTGTGGAACCAGCGCACGCCTTCCTCGCCGAACAGCTTTTCCCAGTTCACTTCACCCGGGCGGATCTGCGAGGCGGCCGAGTGACCCCGGTCGCTGCAGCCCAGGGCCGGACGGACGCCGAAGCCCTTCTCGGTGAAGTTCAGACCGACGCGGGTGTTGCGGCCCAGGCCGTCGAAATCACGCCAGATGATGTGGCTGGTGTCGACACCGCCCTGCATCATCAGATCCTCAACCAGCCAGCCCAGGTCGTTCACCGGCAGGGCGGTGACGGCCGTCGAGCGCTTGCCCCAGCACTTCTTGAAAGCACGGGCGACATTGTATTCGCCACCGCCTTCCCAGACGTTGAACTGGCGCGCATTGCGAACCCGGCCGAAGCCCGGGTCGAAACGCAGCATCACTTCACCGAAGCTGGCGCAGTCCCACTTCGTTTCCGAAGCCGGGCGGATGTTGAGGATCTGATCAGTCATTTAGGCCTTCCCACGAACCTTCTTGATGAGTTCAACCGTCTCGCGGACCTTGGCGGTGATGCCCGCATAGTCGCCCGCGTCGAGCAGTTCCTGTGTGATGAGCTTGGAGCCCATGCCGGCCGCGACGATGCCCGCGCCGAACCACTTCTTCACCGAGGCTTCGTCGGGATCGACGCCGCCGGTCGGCATGATGCGGGTCCAGGGCATCGGGCCCAGAACCGCCTTGATGAAATCGGGACCGCCGACCGACGAGCCGGGGAACACCTTGACGATCTCGCAGCCCAGCTCTTCGGCATAGGAGATTTCCGAGGCCGAACCGCAACCCGGCGAGTACGGGATCTTGCGGCGGTTGCAGACCTTGGCGACATCGGCATTGAGGATCGGGCCGACGACGAACTTGGCCCCGTTGGCGATGTAGATGCCGGCGGTCGGCGCATCGACGATCGAGCCGACGCCCATGATCACGCGCGGATCGGCCGAGGCGAAGTGCTTGGTGACTTCGTAGAAGACGTGGCTGGCGAAATCGCCGCGGTTGGTGAATTCGATACAGGGTGCGCCGCCGTCGGCACAGGCCTGGATGACCTTTTTACAGACCTCGACGTCCGGGTGATAGAAAACCGGAATGACGCCCTGGTCCATCAGGGCAGTCAGCACCGCCATACGGTCTTTCACCATCACATAGTCCTCCAAAAGCATCGTTCTTGCGCAGAAGCCCCCGTGGGACGTCATCGCAGGGAAGATTTCGCCGAAATTGGCTCAGGGCGACCGTTTAGACCGCGTCGCGCGCGGACGCCACTCCGTGGCTGCCGCTGCGTCAAACAAAGGCGCGTTCGCGCCGCCTTGTTTCCTTCCCCAATTCCATCCCGGGGTCTCGCTACGGCAAAAGTGAGGGCGTCGAGCAGGCTCGACGCCCCGAAGTTTGCGCAGGAGCGAGCTCCAGAGAGCCGCAACGAGACGGCGCGAACAGATCGAACCGAAACGTTATGATACCGGTGTCATTTCGAGGCAGCCTCGTGGCGCCACCGGTGTCATCGCGCACATAATCAGAAACCCGTGGTTTAGGCAAGCGCCGTCAGACGCTTCGGCAATCGTAATAGATCTTTGAAATCGTGAAGTATTTAGTCAAGCGGGGCTTAGCCGGTATTGCGTAGCCCTGCGGCGATGCCGGCCACGGTCAACTGAATCGCCAGCCGAACCGCTTCGTCCTGGTCGCCTGCCCGCCGCCGCGACAGCAATTCCAGCTGCAGGTGGTTGAGCGGATCGACCGACACGCTGGCCAGGGCGACGGACTCGGCGAGCTCCGGCTGGTTGTCCAGCAGGCTGGTCCCACCCCGGATTGCCAGGGCCAGGCGTTGAGCGGCCTCATGCTCGACCTTGATGGTCTCGAAGATCCGGGTCGCATTGGCCGGATCGGGCGACAGGGCGACATACCGAGCCGCAATGCCCATATGGCTCTGGGCGAGGGCCAGTTCCATGTTCGACAGCAGGGAAGCGAAGAAGTCGAAACCACCGGCCAGATCCTGCAGTTGCGGGATGGAAAGACCGGCGCGCTCGACGCCCGAGGCGAAGCCGAACCAGCCCGGCAGCATGAACCGCGACTGCGACCAGCTGAACACCCACGGGATGGCGCGAAGGTCTTCGATCTTGCGGCTGGCCGTGCGGCTGGCAGGTCGTGAACCGATGTTGAGGCCGACGATCTCACCGATCGGGGTCGCCGACCAGAAGAAGTCCTCAAAGGCCGGATCCTCATAGACCAGGGCCCGATAGCCCTCGAACGAGGCCTGGGCCAGGGCGGTCATGGCGGCATCGACCTTGGGGTCAGGCCGCACGATCGGACGGTCACTCGCCATCAGAACGGCAGCGGCCAGGCCGTCCAGATTGCGACGCGCGGTCGGCTGGTCGCCGAACCGTCGGGCGATCATCTCGCCCTGCTCGGTCATGCGAATGCGGCCCTGGACCGTGCCGGCCGGCTGGGCCATCACCGCCTCGGCAGCCGGCCCCCCGCCCCGTCCGACGCTGCCACCGCGACCATGGAACAGTTGCAGGCCGACCCCCATGCGGTCGGCTTCGAAGGCCAGGGCCGACGCGCCCCGGGCAACGCCCCGACGCGAGGCGACATAGCCGCCGTCCTTGTTGCTGTCGGAATAGCCGAGCATGATTTCCTGCACGGGGCGATCCCCGAGGATCGTCCGGCTGATCGGCAGCTCCAGCCACTGACGCAGGACACGGGGTCCCTGCTCCAGATCCTCGATGGTTTCGAACAGCGGGCTGATCTTGACCGAAGACCGCGGTGCCGCGCCGCCCCAGACCAGGCCCACCTGCTTCAGCAGGACCAGAGGCTCGAGAATGTCCGAGAGGGTCGCCGACTTGGAGATCACATAGGCACCGAGGCAGCCATGACCATAGTCGCGCACAGCCTGGGCCGCGGCCTCCATGGTCGCCAGCTCGCGCGTCGTCTCCTCGCCATAGGCGGTGAACGGCGAAACCAGCGGCCGTTGGTGCGACAGCTCCTCGATCAGGGCCTTGCAGCGCTCCGCCTCCGGTAGGTCGAGATAGCGCAGACCGGTGCCGGCCCTCTGGAAGAGTTCGTCCAGGGTCCGCTCATGCACGTCGGCGTTCTGGCGCAAGTCGAGCGACATCAGGTGGAAGCCGCAGGCCTTGGCCACCTCGACCAGGGTGCGCAGGGCGGTTCCGACCAGCCGCTCTCCGCCGTTGCGCTCCAGGCTGTCGATGACGATCGCCAGGTCGGCGACAAAGGCGTCCGGATGGCCATAGGGCTCGACATCGGTCGCGCCATTGGCATAGGCGACGGGCTGGCCGGTCAGCTTCTGGGACACGGCGGTCAGGCGGTCAAAGACCAGCTCCAGGGCCAGACGGTAGGGCTCGTCGATGCGATGTACCGAAGGGTCCTTGGCCTGCCCCGCCAGGGCCATCAACTCGGCCGAAACCGGGGCATAGGCCGTCGAGATCGCCAGGTTGGACCAGAGCTTGCGGACCTCGCTGGCGTACCAGTCGAGGATCACCCGCGACTGCGAACTCAGGGCCAGTTTCAGGGTCTGGCCATTGACGCCTGGATGGCCATCGCGGTCACCGCCGAGCCAGGAGCCCATCTTCAGCAGCGGGGCCAGTTCGGCATTGTGGGCGATCTGGGCGGTCCAGTCGCCATAGAGGTCGATGATCGCCGGAAGGATGGAGGTGCGGACAATCGACAGGGCGTTACGGATCTCGTCCTTCACCGTGATCCGTTCGGGACGGTAAAGCCGGGTGCGCCACATCAGGGCGATCTCGCGGAACAAACGCTCCCGGATGTCGCTCTCAAGATCGGCCGGGAGATGGTGGCGCCGCAGGGCCATGAGCCGCGAGATCTCGGTCTCGCGATCGACCATGCTCCGGCGACGCACCTCGGTCGGATGGGCGGTCAGGACCGGCACGACATTCATGGCCGCAAAGGTCCGGGCGATGTCCTCGTCGGACTTGCCACCGGCCTTGAGGGCGGCGACGGCATCGACCAGGGAGCGCGGACGATCGTCTCCGGGCTGGGCTGCGGCTTCGGCATGGCGGCGGCGTCCCGCGACGTCCTCGCCGATATTGGCCAGCAAGGAATGACTGGCAAAGGCCCGTGCCAGGAACACGGCCTGGTCGTTTGAGAGGTCAGCGAACAGGTGGTCCAGAACCGGCGCTGCGCCCGTCTCGTCTTCGCCGCTCGAGGCCTTGCGCGCCTGGTTTACCAGGGCGGCCGCCTCTTCGCCTTCCAGATAGGCAATGGCTTCGGACAGCAGATCGCTGAGCAGGTTGGCGTTCTGACGGACGTTACGGCTGGTGGGGCGATCACCGCCGAGCGACAGGGCCGGGTTACGCATAAGCGAGCTCCGCTGACGCCAGAGGCGCCGCTACAGAAGGATGAACCTGAACGCCCTGCCCTAACCGGCGCTGACGTTGCGGCGCCCTTAGCCTGCTTCTCTGGCCGGGAAAACCCGGCAAGCATTATGTTTGCGCTACCATTCGATCTTTGCGTGAAATTTTGCCGTCAGCGGGCCAGCCAACCGCCATCCACGGGCAGAGTAATCCCCTGGACATAGTCGGCCGCCGAAGAAGCCAGGAACACGGCAGCTCCCCCGAGGTCGCTCGGCTTGCCCCAGCGACCCGCCGGAATACGGGCCAGGATCGAGGCATTGCGGTCGGCATCGTTGCGCAGGGCCTCGGTGTTGTTGGTGTCGAAATAGCCCGGCGCGATGGCATTGACGTTGATGCCCTTGGTCGCCCACTCGTTGGCCAGGATCTTGGTCAGACCCGCCAGGCCACTCTTGCTGGCCGTATAGGACGGCACCCGGATGCCGCCCTGGAAGGACAGCAGGCTGGCGATGTTGATCACCTTGCCGGCGACGCCATTGACCGGGCCCTGCTTCAGGGCCTGCTTGGCGAAGGCCTGGGTCAGGAAGAAGACGACCTTCAGGTTGGTATCCATCACCGCGTCCCAGTCGGCCTCGGTGAATTCGATGGAGTCGGCGCGGCGGATAATCCCGGCATTGTTGACCAGGATATCGACCTTGCCGAACGCGGCAACGGTCTCGTCGATCACGCGCTGGACAGGTTCGATCGACCCGAAGTCGGCCTTGATCGACAGAAACTTGCGACCCGTGGCCTCGACAGCGGCCTGGGTCTCGATCGGCGCACTGCGACCCGCAGCGGCAATATTCGCGCCGGCTTCGGCCAAGGCTACGGCCACGGCCTGACCCAGACCGGTATTGGCACCGGTGACGAGGGCAACCTTGCCTTCGAGGCTGAACGAATTGGCCATGGTGAGTTCCTGTTCAAAAATCTTGTCATCCCGGACGGCCTGAAAGGCCGATCCGGGACCACCGCAAACGCAGGCGCTTGTAGCGGTCCCGGCTCTTCGCTTCGCTCCAGCCAGGATGACAGGCCGGGAGCGCGGGAGCCGACGCCCCTATTTCAGCTGGCAGATGTCCAGCACGTTCATGTCGGTGTAGTCGAGGTTCTCGCCGCCCATCGCCCAGATGAACGTGTAGTTCGAAGTGCCCGAACCCATGTGGATCGACCACGGCGGGCTCATCACGGCTTCCTCGTTGGCGATCACGATGTGACGCATCTCGTCCGGCTCGCCCATGTAGTGGAAGACCCGGTCATTCTCGCCCAGCCCGAAGTAGAAATAGGCTTCCGATCGGCGGTCGTGCAGGTGGGGCGGCATGGTGTTCCAGACGCTGCCCGGCTTCAGGACGGTCATGCCCAGCAGCAGCTGGGCCGACTTGCAGGTCGTCGGCACGATGTACTGGTAGATGGTGCGCTCGTTGGAAGTCTCCAGCGCGCCACGCTCCAGCGGGACGGCGTTGGCGAATTCGAGCTTCTTGGTTTCGAAGGCGGCGTGGGCCGGCAGGCTGGTCAGGTAGAAACGGGCCGGATTGGCGGCGTCGATGCTTTCAAACACCACGTCCTTGGCACCCATGGTGACATAGATCCCGTCGCGCGGCTCGATGTCGTAGACGACGCCGTCAACCGTAACCTTGCCCTTGCCGCCGCCAACATTGATCGCGCCAAGCTCCCGGCGCTCGAGGAACGGGTGGCCCGCTGCCGAAGCCGGCTCAGTCTGATCGGGGAGCTTGACGCCAGTCGAGACCGGGGCGACGCCGCCGATCACGAAGCGCTCGGCGTGATTGTAGTGCAGGACAATCTCGTTATCGGCGAACAGGCCATCCATCAGATAGCGCTCGCGCAGGTCGTCATTGCTGACCGCGAACATCATGTCCGGATGCGTGGCGTGATAGGTCTTGGTGAACATGAAGAGCTCCGATGGGCTTATTGGGCGGCTTGAACCGATGACGGATTCAGCCTCGGTTGATCGAGTTTGTAGGCGCGCTTGGGCAGGGTGTAGGTCAGGTCAACAATCAGCTCCTGGGCTTCGACGAGGTCCATCCGATGCTCGGCGACCAGGCGGGCCAGGAAGCTGCTGTCGACTCGGCGGGCAACGTCGTGGCGAGCCGGGATCGACAAGAAGGCGCGGGTGTCGTCGTTGAAGCCCACCGTGTTGTAAAAGCCCGCCGTCTCCGTGACCTGCTCCCGGAACCGCATCATGCCCTCAGGGCTGTCATGGAACCACCAAGAGGGGCCGAGCTTCAGGACCGGATAGTGGCCGGCGAGCGGGGCCAGTTCGCGGCTGTAGCTTGTCTCGTCCAGCGTAAAGAGGATGACGGAAAGGCGCGGATCGTTGCCCAGCTTGCTGAGCAGGGGCTTGAGCGCCTTGACGTATTCGGTCTGGACCGGAATGTCGGCCCCCTTGTCGCGACCATGGCTCTCCAGCAGGCCAGCATTGTGGTTGCGGTACGAGCCAGGATGGATCTGCATGACCAGCCCGTCGTCCAGGCTCATCTTGGCCATTTCCGTCAGCATCTGGGCGCGGAAAAGCTCAGCCTTCTCAGCCGTGACCTCTCCCTTGACCAGGCTGAGGAAGAGCGCTTCAGCCTCACCGTCGGCAAGGTCGGCTGTGGCGGCCGTGGGATGGCCGTGATCCGAAGATGTCGCCCCGGCGTCGATGAAGGCTCCGCGGCGGATGCGGTGAGCTTCCAGATAGCCCTGCCAGCTATAAACATCCTGCCCGGTAACCTCGGCGAAGCGCTCGAAGGCCCGTCCTGATCGCTCGTCCTCGAAATCGATGACGGCATCCGGTCGGTAGGCCGTAATGACATGGCCTCCCCAACCACTCTCGCGGATGGCGTGATGGTGCTTCAGGGTTTCGTGCGGACCTTCAGTAGTCGCCAGGGTCTCGATGTTGAAGCGGTCGAACAGGGCGCGCGGCCGGAAGGCGTCGGTGGCAAGCGCTTCGTTGATCGTATCAAAATAGAAGTCTGAAGTTTCGCCAGAGAGGAAGACTTCAATACCGAACACCTGGCTGAAAACGTGATTCAACCAGATCCACGACGGCGTGCCCCGGAACAGATGGAAGTTGTGGGCCAGCAGACGCCAGGCTTCGCGCGCATCCGTCGCCGGAACCCCGGACTTGGAACGAACCTTCAGCGCATCCAGTGAGATCCCCTGGCTGTAGAGCATGCGGTAGAGATAGTGGTCCGGAGCCAGCAACAGGTCGGTAGCGTCTTGAAAGGGCGCATTGCTCGCGAACCAACTGGGGTCGGTGTGGCCATGCGGGCTGATTATCGGCAGGTCTCGGACCGTCGCATAAAGCTCACGCGCTATGGAACGCGTCCACTCTTCGGCTGGAAACAGGCGATCGTCATGGAACATCAGGGGCCTGACCATGGACTTCTCCTGCTTCCTCTCCTGCCGGCAGCTTCGCCCGTGGCCGCATCTGACGTGCGCTTGGTAACCGGTGTCATGCCTGCTTGCAAGCCTGACCTTAGTGGGTTTGGCCTAAACTACGGGGGCTGGCCCCGATGATTGGCGAACAACAAGGGTGGGTTCGGTTCGGGCTGGATCACGCTCCTCGCGCCGTTCGCGGCGCTCGGCATCGATGAGCTTCTCAGCAGCCATTCTTCCGATCTCACGGGTTGGCGTGTGGATGGTCGTCAGCGGAGGCCATACGGCCTGGGCGATCTGGAAATCATCAAAACCAACGACCGTGAGATCGGCAGGAACACTCAACCCAGCCTTTCGAGCGGATTGCAGCACACCAGCCGCCATCTCGTCATTGCCGGCGAAGATCGCTGTCGGACGCGGGGTTCGCGCCAGAAGCTCATCGCCGCAGGCAACGCCAGACTCAAAGGTATAGGCCCCCTGAATGATGTCACTTGGCTGTAGCGTGAGGCCGCGTTCGGCAAGGGCTGCTTCAAAGCCGCCTCTCCGCTCATGCGAGGAGCGGAATGTCGCAGGCCCCGAAATGAAGGCAATGCGACGGTGGCCCAGATCAAGAATGTGCCGCGCTGCCTGGGCACCGCCCATGCGATCGTGGCCGACAATCATGTGCTCAGGCTTGTCGAGCTCTACCGAGGCAATTCGGATATAGGCGCATCCGATTTCATTGAGCAGTTTTGCCACCCTTTCATCTTCAGAAACCGAAGGGGGCAGGACGACACCGTAGAGCTTTTGGCGCTCAACGAATGTTCTCACATCCGCGAGAAAGGTCGGGCTGGCGCGATTGCAGGGATGCACGACCAGCTCGAAGCCAGAGCCCCGCATGCCGTCCAACAGGCCCAACTGCATGTTCACAACATACTGTGGATTTGGGTTGTCATAGATCATGCCGATCAAGAAGGACCGGCGAAACGCTAGGCCTCGCGCCTGAGGATCCGGAGCATAGCCCCACTCGGCAATCACAGCTTCAATCCGTTCGCGCGTTTCGTCGCGCACGAAGGGCGATTGATTGATCACCCGCGAAACCGTCTTCTTGGACACACCCGCTAGCCTGGCGATGTCATTGATCGTGGCGCGCTTGCGTCCGCCTTCAAGTCCGCCCTCAGGTTCATGATCGCTCGAAGGCGGACTTGGCAGTTTGGGAGAATTCACGGCGTTTCCATGCAGCTTTCAGCGCTTGCATTTGTCATACTCCAGACGCACCGACCTCGCCACCAATGGGCGCAACTGCCCTGTTGAGGGAGTTTGACACCGGTTACCGACTGGGTGGATAAGGTTTCGCCGTCCGACTAGCCGCCGCGTGAAGGCACGAATGACCCAAGTTAGCTGTGTCCACGACGAATCGATTCACGATGTCGACCCTCGCGATCATGTCGCCACAGCGCTGCGTGACATCGTCGCAGGTGAAACGCTCGAACTGCGCGGCCGCAGAATTGTGGCGCGATCTGATGTCCCCAAAGGCCACAAGATCGCTATAGCCGCCGCCAGTATCGGCGACGACGTCATGAAGTATGGCTGGCCCATCGGCCGGGCGACGGTCAGCATCGCCGTTGGCGACCATGTCCATGTCCACAATGTGGAAACCAAGCTGGCCGGCCTCGAAGGCTATGATTGGCACCCACCTCAGAGGCGTCTGATAGAGGCACAGCCAGTCCACAGCTTCATGGGCTACCGGCGCACGAACGGACGGGTAGGCACGCGGAATGAGATTTGGGTGCTTTGCACTGTAGGCTGCGTCGCCAACACCGCCCGTCGGATCGCGGAAAAAGCCAATCTGCGCTTCGCCGGTCGTACCGACGGGATCTTCGCCTTCCCCCACCCGTTCGGCTGCTCACAGCTTGGCGATGATCTCTCCCATACCCGCAAGCTTATCGCTGCCCTGGCGGCCCATCCCAATGCCGGCGGCATACTGATCCTGGGCTTGGGCTGTGAAAACAACCAGCTGCAGGCCCTGCTCGACAGCGCCCCCGACCTGAATCCAACTCGCGTGCGGGCGTTCACCACCCAATTGGTCGAAGATGAACTTGAAGACGGCCTTGCCGCAATCGAGGACCTTGTCGCCATTGTGGAAAAAGACCAACGAGAGACCTGCTCGATTTCCGATCTTGTCATCGGACTCAAGTGCGGTGGCTCAGACGGCTTTTCCGGAGTGACCGCCAATCCACTGGTTGGCCGCATCGCCGATCGGATAGCCGATGCTGGCGGCACTCCGATCCTGACCGAGATTCCTGAAATCTTTGGCGCGGAACAGATGTTACTGGCCCGCGCCGGCTCTCAGGCGGTGTTCGATAGCGCTGTTCAACTGGTGGATGACTTCAAGCGATACTTTATCGACAACAATCAACCTATCCACGAAAATCCTTCACCGGGAAACATTGCTGGCGGCATCACAACACTCGAAGAGAAGTCCTTGGGTGCCGTGCAGAAAGGGGGGCGCTCTGAATTGATCGGGGTGATCCGTTATGGCGAAAAAGTGGGGGCCCGCGGCCTTACCCTGCTAGAGGCACCGGGCAATGACGCCGTTTCCTCAACCGCCCTGACGGCTGCAGGAGCCACCCTGATCCTGTTTACCACCGGTCGCGGTACGCCCCTGGGCTTTCCAGCCCCGACCCTGAAGATCGCCTCCAACAGCACGCTTGCCACGCGCAAGCCCGGCTGGATCGACTTCGATGCGGGGATAGTCTTGTCCGGCCACACAATCGAAGACGCGGCTGACGCCCTGATGGATCTTGTTGTCGAAACGGCATCCGGCAAACAGACCAAGGCCGAAGCGAATGGTGAACGCGAAATCGCAATCTGGAAAAGCGGTGTAACCCTTTGACTGCAATGCCCCTCTCCTCCCCGTTGCAGCTTTGCGCGACAAGCAGTCCCGCCGCGTTGCCGGGGGTCTTTCAACCAGATTACGATCGTGACCGGGTCTCGATCGGCATTGTGCACCTGGGTCCCGGCGCATTTCACAGAGCGCATCAGGCTTTCTACTTCGATCAGTTGCTGGCGCAGGACCCGCGATGGGGCATCTGCGCCGTGTCCCTGAAGAGCACCGGCGTTCGCGACGCCCTGGCACCGCAGAATGGCCTGTACACCCTCGCCCAACTCGACGATCAAACCACTTTCCGGATCGTGGGGTCGATTGTGGAGGTGCTGGTTGCGCCAGAGGATCCGCCGGCCGTCTTTGCGCGTCTGGCTTCCCCGATGACCAGGATGGTCACCCTGACGGTGACAGAAAAGGGCTACTGCCTGTCTCAGGAGGGCAGCCTTGACCAAGCCCATCCGGATATTCGTCATGACCTGGCCAACCCGCGAGACCCCGTCAGCGCCATTGGCTATCTGGTCGAAGGCTTGCGTCGTCGCTTCCTGGCCGGCCTTCCGCCCTATGCCGTCGTCGCCTGCGACAATCTGGCGGACAACGGCTGGCGGCTAAAAGCGGCGGTCATCGAATACGCGACCAAGGTCGATTCCGAACTGGCCGGCTGGATTGACGCCAATGGCAGCTTTCCACGCACCATGGTCGATAGCATCACGCCCGCCACAGATGACGCCTTGCGGGAGCGCACTATAGCCGCAACCGGACTTGATGACGCTTGGCCTGTTCAGCGCGAAGCCTTTACCCAATGGGTGGTCGAAGACGTTCTAGGCCCGCACGCGCCAGACCTCGCCAGCGTCGGCGTCACCCTGACCGATGATGTCCGAGGCTTTGAACGTGCCAAGTTGCGCCTTCTGAACGGCGTTCATTCTACCCTCGCCTATGCGGGAATTCTGCGCGGCCATGTCACCGTCTTCGAGGCGATGAACGACCCTGTCCTGGCCAAACTGGCCGAGGATATGATGGCCCTGGATATCATTCCCACCTTGATTGCTCCGCGTGGCCTTGATCTTGGGCTGTATGCCGAAGCGATCCTGAAGCGCTTCCGCAATCCAGAGATCCGCCATCTGCTGGCCCAGATCGCCTGGGACGGCTCACAGAAGCTGCCTTTCAGAATCCTGGGAACAATCGCCGATGCGCTGGACGCAGGGCATTCGGTCGAACGCTTGGCTATTCCACTGGCGGCCTGGATGCATTTCGTGAGGCGGCAGGCGGCTGCCGGAACGGCCCTCATCGATCCCTTGGCCGACCAACTCGTTGCTGTCGCTAAATCCTGCTCCAACGAGACCCAAGCTGACGTTGCGGCGTTTCTGGCCCTGAACACCGTTTTTCCGGCAGATCTGCAGAGTAATAAGGCCTTTGTCGCAGCTATCGAAAAGGCCTATTCGGCCCTGACCTAACCGGAGCTAGCGCGTCACACCTTGGCCAGTCAGGACAGGCAGGACAGTTCTCGCCAGGATCACGAGATCGAACCCGAACGAGCGGCGCGCCAAGTATTCTGCATCGAGCGCAACCTTGTCTGGAATGGACAGTTCGTCGCGACCGTTGATTTGAGCCCAGCCCGTGACGCCCGGCCGCAAGCTGTCGACTCCTGCCTGGCGTCGCGCAGCAATCAGATCGTCTTGATTGAAAAGGGCGGGCCTTGGTCCAACCAGACTCATATGGCCGACAAGTACGCTCCAGAGTTGCGGCAACTCATCAAGGCTAAGCCGACGAAGGGTCGCGCCAATGGGCGTCAGCCAATGATCCGGATCCGCAAGCAGGTGCGTCGCGACCTCAGGCGTGTCGGTCCGCATGGTGCGGAACTTCGGCATTGCAAACAGCGTGGAGCAGCGCCCTACCCGTTGCGACCAGTAGAGCGCCGGCCCTGGAGACGTCAGCCTCACTAAAACCCAAAGCACAAGCAACGGCACCAGCAAGACCATTAGCCCTGCACAAGATGCCGCCACGTCGAAAGCGCGCTTCAACATCGGACAGAGACTACGCCAGATCGCCGGTCGCAGCATCCAGCAACAAATAGGCCCGGCCAGCATCCGAAGACAGCAGAGCGGCAACCAGGAAACCTTCGCGGTCCTGCCCGCCGGCTTCATCGATCATGCCCGCATATCGCTTCAGGAACCGCTCGGCATTGGCCCGAAGGGTTGCGTCCGAGAACAGGCGCCGTACCAGCCGTCGAATGGCAGCGGGCGCCAGTCGCTTCACAACTTCACGCGCACCCGAAGCATCACGCGTCTGGATAGCGGCCGCGATTTCGTCGATCCGGCCGCGAGGCAGAAGTGCGTGAGGATCAATGCCCATCGCTGAAATCTCAGCGGCCAGTTTTTCGCCTAGAGCCGCATCGCCCGGCGAACTGTTCTCTATGCCCGAGAGCAAGGATCGCCACGACCAGTTTTGGCCCTCAGGCCCGTCCTGGACGGGGGGAGCGGCGCGGCCGCCAGCATTGTCGAACACCGATCGGAACTCATCGTCCGTAGCCGTAGGCGTGAGACGCAGGCGCGGCCGGGGTCCCGGGTCATCCGCGAGCAGGTCATCGTCAGGATCCATACCCGCGCTCGGCATAGTCGGAACTGGCGGCGGGACGGATTTCGAGCGGGAAACCTGCGCTGGAGCCGTTCGTGCGGGAGTCGGTCCTCCCATTGCTGCAGCAGCTTCACTGAGGGCATCATAGTTGCGACGCACACGATCCTGGAAGGCTTGATCGATCGCCGCCGTCTCTTCCGCCGTGCGGCGGGCTGCGGCCATCAATTCCGCGATGCCCTTTTCGATCGACGCCCGAACCTCGACGGCTTTCTGCATGGCTTCGACAGGCATTTCGGCCGTGCGCTGTCCAACCTCGTCGAGCATGGCTTCCAGTTCACCCAGGGTGCCACGTGCTGTCAGGACTGCCTCAGCGAGCTTCTGTGCGGTGCGGGCTCCGGCCTGTTCCACCATTTGAGCGGACTGCTCGATCAGATCTCGCGCTTCTTCCATGCGCGACTCGAAGACGGTGTCGGCCTTCTGACCTGCAGCAAAGGCGATCTCGTTCAACTGGTCCACGCGACCGCGCGCCGACTCGACGCGTGCATCAACACCTTCGCTGGCCTTGAGTGCTGCAGCCGCAAGGGCCTCCATGGCCTGCTTCAGTTCGATCTCCAGCCCTTCGCGCTGGCCTGCTGCGGCATCCGAAATGGCGGTGAGCACCTTGTTGGTCTCATCGACCAAGCCGTCCCGCTCCGCCTTCGCCGTCTCTGCCATGTCCTTGAACTGCTCTGACGCAGCCGCAATCAGGCCACGCAAAACCTCCGCCCCCATTGCCGCAACGTCGCTGAGCTCGGTCGCGCTGACACGGGTATAGGAAACGAATTCCGTGAGCTGTGCGGTTCGTGTCTCCGACTCCGCAGCGAAATCTTCCTGCTCCGATCTCAGGGACTGGCTGGCGGCGACCAGAGCCGCCCTTTGCTGCGCCAGATTCTTTTCAACAGAACTCATCTGGTCGCCAAGGCCCTGTCCCGCCGTCTCAAGGCGGGCGATTTGACGCGAGATATCCTCTGCGCCGACCCGGGCCGCATCAGAAGCTTCCGCTGCCGCAGCGGCGAGATCTGCCGCGCGGGCCGCAAGAGCGGCCTCGGCCTCACGCAACTGGGTTTCCGCCAGATCGGAAGCTTCCGCCACCATGCGGGCCTGACTCCCGATGGCATCCACAACGGCCGTAGAACGCGCATCCAGCATGACCGACAGGGTCTCAAGGGCCTGACGCTCATGACCCAGACCTTGGGAAAGCTGATTGGCCATGCGGGCCGAATCCGCAGCCGCCTCTGCCAATCGCGCGGTCTCCTCAGCGAGCGACTGGCGCAGTGACAGGATACGCTCCCGCGCCTGTGTCGCAGCGATGGTCGCGCCGTCGATCTGACTGCGGATCGCTTCTACGGCCCCGGCTGCACCGGCCGCCGCCAGGACGGCGGGCGTAACCAGGCGATCGGTCATGGTCCGGTTGCGGCGCAACTCCGCCGAAACACCCTGAGCCTGCCGCAGAAGATAAGCGCCCAGAAGAGTGAGCAGCGCCGGGCCAACGGCCAAGCCTGCGAATACCGCAAGCGCAAAGCCTTCAACCTTTAGCGCAGGAACACCCTGGGCATAGCCCAGAGCGAAAGCCAGGGGAGCCAGGGCCCAAAGGGCGGCAGCCGCAACGGCAAAAGTCCAGAACAGCGCCGCAGGCATGGGGCGCCGCTCGGCAGGCCCCGCTCGATCGAACGCGTCGACCGGGGATGCCAGATCAAGAGGCGCATCAGCACGTTCGGCCCTGACCGGCGTCGTATCATGCCCGGGCTCGACCACCGGCGCTGGGGGTTGGGCAGCGCTGGTGGCCAGTGACGTCGGGGCGAACGGCGGCACCTCGTCTGCCATTGGCGACTGTATGGTCCGGCTGCGGCGTGAGGCCGCTCGTGCGCGCGGCGAGGAGGGCTCTGGCGCAGGCAAGTCAAGGTCCAGGTCGGCTGCACCCATGGGGGCATCGACCGGCATGGCAATGCTCTCCTCCGGCTCCTCAGGAACTGGAGATTCTGGCGCGGAGATTTGATCCTCTGCGGATGCCTCCACAGGAACGGCGGAGAAATCGAGCGGTTGGCGCTTCTTAGGCTTCATACACAGCCAGGGTCCCAAGGCGGTCAGCGAAGGGCAAAGACAATCAACGCGCGCCCTGCCCCTATATCGCGTAGAGAATGAACCTAGCGGCGAAAAGCCCGCGCGCAAAGCGGCTTCGGTTGAGTTTTAAGGTTACACGTCGTCGCGGAGCGATCCAGGGCCCGTTCCCGTCATCGAACCCGCTGAGGCATCCGGAACGGCCGCCCTCGGAACCTTCGGTCCTTCACGCGGCGTCCGTGACACTGTCCGTTCTGGCCTGGTGCTGATCCGGGGATCAGCCTTGATGTCTATGCCCAGCTGGCTCAACGCCATGGCTGATAGCCAGACGACGACAACTGCCAGCAATTCCGCAAGGACGCTCATGGTCAACCCACCGTGCGATAGCGGCGTTATGCGATGAATCCAGTCCTGGGCCGAGTGAACTTTTGGTCATGCACACCGGGACCGGTGCCACTCAAGCTGACAGCGCCTCCAGAATTCCAGCGCTTGCCCCCTCGGCCTCCACTGCCTAGGTCGCCAGGAAGCAAGTCCGCGCTGGCTCGATCCAGGGTGGAACGGACTTTTTCTGTTTGCGGACCCCTGTTTTGGCCCCTACCCAGCTTGAACCGATCGCGCCCAGCGCTTTGCCGGAAACATTCATGACCGAGATCTCGCCGGCCCGCTTGACCCATCTCCAGCGCCTGGAGGCAGAGAGCATTCACATCCTGCGCGAAGTCGCAGCGGAATGCGATCGCCCGGTAATGCTGTACTCGATTGGCAAGGACAGCGCTGTGATGCTGCATCTGGCGGCCAAGGCCTTCTTCCCGTCGCGACCGCCCTTTCCGCTCCTGCATATCGACACCACCTGGAAGTTTCAGGCGATGTACGCCCAACGCGACAAGGTTGCCGCTGACCTGGGTTTCGACCTGCTGGTCCACAAGAACCCGGAAGCCGAGGCCAAGGGCATCAATCCCTTTGACCACGGCAGCGCCCTGCACACCGACATGTGGAAGACCGAAGGTCTGAAACAGGCGCTGGCGAAACACGGCTTCGATGCCGCCTTTGGCGGCGCACGCCGTGACGAGGAAAAGAGTCGTGCCAAGGAGCGCATTTTCTCCTTCCGGTCAGCCGAGCAGCGATGGGATCCGAAGAACCAGCGGCCCGAACTTTGGAAGCTCTACAACACCCGAAAACACCCCGGTGAAAGCCTGCGGGTGTTCCCGATCTCCAACTGGACCGAACTCGACGTCTGGCAATACATCCATCTGGAAAGCATCCCGATCGTGCCACTTTACTTCGCGGCAGAACGGCCGGTGGTCGAGCGCGACGGCGCTCTGATCATGGTCGATGATGATCGGTTCCGGTTGCTGCCCGGCGAAACCCCGACGATGAGGAGCGTAAGGTTCCGCACCCTGGGCTGCTACCCTCTGACCGGTGCCGTTGAAAGCACGGCCTCAACCCTGCCCCAGATCATCCAGGAAATGCTGCTGGCAACCACGAGCGAGCGGCAAGGCCGCGTCATCGACCATGACCAGTCCGCCTCTATGGAGAAGAAAAAGCAGGAGGGCTATTTCTGATGACCAAGGTGTACACGCCCTCTGACCTGATCGCGGACGACATCGACGCCTATCTGGTCGCACACCAGCACAAGTCGCTGCTTCGCTTCATCACCTGCGGCAGCGTCGACGATGGCAAATCCACACTGATTGGCCGGCTGCTCTATGACAGCAAGATGATCTTCGAGGATCAGCTTGCGGCCCTTGAAGCGGACTCCAGGCGGGTCGGCACTCAGGGCGGGGCGATCGACTTCGCCCTTCTCGTGGATGGTCTGGCCGCCGAGCGTGAACAGGGCATCACGATTGACGTCGCATATCGCTTCTTTGCGACGGACCGGCGCAAGTTCATCGTCGCTGATACCCCCGGCCACGAGCAGTACACGCGTAACATGGTCACGGGGGCATCGACCGCAGATGCGGCGATCATTTTGATCGATGCCCGCAAGGGCGTGCTGACCCAGACCCGCCGCCATGCCTATCTGGTCAGCCTGCTCGGTATTCGCCACATCGTGCTTGCGGTGAACAAGATGGATCTGATCGGCTGGGATCAGCCGCGCTACGACGCCATCGTGTCGGACTTCCGCGCCTTTGCGGATCAAATCGGTCTTTCCGTCTTCACGCCCATACCGATCTCGGGCCTTGGTGGAGACAACATCGCCAGCCAAAGCGTTGAAACGCCGTGGTTCAAGGGTCCAATTCTGATGGACTGGCTGGAGACCATCCAGGTCGAAGATGATCTGCAAGCCAAGCCGTTCCGCATGCCCGTCCAATGGGTCAATCGGCCAAATCTCGATTTCCGCGGCTTCTGCGGGCTAATTGCGTCCGGCGTTGTCAAGCCAGGCGATCGCGTGCGTGTCCTGCCGTCAGGCCAGGAAAGCACCATCGACCGCATCGTCACCCTGCCTGACGACCTCCCGCAGGCTGTAGCCGGTCAGTCCGTGACCCTGACCCTGTGCGACGAGATCGATATCTCCCGTGGCGACCTGATCGTGGCGGCGGCAGCCCCCTGCCCGGTCGCCGGGCAGTTCGAGGCGACCGTTGTGTGGCTGGACGAGGACCCCCTGCCTCCAGGACGGGCCTATCTGTTGAAGATCGGCACTCGGACCGTGGGGGCTTCCGTCACCGAGATAAAGCACCGGGTGAACGTCAATACGCTGGAACGGACGGCCGCCAAGCGGCTGGCCCTGAACGAAATCGGACTGGTCAATCTGTCGCTCGATCAACCGGTGCCCTTCGAGACCTATGCGGATAACCGCGAACTGGGCGGATTCATCCTGATTGACCGGATCAGCAACCGTACGGTCGGTGCCGGCATGCTGAACTTCGCGCTGCGAAGGGCAGATAACATTCACTGGCAACATACGGACGTCACGAAACAATCTCGCGCTGCACTAAAGAGCCAGCGCGGTCAGGTTGTTTGGCTTACCGGCCTGTCGGGCGCAGGGAAATCGACCATCGCCAATCTGGTCGAGAAGCGACTGCACGCCCTGGGTCGCCACACCTACCTTCTTGACGGCGACAATGTCCGTCACGGTCTCAACAAGAACCTGGGCTTCACGGAAGAAGACCGGGTAGAGAACATCCGCCGGGTGGCGGAGGTGGCCAAGCTCATGGTCGATGCGGGCTTGATCGTACTGACGGCCTTCATCTCGCCGTTCCGCGCTGAGCGGCGAATGGCGCGCGAGATCCTCGAGGTCGGTGAGTTCATCGAGGTCTTTGTAGACACCCCACTCGCCGTGGCTGAAGCCCGCGACGTCAAGGGCCTCTATGCCAAGGCGCGCGCCGGTCAGCTAAAGAACTTCACAGGCATCGACAGTCCCTACGAAGCGCCCGAGGCACCCGAATTGCGCATCGACACCACTAGCATGAGCCCGGTTGAAGCGGCCGAACGGATCGTCGAATGGCTTGAAGGGCAGGAAAACGACTACACCATCTGAACGCGCCCGGTGCGGCGGTTAAGGGCAATGGCTCCAACCAGGCCCAAGGCTGCCATAACCGCCATGGCCAGATAGCCAAAGGCGTTGCTGGCATCGAACAAAGGACCGGCAAGCAGGGTGGCAATGCCCAGCGTGAAGCCGCCGGACAATGCCGAGTTAAGCGCCTGAGCGGCCGAAGCGTTTGCAGGCGGGGTCAGCTTTTCGATCAGTCGCAAGGAGGCCAGAAAGCTGGCAGCAAAGGTCAGGGCGTGGAGGCCCTGCAGCGGAAACAAGAGCCAGAGCGGCGGCGAGAATGCGTAGGCCAGCCAACGCAGGACCGCCGCGATCCCCCCGAGGATCATCAGCTTCTCGGGTCCGATGCGGCGGCGCCATGGCTCCAGGAACCACATGAACGCCACCTCTGCCGCGACGCCGACACCCCACAATAGCCCAATGACCGGCTCGGAAATGCCCTGCCCGCGCCAGAGGATTGTAGAAAACCCATAGTAGAAGGCATGAGCCCCTTGGATCAGGCCCGCTGTGACCACAGCCAGCAGGAAGTTGCGGTCCTTCAGCAGCGCTCCGAGGCCCTTCCAGCGATCAGCGCCGATGGGTTTGGCCCCATCGGTGTGGACGGGGTCCGCCGGAATGACCAGACGGGCCGCCACGGCCGTCAGAAAGGCTGAAGCCGCGATCCAGACTGGAATGACAGCTGGTACCGCCAAAGTCAGGACGACACCCATGATCAGGTTAGCGACGATGAACGCGGTCGATCCCGTCCCGCGCGGCAGGCCGTAATTGAACGATTCAGCGCGCGCACGTCGCAAGGCCATGACGTCGACCAGCGGCGAAACCGTCGAAAGCAGGGTCTGGCCAATGAACCATGCGATCGCAAGACCCAGCGCGCCAGGCGCGATCAGCAAGGCGGCATAGCCCAGGCCCGCACCCAGCGACAAAAGGATCATCGGCGAGCGGCGCAGGGTGAACCCGTCAGCCCAAACCGCCAGCGCCGGCCCGGTGAACGGCCGGGCCAACATGGGAATGGCGAGGATCAAGCCGATCGCCGCGCCACTCATCCCGCGATCGCGCAGATAGGTGCCGATGTAAGGCAGGCTCACACCGGTCCCGAGATACATCGCGACGTAGAAGATACTCAGCCGCGTCAGGCTACTCATCGGCCAAGGTCGCCCGAACGGCCGGCATACCTGACGCCCATGAAGATCACGCCTCTTCGGCTCCCCCAAAGCGGCCTGCCCACTCGGCGATCATGTCCTCGTCAATCTTCCTGAACAAAACCTCAGGCGCACGGACCGTCAAACCGACCGGAAGAGACGAGAGCTCATGCCTTGCATCGCTGGTGGGCCAGGCGGCCGGCAAAGAGAGCGAGAAGGCTTCGGCGATCTTTTCTGAGGCAAACGGGATGAAGGGCAAAGAAATTTTCGCGTAAAGCGCAGCCAGGTTGAGCGCTGTTCTGACAATCACAGCGGCTCGATCGCGATCTGTCTTGATCGCCGTCCAGGGCGCGGCCTCTTGCAGATACTCGTTGCCGACCACCCAAAGGGCCCTGAGCGCCTGGGCGCTCTTGCGAACCTCGATGGCGTCCATCTGTTCGGCAAGATCCGTGAGGCGCGCGGATACGTCGGCGAAGAGCTTCTCTTCCAGGGGTCCAGGCGTGCCACCTTCAGGCACGACTCCGTCGAACTTGCCTTCGGTGAACTTCAGGATGCGATTGATGAAGTTACCGAGCACATCGGCCAGATCGCGGTTCACGGCGCTGGCAAACATCTCCCACGTAAACGCGGTATCGCTGCTCTCAGGCGCGTTAGACGTCAGATACCAGCGCCAGAAGTCGGGTGGCAGGATTTCCAGAGCCGCGTCCATGAACACGCCGCGCTTGTTGCTGGTCGAGAACTTGCCGCCATACCAGTTGAGCCAGTTGAAGGCTTTGAGCATGTCGACGCTCTTCCACGGCTCTTCCGAGCCCAGGATGGTCGCCGGGAAACTGACGGTGTGGAAGGCGACATTGTCCTTGCCCATGAACTCAACATAGCGAACATCGGCTGCACCCTCGTCGGTCCGCCACCAGCGCTTCCAGTCGCGGCCCTCTTCGGCGTCGGCCCATTCCTGGGTCGCGGCGATATATTCGATCGGGGCATCAAACCAGACATAGAAGACCTTGCCCTCCATGCCCGGGCGAGGCCCGCCGTCCTTGACCACCGGGACGCCCCAGGCCAGATCGCGCGTAATGCCGCGGTCGATCAGACCCTCGTCGAGATGCTTGTAGGCGATCGACTTGGCCAGCTGCGGCCATTCGGCGTGGCTGTCGACCCAGGCCCGGATCTTGTCGGCCATCTTGGTCTGCAGAAGATAGAGATGGCGGGTGTCGCGCACCTCCAGGTTCCGCGAGCCCGAGATCACCGAATAGGCGTTCTTCAGGTCGGTTGGATCCAGCAGATTGCCGCAGTTGTCGCACTGGTCGCCACGCGCCTTGTCGAAGCCGCAGTGCGGGCAGGTGCCCTCGATATAGCGGTCGGGCAGGAAGCGCTTGTCGTCGATGGAATAGACCATCTGGTCGACGCGTTCCTCGATCAGGCCATTGGCCTCCAGCACTTCGGCAAAGTGTTGCGTAAGCTTGCGGTTCTGCGGCGAGGATGACCGACCAAACCAGTCCCAGGACAGGCCAAAAGCTTCCGCCACGTCGCGCTGCAGGACGTGCTGTTCGGCGCAGTAGGTCTCCACGTCCTGGCTGGCGGCGGCGGCGGCCAGTTCAGCCGGAGTTCCGTGTTCGTCTGTCGCGCAGATATAGAGCGTTTCGTGACCCCGGGCCCGCTGGAAGCGCGCGTAGACATCCGCCGGCAGCATGGATCCTGCCAGATTGCCCAGGTGCTTGATGCCGTTGATGTACGGCAAGGCGGAGGTGATCAGGATACGAGCCATGAGGCGGAAATCTTCCGGGGGAGTCGGGGATCAAGGAAACAGGCGTTCGCATATAGAAGGGCGGGCCGCGAAACAAAAGCGCCGGACCGTTGACCAAACAAAGTTATGCAGGCTCCCTGCCTCTGGGGAGAACCGGAGACACTGATCCGGCATCGTGGGAGGTTGACCTGTGAAGACCATAAACTGGCTGGGCTGGGTTGCGGCCCTTGTCGTCGGGCAAGTCATCGGCATTCTCTGGTATGGCATTCTCCTCAGTGCCGCCTGGATGAAGGCGATGGGGATGACGGAGGCGGACTTCGTCGGGACCGAATGGCGAATGGGCCTTGGGATCCTCAATATGGCGATCATCCTGATCGGTCTGGACTGGCTGATCCGTCGGCTGGAGGCACGCACCTGGCTAGGCGGTGCCAAGGTTGGTCTGGCCGCTTGCCTGTTCTTTGACCTGACGGTGGTCGCGCTGGACTATGTCTATGCAGCAGGAAATCTGTCTCTGTTTTGGATCGACGGGGGCTACCAGTTGCTGACCTACACCTTGGGCGGAGCCCTGCTCGGCGGATTGAAGCTGAAGCCGCGCGCCGGTTGAGAAGGCCGCGCTCAGGCGATAGCTACGGAATGCCATTTACGACCCCTTAGTGACGATACGGGACCATCGCATGTCAGGTCACCTCGGTTCCCTCAACTCGAGCCTGGCCATGGTAGAATGCAGCGCCGGTCAAAGTCGCTCAGCGCAGCAAACCACTAGACTGGGAGATCGTTCTGAACTTGCCGAAGGTCAGGGTTTCGACACCAAAGCCTAGGTAGCAGTTGCCAAGGGCATGGCAGCCCGACTAGAGAGAAGCCCGTGCGTGGGTGTATTCCGACAACAGTCGCGCGACAGCCTGAAAACACCAGTGTTTTCAAAGATGCCGGTTTAGCTCAGCTGGTAGAGCAGCGGTTTTGTAAACCGAAGGTCACGGGTTCGATTCCTGTAACCGGCACCAATTTTTTCAATAGATAAGACCGTAGCCTAAAGTTGGGTCATCCGATCGGCCCACACCTAGGTTACAGCACCGTGGGTTAAGAACGGCCAGCGGCCACGGCTCTCCTTCGTGAGAGGCTGGAAGACAATCGGATTGCTGAAGCGCCCCCGCTAGGGGCAACTGCATATCTCCGACCGACCCTGAGAGCGCGCGGGGTCTCAATGGACATCTCTCCCGCCAATGCTGGCGTCAGGTCGGCCCTCCCACTTGTTCGCCAGCCGGGCCGCGCAGGCCGTACACCGAGCACTTGATCGGCCGGCCGCCCTTGGGCGTAACCCCTTGGGCGGCCCGAACACTCGATGCCCCTCTAGTTTTGCGCGGATCGTTGAGAGCCCCCTGCAAGCCGATAGAGGGCCGGCAGGACCAGCAGCGTCAGCAGGGTCGAGGAGATGATCCCGCCGATCACCACGGTCGCCAGCGGCCGTTGAACTTCAGCGCCGGCACCGACATTGAACGCCATCGGCACAAAGCCCAGGCTGGCGACCAGGGCCGTCATCAGCACCGGCCGCAGCCGGCTCAGAGCGCCCTCAGAGATTGCCTCCTCGATGGACCGGCCCTCCGCTAGCAGGCTGCGGATGAAGCTGACCATGACCACGCCGTTGAGCACCGCCACACCCGACAACGCGATGAAGCCGATGCCCGCCGAGATTGACAGCGGCAATCCACGAAGAAGCAGCGCCGCGACGCCGCCGGTGAGGGCCAGGGGCACACCGGAGAATACGATGGCGGCGTCCTTCACCGATCTGAACAGAGCGAACAGCAGGCCGAAGATCAGCAGTAGCGCGGCCGGTACGACCAGCTGAAGCCGTTTGGCGGCTGAGATCAGCTGTTCGAACGTGCCGCCGTAGCTGACCCAGTAGCCGGTGGGGATTTCCACCTCGGTGCCAACCTTCTGCTGGACCTCGGTGATGAACGAGCCGAGGTCGCGACCGCGCACATTGGCGGTAATGACAACCCGGCGTTTGCCATCCTCGCGGCTGATCTGGTTTGGGCCGATGACCGTCTCGACCTTGGCCACGTCCTGGAGCGGTACGAAGCCACGCGACCCGTCAGAGGCCTGCGGCAGCGGGACGCGAAGCCGGCCAACACCATCGACATCGCGGCGGATCGCCTCCGGGAGTCGAACGACAACGTCGAAACGACGGTCGCCTTCGAAGACCTGGCCCACCACCGCGCCGCCGATCGAGGTGGCGACGACCTCCTGCAAGTCCTGCACGTTCAGACCCAGTCGGGCCAGGGCGGCGCGATCTGGAGTGATCTGCAAGACCGGCAGACCGGTCACCTGTTCGACACCGACGTCCTGAGCGCCCTCGATGCCCTCGACCACGCTGCCAACGCTTTCGCCGATTTCGAGTAGCTGGTCGAGGTCGTCGCCGAAGACCTTTACGGCCACGTCGGCGCGTACGCCCGACAGCAGTTCATTGAACCGCATCTGGATCGGCTGGGTGAACTCGTAGTTGTTGCCCGGGATGGTGGCCACGGCCGCCTGGAGTTCGGCCACCAGTTGGGCACGTGGCTTACGCGGATCGGGCCAGTCCTTGCGGTCCTTCAGCATGATGAAGGTGTCGGCAACGCTGGGCGGCATGGGATCGGTGGCGACCTCAGCGGTACCTATCTTGGCCACCACGCGCTCGACCTCCGGCATCTGCTTGATCCGCGCCTCCAGGGCCGTTTGCATGCGGATGGCTTGGGTGAGGCTGGTGCCGGGGATGCGCAGGGCGTGCATGGCGATATCCCCCTCGTCGAGATTGGGCACGAACTCCGAGCCCATCCGGCTGGCGGCGAAGCCTGCGAGCAGCACCAGAGCGACCGCACCGGCCACAATGGCAATGCGCAGGCGCAGCGCCAGAGCCAAGGCTGGTTCATAGAGTCGGCGCGCGCTTCGCATGACGCGGCTTTCCTTCTCCTCAACCCTGCCGTTGACGAAGGTCGCCACGGCGGCGGGAACGAAGGTCAGGGACAGAACCAGGGCGGCCGTAAGGGCGATGACCACGGTGATGGCCATCGGGTGGAACATCTTCCCCTCGACCCCGGTCAGGGCGAAGATCGGCACATAGACGAGCGTGATGATCAGCACGCCAAACAGCGACGGCTTGATCACTTCGCCGGTCGCGGAGGCGGTCAGGGCGAAGCGCTCCTCCTTGCTAAGCAGGCGGCCCAGACGATGCTGGGCCTCGCCGAACCGGCGAAGGCAATTTTCGACGATGATCACCGCGCCATCAACAATCAGGCCAAAGTCCAGAGCCCCCAGACTCATCAGATTGCCCGACACACGGCTCTGCACCATGCCGGTTATGGTCATCAGCATGGAGAAGGGAATGATCGCTGCCGTGATCAGCGCCGCGCGGATGTTGCCGAGCAGCAAAAACAGCACGACGATCACCAGCAGAGCGCCCTCGGCCAGGTTTTTTTCGACCGTGCGAATGGCGCGATCGACCAGTTCGGTGCGGTCATAGACCGGTCTGGCCATGACGCCGGCCGGCAAAGACTTGGCGGCCTGCTCCAGACGCAGCGCCGCAGCGCGGGCGACGGTGCGGCTGTTTTCGCCAACCAGCATGAAGACCGTGCCCAGCACCACTTCCTGGCCGTTCTCGGTCGCGGCCCCGGTGCGAAGCTCCTCGCCCAGACCGACATCGGCCACGTCACCGATGCGGATCGGCGCGCCGCCGCGATTGACGATGATCGTGCCGCGCAGGTCCTCAACACCGCTGGCCTGGCCGGGAACGCGAACCAGATACTGCTCGCCGTAGCGCTCGATATAGCCGGCCCCGACATTGCTGTTGTTGGTGGACAGGGCGTCAGTGACATCGGCCATGGTCAGGCCATAGGCCGACAAGCGTTCAGGCAGAGGCGTGACATGGTACTGCCGCTCGAAACCACCGATGGTGTTGACCTCGGTGACGCCGGGTGTGTTTCGCAGCTGTGGCCGGATCACCCAGTCCTGCAGGGTGCGCAGGTCTTCAGGCGTATAGGCCTTACCGTCGGGACGACGCGCACCGGGCTTAGCCTCGACCGTGTACATGAAGATTTCGCCCAGGCCCGTCGCGATCGGGCCAAGCTCGGGCGTCAGGCTAGTCGGCAATTGTGCACGTGCAGCCTGCAGCCGCTCATTGACCAGTTGCCGCGCAAAATAGATGTCCGTCCCGTCCTTGAAGACAACGGTGACCTGGCTGAGGCCATAGCGCGACACCGAGCGGGTGTATTCCAGACCTGGAAGGCCGGCGATGGCTGTCTCGATCGGGAAGGTGATGCGTTGTTCAGCTTCCAGGGGCGAGAAGCCGGGTGCCTCGGTGTTGATCTGCACCTGGACATTGGTGATGTCGGGGGTGGCGTCGATCGGCAGGCGCTGGAAGCTCCAGACTCCGACAATCGACGAGACGATGACGAGCGCCAGGACGATCCATCGAAGCCGGATTGACAGCGCGATGATGCGGTCAAGCATGGTTGCGCGCTCCTAGTGGTCGTGGCTCGCGCCGGACTTTTCGATGTCCGCGCGGATCAGGAAGGCACCATCGGCGACATATTCGGTTCCAGGCTCAAGTCCGCCCAGGACTTCTGTCCATTCCGGCGTCTGGCGGCCCAGTTCCAGCATCCGCACCTCGTAGGTGTCTCCCACCTTGGCGAAGACGACCGTGAAGTCTCGGAAGCGCTGGAGGGACTTGGTGCGAACCGCCAGCGGAACCCGGCTGGACGCGACCTGGAATGAGCCTTCGACGCCCATGCCCGGCCGGAACGCGGCTGAGCCCTCCGGCAGATGGACGTGCGCCAGAAGGGTCTGGCTGGCCAGGTCCGCTGTCGGCAGCACGGCTTCGACCCGCGCCATCAGCTTGGTG
Source organism: Caulobacter sp. AVps16 (assembly GCF_058681455.1). NCBI lineage: Bacteria > Pseudomonadati > Pseudomonadota > Alphaproteobacteria > Caulobacterales > Caulobacteraceae > Caulobacter > Caulobacter sp. AVps16. The sequence goes on from NZ_CM178739.1 coordinate 1,903,764, forward strand.
TCGCCCGCCAGGCTGCGAACCTGCACGGGCTGTCCGACACGCACCTTCTCGGCATCGCGCGGATAGACGAAGAACTCGGCGTGCAGCTTGGTCGGATCGGCGATCACAAAGATCGCCCTCTCGCCGGCCACATCGCCGACATTGAGGTTCTTCTCAACGATGACTCCGCTGATCGGCGCGAAGATCGAATAGGTCTGCAGACTCTCGCTAGACTCTACGCGCGCCAGCAACTGCCCCTTGCGGACCTGGCTTCCAAGCTCGCCGCGCAGGGCCATCACCCGGCCCGGATACCAGGCACGGACCTCGCTTTTTCCCTCGGGCGTGATCTCAACGCGCCCCGCCATGTCGACCAGTTCGGCGACATCGGCCGCCCCGGCGATCTCAGTCTTCACGCCCCCGGCCTTGGCAGCCTGGGCGCTGATTGTGGTTCGGCCTTCGTAGGACGCATAGGTCCACTGATGGCTTTGACCGCCTTGGCTGGCGCGCACCTTCACGTCGAAAGAGTGGGGCTCATGCACCACGCCCGCCCCGCGCAGATAGTCATCCTGTGGCGTGAAGTGGAACCTATCAACCTTGCCGCCCAGGCGGGTCAGTTCGACCGACAGCTCTACCTGACGCGGGTCGACCGGCTTGTCCTTGCGATAGGCATAGACATGGAATTCCGGGTCGACCCCGTCTTCGAAAATGGTCATCTCGATGGCCAGATCGCCGGCGCGCAGCATTCGGCCACGATGCGGGCCACGTTCGAAGTCGCCGGCCTTGGCGGCGTGCCCTTCGGCCTCGGCGGAGGGCTTGGCACCATCGCCACACGCGGAGAGCAACAAGCTACCGGCCATCAGCAGGGCAAGGCGCACTGACGCGCGCCGGGTGTAAACACGGTTCATCGGACAGTCTCCGAAGCGGGAATAAGGGCCGCGTGGCGGCCGGTCAGGCGGGCCAGCAGGGCGCGGTCGGTGTGGAAGGCCTTGAGGGCGTCGAGCCGTCGGCTTCTGGCGTCGATCAGGACCTGCTGGGCCTCGATGACGTCGAGATAGCTGAAGCCGCCCCGGTTGAACCCTTCGCGAACCAGAGCAATGGTGCGTTCGGCGGCAGGCAGTACTTCCGCCTCGATGCGACGGGCTTCACTGGCCCGTGCGGTCAGGTCGGCCTGAAGCCTGGCAATCTGCCGCTCGCGCAGGACCTTGCCGGTCAGCAGATCTGTGTCGGCCGCCGTGCGTTCGGCCTGGGCGCGCTCGATGGCTCCGCGATTGGTGTCGTAGCGCGCGAGAGGGATCGACCCACCGACCACGACGGCCACGTCGCGGCCTTCATTCAGATAGCGCAGACCTGCGCGCCAGGTCGGGTCCTGAACGGCCTTGGTTTCTTCCACGCGAACCCGCGCCGTCGCGGTCTGTCGCTCGGCGTCGAGCAGAGCCAGGTCCACGGGGGAAGCCTCGCCAGCGATCTCCCGGGCGGCCGAGGTGTCTTCTAACGCGGCGGCGTCGATCTCGAAATCCACGCCGTCGTTCCAATAGCCGGCCAAGGTCCGCCGGGCGGTGTCGGCAGCCAGCTGAGCTTGCGACAAGGCGATCCTCGCCTCGGCAACCTGAGCTTCGGCACGGGCACCGGCAAACAGCGGGTCACGGGCCATTTTCACCCGGCGATCAACTTCAGCCTGGGCGCGCTCGGCGATGTCCAGGCGCGTTCGCGCCAGGCGAGCCTGGGCCTCAGCCGCCAGGGCTTCGACCCAAGCCAGTTCGACCTCCTTGAAGAGGTCCAGCACCTTGGTCTGATGGCGCAGGCGGACCAGGTCGATCTCGGTTCGCGCCAGGGCAGTCCGGGCCTCTCGCTTGCCGCCGCGTTCCAGGGTCTGCTGGTAGTAGAAAGTGGCCTGGGCGCGATCGACGAGGGAATAGGGGCCGGTTCCGGTCAGGTCTTCGAGCTCGACGCCGAGGACTGGATTGGCGCGAACGTCGGCTTGCCGCGCCCCGGCGTCTGCGGCCTTGATACGGGCCTCTGCGGCGGCCCGAGTGGGATCAGCCTGAGCGGCTCTGGCGAGCGCCTGGTTCAGCGCCAGGGATTGGGCTTGCGCCGTGAAGGGCAGCGCGACGGCGATCGCCGACGCGAGCAGCCATGATCGCGCGAGGCGACCGTGGATAGGACGGGACATGGATTTCTCTCGAACGGATGCTGGCGCGGCCGTAGGCCGCGTCGGTCAGGCGACGTGTTCGAGGCGGGTCTTGGGAGGGCGCTTCTGCGGCGACGGATCAGCACTGGCGAGCGATGTTTCCCGGCTGGACCAGGGAATGACCGAGGCAATCCAGGGGCTTGCAGCAGACATCACGGTCACGAGGCCTAGAAGCGAAGGGCCATCGTGATGGTGGTGAGCGCCTTGCGAGGGGGAAGGATCACGATCGTCCTCAACGACGAGCGAAGCCATATCGGTCGTTTCGCCATCGTGATGATCCTGGACCAAATGACGGTCATGATCGCGTTCGTGATCTACCAAATCGGCGGCAAGCGGACCGGCGAAGGCGTTAGCTGCATGGGCCTTACCGTTCGCGTGCAAGGCCCGATCCACCATGGCGACGGGTGCCTGAACCACGAGCATAGCGATCAGCATCACGGCCAGAGCCGTCACGCCTTTCGCAAGCCGTTTGTTCAGATGTTGGAGCAAAAATCCCTCGATGGACTCGTGTGAAGCGACATAGTCGTCGCAAGCTCTGCTTAGATCAATGCGTCAACGTCACCGCAGGATCGCGCTCCCAGCCTGCCCGGCCAGGAACAGTGCTCACCGCAAACCCATGTCGCGCAGCTGCTGGTGCGTTAGAATGCTCCTGCAGAGTCCTTCCAATCCCGTCGCAGCCATCCGTCGAACCATCCCCATGCCCGAGCGGAGGCGATTGCAAAACTCGGACTGGCACAGAAATAGACCTGCCCCGGGTCGTTTGTGGTCAAGTCAATCGACCCATATTGGGGGTGGGGCGGCCCTTCCAACTGCAACGGATTGGGCATTGCTGACTTCTGACGCGCCGCCTCAGCCGGCCAAAATCTCAGCTACGGGACTTGCAGCTGCGCGTCCGTTCCATCGCCTATCAACAGACGACCGCCCAAAGCGAGGGAACGGTCCGCGATCCGGTCCAGTATGGCCAGCGCCTGCGACCCCGAGGCCAATGACGGCATACCCCGCGTCGCCAAGTCGTCCGGCCCTGCCCTGCCGATCTCATTGAGGCGGATCGGGACCAGCCTGACAGACCGGCAACGTCGCGCCCTGAACCTGCATTCGACAAGCACGCCTTCCCAGGCCTCGGGCGGATAGGCACCGGGCGGTTTCTCGGTCTGGAAGATGAAGTTGCCAAGGCCGTAAATCACAGGCGCGCCGCGATAGACCTCCATCCCTTGGAGCAAGGGCGCGCCGTGACCGACAAACACACTGGCTCCGGCATCGACACAGCGCCGGGCGAAGACCCTTTGCCAGTCGGGAACCCTCGCCATGTCCGGCTCCCAGTCGTGATTGTGCTGGTAGGCGATGACAACGTCGGCTCGGCGCGCCGCGTCAGACAGGGCGTCGAGCACCCGGGTCGCATCGGCCGCTGCAACCTGTCCGCCGGCGTCGCGGCGCACCTCATTGACGCCGGGGCGCGTAGGCGTCGCTGCGCCGCCCTCCCGCACCTTGCCGGTGGCGCAGGCGACCAGCGCCACAGTGCCGTGCGGGGTCTGGTGATAGGCCGGCGCAGTGGCCCGGGCCAGATCCTCTCCTGTCCCGGCCGAAGGCAGGCCTGCAGCCTGCAGCGCTGCTAGGGTGTCGAGGATCCCGCCCGTGCCGAGGTCGAAGGCGTGATTATTGGCGGTGGCGGCCAGGGTGACGTTCATCGCCTTGAGCGTCTCGATCACCTCAGGACCGGCGGCGTGCAGCGTCAGAAGCTCCCGTGTCGGTGCGCCGGCTCGCGGCCCCCGGATCACCGTTTCCAGATTGGTGAAGCCGGCGTCGGCGCTCGCCAGCCGCGCAGCCAGGTCCAGACGTCCGGGCCAGGAGCCGGCAGAGACGTCATGTTCGATCAGCGCCTGACCCAACAGGGTCACCTTCAGGCTCGATGCGGCGGCCATGCCGGGCGAGACCGACCCTACCAGCGCAGACGCGGTCGCCGTCGCCAAGAAATCTCTGCGATGCATGCTCGGGGCTCCGGGATCTTAAAGACCATAAGAGACCGGCTGAAAGGCGACTAGGTCATGCCTTTGACGAATGGCCCGATGCCCTGCCGCTATGCGGTTGTAAGGCGACGAGCCGCCTGCAAGGCTCATTCGAACGGGGGACTTTCGACCATGACGACTGAAGATCCGCGCGAGCCGGCTGCTGGCCGGGGGCCGCGCCTGCTTGATCGCATTGAAAAGATCGGCGACGCCCTTCCCGATCCGGTCCTGATCTTCGTCTTCTGCATCGCCATCCTGATGGTCGTTTCGGTAATCGCCAGCGCAGCGGGATGGAGCGCGGTCAATCCGGTCACCGGCGCGCATCTGAAGACCCAGAGCTTGCTGTCAGAAGCCAATCTGGCCAAACTTTTTGTCGACATGCCCGACACCCTCACCGGCTTCCCGCCCTTGGGTCTGGTGCTGGTCGTCATGCTGGGCGCAGCGGTCGCCGAGCGCACCGGCCTGTTCGGTGCCCTGCTGGGTGACGCGGTCCGCAAGCTGCCGCGCAAGGTCCTGACCCCGGCGATCTTCGTGATCGGCCTGATGTCGCATCACGCCTCAGACGCCGCCTATGTCGTGCTGATACCCCTGTCCGCCCTGATCTATGCCGAGAGCGGACGTCATCCCCTGGCCGGGATCGCCATCGCCTATGCCGGCATCTCCGGGGCCTTCGCCGGCAACATCCTGCCGGGACAGTTCGACGTGCTGATCCTCGGGATCACCGAACCGGCCGCCAGGCTGATCGACCCGAACTTCGTGATGAACCCGCTGGGCAACTGGTGGTTCACCCTATCGATCGGGATCCTGTTTACGCCCATCGCCTGGTTCGTCACCGACAGGATCGTCGAGCCGCGCCTGGGACCCTGGCGTCCCGACGAGGCGGCCATGGCGCAGGCCGGAGTCAGCCTGGACGCTCTGGGAGAGTCTCAGCGTCGCGGCCTCCGTCGTGCTGGCATTGCGGCCCTGGTGATCATCGCCCTTTTTGCGGCACTGACCCTGTGGCCGGGTTTCACACCCCTGTTTGACGAAGAGGCCGTCGGCCCGCGAAGGATGACGCCCTTCTACCAGTCCCTGATCGCAGCGTTCATGTTGTTGTTCCTGGCCAGCGGCTGGGCCTATGGCTCTGCGACCGGTGCGATCCGCTCCCACCGCGACGTGGTGTCGATGATGGGTCAGGGCATGAAGGACATGGCCCCCTATCTGGTCCTGGCCTTCTTCGCCGCCCACTTCGTGGCAATGTTCGGCTGGTCAAAGCTAGGGCCGGTGCTGGCGGTCAAGGGCGCAGAGGTGCTGCAGGGGGTCGGACTGCCCAAACCGGCGCTGCTGGTCTCCTTGTTGGCCATGTCCTCGGGGCTGGATCTGGTGATCGGCTCGGCCTCGGCCAAATGGAGCGCCATGGCACCGGTGGTCGTACCGATGATGATGCTGTTGGGGATCTCGCCGGAGATGACCACCGCCGCCTATCGGATGGGCGACTCGATCTTCAACATCGTCACGCCCTTGGCTTCCAACTTCCCGCTGGTTCTGATCTTGTGCCAGCGATGGCGACCAAACTTCGGTGTCGGCTCGATGATCGCGCTGATGTTGCCCTACTGCCTGGGCTTCATGGCCGGGGGCGTTTTGCTGGTGCTGGTCTTCGTCGGGTTCAAGCTGCCGGTCGGGCCTGGGGCTTCCGGAGTCTATACCCTGCCGCCCGCCGCCAGCGCACCGATTACGCCCTAGCTCGGCGACGAAATCCTGCAGACCGGCCAACCGCGCCTTTCAAAAGGGCGCGGTTGGCCCCGTTCATGACCGTCGTCGCAAAACAGAGTCATACGGCCCGCGCATGGCCTGATCAGAAACCGCAATGGCGTTGCGCAGCCGAAGACGCGCCTCCTACGCTTCGAAAGTCGGCAGGGGGTCTAGCGCGGTCGGCGCAGGACGATGTCGGCGACAAAGGGGAATTGATCCATGCAGGCCTTGAACGTGCGCGCGCTCTGCGCCGGAACTGCTTATGCGGCATTGCTGACCTGCGCGGCGACGCCGGTCTTCGCCCAGACCGCACAACCGGCGGCGGATACAACCGTCGAGGAGATCGTCGTGACCGGCTCGCGCATCCAGCGCAAGGACGCTGACGGCGTGGGGGTCGTCACCACCCTGACTGAGGCCGACATCAAAAACTCCGGCGCTGGTTCGGTCGGCGAGCTGCTGCAAAAGCTGCCGTCGGCGGGCGTCAGCCTCAGCAGCAACGGCACCCAGGGCACCTCCTACGGCGCCAGCTCGATCAATCTGCGCTATCTCGGCGGTGCCGAAGGCAGTGGCAATCGCGTGCTGGTTCTGGTCGATGGCCACCGCTGGGTCGACGGCGTCGGTCAGCGCGGTTTCCGGGACTTTGTCGACCTGAACACCATGCCACTGGGCATGATCGAAGGCCTTGAGGTGCTGAAGGACGGCGCTTCGGCCATCTATGGTTCCGATGCCATCGCCGGCGTCGTCAACATCAAGACGGCCCGCGACTTCGACGGCGTCAAGGCCCAGGCAAAGTACGGCGTCAGCTCGGAAGGCGACGGCCAGCAGTATTCGGGCATCGTCAATTTCGGCAAGCGCTTCGAAAGCAGCGCCCTGCTGGTCTCGCTGAGCTATGTGAAGGATAAGCCGATCCTGACCTCGGATCGCGACCTGACCCGGGTCACCCTGGTTCCAGCCACGGCTGTCGGCACCAGCCCCAATGGCCTGTTCATCCTGCCTGGCCTGTCGAACAACGCCTATTTCGGTACGGCGACAGGCTTTGCCGCCTCGACCGCCCCCATTGCCTTCAACGCCGGTGCCACGATCGCCGCAGGCAGCCAGGCCGACAACGCCTTCCACACTGCCGCCTTGCCCGGCGACTACTTCAACACCCAGGCCCAGGGCATCTATTCGGCTGGTCCCAGCGAGCGCTATGGCGTCTATACGCGCTACACCGCCGACCTGACCGACAAGGTCCGCCTGAAGGTCGAGGGTCTCTATAACCAGCGCAAGTCCGACCAGCTGTTCTCACCTGTCCAACTGGATATCGGCGGCACCTCCGGTACTATCCGCGGGTTCGCCATCCCCAACAGCCAGGCCTTCAATCCATTCGGCACGGCCAATGGCGTGCCCACGGCCAATGCGCTCGGTTTCGCAGCCAACCAGGCCTGGCGCATCCGCAAGGTGATGACCGAGGTCGGCAATCGCGACAACGTGCAGGACGTCAAGACCATGCGTGTCGCCGGGGGCCTGGATGGCACGGTCAGCCTGCTGGGTCGCGATTGGACCTGGGACGTCTACGCCCTCTATTCGAAGAACAAGATCAATTCGCGGGCGCTGAACGCGATCAATTACGACAAGCTGGCGCTGGGCCTCGGCACCGCCTGCGCCTCAACGGCCGGCTGCGTTCCGGTCAACCTGTTCGCGCCGATGACGGCCGCACAGGCCGACTACATCCGCTACACGGTGGTCGAATCCAACAGCACCTCGATCTTCGATGTCACGGCCAACATCACCGGCGAGCTGTTCCAGCTGCCGGCCGGCCCGCTGGCCATCGCCGCCGGTGTCGAGCACCGCACCAACAAGGCCGTCGACAATCCCGACGCCTTCGTCAACACCGCGCCGACCAATATTCCGACCCCAGCTTCGGGCTCGACCTTCGCCAGCAACACCAGCACCACGGGCCAGACCCGCACCCCCACGCGCGGCGAGTACAGCCTGAACGAAGCCTATGTCGAAGCCGCCATTCCGCTGCTGAAGGACCTGCCGCTGGCCAAGAGTCTCGATGTCAGCCTGGCCCTCCGCTATTCCGACTATGACACCGTCGGTGGTGACAGCACCGGCAAGATCGGCGTCGGCTGGCGTCCGATCGAAGACATCCTGGTGCGCGGCACCTATTCACAGGGCTTCCGCGCCCCCTCGATCCTCGAGCTCTATCAGGGCGGTCGCCAGACCAGCTTCCAGGGCGTCGATCCCTGTAATGGCGGTGCAGCTGCCAATGCCAGCCGCCCTGGCTGCGTGGGCGTGCCCACCGGCTACAATCAGGCCAACTACAATCTGAATGGCCTGATTGCCGGCACGATCGCGGGCAATACCAAGTTGAAGGCCGAGACCGCTGACACCTACAGCTTCGGCCTCGCCGTCAAGCCGCGCTTCGCCCCCGGCCTCAGCGCCACGGTCGACTGGTACCAGATCAAGGTGAAGGACGCGATTGCCTCGCAGTCGGCGACCCAGATCCTCAACCTATGCGCCCAGCAAGGCGGCGTGTTCTGCGACCTGGTGACCCGCGACGCCTCCACCGGCGCCATCACCAACCTTCTGCAAGGCGCTCAGAACCTGGCCGAGATCGAGACCTCGGGCATCGACACCACGATCCGCTACGAGGTCAGTACGGATGTCGGTCGCTTCGCCGCCGTGCTGGACACCTCGTATCTGGACACCTTCAAGACCACGAGCCCCAACCCGACGGGCGGCGCGCCGATCGTCGACGAACGGGCCGGCAAGGGCGACCAGCCCCGGTCGACCTATCCGCACTGGAAGGGTCAGGCCTCTCTGACCTGGAGCCTGGGATCGTGGAACGCCCTGTGGCGCGGCCGCTATATCGGCGACACCACCGACGTCGCCAACACCGTCAAAGGGGCCAAGACCGACTCCATCTTCTACAACGACCTGGAAGCCGGCTACGTCTTCAACACCTTTGAAACGGCAGTCAGCATCGGGGTCAGCAACGTCTTCGACGAAGCGCCACCCGCGTCCTACGCCAATGCTCCGATCAACTACGACATCTACACCTACGACGCCCGCGGCCGGTACATGTACGCCCGCGTTTCGGCCAAGTTCTAGGACCGCGTGGAGGGAGGCGCTCGCCGTCTCTCTCCCGTCGCAACCTCTTGAAAAACCGTCGCGTTACCCCCTTTCCAGAGACGCCGGCCATGAGCGACGGTTCCCAGCAGCGGTCTTGCGCGACGTTCAGCCTGCCTGACGATGTGCATGTGACGCGTGACGTCATGGTCACCATGCGTGACGGCGTACGGCTGGCCACGGACATCTATCGTCCGGCCCTGGACGGCGAGCCCCTACAGACGCCCTTGCCGGTGCTGCTGGAACGCACGCCCTATGACAAGCTGGGCGTCAATCACGGCGACCGAACCCGGCAAGACTCTCACCCGCGTTCCAAGCCCGAACTGGCGGTTCAGTTCGTGCGCGGCGGCTATGTGGTGGCCCTGCAGGATTGTCGTGGCCGATACGCCTCTGAAGGCGTGTTCGAAAAGTACCTGGCCGAGGGCGAGGATGGTTTCGACACCCTCGAATGGCTGGCCCAGCAGCCGTGGTGCGATGGCAAGGTGGGAACGCTCGGCCTCTCCTACGGCGCCCACACCCAAAGCGCCCTCGCCTGCCTGAACCCTCCAGCGCTGGCGGCGATGTTCCTGGATTCCGGCGGCTTTTCCAGCGCCTACCATTCGGGCATCCGCCAGGGCGGGGCGTTTGAGCTGAAACAGGCAACCTGGGCCTACAAGCACGCCCTGCTAAGCCCTGCCACGGAGAGCGATCCCGTTCGGCGTCAGGCGCTGATCTCCCAGGACCTGAAGGCCTGGTTCGCGCACATGCCCTGGAGCGAGGGCGCTTCGCCTCTGAGTGCGGCGCCCGAATACGAAAAATACCTGCTGGATCAGTGGCGAAACGGCCTGTTTGGCCCCTACTGGACCCAGACCGGCCTCTATGCGCGCGGTGCCTATGACGACTATGCCGATGTGCCGATGGTGCATATGAGCAGCTGGTTCGACCCTTACGCCCTGACCGCAACCGAGAACTATCTGGGGCTTTCGGCGCGCAAGTCCTCGCCGGTCAAGCTGGTGATGGGCCCATGGACTCATGGCCAGCGCTCGGTCAGCCATGCCGGCGATGTGGACTTCGGCGCGGATGCGCCGCTGGACGGCGCCCTGGCCCCGGACTATGTGGCGCTGCGGCTGGCCTGGTTCGACGCCTGGCTGAAGGCCGCGCCGGGACCTGACCCGCTGCCCCCGGTCAAACTCTTCGTCATGGGCGGCGGCTCGGGCCGCAAGACCCCGGAGGGGCGGCTGGATCACGGCGGACGATGGCGCGACGAGGCGGCCTGGCCGCCGGCCTCATCGGTCGTCATGGACTATTTCCTGCAGGCCGACGGCGGTCTTTCGACCACGCCGCCACAGGTCGCCGAAGCCTTCCGCGCCTATGTGCACGATCCGCGCAAACCCGTCCCTACAATAGGCGGTGCCTTGGCCTCGGGCGCGCCCGTCATGGAGGCGGGCGCATTCGACCAGCGCGAGGACGAGCGGTTCTTCGGCTGTCGCGCCCCCTTTCGCGCCCTGGCCGACCGCGACGACGTGTTGGTCTTCCAGACTTCGCCTCTGGCTGACGATGTCGAGGTTATCGGTCCGATCCAGGCCGAGCTGTTCATTGCCTCCGACTGCGTAGACACCGACTTCACAATCAAGCTGATCGATCTTCATCCGCCGTCGGAAGACTTTCCCGATGGATTCGCCATGAACCTGAGCCACGGCATCCTGCGGGCGCGCTACCGGCTGAGCTACAGCCACGAAAGCCGCCTGGCCCCGGGCGGGATCTACCGGATCGAGATCGAGGCCTTTCCGACCGCCAATCTGTTCCTGAAGGGCCATCGCATCAGACTGGACATTGCCTCCAGCAACTTCCCTCATTTCGACGTCAATCCAAACTCCGGCGAACCTGAAGGCTATGGGCGGACTCCCCGCGTGGCGACAAATCGGGTCTATGTCGATGCGACGCGGCCTTCGCGCCTGCTGCTGCCGGTCACGGCGCGGTAGAAACGCCGGGCCTGAAAGCGGAGCGATCGATTGAAACTGAACCTGCGCAGCCTGGAAGCCTTCCGCGAAACCATGCTGAGCGGCTCGGCAACGGCTGCTGCGGGGCGAATGGGGCTGACCCAGCCCGCCGTCAGCCGCCTGATCGCCCAACTTGAGCAGGACGCCGGCTTCGAGCTGTTCTATCGCGAAAAGGGCCGCCTCAGCCCTACCCCCGAAGCCCTGATGATCTATGAGGAGGTCGACCTGGCCTTCGGCGGTCTGGAGCGCATCGACGCCCTGGTCCGCGACATCGCCACCTTCAATGCCGGCCTCTTGAAGATCGTCGCTCCGCCCAGCCTGTCTGAAGGCGTGCTGTCGACCATTCTGACCCGGTTCCTCGACCGCTTTCCCAAGGTACGGGTCAGCATCGACTCGCGCAGCACCGAGACGGCGCGAAACATGGTCGCCAACCGCACGGCCGATTGCGGCTTCGTCAAGTTGCCGATGGATCGCTCGGACCTTTCAACCTTCACCCTTTCGGCCAGCGAGACCGTCTGCGTGCTGCCCGGCGCTCACCCTCTGGCGAAGCATGAGTTTCTCACGCCGGAATTGCTGCGGGCCGAACCCCTGGTCCTGCTGGGCTTTGGTACCTGGTCGCGCCGCCAGATCGACGACGCCTTCCGCGACCGCGGCGTGCGGCCCGACGTCAAACTGGAGACCCATACGGTGGGCTCCGCCTGCGCCTTCGCCGCTGAGGGTATAGGCATCGCCATCGTCAACGCCCTGATGGCCAAGAACTTCGTGCGGGGCGACACGGTGATCCGCACCTTCCGGCCGCAGATCCTGCACGAGTATGCCTTCATGACCTCGGCCCTGGCCCCAATGAACCGCCTGGCCGCCGCCCTGCTTGAAGAAGCGCGTGGCTATTTCGACGCCCTGGACAAGCCAACGACAGCGGCATAGGTGCCCCTCACAGCCGGCAAGCCTGACGCTAGGGGTTGTATCTCGAAGCGCGCAATCAAAGATGGATCAACTTCGAAAGAAGCAGACCTTCTGGCCGGAGCACCTGACCTTTAGATCCTGGCCAGCTCCAGCGTTCCGGCCCAAACCTGAGCGCTAGCATAGGCGTCTTGGCGGCAAGCCTGGACGACAAGAGAACGCCCTTCGAAGCGCCCAGAATGAAGCTGCGCCAAAGCCTCATACTTCTGGCCCGCTGCATAATCCTGCGCTATGGACCCTTCGCCCGCGCGGCGCGCGGCCCGGTAGCTCAGCAGGATAGAGCAGCGCTTTCCTAAAGCGAAGGTCAGGGGTTCGAGTCCCTTCCGGGCCGCCAACATCAATGTTAAATTATTGAAAAATATAATGTTTTCTGCGCCCATCGTTCCCGGTACCAATTTTCGTCCCTACTTGGCGTGGCGATAAAGCGGTATCGCTTGGGACGGTTCCGGCCAAATAAGAGGCGCTCGAAACCTGGTTCCATCGCATTGGCCTCTCGCGTGCACGACCCTAGTGAGCCGTTGAGCATGTCCGCTTTAGGGACACGGTCGCGCCAGATGCGGACATTGGCGCTCCACCAACAACAAGGCCTTCAGATCAGCGCCTCGAGCTCAGCAATACGGTCGCGAAGCGACTTTACCAGCTCGTGCACACGCGGCTCCGGGAAGCGGCGGGTAATGTGCTGGGGGCAATTCCAGTCGAAGCCTTGGACCTGGATGGTCCAGTAACGCTCCACACGCCTGCGCGCCGCGTCCGGGGCGTCGACATAGCCTTCCGGCTGCTCTGAGCTGACCGATGCCAGGCCAAAGATTTTCAGCCGAACCTTCTGCTCGTAATCCATCAGGAAGAGGCAAACCTTCGATGCCGCATCGATGTTGCCAAGGCTGATGTACTGACGGTTTCCGCGATAGTCGGGGAACACAAGGCGGCGGTCGTCCAGGGGCTGCAGAAACCCAATCGGCCCACCTCGGTGCTGGACATAGGGCCAACCGGTCTCACCGACCGTGGCGAGGTAGAAACTATCCCGCTCAAGGATGAAGGCGTCTTCCTGGGGCCCCAGAGCGTCGCTGAAGGCCGGGCCGGCGTCGAAGCCCTCATAGCCACGACGGCTCCCTTGCGCCTCCTGCGCAGCGATGACGCCTGGCGTGAAAGCCAGCTCCATGAATCTATGTCCCATGGGTCACTTCCTCCATTGCTACTGCGGACTAGAGACCCAGATCTGATAGCCCTGGATGGTCATCAGGACGCCGGCCTTGCGGCCATCGGAACAGCCGATCCTGCTCCTGGATCTCCAGATCGTTGATGCTGGCGATCCGCAGGCGCATCAGCCCTTCGCCGTCGAACTCCCAGTTCTCGTTGCCGTACGAGCGCCACCATTGACCGGCCGCGTCCTGCCATTCGTAGGCAAAGCGCACGGCGATGCGGTTATCGGTGAAGGCCCAGAGCTCCTTGATGAGCCGATACTCGGCCTCGCGCTGCCATTTGCCGGTCAGGAAGCTGACGATCGCCGCCCGACCTTGCAGGAATTCGGCGCGGTTCCGCCAGACGCTGTCCTCAGTATAGGCCAGAGAGACGGCGTCCGGGTTCCGGGAGTTCCAGCCATCTTCCGCCATTCGCACTTTTTGAACGGCGCCATCACGATCAAACGGCGGCAGCGGAGGGCGAGCCATGGATATCTACCTTTGCATCGGAGTGGACGGCCGCGCTTCGGAGGGCCGAGAGGAAAGCCAAAGGGCGCGACCGCGACGGCCAGAACCCTGCAATGACCAGACACCAGAATCTGAGACGGGATAATCCGCCTTGTAGGCAATGATCAGTTTCAGCAGGCGAAACGGTCTTGACCGTCACGTCGAAATATCTGCGTCCATTTACTACGGCAGTCATAAAGCCGGGGCCTCGCACCTTTCAGTTCAGCCCAAAACTTGGTGCAGGTTCCCGTGCGCAACAAGCCACGAGGGAAGGCGCCGCAAGGCGCCGGATGCTCTCGGGATGAAACAATCAATTGCGCACAACGAGGCTTATTCACTGCCCCGCCACCCCATACCTTGGCGACGGGTTCAGAGGCACACCGCCAATGCCCATCGATTTCCTAAAGGGCTCGGCGCCCAACGCCGGCCGACGCAACCGGAGACTACAATGTCCTATAAAGCCGCTCGCGCCATCATCGGCGCTGTCAGCCTGATGATCGCCGCCCCTGTCCTCACGACCCAGGCGCACGCCATCGTTCCGACTTCGACGTCGGCCGTCAACACCGACACCGCCAATCTGGCCCTGCGCGGCTATGATCCGGTCGCCTATTTCAGCGCCGGCAAGCCGACCCTGGGCCTGGCCCGCTATTCGACCAAGTTCAACGGCGCCACCTATCACTTCGCCTCGGCTGAGAGCCTGAAGATGTTCAAGGCCAGCCCCGCAGCCTATGCACCGCAATATGGTGGCTTCTGCGCCATGGGCGTGGCCCTGGAGAAGAAGCTCGATGGCGACCCGATGGTCTGGAAGGTCGTCGACAAGAAGCTCTACCTCAACGTCAATCAGGACGTATCCGTCGCCTGGGGCCGTGACATTCCGGGCAACCTCGTCAAGGCCGAGGAGAACTGGCCTGAGATCATGAGCAAGACCCCCGACAGCCTGTAGTAGGCAGATCGGCAACCTCTTGTCGGACCAGTCAGGCCTTCTCCCCCCCCCCTGCCCCCCCGTGGAAGGTCGATAGGGGAGAGCGAGGTCACCGCCCGCCCCCTTCTGGTCTGGTCCGGCGGACGCCCGGCGCCCCCAGGATGCTCAACATTGGGCATCCTGAGGGGGCGTCGGGTTTGTCGTTTCCATCTGATGAAAGTGAGCCTTCCCAATGAAGCGGATTAGCCTGTCCTCGAGCCTGGACGCCCAGCTGGCGCTCGCCTTGTTGGCACGCTGCGTCTGTTGCGAGACGAGAGACAAACTTGAGCAAGAGGCCCGGTCGGCAGGCTTGACGGGCGCGGAAATCGATGCGGCGTGGGCAGGCCGGAGTTTCGACATCAAATGCTCAGCAGCCATAGGCTTTGCCCTGGCCGTGAGGTCTTTCAGCGAGATCGCGATCGCTACGAGTAGGACCCGCGCGCTACGCATGGGACTAACCCGCGAAGAGCTGGATCTTGTCGAGGCTCGGGCTTTGGAACTGGCTATGCTCGAGATCACAGTGGCCTCAAGGCCAGAACTTCTCGTTCCCCCGATCAAGACCCAGCACTAAGGCAAAGGACGCGGGCTCCTCTGAACACCTGTCGAGGCGCCCCAGATGGACTTTGCGAAATTGCTAGGTAAACCTTTCGCCAGAAGATTCGGCGGAGAATTAAGACGTGGCACGCCTCCAGGCTATGCAGGTGTTTGTCAAAGTCGCCGAAAGCGGTGGATTTGCTGAAGCCGCTCGACAGCTGAATATGAGCCCGCCGGCGGTCACGAGAGCTGTAGCACTTCTCGAGGAAGGGCTGGGGGCTCGGCTATTTACACGCACGACGCGCGTGGTTCGCCTGACCGAAGTCGGCCAGCGCTACTTTGACGACTGCCAGAAAATTCTCTCATACATCGAAGAGGCCGACGCCGTGGCGTCGGGTGCCTACAGCGAGGCCAAGGGCAGCCTGACAGTCACCGCTTCCGTGCTGTTTGGACAGATGTACATCATGCCAATCCTGCAGGAGTATCTGGAACAGAACAGTCAGGTCGTTGGCAAGTCGCTGTTTCTCGACCGAGTCACCAATCTTGTTGAAGAAGGCGTCGATGTGGCCCTGCGCATCGGCCACCTCAGCGACTCCGGCCTTGCGGCCATTCGTGTTGGCCAGGTGCGGCGGGTGATCTGCGGCTCTCCGAAATACTTCGAGCAACATGGGGCTCCTAGCGTACCCCAGGATCTGGCTGGACATCGGATTGTCGCGGCGACGAGCGCGTGGACCAATCTAGAGTGGCGGTTTGGTCGCGAGCGCAAGGTTTCGACCATGGTCGAGCCTCGCCTTTTCTGTAACAGCAACCAGGCCGTTATCGATGCCGCTCGGTCGGGGTGGGGGCTGACTCGCATCCTGTCCTACCAAATCGGCGCAGAACTGCGCGATGGCGACCTGCAGATCGTGCTGGCCGACTACGAGGAAGAGCCGTTGCCTATCCACGTGGTCCACCCAGAGGGTCGGCGGGCCTCAGCCAAGGTGCGCGCCTTCGTCGATCTTGCCGTGGACCGGCTAAGGGCCAACCGTCTGCTCAACTAGGGCGCCTCAGATCTTACGGCTCCAAAGAGATCGAATTTTTGCCCTGGATGGCGGCCCGTTCGGCCGCACCTTGAGATCAGCGTCACGCCAGCACCGTCTTGGCGACCAGTGACCGATAGGGCCCCTGGTCCCACTCCGCCCCACGCGGCAGCCGCGCCACCTCGCGCCCCCCTCGGTCGATCAGAACCGAGAAAGGGAAACCAAGGGCGCCGTAGCTCTTGGTGAGCTTGTTGTCCTTGGCCAGATAGGGCGTCAAATGCGCGAAGCGATCTCCCCAGAACTCGTCAACCGCCAGCCAGCCACGTCCGTCGAGCGAGACCGGAAGGACCGAAAGGTCGGAGGCAAACACAGCAGCCAGTCGGTCCAGACTCGGCATTTCTATGCGGCAAGGGCCACACCAGGTTGCCCACAGGTTCAGGAGGACGACGCGGCCGCGAAAGTCGGCGACCTGCCTCTCCCGGCCCTGCCGATCAGTGAACTTCCCAGTCGCAGCGGCACGTCCAGAAAACCCGTGGACGAGCGGCGGGGAACCAAGACCGCTGAGGTTCGTCTGAGCCTCGGCCGCCCCGGCGCCGGCCAGGGCGGCAAGGCCAAACACGGCACGCCGGCTAATAGATGGACCGGTCATCGGGCGAAGCGCGTCCGCAACAGGTGATCGACCGAAATCGCGCCCGGGCCCTGGACCAGGATGGCTGCGGCCATCGCAAACCACCCCAGATGTACGCCCAGAAAGGCGTCCGGGTAGACAAAGAGCTGGATGACCAGGGTCATCACAAAGATCCCGAGGGCGGAAGCGCGTGTCGCCAGGCCCACAAAGAGGCTCAAGGCAAAGGCATGCTCGGCATAGGTGGCCAGATGAGCGGCCAGATCGGGGTCGATCAAGGGCAGCCGATACTCTTCGGCAAAGAGGAACTTGGCGCTGTCGGAGACCGTCAGCAGACCTTCAACCTTGGTGCGGGCAGAGGTCCAGAACACGCCCGCCAGGCCCCAGCGCAGCAACAGGCGCGGCACACTGGGCGGGACGAGGTCAAGCGTCGTGTCCAGGCGACGGAGGGACCGCGAGAGGAAGCTATCGTCCGTATACGAGTTATTGTGCATCGATCTTGCTTTCGTTGAGGAGGACAAGGGCTTGCAGGTCGAGCAAGCGCCGAATGGCTTGGGCCGCAGCAGGTGCTGCATCAGGGCCCAGGGATTCGAGGGCCGTCTCGAGTGAGGCGGGGTTTCGAAACACGTCCGCTATGGCAGCCTCGGTGTCGTCCAGAGCATGGGCTCCGACCGTGTGCGCATCGCGCACGATCAGGCCGTTCTCCGGGCGCCAGTCGAGTCCCGCCAGGTCTTCACCGGTCTTGTGAGCTTGCCAGATAGAGACAATTGGATAGAGCGAACGGATCAACTGGGTAGAGCCGCGCCACCGCAGCTGGCTTTCGACCCCAAGCTCCGTGAGATTCCCGGCCGGGTCGTCGCCCTCGTCGCTGGCGTAGAAGGCCTGAACAAGCGCGTACTCAAGCCTGGCGACATCGGCCAGATAGGGAACCGGAGCGGCGGGCCCAAAACGCCCGATAAATTCGGCAAAGCTCTCGCCATAGTCGCGCAGAAGGCGCGACGTAGGCGGCGTGAGCTCCAAATAATCCTGCGCCATCGCGCGGAAGAACCCCTCGCCAACCAGTTGCTCAACGACCGGGAAGCTCTGCGACAGGGCTCGCAAGAGCGCATGCCGATAGTTGTTGCGGTAGATCTCGAACGCTGGGCTCCTCTCCGGAGGCAGCGGTCCGCTCTCCAGCACAGCCTGAGCGATGCGCGCAATCTCAGACATGATCCGCGCCGATCTGGCCCATCAGGCGCCGGGCGTGCCGCAATTCCGCTAGCAGGGTTTCGAAGGGCGGGACGTCATTGTCCCTCTCGATCAGCGTCGGACGCGCGCCGATACGCGCCATTAGGTCGACATAGAGTGCCCAGACGGGATCGGCGACTGGGGCGCCATGGCTGTCGAGCAGCTTTCTCCCGTCCATCTCGAGCAGTACGCTCTCATGGCCGGCAAGGTGAATTTCACCGATCTGATCGACCGGGAAGTTGTGAAGATAGTGAGCTCCGCAGAACCCGAGATTCTGGGCCGAGACGTAGACATTGTTGATGTCCAGCAGCAGGCCGCAACCGGTGCGTTCGGTCAGGCGCTGAAGAAACTCGGTCTCTTCAAGCTCGCCCCCGGCCAAGTGATAGTACCGAGCTGGATTCTCCAGCAAGATTGTGCGGCCCAGCACATCCTGAACGGCTTCAATATGATCGCCGACCCGATTGAGCGCTGCAGGACTATAGGCGATTGGCAGCAGGTCGTTGAAGTAGACCCCTTCATGTGACGACCAGGCCAGATGCTCCGAAACCGCCGCTGGCCGTACCCAGTCGACCAGCGCCTTCAGGGCGCTCAAGTGCGCGCGGTCGGGTGGCTCGTTTCCGCCGAGCGAGAGCGCAACCCCGTGCAGGGAGATAGGATAGGTCTCGGCGAGCCGCTCGAGCAAGGCCCGCGCCGGGCCGCCGGCGGCCATATAGTTTTCTGCGTGGACCTCCAGAAAGCCGACTTCGGCGCAGCCCTCAAGCAGCGCCGTGGCGTGCTCGCGCCGGAGGCTAAGCCCCACGGCGACGGGCAAGAGCCCGCCGCCGGCCGAACGCTCGCGGCGCACGGGAATTCCCAAGGGCGTCGGAATGTCAGGTGGAGTCGACAAAGGCCTATGCCTTCGGCTTAGCCGTAAAGGCGCTGAGTTGGCCAAGGCCCGTCGCCGAGGTCGGCGATTTCATCGTAGTGCAGGTCCCCTTGGGAACGAGCGTCCAGGCATTGGCCTGATAGTCGATCTTGGAGGTCCCAGCACATGACGTCCCGGGGCCTGCCGCACAGTCATTGTGTCCGGCGAGAGAAACCCCAAAGCACTTTTCACGCGCAGGCCGCTCGGCTGCGGAGGCAACCATCGGGGTCAGGGCGACAGCGAGCACACCGGCCAGGAAGGCCGAACGGCTAATCGACATTGTAATCTCCATCGTGAAGTCTGCGATTGGCGAAGACAGTCAAAAGGACCGCCACGCAGACGCTGACACCGAGGAGAAAGATCTGATCGTTCGGGCTAGGCGTTTTCAGAACATTCTGCGCCTTGCCTCACCGCAACACTTTACTTGAAGTGCTCGCAGCCAGGCCCCTTACGTTTGATGAAACAAAGACTGCAGGTTAGGCGCTGCCGTCTCGTTTCACTCCGCAAACCCTTCTCGCTCGGCTTGTGCGCCGGGAATGAAGATAGGCCGCTGTTCCTGCCGCGATAACATATGCGAAAAGAGAGTGTGTCTTTCACTGTGCGCAACAGTTGGGCTACCGGGAGCGACGTGGTCGTTGGCTGCCAAAGGCGCTTCCACACTTGAAGCAGGCCAATCACCGCCCGCTCCCAAGGGCGGAGAGCATTTCACCCGCGCCACACCCCAGATCGAGCGCCTTGACCATCCCGACAGTCAAACCGGCCTGCTAAGGATCCGAGCACGGCTTGAACCTGCCTGACCAGTGGCCGCCTCGGCGCTCGCCTGGACGTCAAATCCTGGCCAATCTTCAAGGCTGGTCATCCGCTCCGCCCGCTGATTTTCAGCCAAGATCGCCGCCCCCTGATCCGGCCCCGCGCGTTCGGCAGGATGGAGGCCCGGCCGCAATGCCGGCCATCCCAAATTCTGGAATGGTGTGTTCCGAAATAACCCTATTCCGGGCGGCGAACGAACCATCGAAGTTGCCCGGCACTGGGCGATGGGTTCCGGCAAAGCGTCACGATCCGCGAGGCTTCAAGGCTCTTCTTGGCCTCACACAACGCTTGGTCGTCGCCGGCGGCCAGCCATCGCTCCGAACGTTCCGCAACCGGCAGAGCTGGGCGAGCGGCCGCTCCGATAAGAACAGGTGAAACGTGACGCGCGACGGGCTGACTGAAAAGATCTTGGACATCAAGCGCCGGCGGGACCTGACATGGAGCGACATCTACGCCCACGCCCTGCCGCTCTCGCCTGCGCTGACCGTCGGGGCCTTGCTGGGCCAGATGAGACTGGGGCCAGACGCGGCCGTGAAAGTTGGCACCTTCCTCGCGCTCGATGCGGATGAGATCAAGATGCTCGGCGAGGTCCCAAGCCGCGGGACGCCGATGCCGCCCACCGATCCGCTGCTCTATCGCTTCTATGAGCTGCTGATGGTCAATGGACCGGCTTGGAAGGCCTTGATCGAGGAGGAATTTGGCGACGGCATCATGTCTGCCATCGATTTCAACCTCGATCTGGGTCGCCAGGTCGATCCCAAGGGGGACCGCGTACGGATCGTCATGAGCGGGAAGTTCCTGCCCTTCAAATACTACGAGAGTGATCGCGACGCCGCGTTCGCCTTTGTACCTGACTAGGATCTGAGTATGGCCCCGCCCCTCAAGGAAGCTGCGGGTTCACAGCCGAGCGCTGAACTTTCAGAGGAACGTCGTGCCGAATGGCGGGGCCTTCTTGGACATCTCACCAACCAGGGCGCCCGGCTCAGGTTCTTCCCGCACCGGGCAGTGATGTTCCTGGCCCTCGCCCAGTCGCGGGAAGGCGCGGCGCGAGCGGATCTGATCGACCGTGCGCAACAGACCCTGAACGACTTTGACGCGTTGGTGAGAGGTTTCACGACCGATCCAAGCGTCTTTGCGATCGGAAAAGAGCTCTTCATCCACCTTGGCCAGTTCCTCGCCCCCCACCAGACGGTGTTCGATGAAACCGCTGGCCGCTTCTCCAGGGATTGCGCCTTGCTAATCCGCGCCATGCGGGAACGTGGGGGCGAGGTCCAGGCGCTTTTCGAACTATCCGAATTCGTCTCGATCACGTTGCTTGAGCGGATGAATGCGTTGGTCGAGCAGTTTACGGCCGAACTGTCGCGCGTGTCCGAAGAGGGCAAAGCTAGGCTAACGGGTTGGCTGGCGGACTTGGATCGCCTCAACAGCTCCGTCTACATGATCTCGATCAACGCGACGATCCAGGCTGCCCGCTCAGGCGAGTCCGGACGAGCTTTTGCTTTGATAGCCAACGAGATCAACGGCCTCAGTGGGGAGGTAAAAAGGATCACTTCGACCATAAGGCGTAACATGATCGGCACCTGACGCGCCCAACTAGCGAGCGGGCGCGGGTTGACCAATAATCAGACCACCCGAGCTCTGAAGGCCGCGCCCCTAAGTCTCGCTACCTAGGTGGGTATATCCCTATTCGGCGGCGACCAGACACTTCTCTGCCCCTGCCCAGCTCAAACAAGCACCGCAAGCGAAGCCGCCTCAGCGATCGTTGTCAGCAGCAGGGCGGCGTTGATCGGCTTTGGCAAGAACGCGTAGAAACCCAGATCCGAATAGTGCTCCATATCGCCATCCAGCACGTCCGCGCTAAGGGCGATAATCGGAGGGGGACGCCAACCGGGCGGAGGCTCGTCGCGAATGATCCGAGTGGCCGTAACTCCGTCCATGATTGGCATGCGCAGATCCATCAGGCAGACGTCAAACGGTCGCGCGCGCATCATTTCAAGGGCGACCGCCCCATTGTCAGCGACCGCACAGACATGGCCGGCGCTCTCCAGGATGGTCCGGACCAGGCGTTGGAGAGTCGGATTATCCTCAGTGATCAAGATATCCAGTGAATGGCTCTCAACTCTTGCCAGGCTCTCAAGCTGCCGGATCTTCTCTCGACAGGCCTCTGATGGGATTTCGAACCAAAATCGTGCACCACCCTCTTTTCGGTTCTCGGCCCCGATTTCACCATTCATCGCCCGAACCAGATGAGCACTGATGGCCAAGCCAAGGCCTGCGCCCTCGTGAAGACGAGAAGCAGAGTTGTCGGCCTGTTCGAAGGGCTCAAAAATGCGCTCAGCGTCCTCTGCTGGAAAACCTGGTCCAGTGTCGACGACATCGACTCGAAAACGCCCCGACTGCGCCGGCCCTATCCAGGCCGCTGATACCTCCACGACACCCGCATCCGTAAACTTCAGAGCATTCCCGACCAAGTTGACGACGACCTGCCGCAGCCGGTCAACATCGGCGGTCACGAACTCTGGCAAGGGTTGGGCGACTTTTAACGAAAGACAGAGACCCCTCTTGGCTGCGATTGGCGAAAGCAATCTAACGATTGCGGCCAACACCTCGGTGGGATTGATCGGGACCGGCCGAATCGCCATGTTCGCTTCCGCTTTGGCCAAGTTCAGCACATCGTTGACGATCGCATGCAGGGCATGAGCGGCTTCAAGCAAGGACGACACATAGTCCTGCTGCCTCGCGTCCAATGAGGTTTGGGCGAGAAGCTCGGTCAGTCCGATTACTCCCGTCAGGGGCGTCCGCAGCTCGTGGCTCATTGTTGCCAGAAAACGCCCCTTGACCCGTGCCGCAGCCTCAGCTCGCTCACGCGCTTCGGCAAGATCCGCAAGCGCTTGCTTGTGAGCCGTTACGTTGAAATGGATGGCGAGATAAGCAACCGGCCGACCGATTTCGTCGAGTTGTGGCGTAATGGTGGTATCTAGCCAGTAAAGCGCGCCGCATTTGCGCTTGTTGCAGATCGTACCACTCCAAGCGCTGCCTGAAGAGGCTGCCTCATACATTTGGGCAAATAACTCGGGTGGGTTGGTCCCGGAGCTGACAAGTTGGTGACTGGCCCCGATGATTTCTCCACGCGCGTAGCCACTCACTTCACAGAATTTGTCATTGCAGTCGATGATCCCGCCGCTCAGATCCGTAAGAACGACGATCGCGGCCTTGTCGCAGGCGCGTGCGAAAAGACTCGTACTGTTGGCCGGAGGTTGGACGGCAGTCGCAATGGACATCGGGATAACTCCCCAGTTGGCCAGTGCCTGCAAGCATTTGGCCCCTCGAATGAAATGCGCAGCGTCCATCTTGCGGCTATCTTGCCTCAGCGATTAGCCGCAGATTTCGCAAAACAGCGTTTCAGGGAGTGCAGACAAACCGTCGGCAGCCGAGGCGTTTATTGCGCATATCGGAATCGGTCCTTCCAGATTTCGACCGTTCAGCACCAGGAAGCCAGCCGTCATGTTGAAGGGGTAAGTTTCAAACCGGAGAACATCCATGCAATTCTATCGTTTCCCGCTTTCGGGCCACTCGCATCGCGTCGAACTCTTTCTGTCGCTGCTGGGCGAGACCGCCGAGTTCGTCGAGGTCGACCTGCGCAAGGGCGCCCACAAGCAGGCCGACTTCCTCGCCCTCAATTCCCTGGGCCAGGTTCCCGTCTTGAAGGATGGTGACGTCGTCGTTGCCGATTCCAATGCGATCCTCGTCTATCTGGCCAAGAAGTTCGATCGTGCCGACTGGCTCCCGAAAGATGCTGCGACTGCCGCCAGGGTGCAGCGTTGGCTGTCGATTGCTGCGGGCCAAATCGCTTCAGGTCCGGCCGCTGCACGACTGATCACCGTCTTTGGTGCGGGTCTGAATGCCGCCGAAGTCATCGCGCGAGCTCATACCATTCTGCAGGTCATGGATAGCGAGCTGGCAGGTTCGGACTTCCTGGCCGGTGACCGCCCCACGATCGCCGACGTGGCGGCCTACACCTATGTGGCACACGCACCGGAGGGCAACGTGGCCCTGGAAAGCTACAAGAACGTTGGGGCTTGGCTGGCCCGCGTCGAGGCGCTTCCTGGCTTCGTGCCGATGCAAAGCACGCCGGTCGGTCTGGTCAAATGATCACCCGCCTGCGCCGACGCCTGCTGAATTTCTTCAGCCGCGTTGATCGGCGCGAAGCCCGGGCGCCGTTAAGCCAGCAAGAGTTCCAGGCCCTTCGCCTGGATTGCCTGGCGACCGGTACGCCCTGCTAGTCTAAAAATGGGGCCGGCGCGTTGGTGCCGCCATTGGAGCAAGTTTCAGTGACACATGGCGATCCCACCCGTTGGCCCCACGACCGCTCCCCCTTCCACGAGGGCGAGCAGGCGCTCCAGGAACGTCTGGGCGTGCGGGCAAAGATTGAAGCGACCGGCCGGAAAATCATCCGCGGTCAGATGCCCGATCAGCACCGGACGTTTTTCGAACAGCTGCCGTTCATCGTCTTGGGATCTCGTGACGCCACGGGCCAGCCCTGGGCGACGCTGCTCGACGGCGCGCCGGGCTTCGTCCAGTCTCCGAGCCCCGCAACGCTTACCCTGGCTGCGGCATTCTCCTCTGGGGACCCCGCGGCCGAAGGCGTGGCCGCAGGGCAACCGGTCGGCTTTCTAGGCATCGAACTCCACACCCGACGCCGTAACCGGGTGAACGGGCGGGTTTCAGCCCGAGGGCCCGAGGGCTTTTCGGTCGATGTGGACCAGAGCTTTGGTAACTGCCCTCAGTACATCCAGGGGCGTCATTTCG
Source organism: Caulobacter sp. AVps16 (assembly GCF_058681455.1). Taxonomy (NCBI): domain Bacteria; kingdom Pseudomonadati; phylum Pseudomonadota; class Alphaproteobacteria; order Caulobacterales; family Caulobacteraceae; genus Caulobacter; species Caulobacter sp. AVps16. The sequence goes on from NZ_CM178739.1 coordinate 1,928,295, forward strand.
AGCGCGTGGACCAGATGCTGCTGGGCCAGCACGCTCCCCCCAAGCGAACCCCAGGGCTGTCCCAAGAGGCCGCGTTGCTCGTAGCCCAGGCGGACACGTTCTTCATCGCCTCAACCCACACCGACAAGGCCGCGCTAGATCCAGTCAACGGTGTCGATGTTTCCCATCGGGGCGGCAAACCTGGCTTTGTCAGGGTTCAGGGTGATGTGCTCACCATCCCGGATTTCCTGGGGAATTTCCTGTTCAACACCCTGGGCAATATCCTCGTCGAACCGCGTGTCGGACTTGTCTTCCCCGATTTTTCGACTGGTGATCTTTGGCACATCTCGGCGAAGGCCGAGATCATCTGGGACGGGCCCGAGGTGGCGGGCTTCGCCGGGGCCGAGCGGCTCTTGCAGTTTACCATTCTGGAGACCGTGAAGGTTGCCGCCAGCCTGTCGATCCGTGCGATCGGCGACGTTGAGGCATCACCCTATTTGGATAAGACCGGATCTTGGGAGGCCACGGAGCCCGGCGCCTGGGGCAAGGGCGAATTTCGTGCTTTTCGCGTCGCGTGGGCCGAGCCCGAAACCGAGACGGTACGGTCTCTGGTTCTGAAGCCGATGGATGGAGGCAGCGTGCCCGTCCACAAGGCTGGGCAGCACATCTTTGTGCGCTTGACGGTGAACGGGGCGCTGGAATTGCGCCCCTATACAGTTTCAGACGCCGCCAATGGCTCAAGCTACCGCATAAGCGTCAAGCGACAGGGCCGTTTTTCAGAGGCCGTCCATCAGCTGAACGTTGGTGACGTCGTCGAGCTCCTCCCACCACGTGGCGAGTTTGTCTTTGACGAAGCTGCGCCGCGACCGGCGGTCCTGCTTTCCGCAGGTATCGGGGTTACGCCGATGATCGCGATGATCAATCGGATCCTCGTCAATAACGGCCGTAGCCGTTCACAGCAGCGCCTGTGGTTTTTCCACGGTGCGCGCAACAGCCTTGACCATGCCTTCCGCCACCACATGGTCGACAAATGCGCAAGGCATAGCAACCTCACGATGGTCACGGCCTATAATGAGCCTTTGCCGAACGATGTCTTGGGGCGCGACCACGACATTACAGGTTGGGTTGACTTGGCCCTCCTGAAGGCCCGGCTGCCTTTCGACGACTACGAGTTCTACCTTTGCGGACCGCCGCCATTCATGAGCGCCCTGTCGCAGGGTCTGCTGGGGATGGGCGTTCGTCCCGAACGCATTCATTCGGAAACCTTTGGTCCGGCCGCGATCAAGCCCAAGGCCATTGAGACAGCCGTCAGCGCAACAGGCCGGAAAGCAGCGCGAAGCGCGGCCACTGAAGGCGATGGACAGGCCGTGGAGGTGGAGTTCCGCGCAAGCGGTAAGCACGCGACCTGGCGGCCGGGGGATGGAACGCTTCTTGAGCTTGCCGAGCGCGAGGGCCTTTCTCCCTTGCATAGTTGCCGATCGGGTTCGTGCGGCGTCTGCGCAGTTAAGCTGCTCAGCGGCGCTGTCGGCTACGAGAACAGCCCCACTGCCCATTATGAAGATGGTGAGGCCCTGATCTGCAGTGCGGCGCCCAAGCACGATGGCGGTGATGTGCCCGGGCCGCTTGTCTTGGACGTCTAGCCGGCCCTCAAGGGATTGAGCGTGTGAATGTGCTGCGTAACGCTACCGCCCACGAGGTCGGCGTTTGCGCGGGGGCTCGCCTTGTCACCGCTTACACTCCGCCTGACGGAAGGCACTATTGCGCAAAAGCAGGATGGCGCTGAGCGCCGCCGATCCGGACACTGGCGCAGCTGCCAAGGTTGACAGCGCATCACGTTCGCGGAGAGGCCGGGCGATTTTCGCCAGGGTCCGGCGACATTTCGTCAGGGATCGAGCATGGCCAAGAAGGTCTTGTTACTTTTGGCAGATGGTTTCGAGCCGCTGGAAGCGGCTGGCTTTACCGACGTACTGGGCTGGGCCAACATCGATGGCGAAGAACCGATCGACCTCGTTTCGGCTGGTCTTCGCCCGATGCTTCGGGCCACGTTCGGCTTTTCGGTAGTCCCCGACCAGAACGTCCAAGATCTCGATCTTGCCACCTTTGACGCCCTGGCCATTCCTGGCGGCTTTGAAGGCGCCGGCTTTTACGACGACGCATTGTCGCATGACTTTTCGGAGGTGATCCGTAACTTCGAAGCGGCGGGCAAGCCGATCGCCTCGGCCTGTGTGGCGGCACTCGCGCTCGGCGCGGCGGGTATCCTGCAAGGCCGGCGCGCGACGACCTATCATCAGGTTGGCGGAAAGCGAAAAGCTCAGCTTGAATCCTATGGCGCGACGTTCGTCGATCGCCCGCTGGTCATTGACGGCGCACTGATTACCTCAACCGGCCCCGGAACGGCCATCGAGGTCGCCTTCGCGCTCCTGGAAATGCTGACTTCGCACTCGAACGCGGACCATATCCGCCATGTCATGCGGATGCCCCGTCCCGACGCGGCGTGGCACGCCCTGCCTCAGGTTTTGACGGTGGACGCGGAATTCAACACGGACTCTGACGAACAGGTGCTCAATGGCTGACTACGACTTCGACCTGTTTGTGATCGGTGCCGGTTCAGGCGGTGTGCGCGCAGCACGTGTGGCGGCGATGAGCGGCGCCAAGGTCGCCGTGGCCGAAGAGTACCGGGTGGGTGGAACCTGCGTCGTGCGCGGATGCATTCCCAAAAAGTTCATGGTCTATGCCAGTGAGGTCTCTAGCCAGCTGAAGACTGCGGCCGGCTATGGCTGGACGATCGGCGATGCGCGCTTCGAATGGACAAGGTTCCTGCAGGACAAGGACGTCGAGATCGCCCGGCTGTCAGGCGTCTATGTCACCAACCTCCAGAAGGCCGGAGCCAAGCTCCTGCACGGTCGCGGGCAGATCGTTGACGCCCACACCGTCGAGGTCCTGCCCAAGACCGGCAGTGACGACGCCGGAACCTACACCGCCCGCAGGATCCTGGTCGCAACGGGCGGTCGCCCCGTGCGTCCTGAGTTCCCGGGCGCGGAACTTGGGATCACGTCGGACGAGGCCTTCCATCTGCCGAGCCTGCCCAAGAGCATACTGGTGGTGGGCGGCGGCTACATTGCCGTCGAATTTGCCGGAATCTTCAACGGCCTGGGCGTCGAGACAACGCTCCTCTATCGCGGCGCCAACATTCTGCGCGGCTTTGACGACGACGTGCGCATGCACCTGGCCGACGAACTGGAAAAGCGCGGGATCAAGGTCGTCCTGGGCTGCTCGCACACGAGCATCAAACAGATGGACGACGGCCATCTGCTGAGCACCCTGAGCAATGACCTGACCTTCGAAACAGGCGCGGTGATGTTCGCAACCGGCCGCGAGCCCTATACGCGGGGCCTCGGTCTGGAGAAGGCCGGTGTGGGCCTGAATGACAAGGGCGCGATCGCCGTTGACGCCTTCTCCAAGACGAACATCGACAGCATTTGGGCTGTCGGCGACGTCACCAACCGCATCAATCTGACGCCCGTGGCGATCCGAGAGGGGGCCGCCTTTGCCCAGACCGAGTTCTACGACAACCCCACCAGCTTTGATCATGACATGGTCGCCTCGGCCGTCTTTTCACAGCCGCCGGTCGGCTCGGTCGGCATGAGCGAAGCGCAAGCCCGTCAGGCTTATGGCAAGGTCGACATCTATCGCTCCGTCTTCCGACCGATGAAGGCCACCTTCTACGGCGGCCAGGAACGGTGCCTCGTCAAGCTCGTCGTCAGGCAGGATGACGAGCGGATCGTGGGCGTCCACGTTGTTGGACCTGACTCCCCTGAGATCATTCAGATGGCGGCGATCGCGCTGAAGATGGGCGTCACCAAGCCACAGTGGGACTCCACCTGCGCGGTTCACCCGACCCTGGCCGAGGAACTGGTCACGATGCGCGAGAAGTACGTGCCCTCCGACGTGGGAACGTAGCCTTGATCCAGGCCCTGCAGGCTGGTGCGCGGTCTGGAAGCCTTTGGATGAGTGCCGCCTCGCGCTCCGCCCCGACAGCCCGATTTAGCCGACCCGCACAGATTTATGAGGACGCCGTGCATGGCCGACACCACTAGCCTGCAGGAGCGTCCGCTGACGCTCGACGACCTGACCGCCTATTTCGCTTCAGGCTCCAAGCCCAAGGAGGCCTTCCGCGTGGGGGCCGAGCACGAGAAGTTCGGCTTCTATCTCGGCTCGCACGCGCCCGTGCCCTATTACGGCGACACCGGCGTCCACGCCCTTCTGGTCGGCCTGCAGCGCTTTGGCTGGAAGCCGGTGATGGAAGGCGAGGTCATCATCGGGCTGGAGCGCAACGGCGCCAATGTCAGCCTGGAGCCCGGCGGCCAGTTCGAGCTCAGCGGCGCGCCCCTGCTGACCATGCACGACATCTGCGAAGAGACCGGCCAGCACCTGGACGAGGTCAAGACCGTCGCCGACGAACTGGGCCTGGGCTTCATGGGCCTTGGCTTCTCGCCGGTGTGGAAGCGCGAGGAAGTGCCGGTGATGCCCAAGGGGCGTTACGTCATCATGCGCAACTACATGCCCAAGGTCGGTGGCCTGGGCCTCGACATGATGCTGCGCACCTGCACCGTGCAGGCCAATCTCGACTTCTCGTCCGAAGCCGACATGGTCGCCAAGTTCCGCATGAGCCTGGCCCTGCAGCCGATCGTCACGGCGCTGTTCGCCAATTCTCCGTTCACAGAAGGCAAGCCCAACGGCTTCCTCTCCAGCCGGGCCAATGTCTGGACCGACACCGACGCCGACCGCACCGGCCTGCTGGATTTCGTGTTCGAGGACGGCTTCGATTTCGAGCGCTACGCCCGCTACGCCCTGGACGTGCCGATGTATTTCGCCAAGCGCGGCGACCGTTATATCGACCTGGCCGGTCGCAATTTCCGCGACTTCATCGACGGCAAGATCGATGAGCTGCCCGGCGAGCGCGCCTCGATCAAGGATTGGGCCGACCACACCACGACCCTGTTCCCGGAAGTGCGCCTGAAGACCTATCTGGAAATGCGCGGCGCCGACGCCGGCCCGTGGAGCAGCCTCTGCGCCCTGCCGGCCCTGTGGACCGGCGTGTTCTATGATGACGCCGCCCTGGCCGCCGCCTGGGACCTCTGCAAGGACTGGACGGCTGAGGAGCGCGCCCAGCTGCGCCGCGACGTGCCGGTTCTGGGTCTGCAGGCGCCGATCGCCGGGCGCACCGCCCAGGACGTGGCCAAGGATTTCGTCGCCATCGCCAAGTCGGGCCTCAAGGGCCGGGCCCACATGAACGGCGGGTTCCTCGACGAGACCATCTATATGGGCGAGCTGGAAGAGATCGCCGACAGCGGCTTGACCCGGGCCGACCGCCTACTGGAGCTGTATCACGGCCCCTGGCAGGGCGATGTCAGCCGGGTCTTTACAGACTGCGCCTACTGGGACGCGCAGTCCAAAACTTAAGCCGGAGACAGGCAGACAGGCTTTCCGCTCCCATCCAGAGGAAGCGGCGAGCCTGGCCGCGGGCAGCGAGGACGTGCCGACATCGTGCCGAGCCAGGTTTGAGGCGAGTTCAAGCTCGCCATGTTCGGTCAGGACCAGACCGAGTACCGCCCAGGAGGTGCAGACCCGAGCCTATTTGGCTCAATCCGGTTGACCCTGATGCTTTGAGCCTAAGCACCCGTCCAGCGTCGGAAGAGCAGACTGGCATTGACCCCGCCAAAGCCGAACCCGTTAGACAAGGCCAGGTCGACCTGCGCCTCGCGAGCTGTGGTGACAATATCAAGACCTTCCGCCAACGGGTCTCGAGACTTCAGGTTCAGGGTCGGCGGCAAAACACCTCTGGAAAGGGCAAGGACAGTGAAGGCGGCCTCCATACCCCCGGCGCCGCCCAACAGATGTCCCGTCGAGGCCTTTGTCGCGCTGATAGCTGGGCCGCCCTCGACGCCGAAAATGGCCCGAATGGCTGCCAACTCGCCGGCATCACCGACCGGCGTCGAGGTTGCATGAGCGTTGATGTGACCCACCTGGCTGGCGGAAACCCCGGCCTGCTTCAGGGCGGCCATCATGGCTCGTTGGGCGCCCGCCCCATCAGCAGGCCCTGCGGTAAGATGATAGGCGTCAGCGCTGGTGCCATACCCGACAAGCTCTGCGAGCGGCTGGGCCCCGCGAGCCAGCGCATGGTCCAGTGCTTCAATCACCAGAATGCCAGCGCCTTCGCCCATCACAAAGCCGTCGCGGTCGGCATCGAAGGGCCGGGAGGCGTGTTCAGGCGTGTCGTTGTAGGCGCTCGACAGGGCCCGAGAGGCAGCAAAGCCACCCAGGCTGACATGGTGGATCGCCGCTTCGGTTCCGCCGCAAACGGCGATGTCGGCTTCGTAATTCCGGATAAGGCGGGCAGCATCACCGATCGCCTGCACGCCTGCCGCGCAGGCGGTTACCGGCGCGCCAATGGGACCGTTGAAACCGTGGCGGATGCTGACCCAGCCAGCGGCCAGGTTGGCCAGAAACGAAGGTACCGTGAACGGTGAAAGCCGGCGCGCCCCACGGGCGTCGGTGGTCCGAACGGCCTGGGCCAGGGCGGGGAAACCGCCAATACCTGATCCCACAACTGTTGCAGTACTCTGACGGCCTGCCTCGTCCTGAGGTGCCCAACCCGCTTGAACGAGGGCCTCCTCAGCCGCCGCAAGTGCGAACGGGATGAAGCGATCCATTTTCTTCTGGTCCTTGGATGAGACGACCGTCTCAAGGTCAAACTCACCAAAGCCTTGCCCCTCAGGCACAGGTGCCACGACCTGCGCGGCAATATCGGGAGCCACCTCAGCTGCCAGACGCCGCAGGCCAGACTCTCCGGCTAGCAGGCGCTCCCAGACCGTTTCGACACCCACGCCAAGGGGCGTGACCAGACCAAGGCCCGTAACAACGATACGGCGCATGAGACCTACTTCCGATACTTTCCCGCGACCGGGCGTGACTGCTCCGGACCACGAAGCTGAGCGCTGTTTTGGCTGCGGCTCTTCCAATTGAGAACCACCACTCATGGCAATGCAGTCTTCCGCCCCGGGCAGCTTGCTAGAACACCTCCAGACACAGAGTGTGCGACATGCCAGTCAGCTCGGCCCGGGGCCGGGTTGACTGGAAAAAGCCCAACCCGCCAGCCCTTCTGTTCGGGTCGCCCTGAAGTCTAAAAGCTGCGAGCCCGAAAATCCGATGATCCACTCGCGCCGACAATTCCTGACATCTGTAACGGCGAGTGCCGGGCTCGCCGCTTTGCCTACCGCAGCCCGCGCCAGCAGTGATCGTCTGAAAATTCTCTATACTCGTGCCGCCCAGCAGCACTATCCCGACCAAAACCCTGTGATCGTAATTCCGGGAATTCTCGGCACACGCCTGGTCGACGGGGCGTCAGGGCAAACCGTCTGGGGGGCCTTCGATGGCTTCTCTCTCAACTCATCAGATAAAGCCAACGTTCGCAGGCTGGCCTTCCCGTTCCACCGTGAAGGGTTGTCGCCTGACCTGCTGACAGACCTACGTCCCGATGTGGTCCTCGACCGTGTCAGCGTGAAACTCCTGGGCATACCGTTCCAGCTTCGTCAGTACGCCCAGATTCTATCCACGCTCGGCGCGGCGGGCTATCGTGACGAAACCCTCCATCCTGACGGCCTCGACTACGGCCCAGGGCACATCAGCTGCTTCCAGTTTCCTTATGACTGGCGGCGCGACAATGCCGAAACTGCGTTAGCCCTCAAGCAGTTCATGGACGAAAAGCGGCTGGTCGTTGCTGACGGCTATCGCGAGTATTTCGGCTATGATGTTGCACCGGAGTCCATCCGCTTTGACGTCGTCGCCCACTCGATGGGGGCCGTTATGTTCAGATATTTCATGCGTTATGGCGGCCAGCCGCTGGAGTCGCTCGGCGCGGGTCCAACACTTGACTGGGCCGGCGCGGCCTATGTTGATCGCGCAGTCCTCGTAGCGCCCCCGAATGGCGGAAGCGGGGAAACCATGCGGCTCCTGCTGGATGGCCAAGACTTTGGGCGCCCTGTTGCGCCCAGGTATCCGCCATCGATCCTTGGATCATTTCCTTCCGTCTACCAGTTGCTGCCTCGATCCTGGTCGCCAACGATTGAAGGCGTAAAGGGTGAGAGTCTCTTTGACGCGACAACTTGGGTTGACCGTGGCTGGGGATTGGCGGCGCCGGACCAGGCACCGGTGCTTGCCAGCATCATTCCCGAGGTCGCCGACGCAAATCGGCGCCGCCAGTTGGCGCTCGAGCATCTCCAGACGAGTCTGACGCGAGCCCGAAAATTTCATACGGCGCTCGACAGCGCACAGGCAGCGCCGGTGGGCTTTGAGCCCTTCCTGGTTGCCGGTGACACGGTGCCGACGCCGGATCGCTATCGATTTGACGGGCAGCGTAAGCGGCTGACCGTGACCAGCTACGCCCCCGGTGATGGAGCGGTCACCCGTTCCAGCGCCCTGCTCGATCAGCGCACTCCTTCCACCTGGACACCGCGAATTCAGTCTCCGCTGAGGTTTCGCAGCGTGTTGTTCACCGAGCAGGACCATCTTGGGCTGACCAGGACAGATTTGTTTTCAGACAATTTGCTATTCTGGCTGCTGGAAGAACAGCGCGGCGGATTGAATGTACGTTATTCTATTTAGCCGGCGTGACGCTGGTTGGATCAAAATGCTCCTTCAGGGCGCTGAAGCTTTAGACGCAAAATCCAACTGGGAGGCTGTCGCCATGCAGCAACAGCCTCCCAGATCAGGATTGCCAGGCTAGCCTCCCGAAAGCTCGACCTAGAAGGTCTTGCGCACTCGCACGGTGACGAAGGTGCGTGGATCAATCATTCGGCTCTCTACGTAGGCGACTGCGCGATCAGGGGCGCGATTTGAGAAAACCGTTCTCTGCACATTGAAATCGTCCCAAAGCGTCAGCTGGGTGCGAACGGACAGCGTCGGGTTCGGCTTGTACTCAGCGAATACCTGCGTATATCCGGAGCCTCGCACGTTCACGACCTGATCTACATTATAGTTTCTGTCGATGAGAAGAGGCAGCCAGTTCACGCCCCATTGGACCTTGTATCGGGTCAGGTCCTGCTGAAACCCGACTGACGCGAGGGTTGGACGCACCCCCGAGATCGGACGGGTCCGGCCCGTCGTGGGATCCTTCACCTCGGTCTGATCCCAGTCGTTCTTGAAGGTTATCCGGCCGCCCTTGAGGCCAGCCCTGTCGGTCGGCACGACAATGTTCACGCTGAGGCGATCCAGCTTGCCGTCGCCGATGTTCCCCGTTGCTGACAGGTTTCCAGGTAGCGGTAGGCGGTCGATCACGCCGATAATCTCATCATGGCGATAGGCGATAGCGACAATGCCTTCGCCCCAGAAGCGGCGCTCATATCCGATCTCGCTGATCCAGCGTTGCTCGGGCTTGAGGTCAACATTGCCGCCATAAACGCTGTCATCATCCAGCTCTGCCGACGCTGCGAAGTCGCCAAAGTCCAATTGGCCAAGCTCCCGCTCAAAGCGGATACGCACCTGGCTATTGGCTGCCGGGGTCCAGGTCGCAAGGAACCGGGGTTTGGCGTAAAAGAAATTCTTCTCATTGTCCGCGTCGCCCGACTGCTTGATGGTCGAGGTCTCCAGTCGCAAACCACCCTCAAGTGTGAGGCGCGGATTGATCCGCCATGTGGCCTTGGAAAAGCCCTCGCCGCGCAGCTCCTCGACCTTGAGCGAAGCGCTGGGCAACGGCACGGCCGCCCCGCCTACCGAGTAGGCCTGCGTCACGTCCAGCACGTTGTAGGCAAGCTCGCCGCCGGCTTCGAAGGTGACGGCCTTGCTCCAGTCGTGGCGAACCTGGGCGCGCAAAATCGTCTCCGAACTGTCGCCGTCTGCGGTGAACCGCTGCTGCGGGCTCGCAGTGCCGCCAAGCGTCTCGGTGCTGGTCGACGCGTTGTCGAAGGCCTCGAAAGTGTGGATCGCCCGCGTCTCCAGCGCCCAGTTGGGGGCCAGGGGCCGAGTATAAGTCAGGCCAAACTCACCGGACTGCCCCTCTTCCGCGTAGTTGCTGCGACGGTCAGCGACCGACGACACAAGGGCCTGCCACTGCTGCCAGTCATTGACCCCAAAGCGGGCCGTTGCCTCGATCTTGCCGCCGGCCAGCGGCCCAGAATAATTGCCACGAATACCGCGATTGCCACCCCAGCTATCGTTTAGGAAGGACTCCTCGCGGATTGGCTTGCCACTTCCGTCACGACGAATGTTCACGCCAGGGCCATTGGCGTCGCTACTGCTGATGCCGTCACTCAGGGTCACTCCCCAGCTCTTTTCGCCGTCGGTGGCCGTGAATTGATAGCTGCCGCCGAAGAGGTCCCGCCCCCCGTCAAACTGCGTCGTATTCCAAGTGAGGATCGATTGTCGGCTTGTGGCCTTCTTCAGGATCACGTTCACGACCACCGAATAGCCTTGCATATCCACGCCGGGGGCTCCGCCGCGGATCAGCTCGATACGCTCAACGCGCCCGGCTATCGTTCTGGACAACACGTTGCTACCTGTGTCGTTCTTCGAGGCCGGGCGAGCTCCGTTGATCAGAATGTTTCCGACCGCACCCTCGAAGCCACGAGCGCCGCTTCCGTCCTGAACCGAAAAACCTGGTACCCGCTGCACCATATCTAGCGCCGTGTTCGGTCGCTGGGCGGCGAAGAAGTCAGGCTGGAAGACCAGCACCCCGCGCTGCGCAGCCTGCGCCGGCGGGTTGGGCTGCTCAGTCAAAGGATCAGCAGCGTGGGCTACAGAGGTCAGCAGCGTCGCAGCCAGACCCGCTAGAAAAAGTTCTCTCGACATGAAGTCGCCTCGTCAAAAATGAGGCGGCGTTACTCCGCCGTCCGCTCCTCACGAACAAGTGGAACAAAAGGAATGGAGCATTTCAATTCACGCAACTATGCGTATTACCAGATTTTAATAAAGACATCGCCCTAAATGATCGGAAACTATCGAAATAAATACGCCAAAGCAATGGTGATATATATGCATATAATATAAGTTTATACTCACAGTCAGAAAATGGATATCGAGAAAGATAGGCAAAATACAGACGCGCGGCACAAGTCAACTCAACATTTTGAGCCGTCCTTTATGTCAGGTACGGAAGAGATTTTCGACCAGGTCCATCGCAGAGCCGTTTGGTACGACTGCTTTCGGCACCGCCCCATCGTCCGCGCCGACTGGGAAGGCCAGGCAGGCACTCTTAGGCAATCAGCGGCTGAGACGGTGTATTTCACTAATCGAAACGGTCGTCGGCCACCGACCACACTAGGTTCTCCTCACCCCGCCCAGCCCTGCGCTGCCGGAAGGGGCGGCTTGCAAGCAGCGGAGTTCGTCGATGGACCAGTACACTCTCCAATCTGGCTCTAACGAGCTCGCCCTAGTTCTCGGCCAACAGCCGCAGATCGGCCCACTCGGCAGTCAGCACGTAGTCGTGCGCATGATGGCGACGAGCCTGAATTATCGCGATTTGCTCTGCAGAGGCGATCTGGAGGGCACCCGACAAGGCCTGGTTCCACTCTCTGATGGCGCCGGTGAGGTGATCGAGGTTGGCTCAGGCGTTAGCCGTTGGCGACCAGGTGATCGCGTTAGTCCGGCCTTCTTCCCAAAATGGCGCTCCGGCCCTTTCCGGCCCGAACATCTGGCGGAGGCTCTCGGCGGCTCGAACACGGACGGCGTGCTGCAAAGCCTGTTCGTGGCGCATGAAGATGCGTTCGTGCGGATCCCGGACCGTCTGTCGTTTGCCGAAGCCGCCACCCTGCCCTGCGCGGGTGTGACCGCGTGGCATGCGCTGTTTGAGCGTGATCAGGTAGGGCCCGACCACACCATCCTTGTTCAAGGGACCGGCGGCGTTTCCATCATTGCGCTCCAACTGGCGCACGCCGCAGGCGCGAAGGTTATCGTAACATCGTCGTCTGACGCAAAGCTCGCCATCGCAAAGTCCATGGGAGCCTGGGCGGGCGTGAACTACAAGACGGCGCCTGACTGGGATCAGGCTGTTCTTGACCTGACGGATGGACGCGGCGCCGATCACATCCTCGAACTGGGCGGCCCGGACACCTACAATCGTTCGATCAACTGCCTCGCATTCGGGGGAACGATCTCACAGATCGGCGTCCTCACGGGCTTCGGTTCCAAGCCGGACATTACACCACTGCAGTTCAAAAATGGTCGGATCAACGGCATCTGCGTTGGGTCGGTCGAACACTTCGAGCGGCTCATGGCCTTCGTCGAAGACCACGCGATCACCCCACGCGTGTCCAAGACTTTCAAATGGAGCGGGGCGGCCGAAGCCTATGAGGCCCTGAAACATTCTGACCACTTCGGCAAGGTGGTCATCAATACTCAGGACCATTCCTAGCGGCGTCGAAATCGAAGAGAGCGTTTCCACCCCTTTCCCCTGCAGTGAGGCCTTACGTCCATGGCAAACAATAGAAATCCCGCGAACAGCGTCGGAATTCCGTCGAGGCGACAAATCATTGCGGGGGCTTTTGCGGCACCGCTTTCTTTCAGTGCCCTCAAAAGCAGCTTGGCATTGGCGGGAGAATTGCAGTCAGGATCACGAACCCCGTGGCCGCTTTGGGCGTTAAGGAAGTCTGGGCAGGTTGTGTATCTTACGGCGCAAACGCCACCACGCCCTACCGCCTGGAGCGACACACGAATTGAGAACCTGATTGGGTCCTGCGGCTCAATTTGGACAGAAACCAAGAGTGTCTGGCGGGGCACCCCCAACACGCTCGTTCGAAAGTACGGCCTAAACCTCGAGCGTCCGCTGAGCGGATCGCTGTCTAGGCCTGACTACGCGGATGTCAGGAAGGCTGCGGAGATAGCGAAAGTCGCCTTGGACTCGCTCGAGCCCATGAGACCCTGGCTGGCAGCCAGCCAAATCGAGTCGGCCTACTTCAAAGAAAAGGGCCTAAAGGAGCAGGGAACAGCCGAGCGAGTTTTGCTGTCGAAAATCAGTTCAGACAAAATTCGGCACGCGAGCGAATTCGATGCCCAGGATGATGTAATCACATTCATGGGGGAAATGTCGAACGAGGAGGACGTCCAGTTCCTCCAGTATACCGTTAAGCAAGTCATATCCGGGGCGGCGGAGAGCGAGCGCATCTATGGCGCATGGGCCAATGGAAACCGCGATCCTGCCGCTGAATTCGTGGCCGAAATGAAGCGTTCTCAGCCAAGCCTTTACGCAAAACACGTCGTGGGGCGGAACACCAACTGGCTACCGCGCTTCGCTGAGATGCAGAAGGAAGCCAAGCCCTCTTTCGTAGTCGTCGGCATCTACCACATGGCTGGGCCCGATAGCTTGGTCGAATACTTGAAGCAGGATGGCTGGGAGGCAAAGTATCTGAGCTAGCGATACTGCGCCATGCCAACAATGATGCCACGATTTCCGAGCGTCTGAGTTTGCTGGCAACAGGTACGCCCAGGTGACTAGCGCCTGGGCGACCCGCTCTGCGCATCTATGAAATGATGACCTTGCGCCTACGTCGTGACAGCGAAGTGCAATCACCAAGTCACCGAAATCGTTGCACTTTCATCGGCACCTAGCCGCAAGTGAAATGTGCTGCGGCTAGCCTTAAGTTGGGACCGCTAAGTTGGCAAAAATGCCCTGTTGAGGGCTTTCAACGCCTTAGCCGTTCCGCGTTAGGTTGGCCCGACACGGTTGTCTGTCGTTGCAACCTAACGCGTACCCATTTCCTACCCAAGACAGTCAATAACGCGAAGCGGTCGCAAGAGGGCCACAAGGTGCCCATCATCGCAAATCGGAACGTCCGATTCTGACATGTCACCTCGGCAGATTCGTTCGAGATTTGCGAAGGAGGCAGGGATGGATATCAAACTGCCGCGCTGGCTGCTGCGGAAGATTGTGCGAAGAAACCCGTGGCTGTTGTCCGACGAGGGAAGGGTCAGGAGGACGGTCGTCCTCGAGGTCTTCAGGTTCGAGCAAGAGCTGTTTGGTGACCTTAGCCTGACCCCGGAAGAAAAGGCCTTCTTCCAAGCCGAAACTGAGGCCCAGCCGGATCGTCTCGCCTAAACTTGGTGCGGCTTTGCGCCAACAGCTGCCGTTGTCGCACTGCCTGAAACACGACATTCGCAAATCGGGCGCGCCGCAAATCGCCTCGTATCTCGACGCTACTGAGGATCCTCCAAAGCGGCCTAGAGATCGATCTGCTCTGACATCTCAAGGGCGTCGTCGACCTCGATGCCGAGGTATCGCACGGTGCTCTCCAGTTTCCGATGGCCAAGCAGGAGCTGGCAGGCTCGGAGGTTACCCGTCTTCTTATAGATCAGCGCCACCTTGGTTCTACGAAGGCTGTGCGTGCCGTAAGCGCAGGGCTCCAAGTCGATCATGGCCACCCAGTGATTTACGAGCCGCGCGTATTGCCGGGTGGTGATGTGCTCGCCAGGCCGGGACCGGCTTGGAAAGAGCCAGTCATCAGTTCGACGGCCGCCGCTGCAACCATACTGCCAATGAGTCCCGTGTGGGCTCCGTGATCTCGAACGGCACCGGCTGGCCGGTCTTCTGCTGGATGATCGTGGCGCGTGCACGCAGAGATCCACCTGGAGCTACATCACAGATTCGCAGCTTTACGAGATCGCACCCCCGAAGCTTCGCATCGATCGCGCAATTGAAAAGCGCGAGATCCCGCACACGCCCCGTCGTTTTCAGCTGCTGCCTGATCCCCCATACGTGTTTGGGCTTAAAAGGCGGCTTAGGTCCGATGAGCCGCCGATGGTTCCAGGGTTGCTTGGGCGAAAGAAAAAAGTCGAGCTGAGCCATGTCACGCCTCCAGCGTGCCAATGTCCCTCACCTGCATTCTACACCCGTTTCTGCCTTCAGGTGCCAACGGTCCCAATGTCCGTTCTCGGGCGGCGACCTGATTTCCGCTCCCGACCCAGGCTGTGTAAAAACGTCGGCACTGGAAAATTTGTGGGTAACTCCTTCCGCCAGAAGGTCGATTTTCGCCCCATGCCGAATCGTTCGTGCTGCACTGGGGTGCACGAGGGAAAATTGTTCTAAGGAGAAATGCCGCTCCGACGTTTTTACACAGCCTCGACCCTTTGCGGACTTTCAGCCGGCGATGCGATCGATCAGGGGGCGGGACTTGAGGGCGCTGATCGCGCGATTTATTCCGTCGAAGACGGGACCGGCCTCCTCCTCCATTTCGCCGTAGGCGCGGTCGAACTCGGAGGCCAGCCTATCGAGCAACGCCAGCTGTTCGCGCCCCTTGTCGGTAATCTCAATCAGGATGACGCGCTGGTCGTCAGGGGCGGGCCGGCGGACGACCAATCCTAGCGCCACCAGCTTCGGCACCTTCTGTTGAATGAGTTGGTGTGAACGCTGCAGTGCGCGCACGAGGTCGGAAGCAGAGACCGGACCCAGCGCCGCGATGGCGCTCAACAAGGACGAAGACTTGACCGGAATGACAAGGCCGGCGCGCTTGAACACCTCTGCCGATTGTTGCTCGATCAGCTCGCTGAGCTGTTCGCTAAGGCGACCCAGGAAGGCGCGGCTCAACTCGATCATTTGCAGGCAGCTCCGCAATCCAGGCGATGATAGGAGGCCGTCTCCCCAGATTTCCAGACGCGCTCCAAGCGACGCGAGAAGCCGACCGTCGCCGTATGCGCCGTCCAATCGACCCGTCCGCGCCCAGTCCAGCACAGCCTGATAATAGCCGGCTGCGTAGCCGAGCGATGTGCGACTGCCGTCAGGGGCCGTCTCGAACCGGACGATCCCGTGGTCTGTGTCCGGAAACTCCAGCAGGGTAATGGGCCTCCCCTGGGCGGACAGGTCGATCAGTCGGCGCCGTGTGGCGTCGGGTGGTGCAGCCCGGTCGTCTTCCGCCTGGATCCAGAGCATGGGCGTGTCCAGGCTGCTCAGCACCGGCAGGGGGTCATAGTCCCACGACGGCCCGTTTTCGAGTTGGGGGGCCATGGCCATGATCTGCTCGTTGGGCGCGTTGAGCAGCAGGCCGGTGAACTCGCCCCTGATGTCCGCGAACCAGGGTTCGGCGCGGTATCGAGCTCGGACGGCCTCCAGACCTTCGAAGCCGACGGCGCCATGCGAGGCGACGAAAGCGCCGGTGACGTCGGTGATCTCCCGCGCCTGCTCCAGAACCTCCGGGCCCCACCCCCTGGCCTCGAGATCCTGAGCCACCTGATCGCTGTCTTCGGACAGGACTCCATAAGCCATGCCGAAGCGGACGATGACGAAATCGACGGGTGTCCGGGCGGCGGCGAGCGGCGCGACCCAGCCGCCCTGGCTGGCACCGTGCAGGCCGACCCGGCTCGCCCGGCCCCCGGCCAGCCGACGGGCCTCGACGACGGCCGCGGCGGCGTCCTCGGCGAGGATGCGGAAGTCCTGGGTGTAGTGGCCTTCCGATCCGCCTGAGCCCCGCTTGGCGTAGACGAAGACGCCGACCCCCGAGGCCGGGGCGAACCGCTGGAAGGCGTTGAAGTCGAGGGCGTTCGACCGTTCCGATCCGTGCACCTCGACCATGACGGGAACGGGACCGTCGCCGGGCGGCAGGATCAACCGTCCCTGCAACCGGGTTCCGCCCTGGCCGACGAAGGTCGTATCCTGCACATCCAGCGTCATGCGGGAGCCGGACTGGCCCTCGAAGACCATCCGGCCGTCGTCGCAGGTGCCCAGTTGCGGCTGCGGACCTTCGATCCGACTGGTCGATCCCAGGGTGCTGACCCAACGCCCTTCGACGTCGAGTGTCATCCGTGCGGTCGATCCGTCGAGCCGACGCCACCGGAGGCCCTCGTTCTCGAGCGGGGCGACATCCACCCAGCCGCCGTCGGCCAGACGATAAACGCCGACGTGGCAGATCACGGCCGGATCAGGCCGGGCGTCGACGCCGGCACCCGGAAGCTGGGCTATGGCGGGAAGGGCGAGGACGGATGCGGCGAAGGTCAGGGAGGCGGCGAGCCATGAGTGCGACACAGGTTTTCTTATCCAGCAGGGTTGCGGTTTCGCCCAACGCCATTGCCGGTCTAGCTGCGACTCACTAGGCAGGACTTCGCGAATGGCGCCAGGGCTTCGCGAACAGGACGACATGGACCGTAGGCCGAAAAAACGAGGCGGGACGACGGCGCTGCGGCGCTGGGCGATCGACGTCGCGATCCTGGCCGGGATCGGCCTGTTGATGGCATTCCTGGGACCCTTCGACTCGGACAGCGCGCCCGTCGCGGTGCGTTACCTCTACTGGATGATCTGCCTCGTCGGCGGCGGACTGATCGGAGTCGGGGCGGACGAATTGCTTCGTCGATACCTGATGAGCCCGTGGTGGCGAATGACGGCGGTCACGGTGCTGATGACGCCGCCGGTGACCCTACTGGTGCTGGTCACCCAGTATCTGCTCGTGGACCAGCCGATCACCTGGCCGGCCTACGGGTGGCTGCTCTGGCAGGTGTGGCCGATCATGCTGGCGGTGATGGCGGTCCGGGCCCTGGTCTGGCGGCGCGCGCCCGTGGTCATCGAGACGCGAACCGTCATCGCCGCGCCGCTGCCCGAGGCCGAGGCGACCTTCAGGCGGCGGCTGTCGGCGAGACGCCGCGAGGCGCGGCTGATCGCGATCGAAGCACACGACCACTATCTGAAAGTCCATACCGACATGGGCGCAGAACTGGTCACCCTGCGGTTCGCCGATGCTCTGGACGAGCTGGTCCTGGCTCACGGCTGGCGGGTCCATCGTTCCTGGTGGGTGGCGGCGGGCGCGGTGGAGGGCGTGCAGTGGCGGCGTGGCGTGGGCGAAATACGCCTTGCCGGCGGGCTAACGGTGCCGGTGAGCCGGACCTATGGACCGGTGTTGAAAGAGGCTGGCTGGTTCTAGGGGGCCGCGACCACCGTCCGCGGACGCCTAGATGAGCAGGAGGCCGGAGGTCAGCCCTGCGCCCGGAGCGGTCGTTGTCGCTCGTCCGAAAAGGCGACATTTGTCAGCACGGAACGCGATGATGCACATCTTCCGAGCCTGCATCTCCGCCGAGAGACGGACCGGGGGTTCGAGCCTCAGACAACAGCCGCAACCCAGTCGGTCCCCTTCAAGGCGGCGGCGTAGGTCCGGCTGACCGGAGCGAACGATCCGTCGGACAAGGCCAGGACGCCGCGCCCGCCCTTCCATCGAACAGTCTGGACGGCGGTGCGCGCGACCCACCAGGACCGGTCTGTGCGAAAGCCGTCCAGGGGCGACAGGACGTCCAGCGCATCGCCCAGCCGCATCAGCACCAGGGCCGACCCCGCCTCGGTCCGGATGCGCAGATAGTGATCCTCGGCCTCGACCGCGACCAGACAGGCCCGCGCCAGCCGGCGCGGAAGCTTGCTGCGAATGGCGAGGGGAGCCAGCCCCTCGGGCGCCGACGACCGCCTGTCGCCCCGGTTCAGCGCCTTGCGTGTCAACCCGGTCAGGGCCAGGGCGGCGACATTGACCGCCAGCACTTCGGGAAGAAGCCGCAGGAACCGCGCGGCCGAGACCGCCTCACCGAACAGGACCACCGGCAGCAGCGAGACCCAGGCCGTGATCACCGGCGTCATGATCGCCAGTTGGAAGACGAGGAACAGCCGGGGTCGCCCCGACAGGCGCGGCACCAGCCCCATCTCGATCAGGGCCGCAATCATCCCGCCGCCGACCACGGCCAGCTGCCAGTAGAGGTGGCGCATCGGGCCCGGGTCCGATGCTGTGCCGAACGGCGCGATCGTGGCCAGGAAGACCCCGAACAGGACCAGGGCGGCCAGTTCCACGCCGTCCGCCCGGCCCAGCCTGAGCGACGCCAGTCCCCGGATCGTTCCTGCTACCGTCACGCCACGCTCCGTTCGCGAAGAAACCGTCCCGTTCGCGAAGGCGAAGAGACACGTCACCGCGATCCGGTTCAAGTTGCTCCGGTCAATCAGGGAGAGTTGCAGGGTGACAGGATCGATTTCGGGGGCGATGCTCCGCCTGAAAGCCGTTGCGGCCGTCGCCATGGCGCTGGTGATGTCGGCGGGCCTCAGCCCGGCAAGGGCCGCGACGCCATCGGTTCCATCGGCCGAGCAGGTGGACGCCTATGTCGAACGGGGGATGGCGGAGCTGCACATTCCGGGCGCGGCGGTGGCGCTGTTCTCCGACGGCCGGGTCACGCACGTCAGGGGGCTGGGGCAAGCCGATGACGCTGGAACGCCCGTGACGGTGCAAACCCCCTTTCAGCTGGGTTCCGTCAGCAAGTCGTTTGCAGCCCTCGTCGTGCTGCAACTCGCTAACGAGGGGCGACTGTCGCTGGATGACTCGATCATCCGATACATCCCCACCTTCAGGACCGCTGATCCGGCGGCCTCAAACCGGATCACCATCCGCCATCTGCTGAACCATCGCAGCGGCCTGTCGACCCTGGACGGAAACCGCAGCCAGTCGACCACCGACCGGGGAGCGGATGCGATGGCCCGGGCCACGCTCAAGCTCATGGGCGCTCGGCTCCAGACCCGGCCCGGCGACCGTTTCGCCTATTCAAACGCCAACTACGCTCTGCTTGCCCATGTGATCGAGACCGTCGAGCGACGCCCCTATGAAGACGTCCTGCAGGACCGCATCTTCGGTCCGCTGGGTATGCGCAATTCGTTCGTCCAGGCGCCGAAGCCCGGATCGGCCCGCCCCGCCGTCGGCCATACCCAATGGTTCGGACAGACGGTCGAGCGTGACTTCGTCGCCGGCCGGATGATGGCTGGGCCGGGCGGCGTCACGGCCAGCGCCGAAGATCTGGCGACCTATCTGGTTGCGGTGTTCGGGAACGACCCGCGCATCGTCCCCGCCCCGCTTTCTGAAGCCCTCTCCCGGGAGCGCCGGGGCGGCTACGAGTTCGGGTGGGAGTTCGACACGATCGATGACCGGAGGCTGATCTTCCACGGCGGGCTGAATCCGGGCTTCTGGTCCCGGGTCGCCTATGATCCGGAGACCCGGCAGGGCGTGCTTGTCCTGACCAACATGTCCGGCAGTCTGGAAGGTAATCTGGTGGGCGGGACGGTCAATTACGCGCTGGGCCTGCCCGCCGAGGCCATCGCGCCGGCCGGGGTCAATCGCCTGCGCCTGTGGGGCACGCTTGGACTGACCATCCTGCTGTTGCTGGGCAGCGGGCTATCGATCAGGAGACTCATCACGCGCCGGGCCCCAACGTTCCGGCGTCCCGTGGTCACACGGATGACGTGGGCCATCGTTCCCTCTCTTGCACTGATCGGGCTGAGTTATTTTCTCGCAGTCACCGTGCCGGGCTTTAGCGGCGTGACTCTGACAGCGGTCTATATGTTTTACCCGGACGTCGGGGTCCTGGTGCTCTTGTCCTCCGCAATCGCCACGCTCTGGGCTGTCCTTCGAATAGCTTTGCCAGGCCTTGTGGTCTGGCTATCTCGATCCAGAAGAACCGCTGTCGGTGACGCCGAACAGGAGACCTTTTAGGGGTCTAAGAAGAGTCAGGTCTGCCCAATCGCGGGATCGCCTCGTCTGGGCTGTGGCCGGTGCCAGGAAGCGGACTCTCCCAAGGTCAGAGAAGAGTCAGCAGCGGACTTCTGGGATACCGCCTCGCCAAGCCGCCCTGCTACCCGATCAATACCGATGACCTAGCGCCAACGCAGTTCGCCCCGACGTTCAAACCCGCCATAATGCCAGTAGGGAGCACCACTCGCGCGATGTTTCGAGGTGCTAATGGGCAAGCAATCCCCTGTTGCAAAAGCTTTGGCGAGGCAACACCGGTCCCCACAGTTTCCACCATTTCGGAGAAAGATGGGAACCGTTCCAACCTATCAGGCCATTTCAAACAATTGTAGTCTCAATAGGCGTTCCCACAGCTCCCATCGTTCCCAGTCGCATTCTGCCTCCTCAAAAAAAAAAGATTGGGCCTATTTCGCGGCGAAATTCATGCTGTTACCTCACCGGTCTCCACGCTGATCGACCGAGAGATTTGACCTCCCCCTCCCCCTCCCCCTCCCCGATAACCGAGCTTCGGAAGTCCGCTTCAAGGCTGGGGCAAATGACCTGCCCCTGATTTTTTCCTCCACGCGGAGCTAGAGTTCGGCCCTTGAGAGGACGGACATGAAGCGAGCGAGATTTACGGAAGAGCAGATCATCGGGATCCTGCGGGAGAACGAGGCTGGGGCGAAGGCGGGTGAGTTGGCCCGCAAGCACGGCGTGTCGGAAGGCACGATCTATGCCTGGAAGGCCAAGTTCGGCGGCATGAGCGTGTCGGAGGCCCAGCGGCTGAAGGCGCTGGAGGACGAGAACCGGCGGCTCAAGTCGTTGTTGGCCGACGCCATGCTCGACAAGGCGGCGTTGAACGAGCTGCTCTCAAAAAAATGGTAGGGCCCGCCGCCATGCGCGAGGGCGTCGCTCATCTGCGGACGGTGTTCGAGATCAGTGAGCGGCGGGCCTGCTCCATCGTCAAGGCGGACCGCAAGATGGTGCGCTACCGGTCCCGCCGCGCGCCCGACACCGAGTTGCGTGAGCGCCTGCGCAGCCTCGCCGCCGAGCGACGACGTTTCGGCTATCGACGGCTGTTCGTCCTGCTGCGTCGGGAGGGCGAGCTTTCCGGCAAGAACCGCATCTACCGGCTCTACCGCGAGGAGGGCCTGACGGTGCGCAAACGCCGGGCTCGCCGCTGCGCCATTGGCACACGGGCGCCGATCCTAGTGGAGGCAAAGGCCAATGCCCGCTGGTCGCTGGACTTCGTGCACGACCAGTTCGCGGGCGGGCGCCGGTTCAGGGTTCTCAATGTTGTCGACGACGTCACCCGAGAATGTCTGGCGGCGATCCCTGACACCTCGATCTCAGGTCGGCGCGTGGCGCGGGAGCTGTCGGCGCTGATCGACCGTCGTGGCCGGCCAGGGATGATCGTCAGCGACAATGGCACGGAGTTCACCTCGACGGCCATTCTGGCCTGGGCGGAGGATCATCGCGTCGCTTGGCACTACATCGCGCCGGGCAAACCCACCCAGAACGGTTTCGTGGAGAGCTTTAATGGCCGGATGCGCGACGAACTGCTCAACGAGACCCTGTTTTTCGGCCTCGACCACGCCCGCCAGAAGCTCGCTGCCTGGGCCGAAGACTACAACACCCGCCGGCCGCACTCGTCGATCGGATACCAGACCCCTGCGGCCTATGCCGCGCACCTGAACGCAACAGGCCGACCCGCTGCGCAATGTGGAAGCTCCACGGCTCGGCCTGTTGCTACAACCGCGCCATCGGGCGTAACCCGTGCCGAGACTCTGGTCCGCGCTGGATGAAAGATCAGAGGCAGGTCACAAAATCTCCGGTTACGGGCGATGGCCTGATTTAACACTCCTGACCAATTGCGGGCATTGTGAGCGCATTACACGGACCGAACGCGCGACATGCTCGATCTAGTCTTCACTATATAGCCGGAGGCTAAGGTCAAATTTTGCAAGATGTTGCGTGCTGCACAGCAATAGGGGCGGGACGCTAGAGCGTCTGGCTTATTTCAAACCGAGATATCATCTAGACTTTAGGCTGAAATTGAAAACGTCGGTGGTTGCCTCCGCGAAGCCGCTCGCTCGCTACGGCGCCCTTTGGGGGGCGCGCTACGCTCCCGGCTTCGCTACCGCCTATGGCTAGATTGTATATGTGTCCCAAACGGGGGGACCGTGATGGAGGGAAAACCACCGCCACGGTCCCAAACGAGTGCACCGTCAGGCCCCTTTTGGGCTCGGCAATGCCGTGACTGTCCTAAACGAAGGGACCGCTGGAGCACTATTTCCGGACCGTGTTTTGCATTCAGTCGGTGGCGATCGCCACCTCATGAACGCCTTCGTTGGTAGCGCTTGGGTCTTGTCGCAACGTTCGATCGACAAGCGCCATTCGGTCGCGTGCCTGACCTTTCGGCTAAAGCCGCCCACCGTGACACACTCGATAAAGCCATGGTGCTGCAGCGACGCCAGGGCCTTGGCGGCTGTATCCTTGTTCACGCGGCACCGGTCGGCGGCATCCCTGACCGACAGGGCAAGATGTCCATTGTTTCGGCCATTGTAGAGTTTCGCCACTTCCAGATAGATCGCTCGCGCCGCCGGTGTCAGGTCGCGCCATGCAGGCGAGTCCATCATGAACCGCTGGAGCATGATGAAACTGCCTGTTTTCGATCGTCCCTTTTGATTGTGCTTGCTGGCCACTCGGTTCGCCAAAGACGCAACAGCGGATCAGGGCGCGACGGGGACCACCGTCGCGCCCCAACTGCGCTAAGCGCGGTCGGCTCCCCCTTTCTCAAGAAGGCCCGGCACAATCGCGGTCGCGGCCATTGTGAAGGCTGCGTGCTCGACAGCAGTGGTCAGCCGCCAGACGTTCACCTCACCGCCCCTGGCGCCGCGCGCCCGTTCACCTACTACAGTTACCAGGCCCAGGGCTTTCAGTTCCAACAGGCGAGGGGGCGCGAGATACCAATGAAGGCTGGCACGCTCGCCTGGCTGCTCTGCGGTTGCGGGACCGGCTTCAAGACCCTCCAGCAACTGCGCTCGCCGTACCCTGACCTGTCGCGCGTTGCTTCGAGCCGCCAGGGTGCCGGTTCCGTTGGTGCCGACTTCAAAGCCCTGCTCATTGAGATAGGTCATGCCACCCTCCGAGCAATTTGGCCGAAGTGACGACTAAGGCTGAGGGCAGCATGCCGGTCGCCTCCCCGGAGTCCCAGCGCCTCGACGAACAGGTCACGAGCGCGGTGTTGAACCTGAGTTGACGAAGGGGTATTGGCGTGGAGTTCGTTGCTGTCAGGCAGAACCACATTGGAAGGCCCGTCGCGCTCGAACGCGGCGGGCTTTTTCTTGATCGTCATGATCACGCCTCCCCCGCCAACTTGGCGAAAAAGGCGTCCAAGGCGTCGCGGCGTATCATGCGGCGTCCGCCGACCTGAAAGCTGGCCAGAGCGCCCGAGCGCATCAGTTCATAGAGACGGGAGCGGGACAGGCCCGAATAGGCCGCCGCACCGGTCATGTTGAGGGCGACAGGCAAAATAGGGTGAGGGGACAAGAGCTTTGATCCAACACCTGCGGGCGGGCCATTCCGTCCGTTTCAAAGTGTCGGATAGCCAGATGTCAGGCCGCCGCCGGAAGGTGGTTAGCTGCGTCCGTCCTTTTTGATCCTTCGAATGACGGTATCGGATTTCACTGACAAATTGAGGTTCTTGACAATGAGGTCTCCTAGTCGCTCGCCGTTGCCTTTGGCTCCCAGGTCCGCGTTCTTCGCGCAAAGCCTGTCTGCTTCAGACTTCCACCTAGACCACTCAGCCTTATTTTTGTTTCGCTGCGAGGTGGCTCTTGCAGTTCCGCCAGCTTTACGGCCCGCTCTAGCTAGAATTTCCGGCGCAACTAAATCGCTTAGACCAAACTCAATGTCCATGAGCCAGTAATTCCACATTATACTATATCCGGCATTAAATGCCCGAATTCCAAAATAGTCTTCTTTTAATTCAATTTCATTTATTAGAGCGCGGGACGTCGATACTGATTTGAGTATTTTGGACGCAAATCCAATTTCACTATTTGCAGAATATTCTTCGCCGATGTTTTCAATGTGAGTCCGGCCCCACCGTTCTCGATTGACCCCGTCGTCATCAACCTTGATCCACTTGCCGCCAGGCCTTTCTGCGATCCGTTGAGGATGCCAAGTCCCGTCGGCTGGATTACGCAAGTAGGCGCCGTCTCGATCGGGAAGACCGTTTCGTCGGTAAACCGCCAGGGCTGCGGCCTCGATCTGGTTTACATTCTCGCGCGCCTCGGCCAGCAGGTTCGCCAGCGAAGCGCTCTCGCCCCAAGCCCTGAAAGCCGCCTCTATCCGCTCCGGCTGGCTAGCGGGGATTGTCTCGCGTGGCTCAGGCTCCCTACGATTGAGCAGCCCAGACCTTTCATGATTTGCTTTTCGGCGCTTCATTTGCTCCCCCTCAGCATAGGCATGACGTTGCCACCCCCAGGCAGGCGCTCACAGTATCCCGCCCAGGCATCCATGAGCTTGCGGCGCTTTTCCAGCGCGTCCCCCCGGCGGTAGGCTTGTTCGGTAGCGTCGCCGACGGAGTGCGCCAAGGCCGCCTCCGCCACCTCGCGAGGAAAGGTCGAGACCTCCCCCGCCCAATCCCGGAAGCTGGACCTAAAGCCATGTGGGGTGATGGCGCCTCGGTCCAGGCCCATGCGGATGAATAGAGCGCTAAAGGCCGCGTCCGAAAGGCTGGCGTCCTTCTTGAAGCCGGGGAACACGAAGGCATCGGCCTTGCCGTCGGTCAGCGGCTTGACCTTGTTCAGCAAGGCGAGCGCAGACGCTGAGAGGGGAACCCGATGTTCCCGGCCCGCCTTCATGCGCGATGCGGGGACGGTCCAGACCTTGGCTTCAAGATCAATCTCCGCCCAGGTCGCGCCACGCACCTCACCAGACCGGGCTGCTGTCAAAATGACAAACTCCAAGGCCAGGGCCGCCACCGCGTCGCGCTCCCGAAGCTTGGCGATGAATGCGGACACCTCGGCATAGGGCAAGGCGGCATGATGGCCACGGGAGAGCTTCTGGCGGGCTGGTAGCAGGTGGTCCAGATGACCCGACCACCGCGCCGGGTTCTCCCCGGATCGGAAACCTTTGGCCCTGGCCGCGTCCAGCACCCGCGCGATGCGCTGTTGCAAGCGCGATGCGGTCTCTGGCTTTTCAGACCAGATCGGCTTCAGGGTATCGAGAACATGCGAGGTCTCGATCTTGTCCAAGCGCAAAGGCCGTAGCGGGGCCGCATCCTTGGTCAGGGCTTTGGCCCATTGCGCCCTATGCTTTTCATTGCGCCATTCGGCCTTGAGAACTGTGACCAGCTCGTCGGCAAACTCGCCGAAGGTCGGAATGGCTTTCAGGGCCTGTTTGGCCTCCAGGGGGCTCTCCCCATCGCCAAGCATCCGGCGCGCCTCCGCAGCCCGCTCCCGCGCCCTGGCGAGGGAGACTTTCGTGGTCCCACCCAAGCCCATGTCCCGGAGCTTGCCGTTCCACCGGAAACGGAACACCCATTTGCGCGACGCCCCGGCACCCACCACCAGATAGAGCCCGCCGCCATCGGAATAGCGACCCGGCGCGGTAATGGCCGTCGCGGCCTTGGGGGGGAGTTTGTTTATGTGCCGAGCCATGCCGGTCCCAACAGCTTCGGTCCCAACTTGGGTCCCTACTGGTCCCTACTATAGAATGGGATTGCGTTGGACAAGCTGAGACCAAAGGAGTGGACTATACATTGAATTGTAACAGCTAATTCGGACAGACAGACATCACTTGGGATGGGGATATGGCGGTCTTCCGGGCCGCCACGCAGTCTGGGCAACTTAGCTCTTCTCTGAGACCAAGTCTCCAAAGCCCCGGCGCACCGGGCTTCCAGCGAGACCAATCCGTCATTCGGCCTGGTCTCCGATGGCCCTGTTCGGCCCCCAAACCCCTCCATTTCACGGCCTGTCTCCGCGCATCAAAAACCGTGACGGTTTCCCTGTTATGAGCAGATAACAGGGATTGCAGGGACATTA
This sequence comes from Caulobacter sp. AVps16, assembly GCF_058681455.1. Classification (NCBI taxonomy): domain Bacteria; kingdom Pseudomonadati; phylum Pseudomonadota; class Alphaproteobacteria; order Caulobacterales; family Caulobacteraceae; genus Caulobacter; species Caulobacter sp. AVps16. The sequence continues at coordinate 1,954,819 of NZ_CM178739.1, forward strand.
AAAACGCACCGTCGGCCTCCCCAAGACGCTCACACCTACATAACCTTCTGAATTTAATGCAATAATCACGAAATCTTCCACGATGCTTCAGCTCGCAAACAGGGAATTTGCAAGCCGGCAACAGGGAACATTATCGAGTTGAACAGGGAACAATTCGCCCTGGAGCAGGGATAATTTTCGGGGCTAAATCACCCGCGCGAAATCGTCTCCAGCCAGGCCATCTGGTCTGCCCAGGCAAGCGGCATCGGCGTTTTCAGGATGTTTCGAAGGGTCATTCCGGCGGGCTGGTCACCCACGAGAATTTGGCGCTGGATATCCGGCGACATCAGAGCCAGGCGACAGACCTGACGATCATGTTGCGTCGCCGGCGCCACGGCAGATTGAAGGTCTTCCCGGCTCGAAAACGGCGAGGCCTTCAGTTCGAGCAAGTCGGCATGGGCGCGCTTCAGGGCGTTCACAAGCCCGGGATTGATCCGCCTAGGCCGCTCATCCGCCGAACCCCCGCGGATTGATGTCCGCCCGCCGCGGAGTTGGAGACGTTGGGGCAGCACCAGCCGGATCGCATTTTGCTGCCCGCGTTCTGCAACCGCCTGTTCGCCCTCAACGAGGGCCTTGCGAACCGCGGCCAGTACAAGCTCCGGATTCTCGCTGGGAAAGAGCATCTCGGAATCTATGATGAGATGGGTCTCATCCGCCCGCAGCTCCACGCGATGCACAACATCCTGCAAGTCGGCGGTCTCCACATCGTCTCGGGTGCTGATCCGCTTCAAGATGCCGACAAGGAAACCCTCAACCGCAGGCGCTGACACCCGGCGTATGAAGCCATCAGCCTGCGCCAGCTTGACGCCGCGCTGCAACGCCATGGCGATGTAGTAGCGATGCAGCTTTCCAGCTTTGCCATAGGCAAAGCTCGGGCTCATTGGCTGACCCAAACCATCGAACAGTCGACCTTTGAGTGGTCCCGCCACAGCGCGCGACGGCCGACTGCGGCGCAGCGCCGCCTTCGCAGCCATCTGGGCCGCGGCCGTATCAAACACCTCCCGCGAGATGATCGCTTCATGCTCGCCGGTATGGACCTGTCCTTTGTGGACGATCTCACCGAGGTAAAGCCGGCTCTGAAGGATATGGACGATGGCGCCCTTGCCCATGACGTTGCCGCCCATCGGCCGGCCCGCGCGCGTCGTCCAGGCCTTGGAGCGGACGCCGGCGCGCTCAAGATCCTCCGCCAGCGACGCCGCCGACGATCCGGCCAGGTAGCGCGCGAAGATGTCCCGGACGAGTTCGGACTCGACGAGATTTATGATCAGCTTGCGCTCACGAAGGTCGTAGCCCAGAGGAATAGTACCGCCCATCCACATGCCCTTGGCTTTGGAGGCGGCGATCTTGTCGCGAATGCGCTCGCCGGTGACCTCGCGCTCGAACTGGGCGAACGACAGCAGAACGTTGAGGGTCAACCGGCCCATGCTGTTGGTGGTGTTAAAGGCCTGGGTGACCGAAACGAACGAGACGCCCCGCGCGTCAAAGGTTTCAACGATCTTGGCGAAATCCGCCAGCGACCGGGTCAATCGATCGACCTTATAGACCACCACCACATCGATCTTGCCTGCGGCGATGTCGCTGAGCAGTTGGGCCAAGCCCGGCCGCTCCATTGAACCGCCGGAGAACCCGCCATCGTCGTAGGTGGTCCTGAGGGCCGACCATCCCTCCCCGGCCTGGCTCAGCACATAGGCCTCGCACGCCTCGCGCTGGGCGTGCAGGCTGTTGAAGCTCTGATCGAGCCCCTCTTCAGAGGACTTTCGGGTGTAGATGGCGCAGCGAAGCTTCTGGCTCATCGCGCTGGGTCCCGCCGTAGCCCGAAGAACCTTGGACCGTTCCACTTCACGCCCGTGATCGCTTGGGCCACCTGTGAAAGGCTGCGATAGGTCTGTCCACTCCAGCGGAACCCGCCTTCGACAATCTCGACGGTCTGGGTGGTCCCACGCCAGATACGTTCCAGACGCATGCCTGGGGCGAGACTGGGCGCAGCGACGGGGAGACTCATTCGGAAGAGGGTCGACCGGGTCTCGGCGTCCAAGCCTCCGAAGGCCTCGGATTGAATCCCCCAGGCCAAGAGCCTAGCCAAAAGGTCGGTCGACCTCAGCGTCGGCGGAGGTCCATAGCGCTCGCGCCAAACCGCTCGCAGCCCCTCCAGGTCCAGGCGCTCGAGCGCCCGAACCTCCTCGGTAATTGCGGGATCGATCATCACGCCGGGACCTTCGCCGGGATGCGATAAATCCGGACACCGTCGACCTTCTCAGAGACGACGTGCAGGCCCATGCCCTTCTTGATCGATCCGGCCAGGGCACCGCGGACCGAGTGCGCCTGCCAGCCTGTAGCGCGCATCATAGTCTCAAGGGTCGCGCCGCCCGGGTTGCGAAGCAGGTCGACGACGCTGGCGATTTTCGTCTTGGCCGGCTCGGTCGGGATCTCGGCGGTTAAGTCTGTGGGCAAGGCGCCGGATCTGCGGAATGACTTGGTCATTTGAAGTTGTCCTTCGCTCATGGGGCCGGTGTTGGCCCGCACTGAGCAAAACCCGGACTGCCGGGCTGGACGCCAACAGCAATGCTCGGACGCCCGCCGCAGTCCAGTCGAACCTCAGCGCAGGCAGCGGCAGGTTGCGGCCATTAGTTTCAGAATCACGAGTTCATGATATGTTCGGCAGATGACTCGCCCCGCCGAACTTGAAGTCGAGCACCGCGCACCAAGCACGCTCAAACCTTACGTCCGAAACGCTAGGCGCCATTCCAAAAAGCAGATCAAGCAGATCGCCGACAGTATCCAGCGGTTCGGCTTCACCAATCCGGTGCTGGTGAGCGACGAGGGTCAGATCATCGCCGGTCATGGCCGGGTTGAAGCTGCAAAGCTTCTCGGCCTGGAATCGGTGCCGATCCTCCGCCTGTCCCACCTTAGCGAGACCGAACGCCGAGCCTACGTACTCGCCGACAACAAACTCGCGCTCAACGCAGGCTGGGACACCGAGATCCTTGCGATCGAACTCCAGGCCCTCATCGACCTGGACTTCGACGTGACCCTGACCGGCTTTTCACTGGCCGAGGTCGACCTTACCCTCGACTTGTCCCGAGACAGCGACCCCGACGCGCCTCCCGGTCCGGAGGATCAGGTCCCGCCTTTCGCGACGGCGGCGGTAAGCCGGATGGGCGACATCTGGGAGCTTGGGCGCCACCGGCTGATCTGCGGCGATGCGCGCAATCCGGAGGACTATGCCCGGCTCATGCGGGGCGATATCGCCGACCTTGTATTCACGGATCCGCCTTACAATGTGCCGATCGATGGGCACGTCTCCGGCTTGGGGAGCATCCAGCATCGCGAGTTCGCCATGGGCGCCGGCGAGATGTCCTCGGCCGCGTTCACAGCGTTCCTGCGGGAGGCCCTCGGCGCGATGGCCGGCGTCAGTCGCGATGGCGCCATCGCCTTCGTATGCATGGACTGGCGCCACATGGGGGAATTGCTAGCGGCCGGCGAGCAGGTGTTCAGCGAGCTGAAGAACCTCTGCATCTGGAACAAGACCAATGGCGGGATGGGCACCTTCTATCGGTCCAAGCACGAGCTGGTGTTCGTGTTCAAGGTCGGGACAGCTCCACACGTGAACAGCTTCGGCCTTGGTGAGGACGGGCGATACCGCACCAACGTCTGGGACTATCCGGGGATCAGCAGTCTAGGATCGGGGCGCGGGGAGATGCTCGCGATGCATCCCACCGTTAAGCCAACCGCTCTGGTGGCCGACGCGATCCGTGACTGCTCGAAGCGGGGCGGCATCGTGCTCGACGGATTTGGCGGATCCGGCACCACTCTGATCGCCGCGGAGACATGCGGTCGGTCGGCCCGCCTCATCGAGTTCGACCCGCTCTACTGCGACACCATTGTGCGGCGGTTTGAGAAGCTCACTGGCAAGGCGGCGAAACTTGCCCAGGATGGTGCGACCTTCGAGGCGACCGAGGTGCAGCGCTCGCGGGAGGAGCCGAAGTGAGCGCGCCCGACGATGAGGACCCCGGCAGCCCGAGCAAGGCCCTGGTCGGGTATGGTCAGCCGCCAGCGCAGCATCAGTTCCGCAAGGGTGCATCTGGCAATCCCCGCGGCCGTCCCAGGAAGAAGGCAAAGCCGGGCAAGACGGCAAGTCGCGCGTCAGGGCTGGAGGATCTGATCATGCAGGAGGCCTATCGGCCGATCCAGATCCGCGAAAACGGGAAGCTCGAGGAGCTTCCGATGATCCAGGCCGTACTCCGAAGCCTGGGCGTCGCCGCCGTGAAAGGCAGCCACAGAGCACAGCTTGCCGTCACCGGCCTCGTGCAGGCCGTGGAACAGCGGTCGCTCAGCGAGCGTGACGCAATGATGGGGGCCGCGATCGAGTACAAGAAGGGCTGGGAGGAGGTTTTCGAAGCCTGTGATCGCAGAGGTGAAGCCCGCCCAAATCCGATCCCACACCCCGACGACATTCTGTTGGATATCCGCGCCGGTCAGGTCATCTTCAATGGCCCGATGGATGACCATCACAAGGCGCACTGGGACAAGCTCGCGGCACGTCGGGCAGAGTCCTTGCTGGAGATCGAGGCCTATAGGCAGGAGATCGAAGAGAATCCGGAGCTTCGGGAGGTCTATGAGATCGAAATCGCCCATGAGCAGCGGCTCGCGGACATGATCGGCCGATTGATCCCAGATGAGCCGACGCGGCGGGCCCCAGGCTTCAACATCGGAGAGTGGCACCAGGAACAGGCCAAAAATCACGAGCGGCGGGAGCGACTGCGTCAGTTACGGATCGACAGTAGTCGCTGAGCCTCGATGACCTTCTGCTCAGCGCCAGCAGCGGACCTTGGTATTGCTCCATGAACCGGACCTTCGGCAGCAAGCTTGCGAAGGTCCGGGTGATGCGATGCGGCTGCGCGCTATGAGCCGAACTTGGTACGCTCCGGGAACACGACCGTCGCAGAGCGGTCGTTCCAATGCGCTACTTGTGAGCAGGTGGGGATTGAGCCTGCAGGTAGGCGATAACGTCAGCACGCGCCTGTGGGTCACTAAGACGAAACGCCATGCGCGTTCCAGGAACCATTGCGCGCGGGTCCCGGAGCCATCGGTCGAGATTGACTCCCGTCCAGACGATGCGCGATCGCCTCAAGCCGGGCGAGGGCGCTGTCAGAGCAAATTGCTGGCGCCGCCCCTGGCCGGTAGCCTGCTGGGATGAGCAACCCATTCCGCTACTTCAACAGCTCGCCCGAGGTGATCCGCCTGGTGGTGATGATGTGCGTCAAGTACCCGCTGTCGCTTAGGAACGTTGAAGACCTCCTGGCCGAACGGGGCATCGACATTTGCCACGAGACGGTGCGGTTCTGGTGGAACAGGTTTGGCCCGATGTTGGCCGCCGAGATCCGCCAAAAACGGGTCCGGCGGATGAGGGCCTTCACGCACTGGAAATGGCATCTCGACGAGATCTACGTGAAGATCAACGGCCAGATGCACTACCTCTGGCGGGCCGTCGACCACGAGGGTGAAGTGCTAGAGTCCTTCGCCAGCAAGACCCGCGACAAGCCTGCGGCGTTGAAGTTCATGAAGAAACTGATGAAGCGGCACGGACGTGCCAAGGCGGTCACCACCGACGGCCTGCGCTCTTATAGGGCGGCGATGAAGGAACTCGGCAACACCGAGAAGCAGGAGATTGGCCGCTGGGCCAACAACCGTTGTGAGAACTCACACCTACCGTTCCGGCGACGAGAACGGGCCATGCTGCGGTTCCGACAGATGAAGAGCCTGCAGAAATTCAGCTCCGTCCACGCCGCCTTCCACAACCACTTCAACCAGGACCGCCACCTCATCAACCGGGAGACTTACAAGACGCAACGCTCAGCCGCCTTGGCTGAGTGGCAATCTCTCATGGCTTGAGACCAGGCTGCTTCTGCTCGAACTGCGCCCAGTGGAGACAAGTTGGGGTTAGACTGACAGCACCCCGACAGCCGCACCGGGACTGGATCAGACCCTCTCGGGCCGACGGCAAAGCCCGCAGGTGTTCTTCTAGTCCTGGGCCCCGCGGCGACAAGGTCAGGCGGTTGCCACCTCGCCACCGCAGCCGGACCCAGATGACCTAGAAGCGATATCGGACCCCGAGATAATAGCGCGCGCCATAGCTGCTATATTCCCGGATGGATCCCGGAATGGGCATGTCCTGGAACCGCGGCTCATCGTTCAGGTTGGACCCTTCGAAACTCACCGACAGCTGCTTGTTGACTCTGTAGGAGGCGCGGAAATCAAACACGCCGGTGTCGCGCACATAGCGGTTCTGGGACGGGCCTCCGACGAACTTCTGATAGTACTCCGTCCGCCACTTGTAGATGCCCTGCAGCTCGATCGGGCCAATCTCGTAGTAGAGCGAGCCCGAGAAAACCTGGTTGGATAGGCCGAAGATCCCCGCCGGCGCGATGATGGCCGGGGTGATGGCTCCGGTCAGCGGATTGATCTGCTCGCCCAGCCTTAGATCCTGGGTTTTGAAATCGGAGTCCGCATAGTTGTAGCTGGCCTTGAAGCCCAGCCCATCGAAGGGGGCCGGCAGGTTGGAGAAGCGATGCGAGGCTGTGATCTCAAGCCCTGAAAGGGTGCTCTTGTCCTTGGTGGCGTCGTCCTGGATCACCGGAACCGTGATGTTCTGCCCGCCCACCGCGAAGGTTTCATCGACGACACTGGACGTGAACCCTCCGTTGAACTGCTTGTAGTAGACAGCAAGGCTGAGGATCGAGTCGGGGTTGGGGTACCACTCCAGAGACAGGTCGCCATTCCACGACATCAGGGGCTGGGTCCGCGGATTGCCGTTGGCGGTGATGCTGTTGATCGCTTCAGCGACCGTCGCGAAAGAGGTCCCTGACTGCAGGTTCAGCGTGCGGCCGGCACCGAGCGCACTGGGGTCGGGTCGCGACATCGCCCGGAACAGTCCAGCGCGCAGTGCCAGATCTGGCCGCAGTTCAAGGTTCGCATTGAGGCTCGGCAACCAGGCCTCGGAATCGGACTTGATCGTCTGACTCTCGAACTGGCCGTTCGACACCAGCCGGATGGTGCCGTCGCCATTGTTGACGACGTTGAATCCGCCCCGCAGCCCCACCGAGGTCACATCGGTGTGGACATAGCGAAGCCCGACATTGCCGGTGACTGGCAGGTTGAACAACTGGGTGTCGAACTCGCCGAGCACATAGGCGGCCTTGGTCCTTTCGATGATGTCACGATTGCCGATGGCGCGGGTGTCGGCGTTGGTTCCCGTGTCCTTCACCCCGGTGAACGCCTGGAACAGGCAACGCGCATCGAAAGTGGCCCAGCTCGAAATGGTCGGCCCGCTGGCATTGCTCAGATAGTCGGCCTGGCCAAACTCCTTGCGACAGGCAAGGTTGGCATCGCGGATCGTCGTTGAGGTCGCGATGTTCAGCTCGACCCGGTCGTCGAAGTCGTCATAGGTCAGTTCGGAGGCTCGAACGCCGGCCCGAACCCGTCGGAACAGGTTGTCCTCGAGCTCATAGGCTCCGTCGAACCGGATGGACTTGATCTCGTTATTGCGGACGGATTCGTCGCGGCGGACGCGGGCGGCGGCGCTGAAGTTCTCGTGCCGGTTAAGGTCATAAAGCGGATTGACCATGATGGCCGGCAGATCGACGCCACGTGCATCATAGGTGTAGTTCACGCGCTGCCCCGTGATGCCGGGAATGGCGACGCCATAGATGTCTGTCGCATTCGAACGCATGCGGACCTGCCGGTCCATCTCACTGCGGAAGGTGCTGGAATAGGAGATGTCCGAGGTCAGGGTCAGGGCATCGGTCGGGGTCCATTTGAACTTGAGTCCGCCGCCCTTGTACTCTTCGGTCCGGATGCGAAAGGTGGGCGTGGACTCGATGGTCGTATTGCCATTGTAAGCCAGGATCACGCCCTGGTCGCCGACCACCCGGCCGTTCACGCCACGGAGCGTCTCGGAGAAGTTCAGGTCGTTGCGCTCTTCCGTGTAGGTGCGCGTCGACTGCTGATAGTCAAAGCCGACCTCGAACTGGTCGGTCATCCGCCACTGCAAGGCACCGAAGACCGCCTCACGCTCATTCTGCTCAATGAACTGCCGATAGGTCCGGCTGCCAGCGGACAGGTAATAGGGCGTGCCTGCCGCGACCTGAGTGGGAGTCACCGGGATGCAGTTCGTGGTCGTCGACACGACAGCCGTGGCATTGTTGCAGGCCACCCAGGTCGTGCTGGACGAAAACAGTTCTTCCGGATTGGTGTCGGCGAGATTCTGATAGCCAATTGAAATGCCCAGCCTTCCGGCCTTGCCGAGGTCGAACTGATCGACATAGCTGGCCGTGCCGCGATACCCGAGGCCGTTGGGATTTTTCAACTTGCTGTCGTAGTCGGCCCAGATCGCCCGACCTTCCAGCTGGATTCTCCGCTTCCCGAAATCGAGAGGCTGGAGGGTCTCCATATTGATGATGCCGGCGACACCGCCTTCGATGAAGTCCGCCCGCTGGGTCTTGTAGACCGCCACCGTATTGATGAGTTCTGACGGGAACTGGTTGAAATTGACCGAGCGGTCGCCACTGCCATTGCTGGCTTCCCGCCCGTTGAAACTGGCCGACCCCAGAAACGGCCCCAGGCCCCGGACCGAAATCTCGGACGCGCCGCCCTTCTCACGGTGCGTCGCCGCGCCCGTGATCGTTTCAATCGCCTCCCCGATCGACAGGGCGGGCAGGTCGCCAATGTCGTCGGCCGAAAGCACGTCCGCCACGACGGTTTCAACGCGCTTGCGGGTGATGGAAGATTGAATCGAGGCCCGGATGCCGGTGACCACGACTTCCTCGAGCGTCGAGGCGGCTTCGGGCTGGGCCGGGGCTGTTTGGGCGTATGCCGCGCCGGCCATGGCGGAAATGGCAATCCCGCCCAGCAAGGCCGATTTCAGAGCGCTGACCCTGGCAGACGCCGCGGGCGTCGAATGATGTCGCATGACCTGTGTCCCTCCCGTGCCCAATTCCTGGGACTTGGCAAACTTTTGCTGGCAACAGACCGAGATGTCAACCAATTGGCTGACAAATTGGTATGGCCATATCTGGAGATTGGTCACCCCGATACACTAAGGCGCGAGGAGGCGGTCCGCACGGGCGACAGCACGCGGACGGCGGCGGTCTAGGGCCCTCGCTTGCGGATCTGGCCTGAGGATCACGCGCTCCAGGCCATGGGCGCTGCACAGGTATGTCCCGAATAATCGTCCTGGCCCACGCACAAACAAAAAAGGGAGGGCGCTCGCATCAGCAAGCACCCTCCCCCCTTCTCCTTGATCGTCGGTATTCAGCCGTACCTTAGAAACGGAAGCTCAAGCCGGCCGTGACCCTTCGATCGGTCAAGCCCTGGAAGCACAGCAGGGCCTTGTTGTTCACACAGTACTGGCTCTGATCTTCCCGAAGGAGATTGACGCCTTCAAGTCCGAAGGTGAACCGATCGCTGATGGCGTAGTTGGCACTGGCATTCAACTGACCGCGTGCAGCATTGATCAGCGGCAGGCCGAAGAAGAACGGGTCATCCGATACGTAGCTGGAGCGCCAAGTATAGCGCAGCCGCGCATTGAGGCCGTACTTGTCGTAGAACAGTGTCGTATTATAGGAATTCTCGGACAGATTGGTCAGCGTAATCTGGGATTTCGAATTGGGTTTTCCCAGGGTGGTAAAGATCGTTCTCGGACCATCCGCCAGACGGTATTCCTTGGCATTGCCGCCGCTTTTCTGATGCGTGAAGTTCCCAATGAAGCCAAAGCCCGAGGCCCAACCGAGCTTGTCTTCCCAAGCCGACAGGTCATGCTGGAAGGCGAGTTCAATGCCGGTCTGGGTCGTTTCGCCCTCAACATTGAAGGTCGAGCTCAAGGGCACGCAGATGCCGACGCCCTGGATGGGGCTATTGATGTTGCGATTGGCAATGGGGTTGTAGATGCCGCCGGATTCACAGGGCGGCGTAATGTCGATATTGAGCTGGTTGCCGATCAGATTGGGTGCCGGATCTTCCTGCCGGGCAGCGAAGAGATTGCCGCGAACCTTGTGGAAGAACCCAACACTGACCAAGCTTGACGGCGCGAAGTAATACTCGCCGGAGATGTCGAATGACCAAACGGTTTCGGGCACCAGCTTGGGATTGCCGACCGAGACCGGTGTATTCGCGCCCGTAGAGAAGGACAGCGACGTCGACAGCTTGTCGAAATCCGGACGCCGGATATCCCTCGCCGCCCCAGCCCGGACGTAGAATTTCTCGGCCGGCTCCACCACCAGGCTAAGGCGCGGCAGGAAGACGTCATATTCGCTGTTCTCAACGATCTGGCCTGCGGACGCACCGTTCGAGACGTTGTTGCCGATCGAAGTGATCTTGGTGTTGATCCAGCGGACACCGGCATTGCCGCGCACGGATTTGCCGGCAATATCGGTGTCGAAATTGGCCTGGAAATAGGCCGCGTCCGTCGTTTCCTTGATCTCGAAGAAGCCGGCGACGGATTCCGTCGGGCCTGCGAGCGGCGCAATATTGGGGCCGACCGTCTTGGCCGCATTGCTGGCCGAGATTGCGCTATTGAGCGACGCCAGGACGCGGGTGGGGTCTTTGAACGCCGCGCTGCCATCGATCAGCAGGAAATCAGGGAAGAACAGAGTCCGATCATCGGCCTTGTTGAAGTTGCTAGGTCCAGCAATCAGAATGTCCGAAAAGAGATTGCCCGACGGTCTGTTCCAGGCCGTGTTCGTATTGGACAGGGTTATGTTATTCGTGAACGAGTTTTTGATCGAAGAGGTTTTGCTCCAGCGATAACCGGCATCAATCGACTTGATGAAGGGCAGGATATGGGTCGCATCATAGGAGAGATCGACACGCACTGCCTTTTCTTCGTTGTCGGCCTTGTCCGCACTTTGCGAGACCTGCTGCAACTTGTAATTGGCCGGGGCGAGCATTTGCTCCTTGGTCGGGGCAAAGGCGCTGGCTTGATCGATACCGAATTGCAGGGTGCCATTTCTCAGGTCGAAGGCCAGGGGCACGCCGTTGTCCAGGCTCCTGCCGAAGGAAGGCTGCGGCCCTTTCGGATTGATGAAATCCAGAGTGGTCGAGAAGTTTGGAAAGTCCGACTTCGACGTCGACAGTGACGCCTCGGCGCGCACGGACAGATTGTCGCTCGCCTGCCAGTCCGCGCCGAAATCAAAGACCTGGCTTTTCGTAACGCGTGAGCCCGTGTCGCTCGAGGTGCGAAGATTGGGATCGACGACGGACCCCGTGGTCCCGGTAATGCCCATTGTACCCGTCAGCGCCGCCTGGACGGATCCCAGGTCGATGGGGCCGTTTGGTCCGTTCAGCTTGCCGAAATTGACGGTTTCAAAGGAGGTATTGTTGGTCGTATCCACGACTCCGGCCGCAGACACGCCCGACAGTTGTACGCGATAGCTTTGTTGCGCACGCTCTTGCTGGTTTACGGTGCCGTCGAAATACAGTTTCAGATTATCGTTCGGCTTCCATTCCAGCGCCGTGGTGCCGTTATAGGTCTCATACTTGTAGTTTGCCTGTCCCTGCTGAAAGAACTGGATCCGCAGGAATGGAAACGACTTCGCACTCGGGCTTGAGCCGGGCATCACCAGCGCATCGCGATCGACCCGCGGGTTGAAGCTGTCCACGTCCTGGCGGGCATAGCTGCCGCTCATGACCAGGCCGATTTCCCCCACACCCGTGTCCCACCTGTCACCCAGCGTGCCGGACACCCGGGGGAGGGTCGAACCCGAAAGATCGCTGTGCTCCATCTGCATCCGGCCGGCAATCAGAGGCTTCTTGAGGCTGAGCGGACGGATCGTGCGAAGATTGATCGTGCCGCCGACAGACCCCTCGACCGTTTGCGCGGTCGACACCTTTGTCACTTCAACGGAAGAAATCAGCGATGCCGGCAGGTCGTCAAAGCTGATGCCGGAGCGCCCAGAACCCGAACCGACAGTCGAAACACCATTGATCTCGACCCGGTTGGCGTCCGTTCCCCGGATCTGCACCTTGTTGCCGACCCCCGCTTCGCGGCTGATCTGAATACCGGTCACGTTCTCAAGGACTTCGGCGAGATTCTGGTCCGGTAGCTTGCCGATGTCCTCGGCCCGGATGACCTCAATCAGGTTGTCGGCCTCACGCTTCTCCACGAGCGCGTTCTGGAGAGAACTCCGAATGCCCGTGACGACGATTTCCTCAACGGTCGCGACGGCGTTGCTCTGCTGGGCGCTCTGGGCCTTGCCGGACTCTGCAGCAGGCACGGACTGGGCTTGAACCTGCGTTGCAGCCAAAGGCAGCGCGATACCGCACAACAATGACGCGCGCAGCGCGCGCAAGGCCAAGCTTGGCTGACAAGCCATGGTTTCCCCTCCTGAAAAGCCCGACGTGTAGCGGGATTGATAGCAGGCTTACCGCAGCGGGCTTTATTGTCAACCAATTGGCCAACAAATTGTTCAGCCGATTTAGCAGCCATGTAAGCAACCAAGATCGGCCGCTCAAAACTGGCCCGCCGCGACCTTGCTGGCACCTGGCGAGGAGACGTGTCTTGTCGAAGGTGCCGACAGCCGGTCAGCCAGAAGGACCGCGCACAGGAAGGTGTACGGCACGCGCCCGCTCCCCGTTTTGCGGGCAGCGATTGAAAAGGGCTTTGGGATTCAGTCGATCATCATGGCCGGCGTGGTGCGCCGGCCATGACCAGGTCAGGCCGCCGTGGTCTGGCCTGGCGAGATGGCAAACCGGGTGCGGCTCTCAGAAAGCTGCAGCTTCACCTGGCGAATGGCTTCGTTCTCGGCTGCGGCCAGAAGGGCCTCCAGCAGGCGCGAGAAGTGTAGCCGCATGGCCGTACGGGCACCCTCGGCGTCGCGGGCCTTGAGCGCGCTGAGGATCCCGTCATGTTCATCGTGACGCTGGCCGCTGTGCTCGCCGCAAACGAGGGCATAGACCCTCCGGCACTCGGTCGACGCATTCCGGATCACCCAGAGCTGCTCGACCATGCTCTCGATCACCTGGTTTTGGGTGGCTCGCGCAATGGTAAGATGGAATTCCCGGTCGAAGGCCTGTGCGGCCTCCTCGTCAACACCGTCGGCTTGGCTCATTTGCTGCAGCAGGCCCTCAAGCGTGCGAAGCTCTTCATCCGTGATGATCGGCGCAGCCAGGCTGGCGGCTTCACTCTCAAGGGCGGCACGGGCCTGGGTAAGTTCAAAAGGACCGACACCGCTGACCAGTTCGTTGCTGTTCCGGCGCGGCCGGGTCACCAAGACGCCAGAGCCGGTCTTGACCTCGACACGGCCCAGAACTTCAAGCGCGATGATGGCTTCGCGCAGGATGGGCCGACTGACGCCCAGGCGCACGGCCAGTTCGCGCTCCGGCGGCAATCGGGTGCCTACGGGGAATTCACCACTCTCGATGAGCGCGAGAATCTGCTGTGACAGGTCCATGTAGAGGCGGCGTGACGTCATTGATCCGCGAGCTTCCCGTTTGCCTTGACCGGCCAAATCAATTGGTCAGCCACGCATTTTATGCCGCGAGCCGCGCCAGCTTTCAAGACCGCTGCCCTACGATCATTCGCCCCGGCCCAGACGAAAAATGGGGCGCCGACCTGGGCCGGCGCCCCAGAAGCGCGGGAGGATCGACAGGCGATCAGAAAGAAGGCCCCGCGCGGGAGAAGATTTCAGAATCCATGGACGCCGGTTGGTCCCAGGCCTCTGGACCTCAGCTCATCAGCAACCCGCCATTGATGTCGACATTCACGCCCGTCATGAACGAGGCCTCGTCGCTCAGCAGAAAGGCCACGGCTTCAGCAATCTCCGGTGCCATGCCCTCGCGGCGAAGCGGGGTCATGCCTGCGACCCTCGCCCGGACTTCATCCTTGGAAAAGGTGTCGTGAAAGCTGGTGCTGATCATGCCCGGGCACAAGGCGTTGACCCGAATACCCTGCGGCCCCAACTCCTTGGCCATGGCCTTGGTGAAGGTCATCAGCGCGCCCTTGGCCGTGGCATATGCGCTGGCACCAGGACCGCCGCCATCCTTGCCGGCCTGGGACGACAGATTGACGATGGCTGCGCCGCTCTCCATGTGGGCGACCGCAGCCTTGGTGACCAGGAAGGTCGAGGTCAGGTTCAGTCGCATGACCTGCTCGAAGAAGCCTTCGTCCATCTCATCCAGTGTCTTGCGAGCGACCATCCCGCCGGCGACATTGACCAGCAGCGAAGCGGGCCCGCCAAACGCCTGCCGCGTCGACTCCATCAGGTGATCAACGTCGCTTTGCAGGGTCATGTCGCCCTTGACGGCGATCGCCTTGCCACCCGCAGCTTCAACCTCGGCCAGGGTCTCGGCTGCGGCGTCCGCACTGCCGAAATAGTTGAAGGCCACCTTAGCGCCTTCGGCGGTCAGCTTCAGGACGATCGCCTTGCCGATGTCGCGCGCGCCACCGGTGACGACGGCAATCTTGTTGGTGAAACGCATGGTGGAATTCCCTTGTGGAACTTGCATTAGCGGGTCCTGGCAACAAGGCGTTCGCCCTTGCCGCCCAGAAGCCAGATCGAGAGAAGGGCCAGGGGGACAAGCGCCGCGCCCATGGCAAAGAACAGGACGTAGGACGTCTTGGTGATGACCGGCACGATCCAGATCGTAATCAGCACGCCGAGGACGGCAGCCGTGCCGCTGATCCCGGCCAGGGACCCGACCGACTTGCCGCTGAGATAGTCACTGGGCAGGGTTTGAATATTCCCGATCGCGATCTGGAAGCCGAACAGGATCACGGCAATCAGCAGAACGGCATAGAGCGGTGTCGCGGCATTCATGGTCATCAGCAGGGCTGGGAACATGATCACGCCACCAAGGGTGATGACCGTCTTGCGCGCCAGGCCCACCGGCCAGCCCAGGGCCAGCAGCCAGCCCGAAATCCAGCCGCCAAACAGGCTGCCGATGGCGGCACCCACATAGGGCACCCAGCCAAAGAGCCCGATCTGCTTGATATCGAAGCCAAACCTGTCGGCCAGATAGATCGGCAGCCAGGAGACAAAGAGCCACCAGACAGGATCCAGAAAGAACCGGCAGAGGATCAGGCCCCAGGCTTCCTTGTGATGAAGGAGTTCACTGAACCTGGGCACATAGTCCGATTGTGACTGGGCCACGTCGGTCGCAGCCGGGCGCTGGCCTGTCAGGATATAGGCCCGCTCGTCCTCGTGCAGCCAGGGGTGAGTTTCCGGGCCCGACCGGTAGACCAGCAACCAGGGTATGATCCACAGAAAGCCCAGAACCCCGATCAGAATGAAGGTCGCCTGCCAACCGATAGACAGGTAGAGCAAGGCGATCAGCGGTGCCGCGATGATGGCTCCTACCGACGCGCCCGCATTGAAAATGCCTTGCGCAAAGGCCCGCTCCTTCACCGGAAACCATTCGGCATTGGCCTTGGTGGCGCCAGGCCAATTGCCCGCTTCACTAAGGCCCAGTGCAGCCCGCAGGATGCTGAGAACCAGCACCGAATGGGCCAGGGCGTGCAGGGCGATCGAGGCCGACCAGACGGCAATGGACAGGACAAAGCCGATCCGCGTGCCCAGGGCGTCAAAGATCTTGCCGAAAACCGATTGGCCCAGGGCATAGAAAATCATGAAACAGGTCAGGACCAGGGCATACTCTTCCTTGCCGACCCCCATGGTCTTGGACATCTCGGGCCACATCACCGCAAGGGCGTTGCGGTCGATGTAGTTGATCACGGTGGCGAAGCCGACCAGGGCGACGATTGCCCATCTCAGACCGCGAACCTTCATGGCCGTTTCTCCGCATTTGCCAGCCCAGTGGGCGAGGCAACGCCGAAGAAGCCCCTCCATCCAAAGGTGCCGGCAGCCGTCTTGATGACGTGTTCTGTGTTGGGGTCAGGGTTGTAGGAGATGCCGATCGCGAGCTCAGACCCCTTGGTTGTCCGGATCTGGACGAGATCCAGACCCTCCGCTTGGGTTAGCCGGGCGGCTTGCACCATCGGGGCGGTTTCGCGGGCATATTCCTCGGCATGACTATAGGCCCCGTGCGGCTCGAGAACGGAGACGACCTGAAAGTCCTTGTCGCCGTCGCCGCGCAGCATAAAGGCGCGCTCGTTTCGCAGATTGTAGTCGGGGTCATTGGCTCCGAGCTCGGTCAGGATCACCTGATCGACGTTCGGGGAGGCGAAGGTAAAGGTGTAGAAGCGGTCGACATTGAACCAGGACAGTTGCCCCGAGCCGGCCTTTACGGGCGCTTCACCCCGGTTCCACAGATGCTGGTAGCCGTTGGCCACACCGAGGGGAGCGAGGCCTTTCGTTCCACCTGAAAAGGCCAGATCCGACCCGATAAACTGACCCTGATAGTGCACGGGCAGGTCAAAACGGTGGGCCGTGGTGCCCTTGGCCTTCACCAGATCCAGCACGATCGGGCGGCCGATCTCCTTGCGGTCGATCATCGCCATGACCCGCGTGAAGCCCACCTTGTCATAGGCGTCATCGGCAGTGGCGGCGGACAGCTGAATGCCATCGCGTGCCTCGAAGGTCAGTACCTTGGGTGGCCTGGCCTCGGCGACCTCGAGCTTGAAGCCATAGTGACTGGCCTCATCGACCACCAGGGTGTTGTGAGCCACGGTCTGCTTGGCCCAGCTGTTGTTTTCGGGCAGGTAGCGACCGCCAGCCTTGGCCTCGATATTGTGGAACCGGGCCGAACCATAGTCGGAAACCACTTCGCGGCCCGCGTCGTAGAACAGCCATCCCAGCTTGTCGAAATGCCCGTGCCCCATGCCCTGGGCGGTGCTCTTGAAGACCAGGGCCTGGTCGCCTGCTCCCGGCTTCGATCGCATCACCACCAGCGCGCCACGATCACCCTTGCCGCCGTCGCGCAAGGCGATCGAGGCGAACCCGAAGGGCTTGGCCTCACCCCGCCCGATGGCGGCGGCGACAGCCAGTCCGTCATCGCTCAGCGCGACCCCGCCCTGTCCCACGGCGATCGACAGCAGGGAGGGATCCTTCTCGACCCCATAGGCAATAGCCACTGCATCGAGCATTTCCGGCGTGTCGAGACCCTTTTCCTTCAGGGAGTCATTGATGGGAAAAAACCGGCCCGCATAGGACTGCTGAATCTCGGCGTGAACAGCCTTCAGCAGGACGCCATCACGATAGGCGAAGATCTTGCGCTGAGGGTCGTTGGCCTGGACCGAGTGCGCAAAGAGCACGAACGGCAACAGGGCGTAACGCTGATAGTAGGGGCCTTCGGTGTAGTAGCCGTCCGGTGAGAAAAGCTCGTCCAGCTGCTTGTAGAAGCCGGATTTTCCGCTGCCATCCAGGCCGTAGAGGGCCTTGGTCACCAGGTCCTTGTCACCGAGCACATGGCCGGTCATGCCGACGCCCGCCAAGGCCCAGGTGCCATGGTTGTGCAGGCTGTCGAAGACCTTCGGCGATCCCGTGGACAGAAACTGGGCCATGGGCCGGAACAGGCCGCGCTCGATCACGTCGCGATCGGCCGCCGGTATGGCGTCGCGAACGTCCGCATAGCCCTGGATGCTGTTGACCAGCCAGACACTGTCATTGAGGAGTTGCCAGAAGAGGCGACCCGCCACTTGGCCCGTAGCCTTCGGGTGCGGCCCAAGCTTCGGATAGAGCGCCGCATACTCAAGCAGCATCCTGCGGACCCGGTCGGCATAGGCCGGGTTGCCCGTCCGCCGGTACATGACCCCCGCATCATGGATGAAACGGTAATTGTCCTTGTGTCGCTCATGGGTGTAGCCGCCACCGGCGTCCGCCGGGAGCGGGACAGCGATCGGGCTGGCCATTTCGCCGTCTACCCAGGTCTTGGCCTTGGCCAGACTCTGGTCGAACAGGGGTGCAGCGCCGCTCTGCGGTGGCGGAGGCGCGACCTTCGCCAGCGTGGGTGCCGGATGGAATGCGAAGGCCGCGAGTGCCGCGAGCGGCAGGCACCTGGAGGTCGTGGACATGATCAAAGCCTTGAGTTGACGGCTAGCGACGGTTGTCGATGATTTCGAGCGCCGTGCGACCGACACTGCCGGTCTCGAACAGACGCGGTTCTCCGACCTTGATGGTCACGCGCGCCGATCCGGCCCGTTCGAAACGGTTTGCCGACAGGCGCACGTCCTGGGCCCCAACCATCTCCATGGAGGGGCCGCCCGCCGCACCCACGTCGCGGAAGACCGAATTGGCGACGACAATGCGCGGACCAAAGGTGCTTTCGTCCGTACCCCCACGGAGTACGTCCAGAGCGGGTGCCCCGATCTTGCTGAAACTCGAACCCGAGATTTCGACGGCTTCGGCGCTGTAAAGGCCAAAAGCCTCCGTCTCACCCGCCAGGCTCAGAACCGGGCCAGTCAGGTTGCTGAAGGCGGAATCGACGATGCGGATCCGCTCGGCAAAGGTCCCCTTTTCGGCCTTCAGGACCGAGAAGCCCTTGTTGACCACCAGGTCAGAGATCTCGCTGCCGATGATCTCCACCCGGTAATTGTGCAGCGGATAGGAAGGGGCCGCACGTATGACCGTGTCCCCCACCGAGTCGGGGGCTGCCTCGCCACTGATCCTTACGCGCTCGAGCTTCAGATCCCCCTTGCCCACCAGGTTGAACAGGGTCGAACGCTCGAAGACGATCTTTGCCATCGCGCCACTGCTGGTCCTGGCCGTCCTGAGCGTGAGGGCGACCGGAATGTCGATGGTCCGGCTCTCGGTATAGTCACCTGCCACCAGTTGCAGGACGTCACCGGGCGCTGCTGCGGCCACGGCCCTGGCAATGCCATCGGCGCCCGGCGATACGGCCGTGACCTTGCCGCTGTCGAAGCTGATCTCGGATCCGCCCTTGGGATACCAGGACACGCCCGTTTCATCCCGCGCGGGAATGGGCGGCATGCCTGACAGCCCGAGCGCCTTCAACACCGAGGCAGCCGGCAGGCTTACGCCGCCAGGGCCGGGTTGGCGTTCGATCGCGCGGGCCTCAAACCCCGCCAGGCCGTCCGGCTTGGCGACACCCGACACGATGTTGCCACTGAAGGTCACGCCCGAAATGTCACTTCCGGTCACCAGGGTGTGCGCGTCGCCATGACCCATGATCAGATTGTTGCGCATGATGCTGGAAATCGGCGGAGCGGAGCGCTCGGCCGAAGCGCCCACGCCGAATTCAATCCGCGCCACGTCCAGGAAAATATTGTTTTCGATCAGGGCATTACGGACCTGATGGTAGCGATTCAGCGGTGAGTTCGGCACCCCGTTCATCACCACAAGCGCCCCGGTGAAGCCTTCGCCGGCCAGGCCTGCAAAGAGGTTGCCGCGGACGGTCTGGTCGGCGTTGATTACCCTCACGCCTCCGGTGTGCGGCTCGCCGCCGCCCAGGAAGACATTGCCTTCGACGAGATTCCCGTTGCCGTGCCGGAGCGTCAGGGCCCCCTGAGCGCGTACGAAGACATTGCCGCGGTAGATATTGCCACCCGACTTGTTGGAGATGATCTCGGCTTCGCCGTTGGTGCGCTCGAAATAGTTGTTTTCGACCAGGGTGTTGGAATCCGACAGCGAGTGCTGACTGACCCCGATCCGGATGGTCTCGCCGCCATTTGAGCCCAATGGCGGCCGGGGTCCAAAATAGTTGTGATCAATCCGGTGATGGTTCTGGAGACTCTCGGGCGTGGACAGGATCACGGCCAGCGTCACGCCGCTGTTGAGCTTGCCTTCCACATGGTTGTGGTCGAAACGATTGTTCTTGCCGTACAGCGCCACCCAGTAATCGACCTGGCCCCGGTCGGGGTTGTTGAACCCGTCGATCACCGTTTCAGTGACACGCGAGTCATTGGCCAGGGTCTTGGAGTCCCGGCGAAAGGCGATCACTTCGCCGCTGGGCGAATAGCCGTTCCGAAACACCAGGCCCGAGACCTTCAGATAGCGGCCCGCCAGCTTGAGGCTCGACCGCCCCTCCAGGCTCACGCGGCCGGGATTCTGGGCCCGGAGCGTGATCGGAGCCTTCGCTGTGCCCTGGCCTTCAAACACGATTTCAAAATCGCGCCAGACGCCATCGGCGAGGACGATGCTGTCGCCGGGTCGCGAGGCGCTCAGGGCGGCGCGGTACTGGGAGGGGTCCCGAACCAGCCGTTCGGCCGCCGAAACGGCACCGGCGGAACCTACAACGCACAAAGCAGCAGCGATCCAAAACGCTCGCACGGCAAGCCTCCCCCACCAACGCCGACCTCGCGGCTTGAGGGCAACCTAGATTCTTCCCGATTATTGTCAACCAATCGGTCTGCCATTATGGCTGAATAATTCTGTGACGATTGGTCGTCCACAAAAAGACAGGGGGCTTCGATGCAGCGGCTGTGTATGGCGGTGGATCTGAAGGACGCGCCCGATCTCATCGACAGCTATCGGCGCTATCACCAGCACGCGAACTTTTCGCCGGATGTCGCCGCTGGCCTCAAGGAGGTCGGCGTCATCGATATGGAGATATTTCTCGTTGAGAATAGACTTACAATGATCCTTGAGGTCACCGAACAGTTCAACTTTGAATCCAAACTTGCCTACGACAACAAAAATGTAAGTGTACGGGAGTGGGAATTATTGATGTGGAGCTTTCAGAAGGCTCTGCCGAATTCCATGCCGGCAGAGAAATGGCGCGCAATGGAGAATATTTTCTCATTACGGGAATATCTGGACAAGAGCACCAGTTAGGCCTTGAGCTTCTGGCGCTTCCTATTCTTCCGGGAAAGTCTTGGGGCCCCAGCTCGGAAACGAGTGTGCAAGACCACCTGCTGAACCGGACCGCCAAGCGGACCTGTCAAAGGTCTGCCGTGGGTCAGAAGCGGCTCTTGGCCCACGCCCGAAAGGACATTGCCGTGATGCATGGGGGCGCTGTCAGAGCAAATTGCTGACGCCGCCCCTGGCCGGTAGCCTGCTGGGATGAGCAACCCATTCCGCTACTTCAACAGCTCGCCCGAGGTGATCCGCCTGGTGGTGATGATGTACGTCAAGTACCCGCTGTCGCTTAGGAACGTTGAAGACCTCCTGGCCGAACGGGGCATCGACATTTGCCACGAGACGGTGCGGTTCTGGTGGAACAGGTTTGGCCCGATGTTGGCCGCCGAGATCCGCCAAAAACGGGTCCGGCGGATGAGGACCTTCACGCACTGGAAATGGCATCTCGACGAGATCTACGTGAAGATCAACGGCCAGATGCACTACCTCTGGCGGGCCGTCGACCACGAGGGTGAAGTGCTAGAGTCCTTCGCCAGCAAGACCCGCGACAAGCCTGCGGCGTTGAAGTTCATGAAGAAACTGATGAAGCGGCACGGACGTGCCAAGGCGGTCACCACCGACGGCCTGCGCTCTTATAGGGCGGCGATGAAGGAACTCGGCAACACCGAGAAGCAGGAGATTGGCCGCTGGGCCAACAACCGTTGTGAGAACTCACACCTACCGTTCCGGCGACGAGAACGGGCCATGCTGCGGTTCCGACAGATGAAGAGCCTGCAGAAATTCAGCTCCGTCCACGCCGCCTTCCACAACCACTTCAACCAGGACCGCCACCTCATCAACCGGGAGACTTACAAGACGCAACGCTCAGCCGCCTTGGCTGAGTGGCAATCTCTCATGGCTTGAGACCAGGCTGCTTCTGCTCGAACTGCGCCCAGTGGAGACAAGTTGGGGTTAGACTGACAGCACCGCCACGCAGTCTGGGCAACTTGGCTCTTCTCTGAGACCAAGTCTCCAAAGCCCCGGCGCACCGGGCTTCCAGCGAGACCAATCCGTCATTCGGCCTGGTCTCCGATGGCCCTGTTCGGCCCCCAAACCCCTCCATTTCACGGCCTGTCTCCGCGCATCAAAAACCGTGACGGTTTCCCTGTTATGAGCAGATAACAGGGATTGCAGGGACATTTGAAACGCACCATCGGCCTCCCCAAGACGCTCATGCCTACATAACCTTCTGAATTTAATGCAATAATCACGAAATCTTCCACGATGCTTCAGCTCGCAAACAGGGAATTTGCAAGCCGGCAACAGGGAACATTATCGAGTTGAACAGGGAACAATTCGCCCTGGAGCAGGGATAATTTTCGGGGCTAAATCACCCGCGCGAAATCGTCTCCAGCCACGCCATCTGGTCTGCCCAGGCAAGCGGCATCGGCGTTTTCAGGATGTTTCGAAGGGTTATGCCGGCGGGCTGGTCACCCACGAGAATTTGGCGCTGGATATCCGGCGACATCAGAGCGAGGCGACACACCTGACGATCATGTTGCGTCGCCGGCGCCACGGCAGATTGAAGGTCTTCCCGACTCGAAAACGGCGAGGCCTTCAGTTCGAGCAAGTAGGCATGGGCGCGCTTCAGGGCGTTCACAAGCCCGGGATTGATCCGCCTAGGCCGCTCATCCGCCGAACCCCCGCGGATTGATGTCCGCCCGCCGCGGAGTTGGAGACGTTGGGGCAGCACCAGCCGGATCGCATTTTGCTGCCCGCGTTCTGCAACCGCCTGTTCGCCCTCAACGAGGGCCTTGCGAACCGCGGCCAGTACAAGCTCCGGATTCTCGCCGGGAAAGAACATCTCGGAATCTATGATGAGATGGGTCTCAGCCGCCCGCAGCTCCACGCGATGCACAACATCCTGCAAGTCGGCGGTCTCCACATCGTCTCGGGTGCTGATCCGGTTCAAGATGCCGACAAGGAAACCCTCAACCGCAGGCGCTGACACCCGGCGTATGAAGCCATCAGCCTGCGCCAGCTTGACGCCGCGCTGCAACGCCATGGCGATGTAGTAGCGATGCAGCTTTCCAGCTTTGCCATAGGCAAAGCTCGGGCTCATTGGCTGACCCAAACCATCGAACAGTCGACCTTTGAGTGGTCCCGCCACAGCGCGCGACGGCCGACTGCCACGCAGCGCCGCCTTCGCAGCCATCTGGGCCGCGGCCGTATCAAACACCTCCCGCGAGATGATCGCTTCATGCTCGCCGGTATGGACCTGTCCTTTGTGGACGATCTCACCGAGGTAAAGCCGGCTCTGAAGGATATGGACGATGGCGCCCTTGCCCATGACCTTGCCGCCCATCGGCCGGCCCGCGCGCGTCGTCCAGGCCTTGGAGCGGACGCCGGCGCGCTCAAGATCCTCCGCCAGCGACGCCGCCGACGATCCGGCCAGGTAGCGCGCGAAGATGTCCCGGACGAGTTCGGACTCGACGAGATTTATGATCAGCTTGCGCTCACGAAGGTCGTAGCCCAGAGGAATAGTACCGCCCATCCACATGCCCTTGGCTTTGGAGGCGGCGATCTTGTCGCGAATGCGCTCGCCGGTGACCTCGCGCTCGAACTGGGCGAACGACAGCAGAACGTTGAGGGTCAACCGGCCCATGCTGTTGGTGGTGTTAAAGGCCTGGGTGACCGAAACGAACGAGACGCCCCGCGCGTCAAAGGTTTCAACGATCTTGGCGAAATCCGCCAACGACCGGGTCAATCGATCGACCTTATAGACCACCACCACATCGATCTTGCCTGCGGCGATGTCACTGAGCAGTTGGGCCAAGCCCGGCCGCTCCATTGAACCGCCGGAGAACCCACCATCGTCGTAGGTGGTCCTGAGGGCCGACCATCCCTCCCCGGCTTGGCTCAGCACATAGGCCTCGCACGCCTCGCGCTGGGCGTGCAGGCTGTTGAAGCTCTGATCGAGCCCCTCTTCAGAGGACTTTCGGGTGTAGATGGCGCAGCGAAGCTTCTGGCTCATCGCGCTGAGTCCCGCCGCAGCCCGAAGAACCTTGGACCGTTCCACTTCACGCCCGTGATCGCTTGGGCCACCTGTGAAAGGCTACGATAGGTCTGTCCACTCCAGCGGAACCCGCCTTCGACGATCTCGACGGTCTGGGTGGTCCCACGCCAGATACGTTCCAGACGCATGCCTGGGGCGAGACTGGGCGCAGCGACGGGGAGACTCATTCGAAAGAGGGTCGACCGGGTCTCGGCGTCCAAGCCTCCGAAGGCCTCGGATTGAATCCCCCAAGCCAAGAGCCTAGCCAAAAGGTCGGTCGACCTCAGCGTCGGCGGATGTCCATAGCGCTTGCGCCAAACCGCTCGCAGCCCCTCCAGGTCCAGGCGCTCGAGCGCTCGAACCTCCTCGGTAATTGCGGGATCGATCATCACGCCGGGACCTTCGCCGGGATGCGATAAATCCGGACACCGTCGACCTTCTCAGAGACAACGTGCAGGCCCATGCCCTTCTTGATCGATCCGGCCAGGGCGCCGCGGACCGAGTGCGCCTGCCAGCCTGTAGCGCGCATCATAGTCTCGAGGGTCGCGCCGCCCGGGTTGCGAAGCAGGTCGACGACGCTGGCGATTTTCGTCTTGGCCGGCTCGGTCGGGATTTCGGCGGTTGAGTCTGTGGGCAAGGCGCCGGATCGGCGGAATGACTTGGTCATTTGAAGTTGTCCTTCGCTCATGGGGCCGGTGTTGGCCCGCACTGAGCAAAACCCGGACTGCCGGGCTGGACGCCAACAGCAATGCTCGGACGCCCGCCGCAGTCCAGTGGAACCTCAGCGCAGGCAGCGGCAGGTTGCGGCCATTAGTTTCAGAATCACGAGTTCATGATATGTTCGGCAGGTGACTCGCCCCGCCGAACTTGAAGTCGAGCACCGCGCACCAAGCACGCTCAAACCTTACGCCCGAAACGCTAGGCGTCATTCCAAAAAGCAGATCAAGCAGATCGCCGACAGTATCCAGCGGTTCGGCTTCACCAATCCGGTGCTGGTGAGCGACGAGGGTCAGATCATCGCCGGTCATGGCCGGGTTGAAGCTGCAAAGCTTCTCGGCCTGGAATCGGTGCCGATCCTCCGCCTGTCCCACCTTAGCGAGACCGAACGCCGAGCCTACGTGCTCGCTGACAACAAACTCGCGCTCAACGCAGGCTGGGACACCGAGATCCTTGCGATCGAACTCCAGGCCCTTATCGACCTGGACTTCGACGTGACCCTGACCGGCTTTTCCCTGGCCGAGGTCGACCTTACCCTCGACTTGTCCCGAGACAGCGACCCCGACGCGCCTCCCGGTCCGGAGGATCAGGTCCCGCCTTTCGCGACGGCGGCGGTAAGCCGGATGGGCGACATCTGGGAGCTTGGGCGCCACCGGCTGATCTGCGGCGATGCGCGCAATCCGGAGGACTATGCCCGGCTCATGCGGGGCGATATCGCCGACCTTGTATTCACGGATCCGCCTTACAATGTGCCGATCGATGGGCACGTCTCCGGCTTGGGGAGCATCCAGCATCGCGAGTTCGCCATGGGTGCCGGCGAGATGTCCTCGGCCGCGTTCACAGCGTTCCTGCGGGAGACCCTCGGCGCGATGGCCGGCGTCAGTCGCGATGGCACCATCGCCTTCGTATGCATGGACTGGCGCCACATGGGGGAATTGCTAGCGGCCGGCGAGCAGGTGTTCAGCGAGCTGAAGAACCTCTGCATCTGGAACAAGACCAATGGCGGGATGGGCACCTTCTATCGGTCCAAGCACGAGCTGGTGTTCGTGTTCAAGGTCGGGACAGCTCCACACGTGAACAGCTTCGGCCTTGGTGAGGACGGGCGATACCGCACCAACGTCTGGGACTATCCGGGGATCAGCAGTCTAGGATCGGGGCGCGGGGAGATGCTCGCGATGCATCCCACCGTTAAGCCAACCGCTCTGGTGGCCGACGCGATCCGTGACTGCTCGAAGCGGGGCGGCATCGTGCTCGACGGATTTGGCGGATCCGGCACCACTCTGATCGCCGCGGAGACATGCGGTCGGTCGGCCCGCCTCATCGAGTTCGACCCGCTCTACTGCGACACCATTGTGCGGCGGTTTGAGAAGCTCACTGGCAAGGCGGCGAAACTTGCCCAGGATGGTGCGACCTTCGAGGCGACCGAGGTGCAGCGCTCGCGGGAGGAGCTGAAGTGAGCGCGCCCGACGATGGGGACCCCGGCAGCCCGAGCAAGGCCCTGGTCGGGTATGGTCAGCCGCCAGCGCAGCATCAGTTCCGCAAGGGTGCATCTGGCAATCCCCGCGGCCGTCCCAGGAAGAAGGCAAAGCCGGGCAAGACGGCAAGTCGCGCGTCAGGGCTGGAGGATCTGATCATGCAGGAGGCCTATCGGCCGATCCAGATCCGCGAAAACGGGAAGCTCGAGGAGCTTCCGATGATCCAGGCCGTACTCCGAAGCCTGGGCGTCGCCGCCGTGAAAGGCAGCCACAGAGCACAGCTTGCCGTCACCGGCCTCGTGCAGGCCGTGGAACAGCGGTCGCTCAGCGAGCGTGACGCAATGATGGGGGCCGCGATCGAGTACAAGAAGGGCTGGGAGGAGGTTTTCGAAGCCTGTGATCGCAGAGGTGAAGCCCGCCCAAATCCGATCCCACACCCCGACGACATTCTGTTGGATATCCGCGCCGGTCAGGTCATCTTCAATGGCCCGATGGATGACCATCACAAGGCGCACTGGGACAAGCTCGCGGCACGTCGGGCAGAGTCCTTGCTGGAGATCGAGGCCTATAGGCAGGAGATCGAAGAGAATCCGGAGCTTCGGGAGGTCTATGAGATCGAAATCGCCCATGAGCAGCGGCTCGCGGACATGATCGGCCGATTGATCCCAGATGAGCCGACGCGGCGGGCCCCAGGCTTCAACATCGGAGAGTGGCACCAGGAACAGGCCAAAAATCACGAGCGGCGGGAGCGACTGCGTCAGTTACGGATCGACAGTAGTCGCTGAGCCTCGATGACCTTCTGCTCAGCGCCACTAGCGGACCTTGGGATCGCTCCAGGAACCGGACATTGGACACAGTGCGAAGGTCCGGATGTGGTCCTCGCGCTGATTTCCGCTCCCGACCCCAATCAGACCTTCGGGTTGGCCTCACTGATCGGCTAACCCTGACTCTTCTCTGACCTTCGGAAGGTCCGCTTGTGGGCGGCGGCCAAGGCATCGTCCTCGCGTATCCCGTTACCGGGGACACCTGAATCATCGCGGACCTTGGGAAGGTTTGCTTCTAGGGTTGGCCATTACACTGCCTGTGCGTTCTGCTTCGGACAGGATGGCGTTTACGTTGGCTGCTTGGAGCGCTTCCGCCTCAGTTGTTACGGACTGTTGTCGCGCGTCCCATCTGCCGAGTGCGACGGACCGCCGTACGCACGCCTGAGCGAGGGCTCATGCGTTCAGCGCCGTATATCTCTATGAGCCCTTCTGGTTTTACGGAGTTTTCCCGATGTTTTCCCGCAAGAGTCTCTGCACCCTCGGCGCGGCTTGTACCCTTCTGTTGATGGGAACCCAGGCCGGCGCTCATGCGCGGGTCGTCGCCTCCACGCCTGCGGCCAACGCGACGGTCGCATCGCCCGCGTCGATTTCGGTGACCTTCAGTGAACGCGTCGCCCCGGCGTTCTCCGGTCTGGAGGTCGTCAACGCGGCGGGCTCGACCTTCGCGGTGCCCACGACGGTCTCGCAGGACGGGCGGACGCTGTCAGGTAAGCCCTCTCGCCCATTAGCAGCCGGGACGTACAACGCAAACTGGCACGCAGCCTCGTCCGACGGCCATCGCATGACCGGCGTCATCACCTTCACGGTACGCTGACCTCGCGTGCTGGACGCCTTCGTCATCCTGCTGCGTCTGGCGCAGTATTCGGGGGCTGTGGTCCTCATGGGGACACCCCTTTTCCTTCTTTACGGGCTGAGCGAGCCGGAGGCCCGGGCGCTCCAATGGCCGAGGCGTCTGATCATCGCCGGCGCCGTTTTACTGTCCTTGGCCTCGGCGATCGCGCTCCTTGCCCAGACGGCGGTGATGGCGGGCTCGATCACCGAAGGCCTCAAGCCGGCCTCGTTGGCGTTCATGATGACGGGGTCGAGTCTCGGCCCAGCCTTCCTGATCCGCGCCCTCATTGCGGCCGCAGCCGCTCTGCTCCTGGTGGCGGCAGCGCCGTCGCGCGGGATATGGATCGCAGTCAGCGTGGCCGGGATGATTGCGGTCGCCAGCTTTGCCTGGACTGGCCACGGCGCGGCCACTGAAGGCGCCGGCCATTTGACCCATCTGATGGCGGCCGTCCTCCACGGCTGGGGCGCAGCGGTTTGGCTGGGCGCGCTCGTCGCCCTTCTGATCCTGGCTCTCAAAGCAGGCGAGGGAACGCCGGCAGCCGACCGGACCCTCTACCGGGCGCTGCACGGGTTTTCGGGGGTCGGGATGGCGGCGGTCGCGATCCTGGTTCTCAGCGGTCTGATCAACAGCTGGTTCATGGTCGGCCCCGACCGTCTTTCCGGCCTGGTCACCACGCCTTACGGCCTGCTGCTGACGGGAAAGCTGGCGCTGTTCGCCCTGATGCTGGTCCTCGCCGCCGCCAATCGCTTCCATCTGACGCCAGACCTTGGAGATGCTCTGGAGGAACCGGGAAATCTCGCCCTCGCATTGCGGCGCCTCAAGCGCAGCCTGGTTCTGGAAACCGGCCTGGCTCTTGCGCTTCTCGCGGTCGTCGCCGTCATGGGCACACTGGCTCCAGTCGCCGCTATGGACATGGCGATATGATTGGCCGTCACAGTGATCACGCTGGATTGGGACTGTCCGGCGAGGGCTCAAACGCGCGGATGCGTAGTGCAAGTGGGGCGAACGGAGAGGTTCGATGACGCGCAATCTGGATGATCTTCTGACCACACTGGCGCAAACGCCCATGGAAAGCCCGACGGCGACATTCGAAACCGGGGTCTGGGCGCGGGTGGACAGCCTTCAAGGTGAACGGACCGCGACCCGGCTTCGGGTTGGAGCGGTCGCCATGGCTCTGGTCACAGGGCTGACGGCTGGGGCGTTCGGTGCGGTCGCGGTGCCTCGCCCTGCCGGAGACATGGCGATCTTCTCGGCGCACGCGGGCCTGTCGCCCCTCGCCCAACTGGAAACCGGCCGATGATGCGCGGCTGGCGCGCGATTGTCCTGACCGCCGTTCTGGCTGCCCTCGCCAGCGGTGCAGGCACATGGGTCAGCGCCAGCTGGGTCCTGAAGCGCCGGGAACCGGCGTCGCTGCACGACATCGTCCACCACGATCTGAAGCTGTCAGCACCCCAGCTTCGCCGGATCGAGAGCATCGAGGCGCGCTTCGCCGCCAGGCGGCCGGCGCTCGAGGATCAGGTGCGCGCGGCGAACCTGGAACTGGCCCGTGCCATCGAACAGAGCGACGGCGACAGTCCGCAGGTCCAGGCTGCGGTCGATCATTTCCACGTCGCCATGGGCGCGCTCCAGAAAGAGACCATAGCCCACGTCTTCGAGATGCGCTCGGTGCTGACGCCAGCACAGGCCGAGGTTTTCGACGACCGCATCGTCACGGCGCTCGCGCCCGGCGAAGACTAGCAGCGGGGTGGATCAGGCCTCCGACCTTCCCGCCCGCGCCGCCTCGGGGGACCGCGCGGCCTTCACCGCGCTGATGCGGGAAACCATGACGGCGTTGTTGCGGTTCATCCGGCGCTATGTCGGCGATGAGCAGGAGGCGTTGGACCTGTCGCAAGAGACCTATGCCTCCGCCTGGCTCAACATTCGAAAATACGATCCGGTCCGGCCCTTCGAGGCCTGGATCAGGACCATCGCCCTGAACAAGTGCCGCGACTGGAGCCGCCGTCGCCTGGTGCGCAGGCTGGTGCGGGGCAGTCTGGACCTGTCGTCGCCGGAAGCCATGGCGGTATCGGACGGAGGCAAGGCGGCGGACGATCGGATGGAGGAAAACGCAAGACTTTCGCGCCTCAATATCGAGATCGCGCGGCTGCCGCCCCACCTCAAGGCGCCGCTCATCCTGACCAGCCTAGAAGGGCGCAGCCAGGCGGAGACCGCCGGGATCCTCGGTATTTCCATCAAGGCTGTGGAGACCCGGGTCGCACGGGCGCGGCGCAGACTGTCTGCGGCCCTGCAAGATACCTAGCGCTGGATCTGAGCCTGGTCAGTGGACCATGAAGGCGAACGTGCCGGTCATGGTATGGTCGGTGGCAGCGGCGGTCCAGGCGACCGTATAGACGCCGGACGGCAGGGTCGGCAGCGGAGTCACGAAGGTCTCGACCGGTTGATCCGACAGAGTGGCTGACAGAGGGATGCGCTGGCCCACGCTGTTCGTCAGCGTGACCGCCTGCAGTATCATGCTGTGCGGGAGCGTCATGGAAAGCTCAGCAGGCGAGCCATTCAGCATGGCGCTCCCAGACGGCGAGGAAGCCTTGAGCGCAGTTCCCGTCGGGCCAGGGACCGCAGCCATCGAGGACTGGGCCGTGCCAGGCATCGACGACATGTGGTGACCGGCATGGGGGTCGGCGGCTGGCATCGTCTGCGGCGCCGGGGTTGGCATATGGTGACCAGCATGCGGATCGGCGGCGGGCGCCGCTTGTGGCACCGTGGCGGGCATTGTGTGACCGGCGTGGGGGTCGGCCGCAGGCGGGGTCTGAGCGTTGGCCGATACCGCCACGAGAACGGCGAACAGGCTAGCGGCGAAGGGGGTCATCAGGGTCCTGGTCATGTCGTCTTCTTGTGAAGCGCTACACGTGATCGTGTCGTCAGGTCGAACGGCGGGGCGGAGACCCGAAATCGGGATCGGCGCTGACCCGGCGGGCCACGGTGCCATCGGGGTGGGCGAACCAGCCGGGGTCGGAATAGTCGCCCGGCGCGGTGTCGTCCCGGGTCTTCACCAGGGTGAACATCCCGCCCATCTCGATGTTTCCGAACGGCCCACGGCCGGTCATCATGGCCAGGGTATTGGCCGGACCCTGGTGACCGCCGTCGGTATGCTCCTGATGCTCTGCCATGCCCTCTCGAGCCATGGGCATGAAGCCCGGCGACATCTGGCGCATCCTGGCGGCCACGCCGTTCTGGTCCACGCCGGTCGGATTGGGCACGTCATGTCCCATGGCGTTCATCGTGTGGTGGGCCATGTGGCAGTGCAGCGCCCAGTCGCCGGGCACGGCGGTGAATTCGATATCGCGCATCTGGCCGACGCTGACGGTCTCGGTCACCTCCCTGCGCCACTGGCTTTTCGGCCAACGTCCGCCATCGGACCCGGTGACCAGAAACTCTACCCCGTGCAGGTGGATCGGGTGGTTCCACATCGACAGGTTTCCGACCCGGATCCGGACGCGGTCGCCGGTTCGGGTGACCAGCGGTTCGATCGCCGGGAAGACTTTCGAGTTGAAGGTCCAGAGATCGAAATCCACCATCACAGACGGGTCGGGCCGCCAGGTGCCCGGCTTCATGGCCCAGTTGTGCAGCAGGAAGGCGAAGTCGCGGTCGATGGCTTCGCGCTGTCGCGGATGGATGATGAACAGACCCATCATCCCATAGGCCATCTGCGTCATCTCATCGGCGTGCGGATGATACATATGGGTGCCGTGCTGGCGCAGGGTGAACTCATAGACGAAGGTCTCGCCGGGCTGGATCGACGGCTGGGTGACCCCTGCGACCCCGTCCATGCCGTTGGGCAGAATCAGGCCGTGCCAGTGCACCGAAGTGTGCTCGCCGAGCCGGTTGGTGACGAAGATGCGCACGCGGTCGCCTTCGACCGCCTCGATCGTTGGGCCCGGCGTGGAGCCGTTATAACCCCAGCAGGTCGCCACGCTGCCCGGCGCGAACTCATGCTGGATCTCCTCGGCGACGAGATGGAACTCCTTGACCCCGGCGTTCATGCGCCACGGCAGGGTCCAGCCGTTCAGGGTCCGCACCGGCATATAGCGGTCGTCGCGTGGCACGGCGGGCGCGGGTCCGGTCGCGATGCCGCGAGCGGGCGAACCCTGCGACGGCGGCGTCTTGGCGCCCATGGCGCTCATGTCGTGGTCCTGCGCCGCTGCACGGCTGACCGGGCCGGCCACGGAGGCGACGGTCGCCACTCCGGTGGCCAGCATGATGTCCCTACGGCTGAGGCTCATGGCCGGCCTCCATTATGTTGGCTGTGATCGACGGCGGGCGGCGCAGTCGCGGGGGCCGGTGTCGGGCTTGCGCCCGCCGACCCACCATGTCGGGAATGGTCCACGACAGGCGCGCCAGGCGGTGTCTGTGAGGTCGCGGGCGTCGCCAGGATGTCGGCCACGCTTTCGGTACGCTCCGAAATCTGGCGCTCGCTCGGCAGCCGCGCCCCGACCAGCCGCATCAGCTCGATGCGCGCCAGCCAATAGTCCCGCACCGATTCCAGATAGCTCTGATAGGCGTCGTATTCTTGGGTCTTGGCCTGGATGACGTCGAACACGCCGAGCAGCATGAAGTTCTGTTCTTCCTGGCTGCGTACCGTGACGATCTCGCGCTGGGGCACGAGGGACAGGCGGTGAATGTTCACGATGTCGCCGAGCACCCGGACCCGCTCGGAGGCCAGGTCGATGCCGTTTCCGGACAAGAGCTCGATCCGGGCCAGTCGTGCGCGTGCGAGGCGAAGTTGCGCATCGGCCCGCGCCACCCGCGCCTGACCTTGGTTGAAGATCGGCAGTTCCAGGTCCAGCGTCGGCCCGCTGAGCCTGGAGCCGTCGATCTCTTCATCACGCTCGTAGCCGATGGAGGTGTCGCCGAGCAGACGGAAGTTCCGCGTCACTCCGGCCGCACTGGCGCTGATCGTCGCCTCCTGTCGCGCGGCCAGCAAGCCCAGGCTGCTGGTCTTGGCCATGCGGCGAAGCTCAGCGGGATCATCCTCGGTGGCGACCGGCAGCGGCAGCACCACGCCGGCGTTCCAGCCGGTTTCAGAGCCTCGCAGGCCGATCAGGGTGTTGAGTTCCAGCCGCGCCATCCTGGCTGCGACGGCGGCGCGGGCTGCGTCGATACGCGCCGAACTGGCGGCGGCCAGTTCGCGATTGAGCTGCAACTCGGTGATGTTCCCGGCATCGAAATAGCGCTGTGACAGATCGGCCGAGACATCAGTGGCTTCCGCCACCGCCGCGCGCATGTCCGCCACCTGCTGGGCGCCTACATAGCTGTACCAGGCCGCTTCCACGTCTAGGCTGACATCCAGAACGGCCGAGGCGATCTGATAGCGGGCGCGCTGGTTCTCCAGCCGCGCCAGCCGCACCCTGGACGGCAGGACCAGAAGATCGATCAGCGGCGCCGACAGCCCGTAGGTCAGTTGCTCGCCCGCGCCGTTCTCGAGCGACAGACGTGAGGCGCCGAGGCGCGGATTGGCAATCTGGATGGCCTCGAGCACTTCGGCGCGGGCCAGGCCTAGTTCGGCATAGTGTTCCTGCAGCCGGGGGCTGCGCACCATCGCCATCCTGACCGCGAGGTCCGCACTCATCGGCTGGGCCAGCCAGGCCTGTAGCTGGGCGTCGTCCTCGGCAGCGCCGTTTCGCTCCCAGCCCAGCGTCGGCGCGCCCCTGTCAGCCAGCAGCTGGTTGATCTCTGCCGTGTCGCGGGTCGGATCAACCGTGGCGCACGCCGCCAGAGAGGCAGCAAGTCCGATGACGATGAGAGGTCGGCTTACGATATTCATGCGTCTTCGCCCGGTCCTTGCCTGTCCTTCGATATACGCGTCATCGCACCCCATCCCTCGCCGCTGTGGTGAAGCGGCCGGCGTTTCTGACGATGGCCGGCATTGGCGATGCGCCCCCCCGGGGGGCTTGCTCGCCTCAGAGTTTCACAGCTCTCAGCCGCAGCGCGTTGCCGATCACACTGACCGACGACAAGGCCATCGCCAGCGCAGCCACGGCCGGTGACAGCAGCCAGCCGAAATTCGGGTACAGGAGCCCCGCCGCGATCGGAATGCCCAGCGCATTATAGCCGAAGGCAAACACCAGGTTCTGTCGGATATTGCCCATCACCGCCTTCGACAGATGCCGGGCCCGAACGATGCCCTGAAGGGGCGCTGTCAGAGCAAATTGCTGACGCCGCCCCTGGCCGGTAGCCTGCTGGGATGAGCAACCCATTCCGCTACTTCAACAGCTCGCCCGAGGTGATCCGCCTGGTGGTGATGATGTACGTCAAGTACCCGCTGTCGCTTAGGAACGTTGAAGACCTCCTGGCCGAACGGGGCATCGACATTTGCCACGAGACGGTGCGGTTCTGGTGGAACAGGTTTGGCCCGATGTTGGCCGCCGAGATCCGCCAAAAACGGGTCCGGCGGATGAGGGCCTTCACGAACTGGAAATGGCATCTCGACGAGATCTACGTGAAGATCAACGGCCAGATGCACTACCTCTGGCGGGCCGTCGACCACGAGGGTGAAGTGCTAGAGTCCTTCGCCAGCAAGACCCGCGACAAGCCTGCGGCGTTGAAGTTCATGAAGAAACTGATGAAGCGGCACGGACGTGCCAAGGCGGTCACCACCGACGGCCTGCGCTCTTATAGGGCGGCGATGAAGGAACTCGGCAACACCGAGAAGCAGGAGATTGGCCGCTGGGCCAACAACCGTTGTGAGAACTCACACCTACCGTTCCGGCGACGAGAACGGGCCATGCTGCGGTTCCGACAGATGAAGAGCCTGCAGAAATTCAGCTCCGTCCACGCCGCCTTCCACAACCACTTCAACCAGGACCGCCACCTCATCAACCGGGAGACTTACAAGACCCAACGCTCAGCCGCCTTGGCTGAGTGGCAATCTCTCATGGCTTGAGACCAGGCTGCTTCTGCTCGAACTGCGCCCAGTGGAGACAAGTTGGGGTTAGACTGACAGCACCCTTGAGACCGGGCTGCTTCTGCTCGAACTGCGCCCAGTGGAGACAAGTTGGGGTTAGACTGACAGCACCGCGACGAGGAAGGTCGTCGTCAGCCCAAGGGCGATGGCGAGCATCCTGCCGTTGGTCTGCCCCGCGGTGTGGTCGTGGCCTTGACCGGCGCCCATGGTGTTCTCCCGTGAGGATCGCTTGTTGAACGAACGGCGCGCCGGTTGCAGCCGGCGCGCCGCCCAAGGCCTAGTAGTGGTGTCGATGGCCGCCGTAGCGGACGACCTCGACCTTTTCCAAGGTCACCAGCCCTATCTCATCCTCGGGCTGCAGCGTGGCGATGAAGGCTCGGAGCGAGGCCTCGACATCGACGATCTCGACGACGACCGGAAGGTTGGGCGCCAGGTCGAACGCCTTGCCGCCGTGCAGGGTGCTGGAGGCGCCGTAACCTCGCAGCCCGCGCAAGATGGTGGCGCCGGCCAGACCCATCGACCGAGCGCGCTCGATCAGGACGTCGAAGAAGCGCCGATCGCCGGTCATGGCGTTCTCGTCGGTGTAGATGCGTAACAGCAGTGCTTGGCCCGGGGTCATCTTAGGCTCCTTGCTCCTGAGTTTCCGGGGGATGCTCGCGCAGGTCCTTGGCGGTCTTGCGAAGCACAAAGCGGCAGATGGCCGGCAGGACAAACAGGGTCAGGGCCGTGGCGGTGATCAGGCCGCCGATGACCACTGTGGCCAGCGGGCGCTGAACTTCGGCCCCGGTCTCGGTGGCCAGCGCCATGGGCACAAAGCCCAGCGAGGCCACCAGACCCGTCATCATCACCGGCCGCAGCCGCTCCATGGCCCCGTCTATGATCGCCTTTTCCAGCTCAAAGCCAGCGGCCAGGCGCTGACGGATGGCCGTCATCATCACCAGGCCGTTGAGCACGGCCACCCCCGAAAGGGCGATGAACCCGACGGCGGCCGAGACCGAGAACGGGATACCGCGCAGCGCCAGGGCGAAGACCCCGCCGGCCAGGGCCAGGGGAATGGCCGAGAACACGGCGACGGCGGGCGCGAAGCCCCCCAGCGCCATGTAGAGCAAGGCGAAGATCAGCAGGAAGCAGAGCGGGACGACCAGGGCGAGCCGCGATTGCGCCGCCTTGAGGTTCTCGAACTGCCCGCTCCACTCGATCCACGACCCCGCCGGCAGCTTGACCTGGGCGTCGACCTTGGCCTGGGCGTCGGCGACGAACGAGCCAAGGTCGTTGCCCCGGACGTTGGCCTGGACGACGACGCGGCGCTTGCCGTTCTCGCGGCTGACCTGGTTGAGGCCCTCCGAATAGGAGAAGCGGGCGACGTCGCGCAGCGGCACCGAAAGGCGCGCGCCGCCCCCTGCCCTTTCGGGCAGCATCACCGGCAAGGCGCCGACCGCGTCCAGATCGTTGCGGGTGGCGTCGGGCAGGCGAACGACGATGTCGAAGCGCCGGTCGCCCTGAAAGACCAGGCCGGACTCGCGCCCGCCCATGGCGACCGCCAGGGTGTCGGCCACTTCCTCGACCGTCAGGCCCAGCCTGCCGATGGCGTCGCGATCAAGCGAGACGTCCAGGGTCGGGAAGCCCGAGGTCTGCTCGACCTTGACGTCGGCCGCCCCCTTGACGCTCTGCAGCGCCTTGGCGATCTGGCCGGCGCTGGCCGTCATGGCGTCCAGATCATCGCCATAGACCTTGATGGCCACGTCGCCGCGCACGCCGGCGATCAGTTCGTTGAACCGCATCTGGATGGGCTGGCTGAACTCGTAGACGTTGCCCGTCAGGCCTTCGAGCTTCTTCTCCATGCGGGTGACGAGCTGAGCCTTCGTCTCCTTCTTGTTGGGCCATTCGTCCTGCGGCTTGAGGATGATGAAGCTGTCGGACGCATTGGGCGGCATCGGATCGCTGGCGACCTCGGCGGTGCCGGTCTTGGAGTACACAAACTGCACCTCCGGGAAGGCGGCGATGGTCCGCTCGATCTGCCGCTGCATTCGCAGCGACTGCTCCAGCGAGGTCGACGGGATCCGCAGCGCCTGGACGGCCAGGTCCTTCTCGTCGAGCTGAGGCGTGAACTCCCGGCCCAGGAACGAGAAGGTTACCATGGCCACCAGGAACATGCCGACCGCCGCGCCAATCACGGGCCAGGGCCGGGCCACGGCCTTGCGCAGCAGCGGCTCGTAGCGAACCTTGGTCCAGCGGACCACGGCCACTTCCTTTTCGGCGACCTTGCCGCGGATCACCAAGGCGATCATCGCCGGGATGAAGGTCAGCGACAGCACGAAGGCTGCGGCCAGCGCCAACATCACGGTGATGGCCATCGGCGAGAAGGTCTTGCCCTCGACGCCGGTGAAGGTCAGCAGCGGTGCGTAGACCAACAGGATGATCGCCTGACCGTAAACGGTCGGCGAGATCATCTCGCGCGCCGCCTCGCGGGTTTCCTGAAGCCGCTCCGACAAGGTCAGCAAACGGCCCTCGCGGTGTTGGCGTTCGGCCAGGCGGCGCAGGCTGTTTTCGACGATGATCACCGCGCCATCGACGATCAGGCCAAAGTCCAGGGCGCCGAGGCTCATCAGATTGCCTGACACCCCCAGTCGGTTCATGCCGATGGCGGTCATCAGCATCGACAGCGGGATCACCAGGGCGGTGATCAGCGCCGCCCGGAAATTGCCCAGCAGCAGGAAGAGCACCACGATGACCAGCAGCGCGCCTTCGACCAGGTTCTTTTCGACAGTCTTGATGGTGGCGTTGACCAGCTTGGAGCGGTCATAGACCACCTGCACCTTGATACCGGGCGGCAGGCTCTTGATGATCTCGGCCAATCGCTCGGCCGAGGCGCCAGCGACGGTGCGGCTGTTCTCGCCGGTCAGCATCAGGACAGTGCCGACCACGACCTCCTCGCCGTTCTCCGAAGCCGCGCCGGTCCGAAGGCCGCCGCCGACCTGGACATTGGCAACATCGCGCACCCGGATCGAGACACCTTCGCGGCTGGCGACCGTGGCGTTGGCGATCTCGTCGATGTTGCGGACCCGCGCATCGGCGCGAACGAGGTAGGCCTCCCCTCCCCGCTCCATGAAGTTGGCGCCGACGGCCAGGTTGGCCGCCTCCAGCGCTTTGCCAAGCTCGGTGAACGATACGCCATAGGCGGCCATGCGAGCCGGGTCGGCCTGGACGGCGAACTGCTTTTCGTAGCCGCCGATCGAGTCGACGCCGGCCACGCCGGGCACGCCGCGCATCTGCGGGCGAACGATCCAGTCCTGGACTTCGCGCAGATAGGCCGCCTGGGCGGTGGCGTCGGTCAGACGCTCGCCCGTGGCGGTCAGATAGGCCCCGTCCGACTGCCAGCCGGGCGCGCCGTCTTTGACCTTCGCGCCGCGACCGCCGGGGTGGTCGTAGGCGACAGTCCACATCAAGACCTCGCCCAGGCCCGAGGAGATCGGGCCCATGGCCGGCTGCGCGCCGTCGGGCAGGGTCTGGCCCACGCCCGTCAGCCGTTCGGAGACCTGCTGGCGCGCGAAATAGAGGTCGGTGTTTTCCTTGAAGACGATGGTGACCTGGCTAAAGCCGTTGCGCGAAATCGAGCGCGTGCTCTCCAGGCCCGGGATGCCGGCCATCGCCGTCTCCACCGGGAAGGTGACGAGCTTTTCGACCTCGGCCGGGGCCAGGGCCGGGACGACGGTGTTGATCTGTACCTGCTTGTTGGTGATGTCGGGCACCGCGTCGATCGGCAGCCGCACCAGATTGTAGACACCCAAGGCCGCGATCAGGGCGACGACGCCGATGATCGCCCAGCGAGCGCGGACGGAGAAATCGAGAATCCTGCCGATCATCGCGCGGCCTCCGAAGGCTCGGCCGCATGGGCGACGGGACTGTAGCGAACGACGACGCGCGTTACTTGGCTGGCGCTAAGGCCGGGGAAATCGGCCTGATAGCGGGCCGCCTGGTTGTGACCGCCCCCGCCGAGGGAACCGCGCCAGACGACCGAAGATGAGCCCAATCGAGCGCCGACCACATCATAGGCCTCGACGTCCAGGTGGCCTTGCACGCCAGTCTTCCAGTGCGGAGCCCGACGCACCAATCCGGATACGCTAAGGCCATCGCCGTCGTTCCGAGCCGTCGCGGTGAGCACCTTCAGATGGCCTTGGCTTACCAGCTCGAAGGCGGGTTGAGGCGTTGCCCGACCCTGGGCTAACGCGGGCGTCGCCAGGGCCGCCAAGATGGACAGTACAGCGCAAGCGCTTGCGGGGGGTGCGAGGTTTCGCATTGTTGCGCGCCTAGTGCCCATGCTCAGCCTCCCCCTTGCCAAGCTCGGCCTTCAACAGGAACGCGCCCTGACCAGCGATCTGCTCTCCAGCGGTCACGCCCGAGAGGATTTCCACCCGGCCGCCACCGCGCCGGCCGATCTTCACCGGCCGCGCCGTGAACCCGTCCTTGCCGCGAATAAAGACAGTGTCGGCGCCTTCGACCGACTGCACCGACTCCTCGGGCACGGAGAACCGATCGCCCGAAGCCGCCCCGCGCGGCGTGATCCGCACGCGAAGAGCCTGGCCCGGAACGAGGCCGGCCTGACCTTGCGCAACGGTGAGGATCGCCGTGGCGGCCCGGCTTTCGACGTCGACGCCGGGGGTGATCGACCGAACCACGGCCGGGATCGTACCCTGCGCGGTTTCGATCATGGCGCGATCGCCTGAAGCGACACGGCCAGCGTCCGACGCTGGGAGCGAGGCCTGAACCTCGATCTTGCGCGGATCGGCGATGCGGAAGAGTTCGGTTCCGGCCGTCACATAGGATCCGAGCACGGCCGGGGCAGCGGTGATGCGGCCGGAGATCGGACTGGAGACGGTCACGAAGCGGCCGTTGGCGCTGACACCGGCGGCAAGGCCGGCGCTGGAGGCGCGCCGCAGCTCTGCCTCGGCGATGGCGACCTCGGCCTGGGCCGCTTCAAGATCTTGGCGGGCGGTGATCTTGGCGTCGAACAGGCGCTTCTCGCGCGCATAGGCCTGGCGAGCGGCAGTCGCTTTGGCGGCGGCGGCGGCGCGTTCGGCGCTGATGGCTGCCGCGTCGCGGCTCTCGATCGAGGCCAAGGCCTCTCCGGCGCGCACCGGGTCGCCGAGACGCTTGTTGATCCGCACCACGGCGCCGTCGGCGCGGGCCGCCAGGGTCGCGGCGCCGTCGGGCGAAGCGATCACCGAGGCCTGCGCCACGATCCCCGCTCCCAGCCCGCCGACGGCGAGGGTCTCCAGCTTGATGCCCGACGTGGCCAGCCGCTCGGCATTCATCTCAATGTGGCCTTCTTCTTCCTCATGTCCGGCCTCGGCTTCACCCTCCTTGTGGTCGGCTTCGCCTTCCTTGTGCTCGCCTTCCTCGGCCGCGGCCGCGGGGGTCTCGGCCTTGGGGGCCAGCATTGTCCGGCCGATCACGGCGCCGACGCCGGCGGCCAGCAGGCTGCTGATCGCCACGGCGGCCAGCAGGGTTTTCTTGTCAGTGGGTCTGGGCATGTGGGGGTCCTATTGCGCGGCGGCGCGTTCGAGCGCGGCCAGCGCCTTGGCGCGCTCAAGGCGCGCGGCGATGAGGTCATTGCGGGAAGCCGACAACGCGGCCTGGGCGTCCAGGACATCGAGCAGCGAGAACTTGCCGGCCTGGAAGCCCTGACGGGCTAGGTCCACGGCCTGCTGCGCCTGGGGCACGGTTCGGCTTTGCAGCACCTCCAGGCGGGCCTCGGCGGCCCGCAGGGAGGCTTGGGCGTCGCGAACCGCGCGGACGGACCGGGCCAGAACCAGGCGCTCGCGCGCTTCGGCAGCCGTGGCGTCTGCGCGGGCGGCGGCGACGTTGCCCTGGTTGCGGTCCCGGATCGGGATGGGCGCAGTAAAGCCGACGATCAGGGCTTGATCGCCTGTCTGCTCGAAACGCCGGACACCCGCCTGGATCGTCAGGTCGGGCCTACCGGCCGCGCGCTCGCGGTCGATCGCCGCTTGGGCTGCCTCCCGCTCGGCCTGGGCCAGCCGGACGTCGAGGGAAGCCGTCGGGTCGATCGCAGCCGACAAGGTCGGCCCGGCTGGCGGTTCGACCAGATCGATCTCAGGGTCGGGATCGGCCCAGAGACTGGTCAAAGCGCGACGGGCGGCTGCGGCCTGGGCCTGGGCCGCGAGCACTGCAGCGTCGGCTTCGTCGCTGGCGGTGCGGGCGCGCAGAGCGCGTAGCGGCGGCTCACGACCCGCCTCGACCAGTGTCGCGGCGACGCCTGCCAGATCGTTGGCGCGTTCGGCGGCTTCCTTGGCCAAGGCGACACGGGCGTCGGCCTCCAGCGCCTCGGCATATTGCGTCTTCACCTCCTGGATGAGGTCGGCCCGAGCGATGGCCACGCGCACGATGGCGGCTTCGACCTCGGCCTGGGCGGCGGCGACCCGGGTTCGGCGCTTGCCGCCCAACTCAAGGCGCTGGCCGATCGAGAATGTCGTCTCGGCGCTGGAAAACCCCTCATAGGGCCCCGAGCCGGCGATGTTCTCGCTCTCAAGGCTGGCTTCCGGATTGGGTGAGAAGCCTGCCTGACGCGCCCGGCCCTGGGCGGCGGCGAGCGCGGCCTGGGCAGAGGTGATCAAGGGTGACTGGGCCTGGGCTCTTTCGAGCGCGGCGGCCAGGGTGACAGGAGCGGCGACCGCGCGCACAGGCGCGCCGAGGCTCACGAGGGCCAGGACCGCGCCGAAAATGGCGGCGGGCCGGGCATATGACGATGGCATGAAATGTCCCTACTTGCGTTCTGACGAAGGCGAACACGCGCGTCGGCGCGGTCGGGGTCAGGCGCGAGGGGGCTTGTTGAGGCGGTCGGAGGCCCGTGAGGGCGGCAGGCCGGCGATGGCCGGGGTAAGACGTGCGTGGGCGATGGCAAGCGCGTCTGTTTGCGTGGTCTGCGCGCCAATCAGCGGCGCAGCATGATGACAGTGCCCATGCAGGCACGCATCGACGTCGCCTTTGCCATGCTCATCGCCCGCCGTGTCGAGCGATGCGGTGGCTTCCACCACCACCAGACTTTCGGCAGAAGACAGCTCGACGCCACAGATCGCCGAATCGACCGCAGGCGCAACGACCAGCGACAGCAGCAGGCAGGCGATCACAACGCCTCCCGTTCGCTTCAGCCATGTCGTCAGCTTGATCATAAAGTTTCCTATATCGGCGAAAGTCTTAGCCGGGAATGCGTTACATAGTCACAAACGCAACCTTGTTCTTATCCAGTCTGATCGTCGCAAAATCGGGCCAGGTCGCTTGGCAGAGCCATGGGCTTCTTTGGGGCGACATCCGCGCCGCCTGTGTTTCCCACCGGCAGCCAGCCGAGCAAGGACAGCAGACCGCCCGCAGCCAGGCGGAGGATCTGGCCCCTCACTTCGCGGCCGTCCCTGCGTTTCCACCCGATCCTGAGCATCATCCAATGGGTCCAGGTGTGCGCTCCGGCCCAAGGCTGACCCAGGATGTGGGCTCGCTCAAGGCGGCCAAAGGCTTCGGCGAGGCGTCCCGCCGCGAAGGCGGCCTTGGCAAGATCAGCCTCTTGGACATAGGCCAACCAGCGTTCCTTCGATTTAAGCATCGCGATCCTCCGCAGCGGGCGAACGACGGGTCAAGATTGTTGGGCGAACCAGGCCCCTCCACGCCGAAGCGCTTGGTCGCGGCGCGGGCTCGCTCGTCGCGGAGCGACGTTCGGCGCGCGCCTGACGAACGATCTGGTAGGCCGAACTGAGGAAGACACCAGCCAGGAGCAAGCCGACGATCAAGTCGGGCCAACGTGAATTGGTCAGCCAAACCAGAGCGCCGGTGGCGGCGACCGCGAGACACTGGATCAGGTCGCTGCGCGTACACAGCCAGACCGACCGGACATTGGCGTCGCCGTCCCGGAAGCGAACGAGCAAGGCCGCCGCCAGGAGATTGGCTAAGGCCCCGAAAATGCCCAAGGCCGAGATCGCCTGACCGGACGGTGGCGCTCCCGTCCAGGCCCGCCAGACCGCATATCCCGCGACCGAAAGCGCCACGGCGCCCAGGCTGACGCCCTTAAAGAGGGCCGCGCCGCTTCGGATCGCCACCGAACGACCGATCGCCCAAAGGCTGATGGCGTAGGTGGCGCTATCGGCGAGGAAGTCGAGCGCGTTGGCCGACAGCGACACCGACCCTTGTAGTTGCCCGCCGATCAGGACCACGACGAACCCGACAAGGTTGATGGCGATCACGCCGCGCAGGGCGCGACGGTAGGCGGGCGTCGCGCCGTCGAATTTGACGTCGGCGCCGCAGCAGCTCGAAACGGCGGGGGTGGGGGAACAGGACTGGCTCATGATCTCACCGTGCATCCTCTAGCCACTAGAGGAGCAAGCGCTTATTTTGGGACGCAGGAGACGCCATGACCATTTCCATCGGACAGCTCGCCGCCGCCTCGGGCGTCAAGATCCCAACCATCCGATTCTATGAAGAGATCGGCCTGATGCCGACCGCGCGCCGCGCCGCCAACGACCGGCGGATCTATGGCCAGGAGGGCGTCCAGCGGTTGGCTTTCATCCGTCACGCCCGGCAGTTGGGGTTCTCGGTCGAGGCGATCCGCAACCTTCTGGATCTGTCCGACCACCCGGAACGCCATTGCGGCGAAGCCAACCGACTGGCCGCTGTGCAGCTCGACGACGTCGAAGCCCGGATCGCCCAGCTGCAAACCTTGCGCGTCGAGCTGCGCCGCATGGTCGATGCGGCCTGCAACGGCCAGGCCGGCGACTGCAGGGTTATCGAGGCGCTGGCGGGATAGGCGATTGGCTGGATCGCTGGTTAGATTGACACTCAGGTGGTCAGGCCGTGGCTAACCAAGGTTTGCTGCTCTGTCGAGACTTCGGTGCTCTGAGCCTGAAGGCAAAACGCCCGCCTATTTCGAGGCGGGGCGCTGTCAGAGCAAATTGCTGACGCCGCCCCTGGCCGGTAGCCTGCTGGGATGAGCAACCCATTCCGCTACTTCAACAGCTCGCCCGAGGTGATCCGCCTGGTGGTGATGATGTACGTCAAGTACCCGCTGTCGCTTAGGAACGTTGAAGACCTCCTGGCCGAACGGGGCATCGACATTTGCCACGAGACGGTGCGGTTCTGGTGGAACAGGTTTGGCCCGATGTTGGCCGCCGAGATCCGCCAAAAACGGGTCCGGCGGATGAGGGCCTTCACGAACTGGAAATGGCATCTCGACGAGATCTACGTGAAGATCAACGGCCAGATGCACTACCTCTGGCGGGCCGTCGACCACGAGGGTGAAGTGCTAGAGTCCTTCGCCAGCAAGACCCGCGACAAGCCTGCGGCGTTGAAGTTCATGAAGAAACTGATGAAGCGGCACGGACGTGCCAAGGCGGTCACCACCGACGGCCTGCGCTCTTATAGGGCGGCGATGAAGGAACTCGGCAACACCGAGAAGCAGGAGATTGGCCGCTGGGCCAACAACCGTTGTGAGAACTCACACCTACCGTTCCGGCGACGAGAACGGGCCATGCTGCGGTTCCGACAGATGAAGAGCCTGCAGAAATTCAGCTCCGTCCACGCCGCCTTCCACAACCACTTCAACCAGGACCGCCACCTCATCAACCGGGAGACTTACAAGACCCAACGCTCAGCCGCCTTGGCTGAGTGGCAATCTCTCATGGCTTGAGACCAGGCTGCTTCTGCTCGAACTGCGCCCAGTGGAGACAAGTTGGGGTTAGACTGACAGCACCCGTGCGAGAGATCCCGGCCGAGATCGCCGAAGGCAACACCACGGCCTACTACAACCCGGGTTTCGCCAGCACTGGGGCGCCCGGGGTCTATTTCGTCAATACGACACACCTGGACCAACGCCCCCTTTATGAGATGCCGGCCCTGACGGTGCACGAGGCCGTGCCTGGGCATCACCACCAGATCGCGCTGCAGCAGGAACTGGACCTTCCGGAATTCCGCAAGAACGCGGCCTTCTTCACGGCCTTCGTCGAGGGCTGGGGCCTCTATTCGGAGCGGCTCGGCATCGAGATGGGCCTGTACGACACGCCCGAGAAGGACATGGGTCGACTGTCCTACGAGATGTGGCGCGCCTGCCGGCTGGTGGTCGACACCGGCGTCCACGCCAAGGGCTGGTCGCGCAATCAGGCGATCGACTTCATGCTGGAGAACACGGCTCTGTCGCGCACCAACATCGAGGCCGAGGTCGACCGCTACATCACCTGGCCAGGCCAAGCGCTGGCCTACAAGGTGGGTGAACTGAAAATCCGCGAACTGCGTACGCGGGCCGAAACGACGCTGGGCAACAGGTTCGACTTGCGCGGCTTTCACGACGTGGTGCTGAAGAACGGCTCGGTTCCGCTCAACGTGCT
This sequence comes from Caulobacter sp. AVps16, assembly GCF_058681455.1. Taxonomy (NCBI): domain Bacteria; kingdom Pseudomonadati; phylum Pseudomonadota; class Alphaproteobacteria; order Caulobacterales; family Caulobacteraceae; genus Caulobacter; species Caulobacter sp. AVps16. The sequence continues at coordinate 1,999,785 of NZ_CM178739.1, forward strand.
GGAAGCCCAGGTTGATGCCTGGATCGCAGCGCAGATCGCGGCTCAAGGACGTCCTTAGCATCCTGCTCTGTTGGCGTTGGCGGCAACACACGCCTGTCGCTGATGTCCGCGATGCGAGCCTCATGGCCAATGGTCGAAGGTCCGATCTAGAGCTAGAGCCTGATTTCCGACCCCGACCCATGACCGACGGGCGACAGAATCGCCCTCTCGTAGAGGGAGGCGTTCGAGCGCCCCCCCTTGCCGGTCGTGGCCAAGGGCAGCTTTCGCGGCGGCGCTGCGCCATGAGCGGCCGTTGGAGCAGCTCCAGACTCCCGACCGATCGGCACAAAACCTAGTCGGTGCCACTCGAAGCCAAAAATCGAACCCGGCCGGTTCGTGTGAGGACGCCCGATCGAGCTTTTGGATTTCTGGGCCAGCTACCGCCGGTTGGATGGCTGCCGCGCTCGATCGCCGTCAGCCCGTCGCTCTGACACACTGTTGAGCGATCGATCCTTGCCCAACGGCGGAGACCACGTCTCCGAGGCGATCGGCGCTGGGGCGGACTGGACATCGGGACCCGAAGGAACCCGGTTCCGCCTGTCCCTACCTGTGACAAGACCGTTCAGCTCAAGCCGATCGGGATTGCCTTGCCTGGTGGCTCCCTAAGCTGATGCGTCCACAAAGGTGAGAAAGTGCCTTTTGGGTCGGCTAAACGGGTCGTTCGTTCAATAGCCGCCCTGATCCACTGTGGGGAGCCAGACCCGCACGAGACGGCGCTACACCGATTGAGCGCCTTAAATGGGACTCAGGCAGTCGGACCGGTGGGCGCTCACTGGAAGGCCATGCCGGGCTTGACGCCGAGCTTCTTGAAGATCATCGCGGCCGGGCAAAAGCCTGTGAAGGCCGCCTGGATCATGTTTAGGCCCGCAAAGATCGACAGGCCGATCCACCAGGGGTGAACAAACTGGGCCAGGCCGACGCCCAGCAAAACGACAAGGCCGGCAAAGGCCAGAACCATACGGTCGATGGTCATGATCAACCTCCTTCGGAGGCCGGGGCCTTGGCCCGGGCCAGGGCCTGGTGCGTCCAGGCGACGATCTGGGCGGTACTCATCAGTCCGGTAGACCGGGCGATGACGGCACCGTCGCGATAGAGCAGCAGGGCCGGAATACCCGAGACACCCAGCGCCCCAGCGGCCTGCGGCTCGGCTTCGGAATTGAGCTTCAGCAGCCGCACATCCGGTTCGAGCCGGGCGGCCGCGCCGGCAAACTGGGGGGCCATCGACCGGCAGGGTCCGCACCCCGGTGCCCAGACATCGACGAGCACGGCGACGCCCCGGCTCTTGCTCGCATGAGCCGCCAGTTGCGCCCCGCTGACCTCGGTCGGACCACCCGCGAACAGGCGCTCTCCGCAGCGGCCGCACTTAGCTGCCAGGGCGTTCCGGCTTTCGGGCGCGCGATTGGTCGCGCCGCAGGCGGGACAAACAAGCTGCCGCATCGCGGTACTCTCCCCCCTCAGGGCTTGATCTTGTGGATGCCCATGACGTCCAGGGCGAGCTTCTCGTAGAAGGGTTCGCTCTCGCCGCGCTTGACCTTGGCCAGGAAGTATTTTTCGAACCCGACCTTGGCCAGATGGACCCACTTGCCGCTCGCAGACCAGTTGACGTTGCGCGGCGGGATCTGGGGCTGGGCAATGAAGACCACGCCGCCGTCGCCGAAATCGGCCAGGCAGATGGCGTTCCAGGTCGCCTCATGGGTGGCGGGCTGGCCACTGAGGATCTCTTTGAAGTTCTGGGCGATGGCCGTGACCATGCTCTCGATCATGAAGCCGGTCTTGGGCACACCCACAGGCACCGGCGTCTTGCCGGTCGGGGCGATGGCAACGCACACCCCCAGGGCCATGACATTGGGATAGGTCGGATTGCGCTGGTGCTTGTCGATAAGGATGAACCCGCGCGGATTGGTCAGACCCTCGACACCGCGCACGGCGGCCACCCCCCTGAAGGCAGGCAACATCATCGAATAGGAAAACGGCAGATCGTGGGTCGCCTTGACCGCGCCGTCGTCGGCGATCTCCTCGACATGCATCATCCCGGCCTCGACCGAGGCGACCTTGGCGCTGGTGATCCACTTGATGTGGCGCTGGCGCATTTCGCTTTCCAGCAACCCCTTGGTGTCGCCAACTCCGTCCAGGCCCAGGTGACCGATATAGGGCTCGGAGGTCACGAAGGTCATCGGCACGCGGTCGCGCACCTTGCGGCGGCGCAATTCGGTGTCGAGGATCAGGGCAAATTCATAGGCCGGGCCGAAGCAGGAGGCACCCTGCACCGCACCGACCACGATCGGGCCTGGATTTTCGACGAAGCGATCGAAAGCGGTCGCCGCCGTCTCGGCGTGATCGACGTGGCAGATCGACTGGGTGAAGCCGGCATGCGGGCCAAGGCCCGGGATCTCGTCAAAGGCCAGCTCCGGACCGGTGGCGATCACCAGATAGTCGTAGTCCAGCAGCACGCCGTCGTTCAGCTCCAGCTGATTGCGTTCGGGCATGACCCTTGCCGCACCCACGCCCCGAAAGGCGATGCCCTTCTTCCTGAACACGGGCGGCAGCTTGACCTCGATGGCCTCGCGTCTGCGCCAGTGAACGGCGACCCACGGGTTTGAGGGCACAAAGTGGAAGGTGTCGCCCTGGGAGACCACCTCGACCACTGCTCTTTCGCCAACTGCCTGCTTGATCTCAAAGGCGGCGATGGCACCGCCCAGTCCGGCGCCCAGAATGACGATGCGTGGCCTGGTCATGATCCCGTTCCTCTAACACCGCAGTCTGAGGCCGACGCTGGGCGCTTTTCCGGCAACCGACTTTGATCAGGATCACATTGCGCCCGACCCGTCGGGCTAGCGTCATCCTGCGAAGGCTTGACTATATATAAGAAAAATAGCATATAAGCAATTATGAATTTTAAGCCCCGCGTCTTCGCGCCCCTCGGCGGGCGTCGGCGCGCCTTTCAAGGAGACCCGATAATGTTTGGATCCCCCAAGACACGCGACCTCACTGCACAACAGGTGAAGGCCGCCCTCGACGCCCAGGAAATCATGCTCGTCGATGTGCGCGAACTGGCCGAGTTCGAGGCCGAACGCATCCCCGGCGCGGTCAATGTTCCGCTGTCGACCTTTGACCCCAAAGCCCTGCCGGACGCTGGCGATAGGGCCGTAGTGTTCAGCTGCGGTTCGGGCAAGCGCTCGGCCACCGCTGTCGGCCACTGCCAGAAGGCCGGCCACGCGCTGGATACCCACCTGACCGGCGGCATAATGGCCTGGAAAGCCGCCGGCTTGCCCACCGTTCGATAGACGTCGCAGACATCATCTGGAGGGGACGCCATGTCGGCGCGGCCATATCTGATCAGCGCCTTGGGTGCAGCCCTGCTGCTCAGCGCCTGCGACCAGCCCAAGATCGCCACTGAGCCGCCAGCCAAGACGGCACCTGCAGCTGATCGACTGACGGTCAGGGCCCAGGTCGTGGCCGACATGAAGCCTGTTCCAGCCACCCTGACCACGCGCGACATGGCCGAGGCAAGGGCACGGATCTCCGGAACCTTGGTGGCGCTCAGCGTCAAGGAAGGGGATGTCGTCCGCCAGGGCCAGAGGATCGGCCAGGTCAGGGATGATCGGCTGACCCTGCAGACTGGTGCGCTCGACGCCCAGGCGGCCGCAGCCGCCGCCGAGTCAACCCGCGCCCAGGCCGATCTGACGCGCACCCGCTATCTGTTCTCGCAAGGGATCTATGCCCAGGCCCGGCTGGACCAGATCGAGGCCCAGGCCAAGGCTGCCACCGCCAATCTGGCGGCGGCCCGCGCCCAACGCGAAGCCAGCGCCGAGTTGGGCACCCAGGGCGCGATCCTGGCACCGGCCTCTGGCCGGGTCCTGCTGGCAAATGTTCCGGTCGGCTCGGTGGTGATGCCCGGGCAGTCGATCGCCAGGATCACCGCCGGCCCGCTGGTGGTCCGCATCGAGCTGCCGGAAAGCCAGGCCCAAGCCCTCAAGGTCGGCGACATCGTCGATCTGGCCGCAGAGGACCTTCGCGGAGTCGCCGCCCGCGGAACCATTGCTCAGATCTATCCGTCGATCACGGGCGGCCAGGTCACCGCCGATGTCGCCGCCCCCAACCTGCCCGGCGATTTGATCGGCCAGCGCGTACGTGCCGCCGTAAAGATCGGCGAGCGTCAGGCGATTATCATTCCCCGACGCTATGTCGTCACCCGGTTCGGCGTCGACTACGCCCGTTTGGTCGGTGCCAACGGGGTGATCTCAGAAGCCCCGATTCAGGCTCGCGCGAGCGCCACGGCCGACACGGTCGAGGTCCTGTCGGGCTTGCGTCCAGGCGACATCCTGACCCCGGCGGAGGCCGGCCGATGAATCTGGGGCTGTCGGGACGCCTGACCCGAGCGTCGATCCAGTCGCCGCTGACGCCGCTGGTCCTGCTGGCGGCCATCGCTGTAGGCCTTCTGGCCCTGGTCTCGATCCCCCGCGAGGAGGAACCGCAGATCAGCGTGCCCATGGTCGACATCATGGTCGCCGCGCCGGGCCTGCGTGCGCCCGACGCCATTGAGCTGGTCGGCAAGCCGCTGGAGACCATCGTCAAGAGCGTCGCCGAGGTCGAGCACGTCTATACCTTCGCTGACGACAATCAGGTGATGGTCACGGCCCGCTTCAAGGTCGGGGTCGATCCCGACGCAGCGGCGGTGCGCATCCACGAGAAGATCCGCGCCAATTACGACCGCATTCCGGCCGGCATCGCTGAGCCCCTGATCCAGACCCGGGGCATTAATGACGTGCCCAGCCTGGTTCTGACCCTGGCACCCAAGCCAGGCGCGCAGGGCCAGTGGACCGACCAGGCGCTGTATCAGTTGGCAGGCAAGCTGCGCACCGAGGTCGCGAAGGTCGATGATGTGGGCCTGACCTTCATTGTCGGCGGCCGCCCCGATGAAATCCGCGTCGCCCCGGATCCCGCGCGCCTGGCCCAGCATGGCGTGTCACTCGCCGTCCTGATGGATACGGTCCGCCAGGCCACCCGCGCCTTTCCCGCCGGGCAGATCCGCGGCGACGGTCGGGCGGTCGAAGTCACGGCCGGTCGGAGCCTGACCAGCGCCGTCGATATCGGCCTGCTGGCCCTGCCTTCAGCCAGCGGCCAAGCGGTTTATGTGCGCGATGTCGCCGATGTGGCCCAGGGGCCGCGCGAGGATCAGGCCCGCGCCTGGCGCTATGCCCGTGCCGACGGCGTCTGGAGCCAGGCCCCCGCCGTCAGCCTGGCCATCGCCAAGCGCAAGGGGGCCAATGCCGTCGTCGTCTCACAGGCCGTTCTGGCCCGTGTCGAGGCCCTGAAGGGCTCCCTCCTGCCACTAGGCCTGGATGTGGCCGTGACCCGCGACTATGGGGCCACGGCCAATGAAAAGGCCAATGAACTCCTTTTCCATCTGGGCCTGGCCACCCTGTCAATCGTGGTGCTGATCGGTCTGGCCATCGGCTGGCGCGAGGCGGCGGTCACTGCGGTGGTCATTCCGACCACGATCCTGCTGACCCTCTTCGCCTCCAACCTGATGGGCTACACGATCAATCGGGTCAGCCTGTTCGCCCTGATCTTCTCGATCGGCATCCTGGTCGACGACGCCATCGTCATGATCGAGAACATCGCCCGCCACTGGGCCATGAGCGACGGCCGAAGCCGGATCGACGCCGCGGTCGACGCTGTGGCCGAGGTGGGCAATCCCACCGTAGTCGCCACACTGACCGTGGTTTCGGCCCTGCTGCCCATGCTGTTTGTCTCGGGCCTGATGGGCCCCTACATGGCCCCGATTCCGGTCAACGCCTCGGCGGCCATGGTGTTTTCGTTCTTCGTCGCCGTGGTCATCGCCCCCTGGCTGATGGTCCGCTTCGCCCGCAAGACCCTGACGACCGGCGGGCATGGTCATGTCGGCGAGGGCAAGCTGGGCGCGCTCTATCGCCGCGTCGCCAGCCAGGTGATCGCCACCCGCAAAAGCGCCTGGACCTTCCTGATCGGCGTGGGCCTGGCCACCCTACTGGCCGGTGCCATGTTCGCCACCAAGACTGTGACCGTCAAACTGCTGCCTTTCGACAACAAGTCCGAGTTGCAGGTTGTTCTGGACATGCCGGAGGGAACCTCGCTGGAGGGCACCGCCCGGGCGCTGTCCGACGCGGCGGTCATCACCCGCACCCTGCCCGAGGTGACAGCAATAGACGCCTACGCAGGGACCGCCTCGCCGTTCAATTTCAACGGCCTGGTGCGCCACTACTATCTGCGCAACCGTCCCGACCAGGGCGACCTGTCGGTGTCGCTGGCCGGCAAGGGCGAGCGCAAGCGCTCCAGCCACCTCATCGCCCTGGACCTGCGTGAACGACTGACCAAGGTGGCCCTGCCGGCTGGCGCGTCGATCAAAGTGGTCGAGGCCCCTCCCGGACCGCCGGTCATGGCCACCCTGCTGGCCGAGATCTATGGCCCCGACGCTACGACCCGACGCGCCGTGGCCGAGCGGGTCAAGGGCGCCTTCAAATCCGTGCCCTACATTGTCGACATCGACGACAGCTATGGTCAGGCCCGACCCGGCCTGCGCCTTGTTCCCGACCGTGACCGCCTGGAAGCCCTGAAGGTCGATGACCGTCAGGTGCTGGACTCGATCGCCGCGGCCTTCGGCGGACAGGTCGTGGGCTACGCCCATCGCGGCGAGGGTCGCGATCCGCTGGAGATCTCGGTGCGTCTGCCGCAGTCGGCGCGCAGTTGGGACGAGGGCCTGGCGGCCCTGCCTGTAGCCCAGATCCAGGGCGGTCGGCTGGTGGCGTTGGGCGAGGTGGTCACCGCCACACGGGAGGCCGGCTCGACCCACATCTTCCGCCGCGACGGTCGCGACGTCGACATGATCATGGCCGAACTGGCCGGTGCCTATGAGGCCCCGATCTACGGCATGATGGCAGTCGACAAGGCGATCAAGGCCGCCGACTGGGGCGATCTTCCCAAGCCCGACATCCGTATGAACGGCCAGCCAACCGACGAGCGTAAACCAACCCTGCTATGGGACGGCGAATGGGAGATCACCTGGGTGACCTTCCGCGACATGGGCGCAGCCTTCGGCGTGGCGATCCTGGGTATCTATGTGCTGGTCGTCGCCCAGTTCAAAAGCTTCCGCCTGCCGCTGGTGATCCTCACGCCGATCCCCCTGACCCTGGTGGGTATCGTCATCGGCCACATCCTGTTTCGAGCCCCCTTCACCGCCACCTCGATGATCGGCTTCATCGCCCTGGCAGGGATCATCGTGCGCAACTCGATCCTGCTGGTCGACTTCATCCGTCACAGCCAGACCGGTGACCGGCCTCTGCGCGAGGTACTGCTGGAGGCCGGGGCCATCCGCTTCAAGCCGATCGTGCTCACGGCCCTGGCCGCCATGATCGGCGCGGCCGTGATCCTGTTCGACCCCATTTTCCAGGGCCTGGCGATTTCGCTTCTGTTTGGTCTCGCCTCGTCGACGGTGCTGACCGTGCTTGTCATCCCGGCCATCTACATCGTCCTGCGCGATGACGGTGTGGAAGAACCTCCGAGGTCTTCGGTCTGAGCGTTTCCAAACCCCACAGCCGGTGCTCGTCGCAAGGTTCCGACCTCACAGATAAACCGCTGCGACATCAGGGCCCGCTCGCACAAGCTTGAACCTTAATTCGTATCTTCTACATTAGGCATATGACCAAGGCTGCTTTCTCCAAACTGACTGACGATGTTCAGGAGCTGGCCGCCAGTGCCCAGTCTGCGGCTCGACTTCTCAAGCTCCTGGCGAGCGAGCAGCGACTGCTGATCCTCTGCCGCCTGATCGACGGCGAGGCATCGGTCGGTGATCTGGCGATCCATGTCGGCCTGGCTCAGTCAGCGACCTCGCAACATCTGGCCAAGATGCGGGCTGAGGGCCTGGTTGCGACCCGCCGCGAGGCCCAAACGATTTTCTATCGGCTTGCCGATCCGGCTGCGGTCCGCGTGCTGGAAACCCTTTGCGAAGTCTATCGCGGCAAGACCCTGACCCGCTAGGGCTTCAGCGCCCAGATCGATGGTGAGAAAGACCTGATCAATGGGGTGATCGGCTGACCAGGTTCGAAGCGGAGACGCAGTGCCAGGGCGTCGGCCAGGGTCAGAAACAGCAGAGCGAAGGAAGCCAGATCTGCATTGGCTCTTAGCCGTCCAGCGGCCTGATGGCGTTCGAGGACGGCGACGAGAGCTGCGTGCAGCTCAAGCTCGTCTTGCTGAAGCACGGCAGCGACGCGGGCGTTGCGACAGGCCTCGGCCGCAACCTCAGTCACCAAGTCGACATAGCCCGGCTCCATCGCCGCACCGATGACACTCACCAACAGGGCCTCCAGTCCTGCCAGAGGATCATCGGCCGCGCCGAGCGCTGCGATCTCGGCCAGGAGAGGCGCACGATCGATCGTGGCTGCCGCCGCGATCAGCGCGGCCTTGTCATCATAGTAGCGATAGAGGAGGCCCATGCTGACACCGGCCTCGCGCGCCACATCCTGCATACTGGCCCCGTGAAACCCCTTGGCCAAAAACACGCGCGCGGCGGCCATAGCGATTTCGGATGAGCGACGACGTTGCAGGTCGGGGTCAGCGGTGCGCAAAGCGGCCTCCATTCAATGAGCGAGCGCTCACTTTCCATTGACACGGCAAAATCATACAGTCAAAGAGTGAGCGCTCACTCATTTTATGGTGCCTCATGGAGATCATCGGACTTTTCGAAATGCTCGCCGGAGCGCTCTCAGCCGCGATCCTGATCATGCTGCCGATCGAGATTTGGCGGCAGCGCAGGACCTTGAACCTCGCGGCCTGGAAGGAGATGGCCGCCAGCTCCGGCGTCCTCCTGCCCGCCTTGGCCGCGAGCGGATTGGTTCTCGGCTTCATCACGGCCCTGTTTGGCATTGCGGACGCGCTCATACCCTGGCGCATTCCAACAACCTGGTGGAGCGCCCCGCTCTGTCTGTTGCTCGTTGATTTCTTGTTCTACTGGGATCACCGAGTGGCTCACCGCGTTCGTGCCCTATGGGCGGTCGCTCATTCTGTGCACCATTCGTCACCCCGTTTTGACCAGACGACCGGATTGCGGGTGTCCTTCGTCGACGGTTTTACCTCGCCCTGGTTCTATCTGCCTGCCGTTCTGATCGGCTTTGACCCCCTGCTCGTCGGGGCGGCCTTCGGCGTGATGTTGTCCTACCAGCAATGGCTTCACACAGAGACCATCGGCCGCCTGGGCTGGTTCGACCGGGTCTTCAACTCGCCCGCCAATCACCGTGTCCATCATGGCTCCCAGGAAATCTACCTGGACAAGAATTACGGCGGCATCCTGATCCTCTGGGATCGCCTGTTTGGCACTTGGGAACCGGAGCGGGAGCAGCCTGTCTATGGTCTGACGACCCCCATAAGCTCCAGTCATCTGTGGACAGTACATACTGCGGAAGCGCGGTCCTTATGGCTGGACCTCAAGGCTGCCCGCTCGTGGGGAGACCGCATGCGCCTGATCATTGCCCCGCCGGGCACGGTGGTGCCATGAGGGTGTCGTCGCTGACTCTGTTCGGTCCAGAGCGCCGCCGGATCTTTGCAGCCTACGGGCTGCTGACCATCGAGGAAATCTCGTTACTGGCATTGCCCGCCCTGATCGGCGTGACGATCGATCGTCTGCTTTCCGGAGACCTGACCGGGCTCCTGCTGCTGGCCTGCGGGGCGGGCGCGATCCTGGTGTCTGGGGCCCTGAGGCGCTTCTTCGATACGAGGGTTTTCTCTGCAGCGGAACAGCGACTATCGCAGACAGTAATGTCCAGTGCTGACTCTCCGGGCGTCCAGGTCGGACGACTTCGACAGGTCTACGAGGTGGTTCAAACCTATGAACGCAGCGTGCCTGAAGGGTTCTCGGCCATCATTGCAGGCGTCGGCTCCCTCACCATTTCAGCCTGGTACGACTGGCGTGTCGGATTGGCAGGGCTTGTTGTGGCCGCCACCCTTGTCGCTATGGACCGCCTCTATTCCGGCAAGGTTGAGAGGCTTAACGCCGCCTTGAATGGCCGGACAGAGCGCGATTTTGCAGTCCTGAGCCGCGGCAGCCCGCGTGGCCTGCACACCCATCTGACCCGCCGGCGAAAGCTGCAGGTGGCGCGATCGGATGCCGAGATCGCAATCTATCTGATGAACTGGATCGTGTTGCTCGCGCTGATCATCGCTACGCTCGCTCTAATTGCCGCGCCCGAGGCCACACCCGGGGCGGTCTTCGCCCAGTTGTCGTACATTCTCGCATTTGCGGAGAGCTGGAACCGATGGCCTGTGCTGACGGAGCGATTGTCTCACGCAAGCGACGTGGCGCGCCGGCTGAAAGGCAATGTCCAGACTGACCTGTGACTGCTGGATGGTTGAGCGCTGGCGGGTGCCTTGTCAGCGCCTCAACTGGGGCTCTGTTGGCCTCCTCAGGAACACCGACGACAACGGAGTCTTCCAAAGGTCGGCCATCAGCCATTCAGTCGGCATAAGACGGATCTGGTTTGCGTTGAGGCCCCCTGGCTTTGTTCAGCCAGAGCTGTCGACAGACCTGCCAGCCCGCCATCGATGGGGCCTATCCCAGACCGATGATGAGCGACGTCACTGAAACTGGTCGCAGTTGATGGCGTGATTGACAGGGGATGCCTATTCAGAAACTCAGCCAATCCTTGAGCCTGCCTGCATTGCGGCGCGAAACTTCCAGCCGCTTGCCGTCGAACATGGTGACCTCAAAGCCCTCGCTAATCGATTCCTCGATGCTGCGGATGGCCTGCAGATTTACCAGGTACTGACGACTGGCTCGAAAGAAAACGGTTCTCGGCAGCCGCTCTTCGATCTGGTTCATCGATTTTTTGACGTAGGCATTTCTGACTGCGCCACCAGCGTCATCTGTAAAAAATGCCCGGACATAGTTTTTACAGCTCTCAATGTAGAAAATTGAGCTCAAAGCGACCAGGTAGCAATGGTCGCCATCCTTGATGAAGATCTTGCTGCTGATGTCCAGCGTCGGCTTGACGTCGACCCCACCAGCCTCTGTCTCGGACTCACCGGACAGCTTGGCCAGGGCCTGTGCAAGCCGCAGCGGACTGATTGGCTTGAGCAAATAGTCGACCGTATTGAAATCGAAGGAGCGGATCGCGTGTTCAGAGTAGGCTGTGGTGAAGACGATGCGAGGCGTATAGTCGAGCCGCTCGAGCAGAGCGAAACCGTCTTCTCCAGGCATATGAATGTCGAGAAAGAGCAGATCGGGGCGCAGTTGCTCGATCAGCGCCAGGGCAATTTCTGCGTTTTCGGCCTGACCCAGCACGTCAACTTGGTCGCTAAAAGCGGCCAACATACGCATCAAACCCTCGCGAGCGAGGCGCGAATCCTCAATCACCAGCGCCCGTAACCTTGGCTTCACGAAGCAAACTCCTTGGGCATATTCAGCTCTACGTGAAAGCACCCTGCAGTCTGTTGAGTTCTGATTGTCGCGCGATCGCCGTACAAAAGGCGCAGGCGGTGCTCAATATTCGGAAGGCCCAAGCCGAGGCCCGGCTTTATGTTGGCCGGTGCGCGCGGAATGGCATTGACGACCGTGAACGTCAGGCTGTCGCCGCGATCCTCACCCTCAAGGCTAATCATCCCTCCCTGGGGCAAATGGTCGAGACCATGCTTGATCGCGTTCTCCAGCAGGAGTTGCAGAACCATTGGCGGCAGAAGACAGCTGCTCATTGAGGCCGGCACACTAAGTCTGAAGTCCAGCCTGTCCTCCATTTGCGTCCGCATGATGGAGATAAAGGCCTCGATGACCGCTAATTCCTGGGTCAGCTTGACCTTGCCCTGCTGGCTGCTTTCGAGCGAGTAGCGCAGCAGTTCGGACAGGGCCACGATCATGGCGTCGGCGCGACTGCCATCTTCGTGGATCATGAAGCGGATGTTGTTCAATGTGTTGAACAGGAAATGGGGGTTGAGCTGGTTTGACAGACTGCTCAGCTGCGCGGCTTTCAGGCTCATCTGCAGACGCAGGTTTTTCAGCTCGCCCTCACGGGCACGCTGCGCGGCTGCGGCGCTGACATAGACGAAGGCCCAGGCACCGATGAAGAGTTGTGCCTGTAGACCGTTGCCGAGGATGTTGCGGGCCAGAAAGTCCAGGCTGTTGAATTCAGCCCGGCTGGCGCTGATCTGCTGCCAGAAGAAGGGCATTACCATGGCCGCCACTGCGGCCATCACGGCAAACCCGCTGAGGCTGCTATAGCCGATGACGACGGGAACCAATCGCCCCATCGGCAGATCGGCCCAGCGGCGGTGGAGGTACAGCCAGCGAAAGCCCAGCACTGCAATCGTGTAGGCAGGCATCCAGGCCAGGGTGGAGGCCAGGTTGTTCGCATCGAGGCGGCCAAACAGCAGGATACTGAGCAGTGTGACCATGACGACAAACGTCATGGCCGCACCGTGATAGATCCAGAACAGCCCTTCGCGGGGGAAAAACTTCATCTTGGGAGCAGAGTTGTGACCGCACTGGGATGCAAGCGGATTATGGGGCTCACCACAGGCGCACGCGCTCAACGATAGGTTTGAACATCTTGTCCCCGGCATGGGTGCCGAAGGCTTCATGAAAGCCGTCGATGTTTTGCGCTGCACCGTTGGCCCGGAATTCCGGCGGTGAATGGGGGTCCGAGACCAACAGTTGCAGGGTGCGTTCATCGCGGCGTTTGACGCGCCAGCTTTGTGCGAAGCTCAGAAAGAAGCGCTGCTCCCCAGTGTAGCCATCGACGACCGGAGCCGGCTTGCCGTGCAGGCTGGTTTGGTAGGCCTTGAAGGCAATCTGCAGGCCGACCAGATCGGCCATGTTCTCAGGCAGGGTCAGTTGGCCATTCACGGTCTTGCCCGGCAGCGCTTCAAACCCGTTGAACTGCTTCGCAAGCTTGGTGCCGAGCGCTGCAAAGGTCTGGCGGTCGGTCTCACTCCACCACTGCCTCATCACCCCGTCGCCGTCGAACTGGGACCCCATATTGTCGAAGCCATGGCTGATCTCGTGACCGATGGTGGCGCCGATTGCGCCGTAATTGACCGCGTCATCGGCCTGCATGTCGAACAGAGGCGCTTGCAGAATGCCGGCCGTCAGAACGATCTCGTTGCCCATGGGGTCATAGAAGGCATTCACCTCCAGCGGCGACATGGCCCAGGCCTTGCGATCCATGGGCTTACCGGCCGCAGCCGCCTTGATCGCCCAATCGAACCGCTTGGCGCGTTGCTGGTTGCCGAAGGCGTCGCCGGCGCGCACGTCCAGTGCGGCATAGTCACGCCAGCTGTCAGGGTGACCGATCTTGGCCTTGTACTTGGAAAGCTTGTCCAGGGCGGCCGCCTTGGTGGACGCTTCCATCCAACTGTTGTCCGCCATCAGCTGCTGATAGGCGGCCAACACATTGTTGAAAATGGCCCCGACCTTCTGTTTGTGCGCGGCCGGAAAGTGACGCGCCACATATTGCTGGGCCAGGGCCTCATTGAGTGCCCAGGTGACCTGTTCGAGCGCGCGCTCGGCCCGCGGTGCCTCGACCTGCGCCCCGGTGATGGCCTTGCCATGGAACTCGAAGTGGGCGGCGCGAAACTCGGCCGGCAAGACCTGTGCGGCCGCATCCAGGCTGCGAAGGGTGAAATAGGCCTTCCAGTCGGACAATGGCAGATCGGCAAAGAGCTTGGCGGTCGCGATGGCGGTGTTCAGTTGCGTCACGGTGACCTTGTCGCCGCGGGAGATCTTGGCAGCAGCCAGAAAAGCCTCCCAGTCGAAGCCGGGGGCTTTGGCCATCAGCTCTTCGGCGGTCAGGGGATTGTACATCCTGGCCGGATCCCGGGCTTCGCTCACGGGGGTGTGCGCTTGAGCCAGACGTGTTTCCAGGTCCAGGACGCGTTGCGCCATCTCAGCGGGTTGGGCTTGGCCGGAGAGCTGGGCCAACCGCGTGAGATAGGTGAGGTAAGCGGCACGAGCCTTGCCAAATTGAGCATCATCCAGCTTGAAATAGTAGTCGCGGTCCGGCAGCCCCAGGCCGCCTTGCCAGGCCATTACGCGGTTCAGGCCGGGATCCATGAAGTCGGCAAAGCCGCCCCAGAGCCAGATTGGCGTTTCAACCTGCCCTTGGGCACCCCCGACCCAGGTCGCGAGTTGCTGCGAAGTCTCGATAGCGGCGATGTCAGCCAACAAGGGCTTGATGGGCGCGAGGCCGGCCTTCTCGATCGCGACGGCGTCCAGATAGGCGGCGTAATAGTCGCCGATTTTCTGTCCGCTGGAACCGCTCGCCTGTGGCTTGACCGCCAAGTCGCGAACGATGGCGCGGATCCGTTGATCGACGACCGCAGGCATATTGGTGCCGAGTAGCTCGGCCCTGTCGGCGGGGATGGTGGCGGTCCGCATCCAGGTGCCGCTGCTGTGGCGATAGAGATCATCTTGGGCCCGAACAGTTTTGTCGAACCCCGGCAGGTCCAAACCGGACCGGGCCTGGGCGGCCTGGGTGGACTGGGCGAAGCCACAAACCGGCAGAACCAGGACAAGGCAGCTCAGTTTGATGAGGGACATGGGTTTCATGGGGCGCCTTCGTGCCGAATGGGATGAGCGTCGTTCCTGCTGGGAACGGAGCGCCGCCAATGTCTCAACACGCGATCGGCTTTAGGCAAAAAGGTGCCGAACGGCGATTGGCGGGGATGAACGGTGCTTAGCCGCAACGACCGTTTTCATCGTGGCGACAGGCAGGCCAAAGCCATGGTCGGTGCCTCTGGCCCAAGTGCGCCGCAAATGAGACCATCTTCAGTCGCTATCCGGGCCTGATCAGCCGCCTGTTGCCCCGGATTGCGATACAGCGACGGGTTGGGCCGAGCGTCCCGACCTGGAGAGGAAACGCCGGTCTGGCGACCTTGGTTTTAGACGCCGGCATGATGGCGCCGACCCCAAGCGCGGACATCAAACATCGGGCACCGTCTCGCAGCAGCGTCGAATGCGACTTCACTGACGAGCCGAGACTCCCACCCTGCCCTATCTCGCGCTTTCCATCAGCATCACAGCTTCTACGGCGCGCCTCTATCGCACCCTTCTGGAGGCACGAGACTCCGGTTGGGCCACCGGCTGGAAGCTCCGATCAAGCTGCCAGAACTCGGCCTGGTCGCCGGCAGCAAGTGTGGCGCAACGGGCCCGCCAGGCGGCCCCGAGCGCCGTCGCCTCAGGAACCTCCGGGCGGACCACGGGAGCCTCAAGCAGGTTGGCCAGAGGCTACGGCATCCAGTCCGAGGCACTCATGCCACCATCCAAGCGCATGAGAACCTTCGCCGGCTTCGCTTCGGGCTAGAGATTGGCCAGTCGCAGGACCGGCAGCCACAGGTGGATCCAGAGCAGGGCCAGCAAATAGGCGCAGGCCGCCATCAGGAAGAGGGGCATGTAGCCTACGCCATTGGTCAACAGAATGCCGGCCAGCTGGAGGACCCCCATACCGGCCAGATTGCCACTCAGGGCCCCAAGACTGGTAATGGTCCCGACGCGCTTGGCCGGAATGACGTCGGTGATGATGCCGAACACGTTGACCGAGAATCCCTGGTGCGCCGCCAGGGTCAGGCCCAGCAGGCCGACCGCGAGCCAGTAGCTCTTGACGAAAAGCACCAGCGGCACCGGCACGACCAGCAGGGCGCAGACCAGCATGACGGTCTTGCGAGCCCGGTTGACGGACCATCCCGACGCAATGAGTTGGCCAACGACCGCCCCGCCGATCAGCGAGCCGGAAGCCGCCATCAGATAGATGATGGCCAGGGGGACGGCGAACTCCTTGATGGACAGGCCAAACACCCGGTGGAGGAGGTCCGGCGTCCAGAACAGCAGGAACCACCAGACCTGGTCGAAGAGCGCCTTGGCCCCCATGATCGCCCAAGTCGCACGGTCCCTGAAGACTTCGCTCCACTTGACCTTGGCCGGTGCCACAGCCTTGTCAGGCTCGGGTGCATTGAGCGCTGCGGCGTTCCAGGCCCCGCTCAGGAACCAGACAGCGACCCAGACAAGCCCCAGTCCGCCGACAATCGTAAAAGTATGCCGCCAGCCGACGGCCGCCGCCAGGAACGGAACAAACAGCGGGGTGACCACGGCACCCAGATTCCCCGCCGCATTGAGGATGCCGATGGCAAGCGACCGTGACTTGGCTTCGAAAGCTGTTGCGATGGTCTTGATGCCGACAGGCGTACCCAGCGCTTCAGTCGCGCCGAGCGCCACCCGTGCCAGGGTGAACTGACCAACCGTGTGGGCAAAGGCATGAGCCATGGCCGCCAGGCTCCAGGACCCGACCGCGAAGGGATTGGCGAACTTCAGTCCGACCCGGTCGATGAACCAGCCCGCGAACATGTAGGCGACCGCCGCCGACAGCTGGAACATGGCCGCCAGGTGACCGTAGTCGGCGTCCGTCCAGTGCAGTTCCTCCTGCAGCATCGGCTTCAGGATCGCGATGATCTGGCGGTCAGCATAGTTGAGGATGCTCGCCACGATCAGCATGAAGAGCAGGAACCTGCGGTCGATCTTGAACATCGTCGGGAGCCTCAGAGCGTACGCAGGGATTGGAAAAGGGAGTCGTGGTCGCCGCCGGGACGATAGAACACCGGCGGTTGGCCGAAGGGGGCGCTGATCTCGATGTCCTGGCCGCCGGCGAAAGAATCCCCTGACCAGACATGGGTCCAGTCGGTGCCGGAAGGCAGATACACGGTGCGCGAACTGACGCCCGCCTCAAGAACCGGGGCGACCAGAAGGTCGCGACCGAACAGATACTGGGTCTGCTCGGCATAGGTTCGGGCGTCGTCCTCGTGATGCAGGAAGAGCGGCCGCTGCAAGGGCAGTCCAGCCCCCGAAGCTTCGGTGGCGAGGAAGCGGATGTAGGGGGCCAGGTGCCGGTAGATCCGTGTCATCCGCGCAAAGTGGGCCAGAACTTCAGGGTCCTGATCCAGCTGAAGGTTCTGGTCCGGCCGGTTGCCCTCATGTGAGCGCATCACGGCCGTGAAGGCTGCCATTTCGCTCCAGCGCATCAGGAGCTCGGCCGTGCGGACATTGCCGAACAGGCTTGTGTATCCGCCGATGTCGCTGTGGTGGTACGCGTTGCCCAGGAGCCCGGATGACAGGGCCGCACAGACGACGGTTCCGATGCCGTCATGGCGGGTAAAGTCCACGGACTGATCCCCCGCCCAGAGCAGTGGGCAGTAGCGCTGAACCCCGGTGTAGCCGGCCCGCATGAAGAACAGGGCCTCGCCGGTCTTGCCGCGGCTTGCGACCGCATCCGCATTGACCTTGGCCCAGATGGTCGGCCAGGCATTGTGCATCAGCATGCCATCGACGCCGTTAGCCAGGCGCACATCGGTGGGCAGGTACTCGCCAAAGTCCGCCATCCATCCGGACAGGCCGAAGTCCAGCATTTCACCGCCGATTATGGTGTCGGCGAACCAGTGGGCGGCATCTTGATTGGTGAAATCGACGACGCCGCAATCGAACTCGCCGAAATCGACGAGATAGGTCGCATCGCTGTCCTGTCGCTTGGCCAGATAGCCGGCCTGTTCCGCGACCGGAAACAGCGACCCGTCCACGCAGAGATAGGGATTGACGTAACCCAGGAACCGGATGCCCTGCCCGGCAAGCTCGGTGATCTTCTGGTCCAGGCCGGGATAGCGCTCGGCATTCCACTTCCAGTCCCAGAACAGGCGCTTGCCGAACGAAGTGATCCTCAGTCCGACCCAGTCCTCACACCAGAGGCCCGAAATGGCGGCTCCGGAGGCGACAAAGGCCTGAAGGCGATCAAAGCTTTCCGAGCCTTGCTTGAGCCCGACAATAGCTCCGTTCAGAACCCAGTCCGGCAACGGCGGCTGGCGACCGAACCGGTCCGAAAGGACTCCAACCAGATCGATGAATGTATCGCACGCAAAGAGCTCGATGGCGTCCGGAACGGCCCAGACCTCGATCTCGTGGAAGTCGGCATGCCTGAAATCAAAGGCTGAATAGGCCGTGGTCTCAACATGCAGCGCATAACGCCGGGAGGAAAGGAAGGTCGGCTGCGGATAGTTGGTGTGAAAATAGTCGCCGCCGGCACCGGCCTGGTCCGCCATCCAGGTTAGTTGGGTCGACTTGTCACGCCCGACACCCGGTTCGGAGGTCCACAAAGGGAAATGCCGGCCGCGCATGTCGAAATAGGACATCTGCTCGCCGCCACCCCAGACGTGTTCGTCCTTCGTGGCAGCAACCCTTAGCCAAAGCCGGTTGATCGAGTCGGATGCGGCCTGAAACGTCAGGTGGCCTTCCTCGCGAACGGCCATCAACAGTTCAGTCGGGCCACCTTCCGATACGGCGAACCGGACCTGAACATCGCCATCGTCCTGGGACAGAGTCGCCGAACGAAGCGGGATCCGTTCACTGACATAGTCGGAGATCGCGAAGTTGCCGCGTTGCATCTGAACGTCTGCTTCACCCCGGCCGATGAACAGGCATGGGTGTGCAGAGGAATGACGAAGCACCGTGCGGCCAGCGGCCTGGATCTCGAAACCGTCCGCGAGGGCGATGACCTTGAGCACGTCTGAACTCCGGACGAAGTCTCGCTGCGGCGGGCGGAGCGATGGGCGTTTCAGTCAAAAAACCGGGCCCGGCGGGGAGAAGGAAATGCCGGGCCCGAGTCGCAGGCAGGATCTAGAAGAGGTTGTAACGGAGCGTCGCGCCGAAATAGCGCTCGCCGTCCCGGGGCGTGATCTGCCGCAGGAAAGACGCCCCGTTGGGGATGCGGTTGATGACGAAGTTCTCGTCCGTCAGGTTCTTGGCGATGAGGGCCAGCCGGACGCGGTTGTTCTTGCCCACAAAGGCCACGCTGGCATCAGCCGTGGCGTAACCTTTCTGGACGGCGTTCGGGTTCTGATTGATGTCAAAGCCCATCTTGCTCTGGTACTGAGCCCCGACATTGAAATCGAGATCGAACGCCTGGCCTTCGAGCGGCATGAAGTAGCTGCCGTTCACCGAGAGCTTGTGCTTAGACGAATAGGGCAACGGCTTGCCGTTGATCGCCAATGCGGCGCAGGTGCCCGTGGCCGGGCATTTGAACTTGTCGATCTTGGCGTCGATATAGGCATAGCCGCCGTTGATCCGCAGGTTCCGCACCGGCTCCAGGGTGAAGTCAGCTTCGAAGCCCTGGGTCTTGACAGTCCCGGCATTGGTCAGGCGGGTAATGACCGTCGTGCCGATCATGTCCTGGTTGTTGGCCTGGAAGTTGTCATAGGTCGTATCGAAGGCCGAGACGTTCAGGATCAGGCGACCGTCCAGCAGGCGCGACTTCAGGCCCACCTCGTAGGCATCCGACGTTTCCGGCGCGATGCCGAAGTTGTCGTTGGCCTGCATGTTGAAGAACACGTTCATCGCCGGGCCCTTGTAGCCCCGGGTGTAGCTGCCGTAGGCCATCATGGTCGGGACGACGTCGTACTGAACGCCAACCTTTCCGGACCAGCCGTCTGCCTTGGTACCGCCGGTGGCGGCAAACGTCGGGTTGACGCCGCTCAGGGCAGCGGCACCGGACGTGCGAAGACGACGATGAACGAAATCGATCTCGTCCTGGGTCCAGCGGGCACCGAAAATGCCGCGCAGGGTGGGCGAGAAGTTCAGTGTGCCCTGACCAAACGCCGCATAGTTCGTCAAAGTCGTCGCGAATTCACCGATACCTGCATTGGACTCGTAGACCGAAGCAGACTTGCTGCAGGGAATGGCAGCACCCAGTGCCCCAAGGGTGACGGGCGCGAGCGTCGAACTCAGGCACTTGTCGACCGTGCGGTTGAAGTAGTTGCTCTCCCAGGTGTGGTAGTAATAGAGCCCGGCGACGTACTCGAGGAACTGTCCGGTCGGCGATGCGAGCCGCAGTTCCTGGGTGAACTGGTCGAAGTTCAGTCGGCCATAGTCATGCGAGCGGATATCGCCAGCCAGGGCCCCGGTCGCGACATAGCTCGGAGAGTCCGACCGGAAGTCGCCATCACGCGTCTGCTGGTTCTTCCAATTGCGATAGGCGGTGATCGAGGTGACGGTATAGTCGCCAATCGACCAATTCACCTGGGTCGAGAAGCCGCTATTGATGTCCTTGGTCAGCGGCGACTGGTCGTTGTCGATGTCCTTGTTGCCGGCACCCGGCTTCAGCGGCTTGAGCGACGGCGAGAACACAGCGTCATTGAAGGCGCTCGGGAAAACGGTCCCGATGCTATCGGCATAGCCATTGTCGACGTTGTGCGAATAGTCGGCAATGAAGTCGATCGTCACGTCCTCGGTGGGTTCCCAGCGCAGGCGCCCGCGCAAGCCGTTGTGCTCATAGCCGTTGATGTCGTCGCCGTTGAAGACGTTCTTGCCGTTGCCATCATAGTGACTGAAGAACGCCGCCAGTGAGCCCGCAACCGTCTCGCTGAGCGGGCCGGAGATCGCACCGCGCACGCGATACTCATTGCCTTCATAGTAGGACGCGTCGACATAGCCGCCCATTTCTTGCTTGGGCGCGCGCGTGATCAGGCTGATCACGCCGGCGGAGGCGTTTTTGCCGAACAGGGTGCCCTGAGGGCCGCGCAGGATTTCAACGCGCTCAAGATCGAGGAAATCCGCCGTGGCCTGGCCGCTGCGTGCATAGACCACGCCGTCAACGACGGTCGACACCGACGGCTCGACGCCGGATGCGAAGGAAATCGTTCCCACGCCGCGAACGGTCAGCGCAGAATCCTTGTTGGAATTGCCCTTCCGGAAGCTCAGAGATGGGGCCATCTGGATCAGCTGCTCAGCCGAATTCACATTGGCCCGCTCCATCGCATCGCCAGTCACGACACTGATGGAGATCGGCACCTTCTGGAGGCTTTCCGAACGCTTCTGCGCCGTGACGATGACCTCGGCGATGGCCGGAGCATCCTCATTGGTCTGGGCAAGTGCCGGCGTCGCCAGGACCCCTGCCAGAACCAGGGTTGAAAGCGCCGTGCCGACCAGCATGCGCGAACGTTGGGTTTGAATTTTCATCTCTCTAGTCCCTCCCACTGCTTAATTCCTACCTCTTGGGTAGGTGTTTTCACCTCTTGATGAGGCGTTGGTCTCTCTAGAAAAACTGGGCGGCGTTTAAGGACCGTCCCAGCAGTGTCATGCCGACTTCCGGGGCGTTAGGAGAAAGTCCGCAACCTGATCGCCGACCAGGCTCAACTGCCCGCTTGCGGCGGTATCTTCACAGGAGCCGTCTTCGCGGAACCTCGAGATCGAACTGTTGATGGCGGCGGCCATCGGGGTTGGCCAACCCCGGAGGGCGTGAACAACCGAACGCAAGGCCGAAAGAGTGCCACCGGTCGCCTGCCATCCATAGGCCGTTACGACCAGCCCGACCGGCATGCCGCTGAGATAGACCCGGCTGTCCTTGGCCGTTTCCTCAAGCAGGTCCAGGGCATTCTTGACCATGCCCGAAACGCATCCGTGATAGCCGGGTGAAGCGATCAGAAGGCCGTCAGCGCGGCGGACCGCATCGACAAGCTCGCGCTCCTCGGGCGTGCGCTGGGCCTTGGGCACAAAGATCGGCAGCCGTCCGAGAAACTCCCCCCCAAGGATCAGGGTGTCCACGCCGCGAGCCGCGACTGCCGCCATCGCGATGGACAGGGCACGCTCGGTTGAAGAGGGACCACCCGCCGTCCCACCAATGCCAACGACGAAGGGCCGATTCACCGCCTGATCTTGTTGGGAGGCAAACATCTGCTCCGCCCTAGCCCAGGGGCCCGTGGTCGATGTGCGGCAGGACATGGCGGGCGAAGAGGTCAGCCTCAGCGGCATGCGGATAGCCGGAGAGGATGAAGGCCTCGATCCCCATGTCGCGGTAATCGTTGAGCTTCGCCAGGACCTGATCGGGGTCACCCACGATCGCCGCGCCGCAACCCGACCGGGCCCGCCCCACGCCGGTCCACAGGTTGGCCTCGGCATAGCCATCATCCTTGGCGCCTTCGCGCAGGGCGGCCTGAGCCTGAACCCCTACAGAGGTCGAATCCAGCGACTTTGCCCGAATGGCAGCCCCGGTCGTCTCATCCAGCTTGCTGAGAAGTCGATCGGCGGCAGTACGGGCTTCAGCTTCACTGTCGCGCACGACAACATGTGCGCGATAGCCGAAGCGGAGGGTCCGGCCATGGCGGGCGGCACGCTCGGTCATGTCGGCAATGATTTCGGCGACCACTTCCTTCTTGTCCGGCCACATCAGGAAGACGTCACAGCCCTTGGCAGCCGCCTCCCGGGCGTCTTCCGACAGGCCGCCGAAGTAGAGCGAAGGAGCCTTGCCCGACACCGTCGTCACCCGGGGCGGATCCAGCTTCAGGTTCCAGAACTCACCCTGATGGTCCAGCGCCTCGCCGTTCAGCATGGTCTTGAGGATGCTCATGGCCTCGACGGTCCGAGCATAGCGCGGACCCGAAGCCAGCTTTTCCCCCGGCATGTCCGAGGAAATGATGTTGATGGCCAGCCGTCCGCCCAACATGCGGTCAATCGTGGCAATCTGGCGCGCGAGTTGCGGCGGCCACATCTCACCGATCCGTACGGCCATAAGCAGCCGCATACGGCGAAGCATAGGCGCAATGCCCGCAGCAAAAGCCGTCGTATCGATGCCAAGCTCATAGCCTGACGGCAGCAGAATATTGTCGAAGCCTCCAGACTCGGCCTGCAGGACGATGTCGCGGCAATGCTCCCAGCTCGACTTCAGCTTCGGATCCGGCACACCCAGAAACTCGTAGTCGTCATCGCAGAGCGCGGAAAACCAGCTGATTTCGCAAGGGGGACGCGAAGAAGGTGAAGAGGTCATGGCAAGGGGGCTCCCATGGAGGCAACCAGGACGCGGTACCAGTCTGATCGGGTCCAGCGCGGCTTGTAGGCGTCGGGGATTTCGGCAATTCGGGCCGGGGTCTGGGTGCCGACGATGGGTATGGGCCGGGCTGGATGGGCCATGATCCAGCTGTAGGCCGCTGCCGACCTGGAGACGTCGTAGGTCTCGGCGATCTCGTCGAGGACGGCGCAGACCGCATGTCCGCGATCGTCCGACGGGGCCGCGAGGCGTCCGCCGCCAAGCGGGGACCAGGCGAGTACCGTCAGATTGCGGGTCAGGGCCTGGTCCAGAACACCATCGGTGAGCGGCGCGACGGCCAGGGGGGAGAACTCCGGCTGGCAGGACACCACCGGAAGCGAAAGATGGGCCGCAAGGGCTTCGACTTGGGCGGGCGTATAGTTCGACACCCCGACCGCTCCGATCTTGCCCGCCGCATGGGCCGCCTCAAGGGCACGCGCAACTTCAGCCGGATGGGTCAGAATATCGGGCCGGTGGATCTGCCACAGCGCCACCTGCTCGACACCCAGCCGGGACAGGGAGGCATCAATGGCGGAAGCGATGTAGGCCGCGCTCGAGTCATAGGGCGTGCCGATGACAATCCCGCCCTTGGTGGCAATAACCATCCGGCTAGCCAAACTTGGCGTCTCGGCGAGCACGCGGCCCAGCAGGGCCTCGGACGCCCCGAAGCCTTCGCCATTGTCCGGCCCATAGATATCGGCCGTGTCAAAGAGGGTTACACCCGCTTCGAGGGCCGCCAGAACCAGCGACCTTGCGGCACCGACATCATTCCCGCGGAAACGCCACATCCCCCAGGCGAGAGACGAAACTTCAGGCCCGCCATCATGGAGCGGCCGCGATTGGGGAGGAGAGCTGAGGTATGTCATCGTTGTCATACTACCGAGGCAAAGTACCTTGGCAACGCTGCAGCGCACCAAAATTTCAGCGCCACCCACAAAACCAAAGATCCTTCATTAAAACATGTTCAATTTTTTAAGCATAATTTTTTCAGAAACAAAATAATGTTTCAAATAATTTCGAATTCCTGATAGCAAAATAGAATGGAAAAAATTTTCTTGGCGTATTTTGAAGCGTAAATTCATTTGAATACATTTTTCGAATAGACCAGTCCGGCTAAAACTGAAAAATCCGAGGCCACCCTCGGACGAAAGCTGGAGCGTGAAGTTGCCCCATGTCCGCAATATGATAACGGTGTCAGACACACAGGCGGCAGAAGCCCGGGGCGTTGAACGATCGTTTTCGGTTTGGGGCGAAGGAAAACATGCAAAAGGGCAGCATTTACGTCCCAGGACTCGTGGTTGCGATCCTCGCTACCCTGGCTGCGACCTATGTCTCCGATCACTACGGTGCCCCCCTCACCCTGATGTGCCTCCTGTTTGGACTATCGATGAGCTTTCTGGCTGACGACAAGCGGCTGGAACCAGGCCTCACCATTGCTTCCCGGACCCTGCTGCGCTGGGGAATCGTTCTGGTCGCCACCAGGATTACCTTCAGCCAGATCCTTCAACTGGGGCCCGCAGCCCTGCTGGCGGTGATCGCGATCGTTGCCATCACGCTCGGCAGCGGCGTGTTTCTCGCCCGCCGCCTCGGTTTTACTGCCGCCTTTGGAGCCCTGTGTGGTGGCGCAGTCGCGATCTGCGGGGCATCCGCGGCCATGGCCTTTTCCAGCCTCCTGGGGGAGCGGCGCACGTCGCAGGCACAACTGACCCTGGTCCTGGTCGGTATATCGGCCATGAGCGCGCTGGCGATGACGGTCTATCCAATCCTGGCGCGCCACCTGCACCTGAGCGATGTGCAAGCGGGCTTTCTGCTAGGCGCGTCGATCCACGATGTCGCCCAGGCCCTCGGGGCCGGCTATTCCTTCTCGCAAGCGGCAGGAGAAAATGCAGCGATCGTCAAACTAACGCGAGTGGCGCTCCTGGCTCCCGCCATGATGGTCGTTGCGATTTTCCTGCCGAAGGATCCGGATGCGAAGGTGACCAGCCCAATCCTGCCCTGGTTCGTGATCGGGTTCTTTGGACTGGCCGCCGTGAACTCCTTCGGCCTTATTCCCCCGGTTCTGGCCGAGGGGTCCAGCAAGACGGCGGGGGCCCTGCTCGCCTGCGCGGTCACGGCGACGGGTATCCGCTCCAACATGAAGTCCCTGACACAGAACGGCCTGAAGCCGCTGCTGGTGATCGTCATCACCACGCTCATTGCTCTGGGGCTGAGCATCCTGGCGGCGAAATTCCTGATACCGGGCTAGAGTCTCCGGGCCCCCTCAGGCCCACAGAGCCCACCGCCTTTCAGGCGCTCGGTGCCGCCGTCGAGGCCCGCACTACCAGCTGATGCGCGATGCGGCGATGGACAGCCCCCTCAACCCCTTCGAACAGAAGCGCAGCCGCTGCATAGGCCATCTCCCGGGTCGGCTGCCTTACCGTGGTGAGAGGCGGCCAGATCTGACCGGCCAGGGCGATATCGTCAAAACCGGCGACCGAGAGTTGCTCAGGCAGCGCCAAACCCCGCCGGTGGGCGACGGCCAGGACACCGGCGGCCATGTCGTCATTGCTGGCGAATATGGCAGTTGGAGCATTGGGCAGATCCAGTAACACCTCCGCCGCCGCCTCCCCTGAAGCGAAATCAAAGTAACCCTGACGGACATATCTGGGCTCATAGGCAAGGCCCGCCCGGTCCAGGGCACGGCGATAGCCGAACAGGCGAAGGTCGCTGGCCGCATGATTGGTGTGGCCGATGATGAAACCGATGCGCTTGTGCCCCAGCTCGATCAGGTGGCTCGTCATATCGTCGGCGGCCTGGACGTCGTCCATCGACACCGACGAACTGCGGCCGTGATCCGTCCCGGGCGAGATGCGGACATAGGGCATGCCTCGGCGGTCAAGCTCGTCGAGTGCGGCCTCAGAATCTGTGACCGGCGCTGAGAGGATGACGCCATCGACCTGGGTCTGGTCGATCAGGCCGCCGACCTCAAGGGCGAGGTCGGGTGAGTCTGGGTCACTCGGCTGGGCCAGTAGCCGGACGCCCTCCTCGACACAGCGCGCCCAGATGCCGGTCTGGATCTGATGGATGTAGTGGGGGCTCTGGCTACCGTAGATCAGGGCGATCTGATGACTCCGCTTGCCTGCCAGCATGCGGGCCGCCGCGCTGGGCTGAAAGTTGAGCTGGGCCATCGCGCCCTCGACCCGCTGCCGAAGGTCTTCGGAAACGTATTTTTCCCGGTTGAGAACCCGCGACACGGTTTTGGTCGAGACGCCGGCAAGGGCAGACACATCCTTGATCGTCGCGCGCATCCGGCAGGCTCATCCTCGACTCTGAGCCGAGACCCTATGCCATATCGCTGTCCTGCGCGCATCGCTAAGGTGAAAGACCCTTGCAGGTAACGGATACATCGCCAACGGGCAGGAAGAGGCGCTCAGTTCATTGAGGCCCCTGTAGGCCTTGGAACACTGTTACAGCGACGGACGCTGGCCCTTGATTGCAATCAGCGGATTGGGATGGAGGATGGCCCAGACATGATCCGAGCCAATGCAATGTCACGGGCGTGCTCGACATGGGCGGCCGCTGCGCGTTCGGCCGCGACAGGATCAGACGCTTCAAGCGCTGCGATAAGCGCCTCATGGCCCTGATCCGCCGCAGCTCGATCCTTTTCGCCCGCTCCGGGCCCGAACAATCCCAGATGAACCAGACGCTCGCCTTCGTCGGCCAGCGTTTCAAGCAAGGCGTATAGCCGCGCGTTTCCCGTCGCCGCAGCAATGGCGCGATGGAAGTCTCGATTGGCGGCGACAAAGGCAAGCCTTTCAATGTCACTGTGCGCGCGTTGCGGAGCTCTGTTGAGCCTTCGCAGTTCGGCGACATTGACGCGCCCTGCGGCTAGGGCTGCTGCCTTGGGCTCGGCAATCAGCCGGACCTCGAACAATTCTCGGATCGACTGCACCGTCACGGGGGCGACGGTGTAGCCATGTCGAGCTACCGCCAACACAAGCCGCAGCTCGGCTAGCCTTGTGAGGGCAGACCTAGAGGCGGCCTTGGCCAGCCCAAACCGCACCGACAACGCCGCCTCTGAGAAAGTGCTACCCGGAGCCAATCGACAAGCGATGATTTCAGCCTTCAGCATCGCAAAGGCCGCATCACTCTGACGCGTCGAATCCTCCATCCGACCGGGCATCATTGGGTCATTCACGGCCGCACTCCTCCTGCAGGATGCTCCAACGTCATAACATTTTATTGACATGTCAGTGAGGGCACAACATGCTTTGTCATCCTTGGGGGCAAAAGGGCAGGTCCCTGCAACTTGCCTCTATTGGCGGCTGCGGCCTTGGCTGAGGAGAGTTTACCGCAATGACGGCTTCCGCCTGCTGGGTCGTGCTCGGCCTCGTTCATCTGCTGCCGGCGCTGGCTTTATTGCGACCGTCGATGATCAGCAGCCTTTATGGGGTCGAAGCCGGAAGCGGAGCAGCCCTGTTGCTGCAACATCGCGCCGCTCTGTTCCTGGTTGTTCTGATCATCTGTATCTGGGCAGCGCTGCGTCCAGAGGTGCGACAACTGGCCAGTGTGGCGGTGGCGGTCAGCATGATCTCCTTTCTTTGGCTCTATGCCGCAGCCGGGCAACCGCCGTCGCTGAGGCAGATTGCCATCGTCGATCTTGTAGCCCTGCCATTTCTAGTGGCTGCTGGATGGTTCGCGTTCCGACCACTGGTGGGTTCCTAAGGGGCGTTAGGGGTCACCCTCGCGGCACCTGCCGCCGGCCCACTGCTCGACCAGCACCCGGACTGCCAGCGATCGCCCCATCCGGGAGTCGCAAGGGCGGCAGCTGGACCAAGCCCCCCCCGGAGGAAGCGCCGGCCTGCTAACCCTGGCCTCCCGTCGGAGTAGAAAGCCCCCTCCCCCAACACTCGACAGGCACGATGAGCTTGTGCTGCGACTGCGCTCTGGCTGAAGCCGGCCTAGCCCTGCGGCTTGCGAAGCATCATGGCCGCCGCAACCGCTATGCCGACAACGCCGGCGACACTGGTCAGATAGGCCAAGGCTGTGAGGAACTGGATCCAGTCCAGGTCCAGGTTGCCGAACGCCTTGACCAGGAGCAAGGCCACGCTGCCGACATAGCCACTGGAGTCGGCCACGTAGATCAGAAACCCGGCGGTCCCCACCGTGCCTGTTGCGGCAATCATGCGGTCAAACAACATGCCGTTAAACGGGGTGTAGGCCATGTATAGACCCGCGCCACTAGCGACCATCCACCAGACCGGTCCAAGCAAGCCCGCCTGATGCAAGCCTGTCGAGAGCCCCAGCAAAACCAGGCCTGCGCCGATAAAGGCAAAGTTGAAGACTACCGCCCGGCGGTTGTCCCGGACCCGGATCAAAGCCGCTAGGCCGACCAGAACAACGACCGCGATGGGGATCTCCGAAAGGCTGAACATGGCCGCGCCATTCTTGAACCCAAGCTCGGCCCAGATCTCGGCGGCAAAATTGTCCCGGAAATCGCGCACCGCCGTCAGCAGAACATAGACCGCTACGAGTACGGCCAGAACCGGGCCATGCGCCGCAAGCAGGGCAGCCCTGTCCCGGGCCGACATCGGCGCGCGCCGCACGCGCTGAGCCTCATCCTCAGCGTCGGGGGCCGGCATTTGGGCAAGGCCCGCAACGGCGACCAATAACAGGGGGGCAAACAGCAGCCCCGTCAGGGCCGGCATCCAGCGCTCATCCACGCCTGTCAAAAGCAGGGCCTTGCCCACTGATTTCACGACGCCCGAGGCCAAGATGAAGCTGGCGCACAGCATGGCGCTCAGCACTTCCGAAAGCCTGCGCCCCTCGAGAAAACCAAAGACCAAGCCCCAGATCATTCCAAGACCAAGGCCGTTGGCAAACAGGGCCAGGGGCGCGAAGGCCGGCGGCACCAGACCAAAACCGATCAAGGCCAGTTCGGCACCGCCGACGAGGAACAGGATTGTGCCGGCCCGCCGGCCTGAAGGCGTTTCAGAGACAACCTTGACGCCGATGATCTTGGACAGGGCGTAGCCGGCCACCTGAGCGATCACCAGAGCGATCTTGAAATCAATCTCAAAGGGCCAGCCGACAATGCTGCCATAGTCCGCTGCGGCGAACGGCTTGCGATAGGCATACATGGAGAAGTAGGCCGCAAAGGCAGCGGTCCCGCCGTAGGCCGCAAAAGCCCAGGGCGGTGCGTTCGCCAGCCAGCGGCTGATGAAACTGCCTTGCGATTTTTCGCTCATGGATGTGTGCGCTCGGTAGGGTTCTCGCCCCGGACAATCCGAGCTTCGATATCTTTGAGTATGGGGCCAAGGTCTGCAACACTCTCGACCACATAATGGGCACCGGCATCGCTCAAGGCCTGAGCCGCGGCCGCGATCCGCCGGCCGCGCTCGGAAGCCGGCAGAGCCGCCAGGGCGTCTTGATCCAGGCCGACCCCGTTGCCTGACGCCGAAAGACCAACGGTCCAGGCCCCGACCTCAAGGCCCTCGCCGATCCCGACAACAGCGTCATCCACCTTGACGCAGGCGCGAGCCGGCCAGGCACCGAGGTCCACCAGGGCCTTCCACATCATCAAGGGGGACGGTCTCCCCTGCAGGGTCTCGCCGGCGCAGACCAAGACGTCAGGCGCATATCCCTGCGCCGCAGCCAGGGGGAGAATATCGGCCATCATGGGACGGGTGTAGCCCGTGGTCGATCCGATCAAGACCCCGGCCGCACGCAGATCGGCAACAATTCGGGCTGCACCCGGAATCAGCTGCGCGCAGTCGCGGGCTGCCGCCTGCATCCTTGGCTCAACGGCATCATGCAACCGGGAGACATCGCCCTCATCCGGGGTCCTGCCATACCGCTCAACCCATTGCTTGACGACGGCGGGGGTGGCCAGAAGCGCCCGCAGATGGTCACGCTTGGCCTTGCCCATGTCGGCCCGCGCCTCGACTTCAGCAAGGTCGATCTCCGCTTCGGCGAACACCCCGCGCAGCGCTAGGACCGGCGCACAGCAGCCATAGTCAATCATGGTGCCGGCCCAATCGAAAATGACGGCCTGGATTGGGCTGCGGGTCACGCTGCGACTCCGGGGGAGAGATCAAAGAGGCCTGCAACGACCTCTTCGGCCAGTCCGAACGCCGTCGAGGCCCCCGTTCCGCTCGTCACGGTCACAAGGCGCACTTGGGGCATGGGGGCTGCAACCAGGCTATGGCCCGCGGCTGAGGCATAGGTACCCGTCCAGCGCTCCAGGACGGGTGGAGGTGCCTGGCCAAACACCTTGGCAAACTCCTCCAGGATCAGCGCGTCGACATCCTCACGCCCGAACGGGTCTGGCGTCGGTGCGTAGTGATGACTGTCGCCAACGACAAGCGAGCCATCGGCACCCTGCACCACGATCAGATGAATGCCATGCTGCAGATGAGCCGGCTGCTCGACCTGCAAGCGCGCCCGAAGGGCTGCCGACTCCGGGAGTTCGGCGTAGCCAAGATAGCGCACAAGGCCCAGGTCGGACATCACGGCCGACGGCAGCCGCCAGCCCGGATCAGCCAGGCGCATCATCTGCAGCTTGCATCGCGTGACCTCGGCCTTGGCAAAATGATCGGGAAACAGGGTAACCAGGTCGTCGCCAGGGCAAACCACCACACTATCGGCGCGCAAAGCTCCGGCCGAGGTTTCCACCCGACCAGTTTCGACGGCCAATACAGCGACGCTGCGCAGGAAGCTCACCCCATAGGCGGCCTGCAACCAGGCACTCAGGCGCGGGACGGCGCTACGCGAGTCAACCCGAAGATCGACGGAACTGGTCAGGGCCCCGAGCACCTCACCCTGCCCCGGCAGACGGTTAGCCAACTGGCCAGCCTCATGCCAGGTGCAGCCTTCCGCCATCTCGGTCTCGAGAAAGGCCTGTAAAAGGGTTCGGGCTTCAGGTCGGCGAGCGACCAGGGTCAGGCCGCGTTGCACGATTTCGATACCTGCGGGACCCGCGATCTCGTTCCAAACCGCAGCGGATCGGCGGGCCCGCCGCCAGACCTCGCCCCGGGCCTGGCCCGTAACGGTGACAAAGCCAAAATTGCGGACCGAAGCGCCATTGGCCTGGGCGTCACGGTCGACGACTACGACCCGCTTACCAAGGCGGGCAGCGACCAGAGCGTGGGCCAGGCCAACAATGCCCGCCCCCACCACGACCAGATCGAAGTGCTGTTCCAAATTCGTCGTCCCTCACCGCCGAGGCAGCTCAAGACTCTAGATGACAATATGCCGTGACGACGGCCAAGGAGAATGTAGTCGCCTTAGCGACCTAGTTTATGGCCGCAATTCTTCTACAGGGCGCAGAACCAAATATTCGTGAGGCCACGGCCGGCTTTCTGTAGAGCGGAGTCACAACCCGGCAGAAGCGACACCGTCACTGAGCCTATGAAACAGCAGAATCCGAACTTACCAATGCCGCGCGCCATCACAGGACAAATGGGTTGCAAGGCGCAGGACGCCACCGGTCCCCTTAGTAACGATCGTTCCCATACGTCGCCCAGGAAAGCTCGCTGACGTTTTCGCCGGAGCGTTGCGGATCAGTAGTTCGCAGTCGACATACGATCAACGGCAACCATGGAAGCCTCGAAGATCGCATTACCTATCAGCCAGGTCGCACCAGACAATACGCCACCCATAGTCGCATATTCGACGCTGCTCAAACCACGCTCATCTTGAGCCAATGCCTTGAGCCCCGAGAATGTCGACATCAGAGCAGCAACAAATGATCTGACCTGCACGTCGCCTCCTCCCGGTACGTTTACTTTCAACGTAGCGGGAGGATGGCCAGTCTAGATTAAATAGGCTGGAATTAACGTGGTTGAATGATCATAACGCTTTGCAGTTACTGGCAAATTAATCTTGAATACGGAGTTAATGCGAAGCCGTTAGCGCCCAATCTAATGGACTGACAGATTTCTGATCAGTGCACCCGGCAGGTTCATGTAGTCATCAGTCCAGGCGCGCGCCTTATAGGGTTCTTGGCTGAGCCATTGAGGCTGCTTGGCAAAATGCTCGAGTGCGCCCTTCGACTTGGACCCGATCACCAGCATGGTGGGTGGCTCGTGCATGCCCTCATCAGCCCCGGGACTCGACTGGATCAAACCAAATCCACCCGCCGCCCTTAGCCCCGCCATGGCGGGGCCGCCAAGTTCGAGATGACGATTGCTGATATGCATCACCAGCACACCGTCCGGCTTGAGCTTGGACAGATACATGCGGATGGCTTCAGTCGTCATTAGGTGGGCTGGAATGGAGTCAGACGTGAACGCATCGACCATAAGCAGGTCAAACTGGCCATTGTCCCTTCCGGCGAGCGTCAACCGGGCATCCCCCAAAACCACATCAACCTTGCCTTTGGCGCAAGTGCTTGTGTAGCTGAAGATTTCCGGATCCATCGCCAAGTCGACGACCATCGGATTGATCTCGAAATAGGTCAAACGATCGCCAGGCTTTGTAAATGCCGCGATGGTTCCCGTTCCCAGGCCGATAACTGCAGCATGCATTGTTTTTGGCTGCTGGAACTCATAGCGCAGAACCTGGCCGATCGGCGTACGATTAGAGTAATAGTACAGGGGCGTACAGAGATTTTCAGGTGACGTGGCCTGGATGCCGTGAATAGTGGTTCCATAAGTCATGAGTTTGGTTTCTCCAAACTCGTCATCTTCATCAAGGCTTACGGAAATAACGCCATAGAAGTTGCGAACACTGGCACCATCATCACGACGATCGCCAACATATTCTGCGCACACCGCCAAGAGCCCGATCAGCAGCACATACATAAGCACACGATGCTGGACGAACACTGCAAATGCAGCCGCAACCAGCAGCACCATCAGGCGCGCCGTGTCCAGGGCATCGGTTTCATAGCCCCAGATCAAAAGGGCAGCTGGCGCCATCAATGCCATCACGACGCCCGTCGCCAGGATTACCCAGTCCTTCTGATCAAGGCGTCCCAAATTTGGTCGGGCGAGACACGCCAGCACCATCATGGCCTGGTACTCGTAGGTGTTGTCCAGCAGCACCGGGGCAAGGAAGGCATTGATGCTGCCACCAAGAACCCCGCCCAGCGACAAGCAGAAATAGAAGGCCGTCAGGTGCTCCGCACTTGGCCTGAGGTCAACGAGTCGCTGATGGCAGATCAGAGCGGTCAGGAAGAATGCCGCCAGATGGAGAAACAGCTGGCCGAAGATCGGCACACCCAGGAAGGGCGCAAGGACGATGCAAACAACGGTGATGACCGCTTGGACCGCCAGGATAACGTTTCGCGGTGCGATCGGGCGGTCACTGAAAGCAATGATGAAGGTCAGGAGGTAGAGAGCCAGCGGCAAGACCCAAAGGAAGGGAGCCGAAGCGATATCGGTCGTGATGTGGGTCGTTACCCCAAGCATCAGGCTGGACGGTGCCGCGGCCAGAGCAACCCAGGCCAGCACCCGTTTCCACCCGATGGCCTCTCGCTTCCCGATTTCGGAAGGCACCGCCTTTTCGGCCGCACCAATGCGGAACATGCTGGCTGCCAAGGCTGCCATCAGCAGCGCAAAGAGGCCATAGCCAAAGCTCCACGACCAGCTCTGGGCCCCCACCGTCGCGAGCGGCTCAAAAATGATAGGATAGGCCAGAAGTGATGCCAGGCTGCCAAGGTTGCTGGCCGCATAGAGCTTGTAGGGCTCAGCGCCGAGCTGCTGGCTAAACGCCCGGGCATGCCAAGCCTGAACCAGCGGGGCGGTCGCCGACAGAACGGCAAACGGCGCGCCGACGGAAAGGCTGAGGACGCCCAGGAGCCAGAGAACCGGTTGCGACGGTGTAGGCGGACCGAAAGGCTGGTGAATAGCCAGGGGCAGCGCCAGCGCAGCCACGATCAGCAACGCTATGTGTATTGAGGCCTGAAGCTTCAGCGACCTAAGGCGCTGCAGAAGGTGGGCGTAGCCATAGCCGACCAGCAGCACCGCCTGAAAGAACACCATGCTGGTGTTCCAGATCGATGGACCGCCCCCCAACAGGGGCAGAACCATCTTGGCGATCATCGGCTGAACACTGAAGACCAGCACCGCCGAACAAAAAACGGTAGCAGTAAAAATGGCCTGAGACGGATTTGTGAACTTAGCAAATAAAGAAGTCGGACGGCTCACAATATCCCCCTCGCCTAAAACTTCGATTTTCCCCAAGTGAGTGGACTGACGAACCTAATTGATCGCAATCGGCCTCAAGCGGACCCACCTCCCCTAGGTGGCATTTACGCCTTAGCACGACATAAACAGATCGCTTCTGATCCCGAGCGCTCAATTTGAGCGGTCGACAGTTTGACGACGCAGGCCCCCATGGTTCAGGAATTAATTTGTGAGCAACCATGCTCAGGTGTCCTACGGGGAGCGGGCGACATGCTGCGTGAATTTTTCAATCAAGTTTCGGCGCTGATTCAAGACGAAGCCGGTCTGACCTCGACCGAATATTCGACCATGGGTGGCGCAATGGCTGGCGGCGTGTTCACGATGTCGGACGCCCTGACGCAAGCCTCGGGTACGGCTTTCGACAACGTCGTCAACGCCGTGTCCGGCGATGATGAAACGGCTGTCTAATTGATTGCTGGCGGCGCCCACTCGTTAAGCGTGGGCGCCACACCTTCATGTTACCAGTCAATGACGTACTAAATGCCGCCCTGCTAGCCCTGCTGGCGGGGTGTATTTTTTCCGACGTATCGCGGCGTATCATCCCAAACATTCTTTGCCTGGCTGTGGCTGTGCTGGGCGTGATCTGGGTCCTCTACGATAATCCGCAAGGCTTGCTCTATGCGCTGATCGGCGGCGTTCTGTTCCTCTACGGGGGCTTGGCGCTCCATAAGAAGGGCATATTGGGCGGGGGGGATATCAAGCTGGCTGCCGCCTTGGTGGTATGGCTTTCCCCCATCGAGATTGGCCGATTTGTTCTGACGACGATGATAGCGGGGGGCTTAGTCGGCGTATTCTATCTGGCGATGGGTTTTGTCCGCAGGTTGCGTGACAAGTCTGCGCCCGCTGCCAGTTCCGTCCCTTACGCGCTCGCACTCGTTGGGGGCTTTTTGTTCTTGCGGCCAGATCACGTGCTTGATTTTTTCTAGCGCGAAGGCTGGCGACTAAAAGGGGGGCGATGTGAGCGACGAAGTTCAGAAAAAGGGCGGTCTTGGTCTGGTGATCAAGAACGTCTTGATGTTTGTGCTTGCTGCCTTCGGCGCTATCGTTCTGATTACCGTGGTCAAGCACGGCGTATTGCCGATGCTTACAGGCAAGCCCGCCCAAGCCCAGTCGGAGTCAGCCGGATCATGAGCAGCGATCCTTTCGGACTGCGTGAAGGCAGCCAGCGCAAGTTGTCGCGCCCCATGCTGATGCTCAAGAACGTCGGCATGTTCCTATTGGCGCTCGTTGCAACCATGATGGTTGCCACCCTGTTCAAGGTGGCGACGGCGTCAGCGACTGGCGACAAGGAAAACGCGCGTTACTTCCTGCAAGCGACCGTGGCGTTGCGTCCGGGTGAGATCCTGTCCCCGGAAAACGCCACCTGGCGGTCCACTGTGGGCCGCAAGACGGCCAATCTGCTGACTGCAGACAACAAGAAGTCCGACCGTTTCTGGGGCAGCCAGATTACGGCCCCCGTGCGCGCAGGCCAGCCTGTCCAGTCCAGCGGTGTTTTGACCGTTAGCGCCGCCGACCAGGGCGTCCGGGTACCGCCCGGCATGGTTGGCTTCGTGCTCTCAGGAGACGAACTGGCCGCAACAGCCGAACTTCTGCGCATGGGCAGCCGGGTCAATGTCATTGCCGTGGCCGGCGGCCCGAGAAAAGAATTGTCGCCTTCCGTCGCCACCCTGATCCAAAGCGCGCGGGTTCTTCACGTGCGCGGTGGCTCCAAGCGGGTCCGGGGTATGGACCCGTCGGTGACCATTGCCGTTACGCCAGAAGACGCCGAAGACTTGGCGGCCTGGCGTCAGAACGGGAGTCTGGTTCTGGCCTTGGCGGGTGACGGCTTCCAGGATCCGAGTGTCCTTGGCCAATGGCGGACCATTCTGGAAGACGACGTCCAGACCAGTGAGGCTGAAGATACGGTCGAATACTCCGCAGCTGAGGCTGCGGCACCGCAGCCGACAGGCCCGACCGTCTCCGTCATCTCGCCGAGCGGCACCCAGCAAAGGGAAGTCAAGTGAGCGTCCGCCTTCTGATCGCGGGCATAGTTTGCGCGCTTGCCACCACAGCCCAGGCCCAAGCCCAGGTTCAGGCCCCGGTTCTGGAGCGTTCAGTCATTAATGAAGGCGGCGTATCGATCCTGACGCCCAAGAGCGACGTCGACTCCATTGTCCTGTCCAATGATCAGATCATTGGCGTTGATGTGCAGGGCCTGCGCCAGATTCTGGTGTTTGGCCGCAAGGAAGGCTCAAGCGAGCTTTTGCTGCTGGATCGCAACAAGCGGCCGATCGCTCGTCATATGTTCGAGGTGGTCAGCGACGCCTCGGCTGTCAGCGATCTGATCAATCAGTCCGCTCCAGGTGCCAAGATCAAGGTGGCCAAAGCTGCC
Source organism: Caulobacter sp. AVps16 (assembly GCF_058681455.1). NCBI lineage: Bacteria > Pseudomonadati > Pseudomonadota > Alphaproteobacteria > Caulobacterales > Caulobacteraceae > Caulobacter > Caulobacter sp. AVps16. The sequence goes on from NZ_CM178739.1 coordinate 2,036,213, forward strand.
GGCGTTGTGGTGCTGAGCGGCACGGCGCTCAACTCGGCCCAGAGCCAGCTCGCCGCCAATATCGCCACCAGTGCAATGGCCGGTGCCAAGGTCATCAATCTGATCCAGAGCGCCTCCAGCGACCAGCTCGCCGTCTCGGTCCGCGTTATGGAGGTTCGCAAAACCCACCTGCGCGAGCTCGGCATTCGCTGGGCGGCCCAGAACCGGTTCAATGATGGCGTAGGCTCCATTGGCAATCTCTTTGCCTCGGCGATTGGCGGCGCGGGCACGACAGACCTTTTTGCGTCGGCCCGATTTACGATTGACCGTCTGACCCTCGACAGTTTCATCAACTTCCTGCGGTCAGAAGGCGCAGCCACGATGTTGGCTGAACCAACCATGGTCGCCACGAGCGGGCAGAAGGCCAAGTTTTTGGCCGGCGGCGAAATCCCCGTTCCGACCCCGATTACCTACAACAGCGGCACCAACAACGCCCAGGGCTATACCTTCAAGCCCTACGGCATCACGCTGGAGTTCACGGCAGAGATCCTGGACGATACCCGCCTGAAGCTCATTCTGGCTCCGGAAGTGTCGTCGATTGACGACAGCCGGGTCGTCGAGTTTGCTGGTGCCAAGGTCCCTGGCATTGTGACCCGCAAAACCGAAACCACCGTGACCCTGAACTTTGGCGAGAGCGTCGCTATCGCCGGTCTTCGCGCGAGCGAGCAGCAAAAGGACCGTCGCGGCCTGCCTTTTGCGACCCCCTTTGGCCTGGGTGATGTCCTGGCTGGCAACAACAACTCCAGCCGGTCGGACACTGAACTGGTGCTGATCGTGACGCCCGAGCGGGTTGAAGACGCAGCGGCGCGCATGCCGACCGTAGAACAGGCGATCAAGGGACTCGTCGCTCAAAAATGACCGACGGATCTCGCAACGAGGCGCTGATTTCCGGACTGATCGACGAGGCCGCTCGAGCCTTTCCTCAGGTCAATGCCGCCAATCTTGCTGTCGACCGTCAGGCCTTGCAGGACTTCTGCCAGCAATTGCTGAAGAGCCAGAAGGCCTTGGATGAAGGCACCCGTGGCCTGATCGTCGACCAGGTGTGCGACGAGCTGCTCGGATTTGGCCCCATCCAGTCCCTGATGCAGGACCCTGGCGTCTCAGACATCCTGATCAATGGCTGGGACAAGATCCTCTATGAGAAAGCCGGCCGGCTGCATCCTTTCGCTGGCACATTTCTAGGCCCGGAACACCTCCGCGCCTTTGTCTTCCGCCACGTTGCCCGGGCCGAGCGCTCGGTCAACCGCTCCAGACCCTGGGTGGACGTCGAGTTAAGTGACGGCTCACGCATGCACGTGATCGCCGACCCGGTTGCACTCGGCGGACCGTTCGTATCGATCCGGCGCTTTCCGGAGCGGCCCTTCAGCCTCGAGGATCTGGAGTCCTTTGGTGCCATTACGCCGCAGCAACGCCAGTGGCTCGAAGCGGCGGTAGACCGCCGGCTCAACATGATCATCGCGGGCGCACCGGGATCGGGAAAGACGACCCTGCTGGGTGCCCTTCTGGCTCGCGCTCCCGGCCATGAACGTATCGTGCTGGTTGAAGATGTCAGCGAACTGAAGGTCAACCACCCCCATTGCATCAAGCTGCAGACCCGCAACATCGCCCATGGCGATAGCGAGCAGGCGACGATCCGCAAGCTCGTGCGGGAAACCCTGCGCATGCGGCCCGACCGCCTCGTGGTCGGCGAAGTCCGCGGCGAAGAAGTCTTTGATATGATCGCGGCCATGTCGATTGGTCTTTCCGGCTCGCTCAGCACGCTTCATGCCGGATCGGTGACCGGGGCCCTGCATCGCCTGGAAACCCTCTATGCCTCGGCCACCAGCGGACAGTCCGGCGTAGACCCTGCCCGCGCCCTGCGCGACGCAGTCAATGCGATCGTCTATCTGGAGCGTGACGCCGAAGGGCGCCGCCGCGTCGCCGACATCCATATGCTCGGCGAGGCCTGATGACCGGACTGCTGGAACGCCTTGGAGTTCAGCTACGTCTGGATGCCCTCGGCGTTGGCGTCCTGATCGGCTTGCTGGCGGGGCTGTGGTGCGGCTCCATTCCGCTTGGTGTCATTGTTGGGCTGGGGATCTTCGTCCTCTTTGGCCAGATCCTCGCTGCGCGTCGCAATACCCGACTCGCTGAAGAGCGGCTCGAGGTGCGACGCCTGCTGGAGCGCGTGACGCCGCTGGCGCGAACCGGCATGCCGCTGGAAACGGCCTTTATCAATGCCTCGAAAGACGTGTCCTTTGCCGGCTGCCAGGCCCTGGCCTTTGCCTTGCGTGCCGGCATGGCCGGCAGGCTCGATTCGCGCGCCGGCCAGGCTTTGGAGCGTTGGCCCTACTGTGACCTGGTCTACCAACTGATTCTTATCCATCGCGAGAATGGCGGCGATCCGTCCCGTTTTCTGGAAGCCTATCGCGGCGCACTGGGCCTGGTGGATGATCTGGCCAAGAAGAAGCAGATCGCCCTCGTGCAGATCCGCTGGCAAGCCAACATCATCACCATTTTCTTTTTCTTGGTCGTGGCCTTCTCGTTTTCCCAGGCGGGCGTTTATCTTGCGGCGCTTGTTCAAACCGATTACGGCCGCAGCCTGACGATTGTGTCGGCTTCGCTGGTGGTTTGGGGACGCGTGGTTCTCAACGGCCTTGCCAGGACAATGGAATGACCAGCTGGACGACTCGCCCCGGGGATGATGAGGCCAGCGAGTTGGCGGCCGTGGCGGTTTTGGCTGCGGCTGAGGCCGGCGCGCCGCCCGCCGCTGCGTTGGAGCTAGGCCTCAAGCTGGCCGCCCGCAATCATCCCGCAACCGCCGACCTGCAAACCCTGTGGCGTCGCATGCGCTTTTCGCCCGACCCTGGCAAAGTCCTGGCCGACCCTGGCATTGGAAAGTCTGGTCAGGAGCTTGTCGCCCTGGTGGCAGATACAGAACGTAATGGCGATGATATCCGCGAACGCGTCGGCATTTTCCTGAAGAACAGCTTTGAGCGGCGTGATTTTGATCTGCGCCAGCGCATCGAAGTCGTTCCGGTTTACATGATCATTGTTTTGGTCCTGTTTTTTATGCCGGCCATCTTGGTTGTCTTGGTGGGCCCGTCATTCCTGGCTTTGCTGCGCGTTCTCTATGACGTGTAGGGCGCGCTCAATCTGAGCACTCTGCTTATAGAGATCGCCTCGCGCGCCTCGTATGATGAATAGAATATTACCCTTGGGGTGATGAAAGCGGGGGCTTTGATGCTAAAACCAATTCGCGCGCTCATAATTGCGATCACCGCACTTTTTGCCGCTTCAATCTTCGTTCCGGCAGGCGTCAGCGTTGCTGAAGCCCAGACGACGACGACCACCGCCGCCAAGGTGAAGGGCAAGACCCTTAATAAGAAGAAGGCTGCGCCTAACAAGAAAAAGGCGAAGAAGAAGAAGGCTTCGGCGACTTCAAAGAAGAAGGCCGCGAAAAAGAAGGCATCTTCGACTGCCAAGAAGAAGGCTAAGAAGAAGAAGGCTTCTTCGACTGCCAAGAAGAAGGCCAAGTCTAAGAAGGCTTCCTCGACCGCCAAGAAGAAGGCCAAGTCCAAGAAGGCTTCTAACGTCACGAAGAATAAGGCGAAGACGAACCCCAAGCCGGTTACCACGCCTAAGCCTTAGTGGTTGAACGCACCACAGCTCACGGGAGCTAGACTATGAGCTGTGTGAAGAAGTTTGGACTTACGGTTCGCGGGCTCCTGACAGATGTCAGGGGCCTTGCGTCCGTTGAGGCCACCATCTTGCTGGCCGTCCTGGGTGTAGGCATCGCCGCAGCCGGCTATACGGTCGGCCCGGCAGTGAAGTCCTATGCCGACAAGGTCACGGCGACGGTGCGAGAAGCCCGCTGCCTGGCAGCGGGAGATCCCGCAGCGCCCTTCCCCACCAACTGTCCGGTCGCCAACTAGTATGCTCGGCGTTCAGGTCCTTCTCATCTGCCTTGGCATGTTCCTGGTCGGTGCCGAAGCCGCCGCACCGGGCTTTGTGAAAAGCCAGATTGTAGCGGCGGCGGAAGTTACCCGCGCACTCAATGAAGACACCCAAGCCAAGCTGTGCGCCCGTGTACAGGCCCATGGCGGGACATGCGGCGCGACCGTGACACCGCCGCCTTCAGACCTGCCGCCACCTGAAGCAGCCCAGCCCTGAAACCCAATTTGGGTCGGCGTAACAATGATACGCCATAGCCGCGCTTGAAATAATTTGGCAATCAAGGGGAAACATACGGACCCCTAAGCGCATGGCCTCGGTTGCCCCTGTCTCGGCTATAAAAGAGCTAAAGCCTCTAACCGGCGGGCTGAATGCGTCCAGGCTCAATATTGCTTCGAAGATCTTTGCCTATTTCGCGCAACTGCGCACTGAATTTGAAATCGACATAGAGTCTTATCAAATTCTGTCGGCCTTTACGCTGGCTGGGCTTGCAGAATGCTCAAAGATTTACGGCCCTGGAGCCTCCTTCCGTCCCGAACTCTTCAAGGCAAGCCTGACGGCAACCGCATTGTCTGAAATGTCGGGTGTTCCGCGCGAGACGGTCCGGCGTAAACTCAAGCACCTGCAGCATCAGGGATATCTGCAACGTGGCGACGACGGTGCCTACATTATGGATCGCTACTGGCCAGACTTCGATATCGTGCTGGTGATCCAACGGGCTCTGCAGGTAGACTCAAGCTTGGCCTGAGGGGACTTTCCGGTTGCCCGTAGAATCACCTTGCAGCCCCCTTCCCGGCGACCCGCGGCAGACTGATGGCCTGGCCGCCGTAAAGCGGGCGGTCTTTTCTGAGCCCTACCCGTCAAGCGCCATCTAGCGCTGAAATGCGTGCCTCAGCTTTCGATATTTCGGAGCCGCGAAGTCCATCAGACAGGTCGGATTTCGCCTTGCGGCCGTCCCGTCTCAGCTGCTCAGGCTCGGTGCGCTGACCGACCACGCACTGTGATCAACTGGCATATTCACTCTCATCGCAAGCGGCCAATCGCGCCTTGGCCGGATCGAGCAGCAAATTGGCGATGGCGGCGCAAGCCAGGACCAGGGCAAGCCCTGTGGCCAGAACAAAGCCATAGACCGGTCCGCCCAAGGCATCACTGACCGCCCCCATGGCCAGGGGTGAGATCACAGCACTGAGGCAGGTGAAGAACAGGATGACACCGGCGACGGCACCATGTTCGGCCTTGGGGAAGACACTGATGCCTTTGGAGTTGAGGGTCGGATAGACGATCGACATGAACAGGCCCGAGGCCGGCAGCAGGAAGACGGCCGCCTGACGGCCGCCGACCAGAGCTCCGACAAAACAGGCCAGGATCGCAGCGGCGCAGATGGCAAGCACCAGGGTCCAGCGCAGTCGGGCCAGCATCCAGGCCCCCAGGAACCGGCCGGCGGCCCGCAGCACGAAGAAGATCGAGAGCGCATAAAGGGCCATGAAGGCACCTGGCCCCTCGTAACCGGCCAGCAGGGTCGGCATCCAGACATAGATGGCCGTCTCGACGCCGACATAGAGCATCGCACCCAGACTGAAGGCCAGGGCATAGGGGTCCCGCGCTGCACGCAGCACGCTCTTGAAATCGACGCGGGCCGCCGCTTCGACCTTGGCACCCGGATAGCGGATGGCCAGGGCCGATCCAATCAGGCCGAGGCACATGACCCCGGCGATCACATAGAGCCACTTCCACGAGGCCCCGGAGGCCAGAAGATAGGCCACGATTGCGGGGCCGATGATCGCGCCGACGCCAAAGAAGCCCTCGACAGTGTTCATGGTGGCAGTGTGATTGCGGGTCGAGGTGGAGATATCGCCGATCAGGGCCAGTGCCCCGGTTTTGAACACCCCGATAGCCGCGCCTGACAAGAAGAGCAGGACCAGAAAGCCGACAAACTGGCTGGTGAACGCAAAGGCCAGGGCCGTAACGGCAAACACCGACAGGCCCAGGATGATGGTGAACTTGCGGCCCATGCGGTCGGCCAGGAACCCAAGCCCAACCCCGCCCAGAGCGATCCCGCTCATGGTAGCGTAGTGAAAGGATCCGGCGGCGGTCATGCCGAGATCGAAGCTCTTGATGATCTGCGGGATGATCACCCCCACCGAGTCGGTGGTCATGGCGAACATCATGAACATCATGAAGGTCAGGCCCTTGATCAGGCCGATATTGCCGCCGCCCGGTGCCCGTTCCGACTCAGACATCGCTTTCCCCCCGCGCCGCCGCTTCTGTGACGATGGTACCGGTGCGCGTGCGGCGCGCCACCAGCTTGTCTCTGCCCAAACCGTCAAGCGCGGCCCGCACCGTTATGCGCGAGACCCCGCACCGGTGCGCCAGATCGCGCTCGGTGGGCAGCCGGTCACCCGGGCGCTGCCGTCCGTCACGAATGGACAGGGCAACAGCTTCATGCAGCGACCGATAGAGCGGCCTTGGCAGTTGGTCGGACTTGGGCAGGACGATCATGTCCCCACCTCCAGTCCCAGCGCTATCGCTCCCAGCAGTCCGGCCCGGTCGCCCAAAGCCGGGGCAACCAGATAGGCCGCCAAGGCTTCGGGTTCAGTCAGGGCTTCGATATAGCCACCCAGTCTTTGGGCGAGGGCCAGCCGGGCGCGTTGCAGCAAAGCTAAATTGGCCACACCGCCGCCGACGATGATGCGTCTCGGCGATGTCGTCAGGGTCAGACTCAAGGCCAACTGGGCCAGATAGTCAGTCACCAGGTCCCAGACCGGGTCGTCTGGCGACAGGCATTCGCCGGGTCGTCCCGTCCGGGCGGCCAGGGCCGGCCCGCTGATCAAACCCTCAAGGCAGTCGCCATGAAACGGACAGCTGCCGGCGAACGGATCCCGGAGCGGATCGCGGCGTACCAGCAGGTGGCCGGCTTCGGGATGCATCAGGCCGTGCGCGGGACGACCGTTGACGACGACGCCAACCCCGACGCCTGTACCGATGGTGACATAGGCATAATCGGCCAGGCCCTTGGCCGCGCCCCAGCGGCCCTCTGCCAGGGCAGCACCGGCGACGTCGGTATCGAACAAGACCGGACGGCCAAAGGCTTCCGCCAGGGGCGCAGCAATCGAAGCGCCGGTCCATCCCGGCTTGGGCGTCTTGAGGACCGTGCCCCAGTCCCTGGCGGCGCGATCCAGGCGCACCGGACCAAAGCTGGCAACGCCGATGGAATCGAACTGACCACGTCGGGTCTCCAGGACCGCATGGACGGTCGCCAGGGTTTCGTCCGGCGTCGTCGTCGGTATCCGGACCGGCTCGGACAGGTCCTCTGGCCCCGATCCGAACCCGACCAAGACCTTGGTGCCGCCCAGTTCGATGCCGGCGACCCGGGCGCTCACGGTGTCACCAGCCAGACAAGACCATAGGCCGGCAATGACAGGCTCTCATCGCTTGTCCGACCTTGGCCGAGGAGGTCCGTAGCTCCGCTGGCAAAGGCTGCGGGAAGGTCCACGGTCACCGGCACCCCCGCCAGGTTGGCCAGGCAAAGGAAGCCCCGTGTGCCCGCAGCCCGTTCAAAGGCCAGGACAGACGCGACACCGAGATCCAGGGGCTGGGCCGTGCCTGCCACGCCATGCTGGTCCAGCATCCGCGCCCGCTCAGTCAAGCCACGCATCCGCGAGAAAAGTACACCCTCAAGGCTGGAAGGATCGCTGCGACGGGCCGCAAGCGACCAGTCCATCGTCGGCCGGTGAAGCCAGCGCCCGTCGCCCGATCGAAGAGGATCCTCGGCATACAGATGATCATCGGCCAGACCGATCTCGTCTCCCATATAGATCAGGGGCCAGCCATCCAGGCCGTAGATGATCCCATAGAGCAAGGCCAGGCGCGCCGCCCCGGCGGACGCCCCGCCCTCGCCCGGCCCTATCCCCGCCAGGGATGCAGCCATGCCATTGGTTGAAGGCTCGCCGCCCGCCGCCGTCTGGAAGGCCTTGCCGAGAGAAAAACTCTCTGTCTGACCGGCATAGAACCGCGACCAGCGCGCCAGATCTTCGCGCGGCGCATAGGTCGCCAGGGCATTCCAGATTACATCGTCATGGCAGCGGACATAGTTGAGCCAGGCGGCCCTGCCGGGCTTACCGCTCGACGCCGCGAGGCAGCGGCGAAAGATTGCCGCGTCCTGATCGGCGAGCGCCGCCCAGAGGGCGGTCATAACGCCATTATTGTAGGCCAGGTCGCACCCGCCGGCGTCATCCCCAAAGAAGGGCAGGACATCCTCCAGGCTTTCGATGGCCTCGGCGACCAGAACCACGCCGGGGGCCACGATCGACAGGGCGGCTCGCCAGGCTTCGACCAGGGCATAGGTTTGAGGCAGGTTTCGGCAGGTGGTGCCGGCCTGTTTCCAGAGGAACGGCGCGCTATCCAGCCGGAAACCCTGCACCCCTTGGGCGGCCAGGAACACCAGCACATCCAGCATCTCTGCAAACACAGCCGGGTTGGCGTAGTTGAGGTCCCACTGGAACGGATAGAAGGTGGTCCAGACGTGCCCGCCCATTTCAGGACAGGGCGTGAAGCTGCCTGGGGCCGTGTCCGGAAAAACATCAATCAGCTCAAGGTCGCGACAGGCCGCCTCTTCGGCTGAGACCACAATGAAGTAGTCGCGATAGGTAGGGTCGCCGGCACGGGCGGCGACTGCCCAGGCGTGCTCGCGCGCCGTATGATTGCAGACCACATCCAGGATCAGGCCCATGCCCTTGTCGCGCAGGTCGTCGGCCAGAGCCGCGAGATCCTGCAGGCACCCCAGCTTCGGATCGACCTGGCGATAGTCCTTGACCGCAAAGCCCCCGTCACTGTCGCCTTCGCGAGGTTCCAGAAGCGGCAGTGGGTGCAGCCAGCGCACCCCAAGTTCGGTCAGGTAGTCCAGCTTGCGACGGACGCCGTTCAGATCTCCGGCGAAGCGATCGACATAGAAGCTATAGGTGGTTTGGCCTGGAGCCGACAGCCAGTCAGGGCTGGCCTCATGTTCTGCATCCAGCGCTTGCAGGGCCAATGGCCGAGACCTGGCCGCGTCCAGAACGGACTCTCTCAATCTGGCAATAAAGTCTGGCCAACGCTGATCCTCGCCGTAGACGCTGGCCAGCTTGGCCTCAACCGTCGGCCAATAGGTCCCAAAACGGCGGGCGACGGCCAGGTCGTGCACGGCCGGACCGGACGAAACTGTCGCTGTCTGAGAAGTCATGAACCCACTCACAGAAAAAGCCGCCGGACGCTTTAAGGCGTCCGGCGTAGCCCGCAGGGTTGGTCTTAGAAGCTGTAGCGAAGGGTCGCGGTTACGGTCCGGCCATTGATCGACCGTGCACGGATCGCATTGATCGTTCCGGCTGTGATCGCGCCCTCTTCAGCCTCGGTCAGGCCAACTTCGTCGAAGAGGTTGTTGGCATTGAGCGACAGGCTGAGGCCTTCCGACACCTTGTATTCGGCGAAGGCATTGACCTGGGCGAAGGCCGGGAAGACCAGCTGGTTGTCGTCCTGGGCATAGGCCCTGGCGGTCCCGATCACACTGGCACCGACCGTGACCTTGTCCCAGACATAGGTCGGGGCAACCTGGTAGATCCACTTGGCCTGACGGCGCGGCGTGTTACCGACGACGGCGGGGCTGAGTGCATCCTTGTCGATCGTGGCGTCGGTATAGGTGGCACCGCCGGTCACCGAGAAGCCACCGTTACGGTAGCTGGCTTCCAGTTCGATACCCTTGGCCAGGTAGGTCCGATCAAAGAACTTCTGGCTGGTGGCTTCGAAGTTCTGCTCTTCGGTCTTGGCCCAGAAGGCCGTGGCGAACAGACCGAAGCCGTCGCGGCGATACTTCACGCCGGCTTCCATCTGGTCGACCATGTCCACGGCGTCGGCCTTGGCCACCGAACCGTCTGCCGCCACCTTGCCGAACAGCAGGCGGTCGGCATTGGCGCGTCCACCGCGGCTCGCGCGGGCAAAGGCGGCGAGGTCGGGGTTGAACTGGTAGTTCGCACCCACCGACCACGAGGTGTAGTTCCACTCGTAGTCCACCGGTGAGGCGTTGGCATTGTCGATGACCGACACGCTGGCCTCAGTCCGCTGGATTGCGCCATCGCCATTGACGTCGAGGTTGGTCGCCTGCTTGGCACCGGCATAACGACCACGGGCCTTGCCGCTGTCATGGCGCAGGCTGGCATCGAGGGTCAGGGCACCGACCTTGGTGCCGAGGCTCAGATACGGAGCGTCGATATCGTAGGTGACATCATAGCGACGGGTGCAGCAGTTGCCCCAGAACGGCACCCCGTAGGCGACGAGGCCGCCCTGGGTCACCAGTGAGCCGGCGCCGTTATAGACGTTCAGCAGCGCGCCATTGTCGCCCTTCACTTCCATGAGGAAGGTGTTCCATAGCCAGTCCATGGCGATGGTCTGGCTGGACTTGTAGTAGCCCACCGTCACGTCGATCGGCGACAGGCCGGCGACGTCGAAGCTGCGCGACAGCTTCAGGTCGTTCATGGCGTTGCCGAAGTCATTGATCTCGACGTCGAACATGTGAACGCGCATCGCCAGACCGTTGCCGTTCAGGCTGGACGGCGTGGTGATCGACTGACCAGCCTTGGGACCGTTGGCATAGCGCAGGGTCGCGCCGGTGCCGCCGATGGAGGTCGCCAGGCTCGAGGCCGTGGCCACCTCGGCCGGGAACGGCGAGACGAAACGACCCGAGGTCTTGGCGACCTTGAAGCGGTTCTCCAGGGACCAGCCGCCGCCGACGTCGAACTTGGCTTCCGCGCCGAACTGCAGGCTGTCGGGGTGCATGCCGTCCGAGACCCTGCTGATCCGGCGGTTGCCATCACCGTCCAGACCGGGGTTGCTCGACAGATAGATCGACTGGATATCGTCGTGGCCGATATCGAAGCCGGCGAAGGAGCCAATGCTGGCATCGCCGTTGGTGCCCGTCGCCCGGACCGGCATCGGCAGATAGCCGACCGCGCGATCATTCAGATACTTGGCATTCAGACGGATATAGCCGTTCTCGAAGTCCTTAGTTAGGTTGGCCTTGATCTGGCCGCCCTTTTCCGAGGTGTAGCCCGACTGACGCGGGCCTTCGCCGGCGCGATAAAAGCCGCCGAGGTGGAACCGCAGCGTGTCGCTGATCGGCGCGCCATAGTCGAAGTCGAGGCGGGTATGGTCATAGCCCAGCCCCTTGGTCAGGGCGACGGCACCGCCCTCGATTTCGCCGGTCTTGCTGATGAAGTTGATCACGCCGCCGGGCGAGTTCGAGGCGAAGGTCGAGGACGAGCCGCCACGAACCGACTCGATGCGGCTGACATTGGCGTCGGCGCGCAGGAAGATGTCGGCATTACCGAAGGCGATGTCGCCGAATTCCATGACCGGCAGGCCGTCTTCCTGCAGCTGCAGGAACTTGGCACCGCCCGAGGCGACCGGCAGACCGCGCACGGCGATGTTGGCATTGCCTTCGCCGCCGGTCGATTCCGAGCGGATGCCGGGCAGGCCGCGGAAGATTTCAGCGGTCGAGCGCGGGGCCTGGGCCGCGATCTGTGCGGACGACAGCGAACTGACCGAAACCGACGACGTCATCTTGGTCACCCCGGCCCGCGACGCGGTAACGATCACACCGTCAAGGGCCAGGACGTCGTCCTTGCTCGTTTCGGCCGTTTGGGCCTGAGCCGATCCGGCCGCAAGTAGCGCCAGAGCTGCGCTGGCCATCAGGATTGATTTGGTCCCCATCGTGTTTCCTCCCGCTCGCGCTCATTGGCGCCGATTGCCGCATCCTGGGATCGTTCCCGGATGTCTAAGATCAATGAATGACGACTCTGCAATCGATTGCAAGCGCAATTTGCCGCGCATTTCAGGACTAGCCAGCGTTTTCCTTACGCCAGAAGGGAAAATTTCACCGGTATCGCCGAGGCCTTCAAGTCTGGCGGATGACCAATTGCGGGGCCATGAACACCGAGTCCGTAGTCTGCCCATTGATCCGGGCAAACAGAAGATTGACCATTTCCCGCGCCCCGCAGCCGAGATCCTGACGGATCGTGGTCAGGGGGGGCCAGCTGTAGCGCGCCACAGTCACGTCATCGAAGCCTACGACCGAGACGTCCTCCGGCGTCCTGAGGCCCGCCTCCGCCAAGGCCCGAATGGCCCCCAGCGCGATCACATCAGAGGCGGCGAAAACCGCATCGAACGACACACCCGCCGACAGCAGATACTGAATGCCTTCCAATTCCGGTTCGCCACTGAAATGAGCCGGCACCGACAGCGCCGGATCCGCCGCGATTCCAGCTGCCTCCAGGGCTTCAAGATAGCCTTGCCGCCGCAAGACGACTTCGGGGGCTTCAGGTAGACCCAGGAAGGCAATGCGCCGACGGCCCCGCCCGATCAGATGCTCCACTGCCAGACGCGCGCCCGCGACATTGTCGACTCCAACCGTACAATAGCGCCGGTCTGGCAAATCACCGCCCCAGACCACCAAGGGGCCATAGGCATCGGCTACGGCATTCAAGGCCTGGTGCTGATTGCTCTGCCCAATGATCAGCAGACCGTCTGAGCGATTGAGTTGAATGATCCGATCAAGCCAGCCCGGGGTCGGTGCCAGGACCTTGGTCAGCAGCACTTCGTAACCGCGCAGGGTGATTTCATCGGCGAGGCGCCCGACCATCTCCAGGAAAAACGGATCAGAGATCATCTGATCGGCATCGTGCCCGAGGGGAATGACCACATTGATTGTCTGGGTACGCTGCAGCCGAAGACCCCGGGCCTGCTGATTGACGACATAGCCCTCCGCAAGGGCCAGAGCCACAATACGCTCGCGCAGGGGCTGAGGAATCAGGGTGTTACCGGCCAGGGCGCGCGAAACGGTCGAAGTCGAAACGCCAGCCATGCGGGCGATGTCTGCCATCTTCAGGCGCGGCTTGGCGGTCATGGCTTTGGACGTCATGGCGGCAACATAAGACAGCCCGCGCCGTCGAGACCACCCCTTAAGCTTTGGAAAGGCCAACCGGATTGTCAGGCCCGCTGAGGGCCTGAGGTTTCATGCGCGCACGCCATGCTCTGCCCCCCAATTCGCCAGATCCTTCACCGGCTGGCAAAGTCCCCGGCGAAGCCCTCTCTGTCCCACTCTGGCCGCTGGCTAAACTCCCGGCTCGGAGGCCCCGTGCTGATCCAGCGCCCCATCTCGCTCGCCTGACCGGACCTCAAATTCAACGGCGATCAAGGCTCGGCTTTTGACGCCCGTAGCTTCGGCTCGACAGCGAAGCCGGATAGTAGTCGACATCGAAATGGCAGGCCTCGCCATAGGTTGCCACAGCCGAGGCGCAAAGGGACGCCAACGCGGCAGGCGACGGCTTTGCCCCCTGCTCTATCCAGGCCGTCATGGCGCGCAGCAGGGCCGCATACTCCGGCGTGGCCAGTTTGCTATGCTCGTGTTCAGAGGTGAAGGCCTGGACGAGCCGGTCAGAGGCCCCGGCTGCTGCGACGGTGTCGCGAAAGGCATGTTCCAGTTCGACGAATGCGGTCGGATCATGGATGGCGTGCAAGGTCAGGGTCGGCACGGTCAGCTTGCCGGTCATGTCACTGTCCTCGGCAAGATTCCGGAAGCCCTCGGGGTCAGCGCCGAAACGCTGGACATCGCGATTGAGCGCAACATCGTCGTCCGAGCCGCTGTACTTGACCCCAATATTTGAGAACGGGCTCTTTCCGCCAAGGCGCAGATTGACGATGTCGGCAAAGGTGAAGGTGGCAAAGGTAAGGTGGCTGCCCAGCGTCCGCTCGGGAATGCGGGTGACAGCCAGAATGTTCCTCAAGGCCCTTGCCTGCTGTGGCGTCCGCTCACCGATGGGTTTGTCAAGGCCCGTACAGGCATTGAGGCGCTCATCCAGGTCCTTGTTCTTTAGGGTCGAACCGACTGGCAGCCCCTGAAAAAGCGGATAGGCAGGCTCACCTGCCGCCGGATGGTTGCCGCAGTAGTATTGATAGACCGCCCGAAGATCGGCGCGAAAATCGTAGGATCGTGTGCCGCCGCCCAGCACGCCATTGGTCAGAATGACGCCGTCATAGACCGGCCGACCATCCGCACCCTGGCCATACAGCTCAGCCGCGCGGGCCGCGACATTGGCACCCCAGGACTGGCCATGCAGGAGGGTGCGCTTTGGGCGGCCAAACTTTTCCCAGAAGATCTTGCGCAGATTGTCACTGTCTTCGGCGGCGCTGCGCGTGCCGAAGCCGGAGCGGCGATAGTTGGAGCCGGCCCAGGCAAACCCCTCGGCCACAGTGACCGAAAAGCGCTGCAGGTCCTCAATGGCGTCGTCGGGCTTTGGTGCCTTCAGGCGCGGACCGCCATGGGTGTGCAGAACCAGTGAGCCGTTCCAGGCCTTGGGAATGGCAATCCAGTACCAGGCACCATTGGCGTCCTGGCCGGACAGACAACGCGTCGCGGCGGGCAGACCTTCAGGACAGGTCCTGGCTTCCTGGGCCTGTACACCGTTGGCCACAAGCGTGAGGGCAAGGGCCAGAGTGGCTCGGCATACAGTCCGGAACATCGGCGTCATCAGATCGAACTCACACTCGAAGGACAGTGCGACCGGCCGCTCAGCCTGGAAGGCAGACGACCGGTCGCACCTCAAGCCTTAAAACGACTTGCTGACGTTGAGATACCAGTAGCGGGCATAGGGGTTGTAGATCGATCCAATATAGCCGCTCGACGACAGGGGAGGATCCTTGTCGAAGATGTTGCGGGCACCCAGGCGCAGACGGGTCTCCGAAAGCAGCCCTTCGGACTGGAAGCGATACTGGGCATAGAGGTTGGCCGTCGTGAGGGACTTGACCCTCCAGGGCGTGCCGTCAACCGCCAGCAGATCGGTGTCCTGCATCGAGCTGGTGTAGAGGATGGAAGCGCCGATCTGATAGGGACCGTCGCGCCAGGTCATCGTGCTCGACCCCTTCCATTCCGGCTTGCCGTTCTTGCGCAGCAGGTCGCTCGGATCGGACAGCGGCGTGGCCGGGTTGATCTTTCCAGCCGCGCGCGCATCGAAAAGAGCCTGGATCGGCGGGGCCAGTTCCTGGCTGAACACGTCCATATAGCTGGCGTCGATATTGACCGAGAAGCGACCGTAAGACTTGGTGCGCAGGCTCCAGTCCAGGCCAAGATCAACACCGCTGACCGTCTGGGGCTGAAGGTTCTTGAACTGGTCGCGGATCTCGAGGATCTGGCCGACCGGGGCCAGGCCCGTTCCTGCGAAGAAGGCGACATCATCGACCGTCGGTGCCGCGCGGATGACGTTCTCGTTGCTGGATCCACTCAGGCGGGCCAGGTAGTCTTGCACGGCGATGTTGCGCGAACCCAGGGTTCCGACAATGCCCTCCTGCTCGATTTGCCAACGATCCGCCGTGAAGGTGAAACGTCCAAAGCGTTCAGGAATAAAGGTCGGCTGCAAAACGAGCCCCACCGAATAGCTCTCGCTCTCCTCGGCCTTGAGCTTGGGATTGCCTGCCGTCGTAAAGCGAATGCCGACGCCGCGCGAACAGGCACCGAAGGTGGTGATCCGGCCTGCCTTCAGGTCGGCTTCGCAACGATAGTAGTCGGTGACCGTATTGGTCCGCGCGTAGCTGAAGGGGTTGGTGGTCTCAAGGTTTGGCGCTCTGAAGCCCTGTTGCCAGGAGCCCCGCACCCTCAGGCCGTCGACGACATCCCAGGCGAAGGCCACCTTGGGTTTGGCGACGGATCCAAAGTCGCTGTACTCTTCCATGCGTCCCGCCAGCTGCACGTCGATGCGACGCACCAGCGGGATGTTCATCTCCGGCGAAACCAGCGGCAGGGCGAACTCGATGAAGGCCGAGCCGACATCGCGCGAGCCCTTGGTGCTGGGTGTGTCGTTGACGCCCGTGACATTGCTGTTGCTGGTCAGGCCTGTGACCGGATCGGTGAAGGGCGTCCGACCATCCACCTGCGGGTCTCGGCGATCCTGCTGGGTTTCGTGACGGAACTCCACACCCGCAGCGACACCGACATCACCGGCCCAAATGGTCAGCAAGTCAGGCTTGGAAACCTTGAAATCGGCCAGGGTCAGGGTCGTGGTCGAATGACGCTTCAGACGGAAGCGAATGGCATCCAAAGCGGCCTTGGAGCTGGGCGTACAGTCGCGCCCGCCCTCCCCGTCCAGGCAACCGCCGTTGAAGGGATTGTAGGCATCGGGCGTCGAGAGCGCGAGTTGGGCGGCGAGCTGCTTGCTATCGATCCCGTCGGACTCGTCCTCGGCATCGGCCTTGGAATAGAGGATCGCAGAATCCCAATTGAACCCGGACTTCTCCCCCTTCAGGCCAGCCAGGAAGCGGGTCTGATAGTTCTCGACCTCAACCTTGTTGGGACCCAGATCATTGAAGCGATAGTTGGTGAAGGTCACCGCCCGGCCTGTTGCGGGCACATTGGTCGACAGATTGGCGAGCCGGTTCGGATTGACCTGTCCATTGGCGAACACAGCCATGCCAAAGGGGTTGAAGTAGTTACTGGCCGGCACACCGATCGCCACCAGGCTCGTGCCCTGGGTCGTGAGAGCTTCGGACTGCGCATGGTAGTAACCAAGCTCGCCATAGGCGGTCAGGGTCTCGCTGATGTCGAAATGGCCGTTGAAGAAGACGTTCTGGCGGCTGATCTTCGGTGCGACAGTGATGGCGTCGTTCTGCGGCGCGTTATAGCGCAGGAAGTTGGCCGTGCTTGCGGTGGCCAGATTGCCTGACCCTAGGCAAAGGCCGTTGCTCAGTTGGGCCCCACAGCCAACGATGTTGTTCGGCTGGATGTGACCTGCGCCGGCCGCCGTCGTGAGCGCCGTCGTGCCCTGCCTGACTATGCCGCCAGCGCCGACCACGGTGAAATTGGCAAACGAGTTCTGGTTACCCCGGTTATCGGGCGCTGCGCTGCCCGCAAAAGCCGTAAAGCCGGCAAACAGCGGCCGCAGATCCTGGTTGGCGGTATAGGGCCGGTCGCTGGGCCGTTGAGCCGTGCGCTCGGTAAAGTTGGCATTGATCGAGATGTTGCCGCGGCCATCGGCGAAGTTCTTTCCGCCGTAGATATTGCTGCTGTACTCCTTGCGGTGGGTTCCCTCGGCCCAGCCATACTGCGCGTCGACCGTCAGGCCGTCGAAGTCACTTTGCAGCACGGTATTGACCACACCGGCGACCGCGTCGGCACCATAGATGGCCGCAGCGCCATCGCGCAGGATCTCAAGGCGTTCCAGATTGGCGGTAGGGATGGCGTTGGCATTGTAGCCCAGGAGCGGGACAGTGCCCGACGACTGGCTGGTCGGATGTGACACCAGACGACGGCCGTTGAGCAGCACCAGAGTGTTGCCGACGCCCAGGCTGCGCAGATTGATCGAATTGACATCGCCCCGCGTCGAATTGCTCGTCTGGGCCGCGTTGCTGGGGTTGATGAACACATCGCCCATGATCGGAATGGACCGGAACAGGTCATCGCCCGACACCGCGCCCGTGGCGATGATCTGACTGTTGTCCATCACTGTGACCGGCAGCGAGGCGGTCGTCTTGGCACCCTTGATCTGGCTGCCAACGACGACGATCTCCTCGACCTTGACGGCGTCTTCGCCGGATGTGGCCGGCTGAGCGTAGGCGGCGGTCGACAGCAGGGCAGCGAATGCGACGCCCTGGATCAAGCTGTTACGAAACTTGGTTTGCATAGAAACTCCCCTACATTCTTGTTTTTGTTGTTGAAATCTAAGGCGTTGGCGCCGCGTCAGGACCCGCTTGCGCGGAAGGCGACACATCGCCGGACCCGCTCAGGGCGATCTTCAATTGTTCGGTGTCGAGAGCCTTTTCCCAGCGCGAGACCACAACGGTAGCGACGGCATTGCCGATGAAATTGGTCAGGGCCCGGCACTCGGACATGAACCGGTCAACGCCCAGGATCAGGGCCATTCCGGCCACGGGCACCGAGGGCACCACCGACAGCGTGGCCGCGAGTGTAATGAACCCGGCACCGGTGACGCCGGCCGCGCCCTTGGAGCTGATCATGGCCACGCCCAGCAGCAACAGTTGGTCGCCAATCGTCAGGGGCACATTGCAGGCCTGCGCAATGAACAGCGCCGCCAGGGTCATATAGATATTGGTGCCGTCCAGATTGAACGAATAGCCGGTGGGCACCACAAGCCCGACCACGGACTTGGCACAGCCGGCTTTTTCCAGTTTCTCGATCAGACTGGGCAGGGCGGCCTCTGACGAACTGGTTCCCAGCACCAGCAGGATCTCAGCGCGCAGGTAGCGGATCAGGCGGAAAATCGAGAAGCCGTTGGCCCAGGCCACCAGGCCCAGCACCACGACAACAAAAAGGAACGAGGTCAGATAGAAGGTCGCCACCAGGCCGGCCAGATTGGCGATGGAGCCAAGACCAAACTTGCCGATGGTGAAAGCGAAGGCACCGAAGGCCCCGATCGGCGCGGCCTGCATGACGATGTGGACGAGCTTGAAAAAGGCCTGGGCAACGCTTTCCAGGAAATCGACCACCGGCTTGGCCGGCTCACCCACCATGGCCAGGGACAGGCCAAAGAGGATCGAGACGAACAGCACCTGCAGGATCTCGCCGTCGGCGAAGGCGCTGACCACGGTGTCGGGGATGATGTGCATCAGGAAGCCGACGATCGACTGATCGTGTGCCTTGGACGCATAGCTGGCGACCTTACCGGCATCGAGGCTGGCTGGATCGATGTTCATTCCGGCACCAGGATGCACCAGGTTGGCGACGACCATCCCCAGGATCAGGGCGAGGGTCGAGAAGAAGAAGAAATAGGTGAAGGCCTTGGCGGCCACCCGGCCGACCTTGTCCAGATCGCGCATTCCGGCGATGCCGGTCACCACCGTCAGGAAGATCACCGGCGCAATGACCATCTTCACCAACTTGATGAAGGCATCGCCAAGGGGCTTCAGGCTCTCGCCGATCTGAGGCCAGAAATGGCCGATCGCGGCACCGAGGACGATCGCGACAAGCACCTGGGCATAGAGCTGCCGATGGAGGCCCTTTCGGGGAGCCGGCATGGTCGAGTCGATACGCATGTTTGCTTTGCCCTGCGACCCAATGCGGTCGCGCTTCCGTCCCTTGAAGCCCCTTGGTACCGGAGCCTTAAAGGACGATCATTTGTCGCCAGCCTTGGCGCAAGCAAATCACGCGAGTTTCGTATTCCATTGTCCGCAAAAGATTTTTCGGCAAAAACCCCGGAAACGGCCCCTATGGAGCGAGCGCATTTCCGCCTCAAGCTTCATGGTTTTGTGCGAAAATCCGCACAAAACAGGACCAAGGCGTCTCCTGGAGTCTTGAGGGGCCGGTTAAAAGATCCGGTAGTCCGACGCTGGATGCTCTTCCTGGCGGCCGCGACCGCCATGACCATCATCGCAACCCTGTCGTCCGGACAACTGGCCGGCCGGCGTGTCAGTCAGGATCTGGCGCGGCAGGCCCATTCTTCGGCCGTATTGCACGCGGCGGTCCTTCGCAGCGAGCTGGCCAAGTACCGCTCCCTGCCCTTCGTGCTGGCTCAGGACCCCGACGTCGCCTCGACCCTGCGCAATTTTGAACCCGCTCGCATCGACGCCCTCAATCGCAAACTGGAGACCCTGAGCCAGGGCACAGGGGCCGCAGTGATCTATGTGCTGGACGACAAGGGCATGACCATTGCCGCCAGCAATTGGCGCAGACCGACCAGCTTCGTCGGCTCTCACTATGGCTTTCGACCCTATTACCAGGACGCCATGCGCTCAGGCGTTGCCGAGCTCTTTGCCTTGGGCACGGTCAGTCGGCGGCCGGGTCTTTTCATGTCGCGCCGGGTCAATGACGCGGTGGGGGTCGCCGGCGTGGTCGTGGTGAAAGTTGAGTTTGAGGCCCTGGAGCAGGACTGGTCGGCCTCGGAGCCTGCTTTCGTCGCAGACCCGGACGGTGTGGTGCTGGTGACCAGCGTGCCAGACTGGCGGTTTGCCACGCTTGCCCCCCTTTCCGCCAAGACCAAGGACGCCTTGCGCGCCAGTCACCAGTTTGGCGAAGCAGCGTTCTCCTCGCTGCCCCTGAGCGACAACCTGGTGGCAGGGGGCAAGCCCACCCTGGTGAACGGGAGCGCGCCAAGGACGTCGTCCACCCGCTTCATGGCGGCAAGTACACCAGTGGGAGCCTCGGGGTGGACGGTGTTCACCTTGACCCC
Source organism: Caulobacter sp. AVps16 (assembly GCF_058681455.1). NCBI lineage: Bacteria > Pseudomonadati > Pseudomonadota > Alphaproteobacteria > Caulobacterales > Caulobacteraceae > Caulobacter > Caulobacter sp. AVps16. The sequence goes on from NZ_CM178739.1 coordinate 2,056,381, forward strand.
GACTGGTCCTGCGCTTCAGACGGCCATGACGGCCGCACGGGTATTGGCCTTCACCATGGCCGTAGTCCTGACCGGGATCTGCGCGGCCCTGCTGCGGTGGAGGGGTCTCTCGGCTGCCCGGACTGCGCGGCAGGAGGCAGCCCGCATCGAACTGGAAGGCCGGGTGGAGGACCGAACCGCCGAGCTTCGCCGGGCCAATGACCAGCTGCTCATCGAGATGGATGAGCGACACCGTGCGCAAGCCCACATCCAGCTGATGCAGGATGAGCTGGTGCAGTCCAACAAGCTGGCGACGCTGGGCCAGATCGCTGCAGGCGTGGCCCACGAAATCAACCAGCCCGTCGCCGCCATCCGCGCCTATGCCGACAATGCCGCCGTCTTCCTGGATCGCCAGCAGCCGGGTCCCGCGCGCGAAAACCTTGGTCAGATCTCGTCCCTGACCGAACGCATCGGCGTGATCACCAACGAGCTGCGCTCCTTTGCCCGCAAAACCAACGCACCGCCTCAGTCCATGCGCCTGGGCGACGCCATTGATGGGGCCTTGTTGTTGATGGGGGCACGCCTGCGCCAACACGGGGTCACGATTGATCGTCTCGGCGACCTGGAAGACCAGCGCGTTTTGGCCGAGCGCTTTCGACTCGAACAGGTACTGGTCAATCTGCTGCAGAATGCCGTTGAGGCCCTGGAAGGTACCGCAACCCCGCGCATTACGCTCAGGGTCGTCTTGCGGCGCGGTCTGGTCCGTTTGCTGGTGTCCGATAACGGCCCCGGGGTCAGTCAGGGCACTGCGGCGACCCTGTTTATTCCGTTCGCCACCACAAAGCTTCGAGGCCTGGGCCTTGGCCTTGTGATCTCGCGCGACATCGTGGCCGAGTTTGGCGGCGAGCTGACCCTGGAGCCCGCGAATTCACCCGGCGCGGTCTTCGCCATCACGCTTCGGAAAGCCAAATGATCCCTGATGTCCCCGTCAACAAGGTAGCCTTCATTGACGACGACAACGACTTGCGCGCCGCCAATGTCCAGGCGCTGCAACTGGCCGGCTTCGAGGTCCTGGCCTTCAGCTCGGCCGAGGCCGCGCTGCGAGTTCTGGGGCGCGACTTCCCGGGCGCGGTCGTCAGCGATATCCGGATGCCGCGCATGGATGGCCGGCAGCTTTTTCAGAAGCTCAAGGATGAAGACCCCGACCTTCCCGTGATCCTTGTGACCGGCCATGGCGACATCGCCGAAGCGGTCGAGGCCCTGCAGGCAGGGGTCTATGACTTCGTAGCCAAGCCCTATGGTCCAGAACGACTGGTAGCCAGCATCCGCCGCGCTCTGGAGAAGCGTCGGCTGGTTCTGGACAATCGTCTTCTTCGCAGCACTGCCGAGAGTGCCAAGACCGACTGGCCACTGATCGGCCAGACGCCGATCATGGACCGCCTTCGCGCCACCCTCCGTCAGCTAGCCAATGCCGATGTCGACGTCTTGCTCGAGGGCGAGACCGGCGTTGGCAAGGAACTGGCCGCCCGCGCCCTGCACAACTGGGGACGCCGGTGCCATCGCGCTTTTGTCGCTGTCGACTGCGCAGCCCTCCCCTCCGCCGCGCTCAATAGCGAGCTTTTCGGTCACGAACTGGGCGCTTTTGACGGGGCGGTTCGGCAACGGGTCGGCCGCATCCAGCAGGCCGACCGGGGTACGCTCTTTCTCGACGAAATCGAGACCCTGCCCCTCGAAGCTCAGGGCAAGTTCCTGCGGGTTCTGGAAGAACGCGAGATCACGCCGCTGGGCTCCAACCAGGTCCAGACCCTGGACCTGCGCGTCGTGGCATCCGTCAAGTCAGACCTCTCCGAGGCCGTATCAGGCGGGCTGTTTCGGGCGGACCTTTTCCATCGCCTCGACGTCGTGCGCCTGCGAATCCCACCCCTGCGCGAGCGGCGCGACGATATTCCCTTGCTGTTTGCCCATTTTCTGGCCCGAGCCTGTGAGCGACTGGACGGTCCTCAGCCGGTTGTCACCGACCAGATGCGCTGGCGGCTGCACAATCACAGCTGGCCCGGAAATATCCGGGAACTGGCGCATTATGCCCAGCGCGTGGCACTGGGACTGGCTGACGAGGCTGATTCCAGCACTATGGCGGAGCACCCGCCCCTGCCTGAGCGCGTCGCCTCCTATGAGGCGCGTGTGATCGAGGACACCCTGACCGCAACGGCAGGCGATATTCGCGCGACCCTCGAAGTGCTGCGCATCCCGCGCAAGACCTTCTATGACAAGGTCGATCGTCACGGGATCGACCTGGCCCTTTACCGCCAACGATAGTGGAAAGTCGCATTGGGCGGCCTTGCCCAGCGCAGGACGAACTGCCCTTCACCTGCTGGGGTCTACATGGGTCGAGAAAGGCTGGCGCACCAGCCAGACAGGCGGCCGCCTCGGGGTCAAGTCGAATTGTCGACGGCTTGCAGACTGGTCAGCCGCGGCGCGGCGGCGGCATGGACAAGGTAGATCTCGCCATCGGCGTTACTCCGCCTTTGATACTTGTTCAGAACCGCGTTCAGCTCCTGCTGCAAGGTGCCATGATCAAGAGACGACAGAGGAAAGACACGCCACGCCTCAAAGCCGCCGTCCGTTTCACCCCTGCTGCGGATAATGCGACAGGCGGCTGATGCTGCCAGCGCCTTAGCCGAGGCCGACCGACCATCACCGATGCGTTTAGTCAGCCTGTCCCTTTGGCCTTCCAAGAAGGTTTGTCCGTCGTACCGACTCGGGGCTGCCCCCAAAGGAGCGGTGGCTCCGGCTCGGGATTCTTAATCTGCGCACAATGCGTCCCCTGATCTTCAGGGGCCGTCCGTGCTATGCGCGGTCGTCCATGCCATAGAGTCTCGCCGTGAACGCCCCTCGACCGCCCGTGATCTTCATCGACGCCGACGCCTGCCCGGTGAAGGATGAGGTCTACAAGGTCGCCGCACGTTACGGCCTGAAGACCTATGTCGTCTCCAACAGCTGGATCCGGGTTCCGGTGACCCCGGCAGTCGAACAGGTCGTGGTTGATGCCGGCCCTGACATTGCCGACGACTGGATTGCTGAACGCGCTCAGCCGGGGGACGTCGCGGTCACGAATGACATTCCGCTGGCCGATCGAGTTCTTAAGGCTGGCGCCGCGGCCTTGGCTCCCAATGGCCGGATCTTCACTCTGGACATGATCGGCTCTGCCTTGGCCTCGCGGTCGATCGGCGAACACCTGCGCTCAATGGGCGAGGTTACCAGTGGCCCAAAGGCCTTCGGTCCCCAGGACCGCAGCAAGTTCCTTCAGGCCCTCGACACAGTGGTCGTCAAGGCCATACGAGGCCGCCGATGATCGAGATCACCAGCTGGCTTCGGATCGACGACGATGAGATTGTCGAGCGGGCCGCGCGCGCATCCGGCCCGGGCGGGCAGCACGTCAACAAGACCTCATCCGCCATCGAGTTGCGCTTCGACGTCCGCAACTCCCCTGCCCTGCCCGAAGACGTCAAGGAGAGGCTCGAAAGTCTGGGCGGTAGTCGAATGACCCAGGACGGCGTTCTCGTCCTGTTTGCACAGGGCAGCCGCTCGCAGGAAATGAACCGGCAGGAGGCGCGGGAGCGCCTTATCGAGCTGATCCGACGGGCCACGGAGAAACCCAAGCCCCGAAGACCGACCAAACCCACCTATTCCAGCAAGCTCAAGCGACTGGAGACCAAAGGAAAACGGGCCGGCATCAAAAGCCTTCGCGGCAAGCCGAGGGGCGACGACTAGGCCGACAACTCCTGGGCGGCCAGGGCTTCAAGAGGCGTATTGAATGCCAGAACGTCCTGCTTCCACTCGGGCTCTTCGATCAAACCGCCCAGCATCTTCCGCAAATAGCCAGTCATCACGGCCTGCTCTTCGGCGGTCAGATCTCGGCAGACTTCGGCGTTGAGGGGGCGAATATCGGCGCGAATTCGGGTGAGCAGGGCCTCGCCTGACTGCGTCAGACTGATCACGACGATGCGACGGTCAGAAGGTGACGTCTTGCGCTCAACCAGACCATCGCGGATCAAGCCATCAATCGATCGGGTCAGGGTGGTACGATCGCTGGCCGAGAGTTTTGCCAGGCGGGTCATGGAGCATTCGCCAAACCGCCTCAGGGCAATCATGGCGATCCATTTGGAGAAGGTCAGGCCATGCCGGGCAATGCAGTCGGATGCCAGGGCGCGCCGGTGCTGTTCGGTCTGATAAAGCAGGTATCCGAGATAGCTCGGCAGCGGCAGGGCATGATCTTCACCAACGTCCTGCACCACCATGTCGTCCCCCCGGATCGCGTGGGCGACTTCATGTCATGTGACCCGGCTCCACGCAACCAAGGTCGGGCCCTCGCGACGGAAAATTGAGCGCGATCGCACTGGTTCGGATCAGAAGCCACCTGGATTCGAAAAAGGCCCCGCGAGGCAGGCTCGCGGGGCCAGGTCAGGGCCGGGGATGAAACGGCTTCAGGCGTTGGCGGCGGCCCGATTACGGGCCCGTCCGCGGCTAAGCCAGTCGTCTGGATAGGTCTCTCGGACCGTGATCGACTTGAATTGGCTGACCGGAATTCGCGCCGCGTCCCCGGGATTGAGATCGCGCGATACAGAATGGCCGGCGAATTCCTCGATGATGGTGATCACCTGGCTGCTGCCGGCGGTGTTCTCGATGAGGACCATGTTCATGGGGATCTACTCAAAGCAGGCTGTGAAAATTCTGGAGCGGACGGGTCGACCTCAACCGAGGCGGTGTTGGACCCGTTTTTCCGGGACACCCCGACGCGTCCAGGCCTCGATCTCGCCGGCGGACTGAAAGCGCCGGAAAGCCCCCTGGGCATGCAGATCGCAATAGGATCCGCGCTTCGGCTTCTCGCGTCCGCAGAACCCGAAATCCGTCTGGTCCGGATTGCCAATCGGCCAGCGACAGGAGTGTGTCTCGAGGCCAAGAATGCCCGAGGTGGGCTCGAGGTCGACGATGGTCGGAGCCACCCGGATGACCGGGTTTCGGACCGGCACGATCGGCGTGGTGGAACGCGCACGGACCTGGACCCGGTTCGACACGCGCGCGGACGATGCCCGGGGGCGTACCGGCATCTCTCGAGCGGTGATGCCAAGGCGATGAACCTTGCCGATGACAGCGCTCCGGCTAACGCCGCCCAGCTGTCGGGCTACCTGGCTTGCGCTCATGCCTTCAAGCCAGAGCTTCTTCAGAACCGCAGTACGTTCCTCGTTCCAATCCATCTTACTTTTTCCCAACCCGAGGCGGGGCAGCCCCCCCGCCGCTTTTGGGTAGGATCATGGTTAACGGCCGTCAAATATATATGTGCATAACCACGGTTCGCGATTTCACCTTTCGTGTGTGGAATCATAAACCTACCGATCATTGTCGCAGGGGTGCTGCTGGAACCGTTACGGAAGCTTGACGGCATAACGCCGGTATACGAGAAAATGTGGTCCAGAACCGGGGCTTTATTTGAATGTGGCGCGGCGTCGCATAGTTTGCGTCCAAGTGTCGCTCGGAGAGTTTCATGCGCCTTTTTCCAATCGCCGCTATCGCGGCACTCAGCGTGTCCCTGGTTGCCTGCTCAAAGACCGAAAACGGGTCCGAGGCTAAAACCGCGCCCGCTCCGACCGCCGCAGCGGGTCCCAGCGACGCTGAAAAGGCCGCACTGCTCGCCACCCTTCCCGCCCCTTACAATGGCGGCGACCTGGCCAATGGTCAGCGGAAGTTCGCCCTTTGCCGCTCGTGTCACACTATCGCAGAGGGCGGCCCTGCCCTGACGGGTCCGAACCTCTACGGCGTGTTCGGAAGACAGGCCGGTGCGCTTGCGGACTTCGCCTACTCCCCCGCCGTCAAGGCGGCCGGCTTTGTCTGGGACGGTGAACACCTGGACAAGTGGCTTGCAGATCCGCGCGGTTTCATGCCCGGCACCAAGATGTCGTTCGCCGGTCTGAAGGACCCGAAGGATCGTATCGATCTGATCGCCTATCTTAAGGTCGAGACGGGCTACAAGCCTGCACCATGATCGCAGGCAGAGCTCAACCCTCAGCAGGCCAGGATCAGACCCTCCTTGAGGTGGGGCTGATCCTGGCCTGTAAGGGCTCACATGAGCGACGGCTGAGCCGGTGGCAGCCTGAACCGGGTGATCAGGCAACATGACATCCCGCGAAGCCCAGATTCTCGAACTCTACGAAGCGTTCAACAAACGGGCGTTCGATGATTTCTTCGCCAGGGTGACAGCCGATGTCGACTGGACCAACGACATCGACGACAGCCGACTGATCGGCAAGGCGGCTCTCCGCCACTACACGCTTGATGAGACCACGGCCTTACGCGCGGAATTCGCGCCGATCCACGTCCAGGTTCTCGGGAATAGTCGAGTTGCGGTCCTGGCCCACCAGACCATTCGCAGCGCATCCGACGGCTCTGTGTGGTCTGAAACACGAGTGCGGCACATCTTCACGCTCGAAGATGGTCTGGTCACACGTATGGATTCCCAGCGCGACGAAGCCAGCCAGGACAAGGCCGTCACCCTTGTCCTTAGTGCGTTGCATAGAGCCATTGAGGACCACGATATTGAGGCTGTGGTCGCCCTGTTCCATCCAGAGGCCCGTATCCCGGAGAGTCTGGCTCAAGGCCTTCTGGAGGGCCACGAGCAGATCCGAGCCTATTTTCTCCGGCAGTTTGTGGAGATCCAGGTCAGTACGAGACTGCTGTGGGTGTACCCCCTTCCTGACGACCGTGCAGACGCGATCGTCCATGTGACCGTCCACGACCCCCGGGGTGACTTACAGTGGGAGGGACAGGTTTCGGCAAGCTATCGGCTTGACCAGGGCCTCATCGCCGAAATGACCTTTGCACTGCTCTCAGGAAGCTGATTTGCGACAAGAACGCGCCCTTCTGGCCAAGGCCTATGACGCTTTCAATGCTCGGGATGCCGCTGCCCTCGGCGCGGTCCTGCATGACGAAGCGCAATGGCCCGACAGTCTTGAAGGGGGCCAGGTTCAGGGGCGTCAGGCCGTAATCGACTATTTCGCCCGGCAGTTCGACCTCATGCAATTGGACGCCCGGCTTGTGACGGTTCGTGAAGAACCGCCGGCCCGGATCGTACTTGAAATCCAGTACGCCGTCAGAAGCCGCGAAGGGCAGCTGTGGTCCGACACCCGAGCCGTTCTGGCCTATGACTTTGCTGACGGCTTGATCCGGCGAATGACCGTGCTGGAAGGCCTCTAGGCCAACAGGTCTGCGCAGGCGTCCAGCACGGCGTCGGCATCCAGTCGATACTTGCCATAGAGGTCAGGCAGGTCCCCGGACTGCCCAAAGGTTTCCAGGCCCAACGCCCGCAAGCGTTGGCCACGAACCGATCCAAGCCACGAGAGCGCCAGGGGCGAGCCGTCGGTCAAGGTGACCAGGCCTGCATTGCGGTCCAGGTCCGACAGCAGGGTCTCGATGGTCGAACCCTGCGCACCCTCGCCTGACCAGCGCGCGCGTCCACTGCGGGTCCAGTCCCGATGCAAAACATCCGCGGACGTCACGGCCAGAAGACCGGCCTCGGGCATGTCCTCCTTCAGGGCTTCAAAGGCGGCCAGGGCCTCCGGGGCCAGAGCGCCGCTAAAGACCAGTGCGAGGCGGGCACCCGGCAGGGGCGGCCTGAGCCAATAGGCCCCGTCGATGGTGCCTCTTCGCCAGGAATCATCTGTACGCTCTGGCTGGACAAGAGCCCGGGTCGAAAGCCGCAAATAGGTCGAGGACCCCGTCGGATCCTGAATGCGCTCGAAGGCACGGGCCATAAGCACCGCCGTCTCGTCAGCGAAGGCCGGCTCATAGGTGTCGAGCCCCGGCTGGGCCATGCCGATCACAGGGCTGTTGATCGACTGGTGCGCGCCCCCCTCCGGTGCGAGCGTCAGGCCACTGGGCGTAGCGACCAGCAGGAAACGCGCATCCTGATAGCAGGCATAGTTCAGGGCATCGAGACCGCGGGCGATAAAGGGATCGTACAACGTCCCCACGGGAAACAGACGTTCGCCAAACAGCGGCGCTGTCAGCCCCAGGGCCGCCAGAGCAATGAACAGGTTGTTCTCGGCAATGCCGAGTTCGACATGTTGACCGGTCTCGGCCATCGACCACACCTGGGCCGATGGGATACGGCGGCGCTTGAAGACATCGTCATGCGCCCGCCGATGGAAGACGCCGCGTCGATTGACGAACCCGCCCAGATTGGTCGAGACGGTGACGTCGGGCGAGGTAGTCACCACCCGGCCCGAGAACTCGTCGCTGCGGCGCGAAATCTCGAACATCACCTTGCCGAACGCCGACTGGGTGGACTGCTCCCCACCTCCGGCCACGGCCGCCAGTAGCTCGTCGGCGCTGGGCGTTGCGATAGACGGGGCCTGATGCTGGCGCACAACATCTGCGGCAAAGGGCGCACGGGCCAGCAGACCCTTGATTGCGGTGCGTTCGGCGCTGGACAGGCCAGACAGAGGATCCCACTCCTCGCCCTCGACAACGCCAAGGCGCTGCCGCAGCTCGGCGATCTGTGTCGGGGTCATCAGGCCTGCGTGGTTGTCCTTGTGCCCCTGGAACGGTAGCCGCAAGCCCTTGACCGTATAGGCGATGAAGAACCTTGGAGCATCGTCGTGACTGGCGCGTTCGAAAGCCTCGAGCAGGGTCTCAAGACAATGCCCGCCCAGTTCGGTCATCAGCTCACCGAGGTCTGCGTCCTTGTAGGACGCGATCAGGGCCAGTGCCGCGAGGTCTTCAGCCAGATCGGCATTAAGACGCTCGCGCCAGGCCGATCCCCCTTGGTATGTCAGGGCCGAATAGAGATCATTGGGGGCGGTTTCGATCCAGGACCGCAAGGCTTCTCCGCCCGGCTTGGCGAAGGCATCGCGCTGACGACGGGACCACTTGAGGGTTTCCACAGTCCAGCCAGCGGCCTCGAAGATCTCACCATACCGCGTGAACATGCGGTCCTGGGTCGTCGCGTCCAGGCTCTGGCGATTGTAATCGACGATCCACCAGGTGTTGCGAACGTCATGTTTGCAGGCCTCGATCAGGGCCTCATAGATGTTGCCTTCATCCAGCTCGGCATCGCCAAGTAGCGATATCATCCGCCCCATGGATTCCGGTTTTACGGCCCCGCGTGCCGCCAGATAGTCCTGGGCCAAGGAGGCAAAGGCCGTCATGGCCACGCCAAGGCCCACCGACCCGGTCGAGAAGTCGACGTCATCGACATCTTTGGTACGGGACGGATAGGACTGCGCCCCGCCTAGCGACCGGAAACGCTTGAGATTGTCCAGGCTCTGACGGCCGAACAGATGCTGGATGGCGTGGAAAACCGGACTGGCGTGCGGCTTGACTGCCACCCGATCCTGCGGCCGCAGCGCCTTCATGTAGAGCGCGGTCATCAGGGTGGTCATCGATGCGCAGGACGCCTGGTGCCCCCCGACTTTCAGTCCGTCACGACTCTCCCGCAGGTGATTGGCGTTGTGGATCGTCCAGGACGCCAACCAGAGAATGCGTTCCTCTATACGGCGCAGGAGCGCAATCTCCTGCCGCTTGGCGGTCATTGAGCCGTCAGGCATGCTTCCTCACCGGTTTATGCCGGTGAGGATTGCCCCTCACCGCTTTGTTCCCGGGCTTCATAGTCCTCGATCTGCCGCGCCGTCCACTCCGGAGACTTCGTAAAGCGCGCCAGAAGGTTGTAGAACACCGGCACAACGAACAGGGTCAGAAGGGTGGCGAAGATCGCGCCCATGAAGATCACGGCTCCGATCGTCTGCCGGCTGCCGGCCCCGGCCCCCGTCCACAGGACCAGAGGCAGGGCCCCCATGGCGGTAGCAATCGAGGTCATGATGATCGGGCGCAACCGCAGGGCGGCGGCTTCGATCACCGCCTCCTTCACCTTGAGACCCTCGTCACGAAGCTGGTTGGCGAACTCGACAATCAGAATGCCGTTCTTGGCGGCAATGCCGACCAGGATGATCAGACCGATCTGGCTGTAGGTGTTGATCGTCGATCCTGTCATCAGCAGACCAAACAGCCCGCCGAGCACCGCCAGCGGAACGGTCGTCATGATCACGGCCGGATGGATCCAGCTTTCGAACTGTGCGGCCAGAACGAGGAAAACCAGCAGCAGGGCCAAGCCAAAAGCGACGCCCACTGCGCCGGACGCTTCCAGATAGTCCTTGGCCTGTCCGCCCCATTTGATGCTGACGCCTGGCGTGGGTCGGGCAGCCGCCTGTTCCTGCAGGAACTTGACGGCATCTTCGACAGTATAGCCGGGTGCGAGTTGTGCGGTGAGGGTCACCGACCGCAGACGGTCAACGCGAGGACGGTCAGGCGTGTCGCCTCGCAGCTGGGTCGTGACCACGGTCGAGAGGGGCACCAGTGTGCCCGACTGGGTCCGGACCTGAAGCTGGTCAAGGTCAGCCACGCTACGGCGTTGCTCCAGTGAGGACTGGAGGATCACATCGTACTCTTGGCCGTTCTTGATGTAGGTGGTCGCCCGGCGCGATCCGAACATGGTCTCCAGGGCCCGGCCTATGGACTGGGCCGAGATCCCGAGGCTCGCGGCCTTGTCGCGGTCGATCTGCACCGAAAGGCGTGGCGATGTCGGCTCATAGTCGATGCGCGGCCGCGAGAGGCCGGGATTGTCCTGCGCGGCCTCCAGCATGGGCTTGAGCCAATTGGCCAGTTCCACATAGTCATTGCCGACGGCGATCAGATCGACATTGGTACCGCCGCCACCACCGCCGCCGCCGCCGCGCTGGAAGGCACCGCGCACACTGGCCACGGCCCGCACGCCGGTGATCTTGTTGAGGCTCTTGTTGAGCTCGGCGGCGACTTCATCGGCCGTCTTGTCCCGCTCGCCCCAGCCTTTCAAAACCAGAACGCCGTTGCCGGTATTGAACTGGCTCTGCCCAAAGCGCGGCACCGAAATGATCGTTCGATCTGCAATGCCGTCAGCACGGTACTTTTCGAGAAGGCGCTCAACCTCATTGGCTGCCTTGACGGTGTAGTCGAAGCCGGCCCCTTCAGGGCCATTGATCGAGATATCCACACGGCCGCGGTCTTCAGCCGGCACCATTTCCTTCGGCAACAGGACAAAGAGGCCGCCGGCCGCCAGGGCCAGAACAATGACCACCGCGCCTGTCGCCCAGTTCGCTGCGCGCGCGGCCAGCAAGCTTTCCAGCGAATGACGATAGCTGTCCTTCAGCCTGTCCATCGCCCAGTCGACCTTGCGGGCCAACCACCCGCTGCTGCCGGCTGGTCGCAGAAGCTTTGAGGCCAGCATCGGCGACAGGGTGAAAGCCAGCAGGGCAGAAAACCCGACCGCTGCGGCGATGGCCACTGCCAGTTCGACAAACAGACGTCCGGTATAGCCCGGCAGGAACATCAGGGGCGCAAAGACAGAGATCAGCACGACAGTCGTGGCGACAACGGCGAAGAACACCTGACGCGTGCCGCGCAGGGCGGCGACGGGTGCCGGCTCGCCCTCATCGACCCGCCTCTGGATGTTTTCGACCACCACGATCGCGTCATCGACGACCAGGCCGACGGCCAGAACCAGCGCCAGAAGGGTCAGCAGATTGAGCGAAAAGCCGAGCGGCGCCAGCACGATAAAGGTCGACAGGATGCAGATCGGCGCGACGATTGATGGGATCAGCGCTGCCCGCCAACTGCCCAGGAAAAGCAGGTTCACCATCGCCACCAGTCCGATGGCAATTCCCATGGTGACCCAGACTTCATGGATCGCCTCGGCCGTGAAGACTGAGTTGTCGACGGCCTTGATCAGTTGCGTGCCCGGCGGCAGGGTCTTGTTGATATCCTCGATTTCGCGGTCGACAACTTCGGAGATGGCCACATCATTGGCCTGCGACTGACGCGTCAGGAAGATGCCGACCTGATTGACGGTATTGCCCCGGAAGAGCTTGCGGCGCTCGTTCGAGCCCTCTTCGACCCGGGCCACATCGCCGAGCCTGATGACGAAACCGCTGGCATTGGCAGGCCGGAGCGGCAGCTTCGCAAAGTCTTCGGGCTTGGAATAGCTCCGCGTCACGCGGATCGTGAAGTCCTTGCTGTCGCTCTCGAGCGAGCCGGCAGGAAGCTCGACATTCTGACTGTTTAGGGCGTTCTCGATGTCATCCACGGTGACGCCACGCGCGGCCATGGCGTCGGGATTCAGCCAGATCCGCATGGCGTAGAGTTGGCCATTCAGCCCGGCCTGGGCGACACCCGGAACTGTCGACATTCGCTCGACGAGATAGCGGTCTGCATAGTCTGCCAGCTCCAGCGGGGAGAGCGAGCTCGACGTCAGGTTCAGGATGATGATCGGCGAACTATCGGCCGTGGCCTTGGCGATCTGGGGCGGGTCGGCCTGGTCCGGCAGATTGGCCGACACCCGGCTGACCGCGTCACGCACATCGTTCGCGGCGTCGTCCAGGTCGCGGTCCAGGGTGAACGTGATGCTGATCTGCGAGCGGCCGTCGCGCGAGGAGGAGTTGACGCGATCGATGCCCTGAATGCCCGAAACCTGGCGTTCGATGACCTGGGTGATCCGTTCCTCAATGACCTCCGCTGACGCGCCACGATAGGCCGTGGAAACCGATACCACCGGCGGGTCGACATTGGGCAGTTCGCGGATCGGCAGACCCGTGAAGGCCGCCAGGCCGATCACACAGAGGAGAATCGCCGCAACGGCGGCAAAAACCGGGCGGCGGACGGAAAGATCCGAGATCATCAGTGCGCCTTTTGCCTGGCTTCGCCCGCGCCCTTGCCTGGTCCCTTACCACCCTGACCGCCGCCAATCGCAGCGCCATCCTGCACGCGGTTGAGACCATCGGCGACAATCGTATCGCCCGGCTTCACGCCGGCGCTGATCTCGACAAACCCACCTGTGGAAAGACCCGTTTCAACATCCGTTCGTCGCGCCACCTTGCCCTTGGGCCCCTTGGCAATGAGGAAAACCGAGGCTTGCGTACCCTGGAACTGCACCGCAGCTTCCGGCACCGCAGGAGCCATCCTCATGCCCTGGTCAATGGCAACCTTGACCAGCATGCCCGGCTTGAGGCGACCGCCCGGGTTCGGGAACTCGGCACGCGCCTTGACGGCGCGCGTAGCAGGATCAATCCGGGTGTCGATCTGAGCAATACGCCCCTGAAAGACTTCTCCTGCCAGGGCGTCGGGGCTTGCCGAAATCGGCAATCCTTCACGCAGGGTCGTGAGATATCGATCCGGAACCGAAAAATCGACCCGGATCACCGACACGTCGTCAAGGCTGACGATTGCCGTGCCGGGACTGATCAGCGCGCCCGGCGCGACATCCGAAATCCCGACGCGCCCGGAGAATGGCGCCCGGATAACGCGGTCCAGTTTCTGCGCCTGTGCTGACGCGACAGCGGCCCGCGCGGTCTCGACAGAAGCAAGATACTGCTCTGCGGCCGCCCGCGGCGCGACACCGCGATCCGCAAGGGTCTTCCAGCGGTCATAGTCCCGCTCCGCCTGGGCGAGGCGTACCTTGGCTTCGGCGATACCGGCGTCTTCACTGGCAGACTTGAGATCGACCAGGACCTGCCCCCGCGCCACAGCCTGACCATCCTTGAAATGTACAGCTGTGACCATCTCCGCTGTGTTCGAAGTGATCGTCACCGACTGCAGGCCCTTGGCGACACCAAGGACTTCAATACGATCGACAAAAGGCTTCATCGCGACCACCGTCTGCGAGACGTTGGTCGCGCGGCCGCCACCGCCCGGTCCACCTGGCCCTGAGGCCTTCTGCCCAAACGCCAGCTTCATGCCGCCGACGACGAGCATGAGCACAACAGCGGCCAGCGCCGCCAAAAGGAAGAAATGCCTGCGGATCAACGAACGGACTCCGATCGCCGACGGAGTCGGCGGTAGGGACAAGGTGCGGGGACATATGCCGCCACCCTAGACCCGCGTCCAGTGACAGCAGGATGACGGAGCATTTCAGGCCTGAAACACTTAGAAGTGCCGCCAAATTCCAACGACTGCGCCTCGATCTGCGGCGGTCTCGCGACCGTCGAGTGTCTCCCGCCATCCGGCCTGCAGGCTCCAGGGCCCAAAATGGCGAACGACCGAGACCTCGGCCTTGAGCCAGCGCGATTTTACGGGGCTTGACTGAGCTTCTCCCGCATAGGTTTGCGCCAGAAGGAGCCAGTTTCGGGTAGGACGAAATCCGAGTGTCGCATCGACCCGCGTTTCGTTGGCGAGTCCTGCACGGCGCAGATAGGCGATCTGAACATCCGAAAAAAAACTTCCGAAACGGGTGGCTTTTGATCGCCCCAGTAGCAGCCGCGCCTCAAGATCGAGTCCGCCTTCACCGGGCACCGCATAGCCTGCATTGCGGCCAGCGCCTGCCTCGCCCGCACCCAGATAGACGGCGGCAATCGTTTGGGGACGTTGCACGAAGGCGTAGCGAAGGCCCACCTCAACCGGGCCACGCCCCTCATAGTCGACGAAGGGATCACGGCCTCTGGTCAGCCCGCCTCTCGCCTGAAGTGTAAGTCTCTCACTCAGTCCATATTCCACATGAATCGAAGCCGTCTCGTCCTTGCGGCCTCCAATCCCGACGAGCCTCCCCTCGGGACTGAAGCCCTTGCTCGCAGACTGAAGCTCGACCTTGGTGATGATCTGGGTTCGCCCGCTTTCCATGGGCCAGGCCCCCGCCAGAGCCTGACCACCCGTCGCCCAAAACAAAGCCGCCGTGATCCCCAGGATCACGACGGCTGATTCAGGTCGGCTTCTGGCTGTTAGTCGGCGTAGCCGGGTGACTCCCGATCCAGTTTCCGCAAACATCCACCCCAGGCCAGACCGGCGATCATGCCAAGTCCGCCGCCGGTTTGGCTGCGCACCTCGTTCTGAGCATGGTCGGGAGCCATCAGGACATTGTCCCGCCCTGCAGAGAGGGCCATCACCTGCTGCTTGCATGCGCGCTCCAGGAAGAACATCCCCATCCAGCACTCAGCCGCGGTCGTCCCAACGGACAGGGTGCCGTGGTTTCGAAGCATCATCAGCTTCTTGTCACCAAGATCGGCGACCAGCCGCTCACGCTCGTCAAGATTGAGCGCAATACCTTCATAGTCGTGATAGGCGAGTTGAGGCAAGACAATTAGTGCTTGCTGCGCCAGAGGCATCAACCCTTCCTTGTGAGTTGAGACGGCGACGCCCTGGTCGGTATGCAGATGCATCACGTAGTGCGCGTCCTCACGCGCGGCATGAACCGCAGAATGGATCGTAAAGCCCGCCGGATTGATGAAATAGGGCGTCTTGTCGATGACATTGCCGTCCAGATCGACCTTGACCAGCGCCGAGGCGGTCATTTCGCCGAAGAACAGACCATAGGGGTTGATCAGGAAATGATGCTCCGGCCCCGGAATACGGGCGGAGATATGGGTAAAGATCATGTCGTCCCAGCCATGCAGGGCGACAAGTCGATAGAGTGCGGCGAGATCGACCCGCGCCTGCCATTCGGCGTCGCTGACCTTGCCTTTCAGAGACGTGGTGATCGTCGTGGCTCCGTCGGCCATGGTAGGCCTCCCTAGGTTATCATTGTTGAGTTGAAGGTCGCGCCGGGTGCGCCAACCGTCAAGTCGCGTCTTTCAAGCACCAAGGCTTGCAAGCGGCCGCCGTACGCCCGAGGCTCGCCGGGAATCGTCAGGCCGGAGATCATGAACATGCTGACCCTTTTGGGCGTGGCGGTAATCGTTCTGGGCTTCGCAATGCGGTTCAATCCCCTGCTTGTGGTGGTTGTCGCGGCGCTCACCGCGGGCCTGGCAGCCGGCCTGCCGCCGCTTGAAGTGCTGGCCGCCTTCGGCAAGGCCTTCAATACCAACCGCTATGTGACCATCGCCTGGCTCGTATTGCCGGCCGTCGGCGTACTCGAGAGGTCCGGTTTGCAGGAACGCGCCCGCATGACGATCCAGGCGCTAAAGGGTGCCAGCGCAGGGCGACTCCTGCTGGCCTATCTGGCGCTGCGACAGGTAACTTCTGCCCTCGGCCTCACATCGGTGGCCGGTCATGCCCAAACCGTCCGCCCGTTGGTGGCCCCTATGGCCGAGGCGGCGGCTGAAGGCGTCGGGCCAGTCGACGACCGCACCCGTGACAGGATCAAGGCTATGAGTGCCGCAACCGACAATGTCGGACTCTTCTTCGGCGAAGACATCTTCATGGCCATCGGATCGATCCTGCTGATCGTCGGCTTTCTGGATCAGAGCGGCATTGTCGTTGAGCCCCTGCACCTCTCTGTCTGGGCTATTCCGACGGCCATCGCCGCCTTTCTGGTGCACGGAGCCCGGCTGCTCCTGTTTGATCGAAGCCTTAGCAATGCCCAATCGGGGGTCGAACCATGATTGGCCTTCCCCTCGTCTATCTGATCGCAGGCATGATGTTTGCGGCCTTCGCAGTTCTGAGTTTTGGCGATCGGACCAACCGCAAGCGCTGGGGCAACGCGGCTTTCTGGGGCCTCGTGGCCATCAGCTTTTTGCTCGGCGATCATCTTGGGGATCTGGGCAACGGATTCCTGGTCCTGGGCCTGGCCTTGCTGGCCGGAACCGGGCAACTCGGGGTCGGCGCACCGTCAACCACCTCAGCTAGCGATCGCCGGGTCATGGCGGAACGCCTCGGGCCTCTGCTGTTCCTGCCGGCCCTTGTCATCCCGCTGATCACCCTGGTCGGCACCTTCGCGTTCAAAGCCATCACCATCGGTGGCTTACCTGTCGTTGAAGCCAAGAACGCGACCCTGATCGCCCTGGCCCTGGCCGCCATTGTCGCCGCGGTCCTCGCCCAATGGCTCTTCGGCCAGCCGATTTCATCTCCGCTTCAGGAGGGACGGCGCCTGATGGATCTCGTGGGCTGGGCGGCTTTGCTGCCACAGATGCTGGCGGCGCTTGGCGCAGTCTTCGCCCTCGCCGGGGTCGGCAAGACCATCGGAGATCTGGCGGTAGCCTGGACGCCGGTCGACAGCCGCTTTGCCGTCGTCGCCGCCTATTGCCTTGGAATGGCGGGCTTCACCATCCTGATGGGCAATGCCTTTGCGGCCTTTCCTGTCATGACCGCCGGCATAGCCTTGCCGCTCGTGATCGGACGTTATGGTGGCGATCCGGCGGTGGTCTGCGCCATCGGAATGCTGTCAGGCTTTTGCGGCACGCTGCTGACCCCGTTGGCTGCAAACTTCAACCTGGTGCCTGCGGCCCTGCTACAATTGCGGGATCGCTATGGCGTAATCCGCGCCCAGGCGCCGACCGCCATCCTTATGCTGGTCATCAACATGGTCCTGATGAATGCCCTCGCTTTCAGGACCTAGCGCCCCTTCCGTGGCTCGCCCCAGCCTTGCACCGTCAACCGCTTCGCGGTTTGCGAAGATCGCCCTTGGACATATCGCCCGCGAATATCCCAACAAGCTCGATCATGTCCTGGCGTGCGATGCGGATGCGCGCACGCCCCGCGACCTGCATCCGATCTTTTTTGGCAGTTTCGACTGGCACTCCTGCGTCCACGGCTACTGGCTCCTGGCCACGCTCTTGCGCGCTCGCCCGGAAATGCCTGAGGCGGACGCGATCATCGCCCTGTTTGATGACGCCTTTACGGACGACAAGGTCGGTGCCGAGATCGCCTACCTGTCCCGTGCGGAAAGCCGGGGCTTCGAACGTCCCTATGGTTGGGCCTGGAGCCTCATGCTGCAGGCTGAACTGCTGCGGCATAACGATAGAAGCTGGGCTGAGCGTCATGCGCCCCTGGCCAAGGTCTTCAAGGCGCGGTTCGAGGCATTTCTGCCGCTCGCTGACTATCCCGTTCGGGCTGGAGTTCACACCAACACGGCCTTCGCGCTTGTGCTGGCGTCAGAGTATGCGGACATGACCCGCGACGCAGCATTCCGGCAACTCCTGACCACCAAGGCCACCCTCTGGTACGGCCAGGATGCCGCCTGCCAGGCCTGGGAGCCGTCCGGAGACGACTTCCTGTCGCCGGCCCTGATCGAAGCCGAGGCCATGCGCCGGCTCCTGCCCCGTGAGACCTTCGAGATCTGGTTCGTACGGTTTCTGCCTGATCTGGCCCATAAACAGCCCGCGACGCTGTTCGCCCCGGCCCGTGTCAGCGATCGCACGGACGGCAAGATCGCCCATCTCGATGGCCTGAATCTGTCCCGGGCCTGGTGTTGGCGTACCCTGGCCGGCGCAATGCCTGAGCTGGATCCCGCCAAGCCGCTGATCATCAATGCCGCCATGGCCCATCTTACCGCAGCTGTACCCCATATCGCCGGCGACTATATGGGCGAGCACTGGCTTGCGACCTTTGCGATGCTGGCCCTGACAAACGGCTGAAGCCTGCCCCTCAGGCAAGGCGACTCAAGGCAACAGGCCTTCAGATCCGCAACCCGGCTTCGAGACACCCACTCATTTTGGGTAATTTTTCTCGCCTAGTTTCGGCGAAGCATCCTACCGTCCCGTCAAAGGATCCAATGCGTTAAGCGATTGGCCGTCGACAGGATGGTGATGAGGCGAAACTCTTCCAGGCACCTTCAGGTTTGGCCGCTGAGCCTTCTGGCGATGACAGCGATCGCCCTGCTGGCATTGAGCTTGGTGCTCGGCGCGCGCCAGGTCGATCTGCGGGTCCGCAGCCACGAGGAGTTCCTGGTGCGTCAGGGCATTCGGGCTGAAACTCAGCAGCTCCTCAATGCCTTGATTCCGCAAACCGTCTGGGACGAAGCGGTTGTAAACCTCGACAACCAGTTCAGTGAGTCCTGGGCTCGGGATCACATCCCGATCTACCTGCGCCAAAGCATCGGCACCTGGAACTACCTGGTGGTCAATGGAGATGACCAGGCGGTTTGGGGCAGCCGCGACGCGGACCCCATGTCTGCGACCGACCTAGAAGCCTTCCGTCGCAGTGCCGGCCCGATTGTGGCCGAGATCCGAAAACAGGAAGCAGCCCGAAAGGCCAGCCCTGAGGCCGCCGCAGCAATCGCGACGCCGAAGATGGCAATCGTCGCCTCGCAGTTTGAAATGCGGGACGGACGTCCCTTCCTCTGGATTGCAAGCCTGGTGCAGCCTGATTTTCGCAAGGCTAGGCCGGCCAAGAGCAAGGCGGCCATTGTCATCGGTGGCGATTTCATCTCGCGCGCCCGTATGGACTCGTTAGAGCAGCGCTACAAACTCCAGCAGTTTCGCTTTGAACCGGGGGCCGGCCATGTCGGTGCCCATGAAGCCAGCACGACCTTCACCGCCTATCCGGGTGCTACGCCGGTCACTCTGATATGGCGCCCCGAACGTCCCGGAGCAGATCTGCTTCGCCAGTCGCTCTGGGTGATCTGCGGGGTAGTGGTCCTTCTTGCCGCGCTTGCCGCCGTGATGACGCACAGCACCAGGCAGGCCGCGCACAGTCTTCTCGCGAACCACCGCGCCCAGGCCGAGTTTCTGGCCAACATGAGTCACGAACTGCGCACCCCCCTGAACGGTGTGAATGCGCTCTCCGAAGCCCTGTCCAGGACCCAGTTGTCCGAGAGCCAGCGTGAAATGGCGGAGACCATTCACAAGTCGGGACAGATGCTCAGCCGACTTCTGTCCGATATCCTGGACCTGGCCAGGATCGACGCCAAAGGTCTGGCGCTTGAACCGGCTCCCTTCCTGCTCAGCGGTGCCGTGAAATCGATCGTCGATATCATGGCTCCAAGAGCACGTGAAAAGGGTCTGGACCTGCAACTCGACCTGCCCGCTGCTGCCAATAACTGGGTCATGGGCGATGCCGTCCGCATGGCTCAGATCCTGGGCAATCTCCTGTCCAACGCGATCAAGTTCACCGACCAAGGCCACGTGCGACTCTCGGTGCAGACTGCCTCAGACGGTAATCCTGACACTTGGCGCTTCGTTGTTGAGGACACCGGCGTCGGGTTCGAGCCTTCGCAGCAGGAGGTGATTTTCCAGCGCTTCCAACAGGGTGATGGCAGCGTCACGCGCCGTTTCGGCGGCACAGGACTTGGCCTGGCCATTTCCCGCGAACTCGCCAACATGATGGGCGGCTCACTGTCCGGTGAAGGGCGACCGGGTGTCGGGGCCGTTTTCACGCTGAACTTGCCCCTCACCGAGACGGTTGCGCACGCCCCGCAGCCTGCCGCGCCGCAAGCGCCCGAAAACAGCTTCCTCACCCAAGATCCAACGCCAAGGCGCGTGCTCGTCAGTGAAGACCATCCCATCAACCGGCTGGTTATCGAGACCCTGCTGCACGAACTGGGCATGACCGTGCAGTCGACGGAAAACGGACTGGAAGCCTGCGAAGCCTTCGAGTCTCAAGAGTTCGATCTGGTCCTTATGGACATGCAGATGCCCATAATGGATGGCCTGTCCGCCATTCGCCGGATCCGGTTGCATGAAGCTCACTTGGGCCAGTCGCCGACGCCGGTTATCATGATCACCGCCAACGCCTTGCCTGAACATGAAGCCGCCAGCCTTGATGCGGGGGCGGATCTGTTCATCACCAAGCCCCTGAGCGCCAAGTCCTTTTACAGCGCACTCAACACACTCAATCCCCCGGTGTGATGGCCCGCTAGGACATTTTCAGCAAGGCCGGGCTGTGGGTTGAGCGTGCGTGGACATTATGGCCTGACGAAAGCCTCAGCCGCAGGGTCAGTCGCCCCTGTCACCCTTCATCAGCCGCGCCTTGTCGCGCTGCCAGTCGCGCGCAGCTTCTGTTTCGCGCTTGTCGTGGTTCTTCTTGCCCTTGGCCAGCCCGATCTCAAGCTTGGCCAGGCCCTTTTCGTTCCAGTAGAGCTTCAGGGGAATGAGGGTACGGCCGTCACGCTGCACCGCACCGATGAGCTTTTCGATCTGCTTCTTGTGCAACAGGAGCGTGCGATGACGGCGCGGCTCATGATTGAAGCGGTTGGCGTGTCCATAGGGCGGGATGTCCGCATTGATCAGCTTGATCACGCGACCTTCGACCGAGGCGTAGGATTCGGCGATATTGGCCCGACCGACGCGCAGAGACTTGACCTCGGTGCCGGTCAGCATGATGCCGGCCTCGAAGGTTTCCTCGATAAAGTAATCGTACCGGGCGCGCCGGTTCTCCGCGATCGGCTTGGTCATCAGACCAGACCCGCCTCGCGCATGGCCTCCAGGATCGCCGGCTTTACGGCCTCGCTGCAGGGCGGGATCGGAAGGCGAACGTCAGGCTGGCACAGCCCCAGATGAGCCATGGCGAACTTTGTCGGCGAAGGCGATGCATCGAGGAAGAGCGCCTTGTGCAGCTTTACAAGCCGATCCTGGCCGTAGAGCGCGGCCTCCCAGGACCCCTGCAGGCAGGCATTGATGAAGGCGGAGCACGCTTCGGGCGCAACATTGCAGGTCACCGAGATCACCCCGTGACCACCATGAGCCATATAGCCCAGGGCGGTCGGATCATCCCCGGACAGCATCACCCAGTCGGGGCCACACAGCAGACGCTGCAGGCTGGCTCGGGCCAGATCGCCCGTGGCGTCCTTGATCCCGATGATGTTGGGCAGCTTGGCAAGCCGCGCCAGGGTCTCGTTGGAGATATCCACGCTGGCCCGGCTGGGCACATTGTAAACGAGCACCGGTAATTGAACGGCGTCATTAATGGCCTCGTAGTGGCGATACAGGCCTTCCTGGCTCGGACGATTATAGTAAGGGGTCACGACCAGCGCCGCATCTGCACCGACCGCCTTGGCATGCTGAACCAACTCGATGGCTTCAGCCGTCGAATTGCTGCCCGCGCCGGCGATCACAGGCACCCGGCCCTTCACGGTTTGGACGCAGAGCTCTACGACACGCTTGTGCTCGTCGTGACTCAGGGTCGAGGTTTCGCCGGTCGTACCGACAGGAACGACCCCATGAACGCCCCCCGCAATCTGCCGCTCAACGAGGGCCACAAATGCGGCTTCGTCCACAGCGCCGTCGCGGAAGGGCGTAATCAGAGCGGGAATGACGCCCTTGAACGGAGAATGGACCATGACTTGCAATTTGCCGTGAGAAGGGCGCCGCGAAGGTTGCGGCCAGACGATGGGAGCGGACAATATGTCGCCGCCCCGCCGTCCCGCAACAGGTGCGTCGGAGCAGGCAGCGGTTTGATGGTCCAAGCCCCGGGGGTCAAGCCCTTGAGGCCTCACAAAAACCGTTCCTTAGATGTCCTATGCTGTGATGGAACGCTTAAGCGGTGGCCGGTTCGATTCGGCCATCTGCGAAGGAGAACGGGTTTTGGCTTCAGTGATGCGTCGAATCTTGGTCGGAAGCGCCGGCTTGATGCTGGTGGGAAGCGTTGCAGGCGCCCAGACGTCCGGCCCGGTTCCGTATCAATCTTTGTCGCCCCCTCCCCTCGTCACCACGCCACCGACGGCGATTTCCAGCTCTCTGTCGGATGTCGAGGCCGAGAACTTGCGGATGGCGCTTGCCGCCGCCAAGAGCGGCGATGTCAGTCGCGCCCGACTGGCCATGGACGGCCTGCAGGATCCTATCGCTCGCAAGATCGCCCTTTGGGCCCTGATCGATAGTTCTGCAGAAGCGATGAGCTTTTTTGAGCTGGATTCGGCGCGTCGCGACCTGGCAGGCTGGCCGCGGAGCAGCCGCCGCGAAACCGCCGCTGAACGCCAGCTCTCGGTCTCGGGCCTCAGCCCGTCCCAGATCATAGCCTGGTTCGGCGGCGGAATGCCCGCCACAGCCGAAGGGGCGATGGCCCTGGCCACCGCCTACCAGGCTAGCGGCCGAAACCAGGAGGCCGTTGACCTGATCCGCCGCACGTGGCGCGACAAGGTCTTTGAAGTTGACGCCCAGCGCAGCATGGCCGGCCGGTTCGGCGCAATGCTCACGGCGGACGACTATGCCCGTCGCGCAGACATCCTGCTTTACGGTCAACAGGGCCCTGCTGCGCGGGACCTCGTCGATCTGCTGCCATCGGATCAGAAGGCCGCCGCACGGGTCCGCATGGCTTTTCGCCAGAATGCCGCCAGCGCCGTAGCTTTGTTCGAGGCCTTGGGTCCCGGCGACCAAGCGTCGCCTGGGGTGGTGTTTGAACGCGCGGCCTATCTTCGCCGCCGCGGCTTGGAAACCCTGGCGCTGCAACTGGTGCAGAACTTCCCGTCTCCGCCACCCACTGAAGAAGCGGCAACGGCGATCTGGAAGGAACGTCGCGCACTCGTCGTTTCAGCACTCAAGGCGGGGGACAACAGCGGAGCCTATGCTGCCGCTGCAAATACGGGCCTCGCGGCTGGTGCTGACGCGGCCGAAGCCGAGTTCTATGCTGGCTGGATCGCTCTGGCCAAGCTCAGGCAGCCTGATGCTGCTGCGCGCCATTTCGCCGCCATCGCTGCGATCGGCGCATCACCGATCACCAAGGGCCGGGCCCTCTTTTGGCAGGGTCGCGCCGCCGAGGCCCAGAATGACCCGATCGCTGCGCAGTCATTCTACGCTGAAGGTGCCCGTCACATTACGACCTTCTATGGCCAGCTTTCCGCCGAGAAGGCCGGCCTCACTGAAATTCGCCTTGAACGCGACCCGGTCATTACCGACGCCGACCGAGCCCGCTTCTATGGCCGTGAACTCGTGCGTGCCGCAAGGATCCTGGCAGATATCGGCGCGACCAATCAGTTTAGGTCGCTGGTGTTGTTCATCGACGACAACCTGCCGAATGCTGAAGAGACAGCTCTGCTGGTGGATCTCGCCAGGGGCTATGGCGATCAGGACCTGGCAATGCGCGCCGTCCGCACGGCGGCCCAAAGAGGATTCATCCTGCCCGAACGGGGCTACCCCCTGCTGGATCACCACTTCACGCCCGGGCCCGGTGCCGCCGAAACGGCGTTCGTCTATTCGATCTCACGCCAAGAGAGCAATTTCGATCCTGTCGCCCGCTCTGCACCCGGCGCACGCGGCATGATGCAGCTGATGCCCGCTACAGCCGCCCTGGTGGCGCGGCAGTTGGGGGAACGTCATTCGATCGATCGGTTGTCCGACCCGTCCTACAATATGCGTCTGGGCTCTACCTACCTTGGCAGCATGGTTGAGACCTTCAGTGGGTCTTACATCATGGCCGCCGCAGCCTATAACGCCGGGCCCGGTCGCCCTGCCCAATGGGCTACCCTTTGTGGCGACCCGCGAGGCGCAGCCACCGATCCGCTCGACTTCATCGAGTGCATTCCCTTTTCGGAGACCCGCAACTACGTGATGCGGACGCTTGAAACGACCATGGTCTATCGCGCCCGGCTGAACGGCGGGGCCACGCCCTTGACCCTGTCCCGAGAGCTCAAGCGCGGTGCCTATGTCTATGCGCCGGCCGTAGCCCAGGCTGATACAGCCTCCACCCAACCCTGATCCTAGAGGCGTCGCGCCGCCAAAACCGGGCCGGCCGCCGTCGCGATCACCTCCCCCTCCAGCCTGAACACCCTTGCAAGGATTTCAGGCGAAAGAGCCTCGGAGGGTTTGCCTTCAGCGACGACGCGACCAGCGTCAATGACGGTCAGGCGGTCACAGAAACGCGCCGCCAGGCTGAGATCGTGCAGCGTCACCGCCACGCCAGCACCGGCGGCAGCTTCGGACCGCAACAGTTCCAGGGTCAGAAGCTGGGCATCCGGATCCAGGCCGGCAATGGGCTCATCGGCCACCAGCAGCGGTGCCCGTGTCGCCAGCAAGCGAGCCAGCAATACCCGGGCCCGCTCTCCACCCGACATGTCCAGAACGCCGCGTTTCGCAAGGCCGGCGACACCGACGCGGGCGAGGCAATCGCGCGCTGTGATGAGGGCCTTCTCGTCTGGCAGATCGACTGCGCCCAGACTGGCGACCTGTTCGGCAATGAGGTTCCAGGTGACCCGCCGATCCTGGGGCAAATAGCCGACGCTTGCCGCAAGCCTTGCGGCGCTCAGGTTCTCGAGGCGGTGCTGCCCCATCCAGACTTCGCCCGCGGACCGTTTCAGAAGGCCCAGCCCTGCACGAAGCAGGCTGGTCTTGCCCGCACCATTGGGTCCCACAATGCCGACCACTTCGCCTGGCTGGACAATGAGGCTGGCGCCGTCGAGCACGGACTGGCCGCCTTGCGCGGCCTTCAGGCTCGCCAAGGTCCAGGCGGCGGTCATGCCCGCCAGCTCCGGGACGCCCGCCAGGCCAGTAAGGCAAAGGCAGGCGCGCCAAACAGGGCTGTGACGACGCCGAGCTTCAGCTCCTGCTCCGTCGGCACGATACGCGCAACGAGATCGGCGAGAACCAACAACAGAGCGCCAGCCAGGGCCGATGGCCACAGAAGCAGACGTGGATCGTCCTTGACCAGCGCCCGAACCATGTGGGGCGCTGCAAGACCGACAAAGCCGATGACGCCCGCACCCGCTACGGCAGCTCCGGTCAAGAGGGATGCTCCGGCCAGGGCATAGACCCGAAGGCGGACCATCGGCAGACCGGACATGGCGGCGACTTCCTCACCCAGGGTGAGCATGCGAAGGCCCTGCCCTGCCTTCAGACAGAGCGCGGCACCGACAACCATCGGGACCAGGGTCCTTGCATTGTCTGACCAGTCGCGATTTTCGACCGACCCCATCAGCCAGGCCAGCACCTCGGCGATCGCCACTGGCGACGGAGACAGATTGAAGACGAGAGCGGTCAGGGCTCCGCCGAAGGCCGAAATGGCGACACCCAGCAGGATCAGGGCATCCGGTTCGCGGAGGCGGGTCGCGAGGCCAACGACGGCACCACCGGCCGCAAGGGCACCCAGCAGGGCCGCCAGCTCAATCGCACCAGGAATGACAGCCAGACCCGCAGCGATCGCCAGGGCTGCCCCCAAACCCGACAGAGCCGATACGCCCAGGACGCCCGGATCCGCCAGGGGGTTGCGAAGCAAGCCCTGCATTGTGGCTCCTGCCAGGCCGAGGGCCGCGCCGACCAGGGCCGCCATCGCCACGCGCGGCGCGCGGATCGTCCACAAAACCTCACCTGGCGGTGACAGGGGGTGAAGCATAGCTTGGCGGTATTGGTCCCAAGCCAGTGATGTTTCACCAAACAGAACCCCACCGACAACGGCCAGGGCCAGCAGGCCCAGCATAGCCAGACAAAGACGCATCACACTCATGGCTCGGTCCGCGCCTTGGCCAGTTGCGTCACGGCATCTGCCGCGAACCAGGCCGGACACCCCACCTCAGCAGCCGGCAGGGAAGCGATCGTGCGATCAGTGGTGACACGCTTGAGCGCCGCGTGCCGTCCAGCGCCCCAGCGGTCAGATCCGGCGCGGGTCAGATCAAAAAAGCCGAGCACCACCGCCCGGGGCGGTGCGAGCACCAGGTTTTCAAGCGGCGCAGGGCTGAAAAAGGGCCGGCTGACTGCATTGGACAGGCCTGAAGCCTTGAGTATCGCGTCAATCAGGGTCCCGGGACCGGCCGTATAGCCGCCCGGGGTCAGGTAGAGCGCTCGCTTGCCCTTCCATGCGGCTGTAGCGGCATCGAGTTGTTCATCCATCCGGCCAATCAGCGCCTCGCCGGCCGCCTCGCGGTTCAGAGCGTTCGCCACTCGCCGGATGTTGACGCGTACGGCCGGAAAATCAGCGGCATCATCAATCCGGACCGTCCGAACGCCACGTCGTTCCAGGGCTGCGATTAAGCGCGCGTCGCCACCCCAGTGGCGCACGACAATCTGAGGGCGTGCCGCGACGAGGTTTTCTACCGTCGCCCTCCGAAGCGGCAGGCCCGCAGCATGGCCGCGCATGTAAGAATCCTGGGCCGTCGCTCGATACGACAGGCCAACAATAGAGTCGCGCGGCGCGATCGCGAGAACATATTGATCGGCACAGGAGTCCAGCGACATGACGCGCGGAGCAGCTGCCGCAGTCGAATGGGCGACCATAATCGCCGCAGCGAAGGCACCGAACAACCGGACGATCTTCACCAATCAGTCCGTGACGAGGCCGTTCAACAGACCATCCAGCATGACGCCCATCAAGTCCTCTGACGACGACCAGGTCCGGTTCGGCTTGGTTATGAGGAGTGACACCAGCCCATGGCACCCCGCCCAAAGCACCTCAGCCGCGCTCTGGGCCGTGCCTGAACGCAGCCGCCCGGCCGCCGCGATCTCCCGGAAGGGCTCGCTGAACTTCTCGAAGCACCGATCGCCAAGTTCAAGGGTCCCAGCCTGTTTTTCGACCGAGATACTGGCCCCGGAACCGCAGAAGACCAGTTCGTAGGTATTCGGGTTCTCAAGCGCAAAGCGCATATAGGCTTCAAGCATCAGCCTCACCCGCGAGACGGGATCGATCTGACGCCCACCGATATCCGTATTGAGGTTCAAAAGCCGTTCGATCGCACCATCGCTGATCTCGAGCAGGATCTGGTCCTTGTCGCGGAAGTGCATGTAGAGGGCGGTTGAGGACACCCCTACGGCATCGGCGATCTTGCGAATGGTCGCACCGGCATAGCCTTCGGCGATAAAGATTTTTTCCGCGGCCGCCAGAATCTCGCCGCGACGCAAGTGCCCGTCACCTTTCGGCTTTCGAGCGGACTTGTGCGGATTCTTCAAAACCAGCGTCACGGCCTGCATGTCCCCTGCATTTCCCCTTGGGACAACACTAAACGTGAATCACCCAGACGTCGCAAGGCAACACCGCATCAAACCTAAAACGCGTGTTTTTATGTTTGACACTTTTTAGTTGCGGAGCGTCTACTGGTCGCCCGGAGATCGAGCTTTCCAACTAGGGCGGGCGAGATGGCGCGTGAGACCTGGGGTGTGGCTTCTGCCGACGTTCGGCCGTCGACGACGGCTATGACGGAGTGCACTGGCCCGTCCGATCAGGACTGGGATGACGGCGCTCACGTCACATTCGGCAAACTGCAGTGGTTTGCTCTGGGCGTGATCATGGCCGGGGCCCTGCTGATCAGCCTGTACTCGCCCTCACTTCTGGTCCTTGGCCTGTATGGCCTTTTCTATGCGGTCTTTGTCGCGGGCAACTGCGTCAGGCTGGCTGCCATTCTGACTCCACGCCGCAAACACCACTGCCCCGCGCTCTGCGACGCGGATCTGCCGGACTACACCTTGATTGTGCCGCTCTATCGCGAAGCTGAGGTGGCCCAGGAATTGGTCGGCAATCTCTCCCGCCTCAACTATCCCCGTGACCGTCTGCAGGTCCTGATCGTTCTGGAAGCGGATGATCAGGCCACACGCAGTGCCTTTCTCGCCTTGGACCTGCCGTCCTTCGTCCAGGTGGTGATAGCGCCGCCTGGCCACCCCCGCACCAAGCCTCGGGCCTGCAACTTCGCGCTCTCGCAAGCCAGGGGCTCCCTGGTGGTGATCTATGACGCTGAGGACGCACCGGATCCGCAACAGCTACGGGAAGCCGCAGCGCGATTCGCGGCTGAAGCGCCGGACCTGGCCTGTCTCCAGGCCCCGCTCCGGATTGAAAAACTTGGCTATCTCGCCTTTATCCCCGAGCAGTTCCAGCTTGAATATGCTGCGCTTTTCGAGGTCCTGCTTCCCGCCTATGCGCGCTGGGGCCTGCCCTTCCCCCTGGGTGGCACAAGCAATCACTTCAGGATGTCGGCACTGCGGGCCGTGGGAGGCTGGGATCCCTACAATGTGACCGAAGACGCCGATATCGGCTTTCGGCTCGCGGCGGCCGGATTTCGACTGGACACGATCGAACACCCAACCTTCGAGACCGCGCCGACCTCACTGGAGCAGTGGGGCCCGCAAAGAGCGCGCTGGATCAAGGGACATCTGCAGACCCTTGCCGTCCATGTCCGCGGCAAGACCCGACAGCAGCCACGCGCCCTGCTCGCCCTGTTCCTGACGCTTGCCTTGCCGATCACCGCTTCGAACCTGCATGCACCCGCCATGCTGATCGCGGGCCTTGGCCTGATCACTGACTGGATGGCCGATGGCGAACCGTCCGTGACCCTCGCAGACCTGACGCTTTACATGTTCGGATGGACGGTCTCGGCGGTCTGTGCAGCGGTCGGTTTGAGGCGTATGGGCGAAAAGCCTCGCTACCTGCCCCTGTTTGGGATGGTCGGTTACTGGATGATGTGGGCCGTGGCTTCGCCCCGAGCGGTGTGGCAATTCTTCGTTGCGCCCCATCACTGGGATAAGACCTCGCACACGCCGCGCACTGGACGGCCATCACCCTGAAAGCGTATGGGCCAGATGATGAGCCCGACGATCGCCTCCGCCCCCATTGTGATGCGCACCACCGGATGGAGCGACTACGCCCTGCTGGACAGCGGCCATGGCAAGAAGCTGGAGCGCTATGGCCGTTACACGGTCGTGCGCCCCGAGCCGCAATGCTTCTGGTCGCCGCGCCTGCCCGCCAAAGCCTGGGAAGACGCCGATGCCGTGTTTGACCCTTCCGACGAGGACGAGGCCGGCCGCTGGCGCTTCAAGGGCCAACCGATCGAGAAGTTTCCCCTGGGCTGGGGTGAGGCCAGATTCCACGGCCAGTTCACGCCCTTCCGCCACCTGGCCTTTTTCCCTGAGCAGGCCGCCAACTGGGCCTGGCAGGACGAGCGCGTTCGCGCTTTCGCCAAGGCTTCAGGACGCCCGCCCAAGATCCTGAATCTGTTCGGTTATACGGGCGTAGCTTCGCTGGTCTGCGCCGCCGCCGGCGCGGCTGTGACCCATGTCGATGCCTCGAAGAAGTCGGTCGGCTTTGCCCGTGAGAACGCTGCCTTCGCGGACCTCGCAGACAAACCGATCCGCTGGATCGTCGAGGACGCGCGCAAGTTCGTGGCCCGCGAGGTGCGGCGCGGCAATGTCTATGACGGCATCATCCTTGACCCGCCCAAGTTCGGACGCGGCGCCGACGGAGAGGTCTGGCGCCTGTTCGAGGACCTGACGGAACTTACCGCCAACTGCGCCCAGCTGCTCAGTGACGATGCCGCGTTCCTGCTGATGAATGCCTATGCCGCCCGCGTCTCGGGCGCGGCGATGTCGGGCCTGCTTGCTCAGGTCCTGAACGGCCGCGATGGCGTCATCGACTGGGGCGAGCTATCGCTGGTCGAGGAAAGGGGCGACCGACAGATCGGTCTCTCGTTCTTCGCTCGCTGGTCTTCGCAAGGGTGAGCGCGATGAACGCCAAGACCGTCACCTCCCTCTCCAACAACACCGTCAAGGCCGTCCGCGCCCTGCACATGCGCAAGGAGCGCGAGGAGAGCGGCCTGTTCCTGGCCGAGGGACTGAAGATCGTCATAGAGGCGATCGACTGTGGTCACGCCCCCAGGATCATCATGTACGGCCGCGACGCCGCCGATCATCCGATGCTGCAGAAGGCCTCGCAGGCCTGCCTGAAGGCCGGCGGCGAAGTCATTGAGGTCAATCGGGAAATCCTCGAAAAAGTGTCGCGTCGCGACAACCCCCAGGCCGTGGTCGGGGTGTTCAAGCAGGTGTTCACGCCGCTGGACGCCATCGTTCCGCAAAGCGCGCCCTGCTGGGTGGCCATGCAGGCGGTCCGCGACCCCGGCAACCTTGGGACTGTCATCCGCACAGCCGACGCGGCCGGCTGCGGTGGCGTGATTCTGGTCGGCGACTGCGTCGATCCCTATTCAGTCGAGGGCGTCCGCGCGACCATGGGCTCGATCTTCGCGGTCAAGATCGCCAAGGCCTCGATCCAGGAGTTCCTGGCCTGGCGCGAGACTTGGCCCGGCTCGGTGGTCGGCACCCTGCTGACGGCCACGGTCGACCACAAGAGCGCAGACTATGTGAAGCCGTCGCTGATCCTGATGGGCAATGAGCAGCAGGGCCTGCCGCCAGAACTGGCGGCCGCGTGCGACGTCAACGTCAAGATCCCGATGCGGGGTCGGGCTGACAGCCTGAACCTCTCGGTGGCGACGGGGATCATGATCTATACTGTGACGGGGTAGGCGCTAGGAGGACAACCATATGCGTTGGCTTTACGGAATGCTCGCGAGCGTAATGTTCGTGGCTCTCGTGGGCATGACCCTGGCGGGCTACGAACAGACGCGTGTGATCGGCTATGTTCTCTGGTTCGCCTTTCCCTGCCTTTGGCTAGTGCTTGGCAATAGCGTCCGATGCCCCCGCTGCGGCAAACACATTTGGGACAACGGACGCGGGTACGTTGCTCCCTGGATACCTATGCCCACCGAGTGCGTAGGATGTGGCCGCAGCAAGTCAGACTGGTGGCCTTTCCAATGGCTCCTGAAGCCTGAACCCAAGTCAGACGACCACACCCCGCCGCCCTAGGTCCCCCTCGGCTTCGCCTTCGTCGTTGGCGCAGCAGCCGCCGGGTCATCCGGCCAGACATGCCGGGGATAGCGGCCCTTCATCTCGACCTTCACCTCGCGCCAGGAACCCTTCCAGAAGCCCGGCAGGTCGCGGGTGATCTGGATTGGCTTGTGGCCCGGCGACAGCAACGAAAGCACCAGCGGGATCTTGCCGCCGGCGATGCTGGGATGCTCGGTCAGGCCAAACAGCTCCTGTACCCGGATGTCGATGCGCGGCCCGGCCTCGGCGGCGTAGTCAATGGCGACGGTCGTGCCGGTCGGGGCCTTGAAGCGGGCCGGAAGGGCGGCGTCGATCCTCTGCTGCTGGTCCCATGGGATCAGGGCGCGGATCGCGCCGTCCAGCGTACTTTCATCAAGCGCCGAAAGGGACGAGCGGCCATGTAGCAGCGGCTCCAGCCATTCCTCGATCCGCCCCAGCAGTACGGCGTCCGAAAGGTCCGGCCAGACTTCGCCATCGAGGGCACGCAGGAAGGCCACGCGGTCGCGCAGCCCCTGAACGCCATCGCCCAGCCGCAGCGCGGAAAGCCCCTCCGAACGGACCTGATCCAGCAGGGCACTGGCAATCAGGGCCGGGTCAGGCCGGTCAATCAGCCGTTCCTCAAGGACGAGACGCCCCAGACGCAACAACCGCTTGGCGCGGACCTTGCCGCCGGGGCTGGTCTCCAGCCGGTCTTCGGCGGTCAGGCGATCGGCAAAGGCCTCGCGCAGGGCCGCCTCGTCGACGGCAGCGGCCAGCAAGATGCGGTCGCGACTTTCGCCGCCGCCCAGTTCGCCCACGGCCAGCCAGGTCTCGCGGGCCAGAGGATCGGTAGGCTCCATGTAAACACCGCGCCCCCCAGCCAACTGGAACTCGCCCGGCCTGCCGCGCGCCCTAGCCACGCGCTCGGGATAGGCCTCGGCCAGCATCAGGCCCTCCTCCAGCATCGTGGCACCTGACGGCTTGCCGGCCGCCCGGGCCCAGCGGTCGGCCAGGGCCTGGGCGTCCCGAGCCCGGGGCGAGCGGTCCCGGCCGAGGTTTTCGAGCCGACGGCGCAGATCGATGTCACGACCACCCAGCCCTTGCTCGGTCAGCAGGGCAGCAACCTGCGCCCCGCGCAGGGCCTGGCCCGAGGCGGCGGCGCGGACGACCATGTGGGCGATGCGCGGCGGCAGAGGCATGTCGGCCAGGGCCTTGCCATGGCCCGTCAGATCGCCCTGCCCGTCGAGGGCCTGGATCCGCTGCAGCAGGGCCCGCGCTTCGGCAAAGGCAGCTGCCGGCGGCGGATCCATGAAGCAGAGGCCTCCGGCGTCGCGCACGCCCCAGCGGGCCAGGTCCAGGGCCAGGCGCGACAGGTCAGCCTCGAGAATTTCCGGCCGCGCGAAGGCCAGCAGCGAACGGGTCTCCGGCTCGTCCCACAGCCGGTAGCAGACACCGGGCTCGGTCCGACCTGCCCGCCCCCGGCGTTGGTCGGCGGCGGCGCGGCTGACCCGGACTGTGTCGAGCCGGGTAATGCCGCTGGCGGGGTCATAGCGCGGCACCCGGGCGAGACCGGCATCAATCACCACCCGCACGCCTTCGATGGTCAGGCTGGTCTCGGCGATCGACGTGGCCAGCACCACCTTGCGCCGTCCCGGCGGTGCAGCAGCAATGGCGCGGTCCTGTATGGCCGGATCCAGAGCGCCATAGAGCGGGGCAAGATCGACGTCGGGCCGGCGCAGGCGTTCGGCCAGCCAGGACTCCACCCGACGGATTTCCCCCTGCCCCGGCAGGAAGACCAGCAAGCTTCCGGTCTCTTCGGCCAAGGCGCGCTCGACGGCACGCCCAACCCGCTCTTCCAGCCGCAGGCGCTCATCTCGGCCGAGATAGCGGGTATCGACGGGGAACATCCGCCCCTGGCTCTCGATCACCGGCGCATCACCCAGCAAGGCCGAGACCCGGGCCCCGTCGAGGGTTGCCGACATGACCAGTAGGCGAAGGTCATCGCGCAGAACGCTCTGGACATCCCGGGTGAAGGCCAGGCCCAGGTCTGCGTCGAGGCTGCGCTCATGGAACTCGTCAAAAATGACGGCGGCTACGCCTTCCAGACCCGGATCGTCGAGAATCATCCGGGTGAAGACCCCCTCGGTGACGACCTCGATCCGCGTCTGGCCCGAAACTTTTGACTGCAGCCGGACGCGAAAGCCCACGGTTTGCCCCACCGCTTCGCCCAGAGTGTCGGCCATGCGGGCGGCGGCGGCACGAGCGGCCAGCCGGCGCGGCTCAAGAACGATGATTTTCCGTCCCAGGGCCCAGGACTCGTCCAGCAGGGCCAAGGGAACGGCGGTCGTCTTGCCCGCGCCCGGCGGGGCCACGAGCACCGTCGCATGGGAAGCGAGCAGCGACGCCTTCAGCGCGGGCAGGACATTCTCGATCGGCAGCATCAGGGGGAGGCATAGACCCTGAGAACGCATCCGTCACCGCAAGGCGTTGCGCGAAGTCGCCTCTCTGACTAACGTCCCGGCCCAATGCCTGACCGGCGGGGGTTCGCTGGTCGTTGGGGAACGAAACACATGGCCGGAAACAGGCTGTTTTTGAAAAAATCGATCGCGAGCATCCAAAAGGAAGCCGCACACAGCCAGCTGAAGCGAACGCTGGGTCCTCTCAATCTGATGAGCCTGGGTATCGGGGCCATTATCGGTGCCGGCATTTTCGTGCTCACCGGCCAGGTGGCTTCGGCCAATGCCGGCCCGGCGATCATGCTGTCATTCATCGTCGCCGGCATCGCCTGCGCGCTTGCCGGCCTGTGCTACGCTGAACTGGCATCGACCATGCCTGTCTCGGGCTCGGCCTACACCTATGCCTATGGCACCCTGGGCGAGGTATTCGCCTGGATCATGGGCTGGCTGCTGGTTCTGGAATACGGCGTCGCCGCCTCAACGGTCGCGGTCGGTTTCTCCGGCTACATTGTCAGCTTCCTCAAAGACTTCGGGGTTCATTTCCCCGCAATCATGGTCGCCGGTTCTGAGGCGCCGATGTGGGCCACACCGCTGATCCAAGCCGTCCCCACCGAAGCGGGCGGCACGGTTTTCGCTTTGACCGGAACGCTGAACGTCGTCGCCGCGGTCGGTATTGCTCTGGTTTCACTGCTGCTGGTGGTTGGGGTCAGCGAGTCGGCAAACGTCAACAACGCGATCGTCGTCATCAAGATCATCGTTCTGCTGACGTTCATCGCGGTTGGCGTTCAGTACATCAACCCGGCCAACTGGCACCCCTTCATCCCTGAACCCACCGGCCAGCCCGGCGAATTCGGCGCAGGCGGAATCTTCCGCGGCGCGGCGATCATCTTCTTTGCCTACGTTGGTTTCGAAGCTGTCTCGACCGCCGCAGCTGAAGCCAAGAACCCCTCCAAGGACGTGCCGATCGGCATCCTGGGTGCCCTTGTCATCTGCACCTTGATCTACATGGCTGTCGCCGCCGTCATGACCGGCGTCGTCCCGTACAAGGAACTCGCAAGCCCGGCTCCCATCGCTGTCGCCATCGACCGCATGGGCCTGGAATGGGCGAATTTCCCCTGGCCCTTCGTTGAAAGCGGTCAGATGAACGCCATCAGCCTGATGATCAAGGTTGGCGCGATCACCGGCTTGGCGTCGGTGATGCTGGTCCTTTGCTACGGACAAACGCGGATCTTCTACACCATGGCCCGGGACGGCTTGCTGCCGCCGGTCTTCGCCGCGATCCACCCGAAGTTCCGCACACCGTGGATGGGCACGATCCTGCTGGGTATCGTCATCGCCATCGCCGCCTCGTTCCTCCCGATCAGCCTGCTGGGTGACCTGGTCTCGCTGGGAACGGCCGTTGCCTTCTCGATCGTCTGTCTGTCGGTGATCTATCTGCGCATCAAACACCCGGACCTGCCGCGCCCCTTCAAGGTGCCGGGCGGGATCTTCACGGCCGTTCTGGGCATCCTGGCCTGTCTGTTCCTGGCCTTCCAGAACTTCCAGCCGATGATCGTTCACGCCATGAATGACAACCCGCTGCCTCTCATGATCCTGGGCGGTTATGCGGCGGTGGGTGCCGTGATCTACATCGCCTACGGCTACTGGCACTCCAAGCTCGCCAAGGGCATCGACATCACCGACGATTCCCAGCTTGAAGGTGCCGCTGAAGCCTTCGGCAAGGGCGTCGATGACGTGAAGAAATAGGCCTGAAATCAGCCTGTTGTGATTGGAGGCCCGGGAGCGATCCCGGGCCTTCTTTCTTGGGCGATCGACAGCGCCTATGTTGACCGCTTCAAGGAGTTCCCGTGAGCCAGACCCAGCTTCCGATCCGCGCCGTCATCGCACCGGTCACCCCCCTGCAGCAGAATTGCACCATCGTCTGGTGCGCCAGGACCCTGAAGGCCGCTGTGATCGATCCGGGTGGAGAGGTGCCGCGCCTGATGCGAGCTCTGGCCGATCAGGGCCTGACGCTGGAGAAGATCTGGATCACGCACGGTCATATGGACCATGCCGGCGGTGCAGCTGAGCTGAAGCGCCTGACCGGGGTGCCGATCGAAGGCCCCCACCGGGATGACCAGTTCTGGATCGACCAGATCCAGACCAGTGGCGAGCGCTACGGGATTCCTGAAGCCAGAATTTTCGAACCAGACCGTTGGCTTGAGGATGGCGACCGGGTCACGCTGGGTGAAACCGAGTTCGAGGTCTATCACTGCCCTGGCCACACCCCGGGCCATGTCGTGTTCTTCCACCGTGAAGCCCGGTTTGCCCAGGTTGGCGATGTTCTATTCCAGGGCTCGATCGGCCGGACGGATTTTCCGCGCGGCAACCACCAGGATTTGCTCGACTCCATCACCCAGAAACTATGGCCGCTGGGCGGCGATGTTCGCTTCGTTCCGGGTCACGGCCCGATGTCCAGCTTTGCCGCTGAACGCCGCAGCAATCCCTATGTCAGCGACCTCGCCATCGAGGCCCAGACTATAGCGGGCCCCGACTATGCCATTCCGAAGAACACTTCACCGGGCTAGCGGCAGGATTTGGATCGCGTCCGCCGTCCCTGGTCGATGGAGGCACAAATCGAAGGGTCTGGTTGCGCAGCTGTTTCAGGCGTGAAATCTGGCCGCCATGGGAACATGAGAGGAGCATCTCATGGAAACCGTTCCAAACACCGGCTTCGCGGCCGATCCGGAGAGTTTGCGCCACGCCACATCGCGCATTCTCATTGTTGATGACGACCCCGGAATTCGCGACGTCGTCTCGGACTTCCTCGGACGCCACGGCTACGCCGTGGAAACGGCATCGGACGCCAGGACCATGGAGCAGGTACTGGCGCGGGGGCCGGTTGATCTGATCGTTCTGGACGTCATGCTGCCCGGCGAGGATGGCCTGGCCATCTGCCGGCGACTGTCAGCTCAGGACGGCCCCGCGATTATCATGCTGTCGGCCATGGGTGATGAGACTGACCGCATCGTGGGCCTTGAACTCGGGGCGGATGACTATCTGCCCAAACCCTGTAATCCGCGGGAACTGCTGGCGCGCATTCGAGCGGTACTAAGGCGTCGGCAGGAGCCGCGGAACAGTGATGACGGCATCGGCGCAGCCTGTGAATTTGCCGGCTGGCGACTGGATCTGGTTCGCCGCGAATTGCGCTCGCCCCAGGCTGTGGTCGTGAACCTGTCCAGCGGCGAGTTTTCCCTGCTTCGCGCCTTTGTCGAGCGCCCCCAGCGGGTCCTGACCCGAGACCAGCTCCTGGACCTGGCCCGCGGCCGGGAGTCCGATGCCTATGACCGCGCCATCGATGTCCAGATCAGCCGTCTAAGGCGAAAGCTGGACGATGGCGGCGGCAGTGAGCTCATCCGCACGATCCGGAGCGAAGGCTACATGTTCACCGCCAAGGTCTTGCGCACACCATGAGCCCGCATCGCCGCAGCGCGCCCCTGTTCGTGCAGGCGCTAGGACTGGTGACGCTGACCCTGGTAGCGGCTCAACTGATCGCTATCGCGGTCATCTTCACACTGCCGCCGCCCCCGCCCGAACTTTATCGGCTGTCTGAGATCGCGCGCGCCCTGAAGACCGGGCACATGGTTCAGCCCCGCGACGGCCGTGCGCTGGTTGTGCAGCCGCGTGCCAACATGCCGTCAGGAGGCCCCGACTCCGCCCGACGCGCCGAATTCAAGGCCGGTATCGGCCGGGCCCTCGATGTCGCGCCCGAGCGCATCGAGATCGTCACAGACAACGGACCGCGCTTCTTCGTCCGTCGCTTCAAGGCTTCTTCCGCTGAAAAACCTGGCGGCACTGGAGATCCAGGCGAACCAGGACGTCAGGGTCGCCCAGTTGATCCCCGTGATCCGTCTATCGCGCGCCGGCCCACGCCGGCTGGCGAGCCCGGCGCTCGTGCCGCCCCGCCTCGCGATGAACCCTTCATTTTCGGGGATTTCAAACTCGGCGTACGGCAACAGGGCGGCACCTGGATGGTTGTCGAGCCCAAGCCAAGCTTCCGTTTCGACAGCTGGCAGCAAAGAATCCTGCTGATCCTGGTTCTGTCGGTGCTGGCCGTGGCCCCCCTGGCCTGGTTGTTCGCTCGCCGACTTGCCGAGCCGATCAGCGCCTTCGCCGATGCGGCCGAGCGACTGGGTCGTGATCCGCGAGCGGCACCCCTGGACCTTTCCGGGTCAACCGAGGTCACCGCAGCCGCCAAGGCTTTCAACATGATGCAGGAGCGCCTCCGCCGTTATGTCGAAGACCGGACCGCCATGATCGGGGCGATCGCCCACGATTTGCGAACGCCTTTGACCCGCTTGAGGTTCAGGATCGAGGCGACTCCTGATGAGGTCCGGACCAAGCTCGCGGCAGATATCGACCAGATGGAAGCCATGATCTCGGCGGCCTTGGCCTTTGTCCGTGACACCAATCGCCCCGCTGAACGCACCAAGCTGGAACTGGCCTCGCTCCTGGAAAGCGTGATGGACGAGGCTGCCGAAACCGGGGGCCAGGCCGCCGTCGAACAGGCAGAAAGGATTGTGATCGAGGGCGACTCCATTGCCCTCAAGCGCCTGATCGTCAATCTGGTCGATAATGCTCTGAAGTATGGGCATTCGGCGCGGGGACGGATTTTCGCACAGGGCGATACCGCGATCATTGAGATCGACGATGATGGCCCCGGCATACCGCCCGCTGAACTGGACCGTGTTTTCGAGCCGTTCTTCCGTGGCGAGCCATCACGCAATCGCGAGACGGGTGGCATCGGTCTGGGCTTGGCGGTCGTCCGCTCCCTGGCCCGCGCACACGGCGGTGACGTCACTCTGACCAATCGTCCCGGCGGCGGCTTGCGAGCCAGCGTAAGGCTGCCGATCTGACCCAGATCAGCCCCATTGCAGGCGCAGCGTCCTATTCCCTGCTGGCCGAGTTGCAACTGGTCATGGGCGGCGGATGCAGGCTTTCACCGCCGCCAAACCTGGGATGAGGCGCTCGGGGCGGCCAACGTGCAACCGGCCTGGTGCCTGAAATGCCAGTGCAAGCGCGACGCTGCTAACTGCCGATTACGCCCGCGATGATGTTGATCCCCAGGGCAAGGATAGCCGTGTTGTAGGCAAAGGCAGTGGCCGCATGGGCGGTTACCAGTCGCCGCAAACGAGAGGTCAGCACCGTGTTGTCCGATACCTGGAAGGTCGCCCCGACGCTGAAGGCCAGATAGACGAAATCCATATAGCTGCTTGGTGGTTCACCGGGAAACCCGATCCCGCCATGACGGTTGCCGTCGCCGAAATGGCGATGGGCATAGTGCGGTACGAAGACCGACTGCAAAGTCAGCCATGATAGGACCAGCGTTGCGCCGGCATTGACCGCCAGAAATGTCTTGGCTGAGCCCTGTACAGTCCTCGCGGCGACCATGGCGTCGACCACAGCGGCCAAACTGACAGCGATCGCAGCAAGGACGATCAGCATCAGCACCGAGCGCCCCTCATCGTCCCGGGCCGCGCGAATACGAATTTCGGCCTCTTCGGCGCGCAGAAACATTCGCCAGGTCAGAGCCAGATAGGCGTTCGCTGCGGCATTCCAGCCCACCAGGAGCGGGGAGCCCGGCGGGGCCTGCAGTTTCACGGCGAGACACCAGGCGGCAAGACCAACAAGGCATCCGGCTCCCAATCGCCAGTGTGGCGGGGTGATATGGGTCGAAGGCTTGGATCTGTCGGACTTCGGCACGGGCTGGATCTCCTGATCCGGGTCGCAAAGGGGCCTATTAGACCCGATTAGCCGCGTCTTGGTGTGAACCGAATACAGCTTCGCCAGTTACGTCATGGACCGCGCAGGACCCGCCACCATGACCGACCCAGATTCTCCTCTGTCCCCTGAAACACCCTTTCCGGAATACGACCCGGACACGCTGCCCGATGAAGTCCCACCCAATACCTTGCCGGCCGACCCTGGCGATCAGCGCCCCTACGACGCTGCGCGCCTCTCAGCGATCTAGACCTGTATCGAGCTGGAGCCCTTCCAATGGACCTCACTAGCGAACCTCCCCGCGGCCGCCGCGGTTTCGCCGCCATGGACCCCGAAAAGCGCCGTGAGATTGCGCGGAAAGGCGGAGCCAGCGTGCCGAGCGAAAAGCGAAGCTTCGCCAAGGATCGAGACCTCGCCGCCAACGCGGGCCGGAAGGGTGGGTCATCATCGCGCCACCTAAGGCCAAGCGACTAACGCTCCGTCTTCAGGGTCATGCCAACCTTCGGTCTATAGGTCATGGCGATCGGCTGCGGGGCCACCACAGGCAAAATATCGCTCAACTTGAAACTGAAGAGCAGCAAGACGACTGATTTTGCCCTTCTGAAAAGCGACAACGTTGTCATAGGCATGACAGTCTATCGGCGTTGCTCAAGGTCGCTATACTGACGTTAAAGGCGGACAATAGTTCCGCCAAAATACGCAGGCAGGATGAGCAATGCAGATCGAAGGGCCGGGCACCGTGGTGCCCCCTACCAAACACGTGCGTCTCTTGGCATGGGTCAACGAGGTCGCCGCTCTCACCAAGCCCAAGGCGATCCATTGGTGTGACGGCTCAGATGCAGAATGGGAGCAACTGACCAGTGAGCTTGTCGCCACCGGTACGCTGAAGCGCCTGAATCCTGCCCTCCGCCCAAACTCGTTCTACGCCGCCTCCGATCCACGCGACGTTGCGAGGGTGGAAAGCCGAACCTTTATCTGTTCGCAGGACAAGGACGACGCTGGCCCCACCAACAACTGGCGCGACCCACAGGAGATGCGCGCGGTCCTTGGCGAACTGTTCGACGGCTGCATGCGCGGCAGGACCATGTATGTCGTACCCTTCTCCATGGGTCCGGTTGGATCCCCGATCAGTGCACTTGGCGTCGAGATCACCGACAGCGCCTATGTCGCGGTGTCGATGCGGGTCATGACCCGCATGGGACAGCCCGCGCTAGACGCCCTGGGCGAAGACGGCTTCTTTGTGCCGGCGCTCCACACACTGGGCGCGCCTCTGGCAGACGGGCAGGCCGACGTGGCCTGGCCGTGCAATGAAGAGAAGTACATCGTTCATTTCCCGGAAAGCCGGGAAATCTGGTCCTTTGGTTCCGGCTATGGCGGCAACGCCCTGCTTGGCAAGAAGTGCTATGCCCTGCGTATTGCTTCGGTGATGGCCCGCGACGAGGGCTGGCTGGCCGAGCACATGCTCATCCTCAAGCTCACCTCGCCTGCCGGCAAGGTTCGCTATGTCGCGGCGGCCTTCCCCAGCGCCTGCGGCAAGACCAATATGGCCATGCTGCAGCCGACCCTGCCAGGCTGGAAGGCCGAAACCATTGGCGACGATATCTGCTGGATGCGTTTTGGGACCGATGGCCGACTGTATGCCATCAATCCCGAAGCCGGCTTCTTCGGCGTGGCCCCCGGCACGGGCAACAAGACCAACCGAAACGCGATCGATACCCTGCACGCCAACTGTATCTATACCAATGTCGCCCTGACAGCGGATGGCGACGTCTGGTGGGAAGGCCTGACCTCAACGCCGCCGGAAGGCCTGACCGACTGGAAGGGTCGTGCCTGGACCCCGGCCATGGGCGAACCTGCAGCCCACCCCAATGCCCGCTTCGCCGTCCCGGCCGGCCAGTGCCCGGTCATCGCCGACGAATGGGAGGACCCGGCGGGAGTGCCCATCTCGGCGATTCTGTTTGGCGGTCGCCGCGCTTCAGCGGTGCCCCTGGTCACTGAGGCCTTCGACTGGGAGCATGGCGTTTTCCTCGCCTCCAACGTCGCGTCCGAAGGGACGGCTGCGGCCGAGAACAAGATCGGCGAACTTCGCCGGGATCCGTTCGCGATGCTGCCCTTCTGCGGCTACAACATGGGCGACTATTTCAGTCACTGGCTGAAGGTCGGTGCCCAGGCTGATCCCGCCAAGCTTCCGCGCATCTATTTCGTCAACTGGTTCCGCAAGGACGATACCGGCCGGTTTGTCTGGCCTGGCTATGGGGAAAATGCCCGCGTTCTCAAATGGATCGTCGAGCGCCTCGAG
Organism: Caulobacter sp. AVps16; assembly: GCF_058681455.1. Classification (NCBI taxonomy): domain Bacteria; kingdom Pseudomonadati; phylum Pseudomonadota; class Alphaproteobacteria; order Caulobacterales; family Caulobacteraceae; genus Caulobacter; species Caulobacter sp. AVps16. The sequence goes on from NZ_CM178739.1 coordinate 2,098,074, forward strand.
GGCGAGGCAGGGGCGACCGACTCGGCCATCGGCCGTCTTCCCGCGCCTGACGCTCTGGACGTTGCCGGGCTGAACCTGACGCCAGAAGACCTCAAACTCCTGCTTTCGATCGACAAGTCGGTCTGGCTTGAAGAGGCCAAACTCATCGAGGATGGCTACCGTCGGCTTGGCTCGCGTATGCCCCAGACACTCTACGACCAACTTGAGGCACTGCAGGCTCGCCTTGCGCCTGCGACTGTCGAGACCCGCGCGCTCGAAAGCGTCTAGCAATCGGTCATGGGTCGCTCCGCCCTGCTGGGCGGCCCATGACTGCAGTTCGGCTCGATTCGAGGGATCTCTCGACCGGACTCGCCCGGCGGCAATGAAAATGAGGGTAGGTGGCGGAGACGGAGGGATTCGAACCCTCGATACCCTTTTGGGGTATGCCGCTTTAGCAAAGCGGTGCCTTCAGCCTCTCGGCCACGTCTCCTCCTGAGAGGGAGCGGCTGGATAGCCTGTTCGTGGGCCCATGACAATCATGCGTGGAAGGAAATCGGTGCGTTAACGTCAAGCTCAGACCGCGAAGCTAGATTGGTTGCTAGTTTATCGGTCCAGAGCCCATGCCGCCCGTCATTTCCCGCGATCTCCCGGTCCCGAGCGACGCCGCATCCGACGGTGCGCCGAAGGTGGACGTGGTCCCAACGCCCCCCCGCAGCCGGACTTCGCGACATTCACCATCCAGCGCGCGCAGAGGCCCTTTCCGTCCCGAGCATCTGGTTCCGGCGCGGGCTCGATTCGAGGCGCGCGCCCTGGCTCGGGCGTTCCGGGCCGTCGATGCGCTTATCGCAGCCGGATACTGCGCGGCGATGTTCGCAATAATGTCGCAGCGCCCCGGGGACCCTCTAATTCCCGGACACGCCATCCTGTCCCTGGGTGGGGGCCTGCTCGTGCTGCTCCTCTCGCTTCGGGCTCTGGACGCCTATGTTTTCGCGCGGCGCGAGCCCCTGCCCCGACACGCCCTGCGAGTCGCGGCCGCCTTTGGCGCAGGGGCAACCACAGTCCTGGCGGTAAACACCGCCCTGCCCGCCTGGAACGCCCCCACGGTCTTTCCGGTCGTCGCCTTTATGGGCCTGGCTCCCCTGGTTCTGGTCCTGCACACCGGCTGGTGGATCATCATCGGCCGCGGGCGCCGGCATGGACGTCTGACGCCCAATATCGTTGTGGTCGGCGCTACTGCCAATGCTCAGCATCTGATTGAAGCCGCATTGCGAACCGGCGAGGTCAATGTGCTGGGGATCTTCGATGACCGGCTGGACCGCGCGCCGGAAAACCTTTTGGGCGTACCCGTGCTGGGCGACACCTCAGCCCTGATCGACCACCGTGTCATGCCTTATGTTGACCGCATCGTGATCACGGTCACACCGGCCGCTCAGAGCCGGGTCCGGCAGCTGGTAGAAAAGCTGGAAGTCCTGCCCAATCCGATCAGTCTGTTCGTCGACGTCGGCCGCGATCAGGCCAGCGATGCCGCAGTGTCCCGCATTGCCGATGCCGCCCTGACAGACCTATCCGGCAACCTAGGCAGCACGCGCAAAGCCATAGTCAAACGCCTGCAGGATCTGGTTGTCGGAATCAGTGGCCTGATCGTCGCCGCGCCGATCATGGCGATCGTGGCCATCGCCGTCCGCCTGGACAGTCCTGGCCCGGTCTTTTTCCGTCAACGTCGGCATGGCTTCAACAACGAGGAGATCCTCGTCTGGAAGTTCCGCTCCATGCGCCACGACATGGCTGACGCCAAGGCTGTCCGCCAGATCAGCGCCAATGATGATCGCGTGACCAAGGTTGGGCGGTTTATCCGCAAGACAAGCCTCGATGAGCTTCCCCAGTTGTTCAACGTCCTGGCGGGCGAGATGTCGATCGTCGGTCCGCGACCCCACGCAGTCGGCATGAAGACCGGCGACGTGGAGTCGGCAAAACTGGTGGAGCAATACGCCCACCGACATCGCATGAAGCCGGGCGTCACAGGCTGGGCCGCCATAAACGGCTCACGCGGACCGGTTGATACACCAGAACTCGTCCGCGAGCGGGTTGCCCTGGACGTGGACTACATCGAACGGCAATCCTTCTGGCTCGACCTCTACATCATCATCATGACCATCCCCTGCCTGCTGGGGGACCGGGCGACAGTGCGCTGAGGTCTACGATGTTCTGGCGTGGCATCCTCGGCTATCTGCCGGTCAACATCGCCCAGGGCGTGGTTGGCCTGCTGACCATCGTCCTGTTCACGAGGGTTCTCACGCCTGAGGAATATGGCAGCTACGCCCTGGCCTTCTCGGCCTTGAGCCTGACCCAGACCCTCCTTCTGACCTGGTCTGAAGCGGCCATGGCGCGCTTCTTCGCGGCTCGCAGCGAAGATGGTCGACTGCCGGACCACTTCGCGACGCTGTATCGCCTATGGTTTGGCTGCGCCCTGGTGATCCCCGTGATAGCGGGCTTCGTCCTGTTCCTGCTGCCGCTCGCCGCCCCGATGAAGGTCGCTTTGGCTGCGGCCTTCGCCTCCGCCAGTATCAAAAGCCTGACCAAGCTGTCCCAGGAACGCCGTCGGGCTGCGGGCGAAGTCTCAAGCGCGGCCCTGCTCGACATCGTCCAGACCGTTGGCGGCTTCCTCCTGGGCCTGGTCCTTGCCCTTGCCGGCCTGGGCGGCGCGGCACCCCTGATGGGCATGGGGGCGATCTCGCTGCTCTGCCTCATATTCGTGCTTCCCACGGACCTGGGGCGGATGAGAGGGGGGCACTTCGATCGGGCCCTGGCTCGTGACTATGCGACCTATGGCGTGCCGGTCGCGCTGTCGCTGATCCTGGCCCTGGTGCTTGCGACCACAGACCGTTTCCTTCTGGCGGCTTATCTGGGTGAAGCAGCGGTCGGGGTCTACCATGCCGGCTATTCACTGGGCAGCCGGACCCTGGACGTCGTCTTCATCTGGCTGGGCATGGCGGGCGGCCCCGCCCTTGTATCCGCACTGGAGCGTGGCGGTGCTGCAGCCTTGAAGGATGCTGCCCGCGAGCAGGCCTCCTTCATGGTCCTGCTGACCCTGCCCGCCGCTGTGGGTCTCGCCCTGGTCGCCGAGCCGCTGGTCGAACTGATGGTCGGCGAGTCGCTCCGCGCCGGCGCGGTTCAGGTCGTTCCCTGGATCGCCGCCAGCGGCTGGCTGGCGGGTGTCACCACCTACTATCTGCTCCAGGCCTTCACCCTGGGTCGACGCACACCGATGCTGATCGTCGCCATGGCGGTCCCAGCCCTTGCCAATCTGGTGCTGAACCTGGTCCTGATCCCCAGGCTCGGCCTGAACGGTGCCCTTTGGGCCACAACGGCGAGCTATGGGATCGGCGCGCTGGCGGCCTGGACCCTTGGCCAAGGCGCTCAGCCCCTGCCAATTCCCTGGCGCACGCTGGGCAAGTCGGGCCTAGGCTGTGTAGTCATGGCGGTCTCTGTCATGGCCATGCCCTCTCCCGGCGGCCTTCAGGAACTGATCCTGAAGGCGGGCGTGGGTGCGGTCGTCTATGGCGGCATCATGCTGGGACTCGATGTCGACGGTCTTCGCGGCAAGATCTCTGGTCTCATTCGACGAAAGGCCCGTCCTGCATGATCTCTCCGGTCAAAGAGTTCATCGTGGACAATGCAGCCTGGACGACGGCCAAGCCACGCCTCTCCGTGTTGATCCCGATGTTTCGCGATGACCCGTCAGCCCTGCTTGCAGCGCTCGATGATCCGGCTGTTTGTGCTGAGGTCATCGTTCTGGACGACGGAAGCGGAGACGATGCCCTGGCCAGCCGCATCGCCGGCCGGATCGAGCGGATGCGGCTGCCCGCTCGCCTGGTTCGACTGACGGCCAACCAGGGCCGCTCCAAGGGGCGCAACCTGCTGGCCAGGCATGCGCGCGCGAACCACTTCCTGTTTCTCGACAGCGACATGCTGCCCGATCCCGCTGATTTCCTGGCCCGTTGGGCGGCCCTGGCCGAACGGGAGAACACGCCGATCGCCTTTGGCGGCTTTACCCTCAACCAGACCCTCCTTCGCCCCGAGCACGCCCTTCATCGGGCCATGGCGTTGCGGGGAGACTGCACGCCTGCACCGGAGCGGGCCAAGGCCCCGGAAAAGCACGTCTTTACCTCCAATCTGCTGGTCCGCCGCGACGTCTTTGAAGCGGTCGCCTTCGATGAGGGGTTCAGCGGTTGGGGCTGGGAGGACGTCGAGTGGGCCATGCGGGTCGGACGCAGCCATCCCATTCTGCACATCGACAATTCAGCCACGCATCTGGGCCTCGATACTGCGCCGGTCATAGCGGCCAAGTATGAGCAGTCGGCATCGAACTTTGCCCGCGTCGTCAGCGCCCACCGCGAGATCGTCAGCACCTATCCCAGCTACAAGGTGGCGCGCGCCCTGAAACACATCCCGCTCAGGACGGCCTGGCGGCCCCTGTTGAAGGCATTTGCTCTCAACGAGGCCGCTCCGACCGCCCTGCGAGCCTTGGCCATGCGGCTCTATCGCGCCGCGCTCTATTGTGAAGCCGTATGATGCAGACCAGCCATGACAAGGTCGACGCCTATGAGCCCGACCGCACCCTGAAGGGGAAGTTGCGTCGCCGGCTCATCCGACTGGCCTATCGCCGCCCGGCGCGGGTCAAGCTGGAGCGACCCATGGTCTCTTTCAGTTTTGACGATGCCCCGGCCACGGCCTGCGTCGCTGGCGCAGCCGTCCTGGAGGCGCGGGGCCTGCGCGGCACCTATTATTTCGCAGCCGGCCTGACGGGACGCGAAGGCCCCATGGGTCGGTTCGCCACGGGCGAGGACGCAGCGCGCCTGCATGAGGCCGGTCACGAGATCGGGTGCCACACCTACTCCCACCTCGATTGTGGTCAATCGACACAAGAGGCGACACAAGCCGACCTGGACCAGAACGCTGCGGCGCTAAGGTCTTGGGGTGTCGCTGCTCCCGTCAGCTTCGCCTATCCCTATGGAGACGTCGGCGCGCCTGCCAAACAGCTCTTGGCGGCGCGGTTCAAGACCGTCAGAGCCCTGCATCACGGTCTGATCGCCAATGGCGCAGACCTGAACCAGGCCCCCGCCGTGGGGATTGAGGGCGAGGACGGAGAATCTGTCGCCCTGAACTGGCTGGACCGTGCCCATGCGCGCAAGGCCTGGCTGATCCTCTATACCCACGACGTCTCTGACACGCCGTCCCAATGGGGCTGTTCGACCCAAGCGCTTGAGCGACTGGTCGATGGCGCAATTCATGCCGGCTTCGACGTCGTTACCGTCGCCGAAGGGGCCCGCCGGATCGGCCTCTAGAGCTTCGCGGCACGGGGCTTCGGTAGCAGAGACAGGTCCGAATCCGGCCCATCATTGCGCCCCCCGAACAGACCGATCCAGAAGTGCAGATAGTCACGCAGCATGTCGCGCAGGACGAACAATCCATGCCGGTAGGGTGTGTCGACGCCAATGGCGATTGACGCATCCGCGTCGCCGTACCAGGTGCCGAACATCCGGTCCCAGATCGGAGCGATCGCGAAGTGCCCCGTAGGATGGCTCATATCCAGCTTGTGGTGCAGGCGGTGATGATTGGGCGACTGGATCAGATAGCGACCGACCCATCCCCAGTTCGCGTCAATCCTCGAATGGATCAGGAAGCCAATGCCCACCACAAGGACATTGACGTAGATCATCACATCCGCCGGCGCACCGAGAACAGCCATCGGCAGATTGACCACAAAGACACCTGTAAAGGCCGCCGGGTGCTGTCGACCGGCGGTGATCACGCCAAAGTCGCTCGCTGAATGGTGATAGCGGTGCAGAGGCCAGAAGCGGCGGGTGTGGTCCAGCCGGTGGGTCCAGTAGTCGAAGAAGGTGTAGACATAGAAATAGAACACGACCTGGAGCGGCAATGGCACCGGCGGTGGCCCGATATCCAGGCCCGTGGTGGTCCGCAGCCAGTTCTGAACCCAGGCGCCGGAAACCATCGAGGCCCCCAGCATCAGAACACGCCCGACAATGTCGAGAATGCGGGCCTGCCCCAAGACGAAGCAGGCCAGATCGGACTTCAGTGAGGCGGTTGGGGAAAAGAGCAGCTGGCGGGCCGAACTCTTCGACCATCCAACGGTAACCGCCTCGATCCAGAGTGCCGAAGGCAGAAGCAGGAAGATCAGGGCGGCATTGTTGATGTGCTCATGCGCCGAATCCGTCTGCAGCGTCCGGCCCAGCAGGGTCAGAGACACCTGGCCCGGCACGACCTGCAGGACGCTCCACCATGCCAGGCCCACCAGGGCAACATAGACCAGAAAGCTGAGAATGATCGCCAAGCGCGCCGGCCCAGACCCCGAGGGCTTGTTCCCCGTGCTGGATTGGTCTTCGCTGGAACCGTCGTTCGGCCCGGCCTGAATGGCTGTGGTCTGCACTGATCAGGGCTCCGCCCATTTCGACGTCTAGGATCTGAACGGAGATCCTAGGTCACGGCGGTTAAAAACTTGGTTCGCGCCAGCGCCTAGTCGCGTGCCTGCTGCCAATCCGAAAAGGCCAGCTTGGCCGCAAACGTCACAAAAAGCGCCCAGCGAAAGTCGTTGTAGACCACCGCGATGCTCTCAGTCAGCGACACCAGGGTGTAGACAACCAGAAACGGAAAGACGAGCAGCGCTCCGCGCTCACGGAACACGGCGATGATCGCCAGGGTCAGGGTCTGAAGATAGAATAGACCCCAGGCCGCCAGGCCGATGATGCCCATACCAAGCCACTGCTCGATCCAGGAGTTGTGAGCATGGTGGGCCTGGAACCCCGCATCCTTGGAGATCCAGGCAAAAGGGCCCCATCCGGATTTGTTGTCCCAAACGGCAGCGTAGCCATAGCCGGTCCAGGGTCTGAGTTCGATCTGGCGCATGGCCGCACTCCAGATCTCCGTTCGGCCTGTCAGGGTGGCGTCCTTGCCAAGAATGGCAAAGAACACATCGGAAGCCACGAGCAGGAACCCTGCCACCAGCAGAACGCCGGTCACGCCCGTCCAGGTGATGGCCGCGCTGGCTGCGGGGCTCCGTCTGGCGATCAGAACAAAGACCAAGGCCGCCGCCCCGACGAGAAGAGAGGCCAGGGACGTCTTGGATGTGGACATCAGGACCAGCACCAGTGCCAGGCCTGCGAAGGGCCACCAAAGCCTTGCCCTCTGGGGATTGAGCAGAGCGGCAGCCGAGAGCAAACAGAAGCCGAGGGCCATCAGCCCCCCGAGCCCGTTCTTCTCCATCCACAGCCCTCTCCAGGCTCCAGGGAACAGCTCCGTCATCACGCCGATGGACGGCACGGCCAGACAGACAAAGAAGCTGGCAACGATCAGCACGACAAAGGTCGCTCCCACCACCTCGGCCAGTTCAGCCCACTTGTAGCGGGCGGCGAGCGCCAGTCCGCCCAGGGTGGTGCAGGTGACCGCAAACGCGCGACGGGTCGTGACGTCCGGCGCTATGGACCAGAAGGTCGAGCCAATCACGATCAGCATCAGCGCGATCAAAAGCGGCTGGCGAACCAGCACCCGCAGCAGGTTGCGAGGATTGAGCGCGATCAGCAGAAAGCCTGCGGCATAGGCGGGCAGATAGGCGACGCGCATGAAGCCTGCGGCGGACTCGTCGGCCTTTTCACCAAAAAGCGGTAGGGCCCAGCCGCCGCTGTAGAGCAGCAGCATGGCGACTGCCGCGCAGAAAAGCGCGATCTGAGGCAGGAGGAGCGGTGCCCTCCCCGGCTGCGTCACGGGAGGATCGCCCGCAGGAAGGCGGGCGGCTGCACAGAGGCCTGGTTGAAGAACACACCCGCGCAACGACCACCCGCTGTGGCCAGGGCATCGCGCAGCTGGGCGGGAGGCTTGACGTCAGGTTGCTGGGCCGAAACCACCAGAACCGTCTGATCCATGTGCTGGGCTACGGTCAGGGCAGCCTGGGAGCGATCTGTCGACGGACTGTCGACGACAATGACCTCCGCGTGGCGACGCAGCGCCTGCCAATACTCGGCACCCGGAATGATGTGGACCTTTTGACGCCCTCGAAGAGCATCGCGATTGAAGCGCGTAACCCAAAGGCGAGATCCGCCGACACTATGTGCGGTCAGGTACTTGGAATCCGGCCAGACGCCACCGTCAGAGCGGGGAGCCGGTGGCTGAACCGTGAAGAAGGCCGACTCATCAGGCGAAGCGGCCACGGCCGGTCCCAGGACGCCAAACCGCTCGGGCTGCGACGAAAGGGTCTGGAACTGGTTTGAAGTCGCCAGATCCATATCGACCAGCCAGGTCTTGCGGCCGGCGCGGGCGGAGGTGAAGCGGGCGAGTTCGCGGGCTATGGTGGATGTGCCCTCACCTCTCCGGGCGGCAACCACCTGGATGACGTGCGGACGCCCAGGCGCTGGTGCGCCCAGTGAGCTCCACAACTCCGCCATCTCGGCGTTCAAATCTACCATCCGTCGAATCGCCGCGCGTTCAGAAGCTTCAAACTAGCGCCATTCCCTGAGCGCGCGAAAGGCGACCAAAGCACTCATTGGGAACCGCTCAGGGCTTGTAGCCGGCGGAGGCCAGAACCGGGAGGTTCAAGGTCCGAGCCGCCGAAGCAGGGGTCTGCAAGCCAGGACGGAGAAACATCCTAACCAGGCCGGCACAGGCTGCCGTGAAGGCCGCAAACAGGATCGTCAGGGCAAGAATGGGCTTCTGCAGGCTCTTGCCTTGAGACGGTGCCACAGCGCGCTGGACGATGCGAATATTGTCGCTGCTTTCCGATGACATCCGACGTTGCGCCTCGTCCTGCTGCTCCTTGACCGTGAAGTCACGAACATTGGACGACAGGACATCGCGATCGCGGCTCAGCTGATTGAACTGCGGCTCAAGTTCAGCCAGGCGCAGCAAGCGCTGATTCACATCCGCGACCTGCTGACCCGCGGTTGCCTCAGACACCCGAAGGGCCGCGACTTCGGCGATCAGGTCGTTGCGGGAGGTCTGCAGGGTTTGCCAAATCGGATTGGGGCCACTCCGCCGCGCGCCCTCACCACTGGTGCGCCCCGCCGCCATGCCCTTTTCCAGTTGGGCAATCTGGGCATCGATATCGCGAACCGGGCTCGCATCGGAACGATAGCGAGAGAGCAAACCCTCACGATCCAGCTTCAACTGGTTGAGTTTTGCCGCCGCCGTCGTGTCGGCATCGCGATAGAGCACGGTTTCGGCCGGCGTCCGCGCGAGTTCAGACTCGACCGCAGCCAGTCGGGCGGTGCGATCCTGCAACTGGGCTTCAATCGAGTACTTCTGCTGCTCGACCTGAGTCTGCAGTTGCGTCAGCGTCGCCTTCTGGGCCGAAAAGTCGCCGATGTCATTGGTGGTCAGGAAGGACTGGTAGCTCGTGTCCGTCTCCTGGAGCTTTTGCTCGAAGATGTCTTTCTGCCGCTGCAGGACACGGTCGTCGCCACCAATCAGCAGCCGCCGACGATAGGTGAGATACTCTTCCAGCAGGGTGTTCAACACCTTCTCAGCCCGATCCGGAGCTTCGTTCTGGTAAGACAGCCGGATAATGGAATTGTCCGGCGCGGTCTCGATCTTGAGGTTCTTGGCGATGGAATCGCGGCCGAGGGCGATCAACTTGCGCTTACCTTCCGGCGTCGCAGCGGCATATTTTGCGGCCTGTGAGGGAAACACTTCCGCGAAGCCGAGCTTGCGAATAACCCGCTCTCGAAGTTCGCCGCTCCCGAGAATTTCGGCCTCAGACTGAATGACCTGATCCACGTCCGGCACCGCTCCGCGGCCAGCATCGCCGGCGCGGGGTTCATAGACATATTCCTGGCCCAGGCGAACGAAGAGGCTGGATTCTGCGGTGTAGTTCTTTTTCAGGGTCAGCGAGAAGGCGATGCCCAGGCCGGCAATCACCAGGAAAATGCCCAGCATCAGGAAACGTTCTCGCCATAGCAGCGTGATGAAGTCGGACGGCGCATAGCGGGCACGGGTCGCCCAGTCGCGTTGCGATGGAGGATCGTGCGGCACACTGGTCCAGGCGCTCGTCGTCGACATACGAATCCGAAGGGTTCACTCTCAGAGCCAAACTGGTCCGCCCGCCCTTAAGAGTTCGTTACCCATTCCTGTTAAGACTTGCTGCATGCACTCACGCACGCCCCTTTCGACGGCCCTGGCCATCCTGCTTCTGAGCAGTGGTGTAACGGCCTGTAGCCATGTGGACGGCGAGCCGCTCACGCCCGCGCCACGCCCCAGCGCGAACTTCCCGAACATCGGCTATGCGGACTGGTCCGAACAGGAGCCCTCCTATCGGTTCTATCCAGGCGATGAGGTCGAGGTGACGGTGGCATCGGCCACCGAACTCAACAGAACGGCCATCATTCAGCCGGACGGGCGCATTGTCCTGCCCCTGCTGGGACCGGTAATGGCAGCGGACCGTACGATTTTTGAGCTGGAGGATGCGATCACCGAGGCCTATGGCAGCCAGCTGCTCAGGCCACAGGTGCAAGTGGCGGTGAAAGCCACAATGCCGCTCAAGGTGTTTGTTGGCGGCGAGGTCGGCGCTCCCGGCGTCTACGACATGCCGGGTGATGTGGACGCGCTGCGCGCCGTCATTCAGGCTGGCGGCTTCAAGGCATCCTCAAAGCGCAGCCAGGTTGTGATCATTCGTCGCGGGCCAGACGGCCGCGCCATGTTGCGGACAGCCGACCTCCTGAAGGGCATGACCAATCCGGGTGGCATAGACCTGATCCCGCTCCGCAGGTTCGACATCGTTTACGTGCCCCGCAGCGGAGCGGCCGAAACGGGTCTATTCATGCAGCAGTATTTCCGGGACCTGCTACCGGTCAGTTTCAGCTACGCAGTCAACGGCGTCGGCCAATAGACTCCAGCTGAGGACTGGCCTGCTGCCGAATCCGGAAAGCCGGATTCAGCCGTGTGCCAGCCATTCCCGCGCGGCGCGCTGGGCTTCGGCGACGTCTTCGCTGGCCATCTCCTGCGACAGTTCCTTGCGATAGACCTTTGCTTCGACCGAGCCGCGCATGGCTGCCAGATTGAACAGCATATGAGCCGAGACATAGTCGACAGGCGCACCACCCTGGCCGGTGGAATACATCAGCCCCATGCGGAACAGCTCGTCGCCCGAGGACTCAGGGGTCGGCAGCGGCAGGACATGGGCGGGCGGGGGTTCGAGGCTCATCATCATGGCGTCTTCTCCACTTGCAGGCCCCTCAGACGTTCTGTCCGATCTCAGGCCTGAGAGCAGGAAAGTCCATCGCCACTGAATATATAGTTAAGCGGCGCGACATCATGAATCATGATCTGAATACATGCATTCTTCAGGGGTATTACTCAGTGTAAAGGCATGTATACGGCGAGTTAACGCCGCGCCCTTCGGCAACCCAGGACGTCTATCGCCAGGTCGAGCCCAGCGAAGACTCAAAGCCGCCAGAGACACGTCAAACGGCCGGTTTGTCAGGCCATTCCGGCGCTTTGGGGCCCCGAGCGGCTAGGGTCGAGCCCAGGCCGAAGCGCCCCTCTGCACCATCACTGAAGCGCCGGTTTGTGCCGCAGGCAAGCCATGTCGCGTTGAAGCCGTCCGCCTTGGACGATTGGTCGCAGATCAAATCCCGATCCGCACGTTGCCGATTCACCACACCAAGCGCCCTGACCACCGGAGCAAGACCGGTGCCTGACAGCCCCATTCAGGCCCGGTTCAGCCGGCCAGAACAACCTTGCTCGCCAGGTCGAGGGACTCGGCGGTTGAGAAACCGCCCGACCAAAAGGAGTGGACGAGATGAAACGTCTGTTGCTCACCATCGCTGCGGTCGCCTCGGTGGCCGCCCCCATCGCGCTCACGGCCAGCGACGCTTCGGCCCAGGATCGCGGCGGATGGGACCGTCGCGAGGATCGCTGGGACCGCCGTGAAGATCGTCGCGACGCCCGGCACGACGGCGGACGCTGGAACCGCCGCGAGGACCGCTGGGACCGGCGAGAAGACCGCTGGGATCGCGGCCGCCACAATGGTTACTACTATCGCGACCGCTTCTATTACGGCGCGCCCCCGTCACACTATTACGGCCGCCCTGGCTATAGGCCCGGATACAATGCCTGGCGGCGCGGAGCCTATCTGCCGCCCTATTATCGCAGCGGGGGCTATGTCGTTCACGACTACCACCGCTACCGTCTGCATGCGCCGCCGCGCGGCTATTACTGGTACCGGGCCGGCAATGACTATGTCCTCGCCGCCATTGCGACCGGACTGATCTTCGACGTGATGAACGGCGGCTACTAGCCGCCGCCTAGACTGCCGCGCCCCGGGACCCAGGGTCCGGGGCGCGGTTTCAGGCCTACAGGCCCAGCTTGGACTTCAGGAGATCGTTGACCGTGGCCGGATTGGCCTTGCCACCGGTCTCCTTCATCACCTGGCCGACGAACCAGCCGATGGCCTGGGGCTTGTCCTTCACGGCCGCAGCCTTGTCCGGATTGGCGGCGATCAGGGCGTCAATAGCCGCCTCGATGGCCCCGGTATCGTTGATCTGGACCAGGCCACGCTTCTCGACGATCTCGGCAGGACGCCCCTCGCCGGCCCACATGTGCTCGAAGACCTCCTTGGCGATCTTCGACGAGATGGTGCCGTTCTCGATCAGCTCGACCAGCTGGGCGATGTCGGACGAGGGCAAGGGCGAGTTGGCGATCTCGTGGCCGCCCGAGGACAGCTTCGAGAGCAGCTCATTGGTCACCCAGTTGGACACCAGCTTGGCATCCCGCCCCTTGGCGGCGGCTTCGAAATAGTCGGCCCGGTCGCTTTCAATGATCAGCACCCCGGCATCATAGGCCGACAGGCCATACTCGCTCTGAAGACGCGCCTTCTTGGCGTCCGGCAGCTCCGGCAGGGTGGCCTCGATCGACTGCACCCAGTCGGGATCAAGGATCAGCGGCAGCAGGTCGGGATCGGGGAAGTAGCGATAGTCATGCGCCTCTTCCTTGGACCGCATCGAGCGGGTTTCCAGCTTGTTCGGATCGAACAGGCGCGTTTCCTGATCAACCTTGCCACCGTCTTCGAGGATCTCGATCTGGCGACGGGCCTCATATTCGATGGCCTGCTGGATATAGCGGTACGAGTTGACGTTCTTGATCTCGCAGCGCGTGCCCAGATGGCTGAAGCTGCCGGTCTCGCGGAACTTCTCGTAGGCCCCGGGACGGCACACCGAGACATTGACGTCGGCGCGCAGGTTGCCCTTGTCCATGTCGCCATCGCAGGTGCCCAGATAGACCAGGATCGTCCGCAGCTTCTTCACATAGGCGGCGGCCTCTTCCGAGGTCCGCATGTCGGGCTTGGAGACGATCTCCATCAGCGCCGTACCCGCACGGTTCAGGTCGACATAGGTCGCGTTCGGATCCTGATCGTGCAGCGACTTGCCGGCATCCTGCTCCAGGTGCAGGCGCTCGATGCGCACCTCGAAGGTCGTGCCGTCGTCGCGCTCGACCGTGACGACGCCCTCACCGACGATCGGCTGATCGAACTGGCTGATCTGATAGCCCTGCGGCAGGTCGGGATAGAAGTAGTTCTTGCGGTCGAACCGGCTCTTCAGATTGATCTTGGCCTTCAGGCCCAGACCCGTCTTGACCGCCTGCTCAACGCAGAAGCCGTTCAGGACCGGCAGCATGCCGGGCATGGCGGCATCCACCAGGCTGACCTGCTCATTGGGGCCCGCGCCGAAGCCGACGGCCGCGCCGGAGAACAGCTTGGACTTGCTGGCAACCTGGGCGTGGACCTCAAGGCCCAGAACGATTTCCCAGGGGCCGGTGCGGCCCTGAATGGTCTTGGAATCGGTCATCGCGCTCACCACCACTTTCCGGCCTTGGCGTTGAACCCGGCCGCCTTTTCCAGCGCCCCGGCCACCGAGAATACCGTGCCCTCATCGAGGGGCTTGCCGATGATCTGCAGGCCCAGAGGCAGACCATTGGCATCGAGGCCGGCCGGCAGGGACAGACCCGGCAGGCCGGCAAGGTTGGTCGTCACCGTGAACACGTCATTCAGGTACATGGCGATCGGATCATTGCTGTTCTCGCCCAGGCCGAAGGCCGCCGACGGGGCCGTCGGGGTCAGGATGGCGTCGCAGCGCTCCCAGGCCTTGTCGAAGTCCTCGGCGATGCGGCGACGCACCTTCAGGGCCTTCAGATAATAGGCGTCATAATAGCCGGCGCTGAGCACATAGGTGCCGATCAGGATGCGGCGCTTGACCTCGTCGCCGAAGCCTTCGGCGCGGGTGTTCTCATAGGTTTCGGTCAGGTTGCCGCCCTCGGCCCGCAGGCCGTAGCGCATGCCGTCATAACGGGCCAGGTTCGACGAGGCTTCGGCCGGAGCGACGATGTAATAGGCCGGCAGGGCGTACTTGGTGTGCGGCAGGGTGATGTCGACGATCTCGCAGCCGGCTTCCTTCAGCCAGGCGATGCCGTCTTCCCACAGCTTCTCGATCTCGGCCGGCATGTTGTCGACGCGGTATTCCTTGGGAATCCCGATCTTCAGGCCCTTGACCGACTTGCCGACGAACTGGGTGAAGTCCGGCACCGGCACGTCGAGGCTGGTGGAGTCCTTGGGGTCATGGCCGCACATCGAGGTCAGCAGCAGGGCCGCATCCTCGACGGTCTTGGCGATCGGGCCGGCCTGGTCCAGCGAGCTGGCAAAGGCCACGACGCCCCAGCGCGAGCAGCGGCCATAGGTCGGCTTGATGCCCACAGTGCCGGTAAAGGCGGCCGGCTGGCGGATCGAGCCGCCGGTGTCGGTGGCGGTGGCCCCCAGGCACAGGTCGGCGGCCACGGCCGCAGCCGATCCACCCGACGAGCCGCCGGGGGTCAGGGCCTTGTTGCTGGCCGTCGAGCGCCAGGGATTGGTCACCGGGCCGAAGGCGCTGGTCTCGTTGGACGAGCCCATGGCGAACTGGTCGAGGTTGAGCTTGCCCAGCATCACCGCACCGTCGCGCCACAGCTGGCTGGTGACGGTGGATTCGTACTCCGGGACAAAGCCCTTGAGGATGTTCGAGCAGGCGGTCGTCTGGACGCCTTTGGTGCAGAACAGGTCCTTGATGCCCAGGGGCGCGCCGTCCAGCGGGCCGGCTGCACCCAGGGCGCGGCGGGCGTCGGAGGCCGCGGCCATGGCCAGGGCCTGTTCCGGGGTCTCGACGATGAAGGCGTTCAGGGCCCGCGCGGCCTCAATGGCCTCGATATGGGCCGTGGTCAGTTCGACCGAGGTGAAGTCGCCGGCCGTCAGGCCATCGATGGCACCCTTCAGGGTCAGGGAGGTCAGGGCACTCATTATTCGACCACCTTGGGCACGACGAAGAAGCCGTCGACAGACTTGGGCGCATTGGAGGTGATCACCGAGGCGTCGCCGCCCATGGTCACCACGTCCTCGCGCAACGGGGCACCGGCCCCGACCACGCTGGTCAGGGGCTCGACGCCGTCGGTATCGACCTCGGCCAGCTGTTCAATCCACGCCATGATGCCGTTGAGCTCCTGGGCCAGGGGCTCCAGGCGATCTTCGGGTGTGGCGATCCGCGCGAGCCGCGCGACCTTGCGCACTGTGGCGACGTCAATGGCCATGGGGGCCTCCTGAATTCCAAGCGCGTGGGTTAGCCGCCAGAGGGGCGCTTTGACAAGGGTTCCTAACCTAAGTTGGGCGCTTCCCAATGTAAGTTGGGCGCTTCGATGTGTTATGAGGCGCGATGCCCGTTTTAGACATCGAAGACTTCGCCGCCGCCATCCCCGATTACCTGCCGATCGTCGGCCTCGATCCCGGCGAAAAAACCATCGGCGTGGCCGTTTCCGACGTCACCCTGACCGTCGCTAGTCCCCTGGCCCTGATCCGCAAGTCCAAGTTCACCGAGGACGCCGAGACGCTCTTCAAGCTGATGGGTAGCCGCAAGGCCGCCGGCATCGTCATTGGCCTGCCGATGAACATGGACGGCACCGAGGGCGTCCGCTGCCAGTCCAACCGCGCCCTTGGCCGCAACCTGTTGCGCCTGCAACCGCACGTGCCGATCACCTTCTGGGACGAGCGCCTGTCGACCGCTGCCGTGACCCGGGTGCTGATCGAGGAGCACGACGTCAATCGCAAGCGTCGCGCCGAGGTGGTCGACAAGATGGCCGCCGGCTGGATCCTGCAGGGCGCGCTGGAGCGGATGAGGGGCATCCGCGAGGCGGCCGGCAAGGTTTGATCGATTCACCACTCGCCCCCTCCTGACCGCTATCGCGGTCGTCCTCCCCCGGAGGGGGAAGATGGGTTCGCGCCTTTCATCTTCCCCCTCCGGGGGAAGACGGTCGCGAAGCGACCCGTAGGGGGCAAGTCAGACGGACACGGCTTCGCGACCTCACACGATCTCTCGCTGAGTTGTGGAAAGGGTCGCGAAGCGTCCGGGCTCGCCCGGATGATTGGATAGAGTAACCGTTTCGACGAAGCCGTCCGCTCCGCGTCACCGTTTTCCGTCAGCCTCCCGCCAGGTGGCCCTGTTGAGGCCTTACCGGGACCCGGATCCCGCCGTTTCCAGCGCGTTCCGGCGGTCGAAGAGGACGGGCTTACAGCCAGACACGCCCTTTTGCCTTCAACCACGCCGACGGCGGGCGGGTCTGGCCAGCAACCAGATCCCCGGACCGGTCGAGTATCCCCCTCGACCCCAGCCCCGCTCGATCACCCCCCGCCGCCGCAATGGTCGCTGGCCTTGCGCCCTTTCCTCGCGACGAGGTGGGTACAGAATACGGGAGGATTGGGCGCGTCGGACGGGCGCGGTGGTTGTTTTTACAGGGCGTTGAATGGGCTGGGGTTGGTTCGGGAAAGCACGGGGATAAGGGGCAGTCTTTCCCCGTACTTGCCCCCTACGGGCTGCTACGCAGCCGTCTTCCCCCGCAGGGGGAAGATGTAGGGCGGCAATCTCATCTTCCCCCCGCAGGGGGGAGGACGACCTGCGCAGCAGGTCAGGAGGGGGCCAGCGGCGCTGGCCGGTTGACCACGCCGACAGGCCCTAGAGCGGGATGTTGTCGTGCTTCTTCCAGGGGTTGGACAGTTCCTTGCCCTTCAGGCTCTTCAGGCCCCGGACAATCCGCCGACGGGTGCCGTGCGGCATGATCACGTCGTCGATATAGCCGCGGCTGGCGGCTACGAACGGATTGGCGAAGGCGGCCTTGTATTCGGCCTCGCGGGCAGCCAGGGCGACCGGATCCTTAGCCTCGGCGCGGAAGATGATCTCGACCGCCCCCTTGGCCCCCATGACCGCGATCTCGGCGGTGGGCCAGGCATAGTTGAGGTCGCCGCGCAGGTGCTTGGAGCTCATCACGTCATAGGCGCCGCCATAGGCCTTGCGGGTGATGACCGTGATCTTGGGCACCGTGGCCTCGGCATAGGCGAACAGCAGCTTGGCGCCGTGTTTGATCAGGCCGCCATATTCCTGCTTGGTGCCCGGCATGAAGCCCGGGACGTCGACCAGGGTGACGATCGGAATGTTGAAGGCGTCGCAGAAGCGCACGAAGCGCGCGGCCTTGCGGCTGGAATCGATGTCCAGCACCCCGGCCAGAACCTGGGGCTGGTTGGCAACGATGCCGACGCTCTCGCCGTCCATACGGGCAAAGCCGCAGATGATGTTCTTGGCCCATTCGCTGGAGATCTCGAAGAAGTCGGCTTCGTCGACGATCTTCAGGATCAGTTCCTTCATGTCGTAGGGCTTGCCCGGATCGCTGGGGATCAGGGTGTCGAGGCTCATCTCCTCGCGAAGGGGCTCATCGAAGCTCTCGCGGTCGGGCGCCGTTTCGCGATTGGAGCTGGGCAGGAAATCGACCAGGCGGCGGACCTGGGTCATGGCCTCCAGGTCGTTCTCGAAAGCCCCTTCGGCGACGCCCGACTTGGCCGCGTGGACCCGGGCTCCGCCCAGTTCCTCGGCAGTGACCACCTCGTTGGTGACCGTCTTGACCACGTCAGGACCGGTCACGAACATGTAGCTGGTGTCCTTCACCATGAAGATGAAGTCGGTCATGGCCGGCGAATAGACGTCGCCGCCGGCGCAGGGGCCCATGATCACGCTGATCTGCGGCACGACACCCGAGGCCAGGACGTTTTCCATGAAGATGTCGGCATAGCCGGCCAGGCTGTCGACACCCTCCTGAATGCGGGCCCCGCCGGCATCGAACAGGCCGATGATCGGCGCGCCGACCTTCATGGCCTGGCGCTGGACCTTGACGATCTTGGCCGCGTGAGCACCCGACAGCGAGCCGCCGAACACCGTGAAATCCTTGGAGAAGACATAGACGACCTTGCCATTGATCGTGCCCCAGCCGGTGACGACGCCGTCTCCGGGGATCTTCTGGTCCTGCATGCCGAAGTCGGCGCTGCGGTGCTCGACGAACATGTCGAACTCTTCGAAGCTGCCTTCGTCGAGGAGCAGGTCGATGCGCTCGCGAGCCGTCAGCTTGCCCTTGGCGTGCTGGGCCGCGACGCGTTTGTCGCCGCCGCCGCCCTTGGCCTGCTCGCGACGACGATCCAGTTCCTCGAGAATATTCTGCACGGATGCGTTCCCCTGCTCCAGACGGCGATCTCCCAGGCCGTGGGGCCGCCTTATCGGACGAGGGGTAAAGCCGCGCGGCCGGACTGGCAAGCCAGCCCTTACGGCAGTGCAGCAAAGCCGGCCGCTAGGGCTGGGTCCGGGCCAGGGCCAGGAACCAGCGCTCAAGGGCCAGGGCCTCGATCGCCAGGTTGTCGGCGCGCAGCCGGGCTTCCTCGTCCTGGCCCCAGGTATCGGCCTGGAAGATTTCCTCAAGGCGCGACAGGTCCAGCGCCCTCTGGCCATCCAGTTCGCCGGCGCGCAGAGCCAGGGCCAGGACCGACGACCCCAGCAGGCCGGCGGCATAGGCCACCCCGGCCAGGCTGAAATCGTCAAGCGAGGCGGCCAGGGCCTCCACCCGCGCCAGGGTCTGGGGCGGCTGGGGCGTATGGATGATCCCGGTGACGGGCTGGAAGCTCAGGCCCAGGGCCTGTTCGGCCCAGTCGAGCACGGGCTGCCAGTCGCGGGTCTGCCGCTCGACGAGCGGCGTCGGGTGCTCGGCGCGGTAGCAGAGCAGATCGGAGCCGGCATAGGCCGCGACCTCGGCGGCCACGGCGGCGCGGGTCTCGGCAATGCGGTCAATGGCGGTAAAGGCCAGGCGGGTGGCCGGCATGACGGTCGAGTCGATGACCTTGTCCTGCGCCGCCCATTCGTCGGCAACCAGCTGGGCCAGGGCTTCCGACGGCAGGACCAGGGCCGACTTGGCCGGCGACTTGGGCGTGCGGCCATCCAGCTGCACGGCATAACCTGCGTCCACGGACCCGACCGTGACTGCCTTGTAGAACCGGCGGGGCTTTTCGAGGGGCGGGGTTTTCTCGGCCACGGATGAGGCCTCCTTCGGCAGGTACAGGGCATTGGACGACGGATCGTCCGGTCCAGGGCGTTGAATGGTCAAGAACGCCCCCGGATACAAGTGCCGGGAACCCGGAGAGCCTGACCTTGTCCCTGCCCGACAAAGACATGATGGCGGCCCTGGCCGTGACCCGCTTCGGTCTTGGTGCGCGGCCCGGCGACATCACGGCGGCGGCGCACGATCCGCGCGGGTCGCTGATCGACCAGATCGACGGTCGCGGCGCCGACCAGCCTCAGGACAGGCCCGAGACGGCCGCCCAGCGCTTCGTGGCCATGCGGGCCTATCAGGCACTGCGCCGCGAGGCCAGGGATGATGGCGAACCCCGCACGGTCGCGGTGCAGCAGGCCAACCGCGTCCTGCGCGACAAGGCCGCCGCCGACTTTCTGGCAAGGGCGCGGCTGGGGGCCGGCACGGCGGACGGCTTTCGCGAGCGCTGGGCGCTGTTCTGGGCCAACCACTTCACGGTCTCCAGCACCAAGGAGATCACCGCCGCCATGGTCGGCCCCTTCGAACAGGAGGTGATCCGCCCCTACGCCTTTGGCCGCTTCGAAGACCTGCTGGTCGCCGCCAGCACTCATCCGGCCATGCTGACCTATCTCGACCAGGCCCAGTCGGTCGGTCCCAACAGCGCCCTGGGCGACCGCAACAGCCGGCGGGGCCTCAATGAAAATCTCGCCCGCGAGATCCTTGAACTGCATACGCTCGGGATCGAGGCCGGCTACAGCCAGGCCGACGTGACGGAACTGGCCCGGGCCCTGACCGGGTTCAGCATCGGCCGCGAAGACGATGCCCGGGCCGGCCAGTTCGTGTTCCGGGAAAACATCCACGAGCCCGGCCCCCGCACCCTGCTGGGCAAGACCTACAGGGCGGGCGACCTTGGCCAGGGCCTGGGCATCCTCAAGGACCTCGCCGCCCATCCGGCCACGGCCCGGCATCTGGCCTTCAAGATCGCCCGGCATTTCGTGGCCGATGATCCGCCGCCGAGCCTGGTCGCCCGGCTGGAGGCCAGTTTCCGGGACAGCGGCGGCCGGCTGGATCGCGTCGCCCGCACCCTCATCGAGGCCCCGGAGTCCTGGGACCCGGCCGCGAGCAAGTTCAAGACCCCTTACGAGTTCCTGATCTCGGCCTGGCGCCTGATCGGGGCCCAGCCCTCGGCCTTCGAGCGCATCACCCTCCCCCTGATCAGCCTGGGCCAGCGGGGCTTCTCCGCGCCGTCGCCCAAGGGCTGGTCGGATATGGCCGGGGAATGGTGCTCGCCCGACGGCCTGATCAAGCGCCTGCAATGGAGCCAGGCCTTCGCCGAGGTCATTGCTGAGCGCATGGACCCTTCTGTAGCCGCCCAGAATGCCCTGGGAGCCCGCCTGTCGGTCCCGAGCGCCCAGGCCGTGGCGCGCGCCGAAACCCGCAGCGAGGCCTTCGCCCTGCTGCTGATGAGCCCGGAGTTCCAGCGTCGATGACCGCTCACCCGATGATCAACCGCCGCCAGGCCCTGGCCGCTGCCGCCGGTCTCGGCCTGTCCGTGACCTTCCTGGGACGCCCGGCCCTGGCGGACCGCGACAGCGCCCTGGACCGGCGCAAGCTGGTGGTCGTGATCTGTCGCGGCGGCATGGACGGCCTGTCGGTCAGTCCGCCCGTCGGCGACCCGCACTATCAGGCCCTGCGGCGTGACCTCGCCATCCGGAAGGAGGACGGTCTGAAGCTCGACGGAACCTTCGCCCTCCACCCGGCCCTGACCGCCGTCCACGCCCTGGCCCTGCAGGGCCATGCCCGGATCGCGCCGGCCGTGGCATCGCCGGACCGGGCCCGCTCGCATTTCGAGGCCCAGGACGTGCTCGAGAGCGGCTCGGCCCAGGTCTATGCCACCACCTCGGGCTGGCTGAACCGGGCCCTGGAAACCTTCCCCGCCTCCGGCAAGGCCGGCGGTCTCTCCGTCGGGGCCACCACGCCGCTGATCCTGCGGGGCAAGGTGCAGGCCGCCAGCTGGTCGCCGGGTCCGAGCGTCGAGGACTCCCCCCGCCTGCCGGCCCTGCTGCAGGACCTCTATCGCAATGACCCGCTGATGGGCCCTTCCCTGGCGCGCGGCCTGGAAACCGAAGCCATGGCCCAGACCGCCCTTGGAGCCCAGTCACCGACCGGCGGCATGATGGCTCCCGCCCCCGGTCGCGGCGGCCGGGAGGGACGCGAGGCGGCCCGCAAGCTGGGTGCCACCCTGGCCGGCTTCCTCGTCCAGGAGGGCGGCCCCCGCATCGCGGCCCTGTCGCTCGACGGCTGGGATACCCATGCCGGCCAGAACGGCCAGATCGCCACCCGCCTGGCCTATCTGGACTCGGTGCTGGCAGGCCTCAATACCGGCCTCGGCGCGGAATGGCAGAACACCGTGGTGCTCACGGTGACGGAGTTTGGCCGCACTGCCCGCGCCAACGGCACCGGCGGCACCGACCACGGCACGGCCTCCACGGCGCTTCTGCTGGGCGGTGCCCTGAAGCCGGGCGGGATCATCGGCGACTGGCCGGGCCTGGCCCCGAACGCCCTGTTCGAGAACCGCGACCTGGCCCCGAGCCTCGACCTGCGCGGTCTGTTCAAGGGCCTGCTGAGCGATCATCTGGGCCTCGACCGCGCCGCGCTCGAGAGCCGGGTGTTCCCGGACAGCAGCGGGGCCCGGGCTGTCACGGGGCTGGTCTGACGAACTCCGTTCCCTGTGGTGTGTTGTTACCGGGATCGACCAGCGGTCCCGGGCGCGATCTGAACGTCTGCAGTGTGCTGCCGCGCTGAGGGCTGCACACGACCCGGATCGGACCTTGCCCTCTCCCCTTGCGGGAGAGGGTGGCCCGCGGAGCGGGTCGGGTGAGGGGTCGCGCCGGCCTTTCCGATAAGGTTCTCAACCCCTCATCCGTCAGCTTCGCTGACACCTTCTCCCGCAAGGGGAGAAGGGTAGTGATGTCCGCTATCCACCCCCAACAGCCGATCGCAACGCCCGCTTTCGGCACCCACTGCTGAGTTTGGGCCTCCAGCCTTCGGCAAGCGGAGCAGAGCGGATCTACTGAGGCACCACGTCGAACGCCATGGTCAGGCGATGCTCGGGCGAGGTGAAGGCCCGGGTGCCGTGCCACATGTAGGACGGGAACAGCACCAGCATCCCTGGCTCCGGACGCACCTCATGCTCGGGCCCGAGGGCCGGACGGGTCACGCAGCCGGGTTGGCCGAACTTGATCCAGCCTTCGCGCCGCGTGTCGTCGGCGACGCCGACCGGCAGGTCCAGATAGAAGGCTGACGAGATCCAGCCTTGCGGATGCACATGGTCGGCATGGAAGCCGTTCGGGGCCAGCCGGACCGACCAGCCGCCGCTGAACCGGAAATCGCCCGTGGCCCGCGCGCGCAGCGGATCATCGCCGGGACCGATGTCGGCGAGGTAGCGCGCCACCACCTTGCGGACCTGGGCGAAAAAGGCCTGGAACAGCGAGTCGGGCGACTGGTGCAGCGAGGGCACCTGACTGCCGCCGCGCAGGGACTGCTGCAGGGGATGGGTCTTCAGATCGTGCCGCTCAGCCAGGCGGGCGCGCAGTGCGTCCAGAAAGGCCGCCAGGCTGTCCCAGCCCTCGGGGGTCGGCAGGGTGTAACCCCGGACCAGGCTCGCATAGTCATTGAGGCTCGCCTGACGCGGATCATCGGCCAGTCGCCAGGCGGTCGATTGCAGGGCCAGGGCATATTGATCGAGGGGCGCGGCGACCCTCAGACGCTCGGCCGTCTGGGCGGCGGCGGCCGGATCGCCGACCGCCAGCTGGGCCTCGGTCAGGGCGACCAGGACCTGCGGGGCATGGGGTGCCATCGGCTCGGCCGCCCGGGCGAGGTCCAGCATGGTCTCGACCTCGCCGATCTCGCCAGCCATGTGCGAGGCGGCCAGCAGGAGCAGGACGTCACCGGGCCGACGCGCGAGGGCCTGGGTCAGGGTGGCATAGGCGGCCGGTCGGTCGCCGGCAAACTCCTCCACCGTGCTTCTGAGCAGGATGAGGCCCGTAT
Organism: Caulobacter sp. AVps16; assembly: GCF_058681455.1. Lineage (NCBI taxonomy): Bacteria > Pseudomonadati > Pseudomonadota > Alphaproteobacteria > Caulobacterales > Caulobacteraceae > Caulobacter > Caulobacter sp. AVps16. Next base: position 2,121,519 of record NZ_CM178739.1, read on the forward strand.
CGTCGGGGCTGCGTCCCAGCGAGGCCGTCAGGGCGTTCAGGGCCCAGGCCAGGTCCCCGGACCGCATCCAGCGCAGCTGGGCCAGGTTGCGGTGAGCCTCGGCAAAACCGTCCCGCCGGCCAATGGCGGCCAGGAAGGCGGCCTCGGCCTCGTCATAGCGGCTCTGACCCTGCAGGGCGCGACCCAGGACTAGCCAGGCCTCCGGCACGTCGAGGCCCAGGGCCATGGCCTTGCGGATCGCCGTCTCGCCTTCCCCGGCCTCGGCCAGATCGCCCAGGGTGGCCGCCAGATTGTACCAGGCGATGCGATCGTTCGGTGTTGCCGCCACAGCCCGGCGATTGAAGGCCAGGGCCTCGTCCGGACGGTCCGCACCCTTCAGAGCCGCCGCATGGACGATCAACAGGCCTGCCGTGGCCTGGGGCGCAGCCGCAGCCGCCTTGGTCAGGGCGACGGCCTCAACCGCCCGCCCCTGGTCCACGAGGGTCCAGGCCTGCCGGACGATCTCCGCCGTCATCGCCGCTTGATCTGCCTTTTGGCGAACGGATCCTGATCAGCCTCATCTTCCGAGAAGCCGAACTTGGCAAAGCCGGCCTTCAGCTCGGGGCTGATCGGGGCCTCGATGAACAGCATGCCCACCGACGGGTGCGGCAGCATCACCGAGCGGGCGTGAAGCTGCAGTTTCAGGCCTTCCGACAGCTGGGTCGATTTCTCGTCGCTGTATTTGGGATCGCCGAGGATCGGGTGGCCGATGGCCTTCATGTGGGCGCGCAGCTGGTGGGTGCGGCCGGTATGGGGACGCAGGGCCATCCAGGTGACGCGCGGCCCGGCGCGGCTGATCGAGACGAACTCGGTCTCGGCCGGCTGAGCGTCCTTGTCCTTGGGCTCGGCCGGCACGACCAGTTCCCGGTCGCCGACGCCGCGCTTGGCCAGATGCAGCTCGATGACGCCTTCGACCGGGTGCGGATTGCCCTGGACGATGGCCCAGTAGGTCTTCTGCGCCTTGCGCTTGGCGAACGAGCCCGACAGGCGCGCGGCGGCGGCCGGGGTCTTGCCCAGCAGCAGCACGCCGGAGGTATCGCGGTCGAGGCGGTGGACCAGCTTGGGCCGGTTGACGCCCTCTCCCCAGGCCGACAGCAGCTTGTCGATATGGTGGGTGGTCTTGGTGCCACCCTGCACAGCCAGACCGGCCGGCTTGTTCAGGGCCAGGACTTCCTCGTCCTCATACAGCACGAGTGACTTGGCAAACGCGATGTCGCGCTTGGACAGGGCCAGTTTCTCGTCCGGATCGGGGGCTTCCGGCAGGGGCGGCACGCGGATCTGCGAGCCCGCCGCCAGCTTGGTGTCGGCCTTCACGCGCGAGCCGTCGACCCGCACCTGACCGGAGCGGAACAGCTTGTTGAGCTGGATATGGTTCAGATGGGGCCACCGGCGCTTGAACCAGCGGTCCACCCGGACCCCGTCCTCGCCCGCGTCAACATAGAGCGTGCGTACTTCTTTCATGCCGCGAACATCCTGCGGGCGATGTACATCCCCGCGTAAAGGGCCGCCACGGACAGAAGCACGCTGGCAGCGGTATAGGTGAAGGCCTGGCCGTAGTCGCGCTTCTGGATCATCAGCGCGGTCTCCAGCGAAAAGGCCGAAAAGGTCGTGAAGCCGCCCATGACGCCGACGGCGAACAACAGGCGGACCGGTTCATGGCTGGCATTGCCGCGATGGGCCAGCCAGGAGGCCAGCACACCCATCAGGAACCCGCCGGTCACATTCACCAGGAAGGTACCGTAAGGCCAAGCCGATCCGAGCAGCCGGAGGGCTTGCACGCCCACCAGATAGCGGGCGACCGAGCCGACGGCGCCGCCGGCGGCCACGAGAAGCAGTTTGGTCATCGGCTCCTTATGCGCCGAGCGGGGCCGAACGCCAAGTCGTGCGACGCCCTCTTCAAGGTGAACACAGCCGGAAACCCTGTTTCTGAACGAGAGGTTAAGCGCGCAAGTCACACTCTGGGGGCTCCTCATGTGAACCGAGCCCCATGTCCCGCGACGCCAACGACCACGACGACCTGACCCAGCGTGTGGCCCTGCCTGCCCCGGTCCTGCACCGGCTGGCCGGATCGGAGCTGATCACGCGCGGCTCCGTGAACGTCATCAGCGTCAAGGCCGTCCGGGCCTGGGCCGGCGACTGGTGGGGGCAGAAGCGCGGCGATGTCTGGACCTATGTCGAGCGCAAGCTGTCCGAACATCTGGATCGCAACGACATGCGGGCCCGCATTTCGGACAGTGAATTCCTGATCGCCATGAATAACGACCAGGGCCTGGCCGCCCAGGCGACCAGCGTGCGCATTCTGGAAGATGTGCTCAAGCACCTGCTGGGTTCGGTCGAGACGGATGATCTGGGCATCAGTGCCGTCATCGGCCTTGAGAACGGCGAAGCCGTCTGCCGCCAGATCGATGCCGCAACCGTTCTGGCCGCCCGCGCCCGCCGCGACTCCCAGCGCTCGCCGGTCCGGCGCGAGGTCGAGGCCAGCGACGAGGCCCGGCGCAATCCGGTGGCCTTCACGACCGGCAGTGGGGCCGCCCTGCGGGTCGACTTCACCCTGGAACATGTCATCAGCCTGCGCCGCAACGTGACGACGGCCATCCGCATCGAGCCGGTGGTGACCCATCTGGGCAGTGGCCGTCAGGCCAATATGCGGGCGGTCGGCCGTCTGCCCGATCGGGACATCGCCTTCATCGATGAGGCGACCCTGAAATATGCCGCCCTGTTCGCGCGCGGTGCCCAGGGCAACAATGTCCCGGACCTGATCCTGCCGGCCTCGTTCCGCACCCTCGGCACCCAGCGCGGCCGCGACATGCTGACCGGAACGCCGGGCCTGTCCCTGGCCCTCCTCCGGGGCGGGGTGATGATCGAGCTGGTGGACATCACGCGGGGAACGCCTGCGGGACGACTTCTGGAGGTCGTGGGCCTGCTGAAGGCCCTGACCCGCGGCGTGATCGCCCGGGTCCCGGCGGAAAAGGACGCCCTGCTCGGCCTGAAGGATGCGCGTCTGGCCGGCCTGGTGCTCGACGCCTCGGACCTGACCGGCTCGGCGGAGCGGATCGCGCTGGACATCATGAACTTCGGCCGCGACGCCAGGCCCCTTGCGCCGATGACCACGCTGCAGGGCCTGCCTGCCGAGGGCTATTTCGCCGCCGCCGAAACGGCTGGACTGACCCATGCGGCCTTGCGGGCGGTGCATCCCCTGGCCGCCGCCAGAGCCGCCGCCGCGCGGTCGACGGCGACAGCCGCCTGATCAGTCCAAGGGGACCGGGTTCAGGCGCGCGTCGCCGGCGGCTCCAAGCCAAGGCGGTCCAGCATCGCCACCATGTCGGCCGGCAGAGGGGCGGCGATCCGCCGCTCGCCGCCGTCCGGATGCGGAAAGACCAGCTGGGCGGCGTGCAGCATCAGGCGCGGGACCGCCGTCCCGGCCAGCATCAGGGCTCCGCCATAGCGGCTGTCGCCCGAGATAGGCCGGCCGATCGAGGCCATGTGGACTCTTAGCTGGTGCATGCGTCCCGTATCCGGCGACAGCTCGACCAGGGCGGCGGTCGCATTGGCCGACAGGGTGCGATAGCGGCTGCGGGCGGTCTCGGCATCGGGATGGTCCGGCGCGCAGACCCGCATATAGGCCTCGCGACCGATCGACTCCCGGCGCAGCGGACTGTCGATCATGCCACCCTTGGGTTCCGGCGCGCCCGGCGCGACGATGGCCATGTAGGACTTGCGGAAGCGCTTGCCCATCAGGGCCTTGCCCAGAAAGGCCGCCCCCGGCTTGGTCTTGGCCGTCAGGATGACGCCGGAGGTGTCGCGGTCCAGCCGGTGGATCAGGCGCGGCCGGGGCCGGCCGGGGCGTGCGAAGGCCCACAGCAGATCGTCCAGGGTATGGGCCTGGATGCGGCCGCCCTGGCTGGACAGGCCGGCAGGCTTGTTCAGGACAATGACGCTGTCGTCCTCATGGATCACCCAGGAGCGCGCCAGGGCGATCTCGTCCTCGGTCAGGGCGATCGGGGCGTCGGAGGCCTTGGGCTTGGGCGCGAGGGGCGGACGGCGGCTCACAGATCCTTCTCCCCATGCGGGAGAAGGTGGCACGCGTCAGCGGGTCGGATGAGGGGTCGTTGGAGCATGACCGCATTGAGACGTCGCGGCATCGCCGCGCAACCCCTCATCCGGCGCTGCGCGCCACCTTCTCCCGCAAGGGGAGAAGGGGTCACTTCCCGTTCCTTCGTACTTTGTTCCACGCGTCCAGCCGTTCCCGCACCTTGGCCTCTGCCCCTACGGCCTTAGGTTCGTAGAACTTCGGCCGCGCCATGCCATCCGGGAAATAGTTCTGGCCCGAAACGCCGCCCTCGACGTCGTGGTCATAGGCATAGCCGTCGCCATAGCCCAGCGACTTCATCAGCTTGGTCGGGGCGTTGAGGATATGGGCCGGAGGGGCCAGGGAGCCGGTCTCCTTGGCCGCGCGGCGGGCGGCCTTGAAGGCGGCATAGACGGCATTGGACTTGGGCGCGCTGGCCATGTGGACCACGGCCTGGGCCAGGGCCAGCTCGCCCTCCGGACTGCCGAGAAAGTCGAAGGCGTCCTTGGCCGCGGTGGTCAGCAGCAGGGATAGCGGATCGGCCGCGCCGATGTCTTCTGACGCCATGCGCACCAGCCGGCGAGCGATGAACAGCGGATCCTCGCCGCCCTCCAGCATCCGGGCCAGCCAGTAGAGCGCCGCATCCGGATCGCTGCCGCGCACCGATTTGTGCAGGGCCGAGACGAGATTGTAGTGCTCCTCGCGGTTCTTGTCATAGGCCGGGCGGCGCTTCTGCAGGAACTGGCCCAGCTGGACAGCATTGAGCGGCGTGTCCGTGCCCACCGACAGCAGGGTCTCGGTCAGGGTCAGCAAATAGCGGCCGTCACCGTCGGCCATGGCGATCAGGGTGAAGCGCGCCTCGGCATCCAGGGGCAGCTTGCGGCCCTCGGCCACCTCGGCCTTGACCAGCAGAGCTTCAAGCGCCTCCTCGTCCAGGCGCTTGAGCACGAAGACCTGACAGCGCGACAGCAGAGCGCCGTTCAGCTCGAACGAGGGGTTCTCGGTGGTGGCCCCGACCAGGGTGATTACGCCCTCCTCCACAAACGGCAGGAAACCGTCCTGCTGGGCGCGGTTGAAGCGGTGGATCTCGTCGACGAACAGCAGGGTGCTCTGGCCGGCCATCCGGCGGCCCCTCGCCTGCTCAAAGGCCTTCTTCAGGTCGGCGACGCCGGAGAACACCGCCGAAATCTGCTGGAACTCATAGCCGCCGGCCTTGGCCAGCAGGCGGGCGATGGTGGTCTTGCCGGTGCCGGGCGGGCCCCAGAGGATCATCGAGGCCAGGCGCCGGGCCGCCGCCATCCGGCCGATCGGGCCCTCGGCCCCGAGCAGGTGCTGTTGCCCCACCACCTGGTCCAGCGTCTGGGGCCTTAGCCGCTCGGCGAGCGGCGTCGGCGCATGCGGGGTCAGGCCGGCGGCTTGGAAAAGATCGGACATGGAGGCAGGATTACAAAATCCCGGGAGGAACCACCATGACCAACGACGGCGATCCGACACGCGGCCCCGAAGATGGCGTCACGCCCTATCTGTCAGTCGTCGGGGCCAAGGCCGCTGTGGCCTTCTATCAACAGGCCTTCGGGGCCCAGGAGACCTTCCGTAACACCGCCGACGACGGCGAGCGACTGATGCACTCGCGGATGCTGATCAACGGTGCCTGGGTGATGGTTTCCGACCACTTCTCCGAAATGATGGGCGGCGCGCCCTTTACCCCGCCGGCCTCCGTGACCCTGCACCTGCAGGTCGATGACGCTGACGTCTGGTGGGACCGCGCGGTCGCGGCCGGCGCGACCATTCGCTTCCCGTTAGCTGACCAGTTCTGGGGCGACCGCTTCGGCATGATCGTCGACCCGTTCGGCCACTGCTGGTCCATTGCCTTGAAGATCAAGGGCTAGCCCCCGATCTTCAAGGCTAGAGGATCAGGTATTGAACTGCGCCGTGATCCTCTGACCGCCGCGCTCGATGGTCACCGTCCAGTTGCGGCTGGCGCCGGCAGACAGGGCCGACAGGTCGGCGACCGTGTTGATCACACGACCATTGACCTCGCGAATGAAGTCACCGGGCCTCAGGCCGGCGCTCAGGGCAAAGCCCTGCCCGACCTTGCTGACCAGAACGCCCCGGCCGGCAAAGGGATCGACACCGAGGTCCTGGGCTACGGCAGGCGACAGGTTCAGCACCGTCGCTCCGTCAAAGGGGTTGCGTCCGGTCAGGGTCTTCTCGTCGCGAACCGGGCTTTCCGGCGCGGCCTCGGCGCGAACCGTGAGGGTCTGCTCCCGTTCGCCGCGACGGATGACCATCGGCACGCGATCCCCGACCTTGTGGGTGCCGATCGCAAAGGCGCCGCCGCCTTGGTCGTTCACCACCTTGCCGTCGATCGACAGGATCACGTCGCTGTCCTGCAGGCCGGCCTTGTCGGCCGATGAGCCGGGATAGACCTGGGCGACCAGAACGCCGCGCGGGGCGCTCATGCCCAGGGAGCGGGCGATCTCGGCGGTGACGGGCTGGCCCTTCACGCCCAGCCAGGGCCGGACCACGCTGTGGCCGCCGCCCAGGGCCGCATTGACCACCTGGCGCACGACCGCGGCCGGTATGGCAAAGCCGACGCCGCTCGAAGAGCCCGAGCGCGAGATGATGAAGGTGTTGATGCCGATCAGGTCGCCGTCCATGTCGACCAGGGGCCCGCCGGAATTGCCCGGATTGATCGAGGCGTCGGTCTGGATGTAGCTGCCGAAGTCGGCGGCCCCGACATCGGTGCGGGCCAGGGCCGAGATGATGCCGTTGGTGACGGTCTGGCCGACGCCGAACGGATTGCCCAGGGCCAGGACCAGATCGCCGACCTCAAGCTGTTCCTGGTCGTCGATGGCCATGACCGGCAGGCGCTCGCCCTTGGTGTCGATCTTCAGAACGGCCAGATCGGCGCGCGGATCATCGAGCAGGACGGTGGCGATGAACTCGCGGCGATCGGCCAGCTGGACCGTGATCTCGCCCCGGCCTTCGACAATGCCATCAATATTGTGGTGGTTGGTGATGATCACCCCGTCGGCGCGGACAATGGCACCGGAGCCGAGCGAGCCCTGCACCTGTTCGCGCGGTACGCCGCTGCCACCCATGAACATGTCCCAGAACGGATCCCGCGCCTGGGCGCGCACGACCCGGCGGCTGGCGACATTGACCACGGCCGGAGCGGCCTTCTTCACGACCGGCGAGAACGAGGCCTTCATCGAGGCCGGATCACTGGGCGCTCGGCGGGTGGGCTGGGCCAGGTCCGGGATGGCCTGGGCCTTGGACTGGCCTTGCGGCGAACAGGCGGCCAGCAGGATCAGGGCGGGAAGCAAAGCGCGATGGGCTCGCATGGGCGTGGAGCGTCTCCTTGATAGCAACCTGGACATCAGCCGAGCTTTCGGGCGCATTGATGGCCGCGCCGTGTCCGTTCCGGCCACGGGCGGTCAGGCCGGGCGGGCCTCGCCTGAGATAGGATGGGCGAAACGGAACGCCAGTCCTGCACCCGCCAGCATCAGCACGGCCGCGATCAGGACAGGAAGGCCCGGCATGTGCAGGGTCGCATCGTGCCGGACCGCCCAGGCGAACGGGGCCAGGTACAGGGTCGGACCGATAATCGAGGTGATGCCCAGCATGGCCGAATTGGCCCCCTGCAGCTGGCCCTGTTCCTGCGCCGAGACGCGACGGGTCATCAGTCCCTGCAGCCCGGGCTGGATCAGGCCGGAGAAGGCGAAGATCGGCAGGCCGCAAAGATAGACCCAGCTGGTCGGGGCCAGGCCATAGATCAGGAAGCCGACGAAGCCGCAGAGCAGGCCGATCAGCAGAGCGCCGCGCTCGCCCACCGCCTTGACGATCCGGCCGACCAGAAAGGCCTGCAGCAGGATGCCGGCAATGCCGCTGGCCATCAGGGTCAGGCCGATCACCTGCGGCGACCACTGAAAACGGAAGCCCATATAGAGCACGAACACCGATGGCAGGACGTTGTGGGCCAGCTGGAACAGGAAGCCGACCCCGGCCAGGCCCAGCAGGTCGGGCTTGCTCCTGAGCAGGTTCAGGGATCCGATCGGATTGGCCCTCTTCCAGTCGAACGCCTTGATCCGGCGTTCCGGCGGCAGGGATTCCGGCAGCACGAAATAGCCGTACAGCCAGTTGCACAGGGCCAGGGCCGCGCAGACCAGGAACGGCAGGCGATGGTCGAACTGCCACAGAAAGCCGCCGAGGGCCGGACCGAAGGTAAAGCCGACCCCGAAGGCCGCGCCCATCAGGCCAAAGCCCTTGGCGCGATTTTCCGGCGTGGTGACGTCCGCCACATAGGCCCCGGCGGTCGAGAAGCTGGCCGCGGTCATGCCGTTCAGAATCCGTCCGATGAACAGCCACCAGAGGTTCGGCGCGAGGGCCATGAACAGGAAGTCCACGCCGAGGCCGAAGATCGAGGTCAGGATCACCGGACGGCGGCCGAACCGGTCGGACAGCAGGCCCAGGACCGGCGCGCAGATGAACTGCATCACGCCCCAGGTGGTGGCGAACAGCACATTCCAGACCGCAGCATCGGCCGTGTCGCCGCCATTGAACCGCTTCACCAGCTCCGGCAGGACCGGGATCATCACGCCCAGGGACAGCACATCCATCACGGCCGTGACGAAGATAAAGCCCAGGGCCGCCTGTCGGCGACCTCCTGAAATGGCCTGATTCATGATGCGTTCTCCCCTGCCGGCCCTTGTTGCCGGTCCAGGGCGACCACGGCAAGGCCCTGCAGCAGATCGCGCCACCATTCGCCATGCCGCCGCAGAAACAGGCCGTCCGGAAACCTGTGGCGCGCCACATGCTCAGCCGGCACGCTCTCCCAGCCCCGGTGCTCGACCGTCACCCGGGTGCCGTCCTCGACCGCCTCGAAGCGGACCTCGACCTCGGTGTCCATGTCCGGCGCGAAGGTCGCCTGGCGCCAGCCGACGACAAGGCGCTGACCGGGTTCCCAGACCCGCACCCTGCCGACCTCGAACACCTTGCCGGAGGCCAGACGCTCCACCAGGCGCAGACCGCCCTCGCCGTCCTCGAAGGCCATCACCCCGGGCGACCTCGGCGTGAAAGTGAACAGCGTATTGGGCCGCCACCAGGTGGCGATCTCCCGGGTGAAGGCCTCGAACACCCGGATCGGCGGGGCCTTGATGCGCAGGGCGACAACAACGCGCGAGCTCATTCGCCCTCCACATGGGCCTTGAGCGCCGTCAGCTGGTCAACCCAATGGGTCTCGGCGATCTCGAGCCAGGCCTTCAACTCGTCCATGGGACCGGGTCGCAGATGATAGACACGCACCCGGGCGTCGAAGGCAGGATGGCTTTCCTCGACGAGGCCTGACAGTCGCAGGGCCCGCAGGTGCCGGCTCATGGCCGGCGGGGTCAGGCCGATCGCCTCGGCCAGTTCCCCCGCCCGATGCGGTCGTTGCCGCAGCAGATCGACGACCCGGCGACGGTGCGGATCGGCGAGAGCGCTCAGGGTGCGATCGATGGAGGCGGTCACGCGGCCCCATGGACGGCATCGTACGCCTTCAACTGGGTCTTCGAGGCGACACCACGCCAGGCGGCGGTCAGGGCACCGGTCGCCGTCGGCGCGTCACAGGCAGCCAGGCACAGCAAGGTCGCCCCCTTGGCACCCCACCCGCCCTTGACGGGCTGAAAGATCGCGGGCTCGGCCGCCACCAGCATGTCCTGCCGGTCAGGCGTCAGCTTGACCATGCCATAGGCGGCATCGGGATAGCCCAGGGTCGCGAAGATGCGTCCGGCCCGGAAATCGACCGTGCCCATGTGCGCGCTTTCGATCGCGCCCGGCAGCGACAGGGCGATGCGGCGAAAATCGTCCTCGGTCACCCTTGCCCCGTGATCTTCAGGCCCGTGCGGCGTTCCATCTCCTCGACCGACACGGTCTCGACGTTTCGCGCCACCGTCCAGATGTGCCCTTCGGGGTCTTTGCAGCGATAGGTGCGGTCCCCATAGAACTGGGTCTCGGGCTCGACGATGATGTCAGCGCCCGCCGCCCGGGCCCGCGCACAATGGGCGTCGAGATCGCCCTCGCTCAGCTGGATGTGCACCGTCTGGGTGTTCTTGCCACCCAGCGAAGCCGGGCTCTTGTGGTCGTCGCTCCACTCGTTGCCGATCATCACGGCGGCATTGCCGAAGCGCATTTCCGAATGGCCGAGATTGCCCTCGGCATCCTCGACCAGAAAGACCAGTTCGAAGCCGAAGGCGTTTTCCAGCCAGGCGAGCGCCGCCCTGGGATCGCGGTAACAGACCGCCGGGATGAGGTTGGGACGCCCGTCAGCCATGTTGCCGCTCCTGTCGGATATCGACAATATTTAACTCATATAGAAACTAACTTCGCAAGGGGGGAGGCGCTTGTCGGCGGACCCTAGCGCAGCGCCTGCCCTACGACCTTCAGACTGCCGTCGCCCTTCTCCGGCTTGACGCCAGAGACCCGGGCCAGCAGCGGATAGACATCGACATTGTCGAAATCCGGCAGCTTCACCCCGGGCCTGAAGGATGGGCCCCGAGCGATGAACATCGCCCGCATGGCCGGGTCATAGGGGTCGAAGCCATGCTGCCCCCCGTCGCGCAGGTCCCATTTGCCGGGCTTTTCCATCATCTTGCGGGTGGTGACGTACCAGCCGGTTTCCGACAGGCAGACAATGGCCGGCACGCGCGGATTACGCCCGTAGTGATAGCGCTCGGGGATCTGCCCCTTCTTCCAGCAGGTCAGATGCGGCAGTGGCTTGAGCAGGGCCGCCTCGACCTCGGCCTCATGGCCCGGCAGCGGCGTCAGGCCGACGACCGCGCCGGTGGAGACCAGCTTGAGCTTGGAGAGATCGACGACATCATCCAGGGGCCAGCGCTGGCTGGGCGGAACTGCGGCCATGCCATGGTCGGCGACCAGCACGATGTCGGTCGTCTCCAGCCGGCCCCGCGCCTTCAGGCCGGCCACCAGCCGCGCCACGGCCTGGTCGACCTCGACGGTAGCCGCCCGCCGTTCGGGCGAGTCCGGACCATAATGATGGCCCTCGGTGTCGACGACGTCGAAATAGAGGGTGGCGAACCGCAGCTCCGGCCCCTTGGGATCATCCAGCCAGGCGAGCAGGGTATCGACCCGGTCATTGGACGGCAGGGCCTGGTTGAAGGTCATCCAGCGCGAGGGGCGAACGCCGGCAATGTCGGCTTCCGAGCCGGGCCAGAACATGGCCCCAGCCTTCATCCCCTGCTGCTCGACCGAGACCCAGAACGGCAGGGCCTGGTTCCACCAGCGCGGGTCCTGTACGGCGGCGGCGTTCGACATGGAGAAGCGCACGCCCGGAATGGCCGGGTCCTCCATGACATTGTTGACGATGCCATTGCGGTCGGGCCGCTTGCCGGTGATCAGGGTGTAGTGGTTGGGAAAGGTCAGGGTCGGAAACGAGGGACGCATGCCGCCCTGTGCGCCTTCGGCCGCCAGGGCATCGAGGGCCGGCGTGTCGCCGCGGCCCAGATAGTCGGCGCGGAAACCATCGCTCGAGATCAGGATCGTCAGCCGACTTTGGGTGCCCCTGCCCTCGCCGCCGATGCTGCCGCCGAGGGATGCGCAGGCCGACAGCAGCAGCACGGCGCCGAGGGCCGCAAGGCGATACAGGCTCTTCATCACACACCCCATCCCATGTTCATTTGGCGTCGATGCCATCCCCAGGTCTCGCCCGTGTGACAGCCGCGTATGACCGCGACTTAACTTGGCGGACGCAGACCGCACGCCCATAGTTACCCCATTGGCAGGATTCTCCTGACCTGGATGTCGCGCGCGCATGAGCATCGCCCTTGAGGCCACCGGCCTTACCAAGACCTATGGAGCCGTTCGGGCGCTCGACGACTTCTCGATCGCCATTCCCGTAGGCGGCGTATTTGGCGTGCTGGGCCCCAACGGGGCCGGCAAGAGCACCCTGTTCCGCATCGCGCTGGGCCTCGTCAGGCCCACCAGCGGGACCGCACGGCTGTTCGGGGCCCCCGCAGGTGACCTCGCCGCCCTGCGCCGCGTCGGAGCCATGATCGAGACCCCGCGCTATCCGCCCTATCTGACCGCCCGGGAAACCCTGCAGATGCTGGCCCTGGAAAGCGGTTTCCAGAACCCCGATATCCCCGCATGGCTAGAGCGGGTCAGTCTGACCCATGCCGCCGATCGCGCCACCAGCGGCTTCTCGGTCGGCATGAAGCAGCGTCTGGGTCTGGCGGCGGCCTTCCTGACCAGGCCCGAACTGGTCATCCTGGACGAGCCGACCAGCGGCATGGACCCGGCCGGCATCCAGGAGATCCGCGCCCTGATCGTCGATCTGGCAAAACGCGAGGGCGTGACGGTCATCCTGGCCAGCCACCAACTTGACGAGGTCAAGCGCGTCTGTGATCGCGTCGCCATCCTCTCGCACGGCAAGGTCGTGGCAGAGGGCCGCGTCGATGACCTCACCGCCGGCGAAGCCCGCCTGCGCCTGACCCTGGCCTCTCCCCTCGCCCCGGTCCTGGCAGTGCTGGGTGATCGCGGCGAGGCCGATGGACCCGACGCCGTCCTGGCCGACATTCCGCGCCCCGAGGCGCCGGCCGTGATCCGCGCCCTGGTCGAGGCCGGCGCCGAAATCGTCGAGGCCCGCTGGCGCGAGGTCGACCTTGAAGGTGTCTATCTGAAATCGCTGGGCCAAGTGCCGACGGCCGCCACCCCGGAAGGAGCCGCCTGATGCTGGTCGACGCCATCGCCGCCGAACGCTTCCGCCTGCTACGGGATCGCTCCGCCCTGTTCTGGGGCTTCTGTTTTGCGCCCCTGGTCGGCTTCGCCCTCGCCATCGGCGGCGACCTGTTCGTGCGCCATGTGATCAAGCGCCCGTTCCCCGGCGCGACGATCGATCTGGCCGCCCAGGTCATCAAGGCCCTCGGCTCCGGGGCCTCGACCATGGCCGCCCTGTTTCTGATGATCGGTGCGGCCTCGATCCTGGCCGGCGACTATCGCTGGGAAACCTGGCGACTGCGCACGCCGCGCAACAGCCGCTTCAACCTGCTGGCCGCCAAGCTGATCGTGATCGCCGAAGCGGTCCTGTGGAACCTTGTCCTGACGGTTCTGCTGACCCTGCTGGCGGCGGTGATCGGTGCGGGGATCAACAGCAAGGCCATTGTCGCCTCGTCCCTCGGCCTGGCCGAAATCGCTGGTGTCTTCGTGGTCACCTGGCTGGAAGCCATGTGCCTGGCGGCGCTCGCGGCCTGTGTGGCGGTGGTCGCGCGCTCGCCCATGGCCGCCGTCGTGGTCTGTCTGGTCGTGCGCTTCGTGCAGTCGGTTTTGGCTGGAACACTGGGAGCGATGAACCCCGAGCCGAACTGGAAGGTCCTGGCCATTCCTGCCTATGACGCCGATCTGCTGCGCGCCTTCGCGGCGGCCCCGAACCATGCCGGCATGGACAGCGGAGCCGTCGGCTGGGCCTTCCTGGCCCTGCTCGCCTGGACCCTGGCCCTGATGGCCGCTGCCATCGCCCTGTTCCAGCGCCAGGACCTGACGCGGGAATAGGAGCCGGGCATCAGTCGCCCGACGCCACGGCCTCAGCGGCGGCAGGACGCACGCCCCACAGGCGCGGTGCGCTCCAGCCGGCGATGAAGGGCGTCACGACGCCGATGACCGCCACCCAGAGCGGATGCGGGATCATGGTGACGCTCATCACCACGCCCAGCAGATTGAAAGCCGGCCCGACCCAGGCGGCCCAGGTCCTGCGGGCAATCAGGAAGCCCGCCGCCGCACTGCCGAACGCCCCCACGGCCCAGCCAACCACCAGTCCGGCCAGGGCCAGGGGCGGCATGGACTGGGCGAAGGTCTTCAACTGAGCCGGATCATTGAGGTCCAGGCCCGGCGGCGGCGGAAAGCCGGCCTTCAGGACCATCTCGCAAAGGGTGACGAGGATGATATTGGCGGCGATCGCCCCCAGGACAGCAAGGATGGCACGCAACATGGATAGTTCCCCCGGCTTGTGTTCCGGAAGAGTGGTTCAGGGCGGCGCGGCTGTCCACTCCGGGCCCAGAAACGACAAAGGGCCCCGGATCGCTCCGGGGCCCTTCGTTTCAGCCGGGGCTGAGATTTAGTCTTCGGCCTGGGCCGAGTAGTCCGGACCCGAGTCCTTGCCCTTGGCCGAGACGTCGCGGTCGACGAACTCGATCACGGCAAGCGGGGCGTTGTCGCCATAGCGGAAGCCGGCCTTCAGGACGCGGATATAGCCGCCCTGACGGTCCTTGTAGCGGGGACCGATGGTGGCGAACAGCTTGCCGACCTGCTCGACGTCGCGGACGGTCGAGATGGCCTGACGACGGGCGTGCAGGTCGCCGCGCTTGGCCAGGGTGACCAGCTTTTCGACGAAGGGACGCAGTTCCTTGGCCTTGGGCAGGGTGGTGACGATCTGCTCGTGCTTGATCAGCGAGGCCGACATGTTGGCGAACATGGCGGTGCGGTGAGCCGAGGTGCGGCCGAGCTTACGGTGAGCTTTACCGTGACGCATTGTAGTGTCTCCTGGGCCTTGGCCCGCAGTGGCGCGATCTAGCGCTGATTGTCACCCATCCCAGCCTGTTCCCGGCCGGGTCAGAACGAAGCGCCGGGGCCCTCCACCGCAGGTGCGGCTTCAAAAGGCCCAGGCCGCCCGCCAGTCCCGAGGGGTGGCGAGCGGCCCGGATCGAGCGCGATACGCTAATCTTAGATCTGGTCTTCGAACTTCTTGGCCAGGTCTTCGATGTTTTCGGGCGGCCAGTTCGGCACGTCCATGCCCAGGTGCAGCGCCATGCCAGCCAGCACTTCCTTGATTTCGTTCAAGGACTTGCGGCCGAAGTTCGGCGTGCGCAGCATCTCGGCTTCGGTCTTCTGGATCAGATCGCCGATGTAGACGATGTTGTCGTTCTTCAGGCAGTTGGCCGAACGAACCGACAGTTCCAGCTCATCGACCTTCTTCAGGAGCGCCGGGTTGAACGGCAGCTCAGGCTTGGCCTCGTCGGCCGACTTGGCCTTGGGCTCTTCGAAGGTGATGAAGATCTGCAGTTGGTCTTGCAGGATCCGGGCGGCATAGGCCACGGCGTCCACCGGCGTAACAGCGCCGTTGGTTTCGACTTCCAGGATCAGCTTGTCATAGTCGAGCGACTGGCCTTGACGCGTCGGTTCGACGCGATAGGCGACGCGCTTGACCGGCGAGTACAGGGCGTCGACGGCGATCAGGCCGATCGGCGCGTCTTCCGGACGGTTCTTGTCGGCCGGGACATAACCCTTGCCAGTGTTGACCGTGAACTCCATGCGCACGGTGGCACCGTCGTCCAGCGTGCAGAGCACGTGGTCGGGGTTCAGGATCTCGATATCCGAAGGCGTTTCGATCTGGCCAGCGGTCACCGGGCCGGGGCCGGTGGCGCGGAGCGTCATGCGCTTCGGGCCCTCGGCGTGCATGCGCACGGCCAGTTGCTTGATGTTCAGAACGATGTCGACGACGTCTTCGCGGACGCCCTCGAGCGAGGAGAATTCGTGGACAACGCCATCAATCTGGATGGCGGTAACGGCGGCGCCCTGAAGCGACGAGAGCAGAACGCGGCGGAGCGCGTTGCCGAGCGTCACGCCAAAGCCGCGCTCGAGCGGCTCAGCCACGATGCGCGCCTTGCGGGTCGCGTCGGCGCCAGTCTCGATTTGCGGCTTCTCAGGACGGATCAGCTCGTTCCAGTTTCTTTCGATCACGTGGTCGATCCCTTGAACGCGGCTCGCCGGCCGCGTTTTGCGCAGCCGGCGAAGGAGAATTGAGTCTAAAAAGTACTAGACGCGACGACGCTTGGGCGGACGGCAGCCGTTGTGCGGGATCGGCGTGACGTCGCGGATGGTCGTGATGGTCATGCCAGCGGCCTGGAGGGCGCGCAGGGCCGATTCACGGCCCGAACCCGGACCCGACACGTTGACCTCGAGGGTCTTCACGCCGTGCTCGGCAGCCTTCTTGCCCGCGTCTTCCGCAGCCATCTGGGCAGCATAAGGGGTCGACTTGCGCGAACCCTTGAAGCCCATCATGCCGGCGCTCGACCAGGAAATCGTATTTCCCTGAGCGTCGGTGATGGTGATCATGGTGTTGTTGAACGAGGCGTTCACGTGCGCCACGCCCGAGGTGATGTTCTTGCGTTCGCGCTTTTTAACGCGACCCGTTTCCTTGGCCATCGTCAGGCTACCTTATTTCTTCTTGCCGGCGATCGGCTTGGCCGGACCCTTGCGGGTGCGGGCGTTCGTGTGCGTGCGCTGACCGCGGACCGGCAGGCCCTTACGGTGACGCAGGCCGCGATAGCAGGCCAGGTCCATCAGGCGCTTGATGTTCATCGAGTTTTCGCGGCGCAGGTCGCCTTCGACGGTGAAGTCCTTGTCGATCGTTTCACGGATCTGCAGGACCTCGGCGTCGGTCAGCTGGTTGACGCGGCGGGTATCGTCGATGCCCACCTTCGTGACGATGTCACGAGCGGACTTCTGGCCGATGCCATGAATGTACTGAAGCGCGATCAAAACGCGCTTGTTCGTCGGGATGTTGACGCCT
The DNA here is from genome assembly GCF_058681455.1 of Caulobacter sp. AVps16. Taxonomy (NCBI): domain Bacteria; kingdom Pseudomonadati; phylum Pseudomonadota; class Alphaproteobacteria; order Caulobacterales; family Caulobacteraceae; genus Caulobacter; species Caulobacter sp. AVps16. Next base: position 2,138,189 of record NZ_CM178739.1, read on the forward strand.
GCGATACGGGCCACGTCTAATGTTCTCCTAGTCACGCACTAAAGACGCGAACGGCGCGCCCGGCCCGGTCTTTCGACCCAGTCCGGCGCGCACAGATCGCGCCCTTTCGCGGAAGCGCCCCGTTATAGGGATCGTTGCGCCGCCGTCAATGGTTGAATCCGCCGAAAATCAACGAATTGAAAATGTCTTACGCCACACCCGAAAGGGCAGCGTCGATAGAGGCAGCGACCGTTTCCACGTCCGCCATGCCGTCCAGCTCCTTAAGCTTCCCCTGCCCCTCGTAGTAGGGCAGCAGAGGCGCGGTCTGGGCGTTGTAAGCCGCCAGGCGGGTCACGAAGACATCGGGATTGTCGTCCGGGCGACCCTGTTCGGCGAATCGTTTCGAGATCCGCTCCACCAGGGAGGGCTCGTCTACCTTGAGTCGGAGGACGAGGTCGATCTTCTGGCCGCGAGCGGCCAGCATTTTGTCCAGAGCCTCTGCCTGGGCCACCGTCCGGGGGAAGCCATCAAAGATCGCGCCACCGGCCGCTTCGGCCTCGGGCAGGCGATCTTCAATCAGGGCAATGACGATTTCGTCGGTCACCAGTTCGCCCCGGTCGAGCACGCCCTTGACCCGGGCCCCAAGCTCGGAGCCCGAGGCGATCGCTGCACGAAGCATGTCACCCGTTGAAAGCTGAACCATGCCACGCTCGGTGACGAGCCGCTTGGCCTGGGTCCCCTTCCCCGCCGCCGGCGGTCCGAACAGGATCAAGTTCATGAATGTCCCTTCGCGCGTCGCCGGGTCTTCGCCCGGTCACCCTCCCCGCAGACCTAGAGCGCGGGCGGAAAAAACGGAAGCCGGTTTTGTCACAAACCGGCTTCCAGAAGGCTGAAATCCTAGCGGCCCTTGCTGCCGCGGAGTTTCGATTTCTTGATCAGACCCTCGTACTGGTGCGCCAGCAACTGGGACTGGATCTGAGCGACCGTATCCATGGTCACGGTCACGACGATCAGGACGGAGGTGCCCCCGAGGGCGAACTGGGTCGCCCCCAGCCCCGCCATCATGATCTCCGGCATGATACAGACTGCCGTGATGTAGGCCGCGCCGATCACGGTCAGGCGGGTCAGGACATAGTCCAGATATTCCGCCGTCCGCTTCCCAGGCCGGATGCCCGGCAGGAAGCCACCATACTTGCGCAGGTTCTCGGCCGTCTCTTCAGGGTTGAACACCACCGAGGTGTAGAAGAACGAGAAGAAGATGATCAGGGCGGCATAGAGGATCATGAACGCCGGCTGGCCATGCTGCAGGGCCCCAACGGTGGCCGGCAGCCAGCCAGCCCAGGGCGGCAGGTTCGCTGTCGACAGGAAGCCCATGGCCGTCGTCGGCAGCAGCAGCAGGCTGGAGGCGAAGATCGGCGGGATCACACCGGCCGTGTTGATCTTCAGCGGCATGAACGAGGTGTCGCCACCGATCATGCGATTGCCCTGCTGGCGCTTGGGATAGTGAACCAGCAGGCGGCGCTGCGAGCGCTCGATGAAGACGATCGCCCAGACAGCCGCAACCGCCAGGGCCACGATCACGAACAGCGGGACATAGTTGCCCGAGGTCTGCGACTGCACCAGCAGCTGGCCGATGCCACGCGGCAGGCCCGCCACGATACCGGCGAAGATGATCAGCGAGACGCCGTTGCCCACGCCACGGCTGGTGATCTGCTCACCCAGCCACATCAGGAACATCGTACCGCCGGTGAGGGCCACAACGGTCGAGGCTATGAAGAACGGTGCGCTGATGCCTTCGAACACCAGACCGGCCTGGCTATGCAGGCCCACGGCGATCGAGAACGACTGCACAATGGCCAGGATCACGGCCAGATAGCGCGTGTACTGGTTGAGGGTCTTGCGGCCGGCTTCGCCGCCTTCCTTCTTCAGCTTTTCCCACGGCGGGTAAACCGAGCCCATCAGCTGCACGATGATCGAGGCGCTGATATAGGGCATGACGTTCAGCGAGAAGATCGCCATCCGCTCAACGGCACCGCCCGAGAACATGTTGAACATGCCCAGGATGCCCTTCGACTGGCCGGCGAAGGCACTGGCGAAGGCGTCCGGATTGATGCCGGGGATCGGCACATAGGTGCCGAGACGGAAGACGACCAAGGCGATGATCGTGAACCAGATGCGCTTATGAAGTTCGGTCGCCTTTTGGAACGACGCGAAATTCATATTGGCTGCGAGTTGTTCGGCGGCCGAGGCCATTCAATTCCCCACGACTCTAATACTGAGCCACAAATAGGTGAGGCTCGCCGTGATGTCACGGCGAGCCTCGAAAAGAACTGTCATCCCGGCGAAACGGGCCCCGGCGCAGCGACCTTGCAGGACACCGAACCAGGCCACGGTCCCGGTCCGGCCTGACGGCCGTCCGGGATGACAGCTATATCGATCAGGCCTTGGCTTCGGCTTCGACCTTGACCTTCTTGGTCACGGTCACCGAACCACCGGCAGCTTCGACAGCCTTGATGGCCGCGTCGGTCGCCGAATAGACGGTCAGCTTCAGGGCCGACTTGATTTCGCCCTTGCCGAGCAGCTTGACGCCGTCCAGCTCGCGACGGATCACGCCGGCAGCGACCAGGTCAGCCACCGAAACCTCGGCACCGGCCTTCAGCTTGCCGGCTTCGACGGCCTGCTCGAGGCGCCACAGGTTCACTTCGGCGAAGTCCAGGCGGAAGGGATTGTTGAAGCCGCGCTTAGGCATACGCATGTGGAGCGGCATCTGGCCACCCTCGAAGCCGTTGATGGCGACGCCCGAGCGTGCCTTCTGGCCCTTCACACCGCGACCGGCGGTCTTGCCCTTGCCCGAACCCGGACCACGGCCGACGCGCATGCGGCCCTTGGTCGAACCGGGAGCCGGAGCGAGTTCATTAAGTTTGGTCATATGTGCCTCTCCTTGGAGATCTGCGCCTGGCTGAGGGCCAGACTCGGCTTTGAAAAAGGGGTTCGTCCGAAGGGCCGCCGAAGCCGCCGTTCAAACGAAAACCACCCCGGCTTTCACCGGGGTGGCGATTTCGGCGTCTCGTAGCAGACCTACTCGACGATTTCCAGCAGATGCTGGACCTTGCGGATCATGCCGCGAACCGAAGGGGTATCTTCCAGCTCGGACACGCGGCCCAGCTTGTTGAGACCCAGACCAGCCAGCGTTTCGCGCTGGATGCTGTTGCGACGGATCGGGCTGCCGGTTTGGCGAACCTTGACGGTTTTGACTTCAGCCATGTCTTAGCCCTCGATGGCGTCCGGAGCCGAAGCTCCGTCGGCGCGGCGGCCGAGAATGTCGCCAACCTTCTTGCCGCGCTTGGCGGCGATCTGGCGGGGCGACGATTGAACCTTCAGGGCCTCGAACGTGGCGCGAACCATGTTGTACGGGTTCGAAGAACCCGTCGACTTGGCCACGACGTCCTGGACGCCCAGGGTTTCGAGAACCGCACGCATCGGACCACCGGCGATGACGCCCGTGCCGGGAGGGGCAGCGCGCATCATGACCTTGCCAGCGCCCCAACGGCCGTAGCCGTCGTGGTGCAGGGTGCGCGATTCCCGGAGGGGAACGCGGACCATGGTCTTCTTGGCTTCTTCGGTCGCCTTGCGGATGGCTTCCGGCACTTCACGTGCCTTGCCATGACCGAAGCCGACGCGGCCCTTTTGGTCGCCAACGACCATCAGAGCAGCGAAGCTGAAGCGACGGCCGCCCTTAACGGTGGCGGCGACGCGGTTGATGTGAACGAGCTTTTCGACGATGTCGCTGTCGACCCGCTCTTCGGGGGCGTTGCGGTCGCGACGGTCCCGGCGAGGACCGCCTTCACCGCGCTGTTGGTCACCACGAGCCATGATGTTTCCCTTAGAAGTTGAGGCCGGCTTCGCGCGCGGCGTCAGCCAGGGCTTTCACCCGACCGTGGAAGATGTAGCCGCCGCGATCGAAAACGACGTCCTTGACGCCTTTTTCAATCGCGCGCTCGGCGACGAGCTTGCCTACCAGGGCTGCCGCGTCCTTGTCCTTGCCGCCCTTGCTTTCACCTTCGAGGGTGGAAGCGGCAGCCAGGGTCACGCCGCGTTCATCATCGATGATCTGGGCGTAAATGTTCTTGGACGAACGGAAGACCGTAAGACGCGGACGACCGTTGGACAGAGCCTTGAGGCGGGTGCGGGTGCGTTGGGCACGACGCACGGCGGATTCGCGAGGTGTGAGCGCCATGGCTTACTTCTTCTTGCCTTCCTTGCGGCGAACCTTCTCGCCGGCATAACGGACACCCTTGCCCTTGTAGGGCTCGGGCGGACGAATGCGACGGATCTTCGCGGCAATCTCGCCAACCGCCTGCTTGTCAGCGCCGGCGATCTTGATTTCGGTTTGCTTCGGAACCGCGAAGGTGACGCCGGCCGGAGCCTCGACATCCACATCGTGGCTGAAACCGAGCTGGATGGAGAGCGCAGTGCCCTTCATCGCGGCGCGGTAACCAACGCCCACCAGTTCGAGGGTTTCCTCGAAGCCGGTGGTGACGCCGTGCACCATGTTGGCGACCAGCGTGCGGGAAAGACCCCACATCGACTTGGCGCGGGTGGTTTCGTTCCGCGGGGTCAGGGTCAGCTCTTCGCTTTCGACCTTGATCTCGATTTCTTCCGGAACGGTCCAGGAGAGTTGACCCTTGGGGCCCTTGACCGAAACAGTCTGACCTTCGAGCGTCAGAGTGACGCCCTTGGGGATTGCGACGGCCTTCTTACCGATACGTGACATGCTCTTTCCCTCCCGCGCCTAGTAGACGCGGCAGAGGACTTCGCCACCGACATTAGCGTCGCGTGCGGCGGAGTCCGACATGACGCCCTTCGGCGTCGAAAGGATCGAGATGCCCAGGCCGTTCTTGATCGGCTTCAGGTCCTTGATCGACGAATAGACGCGGCGGCCCGGCTTGGACACGCGTGCGATCTCGGCGATCACGGGCTCACCGTCAAAATACTTGAGCTCGATCTCGAATTCGGGGAACGCACCGGGCTTCTCGACGAGCGAGTAGCCGCGGATGTAGCCTTCGTCGGCCAGCACGTCCAGGACGCGGGCGCGCAGCTTGGAAGCCGGCGTCGCAACCTTGGCGCGCTTGCGCGTGGCGGCGTTCTTGATACGAGCGATCAGGTCGCTCAGGGGATCGTTCATCGACATATGATCGTCCTCACCAGCTCGACTTGACGAGGCCGGGGATCTGGCCCGACGAGCCGAGCTCGCGGAGCGCGATACGGCTCATCTTCAGCTTGCGATAATAGGCGCGCGGACGGCCCGTGACTTCGCACCGGTTACGGATGCGAACGGCGGAGGAGTTACGCGGGAGCTTCGCGAGCTTCAGACGAGCTTCGAAGCGATCCTCGAGCGGCAGGCTCTCGTCGTTGGCGATTGCCTTCAGCGCAGCGCGCTTGTCGGCGAATTGCTTGACGAGGGTCTTGACCATCTCGTTACGATTGACGGCGCTTTTCTTGGCCATGGTGTGTTTCCCTGCCCGCTCTTAATTCGTGAACGGGAACTGGAATTCCTTCAGGAGCGCCTTGGCTTCCTGGTCGGACTTCGCAGTGGTGCAGACGATGATGTCCATGCCCCAGATCTGTTCGATCTGGTCATAGTTGATTTCCGGGAACACCAGGTGCTCCTTCAGGCCCATGGCATAGTTGCCACGGCCGTCGAAGCTCTTGCCGTTCAGGCCGCGGAAGTCCTTCACGCGCGGCAGCGCGATCGTGACCAGGCGGTCGAGGAACTCGTACATCCGGTCCTTGCGGAGGGTCACCTTGGCGCCCACGATCATGCCTTCGCGCAGCTTGAAGCCGGCGATCGACTTGCGGGCCTTGGTGGCGACCGGCTTCTGACCAGCGATCAGGGTGAGGTCCTTGATGGCCGTCTGGGCCTTCTTGGAGTCCGCAACAGCTTCGCCGATACCCATGTTCAGGACGATCTTGTCCAGCTTGGGGATCTGCATTTCGTTGGTGTAGCCGAACTGTTCCTTCATCGCGGCGCGGATGCGGGCGCGATATTCGGACTTCAGCCGCGGCTCGTAAGCTTGATCAACCATTGATCACCTCGCCCGTGGTCTTGGCCACGCGCACCTTCTTGTCGCCTTCAATCTTGAAGCCGACGCGGGTGGGCTTGCCGTTGGAATCCACGATGGCGACGTTCGAGACGTGCAGCGCGGCTTCCTTGCTCTTGATGCCGCCTTGCGGATCGGCCTGGGTTGCCTTGGTGTGACGCTGAACCAGGTTCACGCCTTCCACGACAACGCGGTTTTCCTTGGGGAGAACCTGGGACACAGCGCCTTGCTTGCCCTTGTCCTTGCCCGCCAGGACGACAACGCGGTCGCCCTTCTTGATCTTGGCAGCCATTACAGCACCTCGGGGGCGAGGGAGATGATCTTCATGTGGTTCTTGGCGCGCAGTTCACGGGGAACCGGGCCAAAGATCCGCGTGCCGACCGGCTCGCTCGCTTTGTTGACGATGACCGCAGCATTCTTGTCGAAGCGGATCAGCGAACCGTCCTTGCGCTTCATGCCTTGGTTGACACGAACGACGACGGCGCGAAGCACGTCACCCTTCTTCACGCGACCGCGAGGAATGGCTTCCTTCACGGACACGACGATCACGTCACCGACGCTGGCGTAGCGACGACCTGCGCCACCCAGCACCTTGATGCACATGACCCGGCGAGCGCCGGAGTTGTCGGCGACTTCCAGGTTAGTTTGCATCTGGATCATGGTTTAAACCTTCCAGACTTAAGCCGAGACCTTGGGAAGGACTTCCCAGGTCTTCAGCTTGGACTTCGGAGCGCACTCGACGATCTTGATGGATTCGCCGGTCTTGTACGCGTTGGACTCGTCATGAGCGTGGTACCGCTTGGAGCGGCGCACGATCTTCTTGAGCAGCGGGTGAACGATGGTCCGTTCAACCTTTACCACTACGGTCTTGTCGCCCTTATCGGAGACGACAACCCCTTCGAGGATACGCTTGGGCATATCGTTCTCCTTAAGCCGCGGCCTTGGCGCGCAGCACGGTCTTGATGCGGGCGATATCCTTGCGGATCTCACCAACGCGGTGGGTCTTTTCCACCTGACCGGTCGCGGCCTGGAAGCGCAGGTTGAACTGCTCCTTCTTGAGGCTGAGCAGCTGCTCGGCGAGTTGGTCGGGCGTCATACCCCGGATGTCAGCAATCTTGGTCATGCCGCTTCGGCCTCCAGAGCCGCACCAGCGTCGATGCGGGTGACGACACGGGTACGGATCGGCAGCTTGGCCGCGCCGAGGCGCAGGGCTTCGCGAGCGATATCGTCCGGCACGCCGTCGATTTCGAACATGATCCGGCCCGGCGCAACGCGCGCGGCCCAGTGATCCACGGCGCCCTTGCCCTTACCCATCCGGACTTCGGCCGGCTTGCCGGTGACCGGCACGTCGGGGAAGATGCGGATCCACACGCGACCTTGGCGCTTCATCTGGCGAGTGATCGCCCGACGAGCCGCTTCGATCTGGCGAGCGGTGATGCGTTCCGGCTCAACAGCCTTGAGGCCGTAGGAGCCGAAGTTCAGCAGGGTGCCGCCCTTGGAAACGCCATGAATGCGTCCCTTGAACTGCTTGCGATACTTGGTTTTTTTCGGTGACAGCATAGCGCTCTATCCTTAGCCCCGATCGCGACGGCCGCGGTCGCCCCGGTCGGGACGATCGCCGCGCTCGCGTCCACCACCTTCGCCGGCAGGACCGGACTCAGTGGCCAGACGCTTGTCGAGCGCCATCGGGTCATGCTCCAGCACTTCGCCTTTGAAGATCCAGGTCTTCACGCCGATGATGCCGTAGGTGGTCTTGGCTTCCGCAAAACCGTAGTCGATGTCGGCACGCAGGGTGTGGAGCGGCACGCGACCTTCGCGATACCATTCCATACGCGCGATTTCAGCGCCGCCGAGGCGGCCCGACACGTTGATGCGGATACCCTTGGCGCCAAGACGGACAGCCGATTGGATCGACCGCTTCATGGCGCGACGGAAGGCGATCCGGCGCTCGAGCTGCTGGGCGATGGACTCGGCCACCAGCTGGGCGTCGGTTTCAGGCTTGCGGATTTCGACGATGTTCAGGTGAACCTCGCCCTCCGTCATCACCGACAGGTCCTTGCGGAGCTTGTCGATGTCAGCGCCCTTCTTGCCGATGATGACGCCCGGACGGGCGGCATAGATCGTGACGCGGCACTTCTTGTGCGGACGCTCGATGATGATGCGCGAGACGCCGGCTTGATACAGGCGCTTCTTCAGCATCGCCCGGACCGCGAGGTCCTGGTGCAGGAGCTTGCCGTACTGGTCGCCGTCGGCGAACCAACGGCTGTCCCAGGTGCGGTTTACGCCGAGCCGAAGCCCGACCGGATTGACTTTCTGACCCATCAGGCGGCCTCACCCAGTTCGCGGACCACGATGGTGATCTCGGAGAACGGCTTTTCAACGCGCGTAGCCCGACCGCGAGCACGCGGCGAGAAGCGCTTCATCACCAGGTTCTTGCCCACATAGGCCTCGGCGACGACGAGCGAGTCGATGTCGAGGTTGTGGTTGTTTTCAGCGTTGGAGATCGCCGAATACAGCGCCTTGCGGACGTCCTGAGCGATACGCTTGTGGCTGAATTCGAGCTCGTTCAGAGCGCGCTGGACGTTCAGGCCACGGATGGACTGAGCAACCAGGTTCAGCTTGCGAGCGCTGGTGCGCAGGGTGCGAACCTTGCACATCGCTTCGTTGGCCGGCAGGCGGCGAGGTTGTTTAGCTTGGCTCATGGCCTACTTCCTCTTCGCCTTCTTGTCGGCGGCGTGACCGGGGAAGTTACGGGTCGGAGCGAACTCGCCGAACTTCATACCGACCATGTCTTCCGACACGATTACGGGGACGTGCTTGAGACCGTTGTGGACGCCGAAGGTCAGACCGACAAACTGCGGCATGATCGTCGAACGACGCGACCAGGTCTTGATGACGTCCTTGCGGCCCGACGACAAAGCGACGTCGGCCTTCTTCAGGAGGTACCCGTCGACAAACGGGCCTTTCCAGACGGAGCGGGTCATGGCTTAGCGGCCCTTTTTCGCTTTGTGGCGCGAACGGATGATGAACTTATCCGTGGCCTTGTTGACGCGGGTCTTGGCACCCTTGGTCGGCTTACCAGCCGGGGTCACCGGGTGACGGCCGCCCGAGGTCCGGCCTTCACCACCACCGTGGGGGTGGTCGACCGGGTTCATGGCGACGCCGCGAACGTGGGGACGACGACCCATGTGACGAGCGCGACCGGCCTTGCCGAGGTTCTCGTTCATGTGGTCGGGGTTGGAGACCGCACCGACGGTGGCCATGCAGGTGTCCAGAACCATGCGCAGCTCGCCCGAGTTCAGGCGGATCTGGGCATAGCCGGCGTCACGACCGACCAGCTGGGCATAGGCACCAGCCGAACGCGCGATCTGACCACCCTTGGCGGGCTTCAGCTCGACGTTGTGGATGATCGTGCCGATCGGCATGGTCCGCAGCGGCGAGGCATTGCCCGGCTTCACGTCGACCTTGTCGGCGGTGACGACTTCGTCACCAACCTTGAGGCGCTGCGGAGCCAGGATGTAGGCCAGTTCGCCATCGGTCTGATACTTGATCAGGGCGATGAAGGCGGTGCGGTTGGGGTCGTACTCGATACGAACCACCGAAGCCACGCCCTGCTTGCGACGCTTGAAGTCGACCAGACGATAGAGGCGCTTGGCGCCGCCACCGCGGAAGCGGACAGCGATACGGCCATTGCCGCCGCGACCGCCCGACTTGGTCAGGCCTTCAACGAGCTTCTTCTCGGGACGACCCTTGTAGAGCTCGCTGCGGTCGATCAGGACCAGGCCGCGTTGGCCCGGGCTGGTCGGATTAAAGTGCTTCAAGGCCATCTGATTAGAGCCCCGTCGTGATGTCGATCGACTGGCCTTCGGCCAGGGTCACGATGGCTTTTTTGACATCGGAACGACGTCCGATGATGCCGCGGAAGCGCTTGGTCTTGCCCTTGGTGACCATGGTGTTGACCTTGGTGACCTTGACCTTGAACAGCTCTTCGACTGCGGCGGCGATTTCGTCCTTCGACGCATCGGCGGCCACGCGGAAGACAACCTTGTTCTGCTCGGAAAGCAGGGTGGCCTTTTCGGTGATCACCGGCGACAGGATCGTGTCGTAGTGGCGGGCGGTTGCGGCCATTACGCGGCTTCCTTCTCAGCGAAACGGGCCGAGATCGCATCCACCGCGTCCTTGGTCAGGACCAGGGTGTGGCGACGCAGCACGTCATAGACGTTCAGGCCGGCGTTCGGCAGCACGTCGATGTTCGGAATGTTGCGGGCGGCAAGCTTGAAGTTGCCGTCCACTTCCGGACCCGCGATGACCAGAGCGTTCTTCAGGCCGATCTTTTCGAAGTTGGCGCGCAGGGCGGCCGTCTTCGGATCGGTCAGAACGGCGCTGTCCAGCACGACGATCGAGCCCGACTTGGCCTTCGACGACAGGGCGTGACGCAGGGCCATGGCGCGGATCTTCTTGGGAAGATCGAACGCGTGGCTGCGGACGACAGGGCCGTGAGCCTTGGCGCCGCCGACGAACTGGGCCGCACGGCGCGAACCGTGACGGGCGCCGCCGGTGCCCTTTTGCTTGTACATCTTCTTGCCCGTGCGAGAGACCTCGTTACGGACCTGAATCTTGTGGTTGCCGGAGCGGCGCTTGGCCAGCTGCCAGGTGACGACGCGCTGCAGGATGTCGCCGCGGATGTCGGCGATGCCAAAGATGGCGTCGTCGAGATCAACGGAACCGGCCTTGCCGCCGTCCAGATTGATGACATCGAGTTTCATTAGCCTTCGCCCTCTTCGGTCGTCGCCGCAGGGGCTTCCTCAGCGGGGGTTTCAGCAGCAGCGGCGACCGGAGCCTGACCAGCCTTGCGGAAGGCACCCGGACGCGGCAGGTCGGCCGGAGCGGCCTTCTTGATCGCGTCGCGAACCTTCACGTAGCTGCCTTCGTGGCCGGGGACAGCGCCCTTGACCAGGATCAGACCGCGCTCGACGTCGACCTTCCAGACGGTGACGTTCAGGGTGGTGACGGTTTCCTGACCGAGGTGGCCAGCCATCTTCTTGCCCTTGAACGTACGACCCGGATCTTGACGCTGACCGGTCGAACCGTGCGAACGGTGCGAGACCGAGACGCCGTGGGTGGCGCGCAGACCGCCGAAGTTCCAGCGCTTCATGGCGCCGGCAAAACCCTTACCGACGGTGACGCCCTGGATGTCGACCTTCTGGCCGGCCAGGAAGTGGTCTGCGGTGATTTCCGCGCCCACTTCGATCAGGGCAGCTTCTTCGACGCGGAACTCGGCGACGACCCGCTTGGGTTCGACCGAGGCCTTGGCGAAGTGGCCACGCATGCCGTTGGAGGTGTTCTTGGGCTTCTTGGCGCCGGCACCGAGTTGCAGGGCGGTATAACCGTCCTTCTCCTGGGTCCGTTGAGCGGTGACCTGGCAACCGTCGAGCGACAGGACGGTGACCGGGATGTGCTGACCAGCTTCGTCAAAGAAGCGGGTCATGCCCAGCTTCTTGGCGATCACGCCGGTGCGTTGTGCGGGGAGAGTCATAAAGCGGGCCCTCCTTACAGCTTGATTTCGACGTCAACGCCGGCCGACAGGTCGAGCTTCATCAGCGCGTCCACGGTCTGCGGAGTCGGGTCAACGATGTCGAGAACGCGCTTGTGCGTACGGATCTCGAACTGCTCGCGCGACTTCTTGTCGACGTGCGGCGAACGGTTGACGGTGAATTTCTCGATAAGCGTGGGCAGGGGGATCGGGCCCCGTACCGTCGCACCTGTGCGCTTGGCCGTATTGACGATCTCGCGCGTGGAATGATCCAACACGCGGTGATCAAAGGCCTTGAGCCGGATGCGGATGTTCTGACGATCCATATCGCTCGGTTTCCTAGTGGGCTGCGCCCGCGTCTCGAACCATTTCAAAGACCAACTCGAACTCCCGAAAGAGTCCGCACGCAGCGTCCGCAAAACAAATGACCCTCACGGTTGCCCGTGGGGGTTGATGACCAGATATTGCGCCCCCGCTCGAAAGTGGGTTGCTGGCGCTATGTCCGGGCGTCTCGCGAACCGCGTTTGAACTCGAAAGTTCACAGCCGGTCCAACAGAGGCGCGCTTGTACGTTCCGAATCCGGTTTCGTCAAGCGCTCCGCTTGCCTTTCCGCACCACAATGTGGGGCGACTCGGCGAGCCGCTTCTGGATAGGCACCCAGCCCCCGGGCCGCAACCCCTGAACTGTCATGGCGCTGTCAAAAGCCTTCGCGCGCCTGGTCCTGGCAGGCCGTACCGGGCTCATGCCGAGCCAGCTGAGTGAGGGAGGGAGGGATTGATTGATAGATAGAGCGTGTGTGACTGGGGCTGGACCCCGGGCGTCTTGGATCGCTGGCGCATGGCGCTCTATCGATCCGGGAAGCCGCCTCCCCTGGCATGGCCCTCAGGTCCACGGGAGGGGAGCCCCGGGACCTGAGAACGTGCACGCTGTATATAGAGTGTGAGTAAGGCCCTGCGGCCGGAGGCCCTAATGGCCGATAAAGACGTCGCCTGACCCGGCAACCGACTTGCTGACCCGGCCTGTGGCCCGGGCGATGCGCACGTCGCCCGATCCAGCCACCGAGACATCGACATCGCCCACTTCACCGTCATGGTTCACGTCGCCGGAGCCCATGATGCTGACATCGATGGACTTGGCCCGACCGCCGGAGATCGACACATCACCCGACCCGGCGATGCTGATATCCACCTTGCCGCCGACACTGGCCGCGCCCGCATTGCCGGAGCCTGCGATGGCCACGGTGAAATCACCGGCGACCTCCTGGGTCCGCACATTGCCGGAGCCGGCAATATTGATTTCCGCCGAGCCTGCCGTCCCGGTGCTGGTGTCGCCGGAGCCGGCCTGGCTGACTTCCAGGCCGCCCTTCACATTGGCCACCACCCAGTCACCGCAGCCGGCATTGGCCAGTTCGAGCCTGTCGCTGCGGCCGACGCTACCGAAGACCGCGCCACTGGCGGACACTTCGGCCTGCATGGGGGTGCGAATGACGATCTGCGGGAAGTCATCCCAGTTCACTTCGCCAACCCCGCGCACCTTGACCGTGGTCTTGCCCATGGCGGTGTTGCAGGCATGGATCCGGTTCAGGCGCAGATCGCCATCGACGGTCACATCCGCGCCGTTCTGCCTTAGCGTCAGCGGCAGGCTCTTGTTGGTGGTGAGAAACTCGACCTTGATGTCCGTGCGGGCCTCGGGGATCACCACGACGCGGGCGACGGCGTCCTTGATCCGAACCGAAGGGGCGGCCGAGGCGGCACCCGCGAAACCCAGTGCGGCCGCGCCGGCGGCCAGAACAAGAAGTGCGCGCATCGAGATATTTCCCCTGTCGGATGGCGTTGATGAGGGAAAGCTAACGGCGCAGGTCGGGCGAGACGACTTAATTAGTCGTCATGAGCGCGTTGTCATGTTTCGGCCCGAAGTCGCGTTTCAGGCGGAGCGTCCATTCCCAGCTCGAAACTGCGCTCGAAGCCCTTGATCCGGTCCTCGACCAGACGCGCGCGTTTCAAGCCAAGAGACGCCGCCCACAGGGCGGCCCGCGCCAAGGCCGGGGTCTTGCCCATCGCCGCCACGGGCAGGCCCCAGCGCCGGAACACGCCGTTGGCATAGTGCGCACCATTGATCAGGCGGGACTCCCAGGTCTGATAGTCCACCGACAATGAGACATTGAACGTCCCGAGGTTCTCGATCCGGTGCGGCGCGTGCAGCGGCCAGGCGGCGGCCAGGCCGGGCTCCAGGTCGAAGACCTGAGCGGCGGCGTCCATCTCGCGGCGGTAGGGCAAGTCCTCAGTCTGCTGTCTGAGCAGGATGTTCTCCATGCCCTTCTGGGGCATGTGAGTCTCGTCCGGCGGATAGATCCAGATCCGCTTGCGGCCGCGCAGGTGGAACAACACCACCCCGGGCGCATCGGCGTGAAACGGCACCTTGGCACCAGGTGCCGAAAGGATCAGTTGGCCATTCAGCTGGATCGGCCTGAAGCCCTGCGCCTGTGCTGAAATCCCGACAAAGGCCTCCTCGATCAGCGGGCCCAGCTTCGGATACCAGGACTCGGCCCGCCGCAATTGCACCCAGATGCGCCCTTCCTTGACGCCCTCAAGCACCTCCCGCCCCGAACGCCGCCCCCGCGCGCCGGTGCGCATGGTGTGCTGGCCGTCGGCGTCGAAGTCGAACAGGTTGATGTCGTAGAGTTCGGCCGGATAGGCGTCGAGCACCCGCGCCAGGGCCTCGTCCTCAAACAGACGCGACTCCGGAAGCTTGTGCTGAAAGGTGATTGGCGTCTTGCCGAAGGCGTTCTTTTGCTCAGGCGACCAGGCGGCGATCAGATCGGGCACGAAAGCTCCCTATTCGGCCAAAAGAGAGAGGCTGAGACCAATGCCGACCCCAAGGCCGACGCCCGCCCCGACGCGCGGATGGCGCCGCGACATGGCCGTGACAAAGGAGGAAGCGCCCCGCACCTGCCCCACCAGCCCCGGCTCACAGCCGGTGATGCTGTCAAAACGTCGCGACAGGCGTGTCAGCCCAGAAATGCCGGTCCGTCCGACGGCTCGGGGACGTGTATGGATCATGCCTTCGAACACCGGCTCGGCCGGCTCGGCAAAATCGCGCTTGTAGGCTTCGCCGCCGGGTCCGAAATCAACCCTGGCAATCCCCTGCTCCGCAGCGACGCGCAGGGTTTCCAGGGTCATCAGACTGCCCGGCGAATAGCGCGCATAGGCCGTATCGTAGATCGGAAACCACAGGTGATGGCGATCTCCGCTGGTCAGGCCCAGCTCGGCCGCGACGATCGCGTCTCCGGCGCGCAGAACCGCCAGCTTCAGGCCAAAGTCGGCTTCCCCAGCCCCGGCCAGGCGGTGCAGCAGGGTGCCGGTCCAGCCGCAGGCGAAGATGTCGTACTGGTGGGTCCGACGAAACTGCTGACGCTTTCCGGCGATAATCCGGTCCAGCATCGCGGCGGTGGGGGCACTGAAGCTGAAGCTCACGGCCCCGTGGTCACGCTCGAGCGCCCGAAGCCGCCGGCGCTTGTCCTTGAGGAACCCCGCGCTCCGACCGGCCTCATAGGCCGCGAAACCGTCAGAGAGGTCGGCGGCCATGGCGTGGCGCACCGAAAGACCGCGCCCCTCGTTCGTTCCTGGACCGATCAATCCACCAAAACGGGCGCGGTCGGCACCGAGCTTTCTGAGGATGTCAGCCAGGTCCAGGCTGGTGTCTGCGGACGCGACCAGGCCATGGCTGTCGCTCATCGGCGCGGCCAGGGGCTGGATCAGTAGGCCACGCCGCTGGAACGGCAGGAAACCCTCGATCTGGTCGCCCCGCCGGATCACGGCGATGGCCGCGCCGGGCGCGATCTGGCCGGCGACGTCAAGGTAGCGAAGGTCGAAATAGGGGCTGCCCAGCAAGGGATTGGCCAGACGCAGGGCGTTCCACCGGGCGCGTTCGAGCGCGCTCAGCTCTGACACCTTTACCGCCTCCACGGAAACCCCGTCGCGCAAAGCCCGCTCCTCCAAAGTTGCGGGAGGTTACAGCGACCTTTCCTAACAACCGCTTTAGTTGCAGGCCCCGTCCCGCGCAGCGCGCAGCCGGACCGGCACGGACTTGTATGCCGGGGTGCCGCTGCGTGTGTCGCGATCCTCCAGATCGACCAGGATATTGGTCTCGGGATAGTAGGCGGCCAGGCAGCCCCGGGGCAGGTCACGCGCCACCACGGTGAAGCCGCGCACCATCCGCTCGCCGCTACTGTCGAAGGCGGCGGCGAGATCGATGCGGTCGCCGGAAGACAGTCCCCGCGCGGCGATGTCGTCGGGATGGGCAAACACCACGTCGCGCCGGCCGAACACCCCGCGATAACGGTCATTCTGGCCATAGATCGTGGTGTTGTACTGGTCGTGGCTGCGCAGGGTGGTCAGGATCATCACATCGGGATCGCCTTGCCGGGGATCCCCGGCCTTCGGCGCATGCGCCATGAAGTTGGCCTTGCCCGAGGCGGTCTTCCAGATCCGGTCCGACGGCGGCACCGGCAGACGGAAACCGCCGGGAACGCGGATGCGCTCATTATAGTTATCGAAGGTGCCCGGAAAAACGCGGGCGATCAGGTCGCGGATGCGGTCATAGTCGGCGACCAGTCCCGACCAGTCGACGGCGTCATCCCCGCCTAGAACGGCCCTGGCGATGCCGGCGACGATGGCCGGCTCCGACTTCAGCTGGTCCGAGGCTGGCGCGTTCAGGCCCTTCGAGGCGTGGACCATGGACATCGAGTCCTCAACCGTCACCGCCTGGCGGCCGCCGGCCTGGATGTCGATCTCGGTCCGGCCCAGACACGGCAGCAGCAGGCTCTCCCGGCCGACCAGCAGATGGGTGCGGTTGGGCTTGGTGGCGATATGGACGGCGAAATCCAGCCGGCGCATGGCGAAAAAGGTGCGGATCGGATCGGGTGCCGCCACCGCGAAATTGCCGCCAAGCCCCAGGAACACCTTCGCCTCGCCCCGCTCCATCGCCTCGATGGCCTCGACCACCGTGTGGCCGTGAGCGCGCGGCGGCTCGAAGCCGAACACGTCGCGCAGGGAGTCCAGCAGGGCTGGCACCGGCTTCTCGGCCACCCCGACCGTGCGCGCGCCCTGAACGTTGGAGTGACCCCGCAGAGGACAGATCCCCGCCCCCGGCCGGCCGATATTGCCCTTCAGCAGCAGCAGATTGACCAGTTGCTGCACCGTGCCCGAGGAGTCCCGGTGCTGGGTCAGCCCCATGCCGTAACAGAGGATCGTGGCCTTGGACCGCGCATAGACGCCGGCGGCCTCCTCGATCTGGGCGCGCGACAGGCCTGAGCCCGCCTCGATTTCGGCCCAGCTCAGAGCCTCCAGCGCCTCGACCAGCGCCTCGAAGCCGGCGGTGTGCTCGGAGATGAAGTCGCGATCCACGGCCTGCAGGGCCAGAACCGCCTTCATCATGCCCTGCACCGCAAGGGCGTCGCCGCCGATGGTCAGCTGGTAGTAGGCCGAGGCGATCGGGGTGGACGACAGGGTCGCCATCTCGACCGGATCCTGCGGCGAGGCGAACTTTTCCAATGAACGTTCGCGCAGCGGATTGAAGGCCAGGATCGCTGCGCCGCGCTTTGACGCCTCGCGCAGGGTTCCCATCATTCGGGGATGGTTGGTGCCGGGATTGTGGCCAAAGCACAGGATCAGGTCGGCATGGTCGAAGTCCTCCAGCGTCACCGAGCCCTTGCCCATGCCGATCGAGTCCGGCAGGCCGACGCTGGTCGGCTCGTGGCACATGTTCGAGCAGTCGGGGAAATTGTTGGTCCCGAAGCGCCGGCCCAGCAGCTGATAGAGAAAGGCCGCCTCATTCGAGGCCCGGCCCGAGGCGTAAAACTCGGCTTGGCCCGGATGGTCCAGGGCCCGCAAGGCCGCGCCGGTGCGGGCAAAGGCCTCGTCCCAGCTGATCGGCGAGTAGCGGTCGCTGGCGGCGTCATAGGCCATAGGCTCGGTCAACCGGCCCAGGTCCTCGATGGCGTGATCGCTCCAGGTCAGCAGTTCGCTGACCGTGTGAAGTTCGAATACCTCGGGCGAAGCGCGCTTGCTGGTCGCTTCCCAGGCCACGGCCTTGGCGCCGTTTTCGCAGAACTCGAACGAGCTGGTGTGCTTGGGGTCGGGCCAGGCGCAGCCGGGGCAGTCGAAGCCCTCGGGCTGGTTGGCTGACAGCAGGGTGCGTCCGCCCTCAATCACCGTGGCCTGATCGCCCAGGGCGCCGGCGACGGCCTTCAGTGCGCCCCAGCCCCCGGCGGGGCCGTCATAGGCGCGAACGCCCGGGATCTTGGAATCAGCCATCAGGCGCTCTCCAACGCGACTTCGACCAGGCGGTCGGGGCGGGTGAACACCGTGTGGCCGTCAGACCGGGCCAGGGCCACCAGGGTCAGACCCGCCTCCTCCGCCTTGCGGATGGCCAGATCGGTGGGCGCGGACACCGCCACCAGGATCGGGCAGCCGATACGGACGGTCTTCTCGATCATCTCGAATGAGCAGCGGCTGGTGACCAGGACAAAGCCGGCATCAGCGTCGAGACCGCTCGCCGCCATCGCCCCGGCCAGCTTGTCCAGGGCGTTGTGACGGCCGACATCCTCGCGCGACAGAAGGATGCGACCCTCACTATCGGCGATGGCGGCGGCGTGAGTCGCCCGGGTCAGCCGGCCCAGGGTCTGGGTTTCGGCCAGGGCATCCAGTGCCCGCTGGATCGCCGAATGCGCTACCGCCCTGCCCTCGCCGACCTGCGGCAGGGGGCGTACCGCGTCGGCCAGACGCTGTACGCCGCACAGCCCGCAGCTGGACCGCCCCTCAAGGGTGCGCGGCCGGGCCTTGCGCGGGGCGGCTGCAGGAGCCAGCCGCACGTCGGCCATCAGTCCGAGCTCTGCCTCGGTGATCTCGATCGCCAGGATATCGCCCGCCCCGGCGATGGCCTCGGTCAGAGTGAAGCCCCGCGCCAGATCCTCGATATCGGCCGGCGTCGCCATCAGCACCGTGTGGGGCCGGCCGTTGAACGACAGCCCCACCGCGACCTCGTCGGGCACGGCGCGGAATATGGACTGGATCTCGGCGCCGGCGCGCCACTGGGCGGCGGCGCGGCGGGTGACGGAGGGCATCGGCATGATCACCAGCCTATCGCGCCGCGCGGCTCCCCGTCACGACAATTGCTGGCCGCGAGGTCGGCCGTGTCAAGGCGAGGCTGGAGAGCTCAAAGCGCCGCAGGACGGGTCAGGGATGAGAGGGTACCCAAGGTTACACATCCTTAAATTGCGGCGCAGCTGCCGCAAGGTGATGCTTGGGCTTCAACCCAGGGGACGATCTCATGAAAATCTCGATGCTGGCGCTCGGCGCGACGGGCCTGCTGATGGCCGGACCTGCCCTGGCCGCCGGCCCAGGCTGCGCGACACCTGATTTCGCCAGCCAGGCCCAGGCTCTGGTCGTCCAGCAAGTGGACAACGGGGTATTCAGCGGCACCGTCTTGGTGGCCAAGGACGGTGTCCCCCTGTTGCGCGCAGGCTACGGAGCCGCCGACCGCGAATGGGATATTCCCAACACGCCCGACACCAAGTTCCGCCTCGGCTCGCTCACCAAGCAGTTCACCGCGACTGCGATCCTGCAGTTGGCCGAGGCCGGCAAGCTGTCGATCGATGATCCGGTCTCGACGTTTTACGCCCAGGCCCCCGCCGCCTGGTCGAAGATCACGATCAGACACCTGCTGAACCATACCTCGGGCATTCCCAGCTACACCGGCCTCCCGGGTTTCTTCGAGAACGGTGCGTCCAAGAAGCCGCTGAAGCCCGAGGAGATCGTCAGGCTTACCCAGGACAAGCCGCTGGAGTTCGTGCCGGGCAGCAAGTTCGCCTACAACAACACCGGCTACATCCTGCTGGGCTACATCATCGAAAAGGCTTCCGGCCAGACCTATGCCAGCTATCTGAGCCAGCACATCTTCCAGCCGCTTGGCATGAAGAGCACCGGTTACGATGTCAGCGGCGATGTCCTGCCCAAACGCGCCTCGGGCTATGAGCCGGGCAAGGGCGGCTGGCGCAACGCCGACTATCTGGACATGACCCTGCCCTATGCGGCGGGCTCGCTCTATTCGACCGTCGATGACCTGCTGATCTGGAACACCGCCCTGACGGACGGCAAGATCCTGACCGAGGCCTCGCGTAAGGCCGCCTGGACCGAGAACCTCGAGCACTACGGCTTCGGCTGGGGCATCGCCGTGCAGGACGGCCATGAGCGGGTGTCGCACAATGGCGGCATCAACGGCTTCAGCACCGCGATGAACCGATACCCCAAGGATGGCCTGGTCACGATTGTGCTGTCGAACTTCCAGGCCGCACCCTCGACGCCGATGGCCAACAACCTGGCGGGCCTGTGCTTCGGGACCTACGCGCTCCCCAAGGCCATAGCCGTACCGAAGGCGACCGTGGACACCTATGTCGGGTCCTACGCCCTGGCACCGAACTTCATTCTCAAGGTGTTCCGCGACGGGGACAGGCTGATCACCCAGGCCACCGGCCAGGGGCCGATCCAGATCGTCGCCACCGCCCCAGGCGAGTTCCAGGCGGTGGGCCTCGACGCCCGGATCAGCTTCAAGCAGACCGGTGACAAGCCGGCCACGGCGCTCGTGCTCCACCAGGGCGGTCGCGACATGGAAGCGCCCCGCGTGGCCGACAAGCCCTAGAACAGCAAAAGGCCCCGGCGTTTCCGCCGGGGCCTTCGCATTAGATCAGCTTGTCGCTGAAGACCGGTCGATTACTCGACGATCTTGGCAACCACGCCGGCGCCGACCGTACGGCCGCCTTCGCGAATGGCGAAGCGCAGGCCCTGGTCCATGGCGATCGGGGTGATCAGCTCGACGTCCAGCTCGGCGTTGTCGCCCGGCATGATCATTTCCACGCCTTCGCGCAGCTTGATGATCCCGGTGACGTCCGTCGTGCGGAAGTAGAACTGCGGGCGATAGTTGGTGAAGAACGGGGTGTGACGGCCGCCTTCTTCCTTGTTCAGGATGTAGGCCTCAGCCACGAACTTCGTGTGCGGGGTGATCGAACCCGGCTTGCAGAGAACCTGGCCGCGCTCGACGTCTTCGCGCTTGGTGCCGCGCAGCAGAACGCCGACGTTGTCGCCAGCCTGGCCCTGGTCCAGCAGCTTGCGGAACATTTCGACGCCCGTGCAGGTCGTCTTCTGAACCGGACGGATGCCGACGATTTCGACTTCTTCGCCGACCTTGACGATACCCTTTTCGATACGGCCGGTGACCACGGTGCCGCGGCCCGAGATCGAGAACACGTCTTCGACCGGCATCAGGAACGGCAGGTCCAGCGGACGGGCCGGCTGCGGGATGTAGTCGTCAACCGTCTGCATCAGCGCCAGGATCGACTCTTCGCCGATCTTGGGGTTGCCACCGTCGATGGCGACCTTGGCCGAGCCCTTGGTGATCGGAATGTCGTCGCCCGGGAAGTCATACGACGAAAGCAGCTCGCGCACTTCCATCTCGACCAGCTCAAGCAGCTCTTCGTCGTCGACCAGGTCGACCTTGTTCATGTAGACGACCAGGGCCGGAACGCCGACCTGACGGGCCAGCAGGATGTGCTCGCGGGTCTGGGGCATCGGGCCGTCAGCGGCCGAAACCACCAGGATCGCGCCGTCCATCTGCGCCGCGCCGGTGATCATGTTCTTCACATAGTCGGCGTGGCCGGGGCAGTCGACGTGGGCATAGTGACGGTTGGCCGTCTCATATTCCACGTGCGCGGTGTTGATCGTGATGCCGCGGGCCTTTTCTTCCGGCGCAGCGTCGATGTCGGCGTAGTTCATCGCCTTGCCGCCGCCGACCTTGGCCAGCGTGATGGTGATCGCAGCCGTCAGCGTCGTCTTGCCATGGTCAACGTGACCGATGGTGCCGATGTTGCAGTGCGGCTTAGTGCGTTCGAACTTTTCCTTGGCCATGGTCTCTACCTTGCGCGCCGGCGGCTATGAATGAATGTCGTTATTGAGGGAGCTTGGAGCGGGTAGCGGGAATCGAACCCGCATCCTCAGCTTGGAAGGCTGCTGCACTACCACTGTGCTATACCCGCCTAGCTGCGGGGTCGCGGTCGGCTCCCGGTCTCTGGCTTTGGCGTCCTGTGGCGATCGCTTCACAGCGGTTCAACGCGCGTGGTGGGGGAAGTAGGACTCGAACCTACGAAGGCGTACGCCAGGGGATTTACAGTCCCCCCCCTTTGCCACTCGGGACATTCCCCCAGCGCGCGTTGAGCAACCGCGATGCGACCCTCCTCTTGCGCCACGCCCGGCGAACCGGTCGTCACGAAAAAGGAACAAAGGCCTCCTTGAACTCGGACGGTCAGTGCTAAAGCAGCGCCGTCCTGGCTCGCGGAAACCCTCAGGGCCCCAAATCGGAGCGCGTCTTATAGTGTCCTCTCATTCCGAACGCAACGACCGCCGGAAGCCTTCTGCGTCAGGACGTGATTTTCCTCACAAGTCACGGAATAAACAGGGCTTTTCGAAGGGCGGAAACGACGAAAAGGACTGGATTTGGGGGATTCACGCCGTTGAGGCGGCCCTGGCCAACCCCGCGCGCCCCGCGCCGAAGCGTCTGTTGGCCACCCCTGACCGGGCCAAACGACTCGCGCCCCACCTAGCCAAACTGCCCTGTCTGCAGATCCTGGAAGGTCCCGACATCGCACGTCAGCTGCCCCAGGGCGCGGCACACCAGGGCCTGGCCCTGAAGATCGACGAGCCGGAACCCCTTTCGATCTTTGAATTGGGCACGCCTGCCGAGGGCTTTCTGGTCATGCTGGACCAGATCACCGACCCGCAGAATGTCGGTGCCATCTTCCGGTCGGCCGCCGCCTTCGGTGCGCGGGGGGTGATCCTGCAGGACCGACACGCCCCCACCCTCTCGGGCGTGCTGGCCAAGACGGCCGTCGGGGCCATCGACAAGACGCCCTACGCGCGCGTGGTCAATCTTTCCCGCGCCCTCGAAGAGCTGGCCGAGCTCGGCTGGCGCGCGATCGGCCTGGCCGGCGAAGCCGAGGAAACCCTCGAGGTGGTTCTGGACGGAACCCCGACCGTACTCGTTTTGGGCTCGGAGGGTGAAGGTGTACGCCGACTGGTGGCTGAACACTGTGATGCTATGGGGAAAATCGCCATGCCGGGCGGGTTTGAAAGCCTGAATGTATCGGCCGCGGCGGCGATTGCACTCTATGAGACGTCGCGAATTTCCCGTCGGGGGTGAATTCAATTCGTGAATCTCGCTTAACCGTTTTGATTTCGTCGCAAGCTCATGCTTTCCTCACGGACTAGTGTTCCGCGAGCGCTGCTCGGTGGGGGGAATCTAGCATGGGATCGGGGGACCCGATGTTTGGACGACATACGCGTTTGGCGGCTCTGAGTGCTTCGGCACTCAGCGTCCTGGTACTGGCTGGTTGTGGCGCGGGCGATGTGGACACCACAACGCCCTCGGCCCAGACCGGATCGGGTGCGGCGACCGCGCCGGATCTGATGGGGGCTCCACCGGCCCCGGACGCCGGAGCCGCGCCGGACGGTCTGCTGGGGGCCACGGCCTCTGCGCCCAAGGCCGCTCCGTCCGCCACCGTGATCCCGCCCAGCTCCAACGCCCACCTCAAGACCTGGCGTCGCCCGGACGGCACCCTGGTCACGGCCATGCGTCCGATCGCCAATCCCAAGGAACGTCGCGCGGTTCGCTACGCCCCGCGCCCTGCCGCAGCACCGGCCAACCGCACCGCATCGTCGCCGGCTCCCGCCGCGAAGCCGGCCGCCAAGCCCACCACCATCGCCGCAGTCAAGCCGGCGACCGTCGCCGCCCCCGCGCCGGTGATCAAGGCCGCCGCACCGGCCCAGCCGGCCGCGCCGCTGGCCAAGGCTCCGACCCCGGCCATCCCGGCCGCCGTCGCGACCAAGCCGGTCACCAAGCTGGATCAGCTTCAGTCCGCCGTGGCCCCGGAAGCCACCAAGGGTGCAGTCCTGGTTGCTGGAGACAGCCTGGGCAAGGGCGAGGCGGGACAGGTCACCCTGTCCCTGCCCGCCACCCTCGGCGACCTGATCAAGGCCCAGGCCGCGAAACTCGGCCTCGGCAAGGCCGCCAAGTCCACCAGCGCCTATGCCAAGCTGGAAGGCGAAGGCTATGAGGTCACCCCGAGCGGTCAGCAGACTGCGGTGATCAAGCCCGGCGAACCGACCAGCTTTGCCTGGCAGGTCAAGCCCGGTGCGGATGCCAAGGGCGAACTGAAGTCGGACTTCGGCGTCGAACTGAACGGCGTGAAGCCGAGCCAGGCCTTCTCTCTGGGTGAGATCGTCAAGCGGGTCGCCCCGCTTAAGGAAGAAGCCAAGGCCAAGACCAGCGGTCTGCTGGCGAAGCTCAATCTCCCGGGCCTCGACGGCAAGGTGACGTTGCCCGGCCTGGGTGCGACGCCTCTGAAGTCGGTTCTGGGCGGTGCCCTGGTTCTGCTCGCCGTGCTTATCCTGGCGATCATCTCGCGCAATGCCGCCGCCGGCCGCAAAAAGGCCGAACAGCGCCGCAAGTTCCGCACGCTCACCGACTATGGCCGCAACGAGATGGAGGCCGATAGCGGCCCGACCACGGCCCATGTGTCCTATGTCAATCCGATGGTCGCCGCGGCCACCGGTGCGGCTGTGGCCACGGCGGTCAGCCATGCTCACGATGACCATGGCCACGACGCCCATGGCCATGATGATCACGGCCACGCCGACCATGGTCATGCTGCCCCCTCGCACGACGAGCATGGTCATGACGATCACGGCCATGACGGCCACGGTCATGATGATCACGGTGCCGCCCATCACGTCGCCCATGTCGCGCCAGTCGCTGCCGCGCCGGTTTCCGGCCATGATGATCACGGCCACCATGACGATCATGCTCACCACGGCGAGCATGGCCATGACGACCACGGACACGACGACCACGGCGCGGCCCACGGTCATGACGAACACGGCCACGACAGCCATGGTCACGACGCCCATGGCCATGACGACCATGGCGCGGCCCATCACGTCGCCCATGTGGCCCCTGTCGCTGCAGCCCCCGCCGCTGCGACGCCGGTGTCCGGCCATGATGACCACGGCCATCATGATGACCATGCAGCCCATGGCGAGCACGGCCATGACGACCATGGTCATGATGATCATGCCCACGACGATCACGGCCACGCCGCCGATCCGCATGCTGCTGCCCATCCGGATCCGCATGCCCCGGCCGCACACGTCGCCCATGTGACGCCTGTGGCCGCCGCTACCCCGGTTTCGGGTCATGATGATCATGGTCACCACGACGACCATGGCCATGACGCTCACGGCCATGAGGCTCATGGCGACGATCATGGCCACGATGACCACGGCCACGACGCCCATGCGCATGACGGTCACGCTGCGGCCGATCACGGCCACGACGCGCACCACGGCAAGCAACTGGAGCCCGCCCACCACTAGGTCGGACTTGCAACGCCGCCCGCCCTGCCGCATGAGGGGTCATGTTTGACACTCTGATCGCCCAGGCGGGCGGGCTGGAAGGCCCGTTCATGGCCTTCCTGCAAGTTCTGATGATCGACCTCGTGCTGGCCGGCGACAATGCTGTCGCAGTCGGCCTCGCGGCCGGGGGCCTGCCGGTCAAGGATCGCCGCAAGGTCATCCTCTATGGTCTGGGGGCGGCGGTCGTTCTGCGGATCGGCTTCGCCCTGATCACCACCTGGTTGCTGGGCGTCATCGGCCTGCTCCTGGCCGGCGGGGTCCTGCTGCTCTGGGTTTGCTGGAAGATGTGGCGGGAACTGCGCGAGCAGGCCACCCACGATCAGGCCGACGCGGTGGCGTCCATCGATGACGACCCCACGACCGAGCCCCGCGCCAAGCCCGTGAAGAGCTTCAAGCAGGCCTTCATCCAGGTGCTGATCGCGGACGTTTCGATGTCACTCGACAATGTCCTGGCCGTGGCCGGGGCTGCCCGGGAACATCCCGGCATCCTGGTCTTTGGCCTGCTGCTCTCGATCATCCTGATGGGCGTCGCCGCCTCGGCCATCGCCAGCCTGCTGCAGAAGCATCGCTGGATCGGCTTCGTCGGCCTGGCCATCGTGCTCTATGTGGCCGTGCACATGATCTGGCAGGGCCACCGCAGCGTGGTCATGGATCTCAACGGGACCGGCCAGTACAACGCCGCCGCGCCGGCCTTCCTCGACATCGGTCCCGAGGAACAGGCCGAACACCTCAAGCACAAGAAATAGAGCCTAGCGCCCCGGCAAGGGCGGCATGTCCAGTCGCCGAGCGTGGGCCATGTCCTGATAGAGGCGCAGGATGGCCTGGTCCCTTGCGGTATCGCGGGCGTCCTCGACGGCTTCATGCAGGGCGATCAGCGACCGCCGCAGGACCGCATTGCTGCGATCCAGGGCCGCCAGGGTGAAATCACCGTCCGGGGCGTCAGAGGCGGCTGCGGCAAAGGCTTGACCATAAACCGGCGCAGCCTCATTCAGCACGGCGCGCAGGGTGGCGTTTTCCCAGACCCTGGCCGCGAGCCCGCGCTCGGCCTCCTGGGCCGCCAGCAGCGACAGCAGGGCCACCACGGCGACCTTGCCGGCCATGAACTCACCGGCAGACTCCGGCGGCGGCGGCTCGGCGACGCACAGGAAGTTGCCGACCAGAATATCGGGCAGGCTCGGGGTCATGACAGGCCCTCCAGTCGCATGAGGCCAGCGGCCAGGATCTGATCGTGCCGGCGGGCGGTGTACCAGCCGGAAATTGCCAGAACCGGGTCCTTGAAACCGCCGTCGCGATACTCCCGCGCCGCCGAGGTCCAGATCGCCTGACCCTTTACGGCGCTGAATAGCTCCCACCAGGCCAGGGCCGCCGGATCGACGGCCAGGCCACTGGTTCGGCTCCAGATCGCCAGGGCTTCGGCGCGCGGGATCATCCCGGCGACCCGCCCCTCGTCATAATGGCCCCAGAGTGGATCGATCGCCCAGGCCAGGTCCTCCAGCGGATCCCCCAGATGGGCCATTTCCCAGTCGAGGATGGCCAGGATCCTGCCCTCGCCGTCATGCAGGAAATTGCCGGTGCGATAGTCGCCATGCACCACCCGAACAGCGGCGGCCGGCGGCGGCGGTGCCCGACGCAGACGGCGGATCGCCGCCCGCACGATCGGCTGGGGATGCTGCTCATCGGCCTCGATCACGGCGGACCAGTGATCCAGCGCCACACGCCAGCAATCTTCCGCCTCCGGGGCGATCGCCGCCCTGGCCAGGGGCAGCCCCGCCGGCTCGGTTGCTGCAATGGCTCCCAGGGCCCCGAAAAAGGCCTCCCCGATGGCCTGGGCGTGGGGGCCGTAGGGCTGGACGGTGAAGGGCGAGGCCGCCGCACCGCCGTCGATACGGGTCATGATGAAGAAGGGACGCTCCAGCTCAGCGCCTTCCGATTCCAGAACGATGGGCTTGGGCACCGGTGCGCGGTCATGGAAGGACTCAAAGGCCAGATATTCCAGGCTGCGATCGGTCTCGATCAGGCTGGCGGGGGGATCGCGCCGCAGGATCAGCGGACGGACCTGCCCGTCGACAATCGCATCAAAGCGATAGGTCTCGCGACTGGCCCCGCCCGGTATGCGGGACAGATCCCGCACGACGGTCGGTGTCGCGAAATGGCGGGTCAGATAGGCTTCGAGCCGCTCGGCCAGGGTCATGGGGCAAGATCCAGGATCGACTTGAAGCCCGAAGGCGCGTGGGGTCCCAGGACCAGCTGCTCGAAGACGCCGCGCCCGATCCGGGTGCGCCCCTCGGCGTCGGTGAAGGTGACCCGGCTCAGAGCCTGGACATGCAGGTGATGGGGCATGCGCCGGTCAAGGTCGGCGGTCACGAAGTCCTCGCGCGCCACCTTCAGCGCCCCATGATTGAGGCCGTGCCCCCAGACCGGGTGGCCGTAGCCGAGACCCAGCATGTAGAACTCGGCCTGGGGCGCGATGGACAATTGCCCGCCCGCGCCCAGATCAAGGCTCGCAGCAAGGGCGTGGCGGGACCCTGAGCGCCAGTCGATGGCACAGACCGACTGTTCGAACTCGCCCTCCCCGTCCTCCCGGCCGCCGTCGCCCAGCCAAAGGGCCCTGCGGTTCCAGGGACGCCCGAGGTCGTCATCATTGGTATGGAAGAACAGGCCGCCATCGTCGAAATTGCAGGGCGACCATAGCCAGAAGAACTGCATGGGCAGGGGCGGTGCGGCCTCCTGGGGGTCGCGCATGCCGATCGGGCGCACACCCCAGGAGCGGTCTCGCGTCCCGACATGGCCATCGACACTGGAACGGACGCCGTCGACCTCGATCCAGCCGCTATAACGGCCGTTCTGGGTCAGGCGGGTATAGTCCATGAAGGTGCGCGGGCCATTGCGCCGGATGAACCGCGGCTCCTCAATCGGAAAGGCCCGGCCCTCGAAGACGATCTCGGCGCGGATCCCCTCATCAGGGGCATCAACCGACAGCTTCAGGCGTTGCAACGGAGCCAGAACCTCGATGCGGATGGGGCCGACTTTGAGGTCCATGCGCTCCATGTTCAGCCAGCGGCTGGCATGGAGATTGACCTGCCGGCCGTCCTTCATGACGCAGAAGGCGGCATCAGCGATGTTCAGATGCGGATAGATGCCGAACGCGGCAGCGAAGAACAGGTCGCTACCGTCCCCGTCCAGGGCGTAGCCGTTGAAGAAATAGCGGTCATAGAAGTTCCGATCCGTACCGGCATAGGCCACAGGCTCCGGCGTCTGGTGAATCGGATAGTCGTCGCCCCAAGTGAGCGCCATGCCGTCCTCCCGACTGCCCGCGCCTGGCTCTCTCAGGGAGCGGCTTTACGGGCAGGTGAACAACGTTAAGGTCGCGGCCAGCGATTGCAACCGTGACGGAGCGTAAGCCGATGCCGGGCTG
Source organism: Caulobacter sp. AVps16 (assembly GCF_058681455.1). Taxonomy (NCBI): domain Bacteria; kingdom Pseudomonadati; phylum Pseudomonadota; class Alphaproteobacteria; order Caulobacterales; family Caulobacteraceae; genus Caulobacter; species Caulobacter sp. AVps16. Next base: position 2,166,734 of record NZ_CM178739.1, read on the forward strand.
GACCCCCAAGACCTGGACCGGCCTGGCGGCCCTGAGCGGCCTGTGTGCGGTCGCCTTGGGTGCCTTTGCCGCCCACGGAGTCGAAGCGGCGAAGCCGGCGGAATGGCTCAGGACCGGAGCTCACTATCAGATGGTCCACGCCCTGGCGGTGTTCGCCGCCTATGGCCTCGGCCGCGCGGGGGCCCGGAGCATGGGCCTGGTCGCCGGCCTGTTCCTGGTCGGGACCCTGATCTTCTCGGGATCCCTCTATGCCATGGCCCTGGGCGCGCCCCGGTTGCTGGGGGCCATAACACCTCTGGGCGGCCTGGCCTTCCTGGTGGGTTGGGCCCTGCTGGCCTGGCGCGCCTTTCGCCTGCCAGAGTCCGACTAGCCCGCGCGGTCACACCCGGCCGGTCGCCAGGGTTTTGGCGAGGGTCACGATCAGGCCCTGGGTCGAGACCGGCTTGACGATCTGGCCGTCGAAGACATCGTCAACCGCCAGGGTCGAGGCATCGGCTGAAAAAGCCAGGATCGGCGTTCTGGCGTTGCGCCCCCCCTGGCGGATCCGGACGGCGGCCGAGCGGCCATCGACCCTGGGCATGCGCAGGTCCATCAGGATCACGTCGAAGGGAGCCTCACTGGCGCTCGAGATAGCCTCGTCGCCGTCGGCCGCATCGGTCATCTGGGCACCAAAGGGACCCAGAATGGCCCGGACCAGTTCACGATTGGCGCGGTTGTCATCGACGATCAGGACCCGGCAGTTGTCGGGCAGGAACAGGCTCTGCTCGCTGTCATAGCCCTCGACCTCCTCCGCATCGACTTCCGGGGCGGGGATCTCGAACCAGAACCGCGACCCTTCGCCTTCGCGGCTGTCGACACCGATCTGGCCGCCCATGGCCTCGGCCAGGCCCTTGCAGATCGCCAATCCCAGGCCCGTTCCGCCATGCTTTCGTGTCAGGGAGCCATCGACCTGGGAAAATCTCTGAAAGAGCGCGCCCACCCGATCGGCCGGCATGCCGGGCCCGGTATCGATGATCGAGAAGCCCAGGCGCTCGCGGAGCGGCTCAAAGCTCGCAACGACCTCAACCCCGCCCTGCTCAGTGAACTTCACGGCATTGCCGATCAGATTGAGCAGAATCTGTCTGAGCCTGTCCGGATCCACCAGCACCCGCTCGGGCGTCCGCTCGAGACCAGAGAGGGTCAGGACGAGGTTCTTGCTGCGGGCCTGGGCCTCGAAGAGCTCCATGGCCTCACGGGCCAGTTCCGCCGGCGATATGGGGCGGGGCTTGATATCGACCTGGCCGGCCTCGAGCTTGGAGAAGTCCAGGATGTCGTTGACGGTCGCGCGCAGGGCCTTGCCCGCATTCGAGACCCGATCGACATAGGCCCGCGTCGTCTCGCTAAGTTCCGGCTGGGCCTCGACCAGCTGGGTGAAACCGAGAACCGCTGTCAGCGGCGTCCGCAGTTCGTGGCTCATATTGGCCAGAAACTCGCCCTTCACGGTGGCCGCCGCCTCGGCATCGGTACGGGCCTGACGCAACTCCTGTTCCAGGCGCTTACGATGGGTGATGTCCCGGATGATGTCGGTGACCCCGTCGATCCTGCCCGTGGCCGGATCCAGCACCAGGGTTGGGCGAGCCTCGAACCAGATCTCGCGCCCGTCCTTGTGTCGGGATCTGTATTCGACCCGTTCGGGCTGGGCTGTCCCGCGGCTTTCAATCTGGGTCCGGACGGCCTGCTGAACGGCGTCGACATCTTCGAGATGAATGAACTCGAAGGTGCTTCTGCCGATCAGTTCCTCGGGCCGGTAGCCCAGACGAAGCTCCACCGACGGCGACACATAGGTGAACCGGCCGTCCAGGCCGGAGTGGGCGAGAACGTCGCTGCCATTTTCGGCCAGCATCCGGAAGCGAGCTTCACTTTCCACGATGGCACGATCGGCATCTCTCTGCAGGGTGACATCCTTCAGGACGCCGAAGATGGTGACAGGCTGACCATCGGCATCGCGCTCGAGCACCATGTTGCCGGTCAGATAACGGATTTCGCCGGTCGGGCGCATGATCCGGGTCAGGATCGTCGTGCTCGGTGACCTAGACTGTAGGAGCGCCAAGTATTGGTTCTGGGCCTCGGTGCGATCATCCGGATAGATCGACTCCAGCCACTGGCCACCAGAAACCGACGTGCCGTGCTCGACGCCGAAGATCACGTACATCTGTTCTGACCAGGTGATCGCATCGGTGGCCAGATCATGTCGCCAATAGCCGACGCCGGCGAGGGTTTCGGCCATTTCCGCCCATTGCTTCTGCTCCTGGGCCACATCGCGCAGGCGACGCCTCTGGGCATTGATCGTGGCCAGAGGCAGGGCGGCGAAAACCGCCACGACCAGGAAGATCTGCAGAAGCAGCGACCGTTCGGCAGGTGCCTGGGCAAACTGCGCGATGGGGCCAAGGCCCATGGCCGTGAAGCCGATCGACAGAAGGGTCAGGATCACAATGCCCGCCGCCGCGCCGAGCAATTCCATCTCCAGAGCCACAAAGGCCAGTACCGGTGGAATGATGAATAGCAAGGGATAGCGGGGTCGGGTGAAGACCAGCAGGACGGTGAGGACCAACACCACCAGCGCGATCACCCCATTGCGGGTGATCGGCCGCTCGGCCAGCAAGGCCCGCGCCTGGCGGGTGGCGAGCAGGCAGGGCGTCAGGAGCATCAGGCCCAGGGCGTTGGCCAGGCCCCAATTGATCAGGGTATGTCCGGGATCGACGGCGCGGCCCATAAAGAGGACCGTGGCAGCGACCAGACCTGAGGCCAGGGGCGCGACAAGGCCGCAGATCAGGGCGATCCAGGCCAGGTCACGCGGCCGACTGACATCCAGGTCGCGGCCTAGCTTATGGCGCAGGACCGTGGCCGCCAGCAGATATTCCAGGCCGTTGGCGGCGCTCAGTCCCAGCACCACGGGAATCCGGCCGCCGGCATGCAGGCTGGCGGCGATGTTTCCCGCCAGGGCAAAGGCGATCAACAGGGGCCATCGCCGGCGATCCGTTCGGAGCAACACCGTCAGAACGACGGCATTGGCCAACCAGAGCGGCGCGATCTGCTTCAGATCACGGGGAAGCTCGATGCAGACAAAGGCCAGGAAGGCCACCACCAGACCCAGGGCGGCGGCGGCGGCGACCTGAAGGACCAGGGGATTCCAAGTTGGACGGGATGGCATTCGAACCATTATGAATCACACTGACACCTCCCACTAAAGCACTGTTTGATGCCGGGAGTTCTATCTCAGTCGTTCGGCGCTGGTGTACCGCGCAAGCGGGCTGCGCCTGTGCCTAGGGCCAGGTCAGTCCATCGGCATTTGGCCCGGAACCCACGACCGGCTATGTCCAGGTCTTCAACGCCATGCTGGCGTAAGCCCTTTGGTCCCAGCGAGTTTCGAAATGCGCCTGCTTGCCGCCGTGGCCCTATGCCTGATCGCCGTTCTGCCGGCTTCAGCCGCCGAGCGCTTCGATGAAGCTCCACGCATCGCCGTGATGTCCGCCTTTCCGCCCGAGTTGACGGCCCTGGCCTCGGCCACCCAGAACCAGAAGCGCTATACGGCGGCAGGCGTCACCTTCGTGACCGGCGACCTGGAGGGTAAGCCCATCGTGCTGTTCCTCAGCGGCGTCAGCATGGTCAATGCCGCCATGACCACCCAGTTGGCCCTGGACCGCTTCAATATCAGCCGCATCGTCTTTTCCGGGATCGCCGGCGGGGTCGACGAGAGCCTCGACATCGGTGACGTGATCGTCGCCGACCAGTGGAGCCAGAACCTGGAGACGGCCTTTGCCCGAGAGACCGAGAGCGGCTTCCAGCTCTCGGCGTCCATGCGCAATGACGACCTGCCGGCCTTCGGCATGATGATCCCCCGCTCGATCATGATTGCCCGCGGTGACGCGCCGCCCGAACGGCGTCGCTGGTTCCCGGTCGACAAGACCATGCTGGAAACGGCACGCGCGATCGCCCCGACCGCGCCACTGTCCCGCTGCGTGGCCAGCCAGTGCCTTGTCCATGCCCCCAAGGTGGTGGTCGGTGGCAATGGCATCTCTGCGCCGGTCTTCCTCGACAATGCCGCCTACCGCAAATATGCCCGCGCGACCTTCCAGGCCCGGGTCGTGGATATGGAAAGCGCTGCCGTCGCCCATGTGGCCTATGCCAATGGCGCGCCCTTCATCGCCTTCCGGAGCCTGTCGGACCTGGCGGGCGGCGGCGATGAGGCCAACGAGATGCACACCTTCCTGCAGCTGGCCTCAGACAATTCGGCCAGCGTCGTGAAGGCCTTCGTCAAGGCCTTGCCGAACTAGCGGGTACCGAAGGTCCGGTCGCCTGCATCGCCGAGACCGGGGACGATATAGCCATGGTCATTGAGTTCGGGATCGATGGCCGCCGTCCAGATCGGCACGTCCGGGTGGGCGGCGCTCAGATTGTCGATGCCGGTCTGGGCTGAGAGCAGGCAGACAAACCGCAAGTCCGTGACTCCGGCCGCCTTCAGCCGCGAAATGGCGGCTATGGCCGAATGACCGGTGGCCAGCATTGGATCAACGACGATGACCTGACGGCCGGCGATGTCCTGGGGGGCCTTGAAGTAGTACTCGACCGCCTCCAGCGACTCCGGATCGCGATAGAGGCCCACATGGGCGACGCGGGCCGAGGGCACCAGGTCCAGCATGCCCTCGGCCATGCCGAGACCCGCCCGCAGGATCGGCGCGAAGACCAGCTTCTTGCCGGCGATTTCGCGAGCCGTGGTCGGTGCCACCGGGGTCTCGATCTGTACCTCGTCCATCGGCAGGTCGCGGGTCACCTCATAGCAGATCAGGGTCGCCGTCTCGCGCATCAGGGCGCGGAAGGTCTTGGTCGAGGTTGTCCTGTCCCGCATCCGCGTCAGCTTGTGCTGCACCAGCGGATGGCTGACGATCGTGACTGTCGACATGGCATGACCTTGCTGTAAGCGGCTCAGGACCCAAGGATCTTGAGCCTCCAGTCACCCGATAGCCGTTTCAGGCGGACCTGCAAACGTCGCGCGGACGCCTGGCGCTCAGGCCAGTTGATCCCCGATCGGCAGTGAGCGGATGCGCTTGCCTGTGGCCGCGAAGATCGCATTGCACAGAGCGGCCGGAGCCGGCGGATAGGCCGGCTCGCCCAGACCGGTGGGCCGGTTGTCGCTGAGCTTGAAATGCACCTCGATCGGCGGGGCCTCGGTCATGCGCAGCAGGGGATGGTCGGCATAGTTGCCCTGGACCGTGGCGCCGCCTTCGAAGGTGATCGCCTGGTGCAGGGTGCTGCCAATGGCATCGAGGATCGAGCCCTGGACCTGCTGCTCGGCCCCGCCCGGATTGACGATCTGCGAGCCCACATCGACCGCCGCCCAGACCTTCTTGATCTTCAGCGCCCCGCCCTTGGCGACAGAAACCTCCATGACCACAGCCACATAGCCCAGATGGCTGTAGTGGCAGGATACGCCGAGGCCGGTCCCCTTGGCCGTCTTGCGGCCCCAGCCGGACTTTTCGGCGACAAGATCCAGCACACCACGCATGCGGCCGGTGTGGAAGGCGTCGCCCTGCCCGGCTTCGCCCAGCAGGCGCGGCTCGCCCAGCAGCTTGCGACGGAAGGCGACGGGATCCTGCCTGGACGCAACCGCCAGTTCGTCGATGAAACTCTGGATCACGAAACCAAAGGCATTGTTGGCCGGTGCCCGCAGAAACCCTGTCGGGACGCCCAGGGGCATGACCGAGACATCGAGCCGATAATTGGCCACTGCCCGGCAGGGAAACTGGGTGGCGTTCATGCCGGCGGCCGTAGCGAACTGCTCGCCCTCGCCAAAGGTCACAAAGTGATCCCGCCAGCCGACTAGATCGCCCTTGGCGTCGAGACCTGCGGTGAAATTGTGCCAGCCGCCCGGCCTGTAGAAGTCATGCTGGGTGTCGTCTTCGCGGGTCCAGACCAGCTTGACCGGGGCCCCGGCCTGTTTCGAGATCACGGCGGCCTCGACCATGTAGTCGTTCATCAGCCGCCGGCCAAAGCCCCCGCCGATGCGCATCAGATGGATGTTGATGTCGGCTTCGGTGATCCCGAGCGCCGCAGCCACCAGCTTGCGGCCGCTCTCGGGGTTCTGGGTCGGAGCCCAGATCTCGACCTTGCCATCCTTGAAACTGGCGGTGCAGTTCTGCGGCTCCAGGCTGGCATGGGCGATGAAGGGATAGCTGTAGGCGGCGCTGACCACCTTGGCTGCGCCCTTGAAGGCCGCTTCCGTATCGCCGTCCGCCCGCAGGGTGCGGTGAGGCGGGGCCTTGGCCAGCTCGGCGGCTCTGGCGGCGAAGCCGGCACTGCTCTGACCGGCAGTCGGGTGATCGGCCCACTTGATGTCGAGCGCCTTGCGACCCTTGCTGGCCGCCCACCAGGTGTCTGCGAGCACGGCCACCCCGGGCATCAGGCTCTGCAGGTTGGTCCCGCCCTCGACCACAAAGGCGTCCCGGACGCCGGCGACGGCGCGGGCCGGGGCCAGATCGACACTGGCCACCTTGGCCCCGAAGGTCGGAGCCTTGGCGAAGGTCGCGTACAACATGCCGGGCAGACGGGTATCGATGCCATACAGGGGCTGACCGGTCGTGATGCGGTCAAGGTCCTGGCCCGGCTTGCGCTGGCCGATGATCCGGAAGGTCTTGGGATCTTTCAGGACCAGCGTCTTGGGATCCGGTGGCGTCAAGGCCGCAGCGGCCTCGGCGAGCGCGCCATAGGCCAGGCGGCGACCGCTGGGGGCGTGGAGCACTGCGCCCGGCTCAGTTGAACAGGCCTCGGCAGGAACGCCCCAGCGGGTGGCCGCAGCGGCGATCAGCATCGCCCGGCCGGCAGCTCCCACGCGGCGCAGGCCGTCATATTCAAGGGTCGTGGCCATGCTGCCGCCGGCCACCTGTCGGCCGAACACCTTGGTATCGGCAATGGCCTGTTCGACCGTGACGGCCGACCAGTCGATGTCCAACTCTTCAGCGATCAGCATCGGCAGGGAGGTCTTGATCCCCTGCCCCACTTCCGGAACCTTGGAGACGATCGTCACGCCGCCGTCTGACGCGATCCGGACATAGGCGCTCAGCGGGCTGGCTCCGCTGGCCTGGCTGGTGGGGGTCAGGCTGAATGACAGCATCAGGCCGCCGCCAAGCGCCGCCCCGGTCTGCAGGACCAGCCGGCGGGTGGGATCGCGGAGCGTTTCGCCGTCCATGATCAGACTCCTTGGCCGGAGGCGGCCCGGATGGCCGCCTTGATACGGATATAGGTGGCGCAGCGGCAGAGATTGCCGTTCATCGCCGCATCGATGGCGGCATCGTCGGGCTTGGGGTTGGCCGTCAGCAGGGCCGTCGCCGACATGATCTGGCCTGCCTGGCAGTAGCCGCACTGCGGAACATCGATGGCCTTCCAGGCCTCCTGCACCCGCGCCCCGACCGGGTCCTTGCCGACCCCTTCGATCGTCACGACCGCCTTCTCGCCCACGCGGCGGACAGGCGTCATGCAGGCCCGGACCGGCGTGCCGTCGAGATGCACGGTGCAGGCTCCGCACTGTGCAGCGCCGCAGCCGAACTTGGTCCCGACCAAACCCAGGCTGTCGCGCAGGACCCACAGGAGCGGCGTATCGCCCTCGACCTCGACCTCACGGGTTTCCCCATTGATCATCAGTTTGAACGCCATGCCCGGCTCCCGATCATTTCCTTGCGCCATGACCATGCCTCAGTCGCCAGCGAAGGACGAGAGCCCTGGTGCCCACAAGACGCCAACAGCTGCAAAAAGATTTCCGGCGCCATTGCGGTGCCGCAAACCGGGCAATAATCCGAACACGGATTATGATTCGTTGGGGCCCGCCCCGGCCCTGGATCTGGGTTTCACAGGCCGGCCTGTCCCGGCTGATGTCTCCGATAGCCCGACCTGGCGGTATGCAACTGCTGACAGCGCTTTTCTGGCGCTGTTTCAGGATCCGCCCTCGACGACTCAGCCCGGTACGCGCGCTATAGGCGTGCGCGCGCGCCACCTGTTCGACTGCGAGCCTTGGACATTGGAAAAAGTGACGGAAAAGCCGGTCAAGCAAGCTGAGAAAAAGCGCCGTCAGGTGGCAGCTCTGCCCTGGCGCGGCTCGGGTGCGGACCTGCAGATCCTGCTGGTCTCATCGCGCGAAACCAAGCGCTGGGTGATCCCCAAGGGCTGGCCGATGAAGGACCGCAGTGATCCGGCCGCCGCAGCCCAGGAAGCCTTCGAAGAGGCCGGGCTGGATGGCGTGATCGCTGAGCGGCCGCTTGGTGAGTACGAATATCTCAAGCGCCTGAAGAGCGGCGCGGCCCGCAAGGTCAAGGTCGATGTCTATGGTCTCGAGGTGACAGGCGAGCATGCCACCTGGCCGGAGAAGGGACAGCGTACCCTGCAATGGATGACCCCGGTCGAGGCCGCCCTTGGCGTACAGGAACCGGAATTGCGTGACCTGATCGTCCGCTTTGCGGGCGTCGAACTGCCGACCGAGGAACGTCCTGCTCCGGCCCGCGCCCCGACCCCGGTCAAGGTCGCCTGGAACCGCCTGCGCCGCCGGGTGACGGCCCTGTGGGGTCGCGCCCGGCGCTAGGCTTCTGGGGTGGACAAACAGACCCGCCGCACATAATGTTCTCATTATGTTCCGGCGCGAGGTTCCATGCAGCTCTCCCTAAGCCTGTCCCGATCGCCCCTCGAATCCGTCCGCGACGCCCTGCTCTGCGAATTTGGTCCACAGCGGCCCGTGGCCCGGATGGATCCGATCTCGCAACTGGTAAAGGCCTCGATCAGCGGTGCAACCCCAGACGCGACCTCCTGGGCCGCCTTCCTGCGATTGCGTGGCTGCTTCACCTGCTGGGAGGACCTGGCCCAGGCCTCAGAGGGTGAGGTGCTCGAAGCCCTCGGCGACGTCAATCATGCCGAAGACAAGGCACGTCACCTGCCCCACGCCCTGAGGCTGATCCAGCAAAAGGTCGGCTGGCTGTCGCTCAACCATCTTTCCGGCCGCACCGTCGACGAGGCGCGTTGGGAGCTGCAGAGCCTGCCGGGGGTCGGGATCAAGGTTGCCGCCAGCGTGCTCAATTTCAGCACCCTGGCCATGCGCGCGCTCGTGGTCGACGCCCATGTCCACCGGGTGGCGAAAAGGATCGGGCTGGTCGGGCCCGGCGACGCCACGGAGACCTATCAGGCACTGATGCGGATGGCCCCCGGAACCTGGACCGCCGACGATCTGTTCGAGGTGCACTGGCTGTTGAAGCGCGGCCTGGGCCAGATGCTCTGTCCGGATGAGCGGCCGAAGTGCGGGTCATGTTCCGTGAAGACGATATGCGCCAAGGTTGGGGTGGGGCATTCAGCGGATGTGCTGGTTTGGCGGCCTCGCACAACGGCCTAGCAACAGGCTTCGCCTGTTCGGCTTGTAAGCGCCTGCCTCTCAATGAGATCAGAGGCAGGCAGACTGAACCCAACTGCGTAGGACCTGAGAACGCTCATCGGTCTTTCTCAGGCTGGCGTAGATCTCCAGTCTAAGCCTGAACGGTGGGGGCAAGGGGTAGAAGCGAATGCCTTCCCGCCCCGAAAGGGAAACGGACTCCTGGACGATAGCCGCTCCTACTCCGCCTCGTACGAGCTCCAGTACAGTCGCTAAATTGGAGGCTTCGATCCGAATGTCGGGTTCGAACCCGGCGGCGCGACAGGCGTCGAGTACATTCATTCGCCATGTGTTCCTCTCGTCCACAGGGGGCGCAATGAAGGGCATCTCAGCTAGGTCAACTGCAGCAGGTCCCCTGATCGACGGACGCCAGCCGCTGGGAACAGCAAGGACAAATGGCTCCTCGATCAACCTGTATGTGGTCAGCAACTCAGGAGCCCTTGCTGGCACCGAGTGGGTCAGCGCAAGATCGATCCGTCCGTCGTCTAACATCTCCAACTGCGCTGCTGAACGTAGGGACCTGAGCTCAACCCGCAGGGCAGGCGAACTGACGCTCAGATCGTGGAGGAGTCTGGTGACCAGGCCGGCATGGACGGCAGCGTCCACGTACCCGACCCTGAGCGGCCCCACCTGGCCGACCGCTAGCGCTGCAGCTGCGGCTTCACATCGATTGCTCGCCTCCAGAAGCGCTTTCGCCTGGACGAGGAATTTGCGCCCGTCGCTTGTAAGCCGCACGCGCTGCTTCACCCGGTCGAACAACTTCAGCTGCAGCCGATCCTCCAGATCCTGGATCTGCCGGCTAAGCGGGGACTGAGTGATGTTCAACGCCACCGAGGCACGGCTGATGCTCTCCAGCTCCGCCACGATCACGAAATAGCTCAACTGCTTCAGGTCCAACATTTCATGCCTTTTAGGACTGAACATTGTCCAAATTAGCATTTTTCAGGTCTGACCCGACTTGGCAAACTCGTCGACATGCCAAACGCCATTTCTGGACTTGGCATTCCGGCAGGCTGGCGTCGCAGAAACGCTCGCTGCGCCTATTCCGAAAGCAGGACGAGCACACATGGCCCTCACAAAATTCGGCTTCATCGTCACCGGCGCGGGTCTGGAGCCTGCTCAGCATCGGTTGGTCATGCGGTCCGGCGCATTTGAGATGATCACCATTGGCGTCGAAAAGGCGTCCCAGGGTCCGGCAGCCGCAAAGCGACTGGTTGCCGAGGGCATTCAACTCCTTGAACTGTGTGGTGGCTTTGGGCCGATCTGGACCGCGAAGGTAATTGAAGCCATCGACGGCAAGATCCCCGTTGGCTCCGTTGCCTATGGCCCAGAGTCCATCGACGCCATGCATGCACTCTTCAAGGACTAGAGGTGGCAGACGGAGCGGATCGAGGAGATTCGGACGCCCTGCCTGCGGCGGACGGCAGAAAACCTCAGTGCCCCGACGCCAGCTCCGTGAACGTCCTCGTGCCGATGCCGTAGCTCCGCCAGTCCTTGTAGTCGAAGTGCCACCATTCCTCGGGCAGGACCTCAAAGCCTTCGGCGGCCATGGCCCCGCGCAGGATCTGCCGACGGGCCCGCTGGGCTGTCGTGCCGCCCACGAAATCGGCATAGGAGCGTGCCGACATCTCGTCATACCGTCCCGGCATCTCGACGACCTTGCCGGTCTTCAGATCATAAAGGGTCAGGTCCACCGCGCAGCCGCGGTTGTGACGTGAGCCCTTGGCGGGATCGGCCACGAAGCTGTGGCTCTCGGCCGGAGTGGCCTCCCAGAACATCCATGTGACGAACCACGGGCGATAGGCGTCATGGATCAGCAGGCCATAGCCCTTGGTCGCCAAGGCCCTGTGTACCCGTCCCAGGGCCTCGGCGGCCGGACGCTGCAGATAGGCCGCCGGACGCTCATAGAGCTTCAGGCCCATGAAATTGTTGCGGCCGGCATAGCGGATATCAAAACGGATGGTCGGATCGAGGCCGGCCAGGTCCACAAGGTCGGCGGGGCGATGGTCGGCGGTCTCAACGGGCGGTGTCGCGGCCAGGGCGCGGGTCCGCAGGGTCACCGGATCGGCGCGAACGCCCCGGCGGATGCCGGCCTCGACCTCGGCCCCGAAGTCCCGGCGGGGCAGAACAGCACCGTCGAGCTGCAAGGCCCGCTTGCGGACGACCAGTTCGCCGCCGCCCTCGACCCTGAACCGCCCCGGCGCAACCGGATCGAGACGGGCAGCGACGCGTCCGGCCCGGTCAAGGAACAGTGCCCCATCCCGCTCGAACAGAGTCACCGGCGCAGAGACGTCGCCATACTGGCCCACCGGCTTCAGGTCGGGTGCCCGCGGAGCGGTGACCCCGGCGGTCGAAACCGCCAGGGCCAGGGCAAGGGCAGCGAGAAGGGCTGAGGGCCTGAACAGCATGTCTTGTCTCCCTGCCCTGAGCCCTGACTGGCCTTGGCCTATTTCATCGTCGGGATGACGAAGGCCGAATCCTCGACCTCGCCTTCGGGCCAGCGGGCCGTGATGGTCTTGACCTTGGTATAGAACTTCACGCCCTCGACACCGTGCTGGTTGGTGTCGCCGAAGGCCGAACGCTTCCAGCCACCGAAGGTGTGATAGGCCACCGGCACCGGGATCGGCACATTGATGCCCACCATGCCGACATTGACCCGGCTGGCAAATTCGCGGGCCGCGCGGCCGTTGCGGGTAAAGATGGCGACGCCGTTGCCGTACTGGTGCTCGGACGGCAGGCTCAGCGCCTCCTCGAAGCTCTCGGCCCGGACGATCTGCAGAACGGGACCAAAGATCTCTTCCTGGTAGGTCTTCATGCCCTTCTTGACGCCATCAAACAGCGACGGACCAATGAAGAAGCCCTTCTCGAAGCCCTGCAGCGAGAAGTCCCGACCATCGACCACCAGTTCCGCGCCCTCGTCGACGCCGATCTGGATGTAGTCGGCAATCTTGGCGCGATGCTGGCTGGAGACCACGGGGCCATAATGGGCCGCCGGGTCACTGGAGACGCCGACCTGCAGGGTCTGGATTTCGGCGACCATGCGCTCGCGCAGTTCGTCGGCCGTCGCCTTGCCCACCGGCACGACAACCGGCAGGGCCATGCAGCGCTCGCCGGCCGAGCCGAAGGCGGCCCCTGAGAGGTCCTTGACCACCTGGTCGAGGTCGGCGTCGGGCAGGACGATGCCGTGGTTCTTGGCCCCGCCCATGGCCTGGACGCGCTTTCCGTGCGCCGTACCCGTCTGGTAGACATAGTGGGCGATATCGGACGAGCCGACAAAGCTGACGGCACGGATAAGCGGATGGGTCAGGATGGCGTCGACCACGCTCTTGTCGCCATGCACCACGTTCAGAACACCCTCGGGCGCGCCCGCTTCCATCATCAGCTCGGCCAGTTTCACTGGCACGGTCGGATCCTTTTCCGACGGCTTGAGGATGAAGGTGTTGCCGACGGCGATGCTGATGCCGAACATCCACATCGGGATCATGGCCGGGAAGTTGAACGGGGTGATACCCGCGCAAACGCCCAAGGGCTGGCGCATCGAATAGACGTCGATGCCCGGTCCGGCCCCTTCGGTATATTCGCCCTTCAGGATGTGGGGGATGCCGCAGGCGAACTCGATCACTTCCAGGCCACGCTGGATATCGCCCTTGGAATCGGCAATGACCTTGCCGTGCTCGGAGGAGAGGATCTCAGCCAGGCTGTTCATGTCGCGCTCGATCAGGCGCTTGAACTCGAACATGACCCGCGCGCGACGCTGGGGATTGGTCATGGCCCAGCCGATCTGGGCCCGGGCAGCGGCCTGAACCGCAGCATCGAGCTCGGCATCGGTCGCCAGCTGCACCCGCGCCTGAACTTCACCGGTATTGGGATTGAACACATCGCCGAAGCGCCCGGAGGCACCCACGAAGGTCTGACCGTTCACGAAATGGGCGATGTCTCGCATGAAGCGCTCCCTGGATCTTGTTTTGCGCGTCGATAGCATCCCGAGATCACGCCGTATCGCGCGAAATCCTGCCAGACTATTCCGCGTCGACGTGAACCCGCCGGAACCGGCCCTGCAGATAGACCAGCGGTTCGTGATCGGGATCATAGCGCAGCTTCACGACCCGACCGACATAGACGCGGTGATCGCCGGCATCGAAGACGTGATGGGTCTCGCATTCGAAATTGGCCATGCAATCCGGCAGGATCGGGGCCCCGGTACGCCAGACCTCGGTCTCCAGCCCTGCGAACCGGTCGACTCCCTTGCGCACGAACTGGTTGGCGACGTCCTGCTGCTCGGCTGGCAGAACATTGACGGCAAAGACCCCCGCCTGGTCCAGGGCCGCGAGGCTGCTGGATTTCAGGTCGACACAGATCAGCGCCAGAGGCGGATCCAGCGAAACCGAGGTGAAAGAATTGGCCGTCAGCCCAATCCGGCGGCCATCGGCCTCCACGGTCGTGACCACCGTCACGCCGGTGGTGAAGCACCCGAAGGCATTCCGCAGGGCGCGGGCATCGTGTTCCGCCCCCTCGCCCAGTTCAATCGTGACTGCCTGACTCATCGACGTGTTCTGCGATGAAGCGTCGGCGGGAGCAAGCGCTAGGCGGACATTCCCTCGACGAGAACGCCGGGCTGTCCGGCATCCAGGCCAAAAGTGACCGGCAGGTGACGCACATGCGGTGTCTGCAGCTTCAGGGCCTTGGCGCCCCGGGCGACGGCCAGCTTGGTGAGCGCCGCAGGACCAAAGCCGTTCTGAATCCGCGGCCTGGCCCCGATGCGGCGGCGCAGAACGCCATTGGCATAGATGACATTGGCCCGCATCAGGGCGGCCGGCGTCATGAACTCGATCGACAGGGACACGTTCAGCATCGGTCCGTTCTCGATGCGGTGAGGCGCGTTCTGCCGCCAGGTGACCATCTTGCCCGGCGTCAGGTCATAGGCCGTAGCCCCCTTGTCCCAATCAGGATCAAAGGCGAACTGCTCGGCGGTTTCCTTCAGCACGATCTTCTCGAGATCCAGCTCGCCGACATAGGGGTCGGCGACCGGATAGACCCAGACCTTCTTCTGCCCGCGCAGCTGCCACAGCGACACCAGCGGCACGTCCAGATGGTAGAACACCTGGGCGTTGGCCGAGCTGATCAGCATGCCGAGGTCACGCTTGAAGGTGCGCAGGCCGGGAACCTTCGCCTGCTTCTCGGCGAAGATCTCGTCGCCCAGGGCTGCATAGTCCGGCAGGTAGTCATTGGTGTGGCGCAGGTTCAGCCAGATGCGGCCAGTCTGGGCCGCTTCCAGCAACTGGTCACCGGTCAGATTGCCGGCCGATCCCTTGCGCCAGGTCGTCCAGGCCTTGGGATCCTCACCCATGGTGAAAACCCCCAGTTGCTCGCGGGGATACTGGTCCAGCAGTCGCGCCAAGCCCTCGTCGTCGAACATGGGACGCTCATGCAGGCCATGGTCGAAGACCAGGTTCTCCTGGCCGAAGGCCCCGGCCTTGTCCGGCGTCCAGTCGCGGATGATCGTCATGCCGTCCGTCCATAGAATTGGATCTTGAAGGGGCCCCACCACAGGGTCTTGCCGAGGCCACGCGCGGCCTTGTCAAGCCAATCGGCGCGGTCGCGGGCGCGGGTCAGCCACTTCAGCCCGGCCACGGCCCCGAACACAGCGGCCTGGGCCAGGCCAATGGCCATCCAGCGGGCCACGCCGACCCTGTCAGGCGGGCTGGCGGCGGCGCAGTGGGCCGAGGGGCCCTGGCCATAGGCAAAGGCGCGGGCGATCGTGTAGTCCAGGGTCAGGCGGTCCGGCACCGGATCTTCCCAGACCCAGGCGGCGGGTTCCCAGGCGAAGACCGCGCCGGCGGCCTGCATCTGGCCAAACAACATGTCATCCTCGCCGCCGATCTGATTGCGCTCGGCGGCAAAGGGCGACACCGGATCCGGCAGGGCCGAGCGGCGCAGCAGACTGTCGCCGCAGCCGTAATAGTGATCGATGACGCCCGCTTCGGCCGGGCCGAGGCGCGAGAAGAAACGCTCCAGATAGTCGCGATGGGCGGCCACGCTGTCAGGGGCCCGGGCTCTAACCGGTCCGAACACCACATCGGCGCTGTAACGGACTTGTGCCGCCAGCAAGGCAGCCAGCCAGCCCGCCGGGGCCTCTTCGTCATCATCCAGAAAGGCAATGAAGTCGCCCGTCGCCCTGGCCATGCCGGCATTGCGGGCATTGGCCACCCCGGCGCGGGGCTCGTGCACATAGTGCAGCGGACAGGCCGCGCCTTCGGCCAAGGCCTCGATCGTGGCCTTAGCCGAAGGGGCCTGGTCATTGTCTACGACGATGATCTCCAGCGCAGCGAAATCCACCGCCTGCTGGGCCAGAACCGAGCGCACGGCCACGGCAAGACCGCCGAGCCGTCTCTGGGTCGGGATCATCACCGTCACCTGCACGGTCAGCCGCCCTCGGACGCGCCGACGCGACGGCGCGATTGTCCGGCGACCGCATCGACCAGACCCCGCATGCGGCCGGCGACGGTCAGTTCGACACTGGCAATAGTGTCCACCCGGCGACGCAGCCGGGCGACCACGCCTGATCCGCGCCCACCGGCCAGGGTCCAGGCCCCTTCGACGGAACTGGCCACCAGCCCCCCCATGCCGGGTGCGGTGACGGAACCGTTGAGGGCCACCGTCTGGGTCAGGGCATAGGCCCGCTTGTAGTGGTCATGGCCCGGAGCAAGATCATAATGGGTCAGGCCGAGGGCCGGCATGGCCGCGATCGCTCTCAGGAAGAACAGCTGCCCCGGCGACCAGGCCCCATAGTCCGGATGGGTCGAGGCGATCCAGGGATGATAGACGCCGCCCAGCCGCACGCCGAAATGCCCCGCGACCAGATCGTCGCCAGCATAGAGCCCGATCATCAGGCCCTGGAAGTCGCCGTCCTGACGCTCAAACAGGTCGCTGAGCAGGCCGCTGGTCCAGGCCGGGCGGAGGAAATCATGCAGGCCCGTGCGCTGCAGCTGTTCCCGCTTCCAGGTAATCAGCTGGTCAAAGGAGTCCCGCGACCGGTCGGGCGCAACCAGGCGAACCTCGCCCTTCTCGCGCTCAAGCTTGTGGTCCAGCCGGCGGTAATTCTTGATCTTCTTGGGGCTGGCCGACCGCACGGCCTCCAGATAGTCGTCAACAGGCCCTTCCGGCGCGATCACGAACGCCGCCTGGGGCTCGCCCAGCCCGCCGAACAGGCCGTAGGGATCGACCAGGCCGGTGAACCGGAACACGCCCAGATCGGCGGCGCGCAGGACGTCTTCCGCCGTGAACCCTGGGGTGCGATGGGTGATGATGCCGTGATAGTCCGACAGCGGCGATCCGATCGCGCGCGCCATCCGACCCGGGCGGCGATGATGCGGCAGAAAGCCGACCGTGGCCTCACTCTGACGGATGACCGCAACCCGCGCATCTTCGCGGACAAGTCCGACAGCCAGGGCGAAATCCGGCCCCAGCAGAGGGCTGGCAAAGGCCGGTTCAGCGGCAGCCATGCTGCGCCACAAGGCTATATCCTCGGGCGACAGAAGGCTGGGATGCAGGTTCAGGACGTTGAGCATGTTCCACCTGTCCTAAACCGAAGCGGTTAGGGAATGATGGAGAACAGGCTGCAACCGTTGCGCCAGTTTACCCGAAGGTGGACTTGAGGATCCGCTCCAGGCCCTGTTGATCAACAGCATCAAAGGCTGCGGGCCTGTCGGAGTCGACATCCAGAACGGCGATCAATTGCCCGGCCCGGTCAAAGACCGGCAGGACGATCTCGCTCTGGGACCGGCTATCGCAGGCGATATGGCCCGGGAAGGCATGGACATCGGCGACCAGCTGGGTCTGTCCGCTCTGGGCCGCCGCGCCGCAGACGCCGCGGCCGAAGGCGATCCGCAGGCAACCCAGGGTCCCCTGATAGGGGCCGACGACCAGCTCCCGCTCGCGGGTCGGATCGACTACATAGAAGCCGGTCCAGAAATAGTGATCGAAGCTGTTGGCCAGCATCGAGGTCACCGTCGCCATACGGGCCGTGACATTGGGTTCGCCGTCCAGCACCGAGGCGATCTCGGCGGCTACTTCGGCGTAGCGAACAGCCTTGTCGGCGGCGAGGGTTTTGTCGTTGAAAGCTTCAGCCATGGCGGGGATATAGCGCTTTCGCGGGCGATTGCGAGGGGCCTGGCGGACACGGGCTCGCTCCCAGGCCCTCCCCCTGAAGGGGGCGGCGGCGGCCATGCCGATGGGGGAGGACTGTCTCGACTAGGGCGACAGGCCTCACCCAGCGGTCACGATCCATAGTCGCGCTGTCCGTCATTGCGCACGACCAATTCGACGATGGCGAGCACCGCGCCGTGGCCTAGCAGAGCGACGGTCACCCACATCAGGGACCACTTCATGACGAAGGCACCGAGCCCAACGCTGATGGTGATGAAGACGGCGGCCACGACGACGTAGCAGGCTCCGTGGATCCAGAAGGACAGACGCAGGTCCCGGACAACCTTCTTCTGACGGCTCTGGACGATCTGCGCAGCCTCGATCTCTGGGTCAACGCACAGGGCGACGACATCGACGTTGAAGGCGTTCGCCAGCGCCTTGAGCGTTTCGCCCGAGGCCTTCTGTCCGTTCTCGATCCGCTGCAGCGTCCGCAGGCCTACGCCGGCCAATTGGGCGAGGTGCTCCTGGGACCAGTGACGCTCCTCACGCCAGCGCTTGATCTTTGCCGTATCCGTCTTGAAGAACATTCTTGGCTCCCACGCCCTGGCTATCAGAGGTCTGAGGGAAACCCCAAGGACGACCCCGGCGCCACGTCAGGCTTGCGCCACCGGCCCGCCAGTTGCCCGCCACATCCCTGACAAGGGTCTCTTCCAGAAACAAGGGAGGCAGTTGCAGGCCTGAAGCGGCTCGTCGTGATGATCCGCGACGGGGTGACCATCTTCCCCCGGGCGACCGCTATCCATCGAGGCGAAGTGAAATCACTGGCCTCGAAAAGTTTCCGTCAGCCCGCGTTCCGCCTCCAGCGCCGCCTGCCCTCATGCAGCCATCAGGGCGGAAAGGACCCTAGAACTCTTCCCATTCGCCGGGACGCGACGAGGGCTCGACCTTCAGGGCGTTGGCCCCCTGTACATAGCGCTGGCGGAAGCTTTCGCGGGACGGGGCGGCGGTCGGGCGCGGGGCCGCAACCGGAGACCGCATTTCACGAACCTCGGCGCCTACCTTAAAGCGTCCGACAAGGCGCTCCAGCTCGGCAGCCTCGCTGGCCAGGGCATGGCTGGCGGCCGTCGACTGCTCGACCATGGCCGCATTCTGCTGGGTAACCTGGTCCATCTGATTGACCGCCTGATTGACCTCGGCCAGGCCCACGGCCTGTTCCTTGGACGAGGCAGCAATCTCGCCGACCAGGTCGTTTATTTCCGCGACCTGAACCAGGATCTGTTCAAGGGTCTCACCGGTCTCGCCGACCAGACGCACACCCTTGCCCACCTGCTCGGTCGAAGCGCCGATCAGGGACTTGATCTCCTTGGCGGCGTCGGCGGAGCGCTGGGCCAGGGCCCGGACTTCCTGAGCGACGACCGCGAAGCCGCGACCGGCTTCGCCGGCCCGCGCCGCTTCGACCCCGGCATTCAGGGCCAGCAGATTGGTCTGGAAGGCGATCTCGTCGATCACGCCGATGATGTTGGTGATTTCGCGCGAGGATTTCTCGATCCCGCCCATGGCCTGGACGGCTTCCTTGACCACCGCGCCACTGCGCTCGGCATTGGCCTTGGCGCTCTGGGTCACCTGGCGAGCCCGCTCAGCCCCTTCGGAGCTGCGCTTGACGGTGGAGGTGATCTGGTCGAGCGCGGCGGCGGTCTGCTCCAAGCCTGCCGCACCGCGTTCGGTCCGCTGGGCCAGGTCATCCGAGGCCTTGCTGATCTCGGCGCAACCAGCGCGGATGCTGCGAGCCGCGTTGAGGATGCCGGCCATGGTCGCCTGCAGGCTTTCCACGGCGGCATTGAAGTCGTTCGGCATCTTGCGGGCATCAGCGGCGAAGCTGTCCTCGCGCATCCGCCAGATCAGATCCCCATCGGCCAGCTTTTCCATGCCCTCGCCGAGGGCCGCAACGGCCGTGGCCTGCGACCGGGCAAAGGCCTGGGCTTCGGCTTCATGCCGCAAACGCGCAGCCTCGGCGACAGCCCGCTCGGATTCCTGCTCGGCTCGCCGGCGCTGGCCGTCGGCCAGGTCGTGCCGGAAGCCTTCCAGAGCGCGCGCGATGGCACCGATCTCGTCCCCGCCGGCGACACCGGCCACCGGCTGGTCGTAACGGCCCGCGCTCAGGCTGTCGACCGAACGGGTCAGGCCGGCCAGGGGTGCGCGAACCAGGGTCGTGCTGGCGAAGAACAGCGCGGCCAGGACAGCGACGGTGATCAGACCCCCGCCGATAAACAGGATGTGGGCCAGGGTGTCGGCCGGTCCGGTGATGGCGGCGACGGGCACATCCATGATCAGGGCCCAGGTGGTGTTGAGGGCCGGCATGGCGATCGGGCGGACAATACGGATCATCGGCACATCGCCGGCCTTGATCCCCTTGATTTCCAGAGCCTTGCCGCCGGCCAGGACGCCGCGCACGGCCTCTGCACCTTCGTCGCCATAGGCCTTCATGCGCAGGCCGGCATCGGGGTGGGCCACCCACTGGCCGCCGGCCGAGACCAGCATGACCCGGCCACCCTTGAGCGGCTTCAGAGCTCCAAGGGCCGCCGAGAGATTGTCCAGCGACATATCCAGACCGGCGACGCCGATCAGCTTGCCGCCCGACGTGACGGGAAGCGCGATCGAAGACATGGCGACCTCAGCGCCTGCCACGGTGTCAAAATAGGGCTCAGTGAGGTTCGGCTTTCCGGAACTGACGGTGTCCTTGTAGTAGGCTTCAGCAAAGTCCGACCCGTCCGCCTGAAGTTCCAGAGCCGGCGCGCCGTTCTGATTGACCCAGTAGACCGAGAACCGACCGTCCTTGTTGGACGCCATGGCCTGGTTGCCGATGAAATCGGCGTCCCGCCCATCCAGAGCGTTCGGCTCGGCCATAAACCAGGCCCCCATGACGCTCTTGGTGACCAGGGCGTTCGGCTTGACGAGGGCCGTGAACTTGTCGCGCTCGACCAGTCCCGCCTCATGGGCCGAGGCGATCGAGCCGCGCATGGCCCCGGCCGCAGCGGCGGCGGAGTTGATGTCGTTGCGGACCTGCTCGATGGCCTCGTCGGCCACCGCGCCGGCGTACTGGTTGGTCAGGCTCGAGACGATGCTGCTGGTGTGAGACGTGACCGCCACAGCGGCTGCGATCAGCAGCAACCCGATAGCGAGGCCTGCGACCAGGATGAGCTTCCAGGCGATCGTCAGACGGCGAAACGCGGACATACTCGAACCTCCGGACGCAAGAGGCGTCGACTAGTCATCGCTAACGAATCCTAATCCGGCGTTAACCCGCGAGAGGTGCGACACCTTGAGCCCCTCAAATCGGGGCCTCAGGGCCTGGGTAGGGCAAAGCGCGCCTTTACGGGCTGGTAGCTGTCCCAGACCACACCGTCGGCGACCGAGCGCAGGAGCTTGATGTATTCGGCATGCGACCAGGCCAGGGGTGTGGCCGAGTCCGTCCCCTCACCGCGCACATAGCCACGGTCCGGCGCGGTCCCGACGCCGTCCCAAACCTGTTCGGGGATCAGCAGGCCGTCATTGGCGAAGAGCTCCATCGCTTTCACATAGGTCTGGCGCACGGGCTCGAGGGCCCCCGGCGCGGGCTTTCCGCGCAAGGTTATGCGGGCGATCTCGTAGTGGCCGCGCTCGCCGGTGAAGATCGGCCAGACCCGGCCGCGCTGTCCCGGGCGCATTTGGTCGCCGGCCCCGTAATTGGCCCCCGTGGCCGTGTCTTCGCCATAGCCGTCGACGCCATAGCGCCGCCAGCCCGGGAAGGTGCCGTCCACGCCGGGAAAGCTGAAGCTGTAGCGCACCCGGTAGAGGTCCTGCAGGGCCTCGTCATCCAGTTCGGGCAGGCTGGCCAGCACGGCCGGATCGTCCGCCTGCCGGACGCCATACCGCACCAGCTCCAGGAAGCCGGCGTCCAGCATCTTGTCCTCCGCCACGGCCTCCTGGCCATTGCGCACCTCGACCGGGCTCTTGTTGTCCGGATCCTGATCGCTGTTGAGCCGCAGGAAATAGTGGCCGTCGCCGAGCGAGCCCTTGCGCGTGACCATCAGGCTCTCGACCTTGGCCGAATAGGCGTCGGCCGTGGCGCGGTAGCGCACGGCCGAGGCTGCGTCGCCGGAGGCTTCGGCGATGTCGCCCGCCACAACCAGGCCCGCGATCACGGCTGCCGTGGTCGAGGGAGAATGGCCGGCCTGTTCCTCCCAGCGCTCCTGCTGGGTGAAGGGGGGCGTGATGGTCGCGGTGTTCCAACCCAGACCGACCTTGCCGCCATCGACCAGGAAGTCTGCCGCCGGCTTGATCATGCTGGCATAATAGGCCTTCAGCTCGGCCTCGGGCAGCCAGCCCTGCTTCCACAGTTTCCAGCCCAGCATGATCGGCATGGCGGTCTGGTCCAGCTGGACCCCGACCCATTCGGGCGTGCCATCCACTTCGGACTTCTGCGCGAACCAGCCACCCGCACCGGTATTGCCCTTGGTCTTGGGACCGACCTGGACCGTGGGCAGGTAGTGGAAAGCCGCCAGGGGCGTCTGGATATCGCCCAGCGCCGCCAGGGCCATGGCGCACTGGTAGAAGTCGCGTGGCCAGACGGCCTTGTAGCCGGTCGAGGGCTTGCTGGCGTCGACCGTGTCGCCCCAGGGGTTGGACAGCGAGGCGATCAGGGCCCCGGCATAGGTGCGGTCCTCCTGCACCTTCAGCATCAGGGCGCTGGCCTGGACCAGCTTGCCGCCGTCCATCGCCGCTTCGCGCAGGCGCGGCAGTTCGGTCAGCGAGGCCAGATAGTCCTCCCAGCCGACCGCAGAGCCCTGGCCATTGTAACGGGCCAGGACCTTGTCATAGCCGGTCTTCAGCGAGCCCTCCGCCGAGGCGGCGCTGGCGGCGGCTGTCGGGCCAAAGCCGATCGCATAGTCGACCGTGATCGCCTTGTCGGTGGCGGGCAGCTGGCCGGTCAGCAGGATCGCACCGCGCGCGGCTCCGGTGTCGGCATAGAGGGCGTCCAGCTTTCCATCGGCTTTCAGGTCGGTGAGACCATCCGAGGTCCCGATGAAGCCCGCACTGGCGGCGGCGAAGGGCTTGGAGCCCTTCAAGGTCAGGAAGGTCGATCCTTCATTGGCCGTCAGGGTCGTCCGGGTGGCCGCACCGGCGTCATTGGCCCCGGTATTGGCCATATGGGGTTCAAGCAGCAGATAGGGCGTGACCGACCCCTTCAGGGCCCGCACCGTGACCCGCATGAACAGGCTCTGGCGGTCGCCGTCAGTGAAGATCCGCTTCTCGATGACAAAGCGGCCCTGCCGGTCAGTGGTGGTGATCTTGTAGGCCGGCGACAGCGGACGACCGGCGGCGTCCACGTGCAGGTATTCGGTCTTGGCGACCGTATCCGGTCCCTCGATGGCGAGGCCCGTCGAGGTCTGGACCGCAAACCGCAGCTGCTTGATCTGGGCCTGGTGGATCAGGCCGTACATGGTCTCGGTCAGGACGCCGTCGGCGATCGAGAACCAGACCTTGGACACCGTACCCGTAGGGCCGCCGTCCTTGTAGGCCCCGTTGACATAGGCCTCGTAAGAGGCACCGACCCCGGTCTTGGCCGCATAGGCCCAGGTTGAGGGCGCGCCGGGCGCGCCGGGGGCCGACTGAGCCGCAGCGGCACCCGCCAGCATCGAAACCGCGGTCGTGGCGAGGGCGAGGATCTTTACGGAACGCATGCTGGGGATCTCACGAAACGATGGGACGGTGTGTGTCAGGGGGCCGCCGAAACGGCGGGGGCATTGAGCAGGAACTTGAGCGGAATGGAGAGGCGACGGTTCCAGGACGGCTCGTTGTGATCGGCACCCGGGAAGGCCAGGCTTTCGACATCCCGCCCACGCCGATAGCCCCTGGCGGCAAAGATCGCATCCACCCGGGCCTGATAGGGCGCGTAGTTGGAATCGAGGTTCTGGTCGCCGTGATCGAAATAGAACCGCGTCCCTGCCGGCTTCGGCAGGGTCCGCTCCAGATAGGTGGTCAGCCCGCTCAGGACATCGGCTCGCCACTGGTCGCGACTGACCCCGGGCCCTTCGCCACTGCCGAGCGGCCAATGGGTCGAGACGCAACCCACCGCACCGAACACCTCGGGATAGGTCAGTCCGCCATAGAGCGAGATCAGACCGCCCATGCTGGAGCCCATCAGGCTGGTGTGCTCACGGCCAGGCCGCGTGCGATAGGTCCGGTCGATGAACGGCTTGAGCTCCTCGACGAGGAAGGCCAGGTAAGCGTCCGATTCCAGGGGAGCCCTGGCCTGGGCCTTCAGGACGGAGCGCGTCGGCTCTGGCACGGCATCCACCAGGGCGGCCGGGCCGTATTCGACATAGCGCTTCGGGGTGTTCCAGACCCCGACCACCAGGGTTCGGGGCGCCTCGCCGCGCGCCATCATCCCCGACAGGACTTCATCCACGCCCCATTCGCCGAAAGGGGCGTGGGTGGTTTCGAACAGGTTCTGCCCATCGTGCATGTAGAGCACGCCGAAGGGCTCGGCCGAGGCGTCATAGCCCTCCGGCAGCCATACGGTCACGCGACGGGCATCCACGTGCTTTGACGCGAAGGCGGGATACTCGACCAGCCGGCCGCTGGACAGCGCCCGGGCCTGGCTGGCTCCGGCCGTCAACAGCCCGCCTGCGGTCAAGGTCAGGAAGTGACGACGGTCCATCAGCCGGCCTTAGACCTGGCTTCGTCCGGATCCGTGACGGCGAATACGGCGACGGCGGCCGCGAGGAAAGCCGCCGCCCCGAGCACCAGGGCATAGATCGCCTGACCGTCGAAAAAGGTCTTCAGCAGCAGGCCCAGCACGGTGGCAGCCAGCAGCTGGGGGATGACGATGAAGAAATTGAAGATGCCCATGAAGACGCCCATCTTCCGGGCCGGCAGCGCCCCAGCCAGGATCGAATAGGGTGCCGACAGGATCGAGCTCCAGGCGAAACCGACACCAATCATGCCGATCCAAAGCAGGCCCGGCTCGCGGATCAGCAGGAACGACAGCAGGCCCAGCGCGCCCAGGACCAGGCAGACCGCATGGCTGACCCGGCGATTGGTGGCCTGGACCATGAACGGGATCAAAAGGGCGGCCAGGGCGGCAACGCCATTATAGACGGCGAACAGGATCCCGACCCAGTCAGCGCCCTCGTTATAGGCCTTCGAGCTGGCGTCGGTCGCATGGAAGTGGAAGGCCGCCACGGCCGGCGTGGTGTAGATCCACATGGCAAACAGGCCAAACCACGAGAAGAACTGCACCACCGCCAGCTGGCGCATGGTGGTCGGCATGGCCATGAAGTCGCCCATCACTTCGGAGAAGCCACCGCCCCGCCCCTTCAGAGCGCCGGCAGCGAGACAGGCCAGGCCAAAACCGCCGAGCAGGCCGGCCAGAACATAGAGCTCCTTCTCCAGGCCGGTGGCAAAGACCAGGGCTGCCAGAGCAATACCGGACGCAAGACCCAGGCCACCGATCAGCCCGAAGGACCCGCCTTCGGGTGCTTCAGCCGCTTTGACCGCCGCTTCTCCCTTGGCCGCGACCTCGAAGGCCGCCAACTGCTCGGGGCTGTATTCGCGGGTCGTGAACACCGTCCAGAGCACCGACAGCAGCAGGCCGGCCCCGCCGGCGTAGAAGGCGATGCGCACGGAGTCCGGGATCTCGCCGGCCGGCGCGGTATTGGCGATGTGGAACCAGTTGGTCAGCATCCAGGGCAGGGCCGAGGCCAGAACCGCGCCCAGGCCGATGAAAAAGCTCTGCATGGCATAGCCGGTCGAGCGCTGCTCATCGGGCAGGTTGTCGCCGACGAAGGCCCGGAACGGCTCCATGGTGATGTTGATCGAGGCGTCCATGATCCAGAGCGCCGCGGCCGCTATCCACAGGGTGGGCGAGTTGGGCATGACCACCAGGGCGGCCGTCGTCAGGATCGCGCCCCAGAAGAAGTAGGGCCGGCGGCGACCCAGCCTTCCCCAGGTCTTGTCGCTGAAGTGACCGATGATGGGTTGGACCAGGAGGCCTGTCGCCGGTGCGGCAATCCACAGGATCGCCAGATGGTTCACATCGACGCCCAGGGTCTGGAAGATTCGGCTGGTATTGGCGTTCTGCAGACCAAAGCCGATCTGGATCCCGAAGAATCCAAAGCACATGTTCCAGATCTGGAAGAAACTCAGCTTGGCCTTGGTCATCCGCTTCCCCACCCGCCCACCGGTTCGTGCCGATGATGCGCAAGTTTTTTCATAAGTCGTCAGTCTGCATATTTGCGCACGGCACCCTGCCCCGCGCAATCGAGAATTCCCATACTGCGAGGCTTTTCAAGCGCAATCGAGGTTGCCGTCAACGCCTCTTGTGGTTCAAGCCAGGGCTCCCCGCCTCCGGATCCCGGCGCAAACTGCAAAAATTCTCATAAATTTGCATCGCATCGCCCGGACTTCCCGTCTCCAGTCGGGAAGTCCGGGGGGCACCCTACTGGCGCGGCTTGCCCTTGCTGGCCGCCATGAAGCGGATCGCCTGACCGCCTCCAGGTGCCAAACGCAGGGTCAGGACATCCGTTGCGGTCACCTCGCGCTCCTCGATGACGATATCCTGCGGCGCCGTCTTCCAGTCGGCCTTGTCGCCATCGCGATAGATCTGGGCCTTGTAGCGCCGACCGGGCTCCAGGAAGCCCAGAGATGCCGTCAGCACCCGCCCCTCCTCGTCGCTGATCGCGCCCAGATACCAGTCGTCGCTCTTGCGATCCTTGCGGACGATAGTGACGAAATCGCCGATCTCGCCGTTCAGGACCAGGGTCTCGGCCCAGTCGGTCGGCACGTCCTCGATGAACTTGAAGGGCTTGGGATTGACCTCATAGTTCTCCAGCAGATCGGCGGCCATCTGGATGGGGCTGTAGATCGTGACATACAGCGCCAGTTGCTTGGCCCAGGTGGTGGCGACGCCGTCGGGGGACTTGGTCTTCATGCCGAAGATGCCGGGCGTATAGTCCATCGGGCCGGCCAGCATGCGGGTGAAGATCAGGTTGGTCTCGTGCTCGGGCGGATTGCCGGGCTGGCCCCAGGCGCTGAACTCCATGCCGCGCGCGCCTTCCCGCGAGATCCAGTTGGGATAGGTGCGGCGCAGGCCGGTGTCCTTGATGGGCTCATGGGCATTGATGGCGATCTGGCGTTCGGCGGCTTCGGTGACGACCTTCAGGTGGTGGCGCGCCATGTCCTGGCCCTCGTGCCAGGCGAAGTGAACCTTGCCGTCCAGGCCCATCACCTTGGCCTGACCCGCATCGGCGACATAGCCGGTCTTCACGGCGGTGACGCCGAGCTTTTTGTAAAGGTCGAACCCGGCCTCCATCTGGCTTTCATAGTGGGCGGCGTTGGCCGAGGTTTCGTGGTGCCCGATCAACACGACGCCCTTGTCGCGCGCGTAGTCCGTGACCCGCTTGAGGTCGAAATCCGGATAGGGCTGGGTGAAGCTGAAGTCCTGGCCGTTGCCGAACCAGTCGCCGTCCCAACCGACATTCCAGCCCTCGACCAGCACACCACCGAGACCATGCCTGGCCGCGAAATCGATGTGCTTGAGGGCATTCTCCGTCGTGGCCCCGTGCTTTGGCCCCGAGGCCCAGGTCTTCCTGTCGAGGTGCATCTCCCACCAGACACCGACATATTTCATCGGCTTGACCCAGGAGACGTCACCCAGGGCATTGGGCTCATTCAGATTGAGGATCAGGTTGGAGGTCACCAGCCCGCCGGCCGTGTCGGCGATCTGCAGGGTCCGCCAGGGGGTCGGGAACGGCGCGGTGCGCTCGACCTTGGCCCCGCCCACGCCCGGCGTCAGGGCGGCCTTGAAGCGCCGCCCCTCGACACGAGTCAGGTTCATGCCGGAATAGTCGACCAGCGCCGCTTCATGAAAGGCGATGTGGAGGCCATTGTCGGTTCGGACCGTCATCGGGGTCTGGGCGTCACCGACCTCCTCCGCCCGCGTGCGGTGATAGAGGTATTCCTCACGGTTCCATTCATAGGCGGGGATCCACCAGACCGTCGCCGGCTCGGCCAGGCTGAACTCGGTCAGTTCCTCGCCGATCTTCACGGTCTTGAGATTGGTCTGATCGGGGAACTCGTAGCGGAAGCCGACACCATCATCATAGAGCCGGAACACCACGTCGAACCGGCGCTGCAGGCCGTTCTTCTCGGCCAGGGTCACGCGCAGTTCATTGTAGCGATTGCGCACGAAGCGCCGCTCACCCCAAGGCTGCTCCCAGGTCTCGTCGAAGCGCCGGGTCGCCTCGCCGGCCAGGGTCAGGTTCCTCTCCAGCTTCGGCGCATCGACCAGAATGAAGCCCAGACGGGATGGCGCAATCACGGGCTTGCCGAGGCGGCTGATCGCATAGCTGGGGCGGCCATCGCCATCGGTGGTCACCTCGACCGACAGCACCTTGTCGGGCGACTCGAGCTTGACGGATGGAGCCGCAACGGCGGGCGCAATGACGAGAAGCCAGGCCGCCAGGGCCAGTCGAAACAGCATCAGAACACTCCGTGACTCGGGGCCCGGCCCGGACTTGCCAAGCTGGGCTGGCGAGGCCTAAAGGGGCTTATGAAAACTTTTGCGGCAAATTTTGCAGGCGATGAGTCCCCCGCATGAGCAAGGGCGTCACCCGACTTGAAGACCTCGCCAAGATGGCTGGCGTCTCGATCTCGACCGCCTCGCGGGCCCTGAACGACAGTCCGGCCGTCAACAAGCGCACCAAGCAGGCGATCTGGAAGCTGGCGCGCGAGATGGACTACCCGTTCCGCCGCTACATGCCTGCGGGCCCGATCGGAGCCGAGGCGACGATCGCTATCGTGGTTCCCCGCCCCCAGGGCCGCGACAGCGGCATGTCCGACCCCTTCTTCCTGGAACTGCTGGCCGGAGTCGGCGAAGCGGCCAGCGAACGGGGTTGCGACGTCCTGCTCAGCCATATCGCGCCGGCCAATTTCGAGGACCTGTCGGTGGCCATGACCACCAGCCGGGCCGAGGGCGTGATCTTCCTGGGGCAAAGCTCGCTGCACGCGGCCTTCAACCGCCTCTCCGAGACCGAAGGACGCTTCGTGGTCTGGGGCGCTCAGCTTCCGGACCAGAACTACTGCTCGGTCGGCTCCGACAACCCGATGGGTGGACGCCGGGCGACGCTGCATCTGGCGCGTCTGGGCCGCAAGCGCATCGTCTTCCTCGGCGACACCGAAGCGCCCGAAGCCATGCAGCGCCATCGTGGCTATCTGGACGCCCTCGAGCACCAGAAGCTCAGCATCGATCCGGACCTGATCGTCCCGGCCCATTTCGAGGTCGAGTCCGCTGAGGCCGCGATCGACTCCCTGATCCATCGCGGCGTGCCGTTCGACGGCGTGGTCGCCGCATCGGACCTGATCGCCCTGGGGGCCATTCGCGCCCTGAAGCTCGCCGGCCTGTCGGTGCCCGGCGATGTTTCGGTGGTCGGCTTTGATAACGTGCCCTTCGCCCGCTACAGCAGCCCGGCCCTCAGCACCATTGCCCAGGACACTGCCAAGGCCGGCCGACTGATGGTCTCCAAGCTGCTCGACGCCAGTGGGGACAAGGCCAGTCGCTCCGAGCGGGTTCCCACTGATCTGATCATCCGCGAGAGCTGCGGGGGCTGACCCTGCAAGACCGTGGTTTTCTCCGCTCATCCCGCCGAAAGCTGGGACCCCGATCCAACCCGGAGGGGTGGTAGAATTGAGCCGAGGCCGAAGGCGCATCATCCCAGGACGCTCAGGCGGGATCTGGGCCCCGGCTTTCGCCGGTGAGAGCGGGTTTTGATAGACACCAGACAGCCCACTAGACGCGCCGCGCCAGCAGTCCACCGCAAGGCGGCATGACGCCATCCTGGGCCAGGTTGACCCCCTCGACCATCACCCAGCCTTCCGGCAGCGACCAGGCGACGGACTCCTGCCCCAGATTGAAGGCGCAGAGCAGCGCCTGGCCGCCCTCACCGCGTTCGAAGATCAGCAGGGGTGTATTCGTCTCGACGAAGCCCAACCTGCCGGTCCGCAGGGCGGGATAGGCCCGGCGCAGGGCGATCAGCCGGCGGGCCAATTGCAGGGTCGAAGCCGGATCGGCCTCCTGCGCATCCACGGCCAGCGGCAGATGGACGGGATCGACGGGAAGCCACGGCTCGACAGCCGAGAAGCCGGCGTTCGGTGCTGCGGACAACCAGGGCATGGGCGTGCGGGCACCATCGCGCCCCAGGGTTTGCGGCCAGTTGGCGATAGCTTCGGGATCGACCAGACGCTCGAACGGCACATGGGCCTGGGGCAGGCCCAGTTCCTCGCCCTGATAGACGAAGACATTGCCGCGCAGGGACACCAGCAGCAGCATCGCCATTTCGGCAAAGGCCTTGCGATCGCGGCCCTCCGCCCAGCGTGAGACGGCACGGGGCGCATCGTGATTGGAGAAGGTCCAGGACGGCCAGCCTTCGCCGGGCTCGCCAGGCCACATGGCCTCGCCCCGGCGGATCATCTCGGACGTCAGCCGCTCCGCATAGAGATAGAGAAAGCCATAGGCGCTGTTGAGCCGGTCTTCGCCGGCGGTGAACAGCTTCATTTCGCGGTCGGCATGATCGCCGCCCACCTCGGCCACCGAGAACCGGCCACCGTGAGCATCGGTCAGGGCCCGCAGCCGGCTGAGGAAGGCCGGGATTTCGGCATGTCCCTGATTGTAGATCTTGTCCTGGAAGTCGAACGGCCGGGTCCGCTTGCCGCCCGGCGGCAGGGGAGGATTGTCCCTGAGCTCGGGGTCGTGCATCGAGAAATTGATGGCGTCGAAGCGGAAACCGTCCACGCCGCGATCCATCCAGAACTTGGCTGACGCCAGCAAAGCGTCCTGCACTGCCGGCAGATGCACGTTCAACTGTGGCTGCGAGGCCAGGAAGTTGTGCATGTAGTACTGGCCGCGCCGGGCATCCCAGGTCCAGGCCGGACCTCCGAAAACCGACTGCCAGTTGCTGGGCGGAGACCCGTCCGGCTTGGCGTCGGCCCAGACATACCAGTCGGCATGGGGGTTGGTGCGGCTCTGGCGGCTGGCTTCAAACCAGGCATGTTCGTCGGAGGTGTGCGAAAACACCTGATCGATGATGATCTTCAGGCCCAGGGCATGGGCCTTGTCGATCAGGCGATCGAAATCGGCGAGCGTGCCGAAAATCGGATCCACATCCAGATAGTCGGACACGTCATATCCGAAGTCCTTCATCGGCGACCTGAAGAACGGCGACAGCCAGATGGCGTCGACGCCCAGGGAGGCGATGTGCTCGAGATGCGCCGTGATGCCCGGCAGGTCGCCGACGCCGTCGTCGTTCGAGTCGGCAAAGCTGCGCGGATAGACCTGGTAGATGACCGCGCCGCGCCACCATTCGGCGTCCAACGCAGACTCCACAGCCGGACGTGAGAGAACCTTGACCGTCACTGTAGCCCCTTGGAAACGCAGATTTTGTAGTCGAGCGGGCCGATCTCGACCCGATAGCTGCCGGGGGCGCTGGACGCCCCGGCGCAGACGCCATGCACGGACTGCCAGAGGCCAGAGGACGTCTCGACCTCGACCTGGGCTGTGACCGGTACGGAGCCCGTATTGTAGACCACGAGGTACTCGACCCCGTCCGCCAGTCGCGAGAAGGCCAGCAGGCCTGGCTTGTCACCCTGGGTACGAACCAGTTGACGGCCGGACCGCAGGACCGGATGTCCCTTGCGAATCCCAGCCATGCCGGCGATCCGGCCATAGAGCGCGCCGTCAGTGCGGAAGCGATCAGACGGGCCGGTCGAAGTCGTACCGACCAGGCGGTTGTCATTGTAGCTGGCGACCTGGCTGGCGAACATGTCCTCGCGGCTGTCGGCATAGTCGCCGTCGCCCGTAAAGCCCTGCTCGTCGCCATAATAGATTGTCGGCACGCCGCGCGAGAACATCATCAAGGCATGGCCAAGGGTCACGCGGTCCAGAAGTTCGGCATCCGATATCCCCGGATTGGCCTTCAGCACGAAGTACCCAAAGCGGCCCATGTCGTGATTGCCCAGGAAGGTCGGCAATTGCAGGGCGGTCGCCGCACCGCCTTCGTAAAGGACATCGCCTGCGAAGACCCGGGCCAGCCGGTCTGTGCCGGCCTTGCCGGCGACCATGTCGGTGATGGCCGACTGCACGGCGAAATCCAGCACGGCCGGAAAGCCGTCGACACGGGTATGGCGGGCCAGGGCGGCAACATCAGTGTCGAACACTTCGCCGAAGATATGGAAGTTCTCGATGCCGCGGGCCCGGGCGCGGGCCTGCATGGCTGGAATGAAGGCCTGCCAGAAGGCCGGCTCGACATGGCGAGCTGTATCGATCCGGTAGCCGTCGATCCCGAAGTCGTCGATCCATTGACCGTAGATATCGATCAGGCCTTGAACCACGCGGGGGTGCTCGGTGAAGAGATCGTCCAGACCGGCGAAATCACCCTGCTGCGAGCTCTCGCCCGCGAACGTGCTTTCGCCGCGGTTATGATAGTAGGCCGGGTCGTTGAGCCAGTCGGGCTTTTTGACCGTCTTCTCAGAGGCCGGGACGTAGGGGGAATAGGCATAGTCCGGTCGCGTCAGCTGGGCGAAGTTCGGCTTCGTGCCGACGCCGTCGCCGGCAAAACCGCTATTGATCGCCGCTCCCGAGACGCCGCCCCGGGTCGAATAGGGATAGTCTGCCTTGCTGCGATAGGCGCAGTCATTGGCCGGGCACTCGCGATACTGGATCACGTCCGCCGTGTGGTTGGCGATGATGTCCATATAGACCTTCATCCCGCGAGCATGGGCGGCATCGACAAGGGCCTTGAACTCGGCGCGGGTGCCGAAGTGCGGATCCACGTCGGTGAAGTCCGTGATCCAGTAGCCGTGATGGGCTGCCGATTCGCGGCCGGGCGCGCCCTGCACCGGCTTGTTGCGGAAAATGGGGGCCAGCCAGACCGCCGTCGCGCCAAGCCCCTGGATGTAGTCGAGGCGCTGGGTCAGGCCCTTCAGATCGCCACCATGGTAGAACCCGGCGCGCGCAGGGTCGAAGCCCGTGACCAGCGAACCGCCGGACAGACCACCGCGATCATTGAGGACATCGCCGTTGGCGAAGCGGTCAGGCAGGACGAAGTAGATCACTTCATCGGAAGCCTTGCGTTGCAGATAGCCGGCCGACACAGGGGCAGCCACCGCGGCACCGCCGGCAATCGCCGTCATGACTGACCCCGCCGCCATGGCGATCAGCCGGAGTCGCCGGGATCCCCAGGCAGACATCGCTTCCCCCTATCCGCATGATCCCGCCATTTCCGGTCAGGATCATTGCAATAATTTGCATAAATTTGCAGCCGACTTGACCGACTGTCAATCGCAAGCGTGCCAGGCCTTTGCAGGAAAGGCCGCAAGGCAGTCCCCACCCGCTGCAATTTTGCATCACTGACGGCCACAAACACGTCGCCCGGACTTGCGCTGATGACAGGTTTGCGTTTTTTTGTGTTGATTACACCGCGTTAATTTGCAGTAATTTGCGACAACGGCTCCGACCGCAGCGTCAGAAACGCGCAGAGCCGATACAGGGAGGGTGAGACCATGAACTCTAGAACTCAGCGCAATCGTGCGCGTCTGATGAGCAGCGCAGCCACCAGCTTGGCTCTGGCGCTCGCCTCGGCCGGAATGGCCCAGGCACAAGAAGCCGCTGCCAAGCCGGCCGATGACACCGCCGTCGAGGCCATTGTCGTCACCGGTATTCGCGCCAGTATCGAAAACGCCATCGCACTGAAGAAGACCTCGACCTCGATCGTCGAAGCGATCTCGGCCGAAGACATCGGCAAGCTGCCGGACAATTCGATCGCCGAATCCCTGGCCCGCCTGCCCGGCCTGACCGCACAGCGCCTCGACGGCCGCGCCCAGGTCATCTCTATCCGCGGCCTTGGCCCGGACTTCACCTCCACGCTGCTGAACGGCCGCGAGCAGGTCTCGACCGGCGATAACCGCGGCGTCGAATTCGACCAGTATCCTTCGGAAATCCTCTCGGGCGTGGTCGTTTACAAGACCCCGGACGCCTCGCTGATCGGCCAGGGCCTGTCCGGCACCGCCGACCTGCAGACGATCCGTCCGCTGAAGTACGGCAAGCGCATCCTGTCGGCCAATGCCCGCTACGAGATGAACAGCGAAGACAAGCTGAACCCGGACGCCAAGGACACCGGCCACCGGATCAGCGCCACCTATGTCAACCAGTTCGCCAATGACACGGTCGGCGTGGCCGTGGCCGTCTCGGACATTTCGACCCCGACCCAGAGCCGCCGCTTCAACGCCTGGGGCTATCCGACCATCAATGCGGCCAACGACCGCGTAATTGGCGGCGCAAAGCCGTACAACCAGTCCAACAACCTGAAGCGCACCGGCGTCATCGGCGTTCTGGAATACAAGCCCAATGACAAGCTGAGCACGTCGCTGGACCTGTACTATTCAGAGTTCGCGGAAAAGCAGATCCTGCGCGGCATCGAACTGCCCCTGCAGTGGTCGTCGGCTTCGCTGCAGCCCACCCGCACCACCGAAGCCGGCCTGATCACCAAGGGCACCTTCGCGGGCGTCAAGGGCGTGATGCGTAACGACCTCAACACCCGGGACACGACCCTCAAGTCGGCCGGCTGGAACGTCGATTACCAGACCGACAACGGCTGGGGCCTGGTTGCTGACCTGAGCTACTCGTCGGCCGAACGCACCGACGTGATCTTCGAATCCTATTCGGGTACGGGCCCCAACGGCGTCGGCGCGACCGACACCCTGGGCTTCACGACCACGCCCGGCGCCGGCACGACCTTCGCCTCGACCCTGGACTACACCAACCGCAACCTGTTCGTGCTGACCGACCCGCAAGGCTGGGGTGGTGGTGCTGCCGGCGGTGCCCTGACCCAGGCCGGCTTCTACAACACCCCTTCGATCACCGACGAACTGTCGGCGGCCCGCTTCTCGGCTGAACATGATCTCGAATGGGGTCCGCTGAGCCACGTCGAGGTCGGCGTAAACTTCAGCCGTCGCGAAAAGGACAAGCAAGTCCACGAAAGCTTCCTGACCCTTGGTGGCCGTATCGCCCAGGGCGCGCCGCTCAGCCGCGCCATCCCCGAAGCTGCGATCGTTGGCGTGGCCAATCTGGATCTGATCGGCATCAAGGCCATGCTGGCCTATGATCCGACCTACCTGCTGAAGAACGGCTTCTACACCCTGATCGCCGACCAGAACCCGGCCGTTCAGACGCGTAACTGGTCGGTCCGTGAAGACGTCCAGGTGGCCTATGCCAAGTTCGACGTTGACACCCAGGCCGGCTCCATCCCGGTCAAGGGCAACTTCGGCCTGCAGGTCGTTCGCACCGACCAGTTCTCGAAGGGTGTTGCAGTCAACCCGGCCAATCCGGCCGCTCCGACCGTGACCGATGACGGCTCCAAGTACACCTACGCCCTGCCGAGCCTGAACCTGACGTTCGACATGGGTAACGAGCTGTACGTGCGTCTGGGTGCTGCCCGCACCCTGGCCCGCGCCCGGATGGACGAACTGCGCGCCAGCCAGTCGTTCAACCTCAACACCTCGCGTCTGGCCTCGACCGATCCGAACAACTCGTTCTTCAGCGCCAACGGCGGCAACCCGAACCTGCGGCCCTATATCGCTGACGGCGTCGACGTCTCGGTTGAGAAGTACTTCGGTCGTTCGGCCTATATCTCGGCCGCCGTCTACCACAAGGAGCTGTCGAACTTCGTCAACTCCAACTCCTCGTCCTACAAGGACTTCTCGGACTACCTGTTCCTGCTGAGCAGCGCCCAGCAGTCGCAACTGGGCACCAAGATCGGCCTGGTCTCGGGTCCGGATAACGGCGACGGCGGCTTCATCCGCGGCCTGGAACTTTCGGCCTCGCTGCAGGGTGACCTGCTTTGGGAACCGCTGAAGCCCTTCGGCCTGATCATCAGCGGCTCGTTCACCGACAGCGAAGTCACACTGGAAAAGGGCCAGAAGCCGATCACCATCCCGGGCCTGTCCAAGAAGGTCATCAACACGACCTTCTACTACGAGAAGGACGGCTTCAACGCCCGGATCAGCAACCGCTATCGCGGCAAGTTCCTGGGTGAAGTGGCCGGCCTGAGCGCCGCGCGCATCTTCCGGACGGTGAATGAGGAGTCGGTCCTCGACGCCCAGATCGGCTACGAGTTCCGTGAAGGTCCCCTGAACGGCCTGTCGCTGCTGGTGCAAGCCAACAACATCACCAACGAGCCCTTCAAGACCTACGACAACAACGATCAGCGCCAGACCATCGACTATCAGAAGTACGGCGCGACCTACATGTTCGGCGTTTCCTACCGGTACTAGTCTGTAATCCATCCCCAACTTGCGAGCCCCCCGCCAGAGCGATCTGGCGGGGGCTTTTTTATGAGAGACCCCACCAGGGGCGAACCGGGCGGGACAGTGATGACGGACGGCGGGCTAAAGTCCCTGACCATTGTCGGCGGCGGCACAGCCGGCTGGATGAGCGCCGCCATGCTCTCCCGCGCCCTGGGCTCGACGGTTGCGATCACTGTGGTCGAATCCGACGAGATCGGCACGGTCGGCGTCGGCGAAGCCACCATCCCAGCCATCAAGCTGCTGAACGGCTTTCTCGGCCTGGACGAGAACGACTTTCTCGCGGCGACCCACGGCACCATCAAGCTGGGTATCGAGTTTGTGGACTGGCACACGGTCGGCCAGTCCTATTTGCACGCCTTTGGTCCGGTGGGCCGTCCCCTGGGCATGGCGGCTTTCCATCACTACTGGAACCGACGCCGTCTGCAGGGGCACGACGAAAGCCTCTGGGACTATTCCCTAAATGCGCGGGCGGCCCGGGCCGGCAAGTTCGACCGCTTGCAGCAGGCCGGCGGCGGCTATCTGGAAGGCCTTGTCCACGCCTTTCACTTCGATGCCGCGCTCTATGCCAGGTATCTGCGGCGCTACAGCGAGGCCCAGGGCGTCCGGCGGGTCGAGGGCCGTATCGTCGGCATCAATCAGCACTCCGAGACAGGTTTTGTCACCGATCTGACCTTGCAGGACGGCCGCCGCGTCGAAGGCGAGTTCTTCATCGACTGCTCGGGCTTTCGTGGCCTGCTGATCGAAGAGACCCTGAAGACCGGATATGACGACTGGCGCGGCTGGCTGCCGATGGACAGTGCCATCGCCGTGCCCTGCGCTTCCGCGACACCGCTTCTGCCCTATACCCGCGCGACGGCTCGCGAGGCGGGCTGGCAATGGCGCATCCCGCTGCAGCACCGCACCGGCAATGGCCATGTCTTCTGCAGCGAACACATCAGCGCGGCCGAGGCGACCGACGTCCTGATGCGCAATCTCGATGGCACCCCCCTGGCCGAGCCGCGTCAGCTCAACTTCACCACCGGTCGGCGCCGGCGGTTCTGGAACAAGAACGTCGTGGCCATGGGCCTGGCCAGCGGGTTCATGGAGCCCCTGGAATCGACAAGCATCCATCTCGTCCAGTCAGCTCTGAGCCGCCTGATCGCGCTGTTCCCCAACAGGGACTTCAACGCGGTCGAGATCGCAGAATACAATCGCCAGACCGCCCTGGAATACGAGTACATCCGCGACTTCCTGATCCTGCACTACAAGGCCACCTCCCGCGAGGACACGCCGTTCTGGCGCGCCTGCAAGGCCATGGACATCCCTGACACCCTGAAGGCCAGGATGGAGCTCTTCGCCCAGTCCGGCCGGGTGTTCAGCCAGGAGGATGACCTCTTCAAGGAGGCCAGCTGGATCCAGGTCCTGATCGGACAGGGCGTGCTTCCGGGCGCCGTGCATCCGCTGACCCGCCAGGTCACCGATCCCCAGCTCAACGATTACATGACCAATTTGCGCCAGATCATGGCCCGCGCCGTCGACAGCCTGCCAGATCAGGCAGACTTCATCGCGCGCCATTGTGCTTCCGGCGCGCAATCGGCCGGCTGATCCAAGTTCACTTCGGCTCCCCTGAGGCCTCCGCCGGACCTGCCCGACGGAGGCCGTTTTTTGCCTCGGGCGCTCCTTTCGGGCGCAAGGGCCCATTAAGGTTGTCGAGGCATGCTCCGAAGCGATTTTGGAGACCTCCGATGGCGACGACGTCCAAGCCCTACAAGGCACTGCTCGGTTTGGCCGGCGGAGCCCTCCTGCTGGGTGCCTGCGCCAGCGCGGACGATGTCCGGGCCTTGCGCCAACCGGCCATGCCGCCGGTCGCCGTGGCCAAGGCCTCTCCGCACAAGCCCTATTTCCGCAATGTCTCACTGCAGGCAGTCGAAGGCGCTCCGGAATTCCGCTGGTTCGACGGCGGAGCCGTGGTCACCACCCGCCCGACCCGCGTACAGGTGGTCGAAGCCCTGTCCCGGCATCTGGACCGCGCCGAGATGCTGGCCCCGAGTCGTCTGGACGGGGACTACATGCTTTATATCCGCTTCGATGACCTGCGCGGCCCGAGCCTCTGGCTGGGCACCGACAAGCTGGCCTCCGCCAGGGTGACCTTCCGGCTGGTGCGCTGGCGTACAGGCGAACTAGTCAAGGAATCCACCGTCGAGACCAGTTATCGCGCGGCCTGGACCGGGATAACGCCGGAATTGGCCCGGACGGTCCTGGGCGGTCCGATCGCCAGCTCCAAGGACGCGGTCATCGCGCCGGTCGGCGGCGTGCTCAAGGGCGTCGCCCTGGGCTACTATGTGAACCAGAACCTGGCTGTCTCCATCGCCGACGCACCCTATGCCGGCCTGGTCGGTGCCGTGGAGGCTGGCCAGATCGGCGGCGCTGAGCGCGCGCCCGCCGGCTTCGCCAGCGCCTTTGCCACCGCAGTTGCCGTCGGCGGAGCCAGCGGGCGCTTCACGGATCTCGAAGCCATGCTGGCCGGTGGAGCCATCACGGCGGCCGGTGCCGCCGCTGGGCCCGCGCCCATCGCCCGCCCGACCTCCGCCAATGGTGAAACCACCAGCGCCCTGTCGGGTCATGCCCGGCGCCTGGCTGCCACGCGCGGCCTCCTGGATCTGGCCTTCGACCAGTTCATGGCCGAGCTCAGCGAAGACGGGTCGGTCAATTACAAGACCGCCGTATCCTGCGCTGCTCTGAACGGCGTCACCGGCAGAGGTCCCTATCTGCGTGAAACGGCGACCCGCTACGCCGTCGATTGCCCGGGTTCATCCTACAATCCGAGCAAGACCCAGCAGGTCTATCCCTCGCAGTTCTAGACCCTGATGCTCATGGCCTTCATGAACCGCATGATCTCCAGCGGTTTCATGGCGGCGGTGTCGACATCAATCAGAACCCGGCGGATCTGCCCCTTGAAGGGGTTTGGCCCCTCATAGGTGCGCGACACCCGGTTGCCGTGGTCGGCTCCGACGCAGAAGCCGTCATAGCCCGGGGCAAACAGCACACGGTCAAACTTGCGTTCAGCGACCTTGCGGCCGTTCACGAACAGCGCGCCGCGACCATCGAACGGGCGGGAGGTCATGGTCTGCTCGTACTTGACCTTGATGTCGCCCCGCGGGAGCCGGGCCGGCGAGGCAATGATCTCCCGCCAGGGCACGAGGCTGGTCTCGTAGATCAAACGCCCCTTGTCGATATAGAGCACATAGCCGGCCGGCATCGAGCCGTGCGCCACCAGGACGCCGTCCTCGTCCCCCTGTGGTCTGGACAGCTCCAGTTCGAGGGAGTGGCTCAGCCCGCAGACGATCGGTGAGACGTCCGTCGGGATCGGATCGATCGGCGGTCGAATTTCCCAGCGCTTGCGCAGCTTGGCCGCGCGGGTCTGAACCAGCTTCAGCAGCAGCGGCCTGTCATCCAGGGGCAGGACATCATGGGCCACGGCGGCCTTGTCCCACTTGTCCCGGAGGCGCGCCACGACCTCAGGATGTTCAGCCGAGACGTCCTGCAGTTCGTTGGGATCACGGGCGGTGTCGTAGAGGCCCCAGTGATCCTCCTCGAAGGGCTTGCCCCTCTGGTGCTGGGCGACCAGCCGCCAGTTGCCTTCCTGGAAGGCCCTATAGCCTCCGAGCTCATAATACTGATCGGTTCGGGTCGCGGCCTCGGACGAAGCGAAGGTCGGCGCGACGCTGGCCCCCTCCAGCGGCTTCTGCGGCTCGCCGCGGTAGAGCTCCGGCCGGCTGACGCCACAGGCGTCCAGCAGGGTCGGATAGAGATCGACCACGTGGACAAACTGTTTCCGAACCCCGCCCTTCTCCTTCACGCCCTTGGGCCAGGAGACGATCAGCGGATCGGCCACACCGCCGAGGGCGGTGTTCTGCTTGTAGAGCCGGTAAGGCGTGCCGGAGGCATTGGTCCAGCCAATCGGATAGTGCGGAAAGGTGCCGTCCTCGCCCATGGTATCGTACAGCGCCAGCGCATCGGCTTCCGATGCGGGTCGCCCGAAGGCCGGCCCGAACAGGTTGGGCGTGCCTGTCTCTGTTCCCTCGGCCGAGGCCCCGTTGTCCGAGAACACCACCACCAGCGTGTTGTCCCGCACGCCCATGGCCTCGAGCTCGGACATCACCGTGCCGATCGCGCGGTCAACGCCCGTAACCATGCCGGCATAGACCTGCATGTAGCGGGCATAGAGGCGCTTCTGGTCGGCGGTCAGCTCGGCCCAGGGCTTTGCCCCCGGTGACAGCGGCGGCAGTTGGGTTTCCGGCGGCATCAGGCCGAGGGACTTTTGGCGCTCCAGGCGCTGCTTGCGGATCTCGTCCCAGCCGGCCTCGAACTGGCCCTGGTACAGATCCCGATCGGCAGGCTTGGCCTGCAGGGGCGAATGGGCCGCGCCGAAGGCCAGCTGCAGGAAGAACGGCTTGTCCGGACTCATCAACTGCTGGGTGCGCAGATAGGTCACGGCGCGCTGCGCCAGGTCGTCCGAAAGATAGTAGTCCTCGCCGCCGGCCTCGACCTGGGCCGTCCCCTCATAGAGGGCACCGGGATGGAAATGGTCGCTGGAATGGCCTTGATACCAGTAGGCCCGCTCGAAGCCCCGGCTGGTCGGCCAGTTGTGGAACGGTCCCGTCGGTCCCGAGTGATCGGCGTTGTTGACGTGCCACTTGCCGAGCAGGAAGGTCGACCAGCCGGACTCCACCAGCACCTCGGCCAGGGTCGCGTTCTGGCGGGTCAGGTCGCCGCGATAGCCCGGATAGCCGCTGTCAATGTCTGCCAGCCATCCCATGCCGGCGGAGTGATGGTTCAGCCCCGTCAGCAGGGCCGCGCGGGTGCAGGAGCACATGGCCGTGGTGCGGAAGTTGGTGTAGCGCAGCCCCCTGCCCGCAAGGGCGTCAAGAGCCGGCGTCTTCAGTTCCCCGCCATAGCAGCCCAGGTCCGCAAACCCGACATCGTCGAGGATGATGACCACGACATTGGGGGCATTGGCCGGAGCCTTGGGCTCTTCGGCCTGGGCGGGCCGCGAGTCCTTGAAGGAGAGGCCGATACGCGCTGGCTTGCCCTTGCCGACCGCCTTGGGGGTGATGATCCCGCTGGTGGCCGACTTGATCGCAGCTCCGCCGGCGGCGACCGTCGCCGTACCCACGACGCCCAGCCCTGCGCCGATCAGCAGCGACCGGCGGTCGATCTTCGGCTTGCTATCGTCATCCATGACCCGTCTCCGAGGCTCAGACCGAGGACTTGTTCAGGCCACGATAGCCCGCGACCATGATCACAAGCAGGACCGCTTCGATGACGATCGGCTGGACCAGGGGCGGCGCGAAGCCCGTCAGGGCGAGTGACAGCAACCGGCCGGCGAGGGCTATGCCGATCAGGGTCATCGGCACCAGCAACAGGTCACGACGGTTGCGAACGGCCGCGAGCAGGGCAAAGACGCCGGCCGCGCCGAAGAAACCCCCCAGGTCAGCCCGCAGCGACGCCAGGCCCAGCGCGCCAACCGGTTCGAGGCCCAGCTTGCCCCCCAGTTCCGCCGGCCGAAGCCAGAAGCCTACCGCCATCAGCAGGGCCAGAACACCCGCAGTGCCAACCAGGCCACGTGTCAATTTTTGCATAGGTCCGCCCTGTTCGAATTATTGTGGCAATATAACTGCCACTTTATTGGCGTGGCAAGGGGCGTCGCTGTCGGAGGCCTGACTAGGGCGCGCCCCAGACCTCCACATGCCCCTGACGTTCCACCCGGCGCTGGGTTTTCAGGGTGAGCAGGGACGCCAATCCAGTCGTCTGCAGCAGGGCGCGAATCTCCGCCTCTCCGGGTCCAAAAGCCGCGTCCTGGACCTTTTGCAGCAGGAACAGTCGGTAGGGCATGACCGCGACCTCAATGGGCGTGCCGCGCCAGTCGAACGCGACCTTCCCCAGGACCCGGTCGCCCGGACGGGCCAGGCCATTGGTCCCGGCCTCGAGTTCCGGCCGCGCCTCCAGCCACTGACGGGCAAAGCCGACTTGGGCGCTGATGTCGGGCAGATAGTCCTCGGCGATGAACTGCAAGAGATCGATCAGGCTTTGCGGTACGCCGTCATCGGCAAAGAGCTGCGGCGGGGGACTGCCATGGTCGCCGGCGTCGAGGTCGGGCGCGTTCATGCGCTCGACCCAGCGCCAGACGCGATAGGCCCGCCGCTTCATCAAACCGGCCGGATGGGTGTCGCGCGCCAGATGGGCATAGAGCGGGCCAATCAGGCCATAGTCGCCGATCG
The DNA here is from genome assembly GCF_058681455.1 of Caulobacter sp. AVps16. Taxonomy (NCBI): domain Bacteria; kingdom Pseudomonadati; phylum Pseudomonadota; class Alphaproteobacteria; order Caulobacterales; family Caulobacteraceae; genus Caulobacter; species Caulobacter sp. AVps16. The sequence continues at coordinate 2,208,974 of NZ_CM178739.1, forward strand.
TCGGCCTTCCGCCGAGCAGATAGGGTGCATGTTCCAGATGGGCGTCGAACAGAGCAAGGAACTGCTCATAGGCCGCCTCGACCATCGGAATGGAAGCATCGCAAACCCCGAATGACGCCATCGCCGCACGCATGCGCCGGCTGGCATTGGCGTAGACAGCTTCCCCTTCTTCCTGGGTTGCTCCTGGAGCCAGGGTCGCAACGAAGTCGCGCTGAAGAAAGGGCTGGTTGAGATCGTCGAAGTTCCAGCGGTAGTGCATGGCCGGCCGCAGCAGGCCCTCTCCACCGAACAGCTCGAAGATCTGGCCGATCACGCGGTGACGCGGCGTCTCCGGATAGGTTTCCCAGCGCCCCTCGCCCCGCGCTTCGAGCGTCTCGATGATATTCGAGCCGTCCTGGATCAGGGATCCGTCGGGGGCCTCGAGGACCGGCATGATCCAGCGGCCGATCCGGGGAACGATCTCGGCCCGGAACCGAGCCTCGCCGACGGACCGGTTCTCGAACGCGATGCCCTGCTTGATCAGATAGGACCGCGCCTTGGCGGTGTAGAGCGAACCCGGCGTGCCATAGAGCTTGTAGGTCAATTGCGCCTCCCCTGCAGGAACGGTGGACCGCGCCCTTTTTGCGGATATAATCGCACTAACAGTGCCACTATTTCAAGATGGCGGGAGTTGAGACCATGACACTGGCCTATGACCTCTACTGGTCCTTCCGCTCGCCCTATTCCTACATGATCACCCATCGCCTGACGGCGCTGGAGCGCGAGTTCGACGTGGTCGGAAACATCCGCCCGGTCTATCCGCTGGCCGTTCGCACCCCGGAGTTTTTCGAGACCCGCGACCCGCTGTGGTTCAGCTATTTCATGCAGGACATCCATCGCGAGGCGGCCTTTCTCGGCCTCCCCTTCCGCTGGCCGATCCCCGACCCGGTCAAGATGGACTTTGCCACCCGCACCTATCCCAAGGAGCAGCCCCACATCCATCGCCTGACCCATCTTGGCGTGGCGGCAGCCGAACTCGGCCGTGGCCTGCCTTTCCTGACGGAGGTCAGCCATCTGATCTGGAGCGGCGAAGTCGACAACTGGCACGAGGGTGACCATCTGGCGCGCGCGACGGAGCGCGCCGGTCTGGACTGGGCCGCCCTGTCCGCCATCGCGGACCAGGAGGCCGACCGTCTGGCCACCATCGTGGAAGCCAGCCAAGTCGCCCAGCGGACAGCGGGTCACTATGGCGTCCCGATGATCGCCTTCAATGGCGAAGCCTTTTTCGGCCAGGACCGCTTCGATCAGTTCAAATGGCGGCTCGAGCAGCAGGGGCTGAAGGCGAAGGCCTGAGTGCCAGGGCCAGGGCGACCATCTGGACGAACAGCAAAACCAAGTTGAACGGCTGTCCCGGCACCGTGACGGGCAAGGGCCGCCAGAAGTACAGATTGACCACCGCCAGCAGGGTATCGACGGTCTGCATGGCCAGGAACAGTGCCACCAGATCCCGGCGTCGCGCCACGACATAGAGTTCGAACACACCCTTGGCCATCTGGGCCAGGCCGAGCGTCGCCAGAAACGACACGATGGTTTCGCGGTTGGTGGACAGATCCAGACCCGCAATCGAGCGGGCACCACCATCGGCGGTGAAGGTATGGATCGCGCCGCGTCCCAGATTGATCAGCCCCATCATGGCCAGCACCGCCGTCGGAATCCATCGCATCGGGTCACTCACCGGGCCAGAATGATATTGTCGCACGATCACATCTTTCGGCACGCATTATGTCAATATATACTCCCAACAAGAACGGGCGAAAAAGCCTGGTGACCCTAGGGAGCCTCCGGCATGCGAATTCTGAAGTGGGCGGGTGTGGCGTTGGCGGTGCTGGCAGCTTTGCTGACCGGCGCATGGCTTGGTCGCGATTTCCTGATCTATCATATCGGGCGTCTGATGGTGCCCAAGGGCACCGACAACCGGCAGATCGCCTGGCAGCCCGGCCCGGAACAGGCCACGGCACCGGCGGAGCAACGGCCGCCCAACGTCATCTTCATCCTGGCCGACGACCTGGGCTATAACGATATCAGCCTGAACGGCGGCGGTGTCGGCGGCGTGGTCAAGACGCCGAACATCGACTCGATCGCCCAGCAGGGTGTCGACCTCACCAACGGCTATTCCGGCAATGCCACCTGCTCGCCGTCACGGGCAGCCATGATGACCGGGCGCTATCCGACCCGCTTCGGCTTCGAGTTCACCCCGACACCGGTCGGCTTCTCACGTCTTGTCGGCAGCTTCCGCACGCCCGGCACCCTGCATCCGCCGCATTTCAATCGCGAGCAGGCCAAGGACATGCCGCCCATGGACGAACTGGCCGTGCCCGCGTCCGAAACCACCATTGCCGAGGTGCTGAAGACCCGCGGCTATCACACCGTACATCTGGGCAAGTGGCACCTGGGCGGGTCCAAGGGCTCACGCCCCGAAGACCAGGGCTTCGATGAAAGCCTTGGCTTCATCGCGGGTGCATCGATGTTCCTGCCGGAAAACGATCCGGGCGTCGTCAATTCCAAGCAGGACTTCGACCCGATCGACAAGTTCCTGTGGGCCAACCTGCCCTACACCGTGCAGTACAACGGTCAGCCGATGATGAAGGCCAAGGGCTTCATGACCGACTATCTGTCGGATCAGGCCATCGCTACGATCAAGGCCAACCGCAACCAGCCCTTCTTCCTCTACCTGGCCTACAACGCGCCCCACACGCCGCTGCAGGCCCCCAAGGCTGACTATGACGCCCTGCCCCAGATCAAGGACCACCGGCTGCGGGTCTATGGTGCCATGGTTCGAAACCTCGACCGCAATGTCGGCCGGGTGCTGCAGACGCTGAAGGAGCAGGGCCTGGACGACAACACCCTGGTGGTCTTCACCAGCGACAATGGCGGCGCGCACTATGTCGGCCTGCCGCAGATCAACAGCCCCTATCGCGGCTGGAAGGCCACCTTCTTCGAGGGCGGTATCCGCGTTCCTTACTATATGCGCTGGCCCAAGGCCCTGCCGGCCGGGACGCGGTTCTCAAGTCCGGTCGGCCACATCGACATGTTCGCGACGGCGGCCGGTGCCGCCGGCGCGGCCGTGCCCACCGATCGCGCCATTGATGGGGTCAATCTGATCCCGCATCTCACGGGCAAAAATCCGGCGCGCCCGCACGAAGCCCTGTTCTGGCGCTCCGGCGACTACCGGATGGTCCGGGCGGGGGACTGGAAGCTGCAGGTCCTGGCCATGCCGGACAACCAACCCGAAAAGCTCTGGTTGTTCGACCTGGCCGTGGATCCGACCGAGCGCAGGAACCTGGCGACCGCCAATCCTGCCAAGGTGGCCGAACTGAAGGCCCTGATCGCCGAGCGCGACAAGACCAACATCAAGGCGATGTGGCCCTCGCTGCTACGCGGCGCGATCAGCATCGACCACGCCTTGAATGCCCCCGATAAACCGTCCGACGAGTTCATCTTCTGGAATAACTAGGCTCCGGTCCGCTCCAAAGAAGAAGCCCCGCCCTTCTTGCAAGGGCGGGGCTTTTGTCTGCCTGGAGGTGGCGAAACATCCGCCGTCTAGGGGGTGAGATCTTCCTTGGTTCGGATGTTCAACTGCCCTGCCAGACCCGTGATGCGGTGATGCTCGCCCTTCAGCCGTGGGCGCGACGGACCAGGCCGTCGATCAGATCCGTCAGAACCTCTGGGCAGTCCTCCTGCAGGAAGTGACCGCCAGAAACGATGACATGCGGCTGGCCCGCAGCGCCGGGCACCTTGGCCTGGAAGATCGCCTCCCCGCCCCTGGTCACCGCATCGCCGTCGCTGAAGGTCGTCAGGAACGGCTTGTCGAAGGCCGACAAGACCTCCCAGGCCGCCTTGTTCTCCGCCACCGAGCCATGCTCGGGGGTGACCGGCACCAGGGTGGGGAACTGACGCGCGCCTTCCTTGAAGCTCTCGTCGGGGAACGGCGCGTCATAGGCCGCGATCTCCTCCGGTGTCAGGTCACGCCCGGTGCCCATATTGACAATCAGACCAATCGGCATGACCGGCGTGTTCTGGCTGAACTCGAGCCAGGCCTTGAAACCGTCCGTCCAGCCTGTGCCGATCGGCAGGCCGGTATTGCCGACCGCAACAGCCGCGAAACGCTCCGGGAAGGCCGCGACGAGACGCAGCCCGATCAGGCCGCCCCAGTCCTGGCAGAACAGGGTCGCCCCCTTCAAATCGATCTGGGTCAGCCAGGCGCTCATCCAGGCGACATGGCGCTCATAGGTATAGTCCGTGCGAACGGTCGGCTTGTCCGAGCGGCCAAAGCCGATCAGGTCCGGGGCCACTACCCGATAGCCCTTGGCGACCAGACCCGTGATCATCTTGCGGTACAGATAGGCCCAGGACGGCTCGCCATGCATCAGCAGCACGACCGGAGCCTCGCGCGGCCCTTCGTCTACATAGTGCAGCCGAAGCGAGGTTCCGTCAGCGTCGGTGATTGTCGCGTAGTGCGGCGCAAACAGCCAATCAGAAAGACCCGCGAAGCATTCATCCGGCGTCCTCAGAACCTGCATATCATCCCTCCCGTTGACTCGCCCCGATAACGAGCGACATATACTGACAATATGCGTGTCACTACATTGAGGCGGGGTCAAGCCCGTCCTACCGGGAGGATCGACCATGCGAACCAGAACAACCGTTGGACTCGCCGTGCTGGGCATCGCAATCCTCGTGGGACTCGGCGGCTGGTTCGCGCGCGGCCGGATCGCCGAGACGGCGATGGAAAAGCTTTATGTGAAGGCCCTGTCCCGCGCCCCCGATGACGGCCTGGTGGACGGCCTGCATGTCGGCCTGTGCGGTGCCGGCGGTCCCCTGCCCGACCCCAAGCGGTCCGGACCCTGCACGGCGGTCCTGGCGGGCAAGCGCCTGTTTGTCATCGACGCCGGCTCGGGCTCGGCCCGCAACCTGGCCCTGATGAACCTGCCGCCCGCCCGCATCGAGGCGGTGTTCCTGACCCATTTCCACTCTGACCACATCGACGGACTCGGAGAGGTCATGCTGCAGCGCTGGGCCGGCAGCGGCTCGTCCAGCCCCGTGCCCGTGCATGGTCCGCAAGGGGTGGATCAGGTGGTCGGCGGGTTCATGACGGCCTACCGCCTGGACCAGGGCTATCGCACCGCCCACCACGGCGCAGCCGTTGTGCCCCCCTCCGGCTTCGGTGGCCAGGCCCTGACCTTCAACGCCGCGGCCGACCAGCCCGACGTCGTCCTGATCAATGAACCGGACCTCAAGGTCACGGCTTTCCCGGTCAAGCATGACCCCGTCAGCCCCGCCGTCGGCTACGCCTTTGCCTATAAGGGCCGCACCGTGGTGATCAGCGGCGACACGGCCCTGTCGACCCGGGTCGAGACCGCCGCCAAGGGGGCTGACCTGCTGGTCCATGAAGCCCTGGCCCCCAATCTAGTGGCCATGCAGCAAAGGGCGGCCAAGGCCGCGGGACGCGAACGGCTGGTCAAGATTTTCAGCGACATCCCCGGCTATCATGCCTCGCCGGAACAGGTCGCGGGCCTGGCCCAGCGTGACAAGGTCGGCATGCTGCTGTTCACCCACATTACCCCTGCCCTGCCGCTCGGTGCCCTGGAGGGTCCGTTCCTGGGCGCGTCGCCAGAGATCTATTCCGGCAAGATCAAGATCGGTCGCGATGGCGACTTCGTCAGCCTGCCGGCCGGCTCGAAAGAGATCGTGGTCAGCGACCGCCTGAAGATGTTCCACTAGCCGAGGCCACCATGACCGATCCCATAGCGCTCAGCGGTTCACCGGGCTCGCCCTATACCCGCAAGATGCTGGCCCTTCTTCGCTATCGCCGGCTGGCCTATCGCTACCTGACCAGTTCGGGACAGGCCCTCGAGGGCCTGCCTCGCCCCAAGGTGCAACTGCTGCCCACCTTCTATCTGCCGGGCCCGGATGGGGCGCTCGAAGCCGTGGTCGATTCCTCACCGATCATCCGTCGGCTGGAAGCCGATTACAGCGGCCGGTCGGTGATCCCGACGGAACCCGCCCTGGCGTTCCTCGATGAGTTGATCGAGGACTATGCCGATGAATGGCTGACCAAGGCGATGTTCCACTATCGCTGGAGCTTTCCGGACGATATTGCCCGCGCCGCCACCATCATTCCCTGCTGGCGCGGAAGCGTCATCTCCGATGCGGACCTGGCCGAGCTCGCGACCCGGTTCAGCCGGCGGCAGATCGATCGCCTTTATGTGGTCGGGTCCAATGCGACGACAGCCCCGGTCATCGAGTCCAGCTATCGCCGCTTTCTGGAGGCCTTCGAGGCGCATCTGACCGTCCAGCCGTTCCTGCTCGGAACCCGTCCCGCGGCCTGTGATTTTGCCGTGTACGGACAGTTGACCCAACTGGCCCAGTTCGATCCCACCCCCATGGCCCTGACCCTGGAAATCGCGCCCCGGGTCTATGCCTGGGTCAGCCAGATGGAAGACCTGTCGGGCCTGGAACCGGCCGCTGCAGACTGGATCAATCTGGACGCACCGCCCCCGACCCTGCTGGCCGTGCTGATCGAGATCGGGCGGGTCTATCCTCCGGTCATGCTCGCCAATGCCCGGGCGGTGATGTCCGGCGCGGAGGCCGTGGATGCCGTCGTCGACGGACGGGTCTGGACCCAGCCACCCTTCCCCTACCAGGCCAAGTGCCTGGTCTGGCTGCGCGAGGCCCGGAGCCGTCTTTCGGAGGTCGACCGGGCCAGGGTTGATCCCCTCATGGAGGCCTCCGACTGCGCCGCCCTGTTTGCCTGACCACTGGCGCGGCCTGTCGCCTCGCCTTAAGGACATCGAGGAGAGACTTATCGGGCGGAACCGCGTGACTCAGGAAGCAGACAAGGCGATGGACGACATGGCCCCGGAAGCCGACGGCCGGCGGCGGCGGGGGCAGAACAACCGCGCCCGGATCGTCACGGCCATGCTCGAGATCATCCGCACCGGCGACATGTCGCCCAGCGCCGAACAGGTGGCGGCCCGGGCCGATGTCGGCCTTCGGACCGTGTTCCGGCACTTCAAGGACATGGACAGCCTCTATAGCGAGATGTCGGTCGCCATCGCCGACGAACTGCGCGCTGTCGTCGGCACCCCGTTCCAGTCCGTCGACTGGAAGGACCGCGTGCTGGAACTGGTCGACCGCCGAGCCTTCGCCTTCGAGAAGATCGCCCCGTTCAAGCACGCCTCCGAAGCCTATCGCCACCGCTCGCGCTTCCTCAGCGAGGACAGCAGCAATCTGGTCCTGGCCCTGCGCCAGATCCTGGTGCGCGAACTGCGGCCGCCCTTGACTGACGATCCGCTCAAGGTCGAGGCCCTGGACCTGCTGCTCAGCTTTGAGGCCTGGTCACGACTGCGCCGGGAACAGGGCCTGAGCATCGAGGCCGCTGCCGCGGTGCTGCGGGCCGCCGTGCGCCGTATACTCGACGAGGCCTGAGGTGAGCGACGCCCCCTTCCCCACCCTGCGCGCGGCCAACCTGGCCCGCCAGGCCGAGTGGGACACCGATAGCCAGATCACCCTGTCCTATCGTGGCAACGAACTGGCCGGCGAGGTGGGCGAGGCCTGCAATCTGATCAAGAAGCTGGAACGCGAGCGCATGGGCATCAGGGGCTCCCGCGCCAATGTCGCGGACCTGGCCGAAGAACTGGCCGACGTGATAATCTGCGCCGACCTGATCGCCATGCAACTGGGCATCGACCTCGACCGCGCCGTGGCGGAGAAGTTCAACAAGACCTCGGAAAAGGTGGGGCTGAAGACGCGGATGGCGCTGACCAAAGCGACCTCCGGCGAGTCCGACCGCTAAGCCGACAGTTCGGCTAGGGCTTCCCCGCCAGATCCGGCCGCGAGGCCAGGAAGGCTGCTTTTTCCTCGGGCGTCAGCACCTTGGCGGTCTTGCGGCGTGAGGCCTTGGGCGTGGCGCGGGCATAGACCTCGGTCTGGGCGGACACCGGCTTCAGATCGGCCAGGCGCTTGATCGGCGGTTTCATCGGGTTCCCCAGATCAGTTCGGGCAGGACCATGCCGCCATACCGTGACGATCTCATGAGTCGGCGACCAAGGGCGCTGCGTCACGTTACAATGGAAGTTGGTAGGCCCGGAGGGAGCGCCTGACTCGACGCCTCAACCGAGCATTTTCAAATACTTATGCGCGCCCGCGCACATCTTGTGCACCAGCCTTGTGATACAGTCAATTACCACAAGCAGCTTGCTTGCCACACCAGCCAGCGAGGGTAAAACCCCTACATAAGACGAGCGGGGGCGAGATGACGGCTTGGAATTGGTGGCCTGCGATCCTTTCCAATGGGGCGCTTCTTCTGGGTGCGGCGGCGCTCTGGCCCATGTTGAAGAGCGCTGTGGAAAAGTGGGCCCTCACGGCCTTCGACGCAAAGATTGAACGGTTGCGTAGCGACCTCCGAAAGCAGGAAGAACAGCACAAGACTGACCTCCGGTCGCAAGCACAAGCCATAGAAGAACTCCGGACGGGCCCTTTAGCGACCCTCAACTCCCGCCACGCAGCTCTCGACAAGCGTAGATTGGAGGCCGCCGAAAGGATTTGGATTGGGGCAGTTAAATGGTCCAAGTTCAAATCAATGGCCGCCATGGCCCGATCCATGAAATTCGAAGTATTTTTCGATAGAGCCTCACGGTCAGGCAACGATGCCGAAAAAATCAGGTCGTTTGCCAAGTCGCTTATTGAGAACTGGTCTCTCGTAGAAATGTATAAAGAAACTGCGGCCGTCAGCTATGAGCGGCCTTTCGTTTCTGCAGACGTGTGGGCCCACTATCTAGCCTACACGACCACCCTCACCCGGCCCGTGCTTAAATTAACGCTCATTCAGCACGGACTAGAAGAGACGCTCATGGCCGACGCAGGGCCTTTTCTCGAGATGATAAAGAACTTGGCCCCCGACAGGGCTGCCTACATTGACAAGGTCGGGGAGAGCGGCGTTTACGGCCTGATTGACGAGCTGGAAGAACGGCTGCTGAACTCCATCCGCTCCTGTTTAGAAGGGAAGGATATTGACGAGCGCGGTCTCGAACGAGCGAACGTCATTATCCGACAAGCCGAGCAAATCGCCGCGTCAAACCGAGTTAATCCAGAGACTCCCTCAATGAGCAATCCCTGATTGGATCGCCCAAATCTGCAAGTCCTCAGGGCGATAGCGGGGCTCGCCCAAATAGCTGACTGCCACAGGCCCGGTCCCCCGCCTCCGGCGGTCCCGAAGAGACCTCAGGCTGACCCCAAGCAACTCCGCAGCGCGCTCTTCGCTCACCGTTTCCACCAACTCGCTCGGCACTGGGACGCCAAGCTCCGCCCCGTCGTCCATGACCTCGTTCGCCGCGTCATCCAGCGCCCACCGGCCATAGGTAGTCCGCGCCGCCCGGCCCTGCTGGACAAGGGTCGGCGGGTTCCCGTTGTTCGATTTCCGCATGTCGTCTCCAAACAGAAGGCCCCCGCCAGCGGGATTGCTGACGAGGGCCGGTAGTCGTCTCAGGGCGACTAGAGCCGCCTATTCGTCGAGGTCGAGCGCGCTCCGCATTTACTCGATCTCCGCTATGGCGTCCGTGCGGCTGACGCCGTAGCGCCTGCTGGCGCAGACAGGGCACGGATGCTGAATGTGATGATGTTCTGGGTGGGCCGAGCATCGGCTACGGGCGTGGAGACCACGCGGAAGTTTTCGCGAAGGGGACCCCTTGAAAGGGGAGACCAACTCGCTACGTAATAACTTAGAGTTATCTTAGAGAGAATTAGACAGGTAAGAGGTAGGTAGTAATCTAAGACTGATCATATGGTCACCTGAAGACCACCTGATGCTGACTTGATGATGAACCCGAGCTTGTCAGGAGTGACTGCTCCCCCGCTCCCCTATCCCCAGCGTCCATATGCCGACTCTCTGAAGGGGGCAGGACGGGCGAAGCGAGGGTCACGGCTGGGGTAGTAGCCCCCGACCTTTCCACCCCCTTTTTCCCCGGTCACTTCCAACTCCACCACACAGTTCCCGCCAAGACCTGCAGGTCGCTATAAAGGAGCGCAACTGGAGGGGCACATGTCAGGCGATCAGTACACGCAAGCTTGGTGGGGGTCTTGGTGGCCCTGGGCGGAAGCAAACCAAGGCTTCCTGTCCGTTCTTGCGCTTATCGCGGCGCTCTTCCTCTTCCTCATCGAGCAGCAATCTGCCAACCGAGCGCGGGCTGAAGCGGCATTGGCCGAAGCCGAGCGTGTAAGGTCCGACCTCGCGCTAGAGAATGAGCGGCGCGCGCTCGCCTTGGAGGCGGAGCGGCGAGAACGGGCGGCGGGGGCGGAAGCAGAGCGAAGAGCGCTTGAGCGCGAGATCCAAAGGCAAATCGATGCCGCGAACCAATACGTCGAAACTTGCGAGAAGCTCGTGGACTCTCTCCTCAACAGCCTCTGCCTAGAGGAAGCTTTTACCGGCGTCGGCCACCAGGGTAGAATGGATAGTGGGGTCGCGCTTTTGGCAACCGAAACTTCTGAGGCCCTCGCAGAGGTTCTAAGAGCGGCCCCTCTCTCGCCAGGAGTGATAGTTGGTTCGCAGCGCCAGATAACCGCCGTTCGAGCCATCTCTGCTCTCAGTGGAAACTACATGCTGCTGTCTGCCCTTAAGGAGATGGTCGCCGAGAGGGTAACAGAACTAGATCTTGCAAAGGCCTCGGTGGCGCATGAGGTGCAGGGGCACGTGACTATACTGGCGAAGGGCCTGCCCCGGACGGAGACCGGGGTATAGGCCTAGCGGAACGCCGAGACCGCCTTGGGACCATCTGAAGATTACCCAAAGTCAGGTTGAGGTGGTCGCCATCCCGATGGCGGACCATCTCGCCCGGCCCGGCTTCGGTGATCAGGCGCGCGACCTGGGCTGTCCCCTGCCCCGTCGCACCGCACCGGGTTCGCACGTACCGCTTGCCCGCCGTGTTAGCATGCACGAACCACGCCCCCAGGTGACCAGCAGAGCGGAGCCTCTGGAGGTCTGAGGGATCGACGGTGGCGAAGAGGCCCGGCCTGTTGCTGATAGGGACGAGCGCGGGGCCGCCCCCCGCGTAGACGGCCGACAATGGCTCGCTCAAAGCACCGCCCCACGGCCCTCGGTGTTCGGGACGCCGATCTCCCGCAGATGCTTCGCCCTCGGGATCAGCCGCAGGTTCTCGCGCGTCAGGTTGAGGTGGTCGCCGTCGATGTAACGGACGACTTGGTCGCGCCGGGCTTGGGCGACAAGACGAGCGACCTGAACGAGCGGAGCGTCCCCAGGCTTGCCATTCATGCGGACGTAGGTGCGACCTCGCCCATTGGTGGCGACGAACCACGCGCCGCCATAGCCCTCGGCTCGGATGCGGAGGAGGTCTGTCAGGTCCACGCGAGCCGGGCGCTCGGGGTGGTTGCCAAGCCCGACGCGGGCGGTGGTGTTGTCCGACTCCAGCGGGACAACGGCGATGTCATTGGATTGACGGTTCATGAGGGGTCCTGAAACGAAAAGACCCCCGCAGCGGGAGGCTGACGGGGGCCGGAGTGTTGAGATGGCGAGTGGCGGTGGACGGCTACGGGCGCGGCCCATAGAGCCGCCCGTGGTCCCCTCGAAGCGCCACGCGGGCCACGGCGCGGGCGTCGGAGAAGTGCGGCAGGTTGGTCCCCGGCTCCGCATCGGGAACGCCCGGCGGGCTGCGGGTGGCGATGGTGACGCCGTGCAGGGTCAGCTTCTCACCCTGTTGGCGGAGGCGGATCGACTGTCTGTCATTGCCGGGCCACTGGGCGTCTTCGAGTGACCAGGGCTTACCGGCGAACCAGTCGGCGATGGCGTACCCCATCTCGGCCTCGCTGACGCGACGACGTTGGGGGCTGTTTAGGAACGGCGAACTGACCGGGGATTTCCGGCCATTCGGCGCGGGGGCTAGTTGGGTAGCGGACATATAGCTCATGGGTCTGGAGCCCCGGTCAGATCGACCGTGGCGGGGGTGTTCAGGAATGGTGTTTGGGGACCTTCCGCCTGGGCTCGCTGCACAAGCGGAAAAGGCAGGGCAGATCAGACGCTCACCGCAGAACGGTGGCGTGATCTGAAGACAAGGCCTCCGGCCGCCCCCGTCGCATCACCACGGCCAGGACCGGGAGAAAGGGGGGGGGGGAGCGCCAGAGGCGACCGGAGGTGGACGCCGAGCGACCTAGGGGCAGGATCGACGGCGGGAGCGGCGTGCCGGGCTCCGAGGGTGCAACTTTATTCGCGAGACCCTGGAGCGGCTTCCAAGGGTATGGGTTTTTCAGCCAGCCGGGCGGCACAGTTCCGAGGGTGGCACTTTATTCGGAGGCCCAGCGCGGTTTCCAAGGGTGAGGGTTTTCGAGCGGAGCCGCGCGCCGTCCCAAGGGTGCGTGTAAATCCGGCCCTGCAGCCGTGCGAAAATAATCCACAGGATTTCGGGCAGACGTAAGACGTCCCCGGCCCTTATGGCGCTGGGGAAAGCCGCTCGGCAGAGCCCCTGAAATTCCCAACTGAAGGCGGTAAACTACTGATAACGTAGCCTTTTTTCTTGATTACTAAGATCAGACGTTCAAATCATCAGGCCGCCACAAAGGCACATCGGGAGCGACATGATGGGTTACCAACGGACTATGGACCGGGCGGACTTCGCCGTTCAGCAGGTCGCAGCGTTTCGCGAGCGTTTGAGGAAGATGGGCCTCCGCCCCGAGCTAGTGGAGAAGGGGATCACCGGCGATCCGGCAGACAGTCCGGTGCGAACTTCGGTGACGGAGTTTAGGAAGCGGCTAGCGAGGCTTGGCATCAGGGACGAAGGTTAGAGGCAACGGGCGACCCCGAATCTCGGCCACGGCCATCGCCTCAGCCAAGTCCAGCGGCAGCGGCATGGCTTCGCGGGTGTCGGCCTGGGCCGTCGCGCGGGCGCTCTCGTTGAGCAGATAGCCGCCGGTCTTACGGATGGACGGGAGGACGGTGCGGTTGACCCAGCGCTGAAAGACCTTGGCCTCGGGTTTGTCCGAGCGGTTGATCAGTGCGTACAGGCCGGACTCTGCGAAGACGGTCACTGGACCCTTACCCCCGATCCGTCCGGGGGTAGGCAGTTCGATGACCCGGCGCTCATCCTTCTCGACGGCGCTCAGGTATTTCCCGATGCCCTTCTCGACGTTGAAGCCGAGGGCGCGGGCCACATCCACCGCCACGAACCACGGCTCGCCGTTGATCTGGGTGGTCCTGATGTTGACCGGCTCGTCTCGTCCGGCGGGCTGGAAGGTGAAGGTCTCGGGCTAGGTGCCCTCTTCCGACTCCTCCGCCTCTTGTTCCGCCTCGTCCACCCTCTCCTCTAGAGCCTCAGCATACGCCTCGCAGCCCTCGCGGAATGACTCGCTGTTCCCGCCGCACTCCCCCGCGTCTGTGACCTCATTGTCCTGGGCCCACTGGAACCCGACCTCGTGCCCCGAGCAATCCTCGGTGCAGCCATACGGCTCCCCGGCGTCGGCGTAGGTGGTGCCTTCGAGATCAGCTTGTGCGTCTTCGCGCGCCGCGCTGGCGTCGAACTCTTGATAGGTCGTCTCAGCGGCAGCCTCTGGCGACGAACCACCGCAGGCGGCGAGACCCATCGAAACTATGAGCAGCGGTATCAGGCCAATCGCCTGCATGTCCTCTCCAGTCCAGCAGCACCCCTAGGGGTGACCCCCGCGAGAGCCGCCTCCGGGGATCATGACGATCTGTTGGGACCCCGCATCCGCTGGGATTGGACCGCAGCGGGAGCCTGAGCGGAGGCGTGCGCCCGGTCAAGCTTCCTAGACCGCCCCAGCTTCCGCCCCGTCCCTGATCCGGTAGACACTCGCCCGGCCGATCTTCAGCGTCTTGGCGATCTCGGAAGGGTTGGCCCCGGCGGCGAGCATAGCCCTGACCTCATCCACGGGGACGCTTGGCTTCCGCCCCTTGTAGACGCCTGCGGCCTTGGCCTTGGCGATGCCCTCCGCCTGACGCTCCCGGCGGAGCGCCGTCTCGAACTGAGCGAACACCCCGAGCATCTGGAAGAATGCCGTCCCTGCCGCCGTCGAGGTGTCGATAGGCTGCTCCGTCGCCCTCAAGCTCGCCCCCTTCGCTTTCACCGCCTGGGCAATCTGCTCAAGGTCCAGCACCGAGCGCGCCAGCCGGTCAATGCGGGTCACCACCAGCGTGTCGCCGGGGCGGAGGAAGGCCAGCACTGTCTCCAGTTCCTCGCGGCCGTCCGTGGTTGTGCCGCTGCGCTTCTCCGCGCGGATGACCTCGCACCCAGCGGCCCGCAGCGCGGCCTCCTGAATGGCGCAGTCCTGATCCTCGGTGCTGACACGGGCGTAGCCGATGGTCGTCATGGTAGGGCGGTCCTGTCCAATAGGGTCTAGACCTTGATGGATAGACTGTCCGAAATTCCGATGTCAACCCTATCGGACACGCCACTGGCGTCTCATCGCCGCGTCCGCAGGGGTATACCTAAATGGGAAACCCGGAGCGCCGGTCAGGCTGAATGTTTTCATCATTCAGCGTCCGTCCACAGGCGCGAACATAACGGGACCATGCGCCACTAGAAGTGGGGCCACGATTCGGCGATCCTTGGGGCTGTTCTCTCGTCCCCGTACATGACCTGCGAACATCGCGGCGACCAAGACCCTCCCGGCGTAGGAAACTGAGGGGTCTTGGTCGCATAACCCAGCCTGTTTGGGCTGGACCTCCCCTGACGATATAGCCGGGCGGGCCCATGTTCAATCGGGCACTGCAGAAGGAGCCTCGCCATCGAGCGAGACCGGCAGACCCCGGCCAAGCCGCCCCGGCACAAATGGCGGGACATCGCGATCTGCATCATCGCCCACATCCTGTTGGGCCACGATGTTCCGATCACCGTCACCGTTCAGTCTCCGCTAGTGGCGGTGACTCTCTAACCGGCGAGGCCTCAGGGGAAACCTTGGGGCCTCCTCCGCTACTCACGGTCCATCGCCCCAGGAACGCCCCGCGCGGCCTCAAGTGACCGGGGGTTTAGCCCAGGAAGGCGGGCCTTGCTGCCTCCCTACCGGAAGCACCCCCTATGGGGGGAATGTCCCGCGCGGACGTAGAAGGTAGGGGCTTCGGATAGGTGACCCCAAAAAGCATCGGGACTCACCTAACCACCGGCTGGAGCCGCCAAAGGGCTTTCCAGCACCGGGCGGCAGGTCGCTTCTACTGCAGCCACAGCCGCCTCGATTTCAGCAGTGATGCGATCTGGAACCTCCAGCCCGTCGTCCTCAACCACGCCCATAGAAAAGGCTATCCGGCGCATCGCACGCAGATGATCTCTCATTTGGGGGAGATCGACATCGTGCCGATAGCGCTTAATTGCCTCGGCGGCGTGAAAGACCTGATTGTGGCTCCGTGTCACGACATCGTATGGCTGCACCGCATCTTGGCCAAATAGAGCGCCGAACGTAAAACGGGTCGCTTCGAGATCAGAAAAAAGTCCGCTGTTCTTTCGAATACGCCGCATTACGCCATAGCCATCGTTCCGCACGATATCGTCTGGCACCCCCTCTTCCTGCTCCATCTCCCCAGCCCAGATCATGGGCGAGCGTATAATCTCGAACGCCCTCCTGACGCGGTAGAAGTCCGCGAGCACCCTCTCAGCAACTTCCGCCCGACGCTTCTGTAAGACCAGAAGTCTGTCGAGTTCGACTTTGCGCTCAGCCAGTGCGAGTTCCGCAGCAGCCTTTTGCTCCGCGAGTTCCTTATCAAGGGCGAGCTTGTCTTTATTAATTTTTTTGGCTGTCTCCGCCGAAACGAAGAAGCCAATCAGCGCAATCACCGCACTGATGGTCGCGGCCAGAACCACCGATTTCAGAAGAGAATTCCAATCCACTCTGATCTCCTTCTATGTCGGCATAGAGCGTGATTGCCGTGGCAGTTGGAAACCCCCAAGGCCAACCCGCACCAGAGCCCGATACAGCACCGGCACCATCCCGCGCTGCCCGTACTTCGCCGACTGCCCGCGCGCAGCCCAGCCGCCCAAAGCGTCGGAGGTCTCGCTGTCCACCCCGGCGAGGCGGCAGGCATCCTTGAAGCCGTGCCGAAAGCTGTGGAAGACCAGCGATGGCTGGGTCAGGCCGACTCTGTCGAGGTGCCGCGCGAACCACTTGGAGAGGTCGTGGGAATAGCCGCCGTCCGGCCCCGGCTTCAGTTGCGGGAACAGGCGCTCTTGTCCCTTGTCGCGTGCCGTCGCAACAAACTCATCGAAGCCCGCCGCGATGACCTCGGGGTGAACCGGTATCACCCGCTCGCTCGCCTCAGTCTTCAGTCGCTTCCCTTCGATCCGGACGCCGTTCTCACCGAAAACGGACAGATCAATGCAGGTAAGGCCGTCAACCTCGATAATGTCCTCCACGCGCAACTGACAAAGCTCGTTGGCGCGCGCCCCGGAATATGCAGCCAGGGCAGGCACCCAGAAGCGCCACGGCTTGCTCTTTCGTTCTGCTGGTAGCGGCGCAAAAACTATCGCCAACTCGTCCGGCGTGAACCCGCGACGTCTGACACTGGCGCGCCCCTTTTCAGCGAGGCCTTCGGCTGGGTTCCTTTCAATCTTCGTTTCCTTCACCGCCCAATTGAAGACGGCGGCGAGGTTATGGAGGTAGGTCGCCACGGTGTTCGGAGACAGCTTTGTAGCCCCGTCCCGCTCCCCGGCCGCGATGGCCTCCATGAACAGGAGTTTTGGGTACTTCTTTCCCATGTGTGCAGGTATGCGTTCGATCAGGTCTCGCACATTGCGAGCGTCCTGACGCGTGATCGAAACGATAGCGCGGTCTCGCCCTAAGGCAGCTTCGAGCGCCCGGAAGATGTGGTCATACTTCCTAGCGGTGGAGGGTCCCCCAAAGGCTCGCTCTCGTTCTCGGCGGTATTCGTCAATCAGCTCGCCCAGCGTTTCCATTCTGGTTACGCCCGGCCGCGCCATAACAAGCGCTGGAGTCGTCACCACAGTAGGCGCGACGACCTCGACCACCTTCCCGGCCTGCCGGTCCTTCAGCGCCTCGATCCATTCGACCTGGGCGACGAGCAACGCCGCCGCCATCATGCGGATGCTCGGGTCGCCCTCTGGATACCAGCGCCCCGCCCGACATAGAACGTCATGCGCCTGCTGCGCCTTGGGCTTCCAATCCCCATAAGCCAGCGCCTCGCGCGCCTCGCTCTCGAAGTCCTCAATGACAACATCGGCGTTGGCGCTGGCGCTGCGTCCCTGAGACAGGCGCGCGTCGGCGTCCTCCATGAGCCAGCGAGACAGCTCTTGGCGCGCATACGCCTTCGCCTCCTCCTGGGTCAGGGGCGGCGCGGCGATCCCCCGCAGCCGCTTCGAGGCCGCGTCGATCTCATGATCCGTCTGCGCGGCTCTCGCCCTCGCCAGCCGGGCCGCCTCGCGGGGCTCCTTGGTGCCCAGCGAGTCGTACCAGAACGTCTTCCCTAGGATCGGAACGAGGTCTCCCGGCACCCTTCGGCGGAACCAATAGACGGCCCCGCGACGCGCCAGATAGGACTGCTTCGCCACCCGCTTTTCGCCCTCATGTGATACAGTCTTGTGTGCCACAGGCGATCTATAAGCTCTTGAAAATGCTACTTCTTCAGCAAGGCCAAGGCCTTAGGAAAGGAGTGGTAGGCCCGGAGGGGATACAGAAAGCTAGCGCTTTCAATAGGATACGCGGTAAACCTCGGTCAGACACGCACTAACGGATTCAATGGGTTAGGTTCGGCGTGTAAACCCTCTAGGCCTTTTGGGCCGCCCCCACTTATCGGCTCGCATCAACTCGACTATGCCGGCTTAGGCTCTCGGGCGATCAGCTCATAGAAGGGTAGCCCCCTTACAATCTGGCCAGGCGAATCGAACGACTTGTAGAGGCATTGGTGATTTCCGAGCGCCTTCACTCGTTCTGCAACTTCGGAGGCAGACGCAGCTAGCCCGAGCGCAGCGAGCTCCGTAGGCGTAACATTTGGAACCTTATGGATGAACCAAGTCAGAAGTGGTTCGCGATAGTCAGTTGAGTTGACCTTAAAGTGGCGAAGGTATTGCGAAGCTAGGATTACTCCGCAGCCGAATTCCCGGCCTTGGAGCAAGAGCTGCCGCAAAACAGTGAACTCGTAACGCATGATGTTGTCGGCCTCATCGACCAAGAGATAGGAGTCGATGGCGCGCTGTTGGGGATTTGAGCCCACGAACGGCCGCTTCGGCGTTCGGAGCATGTTCTCGTAGAACATGTTCAGCATCACTGCGACGAGCATGTTCTTGGTGCGGTCGTCCTGGCCGAGCGCATCGAGGGATATGACGACTACCCCGTCCATGAACTTGTCGAACGGCACGCACTTCGCAGGGTCCGACTCGAAGATCTCCATGTCGACCAGATCGTCGATGATCGCCATCGGGGAGTCGGACTTCCCGTCTAGCAACTCTGCATATGCAGCATGGACGTCGTAAATCGTCGGTGGCACGCCTATCGGCTGTGACTCGTATGCGGACTTCACCGCCTTTTTCAGCTTGTCCCTCTGGACCGGCCCGATGCCCGAATAGATCTTATCTAAGACGTCTGCGAAGAACCTGAAGCGGTCGAGCCACGGCACCGGCGCATCCTCCATGCCGGCAGTATCGAACAGGTTTAGTGGGAGCTTGTGCGGCCGTACGACGCGCGCGCCCGTGGCTTCCACGAAGTCTGGACTGCTATAGTCACGCTTGTAGTCAAAGATCAGCATGCGGGGACGAATCCCCCGGTTCACCGGAGCTGAAGACACGATCTGGTGCACCAGTGACTTGAGCAGCTGGGTCTTACCGGTGCCGAGGTCGCCGACAACGCCCATGTTCAACTGGTTGAGCCGGGTGTCGGAAAGGCCGAGCGATACGTCCCGTCGTTCGAAACCGTCGACCGTTGTGCCTACTTCGATCTGGATCCCCGATAAATCAGGCGGGAGCTGATCTCCTGGCGTTGAGGGCAGCTCAGCCGGCTTGTCCACGGCCTCCGTGGGGACCGGCGACGCGGGTGGGCTTTGCTCACCAGTAGTCGAATTAACACCTGGGTCGCCGCCGGTAGCCGGTGCCGGCTCCTCATCCGAAATCGGCGCAATCTCTTCCGGCAGCTCACGGCCACGAGGCCCGAGCTCCCAGTCGCCAAGCTTCCCTCGCATGCCGTCATAAAGGGCCTGGGCATCCCCAGCCACAATGCGCCCTGCATCGGCGGCCCCGATGACGATCACTTCATCGAATCCGTCGCTGTCCTTGTCTAGGGCGTTGCTGATCCCTGAGTCGTCGATGATTACGAGCCGACCACGACTGTCGACAGTAACGGCCCTTGGGTCGCCGAGAATCGCTTCGGCGATGCTTTCATGGAACCCGGCCCACTCACCTGTCGTCGCCGCGAGGTCTGGGTGTTGACTGTAAACTCTCATGCCAAAACCGATGATGGCGAGCAGCAGGTGCTGGTAAGCCAGTTGCCAAAGAGGATCGCGATCGCTCGCCAGCTCCCCAAGCAAGCTGCCTAGCGACTTCGCCTGGCCAAGCGCATCCTCAATGTCGCCTGGAGGGAATATTGAACCCAGCCGGCACTTAACCTCCACCGGCGTCAGGTGGATTCTTGTCCCACCCAGGCCGGTCGAGATGCCAACGACCAGGAGGTCGGGTCGCGAGAGGGTCGCGTCAGGACGCTCCCGATTGAGCGCCCTGGCCAGATCGTCCAGGTAGCCCCTGAAAGGGTCAACCGGTATGACGAGCGAGATCTCCGCTTGTTCCTTCGTTCCACCGAGGACGGGCAGCAGACTGTCGGCGCTCCCGCTGGGCCGGAAACGGTCCTGTAGCAGACGGGCCGCGACGAAAAGCCCTAGGTCGCCAGTTGCGCCCGTGTCATCACCAGCAAAGCCGCGGATCGTTGGGATACCTCGCCTCGCGACCTCAAGGAGGATGACACCCACCTGCTCGTCCGTGAGCGTGGTGCAACCCGGTAGGCGGGAAAGCACCTTACGAAGACCATCGCGGTCCGAGCTTTTCACGCGCGAAAGAAGGTAGTAGCCGTTCGTATCGCCGGCGCGCTGCGAATAGGAAGGTAGATCGTAGTCCCAGAGATAAGACTGCGGCAGCCAGCCGCCAAGGAAGCATGCGGGGTCGACGGCGGCAGAAGACACCGCTACGAAGTCAGCTTCCTTCGTTTCGAGCATCTCCCCGATCGCGTGGACGTCAGGCGCGAAACGAAGCCCGATTGGCTGGTCGTCGCCACCCTCGAGAGTGGCGATGCACGAAGAGAGCTTGTCAGCCAGCGGGTCGCCGGTGTGCGCGGCAATACGAGATTGTCGCGACTCGCTGAGGAAAGCGTCAGGTAGCTGCCGTCGCACTCGGTGGCGGATAAGACCGCCTGCTCCGAGCGGCGAGGTGATGCTTGTCTCCGTCGCCTCTGGCTCGGACGAATCTAGCTGCGCGATAATGCCGAGGTCGAGGCCGACACCCTCCCGATGGCGGGCGAACCATCGCACGTGGTTCCTGGTGTCCTCGGAAAGATTCGCGATGGCAGCTTCATCTGGTCTGTCCGGCTCGTCGCGGTCGTCGAAGACATCGAGGCGCTGGTGCCCCGCGGTCTGGCGCCGGTCAGGCTTGTCCGCGTCCGCGAAGCGCACACTGGACCAGGAGACCAATCCCTCGTTACAGGAATCAGTCGCACCACCGGCGCTGGTAACAAGGACGGTTAGGCGAGGCTTCGCGCAAAGTACGTTGGAGACATCGTCGAGTGCGCGCCGCACCTGCGCGGCGCTGAAGCCCGTCGAGATTCCGCCGACCGATAGGCCGAAGGCTGGGCCGAAGGGGGCGAGCTTCGACCGCTGCGCAATGCTACCAAGCTTCTCTCCGTTCCAGAGCACAGACCAGTAGTCGGAGTTGCACTCGACCGACAGGAACGGCACCTCCTCGATGCCCTCAGGAGACACCAAGGGCATGCGCATGACGTCCGGAACTACGCCAGGATCGAGAATACCTGCGGCGGGGCACGGACGGCTGCTAGTTGCCGAGGTATCCATTACGCCTTGGGCGACCGCGTGCCAGGCTAGGCGGACAGGATGAAGGGGCGAGAGCAGGATCGCGTCGGGCACCCGCGCGATCGTCCTGCCCCCGGGCTCGAGGGAGGTGACAACGACGACGTCAACCCAGCGGGCTACCTCCGGGCTTGCTGCAAGCCAGCTGCTGTAAGCATCGAGGTAGCGCTCCACGAGCTCGGGAAAATCATCGTCTCGGCGAAGCCACTCTCCAAGCGGCGACGCCTCGATAAGTCCCGACTGGCCGTCCAGGCCCCGGATCAGCTCAGCCAGCGCGCGTCTGGCCGACACAAATGCTTCCGGCGGCACGAACTGACTTGCCGGCGGGCGCGGATCCTTCAGGAACCGGCCGGCAGACAGGATCCTGCCGGTCTCATCGAGCCACCGGGGCTGGACCCAATGGTCCGCGTAGTCATCCGCCAGCACGATGGGCAGGTAAGAATGCGCGACTTCTGACTCCTGCAGGATCCAGCCTTGAAGCGTGCTCGTCCGCTCACTTCGATTCAGCTGTACCACCGGCTTCGACCCGCCTGGGTCGATCTGCCTGCGGTTCAACTTGATCAGTCGCTCGAACTCGCTGCGACAGCCATCCTCGACAATGTCGTCACATGACAGGAAGACCCTGCAAGTCTCCTGTTTCGGCTTCGTCCCGCCGGTCGACCGTTCGAAGTGGAGGTCGACCTGATAGGAGCCATCGACCTCGACCTCGACTTGGTGGCGGCCCGCCTGGATCTCGCGTACCGCCAGCGCTTGCGGTACATCCGACCCGGTCCCTTCGCCGCCGGCGGTGCCATCTGCGCGCCCTGAGACTACGATATCTGGAGAGTGGAAGACCAGAAGCTCGTAGCGACCAGGCCCCGGCAGGGAGAGGCTGGTCTCGAAGTCGGCCCCGCGCGTCCGTCCAGCCGGTGCCTTGGGTGGCGTGAGCTTCCGCGCGAGCCGGCAAGCGACAAAGATCCCAGGCTGCCATTCCGCCAGCGAGATGACCTTGATGGACGCCGGCCGATGGTGCTCGGCCGTCGCCTTATACGTGATTGGGGAGCGATGCTTGGGCGGTGCGGTATCAGCTATCGGCTCGTTGCCCTCAACCGTGAGTTCGGCCGGGAAAAGTCCCGCCGACTTACCCGGCGAGCGTTCGACCCGTACGTCGACGGGGCTCCCCCCTGCCCCCGCGCGAACAACAATTTCGACGTCTCGCTCGACCAGGAGGGGTGTTCCTCTGGAGGATGGTAGAAGTGCGTTCGAGCACTCAAGCCCAATGTCCCCTGCAATTTCTGGCTCGTCGGCGAGAAGGTCGGCCCACGTCTCAGTCGTCAGCCCAGCCCACCATTCGGGCGGCGCACCTAGTTCGAGGCCATCCGCCGGGCGGTAGAAGGCCTCAGGAGCCCGTTCCAGCGCGGTCGGCACATCGCACGTCGCGCGAATGTGGTCCAGAAATGCCAGCAGCCAGGGTGACCGGTCGGGGGATGCCGATTCAAGGGCGTGCGCCAAACCAGCCCGGAAGCCCTCGGACAAGGCTAGACCTATCCCGTCGAGGGTAGCCTGTTGCTCGCTCGCCGACAGCTCGTCCCCGTCCATCGGCGGGACGCCGCAAGCGAGGCTGACCTCTGCTGACGCGTTCTTGCCGGACCCACCAATCGAAAACAGGCGGGAGATCAAGCGCCACGCGCCACGCCTGCTCGACCGGGCCGGATCGACTTCGTCGAAGGCACGGGCAGCCCTCTGGACCAGCTCGTACGCCTGGACATACGCCTCAGGCTTGAGGCTGGCTTGCTCAAGCGCCGCCGCGACCGCCGCCTGGATAAAGGAATCCGCCCACCAGTCCTCAAATGGGATGTTAGCCCCATCGCTGGCCGTGCCGAGGCCGAACTCGTCGGTTGTCGACGATACGGATCGGATGGCGCGCTGCCCCGGTGGCACTAGGGCGAGGTAGCTCGATGCCTCGGGTGAGTTGCGGAGGTCGAGCAGGTGGGTCTCATCGCACCTTCCGGAGGCGCCGATCCGCGGGTTAAATTCACCCGGCTGGAGGACATCGACCTGCAGCAGCACGGGCACTGGCGGTGCCGGGCCGGCACCGATCAGGACGGCGAAGACATCCTCCAAGATCTCCAACGGCGGGCCATGGAAGATGAGCCGGGACTCCGTCGCGGCGGCGGCGCCGCTAGCGTCGGTGATCCTGGACGCGACCGTCTCGGCGAGCCACGTTGCGAGTTTGGTCATCGGGCGCCCTCGGGACGGTTTGTCGAGAAGGGCTGGACCAGAAGCATCCCGGTCTCGGCATCCGGGCTATCCAGCACGAGCCCAAGCATCCTCAGCTGATGGCCAAGATCATTGCGAGCGATGTCGCGATGATCAACGCTGATGCCGTACGCCGCCATGTGCTGGGCGAGCCGATGGACAGAACGCGGACCGGCTGCTCCCGCTAGCGAGCAATGCACAAGAGCAAGGACAGCCAGTGGCCCCGGGGCGCAGACCCAGGGGCTTGTCTTCGACGGCGAGCGCTTCCGTAGTAAATAGCCCTGGTCGTATCCCCGGAGGATCGGGTTGGCGGCGACGCGCTGGTAGAGGACGTGACGCGCGAACTCCATGACGTTGGAGCCGATGCCTTTACGGCAGAGCAAAGCCCTCGCCTCGTCTTCTGCTAAGTCCTCGACGTCGGACAACACGGCCCCGAGTTTTCCGAGGTTGGCCAGTATGTGGGCGTAGAGGTCGCTGACTCCGGCGGCCGAGGATAGCTCTCCGCCGAAGGGCGCACCCGCGTCCTCGAGGGTCCAAAGCACCGCATTGATGCCCAGGCGGGCCCGCAAGTAGGTCGACGTCCGATCCTTGAGCTCCGAGACGGCGCCGGTCCCATAGGTGAGGTAGCTCAGACGGACTGGGTATATGCGCTCCCTGAGGTCGGAAGGCAAAGGCTCGCCTAAGAGGGCAAGACGAAGGCATTGCCAGACCTGCCTCTGCACCTGGCAAAGCCACGCCACGTGGGCGACGGAGGCAATGCGGATCAGCGCTTCAAGCAAGCTCGTCCACTGCCGGCGCGTCATCAGCGGCTTTGCTTCGATTATGGCCGCTAGGTCCGTCACGAACTGGCGCGCGGGGAACGCCAGCCCATCGAGCTCGCCTGGCGGCAACTGTTGGACGTCGTCCGCAGAGGGCATGATGCAGTCCGGGCCGAACGGCTTGCCGGTCCACGCGCCAAGCTCGTCCCTTAGGAATCTGGCGAAGACATCATCGTCGTCATCGACGGAAAGAGCATCGAACAGGCCACGCCAGCATGCTTCCGCAGCCACGTTGTCGTTCGAGCCGAGCCAAACCATCCGCCGGACAATCGAGCCAGCTGGCCACGGGTTGCCCGTGAGTCTAGCCGACCCAGAAAACCAGCCAGTCTCGCCGACCAGCGGCGTCACCTGAATGTGCCGCTTCTTCGACTGGTTCTGCAGCTTGGGGCTCTCAAGAACATCGCGAAGCAAGGAGTGCACTGCGTCGCCCGCCAGGGCGGCTCCGAGAGGCTTGGTCCCACGGTCCCGCGCCCTGATGACGTTTGCATCCAGAGCCCGGCCATTAGAGTGCACCAAGCGTTCGGTAACTCCTTCCAGCCCGATGGTCCGGTACAGTCCTGCGACCAGGACCTCAGAGTTTGCGTACTCGGGAGCAGGAATGATCGAAAGCGCCGAGACCCGGTAGCGAGGGTGTGAATTGCCCCATGGAGAGGCCTTGAATTCCGCCAGACTCATCGACGACGTCCGCGTTTCGACGAAATGAATTCCCCGCGATTGCGCTCAACGAGGAGGCCGTCGCCAAGGTAAATCGTGGGACGCTCCCTGACATGCCGATCGCGGACGATAGCGCCCGCAATACGCGCCCGCGTGGTGTCGAGCAGCGTCCGTACGCTCCGGGGAAGAGATGCTGGCGAGAGTCCCTGTTCAAGGTCCACGACTGCCTTGAATAAATCATACGTCACCGCGATCGGCTGCGGGGAGGTTCCGGCCTCGACGTCGAGGAAGCAGACTGACGGGCGGGGCCGCCCCTCGCTTAGTACTTCTCGCGGATAAACCTTGCGGCGAGGGACGACTAGGGTCGCACGGCTCCTGATAGGAGGCAGATGCTGGCCAAAGGTTGTCGTCAAAGAGACGTCAAAGTTGTCCCCGTTGTTTAATAGGTCCTCGACCTGGATTGCGATCTCGCGGAGGTCGTGGCCCCGTCCGTCAGCATCCGCGACAACCCTTTGGAAAGACTCAAGGGTCACGGCATCGGGTACTAGGCCGTGGCGTGCACCGACGCTTCGGCGGGTCACGCGGCAAGCGAAGTCCCTCGCTAGCCGCTGGATACGCGTAGCTGACGTCGGCCGCTTCCTCCTCAGCCTCGGCGTCGCTAGCATTTCGTCAAGCTCGGCGAGTCTCTCGAGCAGGAGCTTTTCGCCCGGCTGCAGGGCTCGAGTCTTGATCGCGAAGTCGAGTCCTTCCCGGACGGACCGGCTAAAGCGAATGTCGAATTCGCCCAGTTTTACTAGCCCGCCGTATAGGGCGACTGGTGTATCGGGCGAGGCCATCGCCGGATCGAGCAACTCGACAAGGTCATCGAGCAGCGGAGCGATCATCTCCGGGAGGTAGCGACCTGACCGGGACTGCAGAAAGTAGTGGAGGCCCATCGCCGTGTTGTCGACATCCTGCAGCCCCAGGTCCTTGATATCCCTGAGCAGGGAGGCCGCGACGCCACGGTCCCATCGATGGAAAAGCGCATGCTGGTACTGGGCGGCCACGAGGTGGAACACCGCCGCAGAATTTTCCCGGCGCGGTCTGCCACGCGCCCTGTCTGCCTCGACAAGGTTCGCCGCCCACTTGCAGGGGTCGGCGGCCTCGCCTTTCGTCCCGGTGCCACTTCCTGCAAGCAGGTAGGACGTCAGCGAAAATAGATCCCGGAATGTCCAACGCTTGCTCGTACCGAGTTCGAACCATCGCAGCATCCGCAAGAGCGAACTGCTTTCGCGTGACGAGGCTAGCATCTTCCGACTGGCGCAAAATGGGCATGCGGAACCAGCAGGGCACGCGTTAGCCGCCGGCCAGCGGTTTTCGTCCAACGCAAGCTGCAGGATGGCCGCCGCCGGCGCCGGCTCCCCATGGTCCGTTTTTTCGATCAGGGACTCGGCGTCCATTGGCCAGACCGCAACAAGCGGGAAGCCCTCCAGTGGCCAACAAGCCGGGGCATCCGGGGCGAGGCTAACCGCGCGCGCTACGCCTTCAAGCAAGTTCCTGGAATGAACAAGTCCAGCGTCAATCGCGTAGATCATGGCGTCGTCGAGTACGCCTCGGTTGACACAGCATAGGTAGGCACGTGGCGACGTATCGGCTGCCATAACCTCAAGTTCGTCGACCAGCGCCATAGCCGCCGACCTGCCGCCTGTCCCGCCGACCGACGCATCCTGGACGATCTCCAAAACAAGCGCACGAGGTTTGCTTGCGAGGCTCCCTGCCTCAATGGTCACAAGTCTCGGGACCGGCTCGCCGGCAGCCGGATGGAAGGCGGCGTTGAGACGTTGGGTCAATTGCTCCGCACAACCAAGAGTACGGTCCAGTTCTCCTATCGTGGTCTCAACGGCCTCGGTCTTTCCATTCCCTGGGCCACCGACAAGCAGAACGACGCGTGGTACGGAAGGCGAAGAGGTAGCGATCTCCATAGACCAGGCCCGCAGCCGTTGCAGGAGGTTTGTCTCAAAAATCTCTGCAGCAGGACGGCCGCTGTCCTTGTCGAAAAGACGCCGGACCCCGCCGCTGCGATTGCCCGCCCAGTCGAGCAAGCCTGCGGGATAATCTGGGCTGGTAACAGCGTGTTCGGTTTCCGGGTCCATAGCTATGCAGCTAAGCGCTGCGAGGCACGACTTGCCGAAATGTACTTCAGCAGCACTTCACCCCACATCTCCGCGATCAGCGGCGGGACCGCATTCGCGACCTGGGTGAACCGAGGCACTTCACGAGCGCGCCGCTCGCCTCCAGTCGTGTATTTACCCTGGAAGGCGAACCAATCAGGGAAGGTCTGTAGTCGGGCGTTTTCCCGAACCGTAAGTGTGCGTGGCTCAGTGTAGTGTAGGAGGTCATCCGGCATGCTCGTGATGGTCGGGGCCGCCTTGTCTGGATCAAGCACACGTGTCGCCATCTTCTTGATGCCGAACCGTTCGCGCATTTCTCGGTTGAGCTGCACGTTGAGCCGATCCTCGAGGCGGCAAGCCTCGATAATCTGACCAAATCGTTCGACGATATGGGGCCGATGCTTCGCGAGCCGGGTGTCGGGCACTGCTCCCTCGAAACCATCCCTCATAAGACGCTGATACGGGGTGCGCGGCTTCGTAGTGCAGAGAGCCTCGTAGCCCTTCGAATCAAGGCAAGGCTCGGTCCCCGCGTGGCCTCGCTCAAGGTCGGAGATCGCCTGCTTGCAGCTGACCTTCGACTTCAAGCCCCGGCTGTCGAGAAAGCGCACCTTAGATGCCCGGAAGCGCGCGAACGGGTCGTCGCCCTTGGGAACTCTCTTGAAGTCCGATTTCAGCATGCCAACGACGAAAAAGCGGGGTCTCTGTTGTGGCACGCCGTAAGAAGCGCACCGCACCGTATCGGTGTAGACGTGATAGCGCGGACTGAGCCTAGACACCAATTCGCTCGCGAAATTGCGACGGTCGGCTTCCTCATCGCCAATGAAATCGTAAGTAATGCCCCGGACGTTTTCTATCAAAACCATGCGCGGCAAGACGAGCTCAACGAACTCTAGATAACGCTCGACAAGCTGGTTGCGAGGATCACCCTTTTTGCGCCGACCAGCGCTGGAAAACCCCTGACAAGGCGGGCCGCCAGCAAGCAAGTCGATGGCTCCCTTAAGGGCTGCAAGCTGGTCGCCGTGCGCCTCAACGAGCGACTCGATTGTCCAGGGCTTCTGTTCTAGCCAGTTGGGCCAAACGTAGCGATGGCGAGCCCCACGATCGATGAGGTTCACTTTCAAGGTGCTGAACGCGAATGCGTCCTTTTCAATAGCGAACAAGCCTCGCCACCCGGCCCGCAGCAGACCTAGGCTCAGGCCACCGCAGCCCGCGAAGGCGTCGACAAAGACCGGACTGTTCCCGCTGGCTTGCACGCTCGTCCCCAGTTCGCTCCCTCGCTGATTCGAGCTGGGAAATGTATCATCGCCAGTGGCCCGACTGCCAACACCTGAGGCTTTCGACGCTGACGCTATGGATGTAATCCATGCGCTGGACAAATCGGGTAGGCAATACAAAACCTCCATTTGCCGCAGAGTATGGATTTCAATGTCTGTGGATATTACCTAGCCAAGCCCAGTGAAAATTAAGGACCCTCCAATAATACGACCGCTGGTCGGCTCGTCCGAACGACGTGACTAACCTCTGGGGGTTGCGGCGCAGCGCATTCGCGCCTTCAAGCCGCAGGATCGGACAATTCTCGAGGTCGAGGCGCTGGCACCAGCGATCGGAGCTTCCCCCGCTCCAACCGGGGCGACGCGGCCTAATGCCCAACGCCGCCCCCGCCACCTCAGTGCCGCGCTCCGCCCGCCACTAGCTCCTCGCGGACATCGTCCAGCCGCGCCCCAACCAGCCAGAACAGCTGCGCCACCTGTTGCGGACTTGGCCGCGCCGCCGAGTCCCAGGCCTCCGGGTCGATCATTGCGAATATCGCCCCCAGCGCCTCCACAGCGCCGAGTGTTGCGTCTAAGCCCGCCGGCACTTGCTGCGGGTCCGAAGCTGAATTCGTCATCTTGAGCTCCCTATGCTTTGCGAGTGGAGAGCATCGACCCCGCTGTTGAAGACGGCCCGCGCCCAGGGTTTCAACACGCGGCACAGGTCACGCCCCGGCGGCTTTAGGCTGACGCCCTGGACATGCCCGACGGGACCCTGGACTGGGAAAGCAAAAATACTAGCCAGAACGCGATCGCCGATGACCGTGGAGTGCTGAAGCTCCATATTCACAACCCTCTAAATTGTGCTTGATCAGTCAATCCCGAAAAAGTAGCATTTTAAGAATTTCGCTGGCCTGACTGGCGGTAGAGCTGGATGAGCGCAGGACGCCAAAAAAGCAGAAAAGGCCCTCCCACCCAGGTACCGAAGGGCAAGCAAGCGTGATCGCATAGCCGCAGCGGGTTCAATCAGCTGCCTAGGATGCAGCAAACTGGAGGGACGATTATGTTCGCCTGGTTGAAGTCGCTTCGTCAGAAAATCCGCGCCAAGGCGGACGCCGCAACAGCGGCTATCAACGATGAAGCAGACCGCTTAGTCAGCGAATTGGGTAGCGCTTACCTGGCCTATGACAGAGCCCGTGAAATCGCCCGATCACTGGCAAAGTATCGAAAGAACGAAAGAGGCTTTATTTTTTACTTGAAGGTCCGCGACGTCTTGCGCCTGCGCTGGTGTGGGTATCTGCCGAGGGCGGACACTGCGACGCGCATGCTGTATCGCGAAAAATTGGACTGACCAGCTAGAGAGGTGCTGCAAACGCCGTTCGCATGGCTGTCCTGCTCGTCCGAAAACTTGCCCCGCCCCCACCGGGAGAATGGCGGACAATCTACCGCCCGATTTGCCCATCTCGCTTGCCGTCCAAGGCGTCGACATGGCGAAAGATCGGCGGCCCATAGGTTGCCAGCAGATAGATGAGCAGTCCGGCCAGAAAGAGAAGGTCCCCCAGTCCAGGGGACACGCCAAGCGCCCTCGCCGGCCCGGCCCAGGCCAGGCCCGCCGCAAGCGCGCACAGGGCGTACCGTTGGATTGGCCCGACCTTGCCGCCCCATCCCAGGAGGGCGACCATCAGGACGACGGCCACGACCAGTCCGCCCAATACCATGGACAGGATAACGATCATGACGCGTCCCCCGAGCCCCGCTTGATCAGGGATAGCGGATCGCCGGCGAGTCGCTTCAGGAAGCCCAGCAACGGCGGAATGCAGCCCATGGCACACAGACCCACTAGGAATTGAATGGCGCTGCGCACCGAGCGCGGCATGTCCCCGGGCCACACCAGATCCGCGGCGTCCGCCAGGGCCGGAGCCAGAAAAGCGGCGGCAGCGATGCCAACCGTCACGGTGATCACCCGCCCGCGCAGGGTCAGCTTTTCCACGAACGCCAGACTCAGAACGGCGCCGGCAAAGCCCGGCGTGAACGAGGCGAGTTTGGCCAGCAGCGCCGCTACCTGCGGTTCGCCGGGCATTTGATCGGCCATGGCCAATCCTTTCAGCAAAGGGGATCGAGAGCGGGTTTGTCCGCGCCTAGCTGTTGGGCGCGCTGAAGGTCATGGCGTAGAGGATCACCCGCACCTTGCCGCCGGTGAAGTTGCCGCCCGCCGACGTGATCCGGATAGGCGTCGCCGCATAGAAGGCCGTCGGGCCGATCACGCCCACATTGGTGGACCCCAGGCCAATCCCCAGCGATCCGCCAAACTGCCCGGTGTTGCCATTAACCCCGACGCTGTAGCTCGTCGCCCCGGTGATCGCCAAAGTCGTCCGCGACGCCACGGCGAACACCACGGAACGGTTCGGGATGATCCCCAGGCCCACGGCGTCCACAAAGGCCCCCGTCAGGGTAATTTCCTCCTCAACGCACAACAGGCCCAGCGCGCCGCCGCGCGCTGTTCCCGCCGCCCGGGTCTGCCACGCCGCGTCCGAATAGGTGGCCACCAGTCGTTCGTCTTCCACGAAAGCCAGCCACCCCGCCCGGGGCGCGTAAAACACCCAGGCCAGATTCTGGAAGGCGGCGACCTTACCCGCCTGCCCCGCCCACGCCCCGGTCGCGCCGGTGGGCACAATATAGCGGTCGCCATCGACCGGGCTTCCAGGCGGGGCCACGATGGCCCGCGACTTCACGCTGATCTGGGCCAGGGCGTCGAGCACCGTCAGACCGGCATTATGGGTGACTTCCTTCTGAGCCTGGGACTGGGCGATGAAGGGGAGAAGGAGATTTGGCGTCAAAGTCATGGGGATCTCCGAAGGATTGAAATCCGACCTATGGATCGCAGAGGGTTGCGGCCAGCTCCCTGGAAAGCGATGGTCGGCGCTACCAAGGGTCGAAACAGGTCCGACTGGTCACCCAAGGCTGATCACGCCCGTCCAGGCTTGCTGCGGGCTGCTGGCCGGCGTGCCGCTGTGTACGGGGAACAAGATGAGCCAGGCGCAATCGGGCCTGCCGGCATCGGCAAGGCATAGCGATCGGCGAGCCCACGGCCTCTCCAAGTCACGCATTTCCGCCTTTGAGCAATGCCCCAAGCGTCTCTGGCTATCGGTCCATCGGCCTGAACTCGCTGATAACGAGGCCACGGCCCAACAGCGCCTTTCAGCGGGCGAAGAGGTCGGCGCCATCGCCCGCGACCTGCATCCTGGCGGGTACATGGTCAGTGACGCCGACGGCCTGGCCAGGGCCGTTGAGATCACCGCAGACCTGCTGCGCAGCGGATTTGATCGGCCCATCTTTGAGGCCACCTTCGAACATCAGGGCGTCTTGGTTCGCATCGATGTGCTTGAGCCCATGGAAAGCGGGCGTTGGCGCCTAGCTGAGGTGAAAAGCACCGCCAGCGCCAAGCCCTATCATGGGCCCGACCTAGCCACCCAAATCTGGGCCGCCCAGGGCACTGGCCTCGATGTCGGCGGCGCCGTGATCCGTCACATCGACACCAAGTTTGTTCTGGCTGAACCGTCTGCCTATCAGGGCCTGTTCACGGACGCGGATCTGCTCGATGCGCTGCAACCCATCATCGCCGGCCGTGCGCACATCGTGGGCGAAGCCTTGCAGATACTCTCGTCAGACGAACCCGTGCGCGATCCCGGCGATCACTGCAGTGAGCCGTTCGACTGCCCGTTCCTCAACTATTGTTCGCGCGACGTGCCCAAAGGGCCCGAATGGCCAGTCACAATCCTGCCGCATGGCGGCGGAAAGCCCTGGCTCGCAAAAGGGATTGAAGACCTGCTCGCCGTGCCCGAGGAAGAGCTGACGCGTGACGTCCATCGGGTGGTCCTGCGCGCAACGCGCAGCGGAGAGCCCTATCACGATGTGGCCGGGGCCAAGGCGGCGATTAATCAATGGGCCTGGCCACGCACCTGGCTTGATTTTGAAACGATCGCCTTTGCTGCGCCCCGGTGGATTGGAACCCGCCCCTATGAAGCCATCCCGTTCCAGTTTTCAGCCCACATTGAAACACCGGACGGTGCCATTACCCACGAGGAGTTTCTCAGCCTCGACGGCTCAGACCCCAGGCGCGCCTGTGCTGAAGCGCTTGTGACCCTGCCATCGGAAGGCGCCGTCATCGCCTACAGCGCCAGTTTCGAGCGGGCCCGCCTGCGCGAACTGGCTGCAGCGTTTGACGATCTTGCGCCAGCGCTCTTAGCGCTGGAGGCGCGGGTCGTCGACTTGCTGCCAGTGGCCAGGGCCAATTGGTACCATAGAGACCAGCGGGGCAGCTGGTCCATCAAAGCGGTGCTACCCACCGTGGCGCCGCACATGGACTATGGCGACCTCGCCGTGGGCAACGGCAGCCAAGCACAAGACGCCTATCTTGAAGCCATCTCAGGGCCGAACCCTGAACGCCTGCAGGCGCTGTCGGATGGACTGCGCATCTATTGCGCGCGCGATACCGAAGCGATGATTGTTTTGGCGCGGAAGCTTTGTGCTGGACAGGAGGAGGGTTAGCGTTTGGCCGTTGAGGGCGGACAACGGACG
Source organism: Caulobacter sp. AVps16 (assembly GCF_058681455.1). Lineage (NCBI taxonomy): Bacteria > Pseudomonadati > Pseudomonadota > Alphaproteobacteria > Caulobacterales > Caulobacteraceae > Caulobacter > Caulobacter sp. AVps16. Next base: position 2,241,723 of record NZ_CM178739.1, read on the forward strand.
CTAGGGCGCTCCCGCGATCGACGAGATACACGGCTTAACCGACCGCGCTTGGGTCCCGTAGGAACATCACGACGCCCTCACCGTGCCCAAGATGCCCCTTCACGATTTCGGGTCGCAGGTGCCTCCACGTCGAGTAGATCGCAGCTTGATAGCTTGAAGGGATGGATCGCGGAGTTACAAGCGTATTGAAATATTCCGGCCGGGCCTTGAACCCGAGATACCTCAAATGCCAGTACACGTCGGTCGCGTAGACGGCATGATCCATGACGGCACGGACGTGAGCCGGCCCCTTCGTCCAGCCCGCCACTTTCGCAACGTCTGCTATGGCAAGTACGGATTGAGCTCTGTTCATTGCCATACGCATCCGAACCGCAGGATGGGGATGCGTTCCGCGCGGGCTGGCATCAATCGTCGCCGGCGACATCCCGTAAAAGCGGTAGAACATGCACATTAGCCCGGCACCGAGGCACCACACGTCAGCCTCCGACATCCCGCTTGCCGCTTCGACCAACATCAAGCTGGTGGTCGCTTCGTAGTCTGCCGCGAGTTCGAACGCATGGCGCGTTGGTGCCTCATGGTCCTCTACCAACCCCTCCGCCTCCGACACTGCATCAACGATCTCTCCGCTGTTGCTCGCAAGGCCGCTTAGTCCATGCGCGGTTGCAACGGCACCGTGACGCTGAAGGAGATGGGCTTGTTCATGAAGGTACAGCCAGACGGTCATCATTCGGATGATCGTCAACTTCGCTTCGACGGGAGTTAGACCGGCCGGGAGCACGTCCTCGCGGGCGTTGCCATAGCTGAGAATATTGAAGATCGGGTCGAACGCGGCGTCGGTCAGGACCCGGCGGCATGTCTCTGGCAGCACGAACGCATCTCGATAGATCTCAATTGCAGTTCCGTAGCTGAGCCGAATTTCATGGTCGCCGTTCGCGGCGACGAAGGCACCGGCCCGAAATGCTTCTGTGGGCTGCCACAAGATTCGGAGGTCGATTTCGCGTCCTGTATAGTGGCGCTCAGAGTAGGCCTTCTTGGCGTACTCGCTCACCGTGCGCGCCATCTCCAGAATGGCCGGCTTCACCAGAAAGCGCTCTTCTTCGACGCGATTGAAGCGCATGAAATCCCTCGGTTTCGGACGAGATGCTCAGTTTTCAGGGGCACCCGTGAGACCCCGTGCGCCACGACGACAGAGGTGGCACGCATGGTTCGATACAGCAGGGCGTAGTGCCTGACCAAATGTGGGGCGCATGACTAAAGTATCTGCTCAACGGCAGGGCGGATCTTCTCGGTCCAGAGGGCGTGGGCGCGAAGACCGCCCAGCCCGGAACCTATGTCTTCGAACGGGCAATCTGGCGCCGTAGTCGCGGTGGGTTGGTAAATCAGCGTCACACCGCCGACATTTTCCTTCGTGCCTGGGAAGTCCCGCATGAACCTGCGGGCTTCCGCCGGGACAATGCCGCCGATCGTCATCGGGCGGCCTCGGATTGCAGCAGCGATCATCGCGTCATGATCGATCAGCAACTCCTCAGTGGGAACGACGCCGCCTCGTCCTTCGGCAAGAACAACAGCAGGAATACCGCTAGCGAGGCCTACAACGTCCCACGGTTGGAGCTTGGCCGCGACATCCACCACATCGAACGGCGGTGCTAAGATCCAGGTGTGACCATGCACGCCAGCACCCGCGTCCATTGGGCCGTATGCATGAAAATACCGTCGGCTGCCCTCTTGGCCCTCAATTTCTGCAGAAAATGCCCCGCGCATCACCGAATTCCAAATGCCTGCCGCCTCAAGCATCTTTGAGAGCGCAAGCGCACCATCCATGCAGGCTCGCCGCCGATCTCCCGCGTCCATCTCGGCTTGGAGTTTTTCAGCGATCGCTGGGATCACGCGTCGCGCACGGGCGACGTAATCAGCAGAATAGCTACGCTCGCGGACATAGCGAGCGTAGGTTTCCAGGAAGCGAGCATCGATACGTTCTCGCGCCTGAAACGCGGGATGGTCGTAGAAGCCAGGAGAACTGGTGTCGATGCCCAAGGACTGGAAGACAGCTTGTTGTCCATGCACGCCGTTCGCAGCGGCGTGCAGCTTCCGACGCTTGGCCTCTCCCATCTCGCCCCCCGACAACATATGTAACCTTCCGCGTGTAGCGCGCTAACCGGGCCAGTGGGAGTGGGTAAGTATGATTTCCCCCAAAGGCGACGTTTATGACGGCTGGTCCGCGGACCTTCCCTTGGTGCTCGCGGATATTCGTCGTTGGCGCCCAGCTTGCGTATCAGATCGCTAGCGGCCGCTCATAGTACTTCAGAGCATCCGTATCTGCGCGCCACTTCACCTCGCGAACCTCGAGGTCCTGGAGCGATCCCAAGCTCCGCTCTTGGCGCGAACAAGACCTAGAAGAGCATCACCGTCCACCTGAGCAGCTCCCCATAACTGAACAATCAAACAAGCCACCCCTAAACAACACCCACCCCACCCTTGCCCCGCCCCACCGTCGCGGACAGCTGATAAACCCTAACCGCCACCGCCCCCTGCACCGCCCCAAAGTCCGCCACCTGCTGGGCCGCCGAATAGGCCGCCACCGTTGTGGTAGCGACGATCGTGCGAACGACAGTCGCACCGTTCATGACGTCCACCTCGTACCGCTCGCTTTCCTCGTTAAGCGGAACGTCCGTGCCATCCGCCCAGACCCCACCGAAACGGGTCCGGCGAACCCAGGTAATCGTCAGGTCACCGCCTGCGGCGCGCGTCCCGGCGATCTGGGCCGGTGCCCAGGGCATCAGGCCCACACACCGGGGGACGAAGGTGGTCTGCTGCCAGGCCGGATCGGTAGGCGGTAGGCGCGACGGTCCCCACCGGTAGACGCGGGAAATGCTTCGTTCCGACAGCAGGACGTCGAGTTGCTGGACCGCGCCGTCCAGGACGACCACGGCCGCGCCGGCCGCCAGGCTGGCCACCATGGCCGGTTCCGTGCCCAGCCGGCCACGAAGAAGCTGCCGCAGTTCATAGGTTCCCGGCCCGACCAGGGTCGCGGTGACGAACTGGATGATTTCCCAGTCCTGGCCGGTCTGGATGGCCAGGGCATTGACCCGCGCCGCCAGGATATCGTCGGCCGTACGGCTGGACAGCTCGCCGCCGCCCAGCGTGACCGTCAGCACATTGGCGAAGTCCCAGACGTCCAAGGGGCCGCGCGCGAACGTCCCCACCGTGACGCCGATCGCCGCCGACAGAGCCACGACGGTGTCCAAGCCGAAGTCCGTCCCCGTGGGGCTGTCCATGACCGTGACGCCCGCCCACGGGCTGGTCCCGGCCGCGACGTAGGGTGCTTGGGCCAGATCGGTATCCAGCAGAAGCGGCAGGTCCATGATCGCCAGGACAGCAGGCCCGAACACAGGCGGGACAGAGAGGGTCGGCGGATTGAAGCCGGGCAGGACCGGCCCATAAAGCGCCGACTCCACCCGCACGGCTTCCACCTTGCGCGACCCGGCGTCCAGGATCCGGCGGATCAGGAACGGCAGGGTCAGGCCATCGACCACCAGGCCGACGACGTCGCAAGGCTCGATCGCGATCTGGGAGGGAGGAAGCGCGAGCTGGGCGGCTTCCCGCCCGATCCAGGCCTCCGGAAGCATGCGGTCCGCGATCGACTGGGCGCTGGCTTCGTCCATGGCCAGGGCCAGCCCGGTGTTCGATACCCGGTCCGAATAGCCCGCCAGGCGCGCGCGTGAGACCGTCCCCGGCTGATAGTCCTTGTTCACGTCCGTGAAGGCGACCGTGACGACGTCGGGAAGATCGGTTTCCTGGCCCCGGGTCAGGGTGATCGCTTCGGAGTCTCCCGAGTCCCCTTCCACGCAATCGTCGGCGTCGAAGGTCGCAACGGGTGCGCCGCCGCGATGCTGGAAGCGGATCACGCCGCCGCTCTCGACGGCGTCGAAGGCATAGGCCGCCATGAGCATTTCTATTTCCGCGCGCGGGCTCATGGGCCGGTCGCGAAGGTAGCCCTGGACCACGCCATTCAGGCCGGACACGTCCACGTCCAGGAAGCCCACGCGGGCGCACCGTTCCGCCACCAGGGCCGCCAGGTCGCCAAATCCGATCTTGCCCTTTATCCAGTGGCCCAAGGGCCAAAGGTCGCCGTCCGCCCAGATATCGGCGCGGGCAGGCCAGGCCGGGAAGGGTCGGGCGTCCCAGGTCCAGACTGAAATCTTCCCGATCATCGGCCCGCCATAGACCGCCGAATTGGGGTTGTTCGCCGGCTCCGCCCAATAGGACAGCAGGGCTTCATTGCCGCGCCGCTGGATCAGATCGTCCCGCGTCCCCTTGCTGTAGTAGGGGAAGACGCTTTCGCTGGATTTCGGATCATAGAAGACGTTGGGCTGGTTCGTGCCCTTATCGGCGGAGGGCACGCCCCACTCGGTGAACCAGATCGGCTTGCTTTGCGGGACCCAGGCCGTGGGCGAGCCCGATTGCACGCCAAGCGGCCGGTTATAATGGCTGTTCAGCCACCAGTTCCGGAAATCCTTGCTGCGGAACATCCAGGGCTTGGAATAGGCCCCGTCCGCGATCGGCGTGCGCGTCTGGGCGTCGCGGGCCGCCTGGTCCGCATAGAACCAATCGAAATATTCGCCGCCCTCAACGTTGTCCTGAAGATAGGCCGGGTCATAGATCGTCTTCCAGCCAGCGGCGGCGTCCAAGTGGCCGCTACCGCCCCGCCAGTCTGACAAAGGGATGTAGTTGTCCACGGCCACGAAATCGACGGCGGAATCCGCCCAAATCGGATCAAGGTGGAAAAAGAAGTCCCCCGATGCGTCGGCCGGCTTATAGCCGTTGTAATCGGACCAGTCGGCCGCATAGCTGACCTTCACGCCCGTCCCGACCACGGCCTTCACGTCCACGGCCAGGGTCTTCAGGCGCGCGACGGCCGGGAAGTTGGTCGCGCTGTCCCGAACCTGGGTAACCCCCCGCAGCTCCGACGCGACCAGGAAGCCGGCGATGGCCCCCGCGTCGATCGCGTTGATGGCCGCGCAAAGCTTGGCGTAATGCAGGATGAAACGGCGAAAGCTCCACTCAGCCGGCCCCGAATAGGCCGTGGACACTGCGCCGGACGTCGGGTTCACCGTGATGGCGATATTCGACGCGGCGGCCGTCCCGAAGAAGTTGGCCACCTGGGTGGCCGCCGTCGCCGTCTTGTCCACCGTGCCGCCCAGCCCGGGGGCGGGATTGCAGGTGATCCGGCCCCGCCATGGATAGGCCGGCTGGCCGGTTCCGCCATAGGGGTTGGGCAGGGTGTTCCCGGCCGGGACGTCCATGAACAGGAACGGATAGAAGATCACCGCCAGACCTCGAGCCTTCAGGTCGCGGATGCAACGGACGATCGAGTCGTCGGACGGGGTTCCCCCATAGGCGGGGCGACCGTCCACGTCGCTGACCACCAGAGCGGCGGCCCGGTCCAGGTCGTGGACGCCCCATTCGTCGGGGGCGGTGTTCTTGAAGGTGTATTCCACCTTCGGCCGGACAGTGCAGTTCCCTACCCGCAGATCGTCGCCGAACCAGCCGACCACCAGCAGCACGGTGTCAACATTGGGAAGCGAGGCCTGAAGATCGTCGATCGCCACCGTCCAGTCGGCGACGGGCTTTCCGGTGGCGTTGTTCTCCGGGGCCGTCTGAAGCTGGGTGACATTCCGCACCTGGATCACCGGGTCATAGGCCCGCTCGCCGGCGCCGGGGATCACGGACACGGCCGTGACCAGGTCTTCCAGGCTGGCCGACATGCCAACCTTGCGGAACACTTCAAACGTGAGCTGCGGAATGCGATTGCCGAACGGGGCCAAGGCCAGGTTGTCGAAGACGACGTAAGCTGTTCCGCGATAGGCAGGGACCTTTCCCGCGCCCTCGATCCCTTCGATCAGCGAATCCGGGAGCTGGTCGGCCGTGCCGCGATAAACACGCATCGTCACCGACGTCAGGTCCAGGGGCTTTCCATCCGCCCAGATGCGGCCCACCTGGTCGATCACGCCTTCGCAAAGGCCGACCGCGAAACTGGCGGCATAGCTGTAGTTGGTGGCTTCGACGCCCTTCGGGCCGCCCTTGCCACCCTGACGTTCGGTGGTGGCCGTTTCCTTGTAGCTCGCCGCCCAAATGATCTGACCAGCGATGCGAACACCGCCCGCAACCTCCGGCAGGGCAGCGCCTTCGGTCGATGTCTGGATTTGGACCGAGTCGATACGCGGCCCCTGTTGCTTGATCGTGGTCCCGAACAGTTGAGTGACGACATACGAGTCGATCGCGCCCCCGATGGCCGCGCCGATAGCGCCACCAATCGGGCCGCCCAGGGCAGTCCCGACCGTCTGAAGAACAACCGTGGCCATATCAGTCTGCCGCGAGATTGGGAAAGGCGAAGGCAAAGCGCATCCGGCGTCGCCACCACGGAACCAGCCCAACCACCTCGACGGGATGGGTCTCGATCGCGTGGATCATCCGGTCCGGGGCCGTCAGGATGGCGCAATGCTTGGCCGGGACGGCGGGCGAATGGGCAAACAGCACGACATCGCCCGCCCGGGCCGTCTCCAGGACGATGGGGATCAGGTGACGACCGGCCGCCTCGGCCAGGGTTTCCAAGGCGAGGGCTTCGGCCCAGTCACGGCTATAGGCCGGCGGGGATTCCGGTTCTTCGCCATACAGGTCGCGCCAGACGCCCCTGACCAGGCCCAGGCAATCGCAGCCCACGCCCTTCAGGCTGGCCTGGTGATGGTAGGGCGTACCGCGCCACGTCATGGCAGCGGCGACGATCTCAGCCCGCCGGATCATCGCCGGCTTCCGCCATCGTTCACTTCACCGGCCCCGGCATAGGCCACGGCGTAGTCGTTCCCGGCAATATCGGGGAAACCGCCGAAGTTGGGGCCGTTGGCGAAGCGGTCGCAACAGGTCGCGAAGCTGTTGTCGCAACCTTCCGACACGTCGAAGGTGTGGCCCACCAGGACGGGCCGCCCCATCGGAAGCATGAGCGTCAGGGTGGCGATCGACCCCGACAGGCTGTGGCTGTTCAGCTCGACCGAAAGGCCCGCATTTTCGCCGGACGTCCAAGTCAGCTTCCCGCGCGAAAGCTTGCCGCTCGCCAAGGCCGCCAGGCCGGTGGCGGTGAATTCGAAGCTGTTGGTCAGCGACGCCACGACGCCCGACCCGTGGCGGCCGGCAGCCGTCAGGTCGACCCCGCATCGCGCGTCGCCCAGGGTCCAGCCGCACGTCCGCTGAAGGACACGGCCGGCGGACTGGTCCAGCCGGGTGGCGAGCCCGCGAAGTTCGGCGGAGAACGCGACCTTGCCGCGCGTCACCTGGCCAAGCCAGCCACGCCGCATGATCGTCCGCTGGCTGACGTTGGACCAGTTCACCCGATAGACCGTCACCGCGGCGTCGTCGTAGCGCCCCGCCGAAAGGTCGGCTTCGGTGATGGCGTCGGCGCTCAAGGCCCCGGCGGCGTCCAGGTTGGACACCGCCAGCCCTAGCTGATCCTCGATCGCCGTGGCGGTGAAGCCCGACGACGCCGCGTAGGTCACGCCGTCGAAGACTAGGTCAAGGTCATGGTCCGTGAAACCCAGGACGACGCCGTCCTTCCGCTCCACCTTCCAGCAGTTGGACAGGGTGGTCAGCCCCTGGGCGACATGGGCCGCCAGACCGGCGTCCAGGGCCTTCATTCGCGCACCTCGATAAGGTCGATCTGTGAAACCACCATCTGGTCATGGGTGTTCGTCTGGACGGGCAGCTTGTCGGTGTCGAAACGGGCCGGGACGTCAAACTGGAAGGTGGCCTTCGGCGTCGCGGCCGGCGGGGCGGCGAAGGTGACGCGGCCGGTCAGGTGGTCGATCGACAACGGGGTGACGGGCGAGCCGGACACCTTGATCACGACGGTTCCCGCCACCGGCTTGGTGATCGTCCTGACGTATTCTCCGGCGCCGCGCACGTAACGCTTCACCATCTGGAACACCGTGGTGCTGATCGCCACCATGGTGACGTCGGCGGCGTCATAGTCCGACCAGTCCTTGAACCGGAAGGAATAGGCCTTGCCGCCGACGACGTAGAAGTGGGCGATTACGTCCGCCATCTGGGCGCGTGTGCGAATCCCGGTGGAGATGTCCCAGTTTCCGCGCGCCTTGGCCCAGTTGCTGTTCCGGTTTTCGTCGCCGGACGCCAGAGTCACCACGGTGGTGGAAAAGCCCGGGCCGCCCGTCGCGCCCCGCCCCACGGCGTTGGGAAACGTGATGTCCATGAAGGGAGTGGGCATGGTCAGGACACCCGGGCGGCTTGTTGCGCCAGGCGCGAGAGCTGACCCGCGATCTGGCTTTTGCTGGACTGGAAGGCCTGCGGGTTAGGCGTGTTGATAATCACCTGAACCGGCGGCGCGCGGACAACTTCCGCCCGCTCACGGGCCATCTGCATGGACTTGGAATGGTCAAAGACGTCCGACCCGCCCGGCAAGTTGACCAGCTCCTTCCCACGCTCACCAACCCAGGTCAGGCCGCCACGCCAGCCCCTCACGCCCTGGGCGTTTGTGCCGATGTTGATCCCGAACGGGGTCACGATTCTGGACAGGATGCCGCCCCACCCGCTGGCCCCGCCCCCGCTCGCGCCGCCGCCGAACAGCTTGCTGAAGAAGCCGCCCGCCGATGCTCCGCCGCTCGCACCGCCGCCGCTGAAAAACTTGCTGAACAGGCCACCGGACGACAACGTAGCCTCGTCGGTTCCGAACAGCAGGTTCTTCAGCGGGTTCAGCGCGGCCAGCTTCATGAAGGTGGCAAAGAGGTCCTGTGCCGCCGACTTGGCCGCGTCGCCCCAGCTCGCCCAGTCCATCTTGCCTTGGGCGATCAGGTCGGCGAACCGGTCAAAGGTGTCTTCGCCCTTCGCCTTCAGCACGTCGAACGCCCGGCCATTGCCGGACGTGTCCAGCTCGAAATTCGCCCAGGCCTTCGCGCGCTCTTCGGACGACTGGAAGCCGGATCCAGGACCGGTGGCGGCCTCGATCGCGCGCTTCCGGGCGACGGCTTCCGCTTCGACTTCCAGAGTGACTTGACGCTGAGCTTCCAGGCGAGCCTGGGCTTCGGTCAAGCCGGTGGATTCGAATTGCGCGATCAGCTCCCGATAGTGCAATTCCCGTTCGAACAGGTCGGTGCTGTCGTCCCGCAGCTTGGCCACGGACATTTCGTTCCGCAGCCGCAGCTCCACCAGCGCGTCGGCCTTCCGATCCGCCTCTTCGGCGTCGCGGGCGTCGTCGCGCGCGTCCTTGGCGCGCTTTCTCTCGACCTGGCTAAGGGCGGAAGCCTGGCTGCTCGCCGAACTATATCCGGCGCCCAGGGCGCGGATTTCACGGTTCGTCGCCTCAAGCGCGCGCCGGGTCGCGGTAGGGTCAGACAGCAGGCCGGGCTTCTTCAACGCCTCTTCCAGAGTGGTCTTGTCCCCCTTCAGCTCCTTCAGCCGCGTTTCGTTCGGAAGCATCCGGGACGTGATGTCGCCTGCGGACGTCGAAAGCCGGCGCGCGCGCGCCTGGGCCGCTTCTGCCTCCGCCTTGGCGTTATCGGCCGCGATATCCTTTTCCAGCTGGATTTCTTCGGCCGTTTTGGGGGCCATGCCGAAGCCCGAATAGGTCGCCCGGGCATGCTGCAATTCCCGCAGCCGGTCCAACTTGGTCCCTTGGCCGATCGCCCGCGCCGACGCCTTGCCGATCCAGTCCCAGGCATTGGACGCTTTACGCGCGACATAGTCCCAGGCATTGCCCAGGCTCGTGGTCTTGTCGGCCGCGTTCACCAGGCTGCGCGAAAGCGCATCGGCCAGCACCTTCTGGGCGCCGGTATAGTCGTTCTGGCGGACCAGCTTCTGGATATAGGCGCGGGTCTTGTCGTCCAGAAAACCCAGCTTCTGGTTCAGCACGTCGGCGCCGCGCGCGGGATCGGCGAAAGCGCCCGCCAGTTCGGCGGTCGCCGCCTTGGCGTCCATCCGCATGGTCTTGGCGTAGTCTTTGGTCAGACCGATCAGCGTCAGGATGGTTTCACCGGAGATCCGGCCGGACTCGACATAGGCCGCCCCCATCTCGCGGGCAGCGGCGACGGACACTTTCCCCGCTTCGGCCCCCTGGGCCGCGATCTCGCCAAGCTGGCCAGCCGTGAGGCCAGCGGCGCGGCCGACGCCTTCGGTCGCCACTTCCAGTTTTTTCTGGGCGGCGGCCTGCTGTTCGGTCGCCACGCCAAGGCCGATGACGGCGCCGGCCACAGCCGCCACGACGCCGCCGACCGCCACCATGATCGGCGTTAGCTTGATCCCGGACATGGCCAGGGCGTCGAGGAACTGCGGTCCCTGCTGAATCGCGATCATCCCCGGGTTCATGCCCATGGCGGCCGTTGTGAAAACGTCCGCGCCCTGGCGCGCCAGGTTCAGCTTGGCAAAGCGCGCCTGGGCCGCCGAAATCCCACGTCCCGTCCGATCGACCGCGACGGCGGTTTCATCGAAGCGCTTCTTCGCCATGGCCTGGGCGGCGGCCAGTTCCTGGGTGGTGATGGCTCCGCTCTGGGCGAGGGCCTTGTATTCGGCCAGCTCAAGGTTCAGCCGCTGCTGGGCCGCCGCCGAAGGGTCCAGTACCGCCCGAAGCGCGGTCGCCTTCTTCTCCACCAGTTCCATGGCCCGGAACTGTTCTTCGAAGAAGTCAGCCGAGTCCCGCGCGCTCTTCCCCGCATCGGAGCCAATGCCCAAGACCGCGTTGAACTTCGCCTGGTTGTCATTTGCCGACGCGGCGTCCCTGGCCGCCTTGGCGAGACGCCGCAGCTTCTGTTCCTGCCGATCGGCGGCGGCGCCGGCTTCGTTCGCCGCCGCCTCCGCCGCGCCATAGGCCTGTTGCGAGGCCTTGCCGATATCGCCGAAGTCGCGAACGATTTCGGCCTTGCCTTCGCTCTTCAGGCGGATGGCGACTTGCTTGGCAGTCATCCGTCCCCCCTCCGGTTGGCGTAGGCGTTCAACAGCAGGATTTCGATGGGGCGGAGGACTTCAGCCAGCAGCGGGCCAGCCGCGCCGGTCAGAGCGGCCGTCAGGATCACGGCGCCGAAGTCCAATCCGATCACGCCCTTCGACACGGCCCGAACCTGGCCGGTGCAGTCGCGGACTACTTCCCAGACGCGCGCGCCTTCGTCCGTTTCGCACCGGTTCTCGTCGTAGGGACACTTTTCGCAGCGTTGCGGGCACGCTTCGCAGTAGGTTTCGCCGCCGCCGTAGTGCCATTCAGCGAGGGCGATAATCCGTTTTTTTCGTTGTCCCGCAGCAGGATCGGCAGGACGTAGGACCGGTCCACCTTCTCGAACACGGTGAAGTTCTGCTTCAGGAGCCGCTTCAGGTTCTGGGCGGTCAAGTCGGCGGGCCGGCCGTTCTCATCGCCGACGCCTTCCCACTCCAAAGCGCCCCAAACCACGCACGCCGCAGTAAAGGCGAATTCGGCGTCCTCTTGGGAACCGCCTTCCAGGATCACGGCGCCTGTGGCGGCGCGCCCCGCCAACAGCATGGCCGACTCCGCCGCTTTTAGGTGAATTCGGACGCCTGGAGCCACCTCTAGCCAGGTCGGCGTCAAATCGGGAGCAAGGTTGAGCATGATGGACCTCCGCACCGATGCGAACGCCGTTCGCATCGGTCATTTGCGGGCCGGCTAGTAGCTGGCGACGTCGTTGATGAGGATGAGGGTGGCGGTCTTGCCCAGGGTCGGGTGTTCCGAGGCCTGCACCGGGAAGGAGGCCTGGACACCGGCGGGACCGGTAATCGGAAACTTGACCTTCGGCAGATAGACGTTGTGGACCACGATACGGAGCAACTTGGTGGCCGAAATCTGCCATTGAACCACCACCTCGATCGGCGTTCCGGACGTCGCAAGGTCGAGGAAGGTGGTGTCCGCGAAACGGACCCCGATTTCGAGAGTCACGGCCAGCATGGCCGGGTCTGCGCCTGCGATCCGTCCGTCCGGGCGGATCACTTCGACCTTGTCCAGGTTGTTGGACAGGTTGAACTGGCCCGAAACCACGTTGCCAATCGGAACGCCGTCGCGGGCGATCAGCCCGGAAAACTGGGCGAAGCGCTCGATCGCGGCTTCGGCAGGCGTGCCTACTCCCGTGGCCCCGGCGCGAGTTTCGCCCTGGGCGATGATCCCGAGCGTAGCGTTCAGCAATCCCGACCGCTGAAGTTGGATCGCCAGCGTGTTGACCATGGCGCCGAAGTTCATACCGAACGATGGAACGTCCGGCATGGCGATTTCGATGGCGGCGGACGGCAAGGTCTGGGCACCGGCGACGAAGACGTGGTTCGTCGGACCGCTGGCCAGGCCGCCGGTCAGGGTCGCACCCGAGGCGACCGCGTTCGTGGCCGGCGCGCTGCCGGCGACGATCGTGAAAGTGTTCCCGGCCGTCCCGATCGTGTCGTGGGTGATCAGGACCGTGGTCCCCGCCAGGTCGGCCGCGTAGGTCGCGGCGGCGACCCCCGCGACCACGCTGGTGTTCAGCGCGATCACGATGTTCGCGACCGTTTCAGCCAGCGTCGCCCCGATCTTCACCTGGTTTGCCGTGGGAACGCCGGTAACAAGGGTGATCGCCTGGCCGTTTACGGTGAGGATCGAATTCGTCACCGGCAGGGCGGAAAAGGTGTAGCTGCCCACGGCGGGAAGCCCGACCGTGGACGTCGGGCCGCCCAGCAGTAGCTTCAGCCAATAGCCGAAGTTCCGCAGGTCCAGCGGGACGACGACGTCACCTTCATTGTTGATGACATCGCGCGAAGGCTGCTGCGGGTCGCGGCCGTAGCCCAGCAGATCGCTTTCCACCAGGCCCTGTTCCTCACCCAAGGCGGCCGAAACGAAGGGGAGCTTGCGATAACCGCCGGCACCCGGCGGAACGCCGTAAGTAGTCTCATAGGCCAACGCCATGACGGCATTGGCCCCACGCGCGCGGGCCATGATAGTCCTCCGGTCTAGGTCAGGGGGTTGCGGGTCGAATAGACCGCCGTGATCACGCAATCGGCCCAGCGGGCCGCAACAGCGCCGACGACTTCGATGTCATCCGGGGACGGCGCTTCGGGTTCCAGGAATTCGCAAAGCCCGCCCAGGGTACGGTTGGCTGCGACGGCCACGCCGATCACGGACAGCATGCCATCCAGGACCTGTTCCCGCGTCTGGCTGGCCGACTCGTAGGTCGCCAGCTCCACGCTGATCCGGTGGCTATAGGTGTAGGTTAGGGGCGACAGCGTCACGTCCGGTTCGCCCGGGTCGCCGTCGCGGATGATGGCCATTCCACCAGGCGGGATGCGGTCCGGCTTGGGCTTGTTCCGCTTCACCTCGGCGTTCGGCAGGACCGCCGCCACCAAGGCCTTCACCGCGTCCAGGACTTGTTCGCGCTTGCTGGCCATGGCCTACCTCCAACGCCGGCCCAGGATGGCCGTGAAGCGATCGGCGCCGACGTGCGCCAGCGCTTCGACCTTCAGCCGCTTCCGCAGCGTGATTTGCGGGACCAGGATGAAGACCACGATGGTCATTCCCTTGGGTCCGTAGAGCTTGGCCCCGCGCCCCCGACCCAGGTAGGGCGCGGCCCGGCCCAGCCTGTCGCGCTGGGCTGCGTCAACCACCAGAAGGCTGGGTTTCCCGGGCCGATAGATGAAGCGAAGCTTCAGGCCGGTGCGGCGTTCGAAGCCGCCAGGTGTGACGCGGGCGGTTTTTCCCGGTCCAGATCCGAAGGCCGGTGCGGCGCCAGCGATCGGCGCCCGCTTGCCCGCCGCGTCGGTCGGGATCGCCAGCCAGCGGCCTTCCTTGGACCGGATGGTCACGCCCCGGTCGAAGGCGTCGATGATTTTGGGGACCTTGGTCCAGACGTAGCCCGCCGCATCGATGCTGTTGTGGCCCTGCGGATAGACGTTCGACCGCCACGCCATGCCAAGGCGGTGGCCCAGACCCGCCGCCTCTACATCGTCGCGAAGGTCCAATTTCAGAAGCTGGGTGGCCTCGCCCATGGCTTCCGTGACCGTCTTGGCGATCTCTTCTTCCTCGCCCTTCAGCAGGCCCACCACGTCGGTGAATTCGAGCTGGTGGCGCATGTCAGGACGTCGGCGCAGCCTCGCAAAGCCATTCTAGCCCGATAGGCTCGAGTCTGGGCTCCGCGATCACCTTGAAGACATCCGACGCGATGGCGACCAAGTCGCCTTCGGCGGGTTCAGCAACTTCAGACCGCCGCACGCGCAAGACGAGGGTCCGCATAACCGTTTCGTTATCGCCCCAACTCACCACCTGGTCGCCAGCCTGCCGGCGGACGACGGGAGTCGAAGAGACCCCGCCGCCCACCGGCGTCCAATCCGACGCTTCGCCATAGGCGCGGTAAACCGCGTCCAGAAGACGGGCTCGACGATCGGCAAGCGGGGTCATGGCTAGCCGACCCGCGCCTTCAGCTCTTCGGCCGTGGCTTCACGGGCGCGGCCAGCGGCCCGCAGGCCTTCGGCGTCGGCATCCGCCGCCCAGATAAGTTCCCCGATCGCGAACCGGTCGTGGCCCGGCTGGACCCAGATCATGGCGGTGTGCTTGTCCGGCGCGTCTTCGGTCGGGGCAGTGGTCGCCTTCGCGGCCTTGGCCCGCTTGGCGGGCTTCGCGGCGGCGGCTGTGGCGGTAGCCTTGGGGGCGGCTTCCGCCTCGGCTGCGGCAGCTTCGGCGGTGGCCTTCGCGTCGCCGTCGGCTTCGGCCTGGGCCGGGTCGGGGTTGCCGCCGGGGCCAGACAGCAGATCGGGGCCGCCCTGGTCGTTGGGCGGTGACAGGGTGGTGAGGGCGGTGCAAGCCGCCAAGGCCAGATGGGCGCGCATTGCGGGCCTCCGCATTGATAATGGAAGAAGGGGTGGCGGCAGGGACCCCGTGCCGCCTGACGGGCCGCTAAAGCGCGAAGGGGACCAGGCGGAACCGCGCGACGGTGTCCGTGGTCAGGGCGGCGGCGGTGACATAGCCGACCTTGGTGTTGCTGGCCGACGTCTTGGTCAGACGCTTGTTAGTGTTGTCCCAGTAGATCGTGTCACCCGGAACGAAGGCCTGGCCGGAGCCGGCGGCTTCCTTGGTGTGGTCGAAAATGCCGCGCGTCCGCAGGGCCACCATCTCGCCCACCAGGTTGGTGGTGACGGCGATCCCAAAGATCGAGCCGATCAGCACGCCCAGGCCGGACGTCGTGCCACCCGAAGGGGCGGTGACTTCAATGACGTGGTCTTCGGAAATCATGGTCTTCATGGCTCATGGTCCTCTCTGGCTGGAGCCGCAGAAACACGAAGGGCCGCCCAATCGCTTGGAGCGGCCCTTCGTAGGGTTCGGGGTGGGTCGGCCTAGGTGCCGGGGTTCTGATAGAGCCCGCGGTAGTCGATGGGCTTCGACGCGAAGTCGAGACGGGCCTTGAACTCGACGCCGTCCACTTCGAAGCCCATCCGCTCTTCCAGGAACACGCCGTCGTCGCCTTCGAGATAGGCGTATTCGATCGTGTCCACCTGGGCGGAGTCCGCCGCCATGTACCAGGGCGTGGCGCCCGCCGTCCGGTTCAGACGGGGTTCCACAATCGGGGTCATGGACCCGGCGTAGACGTTGACGTTGCTGGTTTGGGCGGCCAGCACGGCGGTCAACATCTTCTGGGCCGCAACCTTGTCCTTCACGCCCGTGATCAGCCACTTCGGGAAGGCTCGGGTCGGACGCCCTTCGATCCCCGTCTGGCTCATCATGGCCGTTTCACCGGCCTGGATGGTGCTTTCGGCGATGGCCCCGCCGGCGCCGGCCAGGTTGCCGTGGCTGGCGTGAAACAGGGCCACACCGTCGCCCATGTTCGGGTTGGCGATCAGCGGCGCATAGGCCACGTCGGATTCGAAGTCGGACGCGGCCCGGCCCCACATTTCCGGGATGCGGCTGAAGGCGTCCAGGTCATCATTGATCAGCGTCTGGCGAGTGACGTTGAAGATCCGGCCGTAGGTGGCCAGCGAATAGACTTCCCGACCTTCGCCGATCGTACCTTGCTTGAACTGGCCGCCTTCCGGGACCAGCAGAAACGACGGGGCACCGCCCAGTTGAAGACGGCTGATCTGCTTGAAGTCCGGCGCGCTGGCGCGACGCTGCCATTGCTTGAACGTGGCCGGCGACGCTTCGTAGCCCGCCCGCAGCGTCTTCCCGGCGACGTTGGCCAGCACGAACGGGAAGTCCGACGTCGAGTGCTGCCGGAGGGCCAGGCCCGCCAGGTCGCGCTTCGACAGGCCGCGCGTCTTCTCGCCGTTGGCCTCCAGGTTGTAGCGGGCCATTTCCAGCAGGGTCATGCCTCGCCATTCACGGGCCATGTCCGGCAGTTCCGACGACGGGTTGTGGCGGTGCATGAGGGCGGCGGCCATGGCCTCGCGGGCGGTGTCACGTTCGTCCCGGCCGACCTGGATACGCTGCTGACGGACTTCCGGGGTGACGGCGCGCTGGGCGTCGGCGGCGGCGGAAAGCAGCCGGCTGCGGGCTTCGTCCGGCGTCAGGGTCGTCGCCCAGGTGCGGGCATGGGTGGCGATTTCGGAGCCGAACGCGCGGGCGTCCTCTACGAACGTCAGAGCGGCGCCGGCGTCCATGCGAACGGCGTTCGCATCGGGCGGCGGAACGGGAGCGGGATCGGGGGCGAGCGCGGCCCGCATATCGACGGACGTCGCCGCCGGGGTTTCGGGGATGCTGGCTTCCGGCATGGCGCGGACCTCACTTTCAGGTTCAAGGATGATGCAGGGGTGGGCCCCGTCTGGTTCCACCCGGACCCCTGCGTCCGGATCGGCGGGGATGGGCACGAGGGAGCCTTCCAGGATTCCCCAGCGGGTGACTTTGTAGGTTGGCATTTTGCCGTCCTGACGGACTTCCTTCAGAAGCTCGTCGCGGCGATAGCCGACGCTAACGCCGCGCCAGGTTCCAGCCGCAACCTCCGCTTCAGCGGCGACGGCGGCCGGGCCGATGCCGAAGCGGGCGACGGTGATCAACTGCCCGCCTTCGACGCGCCAGCTTTCCAGACGGCCCAACTGGTCATCAATGGCCCAGGACGAATGGGCGTTCAGAAGCGGGCAAACGCCCTTCTCGATCCGCTCGCCGTCGATCGCCTGTTCGGATATTTCCAGCTGTTCGAGGTAATAGGTCCCGCCGTCCCAGTCGTAACGGCGGACGGGAAAGCCGGTGGCCAAGACCAGTTCGACGGTGTGGTTTTCGGCGTCATAGCTTCGGGGCGTCAGATTGGCGCGCGCGACCGGAAACCGCGACTCGCGCCGCGTGAGCGTATTCGTCATGGGGATTATCCTTAGTCGCGCGGCGCAAGCGGGCCGGCGGCGGCCTGAAGAATGCCGGACTGCGAAACCCGGCGGGGGTCGATCTCAAGAACCAACTCGAGCTGGTCGAGCAGCCTTGCGACGGACGCGATGTCAGCCAGGTGGTCTTCCAACGTGATCCCGCGTTCGCTTAAGGCCTTACGAAGCGACTTGGTCCCCGCGCGGATTTCCGAAAGCTCACCGGCAAAATCCTTGATCGGATCCAGAAGCCGGCGGACCGGCATGGCCGCCTCCGGCTTGCAGGCCAGGAAGCGGCGGTCCCCGGTCGCCAGAGCCAGCCGACGCATCCGGCGAAAGAAGGCAGGAGCGCAAAGGTCCGGAACCATCATGTTCCATTGCCAGTCATCCAGATTGGCCCAGAAACCCAGCATCTGTCCGCGCATGCTTGAATAGTTCGACTGGGTCGGGTCGCCGGTGATCAGGTGATACGGGGCCAGGTTCGGCGACACGGCCATAAGCTGCTGGCGCATGAACTCGACTTCCCCACCGGACGCGGAAGGGTTCACGGCCGTAGCCGTCTCGCCTGGCCGGGCGCGGAACACCATGCCCGGACGCATCCTGTCCGGCCCCTTGGCCGAATCCGTCTGCTGGGCGCCGCCGGTCCCCGAACCGGATCCAACACCGCCGGCCTCATCGAACGGGCTGCTGGGCGTGCTGTCATTGGGCGGGGTCAAGACCAGGGCCAGACAGGCTTCGACCTTCCGCTTCATCAGAACGGCTTCTTCGTAGTCGGCCAGATCACGAAGGGTCATCATGACCGGCGCGAACCAGCTCACGCCCCGCGTTTGGCCCGGGCGGAGCTGTTCGAAGACGTGGTCAATGTTGGCGGCGGCAAAGGGCCGCGACTGGCGGCTGAAGCCGCTGGCGTCCCCCGGGTGCTGGTCCAACAACCAATAGGCTTCGCGATCACCGTCCGCATCGAACTGGACGCCCTGGACGATCTGGCCAGGACCGGTGTCCCGTTGCTTGGTGTGATCCAGAAAGTCGCCTTCGAGCACCCGGCACCGGCCGTCAGGGCCGCTCTTGTCGGGCCCCCAGACGACCAGCGCCTCCCCGCCTTCAACGGTGGCGCGGAAGACGCTCTTTTGGACGCCATAGAAGTCCTGGCGGCCGTCCACCTTGCTTTCCGCCCACTCGTCCCAGGCGTCCTGCGCGCGCTTGGCCACGTCCTTGTCGTCATGGGCGGCCCGCAGCGTGATCCCGTCGCCCACCACGTTCGCCGTCATCTGGCGCAAGGCGGCCGCCGCGTACTTATTGTTCCGAACCAGCTCGCGCGCGCCGTCCCGCAACTTCACCAGGCCCTGTTTGATTTCCCGGTCCGCGCTGGTGGACGGACGCCGCCATCCGGAGGTGCGGCGGCCGGTGAGGGCTGCGTCGTACTGACGGATTTCCTTCAGGGCGATGCGTTCCGCCATGCGTCGCCGCACCTGGGCGGGGGCGAAGGGCTCAATAAGCCGGTCAATCCAACGCGAAATAGCCATGGCGTCAGTCCCGCTCAAAGGCAACGGCGGAGAAGCCGAAGCTGGAAGTGGGGGCCCTGGAAGGCGACGCCGAAGCCGCGAGGCCGACGAAGTAGTCAACCCGGGACTTCATGTCCCTGAAGGACTGATAGGTGACGCGCTCGCCGTTGATCTCGATCGTCAGTTCGCTGGTGGAGAGGCCGGCGCGAAGGGCTGCGATCTCGACGGCGTAGTCAGGTGCGGGCATTACAGCCAATCCTTCTCGTCAGTCTCGTCCGAGATCCAAAGGTCCGCCGCCGACGGGAGGGGGCCGTCGGCGGCGTCTCCGGCCTCCGCCGGGGGCGGCGGCGGGGCGGCCGAAGAGGAAGATGCGGGGGGCGGGGCTTCCCCCATTGGACGATTGGCCAGGGTGATCAGGTCGCCCTGGATGGGATCGGCGGCGGCGAAGCGGGTCGCCTGAAGCGCCAGCCAGTCGGCCTCGGAACGGCTGTCCAGGCCCATCGCTTCAGCGGCGGCCCGATTATAGATCCGGCAGTCAAGCCAGTGGTTTTGCCGCCCGCTCTCGACCTTCCAGACCCGGCGAGGCTGACCGGCCTTAACCTCGACCACACAGCTTTCGCTGGTCAGCATGTCGAAATAGTCCGCCGTGGCGTCCCGGCCAAAGTGGATGCGGCCCCGGATCGGTTGCGGCGCTTGGCCTTTGATGTGGGCTTCGGCGTAAGCGATCGACGCCCTCAGGAAGCCGAACCACGAATATTTCGCGCCGTAAGTCCCGACTAGGTGGGCTTCTTCGCCCGCCCTTTTCCTGCGCTTACCCGTGAACTTCTGGCCAGGAACGAAATGGATCGGCGTTCCGCGTCCCAGGATTGGCAGGGTCCAGCCGTCGCGACCGAAGATTGGCAGGCGCTTGTGCGACCGCTTGCAAAAGGCTTTGGCCGCTTCGGTGTTGTAGCCTGCGTCAACGCAGATCTGGTCAAAGCCGTAGGCCCGGCCGCCCGGCAGGACGAAGGTCCGCTTCGCCAGCTCTTCCAGGCGCGCCCACGCCCCTTCACTTGGCTTGTCGGTAGGGCCGGGAAGGAAGCCGTGGTCCAGCGACCAGTTTTCGAGCCCGTATGACCAACCCAGGGCTTCGAAATAGATCCCGTCGCCCTGGACATCGCACCCCAGCGTGAAGACCACCGGTCCCCACGGCATCTGTCCCCGCCCCCACTCCTGTTCCCGCAGCACTTCAAGCGAGTCCGCCGCCGGGGCGTCGCCTTTCAGGACGAATTCCTCGCCGGCCTGCAGGTTGGTCCAGGTCCGCAGCTTGTTGACGTCGCCCTGGGCGGCCACGAACCGGGCGCACAGGTCGGCCCAGGTCAGGAAGGCGGTGATGTAGCCGGTGATGTGATAGCCGGGCTGACGGCCTTTCACGTCTCGGCCGCGCCAGGTCTGGAACGCTTCTTCGGTCAGCACACGTGGGGGCCTGACCCCATCGACCTCCACCGTCGGAAGCCATCCGTCCTCCAGGGACATGATGGCCTTTTCCCAATGGGCGATGTGCACCCCGCAGCAGGGGGCCACCAGCTCCACCAATTCGGGCCGCCCGGATGGCCACTTCAGATCGCTGAACACCGGGTCGAACCGCGCGCCGCAATGGCGGCACTTTAGGTAGTAGCGCCGCATATCGCTGGCGGCGTAGGCCCGGCCGATCTTCGACGCGCCCTTGTTCGTCGGGGTGCTGATCTTCAGCCGCTTGGCGATCCCCAGCCGCGTGAACACCGTGAGGCGGGCGTCCACCATGCTTTCCGGCGAGCCCTGGTTGTCCAGGTCGTCGGGGAATTGGTCCAGATCGTCTTCGATCGCGTAGCGGATCGAGTGCTGGCGCAGCGTGGCGGCCGAATTGGCCCCGGCGATCAGCATCCAGCCGCCGCGCTTGAACCGGACCCGCAGGGCCGTGGTCCCGTTCCCGTCCCGCGAGCGCTTCGGCATGATTGTGCCGTCTCGCCGCTCCGGGTTCAGCCGGGGCGTCGACTCGACCATCGGCCAGAACTTTTCCGCCAGCCAATCCTTGGCCGCGGTGATCGTCGCCTGGACGTACATCAACGGCCCGGGGGCCACGTCCGAGATGTAGCCGATCCAGTTTTCCCCGGTCACCGACCCGCCGGACTGGGCGCATTTGAGCAAGGCGATGTCGCTGCATGGATCGAAGGGCGAAAGCCGATCGTGGATTTCCGCCAGGTAGGGCGCGCGGTCGGGCTGGTACTTACCCGGATAGGCAGAGTCTTCGGCGAAGTGCCGGTGATGGCAGGCCCATTCGTTGACCCCGATCCGGGGCGGCGGCCGAAGACCTAGCGCGCCGGCCCGCGAGATACGCACGGCGTTCGCATCCAAAGCGGTCCGGGCATAGCCACCGAAGGTCGCCGGGGCGTTCACGCCGCGACCTCGTCGCCGTCGTCGTCCGCTTCGATGTCTTCGATCCGGGCCAGGGCCGCGTCGGCGACCCTCTCATCCGACGCGGCGGCCTCTATCTCGTCGGCCACCTGGTCAAACAGCGCATCAAAGGCCTGGCCGAGAACTGCCATAATCGTCCGGGGGTCGGTCTCCGCCGCGAGGCGCTCGCCATGCTGGCGGATCAGCCCGTGGGTCCGCTCCCGGATCACCCGGCCCATCTCCCCGGCCCGCCGCTCATATTCCGCCAGCATGACCAGCCGGCCCAGCAGCTGCTCGTTCTCGATCTTCCGCCGCGTCGTCCGCTCGCGCATCTCTTCCAGACGCGCTGCTTCCAGGCCGTTGATCGCCACCGGGGCCGGATGCGCAGGGCCTTGAACCGGCACCGCGCTGCCCTCGCCCCGAGGCCGACCCCGCGTCGGATCGATCGTCCCCTTGATCAGCAGATCCGACTTTGCGGCGTCGATCATCCGCTTGCCCGGCCGCTCTGGATCATCCGCAAAGACCAGCAGGCCCCGCTTCTTCCAGTTGCTGACGGCGGAAGCCACCACCCCATGGCGGGCGGCGAACTCCGCCTGCTTCAAAAGCAAGGTCATAAGTTCACCGACTTCAAAATGATTTGGCGGGCCGAACTAACGCAACCCCGCGCTCAGCCCTACCGCATAGGGGGGCGCGCCCCGGGAAGGGACCCGCCGGCGGCCTTGGGTGTTGAGTGAGCAATGAAAAGCCCGCTTGATCGGGCGACCGAGCGGGCTGAAGGCGCAAGTTCAAACGCACTGCTTTTGTGAACTTAACCGTCCCGATTCGCTAGTCCCCGCTTGACCGGCATGACCGAGGCCACGGCCGTCAGGGCCCGGCGCAGGGCGGCGAGATAGACCAGCTTGGCGTTCCCCGCCGCCGTGATAGACGTCAGGGTGCGGCCATCGCCGGCGATGAGGCGCAGGGCCAGCAGCTCGCGCCCATCTTCCGCCGCTGCATCCACAGCCCGCTCCATCTGGTTGAGCCTGGCCATGAGATAGGCGCGCATCAGAGCGGCCTTGTCGCGCGGGCCGAACCCGCCATGCGATCGGCCGCCGCCGCCCTCGCCGGTGGCGAGGGCCGACCGAAGTCCCGCCTCCGCATGCTCGACGCACAGGCGGTAGGCCAGGCCCGCTTCCACTTCGCCTATGTCTAGCGATCCCGATGCGTGCAGGGACAACAACCCATCGCGCGTCTTCAGCCGAAGCGGGCCTTGCTTGGGCGGCGGGGCAAGCCGCTCACCAGTACGGCGGGCTTCCAATCGTACGGTTTCTTTGAGACCAACCGCCACCGCCGCCTCATGGGCCTGGGCGTGGGCAAGCAACCGGTCCACCGGGGCGACAGGCCGGGCAGACGCTGGCTTTGCCCTAAGTTGGCAGGCTCTTTTGTTTCTTTTCTTTTCGGCTTTGCTAGTCACAACAAACCCTCATCAAAACAGCCATACCCAAACCCGCCACACACCCCGGACGGACGGACAGACACCCCCGCATCCGCACACGTCCGCCTGCGCGCGCGCGTCACATGGGGACAAACCCGGCCCAATCGTCCGTATTGTCCGTATCCTCCGTGAGGCGTTTGAAATCAGTGACTTAAGACACGGAGTTTCGACGGATAGACGGACACACAAGCGCCCCGCGCGGCGCGCGCGGAGTCCGAAGACGCAACCCCGATCATCCGTCTGTCCGTGATCGTCCGTGGCCTGGGTCATTGCGGCCACCGCGTGCCGTCGTCAGGGTACGGATCCTCCCCCTCAAAGCCGCCGGCGCCCAAGGGCGGATCGACTGCGCGCGACCGGTGAGATCCGCCCGCCGACGGTTCAAAGGCGCCTTTCAGGCGAGCGCCGCGCCGGGTCACCAGGCCATCGCCATCCTTGGGTCCAAGCACGATCTGAAGGTCGCCCAAGGTCGCGCCGAAGGCCTTCTGGCTCATCGCCTTGTCGTGGCCCTGGGCCTCCATCCAATCCTTGTAGTCGCGGAACAGAAGCGAGGCCCTGACCCGGGCCTCAGGGTCAAGGACCACCCGGTCTTCCAACCACTGGGTGAAGGGGTTGGACCCCTTGCGATAGTCTTCCAGGGCCTCACGGACAGACTCGATATCCCTGAGGCCCTCGGCCATCCAGGCCAGCACGCCGTCGACAATCCAGGCCAGGATGCCGTCGAGTTCCTGCTCCAGCTTCTTGGGCAAGTGGCCATCGATCCGGTCTTCGGGGATCTGCACCTTGAAGGGAATGATCTTCAGCCGCCGCCAGATGCCATTGTCCGTATCGTTGATTTGTGGCCGCCGGTTACATTCGATGATCGGCTTGCCCAGGGGCGAGAACTCAAACAAGCCTTCGCGCAGTTCCCGGGCCTTCATCTTGCCGCCGCCGGTGAATTGCTTGATCGCCCCCGTAGCCAGTTTAGATCCGCCGGGCGGTTCACCGGCGCAAAGCATCCGCGTATCACCGGCGAGGGCCGCGATATCAGGACTGGCTTCCGACCCCCGCTTCATGCCCGTATCGAGGAAGGTTTCGATCCCCACCACGGTGGCATAGGTGCCCAAAGCATTGCGGACGGCATTGACCACGGTGCTTTTCCCGTCGCCGCCCTTGCCCTGAAAAACGAAGAACTTCTGCTCCGCCGTACTGCCCGTGGCGCAATAGCCCAGGGCCTTGTGCAGGTAGTGGCGGTCTTCGAAGTTCGGCAGCGACGTTTCCACCACCTGTCGAAACAGCTCGGCCGGCGCCACCGGGTCATAAGACGCCCCGACCATGCGCATGAACCGGTCCCCGGGTTCATGGCCTGGTGTGAAGCCCACCACAGGGCCGTCCGGCCCATGCCGAAACCGCAGGACCCCGTTGCGGCAGTTGAGCGCCATAGGGTCGCGGTCGAAAGCGTCCATGTCGACGTCGAGATAGGCAGCGGCCACGTTCAACATGTTGTTTAGCCGCGCGCTGTTACCCGTCGCCGTCGCAAAATCATGGATCGCCTGAATGGCCTTGGCCGACAGCCTGTCATCCAAGGTTGCGACCTTGATCGTCATCTGGGCGTGCATTGAACGGGCCACCAAGACCGCATGCCGCCGTGCCCGCGCCTCGCCGGTTTCCAGATCCCAGAACTGACCGTTGAAGACGATCCAGCCCCGGCGGCGCAGATAGAGGACGCGCGAAGTCGAAACGTCCACTTCGCCGTCATCGCCGATCCGGCCACCGGTCATACGGATCAACCGCATGGCGTTGCCGTCGTCGTTCAGATCGAACTTGGCCAGTTCCTCGAGGGAGGGTGCGGCGTCAAAGGCAAAGGGTTCGGCGGTCATGCAGCCCTCCGCACATGGCCCGCCGCGAGCCTCGCCCGCAGCTCATCGTTCGGGTCACGCCCCGCCCCACCCGCCAGAATACGAACGGCGGTCGCACCCGCGCGCCGCCAGCGCTCCCCCGCTAGCGCGCCGCACACCCGGGCGCGATCCTCCGCCCCCAGGGTTTGCGTCCAGGTCCCGCCACCGGGCTTGCGGACCTTGACCTTGATCGGACTCATGTCGCGATCGACCCAGATCAACACCTGGCCCCACGGCGCGCCTCCAGGTTCCGTCCAGGTGAAAGCCGGCCGATCCGGATCAGCGGCGGGCAAGGTCGGATCGCGACGGCCCCAACGGTCCGTCAGCCATCCACCCTGAAGCCGATCGAGGGAAAGAGCGGCCACAACCCGGCAGGGCGTCCCCGCCAGCACGGCGCCGGACAGCGCGCTTTCGATTCCTTCGGCGACGACCAGCGGACCTTCTGAAGCTGGATGCGTCAGCCACACCCCGCCGGGCAGACCATCGCGGCTTTGCGGACCCCACATGATCTTCGACGGCGTCCAGTGGGTCTTGGCCATGAAGTCGGGGGCCAGATAGGTGACATGCACGCCGCCGGTCGGTCCGGCCGGCGCGCGAACCAGGGCGACCATGGCCGGCAACAAGACAGGTCGATCCCTCGACCCGCTATGATAGGCGGCCGGATGGAACCGCAGATGCTTCAGGGCTTCGGTCAGGGGCCGCCCGCTGATACCCCGGGCGGCCAGATAGGACGCCACCGGTGAACCCGCCCCGGGCCGCCCCTCACGCCACAAGGTCGCCGCCAGATGGCGCTTCCAGGCGTCGTCATCGGGACGGATGATCGCGGTCCGCGCCGGCCTTGTGACAGACTTGTCAGATGTCGGCGCATCGCCCGCCAGGCGCATGGCCGCGTCGCGTAGGGTCTCGCCCGGCCTGGACCCAAGCGCATGTTCCAGGTCCACGGCGTCGCCGCCCTGGCCGCAAGCCCAACATTTCCAGACCTTGGCGCGGAGATCAGCGGAAAACGCCCCGTCCGCCCTCTTGCCCTTCGAGGCGCCACAAAGGGGGCATTGACCGCGCATGCGTCGACCAGACCGGTGCAGCTTGAGCCCCGCTATCACCTCAAGGTCCGCCGCCGCGAGGGCGCGATCGAACAGGTCGTCACGCGCCGTCACCGAGGGCCCTCACCGGCTGGCCGAGCGGCGAACAGCCGCGCGTCGTCCGCCCCGGTCAGCCGCGCCTCCGTTCCGGGCGGGATGGCGATGACATAGGGATAGGGCGGCCGGCGG
The DNA here is from genome assembly GCF_058681455.1 of Caulobacter sp. AVps16. Taxonomy (NCBI): domain Bacteria; kingdom Pseudomonadati; phylum Pseudomonadota; class Alphaproteobacteria; order Caulobacterales; family Caulobacteraceae; genus Caulobacter; species Caulobacter sp. AVps16. Next base: position 2,267,548 of record NZ_CM178739.1, read on the forward strand.
CGCGGCCCCACACCGGGCTTCAGGAAAAAGAACCAGGCATAGAGGGTCGCGGTCGTCCGCGTCGGATCCCAGAACCCCTTGTGCATCGCCAATCGCTCGCTGAACGGCGCATAGGCGTAGTAGGGGCAGTCTTCATAGAGCAGCCGATAGCGGGCCTGGCCCTCCAGGCACGCGCCCCGCAAAAGCATGGCTACCCCGCGCCCTGCCCGCTGCCAGGCCAGCCGGATGAAATCCTCGACGTGGTCGAACGGCGGGTTCGTCACGATCCAGTCCGGCGTGAACGGCGGCGGATCATCGGACAGGAAGTCATAGATCCGGTTGCCGTCGTAACGGCAAAGGTCGCTGGTCTGGACGGTCGGGAAGTAGTCCTTCAGCCCATGGGCGAGATGGCCGGCGCCCACCGCGCATTCCCAGACGCTGCGGGCCCGGGGATCAAGCCTGAGGATAACTTCCGCCCCGGCCCGCCCGCCCCACGGCCGGGTCGGGAAAAAATCGACATCATCGGCCGACCGGTCACGGTCCGGCATGACCGAAGCGAAACCCGACGGCCGCACGGCGATCTGGCGCATCGAAGGTGCATGGCCGCACGTCATGCCTCACCCGTCGATATCGGCGCGCAGCCGGCGGCCGGGCGTCATGGGCGGTTGTGGATCTTCCAGGGTCACCGGCAGGGTCAGACCGTTGAGGCAGGCCGTGGCCAGGGCCGCCAGTTCTTCGGCGTGGACGAGCCGATCGGTCAGCGGCAGGCCGTTCCAGCGATCGGCTAGGCGCGCGAGCCGATCAAACACCGACCCGCGAACCGCCTGTCCGGCAGGCATGCCGCGCCCCTTCACCCGGGTACGGGCCAGGCCCAGATCACCGGCCGGTTCCAGAGGGGCGGCGGCGACGCGCGCCGCGACCGTCGCAAGTTTGCGCCACCGGCGAAAGTCTTCCGATGTTGCGACCGCAGGCTTTGGTTTGCGCGCGCGCTTCATGCCGCCCGCTCCCCGGTTAGGTAGCGTTCGCCGTCGATCGGCTCGAAGTCGGCGAACGCCACCACCTCGTCCAGGTCACGCCGCGCCCCGTCGATGATTGCTTGCCGTACGCGAAGGGGGATCGCGCCCCCGGTGCCTCCCCTTTCAGTGGACCATGTCCAGGCGTGAACCCGACCACGGTGGCGGCCGGTCCATTGGGCGAGCGCATCCACGCCGAAACGGCGAATGATGCGCTCCGCAGGTGTCGTGGCGAGGGCGGTCATATCGAGCCTATTGCAGTTGTCGCGATTATCGCGATAAGTGTCGCGCGTGATTCGCGCTCAAATGCAATATCCGAATATCGCGATTTCCGCGAAAATAGGCGGCATGAAACCGCCTGAAATACGCGCACGCCTGAAACAGACCGGTCGGACGCAGATCGCCCTCGCCCGCTCCATTGGCAAGAGCAAGGATTCCGTCAGTCGCCTGCTCAAGGGCGAACGGGGCCTGGACGTGGAGGAAGCCCAACAGATCCGGGCCTTCTTTGGCGATGTCGATCAGACCGCCGGCCAGAACGCCGAACAGGTTCCGGTTTTTGGCCTGCCCATGCCCGGCGGCGATGACCGGTTTTCACTTCAAGCCGACCAAATCATGGATCGGATAGAACTGCCCGGCGGCATGACCCGCGGCGAAACTATCGCGGTTCGCTTGCCCGGCGACGACATGGCCCCCCGACTTTTTTCCGGTGAGATCGTCATTGTCGCCAAGGGCGTTCCCCCGGCCCGTAACGGCGATTGCCTCGTCGAACTCAAGGACGGATCAGGCCTGATCAAGCAATATGTCGGCCAGCGAGAGGGCCAGGTTTTCCTGCGGCAATTCAATCCTGATGAGGAAGTCAGGATTCCCGCCATCCAGGTTCGGGCGCTGCATTCCGTGGCCTATCGTCGGTAAGGGGTCTATTATCCCCCGATGGCTGTTGTCGTCGCTCAGCTCAAAACACTAATTGGGAGTGATGGGCCAATGCAGTCGCTCTCTGAAATTCGCCCACGCAATATACACCCTGTCTTTGACCTAGCCGAACAAGCTGGTCTGGATATGACAGATTGGCGCAACAGTTCAAACGATCAGCGCGGTCCGAAATCCAATCCTAAGTATTGCTATGAATGGTCATACATTGAGCCGGGAAAACTGATTATCCTCAATCTCTGGCACCCAAGCATGATTGAGGAGAGCGGCAGGATTATTCATAGGGACAATTTTCGCGCCCATGCCGATTTTCACCGGAAAGTAAGCCGAAATTCTGCATGGGCTAGACGCGCTCAACGGCTCGACGACGCGATCAAGACTGCTCTTCGTGAAAATCTTCCCGTGCGCGTCATCCTTCTGGATGGATTGATGCGCAATAAGGAGGACCTCGATCCCAAGCCATCAAGCGTAAAAAAGCGTGAGCTCGATCCCGAGGCTTGGACAATAACCGAATACGATTGGGACACGGGCGCTTTCGAGTTAGCCCGAGGTATCTTGACCGCACGCTACGTCGATCAGTTCGATCTCGACCAATCTAACAAGTCTTCCCGAGACCGCCGCGACATCAGCGGATCTGTGTACTTTCGCGATCCAGCGGTGAGGCGCCGGGTCCTCCAGCGAGCCTCAGGTTGCTGTGAGTTCTGTGGGCAATCAGGCTTCCAGATGGAAAGCGGCAGCCTCTACCTAGAAACTCATCACATTGTTCCACTTTCTGAAGGCGGCAACGATGACGAGCAGAACGTGGTCGCAATCTGCGCCAACGATCACCGGCGCGCCCACTTTGCCGACGATCGCTTGGCCATAAGGGACCGACTCTTGGAAGTCGCAAGGGCTGCATACGGCACCTAACGTAAGGTTGGGCAGCCCCTATCCCGCGCCCCGGACCATCATCGCGACGCATCGCGTCAATCGCGATTCTCTTCACGCTTGACGTGTCGCGATTTTCGCGTCTTCGTCGCGATTAAATCGCGATTATCGCGACGTGATTCGCAAAGGGAGTGCGATGAATGTCCGCCCTGTCCCCCCCGCCATACTCCAAAGCCGCCCGATCGGCCGCCCAGGTCTCGGCCGATAAGGTGGCCGACGTGCTACTGGCAATCGAGGCCGCGCCGGTTGCCGGTTTTGGCCTGACGCCGATCGCGGTTCGTCATCTGGGCTGTGGACCCGCCGAAGCCTTCATCATCCTTCGGATCGATGGCCGGCGCCATGGCCTGACCCTCACTGAAGCCAACCTTCTGACCCGGTGCCTGCGGGACGAACAGGCCTTTGCCGGCGCGAGCCTCTTGGCCCGGATGATTGAGGACGCCGCCGTCCAGGCGTGGCGCCTGCTGTCGTCAGCCGCGTCATGCGGCGGTCATCACGGAGCCCGGTCGGAGCCAGCCGCATGATCGCCCCAGCAATGTCCAAGCATGCGAACGCCGTTCGCATCCCGCCCGCCGACTTGCTGACCGAGACGCGGACGGTCATCGTTCATCTCACCCCCTTTGCGCCGGGCTGCGCCACCGCCAGCGTCGGGGAAAGGGCCAGGAACCGGACCTTCTGGGAGCGTCCCGTCGGCGGCATCATCCGCGCGATCCTGACCCGATTGAACAGGGTTCCGTCCGATGTCCGGGTCAATACAGACGCCCGAGGCGATCCGGCCCTGTCGGGAGAGGTCGATCCCTTTGGCCAGGTGCCTCTGGCCTTTTTCTGGGAAGGTCTCACCGTCCCGGAAATCGTCGACGCTCTCGGCGAACTGGCCCGGCGCGGTTGGGCCGCGCCGATGGCGCCGGCTCCGGTCCCTCGCCAGCCACCGCTACCGCTGCGGTCCATCGAGTCCCTCGTCTCATTCGATGAAAGGTTCCGAGCATGAGCCATTCTGACCAAATCCCCGCCCATGGCGTAAACATCGCTGCCCTGACTGGGGAGACCATCTTGCGAGCCTTGGCCAGCCGCGATCCATCAAGCCCCTTCGCTACAGCCGCCGAACTGGCCGACGCCGCCGGTCGACCCCGTAAGAACATTCACCGGGAGCTGGACCAGCTGAAGAACGCCCGTTTGGTGGCGGACGCCTCATTGCTTAGCGCCGACGCCCTGCACGACGCGGGACGCAAGGCCCTGGACGCCCTGGATCGGGCCGCCGGCGCCGGCAGTGCCGGACCGCTGCGAATTCCGGTCGACCGCCTGTTGCCCAACCCCTTGAACCCTCGCCGCACCTTCGACCCCGACACCCTGGAATCCCTGGCCGATTCCTTCGAAGCCGACGGTGACATCATCGAACCCCTTGTGGTTTCGCCAGCCGACGCCCTGGGCCACCGGTTCATCTGGGCCGGTCACCGCCGTTGGCGCGCCGCCAAGCTACTGGCGGAGCGCGCGTGCGGCTTGCCGGTCGCGCTGGCCCAAGGCCTTCCCTGCGTGGAACGCCAAGCCGACCCCACCCAGGCCCTGTTCATCGCCGTGGTCGAGAACAGCCTGCGCGAAGACCTTTCGCCCTGGGAGGACGCCCAGGCCCTGCGGGCCCTCGCCGAAGCCACCTTGTGGAGCGCCCGCGAACTAGCCCGCCGCATCGGCCGATCGCCGAACGGATCGGAAGCCGGTGTTCGGGACGTGCAGGTGAAGATCAAGATCGCCCGTGAAGCCAAGCCTGAAGCAGTGGCCGACTATGAGCGCACCCGAAACTGGGATCGCCTTCGCGAGAGCGTACAGGCGCCGCAATCCAGACCGGCATTGCCTAGACCAGACGAACCCGGCCTGCCCTACGCGCCCACCGCACCCATCGAACCACCCCGAGCCCAACCGGCGGCACCCACAACCCAAACCGCCGATCCCGACGCCCCAATCGACCTGTCGCCCGATGAGCGCATCCTGCTGATCGAAGTCGCCCACAAAACCGCACATGACCCGGCCGTCGCGGACCAGGGCGATCACCGCATTGCGCCGGTCGGGAAGTATTGGCTGGATCAGGCCGCCGCCAAGCTTCAGACCGCCCGGCTGATCCTGTTCAAGCATGCCGGAGCCGCCGGCCCACAGGTCAGCCTGACCCCGGCCGGCGCGGACTGGCTGATGGCCGAAGGCGTCGCCCTGCCGGTCACCGATAGCCAGCTGTCAAACGAACAGGCCATGGCCGGACGCCACCCCGATTGCCTCGCCCAGGTCTATGGAACGCCTTGGCTGACGCCCGAGCCTGCCGTGTCCGAATTGGCCGTCCATGAAGCGCCCGAAGGCGATGGCGACGAAGACGATGGGGCCATCGCAGCAGCAGCAACCGCAGCCCTACAGGCTGCCCAAGCCATGGCCCGGAAGATCACCGAAGACTTCAGCCCGAGCGATGGCCCCGCCCTTGGGCAACTCCTGGCTCAGACCGGCGCGCCTGGCCCCTGGAAGCTGGCCGGCGATCACCAGCCCGGCCTGATCCTGGCGGCCGACAACGCTCTGGCCTGCGTCGTGGACGTCGACAATGAACTTCCCGACGACATGGCCACGGCCCGCGCCCTGGCGATCGTAATTGCGGTTAATGCCGCCGCGGGCTTCCGCCTCGTGGTGGAGGCCTGACGGTGGGCTCCGCACGAAACTTCCGCCAGAACGACGTCACCCGGGCCATACGCGCGGCCAAGGCGGCGGGGATTCAGCCCCATGTCTGGATAGACCGGAGTGGTTGCCTGCATATCCGCGAGGACAATATCTTGACGTTGCCAAGCCGTGGCGCGCAACCTGCCGACGAGCCTAACCCTTGGGATGCCCTGCTAGGCGATGACCAAGCTTGAATTGCCCTTTGTGCAGCGGATCATTGATCGGCATGGGCACGTCCGCCACTACTACAGACGGCGAGGCTTCGCGCGCATCACCTTGCCCGGCGCGGTCGGATCGGCCGAATTCATGGCTGCGTATCACGAGGCGACACAAGGCAAGAACGACCAGGGCGCGGGATCAAGCGAGGCGGGGTCGATATCGGCCCTTCTCGCGGCCTACTATCGGTCAAGCGTCTGGCGCGATCTTTCGAAAGCCACGCAAGCCAATTACCGCAACATCCTGGAGCGGTTCCGCGAGAGCTACGGCGATTGGCCCGCGCACAAGCTAACCTCAAAGCACGTTCGGGCTTTGCGCGACAAGGGAGCCGATAGACCCGGCGCCACGCGCAATCTTTTGAAGCGTTTGCGGCAGGTCTATGCCTTCGGCGTTGAGCGCGAACTGGTCTCAGTCAACCCCGTCGCGGACGTGAAGATGCCGCGTGAGGGCGCAGGGTTCAGGCCCTGGACAGATCAGGATATCGCCCAATTCATCGCCCACTGGCCCGAAGGCTCTCGCGCCCGCCTGGCCTTAGCCCTGTTGCTCTACACCGGACAGAGGCGTTCGGACGTCGTGCGCATGGGTCGTCAGCATGTGCGCGACGGCCTCTTGCACGTCACCCAGAAAAAAGGCGGCGGGAAGGTGTCTCTCGCCCTCCCCCTGCACCCGGAGCTCAAGCGCATCCTCGACGCGCTCCCCAAGGACAATCTGACCTTCGTCATGACCGCCTATGGCCGCCCGATGACGGAGGCCGGGTTTACCAAGTGGTTTGGCGACTGCGTGGTGAAGGCTGGCTTGCCGCCTGACCTTAGCCCGCACGGCCTTCGAAAAGCCGCCGCGCGACACCTTGCGGAAGCCGGCGCGACAACGCACCAAATCGCCTCCATCACCGGCCACGCTAGCCTGAAAGAGGTCGAGCGCTACACGTTGAGCGCCAATCAGCCGAAGCTGGCGCGGGCCGCAATGAAGCTGCTTCAGGACGTAAAGTGAACAGGCGGTGTAAACCCGTTGTGTAAACCCTCACGGTTAGCTTTGTAATCGTTGAGGAATTTAGGGGAGGTGGTAGGCCCGGAGGGACTCGAACCCCCAACCAGACCGTTATGAGCGGTCGGCTCTAACCATTGAGCTACAGGCCCCCAGGATCGCGCCGCGCGTTCGGAGGAAGGGCGGATTAGCATGGGCCGAACGCGGCTTAAAGCTCCCGTTCAGGTTCAATCTTCCATCAGGGAACCATAGCGGGTCGGCCAAGCTTCCATGACGACCCCAAAGGAGACCTGCCCATGACCATGATCGCCGCCCGCATCGCGTCGCTCGCCCTGATCCCCGCGGCTTTCGCTGCAGCGCCGGCCCTGGCCCAGAGCGCGCCGGACACCGCCTTCCGCGCCACCACCTTCAGCCTCGCAGCCGCTGGCGAGACCCTGGTCGCTCCGGACATGGCCACCATCAGCCTCGGCGTTCAGACCGATGACATGACCGCCGCCGGTGCCCTGAAGGCCAATGCCGCCAAGATGACCCAGGTCATGGCCGTGCTGCGCAAGGCCGGGATCGCCGAGCGCGACATCCAGACCTCGAACCTCAATGTGAACCCGCAATATGTCTACGAGCAGAACCAGCCGCCCAGGTTCAACGGCTACCAGGTCGCCAACCAGGTCACGGTGACCGTGCGCGACCTGGCCAGGCTCGGCCAGGCGCTCGACGCCACAGTGGCCGCCGGTGCCAATACGGTCGGCGGCATCAGTTTTGGCCTTCAGAACCCGCAGGCTGCCGAAGACGCGGCACGGATGGATGCGGTGAAGGCGCTGCAGGCCAAGGCCGATCTCTATGCCCGGGCCACCGGCTACAGGATCGTGCGGCTGGTCAATCTGGGCGAGGGCGGCGGCTATGCCCCGGCGGCCCCCATGCCGGTGTTCGCCATGGCCAAGCGCGACATGGCCGAGTCGAGCCCCATCGCCGGCGGTGAGCTGAAGGTGAGGATCGACGTCACGGCGACCTATGAGGTGAGCCGCTAAGCTCTCATGGAGGCCGGCTGCTAGAAGCCGGCCTTTTTGAAGGCGCGCTCGACGCGCTCCTGCACCTCGCGCCCCGGCAGGGCCCGCTCGCCTTCCATGACCGCTACATAGGTCAGGTTGCGGGCGGGCTTGCCCTCGCTGGTCGGCACCGGCCCCATGGCCCAGCCCACGGTGTTCACGCCGCCGGTGCCCGTCGGGCAACTGGCGAAACGGGCCGGCTTGCCGATCGCATCCCTGAGCACGACCTCAGCGACGACCGGCTGGCCGCCGGCGCAGGTCGGCAGGTTGCGGGCGCAGGTAATGTAGCCGCCGGCCCGCCAGACCATGGCTCCAGAGGCATCGGCCACGATCACGCAGGTCGAGGCAGAGCCGATCGCCCGGCCGACGCTGTCGGTCAGGCGGGCCTCGTCGATCCCTGCCGGCAATTTTGGCGCACAGCCGGCCAGCAGGACGGCGGTCAGGAACAGTCCGGCTGGGATGCGCATGTCAGGCGGCCTTCTTGATCAGGTTGCCATCGTCCAGCAGCACCACGGTCGGGGCGTAGTTGCGCGCCTCCTCGGCCGGCAGCTGGCAGTAGGTGACGATGATGACGGTGTCATTCTTCTGCACGAGACGGGCCGCAGCACCATTGACCCCGACCACCTTGGAGCCGCGCGGGGCCTCGATGGCATAGGTGGTGAAGCGCGCGCCATTGGTGATGTTCAGCACATCCACCTGTTCGTTGGGCAGGATGCCCGACGCATCGAGCAGGTCGCGATCGATCGCGATCGAGCCTTCATAGTCCAGATCGGCCTGGGTGACAGTCGCGCGGTGCAGCTTGGCCTTCAGCATTGTAAGCAGCATACGGCCCTATCCCTTTAAAAAACATCAGTTTTACTGGGCAGGTGGGGTCATGGAGCCCAGCCGCCGCGGCCATATAGACATGAAGGCTTGCGGGTTCAAACAGGGTGGCCCTCCGAAAGGGTTAACATTCACTGCGATCCGCGTTAAGGTTTGCGGAACGGGGTTATGCGGTGGCGACCATGCGCAACGGACAGCTGATCCTGGCGACAGTCATAGTCGTGACCACTCTGGGCATCGGTGCGACGATCGGGTCGCACGCCACGGCCAAGACCCGGCCGGATCCAGCTGTCGGCCCGCAGGGCGTCGCAACAAAGCCTGCCGTGACTGGAAGCAGATAGATCGCCAGAGGATTTGCCGTCGGCGGCAAGCCGGGCTCCGCGGAGGCCGTCATTCCGCCCGATCCAACCCTGACGAGCCATCAAGTCGCGAACGGCCCTAGGCCGCCGCCGACTTCAGGAAATCCGTCATCTGACCCAACAGGTCCGCCTTGCCGCGGAACGGTTTGGAGAGGGCCAGTACGGTGTCGGAATGGTCTAGCCCGGGATAGTGGCGCTCCTCCACCCGGACACCGGCCTCGCGGAGGGCGGCAGACAACTTGCGGGTGTTGCGCGGGAAGACCGTCGTATCGGCATCGCCCGTGGCCAGGAACGCGGCTGGCGACTGCGCGGTCACGAACCGCCCCGGCTGGGTGGCCGTCAGGTCCTGCGCCTTGCCGAAGGTACGCCGCGTGACCGGCCCGTCCAGGGGCAGGAAGTCATAGGGCCCCGACAGGCCTGCAAAGCCTCGCACCACGCTGGGCGCAACGCCTGCAGCCTTAAGATAGCGATGATCCAGGGCCAGCATGGCCGCGTTATAGGCACCGGCAGAATGACCGATCAGGACGATCCGGCCCGGGTCTCCACCCAGACCTGCCGCATTCTCCACCGCCCAGCGCACGGCAACAGCGCAATCGTCCAGGAAATCCGGAAAGACGACCTCAGGAAACAGGCGATAGTCCGGCACCAGGGTCAGGAAACCCCGGGCAGCCAAGGCTCGTCCCGCCCAGGCATAGTCGGCGCGGCGGCCGGAATCCCAGGAACCGCCATAGAAGAACAGGGCCACGGGCTCCGCACCGGTCGCCTTGGGCGGCGCATAGACGTCCAGCATCTGGCGCGGGCCCGGGCCATAGGTTGCGCCACGCAGGGGCGTGCGCGCAGCGTCCTTGGGCGTAAGGGTCGCAAACATCGACAGCGGGGAACAGGCACTCGCCAAGGAGGCCGCCAGGGCCGTCACGCCGACGCGTCGCGTCATAGAACCATCCGTCACGCCGATCTCCACCCTGGCTGCCCAACAAGATACGGACAAGGTGCGTTTTGGACGACTGTTTTCAGCGTCCTTCGACCAGCCTGCCTATGGCATCTAGATAGAGACCGAAGGCCGTTCGGCCGCTGTCGGTGAGACTGACCCGGGTCAGGGGTTTGCGGCTGACGAAAGTCTTCTCTATCGCGACATAGCCCGCGTCTTCCAGTTTGCGCAGATGGACCGAGAGATTGCCGTCGGTCACCGCCAGTTTGGCCTTCAGGGCATTGAAGTCAGCGACCTCGGCTCCAGACAGAAAGGCCATGATCCCCAGGCGCACGCGTCCATGGATGACCTCGTCGATGTGATCGATTTCAAAATCGTCCATCGGGCTGACCTAGATAGTGTCCGAGGGTTCTTGGCGCATCAGGATCAGGCCGGGAACCATGGCGAGCAGATAGAGCGCCCCCGCATAGCCCAGCCAGGCCCACGAATTGCCCATCAGCATTGCCATGGCGATGGAACCCGCAAACGACGCCGCAGCGACAAACCTCAGCCAGGTCGCCTGCGACATTGCTGCGGCCACGGACCAGGCCCCGCCGTAGAGTGCCAGGACGATCGACGGCGAGAAGTTGATCAGATTGATATCGCGGGTTTTCCAGCTGGCCACCGCCAGGGCCGTGAAGATCACGAAACAGCCCCAACCCACGCCCATCCAGGCATTGCGCATGGCGCGATTGCCCGAAGACCCGGCTCCGGGGCGTTCACCCATGCCGCGCTTGAGCACGAAGATCATGATCATGTGCAGGATAAAGGCCGCGATCCAGACCACGGCCAGGACCTGAGACGGCATCCTGAGGACCTGGGACAGGACAGCCCACTGAATGAGGCTGGCTGTTCCAAAGATCGCACCCGCCGAAACGAGCATGGATCCGCCCAGGAGCGGCGCCTGACGCCCTTCCTCGGCCAAGGCGCGCATGAACGCGATGTCGTCGCGTATGGCCTTCATTTCTTCGGTCAAGGCAAAGCACTCCGCTCAAGTTTGATGAGGCAGCAATACCGCATCAACTTTGAATCGTAAAGTTCTTTTTCAGAGCTTGTAGCCGCCTGCCATGACCTTGGTGAAGACGGCCTTGGTGATCTTCACATAGCCCTTCACCGGGTCGCGGAAATACAGCGGGTCCTTGGTCCGGGTCGGATCGAAGCCATCCGTCACCAGATCGATCTTGCGATACTTGAAGGTGCCGGTCGTCTCGATCTCGCGCTGCAGGCGCACGAAGATCGGTCGGGCATAGGTCGGCAGCTCCCGGTCGACATGCTCGGCCAGGGTTGCGATCTCGAAGTCCGGGCCCACGACCAGAGACGCCATGCCCGCCTTGCCGTCCAGTTCGCCGATCTTGACGCCATAGACATTCACTTCGAGCACGCCGGTCACCCCGGCCAGGCGCTCGGCCACTTCACTCGTGGCGACATTCTCGCCCTTCCAGCGGAAGGTGTCGCCGATCCGGTCAACGAAATAGATGTAGCCGTCACTATCCGTCCGCATCAGGTCGCCGGTCCGAAACCAAGCGTCGCCCTTGGCGAAGACGTCGTGAAGGACCTTCTTTTCGGTCGCGGCCTTGTCGGCGTAACCTGTGAAGTTGGATCGGGCGTCATTGGCGATCTGGCCGATACATTCGCCCACGTCGCCAGGCGCACATTCGATGCAACAGCCGTCGGGTCCCCGGATCGGCATCTCGTTTTCAACGTCAAACTTGACGATGCGGGTGTTGAACTTGCCCTTCAGATAGCCGGGAAGACGCCCGATCGCGCCGCGACGACCATCGAAGTTGAAGAAGGACACATTGCCTTCGGTCGCGCCGTAAAACTCCAGCACGCCGCCCACCTTGAAGCGATCCATCATGTCGTCCCAAACGTCAGGACGCAGACCATTGCCGAAGATCAGGCGAATCTTGTGGTCGCGATCACTGTCGCTGACCGGCTGATTGGCCAGATAGCGGCAAAGTTCGCCGATATAGACGAACATGGTGCAGTTTTCGGCGCGGATATCGCTCCAGAAGTAGGTCGCCGAGAACTTCTTGCGAAGAACAATCGAACCGCCATTCAGCAGTCCGGCCCCCATGGCGCAGAGGCCGCCGGTCGCATGGTAGAGCGGCAGGGTCACATAGATGCGATCGGTATGACGCGCATCGGTCGAACCGGCGAAGCCGCGCATGTAGAGCTGCACCCGCATGTGATTGATGCGCGCGGCCTTGGGCAGACCGGTTGTGCCGCTCGTGAAGATGTAGAGGGCGGTATCCTTGGCGGTCAGCCCACCCCGGGCCGCCTCGCGGTCCGGCCGCAACTGGCTACAGCTCTTGAGGGCGTTGAGGAGATCGCGCTGGTCGCCCTGCGCTGCCCCCAGAATCCATTGCTGCACATGGCGGCCCAGACCATCCTTGACCTGCTCGAAACAGGGCGAGGTTTCGGGATCGACGATGCAGTGCAGGGCCTGGGAGATGTTCAGACAATGGGCCAGGGCCGGGCCGGTCAGCTGATTGTTGATCAGGGCCGTCGCCACCCCGACCTTGGAGAGGCCATACCAGATCGCCAGATATTCCAGCCGGTTGGGCATGAACAGCGCCACGGTCTGGCCACGCGTGATGCTCTGCCCCTTGGCCCAGTGCGCATAGCGGTTGGCCATGGCATCCAGCTCAGCATAGCTGATCGTCTTGCCTTCAAAGGTGATCGCCCGGCTGGAGGACCAGCGATCAACCGCAGCTTCGAGATCGTCACAGATCAGGTTTTCGCTGTCCGGTGTAATGGACTTCACGCGCTTGAGGGTGCGCAGCATCCCTTTCAGGAACAGCCACTCACGCTTAAACCTAGCCTGCAAACGCATCAGTGCCCTCCATTCAAACAACCATTGGAGAGCGCCGCGCGACCGGTCAAGCCGCACCGTAGCGGACCACGCGCCTTTCATTCCTGGCAGGACAAATCCGACCTCAGCCGCGGTCGGCGATCTTGAACCGAACCTCGCGGCGCTTGAAATCCAGGGCCACGGTTTCGAACTTCTGCAGGATGTCCGAACCGATCAGAATGGCCGGCTCGTCACTGAGCCCCCAGTAGTCAAAGGTGTGCACGGCGGCCACGACCACGGGCACATTGATCAGGGTCATCTTGCCCAGGGTCAGGCGGCTCAGGACGGCCAGGCGTCCAGGCAGGGTCTGTCCGGTGGCGCTAAGCAATTCGATGTCATAGACGGCACCCAGGATGGCCTTGCGGGCCTGGGCCGCCCTTAACAGGGCCAGATTGCCGACTGTGGTCGTCGATCCACTGTCCAGCAAGGCGACCAGTTTCTGGCTGGGCATGGACGCATCAATCAGGGTCAGGCCACTGCGAGTCCGGGTCTTGACCACGACCGTGCGGTCATCCGGCAAGGGCAAGGGCTCGCCGACGGCCATCCGGCGCTGGCCATAGTTGAGCATCAGATTGCTGGCGCCCAGCCAGTCGAGGCCCAGCAGGCCTGCCGCGCCCAGATGACGCTCTGCAACGATTGAGACCGTCATCTGCCGCCGTACTCGCCGGCCCATCTGCAGGGTATCAATGACCACCGTATCGACGGTCTGGACCCCGGCAATGCCATGCATTTCCACCGGCACGCCTCGCGCGAGACCCAGCCGGTCGGCCGTCTCGATCGAGATCACCGAACTGTTCGCCCCGGTATCAACCATCATGTGAAAAGGGCCCTGCCCGTTCAGCATGACCTGCACTGTCAGCCGGCGGGCCGGGTCCAGATAGCGCAGCGGCTCACCGCTTGAGGCCTGGGGTGTATTAGGTTCAAGCGCCAGGGCGGGAGCGGCGACCATGGCCGCCGCCAGACCCGCAAGACCTCTGCGAGTGATGGTTGAATCCATCATGTCGCGTCGCCTCCTCCACTGAGGAGGAGGCTATACCCGTGACAGATCCTGCGCCAGTCGGGACAGGTGTTGCGTCAGGCCGTGGCGCGGCTGCGTTGGTCGTCCCGCGCGGTTTTCAGCTTCTCGGCGACCAGGAAGGCCAGTTCGAGCGCCTGTTCGCCATTCAGGCGCGGATCACAGTGGGTGTGGTAGCGGTCGGCGAGATCGCCCTCCCCCACCGCCCGCGCGCCGCCAAGGCACTCGGTAACGTTCTGACCGGTCATCTCCAGGTGAACGCCACCGGGGTGGACGCCCTCGGCATTGGCGATCTCGACGAACGACTTCACCTCCGAAAGGATACGGTCGAACGGCCGGGTCTTGTAGCCCGTCGAGGCCTTCAGCGTGTTGCCGTGCATCGGATCGGTGGCCCAGACCACCGAACGGCCCGCAGCCTTGGTCGCCTTCATCAGACGCGGCAGCCGGTCGGCGATCTTGTCCGATCCGAAGCGGCCGTACAGCGTCAGGCGGCCCGGCTCGTTGTGCGGGTTCAGCACGTCGATCAGACGCAGAAGATCATCGCCTTCCATGGTCGGGCCGCACTTGAGGCCAATCGGGTTCTTGACGCCGCGCATGAACTCTATGTGCGCGCCGTCGAGCTGACGGGTGCGTTCGCCGATCCACAGCAGGTGCGCGCTGGTGTCGTACCAATCGCCCGAGGTGGAATCGACGCGGGTCATGGCTTCCTCGAAGCCCAGCAGCAGGGCCTCATGGCTGGTGAAGAACTCGACCTGATGCAGTCCGGGATGGCTTTCCGGCGTCACGCCGATGGCGGCCATGAAGGCCAGGCTCTCGCTGATCTTCTCGCTCAGCTCACGATAGCGCGCGCCCTGAGGACTGTCGCCGACAAAGCCCAGGGTCCAGCGGTGGATATTGTGCAGGTCGGCATAGCCGCCATTGGCGAAGGCGCGCAGCAGGTTCAGGGTCGAAGCCGATTGGCCATAGGCCTTCAGCAAACGATCGGGATCGGGCGCGCGTTCTTCGGCCGTGAAGTCCATGCCGTTGATGTTGTCGCCGCGATAGGACGGCAGGGTCACGTCGCCGATGGTTTCGATCGGCTCTGAGCGCGGCTTGGCAAACTGGCCGGCGATCCGTCCCACCTTCACCACCGGCTTGCCGCCCGCGAAGGTCAGGACCACCGCCATCTGCAGGATCAGGCGGAAGGTGTCGCGGATGTTGTCGGCGTGGAACTCCTTGAAGCTCTCGGCGCAGTCACCGCCTTGCAGCAAAAAGGCTCGCCCCTCGGCCACGTCGCCCAGCAGGCTCTTCAGGCGGCGCGCCTCGCCGGCAAAGACCAGCGGCGGCATCTGGCGAAGCGTCTGCTCGACCCGTTCCACAGCGCCCGCATCCGGATAGTCGGACGGGATGTGCTTGGCGGGTTTTGCTCTCCAGGTGGCGGGGGTCCAACGCGAGGTCATGACTGGCTCTATAACTTCAAAGGGAGCGGCTTTTACCGCAGCTGCAGGGAAAAGGCAAAATCATGCGGCAGATCGGCGCTTTTTGACGAGAGGGAGGAAAGTTCATCCTGACCTCTGGCGCGACGGCTTCAATCCTTGCGCGAGATATCGAAAGCGATGACCGTCAAAGCCCCGAGCGCCAGCCACCACTCCTGCCAGACACCGAAACTCAGGCCGCCGATGGTCAGATAGGTGACCAGAGCGCCGGCGGCGATCGCCCCATCCTCGCGAGACTCTCCGGTCAGGCCGACAATGCGATAGGCCACCCAGCTGAAGAAAATCCCGCCGAGGGCCGCGCCGATTGCGCCGAGCTCAAGCCAGAGCTGCATGGAAGCATTGTGGGTATGCAACGGAATGGCGGCGCCGAAGGTCCGGCTTGCGTCAAGTCCCCATCCCCGAATGGCGTGGGTCTGAACATGATCGGCCGTGAAGGCCCAGATATCCAGCCGGGCGTCCCAGGATCTTGGCACATGGCGATGCAGCCAGTTCACCAGTCCGGAATGCACGCCCCACAACAGCATCACCGGTCCGAGCACGAATGGCGCGGCGACGGCGGGGACCAGCAGTCTAGCGGCCATCTTGCCGTAAAGCTTGACCGCGCCGAAGGCTACGAAACCAAAGACCAGAGCCGCCCAGCTGGCATCTGCACTCAGCGCCAGTGACCCGATGATCACAGCGCCCAGGAGAACAAAGGCTGCGGGTGTCCAACCCCGACCGCTCATGATCCGGGCCGTGGGCCAGAACAGCAATGCCAGGGCATAGGTGGCGATCGACACCTTCACCACAGCCAGGTCAGGGCGGATCGGATCGTGGATGACCGTCCTCAGCCACTGGTAGAAGGACGCGCCACTAATTCCGTCCAGGGCGACCAACAGGGCCAGGGCCAGAACGCCAATGGCCAGAACGGTTGCGACGCGACGCGCGGACGGTTCGGATAGTCCGCGCAAGGCCGCGATGGCCGATCCGTAGAGCGCCAGCTGAAACAGCAGCTTCAAACCCGTGACGGACTCAAGGGCGTCACCGTCCTTCAGATCGCCCGGATTCGGTGCCCCCGGACTCCAGGCCAGGCTGACAAGCGCCCAGATTACCAGAACCAATAGCGCCATGGCCGGAGGCGAAGCCGGCCGGGGACGCGCCAGACCCGGTATGGCCAGCAGTCCACACAGGGCCAGGAGAGGGGCAAAGCCCAGCGGCGCGAGATAACCGACGAGCGGAACCAGCGCGATGGTGAACACCGCGACAGCGCAAAGCCAGGTCGTTCTACGCTCCGCGCCGGCGACAGGCCTCATCCCGCGCCAACATCCACAGGAGCGTACTTTTCCTTCAGGGTGACCAACTCCTCCGCCAGGGTCGGATGCACCGCACAGGTGGAATCCCACTGAGCCTTGGTAACCCCCATCTTCACGGCAATGGCAGCCATCTGGATGATCTCGGGCGAGTCGGGCCCCACAACGTGTACGCCGACCACCTTCTGGTCATCCTGCTTGACCACCAACTTGATCAGGCAGCGCTCCTGGCCGCCATAAAAGGTCACCTTCATGGCCCGGAAAACGGATCGATAGATGTCGACCTTGCCGAAGGCGTGACGCGCTTCGGCCTCGCTCATCCCGACCACCCCGACCGGCGGCTGTGAGAAGACCGCCGAGGCGACGAGCTCGTGATCGAAACTGGTCGGGTTGTCATAGAACTCGGTCTGGGCGAAGGCCGCGCCCTCGCGGATCGCGACCGGCGTCAGATTGATCCGGTCCGTGACGTCGCCCACCGCCCAGATGCTGTCGACACTGGTTCGGGAGTGCCGATCCACAGCGATCGCGCCCTTGTCGTTCAGCGCCACGCCCGCCTTGTCCAGACCCAGGCCGTCCACATAGGGCTCACGGCCTGTCGCGAACATCACGGCATCGGTCTCGAAACGCAGATCATTGCTGAGCGTGCTGACCAGACCGGACTCGGTCTGCTCGATCCGCGCATGCGAACACCCCAGGACCACCTTGATGCCGCGCTTCTCGAGCTCCTCGGCCAGATGCGACCGCACGTCGTCATCGAAGCCGCGCAGGATATTGGCACCGCGGTAGAGCAGCGTGGTCTCAACGCCCAGGCCGTTAAAGATGCCCGCGAACTCGACGGCAATATAGCCGCCACCGACGACCAGCACCCGCTTGGGCAGGGTGGGCAGGTGAAAAGCCTCATCCGAGGTGATGCCGAGCTCCGCCCCCGGAAAATCGGGCTTCACCGGACGACCACCGGTCGCAATCAGGATTTTCGCTGCCGTGTAGCGCCCTGCGTCAGGGCTGCCCTCCTTGGGAAGAACTTCAACGGTATGGGCATCGATCAGCCGCGCCTTGCCGTGCAGAAGATGCGCGCCGGCCTTCTGCAGATTGCTGACATAGATACCCGACAGGCGGGCAATCTCGACGTCCTTGGCCTGAAGGAAGGTCGGCCAGTCAAAGACGTGGTCGCCGATCGTCCAGCCATAGCCTTGGGCGGTCTTCAGCTGGGTCGAGACCTCGCTGGCATAGACCATGAACTTCTTGGGCACGCAGCCGCGGATCACACAGGTGCCGCCGACCCGGTACTCCTCGGCCACTGCGACCTTGGCACCCGAGAGCGAGGCCAGGCGGGCCGCACGGACGCCACCGGAACCGGCACCGATGACGAACAGGTCGAAGTCATAATCCGCCATCGCTGGCTCCTGAGAAACGGGAAAACAAGGCGCTCTATCTAGGCGCTCAGGGCGTCAGGCGCACCACGCCCGCATCGGTTCCCAGAAGGGCTTCGTCCGCGAGGTCGAGAAACAGCCCATGATCAACGACGCCGGTGACGGCCTTCAGGGCTGCCGCCAGGCCCGCCGGCTCATCGATCCGTCCGGAGGCCATGTCGTAGATCAGATTTCCGCCGTCGGTAACGACCACCCCGCGATCAGCCATGCGCAGCCGCGGCGGCGGGAGCTCGAATTCCGCCGCGATATCGGCCAGCCTCTGCCCCGTATGGACATGGCCAAAGCGAACCACCTCGATCGGCAGAGGAAACTTGCCCAGAACGGTCACATGCTTGGCCGCGTCGGCGATGACCACGCAGCGCCTGGAGGCTTCCCAGACCAGCTTCTCGCGCAGCAGGGCCGCGCCGCCGCCCTTGATCAGGGAAAGGCCAGGACCGATCTCGTCTGCACCGTCGACGGTCAGATCGACCGCCTTCACGTCATCGAGCGCGGCCAGGGCGATGCCCAGTTCGCGCGCCAGATTGGCCGTGGCGTCCGAAGTCGGAACGCCGCGAATGTCGAGCTTGCGGACCGCCAGGGCCTTCACGAACCAGGCTGCTGTCGAGCCCGTGCCAAGGCCGACGACCATGCCACTTTCAACCAGTTCGGCGGCGGCCTCGCCCGCCTGGCGCTTTTGATCGTCCGCGCTCATTTGCTGTCCTTTTTGGCGGCCTTGGCTTTTTTGGCCAGCTTCACGGCCCGGAAGTCCGTTGCCCAATCGCTCTTGGTCTTCTGATCACTCCGGGCGATGGCCAGGGCCCCCATGGGCACATCCTTGGTGATCACCGATCCGGACCCCGTCATCGCCCCATCGCCGATGCGCACGGGTGCCACAAGCGCGCTGTTGGAGCCGATAAAGGCCCCGGCCCCCACATGGGTCTCGAACTTGTCGAAGCCGTCATAGTTACAGAAGATCGTCCCGGCCCCGATATTGGCCTTCTCGCCCACCGTGCCGTCACCCAGATAGCTGAGGTGGTTGGCCTTGGCTCCGGCACCGACCTTGACCTTCTTGACCTCGACGAAGTTGCCGATGTGGGCCTCGGCCCCGATTTCAGCCCCAGGCCGCAGGCGGGCATAGGGACCGATCAGGGCCGCCTCGCCCACGATCGCGCCCTCAAGATGACTGAAGGCCTTGATTACCGCACCGGTGGCAACGCTGACGCCGGGGCCGAAGACCACGAAAGGCTCCACCGTGACGCCCGGGGCGATCTGCGTGTCCCACGCCAGATGCACGGTGTCCGGAGCCGGCAGGGTGACCCCTTCAACCATGAGGGCCAGGCGACGACGCTTCTGCCAGACGGCCTCCGCAGCCGCCAGCTCGGCCTGGGAATTGACGCCCTGCACTGAAGCCTCGGCCGCAAAGGCTGCGCGGGTCGACAGTTCGCGCCCATGCGCAATGCCGACGACGTCGGTCAGATAGTATTCCTTGTTGGCATTGTCGTTGCCGACCTGACCCAGAATATCGAACAGCAGGGCCCGGTCTGCGGCGAGAACGCCCGAATTGCAGTGCTTGACCTGACGGACACTGTCGTCCGCGTCCTTGGCCTCGACGATGCGCAGCAGCACATGGCCCGGGGCCAGGATCAGTCGGCCATAGGCTCCAGGATCTGCTGCCTCGAAGCCCAGGACAGCCACATCGGCCCCTGACGCCCTGAGGTCGAACAGGGGCGAGATCACCGGCGCGGTGACCAGTGGACAGTCGGCGAAGGTCACCACGACATCGCCGTCAAAATCGGCCAGGGCTTCCTTGGCCGCCAGGACGGCGTGGCCGGTCCCCATCGGCGGATCCTGGATAACCACCGCCGCCTCGCCCAGGCGCTTGCGGGCATGGACCCCCACGGCAGGGCTATGGGCCCCGACCACGACGACGATCCGTGCGCAGCCCAGGGATTCAGCGGCATCGATGGCGTGATCCAGCAGGGTCCGCCCCGCAACCTTGTGCAGGACCTTGGGAATGGGGGATTTCATCCGGGTTCCCTGGCCAGCGGCAAGGATCACGGCAGCCCGCGGGCGACTCGGAACGGATATGGTCATGGTCCTGGCGACTCTCTAGGAACGAACCAAAGTTGCATTAGGCGGCCGTTTAGCCGAAAGGCCAGATCAATGCATGACCTTCAAGCCCTGAACGGCACCACGATCGCCTTCGACCTCGACGGAACGCTCGTCGATACCGCACCGGACCTGGTCGGCGCGCTCAACACGATTCTGGTCGAAGAGGGCCTGCCGCCCCTGCCCTTCGATGCCGTGCGGCTGATGGTCGGTCGCGGGGCCAGGGCCCTGCTCGAGCGCGGCTTCGCCGCCGCAGGCCAGCCGCTCGACGCTGAGTCAGCGCCGAAACTCGTCGAACGCTTCATCGCCGTCTATCTGGACCGCATCGCCCTGGAGAGTGCGCCCTTCCCTGGCGTGGTCGAGGTTCTCGGCCAACTGCGCGGCGCCGGTGCGCGACTGGTGGTCTGTACCAACAAGCTGACCAAGCTCTCGATCGCCCTACTGGACGCCCTGGCCCTGACATCCGCCTTTGACGCGGTGATCGGCGCTGACCTGTCGCCTGCGGCCAAACCCGACCCGATCCATGTCCTGACGGCCATCAAGGCCGTGGGCGGCGATCCCCGCCGCGCGGTGATGGTCGGGGACAGCATCAATGACGCCCTGGCCGCCAATCGGGCGCAGGTTCCCGCCCTGCTGGTCAGTTTCGGCTATACGGAAGAGCCTGTTGAGACCCTGGGCGGCGACCGGATCATCCACAGCTTTTTCGATGTGCCCCAAGCCTGTATCGCACTTCTGGCCTCTTGCCCCCGGCCGAACGCCGGGCTATAGGCCCGTCCCTCTCGCGGATCGGTCGTCCGGCCCGGCGAGAACGGTTCATCCGAACCGCCCGAAACGGTTAGGTCGCGTAGCTCAGCGGGAGAGCGCCTGCTTCACACGCAGGATGTCACAGGTTCAATCCCTGTCGCGACCACCATTTTTCGGCCGCACCCGACCTTCCGGCCCGAACTTCCGCTCGCAGCCTCTTCCCTGAACGCGATTTCGCGGCGACAGTCCCGGCCTGTTTCCAGCCATCGCGAGGATAGGCCATGTGCGACGATGATATCCATCAGGGCCTGACCCACGACCCCACCGTCTCCCGCCGGGCCTTCGGTCTGATGACCGTTCTGGCCGCCGGGCTTGGCAGCGCGGCCCATGCGGGCGCGCCGGTCGTGGAAAAGGACGTCGAGATCAAGACCCCCGACGGCGTGGCAGATGCCGCGCTTTACTATCCAGAGGGCAAGGGCTCGTGGCCGGCTGTGGTCGTATGGCCTGACGTCGTCAGCCTGAGGCCCGCTTTCCGGGAGATGGGACGCCGCCTGGCGTCCGAAGGCTATGTGGTGCTGGTTCCCAACCTCTATTACCGGGTCAAGAAGGCCCCGGTGGTCGAGAGCGGGTTCAACTTCTCCAATCCCGACGACCGCGCCAAGATCATGCCGATGCGGGCGACCGTGACTCCGGAAGGCACCGATCGCGACGCGACCGCCTATATCGCCTTCCTCGACGCCCTGCCCCAGACCAACAAGAAGAAGAAGGTCGGCACCCAGGGCTATTGCATGGGCGGTCCCCTGGCCTTCCGCACCGCCGGCATTTCGCCGACCCGGGTCGCGGCTGTGGCCAGCTTCCACGGCGGTGGCCTGGTCACCGAGGCTCCGACCAGCCCGCACCTGACCCTGCCCATCAGCAAGGCCGAATATCTGATCGCGGTCGCTGACAATGACGACAAGCGCGATCCGGCCGACAAGGAAAAGCTGAAGGCGGCGCTCGACGCCGCCAAGCGGCCCAGCAAGGTCGAGGTCTATGCCGGGGCGGCGCACGGTTGGACCGTCAGGGGCAGCCAGGTCTATGACGAGCCTGCGGCGGAAAAGGCCTGGGCAGAGCTACTGGCGCTCTACAAGCGCACCCTGGGCTGAAATTCGGGCCGCGCCGGCACTGGCGCGGCCCTTTTCCGCAGCGAAAATAGTGGCACGTCAGGTGACAACAACCCTCGTCACGACCTAGAACGGCGGCCATGACCCAAGCGCATCTCGATGGCATGGTCGCCCTGGCCGGCGGTGTATTCCAGATGGGCTCGAATGAGCACTATCCGGAGGAGGCCCCGGCCCATGCCGTGGAGGTCGACCCGTTCTGGATCGACCAAACCCCCGTGACCAATGCCCAGTTCGCCCGGTTCGTCTCCGAGACCGGCCATGTGACCCTGGCTGAAATCCCTCCGGACCCACGGCTCTATCCGGGCATGGACCCGGCCTTTGCCCAACCGGCCTCAGCTGTCTTTGTCAAACCAGACCGCCTGATCGATCCTCGCCTGGGTGGTGGGGAATGGTGGCAGCTGATCCTTGAGGCCCGCTGGAACCAGCCGCTCGGCTTGGGCAGCTCGATCGCGGGGCTCGAAGACCATCCGGTGGTGCACGTCAGCTTTGATGATGCGGCCGCCTATGCGGCCTGGGCCGGAAAGTCCCTGCCCACCGAGGCCGAATGGGAGTTCGCCGCCCGCGGCGGCTTGGACGGTGCGGCCTATGCCTGGGGTGACCAACTGGCACCGGGCGGGACCATGCTGGCCAATTACTGGCAAGGGACCTTTCCCGGCGAGAACCTCATGACCGACGGCTATGAGCGGACCTCGCCAGTGGGAACCTTCCCCCCCAATGGCCATGGGCTCTTCGACATGATCGGCAATGTCTGGGAATGGACCACGGACTGGTGGGCCGACCGGCATGCCGATAGCCCGACCCGGCCCTGCTGCGCGCCGCGAAATCCGCGCGGCCCCGCCCGCAGTGGCAGTCACGATCGCCATCAGCCTGGTCCCGCCATCCCCCGCCGGGTGCTGAAGGGCGGATCGCACCTCTGCGCCGAGAACTATTGCCGGCGCTATCGCCCGGCCGCGCGCCATCCCCAGCCGATCGACACCACGACCAGCCATATCGGCTTCCGCTGCGTGGTCCGGTCCGCCTGAGGCGTCTCGCTAAGGCCCCACCCTGCTGCCATCATGCTGTCAGCAGACCTCAGCCAGGGTGGGCCCATGAGACGCGCCGAACGCCTGTTCCAGATCATCCAGATCCTGCGGCGGAGCCATGCCCCCGTTACGGCTGACGCGATCGCCACCGAGCTCGAGACCTCCAAGCGCAGCGTTTATCGCGACATCGCCGCCCTGGTCGGCCAGAGGGCGCCGATCCGTGGCGAGGCCGGGGTAGGCTATGTCCTTGAGGCCGGTTTCGACATGCCGCCCCTGATGCTGACGCCCGATGAAATCGAGGCCGCCGTATTGGGAGCCCAATGGGTGGCCGGGCGTGGCGATCCCGTGCTGGCCAAGGCCGCCCGCGACCTGATCAGCAAGATCGCCGCGGCGGTGCCCGAACGCTTGCGACCCTATGTCCTTGAGCCCGCAACCGGTGCCGCGCCGGCCTGGAACGCCGCGCCGGATGGGCTGGACATCGCCCAGACCCGCGCCTGGATCCATGCCGGCCGCAAGATCCGACTGAGCTATCGCGATGAAGGGGGCGCCGTCAGCGAGCGGATCATCTGGCCCGTCTCCGTGGCCTACCGCGAAACCGTCCGCATGCTGATTGGATGGTGCGAGCTTCGCAAGGACTTCCGAACCTTTCGCACCGATCGGGTGGTCAATGCGACCTTCCTCGAGGATCGGCACGGCCAGCGTCCCGGCCGATTGCGCGGGCTTTGGCAAAAGCATCTTGAGGTCCAACACGCCGCCTGGGCTCGCAAGGGTCTCGACTAAAGTCCGTGCTGGCGGGCGAAACCTGTAAACAGGTCCGGCCAGGCGGCGACGGGCTTGCCGGCGATGAAGCGCAGCCCAAAGCCGTGTCCGCCTTCGTTGAAAACATGCATCTCGGTTGGAATTCCCCTGGCCTTCAGGCTCGCAAACATCAGCAGGGTATTCTCGACCGGGACCGACTTGTCATCGACGGCATGGAGCAGAAAGACCGGCGGCGCGTCGGCACCAACCTGCCGGTCGGGCGAATAGAGCTGGATCTGCTCGGGTGTCGGGTTCGCCCCCAGGAGTTGCCTGCGGGAGCCGGCGTGCACCGACGGTGCCGCCATGGTGATGACGGGATAGATCAGGGCCGACAGATCCGGTCGAGCCGACAGATCGTCCACCGCATCGATCCGGTCATAGACCCTGGCTGAGAACCGGGTGGTCAGGCTGGCGGCCACATGGCCGCCGGCGGAAAAGCCCATGATCGCGATGCGGTTTGCGCTGAAGCCCAGGGCGGCGGCACGGGAGCGCACCAGCCTCAGACCACGCTGGGCATCCTGCAAGGGCACATCGGGACCCGCGCTCCAGCCATCACCGGGCAGACGATAGAACAGGACAAAACAGGTGTAGCCGCGATCTGCCAGCCAGCGGGCGGTCTCATAGCCCTCCTTGTCCATGACGACCCGTTCGTACCCGCCGCCCGGTATCAGCATCACTGCCGCACCGTTGGGTGTCTTCGGGCGGAACACGGCCAGGGCCGGCTTGCGGATATGGGTCAGGGCCCTGTCGCGAAGCCCCTTGGGATCACCACGCTCAAGGACGGTCTCAACCGCCGTTACCGCTTCCGCACCCGGCGGAGCGGCAGGCCAGAGTTCGATAGTCTCGGCGGGATCAGCCATGGGCACAGCCTCTGCTCTCGCTCCCGACCCCAGTCCGAGCGCCAGCAGGCTGGCAGCGACGGTGGCCAGGGCACCACGACGATGGAACATGGAGAGAGCCTTCCGGCGAACTGAAGGTCATTCGATCCTCAAGCTTAGGGCCGCAATTCCGATTCAGGAAACCGGTTTCCTACGGCTGGGCGAAGCGAAGATGGTGCAGGACGATCCCGCTCGTGGTCGCCACATTGAGGGAATCGAAGCCGCCCGCCATCGGAACGCCGATCGGCCGTGCCCGCGCGATGAGTTCAGCCGAGAGACCAGGGCCCTCCGCGCCGAGCAGAACCGCCGAGCGCAAGGGCGGCCTTAGCCGCGCCAGGATCTCGGGCGCGGCAGGTGACAGCGCCAGGGCCTCGAAACCATGGCGTTCGAGGAGTCCGGCGACATCCTCGTCCTGGGCCAGCCAGGCCGTGGGAACACTCAGCGTGGCCCCGACCGAGACCCGTATGGCCTTGCGATACAGCGGATCGCAGCACGCGCTGTCGAGGATCACGCCGCCGACGCCGAAGGCGGCAGCATTGCGGAAAATGCCGCCGATATTGTCGTGATTGGCGATGCCACACAGCACCAGCACTACAGTCGCCCCCGGCAGTCCGGCCAACAGGTGATCCGCAGAGACCGGTTCCGGCTTCTGGCCGACCGCCAGCACGCCGCGATGCAGATGGAAGCCTGCGACCCGGTCGAGCACAGCCTGCTCGACCAGATAGACCGGCACCTCGTCCGGCAAGGCCGCAAAGACCTCGGCCAGTTTGTCCTGTCGCTTGGGATCGACCAGCAGCGACTTCACCCGCCCTGGCGCATCTCGGACAAAGGCTCTCAGGACCGTCTCGCCCTCGGCGATGAACAGGCCCTGCCGTCCCACCAGGTCCCGTTCGCGGATGTCACGATAGGCCGCGACGCGGGGATCATCCGGATCAGCGACGGTGATGAACTGGGGCACGGGGCGAACTTCCGGAAGGCTTATCGAACGCCTCGTATCGGCAGGATCGCCAGGCCGCCAGCCATGGCAAGCAGGGCTGCGACGATAAAGAAGGCCCGGAAGTCCATATGGCTGGGGCCCAATGCAACAACGGCCAGCATGGGGGCCAGAGCCTGGGGCAAGGTATTGGCCAGGTTCAATACCCCCAGATCCTTGCCGGCGTCTCGCTGCGACGGCAGCACCTGGGTGACCAGGGCAATATCCACCGCGTAGAAGCAGCCTGCGCCGCAACCCAACAGGACATAGGCTGCCAGCATGACGGGCCAGCTGGGTGTCAGCGAGAAGATCAGCATCGCCAGACCGATGGTCAGGGCGGCACCGGCGGCAAACAGTTTTCGCCGCTTCAGGCGATCCGACAAGATCCCGCCCAGCAGGGCAAAAGTGACATTGGAGACCGTTGAGACCGTAGTGAGAATCGCCAGGCCTTCCTCGGCCCGATGGCCCGGAAACAGGCGCGAATAGCCCAGCGCGTCCTGCAGAAAATAGAGCATGTAGCCCTGCACGAGGCTGAGGGCGACCAGCACGAGGAACCGGCCCAGCCATGCAAAGGCAAAGTCTGGATGCCGTCGCGGATCAACCCAGAGGGCGGCGATAAAGGCTCCCAACCGGAATGGTGGCCGGGCGTCCGCTGCCAATGGTTTGTCGTCCAGGGCCAACACGAAGGGGGCCAGGGTCAGCAGCAGTACCAGGGCGATAGCGATATAGCGCGTCAGTTCGGTGACCAGCAGCCCGCCGATCAGGACCGCACCGGCCATGGTCCCAATCGGATTGCCCAGACTGAGAAAAGCGGCCACCCGCCCCTTCTGCGCATCCGGCACCCGATCCGGCAAAACGGCGACCAGGGCCGAGAACATCAGGTTGAAGGTCAACTGAAAGAGAAGGACGCCTCCGATCAGGGCCAGGGGCGTCCTGGCCGACATGATCAGCAGATAGGCCCCGGCCGCGCCCAGGGCTCCAACCACCATCCAGGGCTTGCGGCGGCCAAATCGGGAGGTCGTGCGATCGCTGATCGCACCGGCCAGAAGATTGGCAATACTGGCCACCAGAGCACCGTAAAAGGCCACTTGGCTTAGCAGCAAGGCCTTGTTCGCCGGATCGATGGCCTCCGCCTTCAGGGGCAGCAGCACCTGCAACAAAGGCATGAAACTGACAAAGGCGCCGATCTGCGCCAGGGTATAGGCGGCAATGAAACCGGGCCTGACCGGTATGGCCGGCCGGGCGTCGTCGCTTGGCGACATAGACATCCTCCCCCGCGCGGTCTGCGCCGCGTCAGGGTCTAGACTGGCCTTCCCGCCCCGATGACACAAGGCCGCCGGGACGCCCCCCTCCAATGATCAGATGCCCCGGGGATTTTTCTCACGGCGGGCATCGCTCCATCGACGAGAAATGCACTAGGCTGGCCGCATGGATTTGAGACTCATTCAGCAAGGCAAGGCGGGTCCATGGCGTCGGTGACGATCTATGACGTCGCCGCGCGCGCCGGCGTCTCCATCAAGACCGTCTCCCGGGTCATGAACAAGGAGCCCAATGTCCGCCCGGCGATGCGCGATCGTGTCCTGGAGGCGGCCAGCGCTCTGGATTACAGCCCCAACCTGTCGGCACGCAGCCTGGCGGGTTCGCGTTCGTTCGTGATCGCCGTATTCGTTGATGCGGCCCTGACGATCGACCACTGGCGCAGCGAGCGGGGCGCTGACTATCTCAGCCGAATCCAGCTGGGGGCCACGCTACAGTGCCGCGACGCCGGATATCACCTACTGATCGAGCTGATCGATCATGACGCGCCGCGAGTTCGCCAGGAAGTCGCCGCCCTGCTGGCGGCCCTGAAGCCCGACGGGGTCATCCTGACCCCGCCCAGTTCCGACAACGAGACTGTTCTCGAGCTGCTCGACAAGGCCGGTACACCCTATGTGCGCCTCGGGCCTGAACGCCCGGATGGTGTCGGCCCCCGCGTGCACATGGATGATTTCGCCGCCGCGAGCGAGATGACGCTTCACCTGGCCAGGCTGGGCCATCGCCGGATCGGCTTCATCATCGGCGAGCCGCGTTATGGGGCCAGCCAGGCCCGACACAACGGCTATCGCGACGCCATGATGCAACTGGCCCTGCCGGTCGCCGACAGCTGGGTTCGGCAGGGCGATTTCACCTTCCAGTCGGGACTGGACCAGGCCAAGGCTCTGCTGAGCCTGCCGGATCGACCGACTGCGATCTTCGCCAGCAACGATGACATGGCTCTAGGCTGTCTGGCCGCAGCGGCAGAACTTGGCCTTATGGTGCCCGGCGAGGTTTCAGTGGCGGGCTTCGACGACAGTCCCAGTGCTCGCTTCAGCCGGCCGCAGTTGACCACCGTGCGTCAGCCGGTCGTGGAGATGGCCGCCCTGGCCACACGGCTTCTGATTTCAGGCGAGATAAAAGGCGCGGCCTCCAAGCGCGAGCCGGTGGACGAACTGCTGCCCTTTGAACTGATCCATCGCGCCTCAACGGCTCCGCCGCCTGCGCCGTAGAGCGTTTTCCAATGGGTCTGAAACGGTTACCAGAAAACGCTCTAAGCTTATGAATTAGAACCTTTTTTGGCCCGACCACTCTGGATTCATATGATCGGAAAGGGCTCCAGGCGCAGGGCGACAGCTTGGCTCAGCGCCCGGGTCGGGCGAAGGCCGCGACCCGGGCCCGAGCGGCGTGCACCGGATTGTCACTGACCACCGGCTCAGCCTGGAACGCGCCTCCGGTTCGGAACGCGCCGACTCGGTTGGCCAGATCTGCGGCCTCAATGCGCAGGGTCTGAGTCGACTGGCTGGACTGGTGGACCATGGCAGCATTGCGCTGGGTGACCTGATCCAGCTGGTTTACCGCCGTATTGACCTGAGTCAGGGCCGAGGCCTGTTCGTTGGCCGAGGCCGCGATCTGGTTGATCAGGCTGTCAATCCCCCCGACCTTGTCGACAATGCCGCGCAGGGCCGCTCCGGTCTGGCCGACCAGGTCGACGCCTTCGCCAACCTGGCGGCTGGACTCGGCGATCAGCGACTTGATTTCCTTGGCGGCGTCAGCCGAGCGCTGGGCCAGGGCCCGCACTTCCTGGGCGACCACGGCAAAGCCGCGACCGGCGTCACCCGCCCGGGCCGCCTCGACCCCGGCATTGAGCGCCAGAAGATTGGTCTGGAAGGCGATCTCATCGATCACGCCGAGGATCTGCGAGACCTGATTGGAGGAGCTCTCGATCTTGGTCATCGCCTCGGCAGCCCGCGTCACCACGGCACCGGAACGTTCGGCCTCCGCGCTGGCCTCGCCGACCCGAACCGACACTTCCCGGGCGCTCTGTGCGGTCTTGCTGACCGTGGCGGTCAGTTGATCCACCGCAGCGGCCGTCTGTTCCAGGGTCGCGGCCTGATGCTCGGTCCGCTTGGCCAGGTCATCCGCATCCCGGGCGATGTCGTCAGCGCCCGCCCGGATGCCCGAGGTCGCGCGCTCAACCGCCTTCATGGCCTCGCCGAGGGCGCTGGCGGCATGGTCGAAATCGCTCTTCAGGGTCTGGAATTCGGGCGACAGGACGCCGTCCACCCTGGCGGAAAGATCACCGGCGGCCAGGCGCGCCAGAGCGTCGCCAATGGCCTTCACGGCCTGGGCCTGCGTCTTGGCCGCCAAGTCGCGCTCCGCCTCAAGCGCCGCGCGCTCCTCGTCGATCGCTGCCAGATAGCTGGAAATCGCCAGCTCCATGTCCAGGAAGACAGCCTTGTTCAGGGCCACCAGACTGTCAGCCAGTTCCGCATCAGACTTGGCGCTGGCGAACAGGGCCTTGGCCCGCTTGGTGACGATGGCGCGAACCAGCTCCTCGGACACCACGGCATAGCCGCCCATGTACCAGCGCGGCTCCAGACCTGCGCCGACATGGGCCCGCCCGATCCGCTCGACGTCGTGAACATAGTCGGGTCCGTAGTCCGCCGTGGCCAGGCGACGCCAATGGTTGGCCTGAGCGCGTTCAGCGCCGGCAATATGGCCTTCATCGCGAAACTTGCTGCGGGTTTCGGGAAAGGCCCGCACCTGATTGTAGAACTTGCCCAGCGCGCCGGAGATCTCAGACTCGATTAACGGTCGCAGCGCCCGCAAGGCCGCCCGGTCTCGCTCGTCGAAACGCATGAACGACATGCGCTGGTCTAGCTTGGGGTTCGCGCTCATGCCGTTAGCTCCGACTCGAAAGTTACGCTCCCAGAGGTGCCCGCAATTTGTTAACCATGATTGAAGCCTGACGCGAATGTCCTACTTGTCGCACCATCAGGCTGGTTGCAGGCGCTTTGCTGGAAACCTCCTCACGATTGCAACGAGCTGAACCGTGCCGCGTTTGGGGCTATTCGGGTCCTTTGCTAGGCTTGAGTTATCGACAAGGGATCTGATCGACTGCATGGCCGTTCCAGCGGAATTCACCTTTGACGAGGCGGGCGGCAAGCGCACCGTCGTGCTGTCAGGGGACTGGACGGCCCGGGGCCTGTTTGACGCCGCCGGCCGACTGGCGGACGCCCTGCACGGCTCCGATGGAGTCTGCCTCGACCTGAGCCAGATCAATCGCTGCGATACAGCCGGTGCCTATGCGATCATTCGGGCCGCAGACGGCCGCAGATCGGCGGGCATCATCACGGCCCGCAAGGAAACCCTGCGACTGCTCGAGCTGGTCGGCAATGCGGTGCAGGTCGAAGCCGAGGTGACGCGCCGCCCGCCCGGCATCGTGGCCCTGCTTGAACGCATCGGCCGGGGCATGTTCGGCCTGGCGGCCGATGGTTACGGCACGCTGGTCTTTTTGGGCCATTTACTGACGGCCATCGGCCGCTCCGTCGTCAATCCGCGCCGAATCCGCTGGGCACCGATCATTTCCCTGGCGGAGCGTGCAGGCCTGGACGCCATTCCCATCGTTGCGACGACGACCTTTTTCATCGGGGCCGTCGTGGCCCTGCTGGGCGCGAACATGCTCATCGACTTCGGGGCCCAGGTCTATTCCGTCGAACTGATCGGCATTTCGGTGCTGCGGGAGTTCAACATCCTGATCACCGCCATCCTGCTGGCCGGACGCTCGGCATCCAGTTTTGCCGCCGAGATCGGGTCGATGAAGATGAACCAGGAAATCGACGCCATGCAGGTCATGGGCGTAGATCCGTACGAGGCCCTGGTCCTGCCGCGCTTTGCCGCCCTGCTGCTGACCATCCCCTTGCTGACCTTCATCGCCACCCTGGCGGGTCTGGCGGGCGGGATGCTGGTCGTCTGGATGGTGCTCGACATTTCGCCAAGCTTCTTTCTGCAGCGCATTGTCGACTATGTGGGCCCCACCCATTTCTGGATCGGCATGTCCAAGGCGCCGGTGATGGCCATGGTTATCGCGGCCATCGGTTGCCGCCAGGGCATGGAGGTCGGCAACGACGTCGAATCCCTGGGAAGGCGGGTGACGTCCGCCGTGGTTCACGCCATCTTCGCCATCATCCTGATCGATGCGGTCTTCGCCCTGCTCTACATGAAACTGGACATATGACCTTCGAGCGCCCTCAGGAGATCGCCGTCCGGCCGGAGGTCGATGACGAACAGAACCCGATCCGGATTCAGGGCCTGGTGTCCCGGTTTGGCGACACTGTGGTTCATGACGGTCTGAACCTGACAGTAAAACGCGGCGAGATCCTGGGCGTGGTCGGCGGATCCGGGTCCGGAAAGTCGGTCCTGCTGAACAGCATTATCGGCCTGAAAGTGCCCGACGGCGGCACGGTCAAGCTGTTCGGTCACGACATGCTCACGGCCAACCGACGCCGCTGGAGTTCGGTCGAGCGGCGCTGGGGCGTTCTGTTTCAGCAAGGCGCACTGTTCTCGAACCTAACCGTGCGGGAGAATGTCGCCGCCCCGTTGTTGGAGCACACGGAACTGCCCAGGCGCGAGATCGAGGAACTGGCCGATCTGAAGATCGCGCTCTCGGGCCTCCCGGCCCGCGCCGCAGACCTGAAGCCGGCTGAACTCTCGGGCGGCATGCGCAAGCGCGCCGGCCTGGCTCGCGCCCTGGCGCTGGATCCGGAACTGCTCTTCCTCGACGAGCCCACAGCGGGCCTCGACCCGATCGGCGCAGCGGCCTTCGATGACCTGCTCAAGGACCTGTCCGACAGCCTCGACCTGACCGTCTTCATGATTACCCACGACCTCGACACCCTCTATGCGATCACGGATCGCGTAGCGGTCATCGCCGACAAGACGGTCGTGGCGGTGGCCCCGGTACGAGAGCTCGAGCATTCGGACCATCCGTGGATCAAGGAATACTTCCTGGGACCACGAGGACGAGCAGCCGCCGGCATGGCAGGCTCGGCCCAGACCCCTCCGACAAGGACCAGCTGATGGAAAGAAATGCCAACTACGCCCTGGTCGGCGCGGTGACCCTTCTGCTCTTCATGGGGCTTGTGGTTTTTGTAGTCTGGCTGGCCAAGCTCAGCTTCAACCAGGAATACGACGAGTACGACATTCTGTTCGTCGGCCCAGTGCGCGGCCTCTCGGAAGGCGGCGAGGTGCATTTCAACGGCATCAAGGTCGGCGAGGTCGCCAAGATCGCCCTCGACAAGAGCGATCCCAACCGCGTCATCGCCCGCGCGCGGGTCACCTCTGACGTGCCGATCAAGACCGACAGCTATGCGACGCTTGAGCCGCAGGGGATCACGGGCGTCAACTATGTCCAGATCACCGCAGGAACGCCGGACAAGAAGCTGCTGAAAGACACCGTGGAGAACGGCAAGGTTCCCGTGATCCGCAGCCAGCGCAGCGCCCTGTCCGACCTGCTGGAGGGCGGTGGCACCGTGCTGACCCGCACCATTGAGGCGCTGGACCGGGTCAATCGCGTCCTGTCGGATGACAACATCAAGACCTTCACCGCTGCGCTTGATGACGTTCAGGCCGTCACCGCCGAGGTCCGCGAACGCAAGGCCATAATCGCTGACGCCCAGAAGGCGCTGCAGAGCATTGATGCGACGGCCCAGTCGATCACGGAACTCTCCAAATCCACGGAGAGTGTCGTCAATGGCGATGCCAAGCGTTCGCTGGCCGAACTCGCGTCTGCGGCAGCTGAGCTGAAAAGTGCCACCAAGGACGCGCGCAGCATGATCTCCAAGCTGGAGGGGCCAACCAGCGACTTCGCCAGCACGGGTCTGCCTCAGTTGTCGGCGGCCATTGTCACCCTGCAATCGGCAGCCGAGTCACTCGACCGGCTGGTGGGCGACGTCGAACAAAACCCACGCGGCCTTGTCGGCAAGGCACCCGCCAAGGAACTGGAGGTCAAGCCTTGAACCCGATCCGCTCCCTCTCGCGCGCCGTCGCCCTCGCGGCGGCCGCCGTGGCCCTGACAGGATGCATCACCCTGCTGCCCGAGGCCGATCCTGTTGGGCTGTATCGCTTCGGTGTTACGCCGGCTCCCGCCTCCAAGGGAGAGCCCTCCACCCTGTTTGGTGTCTTCAAGACGCCGACGGTCTTCACCCGCGCTGCCGCTGGCGACCGCATCTTGACCATCACCCAGGGCGAGGCGGCCTATATCGCCGGGGCACGTTGGGTGTCACCGGCCAGTATCCTGTTCGATGAAGCCGTCGCCCGCGCCTTTGAGGCCGACGCAGGCCGTGCGCGACTGATCGGCAGGGGCGAGGTCGCCAAGGCGGATCTCGTCCTCAGACTGGAAGTGCTTTCGTTCGAGGCCGTCTATGTCAACGGTCCGAAGGCGGCGCCTGAAGTGCTCGTCCAGGTCCGCAGTGTGCTCAGTCGTAACAGTGACCGGACCCTGGTCGGGGATCAGGTCTTCGAGGCCCGCGTCAAGGCTTCAAGCAATCGCGTCAGCACCATTGTCGAGGCCTATGACAGCGCCACGGCCAAGGTGCTGAACGAGCTTACCGACTGGGTCAGCGCATCCGGCGCATCCGTGAAGTAGGCCGCGCCGGAGGCCGCCGGGGCTTTGCCCCGGCGCTGGATGGCTCCTAGAGCGCGGAAAGCGGTTCGATCACGTCGCCATAGCCGGCATGGGCCGGAATACGGAGCCCCTGCCCGTCTACCCAGGGCTCGACCGTGACCAGTGGCCGGTCCCGGGAGCGTGCAATGGCCTCGCCCGGGCTTGCACTCTCGGCCAGCAACTGCAGGTTCATGCGGGTCGGAAAGATAACCTTGCGTGTTCCGGCAGCGGCCATCTCCAGCGCCTGGGCGGGGGCGATCCATTCCGCATCGACCGCCTCGTGGCCGTCACAGATCGCCTGCTGGGCCCCGGGCGCATGCGCGGCATAGAACCAGGTATCAAATCGCTTGGGCATCAGCTTGGGTGTGATCCAGCGGGCGAAGATGGTCAGGGCCGCCAGATCCAGCTTCAGGCCCAGGTCCGCTACCACCTCGATGAAGGGCAGCCGATCCTCGGCCACTGCCGCCCGCACCTCTACGGCCGCCTCACCTTCGTAGAAGGTGCCGCCGCCGTCGCGGGCCAGCAGCACGCCGGCCTCCTCATAGGCTTCGCGGATGGCGGCAATGCGCAGGGCCGAACCGTCCTCGCCGACGGCCTCCCAGCCTGTGGCCAGGTCACGCCAGCGCGGATCCTCATCACCGCCGTGGCTCTTGCCGCCCGGAAAGACGAGCGCGCCCGCCGCGAAATCGATCTGATGATGGCGCTTGACCATCAAGACCTCGAAGTCGGGGGCATCTCGAAGCAGCAGTACGGTGGCCGCCGGGCGGATCAATTCAGGCGAAGACTCTGACATCGCATGAGATTGGCGCGGTTAGGGCCGCTTGCCCAGACAAGTTTGGAACAAGCGTTTGGTTTTCTGCACCGAGGGCTCAGCCCGTGGCGGCATGCTGCTGCCGCGCGAAGCGATCCATGCGCTCCAGAAGGTAATCCGAATCCTCGCGCGCAATCGTCTGTGGCGAGGTCAGGAAGCGCTGGATCATGTGTTCCTGGAAACGCTCGCGGTCCTGGCTGCGCCCGTCAAACTCCATGGCGTGGAAGGCGTCGACCCCCGCACGGAAGGCAGCGTAGAGGCGTGACGGCAGACCGGCACGCTCACAGATGGCCTTCAGGCCCAACTGGCCTGCGTCATGGATCATCAACCAGGTGCGGTGATGCGGCACGCCCGCCAACTCGGCGACGGCCCATTCAAAAAAGGTCATGTGGCCATGGGCCAGGGCGCGCAGCAGCAGAGACGGGGTCAGACGCTCCACGCGGTTCAGATGCTGGACGAAGGCCTTGGGATCGGCGGCGCGTCCGGCCTGATCGACCAGATCGATTGTCGCCCGTTCCTTGGCCCCCACGACCAGTTCCAGCACCCGCTCGGGTGACAGGGCATGATGGCTGAGAATGTGGTCGCGAAGCTGGTCACCGACCATGTCGATCAGGCGCTCGCTGACCGCCAGCGGCAGGGTCGAACGATAGGCGACAGCCTGCAGCACCTGCTCGGACTTGGAAAACCGGTCCAGAGCCTTCTGCAGCGCGAGGTCCGAAAACCGCGCATTGTCATTGGCGCAGACGACGGCGACGGCTTCTTCGGTTCCGGACTCGATCAGGACCGACGTGACCCGGGTCGAGAGCTTGGGACGCTTGGCCACCGCCATCTGACGCGCGGCTC
The DNA here is from genome assembly GCF_058681455.1 of Caulobacter sp. AVps16. Lineage (NCBI taxonomy): Bacteria > Pseudomonadati > Pseudomonadota > Alphaproteobacteria > Caulobacterales > Caulobacteraceae > Caulobacter > Caulobacter sp. AVps16. Next base: position 2,302,810 of record NZ_CM178739.1, read on the forward strand.
CGCCCATGCGAACGATCTCGGCGAGGTCGTTGTCCGAGAAGACCGGCGAAAAGGTGATGATCGGCAGAGCGATGCTTTCGACATCGCGCGCCAGGCGGATGGCGACATCCGGCGGCAAGGCCGGAGAATTCTTCAGCGTGACCGCCATGGCGCGGCGCACCAGTTCGGCGGCGTCGGTGGCCATGACCCGCAGGATGTCGTGAGCGACCTGGCGCTCATCGTCAGCCAGGTCGGCGCGGTCGATCGTCCGACACAGTTTGTGGGCCGCAAGGGCGCGCTCGTCAGCCGTCGCGCCCTTCACGAGCATGCGGATATCGTTGTTGGTCAGTGCCGCGCGGGTGGTGGCCATGGGAGGTTCGCCGAACCAGAGGAATGCAGGTTACCCCTACCATGGCGCGTTAGGCTTAATGATTGTTTGAACCTTGAAGCTGTGGATTAACGATACCCCGTAACCTCGCGCAAACCGTGATCCCCTAGGCTTCGCACTCAACAGCTGAGGAATGCGATCCTTGTTCGCCGAGCGCCGCCCTTCTGAGCCCCCGATGCGCGGCGTGAACCTCGCCATGGCGCTGGACGCCCAGACGGCGCTTCTCCCTTATGCACTTGGCGTTTTCGCCATCAGCCTGCCCATCTTTGTCTGGGTCGGATCGTTTGCCGACGACGCCCTCTGGATGGCCGCCACACTGGTGGTGTTCGCCATCAACTGGGGGGCCTTCTATGCGGCGGTGAGCTGGCTGCGCGGCGATGCGTCGCAAGATCTTAAGCGACGGGCCCGCGTTCAGTTGCTGGGCGGCCTGCTTTGGGCGGTCAGCGTTGTCCAGATCTCCGCCTTTGCCCATGCCGCCGGTCCGGTGCGAGAGACCCTTTTGCTGCTCGCAACGGCGGCGGCCGTGATGTGCATCTTCTTCTCGGCGACATCGCTTTCGGCCCTTCTGTTGACCGCGCCCATTGCCGCTGCAGGCCCCTTGATTGCGCTGTTCTCCAAACCGGAAAGTCGCCATGCCGGCGTCATGGCCTGGGGCGCGATCGCCCTGACCCTGGCCCTGACCTTGGTGCTCAACCGGATGATCCGTCGCCAGCACGCCCTGGCCGAAGTGCACGAACAGCTGATCGAGGAACGCCTGGCCGTTCTCGACGCAGCCGAACGGACAGCGCGGTCGAAGTCCGACATCGTCGCCACGCTGAGCCATGAAATCCGCAACGGCCTGACCGGTGTCACCCACGTCCTGGCCGCGGCGGCCGGCAAGGGTGGCCGCGCTGCGCCGTCCCGTGAACAGCTCAATGCCGCTCTCGATGCTGCTCAGGACCTGATCGCGGTCCTGAATGCCACGCTCGACTCAGAGACGGCAGAGTCGGGTCGCCTGGCCGTGGAAACCCAGCCCTTCGAGCCGGTGAAACTGCTCCGCGATGTTGTGCTGCTGGAGCGCCCGCATGCCCTGCTCAAGGGTCTGGAGTTGGCCGTCCATGTGGACCCCCTGCTCGAACGCAGCGAGCAGGGCGCGGTGTTGGCCGATGTGATGCGCACCCGGCAGATCATGGCCAACCTCCTGGGCAATGCGATCAAGTACACCGTTCGCGGTCGTATAGAGGTCCGCATCGAGCGACGCGGTGAGCTCGTGGCCATTGAGGTGGCCGACACAGGTCCGGGCCTGACGGCCGAAGAACTGGACTACGCCTTCGAGCCCTTCCGTCGCGTGGAGCGTACAGGCGCCGGCATCAACGGAGCCGGGCTGGGTCTTTCCCTGTCACGGCAGCTGGCACGCCTGATGGGCGGTGCACTCGAGGCCCGTAGCGCGGTCGGGGTCGGCAGTTGCTTCACCTTGACCCTGCCCTTCGACGAAAACCAGGCCTCCTTGCTGGAGACTAGCGACGACGCCGCGCTAGCGGGCGATGGACCGGGCACGCCGCGCAGCCTGCGGATTCTGATCGCCGAGGACGACGCCCTGAACGCCGCCATGCTGCGCGCCATCCTCGAGCAACTCGGCCATCAGGTCGTCCATGCCCAGAACGGCCAGCGCGCGGCCGACCTGGCCCGAATTGCCGAGTTCGATCTGCTGATGCTCGACGGCCACATGCCGATTCTGGACGGTCCCGGGGCCGCAGCTGCCGTGCGCGCCATGGACGGACGCAATCGCGACATCCCGATCATCGCCGTGATCGATGGAGACGCCGACGAGGCACGCGCCTGTACAGAGGCCGGCGCGGACCTTGTTCTGCGCAAACCGGTCGCCGTGGCCGGCGTGGCCCGTGCCGTCGCCGACGCTTCGGCCCTTCCCCGCCTGACACTCTCCGGCAAGGCCGCCGCCTAGACCTGCTGGCTCCGGCTGCCGCCGGGTAAGCCTTCCAACATCCCGTTCCCTCGCCCACAGTGCCCGCAACGACAAGAAAAGCGGGAGGATGCGATGCTGGAAGGACTCCGGGTCGTCGAACTGGCCACCTATATTGCTGCGCCGGGCGCGGCGGGGATCATGGCCGACTGGGGCGCCGATGTAATCAAGGTGGAATCGCCCGAGGGCGATCCCATGCGGCGCTTCTTCGACACCATCGCATCGCAACAGGATGCCAATCCGGTCTTCGAACTCGACAATCGGGGCAAGCGGGCCGTTGTGCTCGACATCCGCTCCGATGCGGGACGCGAGGCTATGAAAGCCCTGGTCGCCACGGCAGATGTCTTTCTGACCAATGTCCGGCCCGGCGCACTCTCACGGGCCGGCCTGGACCATGAGACCCTAAGGTCGCTCAATCCGCGCCTGATCTATTGCAGCCTGACCGGCTACGGCCTCGAAGGACCGGACGCCGACAAGGCCGGCATGGACGTGGCCGCCTTCTGGTCGCGGGCGGGGGTCGGATCAATTACCGCGCCGAAGGGCGCAGAACCCTTTCCCATTCGCACAGGCATGGGCGACCACGTCACCTCTCTGGCGACCGTCTCGGCCATCCTGGCCGCCGTATTCGAGCGGCAGACTACGGGCGTGGGGCGGCTGGTCGAGACATCACTGCTGCGCTCTGGCGTCTATGCCATTGGATCGGACATGGCGATCCAGCTGCGCTTTGGGAAACTGGCCTCGACGCGAGGTCGACGCGAGGCCATTCAGCCCCTGGCCAACTTTTTCAAGACCCGGGACGATCGCTGGATCTGCCTGCTGCCGCGTCAGGGTTCGACGGACTGGGCGCGTATCGCCGAGGCCGCCGGCAAGCCCGAACTGGTGGACGACCCTCGCTTTGCATCGGCCAAGTCACGGCGTGAAAACACGGCCGCCCTGGTCGATCTGCTGGATGCAGCCTTTGGGGCCATGGACTATGTTGACGTCGCGGCCGCGCTCGATGCTGGCGACCTGACCTGGGCACCGTATCAGACACCCCGGGAACTGGTAAGCGATCCGCAGGCTGAATCGGCCGGCTGCTTTGTCGATACACCTGACGGTAACGGCGGGACCTTCCGGGCCCCGGCCGGGCCGGCGCGCTTTCCCGGTGCGCAGGATGGACCGCGCGGTCCTGCCCCGAAGCTTGGAGCGGACACAGCGGCTGTCTTCCGGGAACTGGGCTGGACCGAGGACCGCATTGCGGCCCTGACCGGACTTACCGATTAAGCCGGCTGTTGTCCCTGGCCTCGGCCAGGACGCGCAGCATCTCGCTGGAGAACATCGAGCTGGCCAGACGCTGGCCCGAGCCTGTGCCTGATCCGGTACCGAGGCTGCCGAAGGTGCTGTCGGCACCCTGCGGCCCGCGCAGGATCAGTTCGACCACGGCCTCCTGCTGGTGGAGCCGCTCGAGGCGACGCCCGCTGGCGTACTGAACAAAGCCCTGATCGACGTCCGAATCCCTGGAGGGATCGACAGCGCGGCTGAGCCCGCCCGTCTTGGTAAGATTGGCATAGACTTCGCCCACCGTGGCGGCACGGCCGTCGCGATAGAAGATCGAGCGATTGGCTTGGGCTGCATCCGGGAACATCGAGGCTGCGCTCGCACCGGGAGTCTTGTTGGCCGCCTCGATCAGGCGCGCCGAGCCCTGGGGACCGAGGAAGTGGGCTGCATAAAGTTCGCCCGCAGTCGGCGTGCGCCCAACCCGACCGCGCAGATAGGACGCATGGTCGGAGGCCAGTTCGCCCGCCATGAGCGAAGCCGCGTGAGGATCCATCTTCAGGGCCAGGACCGCCTTGCGGGCCTCATCCCCGGCGACCCGAAACCGGCCATCGGGCCCTTGGGAGATCAGATCCGCATAGCGGGCATAGCCATATTTTGAGCCATGCTTTTTCAGCGTGCCGAGCCAGGTCTGGTCAACAAACTGGAACAGGCCAGAGGCTGACGAGGTCCTCGCCCGGGCGGACGGATTGTAGCCGCTCTCGCGCTTGGCGGTGCCCATCAGGAAGGTGAAATCAACCCCGGTCGCGCTGGACGCGCGCTGGATCGCCGACTCGACAACGCTGCGGATGGATTGGACAGCCATGGGACCATGCCTGAACGATCATGGTTAATCAGCGATTAACCTCGTTTACCTGGCGTGCCTTCCGCGCAATCTGCCGCACCTCGGACGCCGGTGAAAATTACAGACGTACAAATTATCGGCGATAGATTACGATTGTCAATTTACAGCCGATACAAGCCATGATGATGTGAACTTACAGTCGTAATGTTCACAAGGGAGATCAACATGGCCATCGCGCTCAATCCCCATGGCTCCGGCTTTCCTGGACTGGCGCGAGGTCCGCGCAAACCCTCGCGAGTGCTGGTCATGGCCCTCGGCGCGTCCGCTGTCGTCCATCTCGGACTGATCGCCTATCTGGCCTACCAGAGGTCCGTGATCCCCCTGCCGGACGCGGTCGATGATCCCATCATCGTCGTTCTGCCCCCGTGGATCGAACCGCCACCGCCGCCGCCCCAGACGGTCGAGCGCCTGCCTTCAAACCCGATTCCCCTGCACCTGCCCTTGCCAACGCTCTTCACACCCCCTGTGACCCTTCCCGTCGCGCCGCCGGATATCCAGTCGCCCCCTGGCCTGACGGGCCCGCCGACCCTGTCCTCTGATCCGCCGCTGGAGGCACAACCCGTCACGCCCAGGCCCAAGGTGATCACCGGGGCGTCCTGGCTGCGCAAACCCTCGGCCGGGGATCTGGCGCGCTACTATCCCGAAGGCGCGGCACGCCGCGAAATCTCGGGCAGCGCGACACTGAGTTGCGCGGTCGCCGCCAACGGCTCAGTCCGCAACTGCATGATCATTTCGGAGACGCCGCTAGGCGAAGGCTTTGGCGACGCGGCCCTGAAGCTGTCGCGCTTCTTCCGAATGAGCCCGCAAACCGAAGACGGTCAAACCGTCGACGGAACCACGGTGCGCATTCCCATCCGCTTCAGCCTGTAAACAGGCCGTGGGCGGAACCCAGGCCGAACGGCCGGACCATCCCTTATGGTCCGGCCGACGACCTGTCAGTAGCTCTTGGGCAGGCCCAGAACGCGCTCTGCGATGAAATTGAGGATCATCTCGCGGCTGATCGGGGCAATCCGGGCGATCATGGCCTCGCGGAAGTATCGCTCGACGTCATACTCCTTGGCGTAACCCATGCCGCCATGAGCGAGGACGGCGTTCTCGCAGGCCGTGAAGCCGGCCTCGGCCCCGAGATACTTCGAAGCATTGGCCTCGGCTCCACAGTCCTTGCCGAGGTCGTAGAGCGCCGCGGCCTTGAAGGCGAGGAGATTGGCGGCTTCCAGCTCGGCCCAGGACCGGGCCAGCGGGTGGGCGACGCCCTGGTTCTGGCCGATGGGCCGACCGAACACGACCCGCTCCTTGGCATAGGTCGTGGCCTTGGCCAGGGCCGCGCGGCCCAGCCCGATGGCCTCGACGGCAAACAGGACGCGTTCAGGGTTCAGGCCATGCAGGAGGTAGGCGAAGCCCTTGCCCTCCTCGCCCACCAGGTCCTCGTCCGGCACGAACAGGTCCTCTATGAAGAGCATGTTACACTCGACCGCCTTGCGCCCCATCTTCGGGATCGGCTTGGCCTCGATCTTCTCGCGATCAGTGTAGAACAGGCTGAGCCCCTGGGTCGGCTTCGCGCACTGATCCTTGGGGGTTGTACGGGCGATGATCAGGATCTTGTTGGCGCGCTGGGCACCCGTGGTCCAGATCTTACGGCCATTCAGCCTGTAGCCACCGTCAACCTTCTCGGCCCGGGTTTCCAGGCTCGAGGTGTCGAGGCCCGAATTGGGTTCAGTGACGGCAAAGCACATCTTGTCCTGACCCGAGATCAGGCGTGGCAGGTGCCGGGCGCGCTGCTCATCCGTGCCGAACTTCACGATCGGCATTGGGCCGAAGATGTTGAGGTGGATCGCCGATGCGCCCGAGAAGCCGGCACCCGACTCCGTTACGGCCTGCATCATGATCGAGGCTTCGGTCAGGCCCAGTCCGGCACCGCCGACGCTTTCGGGCATGGCCACGCCCAGCCAGCCGCCTTCGGCGATCGCCGCGACAAACTCTTCCGGAAACTGACCCGTTTCGTCGGTACGCCGCCAATAGTCGTCGTCAAAGCCCGCGCAAAGTTTCGCAACTCCATCGCGGATAGCTTCCTGCTCGTCGGTCAGCCAAAATCCGGACATCTGTTCCCCTGCTTGCCTATGCCTCGGGCTCTCGATTGAAACGGCGCGCATCGAGCATTGCCGCTTCCGGTCCCGGGTCCTTGCCTGTCAGATACGCTGCGACCAGATCCGCCACAAGCGGTGCCAGCAGCCAGCCGTTGCGCCTGGCCCCGACCGCCAGCATGACGCCCGCAGTGACGCTCCAGCCCACCAGAGGCAAGCCGTCAGGCGTCGAGGCCCGCACGCCGACCCGGGTAATCACGGAGGCCGAAGCCAGCTCGGGGCGCAGGGCCGTGGCGGCCTTGAGCAAAGGGGCTGTGACCACCGGATCAGGACAGGGATCGTCCCGTCCATGCTCCATGGTCGCGCCGACGATCATTGATGCGCCGGGGCAAAGATAGACGCCCGCCCCCCGGATGACAGCCCCGGCCCCGGGGCCCTTGTCCAGGTTCAGGATCTGACCCTTGATCGGCTTCAGCACAGCGGTCTCGGGTGCTAGGCTGCCATCCCGGAGCGATGCACCTGTCGCCAGGACAAGCGTCTCAAAGGGCTGCGAGCGCCCGTCCGAGAGGTTCAGAACGCCTTTCTGGTAGCCGGAGACCGAGACCGACTCGAACCGGACGCCCAGGCCGATTGCGGCAGCCCTCAGCGCCGCCAAGGCCGCCGGGGCGTCCAGTCGCCAGTCTTCGGCCAGAACCAGCGCACCGTCCGCGGCCAGATCGCCGGGCAAGCCCAGGGCCTTGCGCCTTGCTTCAATCCCGGAGAGCCAGGCCGGGTCGCCTTCAATACGAACACCATGACGGCTGATCTCAAGGTCCAGGCCGGCGGCGAAATCCGGCCAATGGTCACGTGCCCTCTGCAGCAAGGCCAGGTGCGGCGATGAGGCCTCATCAAACAGCGCTTCACTGGCCGGTGCGAGCATACCCGCAGCAACGCCCGATGCCGTTTCGCCCGGCGGTGTCGGGTCAAAGACCGAGACGGCAAATCCCGCGCGCGCAAGGACCAGGGCTGTCGCCGACCCAAAGGCCCCGGCGCCGGCCACCGCGATCCGCGCGACTGACAAAGCTCCCATGCGGCGCAATCACCTCCCGGGCTTCCAAAGGTCAAGCCCTTGCCGGCAGAAGTTTCGTCCAACCCGATCCGCTGGTGCCACCCTGACGCGCATTGACGCAGCCCTGCTGCGCAGACGTGACTATGACAGTGATGTGAGGTTATCCTCAGGTCTCCGGTGGCGTCGCTCTCCCGCAGGAAGCTTTGGTCCGCGCCGCCGGAAGGAATGAATTGGCATGAACGGAAAGCCCCCCGCCGACCTGGCACATCCCGTCGACCTCTACGTCGGCTCCCGCCTCAGGATTCGGCGCAAGGTCATGGGGCTCAGTCAGACGCAGGTCGCCGTTGCCCTGGGCATTACATTTCAGCAGATCCAAAAGTATGAGCGCGGCTCCAACCGCATTAGCGCCTCAAAGCTTTTTGACGCCGCCCGCCTGCTTCAGGCACCCGTGTCCTATTTCTTCGAGGGCCTTGAAGAAACCGAAGACGGCCCGGACGACGGCCTTGCCCAACGCATGACAGAGTTCGTTTCCACCCCAGAAGGCCTGGAACTTGCCGCCCTGTTCCCGAAGCTGGATGACCGGCGTTTGCGGCGGCGGGTTGTCGACCTGGTCCGCGCCATGGTCGAAGAGACACATTAATTCACAACCCAAAGCCCCTGACTTGCCGGATTTCACCATCTGTCAGGCTGGAGTGTCTTGTGGCAGCAGTCACGAGTTGACCGCCGTTCGCTTGCGCCAAGGCGCGAATTCCGGGACAAGGATCAATATCCTACTTTTTTTGTAGAATTTAACATGCCCCCTCCCCCTCGCGTCGCTGTCATTGGCAGTGGCTTCAGTGGCCTGATGACGGCCCTGCACCTCTTGCGAGCGGATACCGTGCGCGTGCGTCTGATCGAAAAGACGGCGAACTTCGGCCGGGGCCTCGCCTACGGGACTGCCAATCCCGACCATCTGCTCAATGTGCGGGCTGGCAACATGAGCGCCTGGCCCGATGAGCCGGACCATTTTGCGCGCTGGCTGGCCCGGCACCGACCGGAGGCAGGGGCCTTTGCCCGCAGGAGCGAATACGGCCTCTATCTGCAAGGCCTGCTGAAAGAGGCCACAGAGGCCGATGACCGACTGTCACTGGCGGCTGGGGAAGCCATAGGACTGCGCCCAGACGGCACCGGCTGGAGGCTGGACTATGCCCATGGGCCGTCAGAGGCTGTGGACGCGGTGGTCCTGGCTCCGGGCAATCCGCCCCCGGCAAGACCAGATGGAATCGACGACCCTGTGGCCAGGAGCCAGATCTACCACCCAGATCCCTGGGCGCTTGAGCCGGAGGACTCCGCCACGAATGAGTTGCCGATTCTGCTGATCGGTTCTGGTCTGACCATGGTCGATGTCGCCCTCAGCCAGTCCCAGGCCGCTCCTGACAGGCCCTTGATCGCCTTGTCACGCCGCGGCCTGGCACCACTGGCCCACGCCGCGACCACGCCCGTCGAATCGCAAACACCGCCTGTTGGCGCGCCGCTGACGACCCTTCTCGTCTGGCTGAAATCCGAAGCCCGCCGTCTGGGTTGGCGAGAAGCCATTGACGCACTACGCCCCTATACCCCAGCGATCTGGGGTGCCTGGGACCCCACTCAGCGGCGCCGCTTCCTGCGCCATGCCCGGCCCTATTGGGATGCCCACCGCCATCGACTGGCCCCAGACGTCGCTCAGCGCATCCAGACGCTCTTGGACACCGGTACCCTCACCCATTTGACCGGCCGGATTGAGAGTCTGACCTTGGGGGCCACAGGGCTACAACTGCGCTGGCGGCCGCGCGGGCGTCGGGACATTCAGACCCTGGCAATCGGTCGTGCCATCAACTGTACAGGCCCGGCGGCCACCATCATGACCCACAAGGACCAACTGCTGGCCTCTCTGTGCACAAACGGTCTGGCGCGCGGCGACGCCCTGGGGCTTGGCCTGGACGTCGATCCTGAGGGGCGGCTCATCAAAGGTGATGGGACGTCGCACCGGAACCTGTTCGCAGTTGGGCCGGTGACCCGCGGTGCCTTCTGGGAAGTCACGGCCGTCCCGGATATCCGCGTGCAGGCGGCTCACACGGCCAGGGCCGTGATAGAGGCCCTGGAGCCCAAGGGCTAATCCAGAACCACCCTCAGCCCCAGGCGGACCATACGCGGCGCGGTTAGGCCCTCTACGCCGTCCGCTGTCCGTGAGGTTGCCATCGACTCATCCAGCAGGTTGTCGGCGGCCAGATAGGCCAGGACGGAGCGGGAAAGTCGCCAGTCCGCACGGGCATCAAGCCTGAGCCCCGCGCCAAGGACACGGCTGTTCAGGTCATCATCGAAGCGCTTGCCCTCCCAGACCAGGTCGGCAGAAAGGCTGAGGGGCTGAGAAACACGCCATGTCAGGCCTGTAGTCCCGCTCCAGATCGGGGCCTGGGCGGGCCGCTTGCCGGTGAGCTGCGGAGCCGCCGCGCCGCCGGCGACCCGGGCGTCCGTGATCGACAGGGCTGCCCGCACTGCGATGGCCTCACCCAGTTTGCCGGTGGCGCGCGCCTCAAGCCCGATTGCCGAGATCGCGCCTGTATTGCGCCGTTCACGCAGCACACCGCCCGCCGGTACGAAACCGGCGCGCGGGAAAGTCGCCGGACCCGCGCCCAGCGTGACATTGGCAATGGGATCCTCGATCCGGTTCCAGAAGGCTGTCGCCTCCAGCAGGCTCCACTGCCCCTGACGGGACACTCCGGCCTCGACCCCAAACAACCGCTCAGGCTGCAGGGCAGGATTGGCCTCGGTGAGGTCATTGCCGACCCGGAACGGGCGGTGCAGTTCGTTCAGGGTGGGGGGGCGAAAGCCGCTATAGCCCGCGAACCTGAGCGCCCGTCCCTCGCCCAGATGACGTAAAAAGCCCATGCGGGCCGAGATGACCTGCCCGTCGCGATCCGCCGACCGCTCGGAGAGGACCACTGCGCCGGAGGCCGCATCGGACTCAATCCGAAGGCCCCCACTGGAGGTCCAGCGATCCAGGCGCAGACCGCCGGCCAGCAGCCACCGATCATTCGTCCAGCTGCCCTCAGCATAGAGTCCGGCGACCGCCGTTTCGCCGCCAGCCCGGCGCACGCGGGTGAAGGCGCCGTTCAGATAGCGAAAGCGTTCATTCACCTCGCCTTCGGCCTGGCGCGCGTCCAGCCCGATTTCGCCCTCGAACGCGTCGGCGGCCCACCGCAGGGCCGCATTGACCCCCTGCCCCGTCGCCGGCGTGGCATACTGGTCATTGGCAGGCGTCGTCATGGCGCGATTGGCCGAGACGGAGACTGAGCTGTTGGCCAGATCGCTCTCACGCCGCCAGGCCTGTAGCCGCCAGCCCAGGCCGGTCGGTGCCGGATCCTGCACCAGTGTCGCACTGAACGAATCGCCTGAGGCCCTCGAGCGGGCACCGGCCAGACCTGCCCCTCGATCTTCGTAGAAATGGCCCAGGCGCACGGACAATTTTGTCTCCCCCAGAGGGGCGTCGAGCCGAAGGGCCGCACTGCGGGCATCAAGATCAGCGAGACGGTCTGCCGCGCCCCGTACCGGGCCACGCACGGGTCTGTAGCCGTCACTTCGGTCCAGCGCCCCGCTGGCGAACACCTGGACCCTGCCGACCCGACCCGTGCCGACCGCTGACACCCGGTTCGATCCGAAACGTCCCGTTGCAAGGTCCACCGCCGTGCCGGTGTCACGCTCCCGCAGGGCGATGACGCCGGTCAATGCCCCAGCGCCGTAGGGACCGGCCCCCGCGCCGCGGATGATGTCGATGCCGGACAGGGCCTCCGGCGCCAGCTGTGACCAGATCACCCAGCCCCCAAAGGGGTCGTTCAGGGGAACGCCGTCGAGCAGAACCAAGGTCCGGCCCGCCCCAGAAGGGGCCATCGCCCTCAGGCTGATCCCCTGGGTCGTGGGATTGGCCGCCAGGCTGGACGCGCGCCGAAAGAGCGAAACGCCCGGTGTCCGGCTGAGCGCCTCATCGACCCGCGTGGCAGAGGCCAAGTCCGCCTCACTGATCCGCAGCCCGGAAAAGGCGGAATCGCCCAGACGCGGTGGGAAACGCGCTGCCGTCACGACGACAGGAGCCAGGGCTGGCGGCGGCAGATCAACAGGCACGAACAACTCCTCCCTCTAGCCGACTCGAGCATCGAATGGCGGTGCCAATGGCCGAATCCGCCCTCACCTGCCGTCACCGCCCAATCTGCATGGTCTCGATGCGCGCGTCCCGGGGCATTCGAAGGAAACTCCGGCATCGCCGGACGGAACCAAGGCAGCATGGCCGCCAGAATACAGCGAAGGACTTGGAGCCAGCCTTCTTGAGTCCTGACCTGGCATGGCCCTGCCCCCCGGAGGCGCAAGTTTGCGCTGGACTGCCCCAAGGGCGCCGCCCGTTTCATTCTGCCGCCGCACCGCCTCGACGCGTTTAGCGGCCCAAAGATCAGGAGGAGGCCGCATGCCCGAAGCACTCATCATTGACGCCTGCCGCACGCCCCGCGGCATCGGCAAGGTCGGCAAGGGGGCCCTCGCAGACTTTCATCCCCAGCATCTGGCGGCCACCGTCCTGAGGGCACTGGCGGACCGCAACGGTCTCAATACAGCCGAGGTCGACGACATCATCTGGGGCACCAGCACCCAGCGTGGCAAGCAGGGAGGGGATCTGGGTCGCATGGCTGCGCTTGACGCCGGCTATGACGTCAGGGCCAGCGGCATGACCCTCGACCGCTTCTGCGGATCGGGTATCACCACGGTCAATCTTGCCGCGGCCTCGATCATGTCCGGCATGGAGGATCTGGTGATCGCCGGTGGAACCGAGATGATGTCCTACACGGCCGCCACGGCGGACCGGACTTCGCCGGGCCTGCTGGACTCGGGCAATCTACGCCTCCGTGCCCGGCACCCGCAGAGCCACCAGGGCGTCTGCGCCGACGCCATCGCCACTCTTGAAGGCATTTCCCGGCAGGCTCTCGACGAACTGGCCGTTGTCAGTCAGCAGCGGGCCGACCAGGCCATCCGCGAAGGACGCTTCGACCGCGCCCTGGTGCCGGTGTTGCATGAGGACGGCAGAGTCGCCCTCGATCGGGAAGAGTTTCCCCGCCCCCAGACGACCCTCGAGAGCCTATCCCAGCTGAAGGCCTCGTTCGAAATGATGGCCGGCGTGCCGATCGATGAGGCGGGCACGACCCTGGGCGGTTTGATCCACCAGGTCTATCCAGATCTGAAAATCACCCACGTGCACCACGCCGGCAATTCGTCGGGCGTCGTCGATGGTGCCGCTGCGGTGCTGCTGGCCTCCCCCGCCTATGCCGCTGCCCATGGCCTGAAACCCCGGGCGCGGGTTGTGGCCATGGCCAACATCGGCGACAGCCCGACCCTGATGCTCAATGCCCCGGTCCCGGCCGCCCGCAAGGTCCTGGCCAAGGCGGGACTGACAGTCGACGACATCGATCTCTGGGAAATCAATGAGGCCTTTGCCGTCGTGGCTGAGAAGTTCATCCGCGACCTGAACCTCGACCGGGACAAGGTCAATGTGAATGGCGGGGCCATGGCTCTCGGCCATCCCATCGGGGCGACCGGCTCGATCCTGATCGGGACGATCCTCGACGAGCTGGAACGCCGGGACCTCAAGCGCGGCCTGGTGACCATGTGCGCGGCCGGCGGCATGGCTCCGGCCATCATCATCGAGCGCCTCTGACGCCCGACGCGTTCGATCCCGACAAACGAAAAGGCCCCGGCTTCCGCCGGGGCCTTTTTTGTCGCTGGCGATGGTACCGCCTCTCAGGCTTGAACTGAGGACCTCCGGTTCCACAAACCGGCGCTCTAACCAACTGAGCTAAGGCGGCGCATCGCGAGGGAGTGTCTTTAGTCGGAGGCGCGAGCCGGATCAAGCACCGAAACGGCCCACGCAAAAGGAAAACGCCCCGGAGCCGAAACTCCGGGGCGTTCCCATCTTTGCCGGTCAGTCCTGGCCCTATTGCGGGACCTGGAAGACGATCGGAACCGTGATGGCACCACCGTCGACGGGTGCACCGTCGAGGGTCTTCGGCTTCATCCGGAAGAGGCGCGACAGTCGCAGCGCCGCTTCACCGAAGCCGTAGTCGGCGGGGTTCTCGGAGACCACAGAGCAGCCTTCCAGAGTTCCCTTGGCCGTCACGGTGCACGAGATCGTCGCGCGGCCGTTGACTTCCATCCGTTGGGCACGGTCCGGGTAGTACCGGGCCATGTCTTCACCACTGGGCTTGCGGGCCCAGTCCGGACGCGTGATCACCGAAGCGCGCGGCGGTGGCGTTGCCACCGGCGGAGCTGCCGAGATCACCGGCGGCGCTGTCTGTTCCACCCGCTTTTCAACGGGAGGGATCGGCAGCGGCGGCGGCGGCGTGATGTCCGGCGGCGGCGCTATCGGAGGACGCGGCTGGACCACCGCCGGCGGAGGCGGGGGCTCATTGGTCGGGGGCGGCGGCGGAGGCGGCGGAGGCGGCGGCGGGGGCGGGGGCGGAAGCTCCACGTCCACGGCGTCGTCCGAGTACTCCTTGAAGACCGACTCGAACTTCTGCTTCGCCAGATAGGCAAACAAAGCAGCGTGCAAGCCGACCACGACTAGGGTCGCGATACCAAAGGCACCAAGACCCTTCTTCCGTCGAGGCCCGTCCGAGGTGAGCGGATCGTAGCGGCGATGCTCGGGCGTTTGTTGTTCAGCCATGCACCACCCCTAGTTATCTTCCCGGCCGATGAGCGCCACGCTGTAGAAGCCGTTATCCTGGAGGGTGTTCATCACCTCCATGAAAGCTCCATAGCGAGTCTTCTCGTCAGCACGGATGTAGATACGCTCCTTAGTCGGATCGCGTCTGCCGATGTTCTTCGCGAGGTCCTGACCCATCGTATCAACCGTCGTCTCAAAGTCGCCGATATAGACTTTGCCCGACTGCTGGATGGAGATGTAGACCGGCTTCGGCGGGGTCTCCGACTGTTTCGCAACCGCCGGCGGCAGGTTCACTTCGACCGTCACGGAGGCGAGCGGAGCCGCCACCATGAAGATGATCAGGAGAACCAGCATAACGTCCACGAAGGGCGTAACGTTGATCTCGCTGTTCTGTTCGACGTTAAACCTGTCGCCCCCACCGCCTGAGAGTTTGGCGGCCATCGGAGTTACGCCCCTTTGTCGAGTTGGCGCGAAATGGCGTTCATCAGTTCAGCAACGAAGCCTTCCGAGCGCGTGCCGTAGGCCGAGATGCGGGTCTGGAAGTAGTTGTAGAAGATAACTGCCGGAATAGCGGCGAACAGACCGATACCCGTGGCGAGCAGCGCTTCGGCGATACCGGGAGCGACGACGGCCAGGTTGGTCGTGTTGGTGTTCGCAATGCCGATGAACGAGGTCATGATCCCGTAAACGGTACCGAACAGACCGATGAACGGACCACCCGAGCCGACCGAGGCCAGGAACACCATGCCACCCGACAGGCGCTTGGCGAGCGAGGCTTGCACGGCGTTGATGGCGTAGCTTGCACGAGCGATGGTCGAGTCACGGTGCTCGCCGCCGACCGCCAGGCCAGCTTGACGCGACAGTTCGACTTCTTGACCAGCCGCAGCGGCCATGTCGGCCATCGGGTTGCCTTCGAATTCTTCCGAGGAACCGATGCGCGCGATGTCAGCGATCGAACGGGCACCGCGGAAGGCTTCGAGGAACTTGTCGGACTGCTTATTGAGGGCGCCGAACTCGAACATCTTCGTGATCAGCAGAACCCACGAGAACACCGAGGCGAGGATCAGGCCGATCATCACGACCTTAACGACCACGCCAGCCGCCATGAACATGCCGACCGGGGTCAGCGAGTGGCTTTCCTTCTTGGCTTCTTCGGCAGCAGGCTCTTCAGCAGGAGCCGGGGCCGGGGCAACGGCGGCATCAGCGGCCGGTGCGGCGGTGCTTTCGGCGGCGGCCGGGGCGGTAGCCGCGGCGTCCTGAGCGAAAGCGGGAGCGCTTACCATCAGCGCCATGGCGCCAACGAGAGCGATGAGGGGGGTCTTCCGTTTAATGTCGAGCATCTGTCGCCAGTTCCTGATTGGTCTAGCACGTTTGGACCGAGGGTCGTCGCGCGAGAGCGTTTCTACCCTAACTCTGAATAGTCCCCTAAGGCGGTCGATTTCTCTTCCAACCTCAGCGGACCCGCTTCGCTGCGCTCGACCCGTTACGCCCCTCACGAGGACTAGGCCCTCCAGAAGGATCGTTTCGAAGCGCGGATGACCAAAGCCCCCGAAGAGACTTTGACCTTACCCCAATGTTAGAATTGCGGCAGGGGTCCTTTGGCAACCCCTTTTCGTACCGTCAAGAGGTTCTTCTGGGCATAAAATCGTCGTCGCGCCGATGCCCGGGCACCCCTTGCTGCAGCGCACAAATGCGAAATCAGGATTTAAGGGCGGTTTTTCCCTATCAACGGGAAAGTTCATGCTGCAATGCAGCGAAACCACAAAACGACGGTTGATGAGGCATGGGCAACGATGACATTGCGCCTGCCAAATATCGATCCCCTTGGCCAAGGCCGCATAGCCGTGCCGAAAATCGATATCGCCCGACGATTCCCGCCGATCCCAAAGCCAAAGGTGCGACCAAAGCGCGCAAGTCGATGCGGATCGACGTCATAAGCGTCCAAGGCCCGCTCGCGACCGTTTCCAAACACTTGAAAAGATAGTGGTGCCTGGAGCCGGATTCGAACCAGCGACACGCGGATTTTCAATCCGCTGCTCTACCAACTGAGCTATCCAGGCCCTTGGGCCAAGCGGTCCAAAAACCGCTTCAGCGCCCGCCTCACAGCGGGGAGCCGCGTCTATAGGCGAGGCCGATTTGGTTGTCCAGCGCCCTAATCGTCATTCCTGTAGATGTCGCCCGAGCCGGGATTCTCTTCCTCATCGTCCGTCGCCGGGACCACGTAACGTCCCGAAAGCCACCGCTGCAGATCCACGTCCGAGCAACGCTTGGAGCAAAAGGGGCGGAACGCCGGATCGAAGGGCTTGCTGCAGATGGGGCAGGCACTGCTCATCTTACGAACACCTCCAGGCGCTCAACCGACCAGTCGGCGACGGGCTCGATGACGAATCGGCGACCCAGACGGTCCGCGACTCCGCTATCCAGCTCGGCAAAGGCGTCAGCGACGGTTGGGGCGCAGCGGGCAAGAAGGCGGCCGCCGGGATCGGCCCTCCCCTCGCGCTCCAGGGCCCGCGCAACCCGACGCGCCATGGCGGCAGGCCGCGGCTGGCCGTCTACATCCAGCAAACGGTCGAGAATCGATCGACTGCGACGCGGCAGGGTCATTTCCAGCGTGCCAAACCGGCTGATCGCGCCGATCGCTACGCCGGGATTGTCGACGGAAAAGGCATTGCGGGCCGCCGTTGACAGGGCCTGGCCGTCATGGCCCCGGCCCACGAGATCAAAGACGACGATCCCGCCCAGGCCCTTGAGCCGCAGGATTCTCGCCGCGACGCCCAGGGCGGCCATATTGGCCTGTCGGGCCGCACGCTTGGCGTCCAGGCCTTCGCGTGCACCCAGGTCGACATCGACCGCCACCAGGGCCCGGGTCGGCTCGATGCTGATATCGCCACCGCCGGGCAGGGCAAAGACCGTCTCCAGAGCCTCGGCCTCGGCGGCCTCAACGGCCTGCAGGGCCGCCTCGCCCCCGGTCGGGGACCCGGACTTGACCAGAAGGCGCAGCTGCTGCTCGACGGTAAAGGCCGGCTCGAGCACACGCGGCTCGCCCTCCCCTTCCCCGATGAACCGCGCCACGGCCGCCTTGTCGCGACGCGAGGGGGTCCGAATCTCGATCTCGACCAGCCCGCCCTCGACCAGCTTGGGCATGTCTGGGCGCAGGGGTAGCAGCACATCCTGGCCACCGGGCAGTTGTACAAAGGCGGAGGCGAAGGCCTTCTCGATCTTGCGGACGCGGGCCACGCCGCGAACGCCTTCGACGTCCAGAGGATCATCACCGTCCCAGGTGGCGATCAGCCGTTCCGGCCGACCATCCAGGGTGACGACACCGACCGTCTCGCCGACGCCCTTGTAGAGATAGGCCCGACGTTCACTCATGAGCCGCTCCAGCCCAGGCCACGCAGCAGGTTCAGGGTCTCATAGAGCGGTAGGCCGACCACGCCGGTATAGGAGCCCTGCAGGTCGATGATGAAGCCGCCGGCCACGCCCTGGACGGCATAGCCGCCGGCCTTGCCTCGCCATTCGCCGCTGGCCAGATAGTCGGCGCGTTCTAGTTCGGACAGGCGCTTGACCTGTACCCGCGTCTCAACCAGCCGTGCCGCCTCGCGGCCATCCGGCGCGATCGCGGCCACGGCCGTCAGCACCTTGTGATTGCGGCCCGACAGGAGGGACAGGCAGTGGATCGCCTGGTCCTCGGTCTCGGCCTTGGGCAGGATCCGTCGCCCGACGGCGACGACCGTATCCGCCGCCAGGACAAAGTCGCCCGGAGCCCGACTCGCCACAGCACGCGCCTTTTGCCGCGCCAGTCGCAGGGCGTGGAGACGCGGCGTCTCATCGCGCTCGGGCGTTTCATCGATGTCGGCGGGATCGATACGGTCTGGCGTGACACCGACCTGCTTGAGCAGATCAAGGCGCCGGGGGCTCGCGCTGGCCAGAACCAGCGCCGGCTGGACGGCCGTCTGCGAGGCCATCAATCCTACTTGAACCGGTAGGTGATGCGGCCCTTGGTCAGGTCATAGGGCGTCATTTCGACCAGCACCTTGTCACCGGCCAGAACGCGGATGCGGTTCTTGCGCATCTTGCCGGCGGTGTGGGCGATGATCTCGTGGGCGTTTTCCAACGTCACGCGAAAGGTCGCATTGGGCAGCAGTTCGCTGACCGTACCGGGAAACTCAAGAAGTTCTTCCTTAGCCATCAGGCCTCTCAATGGGAGCAAACAGATAGCCGCGCGGACGCCCCGACCGGGGTGGTCGAGACGTGAGCCGTCGCAGCGAGGCGCCTCTATAGCGCATTCACCCCCCAAACGTCGATGGCGCGCCGAAACGTCTCTTGATGGCCTCGGCCAGGTCGTCGCGGACCTCGCGATAGGCCGCCAGCCGCGCCTCCCGCGAGCCGTCGACCAGGGTGGGGTCATGGGTCGGCCAGTATTCGATTTCGACCGCCCGGTCCCGCGCCAGCTCGACGGCGCGGTGCTGCGCCTCCGGGGTGAGCGACACGACGACGTCGAAACTGTCGTCCTCCAGCTGGCCAAAGGTCTTGGGCTTATGATCGGAAACGTCCAGGCCCAGCTCGTCCATCACGGCGATCACGAAGGGGTCGATCCCCTCGCCGGTGGGGTCTCCACGCAGCCCGCACGAATCAACGAAGGCCCTTGTTCCGTAGAATCGCTTGAACAGCCCCTCGGCCATGGGCGAGCGCACCCGGTTGAAATTGCAGGTGAAGAGGACGGCGTCCGGCAGAGCAGGCAAGGTGCCCTAGCCTCGCCAGTGCAGCGCGCAGATCAGGGTGAACAGCCGCCTTGCGGTGTCGAGGTCGGTCTTGACCTTGCCCTCGAGGCGCTCGCGCAGCAGGGACGAGCCTTCGTTGTGCAGGCCGCGCCGCCCCATATCCAGGGCCTCGATCTGCTGCGGCGTCGAGTTGCGGATCGCCGAGTAATAGCTGTCGCAGATCATGAAGTAGTCCTTGATCACCCCCTTGAAGGGCGACAGGGACAGCAGGTGCCGGCGCTCATAGCCGGGGCCGCCGATATCGAAGGCCAGCCGGTTCTCGATCAGGGAGAGCTTCAGGTCATAGGGACCGCCCTGGCCGTCCGCCGGTTCGAAATAGTTCGAATCAAGCAGATCGAAGATCGCGACCTGACGCTCCTGCTCCTGGTCGCGCGAGGCGGCGGCAAGGCTGTCATCGTCTATGACGATCGACTTCAGATACTGGTTGGCGCGGTCATCGGTCATGGTTGGGCGGAGATTTGCCCGTCAGCCTTCGGAAGGCAACCGGCCCAGCCGGATTTGCGCCGAAAGGGCGTGGGCCGGCAGGCCTTCAGCCGTGGCCAGGGCCGCCGTGTGCGGCCCCAGAATGGCAAAGGAGGCCGCATTGCACTTGGCGATCGAGGTGCGCTTGAGGAAGTCGTAGATCGACAGCCCCGACTGGAAGCGGGCCGCGCGGCTGGTCGGCAAGACGTGGTTGGAGCCGGCCACATAGTCGCCGATGGCTTCCGGGGTCAGGCGACCCAGGAAGATCGCGCCGGCATGGCGCACGCGGTCAGACAGGCGCTCGGGATTGTCGAGGGCGAACTCGACGTGCTCGGGGGCTATGGCGTCGACCAGGGCCGGGCTCTCGTCCAGCGGGGCGATGATCACCGCGCCGTGGTCGCGCCACGAGGCGGCGGCGTCCTGGCCGGTGGCCAGGGTCTTCAGCCGTTCCAGCACGGCGGCCTCGACGGCGTCGGCGAAGGCCGGGTCGTCGGTGATCAGGATCGACTGGGCGGCCGGGTCGTGCTCGGCCTGGCTCAGCAGGTCGGCGGCGATCCAGTCGGGATTGTTCTGGTTGTCGGCCACGACGACGATCTCGGAGGGCCCCGCCAGGGCGTCGATGCCGACCACGCCATACAGGCGGCGCTTGGCAGCGGTGACATAGGCATTGCCGGGACCGACGATCTTGTCGACCGGCTGGATCGGACCGGCCCCATAGGCCAGGGCGGCCACAGCCTGGGCCCCGCCGATGCGCCAGATCTCGGTGACCCCGGCCTCCTTGGCAGCGGCCAGCACGGCCGGCTGCAGCTTGCCGGGCGGGGTGACCATGGCGATACGGTCGACCCCGGCCACCTGGGCGGGCACGGCGTTCATCAGCACGGTGGAGGGATAGGCCGCCCGGCCGCCGGGCACATAGACGCCCACGGCCTCGATCGGCGTCCAGCGCCAGCCCAGCTCCACCCCGGCCTCGTCAGTCCAGGCCTGGTCGGCCGGCCGCTGGCGGGCGTGATAGGCGCGGATGCGGGCGGCTGCGAAGGCGATGGCCTCGCGCACGTCAGCGGGGGTTTGCGCGGCGCCGGCCTCGATTTCCTCGGCCGTGACGCGGACGGTCTGTTCGGTCAGGTCGACGCGGTCGAACCTGCGGGTCAGGTCCAGCACCGCCTGGATCCCGCCGGTGCGGACGGCCTCCAGCACCTCGACGACCGAGGCGTCGACATCGGCCGGCGATCCCCGCGGCTCATCGAGAAAGGCCCTGAAGGCGGCAGCGAAATCGGGGTCGGCAAAGTCTAAGCGGCGCATGGCGTGTAGATGCGGGTTTTTGCGGGGGAGACAAGGGGCAATGGCGCACTTGGCCCCTCCTGACCTGCTTCGCAGGTCGTCCTCCCCCGGAGGGGGAAGATGAGGTCCGCGCGTTTCATCTTCCCCCTCCGGGGGAAGACTGCTGCGCAGCAGCCCGTAGGGGGCAAGTCTGGCGGACACGGCTTCGCAGCCTCGCGCGGAAACCGCCGAGTTGAAGGGAAGGGTCGCGGAGCGTCCGGGCCTCGCCCGGATGTGAGTTTGACTAAGTACCGTTTCGACGAAGACAGACGCTCCGCGTGACCGTTATCCCTCTGGCCGGGGCGCGCAGGTCTGGTTCAACCTTTTGCCCCACCCGAGCCTTGTCCTCCTCGCGACGGACTTGAGCCTTGGGCTGCAGCCGCGCCGATTCCGGAGGGACCCGGAGCGAACCTTCGGACGGGCGGAGGCCCTGGCAGACCTCCGATAGGCAGGTTTACGTCCCCTGCCCTCGCATTAACCGCCGCCCGGGCAGTCGCCCGAACGGCAGCCCGCTCGATCACCCCTGACAGCCGTCTCAGTCGCCGGCCGGACGCCCTTCCCGTGCTGTCAGGTGAGACTGATTATGCGGGCGGATTTAGCGCGTCGGATTGGCGCGGTGGTTCTTTTTGCAAGCGATTGATCGGGCTGGGGTTTGTTCTGGAAGACACGGGGATTGAGCGCCCTCTATCCCCTCACTTGCCCCCTACGGGTCGCTTCGCGACCGTCTTCCCCCGGAGGGGGAAGATGAGGTCGGCGCGTTTCATCTTCCCCCCGACAGGGGGGAGGACGACCTGCGTAGCAGGTCAGGAGGGGGCCTGCGGCGTCGGCCGGAAGACGCGCCCCAACTGGGGCGCTCCTCCAATCCCCCGGCGAGAGGATCGCCAGTCTGTCGACGAGATCTCGGGATGAGCCGGACACGGGACGTGCAGCATGGTCCGGGCGGCGCTACAGAATTAGATCGAGCAGGAGGCACGCACCATGGGCAATCCCGTGTTTCACTTCGAGATACCGGTCACCGACATGGAGCGGGCCATCTCCTTCTATGAAGCCGTGATCGGCTACAGCTTGTCGCGACAGGAGGTCGACGGCTACCTGATGGCCTTCTTTCCGCGAGACGATGGAGCACCAGGATCCAGCGGCGCGCTGGCCAAGGGCGACGTCTACAAGCCCTCAAAGGAGGGGGCGATCATCTACTTCGACGTACCCGACATTGACGCCGTTCTCCGGCGCGCCCAGGCGCACGGGGCCAGGGTGCTCTATGCAAAGAAGGACATCGGCGAGGCGGGTTACGTCGCCGAGATCGAAGACAGCGAAGGCAACCGCATCGCTCTTTCGCAGGCGAAGGCCTGAACAGCCGCTCTGAGATGGGGTGGAGGGTTGATCGGCCCGTACATACCCCCCAAGGCCCTTCAGGTCGCCGGCCGCCGCCCCCTCCCTTGCTTTGGGGGTGAGACCAGTGTGCGGGCCGATCCAGAGCGTCGGACGGGCGCGCTCAGACTTTTTGCAAGGGCATTGATTAAACTCGGGTTTGTACGGAACAGCACGGGGATAGGTTGCACCTTATCCCCCCCACTTGCCCCCTACGGATCGCTTCGCGATCGTCTTCCCCCGGAGGGGGAAGATGAAGAGCGGCGATCTCATCTTCCCGCCGCAGGGGGGAGGACGACCGCGATAGCGGTCAGGAGGGGGCCTACGGCGGTGGCCGGGAAAGTCCCGCCCCCTTCGCGCTCACGCGGGAGCCAGCCTAAAATCTCACGGCGAGACGATCGCCGGTCTGTCCAGGTTGCTCAAGGCCGGCCCTCCGGGCCGCCGCGGAGCGGCCGGTCGCAGACCGGGCCTTGACTGACCTGGTCAGACCGGCACGCTGCAGCCTCCAGGAGATTTAAGGATGCGCGGGACGCGGGGCGTCCGCTTGTTGGATGGGCGGGGATGTCTGCTTCCGACCCTAGCGAGACGTTCAGTTTGCCCGGAAAGACGGCCCACGCCCAACGCCCCCTCCGTCACGATGCGTTTTCGCATCGCGCCACCTCCCCCGTTTGGCTTCGCCACCCTTCGGGGCACGGGGCAGGAGGGTGAAGCTGTTCTTCTCCTGCCCCGTAGCGAAGCGTACGGGGGAGGTGGCGCGGCGCCGATAGGCGACGAGGCGGAGGGGGCGCTGCTGAGCCTGACGTCCGCTCACCACCCCGAACTGACATTCGAAATGTCCGCTCTCCGCGCCAACTCACCCATTTGCCCGCACCGGCAAATCCCCGCTCAAACCCGGCATCACTCGCCGCGTCTGCCCATCTTCCCCCGCATCATCCCCCAATAAACCACCCCCGCCAGCCCCAGCCCGACGAACCACGCATACGTATAAAGCCCGGTCCAGAACGCCCCCACCCCGCCAAACAGGTGCGGCGCGGCCGAGGCCAGGAAGCCCGGCACGTTCGGCGCGGCACCCACAGCCAGGGCCACTAGCGCCGCAGGGTTCCAGCCGCCGCGATAGGCGTAGGCGCCGTCCTTAGCGTACAGGTCATCCACCGCCAGCACGGTCTTGCGCAGCAGCCAGTAGTCGACGATCAGGATCCCCGCGATCGGTCCCAGCAGCGCGCCATAACCGACCAGCCAGACGAAGATGTAGCCTTCAGTGGTCTCCAGCAGCTTCCACGGCATGATCAGCACGCCGATCCCGGCCGTGATCCAGCCGCCGATGCGATATGTGATCCTGCTGGGCCACAGGGCCGAGAAGTCATAGGCCGGGCCGACCAGATTGGCAGCGATGTTGCAGCACACCGTGTCGAGGCTGATGATCAGCAGGCCGATCACCACCGCAATGCCGCCGATGTCGCCGGCCAGTTGCACCGGGTCCCACACCGCCTTGCCGAACACGATCACCGTGGCCGAGGTGGTGATGACGCTGACCAGGGCCAGCAGGCCCATCGGGATCGGCAGGCCGATGGCCTGACCCAGGATCTGGTCGGCCTGTTTCTTCGCAAAGCGGGTGAAGTCGGGAATGTTCAGGGCCAGGGTCGCCCAGAACCCGACCATGGCGGTCAGGGCGGGCACGAAGACGCTCCAGAACTGGCCGGCCTTGGGGCCGCCGTCGACGAAGGCCGAGGGCTGGTGGAAGATCGGGCCGAGGCCCCCGGCCCTGTCCATCGCCCACCACACCATCAGGGCACAGATGACCAGCTTGACCGGCGCGGTCCAGGTCTCCAGCCGGCGCACGGCGGTCAGGCCCTTGGTGACAAACAGCAGCTGGATGCCCCAGAAGGCCAGGAAGGCCAGCAACTGGCCCAGGCCGATGCCCAGCAGCGGGATCGGCGCGCCCACCAGGCTGCGCCCCATGATCACGCCCAGCAGGGTCAGCAGCGCCCCGCCGCCGATCCAGGTCTGGATGCCGTACCAGCCACAGGCCACCACCGCCCGGGCCACGGCGGGGATGCGCGCGCCCTTCCAGCCGAACGAGGCCCGCGCCAGCACGGCATAGGGCACGCCGTGCCGGGCCCCCGCATGGCCGATCAGCAACATGGGGACCAGCACGACCAGATTGCCCAGCAGCACGGTCGCCACCGCCTGCAGGGCCGACATGCCCTGCTCGATCAGGCCCGAGGCCAGCATGTAGGCGGGCACGCAGATGACCATGCCCAGCCACAGGGCCGCGAAATGCCACCAGCGCCAGGTGCGCTGCGCCTCGCCCGTCGGGGCCAGGTCTTCATTCCAGAGATCGCGGTCGGGGGCGCTCATGCATCGGCTTCCCGCGGGCGCAGGACATCAGCTCGCGCCGGCCCCCGCCTCGGACGCGAGGCCCGAGCTTAGGAGGGGTTGGGCTTGCGTGGCAAATGGGCGCGCGAATGGAGGCTCAGCGCCCTAACGCCCCCTCCGTCACGTCGCTTCGCGCCGCGCCACCTCCCCCGCACGCTTCGCTACGGGGCAGGAGAAGAACAGCTGCACCCTCCTGCCCCGCATGCGGGGCAGCGCTATCGCATATGACTCAAAACGGCTGTCATCCCGGACGAGCGCGCAGCGCGAAGATCCGGGACCGACGCCTGAGCTCAGCGCTTCCGGCGGTCCCGGATCGGCGCCCGGCTTCGCCGAGCTTGTCCGGGATGACAAATCTTCTGGACGCAAGCCCAGATGCGATAGCCCTAGCTAGCGGAGGAGGTCGCGCGGCGCGGCTAAGCGACGTTACGGAGGGGGGGGGCGAGCGTTGGCCGCCCGTCCTCACACGCTGCCGGGAAAGCTCTAGCTCAGCCCCGCATAGGCCAGGGTCGCGACACCGGCGACCAGAACACCAAACAGGCTGACCCGCACGAGGCGTCCCCAGTCGAAACAGGGACCGCCGTGGCGAAGCACGGGGGGCGCGGGTTTGGTGATGTCGCACGCAGCGAAAAACACCGACTGGGTTTCCCCGGTCGCATAGGACTTCCTGGCCATGACGGCCTCCCTAACGATGCTCGCGCCTCTGACGGGCGCATGGCGTTAACCTAGCACCATTCCCCCGCCAGGCGAGTTCGCCAGCAATCACTAGCGCGTGGGACGAATCCTCGGCACCGTGACTGCCTGTTTGAAAGTCAGATTCAAGGCGTGCCCGCAAATCAGGCAGAGTGCCTAATCGGCGTGCCCCGGCCGGCGGGGCGTGGCCCAGGGCTCGGACACATCGGCCAGCACCACGTCCAGGCAATCGACTCCGACCCGCAGATCGCCGCCGCCGGCGAAGGTCAGCATGACCGTGCCGCCGGGAGCCTCGCCGGGCTCGAAGGTGATGGACAGTAGCTCGACGATGGCCCCCTTGGCCTCCCGGCGGAGGTTGCGCGCCTGGACGCCGGTGACATCGCCCAGCTGCAGGGCCGAACGCACGCGCTCGCCCTCCGCGCCCCGCTTGGTCGACTTCTGGCCGCCGGCCTCCCAGCGAAAGCGGTTGCAGGCCAGGGTCAGGGTCCGGGCTTGCGCATCCCAGCGGATGTCGCCGATCTTGGCGACAGCGTCCTGCAGGGCGGCGGAGATCACCGTCAGCCCTTCGGCATCCTGGGCCAGGAGTCTCAGGGCAGGCGCGGGCTTTGACATCTAGAGTTCGGCCTCTCCGTCACCCTTGATCCGGCGCACCTGCGCCCCACAGGCGGTGAGCTTTGCTTCCAAACGCTCGAAACCGCGATCCAGGTGATAGATGCGCGAAACCGTGGTCTCGCCGCGGGCCACCAGGCCGGCGATCACCAGGCTGACCGAGGCCCGCAGGTCGGTCGCCATGACCTCGGCCCCTTCCAGACGGGCGACGCCGCGGACGCGGGCTTCGCCCCCGGACACCGAGATGTCGGCCCCCAGACGCATCAGCTCCGGAGCGTGCATGAAGCGGTTTTCAAAGATGGTCTCGCGGATCCGGCTTTCGCCGTCGGCCACGGTCATCAGGGCCATGAACTGGGCCTGCAGGTCGGTGGCGAAGCCCGGATAGGCCGCCGTCTCGATATCGACCGCCTTCAGGCGCTCGGCGCTGCGGCGGATGATGACGCCGTCAGCGGTCGGCTCGACGCCGCAACCGGCCTCCTCGAGCTTGACCAGCAGGCTGTCGATCAGGCCCGGCCGTGCCCGGGTCAGCCGCACCTCGCCCCCGGCCATGGCGGCGGCGACGGCAAAGGTGCCCATCTCGATCCGGTCGGGGATCACCGCATGGGTCGCGCCGTGCAGGCGGGCGACGCCGGTGATGGTCACGGTCGGGGTGCCGGCACCCTCGACCTTGGCGCCCATGGCGTTCAAGCACTCCTGCAGGTCGAGCAGTTCGGGCTCGCAGGCGGCATTGTGCAGCACCGTGACACCATCGGCGATCACGGCGGCCAGCATGGCGTGCTCGGTGGCCCCCACCGACACGAACGGGAAGGTGATCTCCGCGCCCTTCAGGCCGCGCGGGGCCTGGGCATAGACATAGCCTTCATGCAGATCGATCTTGGCCCCCAGGGCTTCCAGGGCCTGCAGGTGCAGGTCGACCGGTCGCGCCCCGATCGTGCAGCCGCCCGGCAGCGAGACCTTGGCCTGGCCGGTGCGGGCGATCAGCGGACCCAGCACATTGAACGAGGCCCGCATCTGGCGGACCAGGTCATAGGGCGCAAAGCCGCTGGTGATCTCGGGGGCGTGCAGCAGGGTCTGCTGACCGTCGGGACCGTCGCTTTCCGTGACGCTGGCGCCCAGCCGCGAGAGCAGCTTGCCGAGGAACCGGGTGTCGGCCAGACGCGGCATATTGGTCAGGCGCAGCGGCTCATCGGTGAGCAGGCTGGCTGCCATCAGCTTGATGGCCGAGTTCTTGGCGCCGCTGACGGGGATTTCCCCGTGAAGCTGCGCGCCGCCGATGATGGCGATGCGATCCAAATGACGTCCCTCGAACGCGCGGCGGGGACGGTCCGTCGCGCGGGTCACATGTGAGGGGCGGGTTCTATCCGTTGCAAGAGGGGTTGCAAGGGGCGGCGGTCAAATGGGTGCGGAAAGGTCATAGGGCCGACCGTCCGGCCAGCTTAGCTCAAAGCCCGTGCTGGCCAGATCCAGGGCCACCTGGGCCAGGGCGATGGCCTTCTGGGTCGCCTGCAATCCATCCCGGCCGAAGGCCGCCTTGCCATGGTCCGTATCAAACGCTCCGCCGTCGCCGCTCAGCCGTACCGCGCAGCAGACCTCGTCCGAGTCCGGGGCGGCATAGGGCACCGAGAGCTCCAGCCGCAGCGTGACCTGCCGGCCATCGCGATGCGACACCCCGTCCAGGCACCGCACGAGGCTGTAGGGCCGTGGCGCGGCCACCGCAGCGGCGACCGCCCGGTCCTCGCCGTCCGGGGCCGGCCGCGCGGCGGCCTTGCGCCGGCGCAGATTGGTCCGCAGGGCTTCGGCGAGCCGGGCTTCGCGGCGGGATTTGTCGTCTGGGATCGGCATGGGCGAGGGGTGCGGCGACGAAGTCTGTGGGTCAAGTCGCATTTAGGCTTTGCATTCGCGATTTGGCTCGCTATACGCCCCTCCTCTTCGCCGCGGTAGCTCAGTGGTAGAGCGCATCCTTGGTAAGGCTGAGGTCCAGGGTTCGAGTCCCTGTCGTGGCACCATGGAGCCCCAATCCCTCAAAGGGTTGGGGCTCCAACCTCCTCCCACTTCCCATGGTGTGAGTTGAGAACGCGGAGAGAAGGTCGCCCCGAAAGGTGGGGAGATTATGGGGAGCGCGTTCACAGTGCCTACCCGTTTCTACAACCAGAGACCCTGGCGTTCCCCGCGCCCATTGCCGGCAACACCAGGCCGACCAGCGCCTGATGCGCGGCCACGCCACCCTCGCCCTTTGCCTTTCTCTCTATGATCGGGGCCGGACGCAGACCTGCTTCACGCGGGAATGCCCCTGCGGCCCGGATGCCATCGAGGTGGCGCCCGACGGCGACCCGGCGGCAGCGGAGCGCGAGGCCGGGGCGACCGTCGTCTAATCGATCTGGATTTACGGACCGAGCAAGAATGCGCCTGGGTCAATGAAGGCCATGCCCGCATGCGGTCGCAGCCGCTCGACCTGAGCTCCGATCCTTTCGCAATGGACTGGCTCTTCGCCAACAAGGTGCCGCCCTAGCCGCCTGCGTGTTCCGTCCGACACCCGGTTCCGGCTCAGCCTCTGGCGGTGCCGGCGCGCTGTCAGGGCGTCAGCGGAACCGCTCGATCCGCAAAGCCTCGAGCCAGGTCGGGGTCGGTCGTCCCAGCGCCATCTGCTCCAGCACCTCGGCCGTCGAAGCCGCGAGCGTCAGGCCAAGATGCTGGTGGCCAAAGGCGTAGTGGATCATGGGGTGTGCCTGGAGCCGTCCGATCGCCGGCAGATAGTCCGCAAGCGTCGGTCGCGGCCCGCACCATCGGTCGGGCGTGTCGGAAAAGGTGACGCCGAGATCGCGCAAACTCCGCTCGATCTGACGCCACTTGCGCGGATCCGGCGCAGCGGACGGATCACCGAACTCGACGTGACTGGAGGCGCGCAGGCCGCCCTTGAAGCGCGCGACGGCCAGGGCTCGATCTTCGAACACGGTCAGGGGCAGGTCTTCGGGCCAGTCATGCCGCGCCGACTGCACCGAGTAGCCCCGCTCCCCGATCAACGGGACGCACACGCCCAGCGGTGCCATCAGACGCGCGGACCAGGCCCCGGCGGCGACCACCACCTTGTCCGCATCCACGACCGAACCGTCCGCCAGCGCGACCTCAGCGGCCTCGCCGACCGGCCGCACGGCTGTCGCCTCGCCATGGACGACACCCCCGCCGAGCCGCTCAAAGCCGCTCAGCAAGGCGTTGCGTACCCGCTGCGGCTCACTGACCTGGCCCGTGCCGCTGAAGCGAACCCCGCCGGCCGGGCGCGCGGCCAGAACGCCGTCATAGGCGGCGAGGTCTTCGGCCTCCATCGGTCGGAACGTCGCGCTTCCGGTGCGCGCCCCACGCCAGGCCTGCAGGCCGCGTCGCGCCGCCTCGGGCGTCGACCAGACGACGGCGTGGCCGGTCGGGCGGATCAGATCATCAGGCGCATCGGCCAGGGCGGCCAGTCGTCCCCAGGCCCCCAGCGGGTCTTCCAGCAGGCGGGTCAGCAGCTCTGCCCCATGCGCCGCAGCCGCCGGCCGCGAGGCGGCCAGGAAACGCAAGGCCCAGGGTCCCCACAGGCCGACGTCGCGCGCGCGGAAATCCAGCGGGCCGCCAAAGGCGAACAGCCGTCCAGCTGCGCTCCTCAGCGAGGCGGGCGACGGCATGGGCTCGCACTGTTCAGCGGCGATGTGGCCGATATTGCCGAAGGAGGCGCCGCGCCGGGGATCGCCCCGATCGATCAGAACCACCTCAAAGCCGGCCGCCTGCAGGCGCAGGGCGATCGCTGCGCCGACCAGACCGCCGCCGACCACCGCCCAACGCCGGGACGGCGTCACGCGGAGGCACCCTCGCCAAAGGGATCGTCCAGACTGTGCGACGGCTGGGTGAACCAGACCGGGCCCGCCTCGCTCATATAGAAATGGTCCTCGAGCCGGACGCCGAACTGGCCGGGGATCACCAGCATGGGCTCGTTGGAGAAACACATGCCAGCCTGAAGCGGCGTGCGGTCGCCGCGCACCAGATTGGGGGACTCGTGAATGTCCAGGCCGATGCCGTGGCCAGTGCGGTGCGGCAGTCCGGGCAGGCGGTAGTCCGGGCCGTAGCCGAGACCGGTCAGATAGTCGCGCGCGCCAGCATCGACGCTCTCGCAAGGCGCGCCCAGCTTCGCCGCCTCGAAGGCTCGCGCCTGGGCCTGCTTCTCGTGTTCCCAGACGCGGCGGAACTCGGCCGTGGGAGCGCCGAAGACATAGGTGCGGGTGATGTCGGAGTGATAGCCGTCGACCAGGGTGCCCGTATCGATCAGCACAACGTCGTCGGTCTTCAAGGCCCGGTCGCCCTCGCCCCCGTGCGGCAAACAGGTGTCGTCGCCGAAGGAGACCAGGCAGAACCACGACCCGCCCTCCCCGCCCAGAGCGCGGTGCTCGGCGTCGATGAAGCGCTTTACCTCGGATGTCAGCACCCCGGCCTTCAGCCAGTGACGCGTTCGACGCTGGACCTCCAGGGTGATGGCCTTGGCCCGACCCAGAAGAGCGATCTCGGCCGGAGACTTGAGGCTGCGCTGGGCCACGATCAGCGGGCCGCCGTCGGTCACGCGATCCGCGCCCAGGGCCTGACTCAAGCCCAGCCAGATGAAGGCCGCCGCCTGATCGTCCACCGCCAACCGGCCGCCCGATGGCAGACGGGTCGCCGCCAGGGCGTAGGGGCTCTCTTCCTCCTCCCAGGTCAGGATCTCGCCCGCGATCGCATTCGGCGCGGAGGTCAGGCCCGCGATCTTGTCCAGCTCGAAGCGGGGGCAGATGTAGTCCACCGTTCCATCAGCATGGATCAGGGCACCTGTCAGGCGCTCGGACGGATGCCATGCCAAGCCGGTGAAATAGAGCAGCGACGCCGTCGGGCCGAGCAACAGCGCGGACAGTCCTTCCGCCCGCAGCCGGGCGGCCATGGTCTGAACGCGGGCGCGCCGCTCATCTGCGGTGATGGGAGAGGCGGGAGGTGGGATAAAGCTCATGACCGCAACGTATATTGTATCTGATCTTTAGCCGTGTTTCTGTCACGCCTCTGATCGCCCGGCAAGGACGGCGAGACCTCGGGGGAGGAAAACATCATGATCCTGACCGTTCTGCTGACGGCGCTGATCGTCCTGGCCGCCGTTTACGCCGTCCAACTTGTGCGCACTGCACGTGAACGCGGTGAGCTTAAGCCCAAGGCCGAGGGCGTGGCCATCGGGGCCGTGGCCAATTTCTTCGACGCTCTCGGTATAGGTTCCTTCGCCCCGACCACTGCTTGGTTACGTTTCCGCAAGTTGGTTCCCGACAGCTTCCTGCCCGCCGTTCTGAACGCGGGCCACTGTCTGCCCACGGTGACGCAGGGGCTAGTCTTCATGCATCTGATCCAGGTCGACCCTGTGCTGCTGTTCGCCTGCATCGCCGCCTCGATCATCGGGGCGGTGATCGGCGCGCCCATCGTGGTACGCCTGCCGGTTCGCGCGGTGCAGATCGTGGTCGGCGCTGCCCTGCTGATCGCGGCGGGGCTCTACGCCATGACCAATCTGAACCTGATGCCGGCAGGCGGCCAGGCGGTGGCTCTGGACGGTCATCTGTTCATCGTCGCCGTGGCCGCCCATCTGGTCATGGGCGCCCTGATGAGCTTTGGCGTCGGCCTCTATGCGCCTTCGCTGATCATGCTCAGCCTGATGGGGATGAACCCGACGGCGGCCTTCCCGATCATGATGGGCGCCTGCGCTTTCCTGATGCCGGTTTCGAGCCTGCGCTTCATCAAGAGCCAGCGCATCGACCTGAGGCTCGTTCTGGGCATGGCGATCGGCGGGATCCCTGCCGTGCTGCTTGCGGCATTCGTCATCACCTCCCTGCCGCTGACGGTTCTGCGCTGGGGCGTGGTGGCGGTCGTCCTCTATGCCGCAGCCAGCCTGCTGACGACCGCCCTCAAGTCGCGGTCAGGCGTCGCCGCCGTGGCCGACCGGGCGGACTGATCGCGCCGACCTGCCCAAGGACGTCCCTAAACGCGCTTGCGACTACGCCCCGTGACGGGCCCTTCCGAGGCGACGACATTGCCAAACTCCTCGCGCAGGTCGCGCAGAGTGTGCTCCAGATGCGCCGCCACCAAACGGCGCACCACCTTGGCATCGCGGCTCATCCAGGCCTGCAGGATCTCGCGATGCTCCGCCTCCGCCGTCAGGTGGCGATCATTGCCTTCGAGATGCCTGCGGACGTACCGGTCAGCCATGACATGCAGGCGCGCGGTGATCTCGGTCGTCAGCACCCGCCCGCCGGGCTGGATCAAGGCCATGTGAAAGGCGCGGTTCAGCGGCCCCACGCTTGGCAGGTGTGCGGCGGCGGCGGCGTCCAGTTCGGCCAGCATGCGCTGAGCGACGGCGCGCTGATCGTCATTGGCCGCGAGGCAGGCCTGGGCTGCGGCGTCGGGTTCCAGCTTCAGGCGCAGTTCGTAGATTTCCTCGGCTTCGGTCGCGCTCATGCCCCGCACGAAGAAGCCGCGGTTGGCGTGCGACACCACCAGGCCGTCCTGTTCCAGACGAACCAGGGCTTCGCGCAAGGGAATCTTGGAGACGTTCAGGTCGGCTGCAAGGGCGTCCTGGCGGATCGGCACGTCCGGTTCGATGACACCGGTCAAGATCATGTCCCGCACCACCTCCATCAGGCGGTCGGACAGGGTTCGGACTTCAAACGGGGACGCGGCCATGCAGTTCATCGAGTCGAATGACTGGGCCGAACGCCCACACCAAGCCATAGCTTGCGACGACTGCAATTACGATGTGGAAGACGCTAGACAACCTGGAAACCCGCCCAGAAGGGATCGCGGCGGTCCACCCAGATGGTATTGAAGCCTGTAGCGACCGCCGAACCCTCGATGGAGGGAATGATCGCCTTGTACGCCCCCACCGTCGTCTCCGCTTCGACACGGCCGATGAAGCGACTGCAGATGTAGCTTTGATGGACGAAGGCGTCGCCGACCTTGAGCCGTCCCTTGGCGTGCAGATGGGCCAGCCGCGCCGAGGTGCCGGTGCCGCACGGGCTGCGGTCGATGGCCTTGTCGCCATAGAAGACGGCGTTGCGGCCGTCAGCCCCTTCGCCTTTCGGAACGTCGGCCCACAGGACGTGGCTGACGCCGTTGATCGACGGCTCGTCCGGGTGCACCGGCTGGAAGACGGCACGCACCCGCTCTCGCACCATGCCGCTCAATTCCACGATGCGGCTCGCGCCCAGGTCGTCCAACCCCGTATAGGGGCCTTGCGGCTCGACGATGGCGTAGTAGTTGCCGCCGTAGGACACATCGACGCGCAAGGGGCCAAAGCCCGGAACCTCGATCTCTATGCCTTCCGCCGCCAGATAGCTGGCGATGTTGCGAATACGCACCGAGGTCACGCGGTCGCCCTCGGTTTGATAGGTGATATCCAGCACCCCGGCCGGAACCTCAACCTTCAGCCTGCCGGGATTGCGCGGCCGGATCAGGCCGTGCTCGAGGCCGAAGGTGATCATGCCGATGGTCCCGTGGCCGCACATGGGCAGGCAGCCGCTGGTCTCGATGAACAGGATGCCCGCATCGGTGTCGAGCAGGGTCGGCGGGTACAGGAACCCGCCGCTCATCATGTCGTGACCGCGCGGTTCGAAGCACAGCGACGTCCGGATCCAGTCGTAGCGGTCGAGGAAATCGAGCCGCCGCTCGGCCATGCTCGTCCCTGACAACAGGGGTGCGCCGCCGGCGACCAGGCGAACAGGGTTGCCGGCGGTATGACCGTCAATGCAGAAGAAGACGTCGCGCATCGAAACCCCCGATCAGACGATCTTGAGGGCCGTGCCCGAGCCGACCGGCCGCGTCGCCGCCGCCTTTTCGACCATGGCGATGACTTCAGCCCGGCGCGCACCCGTCAGGGGCATACGCGGCATGCGGACCCGCTCGGTCCCGCGCCCCATGATGGCCTCGGACAGCTTGATCGACTGCACCAGGTCCGCCACGGCGTCGAGGTGCAACAGCGGCATGAACCAACGATAGATCTCGAGCGCGCGCGCCAGGTCACCGTCCTTCACCGCCCGAACCAGGGCCACGGATTCCTCGGGGAAGGCGTTGGTCAGGCCGGAGACCCAACCCCGGGCGCCCAGCATCATGCCCTCCAGCGCCACGTCGTCCAGGCCGACCATGAGGGCGTAGCGGTCGCCCAGTTCATTGATGATGTCGGTGATGCGCCGCGAGTCCGGCGCGCTTTCCTTCAACGCCACGATATTGGGCACGTCCGACAGGCGCTTCAGGTCGGCGTTGGTCAGCGCGATCCGGTACATGGTCGGGTTGTTGTAGAGCATGTTGGGCAGGCCGCTGGCCGCCGCCACCGCCCGGAAGTGAGCCTCAAGCTCTTCAGCCGTCGGCATATAGACCATGGCCGGCAGCACCATCAGGGCGTCCACCCCAATGTCCTCGGCGTCCTTGGCGTAGCGTTCGGCGCGCGACGTGGTCAGTTCGCTGACGCCGGTGATGATCGGCACACGACCGTCGGCGACCTCGACCGCCGCCTTCAGGACAGCGCGCTTTTCCTCGGGCTCCAGCGAGTTGTTCTCACCAACAGTGCCCATGACGATGATGCCGTCGACGCCGTCCTTGATCAGGCCGTCCAGCACCTTCTGGGTGGCGTCCAGATCCACGCCCAGCGCCTCGTCGAATTGGGTGGTGGCCGCAGGGATGACCCCACTCCATTCCAGCGTTACCCCAGCCATAAGCCATTCCTTCTAAAGCAGACCATTATCGTATACGATATTCAAGTCGCAACGAAGTCAAGCGATTGGCCGCCTGGGGTGCGCCGTCTTTTGACGGATTCAGGATTCCCAGAATGGAAGACGCATCAGGGCAAGATCGCGCCCGAGCGTCTGGTGTTCATCGACAAGACCAGGGGGATTGATGGGCCGATCAACGGGGAGTTCTTCCGACACGACATCGAGCAGGTCCTGGCACCGCCCCTCGCGCCAGGACCGTTGAATCCACGTGGCGAAAGGCTCTAGCCCGCGCTGTAGCTGGTCTTCGTCAGGGTGAAGAAATCAGCGGCGGCGAAGCCCTGTTCGCGCGGACCGTAGGACGAGGCCTTGGTGCCGCCGAACGGGACATGATAGTCGACCCCGGCGGTGGCCAGGTTGACCATGGTCATGCCCGCCTTGGCCCGGCGCTGGAAGTCGCGGGCGTACTTCAGCGACTGGGTGACGATACCCGCCGACAGGCCGAACTCGCCGCCGTTGGCGACCTCCAGGGCCTGCTCGTAGTCCTTGACCCGAAGGGTCGAGGCGACCGGGCCGAAGACCTCTTCGGTGTTGATGCGCATGGCCGGATCAGTGTCGGCGATCAGGGTCGGCTGGACGTACCAGCCGGGCGCTTCAAGGTTCAGACGCTCGCCGCCGGTGACGAGGCGGCCGCCTTCGGACGCCGCGATGTCGATGTAGCGATAGGAGGTCTCGCGTTGATCCTCCGAGACGGCGGGGCCGACCTGGGTCTGGGGATCGAGGGCGTGGCCCACCCGCAAGGCGGCGACCTTCTCGGCCAGAGCGGCAACGAAGCGGTCGTGAATGCCGTCCTGCACGATCAGGCGGCTCGACGCCGTGCAACGCTGGCCGGTGGCGAAGAAGCTGCCGTCCAGGGCGATGGCCACGGCGCGGTCGAGGTCTGCGTCGTCAAGCACGATCAACGGGTTCTTGCCACCCATTTCCAGCTGCACGCGGGCCTGACGCGCCACGGCGCAGGCGGCGACGCCCGCGCCCACGCCCTGCGAACCGGTAAAGCTGACGCCCGCAACATCCTTATGGTCGACAATGGCCTGCCCCACGCGACCGCCGCCAATGACCAGGTTCAATACGCCCTTGGGCAGGCCGGCTTCATGCAGGATGGCGACCAGGGCCTCGGCCGTGGCCGGGGTGTGGCTGGCCGCCTTCATCACCACCGTATTGCCGAAGGCCAGGGCGGGTGCCGCCTTCCAGGCCGGGATGGCGATGGGGAAGTTCCATGGGGTGATCAGGCCATAGACCCCGACCGGCTGGCGATAGGTCTGGATCTCCACGCCCGGACGGGTCGAAGCCAGGTTCTGGCCGTGCAGGCGCAGGGCCTCGCCGGCGAAGTATTTCAGAATTCGGGCGGCGCGGGCTGTCTCGCCGATCCCCTCGGCCAGGGTCTTGCCCTCTTCGCGCGACAACAGGCGACCGACCGCCTCGCGGCGTTCCATCAGCAGGCTTCCGGCCCGGTCCAGCACGTCCGAGCGCACCTCGGGCGAGGCATTGGCCCAGCCGTCGAAGGCGGCCGACGCCGCAGCCACGGCTTCATCCACCTCGGCCACGCCGCCATTCGGGGCCAGGGCCACGATCTCGCGCGTGTCGGAGGGGTTCAGGCTCTCGACCTTGCCCGTGTCCCGGCGTTCGCCGTTGATCCAGTGTGACAGTTCAATCGGAGCGGTCATGGGGTGTTCTCTGAGTAGGGAAGGAAGGCCGACGTCGGGCTCAAAGGCCCAGAGCCAGGATCTGGTCGTAAAGCACCTTGGGCGCGTGCACTCCGCGCGCCAGACTGCGGGCGCGGGCGGCGTAACGTCGCTCGGACGGCAGGCGTGCGTCCTGGTCGGCAAAGGCGGCGAACAGGGCCTCAGCGCGGGCGGCGTTGGCGGCGGAATCACCCCCGCCCATGATGGCGGGATCAAAGGCCAGGATCAGCTCGCCGTGCATGGGCGCCGCCTTGTCGCCGTCGTCGAAGGCCATGGATTCGCGGCTGGTCAGATCGCCGATCAACGGCCCAGCCATCAGTTCGATCATGGTCGACAGGGCCGAACCCTTGTGCCCGCCGAAGGTCAGCATTGCCCCGTCCAGCGCGGCGCGGGCGCTGGTCGTGGATAGCCCCTCGGCATCGACGCCCCAACCCTCGGGAATCGGCTTTCCGGCGATGTCATGCAGTGAGACGTCCCCGCGCGCGACGGCGCTGGTGGCGAAGTCGAAGACATAGGGATGCGGCCCCGGACGCGGCCAGCCGAAGGCGATGGGATTGGTGCCCAGCAGTCCTTTCTTGCCGCCCGCCGGTGCCACCCAGGAATGGCTGAGCGTCATGGCAAGGGCGGCCACGCCCCGCTCGGTCAGTTGTTCGATCTCGGGCCACAGGGCCGAGAAGTGGTAGCAGTTGTTGATCACCAGGGCCGCCACCCCGACCGTCTTGGCCTTTTCCACCAGCAGGGGCGCGGCGCGCTCAAAGGCCAGCAGGGAATAGGCCCGGCGCGCATCGGCCCGCACCAGGGCCGGCGAGACGTCCTCGATCACCGGCTCGGCGTCCAGGGACATCTTGCCCGAGCGTATGGTCATGACGCAGCCGGGCAGACGATAGAGGCCGTGCGAGGCGCATTCGTCCCGCTCGCCGGCCGTCATGACGCGGGCCGCCGCCTCGGCGTGCGGCACGGACAGGCCAGCCGCGATCAGCACCCGCCGCGACAGGTCGAACACCTCCTGGATCGAGAGGTCGACCGTCTCCTGATCCCTGAACACGCTCATGAACGTCCCTCCGGTCGCCGGCACAATCGTATACGATAATTGCCGGACGGCGCGGAAACATCAAGGCCCGTCGCAAGACGGCGCGCTTGACGTCCAGCCGCGCCCCGAACGGCCAAAACACCTTGGCCGCCGGGGTTGCGCCCAGGCCCGCCCGTACGTGCCGCAACGCCAAAGCCGAATTCACCAGAGTCAGGCGTGGACCACGCTCTCGGTCAGAGGCCTGGCGCGCGCCATTGAGGTTCCGAAGGCGCTGACAGGACACCTGCACTCTTGCCGCCCTTGGCGAAACCTTTAGGCTGAGACGCATGAGGGGAAAGACCGCAACGTCGTGTGATACTTGGCTTGCGCGCGGTAGAGCCGCCGGCCTGTTCGCTGCGATTTCTCTGTTGTCACTGCCCGCCCTGGGCCAGGCCCAGGTCATGGAAATCACCCCGACCGGGACCGTCATTCTGCACAAGGGTGCCGGGGTCTATGCGGGACCGGGGCTGAGCGCTGTATCCTTGATCGCCCCTCCGCCGCCTTCCAGCGCGAGGCCGTCCCGGGCCCTCGCGACCCGCACGGTCGCTTCGGGAACCGCGATCGCCAAAGCGGCCGACCGGTCCGGCCTGAGCCCTGCCCTGATCCAGGCGGTGGCCTGGCGCGAGTCGCGTCTGGACCAGAGCGCCGTCTCGCCGAAGGGCGCGGTGGGGACCATGCAGTTGATGCCCGCCACGGCCCGCGATCTCGGGGTCGACCCCTCGGACCTGGACATGAACATCGACGGCGGGGCCCGCTACCTCTCGTCCATGCTGCGCCGCTTCGACGGCGACCTGCCCCTGGCCCTGGCGGCCTACAATGCCGGCCCTGGCGCGGTTGAGCGGTATGGCGGCGTGCCGCCCTATCGTGAAACGCGCGAATATGTCCGGTCCATCCTGGACCATTTGGCCGGTGCCGTCGTGTCGCCGGGTCAGTATGAGTAGAATGCCCATGCGCAAGATCTTCCAACGGGGTGGCTCAGCCCTGCTCCTTTCAGCCCTGGGCCATGCCGCCCTGGCCCAGACGGTCACCGCCGATCCGGCGGGCTCCTCCCCCCTGCTGGCGGCCCTGACCTGGATCCAGGGCACCCTGCTG
This sequence comes from Caulobacter sp. AVps16, assembly GCF_058681455.1. Taxonomy (NCBI): domain Bacteria; kingdom Pseudomonadati; phylum Pseudomonadota; class Alphaproteobacteria; order Caulobacterales; family Caulobacteraceae; genus Caulobacter; species Caulobacter sp. AVps16. Next base: position 2,341,377 of record NZ_CM178739.1, read on the forward strand.
GGCAGCCTGGCCACCGCAGCCGCCGTGATCGCCGTGGCCATTGTCGGCTTTCTGATGCTGGCGGGCCGGATCGAGTGGCGGCGCGGCCTGACGGTGATCATCGGGTGCTTCATCATCTTCGGTGCTGCTGCCATCGTCGCGGGCATCCGCGCCGCGGCCACCGGCGCTGGGTAGAGATCCATGCCGCGCCTGACCTCTGACCCCATCTTCGCGGCACTCACCCGCCCGCAGATGATCGCCGGCGTGACCTACAGCTATGCGGTCTTCAACCTGATCGTGACGCTCGAGGCCTTCCTGATCACCAAGAGCTTCTGGGCGCTGCTGCTGGCGCCGGCGATCCACATTGTCGGCTATCTGGGCTGCCTGAACGAGCCGCGGTTCTTTGACCTGTGGGTCACCCGCGCCAGCCAGTGCCCCCGCGTCGCCAATTTCCGCTTCTGGCGCGCCAACGCCTACCGACCATGAACCAGAGGCTCGTCAGCACAGGCGCCGCGCGCATCCTGGCACCGCGCGAGGCGCGGGTCGGCCAGCGCCTGCCCTATGCCGGTCATGTGGACGAGACCACGCTGCGCACCCGCGACGGTCTTCTGATCCAGACCATCAAACTCGCCGGATTTCCGTTCGAGACCCGCACCGACGACGAGCTGAACTATCGCAAGACCCTGCGCGAGACCCTGCTGCGCGGCGCGGCCCATTCGCGACTGGCTATCTATCACCACGTGGTGCGGCGGCAGGTGGCGGTGGACCTGTCGGGGACCTTCGCCAATCCGTTCGGAGCCGACCTCGACGCCGCCTGGCGCGCCCATCTGGGCCAGCGCCGGCTCTATGTGAACGAGCTCTATCTGACCCTGGTCCGCCGGCCCCTGCAGGGCGAGGCCGGGTTTATCGAGCGGCTGTTCAAGCCGGCCGCGACCCAGGCGACCCTGGCCACAGACCTGCGCCAGCTTCACGCGACGCGCGAGACCTTCATGGCCGCCCTGGCCGCCTACGGCCCCCAGACCCTGACCCTGAAGCCGGGCGGCGGCGGACTGCTGTCAGAACCGGCGGCTTTCCTGTCTTCGCTGGTCAATGCCCAGACCCGGCCGGTCCTGGCACCCCTGGGCGATCTGGGCGAGGCCATCCCCACGCGGCGGCTGAACTTTGGCCTCGACGCCATGGAGTTCGCCGCCAGCGGCAACCAGCCCTCGCAGTTCGGGGCCATGGTTTCGGTCAAGGATTACCCGGCCCAGTCGGCACCGGGCATGCTGGACTCCGTCCTGCGCCTGCCGTTCGAACTGGTACTGACCGAAAGCTTCGCCTTCGTCGACCGGCAGGTCTCGCTGGATCGCATGGGCCTGGCCCTGCGCCGGCTGCGGGCGGCCGACGATGACGCCTATAGCCTGCGCGCCGACCTGGCAGCGGCCCGCGACGAGGTCGGCTCGGGTCGGGCCGCCTATGGCGAGCACCACCTGACCATCCTGGCCAAGGCACCGGACCTGACCTCCCTGGACGCTGCCGTGGCCGAGGTGCAGTCGGCCCTGGCCGAGACCGGGGCCATCGCCGTGCGCGAGGACGTCAATCTGGAGCCGGCCTTCTGGGCCCAGTTCCCGGGCAATTTCAAGTTCATCGCCCGCAAGGCCCTGGTCTCGGCCGCCAATTTCGCCAGCCTGGCCAGCCTGCACGGCCATCCGAGCGGCGTGGACCGGGACCTGCACTGGGGCGCGCCGATCACGGTCCTGGAGACCACCGCCTTCGGGCCCTACAATTTCAGCTTTCATGCCGGCGACCTTGGGAACTTCACCGTCATCGGCCCCAGCGGCTCGGGCAAGACGGCGCTGATCAACTTCCTGGTCGCCCAGGCCGGCAAGGTGGCGCCGCGCGTGGTGATCTTCGACAAGGATCGCGGGGCCGAGATCTTTGTGCGGGCCAGCGGCGGACGCTACGACCAGCTGTCGCCGGGCGAGCCATCCGGCCTGAATCCGCTGCAACTTCCCGATACCGCCGAGAACCGCGCCTTCCTCTGCGACTGGCTGGCGCGACTGCTGCAGCAGGCTGGTGCCCCCCTGCCGCCCGAGGATATGGCGCTGGTCGCCGACGCCATCGATGCCAGCTTTGGCCAGAGCCCGGAGTATCGGCGGCTGCGCCATCTGCGGGACCTGCTGCGCGGGGCGCGCCGCCCGACCAGCGGCGATCTGGCCGCCCGCCTGGCCCCCTGGATCGGCGAGGGCGAACACGCCTGGCTGTTCGACAATGCCGAAGATCGCCTCGATCTCGATGCACCGATGCTGGGCTTCGACATGACCCGGCTGCTGGACGCCCCCGCCCTGCGGACGCCGGCGATGATGTATCTGTTCCACCGCGTCGAAGAACGGCTGGACGGATCCCCGGCAATCATCATCGTCGACGAGGGCTGGAAGGCGCTCGACGACGAGGTGTTCGTCCGCAAGATCCGCGACTGGCAAAAGACCATCCGCAAGCGCAACGGCATTGTCGGCTTCTGCACCCAGAGCGCCGGTGACGCCCTCGAAAGCCAGATCGCCTCGGCGATCATCGAGCAGGCCGCCACCCAGATCTTCTTCCCCAATGCCAAGGCCCGGGCGGCCGACTATATCGACGGCTTCGGGCTGAGCGAGCACGAGTTCGACCTGGTCCGCACCCTGCCCGACACCGCCCGCTGCTTCCTGATCAAGCAGGCCGACCATAGCGTCGTGGCGCGGCTGGACCTGTCGGGCCTGCCGGGTCTGCTGCGGGTGCTGGCGGGCGATGAGCGCGGGGTTCGCCGTCTGGACGCCCTGCGGGCCGAGCATGGCGATGCGCCGGAAGCGTGGCTGGAGGCCTTCATGGCCGGTCCGGCCGGGGCCCGGCGATGAAGGCCTGTTCCGCCCTGGACATGGACGCCGGCGCGATCCGCGGTGTGCTCGAGACGGTGGACTGCCACGCGCGCTTCTATGCCCAGTCCGGCTATGAGGCGCTCGGGTCTCCGGGCTCGCCCTATCAGGCCTGGCTGACGGCCTTCCTGGTCATCTATGTCGCCGTGCTGGGCTATCGGCTGTTGCTGGGCTCCGGGGCGCGGATGTCAGACCTGCCCCTGACGGCCCTGAAGATCGGAGCCGTGCTGGCCCTGGCGACCAACTGGACCCTGTTCCAGACCCTGGTCTTCGATCTGGTCTATCGGGCTCCCATTGAAGTGGCGCGCCTGCTCACCGGGCCGGCAGCCCAGAGTTCGGCCTTTGCCGGCGATCCGGTCGGTGCCCTGCAGGTGGCCTATGACCAGCTGAGCCTGTCGGCCGAGGCCTTCGGCAAGGCCGCCGGCCCTGGTGCCAGCGCCTTTTCCAACGGCAATGCCGCTGCGGCCGAGGCGCTGTGGCAGGCCGCCCGTGCCCTGTTCTTCACGACCGCCGGGGTGTTTTCCGTGGCCATGGTCGGGGCGGCGGTGCTGACGGCCCTGGGACCGATCTTCGTAGCCCTGCTGCTGTTTCCAGCGACCCGGGGCGTTTTCGAGGGTTGGGTGCGAGCCCTGCTGGCGACCTTGATGGCGGCGATGCTGGGCTGGATCTCGACCGCTCTGATGCTGACCATCCTTGAATCAGGCCTGCTGACCCTGGCCCAGGAGCGCGTGGCCCTGGAGATGAATGTCGACACGGCCCTGTCCGTGTCGGGCGTGGTGATGATCTTCGCCCTGGTGCAGGTCGGGCTGGTCCTGGCGGGCGTCCTGATGGCCTGCGGGTTCCGGCTCAAGGCCCGGACCGGGCATGGTGCCATGGAAGGTGCGCCGCAAACCCCGTCGCGGGTCGAGCCGCCGGCCGGGGAGGTCGGCGTCCTGTCGCGCGCCGAACGCCTGGCGGCCTCCCTGAGCCAGACCTCGACCTATGCGCCGCGATATTCGGGCCAAGCGGTCGCCGCGACGCGCTCGGTGGAGGCTGTGCCCCCGGGCGCGCCCCTGGGAACGGCCGGCGCAACCTACCGGCGGCCGAGTGTGCGCGGCCGTGATGATTTTGGAGGCGGGGCGGCATGAGGCGGCTTGGACTTGGCCTGATGGTCTGGCTGGCCCTGGCAGGCGGCACGGCACAGGCGGCGGTGACGCCCCGGCCGGGCCCCGGTGACCCGCGTATCCGCGTGGCGCCCTACGATCCCGATCAGGTCGTCGCCCTGACCGGGGTGCTGGGCTATCAGTTCAGCATCGAGTTTGCCGACGACGAGCGCATCGAGAACGTCTCGATCGGCGACGCCCTGGGCTGGCAGGTGACGCCGAACGCCAAGGCCAGCCTGCTGTTTCTCAAGCCGCTCTCCCGCACGCCGGTCACCAACATGACGGTGGTGACCACGGCGCGACGGTATAGTTTTGAACTGTCCGTCTCGCCGTCTAGCGGCGCGGCGGCGGCGCGGTCGGCGATGTTCGCCCTGCGCTTTGACTATCCCCCTCCGCCGCCTGAGCCGCCACCGCCGCCGGTCGAGACCCGGCCGCCGCCGCGCGTGGCCAATGCCGCCTATAGCTATGAGGGCTCGGTGGGCAGCCTGCCGGCCCGGGTGTTCGACGACGGCGCGGCCACCTATTTCCAGTTCGATGCCGGCGAAGACTATCCGGCCATCTTCGCGATCGACGCCGACGGCGGCGAGGCGGTGGTCAATTCCACCGAGCGCGACGGCTATGTGGTGGTCGACCAGGTGTCACGGGGCTTTGCCCTGAGGCGCGGGACCGACGTCACCCGCCTCTATAACGATGCCTACCGCGACCGGACCGCGGGGCCGCTCAGCCCCAAACCGCGCGAAAAGGCCAAGCCCCGTTTGCGGTGGTTCCAGAAATGACCGAGCCCAACGATCTCTCCAACAGCCCCGTCTTCGCCCATGCGCGCGGCCTGGGACCCCAGGTTTCGGCCCCGGCATCGCCCTGGACCGTCGGCCTGGCGGTGGTCGCTGCCCTGGCCCTGGGCACGGTGGTCTTCGTCAGCCTGCAGTCGGGCCGCGAAGCCAAGATCCGGGCCGCCGAACGCGCCTATCAGGCCGCCAATCCACCCTATGTACCGCCGCCGCCGCCGCCGATGGTGGTGGTGCCCGCGACGGTCGATCCGTCCCTGCCCCCGCCCCTGCCCAATGCCCCCGCCGCTCCGGCCTTTGCGCCTGCGCCGATCCCTGCGCCGATCACGCCGACGTCCGATCCTTATGCCCGCCTGAGGGCACCGGCCATGATCGTCGATCTCAGCGGACAGCGCGGCGCGGTCGCCGGGCTCCCCGACAGCGGGTCGGCGCCATCCCTACCCGGCCGAGTGTCGGGCGAGGCGACCGGCTCTGACGCCAGCAAGCTGTCGGCCGAGGAGCGCTTTGCTGAACGGGTCGCCGGCTCCACCAGCGGCACCGCCAAGGCCAGCCGGCTGTCAGACCTCTCCAGCCTGGCGGCCCAGGGCACAGTGATCCCGGCGGTGCTGGAGACAGCGATCAATTCCAGCCTGCCCGGTTTCGCCCGGGCGGTGGTCACCCGCGACGTGCGCGGCTTTGACGGGTCCAGGGTGCTGATCCCCCGGGGCTCCAAGCTGATCGGCCAGTATCGCAGTGGCGTCGCGGCCGGGCAGTCGCGGGCCTTTGTGGTCTGGTCGCGGGTGCTGACCCCGGACGGCGTCTCGGTCGACATCGGCTCGCCGGGCGGCGACCGACTGGGCCGCGGCGGCCTGGAGGGCGAGACCGACAACCACTTCTTCCGGCGCTTCGGGGCCTCGATCCTGCTGTCGGTCCTGTCGGCCGGACTGGACGCAGCGGTCGGCGACCGCAACGGTGGCAACGCGATCATCATCGGCTCGCCCGCCCAGGCCGCCAGCGTTGCCCAGATCGCCCTGCAGAAGGAGATCGACATTCCGCCCACCATCAAGGTGCCGCAGGGCGAGCCGATCCGCGTCTTTGTGGCCCGTGACCTCGACTTCTCGACCGTCAGCCCGGCGGCGACCCCGACGCGATGAGCGAGGGCCTGTTCCTCAAGGCCTATCTGGCCCCGCTGGCCCCGTGGTTCGCGCGCCCCGATGTCACCGACATCCTGGTCAACCGCCCCGGCGAGGTCTGGGTCGAGACCACCCACGGTGCCCTGACGCGGGAAGAGGCACCGGACCTGACCGAGGTTGTGCTGGGCCGGCTGGGCCGGCAGATCGCGGCCGTCGCCGACCAGGGGGTCAGTCGGGAGCATCCTCTTCTCAGCGCCGCCCTGCCTGACGGTTCGCGGGTCCAGCTGATCGCGCCGCCCGCCACGCGCCAGGGGGTGGCCCTGGCCGTCCGCCGGCATGTCATTGCCGATCTGGGCCTGGAGGCGCTGGAGGCCGGAGGGCTGTTCGACGTCACAGGCCAGGCCGACGCCGAGGCGTCGGACGATGTTGTGCTGGCCGAGCTTCTGGCAGCCGGCAACCGGCCGGAGTTCCTGCGTCAGGCCGTGCGACGCGGCAAGACGGTGGTGATCTCGGGCGGCACGGGGTCCGGCAAGACCACCCTGCTCAATGCCTTGCTCAAGGCCATAGACCCGGCCGAGCGCCTGATCCTGATCGAGGACGCGCCCGAGGTGAAACTGGACCGCCCCAATGCCCTGGGACTGCTGGCCGTGCGCGGCGAGCAGGGCGAGGCCCGGGTCGACGCCGACGCCCTGCTGGCCGCGGCCCTGCGCATGCGGCCCGACCGGATCCTGCTGGGCGAACTGCGAGGTCGCGAGGCCTTCGCCTTCCTGCGCGCGGTCAATACCGGCCATCCCGGGTCCATCACCACGGTTCATGCCGACAGTCCCGAGGGGGCCCTGGACCAGATCGCCCTTCTGGCCCTGACCAGCGGCGTCGAGCTCAGCTGGCCGATGGCGCGAACCTATGTCCGCCAACTGGTCGAGGTCGTCGTGCAGGTCAGTCGCCGCAACGGCCGCCGGGCGGTGACCGATATCCTGTTTCGGCCCCGCTCGACGATCGATGCCGCTACAGGAAGTTCAGGTAGCGCGGCGTGAAGTAGCGCAGGTTGGGGAAGATGGTGTCGAGGTCGGTGTCCGATACACCCATCCACTTGCCCATGGTCGCGCCGTACTGATCGACCGAGGTTGTCGGCACCAGGGCTGTACGGGCCATGTCGGGGTTGTTGAAGGTGCCCAGGTCGACGCCGAGCGTCGGGTACTGGCCGTAGATGTTCTTGCCCTTGACCGCGCCGCCCATCACCAGGTGGTGGCCACCCCAGGCGTGGTCGGTGCCGTCGCCATTGGTAGTGAAGGTGCGCGAGAAGTCCGAGGCCGTGAAGGTCGTGACATTCGCGCGCATGTCCTGGCCGCCAATATTGCCCAGCACGCCGTCGAAATAGCTCATGGCCTGCGCCACCTTGGCCAGAAGGTTGGGCTGGGTGGTGTTCTGCTTGTCATGGGTGTCCCAGCCGCCCAGGCTGACGAAGAACACCTGGCGCTTGAGGCCAAGCGTGCCGTTGGCGGCGATCATCTTGGCCACGGTCTGCAGCTGGGTGGCCAGGGTGTTGGCCTCAACCGCGCCGGTGATCGCGTTGGTATAGGCCGGCGGGGCCGGAATGGCCGTGACATTGGTCTGGGTGAAGGCGGTATTCAGGGTCGAGGCGGCCGTCATCGAGCGGTTGACCACTGTGGAATAGTCGGCCGCGAAGAGGCTGGGGTTGCCGGTGTCCTGGATGATCTCGCGCAGTCGGGCCGGTCCGACCGTCGAGCCGAACAGGCTGTTGGCGGTGGTCCCCGTGACCACGACGGCCGGCTGGGCGGCAGTGGTCATCTGGTACTGGATGATGTTGCGGCCCGACAGGAAGACGGCATTGCCGGCCGTTGAAATGGCCGTGAACAGGGTGTTGGAGCCGTTCATGCTGCTCAGCATGTCGCCGAACTGCCCGCCCCAGCCAACGCGGACCCCTTCAGCCGCGCCGGCCTGCCAGGTCGACTGCTGGTCGTTGTGCGAAAACAGGTTGGCCGGATAGGCCACACTCTTGGCCAGGTACTGGGCCTTGGTGATCGGGCGGACCAGGGTCCCGACATTGGCGACGATGGCCAGACGGCCGCTGTTGAACAGCGTCTGGGTGGGGGCCATGAACGGATGCAGGGCGAAGGTACGGCTGGTGGCGTTGGTGCCGGCGGGCACGGGGTTGGGGGCCGTCGGCGTGATCGGCAACACACCGCCCCAAGCCTCGGGCGTCCCCAGGCTGGCGGTGCGTCCGGTGACCGGTGAAACTGCGCCGACGGCCGTGCGTGCCGTTCCGACCGGCATCAGGGCGATCGGATCGACGCCGGTGTTGCGGGTCGCGAAGTACCGGCCCCAGGAGTCGGTGTCAGTGGCCAGCACCATGTTGTGGGCGTCATTGCCCCCGAACAGAAAGATGCAGACCAGGGCCTTGTAGTCAGGTGCGCTTTGTCCCGCCGCCGAGCCGGCTGCGGCCAGTTGCAGGGCGAAGGGCGCGGCGGCCCCCAGCAGGGACAGGGCCCCACCGGCGCGGAGGAGGTGACGACGATCGGGGTTGCGGACGGTCATGATCCTGGCCTCAACGCTGCGTCAGATAGTCGGGGGAGGCCATGGTCATGAACACCGCCAGCTTGGCCCGATTGAGCTTGGCCGCGTCGATCTGGGCCTGGGTGGCGGTTCCGCCGGGGATGGACACGCCGGTGACGGCCTCGACGATCCTGGCCTTCAGGGTAGCGCTCATCTGACCGGACATCAGCAGTCTGTTCATGCGTTCGACCAGTGCTGCGGGGTCGTCAGCAATGGCGACTTCGCTGGCATAGGTCGACTTGACGTCCGAACCCGTGCCGATCCCGCTGTTGATGGTGGTCTGCATGGTATTGAGATAGCCCGCGACCGTGACCTCATCGACGATCTGGAACTCCGGCGCGGTCAGGTTCTGGGTGCCCAGCCGGGTGTTGGGCGGCACATAGCCGGGCCGATAGAAGTTGAACACCGAGGGCGAGGCCAGCGGCGACTGGCTCAGCGAGGTCGAGGCGCTGGTGGAGGTCAGCAGGAAATTGCCGGAGGTCGAGGTGACATTGAAAGCCCGCATCCAGTTGGCCATGCGCACGATCGGTTCGCGCAGTTTGCCATAGGTGGGGCCGGACGCCGTGGTCGCATCGCGCGCCTCGGCGTCGGTCAGGACCGCCCGTACCACGGCGGCCATGTCACCGCGCGTGCCCGTACCGTTGTTGTTGAACACCGAAGCGACCCGCCCGACATAGGCCGTGCTGGGATTGCTGGTGACCAGTTGCTGGATCAGGCGGCGCGCCATGAACGGGCCGACATTGGGGTGGTTGAAGATCGTATCGAGGGCGATCTTCAGGTCACCGGCCGGATCCGGCGTGGTCGTGGCCGGGATGGTGACGCCCAGGAAGGTCTTGGCCGAGATCGAGTGGTAGTTCGAATAGAGGATCATAGGCCTGACCGTGGCGTCGGCATTGCGGCTGCCGCCGAAGAAGGTCGAGTTGGACGGGGCCGTGGAGTACCAGCTCATGCCGGTAAACACCTTGGCCAGGTTGGAGATGTCTTCAGCCGTATAGCTGGGGATCGGATTGCCGGCGGAATCGAGCTTGTAGGTCCCGTCGGGATTGAGGGTGAACAGCCCGATCGACATCAGCTGCATCACCTCGCGAGCATAGTTCTCGTCGGGGTGACGCCCAGTGGTGGCGTCTTCCTTCTGGTTGGCGATGCTGGTGAGGTAGACGCCCATCATCGGATGCAGCGTCACGTTCTCGAGCAGGGTGCGGAAGTTGCCGAAGGCATTGGCCCCGAGCATGTCGTAGTAGGAGGTCGCCCCGCGCACATCGACATTGGCGTCGTTCAACGAGATCACGAAGATCTGCGACAGGGCGAACTTCACGCGCTGGCGCAACTGGTCAGGCCCCGTGGCGGCCTGGGCCCAGAAGCTCTCATAGAACTGGTTGGCACTGAGGGTCGCGGTGGGGTTGGTGGTCTTCAGCTGGGCCAGGCGCGTTTCGGCGTGGGTCTGGTGCGAGGCCGAGGGTGCCAGCGCCATCTGCTGGGTCAGCCAGTCACTATAGCTGGAGGCCTTGAGGGCCGTGATATCGGCATCGGTGACGCCGAATGTCGCCTGGGTGAGAAACCGCGCCGCCTCGGCGTCGGAAATCACAATCCTGGCCGGCGGCGTGGGGGTCGTACCGCCCCCGCCACTGGATCCGCCACCCCCACCGCCGCCGCCGCAGGCGGCCAGACCAAGGGTAAGTGCAGCGGCGAACGCCAACAGACCACGTCGCGAAGTTTTCGGCATCAAGCTCAGCTTCCCCCGTCCGTCCTGGCAGACAATTCCATACTCGCGCGCGCGCCGCTAGAGCGTACAAGCCCCCAAAACCCATGCCGGGACGGCTGGCCGCTTCGGATTGGGGATCACGCCCAAAACCCCAGCCCACAGAGCGTGACACGACGCCGCCTAGCCGTCATTCTAGACTGCACATCTTTGCACTCATCCAGAACCCACAGACTATTGGCGCTGCACAAACGACCTTTGCGCCTCACTGGAAATCTTATGAAAATACTGTTTGTCGTCCATGCCGCGCCCTGGGCTGAATTCAGTGGGACACCGCTGATCACGGGCCAATATGCGCAGCGCGCCATGGCACGTGGCTGGGACGTCGCATTGCTGGTTCCCGACACTGCTGCCAACCACAGCAGGGCACCGGACATCTATGATCAAGTGAAGCTGTTTTACTGGCCTGTTCAGGCCGAATGGAATCTCAACGCCTTCGCTTCCCCACCGAGCGCCAGGACGACCCCACCGATCGAAATCGACTACGCGCCGGACATCATCCACATTGTCGACTGGGTGCTTATGGAAAGCTCGGTCCTGGCGGCCCTGGGGGCGCTGAATGCGCCCATTGTCCGTCAAGTCTGGAATTTCGAGGACATCTGCTCGGTCATAGAGCCGATCCACAGGTTGCCCGCCGGGCGGCCCTGCGTAGCTCCCCTGAACCCGCGGGACTGCGCGGAATGCCTTCTCGACCGCACAAACATCGCGATTCAAGGCGAGAAACACAATTTCCGATCCATATCGGCAAAGCTAAAAGCCTATGGGGAAGCCTATATAGACCGACAAAGCCAATCCATTGCGACCCGAAAGATCGTAGCCAGAGATCATTTTTCCGAAATATACAACAAGGTTCTTTTCCCGACTAATTCATTTTTTGACTATTTTGATAGTCACATGAAAATGTCTGGTGACTATGAAATCGTTGAACACGGCGTCAGTGTCAGGAATGCAGTTTCAACCAAGAAACCCCACAAAGGATTGAATTTCATCTATGCTGGCGGTAACGCCAAGAGGAAAGGCTGGTCCGCAATCGTACAGGCTTTTTCGCGCCTCTACGACGAAGGATTCATTGATCTACATTTGAGAGTTTATGGAGCTAAGGCCCAGACTCAGAATTCCGCCCTATCCAGATATCCCAATGTACAGTTTTGCGACCCTTACAATGCAGATTCGATGGCAAATGAATTTGCATGGGCCGACATCGGGCTAATACCCACTCAATTCGAGACCTATTGTCGCATAGTCCGAGAGTATATGATCTGCGGAGTGGTTCCCATAGCATCACGCGCTTTCGGAATTCCCGACGTCGTAGACCATGACTACAACGGCATTCTACTGGACGAGCCAACAGGCGATCAACTCTACGGGGCCATCAGAAAACTTGTGAACAATCCGCAAGATATCGAGCGCCTTAGAGCCGGTTGCGCCGCAACAACAATCACCTCCCCAGAGGCTGAATTTGACAGAATTTGCAGCATTTATAATGATCTACGCAACAATAAAACACAAATTCTTCAAATATCGAGTAAATGATATTTATCCATTATTAAAAATATTCGACTCAATAATTCTGCGAGAACAAAACCTATTTAGGAAAGATATTCAATTTCAAATCATTGCAATTTCACCGTCCTCTCCATTTCAACGGGGCTGAGATTTCAAGATCTGGACCAGCAAGCTATACCAACGACAGTCCCTGCAACTTGCCGCGTGGCCGCCAGATTCGCTGAGCCTCAAAGACCCCGAGACGAACGACCAAACCAATGACCTTTGGCAACGACATCGATCCCGATATCCTCAAATCCATCCCGCTTGATCGTCGGCACGTCCTGGAGGTCGGTTGCGGCAACGGCCGCTTCGCCGAAGCCTACCGCGCCCGCAATCCTGATGCCCGCTATGTTGGACTTGAGCTGCTCGACGCCAAAGCGCGTGAAGCGGCCTCTTTTGTCGACTCGATCGTCGTCGGAGACGTCGCCGCCGAATCCGTCATGGCCGGTCTGGATCAGGCGAGAGCGAACGACACTTTCGACGCCGTGATTTTCAGGGGTGTCCTGCAGGACCTGCATGCGCCCTCGGCCGTTCTGGCAGGTCTGCGGGCGCGCACGGGTCGTGGCGGGATCTGCGTTGCCGGCGTTCCCAATGTCTCCCATTGGGCCTTGTTGCAGCAGCAGTTGAAGGGAGAATGGCCCTACGTGACAGCAGACAGGGCGAACCCTGTCACGCCCCAGCTTTTCACGCGGGTCTCCGCCATCAAGATGTTCCAGATGGCAGGTTGGACGGTCCTTGAAGCGTCGCCTTTCATCATTTCACCGGAGGAAACCGAAGCGGCGATCAGGGCCTTCGCACCGATCGCCGAGTCCTTGGGCGTTTCATCAGACAATCTGCGACGCGACCTCTCTGCCTTTCAGTGGATCATCAAGGCGATCAACGGCCCGCCGTCTGAAACCACCACAGTCGCGGCCATCGGCATGGCGAAGTTCGCTGGCGTAACCGAGCCGCGGGTGGATCATCCCCTGGCAGCGCTCGCCAGCACCCCTGGCAGCAGGGTTTCCTGGGGGGCAGGATCTGTGAACGTGCCCCGCCATTGGCCGCCGGGCGTCTTCCTGCTGCATCGCCAGTTCCTCAATGACGGTCCGCTGAACAGGGTGGTCAGCGGCCTGATCGACCGCGGATGGACCATCACATCGGACATCGACGATGATCCGCACCACTGGCGTGAATTTGTGGAGTCCGACTTCCACGCCTTTCGCGGCGTGCATGCCGTAACCGTCAGCACCGAACCGCTGGCGACGATGATCCGGCAGTGGAATCCGAACGTAACGGTCTTTCCAAATGCCATTGCCGAGTTGCCACGCATCGAGGCGACAACGCCCAAGTTCGGCCCACGCCTGAAGGTGTTTTTCGGCGCGCTCAATCGCGGCGGGGATTGGGCCGGGCTGTCAGAGGCGATCATCGCAGCCGCCCGGTCCCTGGCGGACAGGCTTGAGTTCGTCGTCGTGCATGACGAAGCCTTCTACAAGGCACTGCCTGACGAGGTGACGAAGGTCTTCCATCCGACCCTGCCCCATGCCGACTATATGAAAGCCCTGGCGGGCTGTGATCTGGCCTTGCTGCCCCTGGCCGATACGCCTTTCAACCGACTGAAATCAGATCTGAAGTTCATCGAGTGCTGCGCAGCTGGCGTCGTGCCGATCTGTTCCCCCATCGTCTATGGCGACACGCCTGAGCATCTCGACATCGGCGTGTTCGCCGACACGCCCGGCTCTTGGGAAAAGGCGCTGCGGGATCTGGCCGCAGACCCTGGCGAGGTCCAGACGCGGCGTGAGCGCGGCCTTTCCTATGTCAGGGCCAGGCGAATGCATGCGCAGCAGGTCCCCTTGCGACAGGCCTTTTACCGCGATCTGATGGCGCAGCGACCGGAACTCGAGGCACAACGCCAGGCCCGCATCGCTGCAGCTCGACCGGCCAAGTAGCATCTCGCCAGGGGTGCCAAGGCGCTGGACGCCGTACCGCGCCTATTCGACGGCGAGGATGATGTCGGACGGCGCGATCATCGCCACCACTGCCTGACCGACGGACAGCGCCAGGGCGTCGGCGTCCGGGCGGGACAGGGTGGCGATCAGGGTCTTGCCGGCCTGCAGGGCCAGGCTGATTTCGCTGGCCGCCTCGCCGTCCTCCCGGTCGGAGACCATGGCGGCCAGCCGGTTCGGTGCCGGCGCGGCATCGCGGGCCAGGGTGACGAAGCTGGACTTGATCAGGGCGATGGCCGGTTTGCCGACCGCCAGGCCCAGCTCGTCGACGCTGCGGCGGGTGATCATCGAGACGATCTCGAGGCCGTCGCCCAGTGACAGCCCGACCTCAACGGTCACGCCGCCGTCGCCGACCCGGACAATGGTGCCCCGCAGGGCGTTGCGGGCACTGGTTCGCAGGCCCAGGCTCCAGAAGAGGTCTCCCAACCCCTGATCGGGGGCCGTTGCAAGGCCCGCCTCCAAACGCGCCAGGGCCGCGCCGATCTCGCGCTCGACCGCGCGGAAGGCCCCGATCACAGCATGGCCGCGCGGCGTGATCATCGCCGCGCCACCGGACCTGCCGCCGGCACTGGCGGTGATCAGCGGGCCATCGAACAGATTGTTCAGCGCCTGGATCGCGTCCCAGGCCCCCTTGTAGGACAGGCCAAGCTGTTTGGCGGCGGCGGTGATCGAGCCGAGCGAACCCACGGCCTCCAGCAGGGCGATACGCTCCAGCCCGACCCGGGCCAGGGAGCCGCGGCGCAGGACGAGCGAGGCGCTGAGGTCGCCATCGACAGACATGGTCACTCCTGATCGGGCCCGAACGGAAAATGGGACAGCGTTATGTAGTCTTGCTACATAACGTGGGTTCGAAGCCGACTCCAAGTCTCTCGAGGTCTCGTTTGTTCGCTCGCCGCGCCCTGCTTGCCGCTGCCCTGTCCTGGCTGACGGGAGCCTCCGCCCTGGCCGCCGAGACCAAGGTCGCCGTCGCCGGCAACTTCACCGAACCGGCCCGGGAGATCGCCGCCAGGTTCGAGGCGAAGACGGGCCATAACGTGATCCTGAGCTTTGGCTCGTCGGGGCAATTCTACGCCCAGATCGCCAATGGCGCACCGTTCGAGGTCTTCCTGTCGGCCGACTCCGAGCGGCCGGTCAGGGCCGAGGCCGAGGGCCTGACCGTGCCGGGCTCCCGCTTCACCTACGCGACAGGCCGACTGGTGCTGTGGAGCAGGACGGCTGGTCTGGTGGACTCCAGCGGCGCGGTACTGGCCAAGGGCCGCTTCGAGAAGCTGGCCATCGCTGACGCCAGGGCGGCCCCGTATGGGCAGGCGGCGGTCGAGACCCTGACCAGGCTCAAGCTCTATGACGCGGTGAAGCCGAAAATCGTCACCGGTGCTTCGATCACCCAGACCTATCAGCATGTGCAGACCGGCGCGGCGGAGCTGGGCTTCGTGGCCCTGTCCCAGGTGATCAACGCGCCCGGCGGATCGCGATGGATCGTGCCGTCCCACTACCACACGCCGATCGAGCAGCAGGCCGTCCTGCTGAAGACCGGGGCCCGCAACGAGGCTGCCAGGGCCTTCCTGCAGTATCTGAAAGGTGCCGAGGCCCGGGCGATCATCAAGCGCTATGGCTACGAGTTCCGCTGATCATGCTTGAGGTGCTGTGGCTGACGGTGAAACTGGCCGGGATCACCACGATCCTGTTGCTGCTGCTCGCCACGCCCCTGGCCTGGTGGCTGGCGCGCGGAAGGTCGCGCTGGCAGCCGGTGGTCGGTGCCATCGTCGCCCTGCCGATCGTTTTGCCGCCGACCGTGCTGGGCTTCTATCTGCTGATCGCCCTGGGCCCGCACAGCCTGTTGATGGCGCCGTTACAGGCCCTCGGCATTCGCACCCTCGCCTTCACCTTCGAGGGTCTGGTGATCGGGTCCCTGGTCTATTCTCTGCCCTTTGCGGTCCAGCCCCTGCGCAATGCGTTCATCGCCGTGGGCGACGAGCCCCTGGAGGCCGCGGCCTGCCTGGGCGCGACCCGATGGCAGACCTTTGCGCGGGTGGCCCTGCCCTTGGCCCTGCCCGGCTACGCCGTCGCTGCTATCCTGTCCTTTGCCCACACGGTCGGCGAATTTGGGGTGGTGATGATGCTGGGCGGCGGCATTCCGGGTGAGACCCAGGTGCTGTCGGTCGAGATCTTCCAGCTGGTCGAGCAACTGCGCTGGGGCGAGGCCCATCGCCTTGCGGCCCTGCTCCTGGCCTTCGGGTTCCTGGTCACCCTGACCCTGCTGCTGCTGGAACGACGCGTCACACGGGCGGCCTAGTCACTGCCCCCCTCCGCGCCTGCGGCGCTCCTCCCCCGTAGGGGGAAGATGAAACGCGTCGACCTCATCTTTCCCCTAAGGGGGAGGACGACCGCGACCCGACGGGCGGCGAAGCCAACCGGTCAGGAGGGGGCGAATGGTCGCCTAATCCCCCCGAGACGCCAGCGACTGCGCCAGACCCCGCGCCGCCAGGGCCACTTCGCGCCAAGTCACATCGAACCCCGCCGCCTTGCCATAGTAGGGATCGGCCACCGCCCGCCCCTCGAGCCCTTCGGCATAGTCCAGCAGCAGGCCCAGCTCCGCCTCCCCGTCGACCGGGCGCAGGCTGCGCAGCTTCTTCAGGTTGTCGTGGTCCAGGGCCAGGATGTGGGTGAAGCGCCGAAAGTCGTCGACCTCGACCTTGCGGGCGGTCTGGCGGCTGATGTCGACACCGTGGCGCTGCGCGGCGGCAATGGCGCGCCCATCCGGCGCGGAACCCACGTGCCAGCCCCCGGTGCCGGCGGAATCGACCAGAACATCAAGCCCGAGCGCCTGGGCCTCGGCGCGAAAGGCGCCCTCGGCCAGGGGCGATCGACAGATGTTGCCCAGGCAGACGAACAGAACCGAGGGCCGCATCAAACAGCCCCCCAGCCACCGCCACCCGGCGTCTCGATGACAATGGCATCGCCCGCCGCGACCTCAACCAGATCCGTCGCGCCCATGGCCAGAACAGAACCGTCGGCCCGCTCGACCCGCGCCAGCCCCAGGGCCCCGGGCGCACCGCCCACCAGGCCGAACGGCGGCACCCGGCGCCGGTTGGACAACAGGGTGGCGGTCATCGGCTCGCGGAAGCCGATCCGGCGCACCACTCCGTCACCGCCGCGATGGTGCCCTTCCCCGCCCGAGCCGCGGCGGATCGAAAAGGCCTCGACCAGAACTGGATAACGGGTCTCCAGCACCTCGGGATCGGTCAGCCGGCTGTTGGTCATGTGGGTCTGGACGGCGTCGGTACCGTCAAAGTCCGGTCCTGCCCCCGAGCCGCCGCAGATGGTTTCGTAATACTGGCGCCGCTCATCGCCGAAGGTGAAATTGTTCATCGTGCCCTGGGCCCCGGCCATCACGCCCAGAGCGCCATAGAGGGCGTCCACGACCACCTGGCTGGTCTCGACATTGCCGGCCACCACCGCCGCCGGATAGCGCGGCCGCAACATCGAGCCTTCCGGAATGACCAGCTCGACCGGCCGCAGGCAGCCGTCGTTCATCGGAATCTCGTCATCGACCAGGGTGCGGAACACGTAGAGCGCCGCCGCCCGGCAGATCGAGGCCGGGGCGTTGAAATTGGTCGGGACCTGGTCACTGGTGCCGGCGAAGTCGACCCTTGCGGTGCGGGCCTTCTGGTCGACGGTGATGGCCACCTTCACCACCGAGCCATCGTCCAGTTCGTAGGCAAACGCTCCATCGCTCAGGGTGGCCAGCACCCGGCGGACCGCCTCCTCGGCATTGTCCTGCACATGGGCCATATAGGCCTCGACCACGTCCTGGCCGAACTCGGCGACGAGGCCGGTCAGGCTTTCAGCTCCGCGCGCGCAGGCGGCGATCTGGGCCTTGAGGTCGCCGATGTTCTGGTCGGGATTGCGGGCCGGCCAGCGGCCCGAGGCCAGCAGGGCGCGGGTCTCGGCTTCCAGGAACCGCCCGCCCTCGACCAGCAGGAAGTTCTCGATCAGGACGCCTTCTTCCTCGACCGTTCGGCTGTTTGGCGGCATCGATCCGGGCGTGATGCCACCGATATCGCCCTGGTGGCCGCGTGCAGCGACATAGAACAGCAGCGCCCCCTCGCCGTCGAACACCGGCATGACCACGGTGACGTCCGGCAGGTGGGTGCCGCCGTTATAGGGCGCGTTGAGCATGTAGACGTCGCCGGGTCGCATCCCGCGTCCGTCGCCCTGGCGCGCCTCACGGATGGCCCGCACGCTGTCGCCCATCGAGCCCAGATGGACCGGCATGTGCGGGGCATTGGCGATCAGATTGCCGTCGCGGTCGAACAGGGCACAGGAGAAGTCCAACCGCTCCTTGATATTGACCGAATAGGCGGTGTTCTGAAGCGCGAAACCCATCTCCTCGGCCACCGCCATGAAGAGGTTGTTGAACACCTCCAGCATCACCGGATCAGCCCTGGTGCCGATGGCACGGCGGGTCGGCAGGGCTTCGATGCGGTCGAGGATCAGATTGAGATGGGCATCCACTGTGGCGCGCCAGCCGGGCTCGACCAGGGTGGTGCCGGTGGCTTCGCGGATGATGGCCGGGCCCTTGACCTCAGCGCCCACGGCGAGGGCCTCGCGGTCGAACACTGGAGTCGCCCATGTCTGTCCGGCCATACGCACATTGACCGTGGTCAGGGCCAGCGGGTCCCCCGATGTGCCTCTTCCCAGATCTGGCGCCGTTCCCGCATCGGAATGGCCAATTGCCTCCACAGACAGGGTCTCGACGATCAGGGCCGTGGTCGGCGACGTGAAGCCGAACCGCCTCTGGTGCATCTCTTCAAAGGTCGCGCGGGCGCCGGCTTCGTCGGTCAAGGGCACGACAAGCGGGGTATCTGTGCCGGCATATTTGACGCGCAGGGTCGCAAGCGTCTCGACCGAGGCCACAGGTACGGCCTGGGCACGAAGGGCCGCCTCGACCTCGACGGCCAGGGCCTGAGCCTGTCCGGCCAGATCACCCGCAGCCTCGGCCAGCGGCCGTTCGACGGTTGCCTCGCGGATCAGCCGCAGGTCAGCCAGTCCCATGCCATAGGCGCTCAGCACCCCGGCGAACGGATGGATCATGACCTTCGTCATGCCGAGGGCATCAGCGACCAGACAGGCATGCTGGCCGCCAGCCCCGCCGAAACAGGCCAGCACATAGCGGGTCACGTCATAGCCGCGCTGGATCGAGATCTGCCGCACGGCCTTGGCCATGTTCTCGACGGCGATGGTGATGAAGCCCTCGGCTATGGCTTCCGGGCTCATAGCTTCACCCGTAGCGGCCAGGATCTCGGCAGCGAGTGCCGCAAAGCCTTCGGTGACCGCCTCGATATCCAGCGGCTGGTCGGCGCCGGGCCCGAAGACCGCCGGGAAGAACTCGGGCCGCAGCTTGCCCAGCATGACATTGCAGTCGGTGACGGTCAGCGGGCCGCCCCGGCGGTAGGCTGCCGGCCCCGGCACGGCGCCGGCAGACGCTGGTCCCACCCGCAGACGCGCCCCGTCGAACAAGCAGATCGAGCCGCCGCCCGCCGCCACGGTGTGGATGTTCATCATCGGCGCGCGCATCCGCACCCCGGCCACCACGGTCTCGAAGGCCCGTTCGTACTCGCCGGCATAGTGACAGACATCGGTCGAGGTGCCGCCCATGTCGAAGCCGATGACCCGGTCGAAACCCGCCTCAACGGCCGTCCGCGCCATGCCGACCACGCCACCGGCCGGACCCGACAGGATGGCGTCCTTGCCCCGGAAGGCCCGGGCGTCGGTCAGGCCGCCATTGGACTGCATGAACAGCAGACGGGTATCGGCCCCGAGTTCACCGGCCACCCGGTCGACATAGCGGCGCAGGATCGGCGACAGATAGGCGTCGACCACGGTGGTGTCGCCCCGCCCCACCAGCTTCATCAGCGGGCTGACCTCATGGCTGACCGAAACCTGGGCAAAGCCGATCTCGCGGGCTATGGCCGCGACGCGGGCCTCGTGGTCGGTGAAGCGGAAGCCGTGCAGCAGCACGATGGCCACGGCCCGGAAGCCGGAGTCGAAGGCGGCCTGCAGGCCTGCCCTCGCGGCCGACTCATCCAACGGCCGCAGCAACTCGCCCTCGACGCTGATCCGCTCATCGATCTCGACCACGCGGTCATAGAGGGCTTCAGGCTTGATGATGTGGCGGTCGAACAGCCGGGGCCGGGCCTGATAGCCGATCCGCAGGGCGTCGGCATGACCCGCCGTGATCGCCAGCACGGTCGGTTCGCCCTTGCGTTCCAACAGGGCGTTGGTGGCCACCGTAGTACCCATCTTCACGGCGTCGATCGTCGCGCCGCCCGGCAGCAGGGCCCGAACCCCGGCAACGGCCGCGTCGGCATATTGCTCGGGGTTCTCCGAGAGCAGCTTGTGGGTGATCAGGGTCCCGTCCGGTCGCCGCGCGACGATGTCAGTGAAGGTGCCGCCGCGATCGATCCAGAACTCCCAGCCGCGAAGGTTCTGATCGTAGGGAGTCATGGAAGGGCGTAGCTCCAGCTGCGCCCTTCCTTAACCGGCTCAGGGGGCTTAGCGGAAGAGGCTCGCCGCCTCGACCACCGCCCAAATCCCCAGAGCCAGGAAGATCAGCGCCGCACCGATACGGACATATTTGAGCGGCACAATCTTGGTCGCCGCCTCGCCCAGATAGACCGCCGGGATGTTGGCCAGCATCATGCCGAGCGTGGTGCCCGCCGCGACCCAGAAGATCGAGTGGAACTTGGCCCCCAGGGCCACGGTGGCGATCTGGGTCTTGTCGCCCATCTCGACCAGGAAGAAGGCGATGGTCGTGGTCAGAAACACGCCGTAGCGGCCGACCGCCGAGCCGTCCTCGTCGTCGGCCTTGTCGGGGATGAGGGCCCAGGCGGCCATGGCGATGAAAGACAGGGCAATGGCCCATTTGAACCACTGACCGTTCAGCAGGTCGGCCACCCAGTAGCCGGCCGTGGCCGCCAGGGCATGATTGGCCAGGGTGGCGACCAGGATCCCGAAGATGATCGGCACGGGCTTCTTGAACCGTGTGGCCAAGATGATGGCCAGCAGCTGGGTCTTGTCGCCGATCTCGGCGATAGCCACGACCAGGGTCGAGACGAACAGGGATTCCATGGGATCAAAAACCTTCCGGGCCGGGCGCATGCCAATAGCGTCGACAGCCCACCCGGCCCGGGAGGTTGTCGGCGCCATTGGTCTCGCCATGGAAGCGGATCATCGCTTCCCTCCCCGCGCCATGATCCCGAAGGCTCAAGTGTGTTGACGGCGGGGCCTGCTGATAGGCGCAGGCGGCTACTCCCCAAAGGTGAGCGGCGTGTAGCGGGGGCGGCGGCCAGGGTCAAGCTCCTCCCCCACCGGGGGAGGTGGCCCGAAGGGTCGGAGGGGGCAGCGCGGCCTAAGTCCAGCTAGCCCCCTCAGTCGCTCCGCGACAGCTCCCCCGGAGGGGGAGCAGCTTTAAACCGCCGCCGGTGCATCAAACCGCAGCAGGTGGATCGCCACCCGCACCTTGCCGCCGGTGAAGCTCCCTCCGGCCGCGGTCAGCAGCACCGGGGTATCGGAATAGAACGCCGTCGGACCGATGACCCCGACATTGCTGGAATTCCGGGCCACGCCCAGCGAACCGCCGAACTTGGACGCATCGCCCGCCACGCCACAGCTGTAGGCGGCAGCCCCGGTCACCGCGACCGTGGTTCGGGTCGAGACCGCCAGGACGATGGCCCGTGACGGTATGACCATGGCCGTTGAGGTCGTCGCGCCGACCAGGGCGGTCTCCTCCTCGCGGATTTCCAGGCGGGTATTGGCAAGTCCCGGCGAGGCGGCGGCGGTCAAGCTCTTGAAGCTGGCCGACAGGGGAGCCCAAGCCGCGCCATCAAAGGCCACCAGCTGGTTCTCGTCCTTGAGCCAGGCCAGGACGCCTTCGGCCAGGGGGATGGCCTCCCACGCGCCGGCCTCAAAACGCATCAGCGTGCCGGCGGCCTGCCCCGTCCAAACCGTGCCCGTCGCGCCGGCCGGCAGGATCCAGACGCCGCCTCCGACGGGGCTTGCCGGCTGCGCCGCGACGACGCGGCTTTCGACGGCCAGCTGGACCAGTCCGTCCAGCCGGGCGAGGCTTTCATTGATGGGGATATGCTTCTGGGCCTGGGCGGCCAGCACATAGGGCAGACCCAGGCGCGGAGTGGATTCGTCGAACATCGGAGGTCCCTTCAGGGCGTTGAAAACGCCTCAAGGATCGCTCCGCTGACAGAGCCGGGGACCGACCTTGGTCGATCCCCGTCCCCTTCCCCGCTCCAGCGTGTCGCTACTCGGCCGCGAAGGCCAGGTGGTTGCCCGATGTCAGGGCGGTCTTGGCGGCCAGCTCGGCCTTGGCCTGCTCGTACTCGTCCGAGAACTTGGCGATGAGTTCACCGGCCGTCAGCACCGCGTCGATGGCACCGATACCCTGGCCGCAGCCCCAGATGTCGCGCCAGGCCTTGGCTTCCTGGTTGCCGCCCGAACCGAAGTTCATGGCCGACGGATCGCTGACCGGCAGATTGTCGGGATCCATCCCCGCCTTGATCACCGAGGGGCGCAGATAGTTGCCATGCACGCCGGTGAAGAGGTTGGAATAGAGGATGTCGTCGGCGTGGCTCTCGACGATCATGTCCTTGTAGCCCTGGGCCGCATTGGCTTCCTGGGTCGCGATGAAGGCCGAGCCGATATAGGCCAGGTCCGCACCCATGGCCTGGGCGGCCAGGATCGAGCGACCGCAGGCGATCGAACCCGACAGGGCCACCGGACCGTCGAACCACTGACGGATCTCCTGGATCAGGGCGAAGGGCGACAGGGTGCCGGCATGGCCGCCGGCACCGGCGGCGACCGGAATCAGGCCGTCAGCGCCCTTTTCGATGGCCTTGTGGGCATGCTTGTCATTGATGACGTCGTGCATGGTGATGCCGCCATACGAATGGATCGCGGCATTGAGATCCTCGCGGGCCCCCAGCGAGGTGATCACCAGCGGAGCCTTGTATTTCACGCACAGCTCGATGTCCTCCTCGAGCCGGTTATTGGTCCGGTGAACGATCTGGTTGACCGCGAACGGCGCGGACGGCGCGTCGGGGTTGGCCCGATCATAGGCTGCCAGCTCCTCGGTAATCCGGTGAAGCCACTCGTCGAGCTGCGAGATCGGCCGGGCGTTCAGCGACGGGAAAGAGCCGACAATGCCGGCCTTGCACTGGGCAATCACCAGGTCGGGGTTGCTGATGATAAACAGCGGCGAGGCGATAACCGGCAGGCGAAGGCGGTCGCGAAGAACGGGCGGCAAGGCCATGAAGATCGGCTCCCCTCAGGAGGCGGCGTTGAGCACCGCGCATGTAAACAGCGTTCAGCTTAAACGCTTGTTTGGGGCGGGCGCAAGACTTGACGGCCCTAGCGGCAGGGGCGCATCACGGACAAAAAGCCAAGAATGCTGCACTGCAGGAGAGAGACGCCTTGACCCAGACCGCGACGCCTCTGGCTGATGATTTCGCCGTCTCGGACGACGCGACGGTTCGCGCCCGCTGGACAGCTCTGGTCGAAAAAACGCTGAAGGGTCAGAGCTTTGATGAGGCCCTGACGGTGCTCACGCCTGATGGCCTGACGATCCGGCCCCTCTATACCGCCGCGGATGGCGTGCCGGTCGCCCGCGATCTGCGGACAAGGGACGCCGACCGCCCCTGGGACCTGCGGATGCGGATCGCCCATCCCGACTCCGAACGCGCGGCGCGCGACAGCCTGGTCGACCTGCAGAACGGCGCGGCCTCGCTGCTGCTGGCCCTCGACCCGACAGGAGCCCAGGGCGTCGCTATCGGATCGGCGGATGATCTGGCCAGGGCGCTGGAGGGGGTGCTGATCGATCTGGCTCCGGTCGCCCTCGACGCCGGCTATCTGGGACCAAAGGCCGCCGACTGGCTGGGCACCGTGACCAAGGGCGCGCCCAATGCGCCCCTGGCCTTTCACATGGATCCACTGACCACCTTCGCCCAGACCGGGACCAGCCCGGGCCCGATCGAGAGCCATGTGTTCAACGCCGCCACGGTCGGCGCGCGCCTGGCGACGACCTATGCCCGGGCCAGCCTGTTCCTGGCGACCGGCCGCGCGGCCCACGAGGCCGGGGGTTCGAATGTCGAGGAACTGGCCCTGATGACCGCCAGCGCCCTGGCCTATGCCAAGGCCCTCGTGCGCTCGGGCCTGTCGATGGACGAGGCCTTCGGGCGCATCGTGCTCGGGGTAAGCCTCGACGGCGAATACTTCACCGGCGTAGCCAAGGTCCGCGCCGCCCGGGCCCTGTGGGCGCGCCTGGCCGAGGCCTGCGGCGTGTCCGCGCCGGCCGTCATCGAGGCCCGCAGCTCGGCCCGGATGCTGACGACCAAGGACGCCTGGACCAACCTGCTGCGCCTGACCTCGGCCGGTTTCGCCGGGGCGGTCGGCGGCGCTGATGTGGTGGTGCTGGGGACCTTCACCGACGCCATCGGACTGCCGACGGCCTTTGCCCGCCGTCAGGCCCGCAATACCCAGCTGGTGCTGATGGAAGAGAGCCATCTTGGCCGTGTCGCCGATCCGGCCGGCGGCTCCTGGTATCTCGACAGCCTGACCGACCAGATCGCCCGTGCCGCCTGGGCCCTTTTCCAGTCGATCGAGGCCGCCGGCGGGGTGATCAAGGCCCTGGAGAGCGGGCAAGTCGCCACGGCCGTGGGCCTCGCCCGCGACACCCAGGCCGCCGCCTTCGCCGACAAGAGCCGCAAGATCCTCGGGGTCACGGTCTTCCCCAATGCCGAGGACAAGCCTGCCGAGGTCGAGACCGTCGATCCGTCCGCCTTCGCCGTGGAGGGGCCGGATCCGCGACTGCCGGGACCCGACAGTCACTGCCCGCCCCTGACGCCCATCCGCTTCGCCGCCGCCTTTGAGGGAGCCTGAGCCATGACCAAGTTCCCCGACTTCACCACCGTCGACTTCGCCGAGGTCACCGCTCAAGAGGTCGCTTCGGCAGGCCCCGTCTGGAATACGCCTGAAGGCGTCGATGTCGCGGCCGCCTTCACGGCCACCGATGTCGAAGGTCTCGACTTCACCGGAGGCTATCCCGGCGTCGCGCCCTATGTGCGGGGCCCCTACCCGACCATGTATGTCACCAACCCGTGGACGGTGCGTCAGTATGCGGGCTTCTCCACGGCCGAGGACAGCAACGCATTCTACAGACGCAATTTGGCCGCTGGCCAAATGGGCCTGTCGGTCGCCTTCGACCTCGCCACCCACCGGGGCTACGATTCCGACCATGAGCGGGTGAAGGGCGATGTCGGCATGGCCGGCGTCGCCATCGACTCGATCCTCGACATGCGCACCCTCTTCTCGGGCATTCCGCTCGACAAGATGAGCGTGTCGATGACCATGAACGGCGCGGTGCTGCCGATCCTGGCGCTCTATATCGTGGCGGCCGAGGAACAGGGCGTTTCGCCCGACAAGCTGTCGGGCACGATCCAGAACGACATCCTCAAAGAATTCATGGTGCGGAACACCTACATCTATCCGCCCGCGCCTTCGATGCGGATCATTTCCGACATCTTTTCATATACTTCGGCCAATATGCCGAAGTTCAACTCGATCTCGATCAGCGGCTATCACATGCAGGAGGCCGGGGCGACGGCCGACCTCGAGCTGGCCTATACGCTTGCCGACGGCATCGAATATGCCCGGGCCGGCGTCGCCGCCGGCATGAGCATTGACGTCTTCGCCCCGCGCCTGAGCTTCTTCTGGGCCATCGGCATGAACTACTTCATGGAAGTGGCGAAGATGCGCGCGGCCCGCCTGCTCTGGGCCCGGCTGATGAAGCGCGAGTTCGATCCCAAGGACGACCGCAGCCTCTCCTTGCGCACCCACAGCCAGACCAGCGGCTGGTCGCTGGCGGCCCAGGACGTGTTCAACAACGTCTCGCGCACCTGCGTGGAGGCCATGGCCGCGGTCAACGGCCAGACCCAGAGCCTGCACACCAACGCCCTGGACGAGGCCCTGGCCCTGCCGACCGATTTTTCGGCCCGCATCGCCCGCAACACGCAACTCTTCCTGCAGATGGAGAGCGGCACGACCCGCGTCGCCGACCCGTGGGGCGGCAGCTACTATGTCGAACGCCTGACCCACGACCTGGCGCTCAAGGCCCTGGCCCATATCGAAGAGGTCGAGGCCGCCGGCGGCATGGCCAAGGCCATCGAGCGCGGCATTCCGAAGCTGCGCATCGAGGAAGCTGCTGCCAAGACCCAGGCCCGCATCGACGCCAATCGCCAGAGCGTGGTCGGGGTCAACCGCTACAAGCCCGAGGTCGAGGACGTGATCCCGATGCTGAAGGTGGACAACAGCTCGGTCCGCACCCAGCAATTGGAAAAGCTGGCCCGCCTGAAGGCTGACCGTGACCCGGCCGCGACCCAGGCCGCGCTGGACGCCCTGGAAACCGGCGCGCGCGGTAACGGCAACCTGCTGGCCCTGGCGGTCGATGCAGCCCGGGCCAAGGCCACGGTCGGTGAGATCAGCTATGCCCTGGAAAAGGTCTTCGGCCGCCATCGCGCCGTGATCCAGACCATCGAAGGCGTCTATGGCAAGGAGGCCGGTGCCGATCCCAAGGCCGCCCGGGCCCGGGCCATGGTCGCCGCCTTCAGGGAAGCCGACGGCGGACCGCCCCGCATCATGGTCGCCAAGATGGGTCAGGACGGCCACGACCGCGGCCAGAAGGTGATTGCCAGCGCCTTTTCCGACCTCGGCTTCAAGGTCGAGATCGGCCCGCTGTTCCAGACACCCGCTGAAGCCGCCCAGGCGGCGATCGAGGCCGGTGTGCATGTGGTCGGGGCCTCGTCCCTGGCGGCGGGCCACCTGACCCTGGTGCCGGAACTGAAGTCCGAACTGGCCAAGCTGGGACGCGAGGACATGGTGGTGGTGGTCGGGGGCGTGATCCCGCCCCAGGACTTCCAGGCCCTGCTCGACGCCGGCGCCGCCAGCATCTTCCCCCCCGGTACGGTGATCGCCGAGGCGGCCATCGAGGTGCTGGAAAAGCTCAATGTCCAGCTCGGCTACACCCAGGGGACGGTGGCCTAGACGGGCTGGTCAGCGCTTGCCGGCCTTGGCCCGCTTCTTGGGCGCGCGCTTCAGCGCCACGTCATCGGGCAGGCCATGCCGCGCCTCGATGTCCTTCTGCAGCGCCTTGGCGGCCATCAGGTGGCCGGGGAACATCATGTCCACTACCGAGCCGGCGATCGGCACGGCGTCGGTGGCGGTATCCATCGCCACATAGGCCAGCATCCGCGCCAGGGTCACGAACGAGGCCCCGGCCGACAGGCCGTGGATCAGGAGCAGCCCGCCGGCACCCATGCTGTAGAGCGGCCCCACCACCGGCACCCAGGACAGGACGCCATCCAGACCCAGGCCGAAGGGTCCGAGACCGATCAGGCGGTCAGACAGGCCCTTGATGGTCTCTGCCGACTTCCAGGCGCGGTGCGCACGGGCCCGGCGCGTGTCGGCGAACGGGGCGGCTTCATCGGTCATGCTTGATCAACGCCTCGCCCGTCCAGAAAGTGTTGCCTGCCGTCAGCCCAGGAAAACGACCCGGCGCTTTTCCTTGCCGGCCTGAATCCGGGCCAGAAGATCGCGATACTCCGCCGTACCCTGGACCTCCTTGCGGCTGCCCTCGAAATAGATGGTGTCGTCCATATGGTTGATCAACATGTCGGCCGACCACTTGTGGCCGGTGAACAGCACGTCGGCGACCTTGCCGGCGACCGGCAGGGAGCCGGCCACGGTGTCGATCAGGATGATGGCGACGATCTGGATGACGATCATCGGCGCGGCGCGGGCCCGTACGGCGTCCATGATGATCAGGCCGCCGGCCCCGAGGCTGTAGAGCTCGCCAGCGCCCGGAATCCAGGTCAGCAGGCCGTCGAGGCCGACGCCGAGCGGGCCGACACCCACGACATTGTCCGACAGCTTCTTAACCCGTTCCACATTGTTCCGGATGTTGTGCAGGTCGAGGTGCGACTTGGCGAAGATCACCAGAAAACTCCGGGGTGAAGAACTGGGCCCAATCTGCCTTAACCATCGGCGCGCAGGAAGTGGCAGAACGCCAGATTCCCGCAGGAGGCGAGATTGACGCAAGAAAGCGCCGCTTTGCAGGTGAGCCCCTCGCGGAAGCCGCAGTTTGCGCCTAAGTTAACGACGTTGTCGCGTGTGCCGCACAGGGGTTTATCGATGCTGATCTCGACCACGCCCTTCATCGAAGGCCGGCCGGTTCAGGACTACAAGGGGGCGATCTACGCCCAGTCGATCCTGGGCGCGAATGTGGTGCTGGACCTGATGGCCGCCATCCGCGACTTCATCGGCGGCCACTCGAAGTCCTATGAACGGGTGCTGGGGCGGGCGCGTGATGACGCCCTGAAGAACCTGATCAAGGAAGCCGAGAAACTGGGAGCCAATGCGATCGTGGCCGTCGACCTCGACTACAACACCGTCGGCCCCAATGGCTCGATGATGATGGTCTCGGTCTCCGGAACGGCCGTGGTGATCTAAAACCCTTTGACCCGCCCCTGATGGAGCCATCAGGTCGGAAAAGGCTCTAGGCGTAGCCCAGAAGGGCCCGCAGGCCGGGGGCGTGAAAATCCACGATCCGCTTGTGGACGTCTGACAGAACGCTCGGCAAGTCGGCCGTTACATTGAGGTTTTCGCTGGCGGTCCGGCTTTCCCGGCGATCGGCACCGGCCTCGACCCGCTCTCGCCAGTCGCTCGGCAGATCCAGACCGCAATCGGCCAGCAACTGGCGGAAAAAGGCCTCCGACCGCCTGGACCCAAGGTCATTCAGGCTCTCGACAATGTCCTCATAGCGCACGATCACGGCGCTGGAACCCATCCAGGCCACGGCGTTAAGGGCAAAGATGTCCTTCAGGTCCGGCACCTTTCCGTGGGCGCCGAGGATCATCATCATCACCACATCCTCGGCTGAGGCTGCGCCGCCCTTGATGTGGTTCAGATTGCCCTGGAATTCGTCCGAAAGGTAGAATCGCGCCCGGGCCAGGACCCAGTCATAGGGATCGCGGACCAGCACGATATGGCGAACATCGCGCAGGGCGATGGCCGACTCGTCCGAAAACAGCATGTGACCCCAGCTGATCATCGGTCTGGCGGCCGAGAAGGCCTCCGGCCCGTACTGCCTGAGGATGGCGTGCTGGATGTATTCGCGGCGCCAGTGCTGCTCCGGCGCGACGAACATCCGCAGGATGTTGCGGATCAGATGGGTGCCGGCCTTGGGCACGCTGTTGAGATAGACCGGCGTCGCCAGGCTCGCGCGCTCGAACTGCAGGCCGATCTCGTCGAGATTGTCGGGCTTGCCCCGGATTATGGCGTTCACGCGATCAGGTCCCCAACTCGGATATCAATACAAAAACGGCGGCGGGTCGCCCCGCCGCCGTCATGTTAGTCCAATCCGCTAAGACTAGAAGCGCGCCGTGATGTTCAGGAACACGCGGCGACCATAGTAGTCGTACTGCGAGGCCAGAACCGAGGTGCCGACCGTGCTGTAATTGCCCTGGCCGCGCGACACCGCCGGGGGCTCTTCGTTGAACACATTGGCCACGCCGCCGAGGACCGACCAGTCGTCGAACTTCTTCTGCAGCGAGAGGCTGTGATAGGCCGTGAACTCGGTGTGGATCTTGTAGAAGGTGGTCCCCGCCGCGTTCTTGTCGGCATAGTCCTCGGCGTCAGACGCCTTGCCGACCATGTCGATGCCCCAGAAGCCCGTCCAGTCGCCCTTGACCAGCCGGAAGTTCAGCTGACCGGTCCAGTCCGGATCGCCGACAAAACCATTCTTGTCGATCGTCGTGCCGGCGAACAGGGCCGTGGTGTCCTCAAGCTGCCAGGTCGACTGCAGGTCGACGGTAAGCTTGCTGTCCCAGGGCAGCTCCTGGCCGTAGCGAACGGTCAGGTCGATGCCGCGGTTGGCCTGCTCGGCGATGTTCAGATAGTTGTTGGTGACCTTGTTGATCAGGTTGGAGCCCGGCGTGCGGGTGAACAGCTTGCACAGAGGATCGTTCGGGAAGGACAGCGAACGATAGCAGCCCGACACGATGCGCGCGGCACCGAGCTGGGTGATCTCGTCATTGACCTCGATTTCGAAGTAGTCGACCGCCACGTTCAGGTTGGCGAAGCTGGGGGTCCAGATCACGCCATAGGTGACCGCCTTCGAGGTTTCAGCCTCGAGAGCGCCCTTGCCGCCGCCCGCCGTAACGGTGGCCGACGAGCCGGCGCCCGAATGGGTGCCCGGAATGCCCGCGGCGGCGCAGTTGTTGGCGACGTATTGCGGCAGGTTGCCCTGGGCCAGGTTGGTCGCCCAACGGATGCAGGGGTCGAGCGTGCGCTGTGAGGCGAAGCTCGTCTCGGCATTCTTGTAGAGTTCGAACAGGGCCGGAGCGCGGAACGACGTGCCCTTGGTAGCCCGCAGGCGCAGCGACGGCACGATTTGCCAGTTCAGGCCCACCTTGTAGGTGTCGTCCTCACCATAGCTGTTGACCTTGGTATGACGGCCCGACAGCGACAGCTCGACATTCTCCGCGAAGGGCAGGCCCTTCAGCAGCGGAATGCTCAGCTCGCCGAAGAACTCGCGCGCCAGGTCGTCGCCCTTGGTGATGCCGGCCGTGGAGGAGCCCCACACATTGCCGGCCAGGGTGACGGCACCAGGCGTGTCGTTGATCGAGTCCTTGCGATAGTGGAAGCCGAAGGCGGCGCCCACCTCACCGGCCGGCAGCTTGAACAGCGAGCCCGAGGTCGAACCTTCGATGACCAATTGCTTGTAGATGGTCTTGCCGGCTTCATTGTCGAACAGGAAGGCTTCTTCGGCAGCCGTGTACTTGCCGGCCAGGAAGTCCGGCGTGACCCAGCTGACGTCGACGCACTTCTTCTTGCTGATCGGTGTCGTCTGGCCCGCGCAAGACCCGGTGCGGAAAGCGCCGATATCGACGGCGTCTTTCAGGATCACGTCACGTGAATAGACGCCCTTGGAGTGGCTGTACTGGCTGAAGATGTCCCAGTCCCAACCCTTCAGGAAATCGATCTTGCCGAAGTCGCCGCGCAGGCCGCCGACAAAGCGCTGATAGTCAACGCGCTGGCCGTCACGGGCCCGGTTGGTGACCGGGGTCGGCGACAGGATGAAGTCGCCGGTGAAGCCCTTGCTGAACGGGTCGATGTCGCCGGTGTAGAAGTAGCTCCAGAACTGGCGATAGCCGTTGCTCTTGGTGGCGCGGCGGTTCAGCAGCAGTTCGCCATAGGCCTCGACGCTGTCGGTGATGTCGAACGCGCCCTGGGCATAGATGGTCGAGCGCTCGTTGCGCGGCACCAGCGAGGATTCGAGATTGAACGGGCTGTTGAAGTCCAGAACGCCGTTGTCGGCGGCCTGGGGATCATCGCTGTAGCCCACGGTATAGAAGCCGGCCGGCGCGCCCGGATAGTTGGCCGCCTGGCCCGGCGGCACGCGGGGGATCAGGCCGCCCAGCTTGCCGTCATAGTCGAACTGCAGCTTGCCATCGAGACCGGCGAAGCTGAAGTCATAGAGCCAGATCTGATCATAAAGCAGGTCGCGGCACTGGGCCGAACCGGTGCGGGGATCGATGGTGTCCTTCCGCTTGCCGCTGGAGTCGGTGATGTATTGACGGCCGCAGTTGGTGTAGCTGCGATCACCGATCCGCTGCTCGGCGGTCTTCGAATAGTCGTAGGAGACGTTCAGGAAGCCGCGGTCAAAGGTCTTGCCCCAGCTGATGCTGCCGCGGCTCTGCTCGCCGCCCTTGTCCTGGGGCTGGCTGACGAAGGCATCGATCTCGAAGCCTTCCGTATCGCGCTTGGTGATGATGTTGACCACGCCGGCGACGGCGTCGGAGCCGTAGATCGACGAGGCACCGTCCTTCAGAATGTCGACGCGATCGATCGCGGACACCGGAATGACGTTGAGGTCGACGGAGGACACGCCACCGCGGACGCCGGCCGGACCGGTGCGACGACCATTGACCAGCACGAGGGTACGGTTTGCACCCAGACCGCGCAGCGAGATGGTTTCAGCACCGGGGCCACCGTCGGTGACGAAGGCGCTGGAGATGGCCGAGGTCACCTGCGGCGAACCCGAGGCGATGGTCGAGGTCTGCAGCAGACCCGCAGCGGTCGAGATGCCCTTCAGCTTGCCCTGTTCAGCACTGATCACCTGGATCGGGTCGGGGCTGTTGAATTCGCTGCGCTTGATGCGCGAGCCGGTCACGACCAGCTCTTCGATCTCGGTCACGTCCGCCGGCTTGTCGGCGGTGGTCGGCAGGGGCGCGGCGGCCTGGGCGAGAGCCAGGGTCGGCGCAAAGGCGGTGACCGCCAGTCCGGCCATGACCGTGGTGGCCAAAAGATGCTTACGATGGTTGGACATGACAGAAACGCCTCCGTGAATTCCCATAGGGCAGCAAGACCGACAGCTTCTTCGGACAGAGGCGTGGAATTTAACTGCGATGGGGACAAGAGCGCGATCCGGGGCTGCACCGCAACCTAGGTGTCGTCTTTGGGTCGTATTTCCGACACACTGTGTCTTTCGGTACGCACCCAACGGTCGGATCGGCGCAAGGCCTGCAGAGTCACGGGCTTGGCCGGGCCGACGCACCCGCTATGGTGGCAACGGGTTCGCTGGCCAGGCGCCCCCAAAGAAACGCATTCAGACTGGAGCCGACTGTGAGACTAGACCCGCGCCCGCTCGCCGCAGCCGCAGCCGCCGTCCTGCTGGGCCTGACGGCCCCTTCGCTCCAGGCCGCGCCACTACCGGCCAAGGTGTTCGCCGACCCGCCGGCCATCAGCAACGTGCAGATCTCGCGCGACGGCAAGCACATCGTCGCCCTGACCAGCCAGAACGGCCAGAGCCCGATGATCTCGGTCTGGAGCACGGACGCCCTGGACAAGCCGCCGGCCGTGATCTCGGCTGCCAAGGTCCGCATCCTGGGCGTCAGTTTTCTGAAGAATGACCGCCTGCTGGTGCGGACGATCCAGACCTTCACGGTCGGTAACATCAAGACCCACCTGAGCCGGCAATATGTCTCTGACCTGGAAGGCAAGTCCTGGAGCACGCTCCTGCCGGACGGTCGCACCCGTTCGGAGAGTGATGCCTTCCAGGCCAAGTTCGACGATGCCGGTGTGATCGACTTCCTGCCCGCTGATCCCCGCAACATCGTGGTCGAAGACCGGCGCCAGGATACCCGGGGCGACATTCTCAAGCTGGACATCTATTCGGGCGTTACCGAGCGGCTGATGCGCGGCTCCGAACGCTTCGGCGGCTTCCAGGTGGACCTCAAGGGTGAGATCCGTACCCGCCAGGAGTTGGGCTATGACAATGGCGCGGTCTATTTCGCCCAGTGGATCCGCGACCCGGCCAGCGGCGAGTGGTCCGAGCATTTCCGCTGGTATGCCAAGGACCGCGAGCCGGTTGCCATCGTCGGCTTCACCGACGATCCCAACATCCTCTACATCTCGTCCAGCAAGGGTCGCGACAAGGCCGGTCTCTATGTCTACGACATCAAGGCCCGGCAGATTGTCGAGCCCCTGCTCGAGCACAAGCTGTTCGACGCCGGCGGCATCGTCACCTCAACGGCCAAGGCTGACTATGGCCGGGTCCTGGGTTTCTCCTATTCGGGAGCGACCAACACCACCTACTGGACGGACGAGACCTTCTCGACCCTGAACAAGAGCCTGCGCGCCGCCCTGGGTATCAAGACCAGCGTCGTCAACTGGACGGATCCAGCGACCGGGGCAGCAACGCGCCTGCCTGTCGCCGAAGGTGCAGATGCCGCGATCACTGACTGGTCAGAGGATCTGAAGCACTTCATCGTCGAGAAGTCGGGTCCGGCCAATCCGGGCGAGTACTATCTGCTCGACACCTCGGGGACCCTGAAACTGCTGGGCAAGGTGCGGCCCGATCTCGACTCCGCCGCCCTGGGCACCACACGTCTCGTTCAATACCCGGCCCGTGACGGCCTGATCATCCCGGCCTATCTGACCACCCCGCCTGCCGACCAGTTCGGCCCCGGCCCCTTTCCGACCCTGATCGAACCCCACGGCGGCCCCTGGGCACGGGACTATCTCGACTGGGATCCGGCCGGCTGGGTCCAGTACTTCGCCAGCCGCGGCTATGCGGTCCTGCAACCCCAGTTCCGCGGATCCGAAGGCTGGGGCCAGAAGCTGTGGCGCGCCGGCGACGGCGAATGGGGCCAGAAAATGCAGGACGACAAGGATGACGGGGTCCGATGGCTGATCGACCAGAAGGTCGCTGCGCCCGACAAGGTGGCCATGTTCGGCTATTCCTATGGCGGCTATGCAGCCCTGGCCGCCGCCATCCGGCCCAATGGTCTCTATCGTTGCGCCATCTCCGGTGCCGGAGCCGGCGACCTGGCCAGCATCAAGCAGGCCACCTTTGACAACCGCTTCCAGCGGGAGTTCCAGAACCCGACCATCCGGGGTCTTGATGCCCTTGAAAAGGCACGGGACTCCCAGATCCCGCTGCTGATCTATCATGGCGACCGCGACCAGATCGTCGACGTCAAGCAGTCGCGCAAGTTCGTCGACGCCCTGAAGGCAGCCGGCAAGCCGCACCGCTATCTCGAGATCAAGGACATGGGCCACCAGCTGGCCACCATGGAACCCGCCATGGTCGAGACCCAGCTGGTCGAGATCGAGAAGTACCTGAACACCGAGTGCGGCAGCGGGGGCATCGGCGCGAGCCGATGACCCCGAAAAGGCCCCGTCAGGCCCATCGCTGAAAGCGGGCCGGACGGGTCACTGCCCGGCTTCAGGCCTCGACGGTGGCGGCGAAGCGCTTGGCCTGGGCCACCCAGGCATCGCGGTCGGCCCGACCCTTGAGATTGAGCAGCTGATCGATCGACTGGATGTCCTCGGTGGTCCAGGCGGCGATCTGGGCAAAGCGCGTTACGCCCAGTTCAGCCAGGGAAGCCGCCAGCTTGGGACCGATCCCGACCAGCCGGGTCAGGTCATCAGCCTGGATCTCGAGGCTGGCGTCCAGATCAGGGCTTTCGGTTTCGGCGACGCGCTCAGGCTCGACGACGGGTTCGACCACGGCCACAAGCTCAACGGCCTCGATCACGGCCGCTTCAGCCTCGACCACCGCCGGGATCTCGACCTCGGGGGCCAGAACCGCATCGGCGGCTTCCTCCGGCGTGTCCAGGGTTTCGAGCGGCTCCTCGGCGACAAAGGCGACCGGCTCGGCCACTAACTCAACCGGCGGATCGACGACGGGCGCGGCTGCGGCTTCGGCTACAGGCTCAGGGGCGTGACCGGCGTGGGCTTCAAGATTGACCGCCTCGCGCCAGCGTGAGGCCCACCACCACCAGGCCGCTCCGGCGGCGGCAGCGCCCCCGAACATCAGCCACAGGGGCGAGGCCGCCCCGACCATCACATGGGGTGCCGTTTCGGGATCAACCCGCTCGGACTTGAACTCGGGAAGGAAAGACAAGGAGGAAACCATGGCGCGCGCTCCGGCAACCGCGATTTTGTGCAACGCAGCATAACACAGATCTCACGTTCGCAAGTGCGAAAATGTTGCCCCTAGGTCAAGTCAATCCAATCCCTTCTAGCACCAGTCCGGCCAGGACCATCACCACCACCAGGGCCAGCATCGGCAGGCGCAGGGCAAAGGTCAGACCCAGGGCCAAAACCGTCAGTCCCAGGGCCCCGGCATCAAGACTGGCGGGATCCGGGACTGTCACCTTCAAGGCACCCCAGGCCAGGGATTCACCCGTGCGGAACAGCAGATGGGTCGCAAACCACAGGGCCAGCTGGGCAATGACCCCGACCGCCGCCGCCGACACCATCGACAGGGCCCGGGCCGGTCGCGGCCGGCCACGCAGGCGCTCGACGAAGGGCCCGCCGGCGAAGATCCACAGGAACGACGGCGCGAAGGTCGCCCAGGCTGCCATCAGACCGCCCGCGAGCCCGGCGATCCAGGCCCATTCCGGCGCGGCGGCCTGATAGGCCCCGACAAAGCCGACAAAGACAAAGACCAGGAGCAGGGGTCCGGGCGTCGTCTCGGCCAGACCAAGGCCGTCCAGCATCTGGACAGGCGTCAGCCAGCCGAGGGCCGAAGCCGCCTGACCCAGATAGGCCAGGGCCGCATAGGCTCCACCGAAGCTGACCACGGCCAGTCCGCTGAAGATGGCACCCATCCGCGCCACCACGGAGTCGGGCGCCAGAATCAGGGCGGTCAGAACGGGGGCCAGCCAGACGACCAGCCAGACCAGGACGGTACGCAGGGTTCCGCGACGCGGCGTGGACTCTATCGCCACCGGCTCCGCCGTTGCGCCTCGGCCAAGAACCCAGCCGACCAGACCGGCTACAAGGATCAGGACGGGAAACGGCACGATGGTGAAGCTCATCAGCCCAAAGGCGGCGACCGCCATCACGGTGCCGACCCGATCCCGGACGGCGCGTCCGCCGATCCGCAGCACCGCCTGAGTGACCAGGGCGACAACCGCCGCCTTGAGTCCCAGAAGCACCGGCCCGGCCCATTCCGACCGCCCATAGACGATATAGAGCGCCGACAGGCTCAGCATGACGGCCAGGCCGGGCAGGATGAACAACAGTCCCGCCGCGACGCCACCCCGCACCCCGTGCAGCCGCCAGCCCAGCCAGACGGCCAACTGCTGGGCCTCCGGTCCGGGCAGGAGCATGCAGAAGCTCAAGGCATGGGCGAAGCGCGCCTCATCGATCCAGCCCTTTTCCTCGACAACAGTCCTGTGCAGCAGGGCAATCTGGCCCGCCGGTCCACCAAAACCGAGGCAGCCGATCTTCAGCCAGACTCCGAGGGCCTCGGCAAAGCTCGGCGAACTTCGGGTCATGCGACGGTCCGCCAGATGCGGGCCGCACCGCCGGCCTGGCCCAGCTGACGGACGATCCACTCGGTCGCGCTGCGGACGGCGGGCTCGACCTCGCGCGGGGCACCGACCAGAACCATCGCACTGCCGTTCATCTTCATCGGGTCCAGCAACGGCCTCAGCCTGACCTCGGCGATTAACGCGTCGTTCGTGACAGTTTCCAGCGCACGCACGAAGGCGTCGAGGGTTTCCAGGTCCTTCAGCGGCGTCCAGATCGCCAGGACAGAGGCGGGATCCCTTTGCAGGGACTGGCGCGTCGTCTCGACGATGCGGGCATAGTCGTCCGGCCGTTCAAAGGGCGGATCGATCAGGATGACGCTTCGCCCGCCCCGCCCTGCCCGGGTCTGGGCGGTCTCGTAGCCGTCCGCCTTGCAGGCCTGGGCGAACGGAAAAGGTGCCAGAGACCGGCGCAGCAGGTCGAAGTCGTCGTCGCGCAATTCACAGGCGGTATAGCGATCCTCCCGGCGAAGGGTGCCGGCGATCAGCAGAGGCGAGCCCGGATAGAGCGGGCCGTCCCGGCCGCCATTCATCGCCCGCACGGCCGCCATCAGGGGCGCGAAAACCGGAGGGGGAGCCGGGTCCGCAAGCAGACGGAAGATGCCGGCCTCGGCCTCACCCGACCGCCGCGCCATCTCGCCACTGAGGTCATATCCGCCGGCCCCGGCATGGGTGTCGATCACCGCCAGGCCGGGGGACTGCGCCTTCAGGGTTTCCAGAACCGCCAGCAGGATGGCGTGCTTCTGAAGATCGGCGAAGTTGCCGGCGTGAAAGGCGTGGCGATAGTTCATGGCAGAGGCAGGGTCCCGGAGAGGTCCGCCGCTCTATCATGGACCGACAGGGCCCGGCGAAGTTCCTCGACCATGATCTGGCGCAGGCTGGCCGGCGCGACGATCTCGACGCCGTCGCCCCAGGTGAACAGGTGCCAGGCCAGTTCGAGCATGCCGGCGGCCCGAAAGGCCACCGTGACAGAGCCGTCCGGCTCCGGACGCACGGTCTGGGTGGCGTGAAAGCGCCAGCGCAGGGCATCCTCGGCCCGGTCAGGACGGATCCGCAGAACCACGTCCTCGACCGCGCCGTGATAGATGCCGAAGCTTTCGTCGGCGAAGGCCTGCAGCGAGAAGTCCTCCGGCGGCGGGGCCGGTCGATCCAGCAACCGCAGATCCTGCATGCGGTCCAGCCGCCAGGAGCGTGGACGCGGATCCTCGCCCTCCAGAGCGACCAGATAGTTGCTGCGGGCAAACAGGATGCCCAGGGGCGTCACCTCGCGCGTGCGGCCGGGCGTGCTGCCCCCTTCATAGCGAAAGGACAGCGCACTCAGCCCCTTGATCGCCGTCCGGATGGCGGCCAGGGCGGTCACGTCCTCATAGGGCCGGGGTCCGGCATGGACGGCGATGGTCTCGGCCTGGACAAGGGCCTCGACATCGGGAGCCACCTTGCGCCGCGCCGCGCCGCGCAGGGCCGACAGCAACTTGCGCTCCAGGGCATAGAGCGATGATGCCCGTCCTTCCGCCCCCGAAGCCCTGTAGGAATCGGCAGCGGTTCGGAGGGCCGCCAGTTCCTCGGCGGTCGGAGTCTGGAACAGACCGTCCAGCCCGGCCGGAATGCGAAACCGCCGGGTCGGCGGGTCCTCGACCACCTCCATCTGCGGAAAGGCCGCCCAGACCGCATCGCGCATGCGCTCCGCCGTGCGGCGTCCGACCTCCAGGGCCCGCGCCATCTCATCCAGGGTCATGCCTTCGGCCGATCCCGCCAGCATGCGGGCCAGGTCCAGGAGACGTGCAGCTTTTTCGTGCCTCATACGTTCTCCATACGACCGAATCTGGCGCATGGCACGCGCAAACAGGACCGGTCCGAACCCTGGAGGTCTTGATGTCCCGTTTTGCCTGCCCTGTCTGGGCCATTGCCCCGGTCAATGCCCCGATGATTTCGGCAGTCCTGGCCTTCGCGGACATTCACCGTGACCTCGGCCGCGGACGGACCCTGATGCGGATCAGCCCCGAACGCGCCGCCCGCGCCGACATCATCCTGCTCCTGGGTCGGGACGCTGATCGGGTGGTGGACCTGGGCGTGGTCTGGAACGACCGCGAGGACCAGATCATCCGGGTCATCGACGATGCCGAACGGCGCGACTCACGCCTGGCAGCCTGGGAAGATGCCTATGACCTGTTCGAGTCCGAGGTCTGCGAACCCGCCGATCACCGAATGGTCGCCTGACGCCAGCAGGCTTCCGCGACCCGGATTGCCCATTCGGGCGCTCCGCTCTGCCTAAAAATGCGGTCTCGACGCCACCCAAAGGGGCGCCGGGGCCGTTCTGGTGTCCTGTGACAGCTTCATGTCGACCCGGCCATTGCACAAGTCGACGACTTCAATCCACGCTTAATCGTTCGGCAACGTCCGAGTGAAAAATCGCGTCAGTGTCAAAAACAATAAAGGTCGGGAGAAAACAGCCGTGGAGAAGGATTCAATCGTGCGTTTATAATTGAACGAGGGGGCTCTCTATGACTCGGCACTTGAAATCGACACTTCTCGCCGGCATCTCGGCACTTAGCGTTACTCTTGGATACTCGGCCCTGGCGCACGCCGCCGAGACTCCCGCCGACCCGGCGGCAGAAACCAATTCCGAACTCGAAACCCTGATCGTCACGGCACGCGGCAAGCCCCGCACCGTCCTCGACAGCGCGGTCCCGGTGGACTCGTTCAGCGAAGCTGACCTGAAGTCCGCCGCCTTCACCGACACCAATGACATCCTGAAATCGCTGGTTCCGTCCTACACCCTGGCTCGCGAGCCGATCTCGGACGGTGCCACCTTCGTTCGCCCCGCCAGCCTGCGCGGCCTGCCCACCGACAAGACCCTGTTCATGGTCAATGGCAAGCGTCGCCATCGTTCGGCCCTGGTGACCATTGGCGGCACCGGTGCCCAGGCCCCCGACGCGGCGACCATCCCGGCTTCAGCCCTGAAAAACGTGGTCGTCACGCGTGACGGCGCGGGTGCCCAATACGGCTCGGACGCCATCGCCGGCGTCATCGACTTCCAGCTCAAGGACAGCCCCAGCGGCGGTTCGCTCACCGCCCAGTACGGCCAGTTCTTCCTTGGTGACGGCGAAGACGTGATGGTCACGGGCAATCTCGGCCTGCCGATCGGCGACAAGGGCTTCGTCAACGGGACCTTCGAATATACCAGCCAGAACCAGGTTCACCGCGGCAAGCAGTACTGCAATGTGGGGATTCCCAACCAGTCGGCCGGCTTCTGCGTGGCGTCCTACGGTGCCGCCAACCCGGCCTACCGCGCCCTGATCACGGACTATGTGCAGAAGTGGGGTCAGCCGGACTCCGAGGCCCTGCGCGGCGTGATCAATGCCGGCTATGACATCAGCGACAGCCTGTCGCTCTATGCCTTTGCCAACTATTCGAAGAGCAGCGCGACCGAGTACTTCAACTATCGTCCGCCGGTCAGCAATGCGGTCAATGCCACGCCGATCCGCCAGGCCGACGGCTCGATCTTCCAGTTCAGCTCGATCTTCCCGGCCGGCTTCACCCCGATGTTCGGCGGCGACGTCACCGACTACAGCCTGACGGGTGGCCTGAAGGGCAAGTTCGCCAACGGCGTCACCTACGATCTGAGCGGTCGCTACGGGAACAACAAGATCGCCTACACGATCTGGGACACCGTGAACCCGTCGATGGGACCGGCCTCGCCGAAAGAATTCTACGACGGCTCGCTCATCTCGACGGAAAGCGCAGCGAATGCCGACTTCGCCTATGACTGGACGGTCGCCGGCATCAGCACCCCGGTGACCCTGAATTTCGGGGCCGAGTACCGCAAGGAAGGCTATGAGATCACCCCCGGTGATGTCCCCTCCTACATTGCCGGTTCCTGGTCGGTCCCTGACCCCTTCGGCTTCTGCAATGCGACCACCCGGACCGCCACGGCCAAGGGTGCTGCCCTGCCCTCCACGGCCGGTCTCAACTGCGCCAACTACAAGTCAGACGCCACGGACGGCTTTGCGGGCCTCGATCCCGTCTACAATGCCCTGGGCGTCGGATCGAACGGCTTCCCCGGCAACACGCCGTCCTATTCAGGCGAACTGACCCGCGACTCCTATGCCGGCTATGCCCAAGCCTCGGCCAACATCACTGAGGCTTGGTTCCTCGACGCGGCGATCCGGGCCGAGAAATTCTCGGACTTCGGCGACACCTTTAACGGCAAGCTAGCGACCCAGTACCAGATCACCGAGGATTTCGGCATTCGCGCGTCAGCCGGTACGGGCTTCCGCGCCCCGACGCCCGGCCAACTGTTCACCACCAACGTTTCGACCCGCGTCGAAAACGGCGCGATCATTGCCTCGGGCCTGTTCCCGGCGACCAACCCGGTCGCCAAGTACATGGGCGCCAAGGAACTGAAGCCGGAAAAGTCGGTCAACCTGGCGCTTGGCTTCACGGCCTCGCTGTTTGACGGCATGAGCCTGACGGTCGACCTCTACAACATCGCTATCGAAGACCAGTTCTATGCCACCAGCGCGATCACGGTGACGCCGTTGATCAAGTCTGCGCTGATCAGTGCCAAGATCCCCGGTGCGGACACGATCGGCCAGGTTCAGTTCTTCCAGAACGCCTTTGACTCGACCACCACCGGTGTCGACGTCGTGGCGACCTACAAGAAGGCTTGGGACAATGGCCAGTCGACCAGCTTCACCGCCAGCGCCAACTGGAACAGCTTCGTTGTCGACAAGGTCAACAAGCCCACTCCGAACACCTCGGGCGTGACCTACACCTTCTTCGACGGCGAAAGCGTCTATGACTTCAAGCATGCCGCGCCGCGCTGGAGGAGCACGCTGTCGGCCACCCACGAGATCGGCAAGTTCAAGATCCTCGGCCGGGCCAATATCTACGGTCCGTACAAGAACATGTTCAGCGTCGGCAAACCCGACGTGATCCAGAAGTGGGATCCGGAGATGATGTTCGACACCGAGATCTCCTATGCCGCGACCGACACCTACTCGATTGCGGTCGGGGCCCGG
Source organism: Caulobacter sp. AVps16 (assembly GCF_058681455.1). NCBI lineage: Bacteria > Pseudomonadati > Pseudomonadota > Alphaproteobacteria > Caulobacterales > Caulobacteraceae > Caulobacter > Caulobacter sp. AVps16. Next base: position 2,383,113 of record NZ_CM178739.1, read on the forward strand.
AACCTGTTCTCCAACTATCCCGATCCGGATCTGACCGGCGAGTCGGCGACCAATGGCCGGCTTTACCGCTCGGACTCCATCGTCGATTGGCAGGGCGGTTTCTGGTACGCCAAGGTCTCGGCGACGTTCTAACAGCGCACTACCGAGCCAAAACGAAGGGCCAGGCGAAAGCCTGGCCCTTTTCGCATGTCATCGCTTCAGAGTGATCGGCAGGGCCTTGCCCATCCGGATCAGCGGCACGGCATAACCGCTGGAGGTCATGGCCGAGAACGGCTCGATGTCTTCATAGCCACAGGCGCGATACAGCGGCTCGCCCCCCAGGGTCGCCGCCAGTTCGCAGCGCCTGAACCCTTCCGCCGCAGCTGCCGCCTCGCAGGCCTCCAGGACCAGTCGCCCGACGCCCTTCCGGGTGTGGTCGGGGTGGGTGTACATAGCCCGGACCCGGGCGGCATCGGTCGCCGGATCGAGCAGGGCCGCATCGCGTCCGGCCGAATGATCGCCGCCGAACAGGGTCGCCCGCCGGCTCCAGCCGCCGCAGCCCGCGACCGCGATACCCCCGTCGTCGCCAGGGACCTCCACGACAAAATAGGTGCCGTCGGCGATCAACTGGCTGTCGAGACCCATGATCTCAAACGATGCCTTCACACCCTCTTCCGGCAGGAACGGCGTGAGAAGGTCGCTGATCGCGGCATTCATCAGGGCCGAGAGCACCGGCATATCCACCGGATGCGCCAGGCGGAGACGAAGGGCGGCGGCAGGCTCGGTCATGGCGGTCTCCTCTGGCAGGCTGCGCGCCTTTTGATGCGTCGCCTCCGACGGGACGGAAGCCTGATTCCGCCTCGATCCCGCTCCCCTTCGCCACACGCCCACGGTTCGCACAGGGGGTGCCCAAGGTGCCCAAGGGCGGAGCATCTGGCCGTGATCTAACATGTCAGATCATCCGGCGTCTGAAATCCGGTTGCGCCCAAGCCCCTGAAATCTCGAGATGCAGGAGACTTTGGTCAGGGCGCGATCGACCGAAGGGACGAAGGGTGTATCGTCACCGCGATGCACGCGTTTTCTGCGTCGGCTTATTTGAGTGGCGGACTGGCATGACGACGACTGTAGGCCTGGCGACAGGCGAAGTACTCACGCGGCGGCGGTTCTTTGAGGGCCTGGCCGCCGTGGGCGGGATCTCCCTGGCGCTGTCGGGCATGGACGCCCTGGGCTTTGGCATGGCCTCGGCCAGCGAGCTGCCACCGGCCCTGACCGGCGACGCCAAGGGTACCAAGGTCGTCATCCTCGGCGCAGGCCTGGCCGGCATGACCGCCGCCTATGAACTCTCAAAAGCCGGATACCAGGTGCAGATCCTGGAGGCGCGGGCCTTCGCCGGCGGACGCTGCCAGACGGCGCGCAAGGGCTTCCAGCATACCGACCTGCTCGGCCACAAGCAGACCTGCGAGTTCGACGAGGGCCTCTACATCAATCACGGACCCTGGCGGATTCCGTACCATCACCGCTCGACCCTGCATTACACCAAGCTGTTCGGCGTGCTGCTGGAAAGCTTCGTCAACGACAATGACGCCGCCTATGTCTATTTCGAGAAGGGCTCGGGCCCGCTGAAGGGCAAGCCGGTCCGCAAGGGCGAGCTCGCTGCAGACGCCCGCGGCTATGCGGCCGAACTGATCGCCAAGGCCGCCAGCAAGGGTGAACTCGACGCCGCCCTGACCCCGGCCGACCGCGACACCTTCATCGCCTACATGATCAATGAGGGCCGTCTGTCGCCCAAGGATCTGGCCTATACGGGCACCGAGGGCCGGGGGTTCTCGGTGCAGCCGGGGGCAGGCGTCGATCCTGGGCCGGGCAAGGAGCTTGAGCCCTTCACCTTCAAGGACGTGCTCGACAGCAAGGCCTGGCGCGTCCTGACCTCGGTCACCGGCTATGAGCAGCAGCGCACCATGCTGCAGCCGATCGGCGGCATGGACCAGATCGCCAAGGGCTTCGAAAAGCACGTCGGCTCGATGATCCGCTATTCGACGGTCGTCCAGAAGATCAAGCAGAACGGCAAGGGCGTAAAGGTCGCCTACAAGGACGCCTTCGGCGAAACCGGCGAGATCGAGGCGGACTACTGCGTCTGCACCATCCCGCTGAGCGTGCTCAAGCAGATCGACATCGACGTTTCCAAGCCGTTCAAGGCGGCGATGGAAAGCGTGGCCTATGCGCCGGTCAACAAGATCGGCCTGCAGATGAAGACCCGGTTCTGGGAAGAGAACCATCACATCTATGGCGGTCACATCTATAACGACATGCCAGGGATCGGGACGATCACCCTGCCCTCCACAGGCTGGCAGGGCCAGAAGGGCGTGCTGCTGGGCTACTACAATTTCGGCGGCGAAGCGGCCCGGATCAGCGCCAAGTCTCCGACGGCCCGCGCCGAGTTCGCCGTGGCCGGCGGCCAGAAGATCTTTCCGGAATATGCGGCCAGTTTCGAGAACGCCTTTTCATTCTGCTGGCACCTGGCCGAGTTCAATCTCGGCGGCTGGGCCGAATGGGGCGAGGCGGGGCGGCGCGACGCCTATCCGGTTCTGTGCGAACCCGACGGTCGGCTCTATCTCGCCGGCGAACACCTCAGCTACCTTGGCGGTTGGCAGGCTGGAGCCATCGAGTCGGCCTGGCAGCAGATCGCCAAGATTCACGCCCGCGTACAGCAGGCCTGAGACCCGAGGACCCGAGAACCCTGATGACGCTTGCTTCCCGTTTCGCCCTGCTGAGCCTGCTGGCCGCCGGCGCCGCGCCGACCCTGGCCTCCGCCGCTCCGCCGCCCAAGTCGCTCTACGAAGACAATTGCTCGGCCTGCCATCAGGTGACCGGCAAGGGCATCAAGGGTGCCTTCCCGGCCCTGACCGCCTCGCCCCTGGTCAATGGCCCCGCAGCACCCCTGGTCACCACAGTGCTGAATGGCCGGGCCGGCATGCCTGCCTTCAAGGATGACCTCAGCGACGCCGATCTGGCCGGCATCATCACCTATGTGCGCGCCTCGTGGGGCAACAAGGGCACGCCGGTGAGCGCCGCCGACGTCGCGTCTATCCGCGCCAGAGCCAGGGCCGCCCAGACGGCCCGCGGCCTGCAAGCCCACTGATCGTTCCCCCTGAAGGAGAAGACCATGACCCGCCTTGCCACCCTCACCGCCGGCGTCCTTCTGGCGACCGCTCTCGCCGGAGCCGCCTCCGCCCAGGACATCGTCCGCGGCGGCGACCCCAAGTCGGCCATTGCCAGCGTCGTTACGGTGCCGGCCGGCTATGACATGATCTATGTCAGCGGCATGGTCCCGCCGATGCTCGACCCCAAGGGCGACCCCGCCCTGACCGCCACGTTCGGCGACACCAAGACCCAGACCCTGGGCGTGCTGAAGCGCATCGAGGACGCGCTGAAGACGCAGGGCGCGACCATGGGCGATGTCGTGATGATGCGCGTCCTGCTGGTCGGCGATCCCGCCAAGGGCGGCAAGATGGACTTCGCCGGCATGATGGAGGCCTACAAGACCCTGTTCGGCACGGCCGAACAGCCCAACAAGCCTTCGCGGATCACCAGCCAGGTCGCCGGCCTCGTCGCAGGCGGCATGCTGGTCGAGATCGAGGTCCAGGCGGCCCGCAAGAAATAGGGCAGCGCCCGTTTCCATTCCCGCCTGCGATATTGCAGATGGATCAGGGGGAGACCGGCCCAGGCCGGTCTCCCTCTTTTTTTGGCCAGACCACGAGAGACGGCGATCTTTCGGAGACAGTTTTATGACAACGTTGTCAAACGGTCATGACGGGTCTATAGGGAGCATGCCCTTCCAGGGCGTTTCCTCCCAATGACTCGGCCGCCTTCTTCTCCTGGGAGGCGGCCGTCTTTTTGTCCGGCCTGCGCCGGCCATGATGCTTGACTCAAGCGACGGTCCGGCCGAAACGCCCGGTCCATGATCAGCCGCTATGCCCGCCCCGAAGCCGCCGCCATCTGGTCCAGCCAGACCAAGTACAAGATCTGGTTCGAGATCGAGGCCCACGCCGCCGATGCCATGGCCGAACTTGGGGTCATTCCCAAGCTGTCGGCCGAGACGATCTGGGAAAAGGGCCGCGACGCGATCTGGGACAGCGACCGCATCGACGAGATCGAGCGCGTCACCAAGCATGACGTCATCGCCTTCCTGACCCATGTGTCGGAAATCGTCGGCCCGGAAGCCCGCTTCCTGCACCAGGGCATGACCAGCAGCGACGTTCTGGACACCTGTTTCGCCGTGCAGCTGTCGCGCTCCACCGATCTGCTGATCGAGGGCGTCGACCTGCTTCTGGCCGCCCTGAAGCGCCGGGCGCTGGAACACAAGATGACGGTCTGCGTCGGTCGCAGCCACGGCATCCACGCCGAGCCAGTCACCTTCGGCCTCAAGCTGGCCGGCTACTATGCCGAGTTCCAGCGCGCCAAGGAGCGCCTGGCGATGGCCAGGTTCGAGATCGCCACCTGCGCGATTTCGGGCGCCGTCGGCACCTTCGCCAATGTCGATCCGCGCGTCGAAGAACATGTCGCCAAGATGATGGGCCTGACGGTTGAACCGGTCTCGACCCAGGTCATCCCCCGCGACCGTCACGCGGCCTATTTCTGCGCCCTGGGCGTGGTGGCCTCGTCAATCGAGCGTCTGGCCACGGAAATCCGCCACCTGCAGCGCACCGAGGTGCTGGAAGCCGAAGAGCCGTTCGAGGTCGGCCAAAAAGGGTCGAGTGCGATGCCGCACAAGCGCAATCCGATCCTGACCGAAAACCTGACCGGCCTGGCCCGTCTGGTCCGCTCGGCCGTGACCCCTGCCCTGGAGAACGTCGCCCTCTGGCATGAGCGCGACATCAGCCACTCGTCGGTTGAGCGCGGCATCGGTCCGGACGCCACGGTCCACCTCGACTTCGCCCTGCGCCGCATGGCCGGCGTCATCGAGCGCTTCAACATCTATCCCGAGAACATGGCCAAGAACCTCGACAAGCTCGGGGGCCTGGTGTTCTCGCAGCGGGTCATGCTGGCCCTGACGCAGGAGGGCGTCAGCCGGGAAGACGCCTATGCCGCCGTGCAGGGCAACTCGATGAAGGTGTGGCGCGGCGAGGGCAGGTTCATCGACTTCCTCAAGGCCGACCCGGTGGTCTCCAAGGCGCTGTCGGATGCGGTTCTCGAGGAACTGTTCGACTACGGCTACCATACCAAGAACGTCGACGTGATCTTCCGGCGCGTCTTCGGCGAACAGGGCTGAGCATGAGCGAGGCCCCGGTCCTCCGCCTCAATCCGGCGCTGGATCCGGCAGCCTTCGCACAGGTCTATGCGCGCGAGGGTCTGGTGCGCATTCCCGATGTGTTCGAGCCGGCGGTCGTCGACCGCCTGGCCGGCATTCTGGAACAGACCCTCGACTGGGACGTCATCTGTTCGAACGAGACGGGCGGGGCCGAGATCCTCAGCCGGGCCCGCCGCGCCGAACTCGGGGCCGACGCCGTGGCCGCCCGCTTCCATGCCGCCACCCTTCGGGCCCGCACCGGGTTTGCCTACATCTATCTGGGCTATCCGATGATCAACGCCTTCGTCGAAGGCCGCGACCCGGGCCACCCGATTCACGCCCTGACGGCGTTCCTCAACAGCCCCGAATTCATCGCCTTCGGCGCGGCTGTTACCGGCGAGACCGCCATCACCAAGGTGGATGCCCAGGCGACGCTTTATCGCCCGGCCGACTTCCTGACCCTGCATGACGACACCGGGGTGGGCGAACGGCTGGCGGCCTATACCTTGGGCCTGACCCGCCAGTGGCGGCCCGACTGGGGCGGCCAGCTGCTGTTTCACGATGACGCCGGCGACGTCGAACGCGGCTTCGCGCCGGCCTTCAATGTGCTGACCCTGTTCAAGGTGCCGCGCAAACACTCGGTGGCCCCCGTCGCCCCCTATGCCGGCGCGCCGCGCCTGACCGTCACCGGCTGGCTGCGGAACGACCCGCCCAATGGTCGCTGAGCGTAAAAGAAGCTTCCCGCCGGTCGTCGATGCAAACACCCGCGTCCTGATCCTGGGCAGCCTGCCGGGCGAGGCCTCACTGGCGGCTGGCCAGTACTATGCCAATCCGCGCAATGCCTTCTGGCGGCTGCTCGAAGGGGTGCTCGACACGCCCCTGGTCGCTCGCCCCTATGCGGACCGGCTGTCTGCCCTGCGCGCGCACGGTGTCGGCCTGTGGGATGTCGTCGCGGAGGCCGAGCGGCGCGGCAGCCTGGATGCCGCGATCCTCAATCCCCGCGCCAATGACCTGCAGGCCCTGGTCGAGTCCCTGCCGGCCCTGCGGGCTGTCGCCTTCAACGGCGGGACAGCCGCGAAACTGGGACGCCGCCTGCTGGCGAGCCTGGCCGACAGGGTCGCGCTCATCACCCTGCCCTCTTCCAGTCCGGCCCATGCGGCGCAGAGCTTCGAAGACAAGGCCCTGGCCTGGAACACCCTGCGCGTCCGCCTCGCCTGAGCGGCGGAACATTACAACCTTTTCAGCTGCCTTCCGGCCCGGCCTGGTGCAGCGTCTCGCCTTCTTGGGGAGAGACTTCCAATCATGCGTATCCTTCTGCTGGCCGCGACCTCCGCGATCGCCATGTCCGTCGCCGCCTCGGCCCTGGCCGCCGAACCCGCCAAACCGATGTACGGAGCCTGGGGCGTCGACCTCTCGGCGCGCGACACCACCGTCTCGCCCGGCACCGACTTCAACAAGCACGCCAATGGCACCTGGGAGGCCAGGACCCAGATTCCCGCCGACCAGGCCGCAGCCGGTGTCGGCTATGACGTCTTCAACCGTTCGCAGGAGCAACTGCGCACCCTGATTGAAACGGCCGATGCCTCGACGCAGATCGGTGGCCTGTACAAGAGCTTCAACAACGAGGCCCAGGTCGAGGCCATCGACGATAAGCCGCTGAAGGCGGATCTCGCCAAGATCGCGGCCCTGGGCAGCAAGACCGACTTCGCCCTGGCCATGGGCCGCGCCCACGGCGGCTTTGGCGCGGATATCTTCTCGCTGGACATCTATCCCGACGCCAAGACCCCGGAGATCAACACGATCTATGTCGGCCAGTCAGGCCTGGGGCTGCCCGACCGCGACTACTATCTGACCGACGCCTTCAAGCCGCAGCTGGCGGCCTATACCGCCTTCATCGAGCGCGCCCTGACGATGGCCGGCTATGCCAACCCCGCCAAACTGGCCGCCGATGTCGTCGCCTTCGAGACCGCGATCGCCAAGGCCAGCTGGGCCGTCGCCGACCGTCGCGACATCGACAAGATCTACAACCCCACCTCCATCGCCGATCTGAAGACCTATGCACCGAACTTTCCGTGGTCGGACTATCTGACCGCAGCGGGCATGCCGGGCCTGACCAAGGTGGTGCTGGGCGAGAAAACCGCCGTTCGCGACATCGCCAAGGTCTATGACGAGACCCCGCTCGAGACCCTGAAGGCCTGGCAGGCTTTCCATCTCGTTGAGGAGGCTTCGCCCTACCTGTCCAAGCGCTTCGTCGACAGCCGGTTCGAATATGTGAAGGTCCTCAGCGGTCAGTCCGCCCTGCGCCCGCGCTGGAAGCGTGGTGTCGGTCTGGTCGACAGCACCGTCGGCGAAGTCGTCGGTCAGACCTATGTGGCCAAGTACTTCCCGCCCTCGTCCAAGGCCCAGATGGTCGAACTGATCGCCAATCTGAAGACGGCCATGGCCAAGCGCATCGAGCAGGCCCCCTGGATGTCACCGGCCACCAAGGCCGAGGCCCAGACCAAGCTCTCCAAGATGAAGGTCATGGTCGGCTATCCCGACAAGTGGCGCGACTATTCGGGCCTGAAGATCGACGTCGCCGACCTCTACGGCAATGTCTCGCGCAGCCGGGCTTTCGAGTGGGCCTATAGCCTGAACGACCTGGGCAAGCCCGTCGATGCCGGCAAGTGGGCCATGACGCCCCAGACGGTCAATGCCTACAATGGCGGTCTCGAGAACAAGATCGTCTTCCCGGCCGGCATTCTGCAGGCGCCCTATTTCGATCCGGCCGCCGACCCGGCCGTGAACTATGGTGCCATCGGCGCGGTGATCGGCCATGAGATCAGCCATGGCTTTGACGACCAGGGCCGCAAGATCGACGCCAAGGGGGCCCTGCGCGACTGGTGGACGCCCGAGGACTCCAAGCGCTTCGAGGCCCAGGCCGAGATCCTGGGCAAGCAGTACGACCAGTACGAGCCGGTTCCGGGCGCCAAGATCAACGGCAAGCTGACCATGGGCGAGAACATCGCCGACCTGGCCGGCCTGCAGGTCGCCATCGACGCCTATCACGCCTCGCTGAAGGGCAAGCCGGCCCCGGTGATCGACGGCATGACCGGCGACCAGCGGCTGTTCCTGGCCTTCGCCCAGGCCTGGCAGTCCAAGGAGCGGGACGACTCGCTCAAGCAGCAGATGGCCTCCGACCCGCACTCGCCCTCGAGCTTCCGGGTGGTGGGTCCGACCCGCAATGTCGACGCCTGGTATGCAGCCTTCGGGGTGAAGCCCGGCGAGGCCTATTACCTGGCTCCGGAGGCCCGTTCGCGGGTCTGGTAGGCCCTCGGCCCTGCAGCCAAAAGAAAAGGGCCGCCCCGAGGGGCGGCCCTTGTACTTTCGGCCTGGGCCCCGACGAGCTTAGGCACCGGCCTTGATCTGCTCGCGGGCCTGGGCCAGCAGTTCGTCCATCTTCATGCGCACTTCGGATTCGGACACCGAGACACCGGAACCCTTGAGGTCGCCGGCAACCTTGCGCAGCACGTCGTCATCGCCCGGCTGCTCAAAGTCGGACTTCACAACGGCGCGGGCATATTCCTCAGCGGTTTCCAGGCCCATCAGGCCGGCCGCCCATTCGCCCAGCAGGCGGTTGCGGCGGGCCGTAGCCTTGAACTCCAGGTCCTGGTCCAGAACGAACTTGCGTTCGAAACCCTGTTCGCGATCGTCAAAGGTGGTCATGAAGGCCCCAATAGCATGTCAGGCGGCTGTCTATCCCGGGACGGGCCAAGCCGCAATCGGCGGATACGCCGCAGTGTCCGGTTTAACCCCGTCAACCTGAACGGCCCCTGACCCCGCGTTTGCGCGGCAGCCCTCATTCAGATAAGTTCAGACTGACATTTTCAGTGAGCGGCCTTGAGTCGAACGCCGCGCGCAGCTATCCGGCCGCGCGCGCTTTTCGTTTCTTCGACGGGGCACCGTTTTACATCCAGAAGGGCCTCGACGAGAGCCATGACCACCCGCCGCAAGAAGATCTACGAAGGCAAGGCCAAGATCCTGTACGAGGGTCCCGAACCCGGCACCCTGATCCAGTACTTCAAGGATGACGCCACCGCCTTCAACGGCGAGAAGAAGGCCCAGCTGGAAGGCAAGGGCGTGATCAACAACCGGATCAGCGAGTACATCATGACTCGCCTGAACGGCATCGGCGTCCAGAACCACTTCATCCGCCGGCTGAACCTGCGCGAGCAGCTGATCAAGGAAGTCGAGATCATTCCGCTCGAAGTGGTGGTGCGCAACATCGCCGCCGGTTCGATCGCCACGCGCCTGGGCCTGACCGAAGGCCAGCCCCTGCCGCGCTCGATCATCGAGTTCTACTACAAGGAAGACAAGCTCAACGACCCGATGGTGTCGGAAGAGCACATCACCGCCTTCAACTGGGCCGCAACCCAGGAGATCGACGACATGATGGCCATGGCCCTGCGGGTGAACGACTATCTGTCGGGCCTGTTCAGCGGCGTCGGCATCACCCTGGTCGACTTCAAGATCGAGTTTGGCCGCATCTATGAAGGCGACTTCAGCCGCGTGATCCTGGCTGACGAGATCAGCCCCGACAGCTGCCGCCTGTGGGACAGCCAGACCAACGAGAAGCTGGACAAGGACCGCTTCCGTCGCGATCTGGGCAATGTCATCGAGAGCTATACCGAGGTGGCGCGCCGCCTGGGTATCATGAAGGAAATGCCCACCGTCATTCAGGGCGGCATGCACTAGCCCACAGGACCCTTCTCCCGGAGGGAGAAGGAGGGGCCCGCGCCGCTGGCGTGGGAGGATGAGGGGTCAAACCCTCTCCGGTTGGCCCCGTAACCCCTCACCCTCCCATGCTGGACATGGGTGCATTTCCCTCCCCTTGGCCTCTCCCCAAGGAAGAGGGTCGAAGAAGGTCGAACCGCGATGAAAGCCAAGGTCCAAGTCTTCCTCAAGCCCGGCGTCCTCGACGTCCAGGGTAAGGCCGTCGAAGCCGCCCTGCACGGCCTGGGCTGGTCCGACGTCCAGAACGTCCGCGTCGGCCGCACCATTGAGTTCGACGTGGCCGACGGCGACGCCGACAAGGCCAGGGCCGAGGTCAAGTCGATGTGCGACAAGCTGCTCGCCAATACGGTGATCGAGAGCTACGCCATCGAGGTCGGCTAGACCGATCAGGCGGCAAAGCTGCTCCTGAGCGTTTCCAGGCTGGTTTCTCGGATCGGGTCAAGATCCAGATCCGGATCCACCAGCTTCTGGGTACTCAGGCCCAGCAGCAGGGCCCCGACCATCAGGGCGGCCGAGTCGGCATTGAATCCGGGTCGGATCACCCCCTCGGCCTGGCCGCGCAGGAACAGGGCCTCAAGCCGGATCTCGACGTCCTTGTGAGCGGCGGCGAATGGCCCGCGCAGGTCCGAGATCTCGGCCACGGCCCCGGACATCATCATGAAATAGGCGCGCATCTCGCCATCCTCCGCCAGGTTTCGGAGATAGATGTCCACAAAGCCCAGGATCGCCTCCAGCCCATTGGCAGACTCCAGCTGACGATCGGTCAGCAGGTGCTGCAACCGCGCCTGAAGCCGCGCGATCAGGGCCTCGATCAGCCCCTGTTTCGAGCCGAACCTCTGGGTGACCAGGCCCCGGCTATAGCCCGCCCTCGCCCCGATATTCTCGAAGGTCGCTGCCGCCATGCCGCGTTCGACGATCAGCTCGGCGGCCGCCCGCAGGAGCTCGCTCTCCGACTGCTGGCGGCGGTCGGACTGGCTGCGACGAGCGGCAGGAACCTTAAGGGTCGAAGTCATCTTGCGCAGACTATTTATTTGTTGGACAACTAGCAAATAAGAAGGGCGGTCGCGAACTGGCCACCGGAGGAGTCAGGACCCTACGCATGACCATTCCCGTCGAGATCGCCAACACCATTATCGACCCGAAGGCCTATGCCGACGGCGACCGCATCGACCAGGCCTTCGCCCGACTGCGGCGCGAAAGCCCGCTGGAGGTGGCCCAGCCCGATGGTTTCGACCCCTTCTGGGTGGTCACCCGCCATGCCGACATCCTTGAGGTCGAGCGCCAGAACGAACTGTTCCACAACGGCGACCGCTCGACCATCGTCACCACCATCGAGGCCGACAAGAAGGTGCGCGAGATGATGGGCGGCTCGCCCCATCTGGTGCGCTCCCTGGTCCAGATGGATAATCCGGACCATTTCGCCTATCGCCGCGTGACCCAGGGCTCGCTGCTGCCGCAGAACCTGCGGACACTGGAGGCGCGGATCCGCGAGATTGCCCGCGGCTTCGTCGATCGCATGGCCCAGCAGGGCGACCGCTGCGACTTCGCCCGCGACGTGGCCTTTCTCTACCCGCTGCACGTGATCATGGAGGTCCTCGGCGTGCCCGAGGCCGATGAGCCGCGCATGCTGAAACTGACCCAGGAGCTGTTCGGCAATGCCGATCCCGACCTGAACCGCGAGGGCAAGGTCGTGACCGACATCAGCGCCGGCATCGACAGCCTGCAATCGGTGGTCATGGACTTCATGATGTATTTCAATGCCATGACCGAGGACCGCCGGGCCAATCCGCGCGAGGACCTGGCCAGCATCATCGCCAATGGCAAGATCGACGGCCAGCCGATGGGCCATCTGGAGGCCATGAGCTACTACATCATCGCCGCCACGGCCGGCCATGACACCACCTCCTCGACCACCGCCGGCGCGCTGTGGGCCCTGGCCGAGAACCCCGACCAGTTCGCCCGGGTCAAGGCCGACCCCAGCCTGATCCCGGGCCTGGTCGAGGAATCGATCCGCTGGGTCACGCCGGTGAAGCACTTCATGCGCACCGCCACGGCCGATGCCGAACTGGCCGGCCGCAAGATCGCCAAGGGCGACTGGCTGATGCTGTCCTATCCCTCGGGCAACCGCGACGAGGCGGTGTTCGAGGACCCGTTCAGCTTCAGGATCGACCGTACGCCCAACAAGCACGTCGCCTTCGGCTACGGAGCCCATGTCTGCCTTGGCCAGCACCTGGCGCGGATGGAGATGCGGGTGCTGTGGGAGGAACTGTTCGCCCGCCTCGACAGTGTCGAACTGGACGGCACGCCCACCCGCATGACCGCCAACTTCGTCTGCGGCCCCAAGTCGGTGCCGATCCGCTTCAAGATGAACTGAGGCGACGATGAGCGAACCCTTCAAGGTCTGGCAGTGCCGAACCTGTGGCTACATCTATGACGAGACCGAGGGTGATCCGGGCGAAGGCCTGGCCCCGGGCACCCGGTGGGCGGACATCCCTGCCCACTGGATCTGCCCCCTGTGCGGTACGCCGAAATCGGACTTCGACATGATCGAGCTCTGAGGGCGACGTCCCTGGATCTCTCCGTCATTCCCGCCCTCACCTGAGGAGGATGGAGCGTGACGGGAATAGCCGAGCGCCAGTGCCGCAAGCGGACGTCGCCAAGGTCTGTGAAGGGTGGGAAGCGGACTTTGCCTACGGGTTGGCGATTGAGGCCAGAGCGTACTGAAGGTCGATTTCAACCCTGGTTATTTGGCCGCTTACCTTATGAATATCCTAGGCGCCGCCCGCCACGCAGCTCTGTAGGAATTGGAGGGGAGGTTCTGCGTGCCCGATCCGCTTGAGAGTGAACGCCTAGCGGCGCTGGAATGGCTGGAGGTCCTGACCTGCGGATCATGGCCAAGTCAGGATCAATTTCTGAATCAGCGCTGAATTTAGAGGGCGCTCGTCGGGCGAAACCGGTAACCCGAAAGCGACCTCGCCGATGAAAGCGTAATAGACAAGCCGCGCACGCACTCTTGCATGCATTTCTGGGACCCCGGCCGCGGCGATCAGGCTCTGAATGTGCGCTAGCCTCGCACGGTCGATCCGCTCAACGGCCTGGCGCGCGCGCATATCGGAGGCTGCCCACCGTCGCATCGCCTCTTCGAGGCGGACGTCTAGGCGCCCGACCAAGATGGTTAGAAGTTCCAGCCGCTCTAGCGGCTCCGCGATGGCGGAATCGACTCTCTCAATAACCGTCTGGGTCTGACGATGCTCCCACGCCTCAATGACGCGAACCAGGAGGTCTTCCCGCTTCCGAAAGTGCCAGTAGAAGCTTCCCTTAGAGATGCCCAGACGGAGCGCGAGCCGCTCCACCCGGACATCATCGATACCCCCCTCGGAAAGCGCCTCGAGCGCCACGCGCACCCAGTCATCGGAAGATAGCCTCGGCTCCATCTTCATCCCATACGGTAGCGTATTGACGGGTTCAAGTTGCCCGTCTACCCCACCATACGGCATCGTATGGAGGGGTTTATGAACAATGTGGCGGTTGGCTGCACTGCAGCTCTTGGCTTTCTTTTGTTTGGACTGGGCTGGCCTGTTTCAGGCGTTCGGTTCTTCAAAAAGCGGTTTTCCGGCTACGAAACAGACCCTTCTGACCTGTTATTCAAGGTAGTCCGAGCCCATGGGAACACGGCAGAATATGCACCGTTCTTAGCAATTCTATTCCTCTATCTCGGCGCTCGCCATGCGGAGCCGTGGGTGATGTGGACCATGATCGCAGCGACGGCTTGTCGATATCTTCTCGTCATTGGCATGATCGCATTTCCAACCCTCGCGAAGCCGAACCCAGTCCGGTTTGTCGGAGCGGCGGGAACCTATTGTTGCGGACTGGCGCTGTGCTACGCCGCTCTGCGGACGTTGTAGGACGTCCGTTTCAATTCGAGGTCGAGAGGCGTCCCCGCGACCAGCTCTCGCTAGGGCCGTCCAAGAGCGTCTCGATGCATGGCCTGGACCATACCGAGCACCCCGTTCAAGGGCGTGCAGATCTCGTGGCTCATGGTCGCAAGGAACTCGCCCTTGGCGCGGTTCGCCGTCTCGGCCGCCTCCAGCGCCTCCTGCTGCGCTTTCGCTGGCGTCGCGCTGATCCTCGAAGGAGTCGCCCTGGCAGAGGGGAAGAGACCTGTCGGGGCGGTTAGTTAAGGGCTGCTTTGGGTCGAAGTCTACCATCGCCACCCTGCCGACAACCGGACCTTCAGACCGTCACTGCCCGCCGGTTGACACCCGCCCCCAGGGCGGGAACCTCTGGTCAGCCTGGCCGTGAGGACCGAGCGGAAGGGAGACCGTCGATGAGCGCCAAGTTCCACCTGGCCGAGATCAATATCGGACGCCTGAAGGCCCCGATCGATGATCCGCTGATCAGGGACTTCGCCGACAACCTCGACCGGATAAACGCCCTGGCCGAGGCCTCACCCGGCTTCGTGTGGCGGCTCACGGGCGAGGGGAACAATGCCACGGACCTGGCGATTGACGACGATCCGCTGCTGATCCCGAACCTGTCGGTCTGGACCGATATCGCCGCGCTCGGGGCCTTCGTCTATCGCAGCGGCCATGTCGCGCTCATGCGCCGCCGCCACGAGTGGTTCGAGGCGCACCAGGACTCAATGGCCCTGTGGTGGGTCCCGGACGGCCACAGGCCGACCCTGGCCGAGGCCCTGGAACGGTTGGCGCAGCTGGCGGCCCACGGGCCGGGCCCGGCGGCCTTCACCTTCAGGACGCCCTTCCCGGCCCCGACCGGCCAGGCAGATGCGCCTGTTCCGGACGAATGCGTCTGAGTTTCCGGTCGCGCGGGACTGACATCCTGCCCGAACGCTGCTAAGAGCCCGCGCCATGAAAGCCGCCGTCATCGTCTTCCCCGGGTCCAACTGCGACCGCGATTGCAAGGTTGCCATCGAGCGCTCGGCCGGAGCCCGCGTCGAGATGGTCTGGCACCAGGAAACGGCCCTGCCGGATGACCTGGACCTGATCGTCCTGCCCGGCGGCTTCTCCTATGGCGACTATCTGCGCTGCGGGGCCATGGCCGCCCAGAGCCCGGTCATGAAAGAGGTCGTCAAGGCCGCCGACAGCGGCATGGCCGTGGTCGGCATCTGCAACGGCTTCCAGGTACTGTGCGAGGCGGGTCTGCTGCCCGGGGCCCTGCTGCGCAACGAGAAGCTGAAATACATCTGCAAGCCGGTGGCGCTCGACATCGTCAACAGCCAGACCCGCTTCACCGCCGAGTTCGGCGAGCAGCGCGAGGCGGTGATGACCGTCGGCAACGGCGAGGGCAATTTCTTCGCCGACGAAGAGACGCTGAACCGCATCGAGGGCGAAGGCCAGGTGGTGTTCCGCTACAAGGACAACCCCAACGGCTCGGCCCGCGACATTGCCGGTATCGTCAATGCCAAGGGCAATGTCCTGGGCCTGATGCCCCACCCCGACCGGTCGTTTGACGCCGACCTGGGCTCGGAAGACGGCGCGATCCTGTTCCGCAGCGTGTTTGCCAGCGCCTGAGTACCCTTCTCCCGCAAGGGGAGAAGGACGAGAAGTCGCAACACCATAGCCCCCCGCCCAAACCGCTCCTAAGGTGCCTGCCTCTTCAGGAGCGCACCATGAGTCTCGTCACCCCCCTGCGCGCGGGGCTTCTGGCCGCCGTCGCGACCATCGCCCTCGCCGCCCAGGCCACCGCCCAGACTCCGGCCCTGACGCCGGACATCGACGGCAAGTATGTCGCCGCCAAGGTCGGCTATGACTACGACAAGCGGGTGGTGATGATCCCCATGCGCGACGGGACCAGGCTCTACACCGTCATCGTGATCCCCAAGGGCGGCAAGAGCCTGCCGATCATCATGACCCGCACGCCCTACAACGCCGCCAAGCGGGCCTCGCGCAACGAGAGCCCACGGATGATCTCGACCCTGCCCCAGGGCGACGAGCCGTTCGTGGCTGACGGCGGCTATATCCGCGTCTTCCAGGACGTGCGCGGCAAGTATGGTTCGGAAGGCGACTATGTGATGACCCGGCCGCTGAAGGGGCCGCTCAATTCCTCCGAGGTCGATCACTCGACCGACGCCTATGACACCATCGACTGGCTGGTGAAGAACGTGCCCGAGACCAACGGCAAGGTCGGGATGATGGGCAGTTCCTATGAGGGCTTCACCGTGGTGATGGCCCTGGTCAATCCGCACCCGGCCCTGAAGGTGGCCGCGCCGATGAGCCCGATGATCGACGGCTGGATGGGCGACGACTGGTTTCACCACGGCGCGTTCCGGCAGATCAATTTCGACTTCTTCGCCAGCCAGACCACGGCGCGCGGCGCGGCCGATGACGTGACCCGTCCCGGCTATGACGACTATGAGACCTTCCGCCGCGCGGGCTCGGCCGGCGACTACGCCAGGCTGAACGGTCTGGACGGCCTGCCCTGGTGGAAGAAGCTGGTCGAAAACACGGCCTATACGCCCTTCTGGAGCGAGCAGGCTCTCGACAAGACCATGGCCAAGACGCCGCTCAAGGTGCCGGTCATGTGGATCCAGGGCCTGTGGGACCAGGAAGACATGTGGGGCGGCGTCCACGCCTATGCCGCTACCGAGCCCAAGGACACCGCCAACGACAAGAGCTTCCTGGTGCTGGGCCCCTGGCGGCACAGCCAGGTCAATTATGACGGCTACAATCTGGGTCCGTTCAAGTGGGAGGGCGACACCGCCCTGCAGTTCCGGCGCGACACCCTCAAGCCCTTCTTCGACCAGTATCTGAAGGACGGTGCGCCCAAGGCCGACACGCCGCCGGTGCTGATCTACAATACCGGGGCCAAGCACTGGGACCGCTTCAAGACCTGGCCCCTGGCCTGCGAGAGCAACTGCCAGAGCACGTCAAAGCCGCTGTATCTGGCAGCCGGCGGCGGCCTGTCCTTCACCGCTCCGGCGGCGGCCAAGGGCGCGGCGGCCTTTGACGAATATGTCTCCGATCCGGCCAAGCCCGTACCTTACGTACCGCGCCCGGTGCGCTTCGCCGACGGCGACCGCTGGAAAACGTGGCTGGTTACCGACCAGCGCGCCTTCGCCGACCGCACCGATGTGCTGACCTACACGACCGAGCCTCTGGACAAGCCCGTGACCATCGCCGGCGTGCCCAAGGTCAATCTGATCGCCTCGACCAGCGGCTCCGACAGTGACTGGGTGGTCAAGCTGATCGACGTCTATCCCGACGAGGTTCCCAGCCAGCCCGAACTGGGCGGCTACCAGCTGGCCGTCGGCATGGACATCTTCCGGGGACGGTATCGCGAGAGTTTCAGCGATCCCAAGGCGATCAAGCCCAATGCGCCGCTGAAGTACCAGTTCATCCTGCCGACCGCCAACCACACCTTCCTGCCGGGGCACCGGATCATGGTCCAGGTGCAGTCCAGCTGGTTCCCGCTCTATGATCGCAACCCGCAGACCTTCACGCCCAATATCCTGCTGGCCAAGCCGGCCGACTATGTGAAGGCCACCCAGCGGGTGTTCCGTGCCGGCGACACGGCCAGCTTCATCGAGCTGCCGGTCGTCGAGAAGTAAGACCCATGACAAAGGGCCGGCGACAGATCGCCGGCCCTTCCTCATTTCTCGGTCGCCTGACCCTCAGCGGTCAGTGCGATGGGCACCGTCAGGCTTGACCTGACCGGTCTGATCCTTGCGGTCGCTCTTGTCCGCCTGACCGCCCGGGTTATGGCCTGCTTCTTCAGGCTTGGGCTGGGCCTGCTTCTGCTGTTGGCCGGGGGCCGGGCGGGCCGGATCGGCCTGTTGCTGCTCAGGCTTGCGATTATTGTCAGCCATCGACGTTCACTCCTTGGCACTGCGCGCATGGGGCGCACGGAGAAACAACGTCGGCAGGGGTGTGGCGTTCCTCAGGCAGAGCTGCCTTAGTTGCGGCCAAGCTTCTGAATTTTCACGGGATCTGCAATGATCTGACCCTTCATATAGGGATCGCCGGCGGTACTGACGGTCGGCGCCTTGTGGATGGCCCGCACCACGTCCATGCCCGCGATGACCCGGCCAAAGGCTGCGAACCCCTGGCCATCCGGATTGCGCGCCCCGCCGAAGTCGAGGGCCGGATTGTCACCGATACAGATAAAGAACTCCGCGCCGGCCGTGCCCGGGGCATCACGAGCCATCGAGATCACCCCGTCCACATGCCGCAGGCCGGTCTGGCGGGTGGTTTCATGGGCGATGGCCGGCAGCGGGCTGTCATCGCGGTTCAGCCCGCCCTGGATCACGCTGATGGTTGCCGGGTTGTTGTCGTTCCAGGGTCCGACGGTGCGATAGAAGCTGCCGCCGTCGAGGAAGTGCTGGTCGGCATAGGCGAGGAAGTTGGCGACGGTGATCGGGGCCCTGTCGGGATAGAGTTCAATGACGATGTCGCCCCGTCCAGTCGCCAGCCTTACCTGAACCGGACCCGGGGCCGCGGCCCCAAGCGGCGCGACCAGCAGGGCGACCAGGAGGCGGCGGCGGTCGATTTCTGCTGTCGGTCCGGGCATGGCGGGTGAACCTCTGTGGGCGGGGCGGGTTTTCCCGGCATGACCATGTTCGCCCGCTTCGCCCCGGGGTTTCAAGCCGGACAGTCGCCTGTCTGGACCTGCACAGCCGACCAAGCTCGCTCCGAGAGGGAGAGTGGTGGAAAGTGGCGCGCGTCGCGTCACTTAGTGGTCTCGAACAAGAAGCGACGATCTCAGGGCCGTGCCTCCGCGCGGAAACCGAAATCCGTCGACGACCTCGAGCGGACGAGACCATGAGCACACCTGAACCCGTCAGCGGCGTCCCTGTCTGGGCCCGCAAGCGCCGCAAGCCCGGCAATCCGCTGGTCAATGTGGTCGTGGTTCCGCTGTGCCTGCTCGGCGCTTTGACGGCGGGGTTGGCGTTCCAGCAGAAGTCGTTCGCCGGGGCTGGAGCCCGGATGGACAGCTGGATCGCCATCGCCCACAAGCAGACCACGGCGGCCCTTGACGATCTGTCCGGCAAGCCGGCCAAGGTCAGTGCGCCGGATGCGATGGAGGAAGTCCCCGCCGGCAAGTCGGGTCGCATAGGCGGATAATCCGGCCACTAACCGGTCCTCGCCGGTGGCGGAATCCGTGGTAGCGCGCTAGAACGCGCCCCCATGAGCACCTCCTCCACGCCCTCCGCAAAGTCCATGGCCGAGATGGCCCGCGAATTCGGCCTCAACGCCGAGGAATATGCCGTCGTTCTCGACCGCCTGGGCCGCGAGCCCAATCTGGTCGAGCTGGGCGTGTTCTCAGTGATGTGGAGCGAGCACTGCTCGTACAAGTCCTCCAAGAACCAGCTGAAAAAGTTCCCGATCAGCGGCCCGCGCGTGATCTGTGGACCGGGCGAGAACGCCGGCGTCATCGACATCGGCGATGGCGACGCGATCATCTTCAAGATGGAGAGCCACAACCACCCCTCCTACATCGAGCCCTATCAGGGCGCGGCGACGGGTGTCGGCGGCATCATGCGCGACGTCTTCACCATGGGCGCGCGCCCCATCGCCCTGCTGAACGCCCTGCGCTTTGGTGACCCCAGCCATCCGAAGACCAAGCGACTGGTCGACGGCGTCGTGGCCGGCATCGCCGGCTACGGCAACTGCGTGGGCGTGCCGACGGTCGCGGGCGAGACCAACTTCCACAAGGGCTACAACGGCAACATCCTGGTCAACGCCATGTGTGTGGGTCACGCCGAGGCCGACAAGATCTTCTATTCCGCCGCCCCGGGCGCGGGCCTGGCCGTGGTCTATTTCGGCTCCAAGACCGGCCGCGACGGCATCCACGGCGCGACCATGTCCTCGGCCGAATTCTCGGAAGACTCCGAGGAAAAGCGCCCCACCGTCCAGGTCGGCGACCCCTTTGCCGAAAAGCTGCTGATCGAGGCCACCCTGGAGCTGATGGCCACCGGCGCCGTCGCCGCCATCCAGGACATGGGCGCCGCAGGCCTGACCTCCTCCTCGGTCGAGATGGCCGGCAAGGGCGGGGTCGGCATCGAGCTGAACATGGACATGGTGCCCCAGCGCGAAACCGGCATGAGCGCATATGAGATGATGCTCTCGGAAAGCCAGGAGCGGATGCTGGCGGTGCTCAAGCCCGGCCGCGAGCACGAAGGCCACGCCATCTTCGAAAAATGGGGTCTGGACGCGGCCGTCATTGGCTACACCACCGACACCGGCCGCCTGGTGCTGAAGCATCACGGCAAAACCGTCTGCGACGTGCCGCTGGCACCGCTGTTCGACGATGCACCGCTTTACGACCGTCCGTGGGTCCAGCCGACCCTGCACCCGCGCCTTGATCCCGGCCAGGTGCCCGCCCCCGCTGACTGGACCGCCGCCGTGCTCAAGGTCGTCGGCAGCCCCGACATGGCCTCCAAGCGCTGGCTGTGGGAGCAGTATGACCGCCACGTGATGGCCGACACCCTGGAAGACAGCGCCACAGGCTGCGACGCCGGCATCGTCCGCATCCACGGCAAGGGCAAGGCCATCGCCGTGACCAGCGACGTCACCCCGCGCTATGTCCAGAACGACCCCTATGAGGGCGGCAAGCAGGCTGTGGCCGAAGCCTGGCGCAACCTGACCGCCGCCGGCTCGCTGCCGATCGCCATCACCGACAACCTGAATTTCGGCAGCCCCGAAAAGCCCGAAACCATGGGCCAGATCGTCCGCGCCACCGACGGCATGGCCGAGGCCTGCCGGGCGCTCGACTTCCCGGTCGTGAGCGGCAATGTCTCGCTCTACAACGAGACCAACGGCGTCGCCATTCCGCCGACCCCGACCGTCGGTGCCGTGGGCCTGCTCGAGGACTATGACCTGCGCATGGGCTTCGGCAATGTAGCCGAAGGCGACACCCTGATCCTGATCGGCGAAACCCAGGGCGAACTGGGCGCGTCGATCTATCTGCGCGAAATCCTGGGCCGCGAAGACGGTGCCCCGCCGCCGGTCGACCTCGCGGCCGAGCGCAAGCACGGCGACTTCGTCCGCGCCCTGATCCCCACCGGCCTGGTGGCCGGCCTGCACGACCTGTCAGACGGTGGCCTGCTGATCGCGGCGGCCGACGTGGCCCTGGCCAGCAAGGTCGGGATCACCCTGAACGCCTCCAGCCAGACCAATGCCCACCCCTATCTGTTCGGCGAGGACCAGGCCCGCTACCTGATTGCCACCCCGGACCCCGAGGCGGTTCTGGCAGCGGCCAAGGAGGCCGGCATCCATGCCTGCCAGGCGGGCGTGGCCGGCGGCGACGCCTTCGGCTCGAAGGATCTGTTCTCGATACCCCTGCAAACCCTGCGCGATGCCCACGAGGCCTGGCTGCCGGGATTCATGGCGAGCTGAGCTGAGCTGCGCCACGTCCCGGCCACGATTGCCCGCGAGAAGTCAGCTCATGATGAAACGTCTGACGCCCATACTGGCCGTTATCGGCCTGCCCCTGGCCCTGGCCGCCTGTGCCACGGCCGCACCGGAGCGTTCGGGGTTCCTGAGCGGCTATGACAGCCTGCAGGCACCGGAACGGGGCGGTCGAGCCAAGGTCCGGCAGTTTCAGGACCTGCCCGCCCTTCAGACCGTCCAGCGGATCTCGCTGACGCCGGCGATCCTGTCAGACGGTGCCGATCAGCGCTCTCCCCTCACCCCGGTCGAGCGGGACGCCGTTTTGCGCGAGGTGGATGCACAGCTCTGTTTTGAACTGTCCAAGCGCTATGAGATCGTGCCGACCGACAAGGCCGATGCCGAGGTCCGCGCGGCTGTGACCTGGTTCGAGCCGACGGGCCGGTTCGCCTCGGCAGCCTCGGCCGCGTCCGGCTTCTTCATTCCCGGCCCGATCGGGCTCCGCGCGCCCGGGACCCTGGGCGGTTTGGGCGTCGAGGCGGAAATGCGCACGGACGGCGGCAAGCGTCAGGTCGCCGCCCTGGCCTGGGCCCGCCGCGCCATGGCTGTCGGCACCGATGATCCGTCCCTGTCGCGCCTGGGTGACGCCCTGCAGTTTGCCGAACCCTTCGCGGACGCTGCGGCCTCGGTGATGAGCCCCAAGGACCGCAAGCGCCTGAAGATCGACTCCAAGACCGACCCCTGCAAGGCCTATGGCGACCGCTTCCAGCCCGGGGGCCTGGCCGCCCGGATGATCACCAATCTTTACGTGCCGGATTCAAGGGACGGCGCGGCCACCAAGGCCCCGCCGCCCAAGAACTAGAGCTGTTTCAGGCCAAGGCCGGCATCAGGGCATCAGTACGGTGTCGATGACGTGGATCACGCCATTGGACTGCAGCACGTCCGCCACGGTGATATTGGACACCCCGCCCTTGGCGTCGGTGATCGTCCAGCCGTGATGGCCCTTGGCGATGGTGATCGGCTCACCCTGGACGGTGGTCAGAACGGCCTTGCCGCCGCCCGCCATGGCCTTGGCGGCGATGTCGGCTGCGGTCAGCCGGCCTGCGACGACGTGATAGGTCAGGATGGTGGTCAGGGTGGTCTTGTTCTCAGGCTTGACCAGGGTCTCGACCGTGCCGGCCGGCAATTTGGCAAAGGCGGCATTGGTGGGCGCGAACACCGTGAACGGGCCGGGGCTGGACAGCGTCTCGACCAGACCGGCGGCCTTGACGGCAGCAACCAGGGTGGTGTGATCCTTGGAATTGACGGCATTTTCGATAATATTACGGCTCGGATACATGGCCGCACCACCGACCATCACAGTTTTTCCATGATGAGCGCCGTGGTGATCCATCGCCGCCATAGCAGTTCCGGCGCAGGACATCGAAAGCACGCCAGCAAAGGCGAGCAGTGTGGACTTCTTCATTAGATCGTCTCCGGGGAAGTTTACTGGTCCGTTGCTGGGACAAGCGGAGTTACGGCCGTGCTGAACGCCCGGATGCGACCGTTGACGAAAAATCTGTGTGACAGCTCAGGCGGTGACTAGACCGCCATGGCTCCGGCATGTTCGCGCCCGGACCAGCGCGCGACGGTTTCCAGCAGCTTGGTCGGATTGATCGGCTTGCCCAGGTGATCATCCATGCCGGCCGCGATGCAGTTGGCGACCTGTTCGGGCAGGACATTGGCGGTCATGGCGACAATCGGCGTGCGTGATCCCGGCATGTCGGTCATGGCCCGGATCCGGCGCGTGGCGGTCAGGCCATCCATCCCCGGCATCTGGACATCCATAAGCACCAGATCAAAGCTGCCCTGACGCATGGCCTCGACGCCCGCAACACCGTCATTGGCGGTTTCGATCGTGATGCCGAAGGGTTCGAGCATGGTGCGGATCAACTCGCGATTGACCGCATTGTCCTCGACCAGCAGCAGGTGGAGGGACTGATCCGAATCCGGCGGGGCGGGGTCTTCCCTGGGCGCTTCCGGCACCAGGTCACAGAGCGGAGCCCGGATTTCAAACCAGAAGCGCGACCCCTCGCCCTCGCGGCTATAGACGCCGATATCGCCGCCCATCTGCTCGATGATGCGGCGGGAAATGGCCAGGCCCAGACCCGTGCCGCCGAACCGACGCGACACCGCCGCATCGGCCTGTGAAAAGCGCTCAAACACGCCATCCAGCTGGTGGCTGGCGATACCGATACCGGTATCGCGCACCTCGATGCGCAGCATCCCCTGTTCGCCGTCCAGTCGCTGATCGACCACGACGGTGACCCGGCCGCTATTGGTGAACTTCACCGCATTGGACAGGAAGTTCAGCAAAACCTGGGTCAGACGCGGTGCATCGGCCTGCATGGCTTGCACATCGTCCGGTGCCACGACCTCCAGGATCAGGCCCTTGGCCCCGGCCTGTCCTTCAATCAGGGCGGCACAGGAGGCGACCATCTCGCGGGGGTCAAAGGGTTGCGGATCCAGCTCGACCCCGCCGGCTTCGAGCCGTGAAAAGTCCAGCACGTCATTGACGACATTGAGCAGGGTATTGCTGGCGTCCTGGATCAGGCCCACATGGCGCGCATCGCGCTCGGACAGGGTGGTCGACCCCTTCAGCACGCCGGCGAAACCGATGATGGCGTTCAGCGGGGTGCGAAGTTCGTGAGTCATGTTGGCCAGGAAGTCGGACTTCGCCGCCACCGCCAACTGGGCCAGCCCCAACGCCCGGGTCAGCTCCAGTTCCAGCTTTTTGCGCTCCGTGACGTCGCGCGTCGTAACCAGCAGCTCCCGCTCAGCGCCGGCCACGCGCTTATAGGTGCTTTCGAACCAGATCGGCGTGCCGTCCTTGCGGGCACTTTCGTACTCATAGATCTTCGACTCGCCGCCCGGCACCAGGGTGCGCACCAGCGCCTGGACATGGGCATAGTCCTCGGGGCTGGTCATGGCTTCAGGCGGCAAGGTCAGCCACTCCTCGACCGTAAAGCCGGTCAAGCGCTCGATCGACGGTGACATGTAGAGTCGCTCGCCGGTCTTGGACCACAGATTGATGTTGTCGGTCAGGTTCTCTGACAACAGGCGATAGAGGCGATCGCTTTCCCGTAACCGCTCCAGGGCGTCTTCGGCTTCGGCCCGCCGACGTTCCGCCTCCTCGATGGCCTGCTGCTTGCCGGCCAGACTGTTCGAGAGGTCGGACCGCAACCTGATCAGGCCCTGCTGCTGCTGGGTCAGGTAAAAGGCCAGTGGCGTCGTAATCAGGCACGAGATGATAACGGTAGAAACGGGCGAGAATTCGGCTGCGCCAGGCACAATCAGGATGTTGATGACATAGTCGAGCGCCGTGGCGGCACCGACAACGGCCGCCACTATCCAGATGGTCCTGATGATCGTGTCGCGCATCATTGACCGTTCGATTGCGGCGAATCCTCTTCGAACTCGAGCGTGCAGACCTCAACTTAAGATCAGATGAGCCCCCATGCCAACTGGGGCGGCAATCGGCCGCGCCCAGCGAGGGCTCAGTGGCCGGACTGCAAGCGATCTAGGTCGCGCTCCAGGGCAAGGCTGGCCGCGACCACCGTGGCCACCGAGCGCCGGAAGAAGTCCTGCGGGATGGTCGCGAAGTCGTCGGTGCTGCGGTGGTATTCCGGGTGGTCCTCGACCCCGAAATACACCCAGGGGACGCCCTTGGCGGCAAAGACGTAATGGTCCGACTGGCTTGTCCAGTTGTTCTGCGGGCCATCGGCGTCGGTATCGTGGCCCTGCATCAGGCGAACCGGCGAAGTCGCCGCCACGGCGTCCAGAATGGGCTTCAGGGCCGGATAGGCCGAAGCGCCACTGGCATAGAGCTCGTTCTTCTTGTTCTTGCTCAGCATGTCGAAATTGATGTTCAGGCCGATCGTCGACAGCAGCACGGGCGGATTGTCGACAAAGGCCCGGGCCCCGCGCAGTCCCCCCTCTTCGGCGTCGAGCACGGCCAGAATCACATCGTGTTTGGGAGGCTGGACCTTGAAGGCCTCGGCCACCGCCAGCAGACCCGCCACGCCCGAGGCGTTGTCGTCGGCACCGTTGAACACCTCGCCGCCGCGCACGCCCAGATGGTCGTAATGGGCCGAGACGACCAGGACCTTGCCGCCTGGCGTGGACCCTGGAATCCGGGCCAGCAGATTGATGGCCTCCACCCGGGTGCCATCGCGCTTGTCGAAGCCGAACGGGTGCTCAAAACCGTCACCGACCGGCGACAGGCCGATCTCGCCGAAGCGCTTGAGGATATGGGCCCGCGCCAGGGCCGATCCCGGCGTACCCGGTGCCCGCCCCTGCATGGCGTCGTCCGACAGGATGCGGACGTCCTCCAGCGCCTTGTCACCGGGGGCTGCGAAGACCGAACCGGCGGCAGCCAAGGTCAAGGCCAGGGCAAGACCGGCGATGCGAAAAGCGGGGAAATGAATCATGGCGTCCCTATGCCCTCAGGCACCTTCCAGAGGGAGTTAAATCGACTTAACCATGGCTGTGGTCAAAAGACGCCCCATCTTTCACGCGTACGCCCGTTCTTAAGATTTCACCGGCGATACACCCTCTTCAAGGACTGGAGTTTCCTGCCGTGCCCATGTCTCCCGCCGACCTCGAAGGCCGCCTGCAGGCCGCCTTCCCCGATGCCGAGATCGTCCTGACCGATCTGGCCGGAGACGGCGATCACTACAAGGCCCGTATCGTTTCGCCGGCCTTCCGCGGGCTGAACCGGGTCAAGCAGCACCAGATGGTCAACCGGGCCCTGGCCGATGTGCTGGGTGGAACCCTGCACGCCCTGGCCCTGGAAACCGCCGCCCCGTCCTCGGACCAGGCCGGCTAGTCATGCGCTACCGTCCGTTCGGCAATTCGGGCATGACGGTTTCGGCGATCACCCTTCGCCTGTCGGACCAGTCGCGCCTGCGGGCCGGCGAGTGGCGGGACCTGATCTTCTCGGCCATCGAGAGCGGCATCAACAGTTTTCAGATCGACGGCGAGTCGCCGCCCCTGCTCCAGGGCGCGGCCGAAGCCTTCGCCTCGGTCGAACGGCGCCTGCTGTTCCTGGCCTGGCGGGTGCGCGAGGACGCCGGCCAGTTCAATGCCGCAGCGGTCGAGCAGATGATGGCCTCTGCCTTCGACGGCCTGGGTCTGGACTATCTGGACCAGGTACTGATCAACGATTCCGTGGGTCCTGACCTGTCGCCCGCCGCCATCGCGACCTTGCGCACCCTGCGCGAGGGACGCGCCATCCTTGGCCTGGGCGTCGCCACCCGTGGGGACCTGCATCCCGGCCTGCTGGACTCGGGCCTCGTGACCGCCCTGGCGTCGCCGTTCAACCTCTCGTCGGGCTGGGCGGACCGCAATCGTGTCCGTTCCGCCGTCACCCAGAACCTTGCGGTGATCGGCGAGGATTACTGGCCCCAGGCCCTGCGCGAGATCAATACCAAGCCCTTGGTCCAGAAGCCTTCTCTCTGGCGGCGCCGCAGCGATCCCCTGGCCGACGTCGGCGGCTATGACTTCCTGACCGGCACCCCAAGCTGGTGCGCCGAGGACATCTGCCTGGGCTATGCCCTGACCGAACCCTCCCTGGCCACCGTGCGCATCACCGCCGAGAGCCGGGCCGAGATCGAGCGTCTGGCCGGCGTGGTCGAGCGTGACCTGCCCAACGGCGTCTGCGCCCAGATCGAAATGGCCCGCTTTTCCGCCCAGGAACGGGCCCGCGAAGCCGCCCTGCGCTGAGCCCGGCTCTTGACCCGCCGCCCTGCGGCGCCTAGCTGAAGGGACTTGCAAGGATCTGCCCGCCATGACCGACGCCGCCGCTTCCCCCGCCCTCGACTTTATCGCCAAGACCGTGACCGACCACGCCGTGGTGCTGTTCATGAAGGGCGTCCCCGACCAGCCGCGCTGCGGCTTTTCGGCGGTCAGCGTCCAGATCCTCGACCATCTGGGCGTCGAGTTCATCGGCGTCGACGTGCTGCAGGATGATGACCTGCGTCAGGGCATCAAGACCTTCACCGACTGGCCGACCATTCCCCAGCTCTATGTGAAGGGTGAGTTCATCGGCGGCAGCGACATCGTCCGCGAGATGTTCCAGTCCGGCGAGCTGAAGACCCTCTTTGCCGAACAGGGCCTGATCGCCGCTTGAGCAGGGTCTTTCAGCCGGCCCTCAACGCCTTCTCGATGACGTTCACGCCCACGGCGGCGGATATCGACGCCAATGAACACGTCAACAACGTGGTCTATCTGGCCTGGGCCCAGGACCTGGCCATAACCCATTGGGAAGCCCGGACCACGCCCGAGGAACGGGCTGGCTGGAGCTGGGTGGCGCGCCGCCACGAGATCGACTACCGCCGCGAACTGAGGCTGGACGAGATCGCCACCGGCTATACCTGGGTCGGCGAACTGAAGGGCCCGCGCTTCGAGCGCTATGTCCGCATCGATGGTCCCGACGGCGAGATGTGTGCCCAGAGCCGGACCGACTGGGTGCTGATCGACATCGCCGCCCGCCGCCCGGCCCGGGTGCTGGACTGGATGGTCGAGCGGTTTACGGCGAAGATCTAGGTCGGGCAGCGACTACAGGCGCGGATTGGCCACCTCGAAACGCTCGCCGCGCCCCAGGCCCAGCTCTGCGTAGCTGAAGGCAAGATCGACCGCTCCCACATCGCCAAACCGGCAGGTCTCCAGCCTCCGTCGCGCGAAGGCCAGCACGGCCCTGCCCTCTGACCGATCAACACGAAACACAATATCCGCCTTCAGCGTACAGCCCCTGGAAGCCAACCGCAGGTTCAGTCCCTCGCGTCCGGCCGTCACCCCGACGGGCTCCAGTTCCGGCCAGACCCCATCGGACACGATCAGACTCGGCCGCGTGGCGCAGCCAGCCACGATCAGAGCCAGGCCTGAAACCAGCAGAGAGCGACGGGAGGGCGGCATAGACGGCGGTACGAACCCCGGGGGACTGTCCCCGCGATCCTTGGGGAGAGACACATGATGCGCAACGGCATTCTTGGCCTCGCGGCGGTTCTGGCGCGCTCGGCCCCCGCCTTGGCCGCGCCAAGCCCCAGGAGCGAGGTGGGTTGCCCTGGGGTTGGGAATACAATCCGGTGCTGCCGATGGAGGCGAACTAGCTCCAGGGCCCTGTCCGGCGCGGCGTGCTGACGGGCACGGCGGTGCCTGCGCGCCGGATCCGCCCACCCTGCTCAACACCCAGGGCCAGAAGGGCCTCAACGCGGTTATGGGTCGCCGGATGGGTCGAGAACAGGTTGTCGGCCCCGCTGCCGTTCAGCGGATTGATGATGAACATGTGGGCCGTGGCCGGATTGCGCTCGGCCTCGTGGTTCACCGCCCCGCCGCGGGCATAGGCCTCGATCTTCTGCAGGGCGCGCGCCAGGGCGGCGGGGTCGCCACCGATCTGGGCCCCCACGCGATCGGCCTCGTATTCGCGCGAACGGCTGATGGCCATCTGCACCAGCATGGCCGCAATGGGAGCCAGAATGGCGATGGCGATGGCCCCGATCACCCCGCCAGGCCGGTCACCCTCGCGCGAACCGCCGAAGAACAGACCGAAATTGGCCAGGGCCGAGATGGCACCGGCAATGGTGGCCGTCACCGTCATGGTCAGGGTGTCGCGGTTCTTCACATGGGCCAGCTCATGGGCCATGACCGCGGCGATCTCGTCGCGGTCCAGCAGGGCCAGGAGACCCGTGGTGGCGGCCACGGCGGCGTGCTCGGGGTCGCGCCCTGTGGCGAAGGCGTTGGGCTGGCTGTTCTCCATCACGCAGATGCGCGGCAGGGGCAGGCCGGCCTTGTGGGACATGGCCTTCACATCGACCACATAGTCGCGGATGCGGCGGTCGGGATGGGTTTCGTCCACCTCGACCGCGCCATAGGTCTTCAGGACGATCTTGTCGGCGTTCCAGTAGGAGAACGCATTCAGGCCAAGCGCGAAGACCAGGGCGATCAGCATGCCCGTAGGGCCGCCCAGAAGAAAGCCTGCCGCCATGAACAGGGCGGTCAGGCCGGCCAGCAGCACATAGGTCTTGAAGTGGTTCATTCGTCTCGGGTCAGTCGAAGATATCGAAGAGATCAAAGCCCTTCTTCTTCTTGTAGTGGCCATGCTGCCCATAGCGATGACGGTCATCGTCATCCTTGTAGCGGCGAGGCTCTTCATAACGCGGCGCAGGCGCATAGTGCTGCGGCTGCTGCGGCGGAGCCTGATACGAAGGTGCCTGACGCGGCGGCAGCGGCGCTGCCTGACCGGCGGCGTCTTCGCGCTCCATGGCCATCAGCTTTTCCAGTTCACCACGGTCCAGCCACACACCCCGGCACTTGGGGCACATGTCAAACTCGACGCCGGCCCGGTTCACCGCCTGCATCGAACCATCGCAGTTGGGGCACATCAGAAGCGGCATGAGCATTCCCTTTCCAAACGGGGGGTGTTCTCAACGCTGGATCCGGACCGAGGGGGGGGAGGGACAACCGGACCCAGACATCGAGAACACCCGATGCGGTCCGACATCACGAATGCTTGCATTCACTCGTCAGAGGGGCCCGGCCCGCTTTAGACATCTATGCAGCCCCAAGTCCGGTTCAAGGGGGGCACCTTAAAAAAGATCCTCCCCTTTCGGGGGAAGTGGCACCGAGCCCCCCAAGGGCAGGGCAATCGCATATGACAAAACACGGCTGTCATCCCGGACGAGCGCGCAGCGCGAAGATCCGGGACCGACGCCTGAGCGCCGCGTTCCAGGTCGGTCCCGGATCTTCGCCCGGCTTCGCCGAGCTTGTCCGGGATGACAGATTTTGGCGCTTAATCCCTATACGATAGCCCTATCCCAAAGGGGGATTTGCCAGAGTGCCAAACGAAAAAGGCCCCGGATCGCTCCGGGGCCTTTCCGATAGGTCTTCGAGGTCGAAGGGCTTCTTACGAAGCGTAGAATTCGACGACGAGGTTCGGTTCCATCTTCACCGGATACGGCACTTCCGACAGTTCCGGAGCGCGGACGAAAGTGGCCGACAGGCCCTTGACGTCGACGGTGACATATTCAGCGAAGTCGCGTTCGGCCGAGGCGACGGCTTCCAGCACCAGGGCCATGTTGCGCGAACGCTCGCGGACGGCGATCACGTCGCCGGCCTTGCAGCGGTAGGAGGCGATGTTGACGCGCTTGCCGTTCACGGTCACGTGGCCGTGGTTCACGAACTGGCGGGCGGCGAACACGGTCGGCACGAACTTGGCGCGATAGACGATGGCGTCCAGGCGCGACTCGAGCAGCGAGATGAGGTTTTCCGAGGTGTTGCCCTTGCGGCGGGCGGCTTCCTCGTAGGTGCGCGAGAATTGCTTCTCGGTCAGGTTGCCGTAGTAGCCCTTCAGCTTTTGCTTGGCGCGCAGCTGCAGACCGAAGTCGGAAACCTTCTGCTTGCGGCGCTGGCCGTGCTGGCCGGGGCCGTAGGACCGCTGGTTGACCGGCGACTTGGGCCGGCCCCAGAGGTTTTCGCCCATACGGCGGTCGATCTTGTACTTGGCGCTATGGCGCTTGGACATCTTGGTCTCTTCAGTTCGATCCGGGCCGGCGCCTCAATTAGTAGAGGCGCGATCTCAACGGCGGCGTCGCATCAGTCCGTCATATGTTTCCGCGCCACACGGCGAGCCGGCGGCGGGAAGGCGCGGTTTATGACGGAGGGGCGGCGGGGAGTCAACTCGCGCCGCCCCTCCAAATCGCCCTAGGGCCGCACGAGCGGATTGCGCACACGCACCTTGGCACCGCGCTCCACGCCATAGGCATCCAGCGGGAAGCGCAGGTCGACGCCCTCGGCGATCAGGGCGCGGCACAGGTCCGGCCGCTTGCGGGTGAAGGCGAAGCTGGCGGTGCCGTCGCGGCGGCTGCTCTCGACGGCAAAATCGGCGGCATTGGTACAGCCGTTGGACGACACCCGGATCACCAGGTCGCCCTTGTCGATGGTCGCGCCCTGGATCGGCTCGAGATCGGTCTTGCTGATATTGACCGAGGTGTCGGGGTGATCATCAGCGTCGATGATCACACAGGCCGAGGTGGTGAAGGCCAGCGCGATGACGGCGGCAAGCGAAGCGAATTTCATTGGGGGTCCCCTCCGGTACAAACTTGACCGTGAGAAGAGCGCCCGCCGCCTGAACCCAGGATGAATTACCGAATGTTCACAACTGGGCGGCGTGCCGGATACGGATGATGTTCACCCGATCGCCCGTGATCTGATAGCGGATAATGTAGGGCGAAATGACCACCAGCTCCCGTATGGTCGCTGTGACCAGACGACCCCGATCAGGGTGGTTCACAAGACTGTCCCCGGCCACCCGAAGCCTGCTAGCCATACGCTGCGCGGCGAGAGGGCTGAACTGGCCGATATAGGCCCGGATCGCGAAAAGGTCGGAAAGCGCCCGGCGAGACCAGACTACTTCAGCCAAGACACTGGCATGGGATTTTCGTCTGACGCCCCCCAGGTCTCAAGCCAGGCCGAGACCTCGGCATGGGGTACGACCCGGCCTGCAGCGATGTCCGCCAAACCTTCGGCGTCAGCGGCATCTTCGGACGCGGTATCCATTTCATCGAAGATGGAAGGCTCGGGAACCATGATGCCAGGCTACCACAATCCACGTCAGTGACAACGGACGCCGGAAAAAACTACAATCTTTGCGCGTGCCAGGCCAGATGCTCGCCAATGAACGACGTGATGAAGAAGTAGCTGTGGTCGTAGCCTTCCTGGCGTCGCACCGTGATCTTGCGGCCGGCCTTTGTAGCGGCGGCTTCGATCAATTCGGGCTTCAACTGGTTTTCCAGGAAACTGTCGGCCAGGCCCTGGTCGATCAGGATGTCGTCGAAGCTTGCTCCTGCACCGTCCGCGATCAGGGCGCAGGCGTCGTGAGCCCGCCAGGCGGCGCGATCCTCGCCCAGATAGGCGGTCATCGCCTTGTCGCCCCACGGACAGTTCAGCGGCGAGACGATCGGCGAGAAGGCGCTGACTGACTGGAACAGGTCAGGATTGCGCAGGGCGAGGGTAAGAGCCCCGTGGCCGCCCATGGAGTGACCGAAGATCCCCCGCCGGCCTGCGTCCAGCGGAAAGGCACCGTCGACGGCCTGCAGCAGGTCCTTGGTGACATAGGAGTACATCTGGAAGTGCGGTGCCCAGGGCGCCTGCGTGGCGTCGACATAAAAGCCCGCCCCCTGCCCCAGGTCATAGGCCGGATCATCGGCCACGCCCTCACCACGCGGCGAGGTGTCGGGCGCAACGATGGCGATCCCGAACCGGGCGGCGTGTTCATAGACGCCCGACTTGGTGGTGAAATTGTCTTCCGTGCAGGTCAGGCCCGACAGCCAGACGAGATAGGGAAACGGCCCCTCCCCGTCTGGAACCCACACCGTGAACTTCATCGGCGTGTCCGTGCTGGCGCTGGCGTGCTTGCAGTAGCGCAGGGTGCCGTCGTGCAGGCGGTGGGTGGCGGTGATTTCGACGGTCATGGAAACTCCTGCGAACTTGCCCCCTCCGCGCTTCGCGCTCCTCCCCCGGAGGGGGAAGATGAGGTCGGCGGACTTCATCTGCCCCCTACGGGGGCGGACGACCGCGAAGCGGTCAGGTGGGGGCGAGTCGCTCGCGCCCTAGAACGTCACCACCGTCCGGATGCTCTCGCCGGCGTGCATCAGATCGAACGCCTCGTTGATGCGCTCCAGCGGCAGGACGTGGGTGATCATCGGGTCGATCTGGATCTTGCCGTCCATGTACCAGTCGACGATCTTGGGCGTGTCGGTGCGACCGCGCGCGCCGCCGAAGGCGGTGCCCTTCCAGACCCGGCCGGTGACCAGCTGGAACGGACGGGTGGCGATCTCCTTGCCGGCTTCCGCCACGCCGATGATGATGCTTTCGCCCCAGCCGCGATGGCAGGCTTCCAGAGCCTGGCGCATGACCGTGGTATTGCCGGTGGCGTCGAAGGTGTAGTCGGCCCCGCCGTCGGTCAGGGCCACCAGATGGGCAACGATATCCCCGTCGATGGCCTTCGGATTGACGAAGTGGGTCATGCCGAACTGCCGGCCCCAGGCCTCGCGGTCGGGATTGATGTCGACGCCAATGATCATGTTGGCGCCGACCAGCTTCAGCCCCTGGATGACGTTGAGGCCGATGCCGCCCAGGCCGAACACCACGGCATTGGCACCCGGCTCGACCTTGGCCGTATTGACCACCGCCCCGACGCCCGTCGTCACGCCGCAGCCGCAATAGCAGGCGGTCTTGAACGGCGCGTCCTTGCGGATCCGGGCCACGGCGATCTCGGGCAACACCGTGTAGTTCGAGAAGGTCGAGCAGCCCATATAATGGTGGATGGTCTGGCCCTTGTAGGAGAAGCGGCTCGTCCCATCGGGCATCAGGCCCTTGCCCTGCGTCGCGCGAATGGCCGTGCAGAGATTGGTCTTGCCGCTCAGGCAGCTTTTGCACTGGCGACATTCGGGCGTGTAGAGCGGGATCACGTGGTCGCCGACCGCCAGGCTGGTGACGCCGGGGCCGACCTCGACCACTACGCCCGCGCCTTCATGGCCCAGGATCGAGGGGAACAGGCCCTCGCTGTCCAGACCGTCCAGCGTATAGGCGTCGGTGTGGCAGACACCCGTGGCCTTGATTTCGATCAGCACCTCGCCGGCGCGGGGACCTTCCAGGTCGACCTCGACGATCTCGAGCGGTTGCTTGGCGGCGAAGGCTACGGCGGCGCGGGTCTTCACGACTCAGATCTCCTCGACGGGGGGCAGACGGTAGCCACCGTCTAGCAAGTGTGGCTGCGGCAGGTAAGCACGCATGAACAGGGCAAAGGGTCCGGCCGGGGCCGGCAGCCAGTTGCTGACCCGCCCGGCATCGGGCTCCGCATGGCCGATCCACAGGTCCAGCGAGCCGTCGGCATTCCAGACCAGACCCGGCGTGCGGTCGCCGATCGCATAACGGTTCAGCGGGTTTTCCGTGAAGAAGAACTGCTTGTCCGGCGTCGCCTCATAGAGGCTGAGCGACCAGAAGGAGTCGACCGGGATCGGCCGGTCGGCGGGGATGTGCAGGCGCCAGTTGCGGGTGCCGTCGAACAGGCCCTGACCGTTGTGGCCGGCCCGCAGATAGGTGGCCTCGACCAGGGGCAGGGCCGCCAGCCCGCCCAGGGCGACGGCGGCGCGCAGCATATAGTCCTGGCCAAAATCGCCCAGCTTGGCGCGCGGATAGGCCCAGCCCTCGATGAAACCTTCGCCGGACAGGCCACCACCGGAACGGGCGGCCCGGCGGCCGTCTTCCAGCCCTGAAGCAATCGCCTCGCCCTCTTCGGTCGTGAAGGCCGCGGGATCAAACCGCCCGCCCCCCAGACCCAAAGGCGCAATCCGCCGCAACAGGGCCAGGTCGCTGGCCGGTGGCGGGTTCTGGTGCATCAGCCGGTCAGCACTGGCGAAATAGGCCGGCCAGGGATCGCTGCGGCGGGCATAGGCGGCGACCGGCGGCGCGGCCGGTCCCTGGGCGGTGAAACCCGCCTGTACAAGGCGCGCGGCCTCCAGATCCTCAGGCCCCGTCACCAGGATGCGGGCCAGGGCCCAGACATGCCGGCTTGGCGCGCGGATCACGCCCGGCCCGACGCGGGCGGCCTCGTCAGGTCCCACCAGGGTGAAGGTCCCGCCATCAGGGCCTGTCGTCCGCGTGCCCAGCACCGCAAAGCTGTTGGACCAGGCATCCATCAGCTGCAGCGACACATAGCGCGCGCCCGAGGCCGGCACGGTCAGGGTCAGGGGACCTTCCGACAGGTCCAGCTGGGCCGTGGCGTAAAGGGTATCGTTATTGGGCGTCGTCACGGCCCGGGACCGGTGGTCGGCCAGGTTACGCATCGAGGCGAAGGCATTCATCGGCGACCCGACCGCCAGGCCGCGCGCCCGGACGGCGGCGATCTCGATCAGCGGCAGGGTGTAGAGAAACGCCTCGGCGGCGGCAGCGCGCAGATCGCTCATCGTCTAGACCTTTACGATCGGGTCGAAGCGGAACCGGCCCTCCAGCAGGTCGGCCCGTGGCAGATAGGTGCGCAGGGTCATCGAGAACGGCCCGGCCTTGGGGGCCGGCAACCAGTTGGCGCTGCGCTCGCCGCCGGGATCGCTGCGGCTGATCCAGAGGTCCAGTGTCCCATCGGCATTGCGCTTCAGACCCGGCGTGCGGTCGCCGATGGCGTAGCGGTCGATCGGATTGTCCGTGAAGAAGTACTGGCCGTCCGCCGTCGCCTCATACATCGACAGCGACCAGAAACCGTCCAGCGGCAGCTGGGCCGGCAGGGTCAGACGGTAGAGGCCGTCGCCGTTGAACAGGCCGCTGTTATTGTCGCCGGCCGCCTTCATGTACATGGCTTCAGCCACCGGCAGGGCTCCCAGACCCTGCAGGGCGACAATGGCGCGATAGCCATAGTCGACGCCGTGATAGCCGAGATTGGGCTTGGGATAGGACCAGCCATTGACGAACGCGACCCGTCCCGAGGCCAGTTTGGCAACGGCCCGGGCCTGGGCGACCCCGGCCGCCAGGGCTGCGGCGTCGAACAGGCCATCGGTCAGCAGGCCCGCCGACCGCTGGATGAAGGCCGCGTCTTCTGGGCGCGGCGGATCGGCAGCCAGCAAGGCCCGGGCCGTCGCGAAATAGGCTGCGGGGTCGGCATCGCGCTCAAGATAGGCCGGGGGCCGCTCCGCCTTCGGACCGCTGACCTTGAAGCCGCTCTGGACCTTGCGAGCCGCCGCCAGGTCATCTGGACCGTCGACCAGGGTGCGGATCAGGATCCAGGCATGGGGAGTCAGAACCCTGACGACCCTGTCGCCCGTCACCGTCTGGCCGGGCCCCACCACCGTGAAGTCGCCCCCTGCACCGCCATTGACCCGCGTGCCCAGCACCACGTCATTGTCGGTGAACATGTTGAGGATCGCGGCCGAGACATAGCGCTGGCCGCTGGCCGGGATCGTCAGGGTCACCGGCCCCTGGGTCAGGTCGATCCAGGCCAGGGAATAGAGGGTGTCATTATTGGGCGTCGTGACGCTGCGATCGGTGTGATCGGAAAGCTTGCGACGGTGATAGATCCGGTTGGGACGCGCCCCGCGCTTGAACACCCGGGCCCGGGTCGTGGCCATCTCGATCCACGGCAGGGCAAACAGCCAGGCATCGCGCGCCAGGGTCGCCGCATCCGCGCCCTGGGCGCGCGCGAGACCTGGCACCAGACCAAGAGCAGCGGCCACGGCCAGCAGTTCCCGACGGTTCATATCGCCCCCCCAACATCTGTTTGAAAGCAGGTTAGCGCGGCCGGGTTCTCTCTGTCTCGGAGTTTTGTCAGCCAGAAGGCGGGCCTAGGCTTTCGGCTCATCCTTCACGCCCTTGGCCGCCAGCTTGGCCAGAACCCGGCCGCGCCCGCGCGACAGGGCGGTGACCACGCCGCGGAAGGTGCGCACCTCCTGCTCAGTCAGCCGGGCGCGGGCCAGAGGGGCCCGAAGGTTCCGGACCATCGACGGCTTCTTCTCCGGCGGATGGTAGAAACCGGCCTTTTCCAACTCGTCTTCCAGCTGGCCATAGAGGCCGAGCAGGCTGGACTGATCGGCCGGGTCCTCGACATTCTGCTCGAACTTCACCCAGGGCCGGTCATCGACCGTCATCTTCCACTCATAGGCCGTGATCGACACGGCCTGGGCCAGGTTCAGGGAGCGGAAGCGCGCGTCGATCGGGATGCTGACAATACCCTGGCACAGGGCGATGTCGTCGGTCTCCAGCCCGGCCCGTTCTCCGCCGAACAATAGCCCCACCGCCCGGCCGAGGGCCACATCCGCCGAAAGTTGGGCTGCGGCTTCGCGCGGGGTCAGGACCGGCAGGCGAGTCTCGCGTGGCCGGGCTGTGGTGGCGAAGACCAGTTTCAGATCGGCGATCGCCGCTTCCAGAGTGTCGAACACCTTGGCGTTGTCCAGCGGCCAGTCGGCACCGGAGGCGGAGGGCCAGGCGCGCTCCTGGGGCCAGCCGTCGCGCGGCCGCACCAGCCGCAGGTCGGACAGGCCGAAATTGGCCATGACACGGGCGACCGCGCCGATGTTCTCGGCCAGTTGGGGTTCGTTGAGGATCACGCAGGGCGGAACGGAGGACAGGCTCATGACGTCCCTTTGCCGTCGCTGGACGTTCCGATGCAAGTCCCCTCCCTGCGGGACCCGCGTTTACGGCCGCGTTCGACCGTGGGAAACACGTCCATGCATCGTCGCGTCTTTCTGCTGTCTGCCGCTGCCGTGACCTCGGGCTGTACCGAGAATGCCCCCATGCTGGGCCAGCTCGAGCCCGTGTTCGACGCCAAGGTCCTGACCCAAAGCCTGCAGGCCGTGGCCGATCGCGCGGCTCCCGGCCAGTTGGGGGTGGCCGTCTGCGACATCCAGACCGGCCAGATCGTGACCTTCAACGGCGACCGGCGGTTTCCCCTGCAAAGCGTGTTCAAGGCTCCGCTGGGCGCGGCGGTCCTGGCGGGGGTCGACCGGGGCGAGATCCGCCTGGACGAGGTGATCACGATCCGGGACATCGACCTGTCGCCCCCCTTCAGCCCGATCGCCGAGGCCTGGCCCGGACGCACTCACTACAGCCTCGCTGAGCTGCTGGAAGCGGCCAGCGGGGCCAGCGACAACACCGCCGCCGACGTGCTGCTGAACCGGATCGGTGGACCGGGGGCCCTGACCGCCTGGCTGACCCAGAAGGCCATTCCCGACTTCCGGATTGATCGCTATGAGCGACAACTCCAGCCCGATATTGCCGGCATGGCCTCGTTCCGCGCCGCCTGGCGGGGCCAGGCCTTCAAGCCGGTGATGCTGGCCGTCCCGGAGGCCACCCGTCGCCGGGCCATGGCCGACTATCTGACCGATCCGCGTGACACGGCCACGCCCCTGGCGGCGGTGCGCTTCCTGGCGGCGCTGCAGGCCGGGCACCTGATCTCCAGGGCCTCGACCGAGCGGTTACTGGCCATCATGACCGCGACGAGAACCGGTCAGGGCCGGCTGAAAGCCGCCCTGCCGGAGGGGGCCAGCCTGGCCCACAAGACCGGCGGCGCCCGCACCGACCTGGGCCTGACCCCGGCCAGCAACGATATCGGCCTCTACCGCCTCAAGGACGGCCGCCAGTTTGCCGTGGCGGTGTTCCTGAACGGCTCGACGGCCCCGGAAGACGCCCGCGACGCCGCAATTGCCGAGGTGGGGCGTACGGTCCTGAAGGCGGCCGGGGCCTGAGTTTCGGGGGCTGCCCCTGGCTTCAGGCCAGGATGGACCGGTCAAGGTCGGCGATGGTGCGTGCGCCGGTCAGGGCCATGGCCACGCGCATCTCCTTGTCGATCAGGTCCAGCAGCCTGGTCACGCCGGCCTCGCCGCCGGCGGCCAGGGCATAGGCATAGGCCCGACCCAGAAGGACGCCCCTGGCTCCCAGGGCCAGCATCCGCACCACGTCCAGACCCGAACGCACCCCACCATCCGCCAGAACGGTCAATCGGTCACCCACGGCCTCGGCTATGGCCGGCAGGGCCCGGGCCGAGGACAGGACACCGTCCAGTTGTCGGCCGCCATGGTTGGAGACCACAACGCCATCTGCCCCGATATCAGCGGCGGCGCGGGCGTCTTCCGGATCCAGCACCCCCTTGATGATCAGCGGCCCCTTCCAGACCTCGCGGATCCAGTCCAGATCCTTCCAGGTGATCGAAGGGTCGAAATTGGCCCCAAGCCAACCCATGAAATCTTCCAGGCCGGAGCCTCGGCCCAGCACCGGGGCGACATTACCCAGGCTATGGGGTCGCCCCCTCACCCCGACATCCCAGGCCCAGGCGGGCTTTCCCGCGGCCTGCAGAAGGCGCCGAACAGCGGCATGGGGCCCGCTCATCCCTGAATGGGCGTCACGGTAGCGGCTCCCAGGTACGGGCATGTCGACCGTGAAGACCAGGGCCGTGGCACCCGCCGCGCTGGCCCGCGCCAGCAGATCGCGCATGAAGCCCCGATCACGCAGGACATAGAGCTGAAACCAGATCGGCGCGCTGGACGCCCGGGCGACTTCGTCGACATCACAGACCGAGACCGTCGACAGACAGAACGGAACCCCCTTGCCGGCCGCGGCGCGCGCCGCCTGCACCTCGCCGCGACGGGCATACAGGCCCATCAGACCGACCGGGGCCAGGGCCACCGGCAGGCTCTGCCGGGCCCCGAACAAGTGGGTCGAGGGATCCACCGCCGAGACATCCCGCAGCACTCTCTGCCGCAGGCTGACATCGGCCAGGTCGGTGACATTGCGGGCCAGCGTCGTCTCGGCATTGGCTCCGCCGTCGACATAGTCGAACAGGAAGCGGGGCAAGCGGCGGCGCGCCGCCTCGCGGAAATCCGTCGTCGACGAGATGATCATGGTGCCGAACATGGTCCAAACCGGCCCGCAAGGCGAGACCATGGGATCGCCCCGGACGGGCGTCAGGGCCGAGCGCCCCGCCCCTGCGACATTTTATCCATGCCATTGCCCCCACGGCCGACGCACCGCACACCTGTCATATCGATAGGTCCCCACCGTCGATACCTGCTGGCCGGGGATGCGTTCCTTTTCCCGGCCGGCTCCCCTTCCCTCATGGCCGGATCAATACCCGTCGCCGCGAAACCCCTTGGCGGTTTTCAGCTGTGCGATATGGCATTGGCCAAAGGGTCAGGAGCGCGTCGGCGTGGGGATCATCAGGATCGGTATCGTCGGGGTGGGCAAGATTGCCCGGGACCAGCACATTCCCGCCATAGCCGCTGATCCGGCCCTGGAGCTGGTGGCCGTGGCCAGCCACGGCCCGGCGGATGTCGGCGTTCCGGCCTTCGGCTCGCTGGAGGCCATGCTGGAACAGGGCCCGGATCTCGACGCCATCGCCCTCTGCACGCCGCCCCAGGCCCGGCGCGAGACCGCGCGGATCGCGCTGCGGGCCGGCAAGCATGTTCTGCTCGAGAAGCCACCCGGCGCGACCGTCGGTGAGGTCAGCGACCTTTCCGCCCTGGCGGCCGAACGGGGCGTCACCCTGTTTGCCGGCTGGCATTCCCGCTTCGCAGCCGGCGTTCCGGCGGCCAGGGCCTGGCTTTCCGGTCGCAGGATCCGCAGCGTCGACATCCAGTGGCGCGAGGACGTGCGCCGCTGGCATCCCGGACAGGGCTGGATCTGGGAGACCGGGGGGCTTGGCGTCTTCGATCCCGGCATCAATGCCCTGTCGATCCTGACCGAGATCATGCCCCAGGCGGTCTTCGTCACCGGGGCGCATCTGCAGATCCCGGAGAATGTCCAGTCGCCGTCCGCAGCCCAGCTGGCCCTGAGCACTCTCGACGGGGTGACGATCACCGCCGACTTCGACTTCCTGCAGACTGGCCCCCAGACCTGGGACATCACGGTCGTCGCCGATGACGGAACCCTGCGCCTCTCGCATGGCGGCACTGTTGTCGAGATCGACGGCAAGCCCGTGGTGCAGGCGACAGCCGCCGAGTATCCGGCGCTCTATGCGCGGTTCACCCAGCTGATCCGGGCGGGACGCTCAGAAGCCGACAGCCGCCCGCTCGCCTTGGTGGCGGATGCCCTCCTGATCGGGACGCGAGAGCGGGTCGCGGCCTTTATCGAGTAGGTCGGCGCGACTTGCCCCCTCCACGCCATCGGCGCTCCTCCCCCGGAGGGGGAAGATGACCGGACAGCAGAGGCCCCGCAGCATCGGCCCTATCAGTTCACCTGCCGCGACCGTCCCTCCCAGTAGGGGGCTCGCAGTTCGCGGCGCAGGATCTTGCCTGACGGGTTGCGCGGCAGGGCGTCGATGAAATCGATGCTCTTGGGGGCCTTGAAGGCGGCGATCCGGGTACGGGCAAAGGCGATGATGCTGTCCGGATCGCGGGGCGCGCCGGGCTTGAGGGCGACAACCGCCTTGACCGCCTCCCCCCACTTGTCGTCCGGCACCCCGATCACCGCCACCTCGGCCACATGCGGATGGCCGTAGACCGCGCTCTCGACCTCGGCGGGATAGATGTTTTCACCGCCGGAGATGATCATGTCCTTCACCCGGTCGTGGATGAACAGATAGCCGTCCTCGTCCAGATAGCCGGCGTCACCGGTGCGCAGCCAGCCGTCGGCATCGATGGTCTTGGCCGTGGCCTCCTCCAGCTTCCAGTATCCGGCCATGTTGGCCCCGGAGCGCACGGCCACCTCGCCCACAGCGTTGGGCGGCAGGCTGTTTCCGGCCTCGTCCATGACCTTCAGCTCCACGCCCGGCATCGGCAGGCCGGCCGAGCGCATGCGCGCATTACCGGCCGGGTCATGGTCCTCCGGCGGCAGATAGACGACCGTGCCGGTGGTCTCGGTCATGCCGTACTGCTGGACGAATCCGCAGCCGAACACCTCCATGCACTCGCGCAGCAGATCCAGCGGAATGGGCGCGGCACCGTACAGGATGTGGGAGAGGCGCGAATAGTCGACCTCGCGGGCCCGGGGCTGGCGCACCACAATCTGCAGGGCCGCGGGCACCATGAACATCTTCGAGATCCGGTCGTGCTCGATATAGTCCAGCACCTTGAACGGATCGAACTCGCGGGCCACCACGCCCTTGGCACCGTTCAGAAGGCCCACCAGACCCCAGCCGGTGCCACCGATATGGGACACGGGCATGGCCACGAGACTGACGTCCTCGGGTCCCCACTGGTTCCAGGCCAGGGGGTACTCGGCAGCCAGCTTGCGCATGGACAGCAGGTTGTCATGGGTCAGCATCGCGCCCTTGGGGCGGCCCGTGGTGCCCGAGGTGTAGAGCTGGATGGCGATGTCCGAGACCTTGATGGCGACCCGGGGGTCGGTATCGGCTTGCGCATCGCGCCAAGCCTCGAAGGTGCGGTGGGCGTCGCCCGCCACGGGTTCCATGACCACCACCTCGGGTCGCCAGGCCAGTTCGGCCGCGACGCTTTCGATCTGGTCGACCAGTTCCGGACCGACGAAAACCAGCTTGGCGTCGCTGTCGCCGACGATATAGGCGACCTCCGGCGGAGCCAGTCGCCAGCCGATCGGGGCCGTGACCACGCCGGCCTTGGCCGCACCGAACAGCAGCTCGAAATAGAGGTCGCAGTTCTTGCCCACATAGGCCACGCGGTCGCCGGTCTTCAGGCCGGCGGCGATCAGGGCGTTGGCGACCCGGCTGGTCTTGCGGTCGAAGTCCGCGAAGCTCGTGTCACGCCCCTCGAAGCTGAGCGCCACTGCGTCCGGGCGGGCCTCGGCATGATAGCGGGCGACATCGCCCAGGGTCGGCATGCGGTCGAAATCGATCTCTGACATTGGCCCTGATCTCCCTGTGGCCTGAGGCGCAGCGTGTGGATCCGCCGCTTCCGCTCAGGTCAAACAGATGTTGGGGCGCCCTTCCGCATCGGTAAAGCCATGCCGTTGGGGCAGGCGGTCACAAAGGCCTAGAACCAGGTCCTCACGCCGAATACCAGGCTCGTTTCGCCCGTCCGCTCCCCTGCCAAGCGCGCCAGATCAGCTGCCTCGCCAAAGCTCCGCTGCCGCAGGATGCCGACATAGGGCGCAAACTCGCGGCGGATCTCGTAGCGCAGGCGTAGGCCCAGCTCAGCCTCGCCCTCCCCCTCGGCCAAGTGGGTCTCGAGCTTCGACTGCAGGATCAGGCGCGTGGTCAGGCGCAGCTCGTGCGCGGCCTCTATCCGGGCCGACAGGTCGCCGCGATCCGACAGGAAGGCCGTGGCCCGGGTCTCGATCCAGTAGGGCGCGAGGCCTTCGACGCCCAGGGCGGCATAGGTGCGTCCCTCGTGCTCCAGATCCTGTCTCAGCCCCGCCTCGAGGTCGAAATAGGGACCGATCGGCCGGGCATACAGCGCCTGCAGTTCGGCATGCTCCCAGCCGTGGCCGTCGACATGTTCACCGCGCGCCTTGATCACCCACTTGCCGAAGTCGTCTCCCAGCCAGCCTTCGCCCTCGAAGGCGGTGGCGTCAGATCCGTCGCGCGCGCGGCGCTCGGCCTGGTCGGCCAGCACCTTCCAGTAGCGCCCCCCGCCATGCTCCTGGAGCAGGACCGCCCGGGCAGAGGCCATCAGGGCGGG
Source organism: Caulobacter sp. AVps16 (assembly GCF_058681455.1). Taxonomy (NCBI): domain Bacteria; kingdom Pseudomonadati; phylum Pseudomonadota; class Alphaproteobacteria; order Caulobacterales; family Caulobacteraceae; genus Caulobacter; species Caulobacter sp. AVps16. Next base: position 2,426,606 of record NZ_CM178739.1, read on the forward strand.
ATCAAAGAAGCGCTCGGCAGCATAGTCGCTCGGCACGGCCGGCTCCGTCGCGACAACGGCGGGTGGGGCCATGGCCGACATGTCGTGACCGGCATGCGGATCGGCCATCTTCGACATGTCGTGGCCCGCATGCGGATCGGCCGGCGCGGCCTGCTGAACCGGCGCAGCGGCCGGCGTCATCTGGTGATGCTCGTGTTGCATCAGGGCCAGGACCATCAGAACCGCCGGGTTCATGCCGGGGCTCCATCGAGCGGCCGCACGGTGACGATGTTGAACATGCCGGCATGCATGTGCAGCAGCATGTGGCAGTGGAAGGCCCAGTCCCCGGGTTCGTCGGCGGTCAGGTCGAAGGCGACCTTGCTGCCGGGCGCGACACTGACCGTGTGCTTGCGCGGCTGGTGGCCAGCATGGCCGTTGACCACCTCGAAGAAGTGGCCGTGCAGGTGGATCGGGTGGGCCATCATCGAGTCATTGACCAGCAGCACCCGGACCCGCTCGTCGCGCTGGAAGGCGATGGGCTTCTTCAGCGGGCCGAAGGCCTCGCCGTCAAAGGCCCACATGAAGCGCTCCATATTGCCGGTCAGGTGGATCTCGACCGTGCGGCCGGGCGGTCGCGGATCAGGATTGGGGCTCAGGGCCACGAGATCCGTATAGACCAGCACCCTGTGGCCGACGTCCTCCAGGCCCTGGGGCGGCTCGCCGAGTCGGTCCATCGGCATGGGCGAGATCGTCTGGACGCCGGGGCCCAGCCGGACGCCGGGCGCATTGGCCCCGTCGCGCATGGCCATGCTCATGCCCGACATGTCGTGACCGGCATGGGCCGACATATCCATGCCCATATCCTTCATCGTCGCCAGGGGCCGGGCGCGCAGCGGCGGGACCGGGGCGCTCAGGCCAGACCTCGGGGCCAGGGTCCCGCGAACCAATCCCGAGCGATCGGACGCCTCGGCCACCAGCGCATAGGCGCGGGCCTCGGCGGGCTGGAGGATCACGTCATAGGTCTCGGCCGGCGAGATCTGGAACTCCTCGACGGTGACAGGCCGCACGTCCTGGCCGTCGGCCTGGACGACGCTCATCGCCAGACCAGGCAGACGGACATTGAACACCGTCATGCCGCCGGCATTGATGACACGGAGCCGCACTCGCTCGCCCGGAGAAAACAGGCCCGTCCAGTTGTCGGCGATGCCCTGGCCGTTGATCAGATAGCGATAGGTCGAGGCGGTGACATCCAGGACGTCGGTCGGGTCCATCCGCATCTTCGACCATTCGACACGGTCCTTCAGCGACTGGTCGCGCCCGGCCAGCAGTCCGGCCACGGTCTGTTTCTGATCGTTGAAATAGCCGGCCTGGGCCTTCAGCTTGCGCATGATCTGGTGCGGATGCTGGAAGCTGTAGTCCGACAGCACCACCACGTGCTCACGGTCATAGGGCGCGGGTTCGGCCGCCGCCGGGTCGATGACCATGGGGCCATAGACGCCCATCAACTCCTGCAGGCCCGAATGGCTATGGTACCAGTAGGTGCCGGCCTGGCGAACCTTGAACTCGTAGACGAAGGTCTCGCCGGGCTTGATCCCCGGAAAACTGACCCCCGGCACACCGTCCATCTGGAACGGCACCAGCAGGCCGTGCCAGTGGATCGAACTGTCCTCATCCAGCTGGTTGGTCACAAGCAGACGGACGTTCTGGCCTTCCTTCAGGCGGATCAGCGGTCCCGGCACGGTGCCGTTGATGGCCATGGCGTGGCCCGCCTTGCCGTCGACGGTGAAGGGCGCGTGGCCGATGGTGAGGTGGATCTCCTCGCCGCTCAGTACCTCAGGTGCCTTGCCAGTGCCGGCCCGGGCCCAGGCGGGCAGCAGCGCCGAAAGGCCCGCGCCCGTGGCGGCGGCAAGCATCTGGCGGCGATCAAGGGCCTGCATCGTAAGCACATCTCCAATTTGGACCGCAGGCGACACGCGCCCGGCTCCACACTGCGGGACAGATGGGATACCACCCGGTCCATGTCCAGAAGCACACCCGCCACCCTAGCCCTGGCCAAGGCCGGAGTCGCCTTCGACCTGGTTACGTATGACTACGACCCCGGTTCCGAACGGGTGGGTCTGCAGGCCGCCGAAGCCCTGGGCGAGGATCCGGCCCGGGTGCTGAAGACCCTTGTCGTGCTGCTCGACGGCAAGCCCGCCTGCGTGGTCCTGCCCTCGGACCGCGAGGTCAGCATGAAGAAACTGGCCGCCGCCCTGGGCGGCAAGTCGGCGGCGATGATGCCCGTGCCCGACGCCGAACGGATCACCGGCTACAAGGTCGGCGGGGTCAGTCCGTTCGGCCAGAAGAAGCGCCTGCCGACCGCCGTCGAGGAGGCGGCGCTGGCCGAGCCCCATGTGTTCGTCAATGGCGGCCAGCGCGGCCTGCAGATGCGACTGGCCCCCGCCGATCTGGTCGCGGCCCTGGGGGCGAAGGCCGCATCGATCGTGGCCTGAACCCGGGCCTTGCCGGATGATGTCGCCGCGCTTTGCCCTCGCGCGTGAATTCGCCGACTTGATCAAGCGGGAAGGTCTCGCCTATAAGCCCCCTCCCGTCCTGGTGAGGTTGGGTAGCTCAGATGGTTAGAGCGGTGGATTCATAACCCACAGGTCGGCGGTTCGATCCCGCCTCCAACCACCAGGCCGGATTTCCCAAGGTTTTGACTTCGTCGGCGTTCCGCCGATGCGTGCGAGCGGCCCCTGCTCAGCTTGGACGCCCGTCTCCGCTTTGGGCCGGTACCAGATACCCTCTCCCTGCGACGGGGACACAGCGCCCCTCTATCCCCATATTCCCGTCATCCCGTGGCTTGTCCACGGGACCCATTTGTCGGCTTAACGGTCGGCGGACCGCCGTTTGCTCACGGCGCGGAGGAACGATGGGTCCCGCGAACACGTCGCGGGATGACGGTGATTGATGAGGGGTCTCGCGGTCTTGCGGGACGGGGCTTTCGACCCCTCTTCCGCAAGGGGAGAATGGTCTCAGCCCCCTAAGCCCCCGGCCCGAACCGCGCCACAAGGTCATAGGCCTCGCCCGGAAACACCTGGCGCACGCGGGTGACGTGTTCGCCGGCCCGCCAGGTGCGGCGGTCGACGACCAGGCAGGCTGCGCCTTCGTCGAGATCGAGCAGGGCCGCCACGTCGGGGTCGGCATTGATGGCGCTGATCCGGCTCTCGGCCTCGGTCCAGGCGACATGGTCCAGCAGCCAGGCCCCCGGCGGCAGGGTCGAGAAGTCGGCCGTGGCGGCCTCCGGCGCGATCTTCAGGCTGATCAGGCGGCGCTCCAGGGCGAAGGGCCGGCCGCCGGCGTCATGGACACCGTCCAGGGCCAGCAGCTTGCCGCCTGCCGCCAGCTCGCGTTCATCGGCATGGCCCCGCGCGGCGCTCCGGGTCTGGCGTAACAGCAGGCGAAAGGCATAGGTCTCGCCCCTGGCCAGGATCGCCGACTGGATATCGGGAATGTTCAGCACCGGCGCATGGACTCTCGGCCGGGCCACGAACGAGCCCGCCCGCTTGCGGCGCACGATCAGGCCCGCCTCGACCAGGGCCGCCATGGCCTTACTGACCGTCATGCGCGCGCAGCCATACTGGGCCATCAGCTCGGTCTCGAACGGAACCCGATGGCCCGGCGGCCAGTCGCCCGAGCGTATACGGTCCTCGATCTCGCCGCGTATGCGCTGGTGCAGCGGAACCGGGCTCACGCCAGCAGGGCCTTGAGGGTCTGGCGATAGCGGGCCGTGATCGCGTCGCGGGCATGGTGGCACCCGCCCGCGACCACCTGACGCCCCTGGCTCCAGACGGTGTCGATGCCCCCCCGGCGACCGGCGAAAACCAGACTGTCGATCAGGGTGTCGCCTTCGCGTCCCACCAGGGCCGGATGCTCCGGATCCAGGGTGATGAAATCCGCCGCTGCCCCGCGCTTGAGCCCGCCCTGCCCTGCGCCCAGGGCCTGGGCCCCGCCCGCGCAGGCCCCGCGCCACAGGTCGCCACCGGTCGAGCGCCGGGGTCCGCCGGCCAGCACATTGCGGGCGCGACGGGTCAGGCGCTGGGCATATTCCAGGGCCCGCACTTCCTCGGCGGCCTCGATCAGAATGTTGGAATCGGTGCCCAGACCGAAGGCCCCGCCGGCGGCCAGATAGTCATGGGTCGGGAAGACGCCGTCGCCCAGATTGGCCTCGGTGACCGGACACAGGCCCGCCACCGCCCCGCTCCGGGCCAGGCGCTCGGTCTCCACCGCATTGATGTGGGTGGCGTGGATCAGGCACCAGCGACGGTCGACCGGCGTGTGGTTCATCAGCCAGCGGACGGGCCGCTGGCCGGTGGCGGCCAGGCAGTCGTCGACCTCCTTGGTCTGCTCGGCCACATGCATATGGACCGGGCCGTCGCCGGCCAGGGGCAGGATGGCGTCCAGCTCCTCGGCCGTCACCGCCCGCAGGCTGTGAGGCGCGATCCCGACCACCGCCTCGGGCACGCCGGAGACGATCTCGCGGCAGCGCTCGACGAGGCGCGCGAACCCGTCGACGTCGTGGATGAAGCGCTTCTGTCCATCGGTCGGTGGCGCGCCGCCGAAATTGGCGTGGGCATAGAAGACCGGCAGCAGGGTCAGGCCGATGCCGGTCTCGTCCGCGGCGGCGGCGATCCGCACGGCCATCTCGGCCGGGTCGTCATAAAAGCCGCCCGACGGGTCGTGGTGCAGATAGTGGAACTCGCCGACCCGGGTGAAGCCGCCCTCCAGCATCTCGACCTGGCCCATGGCGGCAATGGTCTGGACCTCATCTGGGCCGAGCCGCTCCAGGAAGCGGTACATGACCTCGCGCCAGGTCCAGAAATTGTCGCCGGAATCGCCCCGCGCCTCGGCTAGGCCGGCCATGGCCCTCTGAAAGGCGTGACTGTGGACATTGGCCAGGCCCGGCAGGGCGGGACCCAGGCGGATCGCATCGCCGGCCGGGACGTCCGTATCGATCCGGGTGATGCGCCCGCCCGCGAGGGTCAGGCGGACACTGTGTGCCCAGCCATCGGCCAGAAGGGCGCTCTGGCACCAGACCACCTTCGATCCTGCGTTCCCGGAATTCTCAGCGTCGGTCACTGGACAAACCTCATCATTCGCAAATATGTCTATACATATTGAAGCGCCTCGCAAGGTCCTGGCGCGCGTCCTGGGAGGGAGCTCATGCGCTGTGATCGGGTATGGATCAATGCCCGGCTCGCGACGCTGGACCCTGACCGCCCAGGCCTCGGCGAGGTCGACCGCGGCGTGGTCGCGGCGCTGGACGGCCGCATTGCCTATGCCGGACCCCAGGCCGAGGCCCCCGCGTTCGACGCTGCCCAAACGATCGACTGCGAGGGCCGCTGGATCACGCCCGGCCTGATCGATCCCCATACCCATCTGGTCTTTGCCGGCGACCGGGCCCACGAGTTCGAGCTGCGTCTGGCCGGGGCCTCCTACGAAGAGATCGCCCGGGCCGGGGGTGGCATTGTCTCGACCATGACGGCCACCCGCGCGGCCTCCGAGGCCGATCTGGTCGCCACCGCCCTGCCCCGGCTCGACGCCCTGATCGCCGAAGGGGTGACCACGGTCGAGATCAAGTCCGGCTATGGCCTGTCGCTGGAGGCCGAACTCAAGTGCCTGCGCGCCGCGCGCGCCCTGGCCGACCACCGCAGGATCGACATCCGCACCACCCTGCTCGCCGCCCATGCCGTGCCGCCGGAGTTCCGGAATGACCCGGACGGCTATGTTGATCTGGTCTGCAAGCAGATGATCCCCGCCGTGGCTGCGGCCGGACTGGCAGACGCCGTCGACGTCTTCTGCGAGACCATCGGCTTCACCCGCGCCCAGGCCCGAAAGGTGTTCGAGGCCGCCCACCGGCACGGGCTGAAGATCAAGATCCACGCCGAGCAACTGTCGAACCAGAACGGCGCGGCCCTCGCAGCCGGGCTGTGGGCCCTGTCCGCCGACCATCTGGAGCATCTGGATGCGGACGGGATCGAGGCCATGGCCGCGTCCGGGACCGTCGCGACCCTGCTGCCCGGGGCCTATTACTTCACGCGCGAACACCAGTGCCCGCCCGTCGAGGCCCTGCGCGCGGCCGGCGTGCCCATGGCCCTGGCGACCGACTGCAATCCCGGCACCTCGCCCCTGACCTCGCCCCTGCTGGTCATGAACATGGCCGCCACCCTGTTTCGGATGACCGTCGAGGAGTGCCTGGCCGGCGTCACCCGTGAAGCGGCCCGGGCCCTTGGACTGTCGGACCGGGGTGTGCTGCGGACCGGCAAGGTCTGCGACCTGGCTCTCTGGGACATCGAGCGTCCTGCTGAACTCGTTTATCGCATGGGCTTCAACCCGCTCCATGCCCGTGTCTGGAAGGGTCATTGACCATGGTTGTTCTCCATCCCGGCGAAGTCTTTCTCCTCGAATGGCAAAAGATCTATCGCGGTGCCCCGGCCCGGCTGCACGATGATGCCTGGCCCGTGATCGCGGAGAGCGCCAGAGCCGTCGAACGCATCCTGGCGCGCGGCGAGCCGGTCTACGGCATCAATACCGGCTTCGGGAAACTGGCCAGCGTCCGCATCGGCGACGCCGATCTCGAAACCCTGCAGCGCAACATCGTCCTGTCCCATGCCGCCGGCACGGGCGAGCCCTCGCCGGTTGCGGTCATCCGGCTGATGATGGCCCTGAAGCTGGCGAGCCTGGCCCAGGGCGCGTCGGGCGTCCGGGTCGCGACGGTGCAGCTGCTGGAGGCCATGCTGGCCAAGGACCTGACGCCGGTGGTCCCCTGCCAGGGCTCGGTCGGGGCCTCGGGCGATCTGGCCCCTCTGGCCCATATGGCCGCCACCCTGATCGGGGTCGGCGAGATCTTTGTCGACGGTGTCCGCGTCCCCGCCGCCGAGGCCCTGGCCGGTGCCGGCCTCACGCCTCTGGTCCTGGGTCCCAAGGAGGGTCTGGCCCTGCTGAACGGCACCCAGTTCTCCAATGCCAATGCCCTGGCGGCCCTGTTCGAGGCCGAGCTGCTGTTCCAGTCGGCCCTGGTCACCGGTGCCCTGTCGACCGAGGCGGCCAAGGGCTCTGATACTCCCTTCGACCCCCGCATCCACACCCTGCGCCGCCACGTCGGCCAGATCGAGACCGCCGCCGCCCTGCGCAGCCTGATGGCCGGGTCGGCCATCCGCGCCTCGCATCTGAAGGAAGACGAGCGGGTCCAGGACCCCTACTGCCTGCGTTGCCAGCCCCAGGTGATGGGGGCGGCCCTCGATGTGCTGAAACAGGCGGCGACCACCCTGGCCACCGAGGCCAATGGCGTATCGGACAATCCGCTGATCTTCCCGGGCGGTGCGGAGGGCGTCGACGAGGCCCTGTCGGGCGGCAACTTCCATGCCGAACCGGTGGCCTTCGCCGCCGACATGATCGCCCTGGCCGTCTGCGAGATCGGCTCGATCGCCGAGCGCCGGATCGCCATGCTGGTCGATCCCGCCCTGTCGGGCCTGCCGGCCTTCCTGACCCCCAAGCCGGGCCTCAATTCCGGCTTCATGATCCCCCAGGTCACCGCCGCCGCCCTGGTGTCGGAGAACAAGCAGAAGGCCTATCCGGCCAGCGTCGACTCGATCCCGACCTCGGCCAACCAGGAAGACCATGTCTCGATGGCCGCCCATGGGGCCCGGCGCCTGCTGGCCATGGTCGAGAGCGCCATGGCGGTGATCGGCATCGAACTGCTGGCCGCCGCCCAGGGCTGCGACTTCCATGCCCCGCTGAAGTCGAGCCCCGTGCTGGAGGCGCTGCGGACCCTGGTGCGCAAGGCGGTGCCGCATCTGGACGATGACCGCCATTTCCATCCCGACATGGAGGCCGCCAACCATCTGGTCCGCTCCGGCGCGGTCATCGGCGTGGCGAGTGACCTGCCGGGCGTCGTGTAATGACCTGGCTGACCGTCGATCCCGGCGAGGCCCCGCTGGTCGTCAGCCTGCCTCATACCGGCGTCGAGATCCCGGACGACATAGCGGCCAACCTCCTCTCGCCCTGGCTGGCCCGCAAGGACGCCGACTGGTGGGTCGACCGGCTCTATGACTTTGCGCACGATCTGGGTGCCACGGTGATCCGCACGGCCATCTCGCGCACCGTGATCGACGTCAATCGCGACCCATCCGGGGCCTCGCTCTATCCGGGTCAGGCGACCACAGGCCTCTGTCCGCTCACCACCTTCGACGGCGAACCACTCTATCGCGACGGACGGGAACCGGATGCGCAGGAGATCGACCGCCGCCGCATCGCCTATTTCGATCCGTATCACGCCGCCCTGGCCGCCGAGATCGCCCGGCTGCGTCAAAGCCATCCGCGGGTCGTGCTCTACGAAGCCCATTCGATCCGCTCTCTCGTGCCGCGCCTGTTCGACGGCCAGCTGCCGCAGTTCAACCTCGGCACAAACAGCGGCGACAGTTGCGACCTGGTACTGACCACGGCGGTCGAGGCCGCCTGCGACGGCTCGGGTCATTCCCGCGTCACCAATGGCCGCTTCAAGGGCGGCTGGACCACGCGACGCTACGGCCAGCCGGCCCAGGGCGTCCACGCCATCCAGATGGAGCTGGCCTGCCGCGGCTACATGGATGATCCGGCCACGCCGCCGACGACCGACACCTGGCCTTCACCCTACCGCCCCGACCAGGCCGCGCCGCTGCGCGCGGTCCTGTCCGAAGTCCTTTCCGCCTGCATGGCCTTTGCGAGAGATCCCGCATGACCCGCCGCGACAACAGCCGCGTCATCCGCGCCGCCACCGGTTCCGACCTTACGGCCAGGTCCTGGCTGACCGAGGCCCCCCTCCGGATGCTGATGAACAATCTGGACCCCGACGTCGCCGAACGCCCGGAGGAGCTGGTCGTCTATGGCGGCATCGGCCGGGCGGCCCGCGACTGGGAAAGCTTCGACAAGATAGTCGAGACCCTGCGCCGGCTGGAGGACGACCAGACCCTGCTGGTCCAGTCGGGCAAGCCGGTCGGTGTCTTCCGCACCCATGCCGACGCCCCGAGGGTGCTGATCGCCAACTCCAATCTGGTGCCCCGCTGGGCGACCTGGGAGCACTTCAACGAACTGGATCGCAAGGGCCTGGCCATGTACGGCCAGATGACCGCCGGATCGTGGATCTATATCGGTGCCCAGGGCATTGTTCAGGGCACCTATGAGACCTTTGTGGAAATGGGCCGCCAGCACTATGCCGGCGACCTGTCCGGCCGCTGGCTGCTGACGGCCGGCCTGGGCGGCATGGGCGGAGCCCAGCCCCTGGCGGCGGTGATGGCCGGGGCCTCGTGCCTCGCCATCGAGTGCCAGCCCTCCCGGATCGAAATGCGGCTGCGCACCGGCTATCTGGACCGGTCGACCGAGAACCTCGACGAGGCCCTGGCCTGGATCACGGAAGCCCGGCTCGACGGCAAGCCTGTCTCGGTCGGTCTGCTGGGCAATGCCGCCGAGCTGCTGCCGGACATGGTCCGGCGCGGCATCCACCCCGATCTTCTGACCGACCAGACCAGCGCCCATGATCCGATCAACGGCTATCTGCCGGCCGGCTGGAGCCTGGAGCAGTGGGCCACGGCCCGGGAACGCGATCCCGACAGCGTCAATCGCGCCGCGCGCGCCTCGATGGCCGTCCACGTCCAGGCCATGCTCGACTTCCAGGCCGCCGGGGTGCCCACGGTCGACTATGGCAACAACATCCGCCAGATGGCGCTCGAGGAAGGCGTCACCCGGGCCTTCGACGTGCCGGGCTTTGTGCCGGCCTATATCCGTCCGCTGTTCTGCCGGGGAATCGGCCCGTTCCGCTGGGCGGCGCTGTCGGGTGATCCCGAAGACATCGCCCGCACCGACGCCAAGGTGAAGGAGCTGATTCCAGACAATCCCCATCTGCACAACTGGCTCGACATGGCCGCCGAGAAGATCAAGTTCCAGGGCCTTCCGGCCCGCATCTGCTGGGTGGGCCTCGGCGATCGCCACCGCCTGGGTCTGGCCTTCAACGCCATGGTCGCCTCGGGCGAGCTGAAGGCCCCGGTCGTCATCGGCCGCGATCATCTGGACTCCGGCTCGGTTGCCTCGCCCAATCGCGAAACCGAGGCCATGCAGGATGGCTCGGACGCCGTGTCCGACTGGCCCCTGCTCAACGCCCTGCTCAACACCGCCTCCGGGGCCACCTGGGTGTCGCTGCACCATGGTGGCGGCGTCGGCATGGGCTTCTCGCAGCATGCCGGCATGGTCATCGTGGCGGATGGGACGGAGGCCGCCGCAAGGCGGCTGGAACGCGTGCTGTGGAACGACCCGGCCAGCGGCGTCATGCGCCATGCCGATGCAGGCTATGAGGACGCCCGCACCTGCGCCCGCGACAAGGCCCTGGACCTTCCCGGCATCCTCTAGACCGTGGCCTGACGGGACCGGGGTGCGACAAGGCGGCGCGCGGCGAATGTCGCAATGGCGTGGAACCGACTCAATCTCGATCCTGTTCAGGGTTAACGGAGATCAAAGATGGCCCTGTCCCTGCACCCCGCCCCCTATGACGCCCGCCGCACCAAGCGCCGCGCCAGCCAATGGCCGCTGGGTCTGTCGGTCCTGGTCATGGCGCTCGCCAATGCCGCCCTGTGGTACGCCATCTATGCCCTGACCCACGGCATCTTCGCCCTGGATGTCCGCTTCTTCGCCGGACTGTAGCGTCCGCGCCCGGTGGGTGTGGAAGGACCTCCCGGCCCGGTGCCAGGCTCGGGCCTAATCGCTACCCGACGCCGCGGCGGCTGTCTGGGTAGAGAGACCCGGTGCATCGCTCCGGGTGCCGGCCAGGGCCTGTAGCAGCTGGGCGGGATGCAGGGGCTTGGCCAGGTGCAGGTCGGCTCCGGCCGCCTTGGCCGAGGCGATATGCTCCTCCATGGCATTGGCCGTCAGCATGACGATCAGAACGGGTGGCAGACCCAAGGCGGCCTCGCGCGCCCGGATCTCTCGGGTCGCGGTCAGGCCGTCCATGATCGGCATCTGCATATCCATGAGGATAGCGTCGAAAGACTCGGCGCGGACAGCCGCCAGGGCCGCCGCGCCGTCCTCGACCATGGTCAGGTCGACGCCAAACGGCTCAAGCACGACCTCCACGACCTTGCGATTGGTCGGATGGTCTTCCGCGACCAGCACCCGCAGGCCCTGCAGGGAAATTTCGCTCTCCGGCTCGCTGCCGGTGTCCAGCAAAGCGCCCGCGGTCCGCGGCAGGGGCAGTTCGACTTCGAAGGTCGCGCCCGCGCCGACAACCGCCCGCGCGTCGATGCGCCCCCCCATCATCTCGACAAGCGCCGCCGAGATCGACAGGCCCAGCCCGGTGCCGCCAAACTGCCGGGTGATCGACTGGTCGGCCTGGACAAACCGCTTGAACAGCCGCTCGCGCACCGTGTCGTCAAAGCCGACCCCGGTGTCGGCCACCGTGAAGACCACGCGATCGTCCCGCGACTCGACCGTCAGATTGACCGAGCCCTTGACGGTGAACTTGACCGCATTGGCCAGGAGATTGGACAGGATCTGGCTGATCCGCCCGGCGTCGCCCAGATAGCCGCCCGCCACATCCGGCGCGAAGGACCATGCGAAATCCAGCCCCTTGGCCTCGGCGACCGCAGCGTGCAGTTCGGCCATGTCGCGAACCAGTCGCTCCAGATCGAAGGGGGCGGGGTTGAGGTGGAACTGGCCGGCCTCGATCTTCGAGACATCCAGAATGTCTCCCAGCACCTGCTCCAGCAGCCGGCCCGATGAGGCTACCAGACCGGCAAGGTCACGTCGGGTCTGGGGATTGTCCTCGTCCACCAGACGGTCCCCGATGGCGATGACCCCGTTCAGCGGCGTCCGCAGCTCATGACTCATATTGGCCAGGAACACCGACTTGGCCTGGTTGGCCCGTTCGAGTTCGACCGTCCGCTCGGCGACCCGCACCTCAAGGCTTCGGAGCAGCTCTTCATTGCCCTCGCGCTGCTGGCGCAGGGTCCGCGCCAGGTCGCCGATTTCGTCCAGGCGTCCCTCGACGCTCAGAGCCTGCGCATGATCGCCCCCGCGCTCGGCCTGGGCCAGAAGGTTGAGCGGCCAGGCCAGCTCGCGGCTGATCACCCGATAGAGCAGCATCACCTGCAGCATCACGCCCAGGACGCCAAACAGCAGCACCCAGGATGCGGTCCGGATTGACGACAGCACCACGTCATTGGACGGGAAGGTCATCAGGAACCACCAGTTGGGCTCCTTGAGGCGACCAAATGCAATGACCTGATCCCCCCTCGCGTCCCGTATGGCTCCGACCTCAAGTCCAGTCACCTTGATCTGGCGTATCAGGTCGGCGACCTTTGTCTGCTCCTCCAACTCCCTCAAACGGGCGATCTCGATAACGCCCTTACGCGCAAGCCCCGGAGCGGCAATCAACTCGCCTTCGTCCGTAACGATCATGTTCGTGCCGTCAGGTAGGGACTCACCCACCGCGCGCTGCAGATAGGAATCCAGCGACAGGCTTGTGCCCCATATCCCCATGAACTGGTTCTTGAAATAGAACGGCGTCATGCACCCTGCGGTCAGACCGCGGCCCGTGGGATCGGAAATCAGCCGGCGGAGCTTGGTGCATTTCATGACGCGCCCGCGATTGGCTTCCGGCAGACTGATCTGGGTCATCTCCTCGCCGCCAACGTCCATGGTCGGAGGCGCATCACGACGATAGTACAGCAGCTTGTCCGCGCGCTTGGGGCCGAACATCACCAGCCGGGTCTGGGGCGTAAAGAAATAGAAATTGTCATAGTGATGGACTTCGGTCTCGCCGGTATTGGCCACCACCTCCAGGGCCGACACAAAAAGAGCCTTTTCCTCGTCGCCCATCTGCTCGGCACCTCTCAGGTAGCCGCCAATTCCATAGACAAAGTGCGGCCCTTTCCGCCCCCCGTCATAGAGCTCCGGGGCCGTACGCCGGGTACCATCGCCGTGAGGCAGATAGAGGGTATTGAACTCGCTTAAGGCATCAGCAGCGTCCCGGCTTTCCAGTCGGCGCGTCAGGGCCAGGCTTGCTGCTTGGTGAACCTTGACGAGATCCGAAAATAGCCGGTCCTCGGTCTTCACCCGCTCGCCGACATATTCGACCAGGTGCCGCATCTGGGTATCGGCGGCGCTTTTCTGCACGAACACGAAGGCCACAGCCGTCGCCACGCCGGTGACGGCAATCGACAGCACCGCGACGATCGCCAGCAGGCGCCGCGCCAGGGGCGAGGTCATTTCCGTGTTGGGCAGAAGGCTGCGCACGCCTTGTCAGTCTCCCCTGATCTCCACCAGAAGACCCTTGTTAGCCATAAAGGCCAATGTCCCCTAACAGCCCCTGAATTTACGCATTCTACCGATCGGCTTTTCCCATCGGCCGCAACAGTCTATAGCCACCCCGTCCGCGCCGCGAACTGGTCCTGTGCGCCAGATTGCCCCAGGCGCGCCACCGCGAGAGGAAAGACCCCGCAATGGCCAAGATCAAAGTCGCCAATCCCGTTGTCGATATGGACGGCGACGAAATGACCCGGATCATCTGGAAGCTCATCAAGGATAAGCTGATCTTCCCCTATCTGGACCTGGAGCTCGACTATTACGACCTCAGCGTCGAGAATCGCGACGCCACCGACGACCAGGTGACGATCGACGCCGCCGAGGCGACGAAGAAGCACGGCGTGGCCGTCAAGTGCGCCACCATCACCCCCGACGAGCAACGCGTCGAGGAGTTTAAGCTCAAGAAGATGTGGAAATCGCCGAACGGCACGATCCGCAACATCCTGGGCGGTGTGATCTTCCGCGAGCCGATCATCTGCCAGAACGTACCGCGCCTGGTGCCCGGCTGGACCCAGCCGATCATCGTCGGCCGCCATGCCTTCGGCGACCAGTACAAGGCCACCGACTTCCTGTTCCCGGGCAAGGGCACCCTGACGATGAAGTTCGTCGGCGAGGACGGCGCAGTCATCGAGCACGAGATCTACAAGGCTCCGAGCGCCGGCGTCGCCATGGGCATGTACAATCTCGACGAGTCGATCCGCGACTTCGCCCACGCCTCGTTCGCCTACGGCCTGGGCCGTGGCTATCCGGTCTATCTCTCCACGAAGAACACCATCCTGAAAGCCTATGACGGCCGCTTCAAGGACATCTTCCAGGAGATCTACGACGCCGAATACGCCGAAGCCTTCAAGGCCAAGGGCATCCATTACGAGCACCGCCTGATCGACGACATGGTGGCCTCGGCCCTCAAGTGGTCGGGCGGCTATGTCTGGGCCTGCAAGAACTATGACGGCGACGTGCAGTCCGACATCGTCGCCCAGGGCTTCGGCTCGCTGGGTCTGATGACCTCGGTGCTGATGACTCCGGACGGCAAGACGGTCGAAGCCGAAGCGGCCCACGGCACCGTGACCCGCCACTATCGCCAGCACCAGAAGGGTCAGAGCACCTCGACCAATTCGATCGCGTCGATCTTTGCCTGGACCCGCGGCCTGGCCCACCGGGCCAAGCTGGACGACAACCAGGATCTGGCAAACTTCGCCCTCACCCTCGAAAAGGTCTGCATCGACACCGTCGAAAGCGGCTTCATGACCAAGGACCTGGCCCTGCTGGTCGGCGATCAGCAGTCGTGGCTGACCACCGAAGGCTTCCTCGACAAGATCGACGAGAACCTGAAGAAGGCCATGGCCTAGACCCCGAGCAGCTCCCCCTCCGGAGGAGCTGTCACGGAGTGACTGAGGGGGCCATCCCGGCCAACGCCCCGCTAGCCCCCTCCGGCCCTCTGGGCCACCTCCCCCGAAAGGGGAGGATCAAGACGATCAGCGCCCCTCGGGAAACCGAGGGGCGTTTTCTTTGATCTGCGCTTCGCTAAGCTCCACCGCGATCGATGGAGAATCACGACATGAAGCGCGTCCTGCTTGCCACTGCGGCCTTTCTGGTTCTCTGCGCCCCGGCCCTGGCCCAGACCCCGGCCACTGCACCGGAAGCGGCCCCCAAGGCCGAGACCAAGCCGGACAAGCCCAAATGGGACGTGCGCAACCCGCCGGCCGGCTACACCCAAGACCTGAAGCTGGACGTCACCGAAGGCTCGTGGATGTCGCTGGACGTCAGCCCCGACGGCCAGGAGATCGTCTTTGACCTGATGGGCGACCTCTATGTCCTGCCCATCGGCGGCGGCGAGGCCAGGAACATCGCCAGCGGCATTTCGTGGGACATGCAGCCCAAATACTCGCCCGACGGCAAGTCGATCGCCTTCACCTCTGACCGGGGTGGCGGCGACAATCTGTGGGTCATGAATCGCGACGGGAGCAATCCCAAGGCCGTATCCAGCGAGAGCTTCCGCCTGCTGTCCCAGCCCGACTGGACGCCCGACGGCCAGTACATCGTCGGCCGCAAGCACTTCACCTCGGGCCGCTCGCTGGGGGCCGGCGAGATGTGGCTCTATCACCGCGCGGGCGGCAATGGCGTGCAGCTGACCGAACGCCGCACCCAGCAGAAGGATTCCGGCGAGCCGGCCTTCTCGCCCGACGGCCGCTATCTCTATTTCAGCGACGACGTCACCGAGGGCGGGGTCTTCGAATACAGCAAGGACCCCAATACCGAGATCTACGCCATCCAGCGCCTGGACCGCGAGACCGGTGAGGTGAAGAAGTTCCTCGGCGGGCCCGGCGGCGCAATCCGCCCCACCCCCTCGCCCGACGGCAAGTCGCTGGCCTTCATCCGCCGTGTGCGCTTCCAGTCGACCCTCTATGTGATGGACATCGCCTCGGGGCGCGAAACCAAGGTCTATGACCATCTCGACCGCGACATGCAGGAGACCTGGGCGATCCACGGGGTCTATCCGGCGATCAGCTGGACGCCCGATGGCCAGTCGATCGTGCTGTGGGCCGGCGGCAAGATCCGGCGCATCGCGGTGGCCAGCAAGGCCGTCAGCGACATCCCCTTCCACGTGGCTGACACCCGCAAGGCCCGCGAGGCCGTGCGCTTCCCGGTCGAGGTCGCCCCCGACAGTTTCGACGTCAAGATGATCCGCTGGGCCCGCACCGCGCCCAACGGCAAGACGGTGGTGTTCGAGGCCCTGGGCCATCTGTGGATCCGCGACCTGCCCGGCGGCACCCCGCGCCGCCTGACCAAGCAGTCGGACCACTTCGAGCTCTATCCGGCCTGGTCGCGCGACGGCAAATCGATCGTCTACACCACCTGGAACGATGAGGACCTGGGCTCGATCCGGGTGATCCCGGCCACCGGCGGCGAGGGCCGCAAGGTCAACAAGAACCCCGGCCGCTTCGTCGAGCCCGTGTTCTCACCGGACGGCAAGACCATCGTCTATCGCACCTCGACCGACGGCGTCCTGCTCAGCACGCTTTGGACCCGCGATCCGGGCATCTACCGGGTCCCGACGGCCGGGGGCGAGCCGACCCTGATCACCGACAAGGGCAGCATGCCGCAGTTCGGGGCGAGCAATGACCGCGTCTATTTCAGCGGCCGCCAGGACAAGCTGGCCGCCCTGAAATCGGTCGATCTGAATGGCCACGAGCCGCGCACCCACCTGACCTCGGAATTTGCCGCGGAGTTCGCCGTCTCGCCCGACGAGGCCTGGGTGGCCTGGACCGAGCGCTTCAATGCCTATGTCGCCCCCTTCCCCAGGACCGGACGCGCCGTCAGCGTTGCGCCCGACGGCAAGGCCCTGCCCCAGACCCGGGTGACCCGCGACGCCGGTGACTGGATCCACTGGTCGGGCGACAGCCGCACGCTGAACTGGGCCCTGGGTCCGCAACTCTACAGCCGTGGCCTGAAGGACAGTTTCAGCTTCATTGAGGGGGCCCCGGCCGAACTGCCCAAGCCCGCGGAGAGCGGCATCAATCTCGGCTTCAAGCAGGCCGCCTTCAAGCCGGCCGGCAAGCTGGCCCTGACCGGTGCCCGCCTGGTCACCCTGAAGGGCGACGAGGTCATCGAGGACGGCGTCGTGGTGCTGGACGGCGCCCGCATCGCCGCCATCGGCCCAAGGGGCTCGGTCACCATCCCGGCGGATGCCAAGGTCATGGACCTGACCGGCAAGACCATCACCCCGGGCCTGATCGATGCCCACTGGCACGGCTCGATGGGCTCGGACGAGATCATCCCGCAGCGCAGCTGGGTCAATTATGCGGCCCTGGCCTTCGGGGTCACCACGCTTCACGACCCGTCCAACGACACCAGCGAGATCTTCGCCCATTCCGAGCTGCAGAAGGCTGGCGAGGTGGTCGGCCCGCGGATCTTCTCGACCGGTGCGATCCTCTATGGGGCCACCACCCCGTTCACCGCCAAGGTCGACAGCCTTGATGACGCCCTCTCCAACCTGCGCCGCATGAAGGCGGTCGGGGCCTGGAGCGTGAAGAGCTACAACCAGCCCCGCCGGGAACAGCGCCAGCAGATCATCGAGGCCGCCAACCAGCTGGGCCTGATGGTCGTGCCCGAGGGCGGGTCGCTGTATCAGCACAACATGTCGATGATCATCGACGGCCATACGACCATCGAGCACTCGATCCCGTTGGACCGTCTGTATGCTGATGTTCTTCAGCTCTGGCCCCAGACCAAGGTCGCCTATACCCCGACCCTGGTGGTCGCCTTCGGCGGCAATGCCGGCGACAATTACTGGTACCAGGCCACCAAGGTCTGGGATGATCCGCGCCTGCAGCAATATGTGCCCCGTCGCCTGCTCGACAACCGGGCCCGCCGCCCGGTCCTGACCCCCGATAACGAACTGAACCACATCGCCGTCGCCCGCGAGGCCACCCGCCTCAACCGCCTCGGCGTCTCGGTGCAGATCGGGGCCCATGGCCAGCGCGAGGGCCTGGGGGCCCACTGGGAAATGTGGAGCTTCGTCCAGGGCGGCATGACCCCGCTGGAAGCCCTGCGGGCCGGCAGCTTGAACGGGGCCCGGGCTCTCGGCATGGACAAGGACCTCGGCTCGCTGGAGCCCGGCAAGCTGGCCGACCTGGTGGTCTTCGACGCCAACCCCCTGACCGACATCCGCAATACCGCGACCATTGCCTACACCATCGCCAATGGCCGGGTATTCGACAGCAAGATGAACGAGGCCGGCAAGCCGGAGCGGCCGCCGTTCTGGTTCCAGAGCGGCGACGGCGAAGCCCTGAGCGTGGAGGCGACGGCAACGGAGTCGCACAGCCACGATCGCGACTAGGGAGCGCGCGATGGCCGCCTGGGCCGCTCGGTACAGGGCAGGCCTGCGCCGCCAGAGCCGGCCGGGTCATTTGGGACCTTGCCATGCGGGGACCGGACGCGCAGGAGCAGGACTCGTCCTGCCTCCGCGAGTGTCCTGATCATGCGCGCCATCCCAAGACCCTGGTTCTTCGTCATTGCAGCGGCCCTGGTGGTCGCTGTGACGGCCTGGGTGCTGGCCTCGCGACGCCCGCAAGAGGTTGCGGTCCTTGTGATCGAGCCCCGCACGATCGAACAGGCCCTGTCGGTGGTCGGTCGCGCCCGCCCGGCCGAGCTCATCCAGGTCTCCTCGCCCAATCCAGGCCAGGTCATCAGCCTGCTGCATGACGAGGGCGACCAGGTCCAGGCGGGTGACCCGATGGCGGTGATCCTGGCGACCGTCGAGCAAGCCCAGACGCAGGCCGATGCCGCCCGTGCCCGCGCCGCGCGGGCCCAGGCCAGGGAAGCCCAGTTGGTCTATCAGCGCACCCGGACCCTGCATGAGCGCGGCTTTGCCGCCAAGGCGGCTCTGGATGCCGCAAAGGCGAGCCTTGAGACGGCCCAGGCCAATGTCGCCGCAGCAGATGCCGGCCTGCGGGCCTCGACCGAGCGCTCGCGGGAATTCACCATCCGCGCGCCCATGGCCGGCGTGGTGCTGGTGCGTCCGATCGACAATGGCCAGGTCGTGGCGGCGGGGACCCCGCTGTTTCAACTGGGCTCGGCCCAGGGCGTCGAGATCCGCGCCGAGGTCGAGGAAGCCTATGCCGATCGCCTGGCGGCCGGCCAGACGGCCCGCGCGGCCCTGTCAGGATCGCCCGGCATCTTTGCCGCCCGTGTGACCGAGGTCTCGCCCCGGGTCGATTCCAGCACCGGCGGCCGGACGGTTCGCCTGGCGGCCGAAGGCAGCCAGACCCTGACCCCCGGTCGCTCAATCGACGTCACCATTGTCATTGACCAGCGCCAGGCCGCGATTGTCGTGCCACGCAGCGCCGTCGTGGATGCCACGGCTGCGCCCAAGGTCTATGTCGTCAGCGCCGCCAATCTGGTCGAGATCAGAAAGATCACCGTGGCGCGGTGGCCTTCCGTTCAGGCCATCGTCGAAAGCGGCTTGAAGGCCGGGGACCGCGTCGTCCTGGAACCGACCTCGACCAAGCCCGGCGCGCACATCGAGCCTGTGGCGGCCAAGGCGGGCGGCTAAGGCCATGTTCGCCCTGAAAGTCGCCCGACGCTATCTGCTGTCAAACCCCTCCCAGACCCTGCTGCTGGTGGCGGGCGTCGCGATCGGGGTGACCGTCTTCGTGTTCATCACGGCCCTGATCGCCGGACTGGCGATCCTGCTGACCGAGCAGGTGACCGGCAAAAGCGCCCATGTCAGCCTGGAACCGCCGACCCGCATTGCCCGGGTCCTGGCAGGGCCGGACCTGCCGGTGGAATCCGTGGCCCTGGTCTCCACCTTCCAGCGCCAGCAGATCCGCAACTGGCCCATGGTGCTGGAGCTCCTGCGGGCCGACCCGCGAGTGTCGGCGATCAGTCCCCAGATCACGGGCAGCGCCGTCCTCGTGAAAAGCGAGGCGGTCCGGACCGTCTCGATCGTCGGCGTTGACCCGCAGGGGATCGACGCGATCTCGCCGATCTCGCCCAGCATCATCGACGGCAATGGCGACCTGGGGGCCGATGGTCTGCTGATCGGCGCACGCCTGGCCGAAGACCTGGGCCTCAGTGCCGGCCAATCCATTCTGTTGCGGACAGAGCGTGGCGTCGAACGGCAGCTCACCATCAAGGGCGTCTTCCGGACGGGCCTGCAAAGCCTGGACGAGCGCGTGGCCTTCCTGTCGCTGCAGACGGCCCGGCCCCTGTTCGTCCTGCCCGACGGGGTGACCAATATCGAGGTCAAGCTGAAGGACCCCAATCAGGCGCGCGCCATGGCGCGGTTCCTGGCCGATGCCACGAGCCTGCGCGCAACGCCCTGGCAGGAGAAGAACGTCAGCCTGGAGGGGGCCCTGGTCGCCCAGGGCCGAACCGGCTCCATGATCCAGGTCTTTTCGCTGATCTCGATCATCATCGGCATAGCCAGCGCCCTTGTGCTGTCCGCCTATCGTCGTCGCAGCGAGGTCGGAATCATGCGCGCCTTCGGTGTGCCGGGCAGCTTCATCCTGTGGGTCTTCCTGCTCCAGGGACTGCTGATCGGCCTGGTTGGCGCCTTGCTGGGCTGCGCCACCGGCTATGGGCTCTGCATCTGGCTGCAGGGGATCACCAATGCCGCCGGCGACTCGGTCCTGCCGATCGCGCCCGAGCGGGGCGGCTATGCGGCGGCCCTGGTGCTGACCACCCTGGGGGCCGTGATCGCCTCGATCCTCCCCGCGCGTGCGGCCTCCAAGGTCGATCCGCTGGAGGCGATCCAGCAATGACCCGCGTGTTGGAAGCCCAGGGCATCGAGAAGGTGTTCAGGAACGGGGACGAAGAAACCCGCGTCCTGAACGGCATCGACCTGACCCTCGACAAGGGGGAGCTCGTGGCCCTGCTCGGGGCCTCGGGGTCAGGCAAGTCGACCCTGCTGTCGATCATCGGCCTGCTTCTGCGCCCAACGGCCGGAAGCCTGACCCTCAGCGGCGAGCGGATCGACGATTTCTCCGAACGGCAGCGGGCCCAGTTTCGCAACCGGCGACTGGGTTTTGTCTTCCAGTTCCACCATCTGCTGCCCGACTTTACGGCCCTGGAAAATGTCGCCTTTCCCGCTGCGGCCCCGGCCGGCGGTATCTCGCGAGAGATGCGCGCGCGCGCACGGGACCTCCTGACTCGGGTCGGGCTGGAAGACCGCATCGACTTTCCCGCCACCCGGCTGTCCGGCGGTCAGAAGCAGCGCGTCGCCATCGCACGGGCCCTGATGAACCGTCCCGACCTGATCATTGCCGATGAACCGACCGGCAATCTGGATCGCGAGTCGGCGGAACGGGTGCTGGCCCTGATGCGGGAAGTGAACCGGGAAGACGGAGCCACCTTCCTGATCTGCACCCATGATGAAGGCGTCGCAGCACGCTGCAGCCGTCAGCTGACCCTGAGGGACGGCAAGCTGGTCTCCAATGTCAGCCGCACCATCGACGCCTGAACCGCTCTGCCAAAGGCGAGGCTCGAACGGCCGGGGCCGGGGGCTTCAAAACCCGTTCATCCGCCCTGCTATCTGAACCTAAGCCCTTGATATTCCACGCCTGGAACGCGCCAACGCCACGGCGATCCACACCGCCGTATACTGGCCTTACCTCGGGGCGATAGGGAGGGCGCGCGGCCAGCGACCTTTGCGTCCCCGGGGGGTGGTCGAGCGGGGCCAGGTCCGGGGGGGATACCCGGACGGTCCGGGGACCTGGTTGCTGGCCAGGCCTGCCCGCCGTCGGCGTGAATGAGGAAACACACGGGAGATGCCTTCGGCCCTCGTGCCTCGTTCGTCGCGGCGCCCGGGAAACCGTGCGGCGCGGGTTTCGGTAAGGCGTCAACAGCGCCACCTGCCGGAACGCTGGCGGAAAACGACCGCGCGGGGCCCCCGGGTTTCGTCGAAACGGTACATCAAGTTTTCATCCGGGCGCAGCCCGGTGCCTCGCATCCCTCCCCAAACTTCGCAGCCCTGGCGCGAGGCCGAAAACCTGCGTCTGGATTTTGCATCAAAGGGCCGTCATGCGGCCGGAAAGGAGCCTCTCCATGCCCCGTCATCGCTCGCCGCGTCCTCGCCGCGCCAGCAAGGGTCCGTCACGACCGCACCGCCATGCCTGGCTGACGGCGGCGCTGGTCAAGAAGATCAGTGCGCTCGCCGACATGATCGAACTCAAGCGTGCCGAGTGCGACGTCGACATGGCCTCGATCTTTCAGGGCGGCCGAGTCCCCCCAGGTCCCTCCTCGCGCGAAGCCCCTTGCGATGCAGAACCGAATACCCCTTCTATGCCGCGTTAACCTTCACAGGGTCCGGGGGCCGTCGATGAGTTTGCAGAAGCGGATCTGGGACCTGATCGTCCTGGGCATTTTCGTGTTCGCGGCCACCTTCGCCTCGGCGCCCTGGTTTGCTTTCCGCGCCCTGAAGGCAGCGGCCCAGTATGAAGACGTGCAGGCCATATCCGAACTGGTCGATTTCCCGGCCGTTCGGCGCAGCCTGACCGGCCAGCTCAAGGAAGCCGCGCCGGTGGCGGCCGCCGAGCCCCCCTCGATCTGGCGTGACCCCCTGGGAGCCATGCGCCGGGCCATTGAGCCCATCGCCCCGCCAGAACCCAAGGTCGACCGTTATCTGACCATTGCCGGCATCTCGGCCCTGACCCGGGGCTACGCCCCCGGCGCGGCCCCCGCCGGTCCGGCCCGGCCTGAAACCGTGGGCGGCAAGATCAGGGCTGTCGTCCGCGGCCCCTATCCGACCATCGTCTACTGGGATCCCAACCGCGTGCGGGTGGCGATGAAGCGGCCGGGTCAACCGGGCCGGGTGACGGTGTTCAGCTTCCAGCGGACAGCCCTGTTTACCTGGAAGCTGGTCCATATCCGGCTGCCGCGCGAAGAACGTTAGGTCTTCAGGGGCGGCTGTCACTCAAGCGTCAATCTAGGCTGCTAACCGCGCTGGACATCCCTGCTGGAAACCACGCGCCATGACCCGCCTCGTCCGCCTGCCCCTGCTCGCCGCCGCCTCCCTTCTGGCCCTGTCCACGGCTGCCCTGGCGGAGCCGACCGCCTGGTCCCGTCCCAATGTCGCCACCGCCGAGGGCGCGGTGACGGTCGAGCTCGGCGGCGTCAAGCTGGTCAATCAGGGCCTGGTCGGGGCCGGCCGGCTTTCGGCCGCCCTGCGTGACTTCAACGGCGACACCCTGGGCTCGTTCTCGGCCATGGCGATCAGCGACTGGCGGCGTCAGGCCGACGGGACCTATGCCGGCACCCTGACCACCCTGCCCGATCGCGGTCCCAACGGCGTCGGCACGATCGTCGGCACCTCGGACTATGCCAACCGCCTGCACCGCTTCAGCTTCACCTTCGCGCCCTATGCCGGAGCCGAGGCTGTGGCCCCCGAGCAGGTGAAACTGACCCCGAACGGCGGCTTGCTGCTGAAGGACGCCAAAGGCCAGACCTTTACCGGCCTCGACCCGTCCGAACCCAAGGCCGCCGGCCGCACCAGCCTGGACAGCGAAGGCCTGGCCGTGACCGCCGACGGCGGCTTCTACGTCTCCGACGAATATGCCGCCAACATCTACCGCTTCGACAAGTCCGGCGCCCTGAAGGGCGTGATCGCCCCGGTCGCCGCCGTGGCCCCGACGAGCGGCGGCGCGCCCTACCTGACCGGTGCCAAGGCCCCCGAGACCGGCCGTCGCAACAACCAGGGCATCGAGGGCGTCAGCCTGGTTCCGGGCGGCAAGCGCCTCGCCGCCCTGCTGCAGAGCGCCACGGTGCAGGACTCGGCCTCGGGCAAGGACACCGACCACACAAGGGCCAATACCCGCCTGTTCCTCTATGACATCAGCAAGTCCGCCACCCCGGCCGCGCCGGTGGCGGAGTATGTCATGCAGCTGCCGGTGTTCCGCAACAAGGGCGACGGGGCCGCGCCGGACAAGACCGCCGCCCAGTCCGAGATTCTGGCCCTGAACGATCACCAGTTCCTGGTCCTGGCCCGCGACGGCAATGGCCGCGGCGGCGGCGCGACCCGTCCGGCCGTCTATCGCAGCGTGCTGCTGGTCGACACGACCGGCGCGACCAATATCGCCGGCACGGCCTATGAAACCTCGACCAAGCCGGTGGCCCCCAATGGCGTGCTCGAGGCCGGTATCGTCCCGGTCCAGCAGGTTGAGCTGATCAATCTGATCCACCCGGCCCAGATGGCCCGCTTCGGCTTCAACCTCGACAACGCCGCGACCAACACCTTCACCCTGCCCGAGAAGTTCGAGGCCCTGGCCCTGGTTCCGGCCCTGGATCCCAAGGCCCCGAACGATGCCTTCCTGTTCATCGGCTCGGACAACGACTTCCAGACCGCCAATGGCATGGTCGGCGGCATCGCTTTCGACGCCGGGATCAAGGGCGCCGACGGCAGCGCGGCGGGCGACAATGACAATCTGGTCCTGGTCTATCGTCTGACCCTGCCGGGCTGGTCGGCACCCGTCGGCAAGTGATAGAGCGGGGCGTCCTCCCAACCGGAGCCGCCGCCCCGTGATCGAGCTTGCTTTCGGCGTCCTGTCGCGGGTTCTGCCGTTCTTCCTGCTGGTCGCAGCCGGCGTGGCCCTGGTCCGGCTGCGCCTGCTGGACCAGCCCATGGTCAACGGCCTGTCGGCCTATGTCTTCTGGATCGGCTTTCCGGCCCTGCTGATCCAGTCGCTGTCGCGGATCGGAACGCCCGGAGCCGCGCTCGCCTGGGGACTGGCGGCCTATGCCGGGGCGGCCCTGCTGGTCATGGCCGGCCTGCTGGTCCTCGGTCTGGCACTGGGCTGGACACGGGAGGAGCGCGCCGGGGCGGCCCTGGCCGGCGGCCTTGGCAACAGCGCCTTTCTCGGCCTGCCCGTCGCCGTCGCCATCCTCGGTCCTGAAGCCGCCCGCCTGGCCGCCGGCGTCGTGGCCGTCGACTTCGTGGTCATCGCCGCGACAGGCATCGCCCTGCTGGGCTGGGCCGCTGGCCGCTCGATCCCGGGATCCGCATGGCGCGCCCTGTCCAATCCGATCGTCGTCGCATCGCTGATCGGAGTGGGCCTGGCCATCACGGGCCTCACCCTACCCGCCGTTCTGG
Source organism: Caulobacter sp. AVps16 (assembly GCF_058681455.1). Classification (NCBI taxonomy): domain Bacteria; kingdom Pseudomonadati; phylum Pseudomonadota; class Alphaproteobacteria; order Caulobacterales; family Caulobacteraceae; genus Caulobacter; species Caulobacter sp. AVps16. Next base: position 2,451,540 of record NZ_CM178739.1, read on the forward strand.
ATCGCGCCCTGGCCGCAGCGGCAGTGTCGGGCAGCCCGGTGGCCCTGGTCGCCCTGGGCGCGGCCCTGGCCCTGCCCTCAGCCGAGCCGAAGCTGGCTCCGCAGTCGGGGCCGGTACTCGCCGCCGCCCTCGCCAAGCTGCTGGCCCTGCCAGTACTGACCTGGCTGGCCGTGGGCCTGACCGACGCTCCAGCCGCCTTCCGGCTGGGAGCTACCCTGCTGGCCGCGACACCGACGGCGGTCAATGTCTTCATCCAGACCCGGGCCCTGAACGTCTTTGCCCGGGGCGCGGCGCGGACCGTCGCCGTGACCACAGCCCTGGCGGTCGTGAGTCTGTCCATCGTGGCGATGTTGCTGACACAAGGTGTCAGCTAGTTCCCCCTTCGTTCTGGATTCAGGCGCCACATCGCGGCTAGTCTGGGGCACCAAGGAGGACACCAACCATGATCCGCTACGTTACCATAGGCGCCAACGACCTGGACCGCGCCCAGACCTTCTACGACGCCATTGCCGCTGTACTGGGCCAGCGGCGCCTGTGGCGGCAGGGCGACTGGATAGGCTATGGGCCGGAAGGCGGCGATGCCAAGGTGTTCATCTGCAAACCCCATGACGGTGAGGCGGCGCGCGCCGGCAACGGCATCATGGTTGGACTGCAGGCCGAGAACACCGCCCAGATCGACGCCTTTCATGCGGCGGCCCTGGCCAATGGCGGCACCTGTGAAGGACCGCCCGGCCCCCGGCCCGCTTATGGCGATGGCTACTACGGGGCCTATGTCCGGGACCCGGACGGCAACAAGCTCTCTGCCTTCCTGAGCAGCTGATCGCAAGGAAAAGCCCGCCGCCTCCTGCGAGACGGCGGGCTTTCGCTTTCAAGGGCTCAAGAGGCCTTAGCCGGCGAGGACGGCCTTGATGGCATCCAGGCCGTCCTGGGCCTTGGTGGCGTCAGGCGCACCGCCCTGAGCGAAATCGGCCTTGCCGCCGGCCCCTTGCCCGCCCATGGCCAGAACAGCGGCCTTGGCAAGTTCGGCGGCGCTGAACCGGCCGACCAGATCAGCGGTGACGGCCACGGTCACGGCAGCCTTGCCGTCGCTGGTCCCGACGAGGGCCACGATTCCGCCGCCCATCAGCTGCTTCTTGAACTCCTCGGCCACCCCGCGCAGCTCCTTGCCGCCGACGCCGTCCAGAATCTTGGCGATCAGGGCCGTGCCGCCCACGTCTTCCGGACCGGAGGCCGCGCCACCGCCGCCGCCCAGGGCCAACTGCTTGCGGGCCTCGGCCAGCTGCTTTTCCAGCGACTTGCGCTCGGCGATCAGGGCCTCGACGCGGGCGCCGACCTCCAGGACCGGGGTCTTGAACTGGTCGGCCAGGGCCTTGGCGACGCCGGCCTGGTCCAGCAGGAAGCGGCGGGCCGCCTCGCCGGTCAGGGCTTCGATGCGGCGGATGCCGGCCGCGACACCCTGCTCGGACACGATCTTGAACAAAGCGATGTCGCCGGTCCGGGCCACGTGAGTGCCACCGCACAGCTCGACCGAATAGGCCTTGCCGGCTTCGGTCAGAGACTTGCCGAGGGTCAGAACCCGGACGCTATCGCCGTACTTTTCGCCGAACAGCGCCACGGCGCCGGCCTCGATGGCCTCCTGCGGGGCCATTTCCTGAGTTTCGGCCGGCACGTTCTGACGGATGACTTCGTTGACCTCGGTCTCGATGCGCTCGATCTCGTCCGGCGACAGCGGACCGCCATGACTGAAGTCGAAGCGCATGCGCTCGCCATCGACCATCTGGCCCTTCTGGGCAACGTGAGGACCCAGCACATGGTGCAGGGCGGCATGCACGAGGTGGGCGGCTGAGTGGTTAGAGCGCGTGGTGGTACGGCGGGCAGCGTCCACGGACGCCACGACGCTGTCGCCGACCTTCAGGTCGCCGGCCAGTTCAACGCGGTGCACATAGAGCTCGCCGGCCTGCTTCTGGGTGTCGAGCACCCGGCTCTCTCGGCCATTGGCCTCGATCACGCCGGTATCGCCGGCCTGGCCGCCGCTCTCGGCATAGAAGCTGGTGCGGTCCAGCAGGACCTCGACGGTCTGGCCAGCCGCTGCGGCCTGCGCCTCGGCACCGTCGACCAGAAGGGCCTTCACCACGCCTGTGGTCTCGGTGTTGTCGTAGCCGACGAAGTCGGTCGGACCCGTGCGTTCCTTGATTCCGAACCAGGCGGCAGCAGCACCGGTTTGGCCCGAACCGGCCCAGTTGGCGCGCGCCATGGTGCGCTGGCGCTCCATGGCCACATCGAAGCCGTCGGTGTCGACCGTAATGCCCCTGGCGCGCACGGCATCCTGGGTCAGGTCCAGTGGGAAGCCATAGGTGTCATAGAGCTTGAAGGCCACCTCGCCATCCAGCACGCCGCCGGACGTCAGGTTGGCCGTGGCGTCATCCAGCAGACCCATGCCGCGGCCGAGGGTAACGCGGAACCGCTCCTCTTCCTGGCGCAGGGTTTCGACGATCGAGGCCTCGGCGCGGCGCAGTTCCGGATAGGCTTGACCCATCTCGGCGACCAGGGTCGGGGCCAGACGGTGCATCAGGGGCTCATTGGCGCCCAGCAGATAGGCATGGCGCATGGCGCGGCGCATGATCCGGCGCAGGACGTAACCGCGGCCTTCATTGGACGGTGTGACGCCATCGGCCAGCAGGAACGAGGATGAACGCAGGTGGTCTGCGATCACCCGGTGCGACGGGGCCTGTGCCCCTTCTGCCTTGACGCCGGTCAGGTCGACACTGGCGGCGATCAGGGCCTTGAACAGGTCGATGTCATAGTTGTCGTGCACGCCCTGCAGGACGGCGGCGACCCGCTCCAGGCCCATGCCGGTATCGATCGACGGCTTGGGCAGGGACAGGCGCTCACCGCCGGCCAGCTGCTCGAACTGCATGAAGACCAGGTTCCAGATCTCGATGAACCGGTCGCCGTCCTCATCCGGGCTGCCGGGCGGGCCACCAGGGATGTGCGGGCCATGGTCAAAGAAGATCTCGGAGCAAGGACCGCATGGACCCGTGTCGCCCATCGACCAGAAATTGTCGTTGGTCGCGATGCGGATGATGCGGTCATCCGTCAGTCCGGCGATCTTCTTCCAGAGATCCGCAGCCTCTTCATCGGTGTGATAGACCGTGACCAGCAGCTTGTCCTTGGGCAGGGCGAAGTCGCGGGTCAGCAGGGTCCAGGCATGGCTGATCGCCTGTTCCTTGAAATAGTCACCGAACGAGAAATTGCCGAGCATCTCGAAGAAGGTGTGATGCCGGGCGGTGTAGCCGACATTGTCGAGGTCATTGTGCTTGCCGCCGGCGCGGACGCACTTTTGCGAGCTGACCGCCCGCGGATAGGCCGGCGTCTCGGCCCCGGTGAAGGCGTTCTTGAACGGCACCATGCCCGCATTGACGAACAGCAGGGTCGGATCGTTCTGCGGCACCAGCGGTGCCGATGGCGTGATCGCGTGGTCGGCCTTGCCGAAATAGTCGAGGAAGGTTCCGCGGATCTCGTTCAGGCTGGGCATGGGCGTCTCTAGGATCTCGATAGAGTCCGGCTGTCCGGAGGTTGGGGCTGCATAGCGCGGTTTTCTGTGGAGTGGAAACCGAGTCGGCGGCGCGAGCCGAGTGTCACCGCTTCAACGGCCAGATTGGCTGACCCATGGACCCCTTTGCGCAGGTGACGCGCAGCCCGCAAACGAAATCGGACGCCTGGTTTGGGGTCCAGGCGTCCGGGGATCGCGGCCTTCGCGGCGGGGGTGCTGCGGGCGTCTGAGTGGCGGGTTTCGCCCGAAGCGAGCGAAGGTCGCGAAACCTTTGGAGCCGTCCGGCCCTATTCGTCGCCGTCCTCGGGACCGCCAACCAACAGCTCTTCCTCAATCTTCTGGGACGACTTGCGCACAGCCGCCTCGATCTCGTTGGCGAGATCCTTGTTGGCCTTCAGGAACTCGCGGACATTGTCGCGGCCCTGACCGATGCGCTGGCTGTTGTAGGAGAACCAGGAGCCGGCCTTGTCGATCACCCCGGCCTTGACGCCCAGGTCAATGATCTCGCCAAGCTTGGAGATGCCCTCGCCATACATGATGTCGAACTCGACCTCACGGAACGGCGGGGCCACCTTGTTCTTCACGACCTTGACCCGGACATTGTTGCCGATGATCTCGTCGCGGTTCTTGACCGAGCCGGTGCGGCGAATGTCCAGGCGCACCGAGGCGTAGAACTTCAGGGCGTTGCCGCCCGTGGTGGTCTCGGGGCTGCCATACATCACACCGATCTTGTGGCGGATCTGGTTGATGAAAATGACGATGGTATTGGTCTTGTTGATCGAGCCGGTCAGCTTGCGGAGCGCCTGGCTCATCAGGCGGGCCTGAAGGCCGGGCAGGCTGTCGCCCATCTCGCCTTCGATTTCCGCCTTGGGCGTCAGGGCCGCCACGGAGTCGACGACCACGATGTCGACGGCCCCCGACCGCACCAGGGTGTCAGTGATCTCCAGGGCCTGCTCGCCATTGTCGGGCTGAGAGACCAGCAGGTTGTCCAGATTGACGCCCAGCTTGAAAGCATAGCCCGGATCCAGGGCGTGTTCGGCGTCCACGAAGGCAGCCGTGCCGCCGGCCTTCTGCACCTCGGCCACCGCGTGCAGGGCCAGGGTGGTCTTGCCCGAGCTTTCCGGACCGTAGATCTCGATCACCCGCCCCTTGGGCAGGCCGCCGATGCCGAGGGCGATATCGAGGCCGAGCGAGCCGGTGGAGACAGACTCCATCTCGACCTTGCCCTTCTCGCCCAGCTTCATCACCGAGCCCTTGCCAAAGGCCCGATCAATCTGGGCAAGCGCCGCCTCGAGCGCGCGCTGCTTGTCGCCGTCTTCCTTACCCACGAGTTTCAAAGCCGCCTGGTTCATTGGAGATGCGCCCTTATTCCATGATTCCGCCCGGCCGAGCCGGGCTTCGCGTTTCGCGCGCCCATTGATCGGTGGAACACTCAAAGTCGTACCGCCTTTGTTCCGTGTTCGCAAGATGTTCTTTTCATCATGAGCCCACTTTCCTCTACCCGGATCCGGTATTTGCGGCTCTTTGTCGCAGGTCTATTTCCGGATCGGGAAACACGTCCTTAAGGCCCGCGTGCGACGTTTGCGGTCGTAAGGGGAGCCGAACCTTGTCGATAGATCCACGTCGCCTACTGGGGCTGGCCTTTGCCAGCGCCGACCTGCTGGTCGAGATTCGCGACGGCACGATCGACATGGCCCTGGGGGCCGCCCAGCGCATTGTTGGGCTGAATGAGGCCGCCCTGACCGGAAAGGTCTGGCGCGACCTGTTTTGCCCGTCCGATCAGGCCCTGATGGATGCGATCATCGCCTGCGCCGATGACGGCGCACGCCGGGGTCCGGTGATCGTCCGCCTGGCGGGGCCGACAGAACGTCATGTCAGCGTCGTCATGCGCGCCTTGCCCGAAAACGGCGGCCGCCTGTCCTGCGCCCTCACCACCAGTCAGGCCCCCAGCCCCGCCGTCGGCGCCGATGGCCTGCATCCAAGGGAGTCCTTCGAGGACATCGCCAAGGGCTTGTTCGAAGCTGCGCGCGTGACCGGGATCGAGCTGGAACTGGCCATGATCGAGTTCGCCGGGCTAGGCGAGCGCCGTGCGGCCCTGCCGCAATCGGAAGCCGAGGTGCTGGACGCCCATGTCGCCGGCGCGGTTCGCGCGGAATCCCACGGCGGTGCCGCGGCCACGCGACTGTCGGACGACCGCTACGCCGTGGTGCGGGCCAAGGACGAGAATACCGACAATCTGACGCGCCGGCTCAGCCACATGCTCGAACTGGACGCCAGCGCCCACGTGGTGTCGCTGGAGCCCGGAAACGCCTCGGCGCGTTCCATGCGAGCCCTGCGCTACGCCCTCGACGATTTCCTGAGCGAGGGCCTGAAAGACACGCCGCCGATGAGCCTGGCTGAAGCGATGAACCGCTCGGTCAAGCGCACCCTGGCTCGTGCGGGCGCCCTGGGCGTTGCCGTCAGCCAGCGCCGCTTCAATCTCGCCTATCAGCCGGTCGTCAATCTGGCGACGGGCGAGGCCCACCACCATGAGGTGCTGGTCCGTTTCGAGGAGGGCGCAAGTCCTTTCGCCCTGATCCGGATGGCCGAAGAGTTCGACCTGATCGAGGAACTGGACCACGCCATTGTCGAACAGGCCACCCGCCGCCTGGCCCAGGACCGGTCGGGCGACCTGAAACTGGCCGTCAATGTCTCCGGCCGAACGATCGTCACCGAGGGCTTCGTCGACCACGTCTCGCGTTTGCTGGCCAAGTTCGACCAGGCCAAAGGCCGCCTGATCTTCGAGATCACCGAGAGCGCCGCCATCGACGACCTGCCGCGGGCCAATCGCCATATCCAGTCCCTGCGCGGCATGGGATCGCTGGTCTGTCTTGACGATTTCGGATCGGGTGCCGCCTCCTTTGCCTATCTGCAGGAACTCAGCCTGGACATCGTCAAGATCGACGGACGCTATGTTCGGGAACTGGCCGCCAACGGGCGCGAGGGGGCCATGGTGCGGCGCCTGGTGGAAATGTGCCGCGATCTGAAGATCCGCACGGTCGCCGAAATGATCGAGTCGGCCGAGGTCGAGGATGTCGTGCGCGACGCCGGCGTCGATTTCGGTCAGGGCTGGCTTTACGGCAAGCCGGCAGACATGCCCAAGCCGGCCCTGAAGCCGCCCTCGGCCGTCAAAACCATTGCCCGCCGGGCCGGGGCTTCGGAGAGCTGGGGTTAGAACCCCTTCTGACCCTGATGACTTCATCAGGGTCAGAAGAAAAGGTCTATAAATCAAAATCTTAGAGCGTTTTCGATCCGATAGCCGTTTCACACCCATCGGAAAACGATCCAGGCCCCAGCTGTCCTGTCGCCGCTATTTGCCGGCCTTCTTGGCGGCGATGTAGTTGTCGATCACGCTTTCCAGGACGGTCAGGGGCGTCATGCCCGACAGCAGGCCCGCGTCGTGGAACTCCCGGATGTCGAACTTCTTGCCCAGGGCCTTGCGGGCCTTGTCGCGGGCACGCAGCCAGACGATCTTGCCGATCATGTAGCTGCAGGCCTGACCCGGCCAGACGCAGTAGCGCTCGATCTCGGTGATCGCGCCGCTTTCCTCGTCGCCCATGGTTTCGGCCATGTACTTGATCGCCTGCTCGCGGCTCCACTTCTTGTGGTGCATGCCGCTGTCGACCACCAGACGAACGGCGCGGAACAGGGCGTCATGCAGCATGCCGATCTGGCCACGGGGATCGGTCTTGTAGATGCCCATCTCGACGGCCAGCTCTTCCGAATAGAGCGCCCAGCCCTCAGCATAGCCCGAGAAGCCGATCACCTTGCGGATCAGCGGCAAACCCTTGGCCTCGTTGGAGAGCGTGAGCTGTAGATGGTGGCCGGGTACGCCTTCGTGCACAGTCAGGGTCGTCAGGGTGTACTTGGCCTGTTCCTTGGTGTCGCGAAGGTTGATCCAGTAGATCCCCGGACGCTTGCCGTCGAGCGAGGGCGAATTGTAGTAGCCGCCCGGCGCGCCGGCCTCGATGGCCTTGGGTACCCGGCGGATTTCCAGCGGGGCCTTGGGCAGCTGCCCGAAATAGGCCGGCAGTTGCTTCTCAATCCACTTTGCCTTGACGTTGAGGTCAGCGATCAGCTGTTCCTTGGCCGCGTCGGTGTTCTCGTAGATGTCCTTGCCCAGCTCGGCCATGCGCTGGCCGACCGTACCCTTGGTCATGCCGATGGATTTGAAGAGCTTGTCGGCCTGGGCCTCGATCGACTTGACCGTGTCCAGACCCAGCTGGTGGATCTCGTCAGGCGTCAGATTGGCGGTCGTATAGTTCTTCAGCGAGGTGGCGTAGTAGTCGCCGCCGTCCTTCAGGCGCCAAACGCCAGCGTCATGGGTGGCCTTGGGCCGCACGCTTTCAAGCAGGACGATCTGGCGCTTCAGGGCAGGCAGGACCGAATTGAGGTAGACCTTGGTCGCCTCGCCGGCCCAGTCACCCTCGATCTTCTTTTCGGCAGTACGGCGCACGATCGACTTGATCAGCGGAGCCTCGGCCGTCGGCGTGTCGGCAAAGGCCTTCATCTGGATCAGGGTCTTGTCGATCACAAAGTCGGGGGGGATCACGCCGTCGGCGTAGTCGCGCTTGGCGATGATGGTTTCCTGGTCCATCAGGCGGGCAAAGCCCTCCATCCGCTGCAGGTAGGCATCCGCGTCGGCCCGGGTTTCGATTGCGTGCTGGGTGTCGAGGAAGTCAGGCATCGACTGGTAGCTGCCTGTCAGCTGGCTCAGCACATAGGGCGCACCAGAGCCGCCACCGGCATAGGTGAACTTGCTACCCTCGTCCTGCACCGCCAGGGTGAACTCAACGGTGTCGTAATTGACAGCGTCCATGCCCGACATTGACTTGCGGTCGATGGCGCGCAGGGCCTTCAACTGCTCGCGGGTCTGGACCGCGCCTGCGGCGAGAGCCTCAAAGGATCGATCGCTGAGCAGGCCCTTGGTCCAGGCCAGGTCGCCCTTGTCCAGACCCAGCCCCGTGGCCAGTTCTGGGGCTTGCCGCAGCAACTTGGCCATGGCGTCGTCGAACAGGGCATTCATCTTGGCCACTTCGCCGTTGGCGGGTGCGGCGGCCTGGGCGAAGGCGAGCGACGGAGCCGAGGCGGCGAGGCCGGCGGCCGCAGTGGAGAACAGCATCTGACGGCGAGTTTGCAAGGCGAGACCCCTAAAGAACGTTTTGTTGGGCGAATGCGTAGGCCCAGAGCCGGATGACCGTAAATTAATTTCTCTTAATCCGGAGCAGGGCGTGGCTGCTAAGGTCGAAGGGGTCAGTCGCCCCGGTCGAGGGTCACGTAGAGCTCACTCTCGATCACCCACTGGCCGGTGACCTTCTTCCAGACTGCCAGATAGGTCCCGGACTGTTCGGGCACGCCCTTCCAGGATCCGACCCAGCGGCCGCGCTCGGCGGCCCGCAATCCGGCACTGTCGAGTTCGACCGTCTCGCTGGTTCGGACATAGGCGATGAAGGCCAGGTCGCGGAACTGGGCCTCAAAGGCGGCGATCACCTCGCCCGCCCCCATCAGCAGGGAGCCGTCGCCCGCGATCAGCCTGACTTGGGGATCGAAGAACGGCGAGAGCCGCGCTGCCGTCTTGGCGGCGATCAGTTTGTTGGTCAGCTTGCGGCGGGCGGCGATGGCATTTTCAGGCGTGGTCATGGGCCAGGTCTCGCAAAGCGGTTGCGGCGGTGTAGCCTGCCGGATCACCGCGCCGCAAACAGAGTCGCCATGACCCTCCTCCCCCCCGTGATCGTCACCGAACGCCTGACCCTGAAAGCCTCCGAGCTCAGTGACTTCGACGACAGCGTCGCCATGTGGTCCGATCCCCAGGTCACCCGCTTTGTCGGCGGCCGGCCTTCGACGCCGGAGGAGAGCTGGGCCCGCCTGCTGCGCTCGCGCGGCCTGTGGCCCCTGCTTGGCTTCGGCTACTGGGCAGTGCGCGAAACTGCGACGGGGCGCTATGTCGGCGAGGTCGGTTTTGCCGACTTTCATCGCGAAATCACGCCCAGCTTCTTTGGCCAGCCGGAAATGGGCTGGGTTCTGGCGTCCTGGTCACATGGCCAGGGCTACGGAACAGAAGCCGTGACGGCAGGCCTCGCCTGGATCGACCAGACCCTGGCCCCGCCGCGGGTGCCCTGCATCATCGATCCGGGCAACGCCCCTTCATTGGCGCTGGCCCGCAAGACCGGCTTCAAGCTGGTGACGGAGACGGCCTACAAGGACGCTCCGATCCTGTTGCTGGAACGCAAGCCCTAAACAGGGTGGACCCAGCCGTGGGGATCGGCCGCGCGACCGCGCTGGATACCGATCAGGGCGCTACGCAGTCGCTCGGTCATCTCGCCCTCGGCACCATTGCCGATCGCGAAGTCCCCAGTCACCGTTCGAACTGTGCCGATACCCGTCAGCACCGCAGCCGTGCCGCAGGCGAAGACTTCCCGCAACCGTCCGCTGGCGGCGTCAGCGCGCCACTGCTCCAGGGAATAGGGCTCCTCGCGCACCGTGATCCCCTGTTCGCGCGCCAGGGTGATGATGGCGTCGCGGGTGATGCCCGGCAGGATAGTGCCGCCCAGGGGGGGCGTCTGCAGGCTGCCGTCGTCCATGCGGAAGAAGACGTTCATGCCGCCCAGTTCCTCGATCCAGCGGCGCTCGACCGCGTCGAGGAACACGACCTGGTCGCAGCCATGGGCGATCGCCTCAGACTGGGCCAGCAGGCTGGCCGCATAGTTGCCCCCGCACTTGGCCGCGCCCGTGCCGCCCAGGGCCGCACGGGTATAGGTCTCCGAGACCCAGACCGAGATCGCCGAAGCCTTGTTCTTGAAATAGGCCCCGACCGGTGAGGCCAGGACCACGAACAGATACTCCGAGGCCGGCTTGACCCCCAGGAACACCTCTGTCGCGAACATGAAGGGCCGCAGATAGAGGCTGCCCTCGCCGTCGGGGATCCAGTCGCGGTCGATGGTGACCAGCTGTTCCACGGCTTCGACAAACAGGTCTTCCGGCAGTTCGGCCATGGCCATCCGGCGCGCCGACTCCTGGAACCGGCGGGCATTCTGTTCCGGCCGGAAAAGGGCTGCGCCGCCGTCCGCCGTCCGGTAGGCCTTCATGCCCTCAAAGATTTCCTGGGCATAGTGCAGCACCGAGGAGGCCGGATCCATCGGGATCGGGCCGCGGGGTTCGACCCGGGCATCATGCCAGCCCTTGGCCGCCGTGTAGCGAATGGTCACCATGTGGTCGGAGAACACCCGACCAAAACCGGGATCCGCCAGCAGCTCGGCGCGGCGCTCCGCAGACGTTGGCGCGGGATGCGGCACATGGGCGAACGAGACGGTGGCGGCTGTGGTCATGGGGCGCTTGGCTCTCGCTCAAGAAGTTCGGTCGCGGCGCGAACACGCCACAGCGATGGAATGGATATGCCAGACGCCCGCCGTCAAGACCCGAGGCGTTGAAGACCGGATCAGACTGCCCTCTGTGACGCCGAAAATCGCCTAGATGTCCCCGCCAACGTTGGGCGCAAGTCCGGGTGCCCGGGCCACGTGAATGCCGCACTCGGTCTTTTCCTGACCGGCCCAGCGACCGGCCCGCACGTCGTCGCCGTCTTCGGCCGGCTTGGTGCACGGCCAGCATCCCACTGAAGGAAAGCCTTGAGCGACCAGCGGATGGGCCGGCAGGTCATGCTCGATGACATAGGCGTCAAGCTCGGCCTTGGACCAGTTGGCCAAGGGGTTGAACTTGATCTTGCCCTCGGCCTCCTCGACCACCGGCAGGGTCAGACGATCACCGCCATGGAAGCGCTTGCGGCCGGTGATCCAGCCCTCAAAGCCCGTCAGCGCGCGGTCAAGGGGCAGGACCTTGCGGATATGGCAGCAGCCGTCGATATCCGTCCGCCAGAGGTCGGACCTGGGATCCTGAACCGCCAAGTCAGCAAAGGCCGGACGCAGGTCCCGCACATCGGTCAGGCCCAGGCGAGTCGCCAATTGCCTGCGATAGTCCAGGGTCTGGCCAAACAGCATGCCGGTATCAAGAAAGAGCACGCTGATATCCGGCGACACCCGGGCGGCCAGATGCAGCAGCACGGCCGATTCCGCCCCGAAGGACGACACCAGTGCCAGGCTGTCGCCAAAGGTCTCATAGGCCCGGGTCAGGACCGCCAGCGGGTGGGCATCGCGCAACTCGGCGTCCAGCCGGGCGGCCAGGCTCGGCACGGCATCCGTCTGGTCGTAGGCCATCACGCCGTTCTTTCCTCAAGGGCTGTTGGACGAGCGTCGGCAGCGCGCTGGTAGACATGGCGGAAACGCCCGACGGCCTTGGCCCAGGCCTCGGGACCCGCGCCGTCGGCGGGCTCGAAGGCGTCAAACCCGCAGCGGACCATGAAGCCGGCCTGCTCCTGCAGCACGTCGCCAACCGCGCGGACCTCGCCGACATAGTTCAATCGCTCGCGCAGGAGCCGGGCCGACGTATAGGCGCGGCCATCGCGGAACTTCGGGAAGACCACCGCCACCACCGCCAGACGCGGCAGGTCATAGGCAAGGCCCTCGACCTCTTCGTTGGACTCGATCCGCACGCCGACCTTGCGGCTGTTGGACGAAAGCAGCGCGTCGCCCTCAGCCTGAAAGCGGTTCAACGACAGGATGACGTCGCCGGTTTCCGGGATCGCCTCCTCGTCGGTGACATTGACGAAGCTATTGTCGACGAAGGCCGCGACGCCGTTGGTCAGCTTAATCAGCCTGGACATAGACCGCCTCCTTGAAGGGCTCGAGCCCGACGCGACGATAGGTATCGAGGAACCGCTCCTCGCTGTTGCGGAGCCCCAGATAGGCCTCCACCAGGGTGTCGATGGCCCCGGCGACCTTGTCGGCCGGGAGGGCGGGGCCGAGGATCTTGCCGATTGAGGCGTCTTCCGCGCCCGATCCGCCCAACGACAACTGGTAGAATTCCTCGCCCTTCTTATCGACGCCGAGAATGCCGATGTGGGCCACGTGGTGGTGACCGCAGGCATTGATGCAGCCGCTGATCTTGATCTTCAGCTCGCCGACATCTTCCGCTCGATCCTCATCGGCGAACTTCGCCGCGATGTCCTGGGCAATGCCGATGGCACGGGCATTGGCCAGGGCGCAGTAGTCCAGGCCCGGGCAGGCAATGATGTCACTGGCCAGATCGATATTGGCCGTGGCGAGACCCGCCGAGGCCAGGGCCGCATGCACAGCCGGAACGTCGTCCAGCTTGACGTGCGGCAGGACGAGGTTCTGGGCGTGGGTCACCCGCACGTCGTTGAGGCCGTACTTTTCAGCAAGATCGGCGACCAGATCCAGCTGATCGGCCGTCGCGTCGCCAGGAGTCTGGCCCTGGGCCTTGAGCGAGATCTCGACAATGGCGTAGCCGGGCTTCTTGTGCGGCTTGATATTGTTGCGGGCGAACCGCTGCAGGGCCGGGCTGGCGGCACGGGCGACTTCGAAGGTCTCCGACACGGCCGGCAGGGCCTCAAACGGCGTCTGGGCGAAGGCACCGCGGATGCGGGCCAGCTCGTGATCCGGCAGGTCGGCGCGAGCGGCGTCGATCTTGGCCCACTCTTCCTCGACCTGACGGCCAAACTCTTCGGCCCCCAGGGCGGCGACCAGGATCTTGATCCGGGCCTTGTAGATGTTGTCGCGGCGGCCGTGGCGGTTATAGACCCGCAGGACGGCTTCCAGATAGCTGAGCAGACGGCCGACCGGCAGGTGCTCCTTGATGGTCGGGCCCACATGGGGCGTGCGCCCCTGGCCGCCGCCGACGATCACCTCGAAGCCCAGTGAGCCATCACGCGCCCGGCGCAGCATCAGGCCGATGTCGTGCACCTTGGCCGCCGTGCGGTCCTTGAGCGCGCCGGTAATGGCAATCTTGAACTTGCGCGGCAGATAGCTGAACTCGGGGTGCAGGGTCGACCACTGGCGGATCACCTCGGCCCAGACGCGCGGATCGTCGATCTCCTCGGCCGTGGCCCCGGCATAGGGGTCGGCGGTCGTGTTGCGGATGCAATTGCCGCTCGTCTGGATCGCGTGGAGATCGACCTCGGCCAGGGCATCAAGAATGTCCGGCGCGTCCTTGAGCTTCACCCAGTTAAACTGGATGTTCTGACGCGTGGTCATGTGACCATAGCCCTTGTCATAGGTCCGGGCGATCCAGGCCAAACGACGCATCTGGGCTGCGTTCAGCGAGCCATAGGGTATGGCAACCCGCAGCATGTAGGCGTGCAGCTGCAGATAGAGGCCGTTCATCAGCCTCAGGGGCTTGAACTGGTCCTCGGTCAGCTCGCCTGCGAGGCGACGCTGGACCTGACCGCGAAACTCATTGGAGCGGTCGATCAGGAACTCGCGATCGATGACATCGTACTGGTACATCGTTACTTCCTGCGGATCAGGTCGACCCGGCCGGTCGATCGGGCGGCACCAGCGGCATGGCGCAGGGCGTCGACGGCCTCGCCGCCTTCGGCCTGCTTGCCGTGGGTGGGTTCGTTGGTGGGGCCAAGGGCCCGGATACGTTCGCGATAGCTGACCGGAGCCCAGTGGCCCTCGGACGGCGTCAAATCGATCGGATAGACGTCGACGACGATCGTCGGCTGACCCTTGCCCGTGGCAACAGCCGTCTCGACGGCGGCATCGTCATTGTCGAACAGCTGGGCGTCGCCAAAGGCCTCGACCCACTGGCCGGTCTTCCAGAACACGACCTCGCCGTCGACCAGGCGGTTGGCGGTGATGGCTTTCATGAGCGCAGGCTCCGCTCGAGCGGTTGATAGGAGGAATGGGCGTCAGCGACCGGCGCGACGTCGGCCATGGCCATGGCCTCGCCGACCATCAGCAGCGCAGGGCCCTTCAGGCCCTCGGCGGCGCCGGCAAGGCCGGCCAGGGTGGTCAGGATACGGCGCTCGTCGGCGCGACTGGCATTCTCGACGATCAGGGCCGGTGTCGAGGCCATGCGGCCGGCGCCCATCAGGCGACCGGCGATCAGACCCGCGGTCGAGACGCCCATATAGACAACGACGGTCTGGTTGGGCCGGGCCAAAGAGGCCCAGTCCAGGTCTGGCTCGCCATGAGCGGCATGACCGGTCACGAAAGTCACGGCTTGCGCAGAGCCACGATGGGTCAGGGGCGCGCCGGCGCTCGCTGACGCAGCCAGGGCAGCAGTGACACCAGGAACGGTGTGGCACTCGACGCCCGCCGCTCGGCAGGCGGCCAGTTCCTCGCCGCCCCGCCCGAACAAGAACGGGTCGCCGCCTTTCAGCCGCACGACGGTCAGACCTTCCAGGGCGAGCGCGACCAGCAGCTGGTTGATGTCATCCTGCGGCAGGGTGTGGCGCGACTTGCGCTTGGCCACATCGATCCGCTGGGCATTGGCCGGTGCCAGATCGAGGATATCTGCCGACACCAGGCCGTCATGCACAATGACGTCAGCGGCCTGCAGGACCTTCAGGGCCCTGATCGTCAGCAGGTCGGGATCGCCCGGACCCGCGCCGACAAGATGGACGATGCCTGGCGCGCGCGGGGCCTCGCTGCCGCCGAGAACGACGAGCCCGGGCTTGCGATTTCGGGCCGGAACGCGGGACATGATTTATAGAACCTCTATCGATGCAGTCGGGATAAAACCTTGCAATGCAAGACGGGGCCGCCCCGAAGGACGACCCCGCGCGCACAAGCCGATGAAAAGGGCCGATCCATCAGCAAGCCCTTGCAAACTGGTTCCCGGCGGTCCAATTCGCAAACAAGGACTTCTGCCGAGGCGTTCAGTAAAACTCATGGAAAGACAGACCGAGCGCCGTCGCCTGCCGCCGCTGAACGCCCTTCGCGCGTTCGAGGCGGCTGCACGCCACCTGAACTTCAGCCGGGCTGCCGACGAGCTTTCCGTGACGCCTGGCGCGGTCAGCCAGCAGATCCAGAACCTGGAAGACTATGTCGGCGCGGCCCTGTTCAAGCGCACGCCCAAGGGGCTGCTGCTGACTGATGCCGCACAAACCGCCCTGCCCGCCCTGCGTGAGGCTTTCGACCGTCTGGCCGAGGCCGCTTCGCTTCTGACGGCCGCCGTCGACGGCCGTCGCCTGACCCTGACCGCCGCCCCATCCTTTGCCGCCAAGTGGCTGGTGCCACGCCTCGGCAAGTTCGAGCAGGCCCAGCCCCAGGTCGATGTCTGGCTGTCGGCAGGCATGGAAGTGGTCGATTTCGCGGCCGGCGAGGTCGACCTGGCGATTCGCTACGGTTCCGGCCGCTATCCGGGCCTTGAGGTCATCCGCCTGCTCAACGAGACCGTGGTGCCAGTCGTCAGCCCCGCTCTGCTGGCCGAAAACCCCCTGGTGGCACCCGAGGACCTCTCACACCACATCCTGCTGCATGACGGCTCGCCCGACGCCGACGACAGCTGCCCTGACTGGGCCATGTGGCTGGCGGCGCGCGGCCTGCGCAGCATCGACGGATCACGCGGCCCCCGCTTCAACCAGTCCAGCATGGTGATCGAAGCCGCCGCCAATGGCCGCGGCGTCGCCCTGGCCAAACGCACCCTGGCCCAGGCCGATCTGGATGCCGGACGCCTGGTAATTCCCTTCGAGATGGCCACGGCGGTCGACTTTGCCTATTACGTCGTCCATCCCAAGGCCAAGGGACGACTGCCTCAGGTGAAGGCCTTCGTCACCTGGCTCAAGGACGAGGCCGCTGCCCACGAGGCGGCGCTGCTCACAATGGACAACGGCGCAGGTATCTAGAGCTACATGGTCAAGACAAAGATCGAGGTCGGCGAACGGCTGGTTCCCGACGACTGCCAGACCATGCTCGACGTGCGTCAGGGCGTTGACGCCCTGGACCGCGCCCTGGTGGCCTTACTGACCGAGCGGCAGGGCTATATGGCGGCAGCTGCTCGCATCAAGGCCGACCGCACCAAGGTCTTTGACCGGCCCCGGATTGAGGACGTCGTCACCAAGGTCAAGGCCGCCGCGCGCGAGTCGGGTCTGTCAGAATCGATCGCCGAGCCCGTCTGGCGCACCCTGATCGACCGCTGCATTGCCTATGAATACGACAGCTGGGACAAGACCAAGGGCTGAGGCATCAGCCCCAGCCCGCGCCTCATCTAGCGATTGCCGCCGATAAGGTCACCCAGGCCGCCCAGAAGCGAGCCTTCGCCCTGGTTGCCGCCCTGGCCTGCGGCGGCCTGCATCATCCGGCCCGCCAGACGCGAGAACGGCAGGGACTGGATCCAGACCTTGCCCGGGCCGCGCAAGCGGGCAAAGAACAGGCCTTCGCCACCAAACAGCACGCTCTTGACCCCGCCGGCCATGACCAGGTCGAAGTCAACATCGGGGGTGTAGGCGGCCAAACAGCCGGTATCGATGTGCAGTTCCTCGCCCGGCTGAAGCTCGCGCTCGACCAGGGTTCCGCCCATCTGGACGAACACCCAGCCGTCACCCTCCAGCTTCTGCATGATGAAGCCCTCACCGCCGAACAGGCCGGTCATCATCCGCTTCTGGAAGTGAATGCCGATGGACACCCCGCGCGCTGCAGCCAGGAAGCTGTCCTTCTGGCAGATCAGCTGGCCACCCAGTTGGCCCAGGTTCAACGGCAGGATCGAACCCGGAGTCGGCGAGGCGAAGGCGACCCGCGCCTTGCCCTGGCCGGTGTTTGTGAAGACGGTAGTGAACAGGCTTTCGCCGGTGATCAGCCGCTTTCCGGCGCCCAGCAGCTTGCCCATGAAGCCACCGCCCTGTTCGCCCGAGCCGTCGCCGAACACCGTGGTCATC
This sequence comes from Caulobacter sp. AVps16, assembly GCF_058681455.1. Classification (NCBI taxonomy): domain Bacteria; kingdom Pseudomonadati; phylum Pseudomonadota; class Alphaproteobacteria; order Caulobacterales; family Caulobacteraceae; genus Caulobacter; species Caulobacter sp. AVps16. The sequence goes on from NZ_CM178739.1 coordinate 2,468,864, forward strand.
TCGACACTGGCGTCCTTCCAGACAAAGGCACCGGCCTCGGCTATGGCGCTCTCGCCCGGATCCAGTTCGATCTCGACGAACTGGAGCTCCTGCCCCTTGATGTCGAAGTCGATGTCGTCGGCGACATTGGCGTTGCGCTGATGATGCCAGGGGCTGGGGGGCATGGATGGGGCTCCGTTGATTGACGCACGAGCTTAGCCGGGCGGCGCGCAAGCCTCCAATTACACATCCTTTATTTGACGCGCCCTGGCGGCTCAGCCCTTCAGCGACCTCAGCATCTGTTCGTGGGCATAGGCGGCAATGTCCAGCAAGGCGGCGTCGAGCGCGGTCTTGACACCCTCCAGGCTCTCCTGGCCGGCCTCGGCCCGTTCGCAGACCTCGCCCAGTGCAAAGGCCCCGACCCCCCGCGCCGCGCCCTTGACCGTATGCACCGCATCACGCCATCCGGCATGGGCCGGATCGAGCATGGGGGTCCACATTGCGGCCTGTTCGCGAAACAGCGCCAGCACCTCATCGACCACCCCGGCATCGCCGGCCGCGAACCCCTCGAGATAGGCGAAATCGACCGCGCCGCTGATGTCTCGTCTAGCCACGAAATAGTCCCTTGCGTTCCAGGAATCTTTGCGTATGTTCCGCGCCTCGCCGCCGGGGCAGTCAAGAGCTTCGGACCGAGCGGGCGCATAGCTCAGTTGGTAGAGCAGCTGACTCTTAATCAGCGGGTCGTAGGTTCGAATCCTACTGCGCCCACCATTTTCCGCTTAAACTTCAAGATGTTGAACCTTCCCCTTGGGGGCAGGCCGAAGACCTGCGCCGCAACGGGCGACCTTGGCGGGCATGGATGAAACACGCTGACCTCCGCGCCAGGCGCACTGACGCCTAGCTTGGCCCTTCGCCTACGCCGCCGACGCCCGAAAGGCCAGCCATGCTCTGGCTTGAAGGGGGAGCGTGATCAGGGGCCTGATCGAACGCTGGCGCCGAGCCGGCCCACAGCAGCACGCAAACTCTGACGATCGGCGATCCGGATGTCGGCCCCCTGCACCGATACCCCGAAGGGACCGAGGGCAGCCATGGTTCGCGACAGGTTTTCCGGCGTCATCCCGAGCAGCGACGCCAACAGATGCTTCGAGTAAGGCAGGCGTATCTCGGCGCAGCCAGAGGCCCCCGCCGACAAGGACAGCAGGAAATCGGCCAGCCGTTCCTGGGCACAGCGCAGTCGCTGCGCCGCAGCCGTGGCAACCAGGTCCTGATAGTCGTTCGCCAGGGTCGCAGCCGCCTTGGCTGCAAGGCACGGATCCCGCGAGACCATGCCGAGAAAGAGGGAGTGAGGAACGAACAGCACCCGGCACCGTTCCGCCGCCCGCCAGGTCGCCAGCGGGCTGGTACCGGCCATGACGCAGGCCAGGTTCAACACCTGGGGCGCTGAGACGACGGCCAGCACCGCACGGCGACCATCGTCATCAATTCCCAGCGCCGCGATCCCCTCCTGCAGCACGATCAGGTCGTCCCCCTGACCGTCGGCCCGGATCGCATCCCCCTTGTCAAAGGTCAGGCTTCCGGCTGCATCGAGCAGGGCCGCGCGATCCGCCAGGGTCAGATCGGCGAAAAGGCCAAGTCCGGCCAGGCCATCCGCGCGACGGCCGGCGGGCGGCCGCCGCGCCCCGGTGCGCTCGATCGGGTCAAACCGCTCTGCGTGGATGGTCATGCACTTTTCCGGCGAGACACGGTATCGGCCAGAAGACACTGAACCGCGCTGCCCAGCTTCTGAACATTGAGCCGATTGGCGGCGAGCGCCTCCGTCAGCTCCTGGCAGTCGAGTGTGGCGAACCGAACCTTCACGCCGCCATTGGCCGTCCGGTCAACCAGTCCATCCTGCTCAAGGCGCACGACCTGCCGGCGCGTGGTCTCTACCGGCATGGACAGGGCCCGGGCGATCGACGACAGGCTCACCGGACGGCGCGGATCATCACCGTCAAGCTCGCCTTCAGCGGGCAGGTGTACTTTGCTCAGGGCCAGGGACGAGGCCTTCAAGGCCGTCAGATAGACGAGGCCGCGCGAAACATCCCCGTCAAACAGCCGACCCAAAAGCGCGACCGTCTGCAAAAGGTAGTCCGTGCCCAGATCGAGGTACTGGCGCTCGAGCAAGGATGGCGAAGTGGCCGGCATCGATAGTCTCCCTGCTACAAGCTTGCCCTTTCCGCGCCGGCGCGAATTGATTGGTGTCAAGACAGACCCATGATCGTCCCAATCCGCCGCCAGACGGCGGGGGGCGCAGGCGCTAGATGACCTTGGAAAAGCCGTCGCCGCCGGTTGAACGGCGGTCAAACACCTGAGCGATCAGACGAACATAGGGGCGGCCACGGGTCGTCACCTCGACCCTGTTGTCCCGGACTACGGCCAGACCTTCGTGGACCAGGGCCTGCAAGGCCGCCAGATCTTCAGCAAACACCGAGACACCAAACCCGTGGCCGAGCGCGACCCGGGACAGGTCGACGCTGAAATCGCACATCAGGCGCTCGATCACCTCGCCACGCAGGCGATCGTCCTCCGTCATCTGCAGGCCGCGGGCGACCGGAAGGCGGCCGGAGGCGATCGCGTCGCGCCAGGCGACTTCGGCCGGAAGGTTCTGGACATAACCCTGTGGCAGGCGGCCGATCGAAGAGGCCCCAAAACCCAGCAGGGTCTGGCAGGTGTCAGCCGTATAGCCCTGGAAGTTGCGCCTCAGCCGGCCGGCGGCCTTGGTCACCGCCAGGCCATCTTCCGGCAGGGCGAAATGGTCGATGCCGATCGCGACATAGCCGGCCGCCACCAGGCGCTCGGCGGCGGCCTGGCTCTGCTCGAAGCGGGCTTCCGCCCCCGGCAGTTCGGCCTCAGGCAGCAGCCTCTGATGCGGCTTGGCCCATGGCACGTGGGCATAGCCGAAAAGGGCGATGCGCTCGGGCCGGAGGGTCAGGACGGCATCAAGGGTTGAGCGGACATCGGCGATGGTCTGACGCGGCAGGCCATACATCAGATCGAGATTGATCGAGGCGACGCCGGCCGCCCGCAACCAGCCCACCGCACGCTGCACAGTCTCGAACGGCTCGATGCGATTGACCGCTTCCTGGACATGGGGTGCGAGATCCTGCACCCCCAGGCTGGCGCGGGTGAGGCCATGATAGGCGGCGGCCTTGACCCAGGCTTCGGTCAGGGTGGCGGGATCAAGCTCCGCCGAAATTTCGATTCCCGGCGCAAAGCGAAAGACATGCCTGAGCGCGCCGAACAGCCGGACCAGGTCGTCGCGCGACAGCATGTTGGGTGTGCCACCGCCGAGGTGCAGGGCTCCGGCACCCAGTCGGCCTGGCAGCCGGGCCTCGACCAGGGCCAGCTCTTCGACCAGGTTCTCGACATAGTCACTGATCAGGCTGGCCTTGTTGACCACGCGGGTATGGCAACCGCAGTACCAGCAAAGCCGGGAGCAGAACGGCACATGGACATAGAGCGACACGCGCTCAGCCGGGTCCAGAGCGGCCAACCACTGGCCATAGACCTCGCTGTCTACCGCGCCCGTGAACTGCAGGGCCGTCGGATAGCTGGTGTAGCGCGGCGCGCGACTGTCTCGGACGTCAAACGCCGACGGACGGCGCGTCACCACTGGGTCTGCGACGGCGATTTTGGTCAGCGTGGCGGTCGTCATGGTCGAGGCTCCTCAAGCTCGCCCGCGACTTTTCCATGCCGTACCCCCCGCAACCGTGATCTGGATCAATCGGCGCGCGGCGGCGGAAGGTCCTCCAGATGATCATACAGGATACGCTCGGCATCGCCCTTGGGGTCGTCATACTGACCCGACCGCATGGTCCACAGGAAAGCCGCCAGACCGAGGGCCCCAAGAGCTACCGAAGCCGGGGCCAGAAACAGCAGGATCGTCATTTGGGCATCCTGACCGAGCCGGGCCGCAGGGCATTGAGCAGCACGACCATCGATGAGCCCGACATCGCCAGGGCGGCAATGAACGGATTGAGCAGACCGGCCATGGCCGCCGGAGCCGCGACAACATTGTAGAGGGCAGAGAAGGCGAAATTCTCCAGGGCGCGCCGCCTGGCCGTGCGGGCCGTTACAATGGCCTCAATGACCACCGACAGGCGCTCGCCGGTGAACACCAGATCGGCCGCGCTCTGTGCTGCATCCACCGCCGCAGACGGGGCCATGGAGGCATGGGCCCGGGCCAGGGCAGCGGCGTCATTGAGGCCGTCTCCCACCATCAGGACCCGCCGCCCGGAGGCCTTCAACGCATCGATGGCCGCAGACTTCTCGAGGGGTGTCAGACCGGCGCGCCAAGCGGTGGCGTCCAGTCCCACAGCCTTAGCCACCCGTTCCACCGGCCCGGCCAGATCGCCGGACAGGATCTCCACGCTCAGCCCCATGGCCTTGAGGCCTGAAATGGTCGCGGCGGCGTCGGCGCGCGGCTGGTCCTCGAATGCGAAGCGGATCTTCACATCATCCTCGAACCCGAACCAAAGTTCGGTTTCGAGCGCGCCCGCGCTCTGCAGGCCCACAAAGGCTGCTCGGCCAAGGCGCGCGCGGCGGCCGTCGATCAGGCCTTCGACGCCCTGGCCGGCGGTTTCCACACAGGCCTCGGCAACGGGTCCAGCACCGGCCTCGGCCGCCAGGGCCCGCGCCAGGGGATGACGTGACGCCCGGGCCAGTGGCGCGGCCATGGCGACCAGATGAAAGGGCGCATCAAGCAGTCGGGGCTGACCCTCTGTCAGGACACCTGTCTTGTCGAAGACCACATGGTCAATCTCGGCCAGGCGCTCCAGCGCGGCCCCGGACTTGACCAGCACCCCGCGACGGAAGAGCCGGCTGCTGGCGGCGATCTGGACGGCGGGCACCGCCAGGCCCAGCGCGCAGGGACAGGTGACGATCAGAACTGCAGCGGCCCGCAGCAGGGCTTCGCGCGGCCCCAGGCCCAGGGCCCAGCCGCCGACGAAGGTCAGGGCCGCCAGGCTATGGACCACGGGGACATAGAGAGCGGCCGCCTTGTCCGCCAGGCGCACATAGTTGGAACGGCTCTGGGCCCCGGCCTCCATCAAGCGACCGATCGCCGCCAGGGTGGAATCCTCGCTGCGCGCCGTGGCCTCCATCACCAGACGGCCGCTGAGATTGAGCGCGCCGGCATGGACGGGCGAGCCGGGAGCAACAGCGGCCACGGCGGTCTCACCGGTGATCAGCGCATTGTCGAGGGTCGACTGCCCGTTTTCCACGCGCCCATCGACGGGAATGCGGTCGCCCGGTGCCACAACCAGGCGGTCGCCCACCCGAACCTCGGCGATCGGAACCCCCTGCTCCAGGGGCCCGACCAGCCGCACGGCGAACGGTGTCTGCAGGGCCAGGAGGTCGCGGGCCGCCGACCGGGCCGTACTGCGCAGGCGGTGATCCAGGTAGCGGCCGATCAGCAGCAGAAACAGCAGGGTGACCGCCGCGTCGAAATAGGCGTGTGGCCCGCCCAGAATGGTCTCGGAGAAGCTGACGATCAGGGTCAGAATCACGCCGATCGAGATCGGCACATCCATATTGGCCTTGCCGCGCCGCAAGGAGGCCCAGGCCGACCTGAAAAAGGGCCTGCCGGCGAACAGGGCGCATGGCGTCGCGACAATGGCCGCCATCCAGTACATTACCGTTAGGGTCGAGGCGTTCAGCTCCTGGCCGAACAGGCCTGCCCAGGCGGGGACGGTGAACATCATCACATTGCCCGCGCCAAAGCCCGCGACGCCGAGGGCCACGGCCAGCTCCCGGCCCTCCCGGTCCTGGGCGGCGGCGGCCTCGCTCGGGTCAAACAGGCAGGCTCGGTAGCCCAGACCTTCGACGGCTTCGACGACCCGATCAGGATTGGCCGATACGGCCCTGAGATCGACCGCCAGCTTGCCGGTCGTCAGGTTGAGGCGCGCGCCGTCCACGCCGGGCAAGGCGGCGACGGCCTTTTCGATCTTGCCGATACAGCCGGCGCAGCGGGCCCCATTGACCAGCAACTCCAGCCGCCCCCTGCCCGAGGCATCACGCCGGACGAAGGCCTCGAGATCGCGAGGAACGGTAAGGGACGCGGTCATGGTGCCACCAGACGGCTTTCGATCTCGAACTTTTCGCTCGCATTGCGGGCGGTGGCGTGCAGATCCCAGGCCCCGTCCAGTCGCGCCTCGGCCCGGTACCAACCCTCGCCCGTCGGCTTGAAGTTCAGGGTTTGCCGGCCGGTTTCGGTCGCCGGACGCTCCAGCACCCCTGTCAGAGACAGGTTTGAGAGCGGCCGCCCGGCCTTGTCCGACATCCGCAGGGCGACAACGCCGGGCTCGGGGCGCTCGATCACGGCGGCCCAGCCAAGCGCTTCCTCGCGCTGGCGCTGGGCCAGGGTGCGGTTGAAGGCCAGTCCGGCCTCATAGGGGTTTGAAGCCACCTCTCCCGAAAAGCTGCGATAGGCCTGGACGATGAACAGGGTGTCCACGGCAATGATCAGGGCGAAAAACAGCACCATGCCTGCCAGAACATGCCAGCCGGTGATGCGTCCCTTTTCAGCCGGGGGCAGCGAGGATGCGAGATGGGTCATTTCGGATTCGCGGCTCCGGAAAGAAAGACGGTCTTGGCGTCGGACTGGATCTCGCCCGAGCGCACGATAAAGCGACCAGGAAGGCTGTACGGGCGGTCGGCATCGGGCGGCACGGTCACGAAGACGCGTGCAGCGACGACCTCGTCAGCAGGCACCAGGATGGAAACGCTGGACCCCGCCGGCCGCCCCGGCTGGCTGAGGCGCGCGCCGTCGAGGCCGGCGAAGGCGACCTCGAACTGACGATCCTCGAAGGTCCGGTTGGCGATCTTCAGGGTATAGCCATCGCGCACCGCCCCGTCGTGCATGCGCACGAAGATCGGGTTGCGGTCGCGGATCACATGGACATCGGCCAAGGGCCTTGTGATCAGGCCCCACAGGGTCAGGCCCGACACCAGGACCAGGGCCAGGGCATAATAGATGGTCCGGGGCCGGATCGGCCTGTAGACCGCCTTCTGACCGCAGGCACGGGCCGCGACGGCAGAGTCGGTGTCATAGGCAATGAGGCCTGTGGGACGCCCCAGTCGGCCGAGGATATCGTCGCAGGCGTCGACGCAGAGGCCGCAATTGATGCATTCTAGCTGGCTGCCGTCACGGATATCGATGCCCATCGGACAGACGACGACACACTGCTGACAGTCAATGCAGTCGCCCCGGCCCTCCCAGGACTGGCCCTTCTTGTGGGCACCGCGGGGTTCACCGCGGTCGCGCAGATAGGCCACCTGCAGGGAGTGCTCGTCGAGCATGGCCCCCTGGATCCGCGGCCAGGGGCACATATAGGTGCAGACCTGCTCGCGCATCCAGCCGGCAAAGACATAGGTGGTGGCGGTCAGCAGGGCGCAGGAGACATAGGCGGTCATGGCCCCCTGCCCGATCCAGAAGGTGCGGATCAGGGTCGGCGCGTCATGGAAATAGAAGATCCAGGCCCCGCCGGTGCCGAAGGCAATGCCCAGCCAGGTCAGGTGCTTGCCGGTCTTGCGCCAGGCCTTGTCGAACGACAGGGGCTGGGCGTCGAGGCGCATGCGGGCATTGCGGTCGCCCTCGAACAACCGCTCGACCACGATGAAGAGATCCGTCCAGACCGTCTGGGGGCAGGCATAGCCACACCACAGCCGGCCAAACAGGGCGGTGACCAGGAACAGGGCGAGGGCGGCGATCACCAGCAGGCCCGTGAAGATATAGACTTCCTGTGGCCAAAGCTGGATGTCAAAGAAGTAGAAGCGGCGTCCGGCGAAATCGACGAGCACCGCCTGCTGCGGCAGATCGCCAGGACGGGCCCAGCGGATCCACGGCGTGATGTAATAGATCGCCAGGGTGACGATCAGCAGCGCCCACTTGATCGTACGCCAGCGGCCAGAAACCAGCTTGGGGTAGATCGGCTCGCGCGGCTTGTAGAGTCCGCCCCTGGCGTCGCCCTTGCCCTTGGCCCGAGCGGCGGCCGAGACCGTCGTTCGGGCTTCAGGCTTTGGGTGGGTGTTGTCGATGAGGGTGGGCATGGGCCCTACTGACCGCCCGCATTGGCATGGACATAGACCGACAGGGCCTTGATGGTCTCAGGGCTGAGGCGGTTGCCCCAGGTGGGCATGACCCCGCCGGTGCCGGCAAAGATCTGCCCCCGGATGGCAACACGGTCGGATCCGTAGAGCCATTCGCTGTCCGTCAGGTTCGGGGCACCGACCGACGGCATGCCGCGACCGTCAGCACCGTGGCAGGCGACGCACTGGCTGGCATAGACCGGTGCGGCGCGTGCTACGGCTCCGGCATCAGCAGGTCGGCCCGACAGCTTGACCACATATTCCGTCAGGTCGCTGATCGCCGCCGGTTCCAGCAACTGATCCCGACCGAAGGCCGGCATCTGCGAGGTCCGGGTCTGGGGGTGATCGGCGCGAATGCCGACCGTGATGGTGTGCTGGATATCCTCCAGCGTACCACCCCAGAGCCAGACATCGTCGCGCAGATTGGGATAGCCCTTGCCGCCCGTGCCGCCGATGCCGTGACAGGTGGCGCAGTTGTCACCGAACACGGACTGACCGACCTGCTGGGCATAGGCCTGCAGCTGGGGATCGCTCTCGATCTGGGCGAGGCTGGCCTTTCGGATCATCGCCGCGCCGGCACCCCGGTGGACATCGAGAGCCGCGAGATCGCTGGTCACTTTGGCCCGATCGGACTGACCCAACAGGCCCTTGGTGTAACCATGCAGGCCCGGCCAGGCGGGCATCAGGATCATGTAGACCACTGCGAAGGCAATGGTGCCGTACCAGGTCCATAGCCACCAGCGCGGCAGCGGATTGTCGAGTTCACGGATGCCGTCCCACTCGTGACCGGTGGTTTCGACGCCCGAGACGTCATCGGTTTCGCGTTCGGACGCCATCAGAGCATTTCCTCGTCATCCAGCGGCATGCGCGCGGCATGCTGGAATTCCGCCTTCTTGGAAGGCCACAGGGCGTAGACGACGCCCGCCAGGAAGATCAGGCCGAAATAGATCAGCCCCGCCTGCTGGGCGAACCGCGCCACGGTTTCGTAGGTGAGCCCGCTCATCTCTGGTTCTCCGGAGCCTGGGCCTTGTAGGATTTGAAATCGACCAGGGTGCCGAGCATCTGGAGATAGGCGATGGCGGCATCCATCTCGGTGATCTTGTCGGGATTACCGTCGAAGTCGCGGTTGACCACCTTGGCGCCGTAGCGTCCGCGCAGCCCGACCGCATCGGTCGAGAAGGGATCGGCCTGGGCCTCGAGATCCTTCTTGGCGCTGGCGATCTGGTCCTTCGTATAGGGGACGCCGACCGTGTGCAGGGTCTGCATCTTGTCGGCGATATCGCTGTAATCCAGCTCCTTCTCGGCCAGGAACTTGTAGGGCGGCATGACCGATTCCGGCACCACCGACCGGGGATCGGTCATGTGATCGCGGTGCCAGGAGTCGGAGTACTTGCCGCCGACGCGGGCCAGATCGGGACCCGTTCGCTTGGACCCCCACTGGAACGGGTGGTCATACATGCTCTCGGCCGCAAGGCTGTAATGGCCATAGCGCTCGACCTCGTCACGCAGGGGGCGGATCATCTGCGAGTGGCAGAGATAGCAGCCCTCGCGGACATAGATGTCCCGGCCGGCCAGTTCGAGCGGCGTGTAGGGACGCATGCCGTTGACCTTCTCGATCGTGCTCTGAAGCCAGAACAGCGGGGCGATTTCCACGAGGCCGCCGATCGAGACGACCACGAGGATGCCGACGATGAGCAGCAGCGAATGCCGCTCGAACTTGGCGTGGTGTTTCCAGACAGACATCAGGGACCTCAGGCGATCGCAGGAGCGAGGGCGGCCGGCGTCTCTTCAGACGTGGCTTGGGAAGGCATCAGGATCGTGCGCCAGATGTTGACGATCATGATTACGGCACCGGCGAGGTACATCGCGCCGCCAAGCGTGCGGATGATGTTCTCGACGTGTTTGGCGGAGACCGTCTCGATGAAGCTGTAGGCCAGGAAGCCCTGGGGCGTGTATTCGCGCCACATCAGGCCTTCCATGATGCCCGACACCCACATCGCGGCGATGTAGAGCAGGATCCCGGTGGTCGCGATCCAGAAGTGCCACTCGATCAGCTTGTTCGAGTACATCTCCTTCTTTTTCCACAGCCAGGGCACCAGGCAGTAGATCGCGCCGAAGCTGATGAAGCCGACCCAGCCCAGGGCCCCGGAGTGCACGTGACCAATGGTCCAGTCGGTGTAGTGGCTCAGCGCATTGACTGCGCGGATCGACATCACCGGACCTTCGAAGGTGCTCATGCCGTAGAAGGCGATCGAGACGACCATCATCCGCACTACGGGATCGGTGCGCAGCTTGTCCCAGGCCCCCGACAGGGTCATCAGACCGTTGATCATGCCGCCCCAGGAGGGCATCCACAGCATGATCGAGAAGGTCATGCCCAGGGTTTGGGCCCACTGCGGCAGGGCCGTGTAGTGGAGGTGGTGCGGGCCAGCCCAGATGTAGATGAAGATCAGGGCCCAGAAGTGCACGATCGACAGGCGATAGCTGTAGACCGGACGCTGAACGCGCTTGGGCACGAAATAGTACATCATGGCCAGGAAGCCGGCGGTCAGGAAGAAGCCGACGGCATTGTGCCCGTACCACCACTGGGTCAGGGCATCCTGGACGCCCGAGAAGACCCCGTAGGACTTGTGGTTCAGCAGACCGACCGGAACCCCGGCATTGTTGACCAGGTGCAGCAGGGCGATGGTGACGATGAAGGCCAGATAGAACCAGTTGGCCACATAGATGTGCGGCTCCTTGCGCTTCCAGAGCGTGCCCAGGAAGACCAGCAGATAGGCCACCCAGACAATGGTCAGCCAGATGTCCACGTACCATTCGGGCTCGGCGTATTCCTTGCCCTGGGTCGCGCCCATCAGATAGCCGGTGGCGGCCATGACGATGAACAGCTGATAGCCCCAGAACACGAACCAGGGCGCGATGCCCCCGGCCAGCCGGGCCTTGCAGGTACGCTGCACGACCCAGAACGAGGTGGCGATCAGGGCGTTGCCGCCAAAGGCAAAGATCACTGCCGAGGTGTGCAGGGGCCGCAGGCGTCCGAAGTTCAGGAAGCCGAGCTCAGGAAAATAGAAGATCCGCGGCCAGGACAGCTGGGCAGCAATCAGTACCCCGACGGCGAGGCCGGCCGCACACCAGAACATGGTGGCGATGACCCCGGCCTTGATCACATTGTCGCTGTAGCGGTCCGGCTCGTCCCGCAGACTGCCCGACGCCAGTCCGGCATTGAGCATGAAGGCCGTCAGAACCGCAGCCAGGGCAAAGGTGCCGGCCTGCAGCTGAAAGATCGGATCATGACTGAGCCCCGTCCCCATGATGGCGAGAAAGGCACCGACGATCGCGAAGGCGAGTAACGCGGCCGACCCTGCGGGCGGGCCTGTATCAGGGAGAGACGGGGCGGACATTCGGACTCCGTTCAGCGAACTTGGCCCTGCCTCCCACGATCTGTTCAGTCCCACTTTGATCCGGATCAAAGCAGAGCTTGGGGACCTGAATGAGATGGCAACCAGTCTTCCGGAGTCTCCGATGCCCGACCTCTCCGCCCAGATCTGGGGCAAGACCCAGACCGCCCTGGCTGCAGTCGCCGTGTTCAGCTGGGGCGTTGCCCTGTGGCAGGCAGCGCCGCGCCTGCTGGCGGGACCGATCTGCAGCAGTGCCCAGGATCTATCAGTGCTGGCGGGTCATTGCCCGGCCTGCCCGGCGGCCGTCTTGGCCAGTCTGGCGCTGATGACGAGCCTCGCCCTGCGCTGGCGCGACCTGCGCCGTCCGGCAGCCCTGGCATCCCAGAGCCCACCAGGCGCAGGCTAGACAAGCCTTAAGCGGAGGCCGTGTAAGTGGCCGACCTCGCCCTTTCCTGGCGGGCGCTACCCAGGATGAGCATCCTTATCAATCATTTACCCAGATTTTGGGGGATATCTTAAGCCGGGTTGGGCCTAATTGCCGAGACGCCCGGGGCCCGCCATGCTGCCTTCAACCATGATCAATCTGGAGAAGGCCCGCGCCCTGATCGCGGACAGCAGCAGTCAGGCGCAAGACATCCTGGCTTCGGTCCTGGCAGGTTTCGGCCTTCGCAATGTTGTCCGTGTTCAGACCGGCCGCGAGGCCCAGGACGAGCTCAAGGCGCGCCCCGTCGATCTGATCTTCACCGATGCCCAGATCAAGGATGTCGATGGCTACGAGCTGATTCACTGGCTCAGGCGGCAGGCCAACGACACCCTGCGCCAGACACCCGTCATCCTGGTTTCGGCCCACACTCCCATGCGAGACGTAGTTCGCGCCCGCGACTGCGGAGCCAGCTTCATTGTCACCAAGCCGGTTTCGCCTCATGTCATGCTTGAGCGCATTCTCTGGGTCGCACGCTCGGATCGGGCCTTCATCGAGTGCGATGTCTATGTCGGGCCAGACCGCCGCTGGCGAAACACCGGGCCGCCGCTCGAGTATCCCGATGGTCGCCGCCGGGATGACCAGGCAGCAGAGGTCGGTGAGGCCGCCGACCAAAACCTAAGCCAGACCGAACTGGATCAGCTGGTGAAACCGCAAAGGACCGCCGCGTGAGCGAGGTAAAGCGAACCCGGATGAAGCCGCGACTGGCTGAGCTGATCAGCCAGCCGGGCGGCATCTATGCCCAGGAAGCTCTGGCCCGCGCCGAAGCGGCGCTTGAGACCCTGCGCGAGCCCCTGCTGGGCTCGATCGACGAGGCCCTCGCCGAGCTTGAACGGCTCTCAAACCCGTTCAATGTCGACAACATTCCGACGCTCTACCGACTCTCGGGCGACATCATCAATTTCTCGCTCGCCGAGCGGATTGGCGGGGTCGAACGCGCGGCACGTTCGCTGTGCGAACTGCTGGACGAGGCCTTGCCGAACGATCCAACCACCAAGGCGGGCATATCGGTCCATATCGCCAGTCTGCGGCTGTTGCATCGCCGGCTGGACTCCGAGATTGACCAGGCGTCGATCCTCAACGGGCTTGGCCGAATTCTCGCCAAGGCCCGCGAGGCGGCCAAGGCCGCCGCAGCCTGAAGCCTCTTGCCTGCCACCAATCGACGCCTTGACCTTGGGGGAGGTGCCTCAAGTCTCTCGCGGTCTGGCCCAATGCCGCTAAGCTGATCCCAAACGCGCGTTCGATACGGACGCGCCGAATGGATTCGCCCAGGGCCGCATCATGAGTTCCAACCCCGCCGCGACAGCGACCGACCCCCAGCTGCTGGAGGCCCTGCGCGACACGGTCCGAGCCCTGTGTCGCGACTTTCCCGGCAGCTACTGGCGCGGCCTGGATCGCGAGAAGGCCTATCCCACCGACTTCGTCCAGGCCATGACCCGGGCCGGCCTGCTGGGCGTCCTGATTCCTGAAGCCTATGGCGGCAGCGGCCTTGGCCTGACCGCGGCAGCGACCATTCTCGAAGAGGTCCATGCCAATGGCGGCAATGCCGCCGCGCTTCACGCCCAGATGTACACCATGGGCACGGTGCTTCGGCATGGATCCGCTGCGCAGAAGGCCCAATGGCTGCCGGCCGTCGCCGACGGCTCCATCCGGCTGCAGGCCTTTGGTGTCACCGAGCCCACCGCCGGCACCGACACCACCTCGATCAGCACCTTCGCCCGCCGCGAGGGCAACACCTATGTGATCAAGGGGCAAAAGGTCTGGACCAGCAGGGCCGAACACTCCGACCTTATGGTGCTGCTGGCCCGCACGACGCCCAAGGAGCTGGTGGCCAAGAAGAGCGAGGGCCTGTCGGTCTTCCTGGTCGACATGCGGGCGGCCAGGGGCCACGGCCTGACGATCAAGCCGATCGCCACCATGCTCAACCACGCCACCACCGAGATCTTCTTTGACGACCTGGTGATCCCGGCCGACAGCCTGATCGGCGAGGAGGGCAAAGGCTTCAAGTATATCCTCGACGGCATGAACGCCGAGCGGATCCTGATCGCCGCCGAGTGCCTGGGTGACAGCAGCTGGCTGATCGGCAAGGCGCGTGACTATGCCAATGAGCGGCGGGTCTTCAATCGGCCGATCGGCCAGAACCAGGGGGTCCAGTTCCCAATCGCCCGGGCCTATGCCCAGGGCCATGCGGCGCGGCTGACTGTCTATGATGCGGCCGCCCGCTATGAGGCGGGCCTGCCCTGCGGCGAGCACGCCAATATCGCCAAGCTCCTGGCCTCTGAAGCCAGCTGGGCGGCCGCTGACATGTGCCTGCAGACCCATGGAGGTTTTGGTTTCGCCGAAGAGTACGACATCGAGCGCAAGTTCCGCGAAACGCGACTCTACCAGGTGGCCCCGATCTCCACCAACATGATCCTGGCCTATGTCGCCGAGCACGTTCTGGGCCTGCCGAGATCCTATTGATGGCGCAGATATCGGACTGGATCGGCCGCGAACGGCGCAGGGTCGAGGCGCTGGCACCCGGCGACCTGGCGCGCCTCGGGGCCGTGCTCGACCGTCCTGAGGTCCCGCTGCAGGTCCCGCCGGCCTGGCACTGGGCCTGCGCCGTCGAGACGCCCCGGCAGTCACAGATCGGTCCGGACGGCCACCCCCTGCGCGGCGGGTTCATGCCACCCGTCGCCGCGCCGCGCCGGATGTTCGCGGCCGCCGACCTGCGGTTCGAGGCCCCTCTCCTGGCCGGTGCCGAGACCGAGTGGGTCGAACGAATCGCCGCGATCAAGGAGAAGACCGGACAAAGCGGCGTGCTGACCTTCGTCGAGGTCGAACGGCGTATCTCGCAAGGTGGCATTCTTTGTGTCGCCGAAACCCAGACCATCGTCTATCGCCCGGCACCGGTCCCGGGCGAGGCTCTGCCCGCCCCTGCCGCCGCACCCGATGCAGCCGACTGGCGCAAGACCGTTACGGCTGACGCGACGATGCTAATGCGGTTCTCGGCCGCCACCTTCAATGCCCATCGCATCCACTATGACCGGGCCTATGCCGTGGAAGTCGAAGCTTATCCTGGTCTGGTGGTGCAGGGCCCGCTGATCGCGCTCTGCCTGCTGGAGGCAGTCCCGCCGGGCCGCGGGGTCACGAGGTTTTCATTCAGGGCCCTGCGGCCGCTGTTCGACGGCGTGCCGTTCGAGGTCTGCGGCAGGTACATCGATGACGGGGCACAACTGTGGGCCCAATCGGCAGAAGGCTGGCTGGCCATGACCGCGCAGGTGGAATTCGCGCCCTAGATCCAGGCCTGTGGCAGTCAGCTGATCCGCGAGGCCTCCGACCTGCTTATCGACCGCCTCCGGACCCTGATCCTCAGGACGCTTCCGGGCCCAGCACGCGCGGATCGTTCTCCAGGCTCGAGGTATCGAACCCGTGATAGAGCGACAGGAAGCGGAACGGGTGCTCCTGATAGCTCTCGAACATGATGTTGTTGATGTCGCTGGTCGTGTCGAAACAGCCGAGCACCGCATCCGGCACATGGCGCATCAGGTGATGGCGGCCCAGCAGCAGGGCGACCTGGTCGATCCAGCGGGTGACGACCTCACGACCCAGTCGGTCGTCGAGATAGGCCCGCAAATAGGCAAACAGCCGGATCGCATTGGCGGTCGGATTGACCAGCAGCAGGTTGGCCGTGATCCGTGAGCCCGCCGCGAGATTCTTGCCGTTCTCGTTGAAAACGACATCCGCCTGGGCCCAGGTCTGCAACAGGTCGCTGACCCCGCGCTGAAGCAGGAGATCGATGTCGGAGACGAAGATCGGCCGTTCCAGGGTTTGCAGCAGGCCACCGAGGCGCTGAAACCGCACGGACTGGAAATGGGCGACCGGCAGGGCAATCAGCCCCTTGGGCGGCGCATCGTAGCAGCGGGTAAGGACAGCAGACGCCTCAAAGTCGTCGCCGACAAAGATCAACCGCTCGTCCGTTACACCGACCGCCTTGACGGCCTGGGCCAGCCGCTCGCCGCCGCCGATCACATGGATCACCACCAGGCTGGAGACATCGCTGTGCCGCAACACTGACAGGGCGTACCAGCGGCCGTATTGCTCGACATACTTCTCGTCGGCGGCGGCGAAGAACACCACGTTCACAGCCAGTCGGTCGGCCAGGGCCTGCAGGCCCGCCGCATCGAGCGACTGTCCCGTGGCGGTCAGGTACTGGGCGGAGGGATCGGCCGTCGGTGGCGGGGTTGGCTCGACGATCGAGGCGATGTCTAGTGCGCCCAGCAAGGCCCGGTAGTGATGCACCCAGTCGGCCCATTCCGGATCGGACAACAGATCGCCGACCGCTACGTTCGGCACTTCCGCAGCCAGGCTGGCCAACAGGGCGATGTCCGAATCCGCAAGCGGCCGGCACACCAGCAGGCTCATCGCCTCATGGAAGTCGCGCAGCCGCACGAGCGGATGAATATCCTTGTCCGGTGACACCGCCAGGACAGCGCGGTGGCGGATTTCGGCGGCCTGATCACCCCGGGCCCGGGCTTCGTCGGCCAGCAGGGTCAGGGCCCCCGCATGGGAGGGATCCAGGACATTCAGGCGGCGGGCAAAGGCCAGGGCCTGATCCATCTGCCCAAGGGCCTGATGGCAGCCCATGGCCGCGCTGACCATCTGGACGCCGCCCGGCATCAGGTCGGCCATCACCGAGGCATAGGGCTCGGCCAGGGCGATCTCGCCCAGGGAGATATGCCGGTTGAACACTTGGGAGCCGTAAGCCGTCTGCTGCTGGATCAGGGGCCAGAGGGCCTGGATATCAGGCGTGATCGCCTTGGCCCTGACCAGGGCCCGCAAGGCCTCCAAGCCCCGGCCGGCGGCCAGGTGGCAGCGCGACAGGCCGACCCAGGCGGCATAGTCATGGGTCCCGCCCAGCAGGTGCTCGAACAGGACCTGGGCGTCAGCCGGTCGCTCTTCGTTGAAGAGGCGCTCAGCCAGGGCCAGGACCTCGTCTGCCCGGGCACCGACCGGCCGCGATTCCGGGCGACGGAGCCGGTCGGCGCGCTCGAACAGGACGTCGATCTGCAGCAGGGCATTGTCCTGCACCTGCGGAAAGCGACTGAACTCCATGACGTCGGCGCACCGGAAACCCATCTGCGCCATCTTGGCGAAGATATCCTCGGCCTGGGCACCACCGAGATTGTAGTCGACCAGCGCCACCTCGATCAGGATGAAGTCGGCCTTGGCCAGCACAGTCTCACCGCCGACCAGGACATCCAGCTCCGAGCCCTGGGTATCGATTTTGACGAAGTCGAACTGCCGACCGGCCAGAAGGTCGTCGATCCTTGCCTTCTCGACCTCATGGCGGATCGCGGTCTCGTCGTCGAAATAGGCGGTGTTCTCGCGATAGAGCGAACTGCCTGTGGATTGCAGCCAGTCCTTGCTGAGAAAGAGCACCCCCGTCCCTGCCCCGTCCGAGGCCGCCACCGCATGGCGCTCGAAAGGCAGCCGCAACAGCGCCTCACGGCAATGGGGATTGGGCTCGATCAGGGTCGGCAGGCAGCCGGGAAACACCTCAAGAAAGCCGTGGGTAAACTCGCCAAGATGCGCGCCGACATCCAGGAGTGTCCGGGGCGCATAACCCTCGCGCCTCAAGGCTTCGAGGTGCGGGCGGCTCATCGGCGGATCCTCATGGGCGCTCGGCTGCGGCTATATCCTCGGCCGTCCAGAGCCGGCTGTCAGGTCCTAGCGGACGGGCCTGATGCCGACGGGCCAGAGCTGCCTTGTACAGGGTCTCGAAGGCTGGTTCGGTGAGCATCTCGCGATCATCCCGATCCAGTCCGATACCAATCTCCAGATAGGTGTCGAGATTGGCCATGGCCGGTTTTGGACGCTGGCCGGACTGGTAGTCGGAAGCCATCTCGAGGAACAGCTGCTCGACGCTGCGGACCAAGAGGTCCATATCGAACAGCACGCAGGAGGCGCGATTGGCGTCCAGTCGCTCGCTGAGCGCCCGCGTCGCCGCTCGGTCCCCGGCCAGGGCTACGGCACGTTCGACATAGTCCTGGGCGCTTTCACAGACCAGTTCCGCCAAACCCGCCGAGCGCACCAGACTGCCGCAGACCCGCGAAGCAAAGCCCCGGCCCGACAGCGTCAGGACCGGTACGCCCATCCACAGGGCGTCCGACGCCGTCGTGTGGGCACCGTAGGGCGCAGTGTCCAGGAAGAGGTCGGCCAGGGGATAACGGGCCATGTGAAAGGGATTGGCCAGCTTGGGCGCGAAAATCAGACGTTCACTCTCGATGCCGCGCAGGCGCGCCTGCTCGCGCAGCCGGGCATTGGTCTCGGGATTACTGTCCAGCAGCCACAGCACGCTGCCCGGCGTCCGCTTCAGGATCTCCATCCAGCGCCCAAAGGTGAAGGGCGTGATCTTCTGCGGGCCGTTGAAGCAGCAGAAGACGAAGGCCTCCTCGGGCAGGCCGACCTCGGCGCGGCTCGGCCTGATCTCCGACACGATCCGCTTGCGGTCATTGGGCTGGTAGCAGGGGATCCGCCGGACGGTTTCCGAATAGAAGCCTTCCAGCTCCGGCGGGATGATCCAGGGATCGGCGATGATGTAGTGGTGGAACGAGCTGCCCATGGTGCCCGGATAGCCCAGCCAGTTGACCTGGATCGGGGCCGGACGGCGGGCGAAGACGGACGTTCGTGCGTCGCGGGTGTGGCCGTTCACATCGACCAGAATGTCGATCTGATCATCGGCAATGGCGCGGGCCGCCTGGTCGTCGGTCATGCCACGGATATCGGTATAGTGCTCGACGGCGGCACGGGTCCGGGCATTGAGAGCGTCCGTGGCCGGCGGGCCGCAATAATAGGCAAAGACCTCGACCTTTTCCCGGTCATGTAGCTCGAACAGCTCGGCCATCAGATAGCCGACGGCATGGTCACGCAGGTCTGACGAGACATAACCCACACGCAGGCGACGCCCGGTCAGGTCGATGGGCGCATTACGGCGTTCAGCAATGATGGCTTCCGGCAAGCAGCTGCCGTCGCGTTCGGTAAAGGCGGCCGCCGCCCCGAGCTGCAACAGCGGGTCGTCGGAATAGGCGGCCACCGAAAGGGGGTTGATCCCTTTCAGAAGGGCGCGACGGTCGACGCGCTCCCACGGTTCGAGCACGGGCCACTTGCACTGGGCCAGGCGCGCAGCGACCAGCTGGCTGATGGCGTCCAGCTGCGTCGGGTCGAGATCGGCGCAGCGCCAGAGGGCCGCCTCGGCCCGTCCGCTCTGCTGGGCCTCAAGCAGGGCACGAGCCATCTGCTTGTAGGCCGAAAACACATAATGGGCGTTCGAGCCGGTGACGGCCAAGGGGCGGGTCGCCGCAGCGTTCCAGGTCGCTATGGCCGCCTCGAGCCCCCCTGCCCGCTCCTGCAAGCCGCCCAGATTGATATAGGCCGGCATGAAGTCGGGATTGAGGGCGATCGCCCGCTCCAGATTGGCGATCGCTGCCGGGCTCGAACCGAGCGTGGACTGCAGGGTCGCGCAATTGAACAGCGCAATGAAAAGCTGGGGATGGTCCGGATTGAACTGGATCCAGATCTTGTAGATCTGCTCGGCCATGACCGCCTGACCCGCCTCGGCATAGCGCCCGGCGGCATTGATCAAGTCGCCCAGCGGCAAGCCCTGCGTCGTGATCGTCTGGAGAACGGCGAGGTCGTCAGTTTCAACCATGGTCTTCTCAAGCGCGCCTGCGGAGCCGGAGAGCGTCCGACTCGCGACGCATGATGTTGGCACGCCCGGCAGACCTCACCAATCGCGGCTCATGCCGGGCGAGACGGGGCCGGCCGGTCGCCTGGCAGGCCCGCACGCCGACGCCGCGATGCGACGCCGGCGTACCTTTGGACCTTAGCTCACGCCCAGATAGGCGACGATCTGCGGATCCGAGAGGCTCTGGACCTGGGTCGTCGTCAGAGCCGACGCCTGGGTCGCGGTCATGGCCGAGATGCTGGTCGTGGTCAGGCTGTCCAGCTGGGTCGTCGTCAGACTGGCCAACTGGGTGCCCAGCAGCGATCCCACCTGGGTCGTCGTCAGCCCGCCGATCACCGTATTGGTCAGGGCCGCGACCTGACTGGTGGTCAGGGCCGCGATCTGGGTGTCGAACAGCTCGCCGATATCCGTGGTCGACAGACCCTTGATCTGGCTCGTGGTCAGCCCCTTGACCTGGGTCGTGCTCAGCGCCGCCGTCTGGGTGGCGTCGAGGGCCGAGACATTGGTCGCGCTCAGCGACGCCAGCTGGGTCGTGGTCAGGGCGGCGATCTGGGTATCAAGCAGCTCGCCGACGTCTCCCGTCGAGAGGCCCGCCAGCTGCGAGGTCGTCAGACCCTTGATCTGGGTGGCGTTCAGCGCGGCGACCTGGGTTCCGGCCAGGGCCGAGAAGCCGGTCGAGGTCAGGGCTCCAAGCTGCGAGGCGCTCAGGGCGGCGACCTGGGTGGTCGACAGGGCCTGCAGGGCCGTCGTGGCGAAGGCCGTGATCTGGCCGGTCGTCAGGGCACCGACCTGGGTCGCCGAAAGCTCGCCGATATCGGTCGTCGACAGGCCCCTGAGCTGGGTATTGGTCAGCCCCTTGACCTGGGTTGCCGACAGGCCGGCCACCTGCGTCTCGTTCAGGGCCGACAGGTTGGTAGCGTTCAGGGCCGCAAGTTGCAGCAGGCTCAGAGCGGCCAGCTGGGTGTCGGCCAGGGCCCCGGCCTGGGTCGTGGTCAGGGCCGCCATCTGAGACGTCGTCAGGCCCTTGACCTGGGTCGTGCTCAGCGCGGCGACCTGGGTATCCCTCATGCCGGGCAGGACGCTCGGATTGAAGGCCCCGACCTGGGTCGCGGACAAGGCGGCGATCTGGGTGGTCGTGAAGTCAGAACCGATGTCCAGATCGTCCATCGCCGCCAGTTGGGTGGTGGTGATGGCCTTGACCTGGGTCTCGCTCAGCGCCCCGAACTGGGTGGCGTCGAAGGTGCGGATATTGTTGCCGAGGGCCGCGACCTGGCTTGTGGTCAGGGCTGCGATCTGGGTGTCGACCAGGCTGTAGGCCTGATCCACGGTCAAGGCACCGACCTGTGCGGCGGTCAGACCCTTGATCTGGGTGGTGTTGAGCACATCGATCTGGGTGTCGAACAGCGCCTTGACGCCCGTGGTGGTCAGGCCGCCGATCTGGGTCGCACTCAGCGCGCCGATCTGACCGGTCGACAGCTGCTGGACGTTGGTGGCGGTGAAAGCGCCGATCTGGGCAGCAGTCAAAGCGCCGACCTGGGTGGTCGACAGTTCGCTGACATCCGTAATCGACAGACCCTTGAGCTGGGTTGCCGTCAGGGCCTGGACCTGGGTCGAGCTCAGGGCCGCGACCTGGGTGTCGGCCAGGGCCGAGACATTGGTCTCGGACAGGGCCTTCAGCTGATCCGCCGTCAGTGCACCAATCTGGGTCTCGGAGAACTGCCCGATGTCGGCCGTGCTCAGACCCTTCAACTGGGTGGCCGTCAGACCCTTGATCTGGGTCGTGCTGAGGGCCGCGACCTGGGTAGCGTCAAGCGCCGACAGATTGGTGGCCGACAGGCTGGTCAGCTGGGTCGGCGTCAGGGCGGCGATCTGGGTGTCGGCCAGCTCAGCGATGTCGGTGACCTTCAGCCCGGCCAGTTGCGAGGCGGTCAGGCCCTTTATCTGGGTGGCGTTCAGGGCTGCGACCTGAGTATCGGCGAGCGCCGAGACAGCCGTGGCGGACAGGACGCTGATCTGGGCCGCGCTGAGGGCACCGACCTGGGTGGTCGACAAGGCCTGCAGGTTGGTGACGTCCACCGCCGCGATCTGGGAAGTGGTCAGGGCCCCGATCTGGTCGGCAGACAACTCGCCCATATCGGTCGTGTTGAGGCCCTTGATCTGGGTCGTCGTCAGAGCCTTGATCGCCGTGGTCGTGATCGCCGCCGTCTGGGTCTGGTTCAGAGCCGAGACATTGGTGGCGCTGAGGGCCGCCAGCTGCACCACCGTCAGGGCACCGACCTGGGTGTCGGCCAGTTCACCGATATCCGTGGTGTTCAGGGCCGCGAGCTGGGTGGTCGTCAGACCCTTGATCTGGGTGGCATTGAGCGCGGCGACCTGGGTTCCGGCCAGGGCCGAGACCCCGGTGTTCGACAGGCTGCCGAGCTGAGTCGCGGTCAGGGCGGCGACCTGGGTATCGGCGAGTTCGCCGACGTCACCGGCCGAGAGCCCCCTCAACTGCGTGGCCGTCAGACCCTTGATCTGGGTCGCTGACAGGGCCGCAGTCTGGGTCTGATCCAGAGCCGAGACGCTGGTCGCGCTGAGCGCGCCGATCTGGGTGGCGGTCAGGGCCCCGATCTGGGTGTCGGCGAGATCACCGATATTGCCGGTGGTCAGGCCCGCCAACTGGGCGCTCGTCAGACCCTTGACCTGGGTCGTGCTGAGCGCGGCAAACTGGGTGTCCGCCAGAAGGCTGACATTGGTGGCCGACAGCGTGCCGATCTGGGTCGCCGACATGCCGCCGATCTGGGTCGTGCTCAGGGCCTGCAGATTGGTGATCGACAGGGCCCCGATCTGGGCGGCGCTCAGGGCGCCGACCTGGGTGGCCGACAGCTCACCGATATCGCCGACCGAGAGGCCCTTGAGCTGGGTGGTGCTCAGTGCCTGGATCTGGGTATTGGCCAGGGCCGCAATCTGGGTCTCGCTCATGGCCGAGACATTGGTTTCCGACAGAGCCTTAAGCTGGTCGGCGGACATGGCGGCCACCTGGGTGGACGACAGTTCGGCCATGTCGGTGGTCGAGAGGCCCTTCAGCTGGGTTGCCGTCAAACCCTTGATCTGGGTCGCGGTCAGGGCTGCAGTCTGGGTGGCGTTCAGGTCAGAAATGCCGGTCGCCGTCATCGCGCCAAGCTGCGTAACGGTCAGGGCCTGGACCTGGGTATCGGCCAGTTCGCCGATATCGCCCGTGTTCAGCCCCTTCAGCTGGGTCGCCGTCAGGCCCTTGATCTGGGTGGCGTTCAGCGCGGCCACCTGGGTGGCGTCAAGCGCCGAGAAGGCGGTCGCGGTCAGCGAGCCCAGCTGGGTGGCGGTCAGGGCCCCGACCTGGGTGTCGGCCAGGCCCTGGGCCTTGGCGGCCGACAGGTTGGTCAGTTGGCCTGCCGTTAGCCCCTTGATCTGGGTCGTGCTCAGAGCCGCGATCTGGGTATCGGCCAGTTGGGTGATGCTGGTGGCCGCGAGGGCGGCGATCTGGGTCGCACTGATCCCGCCGATCTGGGTCGTCGACAGCGACTGCAGGCCGGTGGCGGTCAGGGCGGCAATCTGGGCGACGGCGAGTGCACCGACCTGGGTGGCCGAAAGCTCGCCGATGTCGGTCGGAGCCAGGCCTCGCAGCTGGGTGGTGGTCAGGGCCTGGATCTGGGTATTGCTGAGGCTGGCGACCTGGGTCTCACTGAGGGCCGCGATTGCAGTATCGGCCAGGGCCTTCAGCTGATCACCCGTCAGGGCACCGACCTGGGTCGACGTCAGTTCACCGATATCGGTGGTGGTCAGGCCCTTCAGCTGGGTTGCGGTCAGGCCCTTGATCTGGGTCGCCGTGAAGGCGGCCGTGCGGGTTTCGTCGAGATAGGAGACAAAATCGGCCGTCAGGCTGCTGACCTGGGCCGCCGACAGAGCCGCCAGCTGGGTCCCGCTGAAATCATCCTTGTCGTTCGGATCCAGCATCTTCAGCTGAGTCGCCGTCAGGGCCTTCATCTGGGTCGTGGTCAGCGCCGCGGCCTGGGTTGGGTCCAGATACTTAAAGCTGGTGGTCGAAAGAGCCGCGATCTGGCTGGTGGTAAAGGCTTCGATCTGGGTGCCGACCAAAGCGTCTGTGACGCCGGGGTTCATCGCCGCCATCTGCGACGTGGTGAAGCCCTTGATCTGGGTGGTCGAAAGGACGCCGATATCCTCGTTGCTCAGAGCAAGGATGTCGGTGATCTTCAAGGCACCGATCTGAGTGGCGCTGAATTCACCGAACTGGGTCTCGTTCAGCACCCCAATGGCCAGGCCACCTGAGAGGCCCGCAATCTGTGAGGTCGTCAATGCCGGGATCTGGGTCGCCTGGATGTTGGCGCCTTGCGCCGCAAAGAAGGTCTGGAGGGCGTCTCCCTTCAGGGCTCCGACTTGGGTGGTGGTCAGTGACGCGGCCTGGGTGGCGTTCAAGGAACCGGTCGATCCGGACTGGAACGCACCGACCTGGGTCGCGGTCAGGGCCTGGATCTGGGTGACATCGAACTGCGCGAGGCTGCCGTTCAGGCCCGAGACCTGGGTTGTTGTGAGCGCCTTGACCTGGGTGGTGGTCAGGGCGGCCTGCTGGGTGTCGTTGTTGGCGAGCTGGTTAAGATTGCCGGTGCTCAGCGCGGCCAGCTGCGTGCCAGAGAGGGCCGCCACCTGGGTGTCGAGCAGGAAGTACGTGTTGCTACCGTTAAACCCGGCGATCTGGGTGGCGGTCAGAGCCTTGATCTGGGTGGTCGACAAGGTCGACTGCTGGGTCGCATCGAGCGCATTGATGGCCGTTGTAGACAGGGCGCTGACCTGGGTTGCCGTCAGGGCGGCGACCTGAGTGTCGACGAGGGCGTAGATTTCGTCAGTGCCAAAGCTCTTGAGCTGCGCTGCGGTCAGGCCTTTGACCTGGGTTTCGTTCAGGGACCGCAACTGCGGCGTTTGCAGCTCGACGATGTTCGTCGTCGAAATGGCCCCGATCTGGGTGGCGGTCAGGCCGCCAATCTGGGTGGTGGTCAGTTCCTGCAGGTTGGTCACCGACAGGGCGCTGATCTGGGCTGCGCCCAGTTGGCCGACCTGGGTCGCCGACAACTCGCCGATATCGACGGTCGACAGCCCCTTCAGCTGGGTCGTGGTCAGGGCTGCCACCTGGGTGCCGGTCAGGGCCGCGACCTGGGTCTGGCTCAGGGCCGAGATATTGGTCTCCGACAGCGCCTTGACCTGGTCGACGGTCAGGGCCGCGACCTGGGTGTCGAGCAGTTCACCGATGTCGGCGGTCGACAGTCCCTTGATCTGGGTGGCGGTCAGGCCCTTGATCTGGGTGGCATTCAGGGCGGCGGTCTGGGTCGAGTTGAGGGCAGAGACCCCCGTGGTCGACAGGCTTCCCAGTTGGGTCGCGGTCAGGGCCGCCACCTGGGTATCGGCCAGTTCGCCGACATCACCGGCCGTCAGGCCTTTCAGCTGGGTCGGCGTCAGGGCCTTGATCTGGGTGGCGTTAAGGGCCGCCGTCTGGGTCTGGTTCAGGGCGGACAGGCCCGTGACGCTCAGGGCCGCCACCTGGGTCGCGGTCAGGGCCGCCACCTGGGTGTCCGCGAACTCGCCGATATCGCCCGTGGTCAGGGCCCCCAACTGGGTCGGGGTCAGCCCCTTGATCTGGGTCGCATTGAGGACGGCGATCTGGGTATCGACCAGGGCCGAGAAGGCGGTCGTGCTCAGGGCGCCGATCTGGGCGGCGCTCAGGGCTCCGACCTGGGTCGTCGACAGGGCCTGCAGATTGGTCACGGCCAGGGCCGCCGTCTGCGAGGCGGTCAGGGCACCGATCTGGTCGCCCGTCAGTTCGCCGATGTCGGTGGTCGTCAGGCCCTTCAATTGGGTCGTCGTCAGACCCTTGATCTGGGTCGCCGTCAGGGCGGCGGTCTGGGTCGCGTCTAGTGCCGAGACATTGGTCGCCGACAGCGCGCCCAATTGGGCGACGGTCAGGGCCTGGATCTGGGTGTCGACCAGCTCACTGATGTCGCCGGTCGAAAGGCCACCCAGCTGGGTGGCGGTCAGGCCCTTGATCTGGGTCGCATTCAGCGCCGCCGTCTGGGTCTGGTTCAGGGCCGAGACGCCCGTGGCCGACAGGGCACCGATCTGGGTCGCAGTCAGGGCCGCAACCTGGGTGTCGGCCAGGTCACCGATGTCGCCGGCCGAGAGCCCCTTCAGTTGGGTGGCCGTCAGGCCCTTGATCTGGGTGGCATTGAGCGCGGCCGTCTGGGTCGCATTAAGCGCCGAGACACCGGTCGCCGTGAGAGCGCCGATCTGGGTCGCGGTCAGGGCTCCAACCTGGGTATCGGCCAGATAGCCGACATTGGCGGTGGTCAGCGCGCCCAGCTGGCCGACAGTCAGGCCCTTGATCTGTGTGGAACTCAGCGCCGCGAACTGGGTGTCGGCCAGCAGGGTGACGCTGGTATTGGACAGGGCGGCGATCTGGGTGGCGTTGATGCCACCGATCTGGGTGGTCGAGAGCTGCTGCAGGTTGGTGACCGACAGGGCGCTGATCTGGGCCGTGCCCAGAGCACCGACCTGAGTCGCCGAAAGCTCGGTGATGTCGCCGACCGACAGACCCTTGAGCTGGGTCGTGGTCAGGGCCTGGACCTGGGTATTGGTCAGGGCCGCAATCTGCGTGTCGACCAGGGCAGAGATGTTGGTTTCGGTCAGGGACTTGACCTGATCCGCGGTCAGGGCCCCGATCTGGGTGGTCGAGAGCTCGGCCATGTCGCCGACGCTGAGGCCACGGATCTGGGTGCTGGTCAGACCCTTGATCTGGGTGGCGCTCAGGGCGGCGGTCTGGGTGGCGTCAAGCGCCGAGATATTGGTCGCCGAAAGGTTGGACAGCTGGGTCGGCGTCAGGGCCGCCACCTGGGTATCGGCCAGTTCACCGATGTCGCCGACCGTCAGACCCTTGAGCTGGGTTGCCGTCAGAGCCTTGATCTGGGTGGCATTGAGCGCCGCCGTTTGGGTCGCGTTGAGCGCCGACACGCCGGTCGCACTAAGGGCGGAAACCTGTGTGGCCGTCAGGGCCGCGACCTGGGTGTCCGCCAACTCGGCGATGTCACCGGTCGTCAGGCCGGCCAGTTGGGAGGTCGTCAGACCCTTGATCTGGGTGGCGTTGAGGGCCGCCACCTGCGTGTCGAGCATGGCCGAGACGTTGGTCACGCTCAGGGCCCCGATCTGCGACGCCGACAGGGCCGCGACCTGGGTGGTCGAGAGGGCCTTCAGATTGGTCGTGTCGAGCACGGCGACCTGAGCGGTCGTCAGGGCCGAAACCTGGGTTTCCGACAGTTCGCCGATATCCGCAGCATTCAGGCCTTTGACCTGGGTGGTCGTCAGGGCCTTGATCTGGGTGGCATTCAGCGCCGCCGTCTGGGTGGCGTCCAGGTTCGACAGGTTGGTCGCGGTCAGGGACGACACCTGGGTCGCGGTCAGGGCGGCCACCTGGGTGTCGAGCAACTTGCCGACATCGGCGGTCGACAGATCCTTCAGCTGGCCCGCCGTCAGGCCCTTGACCTGGGTGGCATTCAGCGCCGCCACCTGGGTATCGGCCAGGGCGGAGACCTGGGTGGAGGCGAGGCTACCGACCTGCGACGCCGAAAGGGCCCCAACCTGTGTGGTCGAGAGTTCAGCAATATCGGTGGTGCTCAGCCCCTTCAGCTGGGTCGCGGTCAGGCTGCCAATCTGGGTGGTGGACAGGGCCGCCACCTGGGTCAGATCAAGGGTCGAGACCTGGGCACCCGACAGGGCCCCGAGCTGGGCGACGGTCAGGGCCTGTACCTGGGTATTGGCCAGTTCGCCGATATCGGTGGTGGACAGACCCTTCAGCTGGGTCGCCGTCATGCCCTTGATCTGGGTGCTCGACAGAGCCGCCACCTGGGTACCCACCAGGCCCGAGAAATTCGTCGCCGACAGAACGCTGACCTGCGTCGCACTCAGCGCGCCGATGTGCGAGGTGTCCAGGCCGGCCAGTTGGGTGGAAGTCAGGGCCGAAACCTGCTGACCGCTGAGGGTCGTCAGCTGGCTGACGTCGAAGACGACGTTCGGCGCAAACTTCGGGATCTGGGTAGTGGTGAGGGCCTTGATCTGGGTCGAGCTGAGGGCCGCAACCTGGGTATCGGCCAGCACCTCGATGCCGCTGGCGTTGATGGCCCCGATCTGGGTGGAGCTGAGCGACTGGATCTCGGTGGTCGACAGCGACTGAATGACGCTGGCCGGAAGGGCCGAGATTTGAGCGGCGGAGAGGCTCGAGATCGACATTCAGCTGTCCTGGCCGGGGTCCGCGCGGAGCGCGCGCGACTCTAAGCAGTGTAGAAACCGAGACCGGGAGATGCCGGCCGCGACTCAGACCCGTTAAGGTCGAGTTTTGGTAACCATATTTTCTTTCCAAGAGGTTTCAACGGGACACGCGGACGCAGCGTCAGGCGGCCCCGGACAAGGATCTGAGCGCGCGCCCAATGAGACGCGGAAACCCGGCAACATTTATAAATATCAATATCTTATTTGTTGACTGACCCGAACCTAGGATCACGCAGAGGTCGCTGCAGACGCTTGCCTGCACCCTGCGTCGGGATCGCTTATCAGCCTGTCGATCCCTCTCACACCGGTCCTGATGAACCAGGTGATTCGTCCCCTTGTTAAGAATTCGACGCTGGCGAGACTTTGCCTCGATCCTCTTGGCGTCGAAGCCAGAAGGGTTGATCAGGCAAACAGCGCCTAGCTATCCAGCAATTCGAAACTGCCGGTCAGACCATCGATCGACGAATTGGCCACCCACAGGTCGAAGACGCCGGGCTCGACCACCCAG
Source organism: Caulobacter sp. AVps16 (assembly GCF_058681455.1). Classification (NCBI taxonomy): domain Bacteria; kingdom Pseudomonadati; phylum Pseudomonadota; class Alphaproteobacteria; order Caulobacterales; family Caulobacteraceae; genus Caulobacter; species Caulobacter sp. AVps16. Next base: position 2,497,432 of record NZ_CM178739.1, read on the forward strand.
CGGTCCTGGTCACCCAGGAACATCAGATTGTCGCGTCGAAGGTCGAACCGGATCTCGCGGCTGGCTCCCGGGGCCAGCGAGACCCGCTGAAAGCCTTTCAGTTCACGGACCGGCCGCGTCCGGCTGGCGACCCGATCCCGGACATAGAGCTGGACGACATGCTCGCCATGCACCGGTCCCGTATTGGCGACCTTGGCCGTGACATGCAGGGTATTGTTCCAGCGCAGACGGGCCTCGCTGAGCTTGAGATCGCTGAGCGCAAAGCTGGTGTAGCCAAGGCCAAAGCCGAACGGATAGAGCGCATCGTTACGGATCGACCGCCAGCGGGCCTTGTATTCCTGGCCATTGGGGTCGGCCGGGGCCGGGCGGCCCGTTGTCCGACTGTTGTAATAAAAGGGCTGCTGTCCGCTCTCGAGCGGAAAGCTGACAGGCAGTCGAGCCGATGGATTGACCGCTCCAAACACCACGTCCGCGACGGCGTTGCCCATTTCACTTCCCAGGAACCAGGTCGCCAGGATGGCCCTGGCGTCGCGCACCACGCCCTCCAGGGCGATGGCACGGCCATGGCGCAGCAGGACAACGACGGGCTTGCCGGTCGCTGCTATGGCTTCGGCCAGACGCTGCTGAACGGGCGGGATGCGGATATCGGTGCGGGACTTGGCCTCACCGCTCATGTCCTGGCTCTCGCCGACCGCCAGCAGCACGATGTCAGCCGCCTGAGCCGCCGCCACGGCCCGTTCGAAGCCGCCCGCGATCGTGGTTTCAACCTCGCAGCCGCGTTCGACGATCAGATCGGTCGGACTGGCCATGGCGGCGCGCAGGCCGGTGGCCAGGTCGACATTCAGGGACTTGTCGCCGAAAAAGGCCCACGGACCGGCGACATTGTCACGGTCTTCCGCAAACGGACCAATCAGGGCCAAGCGCTTGCCAGAACGCGGCAGGGGCAGGAGTCCGCCCTCATTGCGTAGCAAAACGATCGAGCGAGCGCCGGCCTCGCGGCTCAGCTGGCGCAGGGCCGGCGTCGCCGTGCGCATCGCCTCGACCTTGTCGTTGATCGAGCGGTACGGATTGTCGAACAGGCCCAGGGCTTCTTTCAGGGCCAGCACCCGCCGTACCGAGGCGTCAACCACGGCCATGGGCACTGCGCCGGAAGCGGTCAGTTCCGGCAGGTAGCGCAGATAGAGGCCACTCTGCATGCTGATGTCGACACCGGCGAGGATCGCCTGGCGTGCGGCGTCACGATCATCAACGGCAAAGCCATGAGCCACCAGTTCCTGGTCGGCGGTATAGTCGGAGATCACCACCCCCTTGAAGCCCCACTCGCCGCGCAAGACATCGGTCAGCAGGCGCTTGTTGGCGGTCGAGGGCACACCGTTGATGTCGTTGAAGGCCGACATGGTGCTCAGGGCACCCGCGTCAAAGGCGGCCTGGAAGGGCGGCAGATGCACCTCGCGCAAGGTGGCCTCGGACAGTTCGACGGCGTTGTATTCCAGCCCTGCCGTCACCGCCCCATAGGCGGCAAAGTGCTTGGGCGTGGCCAGCATGCTGTCTTCGGCCTTCAGGTCCTTGCCCTGGAAGCCCCGAACCCGTGCTGCCCCAAGGACCTCACCCAGATAGACATCCTCGCCGGCCCCTTCCGCCACCCTGCCCCAGCGCTGATCGCGCGCCACATCGACCATCGGCGCAAAGGTCCAGTGCAGACCCGAAGCCGTGGCTTCGGACGCCGCAGCCCGGGCCGTGCGCTCGCAGAGATGTGGATCAAAGCTGCCGGACTCGGCCAGGGGGATCGGGAAGACCGTGCGGAATCCATGGATGACATCGGCCGCGAACAGCAGCGGGATCTTCAGACGCGAGCCCTCGACCGCCGCCTTCTGCGCGTCCAGCGCCCCCTGGGTGCCCATGCCGTTCATCAAGACGCCGATGCGGCCGGCCCGGGTCTCGGCCAGCAGGGTCTGGGCGTTGCGAAGATTGACCAGGGGATTGATGTCGCCGATCGGCGGGCGGATCATGTCGGCGAAGCACGACAGCTGCCCCGCCTTTTCCTCGATGGTCATCCGGGCGAGAAGCGCCTCGATCCGATCAGAGGCCTTGCTGGCGGCATGGGCAGGAGCCGAGACGGCATAGCCAGCAAGGGCCGCCGCACCGGCCAGCATGGTCCGACGGCTCGGCCCGGATCGGCCGCCTTCACTCGCCTTCGACACCATCGATTCCCTCAACGTACCTGGAAAGGCAAACTCGCCGCTAACGTCGAGGGGCGCAACCGGGCTCGCCTATTCGGCGGCCTGCACGGCATCGTCCGGTGAGCGGGCGGCATTGTAGATCTCCAGATCCAGGATCCCTTCCCGCTTGGCCACGAGGGTCGGGATCAGGGCCTGGCCGGCGACATTGACCGCCGTCCGGCCCATGTCGAGGATCGGATCGATGGCCAGAAGCAGACCCGCGCCTTCCAGCGGCAGGCCCAGGGTCGACAGGGTCAGGGTCAGCATCACGGTCGCCCCCGTCAGCCCCGCCGTAGCGGCCGAACCGATCACCGAGACGAAGACGATCAGGAAATAGTCGGTCAGGTCCAGATGCAGGCCGAAGAACTGGGCCACAAAGATCGCCGAAATGGCCGGGTAGATGGCCGCACAGCCGTCCATCTTGGTGGTGGCCCCGAGGGGCACGGCGAAGGCCGAATAGGCGCGCGGGACGCCCAGACGGCCTTCGGTCACAGCCTCGGTCACCGGCAGGGTGCCGACCGAGGACCGAGAGACGAAGCCCAGCTGGATCGCAGGCCAGGCACCGGAAAAGAACTTCAAGGGATTGAGACCGTTGGCGGCCAGCAGGGTCGGATAGACGACGAACAGGACCAGGGCCAGGCCGACATAGATCGCCCCGGTGAAGGCGCCCAGCTGGCCCAGGGTGGTCCAGCCATACTGCGCGACGGCATTGCCCAGCAGGCCGATGGTGCCGATCGGCGTCAGACGGATCACCCAGGACAGGACCTTGCGGACCACGACCAGGGCCGAGGCGTTGAAGGCCAGGAAGCCCTTGCCCGCTTCGCCGGCCTTCAGCGCCGCGACGCCGGTGACCAGCGAGATCACCAGGATCTGCAGCACGTTGAACGACAGGGCGGTCTTGGCCACCCCCGCGTCACTGATGGTGGTTGAGGCCGTCAGGCCAAGGATGTTGGCGGGCACCAGGCCGGTCAGGAAGTCCAGCCAGGAGCCATGGGTCTTGGGGACATGGGCCTCGGTGGCTGCGACCGTCGTATGCAGGCCCGGCTGCAGGATCAGGCCCAGGGCAATCCCGATCAGCACGGCGATCAGGGCGGTGACGGCAAACCAGAACAGGGTCCGCCAGACCAGACGGGCGGCATTCTGAAGCTCGGCCAGATTGGCAATGCTGGCGACAATGGCGGTGAAGACCAGGGGCGGAACCAGAACCCGCAGCAGCTGGACGAAGATCGACCCGATCTGACGGAGGGTCTCGGCCAGGGCAAAGCCCGCCTCACCTTTCGCCGGACCCAGTTCGCGAGCCAGCAGTCCCAGGCCCAGGCCAATGACCATGGCCACCAGCACCTGGAAGCCGAAGCCGCTGATGAAGCGGGATTTGGAAGTCGCGGCAGCCATGATCGATCCTGAAAAATAACGCGCGCCCTATCTCGTGCGGATGGGGCGGATTTACCAGCCCGGTTTTCCGAGATCGACCTTAGGAAAGCTGGAAGGTTGGCTCCAAACGCAGCACGCCCGCCGGTGCCCCTTTTCAGGGCACCGACGGGCGTCTGTGTCGATCAGGCTTCAACGATTAGTGACCGCCACCGACGACGTCCTCGGTGATTTCATGCACGGGGGCCTTTTTGGCGGCCAGTGCGAACCACAGGACATAGACGTAGCAGACCAGCGGCGCGATGAAGCCCAGGGCCTTGGATCCGGTCGCCTGCTCGATCGAGGCGAACACCAGCGGCAGGACCGCGCCGCCCACGATGGCCATGCACAGCAGGCCCGAGGTCGCCGAGGTCGGCGCCGAGGACCGTTGCAGGGTCAGGGTGAAGATGGTCGGGAACATGATCGAGTTGAACAGGCCGATCAGCAGGGCCGCGCCAGCCGGGATCAGGCCGCTGGTCAGCGGAGCCTGGGCCAGGAACAGGTTCAGCACACCGGTATGGGCGCTGGGGACCATGTCCTTGGTGACGATCACGACCAGGCAGAGAGCGATCGCCCCCAGGGCCACGCCGGTCAGCAGCACATAGTCCTTCACGACCTTGAGCAGGGCCGAGCCACCGAAACGGCCGATCATGGCGAACACCATGTAGAAGGTCGTCAGCTTGCCGGCCTGCTCGGCCGAGATGTTGAGGATGTTGGTCTGCTCGAGGAACAGCAGCAGGTTCAGCGAGATCGCCACTTCGGCGCCGACATAGACGAAGATGCCCAGGGCACCCAGATTGGCCCATTTGGACGTCAGGGCGGCAAAGGGGCTGACCAGCTTGCCGGTCTTGGGGGCGGCGTCGGTGATCCGCTGGCGCACCAGGAAGATGGCCAGGATGAACAGGGCCAGGCCCACGCCGATGGCCAGATAGACGTTCGAGACAAAGCCCAGGGCCTGCTCGCGCATGGCCTGGGTGACGACGATGTCCTTCTCGAAGATCTCGCCCTTGAGCAGGAAGTTGGCACCGAACCACAGGCCGCAGGCCGCGCCCAGCGAGTTGAAGGCCTGGGACAGGTTCAGCCGGAACGAGGAGTCCTCGGGCTTGCCCAGCGAGGCGATCAGCGGATTGGCGGCCACCTGCAGCAGGGTGATGCCCGAGGCCATCACAAACAGGGCGGTCAGCACCAGACTGTAGGTGTGAAGCTTGGCCGCCGCGATGGCGATGAAGCAGCCGGCGACGATACCGCCAAGGCCGACCATCACCGATCTGGCATAGCCGAATTTCGAGAGGAACGCCGCCGAGGGCAGCGACATCAGGCCGTAGGCGATGAAGAAGGCAAAGCCCGTCAGGTTGGCCTGGACCGGGCTCAGGGTGAAGACCGTCTTCATGGTCTTCAGCAGGGGATCCAGCAGGTTGGTGACCAGGGCCCAGATGAAGAACAGGCAGGTGACATAGACGACGGCCAGGGCGACGCCCTTGCCCTTCTGGGCGGTTGCGGAGCTAGCCATCGATCAGACCTCGTTCCGCGACGACCGGCACTTCGCCGATCCATTCACCGTGGCGCGCATCGGCGCGCCGCAACCCAAGCCTGTCATGTTTCACTCCCCTGTCCGTCTTCGCGGGACGCGGCATTCCGTCCAGACGTGACAACGTTGTCAATAGAGAGTGCGCCGCAGCATCCATTTGAGAGCGCTAACAGTCGCAAGAAATGCCCGGCGCTGGGTCCTGCCTTGACCGCAGGAAGCGACGCCTCACCCCCCGCCGCAGGGGATGATGCCATAGGTCCGGGTGCTGAACCATTGGCCGGCGAGCTCCAGTTCATAAGGCTCGCGGGCGTTCCAGAGCCTAGCCCCGAGGGCTGGATCAAGCTGCGCGCCGGACGGCAGCGCCGCCACGACAAAGGCCGGTGCATCTCTGGCCGCGCAGAGCTCCCTGATCTGCGGCAGGGTCGGGACCTTCGGGGTCGTGGGCGCGGCACCGAAGGGGCTCTTCCAGTCCGGGCCGACCAGGCCGAGCGAAATCAGCCGGTCGATTCGGTCGTTCAGGACCAGGGCGAGGGGCCGAGACAGCACCACGCCGGCACCCTGAAACTTGCTGGCCCAGCCGGCCCGGCCCGCCAGGGTCCAGGGCTCGACATCCCCCACCAGCCACAGGACCTCTCCCGCCCGGTCCGACAGCAGGGCCTGCAGCTCAGGATCCGCTCCGGACTCCCGTTCGACCGCGAAGCCCGAGCGGTTGTCCCAGAGTAGCAGGGCCAGGGCAGACAGAACCACGGCCCCTAAAAGGGCACCCCGCGGCTTCAGCCAGTCCGGACGCGCCGCCAGGGCCAGGGCGGTGACGGCGGCAATCCAGCCCGGCAGGCCGCTGTTCCAGATCAGGCCGGGCCCCAGCCCCTGCCCGTCCGGCAGGGCCAGCAGGCCCTGTTGCAGGGCGCTGAACCTCAGGACGGCCCAGGCCGCCATCAGCAGGACCGTCAGGCCGAACACACCGCGCCGAACCAGGCCCGGCGCGCTCCAGGTGGCGCGCTCGCCGATCAGGACCGCCGCCAGGGCGATCGCGGCGGTGATCAGGGCGATCGCACCCCAGCCGATCAGGGTCCAGCCCAGGCCGAGCGCGCAAACCGCGATCAGCCCGGTCGGCCCCCGCCCCGCCAGGGCCCGGAGACAGACCGCTAGCCCGGCAGCGGCCAGGATCGCCATCAGGGCCTGGGTCCGCCAAGCCTGGATCTGGATCGGCAGGATCAGGGACAGACGGTCGGCCAGCCAGCCGAAGCCGACCCCCAGAAGACCGGCAATAAGGACAGCGGTCATCAGTCGGCGGACAGGGCCCCGGCTCAGACTTGCGGCAAGGCCGAGAGTCACGGCCTGGACCGCGATCCGGCCCCAGGCCTCGGCGGGCCAAAGAGAGACGAATACGGTAGGGCTGCGGGCCTCGCTGATCGCCCGCCAGGCCGGATCCATAACCCGCAGCAGGCGGTCGACCACGGGCAGATGAAGGCTCGCGGCGATCACCAGCAGCCCTCCCCCCGCCACACCGGCCAGCAGCCAGCGGCGGTCTTCAAGGCACAGGGCGACGAACAGCACCGCCAGGCCGCACAGGGCCATGATCGGATGCAGGGCCAGGGCCGCAACCAGCAGCCCCCCCGCCAGCCAGCGCCGGTCGGAGAGCCAGGCGGCCAGGGCCGCCAGGGCCATGGCCTCGACCAGGATGCGCGGGGTGGCAAAGGCCTCGCCATAGGCGAAGACCTCATGCGCCCCGTAATAGGGGGCGACGACAATGACGAGGATCGTTGCGGCCCGTCGCCAGGCCACTGGCAGGTCGGCCAGCAGCCGGGAGACCAGCAGCAGCAGGGCTGCCAGCCAGACGACGAGACCCAGCCCGCTGACCAGGGCCACGGCGGCATTCAGGCCCAGGCCCTTGACCAGCCAGGCCAGGACCGGGGTGTAGAGGCTGAAGCCGAACTGGCCGTCATGGGCGAAGATCACATCGCGGCCGACACCCTGTGGGTCCAGCCGCGCCAGGGCGTCGCCGAAATAGAGCCTGGCATCATGGCGCAGGCCCAGATGCACCCGGCTGAGGGCCAACAGGGACGCCGCGACCGCCAGGAACGCCCAGCGGCCGATCCGGGTGACGCCCTGCCCGCTCACGCCGCGGAGCGTGGGGCGCGGAACAGCAGCGCCCGCCGGACGATGAAGTTGAACACGAAGACCAGCCCCGCCGTCGGGATCTTGGCCAGGCCCGGGGCGAGATGCAGCTGCTCGACCCAGAGGGCCATCAGCAGCTGGGTCAGGATCAGGCCCGCCAGGCCGACGCCCAGGAAGCCGGCAAACTCGCGTCGGCGATCAGCAATCGGACGATGGCGGAAAACGACCGACACGCTGAGCCCGTAGGTGACCCCGATGCCGACGGAAAAGCCGATGGCTGCAGCCGCCAGATAGTTCAGGCCCGCCCCGTGCAGAACCAGCAGCAGGCCCCAGTCCACCGCCAGGGCCGCGGCGCTGGCCAGGCCGTAAAGGCCCAGTTCCCGCAGGCCGACCGGCAGCCGAAGCCAGAGCTCGCGGACCAGGCTCATGCTCAGGCGGCAACCTTTTGCGGCACCGCGCGGACGCTGGACAGGGCCTCGCGAGCCCCCGAGACACCGGCCTCGCCATACTCGGCGTCTTCGTTGACGTCCCAGACGTCGTGGATCGTCTCGCCGGCAATGATGTTCTCGGCCGTCAGCAGGCCGGTCATCATGGCGTGGTCCTGGTTGTTGTACTTGTGCATGCCGTTGCGGCCGACCAGATGCAGGCCCGGGAAGTGCATCTTCAGATCAAGGCGGATCATCCTGATGTGTTCGGCATAGCTGTCGTCATAGACCGGGTAGGCCTTGTGCTGGCGCACCACGCAGGCGTCATAGACCTCATCGGGGTTCATCAGGCCGATCTTGGCGATCTCGCGCTTGGCCTGGGCGACCAGGTCTTCGTCCTTGCTGATCCACAGGCCGTCGCCCTCGAAGCAGAAATATTCCAGGCCCAGGCAGGTCGAGACACCGTCGGGGATCATTTCCGGCGACCAGGAGCGGAAGTTCTGGACCCGGCCGACCTTCACCGACGGGTCGTGGATATAGATCCAGTTGTCGGGCAGTTCCTTTTGCGGCTTGCCGATCAGGACCACGGTGATGAAGTCGCGGTACATCAGCTCACCGGCATGGAACAGGCTGATCGGCGTGGGCGACACGGCCTGCATCAGCTCGCGCAGCGGGGCCGAGGAGACCACGTCATCGGCCGTATAGGTCTCCTTCGTGCCGTCGGCGCGGGTCACGTCAACGGTCCAGAGACGAGTGGCCTTGTCATAGTGCAGGCCCTCGACCTTGCGGCCCATGCGCAGCTGGCCGCCCAGGGCCAGGATCTTGTCGGCGCAGGCCTCCCACATCATGCCGGGGCCTTTGCGGGGATAGCGGAAGCTTTCGATCAGGGTCTTGGGCGCGCCCTCGGCCGTAACCTTGGCGCGGACGCCCAGCGAGCGCTTGACGCCGTCGATGATGGCGGCGGCCAGATCCAGGCCCTTGATACGCTGGCTGGCCCAGTCGGCCGAGATCTCGTCGCAGCTCATGCCCCACACCTTCTCGGTGTAGGTCTTGAAGAAGATCGAGAACAGCTTCTCGCCGAACTGGTTGCGTACCCACTGGTGGAAGGTGGTCGGATCCTTGATCGGACGCGCCTTGGCCCAGCCGAACGAGGCCATGCACTGGGTCGCCGTCCAGATGCCCAGATTGGCCAGGGCCTCGAAGGCCTTCAGCGGATAGGCGTAGAACTTCTCGCGATAATAGATGCGCGACAGGCGCGGCCGGTCGATGAAGTCGTCGGGCAGGATCTCGTTCCAGAGGTCGACCACCTCCTTGGACTTCGAGAAGAACCGGTGGCCGCCGATGTCGAACTTGAAGCCCTTGTAGTCGACCGTACGGCTGATGCCGCCGACATAGACCGGGTCCATCTCGAGCACGGTCACGCCCCGTCCGGCCTTGGCCAGGGTGTAAGCGGTGGTGAGGCCTGCGGGGCCCGCTCCGATCACCAGGGTTTCGACGTGCTGCGCCATGACTCTTCCCATCCCGTTTCAAGGCCAGAATGGCGGCGCTTGGTTAAGGCTGGGGCGCCAGACATGGTGAATCGCGGTTAATTGTGAATCGGAGCCCTTCAGTCGCGGCGAGTCCCGGACACGGCTTCGCCGCTTCACGCGGATGACCGCTGAAGGTGTGGGAAGGGCTGCGGAGCGCCCGGGCCTCGCCCGGATGTGAGTTTGAGTAGTACCGTTTCGACGAAGACGAACGCTCCGCGTGACCGTTATCCCTCTGGCCGGGGCGCGCGGGTCTGGTTCAACCCTTCACCCCACCCGGATCTTGTCCTTCTCGCGACGGACTTGAGCCTTGGGCTGCAGCCACGCCGATTCCGGAGGGACCCGGAGCGAACCTTCGGACGGGCGGAGGCCCTGGCAGACCCCCGATGGGCAGGTTTACGTCCCCCGCCCTCACTTTAAGCACGCCGGCACGGACATTCGTCTGACCGGTGGCCCCGCGCGATCACCCCTGACAGCCGTCTCTGGTCGCCGGCCGGACGCCCTTCCCGTGCTGTCAGGTGAGACCATTATGCGGGCGGATTCAGCGCGTCGGATTGGCGCGATCAGACTTTTTGCAGGGCATTGATTGGGCTGGGCTTTGTTTTGGAAACGCCGGGGACAGATCGGGCTCAATCCCCGTACTTGCCCCCTACGGGTCGCTTCGCGACCGTCTTCCCCCGGAGGGGGAAGATGGGTTCGCGCGGTTCATCTTCCCCCCGCAGGGGGGAGGACGACCTGCGGAGCAGGTCAGGAGGGGGCCTGCGGCGTCGGCCGGAAGGCGCGCGCCTACTCCGCCATCGCGTCCCGCTCCCAGGCCAGATACTCCGGCGTCTGCAGCAACCGATCACAATAGGCCTGAGCGGCCCCGGCATCGCCATATGCCGACAGCGCGATGCCATAGGTCCGGAACCGCGTCGCCACGGGGGTGTAGAAGGCGTCGGCGATCGACCAGTCGCCCAGCAGGAACGGACCGCCCGAGCGGGCCAGCAGGTCGTTCCACAGGGCGGTGATGCGGCGCACGTTCTTCCGGGTGGCCTCTGAGAGCTCAACCGTGCGCGGCGTCTCGTCCAGGGCCATCGGGCATTCGCTGCGCAGGGCCGTGAAGCCCGAATGCATCTCTGCAGTCGCCGCCCGTCCCAGGGCCCGCAGTGCCGCATCGGCCGGCCACAGCCCGGCATCGGGATATTTTTCGGCCAGATACTCGCAGATCGCCAGCGAGTCCCAGATCACCAGGTCGCCGTCCTTCAGCGCCGGGGCCAGGGCGCTGGGCGAGCTCTGGGCCAGGGCCGCCGCCGTGGCCTCGGCCTGGCGCAGCGCGACCAGGGTCTCGGTGAACGGCACGCCCAGACGCTTGAGCACCAGCCACGGACGCAGCGACCAGGTCGACCATTTCTTGGTGCCGATGACGAGTTCCATGAGCGCAGTCCTGCGAAAAATGGCGGGTAGTCAGGTCGCTTAACCTGCGTCTAAAGTCGCCACAACGATTAGAACAAGTGTTCGAGGGAGCAGACGCCCATGGCAGACACGGCCACACCGTCGCCGGTTATCAACCCCGTCTCGACCGGCTATCGCCGCTACGCCCTCTGGGTGCTGTTGATCATCTACACCTTGAACTTCCTCGATCGGCAGGTGGTCAATATTCTGGCCGAGCCGATCAAGCAGGAGCTGGGCCTGGCGGACTGGCAGCTGGGCATGATGACCGGCCTGGCCTTCGCCGTCTTCTATACCGTGCTGGGCATTCCGATCGCCCGCATCGCCGAGCGCAAGAACCGGCCGATGATCATTGCGACCTCGGTGGCCGTCTGGAGCGGCTTCACCGTGCTTTGCGGCTTCGCCCAGAACTTCTGGCATCTGATCCTGGCCCGCATCGGGGTGGGCGTCGGCGAGGCCGGCTGCACCCCGGCAGCCCATTCGCTGATCAGTGACTATGTGCCCAAGGAAAAGCGGGCCAGCGCCATCGCCTTCTATTCGATCGGCACACCCCTGGGGACCCTGGTCGGCATGGCCATGGGCGGACTGGTGGCCGATGCCTATGGCTGGCGGGTCGCCTTCATGGTCGCCGGTGCGCCGGGTGTGCTGTTTGCCCTGGTCGCGGCCTTCACCCTGATCGAGCCGCGCCGCCAGTTGGCCGCCGACATCGCCGCCCGTGCCGCCCAGCAGATCAGCTTCGGCGCCGCCCTGGCGGTTCTGGCGACCAAGAAAACCTTCTGGCTGGTGGCCCTGGCGGCGGCGGTCAAGGCCTTCATCGGCTACGGCCAGGCCCCGTTCGTCGCCTCGTACTTCTTCCGCAACCACGCGGCGGAACTGGCCAGCCTGGCCAGTATCTTCGGCCTGAAGTCGGCGGGCTTCCTCGGTCTGGCCCTCGGCCTGATGGGCGGCTCGGCCGGGGTCATCGGGGCCTGGCTGGGCGGAGTCCTGGCCGATCGCCTCGGGGCGAAGGACCTGCGGGCCTATGTGATCGTGCCGGCCATCGCCTCCCTGGCCGGGATCCCGCTCTATATCCTGGCGGTCTGCATGCCGACCGCCCTGCCCGCCCTGTTGATGCTGACAGTGCCGACCCTGCTCGGCACACTATGGTACGGACCCGTCTATGCCACCGCCCAGAGCATCGTCGATCCGGCCATGCGCGCGACCTCGGCTGCGGTGCTGCTGCTGATCATCAACCTGATCGGCCTGGGCTTCGGACCGCTGCTGGTGGGGGCGATCAGTGACATCTTCGCCGGGCCGCTCGGCATGGGCGCAGCCAAGGGCGTGCAGTGGGCCCTGATCATCTCGTCCCTGCTGGGGCTGATTTCGTTCGCCCTGTTCTGGCAGGCCCGCAAGACCATCCGCGAGGACATGGTGGCCTAGGGGCTGACACCCGCAAGACCTGCCCCCTTCGGGTCGCTCCGCGGCCGTCTTCCTCCGAAAGGGGGAAGATCGCCATGGGCTCGGAGGGGGCAAATGAGCCGCTCCGTTCACTCCGAAATTCCCTGCTGGCGCTGCGCGTTCCGTTAAGTCTACAGTCCCCTCAATAATTAGAACAAATGTTTGAAGGGAGAGCGCCAGCATGGCAGACGCGATCGCGTCCAGCGGGATCAAACCGCTGTATTCCAACGGCTACAAGGCCACGGTGCTGGGGCTGCTGCTCGCCACCTACACCTTCAACTTCATCGACCGGACGATCATCGCCACCATCGGTCAGGCCATCAAGGTCGACCTGAAGCTGACCGACACCCAGCTGGGCCTGCTCGGCGGGCTGTACTTCGCCCTGCTCTATACGATCCTGGGCATCCCGATCGCCCGCCTCGCCGAACGCTGGAACCGGGTGACGATCATCTCGGTCTCGCTGGTCATCTGGTCGGGCTTTACCGCCCTGTGCGGCAGCGCCGCCAATTTCGCCCAGCTGGCGGCCTATCGCTTCGGGGTCGGCATCGGCGAGGCCGGCTGCTCGCCGCCCAGCCACTCGCTGATCAGCGACTATTATGCCCCCAAGCAGCGGGCCACGGCCCTGTCGATCTATTCGTTCGGCATTCCGCTGGGCACCATGTTCGGCGCGGTGGCCGGTGGCTGGCTGGCCCAGGAGTTCAGCTGGCGCGTGGCCTTCGTGATCGTCGGCCTGCCCGGCATCCTGCTGGCCGTGATCGTCAAGCTGGTGGTCAAGGAACCGCCGCGCGGCCATTCCGAGGCCAAGGAACACCCCCTGGAGGCCGAAGACCTGGTGGTCGAGCCCCCCAAGCCGGCCTTCTCCATGCGCTCCGAGTTCAGCGAGATGTGGGCCGTCACCAAGGTGCTGTTCGCCAAATGGCCGGTACTGCACATGGTGCTGGGCGTGACCATCGCCTCGTTCGGCTCCTATGGCTCCGGTGCCTTCGTGCCGTCCTACTTCGTGCGAGCCTTTGGCCTGGACCTGGCGCAGGTGGGCCTGATCACCGGCCTGATCGGCGGCTTCTCGGCCGGGGTCGGCACGCTGATGGGCGGCTTCCTCAGCGACTGGGCCGGCAAGAAGAGCGCCAAGTGGTACGCCCTGACCCCGGCCATCGGCCTGACGATCTGCACCCCGATCTATATTCTCGCCTATCTGCAGACCAGCTGGGAGGCCACGGCCCTGATCCTGCTGATCCCGGGCATTTTCCACTATGTCTATCTGGCCCCGACCTTCGGCGTTGTGCAGAACTCCGTCGATCCGCGTCGCCGGGCCACGGCGACGGCCATCCTGTTCTTCTTCCTGAACCTGATCGCCCTCGGCGGCGGACCGGTCTTCACCGGCTGGCTGATCGACCATCTGGCGCAGTACAATTTCAACACGCCGAATGCCGGCGGGCTGATCTCGTCGCTGATCGGTTCGTTCGGACCGGACGGTGCCGCCAGCTTCTCCACCAGCTGCCCCGGCGGCGTCGCCCCCAAGGGTTCGCCTGCGGAGCTGGTCGATCTGTGCCGGACCACCCTGGCCCATTCCAGCCAGCAGGGCATCATTGTCTCGCTGTGCTTCTATGCCTGGGCCGGACTGCACTACGCCCTGGCCGCCATCGGCATGGTCAAGCACATGAAGGAAAGGGCGGTGGCCCAGGCCTAGGGCGTCTAGCGCCACCTCTCGACCGCTCTCCCCGGCGAAAGCCCGGGAGAGCGGTGTTGGTTCAGGCCGTAAAGATCCGCCCCTCGCGAACCTCGACCGGCCACGGTGACAGGCTCGCCCCCACGCAGGGGCCACCGACGCAGGCCCCGGTCTCCACCTTGAACACCGCCCCGTGCCAGGAGCAGGCAATCAGCCCGCCATCGGGGGTCAGATACTGGTCAAGCTGCTGGGCCAGGGGCAGGCCGGCATGAGGGCAGCGGTCGACATAGCCAAACACGTCCCCGCCCCGCCGCACCACAAAGCCGTGGAAGCGGTTGGCCCCGATCTGCAGGACAAAGTTGCGGGCACCGCCGTCGGCGATCAGCTCGACCGGACCAAGACCGACGCCGGCCGGTGTCTTGAAGACCCGACCGGCCGGCTCGACCTGTTCGCTCTCTGGACTCAAACCCGCTCGACCGACTGCTCGATGGCCCCGAAGATCGAGTGGCCACGCGCGTCTTTCATCTCGATCCTGACGGTATCACCACCCAGCAGGAACGGCGTCACGGCCTTGCCATGCAGCAGGGTCTCGACGGTGCGCACCTCGGCAAGGCACGAATAGCCAAGCCCGCCCTCGGCCACCGGCCGGCCCGGACCCTCGTCGGCCCCGCGATTGCTGACCGTGCCCGAACCCACAATGGTCCCCGCCGACAGGGCCCGGGTCTTGGCGGCATGGGCCACCAGGGTCCCGAAGTCGAATGTCATGTCGACGCCGGCGTCGGCCTTGCCGAAATCCTTGCCGTTCAGCGAGACCAGCAGGGCGCCGTGCAGCTTGCCGTCCTTCCACGCGTCACCAAGCAGGGCCGGCGTCACCGCAACCGGCGAAAAGGCGCTGGCCGGCTTGGACTGCACGAAGCCGAAGCCCTTGGCCAGTTCGTCGGGGATCAGGTTGCGCAGGGAGACATCGTTGCACAGCATGACCAGACGGATCGCCGCCAGGGCTTCCTCGCGCGTCGCGCCCAGCGGAACGTCACCGACGATCACCGCCACCTCGCCCTCGAGATCGCAGCCCCAGGCCGCATCGGCCAGGGGGATGTCGTCGCGCGGACCGAGGAAGCCGTCAGACGCCCCCTGGTACATCAGGGGATCGGTCCAGAAGGTCTCCGGCATGGACGCGCCGCGGGCCTTACGCACCAACTGCACGTGGTTCACATAGGCGCTGCCGTCGAGCCACTGATAGGCCCGCGGCAGGGGACTGGCAGCGTCGTGCTCGTGGAAGCGCTCCTTGGGCACCGCGCCGTGCTCAAGGCTCTCGGCCAGACCGCGCAGCAGAGCCTCGCACCGTCCCCAGTCATCCATCGCGGCCTGCAGGGTCGGGGCGATCGTCGCCGCGTCAGTGAACCAGGCCAGGTCGTTGGAGACCACCACCAGACGGCCGTCGCGGCCGTCCTTGAGAGACGCAAGCTTCATAGGCGCTTCCTCGTTATCGTTATCGTTAAGGCAGGACGGCCTTGGGGAAGCCCGACCAGCAGGCGTCATAGTCCGCCTGAAGCGACGAATGCTCCAGAGCAAATCGCGTCGGACGCAGCGTCCAGCGGCTTTCAAACATGAAGGCCAGGGTATTTTCGATCTTGTGCGGTGCAAGATCGGCCGCCACCGCCCCCTGCCAGCTGGCAAGATCGGGCCCGTGATCGCTCATCGGGTTGTGCAGCGACGCGCCGCCCGGCGAGAAGCCGCCCGCCTTGGCGTCATAGGCCCCGTGCACCAGGCCCATGAATTCGCTCATCACGTTGCGGTGGAACCAGGGCGGCCGGAAGGTCTGCTCGGCCACCATCCAGCGCGGCGGGAAGATCACGAAGTCGCAGTTGGCCGTGCCCGGGATCTCGCTGGGCGAGGTCAGGACCGTGAAGATCGACGGATCTGGATGGTCGTAGCTGACCGTATTGATCGTGTTGAAACGGGCCAGATCATAGCGGTACGGCGCGAAATTGCCGTGCCAGGCCACCACATCCAGCGGACTGTGGTCCCATTGCGAGGTCCAGAGCCGGCCCTGGAACTTCTGGATCACCTGAGTCGAGGCCTCGACATCCTCGAAGGCCGCGACGGGGGTTTCGAAGTCCCGCGGATTGGCCAGGCCATTGGCCCCGATGGGCCCAAGGTCCGGCAACTTGAAGGCCGCGCCATAGCTCTCGCAGACATAGCCCCGCGAGGGCCCCGCGACCTCGACCCGGAAGCGGATGCCACGGGGGATCACGGCGATATGGCCCGGCCCCGCCGTCATCACGCCCATCTCGGTGACCAGGGTCAGGACCCCCTGCTGCGGCACGATCAGCAACTCGCCGTCGGCGTTCTGGAAGACGCGATCCGTCATCGACCGGTTGGCGAGATAGAGCTGCACACCGATCCCGGCCTGGGTGGCCACATCGCCATTGCCGGCCAGGGCCCTCAGACCATCGACGAAATCGGTCGGTGCCTCGGGGATCGCGATCGGGTCCCAGCGCAGGCGGTTGGGTGTCACGGGCCCCTCGAACGTCCCGTCGCACAGGCCCGGCTGAGCATAGGGCTCATAGCGGCCATGGCCGGCACTGGGGCGCAGGCGATAGAGCCAGCTGCGGCGGTTCTCGGCCCGGGGTGCGGTAAAGGCCGTCCCCGACAGCTGTTCGGCATAGAGCCCGAAGGGCACCTTCTGCGGCGAGTTCTGGCCGACCGGCAGAGCACCGGGCACGGCCTCGGTGGCGAAGTGATTGCCGAAACCGAATTGGTATTTGAACGCGTTTATTTCAGTCACGTGCATCCTCCCCCACCTCCGCTCTTCCCGGCGAAGGCCGGGACCCAGATTCATCCGGAGCGGTTCGTGGGCTTCACCTGGGCCCCGGCCTTCGCCGGGGAGAACGGAACTATGTTGGCTCCGCGGCCTTGAATGCGAGGAAACGCCCGTAGAGAGCTTCCACCTTCTCCACCGAACTCGCCTGTCCAAAAAGGATCGCGGGCTCGGGTTTGTCTCTTAGATCGAAGTGGACGTAACATTCCTCTGTCAGGAAATCGTCCAAGTGATCAATGAGTTCGAAGTCGGTGCTGGAAAGCACCACGCCATGCTCGGTATCGCGGATCTCTATTGGAAGCGTCATAGCGCGATCACACGCCATGACGCGCACCGGGTAAAGCCCCTACGCCTCGACCGTGATCACGCCGCGGCGGATCTGGTCCAGCTCGATGCTCTCGAACAGGGCCTGGAAGTTGCCGTTGCCGAAGCCTTCATTGCCCTTGCGCTGGATGACCTCGAAGAAGATCGGGCCAAACAGGTTTTCAGTGAAGATCTGCAGCAGCAGGCCTTCCTCGCCGACATTGCCGTCCAGCAGGATGCGGTTCTTGCGCAGGCGCTCGAGGTCCTCGCCGTGGCCGGGCACGCGCTTGTCGACCAGTTCGTAATAGGTCTCGATGGTGTCCTGCAGCTTGACGCCCCGGGCGCGCAGCCTCTCGACCGTGTCGTAGATGTCGGGGGTGGTCAGGGCCAGGTGCTGGATGCCTTCGCCATTGTACTGGCGGATGAACTCCTCGATCTGGCTCTTGTCGTCCTGGCTCTCGTTCAGCGGGATGCGGATCGCCTTGTCGGGCGCGATCATCGCCTGGCTGAAAAGGCCGGTCGCCTGGCCCTTGATGTCGAAATACTTCTGCTCCTCGAAGCCGAAGACATCGCGATAGAAGGTCGACCAGGTGCGCATTTGGCCGCGCTTGACGTTGTGGGTCAGGTGGTCGAGCAGATCGAGGCCGACATTGTTGCGGACCTCGGCCTCGGCGGCACCGGGTACCGGCGTCCACGAGGCGAACACGGCATCAGCGCCCTCGACCAGGTACAGCATCGAGCCGCCGATGCCTTCCAGCACCCGCGCGCCTTCGCCCAGCACCGTGACCGAAGCGTCGGCGGCGACGGCCCCGCGCTTCAGGGCCTCGGCATAGGCCGCCTCGATGTCGGCGACGCCGAAGGCCATGCCATTGGCCGAAGGGCCATGGGCGGCGCGGAATTCGGCGACCTGGCCGGTCGGCTCGTCATTGACCAGCAGGTTGATGCGGCCCTGCTTGTAGCGGGTCACAGCCTTGGTCGGATGGGTGCTGGCGGCAACGAAGCCCAGTTGCTCGAACAGCGCCTTCATGGCGGCCGGATCGGGGCTGGTGAACTCGACAAACGCGAAGCCGTCGAGGCCGAGCGGGTTTTCAGCGGTCATGGCCATGGTCAACCTCCAGAAACTCAGTGCGCCAGTGCGGCCGGCAGGGCGGCGATCAGGCGGTCATTGTCGGCCGGACGGCCGATGGTGATGCGAACCCAGCCACCGGCGACCGGGGTGGGACGGATGATAAGCCCTTCCTGCAACAAACGCTCGGTCGTTGCTTCGGGACCCGCGGGCGTCTTCAGGAAGACGAAATTGGCGTGGCTCCGGGTATGCTCGATACCCAGGGCCGTGAGCGCCGTCTCGACCCGGCCGCGCTCGGCGATGGTCAGGGCGACCGTGCGCTCCAGGTGCTCGACATCGGCCAGGGCCGCCAGGGCGGCGGCCTGGCTGGCGGCGGTGACATTGAAGGGCGGACGCAGGCGGTCGAGATAGCCGACCAGTTCAGCCGAGGAGGCGATGCCATAGCCGACGCGCAGGCCGGCCAGGCCATAGGCCTTCGAGAAGGTCCGGGCCGACACCCAGGGGCCGCCCCAGGCCTCCAGCAGGGCGAAGGTATTGAAGGCCTCGTGATACTCGCGATAGGCCTCGTCGACGAAGACCACGGTCGAGCGCGGCGTCACGGCCAGGATCTCGCCGATATCGACGCCGGTCAGGGCATTGCCGGTCGGATTATTGGGCGTGCACAGGACCAGCAGCTTGGGGCCCTTGGCCGCCTCGACCTTGAAGGCCTCAACATCGAGATCGAAATTGGCCAGGCGCGGCACGTCGATGATCGTCGCCTCGGCGCAACGGCCGAAGATCTCATAGGCCGGGAAGGTCGGGGTCGACAGCAGGATGGTTTCGCCCGGTGCGATCACGGCCCGGAACAGATAGTCGATCAGGCCCTCTGAGCCCGGCGACACCACGATGCGGGCCGGATCGACGGCCAGGCTGGTGGCCAGGGCATGGCGCAGGGTCTCGGAATAGGGGTCAGGATAGATTTCCGGATGGGCCATGGCCGCCATCACGGCTTCGGCCACCTTGGGGCTCGGGCCCAGCAGGTTTTCGTTGCTGGCCAGCTTGGAAAAGTCGCTGCGCCCGGCGCGCCGACCGGCCTCGGCCAGGGTCATGCCGGACTTGTAGGGCTGAACGGTTTCCAGCGCCGCACGGACGGGCGACGGGACGGCCGAAGCCAGGGGCTTCTGGTCGACAACCAGCATGACTACCGCTCCTCGAATGAACAGCGGTCTGAGTAGCGGAAAATCGAAGTCAGAACCTGTCGATCATGACCATGAAAACGGCCTTATAGGTCATTAAATGCTAGACTTGAGCCCTGGAATGGCACGATCCGCCGAACAACAGGCTAGTCGAGATAGTCGAGTGGCAGGGCCGTGGAGTCCTTGATGGTGTCCAGCACGAAGCTGGAGCGGATATCCTTGACCGCCGGCATCTTCAGAAGACGCTTCATGGTGAAATCCGCATAGGCGTCGAGATTGGGCACGGCCACCTTCAGAAGGTAGTCGTAGCCGCCGGTCATCACATAGCAGCCGACCACTTCAGGCTCGCGCAGGACCGCTTCGCGGAAGGCCTCGGCGGCGGTTTCCGTATGCCGGTCAACCTGGACTTCCACATAGGCCAGCACGTCCAGTCTGGCCTTGCGCCGGTCCAGAAGCGCCACATAGCCGGCGATCAGGCCGCTGGCCTCCAGTTGCTTGACCCGGCGCAGGCAGGGACTGGGCGACAGGCCGACCTGCTCGGCCAGATCGACATTCGAAATCTTGCCGTCCTGCTGAAGGATCTGAAGGATCTTGCGATCGGCGCGACTGAGCTTCATGTGACCGATTTCGATGAGAAGTTGGCAGGATGTGCCAAGCCTTAGCAGATCCTCGCCCGATCGCGCAGTGACTTCCCCGACGCTCGGGCAACGAAAAATGTCATGCCGGACACGCCCGGCGAAAGCCGGACGCAGATCCGGGACCGCCGGAAGCTCCGAGTTCACGCGACGGTCCCGGATCTTCGCGCTACGCGCTCGTCCGGGATGACAGACCTCTTCGCCACTTCAGGGTGAAGATCAGACAGCAAAACGCCCGGGGCTTTCACCCCGGGCGTTTCAGAAGCTAGATCTGACCAGGTCGATCAGTTGGCCAGGCGACGCAGGAACGACGGGATTTCGAGATCCTCGCCTTCATCGAGCTGCTGGGCTTCCAGCGGCTGGGCCGCCGTCCGCCCCCCGGAGGCCGTGCGGGCCTGGGGCTGTTGCGGCGGCGCAGGCTGCTGGTCATAGCGCTGGCGACCGCCACCGAAGAGGCTCATCCAGCCGCCGGACTTGGCGGGTTGGCGATCGGCGTAGTGCTGCTCGGTATAGAGCGGCGCATCATCAACGTCCTCGACCAGCGGATCGACGATCCGGGTCACAGTCCGCGGGGCCGGCGTGGTGATACGAGGCTCGGGGGCGGCCTCGGACACGACGGGCTCCTGGAAATAAAGATCGGCCTGGGGCGCTTCCTCCACCAGTTCCGGCTCGGGCTCATAGGCCGGCTCCGGCGCATAGGCGGTCGGGCGCTCGGCGGGACGGGCCTCGTAGCGCGAGGTCGGGCGGGCCGGCTCCGGCTGCGGCGCGGGACGCGAGGTCTCGGCGATCAGCGGGGCGGCCGAGGTATTGCGGGCGACCGGCTTGGGTTCGATCTGAGCGATGGAGGCTCCGTCCATGCCGGTGGCGACCACCGACACGCGGATCACGCCTTCCAGCGACGGATCGAAGGCCGCGCCGAAGATGATGTTGGCTTCCGGATCGACCTGGTCCGAGATCGCGTTGGCGGCCTCGTCGACTTCCAGCAGGGTCATGTCCATGCCACCGGTCACATTGACCAGCACGGCCTTGGCACCCTTGAGCGAGACTTCGTCCAGCAGCGGGTTGGCGATGGCGTTCTGGGCGGCCATCAGGGCGCGGTCTTCACCGGTGCCCTCGCCGGTGCCCATCATCGCCTTGCCCATCTCGGTCATGACCGTGCGGACGTCGGCGAAGTCGAGGTTGATCAGGCCCGGCAGGACCATCAGGTCGGTGATCGAGCGAACGCCCGAGTGCAGGACCTGGTCAGCCATGCCGAAGGCTTCGGCGAAGGTCGTGCGCTCATTGGCGACGCGGAACAGGTTCTGATTCGGAATGACGATCAGGGTGTCGACATAGCGCTGCAGCTCACCGATGCCGGCATCGGCCAGACGCATGCGGTGACGGCCTTCGAAGTGGAAAGGCTTGGTGACGACGCCGACGGTCAGGATGCCGCGCTCGCGGGCGCACTTGGCGATGATCGGGGCTGCACCGGTGCCGGTGCCGCCGCCCATGCCGGCGGTGATGAAGACCATGTGGGCACCGTCCAGGTGCTCGCCGATCTCGGGGAAGCTTTCCTCGGCGGCGCTCATGCCGACCTCGGGGTGCGCACCTGCGCCCAGCCCCTGGGTCACCTGAACCCCGAGCTGGATGCGACGGTCGGTCTTGGCGAACTGCAGTTGCTGCGCGTCAGTATTGGCGACCACGAACTCAACACCTTCGAGGCCCGCCTCGATCATGTTGTTGACGGCATTGCCGCCCGCGCCACCGACGCCGAACACGACGATACGGGGCTTCAGTTCAGTGGTGCGCGGCGCTGAAAGAGAAATAGCCATGGAACCCTCGCGACCTTACGCCGAAATCGTCAAACAGGACCCCGGCGATTCAACCGTCGGGAACGCCTCGACGATTGGGTTAACAGAACAACCACCATCGTTAATCGGCGGTTAACTGCATAATATGAGTCGGGGACAGGTCGAGCGCCGCCTGAGAACAATTTGTCCTGGCTCGGCAGAATCTCTTGGCGCGCAAAGGGTTCTGGAGACTTGATGCGACGGAACGCCGCGATTTCCTAATTCAGGCCGGCCCGAGAGCTTGACCGGACTTTCGGGCCTGATGGCGCGAGTCGGTCGTCACAGATTGTCGCGCAGCCAGGCGGCGGCCTTGGCCATCGGGCTGGCATTGGGATCCATCGGACGCTTGCGCAGGGCGGCCGCAGCCAGGGCCTTGGGCGAGACCACTTCGCGCGGTCCGAAGGCCGAGCGGTGCAGCACGCCGGCCGCCGCGCAGAAGGCCGGACCCGAGGCCGCATCGGCCAGGTGCGGCACCCGGCGCGGGCGGCCCAGGCGAACCGGACGATCAAAGACCCGGACGGCGACTTCGCGGACACCGGCCAGCTGGCTGGCACCGCCGGTCAGGACAATGCCGGCACCCGGTTCAACCGGGGCACCCGAGGCCCGGAGGCGCTCACGCAACAGTTCCAGGGTCTCTTCGACGCGGGGCTGGATGATGCCCTTCAGCAGGCTGCGCGGCGCGATGACCGGACCGGCGCCCGGATCGTCACCGCGTGGCGGGGCCTCGATCATCTCGCGGTCTTCATTGGCCGAGGCGATGGCGCTGCCGTGCAGGGTCTTGATGCGCTCGGCCCCGGCGACCGAGGTCTGCAGGCCCCGGGCGATGTCCTGGGTCACGTGCCCGCCGCCGACGGCGAGGCTGTCGACATGGCAGAGCGCGCCATTGTTGAACACCGCCACCGAGGTCGAACCGCCGCCCATGTCGATGCAGACGGCACCGAGGTCCATCTCGTCCTCCTCCAGGGCCGCCAGGGCCGAGGCAAAGGGAGCGGCGACCACGCCCTCGAAGGACAGGTGAGCCCGCTCGACGCAGTGGGCGAGGGTGTGGAAGACGTTTTCGTTGATCGAGACGACCAGCAGTTCCAGGCCCAGCGAGCGTCCGAACATGGCCCGCGGATCGCGAATGCCGCGCTGGCCGTCAACGGACCAGGCGATGGGCAGAAGGTGGATCGGCTTGCGACCGGGAATCTTGACCTGGGCCAGGGCCGAGGCGATGGCGCGCGACAGGTCGCCGTCGGCGATCGGCCGGGCCCCGAGCGAGACCTGGGTATGGACGCGGTTGCTGGCCAACTGGCCGCCGGCGGTGCAGACGCTGACGCCCTGAACATTGAGGCCGGCCACGGTTTCGGCCCGCTCGACGGCCTGGGCGATGGCCTGGGCTGCTTCGTCCAGATTGACGATCGCCCCGCCGCGCACACCGCGCGACTGCACATAGCCGACCCCGGCCGTGGTCAGGGTGCGGTTGTCACGATGAATGCCGTCGGCCTTCATGATGAAGCATGTGACCTTGGAGGCCCCCAGATCGACAGCCGCGACCGCAGGCTGACGCACCAGCGTCGCCTTCAGGCCATCGCGGGCCTGTTTCCGATCTTCCAGTCGCGACATCGCTATCGGCACCCCAACACCATATCCCTACGCCCCTCCGGCCACGGTCTGCCCGGGCAGAGCCGCATCGCGGGGTCTCACAGCCACCATCTCGGGATCGCGCAGATCAATGCGCGCAAACCCCAGATCCAGGATTCGTTGTCTCTGGTCCAACTGATCCAGCTGGATCAGGGCGGATTCTTCGTCGATCGCCGGTAGCTGGATCAGAGACCCATCCTTCAGGCGCAGGTCCCAGCGCCGATCATCGACCCGGACCAGAGCCTCGAGCCGATCGCGCAGGCGCGGCCGGGCGGCGACGGCCGGCAGGATGGTTCCGGCGGCCTGGTCGGCCCCCTGCCCCACCACCAGCGGCAGTTGCGGGAAGCGTGCGGCATCGGCCTCGCTGATCACCCGGCCTTCGCCGTCAATCACGCGCATGCGGCCACCGCTCTGCCAGACGGCAAGGGCGGGACGCTCCTCGACGGCGATCACCACGGTGTCGGGCAGGAGGCGCACGACCCGGGCCTCCTTGACCCAGCCCACGGTCTCGACGCGCTGGCGGATCTCCGCCAGGTCCAGGCCCAGGGTCGGCTGATCGAGATAGAGGCCCGAGGCGCGGCGGATGTCGGCGTCGGCCTGAGCGGACGCGCCCTGGACGTGCAGGGTCTTCAGCTTGAAACCAGCCGTGGCGAACTCGCCGTCGACGCCCTGGCGGGCAGCCGTGACCAGGCGCTCGGCCCGATGGCCGGTCGCGAGCATCACAACAAGTCCAAGCCCCAGAGCCGCGCCGGCGACGCTCAAGGCGAACGCGGGCGACAAGCCCACGCCCTTGGCGGCGCGCAGTTTGGCGGCCGGCTGCGCGCCCTTGGGCGGAGCCGAACGAGCCTTATTCGGACTTGCGGGCACTTCGGCCCGAGGGCGCCTAGGCTTAGGCGGTCCCCCCCGCACTACAGCGGGCATAAGCGTCCTCCACGATCCAGTACAACAGTTGATCAAACGAAATCCCGACACGGGCGGCTTGCTCAGGAGGAAGCGAAGTCGGTGTCATGCCAGGCTGCGTATGGACCTCTAGAAGGACCAGAAGGTCGTTAATGTCGTCATAACAGGCACCCGACCCGGTTACGCCTTGGCAACCAAGGGCTGTGAGGCCAAACGTGCCCCTCGCCGTGGCGCAACCCCTTGCCACAGCAAGGATCTACAGGGACGGGCCGTGACTCTCGCCGCCCCTCTCGCCCCTGAAATGACCGCCATCAAAACCTGTGGATGAGCAAATAAGGTTCATCTCGAGGCACGATGGGACCATTTGACTCACCCCCCCGGGGCCGCAGATCGGCCAGGCCCTCGGGGACAACCGCCTGAAATCAATCAGCGCGCCGCGGGGGACGCCGGCTTCAGGGCCCGGAAGTCGATGTCGCTGTCGGCCACCAGATAGAGGAAGCTCGCCCAGGCCGCCACGTTCTGGGCCAGCTGGACCGGATCGACCTTGTTGAGGGTGTCATCGGCCGTGTGGTGGTAGTCGAAATAGCGGCTGGCATCCTGGTTGAGGTTGATCACCGGCACGCCGGCCCCTTCGATACCGCTGATGTCGGCACCGCCGCCGGCCGCCGGAGCCCGGTCCAGATAGATCTTCAGCGGCATCAGCACGCGGGTCGCGGTCTTGATCACCGGATGGTCCAGCGACCCGGCCGGAACCTGCAGGCTGTAGATACGGTCCGCGCCGGTGTCGCTCTCGCCGGCCAGAACGAGCTTGGCCAGCCCATCCTTGTTGGCGGCCAGATAGGCGTCGGACGAGCCACCGCTTTCTTCGGAGCCCCACATCACGACGCGGATCGTGCGCTTGGGATGCTTGGGCAGGTCGCCGATCAGCTTGGCGGCGGCCGTGGTGATGGCGATACCGGTGGCGTCATCCAGAGCGCCGGTGCCGACGTCCCAGCTGTCGAGGTGGCCGCCGATGACGATGACCTCGTCAGGCTTTTCCGAGCCCTGGATGTCGCCCGAAATGTTCCAGGCCACATCCTTGGGATCGAAGCTCGACTGCAGCTTCAGCTTGATGCGCAGCGGCCCCTTGGCGGACAGACGCTCCAGTTGCTCGGCTTCCGGCACGCCGATCGCCGCGGCGGGGATGGTCACCACGCCGTCGCCATTGGCGGTGCTGCCGGTATGGGGCACCGACGAGTCCGAGGTCGAGATCGAGCGGATCAGCAGGGCCAAGGCACCACGCTTGGCGGCCTCCACCGGACCGGCCCGACGCGAGATGCCGGCCACGCCATAGCCGGCCCCGTCCTGGGCCCTGACCATCGGCTGGGTGATGACCACGATCTTGCCCTTCAGCGCACCTTCCGGTGCAGCGATCATCTCGGCATAGGTCCTGAACAGGGCCACCTCGGCCTCGACGCCCTCCGGCGGGGTCGAGACGGTGCGCCCCAGGCCCACGGGATTGAGGTTCATGGCATAGGGCGCCATCAGCCAGGCGCTCTCCTCGCCGCGCGTCCAGGACACCTTGGCGAACTCATCGACCTTGATGTTGGTAAAGCCCAGGGCCTTGAACTGGGCGACGCCCCAGTCCTTGGCCTTTTCCATGGCCGGCGAGCCGACCAGGCGCGGGCCGATATTGGTGGTCAGGTCCTCGGTGATGTCCCAGGCCAGATGATCGCGCAAAGCCTTGTCGCGCAGGCCGACAGCAACGGCCTCGGGCGAGACCGGCACGGCCGCCGGCGCGGCGGGGGCAGCAGGCTTGCCGGCGAACAGGGCCTTGAGCCCCGACTTTGCCCGGGGGGCGGTCTGGGCCTGGGCCCCACCGACCAGGAGGGCGGACACGGCGGCGGCGGTCAGCAGGGTGCGGAACATGCGCAGGGAATCTCCGGAGTTTGACCTGTCATAGCATCGCGGCCGACCGGGAGAAGTCAGCAATGCGTTGAATGATCCTCCCCCTCTGGGGGAGGTGGCCCGCAGGGCCGGAGGGGGCCAACGCGGCCCGGACCCAGCGAACCCCCTCAGTCGCTCCGCGACAGCTCCCCCAGAGGGGGGGGCATCTTGCGACCTAAGCCCGCCCGATCCGCTTGATTTCCCAGTCCAGCTGGATCCCGGTCCTGGCCAGGACGTCGGCGCGGACCTTATCGCCCAGGCCTTCCAGATCGGCGGCGGTGGCCTCGCCGGTATTGATCAGGAAGTTGGAGTGCAGCGGACTGAACATCGCCCCGCCGAACGGTTTGCCCCGCCAGCCGGCCTCGTCGACCAGCTTCCATGACGAGTGGCCCGGCGGGTTCTTGAAGGTCGAGCCGCCGGTCTTGTCGCGGATCGGCTGGGTGGTCTCGCGGCGGGCGGTGATCTCGGCCATGCGGGCCTTGATCGCGGCCGGATCATCGGCAGTGCCCTGATAGACCGCGTCGAGCACGATCACCGTCTCGCCATCCTGCAGGGCGCTATGACGGTAGGTATAGTGCAGGTCCTCGACCGCCAGCTCGCGTACCTGACCGGCCCGGTCCATGACCCGCACCGACCGGACGACATTGACCGTCTCGGAGCCATAACAGCCGGCGTTCATGATCACCGCCCCGCCGACCGTGCCGGGGATGCCGGCATAGAATTCCAGACCGGCGATACCGGCCTCGGCCGCCTTGCGGGCCAGGATGGCGTCAGGCACGGCGCTGCCGGCCCGGATGCGGTTGTCACCCAGGGGCTCGACCCCGTTGAAGCCCTTGCCCAGGCGGATGACCACGCCCTCGACCCCGCCGTCGCGGACCAGCAGGTTGGAGCCCACCCCGATGGCCAGCACCGGCACGGCCGGGTCCAGGGCCTTGAGGAAATCGGCCAGATCCTGCTCGTCGGCCGGCAGGAAGACGACATCGGCCGGGCCGCCCACACGGAACCAGGTGAACGGCGCCAGAGGCTCGTCGACCAGCAGCTTGCCGCGCACGGCGGGAAGCACAGCCTTCCAGCTCACTTCGCCAAGGCTTCCAGCTGGCCGGGCAGCGCATAGGCCCAGGTGGTGATGTCGCCGGCGCCCAGCAGAACCACGAGGTCACCGCTGGTGGCCTCGGCGGCCACGAGGCGCGGCAGAGCGGTGGGGTTTTCCAGCGGCAGGGCCCGGCGGTGGCCAAACTTCTTGAGGCCCTCGACCAGACCGTCGCGGTCGATGCCCTCGATCGGGCTTTCGCCCGCCGTATAGACATCGGCGACGATCACGGTGTCGGCGTCATTGAAGCACGAGCTGAACTCGGTCATCAGGTCGCGCAGCCGGGTGAAGCGGTGCGGCTGGACCACGGCGATGACCTTGCCGGTCGTCACGGCGCGGGCAGCCTTCAGCACGGCGGCGATCTCGACGGGGTGGTGGCCATAGTCGTCGACCACACGGATGCCATTAGCCACGCCGGTGGTGGTGAAGCGGCGCTTGACCCCGCCGAAGCTGGCCAGACCGGCGCGGATGGCGTCGGGGCCGATGCTGAGCTCGCGGGCCACGGCCACGGCGGCGGTGGCGTTGAGCACATTGTGGTGCCCGGCCATCGGCATCTTCAGACCGTCATAGCGCACCGGCTCGCCGTTCAGAGGCGAGACGATGATGTCGAAGCTCGAGCCGTCCGGGCCCATCTGGATGTTGGAGACCCGCACCTCGGCCTGGGGGTTGGTGCCATAGGTGACCAGCCGGCGGTTCTCGATCCGGGCGGTCAGGGCCTGGACTTCCGGATGGTCGGTGCACACGGCCGCAAAGCCATAGAAGGGGATGTTCTCGATGAAGTCCTGGAAGCCCTTCTTGACCGCGTCAAAGGTGCCCCAGTGGTCCAGGTGCTCGGCGTCGATATTGGTGACGATGGCCACGGTCGATTTCAGCTTCAGGAACGAGCCGTCGCTCTCGTCGGCCTCGACGACGATCCAGTCGCCCTCGCCGACCTTGGCATTGGTGCCATAGGCATTGATGATGCCGCCATTGACCACGGTCGGGTCCAGGTCGCCGGCGTCGAGCAGGGCCGCGACCATCGAGGTCGTCGTGGTCTTGCCGTGGGTGCCGCCCACGGCGATCGAGAACTGCAGCCGCATCAGCTCGGCCAGCATCTCGGCGCGCCGCACCAGCGGCAGGCGCTTGTCGCGGCCGGCGACCATCTCCGGATTGTCGGCCTTGACGGCGGTCGAATAGACGATGGCCGAGGCACCTTCGACATGGGCCGCGTCATGGCCGATGAAGATCCGCGCCCCCAGCTTTTCCAGCCGCTCGGTATTGGCACTGGCCTTGGCGTCGCTGCCCTGAACGGTGTAGCCGATGCGCAGCATGATCTCGGCTATGCCGGACATGCCAATACCGCCTATGCCGATGAAGTGCACGGGGCCGAGTTCGAAGGGTACGGGGCGTCGACGCTGGATCATGCAAAGCCGATTAGACCATTTGAAACGGCGACGGAACGGTCAGTGCGCGAAATCCTCGTCCTTCGACGGGCTCAGGATGAGGATTTTCGATTGACGCACCGAGCCGACCTTGGACCTCACCCCGAGCCTGTCGCTAGACCTCATCCTGAGCCTGTCGAAGGACGAGGTCGCCCCCTCGCTTTATCGGCCGCGCTCGTCGCGGCGCTGATCACATCCGCCGCCCAAGCCCAGACCGCCACCCCCGCCGCGCTCGAGCTGCGCCTGGCCGATGTCGCCCGCTTCGCCGTCTTCGTCGACATGACCAGCATCCAGTGGACCGGCCGCACCGCCAGACTTCGCCTGCTGCAGGTCACCGAGGGCGGCTTCAAGGCGGGGGCCGATGAATACTGGGGCGGCTGGCGGCACGAGGCCATCGACTGCGAGGCCCGCACCATCAGCCATGCCGGCTTTGCCAGCATCCGGACCGGCGGTCGCGAAGGCCCCGTCACCGGCGACCCGCGTCCGCCCGTCGCCATCCCGGCCGGCAGCGCCGACGAAGCGGCGGCCCGGGTCGTCTGCGACGGCTGGAAGCCCTTCACCGACGTGCCGCTGGCCGGGACCCTCGAGCAGGCGGTAGGACTGGCAAGGCCGCTGATCGAGACGGGGGCGGAGCCTTGAGGGGCTATTTCGGAGAACTTAGCAGTCGAAGATGTCCATCGGAACTTTGACTGGCTCAGGTCTATAATCAAACAGCGCGATCCCGCGTCGCTGCGCCACAGTTGTCAGCCACAGGCCAACTCGTTCCATCAGAAAATACACGAGCTGAATATCGTCGGCACCCTCGGCTGTGAAGCGATGGCTCTCGCCATCAAAATCGACATCGATCCAGCCAGTTTTCCACTCCAGACGGTCCCCGTCCTCGAATTCTTCAGATTTTGTTTCTCCAAATGTTATAGTAATACTCCCATTGCCTTTCCTTCCGTCAGAATCGACGTAAGGAATGGCACGAGGCCCCAAAGTATCACCTACCATTTTCACCACCTCCCCTGATACAAGGGGGTTCGTATAGCCCCCACGCCGCCAGCTATACATTCCGCATATCTTTGACCTATGGTTTTTAGACATATCCCCTGAATTTCACGCCGCTCCGCAGGGTTTCTTCCGTACATTGAAGCAAAAGTTTTGCATTTGATGTAGTCGGGTTTCACCGCCTCTTCGCAGTCTTCGGGTTCGCCGTAGTCGGGAAAAGGGTGATAAGGATAGAGCGAGCCGGGCCTTCGCGGATTTCGGGACATTGCCAGAGGCTCAGGCCCTGTTAGATTTAGTTTCTCCGTCGGCAATTTCAGAAACGGCGTCTTCTCCCGCCCGGTTGTCCGGCTGTCGAAATCACCGATCGCGCGGGTAAGCGCAACGCCTCCTGCAAGGGCGGGAAGCCCCACCGCCTGGACCACGGGGCCGGCTTGAGGATGGCTGGCCAGCACACGGGCGGCCTGCACCAGCCGCCGCACTTTACGTGTCGGGTTGGTCCCGGACAGCTTGCGGACCTTCGCGCCGTCGCCACCCCGCCCCGCATCAACCCACCGCCCGCCGTCGGAAGTACCGACCGGCGCCCGCGGCTGGTTAGGGTCAAACTTCGTTTCGAGGTCCCGGATCGCCTGCCGTAGAGTCTCGGCCGCCAGGTCACTCCTGAACTTCCCTAAAGCGCCTTCAAAGTCATCAGACGTCATCGTCCTCTCCGCTGGGAGTATGGCACCCGCAATAGGCGCACAGGTTTGCGTCCACGCCGGCTTTCACCGGCGAGTTGGGGAGGCGGCGGAGCGTCCGGGCCAGGTCCGGAGGAGTGTGATTGGAGTACCGTTTCGGCCGTGGCCGAAGCGCTCCGCGCGGTCGTTATCCCTCTGGCCGGAGCGCGCGGGTCTGGTTCAACCCTTCACCCCACCCGGATCCTGTCCTCCTCGCGACGGACTTGAGCCTGGGAGCTGCAAGCCACGCCGATTCCGGAGGGATCCGGAGCGAACCTTCGGACGGGCGGAGGCTTGGCCTTCCTCCGATGGACAGGTTTACGTCCCCTGTCCTCTTGCACCCGCACAACCGCCCCCACCGCCCGTCAGGCCGCCAGTTGGACGCCCTCCCCTTGCGATGAAGCGAGGAGAAGTATGCGGCCGTTTCACAGGGGGCTGCGTCGATTCTGGATCGTGACGCAGGGTGGGGCGGTTAGGGCGTTGAACTTGCTGGGGTGGAGGGGCGGTTATCCCCGTGCGGGAACGGGGATGGACCCGCCGCACGGAACCCCCAAACCCCGTTATCCCGGGGCTTGTCCCCGGGACCCATGGTTCAGTTGCCCCGCCATCGACCATCCCTTTACCGTCCGTACAGCGGACAAATGGGTCCCGGGAACAAGTCCCGGGATGACGGAGGATTGTGAGTTCTGAGTTGGGAAGCCGCCGCCCCTCGGGCGGGGCCAGCCTTAAATCTCACGGCGAGACGATCGCCGGTCTGACCAGGTTGCTCAAGGACGGCGCTCCGCGCCGCCGCAGAGCGGCTGGCCGCAGGCCAGTCCTTGACCAACCTGGTCAGACCGGCACGCTACAGCCTCCAGGAGATGTAAGGATCGCACCGACCGGAATGGTCGCTTTGCGACGCTGGGCGGAGCTCGATGGCCTTGAACTGACACTCGACCGTCCGCGCCCTTAGCGCGGACCTGCCACATGCCCTAATGCCTAAGCGCCGCCGCCAAAGGTCTTCGCCATTTGCGCTCGATCATAGTCCAGCAGCCATTCGCCAAACCGGGCGTAAAACGGTTGAAGCGTTTCCCGATCAAGCGCCACCACGTCCATGCCCCGATCATCGTAGACATTGACCAATATCCCCCGCTCGAAGTCGACCAGATAGCTCCTGAACTGGTCAGCCCCATCGAGGCTCATGATAGGTGAGGAAGGCCCGACGCCGATCTCGCTTCCGCAAGAATCCCAGATCAGCACCGCGCGGTCATTTGGATCAGTTGGTCCGCCAAGAAAGTAATAGTCGCGCAACTTTGGCTCTTGGTCGTCGTGCTCAGGATCGCGATACGCACCTTCGTATCGAAGAACGGGGCCGAACCCCATCGAAGCCAAGCGCCTGAATGCGGGGTTGCGAGCGCCCGGACGTCGAACACCCCACTGGATGATCAGGGCATCGACGACCTCTGACGTCGCGAAGACGGCTTCTGTCACGACGCGAGCCCGCTCAAGCGCCTGAAGCATGCGCGGCACCTGCCCGCCCTCGACGGGCCATTCGCCCCCCAGATCAAAGCGAAGGGCCCAGCGCGAGCTATAGAAAAGCGCGTTTAGGTCTTCGAGCCCGAACTGATCCAGCAACCGTCGGCGCAGCTTCTTCACCGCGCCGTCTTCTCCACCAGATCCGCCAGGTCCTCGGCCGCATTCGGCCTGGCCACGCTGCGGGCGCCGTCAGCCATCCGCGCCAGGCGCTCGGGGTTCTTGAGCAGGGCCTTGAGGGCCCCGGCCATGGCGTCGACGGTCAGTTCGTCCTCGAAGCAGACGGCCGCGCCGCCGGCCTCTTCCAGCAGGCGGGCATTGAAGCGCTGGTGGTCGTCGGCGGCGATCTTCAGGGGCACCAGGATCGAGGGTCGGCCGGCGACAGCCAGTTCGGTGCAGGTCGAGGCGCCGGAGCGGCCGATCACCAGGTGCGACTGGCGCAGATAGCCGGCCATGTCGCGGAAGAAGGGCGCGACCTCGCAGTCGACCATGGCATTGCGATAGACCTTGCGGGCCTGTTCCAGGCTCTCGGCCCGGGCCTGCTGGAAGACCTTCAGGCGGCCGCGCATCTCTTCGGGCAGCTTGGCGACGGCCTCGGGGATCAGTTCCGACAGCAGGCGCGCGCCCTGGCTGCCGCCGGTGACCAGGATGCGCAGCTGCACCTCCGGCGCGAGATAGGGCACCTCATAGAGGGCGCGCACGGGGGGCCGCACGGGATTGCCGACCACATGGGCGCGGGCCTGGACGGCGGGGGTGGCCTTTTCCAGGATCGGGAAGGCGCAGGCCACTTCGTTGACGCGGGGGGCCAGGAAGCGGTTGACCCGGCCCAGCACCGCATTCTGCTCGTGGATCACGGTCGGACGGCCCTGGCTCAGGGCTCCGAGCAGGGCCGGCAGGGCGGGATAGCCGCCGAAGCCGACGACAACGGCCGGGTCCAGGCGCTTGAAGGCGGCTCTCGCCTGCAGCACGCCCTGGGCGACCACGAAGCCGGCCTTGAGCATGCCGATCGGATCGCCGGCCTTGGCCGTGGCGGCCGAAAGGGCGAGACGTTCCTCGGCCGGGAACTTGTCGGCATAGATCGCGCCGCGATCATCAGTGGCCAGCACCACGCGCCAGCCCCGGGCGCTGAGGGCCTCGGCCAGGGCCTGGGCAGGGAACATATGGCCGCCAGTTCCTCCGGCGGCGACAACGGCAAGCTTGCTCATCTTAGTGGAACGCGCCGCCCTGCATGAAGTCGCTGGAGGGGCCATAGGCGCCGGGGCGCTTGCGCAGCAGGGCCAGGGCCAGGCCCAGAGTCAGTCCCATAGCCAGCATCGACGATCCCCCGTAGCTGATGAACGGAAGCGTCATGCCCTTGGTCGGGATCATGTTCAAGTTCACGGCGATATTGATCATCGCCTGCTGGCCCAACAGAACGAACAAACCGGCCGCCGCCACCTGCTCGAAGGTGTCGGAAAGCTTCATCGCCTTCAGCATGCCGCGAACCACCACGAAGGCGAACAGGCTGATCAGGGCCAGGGAAAAGACCAGGCCATATTCCTCGGCCGCCACCGAATAGATGAAGTCGGTGTGCAGGTCGGGCACGTGGCGCTTCATCACCCCCTCGCCCGGCCCGCGACCGAACAGGCCGCCGGCATGGATGGCCTCGGCGGCGCGGGTGATCTGGTGGGTGTCGGCCTGATCGGGGCTGAGGAACTTCTGCACCCGGGCATGGACGTGGTCGAACAGGAAATAGGTCGAGAACAGGCCGGCCACCGCCACCCCGCCCAGGCCCATGATCCAGGAGATCGGCACCCCGGCCATCCAGAAGGCGGCCCCGAAGGCGACGGTGATCAGCACGGTCTGGCCGACATCGGGCTGGATCAGCAGCAGGGCGACGGCGATGGCATAGAGCAGGAAGGCGATCGAGACCCCCGGCACGCCCTCGCCCTTCTGGCCCTCGGCGAACATCCACGAGACCAGGACGATCAGGGCCGGCTTCATGAACTCCGAGGGCTGCAGGGTAAAGCCGGCGAACTGCACCCAGCGGGTCGCGCCCTTGGCGTTGTGACCGATGAACGGCAGGGCGATCATCACGGCGATGGACGCCACATAGATGAAGAAGGCCACCCGCCGCACGCCCTTGGGCGACAGCATCGAGGTGCCCAGCAGGATCACCGCCGAGGCGCTGGCGAAGACGCACATGCGCAGGGCGAAATGGAACTGGTCGTCGATGCCGATCCTCTGGGCCGCCGCCGGGCTGGAGGCGAAGGACAGCAGCACGCCCAGGGTGACCAGGATCGCCGTGGCCCCCAGCAGCCAGCGGTCCGTCGTCCACCACCAGATGCCGATCGCAGTGCGGTCGGTTCTGGCAAAAGCGTGGGTGGTCTGGGTGGCCATGGCCGGAGAGTCGGCGCGCAGGGTTAATGGAACATTGCTGCCGCCCCTGTTGTCCGGGGATATGCGGCGAATGGTTGCGGGCTTTTCGCCGGTGGATGGCGCGGCGGCGGCGCGCTAAGGGTGACGCCATCGCATTCTGACCGGGGACACCGATGAATACCGCCTGGATCGCCCGCCGGGGCCTGCTGCTCGGGGCCGGCCTGCTGCTCGCCACGCCCCTGCGCGCCCTGGCCCGGGCCCCGAAACCCCGCGTCGCCATCGAGACCAGCCTCGGCGTCATCGTGGTCGAGCTGGAAGACCAGAAGGCGCCGATCACCAGCGCCAACTTCCTGCGCTATGTCGACAAGAAGAAGTTCGACGGCGGCAGCTTCTATCGCGCCTCGCGGTCCAAGGGGGCACCGGCCAATGGCTCGATCCAGGCCGGCCCCTCGATCCGCACCCGCCGCTTCGCGCCCATCGCCCACGAGAGCACCCGGATGACGGGGATCAAACACAAGACCGGCACCATTTCGATGGCCCGCAACGAGCCCGGCAGCGCCACGGCCGACTTCTTCATCTGCGCCAGCCCGATGGCCTATCTCGACGCCAAGCCCGGCGGCAAGGGCGACAACGAAGGCTTCGCGGCCTTCGGCACGGTGGTCAAGGGCATGGACGTGGTGAAGAAGATCCTCGCCTCCAAGACCGACGGCGTGCCGCAGAACCCGAGCATGAAGGGCCAGATGATCAACCCGCCGGTGGCGATCGTGGGGGTCAGGCGGGTCGTCTAGTCACGCCCCGCCAACGCCATAACTCACCGTCATTCCCGCCCTTGTGGCGGGAACCCCTCTATCCGCCGCAGGTGCGGGAGGGGCGAAGTGCGCGCGCACTTCGCCGGCGCTTCACGGTTCAGCTGAATCAGGGGTTCCCGCCACAAGGGCGGGAATGACGGGAGAATAGGTTTAGCTTCGAAAGACAGGTCAAGGACGCCCCCTACCCCGC
This sequence comes from Caulobacter sp. AVps16, assembly GCF_058681455.1. Classification (NCBI taxonomy): domain Bacteria; kingdom Pseudomonadati; phylum Pseudomonadota; class Alphaproteobacteria; order Caulobacterales; family Caulobacteraceae; genus Caulobacter; species Caulobacter sp. AVps16. The sequence goes on from NZ_CM178739.1 coordinate 2,532,550, forward strand.
CTTGGCCCCGATCTTCCCCAGCCCCTCGACCGCCGAGCGGAACGCCTCGCCGCGGGCTTCGAAGTCGCTGAACTGGTCGAACGAGGCGCAGGCTGGCGAGAGCAGGACAATGGCGTCCTCGCCACTGTCCAGGGCGTCGGAATAGGCGGCCGCCGTGGCGATCTCCAGGGAGGCGCAGTGGCGGATCGGGGCCTTGCCCTCGAGGGTCTGGCCGAAGGCCAGGGAGGCCTCGCCGATCAGATAGGCCTTGGCCACGCGCGGGAACAGGTCAGCCAGTTCGCTGATGCCGCCGGCCTTGGCCACGCCGCCGGCGATCCAGTAGAACTTGGGATAGCTGCTCATCGCCTGGCGGGCGGCGTCGGCATTGGTGGCCTTGCTGTCATTGACAAAGCGCACCCGGCCCAGCGTGCCGACCGTCTCCATGCGGTGGGCCAGGCCCGGGAAGGTCAGGAGCCCCTCGACGGCGTCCTGGGCCGGAATGCCGATCGCGGTCGCGGCGGCGTAGGCGGCGCAGGCGTTCTGCCAGTTGTGGCGGCCCGGCAGGCTGCGGGCCCGCAGCAGGTCAGCCATTTCGGTGACCCGGTCGCCGGTGGCGTCATAGAGCACGCCCTGCAGGGCATAGACGCCCCGGCCCATGGCCTTGCCGGCGCTGATCGGCCAGATGGTGCGGCGGTTGGCGGCGGTGATCTCGGTGCAGATCTGCTGGCACCAGGGATCATCGACGCCGATGATGGCGGTGTCGCCCTTGCCCTGGTTGAGGAAGATCCGGCGCTTGGCGGCGATATAGCCGTCCATGCCGCCGTGCCGGTCCAGGTGGTCGGGCGAGATGTTGAGCAGCACCGTGGCGTCGGCCTTGAGGCTGCTGGTCAGATCCAGCTGGTAGGACGACAGTTCCAGCACATAGACCGCGCCGCCGTGCATGTCGTCCAGGCCCAGCACGCCGGTGCCGATATTGCCGCCGACCCGGGTGTCGCGACCGGCCGAGGCGCACAGGTGGCCGATCAGGGCCGTGGTCGTCGACTTGCCGTTGGTGCCGGTGATGGCGATGATCTTGGGCCGCTTGTGCGGCGGGGCGGCATTGACCGTGCGAGCGAACAGCTCGATGTCGCCGAGGATCTCGACCCCGGCGTCGCGGGCCATCTTCACCGTCCAGTGCGGCTGGGGATGGGTCAGGGGCACGCCGGGCGACAGCATCAGAGCCGCGAAATGGCTCCAGTCGGCCGAGCGTAGATCCACCACCTTGAAGCCTTCCGCCCGGGCGGCGTCCTGGCTGGCGGGGTTTTCGTCCCACAGCGCCACATGGGCGCCGCCGGCGACAAGGGCGCGCGCCGCCGTCAGGCCGGTGCGGCCCAGGCCGAACACCGCGACGGTCTTGCCCTCGAAACCACGGACGGGGATCATGACAGGTCTCCCTACCGCAGCTTCAGGGTGGCGAGGCCGATGAAGGACAGCATCATCGCCACGATCCAGAAGCGGATCACGACGGTGGATTCGGCCCAGCCCAGCTTTTCGAAATGGTGGTGGATCGGGGCCATCAGGAAGACGCGCTTGCCGGTCTTCTTGAAGTAGCCGACCTGGATGATGACGCTGAGCGCCTCGGCCACGAACAGGCCGCCGACAATGCCCAGCACCAGTTCATGCTTGGAGCAGACGGCGATCGCGCCCAGGGCGCCGCCCAGGGCCAGGGAGCCGGTGTCGCCCATGAAGATCTTCGCCGGCGGGGCATTGTACCAGAGGAAGCCCATGCCCCCGCCGATGATCGCGCCGCACAGCACGGCCAGCTCGCCGACGCCGGGCGCGAAGTGCAGGTTCAGATAGTCGGCGAACTTGTAGTTGCCGACCAGGTAGGTGATCAGGCCGAAGGTCGCGGCGGCGATCATCACCGGCACGATGGCCAGGCCGTCGAGGCCGTCGGTCAGGTTCACGGCATTGGAGAAGCCGGCGATGGTGACAGCGGCGAAGGCCACATAGAACCAGCCGAGATTGATCACCAGGGTCTTGAAGAACGGGAAGACCAGGCTGGTCTCCATGCCGGGGGCCATCTCCGAACGCGGAGCGAACAGGATCAGCAGGACGGCGGCGATGATGGCCACGGCGAACTGGGCGATCAGCTTCTGGACGCTGGAGAGGCCGGCCGTGGTCTGCTTGGTGACCTTAGCATAGTCGTCCATGAAGCCCAGAACGCCATAGCTGCCGGTGATCAGCAGCACGACCCAGACATGGATATTGCTCAGATCGGCCCACAGAATGGCCCCGACGAACAGGCCGGCCAGGATCATGAACCCGCCCATGGTCGGGGTGCCGGCCTTTTCGGTGACGTGGCGGGCAATGCCGTCGGTGCGGATCGGCTGGCCCTTGCCCTGCTTGGCCTTCATCCAGCGGATGAAGCGCGAGCCCATGGCCACGGCGACGATATAGGCGGTCAGCATCGCCATGCCGGTCCTGAAGGTCAGGTACTTCAGCAGGTTCAGCAGCGGCACGTGCTCCTGCCCGCGCGCCAGCCATTCATAGAGAAAATACAGCATCAGCCCCGTCCCCCGAGATCAAGCGCCGCCAGGGCCCTGGCAAGATCGCCGGCCCTGGAGCCATTCGACCCCTTCACCACCACCACGTCGCCCGGCCGGATCGCAGCCGTCAGCGTCGTCGTTAACTTTTCGGTAACCTCCGCGTAGCCGCCTCGCCGAGTCGGCGGAAGCGCCTCCCACAGTGATTTCATGTGGACGCCTGCAAGAAAGGCGAGATCGACCCCGGCGGCCTCCAGGGGCTCTGCAAGCCCGGCGTGAAACTCGGCACTGCCCTCGCCCAGTTCGAGCATATCGGTCAGGACGGCGATGCGCCGTCCCTCGACCTTGCGGGCTCCGAGGGTCTTCAGGGCCGCCTGCATCGAGACCGGATTGGCGTTGTAGCTCTCGTCGACCAGGGTGAAGGAACCCCCGTCGATCCGGACCACGGCCTCGGCCCCGCGCCCCTCGATCGGCTCGAAGGCGGCCAGGGCCTGCAGCGCGACCTCGCGCGAAACGCCCAGGGCCTCCAGCATCAGCAGCACACACAGGCTGTTGGGGCCCCAGTGGACACCAGTCTGCAGGATCGGGAAGTCGATGGCCTCGCCGCGCAGCACCATGGACACGACCGCGCCGGTCGCATGGGCCTCAAAGCCGGTGAGGCGCGCCGTGACACCTTCGCCCGTGCCGAAGCTCCAGATCGCCGCCCCGGCCTTTTCGGCCTCGGCCTTGAGCAGGTCGAACCAGGGATTGTCGGCGTTCAGGACCGCAATGCCCTCGGGCTCAAGGCCCGCAAAGATCTCGGCCTTGGCCCGGGCGACGCCTGCCTCGCCGTCGGCGAAGTTTTCCAGATGCACCGGGCCGACCGTGGTGATGGCCACGGCGTGCGGACGAATGAAGCGCGACAGCGGGGTGATCTCGTCGGCGTGGTTCATGCCGACCTCGAACACGGCGCGTTCGGTGTCGCGCGGCATGCGGGCCAGGGTCAGGGGCACGCCGAGATGATTGTTGTACGACTTAACCGAGGCATGGGCCTTGCCGGCCAGGCGCAGGCCGGCCTCGATGGCGCGGGTGACGCTGGTCTTGCCGACCGAGCCGGTCACGGCCCCGCGACGGGTCTGGGGGGCGCGCAGCCGGGCCGCCTCGCCCAGGCGTTCCAGGCCCCGGAAGGTATCCTCGACCAGAACGGCCGGCACCGGCACCGGCCTTGAGACCAGAGCGCCGGCCGCGCCCTTGTCGGCCGTCTGGACGACAAACTCATGGCCGTCGCGGGCACCGGTCAGGGCCACGAACAGGTCGCCGGGCGAGAGGCTGCGACTGTCGATCGAGACGCCGGTGGCGACGAAGTCCCCGGCGACCCGGCCGCCGGTGGCCGCGGCGATCTCGTCTGCGGTCCAGAGAGGCTCAGACATCGGCGGCCTCCAGAGCGGCGAGGGTTTCGGTGACGTCATCGAACGGATGGTTGATCCCGGCGACCAGCTGGCCCTGCTCGTGGCCCTTGCCGGCAACCACCAGCACGTCGCCCTCGGCCATCTGCGCGGCGGCGGCGCGGATGGCGGCGCGGCGGTCGCCGATCTCGGTCGCGCCGGGCGCGGCCTCGAGGATGGCGGCGCGGATCGTGGCAGGGTCCTCCGAACGCGGATTGTCGTCGGTGACGATGGCCACATCGGCGAGGCGCGCGGCGATCTCGCCCATCAGCGGCCGCTTGCCGCGGTCGCGGTCACCGCCGGCCCCGAACACCACGATCAGCTTGCCGGTGGTGTGCGGCCGCAGGGCGTCCAGGACGGTCTCCAATCCGTCCGGGGTGTGGGCATAGTCGACATAGGCCTCGCCGCCCCGCGCTCCGCGCCCGACCCGCTGCAGCCGCCCGGCCGCACCTTCCAGGCTCTCCAGCGCCTTGAGGACAGCGGCGGTATCTTCGCCGGTCGCGATGCACAGGCCGGCAGCGATCAGCACATTGCTGGCCTGGAAGCCCCCGGCCAGGGGTAGGTCGATGGTATAGGTCTGGCCCGCCGCTTCGACCGTCAGGATCTGGCCGTGCGGCGCCAGGGCGCGCGAGACCAGCTTCAGCCCCTGCCCGTCATCGCCGACCGAGAACACGCTCTGGCCGGAGGTCACGGCACTGGCGGCAAAGACCCCGAAGGCCTCGCTGTCACTGTTGAGCACGGCCGTGGAGCCCCGCGGCAGCAGGGTGTCGAACAGGCGCAGCTTGGCCTCGCGATAGGCCTCCATCGAGCCGTGATAGTCGAGGTGATCCTGGGTGAAGTTGGTAAAGCCGGCGGCCGACAGGGTGACGCCGTCCAGCCGGCGCTGATCGACACCGTGCGACGAGGCCTCGACCGCCAGGTGGGTGACGCCGTCGGCGGCCAGACGGGCCATCATCTCGGCGACGTCGGCCGCATCGGGGGTGGTCAGGCCGGGCGGGGTCAGTTGCTGGTCCGCGACGCCGGGGCCGCTGACCACCACGCCCAGGGTCCCCATGCTGGCGGCCTTGTGGCCGAGCCTGGCGAAGATCTGGCGACAGAAGCCGGCCACCGAGGTCTTACCGTTGGTCCCGGTCACGGCGATGCAGACCGGCGGCTGGCGGCCCCAGAAGGCGGCGGAGGCCAGGGCATAGGCCCGGCGCGGATCCTCGACCTTCACGGTCGGGACCGAGAAGGTCTCCATGCCCACAGGGCCGAGGACGGCGGCCGCACCGGCGGCAATGGCCCCGGGGGCGAAGCTGGCCCCGTCGACCTTGGTTCCGGGCAGGGCCGCAAACAGGGTTCCGGGCCCGACCTTGCGACTGTCGGCCGTGACGCCGGTGATCACCGGATTATCAGCCAGGTCGCGCTGCAGAAGGTCGGAAAGCGTCTTGGTCACAGGCCCGTCCCCGGGTTGGCAGTTGTCGAATTGGCGACGCTCACGATCTCGGCCTTGCGGCGGATCCCCACGAACGGCGCGATGCGCTCGATCACCCGGCCGGCCGCCGGGGCCGCCACCCAGCCGCCGGTCGAGAAACCGAAGGTGCGGGCATTGCCCTTGGGCTCGTCCAGCAGGATCAGCACGAAATAGCGGTCAGCCTCCAGCGGGCCCTCGGTCGGGAACACAGCCGCGAAGGACGAGACCTGACGCTGGTGGTTATAGGCCTTGAGGGCCGGGTCATATTTCTCGCCGGTGCCGGTCTTGCCGCCGACCGAAAGGCCGGCCACGTCGGCCTTGCCGCCGCTGCCGCCCTCGCCCGGAATGACATTGGCGCGCATGATCCGCAGCATCTGCTGCGAGGTTTCCTCGCTGAGCACCCGCGGCCCCTCGGGGCGGACCCCCTGGGGCAGCTTGCGGATCGTCAGGGGCGGACGGGTGCCGCCGTTCAGCAGGGGTCCCATGGCCTCGGCCAGGGCCAGGGGCGTGACGTTCATGCCGTGGCCGAACGAGGTCGAGGCCACCGCATCCTCGTTCCACTTGCGCGGCGTCAGGGGCCGGGCCGACTCCAGCAGCTCGACCTTGGCCGGCTTGGTCAGGCCCAGATTGTTGAAGTACTGGCTCAGGCGCTGGGCCCCGACCCCCACCGCCAGCTTGGCCGTACCGATATTGGACGAGTGCTTGAACACCTCGACCAGGTTCAGGATCGCCTTGGCGGCGTGATAGTCATGGATGGTGCGATAGCCCAGCTTGTAGGGCTCGCGGGCATCGAAGGTCGAGGTCGGGGTGGCCACGCCGGTGTCGAGACCGATGGCCACGGTGAAGGCCTTGAAGGTCGAGCCCATCTCATAGACCGACCCGGCCGCCCGGTTCAGCTTCTGGTCGTCGGTGGCGGTCCCGGCCTTGTTGGGATCAAAGTCGGGATAGCTGGCCAGGCCGAGGATTTCTCCGGTGTGGACATTGGTCACCAGACCAACCGCGCCGCGCGGCTGGAACTCGATCGCGGCCTTGCGCAGCTCGTCTTCCAGGGCCGCCTGGACGCGGATGTCGATGGACAGGGCCGTGGGGCCTCCACCGCCGGCTGCCAGCCGGATCGGCTTGTCGAGGGCCCGCTCGGCCCCGGCCAGACCCCGTCCGCCGCTGTCGACAAAACCGACCAGATGGGCCGCCGTGGCCCCCAGCGGATACATGCGCCGGCCCTGTTCCTCAAACGAGATGCCCGGCAGGCCCAGATCGAAGATGTTGGCCTTCTGCTCCGGGGTCAGGCCGCCGAGCAGGAAGGTGCGGCGGTCACCGAAGACCACCTTGTCCAGGCGCTTGGCCGGCACTTCCGGCAGGGCCTTGCCCAGGGCGCGACGGGCTTCGGCCTTGTCCCAGACCTCGCGCGGATCGACATAGAGGGCGTAGTGGGTCAGGTCGACGGCCAGCAGGCGGCCGTCGCGATCGACCAGGTCGCCGCGCGCGCCCTCGGTCGAGGCCAGGAATCCATTGCCGCGGCCGACATGGGCGAACAGGGCCGAGAAGCTCGCTCCCAGGCCCAGACCGACAAAGCACAGGCCGAAAAAGGCCATGACGAAGAAGATGCGGATGCGGGTGTCGTCTTCGGGCTTGGCGGCGGCACGCGAACGCTCAAAGGCATGCTCCAGCCGCCAGACGCGCTCGATCAGCCAGCGCCAGGCGCCGGGCTGAAAGCCAGAAGGTCCCAGATTGGCCAGGCTCATCGCGTCGGCCCCGCAACTGGGGGATCAGCGGGAACCGGCTCCGGCGCATCGGCCGCCAGGGCGTCCGGGGCCACGGTCGCCGGCGACAGGTCGACCGGGGCCGGCGCGGCATGATGGCGGGCCACGTCGACCAGGGCGTCTTCGGTGGTCTCGCGGGGGGCCGGAATGTGCTGCAGGCCCATGGCGATGGCCAGGGCCTCGATGCGGCGCGGCTGTTCCAGGTGAGCCACCTCGGCCTCGAGCAGACGCTTGCGGGCCTGCTCATCCTCGATCTCCCGTTCGATGCGGGCGATCTCGTTGCGCTCGCGACCCGCGACGGTCTTGGCCAGATAGACGCCGGTGACCAGGGTCAGCAGCACACCCATGCCGACCACCTCGACCACCCGAAACCCGCGAACCCGACGATTGAACAGGCCCGCGACGCTCATGAGGCCGCGACCCAGATCGGCGCGTCCGTGCGGCGGGCGGCGCGGAGTTTGGATGAGCGGGCGCGCGGATTGACGGCCAGTTCGGCCTCGCTGGGCGCAATGGCCTTGTTGGCGATCAGCTGGAAGCTGGACGGGGCTCCGGCCGGGGCCTGGGGCAGATGGCGCGAGCCGCCGGGCGTGCGCCCGGCCCGTTCGGCCAGGTAATTCTTGACGATGCGGTCTTCCAGGGAATGGAAGCTCACCACCGCCAGCCGGCCGCCGGGCTTGAGGATCCGCTCTGCAGCGGCAAGACCCGCCTCCAGCTCGGCCAGCTCTTCATTGACCGCGATCCGCAGTCCCTGGAACGAGCGGGTGGCCGGATGGACCTTGGCCCCCTTGCGGCCGCCGAGAGCGCGCTCGATGACATGGGCCAGGTCCAGGGTGCGCTCGAACGGGCGCTCCTCGCGCCGGCGCACGATGAAGCTGGCGATGCGCCGCGAGGCGTGCTCCTCGCCATAGACATAGAGGATGCGGGCCAGTTCCACCTGGTCCAGGCCATTGACCAGATCGGCGGCGGTCGGGCCCGTATCGCTCATCCGCATGTCCAGCGGACCGTCGCGCATGAACGAAAAGCCGCGCTCGGCCTCGTCCAGCTGCATGGACGAGACGCCGATATCCAGCACCACGCCGTCCACCGACTGCGGCTCGAAATGCTCGGCCATCCGCGAGAAGCGGTCCTGGATCAGGCGGAAGCGGTCGGTCGGCAGGCCTTCGGTGAAGCGCTGCACGGCCGGGTCACGGTCGAAGCCCACGACACTGGCCCCGGTGGCCAGGATGGCGCGGGTATAGCCGCCGGCCCCGAAGGTGCCGTCGATGATGGTGTCACCGGGCCCGGCCGCCAGGGCCTCGACCACTTCGTCCAGCAGGACAGAGATGTGGGGTGCCGCTTCGGTCATGCGCCACCCAGGCGGGACGTGCGCTGCTGGACCCGCAGGGCGGCCAGACCCTCGCGGGCCAGCTCGCGCTGCGCGGCGCGATGGGCCTGGAAGGCCTCCCGCGACCAGATCTGAAAACGCTCACCCATACCGACGACAGTCACCCAATCACTCAGGCCGAACATCTCGCACAGGTGATCGGGAAGCGTAATGCGACCAGCTGTATCAAATGACAGCCTGGCCATGCCGCCCAGGACGCTGGTCTCCAGGGCGGTGCGGACCGGGTCGCCGAACTCCAGCTCCTCGATCACGCCCAGATAGCGGTCGAACAGGGCCTTTCCGCCCCCTTCCAGGCAATCGGCCTCGATCGAGGGGAAGCAGAACACGCCGTCAAAGGGGCCCGAGATCGCCGAGCGGAAGTCCTGCGGCACAACGATGCGCCGCTTGCTGTCCACCTGCTTCTCGAACGTCGAGAGGAACACCTCGCCCAACCCCTCTAAAACCCCGGATCGGGCGCGCCTTCCCAAGGCTGCCCGATGCAACTGGGTTAACATGGGATGAATTGGGAAACAATGACACCGACGGGCATTTTGCCGCGAAAACAAAGATGTCGCACCACCTCGTGACAGGAAATCACAAGCCATCAACAGAACATACAGAGAACTATTAAGTGTTGGAGGCCGTCAGGTCCGGGCGCGGCAAGGCCTCAGGACTCGGAAACGGTGAGGGTGTGGACGACCCGTCTCTTCCGGGGACGGAAGAGACGGACCAGACGGTCTATAAGCCGGGTTCTGTGCCACCCTCGCCCCGAAGGACGAGACTGCGACGATCATTCCTCTGGACCGTCCATTGCTGGACGGTTCTCGCGACCTACCCGAACCCTACTCAGCCAGTGACGGCCTAGTCGACGCGAGGTCGACGCGGGGTCCCTATTCGGTCTTGCTCCAGGCGGGGCTTGCCATGCCGTCCCTGTCGCCAGGTCCGCGGTGGGCTCTTACCCCACCCTTTCACCCTTCCCGCCCTCGAAAGGGAGGAGGTTTGCTTTCTGTGGCGCTATCCCTGGGATCGCTCCCGGTGGGCGTTACCCACCGCCTTGTCACCGTGGAGCCCGGACTTTCCTCGACCCTCTTGCGAGGACCGCGACCGCCCGACCGTCTGGTCCGGGAGGGTGTTTGACGGGGGACGGGGCGGAGGTCAACTTTTCATCTGATTTCCGGGGCCGCGGTGAGGGCGTTCACGTCAGCCGCTCGCGCTCCAGTCGCCGCAGGCGGACGGCATCCGCCTTCATCTCCCGGATCAGCCAGGTCATGAAGGCCTGGACGGTGGCGCTGGCGCGGTCGGCCTTGCGGCAGACAACGAAATAGGCCCCCGCATCCACCGGGGGATGCTTCAGGGGCGCGACCAGCTGGCTGGCGTTCGGCGCATCGAGCACCAGGGGCAGCAGGCCCAGAAGCACGCCGCGTCCCTGGGCTGCGGCGTCGATCGCGGAAGGGACATTGTCGAAGGTCAGGGTGCGGGCGGGCTTCAGGCCCGGGCAACCGACCCCCTCGAACCATTCCGGCCAGCCGGCGCGGCCGACGCTCAGGTCGATCAGGGTGGCCCGGGCGAGGTCCTGGGGCACCTGCACCGTCTCGGCCATCCCGGGCGTGCACAGCGGCGTGGCCCGCAGGTCCAGCAGCTTGTGCCCGAACAGGCCGGTGGTCACGGCCGCAACATTGCGGATGGCGATATCGGCTTCGCCCTTCTCGAGATCGACCACCCGCGCATCGGTGTCGATCGACAGGGAAAGGTCCGGGTGCAGCGCTTCAAACCGCGCCAGCCGGGGCACCAGCCAGACATTGGTGAACAGGGGCAGGGCCGCGATGCGCAGCCGCGTCGCGACGGACTGGCGCCTGGCCTGGCCGAGCGCGGTGTCGATGTCGAAGAAGGCCTGCGACAGTCGCTCGCTCAGGGTCTCGCCGAGCGGTGTCAGCCGCACCTGCCGGACCTGGCGCAGAAACAGGGGCGCGCCGACCCAGTCCTCCACGGCCCGCACCTGGTGGCTGACCGCCGAGGGCGTCAGGCCCAGCTCCTGGCCGGCATCGCGGAAACTCTGCCGCTGCGCCGCCACGGCGAAGATCCGCAGTGCGGCAAAGCTGGGACCATCACGTTTCATGAGTGAAATTCATTCACCTATATGGGCAGAAACTCAAGCGTCCAGGTGGTGATCGCCCCGCTAGTCTTCCCGTCCATAGGGAGACACCATGACCGCAAACCCATCCTCATCCCGCCGATCCGTCCTGCGGACCTTCGGCTTCTGGCTGTCCGTTCCGCTGGCGCTCCTGCAGGCGGTCAATGTGGCCCGGGCCCTGTCTGATCCGACCGGCTTTGCCACCTATTACGGCGTACCGGTCAGCGGCGCCGACGCTGTAGCCTGGGTGCAGGTCTATGCCCTGCGCACCGCTTTCGTCGCGGCGCTGGTGGCGATCTTCCTGGTCCGGCGGGATCTGCGCGCCCTGTTCTGGACGGCGGTCGCGGCCCTCATCCTGCCCCTGGGCGATGCCTGGCTGACCCACCAGACCGGGGCCGCAGCCTCGATCGTGGCGCGCCATCTGGCGATCGAGGGCTATCTGGTCCTGACCTGCGTCGCGCTGTTCATCGCCAACCGCAACGCGGCGCGCCAGCCATGACCGGGACGCTCAATCGCCTGGCCACGCGCCTGGATACGGCGAGTGCCGCCGACCGCATGCGCCGACATCGCGAAGGCTGGCCGGCCAGCGCCTCGGACGGCATCCGGTTCTTCCGGTCGCCCAAGGTGCAGTACCGCTATCGCGAGGCCGGCCAGGGCCCGACGATCGTCTTCAGCGTCGATCCGCCGATGACGCTGGAAGTCTATGACGCCCTGATCGCGACCTTCGCCCAGCGCTTCCGCGTGATTGCGTTTGAACTGCCGGCGATGGGCTTCTCGGCCGCGGCCGGGGACTATCGCTTCGGGTTCCGCGAAACCCATGATGACCTGGCGATCTTCCTGCAGGCCGTGGCCGGGCCCGACGCCATCCTGGCCTTTTCCTGCGTCGCCGGTCATGCCGCCGTCGACATTGCCGCGCGCCATCCCGAGCTCGTCTCCCGCCTGACCCTGCTGCAGGCCGGCGATGTCGCGGCCTTCAGGGTCTGGAAGGCCGCCCGGGATCCCAAGGGCATTCTGGCGACGCCGATCCTGGGCCATGTCGCCATGCGCCGCATGGCCCCGAAACGCATGCCTGACTGGTACGCACTCTCCGTGGGCAAGACGGCGATGATCGGCGAGCTCTGCCGGTGTGCCGAGCGGTCCTTCCAGCACGGCGCCCAATGGTCTCTGGCCAGCGCCTACCAGTGCTACATGGACCCCGAGGTCGAGCTGCCCTGCCCTGACCAGCCCCTGCTGTCGATCTGGGGGGCCGCCGATCGCTCCCACCCCGCCGGCAATGCGCATTCCATCCAGCGCCTGCGGCCGGATGCGGCCTGCGTGACCTTTGAGGACCTGGGTCACACGCCCGAGCTGGAAGATCCGCAGCGTGTCTTCGACGCCATTGTGCGCTTCTGCGAGGCGAACCCGGCTCGGCCCTGAGCCGCCCCCGGCCGGGCGCTGCGCCTCAGGACCCAGCCTGACGCATGATCTTCGCCAGGGGGTGCTTGCCCAACCCCCTGGCCGCCCCGAGACGGTCGGCTTCGGACTTGTTTTGCGACAGCTTGAAGGTGCCTTCCAGCCGGTCGACGAACAGTCGCCCGCCGATGATGCCCCGCAGCATGGCCTCGAACTTGCCCGGGGCCATCTTGTGGCGGGTCCACAGGGGCTTGGGGGCGAGGCGCGCCTCTTCCTGCTCGGACAGGGTGTCGAGCTGGGCGATCAGTTCGGCCTCGTCGAGCACGGCCACCGAGCCCTCGGCCTCGACCGAGAGATAGTTCCAGGTCGGCACCTGGTCGGCGCTCTCGTACCAGTCGGGGCTGACATAGGCGTCTTCGCCGGTGGCCAGCATCACGGCCCGGAACCCCTGGACGAGGTGCGGGGCCAGGGCATTGGCCCGTGACAGGTGGAAGTCGACGACCAGTTCGTCGTGGATCTCGCGCACCACGACCGGGGCCTGGGCGATCATCGGGCGGCCGCCGACGCTGGCGGCCAGGGTCACGAAGGGATGGGCGCGCAGGAAGGCGAGCAGCGGTGCCCTGTCCTCGACCCTGAACAGCCTGGCCGGATGCATCAGTCCCCGGCCCTCAGAAGCCCCACGAGCCGCGCCCGGGTCTCGCCGTCGGCGATGCCGTCAAAGCGGGTCTGCAGCCAGTGGCGCTGGAAGGCGCTCACCACAGTGGTGGTCCAGGCGTCATACTTGCCGGTCGGGGCACAGTCATAGCCCAGGCGGGTCAGGCCGGCCTGCAGCGCAAAAACGCCGGTGCCCTCCTCGCCCTCGCCCAGGGGCGCGCCGGGCGACGGGGGCGGCTCGATCCACAGGCCGTGACCGCTTTCGGCAAGGCGCTTCCAGGGGAAGAGCTCGCCCGGGTCGATCTTGCGGGCCGGAGCGATGTCGGAATGGCCGAGAATCCGCGAGTCCGGGATCATCCAGCGCGACCGCACATCGGCCAGCAGGTTGATCACCGCGGCGATCTGGGCGTCCGGGAACGGCCGATAGCCGAACTCGTGGCCGGGATTTACGATCTCGATGCCGATCGAGGCCGAGTTGATGTCCTTGACGCCCTTCCAGAAGGCCGCCCCGGCGTGCCAGGCGCGGCGCTCCTCGGCCACCAGGCGGAAGATGCGGCCGTCTTCCTCGACACAGTAGTGCGCCGAGACCTTGGCTTCGGGATCCCGCAGGCGCTCGATCGCGGCCTCGCCGGTCTCCATGCCCGTATAGTGCAGGATCACACAGTCGGGCACGGCCTTGCGGGCGTCGAAATTGGGCGACGGGGCCTCGATGAGGGGCAGGCTCATTGGATGCGGTTCCTCATCAGCATCAATAACGGCATCACCTGGTTCTTGCGCAGGGCGATGATCAGCACGCCAAACAGGGCCAGGGCCGTGCCTATGCCCATGCGCAGGTCGAAATGGTCATGTGTGATCAGCACGCCGAGGCCAATGGTCATCAGCGGTGTCATCAGGGTCAAGGGTGCAATCAGATTGGCTTCGTACTTCTGGATCAGGCCGTAATAGGCCGTGTGGCCCACCACCGAGACCACCAGGGCCGAGAACACCACCGCCGCCACGAAGGGCCAGCCGGCATTGAGGGCCGCACCGGCCGCGCCAGGCTCGGTCAGGCCGCTCAGGGCCAGCAGCGGCCAGACCGACGAGAAGCCGACCCAGGCCTGGAACTGCAGGGGCCGCACGCCTTCCATCTGCTTCATCATCACAGCGCCCAGTGAGCCCGTGAAGGCCGCCGCCGCGATCAGCCACAGGCCGGCCGACAGCTCCAGCCCGTGCGGGCTCCACATCACCACCACCGCGCCCGATAGGGTGAGCGCAATGCCGAGGCCGCGCTTCCAGCGGATGCGCTCGCCCAGAATGATGACCGACAGGATCGTCGTGAACGGCACGCCCAGCTGGATGATCACCGAGGCCGCCGAGGGCGAGGCGGTCTTGAAGCCCATGAACAGCAGGGCGAAATTGCCTGCCCCCATCAGCAGGGCCACCAGCACCAGCCGCCACACCGGGCGCGGGGCCGGCAGCAGCCATGGCAGGGTGACCAGGGCCACCAGTCCGAACCGCACGGCGGCATAGGCCAGGGGCGGCACGCCCCAGTGAGCGACCACGATCTTCGAGATGATGTTGTTGCCCGCCCAGACCAGGCAGATCAGGATCAGGACACCGAAATCGCGCAGGGACATGCCCCGCAATACGCGCGACCGATGACCGTGCGCAATGAAAACCGACAGGGCGCAGGCGTGTCGCGGTTGACGCTGAGTCAAAACGGTCGTTTGTTGGTGAACGCTGATCAGATAACAAGGCGTCCGGGACAGCCGGACCGATGCACCAGGGACGGGACACGGCATGGCGACCGAGCACTTCGACGTACTGATTGTGGGCGCGGGCCTGTCCGGTATCGGCGCGGGCTATCACCTGCAGGCCAACTGCCCGGGCAAGACCTACGCCATTCTCGAAGGCCGCGAGGCGATCGGCGGCACCTGGGACCTGTTCCGCTATCCGGGCATCCGCTCTGACAGCGACATGTACACCCTCGGCTACTCCTTCAAGCCCTGGCGCGAGGCCAAGGCCATCGCCGACGGCCCCTCGATCCTGAACTATGTGCGTGAAACGGCGTCCGAGTACGGCATCGACAAGAAGATCCGCTACGGCCATCACGTCAAACGGGCCAGCTGGTCGTCGGAGACCGCCACCTGGACCGTCGAGGCCGAGCATCAGGGCACGAGCGTCAGCGTCAGCTGCAGCTTCCTCTATATGTGCGCCGGCTATTACGACTATGCCGCCGGCTATACGCCCGAGTTTGCCGGGGTCGAAAGCTTCGGCGGCCGGATCGTGCATCCGCAGCACTGGCCCTCGGACCTCGATTATGCCGGCAAGCAGGTGGTGGTGATCGGCAGCGGTGCCACGGCCGTCACCCTGGTGCCGGAAATGGCCAGGACCGCCAGCCACGTCACCATGCTGCAGCGCTCGCCGACCTATGTGGTCTCGCGCCCGGCCGAGGACGGCATCGCCAACTGGCTGCGGTCCAAGCTGCCGGCCATGACCGCCTATGGCATCACGCGCTGGAAGAACGTGCTGATGCAGATGCTGTTCTTCAACATCGCCCGCAACAAGCCGGAAAAGACCAAGGAGAGGCTTATTGGTCTGGTGCGCGAGCATCTGGGGCCCGACTACGACGTCGCCACCCACTTCACGCCCCGCTACAATCCCTGGGACCAGCGCCTGTGCCTGGTGCCCGACGCCGACCTGTTCGACGCCCTCAAGGGCGGCAAGGCCTCGGTGGTCACGGACCATATCGAGACCTTCACCCCGACCGGCCTGAAACTGAAGTCCGGCAAGACCCTCGACGCCGATGTGGTGGTCACCGCCACGGGCCTGCAGATGCAACTGCTCAGCGGCATGGAACTGGTGGTTGACGGCAAGGTCGCCGACCTGTCCCAGTCAATGAGCTACAAGGGCATGATGTTCAGCGACGTGCCGAACCTGGCCTCGGCCTTCGGCTATACCAACGCCTCCTGGACCCTGAAGGCTGACCTGACCAGCGAGTATGTCTGCAAGCTGATCAACCACATGGCCCGCAATGGTCTGGACACCTGCGTGGCCCGCCAGGACGAGGCCGGCATGGACGTCGAACCCTGGCTGGACTTCTCGTCCGGCTACGTCCAGCGGGCCATGGCCAAGTTCCCCAAGCAGGGCGTCAAGAAGCCCTGGAAGGCCTATCAGAACTATGCACTCGACCTGATGGCCCTGAAGATGGGCCGGGTCGATGACGGGGCGATGCGGTTTGAGAAGAAGAAGGCGAAGGAAGCGGCTTAGCGCCTCCCCCTTCCCCGCTCTCCCCGGCGAAAGCCGGGGAGAGCGGATTTTGAGTGTGGCTACACAGCCTCAACCTTGTCCGCCTTCCCCTCGCCCAACACGACGACGAAGCTGCCGAGAAGGATCAGCAAGCCGCCGGCGAAGAGGGCCAGGGTCAGGTGGTCGCCGAACAGCATCACCCCGATCACCGCGCCCATCAGCGGCTCGATATTGATGAAGACCCCGGCAGTGGCGGCTCCGACCCGGGCCGAGCCATATTGCCAGGCGGCCGTGGCCAGCAGGGTCGCCACCACGCCCTGGCCGATGATGCAGGACCAGGCCACGGGGCTGAGGTCCAGCTTGGGCGGACCGTGCATCAGCCAGGCGACCGGCAGGATGGCGGCTGTGGCCACGATCATGGTCACCGCCGGTATGGCCAGGGGGGCCTGGACCTTGGGCGCGCGGCGCATGACGATCAGCCAGGCCAGGAAGACGAACAGCGAGGCGACCGATAGCGCCACCCCCAGCGGCGAGCCGGCACCGTCGGGCTTGCCGGCGATCAGGGACGCGCCGAGCGTCGCGGCGACCACCCCCGCCCACGAGGCACGGCTGACCCGCTCCCCGAAAAAGCGGGCGCTGACGGCGATCAGGGCCGGCATTGCCCCGACCAGAAGCGCCGCCAGGGTCACGCTGACATGGGCCAGGCCTTCGAACTGCACCATGAAGGCCAGGCCATAGAGCCCGCCGGCCAGCAGCACGACGGGCGAGCGGAACAGGGCCCGCGCCTCGGCCGTCCACAGGGCGAAGGGGGCCGCCGCCACGGCGGCGACGGCGAACCGCAGCAGCACCATGTGGGCGGCGTCGGTTTCGCGCAGGACCAGCTTGCCCAGCGGAAAGCCCAGCCCCCAGGAAAGCCCGGCCAGGACCAGGGCGAGAATGGCAAAGCGGTTCATGGCCGCTTCCTGCCGCATTCGGCGGTGCTTGGCGAGGGCCGAGACCACTTGTTCCGCTTTCCGTGGATGCGGCGAAACATCATTCCGCGACGGGGGAAAATCCGCCCGCAAACAAGGACAAATGTGCCCCCCTGAACGACCTAGGATCGCGTCATGACCCAGAACATGACCTATGCGCACTACCTGGCGCTGGACCAACTGCTCGCAGCCCAGCAGCCGCGGAGCGACCGTCATGACGAGATGCTTTTCATCGTCATCCACCAGGTTAAAGAGCTGTGGCTCAAGGAGATCATCCACGAGGTGCTCCTGGCCAAGCAGCTGATCGCGGACGGCGATGTCGAGCCCGCCTACAAGGCCCTGGCCCGGGTGTCGCGGATCCAGACGGTGATGACCCTGTCCTGGGACGTTCTGGCGACGATGACCCCGGCCGACTATCTGAGCTTCCGCAACGACCTGGGCTCAAGCTCGGGCTTCCAGTCGCATCAGTTCCGCACCCTGGAATACCTGCTGGGCCTGAAGGACCAGAGCTTCCTCAAGTTCCACGCCGAGGGCTCTGACGGCCTGGCGCAACTGGAAGCGGCCCTGAATGCACCCAGCCTCTATGATGTGGCCATCGCCCAGCTGGCCAAGGCCGGCCTGGCCGTGCCGGATGCGGTGCTCAATCGCGACTTTGCCGAGACCTACGCCCCTTCGCCCGAGGTGGAGGCGGCCTGGCTGGAGGTCTATCGCGACACCCAGCGCTATTGGGAGCTGTACCAACTGGCCGAGAAGCTGGTCGACCTGGACGACGCCCTGGTCACCTGGCGCCACAAGCACGTCCTGACCGTCGAGCGGATCATCGGCGGCCGGCCGGGTACGGGGGGCACGGACGGCATCGGCTATCTGGCCAGCACCCTGCGCCGCCGCGCCTTCCCCGAGCTGTGGTCGCTGAGAACCAAGCTGTGAACGGCGCGCGCAAGGACCTTTTCTCGCGGGCCCTGACCGCGCCCGTTGCTTCGGAAGGGGGCCGGCTGCACATGGCGGCCCACAGCCATCACCTGTGGCCCGACGTCACCCTGGCTGCCCAGATCGAGGCCTGGGAGGACGCCGCTGCCCTGGCCGACCACAAGTGGGACAAGGCGCTGGGCGAGGTCTATCCGGCCGCGCAAGGCCTGGTCGCACGCGAGCTCGCCCTGCCCTCGCCCGACAGCGTCGTCTTCGCGCCCAATACTCACGCCCTGCTGACCGTGCTTCTGTCGGCGATCGACAGGCGGCCCGTCCGGGTGCTGTCGACCGACGGCGAGTTCCACTCGTTCCGCCGCCAGGCCCAGCGCTGGGTCGAGGCCGGCGAGATCGCGCTGACCCTGGTGGAGGCCGATGGGCCAAACAGCCAGGAGGGGGACTTCGCAGAGCGTTTCCTGGCGACCGCGCGCGAGGGTGATTTCGACCTGATCTTCGTCAGCCACGTGTTCTTCAAGAGTGGCTATGTCTTCGATCGCGTCTGGGACCTGGCCGATCTGGCCCGGCCCGAGGGGCCATGGGTGGTGGTCGACGGCTATCACGGCTACCGGGCCGTACCGACCGACCTGTCGGGCGTGGCCGACCGGATCTTCTATGTCGCCGGCGGCTACAAATACGCCATGGCGGGGGAAGGCGCGGCCTTCCTGCACGCCCCGCCCGGCTTTGGTCCGCGCCCGGCCCTGACCGGCTGGTACGCCGAGTTCGGCGACCTCGAAGGCCCGCCTGGCGGGGTGGGCTATGCACGCGACGCCAGCCGATTCCTGGGCGCGACCTTCGATCCGTCGGGTCTCTACCGCTTCGTGGCGGCGGGACAGATGCTGGAGACCGAGGGCCTGACCACGGCCGCCGTGGCCGAACATGTGGCGGGCCTTCAGCGGAGCCTGCTGACCCGTATCGCCGCCTGCACAGCCGGACCTCTGAAGGACGCCGTCATCGTGAACCCGCCCGGGAACGGGCCGCAGGCCCGCTTCCTGGCCCTGCGCCACCCCCATGCCCAGACCTGGAAAACAGCCCTCGCGGCCCGGGGCGTGGTGGTTGACGTTCGCGACGACGTGCTGCGCATCGGCCTGTCGATCTATCACGACGAGGCCGATCTGGACGCCTTCTGCGCGGCCTGTGGGGGCCTGGATTAGGCCCTGATCAGACGCACCGCCAGGGCCCGGCGCGGGCCGACAAGGTCAGCGCGGCATCCGCAGGACCGGGTCGTTATTGGCCGCCTGGGGGTTGATGATGGTGTTGTGGCCATGGATCAGCAGCCAGCGCCCCTCCCGCTGCACCGCCGTCAGGCTGAGGCGGTCATGGGCCTCGGGCATCCTGTTGCCGTCCGGCGTGGTGTAGGCGTCCTGGATCATGGTCACCACCGCCAGGGCCACGCCCGGCGCTACGGCCCGTGCCTCGATCGAGACCAGGGTCTGCTTGCAGTCCTTGAAGATGGTCGACAGGAACAGCCGGTGGGCGAAGGCCACCTGATCGCGGCCGCGCCAGTGCATGCCCACGACATTGACCCAGCTGGCGTCGGGCCAGAAGTGATCGGCATAGGCGTCGGCGTCCGTGGCGTTCCAGGCCGCCAGCAGCGACTTCACCAGGGCCTCGATCTCCGCCACCCCGTCTCCGGCCGCCTGGGCCGTGCCGGCCAATCCCGTCATCGCCAATCCCCCCATCGTCAGCAAGGCGCGTCGTTCGATCATCCGTCCAGCTCCAGCCATCCTCGATGGCGGGCAGACTAGGCGGTCACGTTTCGGCCCGATTGTAGATTTCCGACACCCGGCAGAACGGTTTCCAGCGCCGGGGCCATGGTCGCCAGCAGACGCTCGGGCGTGGCGCCGGCCAGGGCCTGGAACTCGTGGATCATGTGGGCCTGATCGACATAGCCCGCCGCCTGGGCCACCGCCGCCCAGCTCGGTTCGGCCCCTTCAGCCTTCAGCCGCAGGGCCTCGCGGAACCGCAGGACCCGGGCATAGCGCTTGGGCGAGACCCCAACCGCCCGGGTGAACCGCCGCTCGAACTGGCGCTCGCCCAGGTCCACGGCCTCGGCCAGGTCTGCCACCCGGACGCCGCCGTGCAGGGCCGTCATGCGGCGCGCCGCCCAGGCTATGGGGTCGGGTGTCAGAGGGATCGCCTTGCCGCCCAGCCAAGCCTCGGCAATGGCCGCCCGGGCCGCGAGATCCGGTGCCGCCTCCAGCTGTCCGGCGATCAGGGCGATCTCCGGACCCAGGACATCCCGGCCGTCATGGGCCCTGTCGGTGAGCGAGGCCGCAGCCTGACCAAACAGACTGGAAAAGCCGGTCGGCGTGAACTGGATCGTGAACAGGTTGAGGTCCCCGCCGAGCAGCACATCGACCCGGCGATAGGTCTGCAGCCCGACCAGAACGATGTCTGGCGCGGCCTCTACCGCCCCGGACGCGATGTCACGCACCCGATAGCGGTCGGCGAGATAGAATTCGAGGAACTGCTCGGTCCGTGCCGGCAGCGGGCGCAGCACCACCGTGGCGTCCAGTCTGCGGCTGCGCTCCTCGAACGCCTTCACATAGGGGGCGAGAAGCCGGGAAGGACGAATGCGCCGGACTGGAAACATCGCCCTTCCCTGCCCTCAGATCTCGTCGTCGAAGCCGGCGTCATCCTCGACCGGCTTGCTCGCTGCCGGCGGACCGGCCTTGCGCTTGACGAAGCGCAGGGCCGAATGGGTCTTGGAGAAGCTGCAGACCTTGGTGTCGACCAGACCCTGACCGCGCGCGGCGGCCAGGATCTCAGTGTCCTTCAGCGGCGCGCCCTTGCCCTTCTGGGCCACGATCCAGATCGCGCCCTTGGGACCCAGCCCGCCGATCAGGTCTTCCAGCTGATCGAAATCGGCCAGGTCCTCGACGCCGAGGAACAGCAGGTCGATGTCCTCCTCGGCCTCGACGGGCTCGACCCGGGTGGAGAGCTCTTCCAGGAACTCTTCATCCTCAAGCGCCAGCACCACGACCGTCTGGCCGGGCTTGACGCCCAGCTTGTCCAGCCGCCCCGGCGGGTTGAGGATGGCGTGCAGCCACTTGTCGGCTTCGCCCGGCTCCAGCTCGAACCGGGTGCCGTCGTTCAGGACGAGGTCATTGCCCTCGACCTTGATGTAGCGCAGGGCGTGGCCCTGATAGATGCCGCGATGGGCTCCGCGGAAGATCAGTTTGGGAAACTCCCACAGGAGCTTGCCCTCGCAGTCCCCGTCCGACAGATGGCCCCAGACGCCCCGCGCTTCCTTGCCCATGACCTCAGGCGCCCTTGAACACCGGCGCGCGCTTTTCGAGGATCGCGTCGACGCCTTCCATGTGGTCCTCGGTGTGGTGGGCGATGGCCTGGGCGGCCGCGCTCATCTCCATCAGGGTGTCGTAGCTGGCGGTCGTGCCGTGCTTGAGCAGGCTCTTGGCCATGCGCAGGGCGTGCGGCGGCTGGGCCGCAATCCGCGTGGCCAGGGCCATGGCTTCATCCATCAGGGTGTCGGCCGGCACGGCCTTGCTGATCAGGCCCCATTCGGCCGCCTTGGCCGCGTCAATGACGTCGCCGGTGAACAGCAGCTCCGCGGCGCGGCTCATGCCGATGGTGCGCGGCATCAGCCAGGCTCCGCCATCTCCGGGAATCAGGCCCAGCTTCAGGAAGGTGACGCCGAACTTGGCGGTGTCG
The DNA here is from genome assembly GCF_058681455.1 of Caulobacter sp. AVps16. Classification (NCBI taxonomy): domain Bacteria; kingdom Pseudomonadati; phylum Pseudomonadota; class Alphaproteobacteria; order Caulobacterales; family Caulobacteraceae; genus Caulobacter; species Caulobacter sp. AVps16. The sequence goes on from NZ_CM178739.1 coordinate 2,554,065, forward strand.
GCCCCGATGCGGATGTCGGTCATGCAGGCCACGTCACAGCCCAGGCCGATGGCCGCGCCATTGACGGCGGCGATCGAGGGAACCTCCAGGCCATAGATGGCGCGGACGATGCGGTGGATGTTCTTGCGATAGCCGTCGCGGACCTTGACGCCATTGCCGCCGAACGCGCCCTCGCGGGCCTTCATCGCCTTGACGTCGCCGCCGGCCGAGAAGGCCCGGCCCGCGCCGGTCAGAATCACGCAGCGGATATCCTGGTCATCATTGATCGCCTCGCAGGCGGCCGCCACCTGGTCGCCGTCGCCGGGCGCACCCAGGGCGTTCATCGCCTCCGGACGGTTCAGGGTGAGGATGGCGATGTGACCGCGCTTTTCGGTCAGGATCAGGGGGGCGTCTTGAGACATGACTGGGCGATTCCTGCGCTGAACTGGGCCGCAAGCATGACGGCAGCGACGGACAATCGCCATCTCCCGCCGTCCTGCTTCGGACTTTTCACCTGCATAGCGCGGATCGCCCCACCGCGTCGCCTACCCAGACTGGGGAAGCAGCCCGCAGAATCTGGGACAGGGCCACTGATTGAGGCAATAATTCGTCAGATCACGAAAATGAGACTGGCGCGCAAGCTTGGCCGGGCGTTGAAGTTAAGACGGGACGTTAATGAAGGCGGCGGCAAATGACCGTGCACATGAAAGCCCGACATGCCCTGATCATCGAGGACGAGATTTTGATCGCCTTCGAGATGGAAGCCCTGCTGGCTGAACAGGGCTTTACCAGCTTCGACATCGCCGAAAGCCCGCAGGACGCCCTGAAGAAGGCCGTGGCCCGGCGTCCGGACCTGATCACAGCGGATTATCGCATCGTCGGCGGCACCGGGGTCGAGGCGGTCGAAGCCATCCAGCAACAGCTCGGCGATATCCCCGTCGTCTATGTAACCGGCAATGCCGAACTGGTGCGGGGCCGCGAGCCGCCCGTGGTCGGCAAGCCGATCTCGCCGCGCCACCTCGCCGAGGCTTGCGCGCGAGTCTTTACCGCCTGACGCTTTCGCCGGGCGCGCCGGACCTCTAGGCTTCTCTCCGGAAGCGGGAGGGCACCATGAGCGTGATCGACAGCCTCGAGGCGCTGGACGCGCTCTATGACACCCCGCCCGTCAGCGCGGCCCTGGTCAAGGTGTCAACGACCATTACCCCACATTATCGGACCCTGATCGAGGCCTCGCCCTTTGTCGCCCTGGCGACACTCGGCCCCGAGGGCCTGGATTGCAGCCCGCGCGGCGACAGGCCGGGCTTTGTGCGCGTCGCTGATCCACAGACCCTGATCCTGCCCGACCGTCGCGGCAACAACCGCCTCGACAGCCTGCGCAATGTGGTGCGGGATCCGCGGGTCGCCCTGCTGTTCCTGATCCCGGGCTCGGGCACGACCTTCCGGGTCAATGGCCGGGCGGTGATCAGTGCTGACCCCGCCCTGCTGGCCAGTTTCGCCGTCGACGGCCAGGCCCCGCGCAGTGCCATGGTGATCACCGTGCAGGAGGCCTATTTCCAGTGTGCCCGGGCCATCGTGCGGTCCGGGCTGTGGAAGGCCGAAAGCCAGGTCGATCCGGCCACCCTGCCCTCACCGGGGGCCATGCTGGCGGCGGTCACGGCCGGTGAGGTCGGGGGCGAGGCCTATGACCGCGACTGGCCCGAGCGCGCCGCAAAGACCCTGTGGTGAACAGAACCTGGCCCCGTTTTCGGCAGGGGCATTTGCTGGCCTGGCCCGACCCAAGGGGTTTGCGGGCGTCGGGCGAGGCCAGCAGGGCTCAGGGTTTCCTTGGACCGACGGACAGAACTTCCCCTTTAAGCGGCGGCGTATGCACCGGCTGTCGTCGCGCCTGGGTAGCCTGTTCGAACGCATAGCCGATCCCCAGGATCTTGCCCTCGTCGAAGGCGCGGCCGATGAACGACAGGCCGACGGGCAGTTGATCAGTGGTGAAACCGGCCGGGACAACCAGTTCGGGGAAGCCCGACAGGCTGGCGAGATTGGTGCCGCTGGTGGCCCCGCCGCCGGGCGTCGCCGCTCGCGTCCCACCGGTGCGGCTGATCAGTTCGGGACGCTCCGCTAGAGGCGGATAGATGATGGCGTCGAGCCTGTTGGCCGTGAACACGCCGTCTAGGGCGGCGACAACCAGCGGCAGGGCCTGGTCGCGGACGGCGGTATAGGCAGGGTCGGTCAGGGCGACGGAGGCCTGCTCCCGCCGCAGCAGCGACCACCGCGTCGCATTGGGTCCAGCCCCATCCGGGCGGGGGGCCGGCAGGCGATAGGACCGCTCGATCATCTCGTCCAGGGTCCTGGGATAGCCGGGCTTCAGGGTCGCCAGATAGGTCTGCAGCTGGACCGGGAACTCTGACATCCGGACCGCAGAATAGAACTCGCCCTTGGACTCGATCAGCCATCTGGGCAGGCGGACATCGACGACAGTCGCCCCGGCCGCCTTCATGACGGCGATGGAGGCCTCCATGACCCAGTCAAACTCAGCGTCCTGGCCCATGAAGTCGCGCGCCACGCCGATCCTCACCCCCTTCAGGGCGTCGGCCTTCAGATAGGGCGTGTAGTCCGCCTGGGCCCTGCCCTGGCTCTTCGCCGTTGCCGGGTCGGCCGGATCCACGCCGGCGAGCAGGCCCAGGGCGACCGCGACGTCCGAGACATTGCGCGCCAGTGGACCGGCAGTATCGAAACTGAGCGACAGGGGAATAATACCGTCACGGCTCAGCAACCCGTGGGTGGGTCGCAGCCCGACGATGCCGTTGGCCGCCGCCGGCCAGCGCACTGAGCCCCCCGTATCGGTACCCAGCCCCAGCGGCGCATAGCCTGCCGCTATGGCCGCCCCCGTGCCCCCGGACGATCCCAGGGGCGAGCGCAGCAGATCATGCGGGTTGCGGGTCTGGCCGCCCAGCGAGCTAAAGGCTCCGCCCGAGGCGAATTCGGACAGATTGACCTTGGCCAGGATCACGGCCCCCGCCTCGCGCAGCTTTTTGACCAGAAAGGCATCATCCGGCGGAATCGAACCCTCCAGAAAGATCGAGCCGCCCGTGGTGGCGAGGTCTGCGGTGTCGAAATTGTCCTTCAGCACCACCGGAATGCCATGCAGGGGCGAGCGCCGGCCCTTGCTCTTCAGCTCTGCATCCAGGGCTCGCGCCTCGGCCAGGGCGCGGGGATTGCGGATGATCACCGCATTGATCTGCGGCCCCTTGTCGTCATAGGCGTCCATCCGGGCCAGGCTGAGCCGGACCAGCCGCTCGCTGGTCAGCTGCCCCGCGTCCATGGCTGCCCGCAGCTGGGCGATCGTCGCCTTATCCAGATCGACAGTCTGGGCCTGGGCGGAAGCCGCCACAGTCCAGGACAGCGCCAGAGCGCAAATCAGGTGTTTGATCATCAGGGGTCCCCACGACGGCGGGGGCAGTGCACCCGACTCCTCGCGCCAGGTAAAGGCCGGGCGCGCGGTGCCTGTCGTGAAGCCCTGGCCTGCCCGTGCCGTTTGCAGCCCGCGAGCGCAGGTGGGGTTAGGGGGCGTCCAGAACCAAAGACGGCCCCGGGGCTTCCCCCGGGGCCGTCTTGAAACACAGAGGCCCTGAGGCCGATCAGTCGTCGCGGTGCACGCGTTCGCGGCGCTCGTGACGCTCCTGGGCTTCCAGGCTCAGGGTCGCCGTAGGGCGAGCCTCAAGCCGGGCAAGGCCGATCGGTTCGCCGGTTTCCTCGCAATAGCCATAGGAGCCGTCCTCGACGCGGCGCAGGGCCTGGTCGATCTTGGAGATCAGCTTCCGTTGACGATCGCGGGTGCGCAGTTCCAGCGCCCGGTCGGTTTCCGAAGACGCGCGATCGGCCAGATCGGCGTGATTTTCGGTTTCTTTCTGGAGATGGGCCACCGTCTCGCGGGATTCGCGGAGGATCTCGTCCTTCCAGTCCAGCAGCTTTTGCTTGAAGTACTCAAGCTGCCGCGCATTCATAAACTCTTCGCCCTCGGAAGGCCGATAGTTGCTTTTACCAACTAGAACAGTGGCCGTTTGCATTAACGCCTCACGCCCCAATGAACTCCGCCCTGAACAGGCCGGGTGCTTATACCAAAAGAATAGCCGTGTTCAATGAACCTCGCGTGAGTGGCGCGTTCAGTTCCGGAAAACTCGCCTCGTTCGCGCCAGAAGCCCCCGACTGGCGTTGCAGATTCAGGCGAACCGGCCTGGGGCAAGACCTTGAATTCGCTGGTGGCATGAACCCGGCCATCGTCCGTGGTCGTCGCCCGTTGCATCAGGCACGCCGGGCCTGTTCCAGCTTGGCTTTTTCGACAGCTGCCCGGGTCTCGATCTCGTTGAGGACGCCCTCGAGCCGGGGATCATCGGTCGAATCGCGCTGCTCGCGGATGGCGCGGGTCAGTCGGTCGAGCGTGGCGGCGGACACATCGCCATCAAGCAGGGCGAGCTTCACCTCGCCCAGGATGTCGAGAATGCCGTCGGCCCGTCGGACCGCCCGCTTGCGGCGCTCCAGAGGATCGCCCATGGCCTGCAGGGCCAGAAGGGCGTCGAGCGAACCCAGCCCCGCGACGCCGCCCGCCTGGACCACGCCGGCCGCGCTGCTGGCCGCCCCGACCGAAGGCAGCGAAAAGCTGGCACCGCTGCCCGAAGCTTTGGCCCGCGATGCGCCGCTCGCGCCCACGCCCCCCGTGCTCGAAACCTTCATGGCGACCGCAACTCCACAGCACCCGGGACGAGTCAGAAGTCCCACCGTCGCACCATAGTCGGTCCGGCCGCTTGAAGTATGGTTAATGCCGGGCAGAATCTGCCGAAGGGCACCGAGGGGCCTGCGGCAAAACGCACAAAGCCTTACGACTCAAGCCTTTGAGATTGGCCCGCTTTTGGCATGGGAGCGGGTGGGGACATCTCCCCACGTCAGGATAGCCATGTCGCGTTCACGTTTGCGCACCGTTTTCTTGCTCGCCGCCACCGCCTTTGCCCTGGCGGCCGGGCCGTCGTTCGCCAAGTCACGGATCAAGGACATCGTCTCGTTCGAAGGCGTGCGCGACAACCAGTTGATCGGCTATGGCATCGTGGTCGGCCTGAACGGCTCGGGCGACAGCCTGCGCAATGCGCCCATGACCAAGCAGAGCCTCGAGGCCATGCTCGAGCGCCAGGGCGTCAATGTTCGCAACGCCAATCTGAACACCAAGAACGTCGCCTCGGTGATGGTCACAGCCAATCTGCCGGCCTTCGCCGCGCCCGGCGCGAAGATGGACGTCAGCGTCTCCACCCTGGGCGACGCCAAGAGCCTGCTGGGCGGCACCCTTCTGGTCACCAGCCTGCAGGGCGCGGACGGCCAGACCTATGCCGTGGCCCAGGGCAGCGTCCAGACCGGCTCGGTCTCGGCGGGCGGAGCCTCGGGCAGCTCGATCAGCAAGGGCGTGCCCACCGCCGGCCGGATCGCCGCCGGCGGCATCATCGAAAAGGAAACCGGCTTCCAGATGGTGAACATGGAAGAGTTGCGCATGACCCTGCGCAACCCCGACTTCACCACTTCGCGCCGGATCTCCGACGTCATCAACGGCCGCTTCCCCTACAGCGCCCAGGCCCAGAACCCGACCATCGTCGCCGTGCGGCCTCCGGCGAACATGGACATGATCAGCTTCATCACTGCGATCGAGAACCTCGAGGTCGAGCCCGACGGCCCGGCCAAGGTGATCATCGACGAAGTGGCCGGCGTCATCGTCATGGGCGACGACGTGCGGATCAGCCAGGTGGCCATCGCCCAGGGCAATCTGACCATCTCGGTGCAGGAAAGCCCGGCGGTCAGCCAGCCCGCCCCTTTTAGCCAGGGCCAGACCGCCGTGGTTCCGCAATCGACGGTCAGTGTCGAAGAGGAAAAGGGCAAGCAGCTGCTCACCCTGAACGCCGGAGCCTCGCTGAAGAGCCTGGTCGGCGGTCTCAACGCCCTGGGCGTCACCCCGCGCGACATGATCTCGATCCTGCAGGCGGTGAAGGCCGCCGGCGCGCTGCAAGCTGATATCGAGGTGATGTGATGAGCCCCCTCACCGCCATCGCCTCGCCGATCGACACCATCGCCCCGCCGCCGTCGGCCGCAGAGCTGGCCAAGCGCGGCAAGATCCAGGAAACGGCCCAGACCTTCGAGGCCTCGTTCCTGTCGGTGATGATGCAGTCGATGTTTGCCGGCGTGAAAACCTCCGAGCCCTTCGGCGGCGGACAGGCCGAGGAAATGTTCAAGTCGCTGCTCACCGAGTCCATGGCCAAGGAAGTCTCCAAGGCCGGCGGCATCGGTCTGGCCAGCACCGTCCAGCGTGAAATGCTCAAGCTTCAAGGGTTGAAAGATTAGTCATGGCCCTCGCCGCCACCGATCCCAACGACCGTGTCGACCAACTGGTCCTGCTGACCGAACGCCTGACCGACCTGATCGCCAAGGAGGCCACGGCCTTCGAAGCCCGCCGGCCCCAGGACGCGGCGCAGTATGTCGAGGAGACGGCCAAGCTGGCCAATCTCTACCGGCACGAGTCGGCGCGGGTGCGCGCCAATATCGCCCTGATCTCCGGTGCGGATGCGGGACTTCGCCAGCGCCTGGTGCGCGCCACCGAAGCCTTCGACGCCGTCCTGGCCCGCCAGGCTCGCGCCCTGAACGCCGCCCGCACGGTTACTGAAGGTCTGGTCAAGGCCGTGGCCGAGGAAATCGCCAACCAGCGCGCCCCGGCGGCGGGCTATGGTGCCGGTGCGCGGATGAACAATCCGGTCTCCAGCGGCACCGCCATCACCCTGAACAAGAAGGCCTAGCAGGTCTATCGCCGCAAGGATCGGGTGGAGATCCGGCAGGGCGGCGGGGCATCAGGGGGAAGTCATTCACCCCCCATGGAACCGCCCCATGCCCTTCACGATTTCCGGCCTGCCGGTCGAAGACTTCCGCCCCCTGTTCGATCTCGACACCGAAGCCCTCGCGGCACGGGGCATCCTGCGACGGGTCGCCACCGCCAAGCCGGGCTTTCCCTGCCGCATCGGCCTGCGCGATGCCGAGCCCGGCGAGACCGTGCTGCTGCTGAACTACGAACATCAGCCGGCCGACACGCCCTATAGATCGGCCTATGCCATCTATGTCAGCCAGTCCGCCTCAGAGACCTGGAGCGGCCGCGACACCCTCCCATCGGCCATGCGCGACCGTCCGATCGCCCTGCGGGCCTTCAGCGCAGACGGCCTGCTCCTGAGCGCCGAAGTGGCCATGGGCGATGGCCTGGAAACCGCGATAGAGCGTCAGCTGGCGACAGCCGGCGCGGCCTATGTCCATGCCCACAATGCCGGCCACGGCTGCTTCGTGGCCCGCATCGACCCCGCTCCATCGGCGGCCTGAGGCAGGGGCCGCCCTAGGCCTTGATCAGGCCTTCGGCGATCAGGCTTTTGGCCGTGTCCAGGATCATCTCGCGGTTCGACCTTGGCTTCCAGCCGAGCTCGTCCTTGGCCCTCTGCGCCGAGACCGGCCTCTGCTTGCCCAGCTCGAACAGCCGCTCGCGGATGACCGGATCAAAAATGGCGGTCAGGCGGACAAGGCCGTCGGCCAGTTTCATCTTCGGGGCCCGGGCACCGGCTCCGGGCAGATCGCGACGCAGCACCTCGGCGATCTCCGCCATCCAGCTGAAATCACCTGCCCCGATATAACGCCGGCCCGCAGCATGCGGGGCCGCCAGGGCCCGCACATGCAGGTCGGCAATGTCGCGGACATCGACCAGCGGCCAGCCAAAGCGCGGCAGGCCGGGGACGGAACCGTCCAGCAGCTTCTTGACGATGTCGATCGAGGCCGAGAAGTCACGGCCGAGCACCGGCCCAAGGACGGCACCCGGACAGATGGTGACCAGTTCCAGCGCACCCCCTTCGGCCTCGAGCCAGGCCCAGGCGGCCCGCTCGGCGATCATCTTCGACCGCTCATAGGCCGAGGAGTCGCTGCGGTCGGTGGGATCTGACCAGTCAGCCTCGGTGAAGGGCTCGGTCCGCCCGCCAAAGCCATAGCAGACGGCTGCGGTGGACGAGGTCATGACCACGCGCTTGACACCGGCGTCGCGCGACGCCTTCAGCACCCGAAGGGCCCCGTCGCGGGCAGGGCGGATCAGTTCGTCATCATCCTTGGGATTGGCCGATGGCAAGGGCGAGGCAACATGCAGCACGCCGACGCAGCCTTCAGCCGCCTCGCGCCAGCCGCCGTCGGCATTGAGGTCGGCGGCGAAGACGCTCAGCCGGTTCCCGTGCGGGCTCAGCTTGGCGATGCTCGCCCGGACCTCGGCTTCCCGCGCGAGATTGCGAACCGTCGTCCGGACGGTCCAGCCCTCATTCAGAAGCTGGCCAATGCAGAAGCCCGCGATATAGCCAGACCCTCCGGTTACCAGCACCACGCCCTTGTCGGTCATCACAGCACCCCTTGTGTCGAGAGCCAATCCGATCATATTGGACAAATGATGTCTATAGTGTCTGACAACAACGTAAGACGTATTCTCGATGCGGCCCTGACCCTGTTCGGACGTCACAGCTTCAAGCGCACCAGCATGGCCGACATCGCCCGCGAGGCCGGCGTGGCGCGGGCGACCCTCTATCTGCGTTTCGCCGACAAGCGGGCCGTGTTCGAAGCCCTGGCGGCTTCGGTGATCGACGACGCCCTGGCCGGGGCCGAGGCCGCCTGGCGCGACGACTTCACCTTAGCCGAAAACCTGGAAGCGACCATCCTGGCCAAGGATCTGCGCTTCTTCCGGCTGATGCGGACAACGCCGCACGGGGCCGAACTGTTCGACCTCGATGCCGACCTGGCCAGGGCCGCCGCAACCCGGCTCGATGCCGGGTTCAGTGCCATCCTGATCCAGCGCGCCGAAGCGGCGGCGAAAGAAGGAGCCCGGATCGACGCCTTCGGCGGACCGGGGGCCTTTGCCAGCTTCCTCTCCGTCACCGCCGCCGGCGTGAAGTATGAAACCCGCACCGAGGCGGACTATCTGGCGGCCATCCGGCTTCTGGTCCGAGTTACGGCCCTGGCGGCCGGCAAACCTTCCCCCATGGGAGACACCCCGTGATCATCGTTGAAGGCTGGGTCCGGATGGCCGTGGCCGCCCCTCAGCCGTCATCCCGCTTGCCGCCGCGCGCCACGATCCTCAGCGCCCCGTCTGGCAGAGGCTTCTGCAGCGCCGAAGCCTCGGGCCAGGGCGCGTTCAGCCAGGTCTCGCGTTCGGCCTCGGTGGTCAGGATCACCGGCATGGCCTTGGGGTGAATGGCACCGACCTCGGCATTGGGCTCCGTGGTCAGGAAGCCAAACAGATCGGCGGTGACCTCGCCTTCCTTGAGCTTGCGGACGCTCGTCCACGCGGTCCAGATCCCGGCAAACACCGCCAGGGGACGATCCTCCGCCAGGGCGAACCAGATGTCGCCGCCCTCGGCCTTGTTGAACTCGCTGAAACTGGTGAAGGGCACCAGGCAGCGATGGTCCGTGCCCAGCCAGCGCCGCCAGTGCGGGCTCTTGGCGTTGCGGATATTGGTCACGCCCGGATCGGTCTTCTTGCCCTCGAGGGCAAACTGCGGCGAGGGCATGCCCCAGCGGGCCTGGACCAGCTCGCGCTCGCCGTCGGCGGACTGGCGCACGATGGGGGCCGCATAGTCCGGAAAGATGCCCGGCAGCTCCGCCTGATTGACCTTCTGCAACAGGACCCGGGTCAGGGCGACGATCTCGGTCTGGGTGCGCCGCATGGCGTAGAGGTTGCACATCGATCCAGGGACCTTTCGCCAGGTGAAAACCGCAGGCAAAGCCGCTCCAGGCCCGTGGGCCTGATCCTGCCCCCAACAAAAGCGCCCGCACGGCCTTGCGCAAGCCTCAGCTTTGGGCCCAGCGGCGAGGATCAGGACCCACAAAGATGGTGCCAGAAATCACCGCCCCAGGGCGATCTCGCGCTCGATCCCGATGGCGGTCAGAAAATCGGCGTCATGGCTGACCACCAGCAAGGCCCCGTCAAAGCTCATCAGGGCCGCCTCAACCGCCTCGATCGAGGCGATGTCCAGGTGGTTGGTCGGCTCGTCCAGGATCAGCAGCTGCGGTGGCACCTCGGCGGACAGGACGCAGGCCAGGGCCGCACGCAGGCGTTCGCCGCCACTGAGGGTTCCGACCCGCTGGTGGGCCGCAGCATTGCGAAACAGGAACCGGGCCAGGGCGGCATGGGCCTCATTGGCCGAGGCGCGCGAATTCAGTCGCCGGAAGTTCTCGAGGATCGTCTGACCGTCATCCAGAACGGCGGCCCGCTGATCCAGCACGGCCATCGGGACGCTGCAGCGGATAGTACCGCGCGCAGGCTCCAGATCACCGGCCGCCAGCCGGATCAGGGTGGTCTTGCCGGTACCATTGCTGCCCGGGATCGCCACACGCTCCGGTCCGACGATCTGGAAGGACAGGCCGGATATCAGTGGAGGGCCGCCCGGCCAGCCAAAGGCAACCGCCTCGAACGCCAGCACCGCCTTTCCCGGTGACAGCTGGGTGGATGGCAGGTCGAAGGACAGGGTCCTGTGGCGTTCGACCCGGGCCACAGCCTCTGATCTCGCCTCGGCGGCCTCGGCGGCCAGGCGCTGGGCCAGGCGACCCTCGCGCGCACCCGACAGCTCCGCCCGCTCGGCCATGGCCCCGAGGACAATTTTCGGCGCGCCGCCCTTGGCGGCGGATCGTTTGCCGGCGGCGTCGCGTCGCGCCTTGCGTTCGCGGGCGGCCTGGGCGTCCCGGGCCACGCGTTGAGCCTCCTGATCCGCGCGGTCAAGGTCGCGCGAGGCTGCAGCGGCCTCCTCGTCCCGCCGTTCGACATAGAGGTCGTATCCACCGCCATAGGTGCGCGCGCCCAGGGACGACAGCTCGACGATCCGGTCGAGCCCGCGCAGCAGGGCCCGGTCGTGGCTGACCACCACCACCCCGCCCTTCCAGCGATCAATGACCCTGATCACACCCTCGCGGGCGGCGGCATCGAGATTGTTGGTCGGTTCATCCAGAAGCAGAACGTCTGGCCGGGCCAGCAGAAGCCGGGCCAGGGCCGCCCGCGTGGCCTGGCCGCCCGACAGGGACAGGGCCGGACGCTCCGGGTCCAGATCCGGCAGCCCGGCTTCGGCCAGGGCCTGGGCGATGCGGCCCGGCAGGTCCCAGTCGGCATCCGACAGGTCGGCGTCATCCGCCTGACCGGCTTCAATCCGGGCCAGCCGGTCCCAGTCCGGACCCGCGCCCAGCAGGTCCACGAGCCGATCGTCGCACGAGCGCGCCGGGCTCTGGTCGAGCCGGGCCAGGCTGCCGGTGCGGGTTACGGTGCCGGCCGCCGGGACGCGGTCCCCTGCCATGATGTCCAGCAGGGTCGACTTGCCGACGCCATTGCGGCCGACGAGGCCGATGCGCTCGACACCGACGGCGAGATCAAGGTTTTCGAAAAGAGGGCGGCCGTCAGGCGTGACGGCGGCGACGGAATCCAGCGTGATGAAGGCAGACATGACGATCCAGGGTCAGGGAAACGGGACGGACGAAGCGGTCTTCCGTTGCTCTGATCATGGGAGTCTCCTTCAGGGGATCTGGCCGGGCTCTTTAAGGCGACCGGCGGCCTTGGGCAAGCCGAAGCCGCCCGGGTCGCTGGCGACCCTAGTTAGGCGCGATGGTATTGAACACGTAGATCAGAGACCCGACGCCGCCGATGAACACCATGAAATCGACAAAGACTGAGCGGGGCTTGCCAGTCTGAAGGTTCCCGCTGGCGTCGCGGATCGCCTGCTTGCCCTTTTCCTGTTTGTCAGCCTTGGCGGGCTTGGCAGCCTTGCTCATGTCGCGCTCCGTTTGAGCGCATTGAACCGTACACTGTTGAAGATCACGCTTTCAAAGGCGGTTAAGGCCCGGAAACCACGCCCCTCATGGCGCCAGCCTGCTGACACCTTCTGGCAGCAGGCTGTCACAGGACGACCTCCGGGCGTTTGTTCCCACCTTGTTCTTGTGTTAACTGCCGGCTCCGAGCCCTACATATAGCCGCTGCGCGGCACCCTCATGCCAGCCCCTGCGTTCCGGAACACATGGCCGAACAACTGAACTTCATCCGCGTCCGCGGTGCCCGCGAACACAATCTGAAGAATGTCAGCGTCGATATTCCGCGGGGCGAACTGGTGGTGCTGACCGGCCTGTCGGGTTCGGGCAAGAGCTCGCTCGCCTTCGACACCATCTATGCCGAGGGCCAGCGGCGCTATGTCGAGAGCCTGTCGGCCTATGCCCGCCAGTTCCTGGAACTGATGAGCAAGCCCGATGTCGACCTGATCGAGGGCCTGTCACCCGCCATTTCGATCGAGCAGAAAACGACCTCGCGCAATCCGCGTTCGACGGTCGGTACGGTCACCGAGATCCACGACTATATGCGCCTGCTCTGGGCCCGGGTCGGCACGCCCTATTCGCCGGCCACTGGCCTGCCGATCGAGAGCCAGACCATCAGCCAGATGGTCGACAAGATCACCGCCCTTCCCGAAGGCACGCGTCTCTATCTGCTGGCCCCGGTGGTCCGCGACCGCAAGGGCGAGTACCGCAAGGAAATCGCCGAGTGGCAGAAGGCCGGCTTCCAGCGGCTGAAGATCGACGGCCAGTACTATCCGATCGAGGACGCCCCTGCCCTCGACAAGAAGTTCAAGCACGACATCGACGTGGTCGTGGACCGCATCGTCACCAAGCCGGACATGGAGCAGCGCCTCGCCGACTCCATCGAACAGGCCCTGCGTCTGGCCGACGGTCTGGCCGTGGCCGAATGGGCGACGATCGACGAGGGCGAAAAAGAGCCCAAGCGGCTGCTGTTCTCGGAACGCTTCGCCTGCCCGGTCAGCGGCTTCACCATCGCCGAGATCGAGCCGCGGCTGTTCTCGTTCAACAATCCGGCGGGGGCCTGCCCGGCCTGCGACGGCCTGGGCGCCAAGCTGGCCTTCGACGCCGACATGGTGATCCCCGACAAGGACAAGAGCCTGCACAAGGGGGCCGTCGCGCCCTGGGCCAAGGGGCCTTCGCCGCTCTACACCCAGACCCTGCAGGCCCTGGCCCGCCACTATGGCTTCTCGATGGACGAAGCCTGGCACAAGCTGCCCGCCAGCGCCCGCGACGTGGTCCTGTTCGGCTCCAAGGGTCAGAAGATCAAGTTCGTCTATGACGACAACGCCCGCAAATACGAGGTCGACAAGCCCTTCGAGGGCGTCCTGCCAAACCTCGAACGCCGCTGGCGCGAGACCGACAGCAGCTGGGTCCGCGAAGAGCTGGGCCGCTACCAGTCCGACACGCCCTGCGAGGTCTGCCACGGCAAGCGCCTGAAGCCCGAAGCCCTGGCGGTGAAGATCGCCGGCATGGATATCGCCCAGGTCTCCCAGCTGGCCATCCGTCCGGCCAAGGACTGGTTTGCCGGCCTGGAGTCCCAGTTCAGCGACAAGCAGATGGAGATCGCCCGGCGGATCCTGAAGGAGATCAATGATCGCCTGCGGTTCCTGGTCGATGTCGGCCTGGACTATCTGAACCTGTCGCGCGGCTCGGGCACGCTGTCGGGCGGCGAGAGCCAGCGCATCCGTCTGGCCAGCCAGATCGGCTCGGGCCTCACGGGGGTCCTCTATGTGCTGGACGAGCCGTCGATCGGCCTGCACCAGCGCGACAATACCCGCCTTCTGCAGTCGCTGCAGGGCCTGCGCGACCTGGGCAATTCGGTGCTGGTCGTCGAGCATGACGAAGAGGCCATCCTCACCGCCGACTATGTCATCGACATGGGTCCGGCCGCAGGCGTGCATGGCGGCGAGATCGTGGCCCAGGGCAAGCCGGCCGACATCATGGCCAATCCCGCCAGCGTCACCGGCCAGTACCTGACCGGGACGCGCGAGATCGAGGTCCCGGAAGACCGCCGGCCGATCAGCAAGAAAAAGATGCTGCGGGTCGTCGGCGCCACCGGCAACAATCTCAAGGGCGTGACCGGCGAGATCCCGGTCGGCACCTTTACCTGCATCACCGGCGTGTCCGGCGGCGGCAAGTCGACCTTCACGATCGAGACCCTCTACAAGGCCGCCGCCCGGCGCCTGAACAATGCCAGCGACGCCCCGGCCCCGCACGAGCGCATCGAGGGCCTGGAGAACTTCGACAAGGTCATCGACATCGACCAGAGCCCGATCGGCCGCACCCCGCGTTCGAACCCGGCCACCTATACCGGGGCCTTCGGGCCGATCCGCGACTGGTTCGCCCAACTGCCGGAGAGCAAGGCGCGGGGCTATGGCCCCGGCCGCTTCAGCTTCAACGTCAAGGGCGGCCGCTGCGAGGCCTGCCAGGGCGACGGCCTGATCAAGATCGAGATGCACTTCCTGCCCGACGTCTACGTCACCTGCGATATCTGCAAGGGCAAACGCTACAACCGCGAGACCCTCGACATCCTGTTCAAGGGCAAGACCATCGCCGACGTGCTGGACATGACGGTCGAAGAGGCCGCCGACTTCTTCAAGGCCGTGCCGCCGATCCGCGACAAAATGGAGACGCTGAAGCGGGTGGGCCTGACCTACATAAAGGTCGGCCAGCAGGCCACGACCCTGTCAGGCGGCGAGGCCCAGCGGGTCAAGCTGTCCAAGGAGCTCTCCAAGCGCGCCACCGGCCGCACGCTTTACATCCTCGACGAGCCGACCACCGGCCTGCACTTCGAGGACACCAAGAAGCTGCTGGAAGTGCTCCACGAGCTGGTCGACCAGGGCAATACCGTGGTCGTCATCGAGCACAATCTCGACGTGGTGAAGACCGCTGACTGGCTGCTGGACTTCGGCCCCGAAGGCGGCGACGGCGGCGGCGAGATCGTCGCCGTGGGCTCGCCCCAGGACGTGGCCAGGGTCGAGGCCTCCTGGACCGGACGCTATCTGAAGGACGTGCTGGACCGCCACGAAGAGCGTCGCAAGGCGCGGGTGGCGGCGCTGAAGACGAGCAAGAAGAGCGCCTGATCCTGATGATCGCTTCTCTGGAGCGATCATCAGAAGCCCTGCCCTCCCCGGCTGTCGCCGGGGGGAGCGGGGTGGCTAGACGTTCGTCGCCACCGGCTCCACGCCCCCCGCCTTGAGGATCCGGTAGATTTCCGGAGCCGGCGAGAAGACGATCAGCGAGGTCAGCACCGAGATCACGCCAGCAAACAGGGCCCGGGTGATGCCGATCGGGGTAAAGAAGGTCTCCAGCGAGCTCATGTCCGGCTCGAACAGACCGCCAAGACCGGTAATGCCCCCCGAGGCGATCACCCCGATGGCGGCGACGATGGTCATGACCAGCAGATAGACGATCACGGCCATCACGACCGCCAGGAGATAGGCCCCGAGCAGGGCTCCGACATGGCCCTTGGTCATCGCCCAGGACGCCCGGATGGCGATCCGGCCGGTATCAAAGGTCAGGGTCGAGGCGAAGGACAGCCGGACGGCGACAAAGATCATCAGGAGGGCCACGCCGACAAAGCTGACCAGGCCCGTCAGTCCGGCAATGGGACCGCCGCCGGCGGCCACCCCGACCCCGATCAGGACCGCCGAGATCAGGATGCCCAGGATATAGACCGCCAGGAAGATCAGGTTGACCAGGATCAGCGTACCGGCCTGGCGCAGTTCGTCCGCGCCGAACCGCAGAAAGGCCGAGCGGCTGTCATCAGGGCGCAGCACGATGCGATTCACCGCCGCCAGGGTCACCGCATAGAGCGCCAGGCTGTAGAGCACGGAGAAAACCATCAGCGGGGCCAGGCCGCCCATGATCCGCAGCATCTCCTCCGGCGCGGCCGAGTTGTCAGCGCTGAGCGCCATGAACTCGTTCAGCTGCGGACCGGCCAGCTGGATCGTCAGGGTGCTGGTCATCAGGGACAGCACGGTCATCAGCACGGCCCACACCGCCACGACGCGCGGGTGCTCCCTCACGAGCCGGAAGCCGACAAAGGCGGCGTCGGAGGCGGAGAACTTGGACATGGTACCCTCGGCAGAACGGGATGGTTCGCGCCTAGGCGTAACAAGGTTCGCGGCGCTTCAACAGGGCCCGGGCACCGAATTCGACCCTGAAGCGAATGCGGCTTGCCCCGCATGGCGCGGCAACTCTAACATCTGTTTGAAAGGCGGCCGTCAGCGTCGCTCACCCGGGAGGTCTCTGTGAAGCTCTATGGCGAAGCCAACCCCGCGCCCAATCCCCGCAGGGTGCGGATCTTCCTGGCCGAGAAGGGCATCGACCTGCCGGAGATCCGGATCGGCATGCGCCAGGGCGGCCACAAGTCACCCGAGCACAAGGCCCGCAACAGCCTGGGACAGGTTCCGACCCTCGAACTCGATGACGGCACCATGATCAGCGAGAGCGTCGCGATCTGCCGCTATCTCGAAGCCCTGCATCCGCAGCCGCCGCTGTTTGGAACCACCGCCCTGGAGCAGGCCCAGATCGACATGTGGGTGCGGCGAATCGAATTCCAGCTGCTGATCCCGGTCGGCATGTTCTGGCGTCACGCCCATCCGCTCACGGCCGCCCTGCTGACGCAGAACAAGGACTTCGGCGAGTCCAACCGCGAAACCGTGGCCCGGGCCATGAAGTGGCTGGATCGCGAACTGGCCGACGGCCGTGCCTTCATCGCCGGAGAGTCCTATTCCATCGCCGACATCGTGGCCCAGACCACGCTCGACTTCGCCAGCTTCATCGGCCTGGAGGTGCCGGAGGGCACACCGCATCTGAGCGCGTGGCGCGAGCGCGTGGGATCGCGACCCAGCGCTGCTGCGTGAAATTTTCCGCACTTCCCGGCGAAAGCCAGGGAGAGCGGAGTATGGGTGAAGCCTAGGCCTTGGCTGCCATCAGCTGGCGAAGGGCCGCGGCCGGCGCAGAGGTGACGAGGACGGCCTGAAGGGTCAGGAACACCGGGGCCAGCAGCAGATTGGCCAGCAGGGCCAGGATCAGGCGCGGATGGCTGGCTGCCGCGCCGCCGGCGATCGGGTCTTCCAGCCCGCCGGCGATCAGGGCCCCGACCAGGCTGGAGACCGTGGCCCCCAGGATCGACATCAGCACGCAGAGCACGATGACCACGGCAATGGTGGCCAGCAGCCGCCAGAACTGGCCATGGGTGACCAGCCAGGCGGCGCGCGGATCGATATGGCCGCTCAGAAAGGCATGCGGGGCCAGCAGGGACAGTCGTACCGCCACCCAGGTGGACAGGCCGATCACCGTCAGTCCGCCGAGAAAGGTGAACCAGCCGCCGATCGGCGTTTCCGCCAGCAGCGCCGTCCCGAGGGCCAGGACCCCGCCCGGAATGATGGTCACCATCAGGGCCGCAGCCCAGGTGATCACTGACACGCCCAGCAGGCGCAGCTCCTCGCGACCCAGGCGGAGATAGGCAAAGCGCCGATCCTCGGGATGCAGCACCGATCGCATGATCGCCGCCGACAGGATCGCGCCGAGCACCAGGGCCAGCAGGATCAGCAGGACCATGACGCCGCCGAGGCGCGAAACGAAGTCGAGGATCTCGCGCGGGTCGGCCGATGACGGCCGCAGGGCCAGGTTCATGCGATCCTGCTCGCTGAGGACGATCTTGGCCAGCAGGCCCAGCAAGGGCAGCATGACCAGCGAGAATCCGGCCCAGGCCAGCACCACAACCGGATGCCGACGCATGGTTCGCACACCCTCCAGGGCAGCATTGATCGGCGAAAGGGCGGTCATCTAGACTTCCTGCAGGGGGGCCGCGGGCTGGCGCTGGCGGTACACATGGACGAGCGCGCTGGTCCAGACCGGCGCCAGATAGACATAGCCGAAGATCGCGCAGAAGGCGGCAAGCCCGCCGTCAAGGCCCGGTCCGGTCCAGCGTCCGAGCAGGTTGAGCACCGCCATCAGGCCGGCGATCGGTGCCGCCAGCACCAGGCCGGCGACAAAAACCTGCAGGCTGGCACCGCGCGTCAGGGGAAAGGCGCTCAGCACCCGCACGCCCGACTGATCCACCGAGGCCGCCGCCGCCAGGGACAGGCGCAGGCCCAGCCAGATCAGCAGGCCAAGGCCCACCAGTGGTGCCGCCCCGGCCACCAGGGTTCCCGGTCCCGATCCGGCCAGGGCGTCCTGCCAGGCCTGGGATGAGGTGGCATCGAAACCCGGCGCATTGGCCCGCGCCACGCCCAGGGCTATGGCCCCGACCACAAGCAGGAGGACGGTCGCCACCACGAACAGGAAGACCCCGACCAGGGCCTGAACGCCGAGCAAGCGCCACTCGTCCTGTCCCCAGCGCAGGCCGGCCAGTCCCGAAGCCCGGCCAAAGGCGTTGCGGTAGAGTGCGCCACAGGCCAGGGCCACGGCGGCGATCTCGCCCAGCAGGGCGACAAGGCCAAGGCCCGGCGGCAACTGGCGACTCACGACGCTGAGCACAACGGCGACCAGCAAGGCCCCCCAGCAGGCGCGGACCGACGGCCCGAGCCCTGCGACCCCCGCCCGAACGGTCGCCCCGATCGCGACCGATCCATCCGTCATGGCACGCCCTTTCGAACCGCTCCGCCCGAGTCGCGCGGAGCCGTCTGTTTACGACGCGTCGCGCCAGGTTGCGACGCGTGCCGGCGATCAGGATGCGATTTTGCGATCTAAGTGGCGCCGGCGCCGCGTCAGGTCCCCGGCTGGCGGGTCAGGTCCCGATAGGCTGCGGCCCAGGGCGCGCAGACGATGGCGAACAGTCCCGGCCCGATCACCGACCAGACCAGGCCGATCACGGCCAGCCAGGGCCAGGTCGAGCGCAGAAGATCCAGCGGCGGCCGGGCGAGGAAGGCCTGCACGGCCTGGGGATCCGACAGCCAGACCGGCGGACCGCCCGCCATAAAGAGCGCGCTCAGCACCACACCGGCGAGGATCAGTTCGAGAACCAACAGGATCAGCAGGCTCAGCACCGCCACGCCCAGCAGGCGCCAGGTCGAGCCGCGCGTCAGGGCCCAGGATTCAAACAGCCGGAACTGGCGGTCCGCGAAGGTCATGGGCGCGGCCAGCGAAAGCCGCAGCGCCAGCCAGATCAGAAGTAGGACGGCCACAAAGGCCAGACCAAAGCCCGTCAGCACGCCGGCCGCCGCGCCCTGCCCCTGCGGCCCGCTGCTCAGGCCGACGACCAGGGCCGGCACCAGCACGCCGATGGAGGCAAGCACCGCCACGATATAGGCCAGGACACTCACCACCAGGAACAGCAGGGCGAGCCACAGCTCCTGGGGCCCCAGTCGCAGAAAGGCACCGCGCGACTGAGCCGGCTCAAGCACTGCGCGGAAGATGGCCGAGCAGATCAGGGCCTTGATGAAGGTGCCCCACAGCCAGCCGCCGACCTGGATCAGCATCAGGCCGGACTGCAACTGCATCATCTGGCTGATCGAGTCCGGATCGAGCTCCCCCGACCGGGTCTGCATCAGGGCGGCGATCGTCTTCATGAGCTCGGGGCCCATGAGGGGGATCAGGGCCAGGATCGGGGCCAGGGACAGGATCAGCATGACCACGCCCCAGATCAGAACCGCCCCAGGCTGCCGGGCAATGACGCCAAACCCTGCCAATGCCGAACCCGTCACCGAGATCTTGGCCATCTGTAGTTCCCCCCTGTCCGCCGCACGCGCCATACGTGGGTTTTCATGAGAGCCTACACCCAGGTTTCACTTGGCGACAGCCGGAGGTATGAGGTCGCCCATGAGCACTCAGACCTCCCCCCTAAAGCCGGTTCACGTCATCGGCGGCGGCCTCGCCGGTTCCGAAGCGGCCTGGCAGATCGCCAGCGCGGGCGTGCCCGTGGTCCTGCACGAAATGCGGCGTGATGAGCCGTCGGGCCCTGTCCGCACAGAGGCCCACCACACCGACGGCCTGGCCGAGATGGTCTGCTCCAACTCGTTCCGCTCCGATGACTGGCAGTTCAACGCTGTCGGCCTGCTGCACGCCGAGATGCGCAGGCTGGACTCCCTGATCCTGTCGGCCGCCGACCAGCATCAGGTTCCCGCCGGTGGGGCCCTGGCCGTCGACCGCGACGGCTTCTCGGCCGAGGTTACCCGTCGCCTTCAAGCCCACCCCCTGGTCACGATCCAGCGCGAGGAAATTGCCGGCCTGCCGCCGGAGGACTGGGACAATGTCGTGGTCGCCACCGGCCCCCTGACCTCGCCGGCCCTGGCCGACGCCATCCTCGACCTGTCCGGAGAGGGGCAGCTGTCCTTCTTCGACGCCATCGCCCCGATCATCCATCTCGACTCGATCGACATGGACGTCGCCTGGCGCCAGTCGCGCTATGACAAGGAAGGTCCCGGCGGCGACGCCGCCGCCTATATCAACCTGCCCATGAACAAGGCCGAGTATGAGGCCTTCATCGATGCCCTGATCGCCGGCCCCAAGGCCGAGTTCAAGGACTGGGAGCATGTGCCCTATTTCGACGGCTGCCTGCCGATCGAGGTCATGGCCGAGCGCGGTCGAGAGACCCTGCGCCATGGCCCAATGAAGCCTGTCGGCCTGACCAATCCGCGAGATCCGCTGGTCAAGTCCTATGCCATCGTGCAGCTACGCCAGGACAATGCCCTGGGCACCCTGTGGAACATGGTCGGCTTCCAGACCAAGCTGAAGCACGGGGCCCAGGCCGAGGTGTTCCGGATGATCCCGGGCCTGAAGGACGCCCAGTTCGCGCGCCTGGGCGGCCTGCACCGCAACACCTTCATCAACAGTCCGCGCCTGCTGGACCGGTCCCTGCGGATGAAGCGGGCTCCGCGCCTGCGCTTCGCCGGCCAGATGACCGGGGTCGAGGGCTATGTCGAAAGCGCCGCCACGGGCCTGCTGGCCGGACGCTTCGCCGCCGCTGATCGTCTGGGCCAGACCCTGGAGGCCCCGCCGGCCACCACCGCCCTCGGGGCCCTGGTCGAGCATGTGACCGGCGGACATATCCCGGGCGAGGTTGAGGGGGGCAAGACCAGCTTCCAGCCGATGAACATCAACTATGGCCTTCTGCCGCCCATGGAGGCACCGAAGACCGGCGAAGACGGTGTGAAGATCCCGCTCAAGGAGCGCGGTCGGGCCAAGAAGCGTCTGATGAGCCTGAGGGCCCTGGCCGATCTCGACGCCTGGCGGCAGGCCTAATCCTGCCCTCCGGGCCTCGGCGGTTCAGGCGGCGTCCTCGCCGGCCCTGGGCCTGGCGAGCCCCGAGGGCGAGGGCGACGGGAACAGGCCAAACCCCTTCAGCAGCATTTTCAGGGCCTCCCAGTGAATGCCGGCCAGGATGCCCAGCACCTGCAACGGGTGACTGACCAGGGCGAGCAGCAGGGTCTTGTCTGTCAGGGCGACCCGCCGGCCGTCAAAGCTGGCCGACAGCATCAGGCCGTCGGCGTCGAACACGTCGATGCCCACATGGGTGGTCTCGGCCGGCACCGCGATCTCGAAGACGTAGCGCAGGTCCATCGGCATGAACGGCGAGACGTGGAAGATCTTGTCGCTGGCCTGACGCACCCAGCCGCCGCGCTCGCCATGCACCGGCAGGACATAGTCGTGCCTCTGGCCAAAGGTGTTGCGCACCGCATGGACGATGGCCACCAGCCGACCCTGGGCGTCGCGGCAGAAATAGACGCTGAGCGGATTGAACCCGTGGCCCAGAACCCGCGGCATGCACAGCAGGGACACCCGCCCGTCCGGCAGGTCGATGCCCTGCTCGGCCAGGCTGGCCAGCACGCTTGCCTTCACGCCGACACCCGGCGTGGCAGCATGATCGTCGGCATGGAAGGACATCAGGTTGAAGCGTTCCAGCGAGAACAGCTTCAACCGCCGGTCCAGGGCCTCCAGATCATCGAGATCCAGCAGCAGCATGAAGACCCGATAGCTCAGCCGGTGACGCCGGGGCCGCACCCGCTCGTGCTTCACTTCACCGACATAAAGCCTGGAGGTCTGGGTCACGCCACCAGCTCTCGCTCGGCCTCGCCCGTCGCAGGGTCGACATGGATGCGGCCTGAAGGCTCCCGGACGGTCCAGGGCCGCGCACCGCCCCCCAGCTGTTCGGCCACGGCCAAGCCCGCCTGCAGGCCATCCTCATGGAAGCCCGAGCCGAAATAGGCCCCGCAGAACCAGACCCGGTCACGTCCCTGCAACGACCAGAGCCGGCGCTGGGCCTGCATGGCCGGTCCGTCGAACAGGGGGTGCTCATAGATCTGGTCGTGCAAGACAACATCCTCGCGCGGGGTTTGCTCGGGATTCAGCGACAGGAAGAACGGGTCCGTAACGCCCAGGGGCTGCAGCTGGTTCATCCAGTAGGTCACCCCGCCCGCGCCCAGGCCCGCCCGGCGTCCGACATGGTTCCAGCTGGCCCAGGCGGCCTTGCGGCGCGGCATCAGGCCGGCATCCCGGTGCAGGACAGCGCGGTTGCGGCTGTAGCGGAAGGCCCCCAGCACTTCCGTCTCGTCCACGGTCGGCGCGTCCAGCATGCCCAGGGCCTGGTCGGCATGGGCCCCGATCACCACCTGGTCGAAGCGGCGGGTGTCGCCGGCCTCGTCCTGAACCGCCACATGATCGTCGCCCCGCACGATCCTGCGCACGGGACGCCCCAGCAGGATCTGGCCCTGAAAGGCTCCGGCCAGGCGCGCGACATAGGCCTGGCTACCGCCCACGACCGTGCGCCAGATGGGCCGCTTGTCGATCGGCAGCATCAGCCCGTGATTATCGAAGAAGCGCAGCAGGGCCGAGGCCGGAAACTCGCGGATGTCGGTCATCGAGGCCGACCAGATGGCCGCCGCCTGCGGCAGGAGATGGTCCTCTGCAAAGGCCCGGCCAAAGCCCTGCTGACGAAGATAGTCGTCCAGCCGGCAGGATCCGTCCTTCTCCAGCGCCGCGAGGTCCCGCACGCCGTTCTTGTAGAAGCGGGTGACGTCCAGCAGCATCTTCAGATAGCGCGGGTTCAGAGCGTTGCGCTTCTGCGCCAGCAGATTGTTGCTGCTGTATTCCAGCGCGCCCTGATCCAGGGACACGCCAAACGACATGTCGCTGGCGACGGTGGGCACGTCCAGATGGTCGAACAGCGCCACCAGGTTGGGATAGTTGGGCTCGTTATAGACAATGAAGCCGGTATCCACCGCGACATCCCCGACCGTCACCGTATTGGCGTGGCCGCCCAGGCGGCTGTCAGCCTCGTACAGGGTCACGTCATGGCGTTTGGACAGCAGCCATGCGGAGGACAGGCCGGAAATACCGGAACCGATCACGGCGATCTTCAGGCGCGGGGTCGAAGGGGACGCGGACAATTGGAGGATCCCTGGAACGGACTTGACGGTTTGGTCCTTCAGTTACGGAGCCGGGGAAGATTTGGACGCGGACGCATCCGGCGAAGCGGGCTTCACGTAGCTCAGCCAGGTTGATTCCGCGCGAGGACCCCGCATGAGCCTGGTCAAGGCCGCCATCCATGCCTTTGAGGACACGCCCGTGCCGGACGTGATCTCCCGGGCCGCGATCCAGTTCCTGGTCGGCGACGCCCGCCGCCGGCTGGCCAAGGCCCCCGCCGACGCCGGCACCGCCTTTGCCGCGACCATGGACCAGCATCCGATCGCCACCCACACCGACGCGGCCAATGCCCAGCACTATGAGCTGCCGGCCGCGTTCTTCGAGGTCGTGCTGGGTCCGAACCTGAAATACTCCAGCGGGCTCTATCCGGACCTGAAGGGTGACCTGGCCGCGGGCGAGACCAACGCCCTCCTGGAAACCGAGGCCCATGCCGATCTGCAGGACGGTCAGGCGGTGCTGGAATTGGGCTGCGGCTGGGGATCGCTGTCCCTCTGGATGGCCCGCCGCTTCCCCCGCTCTCAGATCACCTCCGTCTCCAATTCCGCCTCGCAGCGCGCCTTCATCGAGGCCCGCGCCGCCGCCCTGGGTCTTGGCAACCTGACGGTGATCACCGCCGACATGAACGACTTCACCACTGAGCAGCGCTTCGACCGCGTGGTGTCGGTGGAGATGTTCGAGCACATGTCCAACTGGCGCGCCCTGCTGACCCGCGTGAACGGCTGGCTGAAGCCGGACGGCCTGCTGTTCCTGCACATCTTCACGCACCGGAACGCGCCCTACCGCTTTGATGTCGACGATCCGGCCGACTGGATCGCCCAGTACTTCTTCACCGGCGGCGTCATGCCCAGCCATGATCTGCCCGGCCAGTTTCCGGACCTGTTCACGATCGAGCAGGACTGGCGGTGGAGCGGCGCGCACTATGCCCGTACCGCCGAGCAGTGGCTGGAGAACTTCGACGCCAACCGCGCGCGCATCGATCCGGTGCTCGAACGCGTTTATGGACAGCACGCCACCGTCTGGCGTCGGCGCTGGCGCTTGTTCTTTCTGGCAACCTCGGGCCTGTTTGGTCATCGGGGCGGCGAGGAATGGGGCGTCAGCCACTACCGATTGCGGCCAGTGAGCCAGGGGCACTGAGATGAAGCGCTACGTTTACGGATACCTCGCCACCGGCGCCGCTTTTCTGGTGCTGGACATGATCTGGCTGACCCTGTCGGCCTCGCGGCTCTATCGCCCCGTGATCGGCGAGATCATGGCCGACACGGTCAACCTGCCGGCCGCCGTGGCCTTCTATCTGATCTATCTGACCGGCGTTTTCGTGCTGGCCATCCTGCCGGCTGCCGAGAACAACAGCTGGAAGCGGCTGCTGGTCCATGCCGCCGTGTTCGGCTTCTGCGCCTATGCCACCTATGACCTGACCAACCAGGCGACCCTCAAGGTTTGGTCCACGACCATCACCCTGATCGACCTGAGCTGGGGGACATTTGTCACCACCGTCGCCGCCTCGGTCGGCTTCCTGGCCCTGCGCGCGACACGCTGACCTCGACAACGATTGCGCGCGTTCCGGTGCCATGCCACCGTCGTGCGACATAGGACCGCAGGAACGACCGATCGATGGATGCCGATACCAGTAGAGCCTTGCTTTCCCGGGCCATCGCCCGCGTCGCCAATCGTGATTCCGATGCCCTGAAGTACGTCTACCGCCACACCTCGGCGAAACTGTTTGGCGTCTGCCTCCGTATCTTGAATGACCGCGAGGAGGCGGAAGACGTGCTGCAGGATGTGTATCTTTCCGTCTGGAACAAGGCCGACCGCTTTGATCCCGAAAAGGCCAGCCCGATCACCTGGCTGGTGTCGATGGCCCGCAACCGCTCGATCGACAAGCTGCGGGCCCGCGGCGGCCGGGTGATGGCGGGCGTCGAGGAAGCCGAAGCCCTGCCCGATACAGCCCCCCTCGCCTCGACCCTGGTCGAGACCGACGAGGACCGCCTGCGCCTCAACGGCTGTCTGGACCAGTTGGACCCCAAGCATGCCGGCGCCGTCCGCACCGCCTTCTTCGAAGGCGTCACCTATGATGCCCTGGCCCAGATGATCGGCGTTCCCCTGGGCACGATGAAAAGCTGGATCCGGCGCAGCCTGATCAGCCTTCGCGCGTGTCTCGAAGCATGACCGACACCCCCGTCACCGAACTTGAAGACGAACGCCCCCTGGCCGGCGAATATGTCCTGGGCGTGCTCGATGCCGAGGAACGGGCCGAGGCCCGGCGCAAGATCGCCGCCGAGCCCGCCTTCGCGCGCGCCGTGCAATGGTGGGAAGCCCGCCTGAGCCCGCTCGCCGCCGATATCCAGGCGGTGGAACCGTCCGCCGGCCTGTGGCCGCGGATCGCCAGCCTGGTCGGCGAACGCAGCAAGCCGCCCCTCTGGAACAATGTCAGTGTCTGGCGTGGCGTCTCGGTCGGAGCCCTGGCCCTGGCAGCGGCCAGCGTCGCGGCCCTGGTCATGACCCCGCGCACAGCCCCCGTTCCGGCCATAGCGCCCGCTACCCCGGCGGCGGCCGAGGTCGCCCTGATCAATGATCCGGCCTCGAACCAGCCGGCCCTGATCGCCACCCTCGACCATGCGACCGACAAGCTGATCCTGACGCCGGTGGCGATGGACATGCCCGAGGGCCGAGCACCGGAACTGTGGATCATCCCCGAGGGCCAGAAGGCCATCTCCCTGGGCATGATCCCGACCGACGCTCCGATCCAGATCGCCCTGCCCGCCGGCCTGCGCGGCGGCGGGACCTATACGGCGACCCTGGCGGTGACGGACGAACCCCCCGGCGGTGCCCCGACCGGCGTGGCCACCGGCTCGGTCCGCGCGATCGGCAAGTTCGTCAAGGCCTAGGCCCCGCTAAGTAAGTGGTTTATGACTTATTCGCAGGCACCGGCCGCAAGGTCTGGTGCCTGTCGAGGCATTGCCGGGCCATGCAGCCCTGCGCCTGCCCTGGGCCGCGCGGCTGACCCCAGCCTGCGCTACCAAGGTCGCCACGGCAAGCGGGGCTGTGGAGCGGAGTCAAACCGGCGTGACGCGGGCGTTCGACATGGGCGGCAGGGCCAAGGCGCGTTGCGACCTGCTGGGCGTCCCGCCCTATAGTGAGGTCGACGGCCAGCTGACGCGCCGCTTTCTGAGCCCCGCCCATGACGCCGCCCTCGACACCCTCAGCCTGTGGATCACTGAAGCCGGCATGACGGTGCGCCGCGACGCCGCCGGCAATCTGATCGGCCGCTATGAGGGTGCCAGTCCCGACGCTCCGGCCCTGCTGATCGGCTCGCACATCGACAGCGTCCGCAACGGCGGACGCTATGACGGGCCGCTGGGAATCCTGCTGGGTATCGACCTGATCGAGGCCCTGCACGGTGCCGGCCGCCGCCTGCCCTTCGCCCTTGAAGTGCTCGCGTTCGGCGACGAGGAGGGCTCGCGCTTCGCCGCCTCGATGAGCTGCAGCCGCGCCGTGGCCGGCACGCTGGATCCGGCCGCCGTGCTGGGCATGACCGACGCCGAGGGGGTGACCCTGGCCCAGGCCTTCACCGCCTTCGGACTCGACCCGGCCCGGATCACCGAGGCGGCCCGCAAGCCGTCGGACGTCATCGCCTTTCTGGAAGCCCATATCGAGCAGGGCCCGGTTCTGGAGGCCGAGGGCCTGGCCCTGGGTGTCGTCACCGCCATCGCGGCCCAGAAGCGGCTGATGGTGCGGATCTCCGGCATGGCCGGTCATGCTGGCACCACGCCCATGCATCTGCGCAAGGACCCCGGCCCCGCCGCCGCCGAGTGCATCCTGGCCCTGGAGCGAATCTGTCGGGCCGGGACCGACAACCTGGTCGGCACGGTCGGCCGCATGACCGCTCTGCCTGGGGCCTTCAACGTCATCCCCGGCGCGGTCGAATTCTCGATGGACATCCGCGCCGAGACCTCGGCGACCCGCGACGCGGCGGTCGAGGCCGTCAGCGCAGAGATCCAGGCCATCGCCGCCCGGCGCGGTCTGACGGCGTCCGTCACCCTGCTACAGGCGCTTTCCGAAAGCCCCTGCGACCCGGGCCTCACCGCCCTGCTAGAACAGGCCGTCTCTGACCTGGGTCTGCCGCCACGCCGCCTGCCCAGCGGGGCCGGTCACGACGCCATGGTGATGGCCGACCTCTGCCCCACCGCCATGCTGTTCATCCGCTGCGAAGGTGGGATCAGCCACAACCCGGCCGAGTCGGTGACAGAGGCCGATTGCGCCCTGGCGGCGCGGGCGATGCTGGGGTTCGTGGAGAAGCTTTCCGATCAATTTCTCCTATCATCCCGCCCCGGCCTTGAGCCGGGGGCGCAGCGCGAAGATCCGGGACCGACGCCTGAGCTCGGCGCTTCCGGCGGTCCCGGCTCTACGCTCCGCTTCGGGCGGGATGACAATTCTTGAGTGACAAGATGACCACCACCTTCGGCGAACTCGACCACCCGCCCCGCCTGCTGATGGGCCCCGGCCCGATCAATGTGCATCCGCGCGTGCTAAGGGCCATGTCGGTGCAGCTGCTGGGCCAGTTCGATCCGGAATTCACCGGCTACATGAACGAGACCATGGCGCTCTACCGCCAGGTCTTCCAGACCCAGAACCGCTGGACCTTCCTGGTCGACGGCACCTCGCGCGCCGGGATCGAGGCGGCCCTGGTCTCGGTACTGGCGCCGGGCGACGACGTGGTGGTGGTCAATGCCGGGCGCTTCGGGCTGCTGCTGTCCGAGATCGCCGAGCGCTGCGACGCCAGGGTCACCCTGGTCGAGGGCGAGTGGGGCAAGGTCATCGACCCGCAGGCCGTCGAGGACGCCGTGGCCCGGGTCAAGCCGCGCCTGGTCGCCTGCGTGCACGGCGACACCTCCACCACCATGGCCCAGCCGATCGAGGCCATCGGCGAGATCTGCCGCCGCCACGACGCCCTGCTCTATGTCGACGCCACCGCCACCCTGGCCGGGATGAGCTGCCCGGTCGACCAGTGGCAGGCCGACATCGTCACCGCCGGCCTGCAGAAGTGCCTGGGCGGGCCCTCCGGCTCGGCCCCGATCACGATCAGCGACCGCGCCGCCGAGCACATCGCCGGCCGAAAGCACGTCGAGCGCGGCATCGCCACGGCAGGCGCGGTCAGCGGCAACGGCCGCCGGATCGCCTCCAACTATTTCGACCTGGCGATGATCATGGACTACTGGTCCGACAAGCGCCTGAACCACCACACCGAGGCGGCCAGCATGCTGTACGCCGCCCGCGAATGCGCCCGCGTGGCGCTGGAGGAAGGCCTGGACGCCCGCTTCGCCCGCCACGCCTCAGCCGGCGCGGCCGTGGTCGCCGGGGTCGAGGCGATGGGCCTGAGCGTCTACGGCGACCCGGCCCACAAGATGACCAATGTCACCGGCATCTGGATCCCCGACGGCGTCGACGGCGACCGCGTCCGGGCCCGCATGCGCACCGAGTTCGAAATCGAGATCGGCACGGCGTTCGGGCCGCTGACCGGCAGGATCTGGCGGATCGGGGCGATGGGGGTCAATGCCCGCAAACACGCGGTGCTGACCACCCTGGCAGCCCTGGAGGCGGTGCTGCGGTGGGAGGGCTTCTCGGCGACGCCGGGGGCTGGAGTCGATGCGGCGGCGAAGGTGTATTCGTGATGGATAGGGCAAGGTTCATCTTCCCCCTCCGGGGGAGGAGCGCCGAAGGCGCGGAGGGGGCCAGTCGTGGCGACCACTCGCCCCCACCTGACCGCTGCGCGGTCGTCCGCCCCCGTAGGGGGCAGATGAAATCACGATGACCTACCCCCGCGACCTCATCGGCTACGGCGCCACCCCGCCGCACGCCGCCTGGCCCAACGGCGCGCGCATCGCCGTTCAGTTCGTCCTCAACTACGAGGAAGGCGCCGAGCGGTCGATCCTGCATGGCGACCCGGTCAGCGAGTTCTTCCTGTCGGAAATGGTCGGTGCCCAGCCCATCGAGGGCATGCGCAACATGTCGATGGAGAGCCTTTACGAATACGGCTCGCGCGCCGGGTTTTGGCGCATCCGTCGCCTCTTCGTCGAGCTGGCCCTACCGCTGACCGTGTTCGGCGTCGCCCAGGCCATGGAACGCCATCCCGAGGCGGTCGAGGCGATGATGCAGTCCGGCTGGGAGATCGCCAGCCACGGCTATCGCTGGATCGACTACCAGCACTTCACGCCCGACCAGGAACTGGAACACATCCAGAAGGCCATCGAGGTGCAGACCCGCCTGACCGGCGAGCGGCCGCTGGGCTGGTATCAGGGTCGCACCAGCCCCAACACCGCCCGGCTGATCGCCCAGGAAGGCGGCTTCGTCTATGACGCCGACAGCTATGCCGACGACCTGCCCTATTACGACGCCCAGCATGGCCGTCCGCAGCTGATCGTGCCCTACACGCTGGAAGCCAACGACATGCGCTTCACAGCGGCGCAGGGCTTCAACACCGGCGAGCACTTCTTCACCTATCTGCGCGACGCCTTCGACGCTCTCTACGCCGAGGGCGAGACCGCGCCGAAGATGATGAGCATCGGACTGCACTGCCGCGTGGTCGGCAAGCCCGGACGGATCCTGGGTCTCAGGCGCTTCCTCGAGCATGTGATGGCCCACGACAGGGTCTGGGTGGCGCGGCGGATCGATATCGCCCGGCACTGGCTGAATACGCATCCGTATGAGGTGGCCTCCAAATGAGCGCTTCCAACATTCCCCCGTCATCCCGCGCCTCGTGCGCGGGAACCATTTGTCCGTCGCAGGTGCGGGGAAGATCACGCTCTCACGTGGAAGCTGAACCATGTGTCCCGCGCACGAGGCGCGGGATGACGGGATTTGGGGAGCTCACAGCATGAGCTCAGCCCCTCCCCTTTCGTTGAATCTGCTCAACAGCATGAACCGGACCGGCTTCACCACCGCCCTGGGCTTTGCGTTCGAGCTATCCCCCTGGGTGGTCGAGCGCGCCTGGGACGAACGGCCTTTCGAGAGCCTGGAGGGCATGCATGCCGGCATGATGGCCGTGCTGGACGCCGCCTCCACCGCCGACAAGCTGGCCCTGATCCGCGCTCACCCGGAGCTGGCCGGCAAGGCCGCGATCGCCAAGGCGCTGACCGCCGAGAGCAACGCCGAACAGGCCAGCGCCGGCCTGGACCGCCTGACCCCGGAGGAGTTCGAGCGCTTCCACACCCTGAACGCCGCCTATGCCACCCGCTTCGGTTTTCCGTTCATCATCGCCGTCCGGCTGAACGACAAGACCTCGATCCTGGCCGCCATGCAGGCGCGGCTGGCCAATGATCAGGACCAGGAAATCGCCGAGGCGATCCGCCAGATCGGCCATATCTCAAGACTCCGCCTGACCGACGCGGTGAGGTCCTGATGGACTATGATTTCGCTGCCTGGGCCAGCCTTTGCCTGCGCTGGCTGCATGTGATCGCCGGCGTCGCCTGGATCGGGGCCTCGTTCTATTTCGTCTGGCTGGACAACAATCTGCGTGACCCTGTCCCGGCCAAGGACGGGGTGAAGGGCGAGCTGTGGGCCGTCCACGGCGGCGGCTTCTACCATTCGCAGAAGTACATGACGGCCCCGCCGCACATGCCCGACCACCTGCACTGGTTCAAATGGGAGGCCTACACCACCTGGCTGTCGGGCTTCGCCCTGCTGATCGTGCTCTACTATATCGGGGCCCCGGTCTACCTGATCGACACGGCCAAACACGCCTTCAGCCCGGGCGGCGCGATCGCCACCGGCCTGGCCTTCATCTTCGGCGGACTGCTGGTCTATGAGGCCCTGTGCCGCTCGCCCCTGGGCAACCGTCCGCGCCTGTTCGGCCTGGTCTGGTTCCTGACCCTTACGGCGGCGACCTGGGCCCTGACCCAGATCTTCACCGACCGCGGGGCCTTCATCCATGTGGGCGCGATCATCGGCACCTGCATGGTCGGAAATGTCTTCCTGATCATCATCCCCAACCAGCGCCGGATCGTCGCCGACATGCTGGCCGGCCGCCCGGTCGATCCGCGCCTGGGGGCGATGGGCAAGCAGCGCTCGGTGCACAACACCCACATGACGCTGCCGGTCATCTTCATCATGATCAGCAACCACTATCCCGCCGTGACGGGCCATCCCCTGGCCTGGCTGCTGCTGGCCCTGATCAGCGCGGGCGGGGTGTCGATCCGCTACTTCTTCATCCTGAAACACTCGGGCCAGATCCGGCACGAGTACCTGTTCTACGGAGCCATGCTGATCTTCGCCGTCAGCGTGATCGCCAGCGGCAAGCCAAAGGCAGAGGCCGCGGCGATGTCGCCCGTGCCGTTCGCGACCGCCGAGGCCATTGTCCAGAAGCACTGCACGACCTGTCACGCCGCAACGCCCACCCACAAGGGCTTCCCCGCCCCGCCCAGCGGCGCCGTGTTCGACACCCCCGAACACATCCGGACCTATGCGTCGAAAATTCACGAACGTGCGGTAGCCACAAACAGCATGCCGCTCGGCAACGAGACCGGCATGACTGACGTCGAGCGTGCCCAGCTGGGCGCCTGGATCAAGCAGGGAGCCAAGATTCAGTGACCGAAGCCGCCGTGCTCGACACGCCTGACCTCGTGGAAAGCCATCGCGTCCCGCGCAAGCGCGATGCCGAGCGCACCCGCAAGGCCATCCTCGCTGCGGCCCTCAAGGAGTTCTCCCAGGCCGGCTTTGCCGGGGCCCGGATCGAGCGGATCGTCAAGGCGGCCAAGTGCAATATCCGCATGCTCTACCACTATTTCGGCGACAAGAAGGGCCTGTACCTGGCCGTTCTCGAGGCCGCCTATGTCGACCTGCGGGCCCGCGAGGCCGAGCTGAAGATCGACTTCGACAAGCCCCTCGACGGCCTGCTGGCGCTGCAGCGTTTCACCTTCAACTACTTCGAGAAGAACCCGAAGTTCGAGGGTCTGCTGCGCAATGAAAACCTGATGCACGGCAAGTTCGCGGCCCAGTCGCGGGTCGTCACCGAGACCGCCTTCCCGCTGCGCCGGACCATCGAGCGTCTGATCGACAGTGGCCAGAAACAGGGCCTGTTCCGCCCCGATCTCGACCCCGTCCAGATCTATGTGACCATCGCCGCCATGAGCCGCTTCCACCTCGCCAACGGCTATTCCCTGTCGGCCACCTTGGACACCGACATGAGTACCGCCGAGTGGCGTAAGGCCAGGCTGGCCCACGCCCTGGCCGTGCTCGAGGGCTATCTGACGGCGGGACAGCGCTAGGAACGGAACGATGCTCCCCCTCTGGGGGAGCTGTCGCATAGCGACTGAGGGGGCTTTCTGGAGCTTAGCCTAGCAAGCCCCCTCCGGCCCTCTGGGCCACCTCCCCCGAAAGGGGAGGATCTTTTGCCCTACTTCGCCGCCGCCGCTAGCGGCGGGCCGCTGAACTCGGTTTCGATGGCAACTGCCACCTCATCACCGACACCCATGGTCGTGCCGGGCGCGGGCACTCCATAGGCGATGCCGAAGTCCGAACGCTTGAAGGTGCCCGAGGCCGAGAAGCCGATGCGGGCGTTCGG
This sequence comes from Caulobacter sp. AVps16, assembly GCF_058681455.1. Classification (NCBI taxonomy): domain Bacteria; kingdom Pseudomonadati; phylum Pseudomonadota; class Alphaproteobacteria; order Caulobacterales; family Caulobacteraceae; genus Caulobacter; species Caulobacter sp. AVps16. The sequence continues at coordinate 2,586,886 of NZ_CM178739.1, forward strand.
TTCCATCGGGTGGCCGGCATAGCCGCCGTTGAATTTCGCCTCCAGCACCACCGGCCTGGTGACTCCGTTCAGGGCAAAGTCGCCGGTTATCTTGGCTGTGTCAGCGCCGGTCACCTCGACCTTGGTCGATTTGAAGGTGATGGCCGGATGCTGCCTGGCGTTCAGCCATTGCGGTCCGAGCAGTTCGTCCTTGAACCCGGCCGGCGGCGTCGGCAGGGTCAGGGAGCGCGGATCGATCGTGGCCTCCAGCGTGCTGGTCTCGGGCCTGGCCGGATCAAAGGTCAGCTTGGCATCGAAATCGCCAAAGCTGGCCGTGTAGTTCGAAAACCCCAGATGGCTGAGCTTGAACACCAGGCTCGCATGGCTCTTGTCCAGCGTGTAGGCCCCGGCCGGGACACTGACCGGCGCGGGCTTGGCGGCGGCAGGTACCGCGGCCTTGTCAGGGGCCGGCTTTGGCGAACAGGCGGCCAAGGCCACTAGGAGCGTAGCGACAAGGATCTTTTGCATGGCGTTTCCATTGGCAAGAACCAAGGGTCGCGCATTTTCAGTCGGTCGATAAGCCAAAAACGCTGGCGACAGCGGCTCGCCGACAAGGGTCGGGAGAAAGATGGCCCGCCGGACCCTCTGAGACGGCCCGGCGCATCTGGTGTCAGACGAAACTGTCGTAGCTCACGGCATCAAGATTGACGTTCGCCAGCATGATGACGTTCTCCAAACCCCGGCCGTTTGGGTCGCTATGGCCGCTGAATACATAGACGTCCGCGCCGACCTGGTAGGCCATGTATTCGTGCGCGGTGCTCGGATAGAGCAGCAGGGCGTTCACATTGGCCAGCGCCGACGCAAAGCTGCCTGCGCTGCTCTCGAAATAGCTGATGCTCAAGGGCGAATTAGGGAAGTTCAACCGATCTTCGGCCGTGAAGTCGGTAATCACGTCGACGCCTGCGCCGGTCGCATCGGTGGGCATGGAGTCGCCGATCCCGAACGCGAAGACGTCCATGTCATCCCCACCGGTGAGCCGGTCCAGTCCCATCCCGCCGTTGAGCGTATCCTGCCCGCCGCCGCCGACCAGCGTGTCGTCGCCCACCGCACCAGAAAGGCTGTTGGCGTTAGCGTCGCCGGTGATGCGGTCGTTGAAATAGTCGCCAACCACCCCCTCAACAGACTGGATGGTCATGAAGTAGCCGGACGTCACTTCCTGGACGCCGGTATTGGACAGGTCCACTGTCACACCAACACCGGCCTGTGCATTGATGAAGGCCAGAACGTCTCGGCCCGCGCCCCCGTCAACGGCGTCATGGCCCCCGCCGGGAAACAGCTCAAAGGTGTCGTCACCTTCGCCACCGAGCATTGTATCACCGACGCTGCCGCTCTGGATCCGGTCGTTGCCGGCCCCGCCCAACAGCATGGCTCCGACACTGAAATCCGTACCGAAGTTAGCGTACGAACCCACGATATCGTCGCCCTCACCGCCATCGATGTAGTCGGCACCCCCACGACCCATGAGACTATCGTTGCCGGCCCCGCCGTCGATGTAGTTGTCGCCATAGTTGCCGAAAATGGTGTCGTCGAAACGCGTGCCGATCACGCTCTCGATCGACACAAGCCTGTCCAGGCCAGAGAGCCCTTCAGCGAAAGCCCCCTGGGGGCCCAGCAATTCGACCAACACGCCGGAATCGAGGTCCGCGTAGCTGGCGATGTCATCGCCCGCGCCGCCATCCAGGGTGTCGTTGCCGGTGCCGCCCTGCAAAAAGTCGTCGCCCGCCCCGCCCGAGAGGGTGTCTGCACCCGCGCCGCCCACCAGCGTATTGGTGCCGGCATTGCCTGTCAGCGCGTCATTGAACTGCGAACCGTGGAGGTTCTCGATCGAGGTCAGCTTGTCGCTTCCGCCGCCGCCAGTGCTCTGGGCCGTGGTGATGGCCAGGCTGACCTTCACGCCCGACGTCGCGTCCTCATAGGCCGCCCAGTCGACGCCGCTGCCGCCGTCCAGGGCGTCGCTGCCCGCGCCGCCCATCAGGTAGTCGTTGCCGTCGCCGCCCAGCAGGGTGTCATTGCCCGCCATGCCGGCCAGGACGTCGTCGCCTGCGCCGCCCGTCAGCTTGTCGTTACCGCCATAGCCATACAGCGTGTCCGAGTCGGGGCCACCCGTCAGGGTGTCGGACTTTTCACTACCGTTGAGCAACATATGCCTATCCCCACTCGCCCCAAACGGGCACGCGGAAAGGTTTAGTTTCTCAAAAATAACAGCGTAATGCTATTCCCCCAACGAGGGTATATTAAGGGTAAACAGTCGCCATGTTAAATTTATTGGTCAAGTCTATCCACAGAACTGTTCTAGAATAGCACACCCTTCTCCAGCATACCGTGCACGCCCTTTTCGCCATTCACCGTCTGGGTGACGCGAAAGTCTACGGCCAGAGAGCAGAACTGGTAGGCCTGGATGCGGGTCAGGACCGAACGGGCGGTGATGAAGTCGATCATGCCGCGCAGGGCCTGCTTCATCGCCAGGTCGAGATCCTCGTGGAAGCCCATGATGATGTAATGGGTCGGGGTCTCCGCGCGCGGCCAGGTCGCCACGCCCAGATCGACCGCCTTGTGCAGGACGAAGGTGAAGGTCCCGGTCAGGCCCATCTCCAGCGCATTGACGCAGACCTCGCCATCGCCCTGACGTCCGTGGCCGTCGCCGACCGAGAAATTGGCCCCCGGAACCCAGACCGGCAGGAACAGGGTCGCCCCGGCCCCAAGCTCCTTGTTGTCCATATTGCCGCCGTGCTCGCGCGGCTCCCGGCTGGACAGGCGGCCATAGCGGGCCGGCGGGGCCACACCCATGGTGCCGAAAAACGGCTTCAGCGGCAGGGTCGGTCCCCAGTCGGGCTTGCAGGTGCCCGCCGCGCGATCGACCGCGATATGGCTGACATAGCGCTCGGGGAAGTCCTCCGGCAGGGTGCCGGCCAGGGGCCGCACGGCGCAATAGCCCCAGTCATTATTGGGCTCCACCGCCTCGATCCTCACCTCCAGGGTGTCGCCCGGCTCGGCCCCGGAAATCGCGACCGGGCCCGTCAGGATATGGGGTCCGATCCGCTCGGGCCTGGCGTCGTGGATGGCCTGCAGGGCCGGCGGAATGCTCAGGCCGCTGCCCGGTGCCGGCATTACCTCGACCCCGCCGGACACGCACTCAAAGGTGACACTGTCGCCCGAGCCGATGGTCAGGACCGGGTCGAAGGCCGCATCGAACATGCCGAAGCGGATGGTCTCGGGGGTGGAAGCAAGCCGGTGGTGCATCAAGTAAGCCCTTTATTACACCCGGCCATCTCGCACCGGAATGTGATCGGGTGCCAAGGCCTGGGTGTCGGCTTGCGGACCATGGGGGGCGCAGTGCCTGTCTGGCAGGCGATGGCTGGCCGAACTGTCTTGCGCGTGGGCGTCCCGGCGCACCGGGGCGTGGGCTTGCGGCAAGACTAGCGTCGGCGCGCGCCGCCGGTATATGAAGAATTTTCTTACTTGGGAGAGCGCCCCTCCATGGCGATCGATGTGGCGCTCAATGCCTTTCTGAACCTCAGGGACGACGAGGTCGCCGCCTTTGCCCTGACCCGGGCGGCGGAGCTGGACCTGACCCTGCCGGAGCCGACGCTACAGGCCATCGGCGAGAACCTGTCCCTGCTGCGCCTGCAGGCCGCAGTCTTCGTCACCGCCCTGGGTGAGGCGGGCGGCGAGCCTCCCGAGACCTTCTTGCCATGACCTTTGCCAGCCTCGTCGAGATCGCCGGCCAGGTCCGCAGCGGTCGCCGCACGGCGCGCGCCGTGACCGAGGCGACCCTGGCCGGCATTGACCAAAGCCAGGCCGCGATCAATGCCTTTACGGCGGTGCTCGCCGCCCGGGCCCTCGCCCGGGCGGACAGGATTGACGCCGCCCTTGCCGCCGGCGATCCGGTCGGGCCCATGGCCGGGGTGCCCTTCGCGGTAAAGAACCTGTTCGACATCGAGGGTCTGCCGACCCTGGCGGGCTCTAAGATTCGCCGCCAGGCCGCCCCGCCCGCCCATGACGCCACCCTAGTCCAGCGGCTGGAGGCTGCCGGGGCCATACTGGTCGGCGCGCTGAACATGGACGAGTTCGCCTATGGCTTCGTCACCGAGAACGCCCATGACGGCCCGACCCGCAATCCCCATGACCTGACCCGGATTGCCGGCGGATCATCGGGCGGTTCGGCGGCGGCCGTGGCGGCAGGCCTGGTGCCCCTGACCCTGGGCTCGGACACCAATGGCTCGGTCCGCATCCCCGCCAGCCTGTGCGGGGTGTTTGGCCTCAAGCCCACCTATGGCCGGCTGTCGCGCCAGGGCGTCTTCCCGTTCGTCGAGAGCCTGGACCATGCCGGAGCCTTCGCCCGCTCGGTCGAGGATCTGGCCCTGGCCTATGACCTGATGCAGGGGCCCGACGTGGAAGGTGACGCAATCTGCACGCGCGCCGCCGAGCTGGTGTCGGACAGAATCGCGGCCCTGGCCGACGGCCCCTTGCGGGTCGGGGTACTGGGCGGCTGGTTTGCCCAAGGGGCCTTTCCCGAGGTGCTGGAAGCACTCGACATCGTCGCCAGGGCGCTGGACGCCCGGGATCGCGTGATCCTGCCGGGGGCCCAGGCAGCCCGGGCGGCCGCCTTCTGCCTGACCCCGGTCGAGGCTGCGCACCTGCACCTGGCCGACCTCCGCTCTGCGGCGATGGACTATGATCCGGCGGTCCGTGACCGGCTCCTGGCCGGGGCCCTGCTGCCGGCCAGCCTCGCGGACGCCGCCCGCCGCTATCGCATCCTCTTCCGCGACGAAGTCCGCCGCGCCTTCGCGCAGTTTGACATTCTGCTGGCCCCGTCCTCGGTGTGCCCGGCTCCGCCGATCGGCCAGACCGAGATGGAGATGGGCGGCCAGAGGGTTTCGGTGCGCAAGAACCTCGGCGTCTTTACCCAGCCGATCAGCTATGCCGGCCTGCCGGTGCTGGCCGCACCGGTAAACCGTCCGGGCCAGCTGCCGATCGGCGTCCAGATCATCGCACCGGCCTGGCGCGAGGATCTGGCCCTGGCTGCGGGTCTGCGCCTGCAACGCCTGGGCGTCGTGGCCGCCCATCCGCCGGGAGACCTGCCGTGATCCTCAACGACCCTGTGGCCCTGGCGGCCGTGACGGCGGCGGTCGACGCCTATGAGACCGCGCTGATGGGCAATGACCTCGAAGCCCTCGACGGGGCCTTCTGGAATTCGCCGCACACGGTCCGGCTGGGGGTCGCTGAAAACCTCTATGGCTTTGAAGCCATTGCCGCTTTCCGCCAGGGGCGCGCCGGCGGTTCTCCCCTGCGGACCCGGCTCCGCACCGAGATCACCACCTTCGGGTCCGACCTCGCCATCGCCCATGTCGAGTTCCGGCGCGAGGGGGCCGAGACCATCGGCCGCCAAAGCCAGACCTGGATCCGCACCGCCGAGGGCTGGAAGATCGCCTCCGCCCACGTCTCCATCCTGCGGGCCGGGGCCGACCAGCGCCTCGCCTCCCTGCCCGAAAACCGCTAGAGCCTGCCCATGACGCACAAGATCATTTTCGACACTGATCCCGGCATCGACGATGCCATGGCCCTGCTGTTCATCGAGGCAAGCCCCGACCTCGACCTGCTGGCCATCACCACGATCTACGGCAATGCCGACATCGAGACCACGACCCGCAACGCGCTCTATCTGAAGCAGCGTTTCGGCCTGACGGCACCGATCTACAAGGGCACCGACAAGCCGTTGGTTCGCCCCCGCAACCCCTCGCCCACCTTCGTGCACGGCGAGAACGGTCTGGGCGACGTGGAGCTGACAGGTCTTGTTCCGGCCCAGCCTGAGGCCAAGCCGGCCTATCAGGCCATCATCGATATCGCGCGGCAGTATCCCGGCGAAGTGACCCTGGTCGCTGTCGGTCCCCTGACCAACCTGGCCCTGGCCCTGCAGGCCGAGCCCGAAATCACCGGTCTGCTGAAGGCCGTGGTGATCATGGGCGGGGCGTTCGGCCTGGCCGGCAAGCCCGGCAATGTCACACCCGTCGCCGAAGCCAATATCTGGAACGATCCCGAGGCCGCCGACCAGGTGTTCACCGCCCCCTGGCCCCTGACCGCGGTCAGCCTGGACGTCACGACCCAGGTGGTAATGTCGCCGACCTATATGGATGCCCTTGAGGCTTCGGCCGGCCCGGCGGGCCAGTTCCTGAACGCCATCTCCAAGCCCTATGCCGCCTTCTATGGCGAGCGGGACGGAGTGGTCGGCTGTTGCGTGCACGACGCGGCGGCGGCGGCCTATGTGATCGATCCGTCGCTGTTTTCGGTACGGCGCGGCTCGGTGCGCGTGGTCACCGAGGGCATCGCCCTCGGCCAGACCTGCCAGAAGGCCGAAGGCGAACTGTTCGGGCCGTCAGCCTGGGACGACCTGCCGATCCAGGCCGTCACCGTGGCGGTGGACGAGGCTGGGCTGCTGAAGCTCTATGCCGAGACGATGCGGGCCTAACCTCGGCCAGTGCCGCAGCCCCCCTTCTGACCTGCCTCGCAGGTCGTCCTCCCCCAGAGGGGGAAGATGGAATCCGCGACCTTCATCTTCCCCCTCCGGGGGAAGACGGCTGCGAAGCAGCCCGTAGGGGGCAAGTCAGGGGGATAGGCCTTCCCGCCCCTACCGTCGATGCTGCTCGACGCCGGCCAGATAGGTTCGCTCCACCACCCGGTCATCGCCGAGCACGGTCAGGGCGAACAACCGGTTCTCAAGGCTGCGGTCGCCCGCGAGACGCCGCGCCAGCAGCGGGGTCGCCGCAAGGTCCAGCACCAGGAAGTCGGCCTCCTTGCCCGGCGCCAGATTGCCGATCCGGTCGCCCAGATCCAGGGCCCGCGCCCCGCCCAGGGTCGCCAGATAAAGGGCCTGGAACGGATCCAGGGCAGTGCCCCGCAACTGGCCGACCTTGTAGGCCTCGCCCAGGGTGTGGAGGATCGAGAAGGAGGTGCCGGCCCCGACATCGGTGCCGATTCCGACCTTGACCCCATGGGCGCAGGCAGTCTCCAGCGGAAACAGGCCCGAGCCGAGGAACAGGTTCGAGGTCGGACAGAAGGCCACCGCCCCGCCCCTGGCCGCCAGTCTCTGGAACGCCTCGCCCTGCAGATGGACGCAGTGGGCGAAGACCGAACGCGGGCCCAGCAGGCCGAAACGGTCATAGACATCAAGATAGTCTGCGGCCTCGGGAAACAGGGCCGCCGTCTCCTCGATCTCACGCGGGTTTTCGGAGAGATGGGTCTGCATCCAGACCCCCGGATGGGCGGCGAGAACCTCGCCGGCCATGGTCAGCTGGGCCTCGCTGCAGCTGATGGCGAAGCGCGGCGTGACCGCATAGCCAAGCCGCCCCTTGCCGTGCCAGTCGGCGATCAGGCTTTCCATGTCGGCGCGGCTGGACTCGACCGTGTCGGTCAGACCCTCGGGCGCATGGCGATCCATCAGGGACTTGCCGGCGATCAGCCGCATGTCGCGCGCCAGGGCTACGCGGAACAGGGCCTCGACCGAACCCTTGTGGACCGAGCCGAACACCAGGGCTGTGGTCGTGCCGTTGCGCAGCAGCTCGCGCACGAAGAACTCGGCCGTTTCGGCGGCGTGGGCCGGATCTGCGAAGGCGGCCTCGGCCGGAAAGGTGTGCTGTTCCAGCCAGTCCAGCAGCTGGGCCCCATGGGCGGCGATGATGTCGACCTGCGGGAAATGGATATGGGTGTCGATGAAGCCAGGCGTAATCAGCTTGCCGCTCAAGTCCTCGACCGGCGTATCGCCGAGCAGGTCGCGCAGGGCGTCATGGTCACCGCAGGCCACCACATGGCCGTCCTCGACCAGCAGCAGGCCGTCGGCATGGAAGGCGACCGCCTCGTCACTGGTCGTCGGATCGTCCAGCAGATGCAGGATCGACGCCCTAAACGCTTGCACGGGGCAGGTCCTCGTCATTGGAAACGCGGGCTGCCTCCAGGCGCATCAGCAGGTCGGCGGCCACCGAAACCGCGATCACCTCCGGGGCCTTGCTCTTCAGGTGCGGCAGGCCGATCGGACAGGTCAGACGGGTCAGCGCGGCGTCCGAAAAGCCGTCCGCACGCAAGCGGTTGAGGAACCGTGCGCGCTTGGTCCGTGAGCCGATCAGGCCCAGATAGGCAAAGCCGCCGCCCGCCAGTCCGGCCGAGGCCAGGGCATAGTCCAGGCTATGGTCATGGGTCATGATCAGGCCAAAGGCCTGTCCGCCGGCCGTCCGGGCAGCCTCCGCCATGCCGTCCGGATCCAGCCGCGTGACCCCCGCATGGTCGGCAGCCTCGGGCCGGCTGTCGAACCAGGAGAGACGGAACGGCAGGGGCGCGAAGGCCAGGGCGACGGCCTGTCCGACATGGCCAGCCCCGAACAGCAACAACGGCGGTCGCGGGGCTTCGTTGCGCTCGACAAGCTGGTCGCCAACGCCGGGCCGCACGCCCCGCGCCGAGGCCTGCCCGCCCGCCAGGCTGACGATCGGCCCCTCGGAAACCGAGCCGATCGCAACGATGGTCTTGACCAGCAGACCGGGATCAAAGCGCGTGCGAAGCTCGAAGGGCTGGGCTGCATCCATGCGGCGGGCGGCGTCGGTCAGCCAGTCGCGACTGGCTGCCTCGACCCGCTCGATCAGCAGCCGCACGCGCCCGCCGCAGCACTGGGCCAGCAGCGGCCCCAGGGGATAGTCCTGGATCGCGAAGCTGGCCCGGGACTCGCTCAGCATCCTGCGGGCCTGGGTGGCCGCCTGGTGTTCCAGATTGCCGCCACCGATCGTGCCGGACTGGCCGCCCTGCCAGACCACCATCTTGGTGCCCGCCTCTCGCGGGGCCGAGCCCTCGGTGGCCAGGACGGTGACCAGGGCGGCGGGCTGGTTCTCGCCGATTCGGGCCAGGGCGGAACGGGCCCAGTTCGTCATACCCAAACAGGCATCAAGCCCCTCCTGAAAATCCGCTCTTCCCGGCGAAGGCCGGGACCCAGATTCAACCAGAGCCTTTTGGAATGGCGCGCCAAACGGCCGTTCCAAAAGTTCGAACATTGGCGGGTTCGATCTGGGCCCCGGCTTTCGCCGGGGAGAGCGGAGGAGATAGCCTTAGCCATGGGCTGCCGCCCGCCGCATCACATCCTCGACCGCCATCAGGATGGCTTCAGGCGTCGCCGGGGCATCCAGGCGCGGCATCACCCTGTGGTCCGCCACGCTGGCCACCGCTCGGGTAATGGCCGAAAACACCGAGATCGCCAGCATCAGGGGCGGCTCGCCCACGGCCTTGGAGCGGTGGACAGTGGCCTCGACATTGCGGCCGGCCGCCCACAGCCGGATGTCCATCTGGGCCGGTCGGTCGCCGATCGTCGGAATCTTGTAGGTCGAGGGCGCGTGGGTTCGCAGCCGCCCTTCACGATCAAACACCAGTTCCTCGGTGGTCAGCCAGCCCATGCCCTGAATGAAGCCGCCCTCGATCTGGCCCAGGTCGAGAGCCGGGTTCAGCGACTGGCCGACATCATGAAGGATGTCGACCCGCGTCACCTTCATCTCGCCGCTCAGGGTATCGATGATCACTTCGCTGCAGGCCGCGCCATAGGCGAAGTAGTAGAAGGGGCGGCCGCTATGGGTGGCGCGGTCATAGTGAATCTTGGGCGTGGCGTAGAAGCCGGTGGAGGACAGCGAGACCCGCGCCAGATAGGCCTGGCGGCAAAGGTCTTCGAACGGGATCAGCGCATCGCGGGCCTTAAGGCCCTGCCGGGTAAAGGCGACCTCGGCCTCGGCGCAGCCCCACTTTTTTGCCGCGAACTCAACCAGGCGGGCCTTGATCGTATTGGCAGCATTGAGCGCCGCCATGCCGTTCAGGTCCGTCCCCGAAGAGGCGGCCGTGGCCGAGGTATTGGGCACCTTGTCGGTCACGGTCGAGGTCGAGCGGACCCGCGCAATGTCGACCTGGAAAGCCTCGGCGACGATCTGGGCCACCTTGGTGAACAACCCCTGGCCCATTTCAGTGCCGCCATGGTTCAGCAGGATCGAACCGTCGGCATAGAGATGGATCAGGGCCCCGGCCTGGTTCAGATGAGTGGTCGTGAACGAGATGCCGAACTTGACCGGCGTCAGGGCCAGGCCCTTTTTGAGGATCGGGCTGGCGGCATTGAATGCGTCGATCTGGCGCTGGCGGGCCTCGTAGTCGCAGGACGCCGCCAGTTCGGCCAGCAGCTGAGGCGCGACATTGTCCTCAACGGTCTGGTGATAGGGCGTCAGGTCACGGCCGGGCTCGCCATAGAGATTGCGGCGGCGCACCTCCAGCGGATCAAGACCCGTGGCCTGGGCCACCGCGTCCATGACCCGCTCGATGGCGATCATGCCCTGCGGACCGCCAAACCCCCGAAACGCCGTATTGGAGACGGTGTGGGTGCGGAACCGGTGCGACACGATCTCGACCGCCGGCAGGAAATAGCAGTTGTCGGCATGGAACATGGCCCGGTCGTTGATGGCCATCGACAGGTCGGTGGTCGCGCCGCACCGCGAGGCCAGGTCCAGGGCAATCCCGGTCAGGACGCCGTCATCGCCAAAGCCGACATCATAGGCGATCTCGAAATCATGCCGCTTGCCGGTCATGATCATGTCTTCATCACGGTCGGGACGGCACTTGGCCGCACGGCCGGTCTTCACGGCCACCAGGGCGGCCGCTGCAGCAAAGAGCGAGGCCTGGGTCTCCTTGCCGCCGAATCCGCCGCCCATCCGGCGCACCTCGACCGTTACGGCGCTTTGCGGCAGATCCAGCACGCGAGCCACCAGATGCTGCACTTCGCTGGGATGCTGGGTGGATGACCAGACGTGGACCTCGCCGGTCTCTCCCGGGGTTGCCAAGGCGATCTGCCCCTCGAGATAGAAGTGGTCCTGGCCACCGATAACGAACCGGCCCTGCAACCGGCGGGGCGAGGCCGTCAGGGCGGCGGCCGAATCGCCGCGCGCCATGCGCTGGCTGTTTTCCAGGGTCAGGCCGGCCGTTCGCGCGGCGGCGATATCGATCGCGGCCGGCAGGTCCTCATAGGTCACCACAGCCCGGGCGGCGGCCGAGCGAGCGGCGGCCAGCGAGGTCGCGGCCACGGCGAACAGGCTTTGGCCGACATAGGTCACGGTGTCGGTGGCGAACAGCTTGTCGTCGTGGATCACCGGGCTGACATCATTCTCGCCGGGAATGTCGTCGGCGGTCAGGACCAGCACCACGCCCGGCGCGGACCTCACGGCCGAAAGGTCCATCGCGGTGATCCGGGCATGGGCCCTGGCGCTCAGTCCGAAATGGACATGCAGCATCCCGGCCGGCTCGGCCAGGTCATCGATATAGATGGCCGTGCCGGCGACATGCCGCACGGCACTGTCATGCGGCAGCGAGGCGTGGACACCCTGAAAGGCGTCGATCGCTACGGATGCAGAAGCGTCAGCCATGGGCGCTCTCCGGCTCGACCCGGGTGACGAGGTCCGGCGAGCTGGTCTCGATGAAGACCTTGCGCAGCATGTTCCTGGCCGCCAGCGACCGATAGGCCGCCGAGGCCCGCATGTCGCTGAGCGGCGCATAGTCGCCATCGAGGGCAGACATGGCGGCTGCAATCGTGGCTTCTGACCAGGGCTGGCCGATCAGGGCCGCCTCACAGCCGCTCGCCCGCCTGGGCGTGCCGGCCATGCCACCGAAGGCGATCCGGGCCGAGGTCACGACACCGCCGTCAATCCTCAGGGCAAAGGCACCGCAGACCGCCGAAATGTCCTGGTCGAAACGCTTGGAGAGCTTGAAAACCTTGAAGACCAGCTCGGGCGCGGGCGTCGGCACGATCACCGCCTCGACAAACTCGCCGGGCCGTCTGTCCTGCTGGCCATAGTCGAGGAAGAAGGCCTCCAGCGGGATCTGCCGCCGCTCACCGCCCTGGTTCAGCACCAGGGTCGCGCCAGCCGCGATCAGGGCTGGCGGCATGTCGCCGATCGGCGAACCGTTGGCGATGTTGCCGCCGAGGGTGCCGCTGTTGCGCACCTGGGTCGATCCGAGCCGTCGCATCATCGCGCCCAGCTCCGGATAGAGCCCCCCCAGCGTCGCCATGGCATCAACATAGCGGACGCCCGCCCCGATCCAGACACCGCTCTCGCGAGGCTCGATCCGCTTCAGCTCGGCGACCTGGCCGATGTCGATCAGGGTCTTCAACGGCCGGCGAAGCTTGGTGACCCACAGGCCTACATCGGTGGCCCCGGCGATGATCGTTGCGTCGGGATGAGCGACGAAGGCTGCCGCCAGCTGGTCCAGCGAGCGCGGTGCCAGCCAGCGCCGGGTCACGCCCTGGACAGGATCGTCGTACGACAGGTCCAGCAGGGTCCCGTCGCCCAGGGAAGACAGCTCGACCACCGGCGCGGCCTCCGCCTCGACCGCCCTGGCGACCGCGAGGATCGGACCATAGCCGGTGCAGCGGCACAGGTTACCTGCCAGCACCTCGGCCGATGGCGCGTTGGTGCCCTTGGCCGACACCGCCTTGGCGTATAGCGACATGACGATGCCCGGCGTGCAGAAGCCGCACTGTGAGCCGTGCTGGTCCACCATAGCCTGTTGCACGGGATGCAGCCCGCCGTCCTTCGCCAGGCCCTCGACCGTCACCAGGGCCTTGCCGTGCAGCATGGGCAGGAACTGGATGCAGCTGTTGACCGCGCTCCAGCGGACCCCGTCGCCTTCCGGTTCACCGACCAGGACGGTGCAGGAGCCGCAGTCGCCTTCCGCGCACCCTTCCTTGCTGCCGGTCCGCCGCAGATCGCCGCGCAAGTGCTCCAGCACGGTGCGGGTCGGATCCACATCCCGGACCACCTGGACCTGGCCGTTCAGGAGAAAGCGGATCGTCGCCTGACTCTCGGGCTCGCCCATCAGCTGCCCCGATAGGTCGAATAGCCATAGGGCGAGACCAGCAGGGGCACATGCCAGTGCTGGTCGGTGTTCGAAACGGCGAAATCGATCACGACCACGTCGAGGAAGGGCGGGGTCGTCACCGCTGAACCTGTCGCGGCGAAATGGGCACCAATGGAAAACTCGAGGCGATAGCCGCCGACCGTCAGGTCTTCGAACGCGATGAGGCGCGCCCGACCGTCCTGGTCCGTGCGGACCTCGGCCAGAGGCATGGGCACCTCGCCCTGGCGGCGCGACACCCGGACCAGAACCCCGGCCGCCGGGCGGCCGGACGCCTGGTCGAGGATATGGGTCGTCAGTCCGGTCATGCCCTGCCCTCTCTTGCGCGCTGCCGATGCTCGGCCCGCCCGCGCGCCCTGTCCAGAGCTTCAGGGCGGAACCGGACAAGCCCGGCCCGGCCGCTGAGGAACCATGCGGTCAGTGCTCGCCAGAGAGGCATTATATAATAGATTTATTACTTACCAGAGCCCTCGTTCAAACCGTTGAAAGTTACCGCTATTGCAGAAAACCGCCCCATCTCGCGCATAGGGTTGGCAATGCCGGCGCAACCCCGGTAGCAAGACCCGGACGGCCCGCAAACAAGACGGGTCGCGCCCAGATGCTCCGCGCAGACGCCAAGAGGAACACGATGGACGAGGATTTCCGCAAAGCCGCTCTGGACTATCACCGTCTGCCGCGGCCCGGAAAACTGGCGATCGAAGCCACCAAGCGCATGGCCACCCAGCGCGACCTCGGCCTGGCCTATTCCCCCGGCGTCGCCGCACCCTGCGAAGCGATCGCGGCTGATCCCGACAAGGCCCGTGACTATACGGCCCGCGGCAATCTGGTGGCGGTCATCTCCAACGGCACGGCCGTCCTCGGCCTGGGCAATATCGGTCCCCTCGCCTCCAAGCCGGTCATGGAAGGCAAGGCCGTCCTGTTCAAGAAGTTCGCCGGCATCGACGTCTTCGACATCGAGGTCGACGCGGAAGATCCCGACAAGTTCATCGAAGTGGTCGCGGCTCTGGAGCCCACCTTCGGCGGCATCAATCTGGAGGACATCAAGGCCCCGGAATGCTTCATCATCGAGCGCAAGCTGCGCCAGCGGATGAAGATCCCGGTCTTTCATGACGACCAGCACGGTACCGCCATCGTCTGCGCCGCGGCCGTTCGCAATGCCCTGCTCGTCCAGGGCAAGGCCCTGAAGGACGTCAAGCTGGTGACGTCAGGCGCCGGGGCTGCGGCACTGGCCTGTGTCGATCTTCTGGTCTCGATGGGACTGCCCGTCGAGAACGTGACCCTGACGGACATCAAGGGCGTGGTGCATGCGGGCCGCGACCCCGACATGCTCGACAACATGGCCCGCTATGCTCGCCATACCGACGCCCGCACCCTGTCGGAAGTGCTGGCCGGCGCCGACATCTTCCTGGGCCTCTCCGCCCCGCGCGTCTTCAAGGCCGAATGGCTGCCGCTGCTGGCCCCCAATCCCCTCATCCTGGCCATGGCCAATCCCGAGCCGGAGATCCTGCCGGAACTGGTCGTCGCCGCCCGACCTGACGCGATCATGGCCACCGGTCGCAGCGACTACCCCAACCAGGTCAATAATGTCCTGTGCTTCCCCTTCATCTTCCGGGGTGCCCTGGATGTCGGGGCCTCGGAAATCAATGAGGCCATGAAGGTGGCGGCCGTCGAGGCCATTGCCGAGCTGGCCCGGGCCGAGGCCTCAGAGGTCGTGGCCAGTGCCTATGGTGGTGTCGCGCCGATGTTCGGGCCGCAGTACATCATCCCCAAGCCTTTTGATCCGCGCCTGATCCTGCAGATCGCTCCGGCCGTCGCCCGGGCTGCCATGGACTCCGGTGTCGCGACCCGTCCGATCGCCGACTTCGACGCCTACCGCCAGGAACTGGAACTGTTCGTCTATCGCTCCGGCCAGTTGATGCGGCCGGTGTTCGAGCGGGCCCGCAAGGCGACCAAGGCCTCGACCATTCGGGTGGCCTATGCCGAGGCCGAAGATGAGCGCGTGCTGCGCGCTGTCCAGACCGTTCTGGACGAGGGTCTGGCCCGGCCGGTGCTGATCGGTCGTCGCGAGGCGATCATCGCCAAGGCTAGCGACATGGGTCTGCGCCTCGATTTCGACAATCGCGTCGAGATCCTCGACCCTGCCGCCGACACGGCGCTGTTTGCGCCCCTGGTCGACCGCTATCAGGGTCTGGTCAGCCGTCGCGGTATTCCGCCCCTGGCCGCCGAGCGGCGCGTGACCAGTCGGCGGACCGTGTCGGCCTCGATGCTGCTGCAGGCCGGCCATGTCGACGCTGCCCTGGTCGGCGGGTCCGGCGACTGGTGGCAGCACATGACCTATGTGCTGCCGATCATTCCCAAGCAGGAAAATGTCGACCGGATCTATGCCCTCTCGGCCCTGATCCTCGACAGGGGCACGCTGTTCTTCTGCGACACCCACGTCAATGTTGATCCGACCGCCGAGCAGGTGGCCGAAATGACCCTGCTGGCGGCGGAATCGGTGCGGCGTTTCGGCCTGACCCCCAAGGCCGCCCTGCTGTCCCATTCCAGCTTCGGGGCCAGCAACTCACCGACCGCCCGCAAGATGCGCGATGCCCTGGCCATTGTCCGGGAGCGGGCACCCGAGCTCGAGGTCGATGGCGAAATGCATGCCGATGCCGCCCTCTCCCAGGCCCTGCGGGATCGCCTGGTGCATGACAGTGCGCTCAAGGGCTCTGCCAACCTCCTGGTCATGCCGACCCTGGACGCCGCCAATATTGCCCTGACCCTGCTCAGCGCGGCGACCGAAGGCCTGCTGGTCGGTCCGGTCCTGCTCGGCATGAGCCGTCCGCTGCACGTGCTGACGCCGAGCGTGACGGCCCGGGGCATCGTCAATATCACGGCCCTGGCGGTCAATCAGGCCGCGGCCGAGCGCGCCGCGAACGGTTAGGGCGCAGTCTGAACCGCCTGACACGGGTGATGGGGCGATGCGGTCCTGGCATCTCGACCCAGCCCGGGTGCAGAATGCGCCTGATGACCCCGTCAGGGCGGAAACCCGGCAGGCGTTCAGACGAAAAAAGGCCCCGACGTCAGCCACCAGCACCCTTGCGGATGTCAGTGGCCAACGCCGGGGCCCTTGTTCGGAGAGAGCTGTAGGCAGGACGCGCCGTGCGCAGCCTGCCGGGCTCGATGTCCTTAGAGGATCCGGAGATTACCGGCCGAGGTCTTGCCCGAGCGGCGGTCCTGCTCCAGTTCGTAACCGACCTGCTGGCCTTCGTTCAGGCCGCGCAGACCAGCACGCTCGACAGCCGAAATGTGCACGAACACATCGCCACCGCCGTTGTCGGGCTGGATGAAGCCGAAGCCCTTGGTGGTGTTGAACCACTTCACGACGCCCGTGCCGGCTTCGCCGCCACCGCCGCCGCCGCCGCCACCACCGTAGCCGCCACCGCGGGGGGCGTCATAGCCACCGCGCGGCGAGTCGAAGCCGCGAGCGGCCGGGCGACGCGGAGCCGCCGGGGCCGCGCCCTGACCGGTGACGCGCAGGTTGCCGGCCGAGGTCTTGCCCGAGCGGCGATCTTCTTCGAGTTCATAGGCGACCTGGTCGCCTTCGTTCAGGCCAGCCAGACCCGAGCGTTCAACCGCAGCGATGTGGACGAACACGTCCTGGCCGCCGTCCTCGGGCTGAATGAAGCCAAAGCCCTTGGCCGGGTTGAACCACTTAACGACACCGTTCGCCATCTTATCCTCAAAAACCTCTTTCGTGGGCCAGTTGCCGACCCGCGCCTTCCATAGCATCTCATGACGCAAATCAAAGGATCGCGCCATGGGATTTGAACGGAGATTCTCGAAGAACGATGCGGTAAATGCAGAAATTTTCGCTTCCGGCGCGATCTGCGACCGGAAACACAGCTTCAGCTTGGGTCGATGATGACCCAACTCGAGCCAGAGACAAGCCCAAATGAGCGATCTTGGGTGCGGGGACAGGATTTGAACCTGTGACCTTCAGGTTATGAGCCTGACGAGCTACCGGGCTGCTCCACCCCGCGGCGAAGAGGGTAGTGATTTTATCGCAAGGTAGGGATTTGGACTTTGATTGACTTGAAGTGCATCCTTTTAGCGGACCTGGCGGCGACCTACTCTCCCGCGCCTTGAGACGAAGTACCATTGGCCCAGGGGGACTTAACGACCGAGTTCGGAATGGGATCGGGTGGGGAACCCCCGGCATAGCCACCAGGTCAGCAAAAAGGATGCGTGCAGTGTCCGGTGAGGGACACTGGTTATATCAAGTTGAAGAAGACATCGAATGTTTAGCTACAAAGAGCGTTTGCATAGGTTTGGCTGAAGAACGATCAAGCCTATCGAGCTATTAGTACCAGTAAGCTACACGCCTCACAGCGCTTCCACACCTGGCCTATCAACGTGGTGGTCTTCCACGGCTCTCAGCGAGACCTTGTTTTGAGGTTAGTTTCCCGCTTAGATGCTTTCAGCGGTTATCTAGTCCACACTTAGCTACCCTGCTGCACAGCTGGCGCCATGACAGGTCCACCAGAGGTGTGTCCATCCCGGTCCTCTCGTACTAGGGACAGATCCTCTCAAGTCTCGTACACCCACGGCAGATAGGGACCAAACTGTCTCACGACGTTCTGAACCCAGCTCACGTACCACTTTAATCGGCGAACAGCCGAACCCTTGGGACCTGCTCCAGCCCCAGGATGTGATGAGCCGACATCGAGGTGCCAAACTTTGCCGTCGATATGGACTCTTGGGCAAAATCAGCCTGTTATCCCTAGAGTACCTTTTATTCGTTGAGCGATGGCCCTTCCACGCAGGACCACCGGATCACTATGGCCGACTTTCGTCTCTGCTCGACTTGTCAGTCTCGCAGTCAGGCGGGCTTATGCCATTGCACTCGACGACCGATTTCCGACCGGTCTGAGCCCACCATCGCGCGCCTCCGTTACACTTTGGGAGGCGACCGCCCCAGTCAAACTGCCCGCCACGCCATGTCCCGGACCCGGATAACGGGCCGCGGTTAGACGTCAACAACAATAAGGGTGGTATTTCAAGGATGGCTCCACTCGAACTGGCGCCCAAGTTTCATAGCCTCCCACCTATCCTACACATGTTGTTGCTAACGCCAAGGCGAAGCTGCAGTAAAGGT
Source organism: Caulobacter sp. AVps16 (assembly GCF_058681455.1). Classification (NCBI taxonomy): domain Bacteria; kingdom Pseudomonadati; phylum Pseudomonadota; class Alphaproteobacteria; order Caulobacterales; family Caulobacteraceae; genus Caulobacter; species Caulobacter sp. AVps16. The sequence continues at coordinate 2,604,977 of NZ_CM178739.1, forward strand.
TCATAGGGTCTTTCCGTCTGACCG